>NZ_BAAIER010000002.1:0-3917584 GCF_054654615.1 Halomonas shantousis | reverse complement strand
GGTGCTGCGCGACATTCTCGAGCAGCAGGCCGAGGAGGACGACTCCGACC
Organism: Halomonas shantousis; assembly: GCF_054654615.1. Taxonomy (NCBI): domain Bacteria; kingdom Pseudomonadati; phylum Pseudomonadota; class Gammaproteobacteria; order Oceanospirillales; family Halomonadaceae; genus Halomonas; species Halomonas shantousis. The sequence continues at coordinate 3,917,534 of NZ_BAAIER010000002.1, read as the reverse complement.
GCGTGCAGCTGCTGACCATGCACGCCTCCAAGGGACTGGAGTTTCCTCACGTCTACCTCATGGGGCTGGAGGAGGAGCTGTTGCCGCACCGCAACTCCATCGAGGCCGGCACCGTCGAGGAGGAGCGCCGCCTGGCCTATGTGGGCATCACCCGCGCGCGGCGCACCCTGACCCTGACCCTGGCGCGCCAGCGCAAGGCCTACGGCGAACTGCTCGACTGCGTGCCGAGCCGCTTTCTCGACGAGCTGCCCGCCGAGGATCTCGAATGGGAAGGGCGCGCCGACAAGGAAGATCCCGAGAAGAAACAGGCCCGCGGCCAGGATGCCATCGCCGGGCTGCGTTCGCTGCTGGGATAGGGCGGCAATGGCCGGCAGCGGCAACCGGGAAATCAGAAAGACAGGAAGAGGGAAGAGGGAAGCGAAACGGGACGCCAAAGGCGCCCCGTTCTGCCGGTGTCATGTCTCGTTACTGCAGAGCACTGATGATGTAGTCGACGGCGTTATGCACGTCCTCGTCGGACAGCGCCGGGTTGCCCCCCTTGGGCGGCATGGCGTTGAAGCCGTTGACGGCGTGGTCGTAGAGCGTGTCGACGCCCTTGGCCAGACGCGGTTCCCAGGCGGTATCGTCGCCACGCTTGGGCGCGCCGGCAGCGCCGGTGGAGTGGCACGCCATGCAGATAGAGTTGTAGACCTCTTCGCCATTGCCGGTGTCGCCGACAGCAGCCACCTGGGTGGCACCTACGGCACTCGCATTGCCTGAATCGGCGCCCGCGTCGGCAGTCGCTTCGCCCCCAGCGTTCTCTTCGGTAGCGCCTGCTTCGGCAGCGGCATCGCCGGTATCGATGGCGACATCGTCACCCCGGACCGGCTCGGTCAGGTAGTTGACGCCGTTCTTGACCTCCTGGTCGGACAGCGACGGATTGCCCCCCTTGGGCGGCATGGCGTTGAAACCGTTGATCGCATGGCTGTAGAGCGTCTCCATGCCCTTTTCCAGGCGTGCGCTCCAGTCGGCTTCACTACCGCGTACCGGAGCGCCCGCAACGCCGGAGGCGTGGCATACCGAACAGACGCTGGAATAGACGTCTTCACCGCTGCGCGCTCCGCCGGTGTCGCTGACGGCGGCCACGGCCGGTGCGCCGCCGCAGTCATCGCCCTGCAGGCACAGCTCGCCTACCGGCGCCAGACGTTCGGCGATCGCCTCTTTGGACATGTCGGCTGCCTGCGCCGAGCCCAGGGACAGGCCCAGGGCCGCCAGGCACCCTACGATCAGTTTGCTGGGTTTCACTCTTACCACCTCGTTCACGGTCCTGAAGTCGAAACGGTACTCGACGCGAATACAAAGGCCGCCAGTATAGCGACAACGCAACGGGCGGGAAAACGCCGGACAGGCGCCATTTGCCGCTTACATGACATCAATCAAGGCTTTTCGGCTCCGGCCTGTGCTGGACACGACACAAGCAAGCGGGTAGGATGGCCGCGCTGCCGTGGTGACTGCCACGCGGCACGGCGACAGCCACCGCGCGCCTGTAGCTCAGCTGGATAGAGTACTGCCCTCCGAAGGCAGGGGTCGTGGGTTCGAATCCCGCCAGGCGCGCCATCTCCTCCCCGAGTGTCCGTATCGCACCCCCAAGCTTCGACAAGCCTGGAAGCCCGCCAATGGCGCTTGGCTTCCGCTGCGTTGTATCCCCAAGCTCGCAAGGCGTGATCTTTATTACCAACGCATCCGTCACGATTGCCAGGCCCGGCATCGACTCGCGCATGGATACGCTTTTCAAGCGCTGACGCATTCCGCCCTATATACGATAGCCGCTTGCGATCACGCTCGGAGCCGGCCAACGACCGCTGCCGCATCGCAAACGCATGCCGTCGCAGCAGCGAGCCGCCAAGCAAAACCATCTGCCGAACGAGAAGGCCGCGCATTGCGCGGCCTTTCTTTTTTCAAGATATTAGCCAAACGGCCGAAAGTAATATCAGGGCTTTGAGGTTAAATTGCGCGCTGGGTTTAGGCGTAGGGTCACGTTTGGATGTTATACGGCAGAGCACTGACAAGAGGTGGTGCGGCTCCAGGCATTTGAGTGTCTGGGTGGCGGTAGCGTATCCGCCCTGCCTCCAAGTGCGCTGTCGGCTCCAGGTCGTTTGCGATAAATAGGTTGATTAACAAATTTTATAGCTAAACGTATTGGCCGCTATCGACCCAAAGCGGACGTGCCTAAAAAGGCAATATGCGCGTATTACATAGCAAGTTTAATAAAATATGTATTGAAATCATTGGATTAAGGGTGCGGTGTAATCGTGTTGAACACGCCCGTTCAAGTGGGAAAGCGCGTGGTATCTAATGCCTGCTATGTACATTTGATTGTTAAATATTTTAACCTAAGGAAGAAAAATGACTGATTTTACTGAGGATAAAACTCTAAACCTTTATCCAATTGATTACCCATTCGAAACGCTTGTAAACAGAATTCAGTCGAAGCCGCCGAAGCTAAAACTGGACCCGGATTTTCAAAGGAAGTACAAATGGGATAAAGATGGCTGGGTAAGATCTTCAAGATTCATAGAGTCATGCCTCATGAGGATACCGCTGCCATCATGCTATTTTGCAGAGGATGAAGATGGACGCCACATGGTAATAGATGGTGTTCAGCGACTCACAACAATTGCTCGATTTTTCAATGATGAATTTGCATTAGAGGGAATGACTACCTTCAAAGAAATAGAAGGAAAAAAATTCTCTGAATTAGGTGCACTACAAACTGAGTTAGAAACTACAACAATCCGGTGCATCATACTGAGAAAAGAGAATCCGAAGAGTCTTGTCCGGGAAATCTTTTCAAGACTGAACCAAGGGGCTGTCGAACTTTCAGACCAGGAGATCCGCCATGCTCTATATCCAGGCACCCTTGATGAGCTTTTGGTTGAGCTCGCTGAGAACCCCTTTATCGCAAGGTTCGGTCTAGCGGATAACTCTGGTGTTGAAAGAAATAGCTTAGAGTCGGAAGAGCAGGTTCTGCGTTTCTTTGCTTTTTCTGACGACTCTGGTCTAACAGGTTTTAACACCAATCTTAAAGATTTTCTGGATGACTACATGGAGCAAAATTCAGAACTCGATGTCGAGGCTCTAGAAGAGTATAGATGTAGTTTTAACAAAGCGCTTGAGAATTGTATAGAAGTTTTTGGCGATAATGTTTTTACAAATCCTGCAGCGGAGAGAAAAAGGAAGGGGCTTGTTCACTATGATCTTCTGATGCCGACCGTGGGGAGATTGGATCATGATGTAGCGAAAGCAAAGAAAGATGATATAAAAGATGCCTATTTAGCTCTTTGTGAAAGTGACGACTTTAAAAGGACGCTTTCTGGTGGGCTACAAAATAGGTCATCGATTCTTAGAAGGAAGCAGAGCTGGTCTCAGCTTTTGGAGGCTGCCATTAATGCAGGATAAAATTAATGACTTGTGCGAAAGATACAACAAGCTATACGATAATTTATTTGAGGTAATAAAGTTATCTGAAGAGCGTGTGCTGTCTGATAATCCTGATGAACTTTTTTCAGATAATGTCAATTTTTTTGTAAAGTCCTACATGATAAATATTTGTTCATACTTGGAAGCTTATCTTCAAGATTTGGCCTATGTGTATACAAAAGAAATAAATCGCAGAATAACGTTGGCTAAAATACCTCATAATTTCATTTATTGGAAAACATCTAGAGACCCAAAAGAGAAAGACCTGAGGTTCGAGGAGGCTAACTACCCTTCAAATAGAAAGGAAATTTCAGATGGGTTGTCTGCAAATCCTTATAAAACCATTAAAGCTTATCGGATTCTAGGAATTGATCTGTCGAAAGAAGAAGAATTCAATAATAACAAAGACCTTGTTAACTCTGTTGTAAATAAAAGAAATAGCATTGTTCACCATAACGATAGTGCTGTAGATGTTTCTTTTTCAGATCTTTCCTCAAATATTAAAATTTTCAAAAAATATATGAGTGCCGTAAAAGATGCAGTTTTGCATGCTGCGGGAAGTGCATAAATAAATCGCTATTATCAGACAATTTTACCACCATTTCACGATGCCAAAACCGCCGCAAAGATTTACGTTAACCGAGGGGAATCCAGAGTAGAAATTGTATGCTTACATATTCATTTGAAGATCTAGCACAAGCTTTTCGCATCTTGCTAGAGTCGAATTGGAAGTTTTATGAGCTTATGCCAGTGGATACTGCGGAAGCGATAGGAACTATAGAAACTGCCATTAACGCTAAGCTCAACGCTTTTCACAGCCTTTACGACTTAATGCTACAAAATGGCATAACAACTGTGAACTGGTACGAAGTACCAGAGCTGTGCACCATCCTAGCAATAAGGAACGCACGGCACCATAACAAAGCGAACAGAATCAGGAGTCTGTATAATTTTCATCGCTACGAAAGTGATGAGCCGCAAGTGCCTGAAACGTACTTTTATGTCGATTTTCCTGCTTCCGAAGAGGAAGAGGGTGGAGACTGCTTTGATGTTCCTCTTTCCTGGCACGATTTAGATCTTTTTCTGTCACTTCCCAAGAGTGAATCTCGGTTACGGCCTGAAGCAGCTTCTTTGATAAAAGAGTATTTAAATTCCGAGGCATTTGAGAAAGAGGCAAGGCAAAAAAAAATTCCTAAAGAACATATTTTCTTCAGCTTTGTTCCTCTCACTCTTAATGCAGGAATAGCGTTACATAAACATATCAGCCCCCATGTTCGGACCGATTCAATTGAAGCGCAATCATTCCTCAGGCACTTTGAAACAGTCTGTCCGGCCATTACCAAAACACATGAGTATCAAGTTCTAAGGATGAGGTTTCCAAAATGACTCTATACCTCCGCTTCTGGCCGATAGCCCCCTCCTTACTAGCCTATTCCTTCCTCAATAACGGCCATACTTCGCTCCCGCGCGGACGAGCTTCTTGGCCCGGTTGCCGAAACCGCCACGCCGGGCCTTTTCGCCTGGCTTGCAGAAGACTCCTGCGGCATCCCGGCACATGAGGGCCGAAGCGCGTGTTCTACAATGGGGCTTGAACCCGACAGGAGAGCGATATGAACATGTTCTTGGTAAAGCCGGCAGCCAGTGACGATCCGGCGGAGGCGCAATCGCCCAAGTGGTGGGTCGTCGATACCCGCAACGCCAGCGAAGAGATCGTGGTGGCGAGTTTCGATAGCGAAGCCGATGCCGCCAATGAAGCTGCCCGCCTGAATTCGCTTATCGTTTAGGCGGGCTATCGCTGAGTGGCGACCGTGACACACTCGCGGTGATTTACTTCGCTATTTGACGCTTTGACCCTGGCGCGCTCTGGGTACGCTAGTGCCTTCCCTGAACCCTGAGCGCGACCGATGAAAGAGCTGAGTTTAACGCGCCTTGAGCGTGCCTGTATGATGGAGATGCGTCTGCTGACCACGGGCAGGCAAGGCGAGGAAACCATGGTGGGCCTGACGCAGGAGGAGTCCTTTCGGTACCTGGCATACAGCCGGCGATTCCTGCTGGATCGCTCGTCGCAGGCCGGTAACGAGCAGGACGACTACTTTCACCTGTACGTCAAACACGAGCGCGCAAGGCAAGCCATCATTGCGGCAGAGGCGGAAGCCAGACAGGTGTCAGTCAGGCATTGAGACGATCGGTGCTGCCCGGCCCTCGCCCCGGCGGGGTGTGCCTCACGGACTGCCGATGCGGCTGGGCCGTTGCCTGACGGCAACCACATTGCGGCCGTTGACCGTGATGGGATGGCGCTTCTCGGTGAAGGCGCGCGCGATCTCGACGGCCTGTTCCTCCGTCACTTCAAAGAACGCCTCGTCCTCGGTTTCGACATAGGCGTAGTCGAGAGCGGTGCCTTCATGGAGCACGGCGACTTCGCCTTCGGACAACTGGCGTGCGTCATCGATTCTCACCATCACTCGCCTCCTAACCGAACCCTGCTGCCGGCGTATTTCCCGCTCGGGTACTTGTCGTCCATCGTCTGTCGCTCCGTCACGTTCAGATCGACCCGGGTCGGGGTGTCGCCGAACGCCTGCTCTATCTCCTTGAACGCCGTCGTCATGTGGCGGTCGATGATCGCTTCCATGGCCGCCTTGGTGTCGCGGTACTGCGCGATGGTCTGGTCGAGGTTGGGGGAGGGCTTCTCGTCCGCTGCCTGCCCGGCGTCGTCCGCGTCGGCATAGGCCTGCAGTGCCTCGACGAGCTCATCCAGCGCCTTGGATTCGCCCTTGATGATCCTGTCCGCCAGCGGGCCGTATTTCGCTCTTGCGCGGGCGAGCTTTCTGGCCAGGTTATCGAAATCACTCATGCTGAACTCCTGTGGCTTGGGCCGTTGAACGACGCCGGCGATGTCCCGGGGCGCGGTGACTTGTTGGATGCCCGGGATGTGCGCCCCGCGAGGTGACAGTCGAACTGCCTAGCCTGGCTTGTAGAAGATGTGTTGTGCGGTTTCGTACGTCTTGGTGTAGCTCGCGGCCCAACTGGGCGAGGCATTGCGATGGTGAAAGAACATTGCGCCCCGGGTGGCGTCCTTCAACTGCCGGTTGAGCGCCTTGCGGGCGATCTCCTTGGCCTCGGCGTAGGCCTCCACCTCCTGCGCCTGGTCGGGGCGGCCGTCGCACCACCACGAGAACTGGCAACTGCCCGTCTCGGAGCCCTGCATGACCACGCCGCATACCGTACTGGGGAAGCCCTCATGGCCGAGGCGGTTCATCACCACGTTGGCGACAGCCTGCATATCGTCGACATTCTCGCCCCGGGATTCCCAGTAGATCGAGCGCGAAAGGCAGGTAATCGCATCGTCCAGGGGCGCCTTGCCGGCCGGGTCGACCGCCTGCACCCCGGGCTGCGTGAGCAGATTGGCGGGGGAGGGCGGCCCTCCTCTGCCTTCATCGGAGGCGCGGTGCTCGAGAATCTCCGCCTTCTGCTCGGCGATGGCCGCCCTCTCCGCTCTCTCCGTTGGATCAGCCGCGCCGGCCTGTCCCGCGAGAAGAAGGGCGATGGCAAGAAAACCTGCCCAACCTGTCTGGCGCATGGTCGAACCTCTTGGTTGATCGAGCCGGCATATACCCGTGGCTGCCCGAAGGCGGCTGCGCTTGCCCGCATGGCGTGAGCCATCGCTCATCCCAGCCCGGTCGTGCTGCGTGGGGGCCGCTCGTTTCTCGACACACCCAGTGTAGCGTGAGGTGATCCGGCTTGCCGGTGGCCACCGTTGGACACATTGCGCCGAGAATTCGTGCAAGGCCTGGAGATTTTCCGCCTAAGCTGAAACGAGGCGAGGGAGGATGCCATGAAATGCACGGTAGCGGTTGTGCTGTGGATAGCGTTAAGCGGCCAGGCGATAGCCGAGGTCTACAAGTGCGCGGCCGAGGGCGGCCATACGATCTATGCGGGCGAGCCGTGCGCAAGCGATGCCGCCAGCGTGGAGCTGCCGGGGATCACGGTGACCGCCACGCCGCCGCCGACACGCCTGCCGGAGCCGGTCGAAACCGGGCGGGAGGCATCGCGCAACCCGCAGGGCGCAGCCGGGGAGGTGGATCTCCACGTCCAGCAGGTCCAGGGCGAGAATGTCGACCCCTTCCAGTGCCTTGCCGCCCGGGAACGCCTGGACAGGCTGCAACAGCTTCGCCCCGTGGATTGGAAGTCCGACGCGACGGCTGGCGAGTACCAGCGGATCATCGATCGCTACTGCACGTCCCTGGAGCCTCGCTAGGCAGCGCGCCAGCCCGAGCCGAGACGGCCCGTCAGTTGCTCGAGATGGGCGTCAAGGGCTCGTCGTCCCTGTCGGGATCGTGCACGAACGACGCCAGGAGCGTGTTGCTTTCCTCCATCACCTGGGCATCGCCCTTGACCTCGATGATCACGTTGTCGAGCTCCACCACGCCATCGATGGCGGTGGCCGAGAGACGCAGACCGAATCGGGGCTCATCAAAGGTATAGAGAAATTCATGTCGCGCCCCCTCGCCGAGCATCCTCAGTCCGGCTTCTTCGCAGCGGAAGTCGGAGGCCTCGATGCGCAGGCTTTCCTCCTCCCCGCCGACGTGCAGCGTGACAGCGCCTTCGAGTCTCAACGGCATGACGAATCCTCCCGTGGCAAATGTCTTCAGCGTAGGCCAGAAACGCTTTTCTGAGGTTGGAGAGTGCATTACCGGATGGTGCAGCTACACCTGCGCGGCGATGCGTCCGACCTCGGCAATGATCCCGTTGCGGGCCTCGACCGACACCGAAGGCATGTCGCAGTAGGCCATGACGATCACCGCGCCGCGATCCATGGGCCAGGCAATGGCGATGTCGTTCGAGGTGCCGCTGCCGTTGGTGCCGGTCTTGTCGCCAACCAGCCAGGACGCCGGCAAGCCCGCCCGAAGCCGCGCATCGCCGGTCTTGTTGGCAATGAGCCAGGCGGCCAGCTGGGCGCGCGAGGCCTTTGAGAGCGCCTCGCCCACGAACAGTTCATGGAAGTTCTTGCTCATCGCCGCGGGCGTCGTGGTGTCGCGTTCATCGCCGGCGTGTTCGTGCTCGTTCAGATCGGGTTCGATGCGATCGAAGCGGGTGACATCGTCGCCCAGCGAACGGGCATGGGCGGTCAGGGCGGAGGGCCCGCCGAAGCTGGCCAGCAGCAGGTTTCCGGCGGTGTTGTCGCTCTGCGTGATGGCCGCCTCGCAAAGTGCCGCCACCGTCATGCCGGAACCGCCGACGTGATGCTCGGTGACCGGCGACCAGGTCACCAGATCCTGATGCGAATAGACGACGCGCCGGTCGAGCCGCTCTTCGCCGCGCTCGACCCGGGACAGCACCAGCGCCGCCGCGAGCACCTTGGCGGTGCTGGTCAGCAGGAAGCGCTCATCGGCGCGATGCCCGGCCTGGCGGCCGGTAGCGACATTCATCATCGCCACGCCCAGGCGGCCACCGTGGGCACGTTCCAGCTCGGCCAGGCGCGCTTCGATGGCCTGGCCGGGCTGCGGCGGTTGCGCACTGACCGGGAAAATGGCCACTGCCGGCACGGTGAGCAGGGAGGCGGCAAGGAGCCGGCGACGTGAAATCCGGATTGTCATTCTTGTGTCCTGGTAGGAAATGATAAGAAACAACGGGGAAACGATAGGTCGGTGACAGGAGAGACGCGGACTGAAAATACCGCCGTCGGTTTTGCGAGCGCAAGCGAAGAGCGCGCCATGTTCATGTCCTGAAGATGAGCCCTAGAGCCTGTCTAACCAATCCTGTAGAAGCCCTTTTCAGGCACTCGCTCCCCTTAGGTCATACACTGAAGGGATAGGCGGTAACTTCAAAAGGACATGGAACGCCGCCTCAGGGTGGTGAGACAGGGAGAGTGACATGGCGAAGGTTCCATCCACCGGCACGCTGCCGACGGCGAGTGTCCGGGAGACGCTGGCGATATTCCGCGACATTCTGGTACCGACCCTGGCCAAGGGGGCGATCATCCGCCGGCCCAAGGTGGTAGGAATGTCGGAGCGCCTGGGACTGGACGGGCGCGCCGTACGGCGCTTGCAGCAGCTCAGCGATACCCATGGCAGCGGGCCGTTGTTGGTGCGCACGCCCTATAAGACGCTGGCGCTCGTGCTGGATCCCGCCCACGTTCATCGCGTGCTGGAGGATACGCCGGAGCCATTCACTCCCGACGAGAGCGCCAAGCGCAGTGCACTGTCTCACTTCGAACCCGAGGTGGCCCTGATTTCGCGGGGCAGTGAACGTACCGAGCGCCGCCAATACAACGAGAAGGTGCTGGACATGGCCCATGCGGTACATCGCATGGCCGAGCGCTTCCTGCCGGTGGTCGATCAGGAGGCGCAGACGCTACTCGATGCGGTGCAGCGCCAGGGCGGCACGCTGGACTGGGACATGTTCATCGAAGCCTGGTTTCGCGTGGTGCGCCGGGTGGTACTGGGGGATGCGGCGCGTGACGACCATGAATTGACGGACCTGCTGGCCGATCTGCGCGCCGCCGGCAACTGGGGGTTCGCACGGCCCAAGCGCGACCAGTTGAACGAGCGTTTCTTCGCCCGGTTGCATGCCCATCTCGAGCGGGCCGAGCCGGGCAGCCTGGCGGCGGCGATGGCGCGCACCCCCGCCAACGGCAAGACGGCGCCGGAGAACCAGGTGCCGCAGTGGCTGTTCGCCTTCGACCCGGCCGGCATGGCCACCTTTCGCGCCCTGGGATTGCTTGCCGCTCACCGCGGCCACGCGGAGCGGGCGCGTGCCGAGATCGCCGAACACAAGGCGGAGCCCCAGCCCGAACTCAATTTCCTTCGCGCCTGCGTACTCGAGTCGCTGCGGCTATGGCCGACCACGCCGATGATGCTGCGCGAGAGCACCCAGCCGACGCACTGGGAGGCCGGCGCGATGCCGGCTCGCACCTCCATCCTGATTTTCACGCCCTACTTCCACCGGGACGACCGGCATCTCGATTACGCCGATCGTTTCGCCCCCGAACTATGGCTGACACCCCGCGATGCCGGAGATTGGCCGCTGATTCCGTTCAGCGGCGGTCCCGGGGTCTGCCCGGGGCGTCATCTGGTGCTGATGCTGACCAGCCGCATGCTGGCCAGGCTGATCGAGCATCGTGAGGTCCGCCTCGAACCGCCCGAGCGGCTTGATGAGCATCGGCCGATGCCGGCGCTGCTCGACAACTACACGCTGCGCTTCCAACTGGACGAGAGGCCTACGCTGCCGCCCCGGTGAGGGCGGTGGGTTCAGGCCTTAATGTTCGGGAGCGTGTTCAGGACCTCTGCGCCTCGGCGAACGGCCTGCGGCGGCAACTTACGGTTTGCCCTTGTGCTCCGCCTGCTCTTTCAGCCAGACGGCATCCATCGCCTGGATCGTGTCGACGAACTCATCCGCCTCGACGGGAAGCTCCTGCGCTTCGAGATAGGACTGGATGTCGCCGAAGGGAATCGGATACGGCTGGGGATCGGTCGAGCGCGTCTTGGACAGCGTGGCGAAGGCCTTCAAGAACCAGAGCTCGGTCTCGTCGAGGTTCGCCATGTCGTCGCTGTCGTTGAACGCCTCACCGCTGCCGACACTATCGCGCACGATATCCATCAGGGTCTGCTTGCGCTGCTCCGCAACCGGCGTCTTGGCGGACATGTCGTTCAAGGGTTTGCGTTCCATGCTTCGGGCTCCTGTCGGCTGATTGACGTGCAGTGATATCCACGAACACAGCATAGCCAGTCTGCGGGGTTGGGCAGACCGAACATGAGCCAGTCTGCGGGGCCGGGCGTGACGGGATGGCAGGACACCATGCCAGACCTGCCCTACAGTGAAGAAAACCGTAATCAGGGAGCCCACCATGCCGACTTACGAACTCGTTGTCTGGGAAGTGCAATCAGGCGAAAGGGTCCGCAATCGCGAACCGATGACCATCGCGCTCGAGTCGCCGCCGGCCGTCGGTCAGGAGTTCACCGCAGACGAGTTGCCGGCGCTCGAGGAGCAGGATGTGCACTTTCCGGTAAAGGTGACGGCGATCACCGACTCCGACCTCGACCAGTACGAATGCGCCATTCATGTCGAGGAGAACCCTCAGGGGCTGGCCGGACCGGGATCGGCGGCCCCCCAGTTCAATAACGACTAGCGCAGTAACGGCTAGCTCTCCAACACGCCTCGCAGGGCATCATGCCTCACGGCCTGGCGCCCGACCGGCCCTTCTCGGCCAGACGGAAGTCTGGCCGTTCTCGATGTCTGTCTTCCAATGAACATATAACTGTCACCGCGTTGAAAGAATCGCTGCCTAGAGTCGTCGGCACGTTTCGAACGATCACGTTCAGGGTTGGATGATGTTCGTTCGATCACGTGATGCCCCGGGTATTGGTACGCAAGCGCCGATGCCATCCACGTGTACCGCGATCTCCAGGAGTTCTCATGCAACGCTCTTCGCTTTCGTCCGTCACCTTCGGCGCCCGTCGTACGCAATTGATGCTGGGTCTCGCCGCTGCCGCGCTGCTGGGCGCATCGCCGGCCCGGGCCGCCACCCAGATCGAGTGGTGGCACGCCATGGGGGCCGAACTGGGGCAGAAGGTCGAGGAGATAGCCGCCGACTTCAACGCCAGCCAGGACGACTATGTCGTCAAGCCGGTGTTCAAGGGCAACTATACCGAGACGATGACCTCCGCCATTGCCGCCTTCCGTGCCGGCAAGGCGCCGCAGATCGTGCAGATCTACGAGGTCGGCACCGCCACCATGATGGCCGCCCAGGGCGCTATCGTGCCGGTACACGAGTTGATGGAAGCGCAATCGGCGAGCTTCGATCCAAACGCCTATCTGCCCGCCGTCTCGGGCTATTACACCGATCCCGACGGGCAGATGCTGTCGATGCCGTTCAACTCGTCGACACCGGTGATGTACTACAACCGCGACGTGCTGGCCGAGGCCGGTGTCGATGAGGTACCGACTACCTGGCAAGGGCTTGGCGAGGCTCTCGGGAAGGTCGTCGATTCCGGCGCCGCCGAATGCGGCCTGACCACTACCTGGCCCTCCTGGGTGATGCTCGAGAACTACTCGGCACGCAACGATATCCCCTTCGCCAGCCAGGCCAACGGCTTCGAGGGGCTCGATGCGCGACTGCAGTTCAACCGGACCGCGGTGGTCAATCATATCCAGCGTCTCAAGCAGTGGCAGGACGATGGGCGTTTCGCCTATGGCGGGCGCTACGACGATGCCGCGCCCAAGTTCTACTCCGGCGAATGCGCGATGCTGATGGGCTCCTCCGCCAGCTATGCCGGGGTGCGCGAAAGCGCCAAGGACTTCGCGTTTGGCGTCGCGCCGCTGCCCTACGATACCGAAGTCACCGACACGCCCAACAACACCATCATCGGGGGTGCCTCGCTGTGGGTACTCAGCGGCGCGAGCGACGAGCAGAAACAGGGCGTGGCACGCTTCTTCGAATACCTCTCCTCGCCCGAGGTTCAGGCCGACTGGCACCAGTTCACCGGCTATCTGCCGATCACCACCGCCGCCGCCGAACTGACCCGCAGCCAGGGCTTCTATGAGCAGAACCCGGGCACCGACGTGGCGATCCGGCAGATGACCGGCAGCGAGCCGACCGCCAATTCCAAGGGCATCCGCCTGGGCAATATGGTGCAGATCCGCGACGTCACCAACGAGGCGCTGGAGAAGATCTTTGTCGGCCAGATCGGTGTTCAGGAAGGCCTCGACCAAGCCGTCGAGCGCGGCAACGCCCTGCTCGAGAAGTTCGAGCGCGCCAACCGCTGATCGTTACGCGGCCCGGCCTTCCGGGCCGCATGCCCTCCGATTGCCCGTTGTGCAGGATACGTCACGCCATGACCCATTTCGCGCGTCACCGTCTGACGCCCTGGCTGCTGCTGGCGCCGCAGCTGCTCATCGTTGCGGTGTTCTTCTTCTGGCCCGCCGGACAGGCCATCGAGCAGGCCTTCTATATCGAGGATGCCTTCGGGCTGTCGCGCGAGTTTGCCGGGCTGGCGAATTTTCTTGCCGTGCTCGGCTCGCGGGAATATCTCGACGCCCTGTGGACCACCGTGGTGTTCTCGCTGGCGGTGGCCTTCGGCGCCATGGGGATCGCCTTGTGCCTGGCGGTACTCGCCGACCGGGTCCTCAAGGGCGACAGCGTCTACAAGACGCTGCTGATCTGGCCCTATGCCGTGGCGCCCGCGGTGGCGGGGGTGCTATGGCTGTTTCTGTTCGATCCCACGCTGGGGCTGCTGAGCACGCTGCTCGAGCAGTGGGGCATCGACTGGGATCACAACCTCAACGGCAACCAGGCGCTGCTGCTAGTGATCGTGGCCTCGATCTGGAAGCAGATGAGCTACAACTTCGTGTTCTTCCTCGCCGGTCTGCAGGCGATCCCCCGGAGCCTGCTGGAAGCGGCCGCCATGGACCGGGCCGGCCCCTGGCGGCGTTTCTGGACCATCACCTTCCCATTGCTGTCACCGGTGAGCTTTTTCCTGCTGGTGATGAACGTGGTCTACGCCTTCTTCGAGACCTTCGGCACCATCGATGCGACGACTTCCGGCGGTCCGGGCGGGGCGACACGCACCTTGGTGTACAAGGTCTACGAGGACGGCTTCGTCGGCCAGGATCAGGGGGCGAGTGCCGCCCAGTCGGTACTGCTGATGCTGCTGGTCGGCGTGCTGACGCTGATCCAGTTCCGTTACGTCGAACGCAAGGTGCAGTACTGATGCGCTATCACCGTCCCGGGCTGGATGTGGTCAGCCACGTGTTGCTGATTCTCGGTTGCGGCCTGTTCTTTCTGCCGGTGTGGGTCGCCGCCACCGCCAGCACCCACCAGCTGGGCGACCTTTACGCCCATGTCGCGCCGCTGTGGTTTGGCGAGGCCGGGCTTGCCAACTATGCCCGGCTGCTTGGCGATCCGGTCCGCAATCTCGGCGCGGACGTCATGACACTGCTGTTCAACTCGATGGTCATGGCGCTGGGTATCGCCCTGGGCAAGATCGCCATCTCGATTCTTGCCGCCTACGCCATCGTGTTTTTCGACTTTCCGCTGCGTCGGCTGTGCTTCTGGCTGATCTTCATCACGCTGATGCTGCCGGTGGAAGTGCGCATCCTGCCGACCTTCAAGGTGGCTGCCGATCTCCATCTGCTCGACAGCTACGCCGGGCTGATCCTGCCGCTGATCGCCAGCGCCACGGCCACCTTCCTGCTGCGCCAGTTCTACCTGACGATTCCGTCCGAGCTGGTTGAGGCGGCGCGCATCGACGGGGCCGGACCATGGCGCTTTCTGCGCGACATCCTGCTGCCGTTGTCGAAGACCAACATCGTCGCGCTGTTCGTGATCATGTTTATCTACGGCTGGAACCAGTACCTGTGGCCGCTGCTGGTCATTACCGATGCCGACTATCTGACCATTGTGGTCAGCTTGAAGCGCCTGCTGACGACCGGCGATGGCCTGGTGCCGTGGCAGGACGTGACGGCGACCACGCTGCTGGCCCTGGGCCCGCCGATTTTGGTGATCCTGATCATGCAGCGTTACTTCGTCAAAGGCCTGGTCGAGAGCGAGAAGTAGCGGCCGCCTTAGGCGGATGGCGCGCCCCAAGAGCACGACTGAAGAGAGAACGACATGGCAACCCTGCGCCTCGCAGCCCTGAAGAAGCGGTACCCCAACGGCTTCACCGCCCTGCACGGCATCGATCTGGAATTCGACGACGGCGAGCTGATCGTCATCGTCGGGCCTTCCGGCTGCGGCAAGTCGACCCTGTTGCGCATGCTGGCGGGGCTGGAAACCGTCAGCGAGGGAACGCTCGAGATCAACGGGCGGCGGGTCAACGAGCTGGAGCCCGCCGAGCGCGACATCGCCATGGTGTTCCAGAACTACGCCCTCTACCCGCACATGAGCGTGTTCGACAACATGGCCTACGGGCTCAGGAATCGCCGCACCCCGAAAGACGAGATCCGCCGCCGGGTCGCGGCCACCGCCGAGCTGCTCGATCTGACCCCGCTGCTCGAACGCAAGCCGCGTCAGCTGTCCGGCGGACAGCGCCAGCGCGTGGCGATGGGGCGTGCCATCGTCCGCGAGCCCCAGGTGTTCCTGTTCGACGAGCCGCTGTCCAACCTCGATGCCAAGCTACGCGTGCAGATGCGCCTGGAGATTCGCCGCCTGCAGAAGCGTCTGGGCATCACCTCGGTCTACGTGACCCACGACCAGACCGAGGCCATGACCTTGGCCGATCGCCTGGTGGTGATGAACGCTGGCCGGGTCGAGCAGGTCGGCACACCGATGACACTCTACGCGACGCCGGCCAGTATCTTCGTCGCCGGCTTCATCGGCTCGCCGGCGATGAATTTTCTGAACGTGCAGGTCGACGATGCCGGCCTGCTGATGTTGCCCTGCGGCACTGCGCTGGAACTGGGCGTGCCGGCGGCGGTGGACACCTCGCTGACCCTGGGCATTCGCCCCGAGCATCTACTGGTTCTGGCTCCCGAAGAGGCCGTGCCGCAGGGCGCGGCCGGTCTCAAGGTCCAGGTCGAACTGGTCGAGCCGCTGGGTGCCGACACCCTGGCCTACACGCGCCTGACGGGACAGGCCGCGCCACTGGTGGTGCGCCTGGACGGTGAACGGGCGGTACGCGAAGGCGAGTCGCTGCGCCTGGCGCTGGCGCCGCAGCGCGCCCATCTGTTCGGTGCCGACGGCCGGCGTCTGGATAGTGCCCCGCCCGGACCTGCCACTGAATCCCGGCCTGCCGCGCCGGCACACAAGGAAACTCCATGACTGTACTGAAGCGTCGCCGCACTCCCCAGCTGCCTCGAGTCATTGCCCATCGTGGGCATTCCG
The DNA here is from genome assembly GCF_054654615.1 of Halomonas shantousis. Lineage (NCBI taxonomy): Bacteria > Pseudomonadati > Pseudomonadota > Gammaproteobacteria > Oceanospirillales > Halomonadaceae > Halomonas > Halomonas shantousis. The sequence continues at coordinate 3,901,258 of NZ_BAAIER010000002.1, read as the reverse complement.
CACATGCCCCGGAGAATACCCTGGCGGCCATCCGCGCCGCTCATGCCGCGGGCTGTCGTTGGGTCGAGCTCGATGTTCAGCTGCTCGGCGATGGTACGCCGGTCCTCTGGCACGATGCCGATGTGGGGCGCTGTTCGAATGGTGCGGGCCGGCTGCGCGATCTGGAGCTGGACACGGCACGCCGGCTCGACGTCGGCAGCTGGTTTCATTGCCGCTTCGCCGGCGAGCGTATCGCCACCCTCGAGGAGGCTCTGACGCTGCTGGCCGAGCTGGACATGGGGCTGAACCTCGAGCTCAAGCTGAGCCCGGGGCACGCCGCCGCGGCACTGGTCGACACGACGGTGGCGATGGCGGTGGCCGCACTGCCGCCGGAGCGGCTGTTGCTGTCCTCGTTCTCGTACGAGGCGCTCGAGCTGGCGCGCGACCACGATGCCGATGTCGCCCTGGGGCTGCTCTGTGGCACGCTCCCGCGCCACTGGCGCCGGATGGCCGAGGCCATCGCCGCCTTCGGCATGCACGTCAACTGGCTCGCCATGACCCGGCGCGCGGCGGCCGAAGTGGCGGCCAGCGAGCATCGCCTGTTGTGCTATACCGTGAACAGGGCCGAGAGCTTCGCGCCACGCTGGGCCTGGGGCGTGGATGCGGTGATCAGTGACGATCCCGGACTGTTCGACGCCAGCGCGCCGCTCTGGGCGAGCCAGCAGCGGGCCGGCTGAATGGAGGCCCGCGCCACGGACTCGGGCGACAAGGCGCTGAACCCCCGCCAGCGCTACGTTCTCGAGCAGCTCACCTGGCATGAGCGCCTCGATGTCGAGACGCTGGTCACGGCGCTGGGCGTGACGCCGCAGACCATTCGCCGTGACCTGAGCGATCTTTGCGAGCGCGGCCTGGCGCGGCGTCGTCACGGCGGCATCGCCCGCCCCGCGAGCGGCCATAATCTCGGCATCGGCCAACGCGAACAGCTGGCGCTGACCGCCAAGTGCCGTATCGCGACGAAGGCCGTCGAGACGATTCCCGATGGCGCGTCGCTGATGCTGGGAATCGGCAGCAGCGTGGCGGCGGTGGCCGAAGCGCTGCTGGTTCGCGAGCGTCTGAGAATTCTGACCAACAATCTGCAAGCGGCCCGGGTCCTGGCAGACCATGCCGGTGCCGAGGTCTACCTGGCCGAAGGGCGGATGCGCGGACAGGACCTGGACGTGGTGGGCAGTGCGACGGTAGCCTTCTTCGCTCGGCATCATGTCGATATTGCGGTGCTCGGCTGCGGCGGGCTGGACAGCTGCGGACTGCTCGACTTCGACCCCGAGGAGGCGGCCGTCAGCCGGACGCTGCTGGCCCACGCTCGCCATCGGCTGCTCGTCGCCGATGCCACCAAGTGGGGACGCGCCGCCATGTGCCGCATCGCGCCGCTCGAAACGATCGACACCTTCGTTACCGACCGCTGGCCCACTCTGCCGGACGCGCGCGAAGCGCTCGCGCAGGCGCCGCTGACCCTGCGGTTGGCCGGCCCCGGCATATCCTGACGCTGCCGATCCTGAAGAGACCCGAGGACCCGACCGACTCATGCAACCCTTCGCCGACTGCCCTGCCGAGACCCTGCGTGGCATCCGCTATCTGCTCACCGACATCGACGACACTCTGACCGAGAAGGGACGCCTGCACGCCACGACGCTTGCCGCCCTGGAGCGGCTGAGTGCGGCGGGCATCGCGGTGATTCCGGTCACTGGCGGTTGCGCCGGCTGGTGCGATCACATCGCACGGGCCTGGCCGGTCGCGGCGGTGATCGGCGAGAACGGCGCCTTCAGCCTCCGCCTCGACGGGCAGCGCCTGCTGACCACCTGGTGGGAGGACGAGGCGCGCATGCATGCGAACCAGCGTCACGTCCTGGAGGTGGCTCAGCGTCTGCTCGAGACGCAGCCCCGGGCGGCGCTGGCCCAGGACCAGCCCTACCGGCGCTGCGACGTGGCCATCGACCACAACCAGGCCGTCTCGCTCGACGCGGCACAGATCGAGGCGTTGATCGCCGGCTTCCGGGCCGCCGGCATCCAGGCTCGGGCCAGCTCGATTCACGTCAACGCCTGGCGCGGCGACTTCGACAAGGCGCGCATGGCGGTGCGCCTGCTGGTGGAGACCTTCGGCCTGGAGCGCATGCAGCTGGAAAGCGATGTGATGTACATCGGCGACGCCCCCAACGATGCGCCGATGTTCGCCACCTTTCGGCACACCGTCGGCGTCGCCAACCTGATCCGCCATCGCCACCGGTTGAACTGGAAGCCGGCCTGGCTGACGCAGGGCGCCTTCGGCCGGGGCGTGGAAGAGGTCGCCGATGCGCTGCTGGCGGCGAGGCAGTTCCATCGCGGCGGCTTTTAGGATATCCGCGTGTCCAGCGATGGCTAATCTGCCTGTCGTGAACCGTGCGGCGTTGTGGCGGGCCGCCAGAAGACCGCATCCGTGCCTGGTGCCGTACCGGTCAGCAGGGCGGCCTGTATCAGATCGAGGCCGCCATCCACATCCAGTAACAATCCACTTAACTGGCAGGTGCCTGCTAGCCTCTGCCCGTAAATGAGCATGTCGAAATCGACCCAGTCTCCTTCTCGGGGTCGAAAGTAGCGATTGCTGAGATAGCCGCGAGAATGGAGAAAGCACAGTCTTCTGCTGGAGGCTTTTGCCTTTTGGCTTCTTCTTAGGTGATTCACTGTTTTTACTCCGAAAAGGCCGTCAAAACGGTGTGATGCGATCTGTAGTCGTTAATCACCCGACCGCAAAGAAACCCGACATGGAAGCCGACACCGGCTTGAATTCATGCGCCTGGTGCGTGGTATCTCTACGGAAAACGCTCGCGCAAAACATCGGCATTCCGGCGAAATCAACCGGAGAAGTACGTCTTATTAAGGATAAGAGGGAAAGCCAGCCTACTGAAGACCGTTGGGTAGTGCCTCGGTCATCATTATCTTCCCTGATAAATGAAGCGATATTTTAAAATTAGTAACGCATTGTGCCGGGGTCAAGGAGGCTTGAAAGGCTTCAACGAAACACGCCCGCCAGTGTCACGTCATGGCCAAGGGCAGCGAGGCCAAGGACAGCGAGGTGTCATGAAAACCGCACTCGATCGGATCGTGAGAATCATCGTGTCGGCAAGACACCGTCGAGACAGGTCCTGCCAGGCAGGCGAAGCCGGCTGCTCTATATCGCCTTTGTCGTCTTCGGGCTCGAGGCGTTGTTCAGCAACTGCGCCGCCGTCTGGCGCAAGGGCGTGATCTGCCGGCAGATCAGCGTCAACTGGCTCTGTACCAGGCGCTGGACATCGTCGCCTCCGTCGGGCAGCCGGTCGAGCCGCTCGGCGAGGGTATCCGGGGCCGGGACGAAATCGGCCAGCGGCTGACGCAACTCGAGCGTGCGGGCAATCGTGTCGAGATAGTCGATCAGTGTCCTGAACGCTTCTTCCAGCACCGCGTCCTGCAGCGTGCCCTCGAGGTTGTGGCGATGAGCGCCCAGCGTCGAGAGGTACCCCAGTACGGTGTGCTCGATGACCAGAAAGCGCACGCCATCGTCGGCGCTACGCCGGTAGTGGCCGGGCTCGAGCAGCATGTTCGAGATCTTCGTCGACAGGGCGGCGTCGGCATTGTGGGCGTTGCGTCGCGCCAGACGATAGGCCAGGTCATCGCGCTTGCCGGTCTTGTACTGGCGCATGATCTCGCCCAGGTAGTCGCGACTGGCGGCTACCGCTGCCGCGGCTTCGCGGTTGAGCCGCCGGCCCTGCCAGTCGGGCAGAATCAGCACCACCGCCAGCCCGGCGATGAGCGCCCCGATCAGCGTGTCGAGAAGACGCGGCAGAATCAGCCCGAAGCCGTTGCCGACCTGATTGAAGCAGCACAGCACCAGCAGCGTGATCGCCGCGGTCGCCAGGGTGTAGTGGCTGGCGCGGGTGGCGAAGAACAGCACCCCGGCCAGTACCGCGATCATCGACTGTAGCTGGGGATAGGGAAACAGCGTGATCAGCGCCCAGCCGGCGATCAGACCCGCCACGGTGCCGACGATGCGCTGGCGCAGGAAGCGGTGAGTGGCGCCGAAGTTGGGCCGGCACACGAACAGCGTGGTGAGCAGAATCCAGTAACCCTGGGTGGGGTGGATCAGCTTGAGCACGCCGTAGCCGACCACCAGCGCCGTGGACAGGCGCAGCGCATGGCGGAAAATCGGCGAGCGCGGCTCCAGGTGGCGGCGGATGCGTCGCCAGACGTCCCTGAGGCCATGGGGAGAGCGGTCGAACAGCTTGCGGTCGCCGTCGGCGGGAATCACCTCGGGGTTATCGGCGCGGGCCAGCTGACGTTCCAGCTCGGTGAGATTGATCGACAGGGCATTGAGCGAGCGCAGCAGCCGCCGGCGCTCGGAAGACGTCTCGGTGGCCTGGGTATGCAGGTATTGCAGTGAGGCGTTCAGGTCGCTCAGGGCCTGCTCGCTGGCGCGATGGTCGAAGGGGCGGCGCAGCAGCAGGGCGCGAGCCAGTGCCCGGCACGCCTTGCCCTGCTGCTTGAGCAGGTGATGGCAGCGGAACAGCACGTCGCTATGAAAGAAGGTCTCGGCCAGCGCCGCATAGTGGTAGTGCGTCGAGCTGGCCCGCTCGTGGATATCCTGGGCGATGAAGTACAGTCGCAGGTAGCGGTCGAGTTTACCGCCGCTGCGCTGGCCCTCGAGACGGCTGAAGATCATCTCCTTGGTCTGGTTCAGGGCCGTGACGACGCGTCCGTTCTGGCGTGCCAGTGCCACGCGGCGCTCCTCGAAATCGACCTCGCGAACCGGCTCGAACAGGGTCGACTTGATGATCAGATAGTCGCCGAGTTCGTCGAGCAGCGTGGCCAGGCTCTGCTTGACCGGCTGATGCGTGAACAGCGCGTGCCAGAGGATCGACAGCACGCCGTACCAGGCCGCGCCGGCGACCAGCAGCGCCGGACCGTGCCAGAGATTGTCGGGCGACGCCCCGTGGCGCTGCTCGATGCCGATCATGGTGTAGATGGCGAGAATCAGCGTCGCCGAGGCGATGGTGGCGTAGCGCTGGCCGACCGCGCCGAGCATGATCATCACGAAGGTGGAGGCCCCCAGCCCGACGGCGAACAGCCACGGACGATCGAACAGCAGCTCGACCGACAGCGAGGCGACGCTGAAGCAGAGCAGGGTGACGATCAGCGCCCGGGTCCGCCCCTGCCAGCTGTCGTCGGTTTCCGCCAAGGCGCTGGCGATGACGCCGAGAAACAGCGGGATCATGACGCCCATGTCCTCCTGCTGCCAGCTCCACAGCATGGCGCCGCCGAGGGCGATGAACACACGCAGGCTGTAGGCGAACTTGTCCAGTGTCCACAGGCGCCGAAGCGACAGGGGTAAGGCGGCGGTAGTCATGCGAGGCATAAGATCAGCACCGAAACGAAACATGGCGGCCGATGACGGCAGTCGGACGAACAGGGTAACAGCATACTACCAAAGTCTAATGACATGGCACGTCGTCGATGGACATGCCATCCGCACGCAGGGCGATAGTTACCGGCTCCTGGCGAATTCGACAGGCTTCGGCCAACCTGAAGCGAATGACAGGCTCCGGCCGGGAAGGCTGGATGCCGTTCGCTTTTTGCCGCTTGCAGGGAACGCCATGAATCACTCTCGCCCGTTACTGTCGTTCGATCCTTTCAGCGCCGGTCGTGCGTCACGCGTGACGGCGGCTGCGCTCAAGCCATGATCCTGCTCGTCGGTGCCACCGGGTTCATCGGACGTCATCTGCTGCGTGCCCTGCAGGCAGCCCGCTATCGAGTGATCGCTACCTCGCGTCGCGGTCGCGGCCCCGGGTTGCCCGGCGTGGAATGGCGAGCGCTGGACCTCGCTCGGCTGGGCGACGATTCGCAAGCCTTCGCCTGGCCCGACGGCGTCGAGGTGGTCATCAATGCGGCCGGCCTGCTGAGCAGCAATGCTGACACGCTGAGTGCCGTGCAGGACCGGGGCAGTCGGGCGCTGTTCGATCTTGCCGCCCGCCATGGTGCCCGGGTCGTGCAGTTCTCGGCCCTGGGCGCCGGCGATCAGCCGGACGTGCCCTTTCTGGCCAGCAAGGCGCATGCCGACGAGCATCTGCTGGCACTGGGCATTCCCGCCGTGGTGCTGCGCCCGTCGCTGGTCCTCGGGCGCGGCGGGGCCAGCAGCGCCTGGATGACGCAGCTGTCACCCTGGCCGCTGGTGCCGCTTCTCGATATCCGCGCCCGGGTCCAGCCGGTGCACGTCGACGACCTCGTCGCGGCGGTACTGGCCCTGCTGAATCGATGGCCGGACGCGCCTTGCGTGCTGGCACTGGTCGGCCCCCAGGCGTTGCCCCTGCCACGGCTGATCGACCGGCTGCGAGCTGCGCAGGGCTGGCGCCCGGCCTATTACCTCCAGCTGCCGCGGCCCCTGGCGGCAATGGGGGCGCAGCTGGGCGACCGCCTGGGGTGGCGCGCGTTGAACACGCAGACCGTGACACTGGCACGTCGCGACAATACCGCCTCTCCCGAACCTCTGGCCCAGGCGTGCGGCTTTCGCGCCGCGCCGCTCGAGGCGCGCCTGAACGACTGGCCGAGAGCCGCCGAAAGCGCTACGGCGGCGCTGCGTCCGGTCTTCCTTGCGGTGCTTGCCGTGATCTGGCTGGGGACGGCGCTGGTCTGTCTGGGGCCGGGGTTCGACTGGGGGCTGCGCATCATGGCCGAGGCGGGCGTGAGCGGCACGCCGGCCCTGCTGGCGGTCGTCTCCGGAGCGCTGCTCGACGCCTTGCTGGGTATCGGCCTGTTGTGGAGACGCTTCAGGCGCTGGGCGCTGTTGGCCCAGCTGGCGCTGATGCTGGGCTACATGCTGATCATCACCGTGCTGCTGCCGTACTACTGGTTCGATCCCTTTGCCGCGGTGGGCAAGAACGCGGTACTGCTGGTCGCGACACTCTGGCTGCTCTGGACGGAGCCACGGACGGACTGAGCCGGGTCTCCACGACACAATCGCAACATACGGGGCGTTCGCGATGAATCTGTATCTGCTGATGAAGACGCTGCACATCCTCTCGTCGACCCTGCTGTTCGGCACCGGACTGGGATCGGCGTACTACACGCTGCGCGCCTGGCGGGGCGGCAATCTGGTGGTAATGGCGGCGACCTTCCGCTATCTGGTCACCGCCGACTGGCTGTTCATCGCCACCACGGCGGTGTTCCAGCCGTTCAGTGGCTTGGTGCTGGTGCACCTGGCCGGCTGGCCGCTGACCCAGAGCTGGATCATGTGGAGTCTGGCGCTGTACGTGCTGGCCGGGGCCTGCTGGCTGCCGGTGGTGTGGCTGCAGATACAGGTCCGCGATCTCTGCGCCGAGGCGTTGCGCGACGGCCAGCCGATACCGGCACGGGTGGAACGCTACATGCGCATCTGGTTCGCGCTCGGCTGGCCGGCATTCGCCGCCTTCATCGTGATCTTCTACCTGATGGTGGCCAAGCCGGCCTAGCAGCCCCTAGTGGGTAGCCTAGGGCTGTTGAGGATTGGCGAGCCGGCGGCCCAGTTGCGTGTCGATATCGCTCTTGCCGTTCGCCGAGAGCTTGAGAAAGGGCACCTGCAGATCGCTCAGTGCGGCAGTGGTGGTGGCATCGAAGATCTCCAGATCGCTGTCCTGACAGTAGAGCAGAGCGACGACGCCGTGGCGACGCGCCAGCGAGGGCGCCTCGCTCGGATAGTAGACGCGTACCCCCTCGACGAGGGTAGCGTGGTTCCAGGGGTAGTCGTTGATCAGCGCCCGCACCTCGTAGCGCTTCGACTTGGCGATCAGCGCCTGGAGTCGATAGTGCTCGTAGCTCAGCCCACAGATCACCACGGGGGTGGCGGGGCGGCCTTTATCGAGTCTGGCAAGCGTGCGCAGCCGATCGAGAAGGGATTTCATGTGCCGGGTCTTCTAGCGGTTGACGTCATCGCCATCATCCTTGGTCTGTAGCCTGTCATGCATGATGGCACTCACGGCGCGGCCAAATGCTGACCGCGCGAATCAGACTATCGTTCGCCGATGCTGGTATTAGGGTCTGTTGACGTTTCAGCGCGAACCGCGTTGCAACGCCGCATGGCGCCATTTGACGCGCAACCTCAGCGGCCCCACCCGAAGGGCCGGGCCAGTTTTCGCACGGTGCTGCGTTATTCGTCGTTCATTTGAAACATTCAAACCACTCTCCTCATGCCTTGCCCCGCACAAAAACTGGCTCCGGCGCGGCCGTGCATGAAACGTCAACAGACCCTAGCTTTAGCATCTTCCTGGCGGCGGGGGCAACGTTCCCAAACGGGCCGATCTCGGGAAGTGACGATCATCAGCCTGGCGGTTGATGGCCGGTTTCAGTGAGGCGATTCCCCCTCCCAGTCTCGCGGCAGCACCAGATTGAGAATGATCGACACCAGCGCGCCGGGAATCAGCCCGGACTCCAGCAGCACGCCGATCTGTTCGGGAACGCCTGCGTAGAGCTCCTTCTGGGCGGGCACGCCGATGGCCACGGCCAGCGATACGCCGACGATCAGCATGTTGCGCTTGTTGAACTCGGCGCGAGCCAGCATCTTCACACCGGCACTGGCGATCATGCCGAACATGATGATCACGGCGCCGCCGAGCACCGCGGCGGGAATCGACGACACCAGCGCCCCCAGCTTGGGAATCAGCCCCGCGCAGACCAGGAAGCCGCCGCCGATGGCGACGACGTAGCGGCTGGCCACGCCGGTCAGCGCGACCAGGCCGACGTTCTGGCTGAAGCTGATCTGCGGGAAGGCACTGAATAGCGCCGCCAGGCTGCTGGCCAGACCATCGGCCATGACGCCGCCGGAGAGCTCGCGTTCGGTGGCCTCGCGTTCGGTACCGCCGATCGCGGTGCCCGAGATGTCGCCGATGGACTCGGCGCAGGTGACCAGCGCCATCAGCGTGATGGCGAGGATCGCCGCCGGATCGAAGGAAAGTCCCAGCGCCAGCGGCATGGGAAACTGGAACCAACTGGCCTCACCCACCTTGGACAGATCCAGCAGCCCCAGCGGCGCGGCGACCACGCAGCCCGCCAGGATCCCGATCAGCACGGCCGCCTCCGACAGAAAGCCGCGCGCGAACTGGTGGAAAGCGACGGTGATCACGAACACCAGCAGCGCCAGCAGCAGATGATGCGGAGCGCCGAAGTCCTCGGCACCGTAGCCGCCACCGACGTAGGCGAAACCCACCGGCAGCAGCAGCAGGCCGATCATCAGCACGAAGGTGCCCGCCACCACCGAAGGGAAGAACACGCTCAGGCGCTTGTAGAACAGTCCGACGGCGGCCATCGCCAGTCCGCCGATCAGTGAGGCGCCGAGTACCGCATCGATGCCCTGGCTGGCAGCGACCGGGATCATCACCGGCACGAAGCCGAAACTGGTGCCCATGACGATGGGCAGGCGCGCGCCCACCGGGCCGACACCCAGCGTCTGCACCAGGGTGGCGACGCCGGCCACGAACATGGCCATCTGCACCAGAAAGGCGGTATCGGACCCGGACAGCCCCACGGCGCCGGCGATGATCAGCGGCACGGCGGCATTGCTGACGAACATCGCCAGGACATGCTGTATCCCCAGGGGAATGGCCTTGCGCAACGGCGGCAGGTAGTTGACGTCACGCAGCCGTGCGCGATCGCCGATGGCGTCGGACGGTGCGGCAGCCGAGGGAACGGCGGGGTCGTGCTTCGGATTCATGGAGTCTCCAGCAGGCCAGGGGGGCTTTCCAAGGAATCCATAACGTACACAGTTATCGTGTACGAACAATAGCGCTTACGGCTAATCCCGGGTGCGCCACCCGCGTCCCGCTGTCATGACAGGCGGCGGGACGCGCCTATCCCAGCCAGCGCGACAGGGTGCGCTCGGCGCGCTCGCGGACGTCGTCATCGATGTACATCGCCACGGTCACCAATGCCGCGCCGATGGCGCTGGCATCGTCGGCATAGCCGGCGGCAGGAATCAGATCGGGAATCGCGTCGAGCGGTGAAATGAAGTAGCCCAGGGCGCCGATGATGGTGGTCTTGGCCCATAACGGCACATCGGGGCGCTGCAGGACGTAGTAGAGCTGTAATACCTTGAGAGCGAGCTGACGACCCCCGCGACGGCCGAAGCGGGCCAGCTTGTGGCTGAGCCGGGCATCGGAATAGGCGTTTCGATAGGGCGTCGTATCCGGGATATTGTCGTGGGCCATGGGCACGCTCCGGTCGGAAGATCGTCTCCGCTCGGGAGAGAGCCGTCAGCCTAGCGCGAATCCTGGTCCGGCGTGAAGCCCTCTGGCTGGGCCTTGGGCGCAGGGTACGGACTGAGATGCCACGGTATACGAGAGCTGAAACGGAAAGCCTCAGCCATGGCAGGCACGCGTGAAGGGCGAGGGAGCGGAGCGGGCCCTGTCGGCAGCCCGTTCGCGGCGCTTGCCGAAGCGCTCCCAGGCCTTCTCGTGGAAGAAATAGGCCACCGTGTTGACGGCAGGCTCGACCATGGCGATCAGGCCGCCCAGCACCCAGCTGCCGGTCATGAGATAGGTAACCGTGAACGCCACGGAGAAGTGCACACAGGCAAAGGTCAGGGTCTTGATCACGGAATACGCTCCAATGGAATACTCAATGCCTCCATCCTACGCAGCGTATAGCCAGGGCTAAATGTAATTGATTTTATATTTTTGATAGAGAATTTTTATAAGGCCTCTGCCTGACGGGGGAAGAGAGCCGCGAAACGTCTTCGACGTGTACCGGCTTTCAGGGCGCGGGTCCTGCGGCGCCAAGATAGTGCTTGTGCCAGTAGCGGATATCGAGCGACGAGGTCGTGACGTGGCGCCCACTGCCCGGGGCATGAATCATCTGGTTATCGCCCAGATAGATGCCGACGTGAGTGGCCTTGGCCCGCGAGCCGAAGAACAGCAGGTCGCCGGGACGCGCCTCGTCACGCCGGGGGAGCTGGTCGAACTGGGCGCGCGCCGTGCGTGGCGTGTTGATGCCTGCCGCCTGATAGACCATCTGCACCAGGCCGGAACAGTCCACCCCCGCGGAGGTGTTGCCGCCATAACGATAGGGGGTGCCGAGCATCTGCCGGGCGTTGGCGAGAATCAGCGCACGTTCGATCGACAGATCCTGGGCCGTGATGGCCGCATCGTCTCGGGTGCGCAGCTCCGGCCCGGCGCACCCGCTCAGGAACAGCGCCACCAGCAGACCCAGCCACGGAAAGCATCGGCGAAACCGCTCCTGTCGTGTGAAGCCTGCTCCCCCTGCATGGGGGAAAGTTGCCATGCCTGATGCCATAAAGGTTCCTCGTGCGACTCAGCCGATGGTATGGCTCGAGTGTAGCGAAAAGCACCGGCAGTGGCTGCCAATCAGTTCGTACATGGCCATGCGAAGCGACATCTGACCCGAGGCCGCCCGTGATGGCGAAGGGCGGCATCAGGCCCTGCCTGAAGAGCAATTCCTTCCTGACTGAAGAGTAGCCGCGCTCGCCAATTTGGATAAGCCCGGGACAGGGGCGAGGCGTCGACGCGCTTCGTTGCGGTGCAGTGTGCGAGAAGAACGCCCGTGCATGGTGCATTAGACGGTTGTTGTTTTATACCGCGCGGCAGCACCACGGAAAATCTTGTGCAGAAGCGGGAAGAAAACAGCAAGATTTTTCAAAGGCATAGCTTTGTCTTGTTTTTGTAATTAAATGAAACAATAATCTGGCATGAATATTTCATGGCATTTACCTCAAGCCTGGATCGATGACCTCGGCCTGTAAGTCTTGTTCAGTCATGTAAAAGAATCGCCATGGCAACGAAGCCTGAATGCTCCCCAGCGGGCATTCGGGCTTTTTTTGTGCCGATTTCAGGTTCAGGCAGCTCAATAGAGAGAGGACTGCGATGAAGCCCTCCATACCCCTTGGCGTGCTCTACTCGAGTTCGGGCACCTACCAGCGCATCAGTACCAATGCCCTGAGTGGCGCGCGGCGCGCCATCGACGAGATCAACGCAAGCGACGCTTACCGCGTCTCGCTGGCGCCGTACTACTTCGACCCGTGCGGTGAACTCGATGCCTACCACGCCGGTGTCGAAAGCTTTCTTGCCCAGGGCGTACGCCACGTCGTCGGCACGACCACGTCGGCGAGTCGCAAGGACATCGTGCCGGATTTCGAAAGGTCGGGGGCGCTGCTGTGGTACGCCAGCCCCTACGAGGGCTTCGAATGCAGCGAGAACGTCGTCTATCTCGGCGGCTGCCCCAGCCAGAACCTGGTGCCGCTGCTCGATTACGCGCTGCGGACGCTGGGCAGGAAGGCGGTGCTGATCGGTTCCAACTACGTGTGGGGCTGGGAGAGCAATCGAATCGCCCGCGAATTGGTCGAGGCCGCCGGTGGCCAGGTGGCGGCGGAGCGCTACTATCGCTTCGGCGACGCCGGTTTTGTCGACATCATCGAGCAGATCGTCGCCGACGACACCGCCTTTGTCCTCAACAACCTGGTCGGTGAGTCGTCCTACCATTTCCTGAATCAGCTCAGCGATGCCTGTGCCGCGCGCGACATCGCCATGCCGGTACTGAGCTGCAACTTCACCGAGTGCGAGTTGCCGGAAATCGCCGATGTCTCGCATGTGCGGCTGATCTCCTGCGGCCCCTGGTTCGACGTGCCCGGCAATGCCTTCGCCGCAGACCGGGGCGTGACGCCTGGCGACCAGTGCTACTCGCACTGTTTCACCAGCGCCTATAACGCCGTGCACCTGCTGGCCCAGGCCTGCCAGGCCACCGGCAGCGACGATCCGCAGAGTGTCCTTCGGTGGCTGCACGCCACGTCGCTGCCCACGCTGATGGGTGAGCTGAGCGTCAACGCCTACAACAACCACCTGAAACTACCGTGTCGTATCGCCGAGGCCAGAGGCGGCCGCTTCGAGGTGATTCATCAGGAACCCGGCCTTCTCGACGCCGACCCCTACCTGACACGCCCCCGCCTGTCCCGTTTTCAAGAAATCGCCGCCAAGGCAACCGTTCCCAACCTGAGGATCGTCAAATGAGCTACGACGCCCGTCAGGCTCTGCACCCGCAGCTACTGCTGATCGACTGCGAAGAGCGCACCCGGGGGATGCTGCAGAAAAGCCTGGACCGCCTGGGACTGCCCTCGCTGGCCGTGGCCGACGACGAAGTCGTCTCGCTCGAGCAGGTCGATGGCGTGATCGTCGAGCTGGATCACTTCTGCAGCGAGCACACGCTGGCCCAGGCCCGGGCATTGGGGCTGCCGATCGTCGCGGTGACCCATCACCAGAGCCTGTCGCAGATTCAGCGCGCCATTCGCCTGGGAGCCACGGCGATTCTCAACAAGCCGATCACCCAGAGCACGGTCTACACCACGCTGATGATGGCGCGCGGCCTCAACGCCAAGCTGCAGGAGGCCGAGGCGGCCCGGCGCGAGCTGTCCGACACGCTGGCCCAGCGTGACGTGATTGCCAAGGCGGTGGCGCATCTGATGGTCAAGCTCGAACTCGACGAGCAGGAAGCCTACGAGCGTCTGCGCAGCCATGCCATGACCACCCGCCAGTCGCTGGAGCGGGTCTGCCGGACCCTGCTGGAGCCGGCGTCGCTGTTCGCCCACCCGGGGAGTGCCACACCATGACGCTGCTACGCGCGCTGTTCAAGCGCAAGACCGTCGCCATCGCCCTGCTGTACATCGTGATCGTCGTGGTGGCGGCCGTGTTCGCTCCTTGGCTGGCTCCTTACGACCCTACCGAGCAGTTCTTCGAAGGCTTGTCGATGGAGGGCGCGCCGTTGCCGCCCAACGACGAGTTCCTGCTGGGGACCGACCTGCTGGGGCGCGACCTGCTCTCAAGGGTCATCTATGGGGCGCGCACCTCGCTGATCATCGGTATCGTCTCCAACGGCATCGCCGTGCTGATCGGCACCCTGGTCGGGATCACCGCCGGCTTCGTGCGCGGCTGGATGGGGTCGGTGCTGATGCGCCTGACCGATCTGATGATGGCCTTTCCGGCGCTGCTGCTGGCCATCGCCCTGGCGGCGATCCTCAAGCCCAGCCTGTGGATCGTGGCACTGGTGATCGCCATGGTGAACTGGGTGCAGGTCGCCCGCGTCATCTATTCGGAAACCATCTCCATCGCCTCGAAGGACTTCGTCGCCGTCGAGAAGACCATCGGCGCCAGCGCGCCGCGCATCCTGTTCTCGCACCTGTTGCCGCATCTGCTGCCGACCATTCTGGTGTGGGCGACGCTGGGCATCTCCACCACGGTACTGCTCGAGGCCACGCTGTCGTTTCTCGGCGTCGGCGTGCAGCCGCCCATGCCCAGCTGGGGCAACATCATCTTCGAGAGCCAGACGTATTTCACCTCGGCCATGTGGCTGGTGCTGTTCCCCGGCATCGCCATCATCGCGCTGTCGCTGAGTTTCAACCTGGTCGGCGACGCGCTGCGCGACGAGCTCGATCCGACCCTCAAGGGGAGAAAGTAAATGGCCTGGTTCATCGTCAAGCGAATCGCTCATGCCCTGCTGATCCTGCTGGGCGTCACCTTCATCACCTACCTGCTGCTGTACCTGATCCCGGCGGATCCGGCACGCCAGATCGCCGGACGTAGCGCCACCGCCGAGGTGGTCGCCAACATCCGTCATCAGCTGGGGCTGGATCTGCCGTTCTACGAGCAGTACCTGCGTTACCTCGGCAACCTGCTGCAGGGCGATTTCGGCCGCTCCTACGTGCAGCGTTCGGAAGTCGCCACCCTGATGGGCGCACGCATCGGGCCGACGCTGCAGCTGATGGCCGCGGGCATCGGCTTCGAGCTGCTGATCGGCGTCACGCTGGGCATCATCGCCGCGCTCAAGCGCAACTCGGTGCTCGATCAGGTCCTGATGGCGTTCTCCTTCATCGGCGTCTCCTCGCCGCACTTCATTGCCGCGATGCTCGCCCTGTACTTCTTCGCCGTCTATCTCGGCTGGTTTCCGCTGGGCGGCTACGGCGGCGTCGAGCACCTGCTGTTGCCCGCCATCACCCTGGGCGTGCTGGGCAGCGGCTGGTACTCGCGCATGGTGCGCTCGTCGATGATCGACGTGCTGCATCAGGACTTCGTCCGCACCGCCCGCGCCAAGGGGCTGACGCGCGTTCGTGTGCTGCTTCGCCACGTACTGCCCAATGCCATCATCCCGGTGATCCCGATGATCGGTATCGACATCGGCATCTTCATGAGCGGGCTGGTGGTGGTGGAGTCGGTCTTCGGCTGGCCCGGACTGGGGCAGCTCGCCTGGCAGGCCATCCAGCAGGTCGATATCCCGATCATCGTCGGTGTCACCACGCTGTCGGCAGTGGCCATCGTCGTGGGCAATCTGGTGGCCGACCTGGCCGTGCTGTTCGTCGATCCCCGTATTGACGTGAACAAGTCCTAACTCGACTCAAGGAAAAAAACCATGCATCGCAAACTCAAAGGTTTCGCTCTGGCCACGTTGTGCGCGGCCATCAGTGGTCAGGCACTGGCGCAACAGACGCCTCAGGAGGGCGGCGACATCACCGTCACCTACCAGAGCGACGTGGCCACGCTCGACCCGGCCATCGGCTACGACTGGCAGAACTGGTCGATGATCAAGAGCCTGTTCGACGGCCTGATGGACTACAAGCCGGGCACCACCGAGCTGATCCCCGACCTGGCCGAGAGCTACGAGATCTCCGAGGACGGCCTGACCTACACCTTCACGCTGCGTCCCGGCGTCACCTTCCACAACGGTCGTGAGTTGACCGCGGCCGACGTCAAGTACTCGCTCGAGCGTACCGTCAATCCCAAGACCCAGAGCCCGGGTGCCGGCTTCTTCTCTTCCATCGTGGGCTTCGACGCCGTCTCCAGCGGCGAGGCCTCCGATCTCTCCGGTATCACCGCACCCGATGCGCACACCGTGCAGATCCAGCTGAAAGCGCCGGATGCCACCTTCCTGCACGTCATGGCGCTGAACTTCGCTTCCGTGGTGCCCAAGGAGGCGGTCGAGCAGTGGGGCGGCGACTTCGGCAAGCATCCGGTCGGCACCGGCGCCTTCAAGCTCGACAACTGGGCGCTCGGCCAGCGCCTGACCTTCGTCAAGAACCCCGACTACTTCCGCGAGGGGATTCCTCATCTCGACAAGATCGACTTCGAGATCGGGCAGGAGCCCAACGTGGCGATGATGCGTCTGGCTCGCGGTGAGGTCGATATCGCCGGCGACGGCATTCCCCCGGCACAGTTCATCGCCATCAAGAACGATCCGAACTTCAAGGATCTGCTGGTGGTCGGCGATCAGCTGCACACCGGCTATCTGACCATGAACGTCACCATTCCGCCGCTGGACAACGTCAAGGTACGCCAGGCCATCAACATGGCCATCAACAAGGAGCGCATCGTCCGCGTCATCAACGGTCGTGCCACGCCGACCAACCAGCCGTTGCCGCCGGCCATGCCCGGCTACGACGACAGCTACGCGGGCTACTCCTACGACGTCGAGAAGGCCAAGGCCCTGCTCGCCGAGGCCGGTTACGCCGACGGTTTCGAGACCGAGATGTTCGTGGCGAACACCACGCCGCAGCCGCGTATCGCCCAGGCGATCCAGCAGGACCTCGCCCAGATCGGCATCCACGCCTCGATCAAGTCGCTGGCCCAGGCCAACGTCATCGCCGCCGGCGGCGAGAAGGACCAGGCGCCGCTGATCTGGTCGGGCGGCATGGCATGGGTCGCCGATTTCCCCGATCCCTCCAACTTCTGGGGTCCGATCCTGAGCTGCGAAAGCGCCGTACCCGGCGGCTGGAATTGGGCGTGGTACTGCAACGAGGAACTCGATGCCCAGGCCAACGCCGCCAACGCTATGGTCAAGCCCGAAGAGCAGGAAGCTCGCGCCAAGCTCTGGGGCGAGATCTTCACCTCCGCCATGGCCGACGCGCCCTGGGTGCCGATCTTCAACGAGCAGCGCTACACCGTGCATTCGGCACGTATGGGCGGCGAGGACGCGCTGTACACCGATCCGGTCAAGGTGCCGGTCAACTACGACCACATCTGGGTGAAATGAATGTGTGACAACGGACTGATCAAGACCATCCATGGCCACCACAGCCATCTGGGATGGGACAACGCCAATGTCCCGGCCGCGCATGTTGCGCCGGGCACCCGGCTCGAGTTCGAGTGCAACGACTCCTCGGGCGGGCACTTCACGCCGGACTCCGGCCTGGATGCCGTCGCCAACATGCCGTTCGATCGCATCAACCCGGTCACCGGGCCGATCTTCGTCGACGGTGCCGAGCCGGGCGACATTCTCAAGGTCACCATCGAGCGCTTCACCCCGTCCGGTTTCGGCTGGACGGCCAACATTCCGGGCTTCGGACTGCTGGCCGACCAGTTCAAGACGCCGGCATTGGCCCTTTGGCACTACGACACCGAGCACATGACGCCGGCGGCCTTCGGTGAGCATGCCCGGGTACCGCTCAAGCCGTTCGCCGGCACCATTGGCGTAGCCCCGGCGGCAGCCGGCAACCACTCGATCGTGCCGCCAAGGCGCATCGGCGGCAATCTCGACATCCGCGACATCGGCGTGGGCACCACGCTCTACCTGCCGGTGGAAGTGGCGGGCGCGCTGTTCTCGATCGGCGATACCCACGCCGCGCAGGGCGACGGCGAGGTGTGCGGCACGGCGCTGGAAAGCGCCATGGACGTCACCCTGACGCTGGATCTGATCAAGCAGACGCCGCTGGCCATGCCGCGCTTCTCTACCCCGGGCCCGGTCACCCGCCATCTCGACGGCGCCGGTTACGAGGTCTTTACCGGTATCGGTCCCGACCTCATGGAAGGTGCGCGCCAAGCCCTGAGCGGCGCGATCGACTGGCTGGTCAAGACGCGCAACATGCCCGCCGAGCAGGCCTACATGCTGTGCTCGGTATGTGGCGATCTGCGCATCAACGAGATCGTCGACATGCCCAACTGGGTGGTGTCGTTCTACGTGCCGCGGATCGTGTTCGAGTAGAGCCCGTCCTCGGTCGGCCGCGCGTCGCTGATACGGCGCGCAGTCGCCTCGACCGGGAGGTCCGCAGGATGCCCCGGTCGGGAGCGCTCGCTGGAAAAGTGAACAGGCTCTGGCTACAGGAGTTACCCACTATGGCTTCTTCCCGGGAACAGCAGGCGCAGTGCCTGCTTTCCGTCGAACGCCTGTCGATCGACATCTCGCATGAACACCACACGCAGCGTGTCGTCGACGATCTGAGCTTTGCGCTGCATGCCGGGCGTACCCTGTGCATCGCCGGCGAGTCGGGCAGCGGCAAGTCGCTCTCCTCGCTGGCCATCATGGGGCTGCTGCCCAAGGTGGCGCGCCTGCCCAGCGGGACCATCCGCTATGGCGATCAGAACCTGCTGGAACTGCCGGAGCGGGCCATGCAGCGCCTGCGCGGACGCGAGATCGCGATGATCTTTCAGGAGCCGATGACCTCGCTCAATCCGTTGATGACGGTGGGGCAGCAACTGGAGGAGACGATTCGCCGCCACAAGTTGGCCGAGGGCGGCCAGGCGCATAAACGCGCCCGCGAGATTCTCGACGCGGTACGCGTGCCGCATGTCGACAAGCGTCTCAAGCAGCATCCTCACGAACTCTCCGGCGGCATGCGCCAGCGGGTGATGATCGCCATGGCGATGGTCTGCAATCCGCGCATCCTGATCGCCGACGAGCCGACCACCGCGCTCGACGTGACCATTCAGGCGCAGATTCTCGAGCTGATGCGCGAGCTGCAGCGCGAATTCGACACCGCACTGCTGATGATCACCCACGACATGGGCGTGGTGGCCGAGATGGCCGACGACGTGGTGGTCATGAATCGGGGCGTCGTCGAAGAGGCGGCGTCCGTGCGCCAGCTCTTCACCGCTCCTGAATCGGCCTACACGCGCAAGCTGCTTGCCGCGGTGCCGCGCCTGGGCACGGCGGAGAAGCGACCGTCACGCAGCGAGCGTCCGGTGGTGCTCGAGGTGAACGACCTCAACGTGCGTTTTCCGGTAAGACGCCGCACGCCATTCGAAACGCGCACCGAGGTACGGGCCGTGGAAGGCGTGAGCTTCGCGTTGCATGCCGGGGAGACGCTGGGCATCGTCGGCGAGAGCGGCTGCGGCAAGTCGACCACCGGCAAGGCGCTGATGAACATGCTCGACTTCACCGGCAGCGTGACGCTGGAAGGGCGCGAGCTCAACGGCCTGCGCGGCGAGGCACTCAAGGCGGTACGCCGCGATATCCAGATGGTATTCCAGGATCCGTTCGCGGCGCTCAATCCGCGCAAGACCGTCGGTGAGCTGGTCGGCGAGCCGCTGCTGGTGCACCGGCTTGCCGACGCGGCCGAGCGTCAGGCACGCGTCGTCGAGCTGCTCGAGCAGGTCGGTCTGCCGGGGGATGTCCGGCTGCGCTACCCGCACCAGTTCTCCGGTGGCCAGCGCCAACGTATCTGTATCGCCCGGGCGCTGGCGCTCAATCCCAAGGTCATCATCGCCGACGAGCCGGTATCGGCACTGGATGTCTCGGTGCAGGCACAGGTGCTGGAGCTGCTGGAGGCGCTGCAGCAGCGTCTGGATCTGAGCTATCTGTTCATTTCCCATGACATGGCGGTCGTCGAACAGATCTGTCATCGCGTGGCGGTGATGTATTGCGGACGCATCGTCGAGACCGGCAGTTGCGAGCAGGTGCTGCACAATCCGCAGCACCCTTACACCCAGCGCCTGCTGTCGGCAGTGCCCATGCCCGACGTCGACAGCAAGCGGGATTTCAAGGCGCTGCTGCAGGCCAGCGAGGTACCCGACCCCATCAAGCCGCGGGATTACCAGGCACCGGCGGTGCGTTATGCCCAGCCGCAGGAGGGGCATTTCGTCGCCATGTCATGAGCGACAGCCGGGTGGCGCAGCGGAGCGTGATGACAATCGACGCTCCCGATGATAATAAAGTGTTATTGTTACGCCCTCTTATAATAAATGGCGTTTCTATTCGGGAGGTTTCAGATGTCCTTACCCCTTCGTTCGCTGAGCCTGGTTGCCGGCTCGACACTGCTGGTGGCCTCAATGGCCCTGCCGGCAACGGCCCTCGCCGAGGAGGATGCGACGGTGCGCTTCTCCGCGCCGCCTTGGCCGGGCGTGACGATGAAGACCGAGATCGCCTCGCAACTGCTCGAGGCGCTGGGCTATGCGCCGAGTACCCAGCAACTGGGTGCGCAGATCACCTACGAGGCGCTCAACCTGGGCGAGACCGACGCTTATCTCGCGGCCTGGCTGCCGGCCCAGCAGGGCATGTACGACACCGTCGACGCCAAGGGCCAGCTGGTCGATCTGGGCAACAACGTCGATGGGGCGCGGATGGGCTTTGCGGTGCCGCGCTACGTGGCCGACGCGGGCGTGACCTCGGCCCGCGACATCGATACGCCGGCGTTCGCCGAGCGCTTCGGCCGCGAGATGTACTCCATCGAGGCCGGCTCGGCGACCAGCGACATCCTCAATGGAGCGGTGGACAACGATACCTACGGCATGGGCGACTGGACGCTGCACGAGGCCACCACGCCGGCCATGCTGGGGGCGGTGAAAAGCGCGACCCGCAACGATGAATGGATCCTGTTCTACGGCTGGACGCCGCACTGGATGAACATCGAATACGACATCGTCTACCTCGACGACCCCGAGAACCTGTTCGGCCCCGGCGGCGGGCGCAGCGACGTGCGCACCCTGCTCAACAAGACCTTTGCCGACGCGCATCCCAACGTCACCCGGCTGCTCGACCAGATGGTGTTCAGCGCCGACGACCAGAGCCAGCTGATTCTCGACTACAGCTACAAGGAACAGAAGGCCCGTGACGTCGCCATTGGCTGGATGCGTGACAACGCCGACAAGGTGCGGGCCTACATGGAAGGGGTCACCACCCGCGGCGGCGAACCGGCCTGGCCGGTGATCCGGCAGGCATTCGATCTGCCCGACGCCTGAAGTCTCGCGTTGATTTCGGCGCCCGGCTTCTGACGAGGCCGGGCGCCGACGTATCACTGGCCCGTGTCGGCCATCAGTGCCGCTTCGACGATCTCGATCCAGTAACCGTCGGGATCCTTGATGAAGACGACGTTCTTCATCTTGCCTTCGTCGGCGCGCTTGACGTACTCCACGCCCCGCTTGTCGAACCAGTCGGTGGCGGTAATCAGGTCCGGCACGGAAAAGCAGATGTGCCCGAAGCCCTGGGGCTGGGCATTGCCGTCGTGGTAGCGGAAGTCCGCCTGATCCTCGGTGCCCCAGTTGTGGGTCAACTCGAGCACGCCCTGGCGGCTCAGCGTCCACACGGTGCGTTCGCCGGCATCCTCGGGTACCCGATCCTCCTCTTCGAGGCGGGCCAGATAGAACAGCGTGAACTGCATCTCGGGAAAGTCGAGCTTGCGCAGCAGACGCATGCCGAAGATCTCGGTGTAGAATGCCAGCGCCTTCTCCGGATCCTTGACGCGCAGCATGGTGTGGTTGAACGTGAAGCCCGCGGCTTCCGGCGGCACACGGCTGGCGACGCCGGGATGGTCTTCGGTAAACAGGGGCATGAAACAACTCCTCATGTGATAAATGGTGTGAGAAAGCGTTAGCTGACAGGTGCTTAGTCTAGCTCAGCGCGGCCCTTGCCACCTCCTGGGCCCGGTGATGTCAACTGCGGCGTGAGGTCGCTGGCGCCACGGCGCAAACCTTCTACTGTAGAGAATGGAATGACTGTCATCGGACAGCTTCCTGCCCTCCCATTGTCTTCCCCATCGACGAGGTATCCCATGAGCTCGCGACCTACGATCAAGGACCGCCTCAGCCCCCTCCGTCCGGCCGGTGAGCGCAAGGGGCTGTGGCTCAAGGCCCTGGAAGAGGGGGCCGGCCTGCTGCAGGACGCCGCGCCTCTCAAGCATTTCGACGTCTATGTCGTCGGTTTCCACTGTGCCAAGTGCGAGCCGCACATGCAGATGGAGGCGCATCACTACTGCAAGGTGGTCAACGACGATTTCCTGCAGTGCACCATATTCGACGGCAACACCGCCGACGCCAATCTGATCGGCATCGAGTACATCGTTTCCGAAGCGCTGTTCGAGACGCTGCCGGAGGAGGAAAAGCCCTACTGGCATCCGCACAACCACGAAATCTTTTCCGGCGAACTGGTGGCGCCCGGCCTGCCTGACGCAGCGGAGAAGGCGTTCATGAAGCAACTGGTCAACAGCTACGGCAAGACCTGGCACACCTGGCATACCGGCCGTCATGATAGTCAGCCCGGCGATACGCTGCCCATGGGCGAGGCGCAGCTGATGTGGTCGTTCAACCGGGTCGGTGAATGCGACCAGGCGCTCAAGGACAACCGTGATGGATACATGGGCTTCGACGTGGCCAAGAAGGCTCGCGAGAGACAGGATTATGTCGGACTGGCCCATCCCCAGCGCGGTGTCGACACGCTGAAGGCGGCGTTCAGCGATACCCGGCCGGTGCCGGGGGTGGCAGAGGCCGAGCCCGGTTCCCGTGATGGCAAGGCCGAAAAATGATAATGTGAGCACTTACTACGCTTTGTCCGAACGATACCTGTGCATCCGGCGCCGGAATCGGCTCAAAGCCGTCATCCAAGTTTTGCAGGCTCCCTCTCTCACTGCCTTTGCCTTTTTCCGAGCATCGCTCGGCGTGGCTTCAGACAGAGTTCGAGGCTGACGGGCAGTGCGGTGAGACGCCCACCGCAGCCCTGCAATATGGGTTTCATGGCGATACGACTTTCATGAAGGGGAGCCGGCTTGATCGATGCGTTGATTTACCGTCTGGGGAACTATCTGGCACTGTCTCGCAGCGATGAGCAGATACTCAGGGACTCCGTGGTCCGGGTAGAGGAATATTCTAGGAATCAACAGGTTAACAGCGCCAATGAAAGGCCGGAATATGTGCATATCGTCGTCGAGGGATGGCTCTATCGCTACAAGTACCTCGAGCAGGGCAAGCGTTCGATTCTGGGTTATCTGATTCCCGGCGACGTCAGTGATATCCATATCGCGCTGCTCGATCACATGGATCATTCGGTCAGCACACTGACGCCGGCCCGATGCGCTCTCATCCCCCGCGAAAAGATCAGTCACATCTTCGAGAATCACACCTCGCTCGCCTATGCCTTGTTCTGGACATCGCTGGTCGAGGAGTCGGTCCTGCGCGAGTGGTTCGTCAACAACACCGGGCGCCCGGCCGACAAGCGCCTCGCCCATCTGCTCTGTGAAATGTATGTGCGTCATCGCGCGAGCGGTCTCGTGCATGAACACGCCATGCTCTTCCCGCTGACCCAGAATGATCTGGCCGATGCCATGGGCATCACGCTCGTGCACACCAACCGGGTCCTGCAGCGGCTACGCAAGGAGGGGCTGATCACTCTGGAAAACAAGCACTTGGTCATCAATGACTGGGAGCGGTTGCGGGCGTTTGCGGAGTTCAGCACGGACTATCTGCATCTGGAAGAGCAGAAGATCATGCAGCCACTGAAGCCATGACATCCTCGCCCTGAGCGGCCCGCCGACAAAGAAAAAGCCCGACCATCACTGGCCGGGCTATTCCTTGATGCTGCATATCCTTGCGGCTACCACGGCCATCCTGTCCGTGCATCCTTGGCACTCGAGCCATCCGTGTGCTTAGTCTTCCCTGCTTGAGCTCTTCCCTGCTCAACGGCGGCCATCTTCGCAGTATCGGGCGGTTAATGAATTAACCGAGGTTATCCTGATCTCAACTTTTTGTTACGCAACGTTATTGATAGCCCGTCATCTCCAGGTAACCCTCCCCCGCATGACTGCCCTCGACGCTGACGTTGCCCTCCCAGTAGGGAAAGGTCGTGTCCATCCAGCGCTCGGCGCGGCGCGCCCGTACCGTCACATCGAGGCCGAGTGCGGGCAGATGAATGCGCCAGCGGGTGGGAATACGACGCCCTGCCACCCGGCTGTAGGTCAGCGGCTGGAGTCGCAGGTCGTCGCCCTGTAACGGCGTGACCTGGCCCTGCGGCGTGATCCAGCTGCCCGAGACGTAGGCGTCCTCGCCGCTTTCTGCGTTTTCGCCTTCTCCGCCGCCGCGCAGACGAAAAGCCATCAGCTTGTGACCGTCATCGAGGTGCAGGGAGAACCAGTCCCAGCCCTGCTGCTGCGCGCCGAGCAGTTGGCTGCTCCACTCCCGATCCAGCCAGGCACGGCCCGTCACGGCGACCGGTTCGCCCGCGACCCGGATATTTCCGTCGACTCGGTAGAAGGGCTGGCTGTAGTACATCGAGCCCTGACCGTCGGCGGATTTCTGGCTGAATCCCGCTTCGCCATGCAGGACCAGCGGTCCCTCGGCCGTGAGCCGCAGACGATAGGCAAACTCGTCGCCACGGGCGTTGACGTTGAGCTGCCCGAGACCGCTCGCCGCTTCCGCGCTGCTCATTTGCCAATCATCGAGCCAGGCATGAAAGGGCACTGCCTCGACTCCGGCCTGGCCGCTGTTGTCGGGTAACGTCATGCCGCGGGCGAAGCGTTCGGCCACGTAATGCGCCTGCGGTGTCGACAGCGCCGCGTGGGCCATCCATAACTGGCGGCTGGCCCAGGGCGACGTGGCCGACGGATCGGCCGTAGCGTCTGCCGTCTCCGGCGGAGCGATGGCCTGGCGGAACAGCGTCCACTGCACGCCGTAGGGGGTGCCGTCGGCGGCCTGCAGATTAGCGGTGAGATACCACCACTCGATACGGTAATCGGGGTGCGGACCGTGATCCTCGGGGAAGTGCAGGCGTTGTCCGGGGCGCGCCTGGGCATAGCCGGAGGCCTCCACCCCCAGCCCGGCGAAGCTTTTCGTCTCCTTCCGCTCGGGTGACGAATGCACCATCCACAGCCCCGCGAGGATCGCCAGCAGGACGAACAACATGAGCCCCAGAACGAAATTGATGAGATGCGTGCTGTACAGGAATTTCTTCATGCGCGGGCGAACTCCTCGAGCAGGCGGCGCGGCGGGATGCGGCGCAGCCGCCACAAGGGCAGCAGGGCGGCGAGGGCGGTGACCGTGACGGCAGTGATCAGCGTCAGGCCGATCTGGCCGGGAAAGACGTGCAGCGGCAGCCGCCAGCCGAAGGCCGCGACATTGATCACCGCCACCAGACACCAGGCCAGGGCCAGGCCCAGCGGCACGGCGAGCAGCCCAGTCAGCAGTGCCGTGGCGCAAAGCTGGCCCAGCCCGGTCAGCAACAGCTGCATACGGGACACCCCCAGCGCCCACAAAGGCGCGAGCTGGGCACGACGCACCCCGGCCTGCGCCAGCAGGGTCGTCGCCAGCGCCAGTGCCGCCACTGCCAGGGTCAGGGCATTGAGGGCGCGGGTCACGGCGAAGGTACGCTCGAATACCTCGATCGACAGGCGCTTGATCTCGCGCTGGTCGGTCAACGCTTCGCCGCCCAGCGCGAAGCGGGCTACCAGCGCCTGGCGCAGCTGCGTGGCACTGGCAGCGGGGGCAAGGACTATCCCCAGCGTGCCGGGGGGCGCGGCGAAGACGTCACGCAGCGTATCGACCGGCAGGGTGACCTCGTCGCCGGGGTTGCCGTAGTCGGGATAGACGGCGGCGATCGGCCACTGGCGCATGCCGCGCGGAGTGCGCAGTGTCAGGCGCTGCCCCGGGGCGAGCCCGGCACGGTGGGCGAGCTGCTCATTGATGAACGCCGCGTCCTCTGACAGCGCCTGCCAGGCGGCGTCGCGCCCATCATGGGTTTCAAGTAGCGGCCAGCGCTCGCGCAGCAGTTCCGGGGTGGCGATACCGTTGAGTGCCACGGGGGACTCATGACCGGCCGCGTCGAGGCGCACGGCGTCGGCCTGACGTCGCGGCAGCAGGACGTCGACCTCGGCCCGCTCGCGCAGCCACTGTTCCAGCGCGTCGTACCGCTCGGCGTCGGGGTGCAGATAGAGATCGGCCAGCAGGCGCTGGTCGAGCCAGTCGAGAAAGGTCAGGCGAAAGCCCCCGACCATGCTGCTCACGCCCAGGTTGGCGGAGAGCGCCAGCAGCAGCGCCATCATCGCCAGGGAGATCCGCGGCAGTTGCAGTTGCAGATCGGCCGCCGCCCAGTGCGCCAATGGGGTACGACGCAACAGGTGGGCCGCCAGCGCGAACGCCCCGGCCAGCAGCGGCGGCAGCCACAAGGCGGCGCCCAGCAGCAGGGCGGCGACCAGGGCGAAGCCCAGATTGAGTTCCCGCTCCGCTCCGCCCAGGGAAAGAAATTCGAGTGCCAGCCACAGCGCACCGGCCAGCAGCAGCAGCAGACTGCCGCCGAGTTTCATGCGACCGAGCTGGCGGCGATAGCCCGCCCGCCAGGCCTGAGCGCTGCCCAGTGCCAGAGGGTCGAGATGCGCGACGCGCCACAGGGTGCCTGCAGCGGCGGTCAGCAGGCCCGCCAGCGTCATCGACAGCCCGCCCAGCCAGTACGTGCCGGGCAGGGCGAGGCGGGCCCCCACCTCGGCGCCGTACAGCGCCTGCAGGCTGGCGGCGACATCGGGCAGCAGCAGGCCGGCCAGACTGACGCCGCTGACGATGCCCAGCGCCGCACCGACCAGCCCCAGAATCAGCATCTCCAGCGTCAGCAGCACGACCAGAGCGCGGGCCGACACGCCCAGGGCGCGCAGGGTGCGCAGCAGGCCCAGGCGCTGCTCCAGGGCCAGGCCCAGTGCGGCATGCACGATGAACAGCCCCACCACCAGCGCCAGCAGGCCCATGGCGGTGAGATTGAGATGGAAACTGTCGGTGAGCTGTCCCGGCGAGGCCAGACGCTCGGGCGAGATCCGCTGCAGCTCGGCCGGCAGTTCCAGTCGGGCCCCGGGCGCGGCGACCAGCCGGCTGATGTGCTCGCCCATGCCCAGTAGCGTCTGGGCAACGGCAATGTCGGTGACCAGGGTGCCCGGCGGTAGGTTGGGGTCGAGCTGCAGCGGCGGCAGGCGCCGCCCGTCGGGCAACTGCGGTCGTCGGCCCTCGGCGTGGCCTGCATCCTCGAGCCCCAGGCGCGTCAGGGTGTCCGGCGCCAGGCGAGTGCGGTAGGGCGGCAGCAGGAACGCTGCGAGACCCTCATTGCCACCGCGGGCATTCTGGCTTTCGCCGCCATGGGTACGGGTGAGCGGCGACCCCGTCGGCAGGCTCAGGGGATCGATGCCCAGCAGGGTGACTGCGTCATCTTCATCGATGGCCAAGCGGCCTTCAATGAGCGGCGAGACCGGCTGGCTCGCGCGCCTCAGCGACACGTAATCGGCGATCGTCAGCGGCATGGCGTCGCGGCGTTCGACACGATCGAGCTGGACGGTGAGCAGGGCCTCGGCGCGGGCGTAGCTATCGCGTGCCGAGGTGTTGATCGCCTGCACCCCGCTCCACAAGGCACTGGCGACCCACAGGCCCAGCAGCAGCATCGCCAGCTGTCCCGGATGGCGGCGGTAGTGAGAGAGCAGCGCGCCCAGGGCGGTACGCCACATCGCGGTCACCGGACCGACTCCTGCGCTGCCGCGGCGACCAGCCGGGCGTGACGAAGGGCGAGGCAGCGATCCAGCGGCGCGGCGACCCGCGGACTGTGCGTCACCATCAGCAGCGCACAGCCGCTTTCACGCACCAGGGCCAGCAGCAGGGCCAGCACCTCGTCGGCGGTGGCCTCGTCGAGATTGCCGGTGGGCTCGTCGGCGAGCAGTAGCTGGGGGCGTACCGCCAGGGCCCGGCCGATCGCCAGACGCTGCTGCTGGCCACCGGAGAGCTGCTCGGGATAGTGGTGCTCGCGTCCGGCCAGCCCCAGCCGGGCGATCAGGTGCGCCGACCAGTCCGAGTCCTCGCGCCCCGCCAGACGGGCCTGCAGCGTCAGGTTGGCCATCACGTTCAGGCTCGGTACCAGATGGAACTGCTGAAAGATCATCCCCAGCCGCTCACGGCGCAGCTTGGCCCGTTGCGGCTCGGGCAGCGTGGATAACGTGAGCCCGGCCAGGCGCACCGTGCCGTCGTCGGGCACGTCGAGCCCGGCGGCGAGATGCAGAAGCGTGGACTTGCCACTGCCCGACTCGCCCATCAGCGCCAGGCTCTCGCCCGCGTCCAGTCGCAGGTCGACGCCGTCGAGCACGCGTAGCGGCCCCTGCGGGGTGGGGTAGGTCTTGGTAATGTATTCGAGCTGCAGCATAAGAGAGCGGAGTGCGTAGGTGGCCTGGGGATCCAGGGTATCTGCGCATAGTAGCAGACCCGGACACCGGCCCCGCGACGATCCGGTGTTGAGCGGCAGTATCGCCGCTGGGACGATACTGCGATCCTTGAGGAGGGGGTGTTGAGGAAGGGGGCGTTGAGAAATAGAGCGGCTTAGAATTCGGCCCAGTCGTCATGTCCGGCCGGGCGGAGCGCTGGCACCTTGGCGTGGCCGTGGTGGGGCGGCAATTTGCGCGACATGTCTGTCGGGCGCGGGACCCGGACGCTGGACGGTGTAGCGCTATCTCCGGCGCCCTTGAAGAACGACACTTCCTGCAGCAGGGCACCGGCCTGGTCCTGCAGCGAACGACTGGCGGCACTGGATTGCTCGACCAGGCTGGCATTCTGCTGGGTCACCGTATCCATCTGCGATACGGCCACATTGACCTGATCAATGCCCTGTGCCTGCTCCCGACTGGCCACGGCGATCTCGGCGACCAGGCCGGACACCTGCTGGATACTGGCCAGGATCTCGCCGAGCGTCTGTCCGGTCCGGTCGACCAGCGTGGCACCGGCCTCGACTCTCGACACGCTCTCGTTGACCAGCCCCTTGATCTCCTTGGCCGCGTTGGCGCTGCGGCCGGCCAGGTTGCGCACCTCGTTGGCCACCACCGCGAACCCGCGGCCCTGCTCTCCGGCACGGGCGGCTTCCACCGAGGCGTTGAGGGCGAGCAGGTTGGTCTGGAAGGCAATCTCGTCGATCAATCCGACGATACTGGCGATCTGACGGCTGGAGGCGCTGATGTCGCCCATGGCACCGATGGCCTGCTGAACGACATCCCCACCGCGCTGGGCCTGCTGGCTGACCCCTTGCACCAGCTGGTTGGCCTGGGCGGCGTTGTCGGCATTCTGGCGGACGGTGGCGGTGATCTCGTCCATCGACGCGGCGGTTTCCTCCAGGCTGGAGGCCTGATCCTGCGTACGGCGGCTGAGATCGTCATTCCCCTGAGCGATCTCGTCGGCGGCGACGTTCACCGACTCGGCGTTGCGTCTTACCGAGCTCACCACGTTGGAAAACTTGGTTTCCATGGTCTTGAGCGCATGCAGCATGTCGCCGAACTCATCCTGGCAGGTGATTTCGACCGTGTTGTCGAGCTGGCCGTTGGCCATCGATTCGGCCAGCGAGCGTGCCTTGCCCAGCGGCTGCATGATGCCGCGTGACAACCAGAGCGTCAGCCCCAGCGCCAGAAGCACCGCAAAGACGATCACGGCGATCACCGTGTTGCGAAGATGGAAAAAGGTGCTGGTGGATTGCGTGTAGCTGCTTTCGGCCTGGGCAATGTTGCGGTCGATCAGTCCGGAAAGCCCGTTGAGAACGGGGGGATAGTGGGCGCGAAGAGCCGTGGTGGCGATCTCGCGGGCCTGATCGAAATCGTTGGCGATCATGGCGTCGTTGAGTCTGTCGATGCTGGCGCGCAGCGTCTGCAGGTCGGCATGGAACTGTTCCGCGGCGAGCTTTTCTTCAGGCGTGCTGACTCGCGCCGGATAATAGTTGGCCCAGGCCTGGTCGATCAGGGCATCGTTCTCGGCGACCTCGCCCTTGGTTATCGCAGCTGCTGCCGGGTCGCGATCACGCTGCTCGGCAGTGATCTTGACCCGGTTGCTCAGCAGCGCGTTACGCACCTTGCCGAACTCCATCAGGGTGATCAGGTTGTCGTTGTAAGTCCTTTCCAGCGCCTGGTTGGCGGAGTTGGCGCTGATGATGCCCAACACACCGACTACGATCAGTAATACGATACAAGCACCAAGGCTGACGGCCAGCCTGCGCTTGGCGCTCTTCTTCAGAAAAAGCATGGTGACGGTTCTCGTTGACGCCCCGTGACCGCCATGGGCGGTATGGGCCTTGGCACGATGATGGGAGGGGCGCGGCAGCACCGGCATCAGATTGCGGTTGCCGCGCTATCACCATTATCGGGCGAAAGCGTCGAGACTTTAGTCGTGTCCGTCACCTGGCGTCGGACGAGAGGTCATTCGCTGCGCTGCGACAGGGCGTCATGAAGCATCCTGACGTTGTGCCGGAACATGCCCAGGTAGGTGCTGGCTTCCCCTTCCTTGGCCAGGGTATCGGCATATAGGGTGCCACCGACGGTGACGCCGGTTTCCTGGCGAATCTGCTGGATCATTGCCGGGTTGCTCATGCTCTCGAGAAACAGCGCACGTACGTCCCGTTCACGAATCTGCTGGATCAGGCGCGCCATGTCGGCGGCGCTGGGTTCGGCTTCGGTGGATACGCCGACCGGGGCGAGGAAGTCCACACCATAGGCTTGGCTGAAGTAGCCGAAGGCATCATGGCCGGTGATCACCGTGCGATGTTCGGCAGGAATCTCGCCGAGTCGTTCGCGAATCTCGGCATCCAGAGCCTGGATCTCCTCCACATACTGCGCGGCGTTGGCGCGATAGTCCGCCGCGTGCTCGGGATCGGCTTCGATCAGCCCGTTGCGGATGTTGATGACGTACTGCTCGCCGCGCTCGAGATCCTGCCAGGCGTGCGGATCGGTGCTGCCGTGGTCGTGGCCGGCATGCGCGTGCTCGGATTCGTCATGGTGGTGGTCGTGGCCGTCATGATCGTCGTGGTCGTCATGCGCGGCATGGCCATCTTCATCCAGGCCTAGGGGCGCGACACCCTGACTCGCGACCACACGGGGGCCGGTATAGCCGCTGGCATCGATCAGCCGCTCCATCCACCCCTCGAACTGCAGCCCGTTGATCACCACCAGATCGGCGCTCGCCAGGGCGCGGGCATCGCTGGGGCTCGGCGAATAGACGTGGGCGTCGCCTTCGGGGCCGACCAGGGTCTTGACCGCGACATGGCTACCGCCGACCCGTTCGACCATGTCACCGAGAATGCTGAAGCTGGCGACGACATCGAGCGGCTCGGCCGCCTGAGCGGGCGTCAGGGCGACGACACCGGTGCCGAGCATGAAAAGAGCGATTGCCTTGCGCATGGGAGTGCCTCTGGTTGCAGGTGAAGGTCAGGATTCCTGCGCCTCGCGCGGTGCAGCGCGGCGGCGTAGTTGGGTGAGCAGGCTATGGTGGCGACCCATCAGCGCCGATAGCAGGTAGACGATGCCGGCCAGCAGGATGATGCTCGGGCCCGAGGGCAGTCCCAGGTGATAAGACAGCAGCAGGCCGCCCGTGCTGGACACCATGGCGATGACGATGGCGATGGCGATCAGCCCCTCCAGGCGCTTCGACCAGAAGCGCGCCGCCGTGGCCGGCAGCATCATCAGCCCCACCGCCATCAGCGTG
This sequence comes from Halomonas shantousis, assembly GCF_054654615.1. Taxonomy (NCBI): domain Bacteria; kingdom Pseudomonadati; phylum Pseudomonadota; class Gammaproteobacteria; order Oceanospirillales; family Halomonadaceae; genus Halomonas; species Halomonas shantousis. Next base: position 3,869,814 of record NZ_BAAIER010000002.1, on the reverse strand, counting down.
CCCAGCGTCTGGAAGCCGGCGGTGAGGTTGAGCACCATCAGACCCAGGAAGATGCCATGCACCAGACCGCCGCGGATGCCCTGGCCGCGCAGGAACAGCGGGTCGAGACACTCCACCACGAGGATGCGGAAGATCAGCGCCATGACGATCAGCGTCGCGCTGGAGACCGTGGCGATCAGCACCAGCGCAGTGGTATCCACGGCGAGGATCGAACCGAACAGCACGTGGGTGAGATCGACGCTGCTGCCGCGCAGCGACACCAGCATGACGCCCAGCGCCAGCGAAATCAGATAGAAGCTGGCCATCGCCGAGTCCTCGCGGTGGCCGGTCATGCGCGATACGCTGCCCGCGAGCCCCGCCACCAGCAGTCCGGCGAGCAGCCCGCCCAGGCTCATCGCCGGCAGCGAAAACCCGGCCAGCACGAAACCCAGCGCCACGCCGGGAAGGATGGCATGCGCCATGGCGTCGCCGACCAGGCTCATGCCGCGCAGCATCAGGAATACGCCCAGCGGCGGGGCGGCCAGTGACAGGGCAAGCCCTGCGATCAGGGCGCGGCGCATGAAGCCGAAATCGGTCAGCGGAGCGATCAGTAACTCGGTGAAGGTCATTTCAATAGCTCGAACATGGCGGTACGTCACGCAGTTGCAGCGGAATGAGCGGGGCATGAAGATGCGGGCGCGCCGGCGCATGATGGCGCGTGGCGATGGCCTCCGGTGTGGTCCACTGGCCGTGCCCGGAAGCCAGCACCAGCACGCAGTCGGCCAGCTTGGCGACCTGCTCGACGTCGTGCAGCACGACGAGCACCGTGGCGCCCTGGTCGGCCATTTCGCGCAGGTTCTCGCCGAGAATATCGACGGTATGGGCATCGACGTTGGCGAAGGGCTCGTCGAGCAGCAGCAGCTCCGCTTCCTGCATCAGGGTGCGCCCCACCAGCGCGCGCTGGCGCTGGCCGCCGGACAGCTCGCCCAGCGGCCGATGGGCGAGCTCCGACAGGCCCAGGCGGCTCATCACCGATTGAACGCGACGATACTGCTCTGCGCCGTAGCGCCGGAAGGCGCCGTGGGTGGGCCAGCAGCCGGTGAGCATCAGCTCCTCGACGCTCATCGGAAAGGTCAGGTCCAGCGCCAGTTGCTGGGGCAGCCAGGCACGACGCTCCTTGGGCACCGTACAGCGGACCTGGCCGCTCAGCGGCTTCAGCAGGCCCATGATGGCCTGAATCAACGTGCTCTTGCCGGCGCCGTTGGCGCCGATCAGCGCAGTGATCGCGCCGTCTTCGAACGTGCCGTGGATGTTCTCCAGTACCGTGCGCCGTTCCTGGGCCAAGGTCAGGCGTTCGAGGGTCAGCCGGGCCGTCATTGCCAGGCTCCCGCGGCCCAGGCCACCGCCAGCCACAGCACGACCAGCGGCGCCAGCGACAGCAGCACGCGGCGTCCGGCGCCGAGCGACATCAGGGAAAAATGACAGGGCCCGTCAGGGCGGTGTCGATGTGCCATGAAAGAAAACATCCTCGGAAAGCTGGTGCGGGAAGGTTATAACATAACAAAACTGGCGGAGGCCAGCGCTTCGACAGGCAGGCGGGCGCGGCGGCGGCCGGCCGCCGCGGATCCACTCAGTAACGGATATGCACCCCCAGTTGATTGGGCGTGAGGGTCCAGGCGTACTGGTAGTCGAGATGCACGTCACCCAGCGACAGGCGAGCCGGCTGGAAGCGGTTCCACGCCCTTCCGGCCTGGGTCGGCTGGGTGCGCAGCTGCAGTTCGCTGACCAGCATGCCGGTGGCGAAGCTGATGGCGCCATCACGGGGCCGGTCATCGCCGACGCCGATCGCCAGCCCGCCCAGCGTATTCACCAGCAGCGAGTCCAGGCGTGAGCGCAGCGAGCGGCGCCGGCTCTCCTCGGCGGCCACGTCGCGCATCAGCGTTCGTGCCTGAGCGATATCATCCGACGTCTCCAGGCGTTCCAGCTCGCGCCGCGCCTGCGGGTGCGGCAGCGGGTCGGTGAACAGCCCGCCCAGGGCCAGCGCCGACTTCACCGCGCCGACCCGCGCGTCGAAACGGTCGTCCTGGCTTTCCGCCTCGCTGGCCTGGTAGGCGTTGACCGCCAGGCTGACGCCATAAACGCTGCCCCAGCCGTACTGCCATACCTGGGCCTGCTGCGCGCCCCGCTCCAGCGCATCGCGATACCCCTCCCACTCCTGCCGGTCCGGCTGGGCCTGGGCCTGGGTTTGGGCCAGCGTGGACAGGGTGAGTCCCAGGGCAAGACAGGCAAGGCGAAGGAAGGACATCGGCAATCTCCGGATTCGGGCAGGCGGCCAGGGAATTGTAAAGAGGAACGCGCATCATCGCACGTGCCCGCCAAGTGCCGGCAGGCGTGGATGTTACATAACGTCATGTGCCGGCGGTTCTTGTTCTACTCTGAAGACGACGGTCGCAGGGCCACGACTCGAACCAGCATGATGCGTGTCGCCGATGCAGGATACCGGCGGCCGGATAGGTGTGCGCGCTGCGCCCGCCCATTTCTCCGACTCTTCAGGGACCGATATGAGTAACCAGGACAATAGCGATGCCGCATCGCGGGACCGTCTCAATCCGGTGGTCTTCTACAGTTCGGTGATCGGGATCGTCGTCTTCTCGCTGTGGACGATGCTGGCCACCGAACAGGCCAACAGCGTGATCAATGCGATTCTGGCCTGGATCGCCCATACCTTCGGCTGGTACTACTTCCTGACTGTAGTGATCTATCTGGTCTTCGTCATCGGCGTCGGTCTGTCACGCTTCGGCAAGATCCGCCTGGGCCCGGAGCACTCCCGGCCCGACTTCAATATCTTTTCATGGGCGGCAATGCTGTTCTCCGCCGGCATCGGCATCGGCGTAATCTTCTTCGCACTGGCCGAGCCGGTGACGCAGTTCTACAACGCTCCCGGGGCACCGGAGGACCAGGTCGCCGCAGCGCGCCATGCCATGCAGCTGACCTTTCTGCACTGGGGGCTGTCCGGCTGGGGCATCTATTCGCTGGTGGGGATGTCGCTGGCCTTCTTCAGCTATCGCTACAATCTGCCGCTGACCATCCGCAGTGCGCTATATCCCATCTTCGGCGAAAAGATCTACGGTCCCATCGGCCATGTCGTGGATACCGCCGCAGTACTGGGCACGGTCTTCGGTATCGCTGCCAGCCTGGGAATCGGCATCATCCAGCTCAACTTCGGGCTGGATTACATGTTCGGCATTCCCGAAAGTACCTGGACGCAGGTCATCCTGGTGCTCGCCATCGTGCTGTTCGCGACCATCTCCGCGGTGACCGGCGTGGAACGAGGCATTCGCCGGCTCTCCGAGTTCAACATCCTGCTCGCGGTGGCGCTGCTGCTGTTCGTGCTGTTCGCCGGCAAGACCATCTTTCTGCTCAACGCCCTGGTGATGAACATCGGCGACTACCTGGCCGGTTTCGTGAGCATGTCCTTCAACACTTACGCCTTCGATCCGCCCACCGGCTGGCTCAACGCCTGGACGCTGTTCTTCTGGGCCTGGTGGATCGCCTGGGGGCCGTTCGTGGGGCTTTTCCTGGCGCGCATCTCGCGTGGGCGCACCATCCGTACCTTCGTCTTCGGCACGCTGACGCTACCCATCATCTTCATGATGTTGTGGATGTCGTTACTGGGGAACAGCGCCATCGACATGGCCATGAACGGAGCCACCGACTTCGGCGCGCAGATCATGGCCAACCCGCCGTCGGGCATCTATCTGTTTCTCGAGCAGTACCCCGCGCCGATCTTCACGACCCTTGCGGTGAGCGTCCTGGCGATCGTGTTCTTCGTGACGTCCGGAGATTCGGGCGCGCTGGTGCTGTCGAATTTCACCTCGATCCTCAAGGACGTCAACAGCGATGCGCCGATCTGGATGCGCATCCTGTGGTCGGCGGTGATCGGCGTGCTGACACTGGCCCTGCTGCTGGCCGGTGGGCTGACCACGCTACAGAGTGCGGTGGTCATCACCGGGCTGCCGTTCTCGGTCGTGCTGTTCTTCATGATCGCCGGACTCTACAAGGCACTCAAGCTGGAAGCCTTCAAGGAGGACAGCCGGCGTGCCAGCCTGGCGGGCCAGCTCTCCGGGCGTACCGGCGGCGGTGGCGAGCGCCACACCTCGCAGAGCTGGCAGCAGCGCCTCAAGCGGGCGATGAGCTTTCCCGACCGCCAGGAGGCGCGGCGTTTTCTCGATAACGTCTGCCGGCCGGCCATGGAGTCGGTTCGCGACTCGCTGCGCGAACAGGGCGTTAACGTCGAGGTGCAGCAGGGCGAGCAGAACGGCGATGAATATCTCGCGCTCAACGTCGATTTCGAGGAGGAGCAGAACTTCACCTATCAGGTCTGGAGTCAGGGCTTCACCACGCCGGGGTTCGCCATGCACACGCCCCATGCCTCGGACCGCTATTACCGGCTCGAGGTCTACCTGCTCGAGGGCAGCCAGGGCTACGACCTGATGGGTTACTCCCGCGATCAAGTCATCGGCGACATCCTCGACCAGTACGAGCGCCACCTGCACTATCTGCACCTCAGCCGTGAAGCGCCGGGCACGACCAGCATGCCCGACAACCCCGAGCAGCCGCCCGGCTGAGGCCCTGCCGCCGGACGCAATCGGCATGCGACGGCCTTGCCCGCTTCGGTGGGCGAGGCCTTCGTATTGATGAGAGATCTCTTTTTGATAATGATTGTCATTTGTCTTGACAGGGCGGGAGCGGCCTTCTAGATTTCTTCTATGCAAATGATAATTTTTATCAATTGCCTGCTAGGAGGCCAACATGACATATCGCATCAATACCGGGCTCAAGGGCACCAACCCGACACTGCAGATCTTCGACGCCACCTCCGGCTCGGTACGCCTGGCCTGGGAATATCCCAAGCACGACCCGACCCTGGCCGACGAGGACCCCGATCTGCTGGCCGAGAGGCGGGAAGCGGCCATCCATCAGCTGTTCTGTCGGCTGTTTCTCCTGACGACCGAGCAGTATCTCAAGGGCGAGATCACGCCACCGGAGGAGAGTGCCCGCCCAGTTCAGGATCATGGTTGAGCCGAGCGCCGGGAAGCGGTGAGAATCGATTCCCGGCGGCACATCTTTTCTTGCAGTTTTCTTGGGGGCAGCGGCGCAAGCCGTACGATGTGCTCCCGTGTCGTCCAGGTATGAAGACTTCACGCCTGCCTTCCTCATTCATCGCCCAGCGCCGACCAAGAGATAATGTTTCTCTTCGGTAGCAGTAGGTAGCTTAATTTGCTTATATGCAAAAACGGTTAACCAAAGCTGCTTCGCCGAGGACGCCATGGACGATCTGTCACCTTCCGACCTGAAAACGATCCTGCACTCGAAGCGGGCGAATCTGTACTACCTCCAACACTGCCGAGTGCTGGTCAATGGTGGACGTGTCGAGTACGTCACCGATGAGGGCAAGCGCTCGAAGTACTGGAACATCCCCATCGCCAACACTACCTCGCTACTGCTGGGCACTGGTACCTCGATCACCCAGGCAGCGATGCGCGAGCTGGCCAAGGCCGGTGTGTTGGTCGGCTTCTGCGGCGGAGGCGGCACGCCGTTGTTCTCCGCCAACGAGGTCGATGTCGAGGTCGCCTGGTTCAACCCACAAAGCGAGTACCGGCCTACCGAATATCTGCAGCAGTGGGTACGCTTCTGGTTCGATGATGCACTCCGCCTGGAGGCGGCGCGCAGTTTTCAGCGGGCGCGGCTCGAACAGGTCGAACGCCACTGGTTGGAGGGGCGCTTCCAGCGCGACAGTGGTTTCACGCCGAGCGCTGCCGAGCTGAGCGGATTGTTGAAGCGCAGCCGTGACGCCATCGCGCAGGCGCCGGACACCACGGCGCTGCTCACCGAAGAGGCACGTCTCACCAAGCAGCTTTTCCGTTTGGCAAGCCAGGCCAGCGAGTACGGCGACTTCTCGCGTGCCAAGAACGGCAGCGGCGCCGATCCCGCCAATCGCTTCCTCGATCATGGCAACTATCTCGCCTATGGCCTTGGTGCGACGGCGACCTGGGTGATGGGCCTGCCGCACGGGCTCGCCGTACTGCATGGCAAGACTCGTCGCGGCGGGCTGGTGTTCGATGTCGCCGACCTGATCAAGGACGCCGTGATCCTGCCGCAGGCGTTCATTTCTGCCAGCCGTGGCGATGAAGAGCAGGAGTTCCGCCAGGCCTGCATCGAGCGTCTCACTCGCGTGGAAGCGCTCGATACCATGATCGACACCTTGAAAAGCGTGGCCGAACGGCTCGCCTTCGAGGCCAGCCAATGAACATATTGATCGTCTCGCAGTGCCACAAGAACGCCCTGAAGGAAACGCGGCGGATTCTCGATCAGTTCGCCGAGCGCCGTGGCGAACGTACCTGGCAGACCTCCATCACCAAGGCTGGGCTCGACACGCTCAGGAAGCTGCTGCGCAGCAAGGCACGCAAGAATACGGCGATCGCCTGCCACTGGATCCGGGGTCACGATCACAGCGAGTTGTTGTGGGTCGTAGGGGACGCTTCGCAATTCAACGCTCGCGGCGCTACGCCGACCAACACCACTCGGCGCAATATTCTGCGCGCGGAGGATGAGAACGATTGGCACAGCGGCCAGCTGATTCACCTGCTCGCCTCGCTGGCCGCGCTGTTCCACGACTTGGGTAAGGCCACGCAGGCTTTTCAGTGGCGGCTTGCCGGCAAGCTGGAAGGGCGCAACCTCTATCGCCACGAATGGGTTTCGCTACGCCTGCTGCAGGCTTTCGTCGGCAATGACCCCGACACACAGTGGCTCAACCGGCTTCTGGCCCCGACGGCAGGCGACGATGCCTGCTGGCTGGAGCGGCTCAAGCGTGATGGGCTGGATTCACTGAAAGATAGCGACGCGCCGTTCACGAGTCTGCCGCCGATAGCGGCGGCCATCGGCTGGCTGATCCTGAGCCACCACCGCTTGCCGGCGATGCCCGCCTTTGATGACCGCGATGGAAAGCAAAAGCGGGTCGGCGCTCGCGGCCATCTCAATGCGGGCAGCCTGCCGCGGCTGCCCGAAGCCTTTACCGCCAACTGGAACGAACGACCACCCGAAGATGCTGCAGCCGATCTAGCGCCCTGGTGGCGCTTCTCGTATGGCTTGCCGGTTACCTCGGATGCCTGGCGAGCACGCAGCCAGCGCCTTGCCCGTCAGCTGCTGGAGTTGATGAAAAAGCCTACGGAACCACCGCTGGACAATCCCTTCGTGATGCATTTGGCCCGCATGGCCCTGATGCTTTCCGACCATCACTATTCCGGCCTCACCGATGCAGGCCGCCTGAAGGGCGACTGGTCGAGGCAGCTTTACGCCAACACCGTTTTCGAGCATGGCAAACGACAGTTCTGCCAGCCGCTCGATGAGCATCTGCTGGGCGTGACCCGTGGCGTGGGCGAGATCACTCACCGGCTACCGGACATGGTCGAGGCGCTGCCGCGCATCGCACGCCACAAGGGCTTCAAGAAACGCAGCCAGAATCCACGCTTTCGCTGGCAGGACCGCGCCTTCGATCTCGCCACCGGGCTGCGCGGCAAATCGCGAGAGCAGGGTTTCTTTGGCATCAACATGGCGTCGACCGGTTGCGGCAAGACGCTCGCCAACGGCCGCATCCTGTATGCCCTGGCCGATCCCGAACAGGGCGCACGCTTCTCGATCGCGCTCGGATTGCGCACCCTGACCCTGCAGACCGGACAGGCCTATCGCGAACGCCTCGGGCTCGGCAGCGACGATCTCGCCGTACGCGTGGGCGGCAGTGCCAGTCGCGCCCTGTTCGAGCATCAGCAGTCCCGGGCCGAAGCCAGCGGGTCGGCATCCCGAGAATCGCTATTCGAAGAGCAAGGCCATGTGCATTTCGAAGGTCGTTTCGACGATCACCCGTTGCTCGCCAAGGCGGTGGCCAACCCCAACGTCAAGGCACTGATCAGCGCCCCGATCCTGGTCTGCACCATCGATCATCTGGTGCCAGCCACCGAAAGCCTGCGCGGCGGCCATCAGATAGCGCCGATGCTGCGCCTGATGAGCGGCGACCTGGTGCTCGACGAGCCGGACGATTTCGACATCGACGACCTGCCGGCGCTGACCCGCCTGGTGCATTGGACCGGCATGCTCGGCTCGCGTGTGCTGCTCTCTTCCGCCACGCTGCCCCCGGCCCTGGTACGCGGCTTGTTCGATGCTTACCGCGAGGGGCGCCGTCAGTTTCAGCGCAATCGCGGCGAACCGGGACAGCCCGTCAATGTTTGCTGCGCCTGGTTCGATGAACATGATCGTCAGCATGTCGACTGCGTCGATAGCAATGCATTCGATGCCGCCCATGACACCTTTGCCCGCAGGCGCACTGCCAGGCTGGCCGACGCGTCACCTCGAAGGCTGGCTCGACTGGTGCCCGTTTCCGCATCGAGCCCGAAGCCCGAGATCGTCCGCTCGGCACTGGCGCAGACGATGCTCGAGCAAGCGCTGGCGCTGCACGCCGTGCATCATACGATCGACCCCCATACCGACAAACGGGTCAGTTTCGGGCTGATCCGCATGGCCAATATCGAACCACTGGTCGAAGTGGCACTGGCGCTCTACCGGGCTGACATCCCGGATGGTTGCCGTATTCATCTCTGCGCCTACCACTCGCAGTTTCCGCTGCTGCTGCGTTCGCGTATCGAGGAACGGCTGGATCGCACCCTCAATCGCAGCCATGAACTGGCGGTATTAGACCTGCCCGATATCCGCCACCGACTGGAACGCGCCGCCGAGCCGGAGCAGCTGTTCATCGTGCTGGGCTCGCCCGTGACCGAGGTAGGTCGCGACCACGACTACGACTGGGCCGTGGTCGAGCCCTCCTCGATGCGCTCGATCATCCAGCTTGCCGGCCGCGTGAGGCGCCACCGCTCGGAGTCGGTCACCGCGCCCAACATTGCGCTGCTGGACACCAATGCCCGCCATCTCGAGCGTCATGGCGAGGCCGCCTTCTGCAAGCCGGGCTTCGAGAGCGACAACCGTTGGCGGCTGCAGCATCACCGACTGGAAACACTGCTCAGGCCGGAGGAATCCGAGACCATCGACGCCCGCCCGCGATTATTGGCACCCGATCCGCTGTTACCCGGCGAGAAGCTGGTGGATCTGGAACATGCACGGCTGGCGGCGCTGATGGTTGCCAAGACACCGGAGGCTGCACCCGTACCGGAGGCCGATCCCGCCAAGCTGTCGAAACGTGAGCGCAAGCGCGCCAAGGGCCAAGCGGCCGGCCTTTCCACTTTTCGGCTGGGCGCATACAGCTGGCACGTTGTGCCGCGGATTACGCTTTCTGGTGTGCTTTCGCAGCAGCAGCCGTTTCGCTTCGATCCGGCCACCTACGTGGAACTGGCATTACTCCCCGACGAAAGCGAAGAGGACTACGGCTTCTGGGAGGCCAACACCGAGCGTGGAGAGATCACCGCCTATACCCCTGGCAACACACGCTGCACGCGCTTGACGGACGAGGCAATCGACAATGCGCGAATCACGCCGTGGAACGAGCCGGATTACATGGATGCGCTGGTCGCCCAGGCGAGTGACATGAACATGAGCCTGATGCGCTGCGCCGAGCGTTTCGGCACCGTTCGATTACGCGATGACATGCGGGGCTGGAGTTTTCATCCTGCGCTGGGATTCGTGAGGCGCTGATGGCGCTGCCTAACGTTCAGGCCATTTCAGGGGGCGGACCCGCCTTTTCGACTCGTGCACGGCGCCGCTCATCATGCATGACGTCCCAGAGATCGTTTTTCTGCTGCAGGTTGAGCCAGAACTGCGCCGAGTTACCGAACACCCGGGAGAGCATTAGCGCTGTATCTGCCGTAATGACGCGGCGATTGCGACACAGCTCGTTGACCAGCCGCGGCTGTACGCCCATAGCGCGTGCCAGCGCGGTCTGGGTCAGCCCGAACGGTTCTAGAAATTCGTATTTCAGCATGTCGCCGACCGAGGTCGGTTTGCGCTGGGTCTGCATCATGACGTCACCGATAGGTATGCGGGTCGAGGTAAACGTTATGCGCCCGCTGGCCGTCCCATTCAAAGATCAGTCGGTACTGCCGATTGACTCTAATGGAGCACCAGCCTTTCAGCGATCCCTTCAGATGCTCGAACCGATTACCCGGCGGCACACGCAGATCGGCTTCGCTGTTGGCGAAATCCAGAATATCAAGCTTGCGCAGCAGAGCGGCTTCGAGATCCGACGGAATAGCACGATGGATGGTGCCATTCACGTGGAACTCGTAAAGCCAGGAGTCCCTGAAGGAATCAATCATCTAGCTATTCCTAGTGTAGCGCTATACCGCCATACGGTATAGCGGGGAAACTAGCTGGGTAGGGTAAAGCTGCCTGTTCGGCAGCGGTAAGGCTCCAGCATCAAGAGCACAATTTTCTTAGCTGCCTTACAGCAGATTAGTTTAATTGCAAGTATAGTTTAGAATAGCCGATCCGGTGATGAAGATTCATAAGAGTACAATGGATATTATTACCCAACTGAAGGCAGAGAGTCCATGACAACAGACATACACTTCTCAGCCCTTCGGCGGCTGATCGATGAGTTCTTGCAGGAGCGATGCAGCGCCCGTCTCGAAAAACTCGCTCCTGATGACCCAAAATACGCGGCGACCGTCGAGCAATTCCGGCGCACTAACTGGATCGGTGACGCCGCACGCCGTGTAGCCCAGCTTCAGGTCGTCACTCACTCGCTCAAGCCTATCCATCCCGATGCCAAGGGCACCAATCTTTACGCTCCGCCCAACGTATTACCGACACGCACGCTAGTCGGCAGTCATGTTCTGCCAGATGATTTTCAAGGCGATGTGGTGGGCAACGCTGCGGCACTGGATGTCTATAAGTTCCTGCGGCTCGAATACGAAGGGCAACCGCTACTTGAGCGGGCGCTGGCAAAAGATGAAACGCTGATGCAGGCGCTCAGTGATGATCGCGCCCAGGCGATCGAGTGGATCCGCGCCTTCGCTGCCATCACCCAGTCGCGCGGCAACGCCACTTCTCATACCCGGGCCAAGCAGCTGTACTGGCTGAATGGCACGGACCCGACAGATGATGACCACTACCTGCTGCTGGCTCCGCTCTACGCCACCTCGCTGGCGCAGCACATTTTTCAGGCCATCAGCACGGACCGTTTTGGCGATATCGGCAAGCAGGCCCGCCAAGCGCGGAAGAACAAGGCTTATTCGACCGACGGCTACTGCGACTACCCCAACCTCGCCGTGCAGAAGCTGGGCGGTACCAAGCCGCAAAACATCTCCCAGCTCAACAGTGAACGCGGCGGCCAGAACTATCTGCTCGCCTCGCTGCCGCCAGCCTGGGTCTCCCGCGATGTGCGTGCGCCGCTGCGCACCGACTCCGTTTTTCGACGTTTTGCGCGGCGGGCGCCGGTGCGCCAGATCATCTCAGACCTCAAGCACTTTCTGGAAAGCGATCCTGAGCGCAACTATCAGACCCGCGACCTGCGTGACGATCTGGCGGCCATGCTAGCCGACGAACTGGTGCTGTTCATGCTGGAGATGCACCGCCTGCCGCCCGGTTGGACGCATGATAACGATTGTCGGTTGGATATCTTCCAACAGTACTGGCTTGATCCGGGGCGCGCCGAACTGGACGACAATTTCCGCCAGGCACGCCGCGCCGCTAACTGGCCCGTCGAGATATGCGCGCAATTTGCGCAATGGCTGAACTACGTCCTGTCTCAGCACAGTCGCCTGAATCTTGGCGATACGGAATATGACCATTGGGTACGGCAAACCGCAGCGCTGATGGAAAGCTTCCGTCGCCAGCTGGATGACCTGCAGGACTGCCTTGGTGACGATGCAGACGACAAACTGGGAGACGGCACGCATGATTGATCACCTACTGATCCTGCCACATCTGCGCGTCCAGAACGCCAACGCCATATCCAGTCCGATGACTTGGGGCTTCCCGGCGATGAGTGCCTTTATCGGATTGATCCACGCATTAGAGCGTCAGCTACCCGAGCATGTTGAGCTAGCCTTTTCCGGCGTAGGGGTGGTCTGCCACGACTTCGTACCCCAGGCCACGCCCGGCGGTCCCAATCATCTCTATCGGCCCCGCACCTTTCATCTGACCCGTAACCCCGTCGACAAGAGTGGTAGTACCGCCGCCATCGTCGAGGAAGGCCGCGCCCATCTCGATCTCACGCTGATAGTGAACGTCGAGGTGCTGGACAGCGCCTGCGTCGTCAGCCATGAAATGCGCTCCCGTACAGCGCGTGAGATCGACGAGATCGTACGCGGCATGCGCATCGCCGGCGGCAGCGTGATGCCACCACTGCCTGGTCAAAAGCGCCATCACCCCGAATTGATCGCGCTGGACGAGAGCGCCGAGGAGCGTAGTCGTCAGTTTCGGCGACTCAAGCGCCGTTTGCTTCCCGGCTTTGCCCTGGTCCTGCGCGACGACCGCCTTACCGAGCATACCGCCACGCTCCAGGCGGATAACGAAAACGCCACTGCACTCGACGCCTGGCTTGATCTGTCGCGCCTCAATCATGAGTGCCGAGTCGAGAAGTGCAAGGATGAAGACGGCAAGGAGAAGGAGACGGTGCATTGGGAAGTCCGCCGCCCTTATCCCGGCTGGCTGGTGCCGATTCCGGTCGGCTACGGCGCTATCTCCGATCTGTACAAGCCCGGCGAGGTTGCCAACGCGCGCGACCCGAGCGTGCCGTTTCAGTTCGTGGAAAGTCTCCATTCCGTCGGCGAGTGGGTCAGCCCTCATCGCATCCAAAAACCCGACGATCTGATGTGGGTCGTGGAAAACGATCTCGAGCGAGGTGTCTATCGCCTCGTTAATGGCTACGCCCAGACGCAATTCGACGAAGAGTGACCATCAAGGAGAATAAACATGGCCAAGAATGATGCTTTGAAAACCGCTTCCGTCCTTGCCTTCGAGCGCAAGCTCGATCCCTCCGATGCTTTGTTCGGCGCCGGAGCCTGGGGGGAACGAGACCGGTATGATCAATGGCCTGCCGTGCCAGTTCGCGAGAAAGCTGTCAGGGGAACTGCGTCACACCGCCTTAAAGGAAAGGAAGAGAAAGATGCGTTAAAGCAAAACATGAAGGTCGAGTCACCCAATCCACAACTGGTTGATATAGCTTCTTTACCCCATGATGCCGACACGCTCTCGGTACGCTTCACGCTGCGTGTACTGGCTGGCGCCGGTACGCCCTCGGCCTGCAACAGCGCGGAGTACCAGCAGAAGCTGAAACAGACGGTCAAAGGCTATGCCAGTGAGCACGGGTTCGGCGAGCTGGCCCACCGCTATGCTTGCAACCTCGCCAACGGTCGCTTTCTCTGGCGTAACCGCATCGGCGCCGAGCAGGTTGAGGTCACGGTCAGTCAGATGAAAGAGGGCGAGGCCGCGCAGCAGTGGACATTCGATGCGCTCGGTCATTCGACACGTGATTTTCATGGCAACGAGCAGACCCGCGAACTGGGTGATCTCATTGCTCTGGCCCTGGCCGGCGAGCAGTATCTGTTGCTGGATGTCGTCGCCTTCGCACGGGTGGGAGCCGGGCAGGAAGTATTTCCGTCGCAGGAGCTGATTCTGGATCGTGCCCGTGGCGACAAGAGCAAGACGCTCTACAGCATCGGTGACGACAAGAACGCCGCCATTCACTCGCAGAAGATCGGCAACGCCCTGCGCACCATCGATACCTGGTACCCGGCACCGGAAGATGGTAGCGATTTGGGGCCGATTGCTGTCGAACCCTACGGCTCCGTCACTACGCAGGGCGCCGCCTATCGCCAGCCGAAGCAGAAGAAGGATTTCTACAACCTGCTGGATAACTGGCTGCTCAAGGACCAGGCCCCATCCACTGAAGATCAGCACTTCGTGATGGCCATCCTGATTCGTGGTGGTGTCTTTGGTGATGCGGGGTAAGACATGGATCACTACATTGACATTCGCCTGCGCCCCGATCCGGAATTTCCACCGGCCATGTTGATGGGCGCGCTCTACGGCAAGTTGCACCGGGCCCTGTTCGATCTGGATATCGATGATATCGGCATCAGTCTGCCCGATCACAAGATTGGTATGCGTGCGCGCACACCGGGTGATCGGCTACGCCTGCATGGCCAGCAGGCGCGGCTTGAGCAGCTGATGGAACAACCCTGGCAGGCCGGCATGCGCGAACTCGTGCAGATCGATGGCATTCAGCCGGTGCCGGGGAGTGTTCGCCACCGAGTGGTCAGGCGTCGGCAGTTCAAGACGGGCAATGCCAGTCAGGTGAAACGTTATGCCCGGCGGCATGACATCACTGTGGAAGAAGCTCAGGCGTTGTTTGCAGAGAGTGCCGAGAAGCGCATCGCTCTCCCTTTCATCCAGCTCAATAGCCGCTCCAGCGGACAGCGATTTGCCCTGTTCATCGAACATGGCCAACCGCAATTGCAGTCGGCTCCAGGGCATTTCAATCATTACGGGCTGAGCAGCGAAGCCACCATCCCCTGGTTCTGACCCTTTTTTTCAGGCGCTTTTATAGGCCGTAGAAAAACAAGGAGTTAGCAACGCCTCTCTGAAAAGGGAGGCGTTGCTCTATAACAGCATTGCTCTTTAACAATCAGACCTTTAACGTAAATACGCTCTAGTTCGCTGCCGCCCAGGCAGCTCAGAAAGCTGCCAGTGACGAGGCCACGCGTTGCCGGAAGTTCGCTGCCGCCCAGGCAGCTCAGAAAACGCTTTGGTGGTGGCCTCCCCGGCGAAGGTGGTTCGCTGCCGCCCAGGCAGCTCAGAAATGAACGCCTCCGATGAGTTCCTCTCGCAGACGGTTCGCTGCCGCCCAGGCAGCTCAGAAATTGACGCGCCGCCGCAGGTTCAGCGGGCCATGGTTCGCTGCCGCCCAGGCAGCTCAGAAATGCGGTCGATCACGGGGATGCTACGAAAGACAGTTCGCTGCCGCCCAGGCAGCTCAGAAAAGGAAGAAAGGCACCCGTGCTGCCATGGCATCGTTCGCTGCCGCCCAGGCAGCTCAGAAAAGTTCGAGTGGCGGTGCCCCCTTGATGGCGAGGTTCGCTGCCGCCCAGGCAGCTCAGAAAAGGGAGCCCTTCTCCTTGGTAAGCCTGGTCATGTTCGCTGCCGCCCAGGCAGCTCAGAAACAGGACACCCTTGAAGAATCGGCCCACGCCTCGTTCGCTGCCGCCCAGGCAGCTCAGAAAGTGACGTTGATCACATCATCATCCACTGCGCGGTTCGCTGCCGCCCAGGCAGCTCAGAAATCAAGTCCCGACCGGAAGCCATACTTCAGCCCGTTCGCTGCCGCCCAGGCAGCTCAGAAAGCTATCCGATCGGAACGCTACGCCATCGAGTGGTTCGCTGCCGCCCAGGCAGCTCAGAAAGCTGAAAATACCCGTGATACTCGCCCAGGCAGGTTCGCTGCCGCCCAGGCAGCTCAGAAATGGGAAATTTCAGGTTTGCTAAGGTTCTCGTGGTTCGCTGCCGCCCAGGCAGCTCAGAAACAGTGGCCTTCGGAAACAGCGAGGAATACTTGGTTCGCTGCCGCCCAGGCAGCTCAGAAATCGTAAGCTGGGACACCAGTATCGGCCCCGCGGTTCGCTGCCGCCCAGGCAGCTCAGAAATCACCCGGCCCTGCTTTTCCATTGAGATCAGAGTTCGCTGCCGCCCAGGCAGCTCAGAAAAAGCGGCTTAATCAGGATGCCAAGCACTGCATGTTCGCTGCCGCCCAGGCAGCTCAGAAAGCCTGCTGACGCTGCGCTCCGTCCGGCGCGATGTTCGCTGCCGCCCAGGCAGCTCAGAAATCGACGATCTCTGCGAAGGGCTGGGCGCGTATGTTCGCTGCCGCCCAGGCAGCTCAGAAAAGATCCAGCATGCCCGCCTGGGCAAGCTGTAAGTTCGCTGCCGCCCAGGCAGCTCAGAAAGGGTGATTTTCGAGCGTACCAAAGCCGAAAACGTTCGCTGCCGCCCAGGCAGCTCAGAAATGGGGCACGTCGGCATGTTCTATACCGTTACCGTTCGCTGCCGCCCAGGCAGCTCAGAAACTCAGATCATCAATGCTGTCTGTCAGCGGTCCAGTTCGCTGCCGCCCAGGCAGCTCAGAAATAGCAATTCGTGCCCCAGAATAAGGAAGCATTGTTCGCTGCCGCCCAGGCAGCTCAGAAACGTGGCAGGCGACCCCGCCGGCTGGATCAAGGGTTCGCTGCCGCCCAGGCAGCTCAGAAAATGGCATGCCTCCTTGTGCAATGCGTTGTGCCGTTCGCTGCCGCCCAGGCAGCTCAGAAAAGCGTCAGGTAGCGGTTCTCGCCGACGGTCAAGTTCGCTGCCGCCCAGGCAGCTCAGAAATCCCTCCGCCCGCACCGACAGCGCCGCCAGCTGTTCGCTGCCGCCCAGGCAGCTCAGAAAAGCGGCTGCAGAACGACTATGACCTGAAGATTGTTCGCTGCCGCCCAGGCAGCTCAGAAATGCTCAAATTGGGCCAGGCGCTCAAGCAAAAAGTTCGCTGCCGCCCAGGCAGCTCAGAAATTCCCAGTGAATCCGTATTCCTCGGCGGCGCTGTTCGCTGCCGCCCAGGCAGCTCAGAAATGTCGGTTGTACTAGCCTGATCCAGCTACTCTGTTCGCTGCCGCCCAGGCAGCTCAGAAAATGCGGGGAAGTCGTAGGGCATGAGCAGGGTCGTTCGCTGCCGCCCAGGCAGCTCAGAAAGCTGTTATCCAAGCCGGCAACCGCCTCGAGCGGTTCGCTGCCGCCCAGGCAGCTCAGAAACTCAAGAGTCGCGGCCATGATCTTGAGTTGCCGTTCGCTGCCGCCCAGGCAGCTCAGAAATTTTGCTTGACTGCTATCGAGAGTTCCCATGAGTTCGCTGCCGCCCAGGCAGCTCAGAAAGATATGCTGCACCTCAGCGGTGTAGGTCATCGGTTCGCTGCCGCCCAGGCAGCTCAGAAATGTAGGCCCATTGCGCTGCTTGCCAAGGATTAGTTCGCTGCCGCCCAGGCAGCTCAGAAAAGCCGATGTTGACGTCCTGCAGCATCGGGTTGGTTCGCTGCCGCCCAGGCAGCTCAGAAAAAATAGGCGTTGCTGGGCAGTACGTTCGCGGAGTTCGCTGCCGCCCAGGCAGCTCAGAAATGATCCTGAAATAAGGGGCACGCCATGGACCCGTTCGCTGCCGCCCAGGCAGCTCAGAAAGCTCAGTGCCGATAAACTGCTCTGGCTGAAACGTTCGCTGCCGCCCAGGCAGCTCAGAAATTGATGTAGGCCTTCAACTCCCTCCCGGCCAGGTTCGCTGCCGCCCAGGCAGCTCAGAAATTCATCGGGGCCGTACAGCCAGTAACAAACCCGTTCGCTGCCGCCCAGGCAGCTCAGAAATTTAAGGGCCAGCTCCCCTTCCAGCAGTCGCCGTTCGCTGCCGCCCAGGCAGCTCAGAAAATCGCAGTCTCGCACTTCGTGCTGAGCTGCATGTTCGCTGCCGCCCAGGCAGCTCAGAAATGTCGGAGAACATACCGTGGTGATTACCGGTTGTTCGCTGCCGCCCAGGCAGCTCAGAAATGCTGAACATCTGCCGCAACACCCGGGGAAACGTTCGCTGCCGCCCAGGCAGCTCAGAAAATAGAGGGCGAGCAATATGTAATCACCGACATGTTCGCTGCCGCCCAGGCAGCTCAGAAATAACAACTTCCATCCCTTTCGTTGTGCGCTGAATTCGCTGCCGCCCAGGCAGCTCAGAAAAAGGTCGGTACGTTGAGTAGTCATGATGCAATGTTCGCTGCCGCCCAGGCAGCTCAGAAAAGACGCTGATCTGATAGCCGCGCTCTTCGAGTGTTCGCTGCCGCCCAGGCAGCTCAGAAATGGCCAAGACACCTGCACTTCGACGCCTCCGTGTTCGCTGCCGCCCAGGCAGCTCAGAAAATATTGCGAAGCCGGTATATGACATCGATCACGTTCGCTGCCGCCCAGGCAGCTCAGAAATCATCCCAAACCTCGCCATCTTTCAGCGTCACGTTCGCTGCCGCCCAGGCAGCTCAGAAATCTGTTTGGCCCATTTCGATACGGCGGCAGTGGTTCGCTGCCGCCCAGGCAGCTCAGAAAAGGATGAAGCGAGCGTAAAGGACGATATCCATGTTCGCTGCCGCCCAGGCAGCTCAGAAACTGGGCGGCATGCAGATCAACAGCGGCGCGAGGTTCGCTGCCGCCCAGGCAGCTCAGAAATTAGCGGCTCTCCAGGCAGCGCCACGGGCGGCGTTCGCTGCCGCCCAGGCAGCTCAGAAATCAGTGTCCCGCTTGGAGGGGATGATCAGGTTGTTCGCTGCCGCCCAGGCAGCTCAGAAAATACAGCTCTCCATGCTAGCAGTCTGCTGAAAGTTCGCTGCCGCCCAGGCAGCTCAGAAAACGTAGCGGCTCGAGAGTGAGCCATGCACGTTGTTCGCTGCCGCCCAGGCAGCTCAGAAATAGCTCACTGGCTACGATGGATCTGCATATCGGTTCGCTGCCGCCCAGGCAGCTCAGAAAGATCGGCAGGCGCAGCGTGGCGGTGGCTCCGGGTTCGCTGCCGCCCAGGCAGCTCAGAAAGTCTACGGCTGGATGCCGACCACGCTCGCTGCGTTCGCTGCCGCCCAGGCAGCTCAGAAAGATGACACGTCGGCCAATTCCTCGATCACCACGTTCGCTGCCGCCCAGGCAGCTCAGAAAACGCACTGGGCGCAGTACGCGCTCGCGTTCAAGTTCGCTGCCGCCCAGGCAGCTCAGAAATGCCCCATCGCTTCGCCTGCGAGGTTGAACGAGTTCGCTGCCGCCCAGGCAGCTCAGAAAGTATTCCCAATCGCCCGCACATCCACGCTTTTGTTCGCTGCCGCCCAGGCAGCTCAGAAAATACGGGCATGGGAATCCAACAAAGCCCGAGTGTTCGCTGCCGCCCAGGCAGCTCAGAAAATATCGGCATCGACACCACCGGCATCGGCGAGGTTCGCTGCCGCCCAGGCAGCTCAGAAAGACCCGCCGCGCGTGGTGACCGTGCATTGGGCGTTCGCTGCCGCCCAGGCAGCTCAGAAATGACTCGACGACTGAAAACCCACCGTTACGTCGTTCGCTGCCGCCCAGGCAGCTCAGAAAATAGATGCCGGCTTCACGTTCGCCGGTGAGGGGTTCGCTGCCGCCCAGGCATGCGGCGCACTTCGGGTTCGCTGCCGCCCAGGCAGCTCAGAAAGTTCAACGTGGCCGGTCGCGAAATGCGCGGCGGTTCGCTGCCGCCCAGGCAGCTCAGAAAGTCTCTCGGGATGCGTTACGGCTTCGGGAATTGTTCGCTGCCGCCCAGGCAATAGGAATGCGGCAGCGCTGCTGCCGCTTCCCTCAATACGTCATGGTCAGCGATACGGTCGCGCTGGGCACGACGGTGTCTCTGGCGAAGTCGGGTTCAGTGGCGCGCAGGTCATGATCACGCGCGAGGACATCCACCTGGCCGACGACATGCCAGTTGCCATAGCGGGAGGGGACGAAGTCCAGCGGGGTGCTGGCCGAGACGCCGACGTGTGCGTAGCCGGCCGAGCCGCTGCCAGCGCCATAGTAATCGTCGAAGCCCATGCCGATCTCCAGGGGAAAGGTGAGCGTGACCGGGCGGGCGCCGCCGAGCTCGGTCTGCGGCGAGAGGCTGGCGGAGGCGAAGACGCCGTGAGCGTCGTGGTTGGCGAAGGGGGCGGCCAGCTCGAATTGCGGATTCAGGCTGCCGACCCGATTGTCGCCGGCATATTGCGTGGCGATGGCCACTTCGTGGCTGGCGTCGCTGTCGTCGTCCGCCGGCACGGTATAGGCCGTATAGGTAAGGCTGCCCAGCCAGTCGGTACCCAGGCGACCGGCAAGCCCGGCGAACCAGTTGCTCTTGTACCAATGGCCGTCGTCGTCGAGCGCGGGGCGCTCGCTGTCGCTGGCGAAGTTGTTGGCGGTGCCCAGGCTCAGGCTGAGGTCCGAAATCGGCCCCTGGTTGCCGCGCATCAGTTCGATGGTCGTGCTCAGGCCGGTGGTGAAGGCGATCTGATCGAGATCTTCTTCCACGTTACGGTAGGCGCCGCGGAAGTAATCGCTGGTGCTGATGCCGATCGCGCCCTGAAAGTGCGCGCGACCGGAGCCGGCAGGCGTGAAACTGCCGACGCCGCCGGTAAGCGTGTTGGCAATGACGTCCTGTTGAGGGCCGTCTGACTGGGCGAATGCCGCAAAGGAGCATGCGGCAGTGGTCATCATCAGGCAAGCCGTGGCGATGTGTTGGCGTTGCATAATCGTTCCCCTGGCGTCTGCTTCTCCTGTCAGGCTAGACCAGAGAAAGGGGTGTGTAACCGGTGAGACGGCATCGGCCGGGCAAGTCGTGGCGCAGATCCCGGTTCAGCCCGCCGGGAGAGGGGTGGCGAAGCCGGCGAACCTGGACGAGGATGAAATGGGGCCGTGCCTCAGCGGTCAGTGGCGGTGGTGCATGAGGCGTGGCGAAAGCGGCGAGACAAGCTGGAGAGATGACATGAGAGTCCACGGAGCATCTACGAGGAGAGCGCTGTTGCCGATTCTCGGGCTGGCGATGCTGGGCGTCTGGCTATCGGGCTGCGCCGGGCCGGAGCCTCCACGGGTAACGCAGGCGCATCATACCGGGGTGTCGCGCTAGCAGCGCGGGCCGTCCGTTGGATGGCGAGGACATGGGGAGGCGACATGAACACGCCGGCGATGGATCTGCGTATCGGCACGATGGTCAAGGCCGAGACGCCGGATCCCAAGGGCTATGTGCAGCGGCTCGCGGAGCACGGTTTCGAGAGCATTCAGCCGTTCTTCTTCCGCACACTGGGGAGTGCCGATCTGCCGCGCCTGGCGGATGAGCTCCACGAAGCGACCGAGGCCGCCGGGATGCGTATCAGTGCGCTGGGTCTCTACGGCAATCCGCTCGAAGACGATGAACAGGACCGCCAAACCCTGGCCGGGCTGGGGAGGCTGATCGACCAGGCGCACCTGTTCGGCACGGATATCGTCTCGGCCTTTACCGGACGGCTGCGTGACCAGCCCATCGAGGCGAGCCTGCCGAGGTTCCGGACGGTATGGGGCGAGCTGGCAAGCCGCGCGGCGGACAAGGGGGTGCGGATCGCCTTCGAGAACTGCCCGATGCATGGTGGCTGGCAGCGCGGTGACTGGAACATCGCCCACAACCCGGCGGCCTGGGAACTGATGTTCAACGAGCTGCCCGACGACAATCTGGGGCTCGAATGGGAGCCGGCGCACCAGTGGTTCTATCTCATCGATCCGGTCGCGCAGCTGCGGCAATGGACACCGAAAATCTTTCACGTGCATGGCAAGGATGCTCAGGTGAACTGGGATGTGATCCGCACTCACGGCATCCATGGTCGCGAGACGTTCGCCTTCCATCGTTTCCCCGGGCTGGGCGACAGCGACTGGCGGCGCATCCTCGAGGCGCTGTGGCTGAACGGCTATCGCGGCACGATCGAGATCGAGGGCTGGCATGATCCGGTCTACCGGGATGCGCTCGAGATGAGCGGTCAGGTCGGTGCGCTCGAGCATCTCAAGGCATGCCGGGGGCGTTTCGTGGCCAACCCGCAATTGGCCTGAACAGCCGTTCGAAGGTGCGACGGCGTGACCGTGAAGGCGTGGATAGACATGAAGAAGCCGCACCCGTCGAGGTGCGGTCATGGGGACGCTATATCGTCAAGTGCTACCGGCAAGTCGCCTCAGAGACTGCAGCTTACTGGCCGCTGGCGAGCTGCTGCTGCACATCTGCAGGTGCTCTTTCAGCTTGGGCAGCGTGTCGGAGGCATACTGCTTGAGTTCATTGACCCCGTCGGAGCCTGGCCGTTCTCATCCTGCAATTTGCCGCTCATGCGCGCTTGGCCGGCACGGGTCAGTCGTCGTCCGGTTCCTGCGGCTCGAAGGAGCGTTTGTCATCCGGCAGACGCACGGTGTCGCCGAGTTCAAGCTTGCCGTGCTGCTTGAGACGCTCGCCGCTGTGCGGGTCGATCAGTGCGACCACTTCGCCGATGCTGACGCCTTCCTTGTACGCTTCCACCTTGATTCGGGCGATCTTGCCCTGATGGCGGGCCGATAGGATCAAGCCCGGGTAAGGCGTGGTGTCATAGTTCTTTTCGTGAGAGTAATGCTGGCTGACGCTGGCCTGCCCGGGCGTGTCCCATTCGATATTGCGATGCATGCTGGCTCCTGTCGCACGTTTCCCGTGAGTTTGTCTTACAGCATAGACGCAACGGATTGATAACGCTGCTGATCGGACCGTCCATCAGCAACGATGAATGCGCGCCGCACGCTTCAAGCGGTCTGTCTCTTGAGCTGCGGCTGGGTCCATTTCTCCAGACAGCTGACGATGCGTTCGTAGGCCTTGCCGTCGCTCTGGAAGTCGCGGCTCTGGGCCAGTTGCTGATAGGCGCTCTGGTCGCTGAGCAGATATTCCACTTCGGCGATGGCACGTTCGCGATCGTCTTCGATCTGCTGCAGCGGAGTGTTATCGATGACCTGCGGCTCGGGGATATTGGGCAGCACCAGCAGCGGCTTGCCCAGTGAGGGCGTTTCCTCGTGCAGAGTATCGCTGTCCGAGAGAATCAGCGTGGCCCGGTCCAGCAGGTAGACGAATTCCGCGTAATCCAGTGGGGGCAGCAGCTGTACGTTGGCGCGACCGGCGAGGTGCTGGAATATCGGACCGCGGACGTCGGAATTCAGCGGCACGGGATAGGCGATACGCAGCTCGGGATGGCGATCCGCCAGGTGGGCCAGGGTCTGGCAAAGCTGCATCGTGCCCTCGTCGAAGCTGCAACGCGGCGTGTTGACCAGCAGCAGAGGGCCACCGACCGGGCGGCGCGCGGCCAGGGCGGAGGACTCCGGCGGCTGCCAGTGATTGTTGCGCAGGCACTGGCGTGCCCACAGCAGGGCGTCGCTGAGGATGTTGCCGGTAAGTACGATCCGCTCCGGTTGGGTGCCTTCATTGATCAGTGCGTCACGGGCCGCGGCGGTCGGCGCGAAGTGCACCGTGGCCAGGCTTCTTGCCAGTCGCCGGTTGGCCTCTTCCGGGCGTGAGCGGTTGGCGGGCCCGGTCGGCACGCCGGCTTCCAGATGCGCCACCGGAATCTGACGATGGAAGGCCGCCAGTGTCGTGACCAGACAGTTGGGCGAGTCGCCATGGACCATCACCATGTCCGGCGCTTCGTCGATGAGGACCTCGTCGAGACGGGGCAGCAGCGATGCCGTGTGCTGATTGAGCGACTGGGCCGGACGGGGTAGCGTCAGGTGGTGCTCCGTCTCGAGATCGAACGGCTCCAGAACGTGGTCGAGCATTTCCTGCTGCTGGCCGACGGCAAAGACGCGGGCCTCGATATGGGGGTGCTGACGCAACGCGTGGATGAGCGGCGCGGTCTTGATGGCTTCGACGCGTGAGCCGAAAGTCAGCATGATTCTGAAAGCAGCCATTCCCTTGATCTCCCTCATTGATGTCCCGATTCTGGCGCTTGCGTAAACGTGCGAGCGTAAGGGCCAGAGTGCTTACGTTTATTTATGTAATTTATTTGATCCTTGCGTTATCAGTCTGACGCAGAAAGGGCACGAAGCCAGATGGTTCTCTTCCTCAAGCTAGTAGGATTTATTCGGCGTCAATCAGAGGATGATGCTGAAATTCATCTAATACGTTGTCATTAATATAGTCTGATATCGCCCACGGGGCGGCGTGCCGTCAACGCAGCCGGCATACCGCCCCGTGGGTGGGAGGTCTCGTTGCAGTGCAACGATCCGAAA
The DNA here is from genome assembly GCF_054654615.1 of Halomonas shantousis. NCBI lineage: Bacteria > Pseudomonadati > Pseudomonadota > Gammaproteobacteria > Oceanospirillales > Halomonadaceae > Halomonas > Halomonas shantousis. Next base: position 3,846,042 of record NZ_BAAIER010000002.1, on the reverse strand, counting down.
CGGGCTGACGAGACCCGTTCACGAGGCCTTACTGAGGGATTTCGACATGGCCACCGAAGCCGAAGCGCATGGCCGACAGCAGCCGGTCGCCGTAGGTCGCCTTCTGGCGTGAACGGAATCGGGCATACAGGGCGGAGGTCAGCACCGGCGCAGGAACGGCTTCTTCGATGGCGGCTTCGATGGTCCAGCGGCCTTCACCGCTATCGGAGACGAAGCCGCTGAACCGGGAGAGCTGGACATCCTGGGCCAGTGCCTGAGCCGTGAGATCGAGCAGCCAGGAGGACACGACGCTGCCGCGCCGCCAGACTTCGGCGATATCGGCGAGATCGAGCTGCAGGCGCTCCTCTTCGGGAACGTTTTCCGAGCCGCGCATCTTGAGGATGTCGAAGCCTTCGGCGTAGGCCTGCATCATGCCGTATTCGATGCCGTTGTGGACCATCTTCACGAAGTGGCCTGCACCCGCCGGGCCGGCATGGATGTAGCCACGTTCGGCACGCTCGTCGGGAGCGTCACGGCCCTGGGTGCGTTCGATGCTGCCGTAGCCGGGCGCCAGGGCATCGAAGAGTGGATCGAGATAGTCGACGGTCTCCTTGTCGCCGCCGATCATCATGCAGTAGCCGCGCTCCAGGCCCCACACTCCGCCGGATGTGCCCACGTCGAGATAACGGATCTGCCGCTCGGCCAGCGTCCTGGCACGGCGCAGGTCGTCCTTGTAGTAGGTGTTGCCCCCGTCGATGATGATGTCGCCCGGCTCCAGCCGCTGACCCAGAAGCTCGACGGTCTGTTCGGTCGGGTTGCCGGCCGGCAGCATGACCCACAGCACTCGTGGTGTGGCCAGTTGCTGGATCATGGCTTCGAGGTCGGCTGCCGGCTCGGCGCCTTCTGCGGCCAGCGCCTCGATGGCATCGGCATTGTGATCGTACACGACGATGTCATGTCCGTGGTTGATCAGTCTGCGGGCGATGTTGCCGCCCATTCGGCCCAGTCCGATGATGCCAAGTTGCATGTGCTGTCTCCCGGGTTGTCCGTGGTGTCAGGTGTTCGTCATGGCGGCCTATTGTACGCTACGTCGCCGCCCGGCTTTATTGCGCATCTCTCGGGAGGCGGCAGCGCCAGGCCGCGCTTGAATGCGTGTCAGGAAAGAGCGCGTCAATAGGCGCTTGCCAAGAAAAAGCCCGCCGTGAGGCGGGCTGGATAAGGCTGAGGGCAAGCGCCGGGATCAGCTCTTGCTGGCGCGCTTGCGCTCGTTCTCGGTGAGATGCTTCTTGCGCAGGCGGATGTGGTTGGGCGTGATCTCGACCAGTTCGTCGTCGTCGAGGAACTCGATGGCCTGCTCCAGCGAGAACCTGACCGGCGGGGTCAGGACGATGTTCTCGTCATTGCCCGAGGCGCGCATGTTGTCGAGCTTCTTGCCCTTGGTGGGGTTGACCACCATGTCGTTGGCACGGTTGTTGATGCCCACCAGCATGCCTTCGTAGACCTCGGTGCCGTGATCGATGATCAGCTTGCCGCGATCCTGCAGGGCGTAGAGCGCATAGGCCAGCGCCTTGCCGGGAACCATCGACACCAGCACGCCGTTACGACGCTCGATGGCGGCGTCGGGCTTGAGCGGGCCGTAGTGATCGAAGCGGCTGGTGAGGATGCCGGTGCCGGAGGTCAGGGTCAGGAACTGGCCACGGAAGCCGATCAGTCCGCGCGCGGGGATGATGAAGTCCAGGCGCACACGGCCCTTGCCGTCGGGGTTCATGTTGGTCAGCTCGCCCTTGCGGTAGCCGAGCTCTTCCATCACGGCGCCCTGGTGCTGCTCCTCGACGTCGATGATGACCTCTTCGTAAGGCTCCTGCTTGACGCCGTTGATCTCCTTGATGATGACCTCGGGACGGCCCACGGCCAGCTCGAAACCTTCGCGACGCATGGTTTCGATCAGCACCGAGAGGTGCAGCTCGCCGCGTCCGGAGACCTTGAACTTCTCGGGCGACTCGCCTTGCTCGACGCGCAGCGCGACGTTGTGGATCAGTTCCTGATCGAGACGATCCTTGATGTTGCGGCTGGTGACGTACTTGCCGTCACGGCCGGCAAACGGCGAATCGTTGACCTGGAAGGTCATCGACACGGTGGGCTCGTCGACCGACAGCGGCGGCAGCGCCTCGACCGCGGCCGGATCGCAAATGGTGTCGGAGATGCCCAGGTCGTCGATACCGGTGATGCAGACGATGTCGCCGGCGGTAGCCTGCTCGGTCTGCACACGCTCGAGGCCCAGGTGGGTCATGACCTGACCGACCTTGCCCTTGCGGGTGGTACCGTCGACGTCGACCACGGTGACCTGCTGGTTGGGGCGCACCGCGCCGCGCTTGATGCGGCCCAGGCCGATGACGCCGACGTAGCTGTTGTAGTCCAGTGCCGAGATCTGCATCTGGAACGGACCGTCGAGTTCGACATTGGGCGGCTCGACGATATCGACGATGGCCTGGAACATGGGGTTCATGTTGTCGGCCATGTCATCCGGATCCATGCCGGCGATGCCGTTGAGCGCCGAGCAGTAGATGATCGGGAAGTCGAGTTGCTCGTCGGTGGCGCCGAGGTTGTCGAACAGATCGAAGATCTGGTCGACGACCCAGTCGGGGCGCGCGCCGGGGCGGTCGACCTTGTTGACCACGACGATCGGCTTCAGGCCCTGGGCGAACGCCTTCTGGGTCACGAAGCGGGTCTGCGGCATCGGGCCGTCGACGGCGTCGACCAGCAGCAGTACGGAGTCGACCATCGACATGACGCGCTCGACCTCGCCACCGAAGTCGGCGTGCCCAGGCGTGTCGACGATGTTGATGTGGTAGTCCCTGTTCGTCTCGGGAGACTGCCAGCGGATCGCCGTGTTCTTGGCCAGGATGGTGATGCCGCGTTCCTTTTCCTGGTCATTGGAGTCCATGATGCGCTCCTGACCTTCGGTCTTGCGGTCCAGCGTGCCGGACTGGCTCAGGAGTTTGTCGACCAGGGTGGTCTTGCCATGGTCGACGTGGGCGATGATAGCGATGTTACGAAGATTCTCGATCACGACGGGATCCTGCTGGAAAATTGGGCGCATTATAGGGGCGGGCCATGACGGCTGCCACCACTGACGGCGCGGGTTGGCGAATAAGGCCCCTAGCCGTGCACCTGTCTCGGCGTGGGGATGAGCTTCGCGAAAATGGACAAGCGCTGCGTTATCAGGACGTTACCCCAAAGCTGACATGAGGGCTTTCGTCAGGATAACGAGATGTCTGCCGGAGGCGGGGAATTAAAGGCCGGCATTCTACCACACATTGCGGCCTTGCCTATACCTGGGGATTCTTCTGCCTGCGCCGCGGGTGCTGTCGGATCAGAGATGCCCGATCAACCAGTCGTAGAGGCGACCGGGACTGTGGGCGATCGGTTGCGAGATGGGAATGCGCGGCAGCGCCAGCGGAGCATCGCGATGCGACAGCCAGCCGATGTCGCTGCTCAGGGCCTCTGCGATGCCGCATTCCTGGGCGATGCGCTGCATGCGGGGCGACGGGGCGCCATCGGCGAAGGCGAGGGTCGGCAGAGGGTCGCGACACAGCACGGCGAGTTCGCGCCGGGACTCGCGAACCCGGCGGCGGAGCCCGGCGTCATCGAGCGCCTCGAGCGAGGCCAGCGCGGCGTGGGCGCCGAAGCGAATCAGCCCGTCCGCCTCCAGACGCCGGATGCTGAAGGCGTCCAGCGCATGGGGCGGCAAGTCGAGCTGGGCATGTAACGCTCGGGCGGCGTCATGCAACTGTCGGGGCGGTGCCTGGCGCAGCAGCGTCAGGTAGCCATGCAGGGTACGACTATAGGCCTTGTCCGGTAGGGTCGCCGGCATGGGCGGGAGCGGCAGACCGGCGTCGCCCAGCGCCTCTCGCACGCATTCGGGGCGGTGGCGTTCCCACAAGGCATCCCCGATCACCGCCCACCAGGGGCCGCAGGGCCGATCGAACTGACCGGCGGAAAGAAAGATGCTGGCTGGCAGTGCCAGGTGGTCGAGAATCGGGGCGGCGACCTCGGCACTGTCACGCCAGCCGCCGTCGAACGTCAGGGCGATGCGGGGCAGGGGATCGCGATGCGGTCGGCGTGCCTGGCGCAGGCTGGTGATATGCGTATGTTCCGCAAGGCTCTTGATCAACTGACGGAAGCTGTCGGGTCCCAGGCAGTGGGGGGCATTGTGCGGCAGGCGTGCATGGTCCTCGTCGGGCAGGACACGCTGCAGCATCAGAATGGCGCTGCGTCCCCAGAGCGGTTCGGCCAGGCTCCTGCGCCAGTGCCCGCGCAGGCGCTGAACGAGATCCTGGGCATGAAACAGATTCGGCATGACTCCCTCCCTGGCGCATACTCCACGCCTCGTGCCGTGTCGGTCGAGCGCCTGCCATGTCTCGACATCCTGTCGTGGCGTATCGTGGGCGCTTCTGAAAGCATACTGCGCCTGCCCCGTTTGGCCAGTGAGCGCAGTGATGAAACTCACCATGCGTCGAACATCAGCTTTTCAATGTCGGATCCGGTACGAGGATCAGCCGAGCCCGGCACTGCACCAGACGCAAAGCGAAATCGGCATCGGCCGTGTCGTCGAGATGCATGTCATAACCTCCCAGACGCTCGAACCATTCGCGGCGCACTGCCAGGTTGGCCCCGGGGTTGGCCTGGTCGGTGCGCGTCGCGCGCTCATATTGATAGCGTCGCCAGCGCCGGCTCAGGCCCGGCAGTCGCAGATGGGGATGCTGGGTCAGGATCACGGCGTCGGCGCGGCGTTGTACAAACGCCTGATACAGGGAGGCCCACCAGTCCTCGGTGACGGCAAAGCTGGCGTCGAGAAATACGAGAATCTCGCCCTGGGTCAGCCGGGCTCCGCGGTGGCGGCGGGCGCCTCGGGGCAGATGCTGGGCGACCTCCATGTAGGCGCCTTGCCGCTGGACGATCTCTTTTGCTGCCGGCGTGTCATGAGCCAGGAGCACCAGCCGCTCGATAGGCTCGACATGACGCGCCGTCACCTGGGCGAGCGTGGCAAGACAGCGCTCGAGGTGGTCCGAGGCCTGGCGTGAATCGATCACGAAACTGTACATGATGAGCCATGAGCGGTAGCGGTAACGTTGCGTAGTGAAAGGGGATCGTAGTCTTGGGCTGCAAAGCGTGGCAATCGCGTAAATTACTGATTTTTCTAGCTCGTGTGAGTGTTAACCGGTTAAACGAAGCGATAGCAGGCACTGCTGAGGCGAGGATGACGCGGGGTGCACCATTAGTGTGCAATGGCGTTTTTTTTGCACCGTTTATGTGCGCAGGTAAGCCATGGCACCATAATGAAGCATGATCGGCGCTATGCTGGTGCTGGCTTAGACAAAAATTTTGATTTTTTATTCTTTTAATAATCAATGAATTAACATTGATTGTAGGCGGTGTTGCATTAGGCTGGCATAGCTCATGCTTTAAAATAGACAATTTCATCCCCCATGGGCAGACGGCCTGGGGCATGCTACAAACGACGTTGGATAAGCTAGACAACATCGAGCCGCGGCTCATAGTGGAGGACACAATGGCTGAGAAGACCCTCGCCCTTATCGAAGAACACGACGTCAAGTGGGTGGACCTGCGCTTTACCGATACCAAGGGCAAGGAGCAGCACGTCACGATTCCGGCACATGCCGTGGACGAAGAGTTTTTCGAAAACGGTCAGATGTTCGATGGCTCCTCCATTGAAGGTTGGAAGGGCATCAACGAGTCCGACATGATCCTGATGCCGGAAGACGGCACCGGCTTCCTCGACCCGTTCACCGAAGATTCCACCCTGGTGCTGCGCTGCGACATCATCGAGCCGGCAACCATGCAGGGCTACGAGCGCGACCCGCGCTCCATCGCCAAGCGCGCCGAAGCCTATCTGAACTCCACCGGATTGGGCGATACCGCATTCTTCGGTCCGGAACCCGAATTCTTCATCTTCGACGAAGTGCACTGGAAAGCCGACATCCAGGGCGCGATGTACAAGATCACCTCCGAAGAAGGTGCCTGGTCCACCGACGCGACGCGTCTCGAGGGTGGCAACCTGGGCCACCGTCCGCGCGTCAAGGGCGGCTACTTCCCGGTACCGCCGGTGGATTCCTTCCACGACATCCGCAGCGCGATGTGTAACACCCTGGAAGCGATCGGCCAGTCCGTGGAAGTGCATCACCACGAAGTCGCCAACGCCGGCCAGAACGAGATTGGTGTGAAGTTCAACACACTGGTCAAGAAGGCCGACGAAGTTCAGGAAATGAAGTACGTCATCCACAACGTGGCGCACGCCTACGGCAAGACGGCGACTTTCATGCCCAAGCCGCTGGTGGGCGACAACGGTTCCGGCATGCACGTTCACCAGTCCTTCTGGAAGGATGGCACGAACCAGTTCGCGGGTGACGAGTACGCAGGCCTGTCGGAAATGGCGCTGTACTACATCGGCGGCATCATCAAGCACGCGCGTGCCCTGAACGCTTTCACCAACCCGGCGACCAACTCCTACAAGCGTCTGGTACCGGGCTTCGAAGCGCCGGTCATGCTCGCCTACAGTGCGCGTAACCGTTCCGCCTCCATCCGCATTCCGTACACGGCCAGCCCGAAGGGCAAGCGCGTCGAGACACGCTTCCCGGATCCGGCCGCCAACCCGTACCTGGCATTCGCGGCGTTGCTGATGGCCGGCATCGATGGCATCAAGAACAAGATTCACCCCGGCGATGCGATGGACAAGAACCTCTATGATCTGCCGCCGGAAGAAGGCAAGTCCGTGCCTACCGTCGCCAACAGCCTGGATCAGGCGCTGGAAGCGTTGGACAAGGATCGCGCCTTCCTGACCGAAGGTGGCGTGTTCACCGACGACATGATCGATGCCTACATCGAACTCAAGGGTGAAGATGTCGAGCGTCTGCGCATGACCACGCACCCGATCGAGTTCGATCTGTACTATAGCTGCTGATCGACACGCGTGAGTGAGCCTATGCTCGCGAAGCGACAGGCCCCGCCATTGGCGGGGCCTGTTTCGTTTGGAAGTGCTGTTTCGTTTGGGAGTGCTGGTTCTTTTGAAAGCGTCAATGCCGCATGACAATGGTGCAGCGTGGCAAGAGTGGCCCACGCGGCAGCGACGCTGGTGGCGATCGGCCGCCATGATCGGGCTATGGGGCGTCGTGCTGCCGAGTGGCGTGGCGTTGAGTACCGCAAGTATGGCGGCCCCGATCTATCGCAGCGTCGACGAGAATGGCAGCGTCTCGTTCAGTGACCGCCCGAGCCCGGGAGGTGCGGTTCAGCTCGAGCCGATTACCGTGCTGCCTGCGAGCGACCCGCGACTGCGCCCGGGGCCGGCGGGCGCTGGGTACTACAGTCGTTTCCGGGTCGTCTCGCCTGAGAACGGCGCCACGCTGTCTACCGGGCGAAGCGGCAACGTTCAGGTCGCGCTTGCCACTGCACCCGCGCTGAAACCGGCGGATCGGGTTCAACTGCGCCTCGATGGCACGCTCAGCCAGTCGGCGATGCATGCCCAGGTGTTCATGCTCAGTCATCTGGCCGAGGGGGCGCATGTCCTGCAGGCGGAGTTGGTCGATGCCGGTGGCACGGTGCGTCAGACCAGTGCGGCCATCGTTTTTCACGTTAAGCATGGCGCCGGTGCTGCACCGGATCTCATCGACAGTGACGCCGGCCAGCGCTGGAAAAAGCACCGAAAGCCTTCAAGGAATAGCCCTTGAGCACCATTATGGTGCATGAGTGGCCGGGTCGGGTCCTTTTCTTCGCGGTAACGCAGGCGATAGAGGCTGGCGCGCTTCTTGCAGTGCAAGTGTACGAGGGGGGAGCACCATGTCGGAACGGGTCATGTATCAACGCTTGCTGGAACATCTCACTACCGCCGTGGTGTTGCTGGACGGTGCGCTGCGGGTGCGCTGGCTGAATCCGGCGGCCGAGGCGCTGCTATCGGCCAGCTGCGCACGTGTCGCCGGCCAGCAGCTGGAGTGTCTCGAGGGGGTCGATGGCACCGTGGCCGAGGTACTGGCCAAGGCACTCAAGGAGTTTCACCCCTTCACTCAGCGTGAGGCTTCGCTAATCGTGCCGCCCGGGGAGATGATCACGGTCGACTTCAATGCCACGCCGCTTTCCGAGGATGAATTGCTGCTCGAGATCGAGCCGCGCGATCGACTGCTGCGCATTTCCCGCGAGGAAGCGCTGATCGCCCGTCAGGAAACCATCAAGGTGCTGTCGCGGGGGCTGGCCCACGAAGTGAAGAATCCGTTGGGCGGTATTCGCGGTGCGGCCCAGTTGCTCGAGCGCGACCTGCCTGACCCGCAACTGGCCGAGTTCACCCGCATCATCATCGAGGAGGTCGATCGACTGCGGGATCTGGTCGATCGCATGCTGGGCCCCAACGCCCTGGTGCGCCACGAATCGCTCAATATCCACCGGGTGCTGGAGCGTGTCCGGGCGCTGCTGGAAGCCGAGCATCACCAGGTCACCTACGTTCGCGACTATGACCCCAGCCTGCCGGATCTCGTGGGTGACGAGGCCCAACTGATCCAGGCGGTGTTGAACGTCGCCCGCAATGCGGTCCAGGCCATGGAGGAGAATGCCACGGCAGCGCCGCAGCTGATCCTGCGTACCCGGGCGCGGCGGCAGTTCACCCTGGGGGCCGAGCGTCATCGGCTGGTCTGCGAGGTGGCGATCGTCGACAACGGGCCGGGGATCCCCGCCGCGCTGCGTGAAACCCTGTTCTATCCCATGGTGTCCGGACGTGCCGAAGGTAGCGGTCTGGGGCTGTCCATCGCCCAGTCGATCCTGCATCAGCATCAGGGGCTGATCGAATGCGACTCGCAGCCCGGATGCACCGAATTTCGCTTGCTGATACCGCTGGAGGGCCAACCATGATTCCCGCTGCAGCCTGGATAACTATCCGCCGGAGGCCTCATGTCTGAAGTTGCTCGTATCGTAATCGTCGATGACGACCGTGCGATTCGCTGGGTACTGGAGCGTGCCCTGGCCCAGCCCGATATCGAGGTGAAAAGCTACGAGCGTGCCGATACGGCGCTCGAGGAGATCCTGCGCCAGCCCCCCGACGTGCTGGTTACCGATATCCGCATGCCCGGCCTCGACGGACTCGATCTCATGGCCCGGGTGCGCGAGACGCATCCCGATCTGCCGGTGATCGTGATGACCGCACACTCCGATCTCGACAGCGCGGTGGCGTCCTATCAGGGCGGTGCCTTCGAATATCTGCCCAAGCCCTTCGACGTCGACGACGCCTTGGCCCTGGTGCGTCGCGCCGTGGCGCATGCTCGTGAGCGCCGGGCACCGGCCGAGGTGCCGGAGGGCCTGTCGGCGGAGATCATCGGCGAAGCCCCGGCCATGCAGGAGGTGTTCCGCGCCATCGGGCGGCTGTCCCAGTCCCACATCACCGTGCTGATCAACGGCGAGTCGGGAACCGGCAAGGAGCGTGTGGCCCAGGCGTTGCACCAGCATAGTCCGCGCCGGGCGCACCCGTTCATCGCCCTCAACATGGCGGCGATTCCCAAGGACCTCATGGAATCCGAGCTGTTCGGTCACGAGAAGGGCGCCTTCACCGGGGCTACGGCCCAGCGGCGTGGACGTTTCGAGCAGGCCGATGGGGGCACCCTGTTTCTCGACGAGATCGGCGACATGCCGCCCGATACTCAGACCCGTCTGCTGCGCGTGCTGGCAGATGGCGAATTCTACCGGGTCGGTGGCCACGTCTCGGTGAGAGCCGACGTGCGCATCATCGCCGCCACGCACCAGAATCTCGAGCGGCTGGTGGAAGAGGGGCGTTTTCGCGAGGACCTTTTCCATCGCCTCAACGTCATCCGCGTGCATCTGCCTAAGCTGGCCGAGCGTCGCGAGGACATTCCGCGCCTTGCCCAGCACTTCCTGGCCGAGGCTGCCAAGGAGCTTTCGGTCGAGACCAAGGTGCTGACCAAGGATGCCGAGACGCACCTGACACGGCTGCCCTGGCCGGGCAACGTGCGACAGCTGGAGAATACCTGCCGCTGGCTGACGGTGATGGCATCCGGCCGCGAGGTGCTGGTCGACGATCTGCCTCCCGAGCTGCGCGACGTCGAAGGCACCGAGGCCGCCGGTGGCGACTGGCGGGCGGCGTTTCGCGAGTGGGCGGATCGGGCGCTGGCCTCGGGGCACACGCATCTGCTGGAGGAGGCGGTGCCCGACTTCGAGCGCATCCTCATCGAGACGGCGCTCAAGCACACCGGTGGACGCAAGGGGGAAGCCGCCGAGCTGCTCGGCTGGGGGCGCAATACCCTGACCCGCAAATTGAAGGTGCTGCTGCCGGCCTTGGCCGATATGGAGTAGGGCCGATACGAAGCAGGGGCGGCATGAAGCAGGGCCGATAGGGCATAAAGCCGACACGGTCTGCCGCGCGTCGGCCATGCGACGTTGAATCCGGTCTCGACGGCGTCTCCTCGCCCGGACTTGTCCGGCCTGGCGCTAGCGCGCGAGACGGGGAACCCTTCCTGTTGCTTATGCTCTGCCGTTCGACAACGCGACAGGGCGTCTCACGGCGGGCGAGATGGTAGGATGTGGCCAAATTCAAGGAGGTGCCGATGGCCACGCTGACCTGGGACCGCCTGCTCGATCCCACTCGGCTTCATGACAAGCCGAGTGGCTCGCGCGGTGAAATCGGACGTAGTCCTTTTCACAAGGACCACGACCGTATCGTCTTTGCCGGTTCGTTCCGCCGCCTGGGTCGCAAGACCCAGGTGCATCCGCTGACCGACAACGATCATATTCATACCCGGTTGACCCACTCGCTGGAAGTGGGCTGCGTGGGCCGTAGCCTGGGCATGATCGTCGGCGAGAAACTGCGCGACAGCCTGCCGGCCTGGATCACCCCGGCGGACCTCGGGGTGATCGTGCAGGCGGCTTGCCTGGGGCACGATATCGGTAATCCTCCCTTCGGCCATGCCGGCGAATATGCCATCCGCGACTGGTTCAAGCGCGCCGAGAGCAACGGTAGCGGCTTTCTCGACGGCCTGGCGGCGTCTCAGCGCCAGGATCTGCTGACCTACGAAGGCAACGCGCAGGGCTTTCGTATCGTCACCCAGATCGAATACAACCAGTTCAAGGGCGGCATGCGCCTGACCGGCGCCACGCTGGGCACGATGCTCAAGTACCCATGGACGGTGGAGCGGGCGACGCCGGCCGGCAAATTCGGTTGTTATCAGACCGAGCGGCATCTGCTCGCCGAAGTCGCCGAACGCCTGGGTCTGCGGCCGACCGGCGAATTCTCCTGGTGCCGACACCCGCTGGCCTATCTGGTCGAGGCGGCCGACGATATCTGCTATGCCCTGCTGGATCTCGAGGATGGCCTGGAGATGGGTATCCTGCGCTTCGATGAAGTCGCCGAGGTGCTGACCCAGATCGCCGGCGGCGTTCCGGCGGACTACGCCGGCATGCAGCGTGACGGCGTATCCCAGCGTCGACGCATCGCCGCACTGCGCGGTGCTGCCATGGAGCGGGCGGTCGCGGAGGTTGCCGAGGTATTCGTGCAACATGAGCAGATCCTCCTGCAGGGTACGCTGCAGGAGGATCTGCTGGAACTCTGCCACCCGGATCTTGGCTGGGGAGTGAAGGCGGCCAAGCAACTGGCCCGTGAGCGCATCTTCCAGAACGAGCGCAAGGCCAAGCTCGAAATCGGGGCCTACACCACGCTGGGGATCCTGCTCGAAGCCTTCATCGGCGCGGCACACGAGCTACATCACACCGGCCACTCCACCTTCAAGCATCAGCGGGTGCTGGCGCTGATCGGAGAGAACACGCCGCGCGCCTCCTGGGATCTCTACGCCAGCTACCGGCGCATGCTCGACTTCATCGGTGGCATGACCGATCACTATGCCGTCGATCTGGCCCAGGAAATGGGCGGACGTCTCAAGGGCGATTGACCAAGCTCGCGGGGCGGCCTCAGCCGGTCAGGCCGAAGGGCGGCTGACCGGTGGGGTCCATGTCATCGTCATCCTCGTTCAGGCTGCGGAGAATGGCCTGTCCGATGCGCCGGGCGCTGTCGGGAATGCCCTGATTGCCGAACAGCCGATTGAATTCGAAGAGAAACGGGTGATCCCAGGCCATGGCGACGTCAAAGCCGGCGTGATTGATATCCAGATCACGCGCCACGCGTCTGACCAGGGCCAGCGCCGCTTCGGGAATATTGTCATGGCTGACGGTACCGCCTTGGCTGACGTTGGAACGGTAGCCGCCCGGCGGCGTGAGGCGCCAGTAGGCGGCCAGAATCTCGCCCCCCACCATCACGATGCGTAGATCCCGATCGATGGGCAGCGGCTCCTGCGCGTACAGCACGCTTTCCTGGCGCGCGTGCGCTTGCAACTGTTCGCGATTCTCGACCCGAATCACGCCTTCGCCCATCGAGCTCTTGATACGCTTGACGATCATGGGATAGCCGAAATGCTGCTCCACCCTGTCCAGGCTGGCCGACGAGGTGCCGAGGATCTGCGTCGGTGGCACGTGCGCCGGACACACGGCCAGAAACGCGCGGGTCTGCTCCACCTTGTCGTGTCCCAGGTGGTAACTGGCGAGACTGGGAAAGATGCGCTTCTTCAGGCCGTAGACCAGCGTATTGATCTGCCAATACTCGGGAAACAGGAGCCAGTCGGCACGGGCGATCTCGTCGAGATGCTCGTACATGCGTTCGGGTTTGATGTAGCGGACCCCGGGCAGCCCGAGGGTACGAAAGGCGTCGAAACTGATCAGATTCATGGCGACATTGCACCGCCTCGCAGTGATAAACCGCGCGGATTATATCGGCTGCCAAGTCGCCTGCAAGGGTTTTCTCCCTCCCCGCCGTCGGGTCATGAAGCGCAGAATTAAAGAATATCAGCAAGAGCGTTTTATTGTTTGGCTCGGCTAATGAATGATCTATTTGATTTATTTATTTTCCATCCCGATTCATGGTTTATAAACCGGTGTTATCACCGCGACGCAGGGCATGGGGCTATGCTCGATAGGCACTATCATGAAATGAACTAGGCTGGTGAAAGAGATGAGCTCGCAGGCCTGCCTGGGGCGCGGGACAAGCGGCCGGCAAGGAGAGCAAACGCTCTTGAGCGAAGTTGACGTTCTGCTTAAAGCAACTATTTTTTCTTCTAGAAAACCGTATTTAGGTAGATGTAAAAAGGAAGCAATAAAGGTTTTAACAGTAAACCCGATATAACATTTTGCTACATGGAGGTTGTCGAAATGGCTGATTCAGAAAACCGTGTAACTCCCGGTACTCCCTCTTCTGCCCAGCCCTCGGGCGAAAGCGCACCGACCAACGGGACTGCATCCCGCGGCGGTTCCGCCAAGGACAATACCAAGGACCAGGCCAGGGAACAGACGGCACAAGCCAAGGAACAGGCCAAGCAGAAAGCGAGCGGGGCGAAGGAGCAGGCAAGAGAATATGTTCGCCATCAGGCGGATGAGGCGCGTCACCAGGCGACAGGGCTCTTCGATCGTCAGAAGGACATGGCCGCCGATCAGGTGGGTAACTTTGCCACCGCCTTTCGCAGCATGGCCGATCAGTTCGATGAGCAGGGACAGGCTTCCTGCGCGCGCTACGTCAATACCCTGGCGGGGAATATCGACAATCTGTCCGGCACCCTGCGTGAGCAGGACGTCAATACGCTGATGACCCAGGCCAAGGATTTCGGGCGTCGTCGGCCTGCACTCTTTCTGGGGGGTGCCGTTGCCGCCGGGGTGCTGCTTTCCCGCTTCCTGAAGAGTTCCGGTGAACGCGATGGAGAGACAGGCGGCGGTCGGGGCGGAATGTAAGACCGCTTCACCGACTCGGGACAGGTCTCGGGCGCGAGGCGTCTGAGTGTCCCTCGGGGTTCACTGGACGTCGCGTATGCGTTTGGTGCTGTTGGCTACGACGATAGGCAAGGAGGCAGAACGGGATGGAGCCGGATAACCGAAACACTAAAACCGAGTCATCGTTTGGCTCGCTGATTTCCAGTCTTACACATGACATGACGACCTTGGTCCGCCAGGAGATCGATCTGGCACGGGCCGAAATGTCGCAGAACATGAAGAAGGCGGTGGCGGCCATTGGGGCCATTGCCGCGGCGGGTGTGGTGCTCATGGGCGGCTTTCTCGTATTGCTGTTCGCGGCGGTATATGCCTTGAGCAACGTACTGGCTCCCTGGCTCTCCGCGCTGATCGTCGCCATCGTGGTGATGGTGATCGGCTTCATCATGCTGCAGAGCGGTCGCAAGAAGCTCCAGGCCCAAAGCCTGATGCCGAGCCGGACGCTCAGTAGCGTACGGCGTGACGAGAAAGTGGTTGAGCAACATGGAAAGGGCACCAGGGAGCAAATGAAATGAGCCACAACGACAACGATACCCGTGACAACCGCAATCCGGACGAGATCGAGTCGGATATCCGCCAGACACGCTCGCATCTGGACGAGACGCTCAGCGACTTGCAGCAGATGTTCGATCCGCAGACGGTGGTGAACAGTGCCTATGATTACGTCCGCCGTGGCGGCGCCAACGAGTTTGCCTCCAATCTGGGGCGCACCATCAAGCAGAATCCGGTTCCCGCGCTACTGATCGGCATCGGTGTGGGCTGGCTGATGTTCGCCTCCAACCGGAGTTCCACCGCCACACGTGACTCCTCGCGCAATCTTCCCGTTCCCCTGGATCAGACCTCGAGCACGACGCCAACGACGTCTACACCAAAGACGGCGTCTACGCCCACAACGGCGACAACGGCGGCGTCTACGACTGCGGCATCGCACGGGCCGAGCGTGGCGGATCCGGCCGGCAACAGCGTTGCCGATCCCAGCATTGTGGCGTCGCCCGGTACTAACGAGCATGTCAGGACTGATGCTGCCGGTAGCCGCGATGACGGCAGGACCGGTGCCGGAAACAGCAGCAACAGGGAACTCAAGGATGACTTCCTCGAGCCCTCCAGTGTACGCGACGGTAAACGTGACAAGCGGTGACGTTGGGCTGCACGCGCAGTCCTGCGAATGATCCGCGATCCATTGATGCGCTATTGAAGAAGGGAGGTTTCGATGGCTGACCCGGAAAACCGTGTGACACCTGGGACGCCCTCCTACACGGGCGAACCGAAACGCTCATCGGATGAGCGTGTCGAGAAAAGCGCCAGGACCGTCGAGGCGAGTGCCCAGGCCAAGCAACAGGCCGGCCAAGTGAAGGAGCGTGCCAAGGCGTATGCGCACCATCAGAGTCACGAGGCGCGACGTCAGGCGACAGGCATCGTCGAACAGCAGGTCGAACGGCAGAAGGAGATGGCCGCGGATCAGGTCGGTGGCGTCGCCAAAGCCGTGCATAGCATGGCCGATCAATTCGATGAACAGGGCCAGGCGTCATGGGCACGCTATGCCCATGATCTGGCCGGCAATGTCGATGAGTTTTCGGGGACACTGCGTGAACGGGATGCTGCGACGCTCATCTCCCAGACCAAAGCGCTGGGACGCCGCCGGCCGGCTCTTTTCGTCGGAGGAGCGGTCATGGCGGGCATATTGCTGTCCCGCTTCGTGAAAAGTTCTAGAACGTCCGGCTAGTCGACAGATCAACGCGGGCCGTCAAACGCTTTCGTTTAGCGGCCCGTCACATGCAAGCCGGCTGACGTAGTCAAATCGCCTGCGCAGCCTTCTGATTCGTTTGGCGATAGACAGGGAGACAGACATCATGGAATCGGATAACCCCAACGGCAAGAACACCGAGTCATCATCCATTGGCTCGCTCATTTCCAATCTGACGAATGACATGACGACGCTGGTCCGCCAGGAAATCGATCTGGCCAAGGCCGAGATGTCGCAGAACATGAAGCAGGCGATGGGCGGCATCGCCGCTATTGCCGTGGCCGGGGCAGTGCTGATGAACGGCTTCCTGGTGCTGCTGTTCGCTGCGGTATATGCCCTGAGCAACGTACTGGCTCCCTGGCTCTCCGCACTGATCGTTGCCGTCATCGTGATGGTGATCGGCTTTGTCATGCTGCAGAGCGGTCGCAAGAAGCTCGAAGCTCAGAGCCTGATGCCGAGCCGAACGATGAACAGCGTCAGGCGCGACGAGAGTGTGGTCGAGAAACACGGCAAAGAGACCAAGGAGCAGATGAAATGAGTAAGCACGATACCCGTGACAATCGCAGTCCCGATGAGATCGAATCGGATATCGAGCAGACGCGTTCGCATCTGGACGAGACGTTATCCGACCTGGAGCAGCGGGTCGATCCCCAGGCGCTAATGCATGACGCCTATGGCTATGTCAGCCATGGCGGGGCGAGCGAGTTCTTCTCCAATCTGGGGCGCACGGTCAGGCAGCATCCGGTGCCCTCGCTGATGCTGGGCGTGGGCGTCGGGTGGCTGATGGTGGCCAGTTCATCGAAACGCCGCTCCGGTTCCTCCGATGACGGTTCGTCACACGACCTGTCGGTGTCCAGGCATACCACCTCGTCGAGCCGCAGCGGAATGCCGCCAGAAACCAGCGTGGCCAATTATCCCGATGTCACCGGCTCTTCCGATACGGCCCGCTATCCTGGCGCGACCCGCTCCGGCGTGGCCGACCATCGCAGCACCGTGACGCATCCCGGTACCAACGACTACGTCCGTGCGAGCAACGAGGCGGATGCCCGCGCTGGCCCCGGCATTGATGTCTCTGCCGGGACAGCAACGCATGCGCGCAGTCACGCTCTCCCGCAGGAGCGGGACTATCCGGGGATCGCGACGCATCTGGGAACTCGCGGCACGGCAAACGCCGAGTCCCGCAGCCCCGGAACGGGGGCTGCCACTGCCGCACGGCCCACGACGGGGGCTTCCACGCACGGTGGAGCGCGGCCGCTGACGGCCGAGTCCAACCTGCCGGCGTCGGATCTTGGGGGGGCTCGTCCGGGCTACACCGATCACGATAACCACCGTGGTCGGGGACGCATGGGCGGCGCGAAGGATCGACTGGGTGCCGCGACAGGCAAGTGGAGCGAGAAGCTGCGGGGCATACGCGGTCAGGCCCAGGGAATGGCGGGTGACATGCGCGACAGGGCGCACCAGCGTCAGGAAGCGCTCAAGGAGCGCAAGCAGCGTAAACAGCAGCGTAAGCAACACCAACAGGGAGGTCGTTTTTCCATGAACAACATGTCTCAACGCACTCAAGGCGCCCAGGGGCAGATCGCCAACTTCGTGCAGGAACATCCTCTGGTTGTCGGCGCACTGGGTATCGCCTTGGGCGCCGCTCTGGGCGGCATGCTGCCTTCCACCCGGGCAGAGAACCGCACCATGGGAGCCAAGCGTGACCAGGCGATGAGCAAGGCCAGCGAAGTCGGACATCAACAGGTCGAGAAAGCCCGTGTCGAGGCGATGGAAAAGGCCGCCGATGCCGGACAGCACCAGGTTGACAACGTACGTGCCAAGGCGGACCAGGCCAAGCAGAACTCCGACACGGACAGCTCGTCAGAGAGCCAGACGAAGGAACGGGATGCCTAGATAACAGGCTCTTGTAGTCTCAGGGACAGGCCTGGCGGCTTCGGCTCGAGTCCGAGGGTGGGAAGGTATCAGCCATCAACGGGTGAGATGCACGGGGCCGTCAGGGCGGAGGCAGCTTCCATCGACACGGAGGACGAGACAATGGGAATCGACGATAAGCGAGGCAAGACGACAAGCCAGACCGGCGAGAGCGAGAGGGCGGCCGACACCAACGCGCGCGAGAAAGCCGAGCAGGTCATGAAGAAGGACCAGCCGGATGATGCGCCGGAGAGGACGGCGGACGATCGCAACGACGTGTATCGCCCCGATGAGAACGTCGACAATCAGAAGCACGACACGACAGAGCCCGGACACAATACATCGCTGGACAAGGCGCCCGTGCCGGGCAAGAAGACCCGCGACGAGTCGCTGCAGAAAGACGAGATCAACAAGGCCGCACGCGACGAAAACACACCGCGTCATAATGGCTGAGAACGAGAGACAGCGGTGATGGATCACATTGGATCGAGAGCGTGACGCCCCCGGAGCCAGCGGATGATTTCGCTGGCTTTTTCTTCGTCCAACGGCCCGCCCGCGCGAAACCGGGCGGATCGGAGGCCGTCTGAGGAGAGCCTGCTAATCTGACAATTGCATCAGCATTCATGGATGGAGGGCGGGCGTGAGCAGCTTTACCTTACTGGATACGGTGGTCATGGTGGGCTATGTTCTGCTGATCGCTGCCATTGGTGCCGGTTTCGGGCGTGGGCAGCACAGCACTCAGGACTACTTCCTCGGCGGGCGCAGCGTGCCGGCGTGGGCCATCGGGCTCTCGGTAATGGCGACGCAGGCCAGTGCCATCACCTTCATCGGGGCGCCCGGGTGGGGCTACGAGGGCGGCCTCGAGCGGCTGATCATGTTCCTCAACGTCCCGCTGGCCATGGCCTTCCTGATCCTGGTGATCGTGCCCGTCTTTCATCGGGCCGGCATCTATAGCATCTACGAGTTGCTCGAGAGACGATTCGGCCCCGCGACACGCACCCTGAGCGCGCTTCTGTTTTTGATCGCCCGGGGCCTGGCGACCGGTGTGGTGCTTTATGCGCCCGCGCTGGTGCTCTCCGTGGTCACCGGCTGGAACGAGAACCTCACCATCATCCTCATGGCGGTGATTGCCGTCAGCTATACCGTGCTTGGCGGTATCCGTGCGGTGATCTGGACCGACGTGATCCAGATGGGCGTGTTGTGGATGGGCGCGCTGGTCAGCATGGGCATCATAGTCGCCAATCTCGACGGCGGCTGGAGTGACATCATCACTCACGGCACCGCCAACGACATGCTGGGCTCGCTGGATTTCTCCCTTTCGCCCGCAGTGACCTACAGCGTCTGGGCCGGATTGATTGGCGGGTTCTTCCTGCACGTGGCGTATTTCGGCACCGACCAGAGCCAGATCCAGCGCGTCTTGACCAGCCCCTCCATCGGCGAGGGCCAGCGCTCATTGACGCTGGGCGGCTATCTGTTGATCCCGCAGATGCTGCTGTTCCTGTTCATCGGCGTGATGTTGAGTGCCTACTATCAACAGCATGACCTGGCGACGCCCGACAATCTCAATGAGCTGTTCCCGCGCTTCGTGGTCGAGCATTTTCCGGCAGGGCTGTCAGGGCTGGTGATCGCCGGTGTCTTCGCCGCAGCGATGTCGAGCCTGGACTCGGCGCTCAACTCGCTGTCGGCGGTCACGGTGCGCGATTTCTATGCGCGCTACGTGCGCAACGAGGCAAGCGATGCGCACTACCTCAAGGTGTCGCGGGTCGCCACGGTCTTCTGGGGCGTTTACGCCACGCTGTTCGCCTTTTTCGCCGCCAACCTCGGCCCGGTCATCGAGGCGGTCAACCGCATCGGCTCCTGGTTCAACGGGGCGCTGCTGGGCACCTTCCTGCTCGCCCTGCTGGTACGCCGAGCCAACGCGCGCGGCGCGCTGAGCGGACTGGTGGTCGGCATGCTGGCGGTTTGGGCGACGACGCGTTTCGCCGATATCTCCTGGCTCTATAACAATGTCATCGGGGTGGCGGTCTCCGGCGCGGTGGGCTATCTCGTCAGCCTGAGCGCACCCTCGCCGCATCCCGACAAGCTCAAGGGCATCCTGTGGTATGACATGGCCGACGACATGGAGGCGGTGCTGACCGAGCGAGCCCACCGCGCCGCGCCGGTGACTCGGGAGGCACGCCGGACCCGGCGCTGGTGCGTGGGGTTGGTGATCTATTTCGTGCTCGTGATGATGGCGCTGGGTGCACTGCAATGGACGACACGGCTGGGATGAGCGACATCACCCCCAGGTCCTGTCGTCTGCCGCTCAAGGTCGACCAGGACCGGGCGAAGCGGCGCATGGCCCGTCTGGGCGCGCGCTCCATGGAGCTCGTCGCCTTGCCACTATGGGCTTTTGCCCTGCGGGATCCCCGCGGTCGGACACCCGCGTTTCTGCTGGCTTGTCATTCGGCCGACAGGGTTTTGCTGTGGCCGCATGCGCTGCCCGACGACGCGGCCTGGCAGGTGGCGGTCACGCCGCTTCCGGAGGCCGAGGCTCCGTCGCCTGAATGGGTGATGCGGGCCTGGCTGTGGGAACGCCTGACGCTACCGCGACGCTGGTCGCTGAAACTTGACCGAAGTGCCGCGACACATCCTGTCAGCCTGCCGGTGTGGATCGGTTACCGGCCCGGTCGAAGCGGCATGCAGGTACTGCTGATCAGTGGCGTGGGGGGCGAGCCGCTTCCCGCGCTGAAACCGGCGGTGCTTGCAGGGCTGACGGCACTGGCGCCGCCGGCGGGTTGATTCCTCGAGGAGGGGCTGACGGACCGCGGCTCACTCATTTGGCCGCGGTGGGCCGTGTGGCGAAGCGCCTGACTCGCTCGCTCAGTGCGCGTACCGCGCGCTGATGGCAGTCACCGTCCAGAGGCCGCAGGGAGAGGGCATTGAGCCTGTCGGCCAGGCCCACGCCGTCGACCACCAGAATATCGGCCGGCGCGGCTTCCACTTCGATTTCCCAGCCCGGCAGCACCAGCACCCCACGTACCGGAACGTCGATGCCGCACTCCCGGGCCAGCCACTGGCGTAGCCAAGCCGCGGCAAGCCGGGTCCTGCGCAGCGGCACACGCTCGCTCCAGCCCGGAAAGCGCAGACGCTGGCTCTCCACGACGACACGGGTCTGTACCGTGCCGGACGGATCGTAGGGGAAGGAGCGGGCATGGGACTGAATGACGAACAGTCCGCGGGGGGTGACCACCACATGATCGATGGCATAGCTGTCCGCGGGCACGTCGTGGAAAACGAAGAAGGGATGCGCCTCGGGGCGGATCAGTCGCTCGAGCTCCTGACCTACCGCCAGATCGCATGCCAGACCCAGCTTGAGGCGGCGAATGTGTTGAGCGTTGCGAATCAGCACGAAACAGAAGGTCATGGCGAGTAGCGTGCTCAGCAAGCCATAGAGCGCCCACTCCAGCCAACTGTGCCGGTTGGCGAAAAGCATGCGCCCCATGCCGTAGACCAGCGGCATCAGGGTCACGATCGGGCCCAGCGCACCATTGAGAAACAGGCTGGAAAAGGCCCGGTCGAGCCGGTCTCGCAGGCCCTGTCCCGGCTCGCGCAGCGGGCGATCGTCATAAGGCGAGTTGAGGTGGCTATCCTGAAGATTGCGCAGTCCGATCACTACCAGCGCCATGGCGCCCAGGGGAGCCAGAAAGATCAACGGCAGCACATATTCCAGCCAGACCATGGGAAGTTCCTTGCCTTCGCCAGAGCGGAAAGGCCCATTCTAGCCAAGGAGCCGGGAAGGAACCATGTTCCAATGGTTTGTATCGTCGCCCGCGAACCTCTTGTGCTGGCTAGGGTCGAAGCGGGCCCAGGAAACAAGACGCCGGCACCGCCGTTCGCAGTATGCGATGCCGGCCGCAGCGCGAGAACATTCTTCACATGAGCGGATCCGCTTCCATGGCATCATGTCTGAACGAGGCGTCAACCCTGCCATCTGCCGGGGCGACGACCGACACACGAAAGAGCGATGTGCAGCATGACCTGCAGACCTTCCTCGCTCGCCACTCCCGCCTGTTCGTGTTGACCGGCGCCGGCGTCAGCACCGATTGCGGTATCCCCGACTATCGCGATGCGTGCGGCGACTGGAAGCGTCCACCGCCCGTGCAGCATCAGACGTTCATGACCAGCCGGCTGGCACGCCAACGCTACTGGGCGCGCAGTCTGGTGGGATTTCGTGCTCTGGCCGATGCTCATCCCGGTGCGGCGCACTTCGCCCTGTCACGCCTGGAGGCGCTGGGGCATGTCGAGCAACTGGTCACGCAGAATGTCGATGGCCTGCATCAGCGCGCCGGCTCGCGGCGTGTCATTGACCTGCACGGCCGGGCCGAAATGGTCCGCTGCATGACATGTGCCGCGATGCGCATGCGCCATGCGGTACATGCCGAACTGACCGAGTCCAACCCCGACTGGACGGGGCTTGCCGCCAGCGTCGGGCCGGATGGCGACGCCGATCTCGAGGGCTACGACTTTTCCCGCTTCCGCCTGCCGCGTTGCCATCGTTGCGGGGAGGGGATTCTCAAGCCGGACGTGGTGTTCTTCGGCGACAGCGTTCCCCGCATGCGTGTGGAGGCAGCCTTCGCGGCGCTTGAGCGTGCCGATGCGGTGCTGGTGGCGGGGTCGTCGCTGATGGTCTATTCGGGGTTCCGCTTTGTTCGCCAGGCTGCCCGAGCCGGCAAGCCGATTGCCTGCATCAACCTCGGGCGTACGCGCGCCGACGATCTCTATACGCTCAAGCTCGAGGCGCCGATAGGTGAGGCATTGCAGGCGCTTGTCGGGCGCGGGTGAGACGAGACGATTCAAGTTTCCCCAGGCGTGGCCGTTATCCCTTGAAGCCGATGATAACGATTACGACTGGCCAGGAACCTGACATGCGCATCCTTCACAAACTGCTTCTGACCGGTGCCTTGACGGCATTGGCGTTTCCCGTCTCCGCTGACGTGACCAACCATTGGTCGGTGGGTGCCGGTATCGGCACCACCGGTTACGGCGGCAGCGTGAGCTATCGCTTTCATGACAATCTCGCCCTGACGGCCGGATATAGCGGCTTTACCTATGACGGCATGGATTACGAGAGCGACGATGCCGACTACGAGGGCGACTTCGATATCGATGTCTATGGACTGACGCTGGACTACTTCCCCTTCGGCGGACGCTTTTTCCTCTCCGCTGGCGCGGTGCGCCCGGATATTGCCATGCAGGTGGTGGGACGGCCCAAGGCCGGTCAGACCTACGAGTTCAATGGCACGACGTACACCAGTGAAGATGTCGGCAACCTGCAGGGTGACGTGAGCCTGGGCGATTCGGTGCAGCCCTATCTGGGGCTGGGCTGGCGCGGCAGCCACAGGAGCGGACTGGGCGTGTTCAGCCAGGTGGGCGTGTTCCTTACCGATGCCGAGGTCAACCTCAGCGCCACCGGTGCGGCCAACGATCCGCGTCTGCGCCAGGATTTACAACGTGAAGAGGACGACCTGCGGGATGACGTCGACAAGCTGAGCGTCTATCCGGTTGCGGTGGTGGGTATCGAATACACGTTCTGAGACGGAATCGGTCGTCCGGTCCTGCCTCTCGGGATGCCAGCGTCCGGCCACGAACGATCGGCCGGGCACTGGCGTGTCTGCCTCAGGCCCGAGGCGGCTAGACGTCGCGCGTCGGCGGTGCCATGAAATCGGGACCCACCGGGTCCGTGACATGCTCATTGACCAGACGCTCGATCTCCTCCATGTCGTCGCGGCTGAGTTGCCAGTCGGTGATCCTCTCGATGGGCTCCACCTGTTCAGGCTTGCGCGCGCCCCACAGCGCGATGGAGTTGGCGTGGCGGTCGAGCAACCAGCGTACCGCCAGCTCCAGCACGTGCTTGCCGTGACGTTGTTCGGCGAAGCGATCCAGGGCCGCGACGGCGTCGAGATACTGCTCGAAGCGTGGCGACTGGAATTTGGGATCGACATTACGCAGATCGTCGCCGTTGAACTGCGAGTCGCGGCGCATCTTGCCCGAGAGCAGGCCGCGACACAGGGCGCCGTAGGTCAGCATGGCCAGGCCTTCGCGCTCGGCGTAGGGAATGATGTCGCGCTCGGCATCGCGTTCGAACAGGTTGAGCGGTGGCTGGATGCTGTGCAGCGGGGCCACCTCGCGAAAGGCATCGCACTGCTCGGGAGTGAAATTGCTGACCCCGATGGCGCGGATCTTGCCGTCACGGTAGAGCCGCTCCATGGCGCGAGCGGTCTCCTCCATCGGCACCTTGGGGTCGGGCCAGTGAACCTGATAGAGATCGATGACGTCGGTGCCCAGCCGGCGCAGCGAATCCTCGACTTCCTGCTCGATACGCGCCGCGGTGGCATTGCGCACCACACCCTCGAAGCCTTCACCCCATTCCAGTGCCACCTTGGTGGCGATGGCCAGTCGGTCGCGCTGGCCGTATTCGGCGATTGCCTTGCCGACGACTTCCTCGGAGTGGCCGAAGCCGTAAGCCGGAGCGGTGTCGATCAGGGTAATGCCGCGATCCAGGGCGGCGTGGATGGTACGGATGGCCTGCGCATCGTCGGTGCCGCCCCACTGCTTGCCGCCCATGGCCCAGGTGCCGAGGCCGATTCGAGAGGCGTGAATGCCGGTCCCGGCGATCTCCAATGTCTGCATGCTGCACTCCATGACGTGGTCGGATAACGTTCATAGCGTGGTTGCAGGGATGGTTCCTGACAAGTAATCCTGACAAAGGACAGAGCACGGGACGGAGCGCGAGACTAGCGATTCACCGGCTCGACGGGCACGCTGATCTCGCCCGGTGGCGCTGCGCCGGTAAACACCGGCACGGGCTTGTCGGTGGCGTAGAGACGCTGTCCCGCATGGCGGATTTCCGCTTCCAGCCCATAGGTCCGGCCGGAATCGATGGCATTGTCATCATAGCGCAGCGTGACTGGAATCGGCCCCTGGCCCAGCCGGATATAATGACCTTCGGCGATCGGTTCCGGGCCGCTTCGTGTCAGCCGTTCGAGGCGTACGGTAAGTTCGGCATCGGCAGGCAGATCGAGCGCTTCGGGCGGGACGATCCGCGCCTCGAGGTTGGCGAATCGGGGGCCGGTGACGCAGGCGCTCAGGCTCAGCGGCAGGAGCAACAGCAACGCCAGTCGCCAGCGACGAGTCAGCGGGTAAAGTGATGACATGCCTGTTTCCTTCGTAGCTTCCGATCGAGTCGCCAGCATAGCATTCACCCGAAACGGAACGTCTCTAACCGCCGGCCAGCCTGACGGTATAGCCGCGGGTTTCCAGTTCGCTCTTGAGTACCTGGCGGTGATCGCCCTGGATTTCGATGATCCCGTCCTTGACGGCGCCACCGGTACCGCAGCGTTTCTTGAGCGCCTTGGCCAAGGCCTTGAGTTCATTCTCGGCCAGCGGCACGCCGCTCACGGTCGTCACCCCCTTGCCCTTGCGCCCGCTGGTCTCGCGGCGAATGCGCACGATACCGTCGAGGCCTGCCAGACGTTCGGCTTCGGCCTGTTCGGCGCAGGTACAGTCGGCGACGGGCCGGCGGCATTCGGGACAGGTCTCGCCATGCTCGGTGGAATAGACGAGACCGCTGAGCTGATCCTTGAGGGAGGCCATATCGACTCCTGAAAATGCACTGGAACCCTCATTGTCGCGTCTCATGCCGGCTGGCGCCAAGGCCGGGATGCCAGGTTATCCACATGGGGTCATCCGCGTTGAGGTGTGGATAACTTGCGGTCAGGGCAGTGCGCGCTCCCGCTGGACGAGGCGCTCGACCAGGGCCGGCAATTGCGCCATGTCATGCAGGCTCATGGCGCCTTCGGGCGTCGCCTCGGAGTCGGCGAAGCGATTGATATGTACCACATGCATGCCTGCGGCCAGACCAGCGGCAACGCCCACTGCGGCATCGTCGATCACCACGCACTGCTCGGGTGCATAGCCCATCGCCTCGGCGGCATGCAGGAACAGGCCCGGCTCGGGCTTCCAGGAGTTGACCGTATAGGCACTGAACAGGCGATCTTCGAAATAGCGGCGCAGGCCGGTGCTGTCCAGGGCGCGCTGGATCTTGTACTCGGGACCGTTGGAAGCGACACAGCGCGGGTATCGCCCGAGCGCTTCCAGGGTGGCGTGAATGCCCGGAATCGGCAGCAGATCCGAGGCCATGCGCTCCTGCATGGTCTGGCGCATCTGCGCTTCGGCCTCCGCCCTGATCACCGGATCCAGTGCGCCATGACGACATTCGAGTTCGGCGACGATCTGGGCAAAGCGGATGCCGCGGAACTCCTGCATGTAGACGTGCGGCGCGAAGGGCAGCCCCACCCGGGTCAGTGTATCCGTCATGACCTCCGCCAGCAGCGGCTCGCTGTCCACCAGCGTACCGTCGCAGTCGAAAAGTAGACACAGCGCGTGTGACATCACCAGCTTCCTTCCCGCTCGGGGCTCGAATGGCTTTATGACATAAGTCTTACAGATATCGGCACGACGCGCCCGCAATTAAAGGTGATCGAGACGATTTTTTTGAACAGTGTTCTATAAGCAATTTAAGGAAGATGAGCGCGGTTGAAGGCATCAGCGCTGGAAGGTGCGGCGAAGGCGATGAAAAAAGGCCGGTGGAGAGCGCCAGGCGATCAAGTACCGAGTCGGAGCCGATTATTGATACTTCATGATATCGAGGGTTCGGCTTGCTGCTGTCGGCATGTGCGTCCACGTGCTTGGCACTGATATCGGCTAGGCTATCCCCGTCATGACGATACCGCTAGCGTGGGCCACGCTTCCGGTCGGATGGGAAGAGCGGGGCGATGCTTATTCGCAGTGATGCCAACTGTTGGCGCCCAGGTCCCGGGGCTTTCCTTAGTTGTAGTGCCTGCGAGACCCACGAGTCCGTCCAGGAGTCGGCGAAGACAGAACTTCGAGATTGCGGGGATTCTTTGGTTTCAACGTGATTGTCGATAATGCTGGCTTCTGAAGAAGCATATAAGCGCTAATTTTCAGCGTTAAAAGATTAATCCAGCAACCTGATTGTTGCCGCAATCATGAGGCAAGGGTCGCCTTGTCTCCAACGTGATCCGATTACGGCTTCTCCGGAATAGTATTTGTTGTCACTGAATTAGAAAAATGCCAAGAGATACATGCGTTCTTGTGTGGGCTCTGCTCTTTCGCCCTGCTTGGATCCGTATTGCATGTCGGTTTCAGATGAAGCTTGGAGGTCTATTAATATGCTAATAAGCATATCGTCATGATACTCTGCAACACGCCATGGCTACTCGGGAAGCGTTAGGCTATGTACGAAAAGTCGGCGAGCGATGAACAGGCAAGGCAAAAAACAGCGAAAAGGCGGAGTTTACGAGAGGTAAATGAGCACTTTGAGCTGATTTTTAACGCCGTATGGTCGAGTGTAGGCAGTTTTCGTACAAAGCCTAAGCAAAAAGCCCCGGAATACTCCGGGGCAATGGAACCTGTTGCGAATTGCGAGCACTTCGAATTAGAAGCTGTACATCACCATTCCCTGCAGGCGTACGGCATCGCCTTCTTCGCCATTCACGACTTCACGGCTGTGCAGTCCGGCTTCGATACCGTAAGTGATGCGTTCGACCGGTGACCAGATGTAGTTGAGGTAGATGCTCTCGTAGGTCTCGTCCGTATGGGGATCGATGCCGCCCGTGTCATAGAGATCATCCAGGTCGACAGCCGCGATGCTGTAACTGAGGTTGACCGCACCGGGGCCCGCCTTCAGGCTCATGCCCACGGTTCCGCCCGTTCCCTTGACGGTTTCCAGATCGCCTGAAGCATCGATATACGCGGGTGCGCCAGGCTGAGTGTCATAGGCGCTGACATTGAGGTAGCCGCCGATTCCGTCACCATGGGTGACGACACCGCGCAGGGTGAAGATATCGGTCAACTGCGCTTCGGCTGCCAGTGACGCCCCCCATCCGAAGGCGCTTTCCTCGTCATCGGTGACCTGATTGTAGTATTCGAGCTGGCGCAGTACCGCTGAGGCGCTGTATTTCAGCATACCGGTGCTGGCGCCATAGCGCAGGGTCAAGTCAGGGAGTCCGCTTTTCGCTTCTTCGCTGCTGCTGTCGTTGACTGACAGCGTTCTTCCCAGGGTGTCCGGATCTTCCAGCGCCACCGAGAATCCGCCAGTGGTATAGCGCAGCTGGGGTTGACGCGCCGTATGGGCGGTACCGCCAACGCCCGTGAAGTCCACGGTTGGAGTCAGGCCGACAGCGCCGCTGAAGTTGGTCCAGGTCTGACCGGCGAGAAGCCCGTTCCACTCGCCATAGGCATGACGCAGACGGAAGTTATTGCCGCTGCCGTAAAAGTCACCCTCGATGTTGGTCTTGAGTACGCTGTCGCCCACCGGCGTGGCGGTCTGAAAGCCGATACGGCTCTGGTAGGCATGCAGGTTGGTATGACCTTCGGAATGATTCTCGCCATCCAGGCTAATGGCCGAATGTTTGACCGCATTGCCCATGTCGTCATCGACGTCATAAATCATGTCGAGCTTGGCATAACCGCCGATCCGGACATCGGTGTCGCCCGCCTTCAGTTCAAAGGCATTGGCGGAGCCAGCGATTGCCAGTGCCATCACGGAGACAGAAAAGATGGAACCCACTGCCAGGTTGTTATATTGACGCATTAATTACGTTCCCTTTTTTAGCTTGCTATTTTTGTCACGAGCTGGGCCTAGATGCTAGACCGTTTGCTGAACGGTAAGTAAAACAACAAGCGGGACACTAATGGCGACATAAAATTAAGGCAATATTTTTTAGCCGTATTTTAACCAAAGGTATAAGAAGAGGGCGACTTGGCTATCGATGGTTGAATATAAAATTATTGATTATTAATTGTTTCAACGTTATTCAAGCTTGTGTGCGTACTGCGAACACCGGTGCTGCCAGTAGATTAAGAAAAGATGTTTTATATATAGCCTCAATTTTATACTTGATGGCCATTATTTTATTTGCCTTTAAGGTTTTTTTGTGGCTGGCCTGGCATCGGGCATGAGTGCGTTATAGGCGGACGTCCGATAGACACTCATATGGTGGATACAAAAAAACGGCAGCTGTAATCGGCTACCGTTTCATTCGGTCAGGTAAGCCCAGGCGGGCTGGAGTGCAACATCTATCTATAAGAATGAGGGGGGGGCCGCAGCGCTTGTCGGCGTTACTTATGAAAGCAGATCGCGAAGTTCTCTGGCCTTGCGTTGCAGTGTGGGCAGGATAGTCTGGTGAATGTGTTCGAGGGTGATCCGGTTGGCATTGGTCGAGACGTTCATCGCCCCCACCAGGCGCCCGCCCCGGGTATGAACCGGCACGGCGACGGAACGAAGCCCCAGGTCCAGTTCCTGATCCAGAATGCAGTACTGATCGCGTCGTACCTGCTCGATGCGCTCACCCAGCGCCTGACGATCCACCAGACTATGGGGCGTGTGCGCCTTGAGCTCGACGCGCTCGAGAAAGCTTCGGCGCTCTTGCTCATTGAGGTTGGCCACCAGCACTCTTCCCATCGAGGTGTAACCGGCGGGCAGCCGGGTTCCGACCGACAGGGCAATGGCCATCAACCGGTGCCTTGCGGCCGAGCGAGCCACGTACACCACGTCGTCACCGTCGAGGATGCCCAGCGATGAGGATTCGTCCAGCGTCTCGGTGATCTCCTCCAGTGTCTGCTGCAGGATGGAGTGGTACCCGTTGGCGGAAAGAAAGGCATAACCCAGGCGCAGTACATGAGGGGAGAGTTCGAACTGCCGCTGCCGTTTGCGCACGTAGCCCAGGGCGTGCAGCGTCAGCAGAAAGCGGCGCGCCTTGGCGCGATTCATTCCGGTCTTCGCGGCGACCTCGGTCAATGTCATGCGCGGATGGTCGTGGTCGAAAGCCTGAATGACCTCCAGCCCCGTGGCCAGCGCGGTGACGAAGTCCCGGCTGTCGGGCGACAGCCTGTCCTCTTGTGATGTCTGTTCCATCAGCAACCGCCCCTATCCTGATAGTCGTCATTTATCCTACTATAATGGGTTCGCTAAGCGAACAAAAGTACGCAATATGAACCTTTAGTATGAGGCTGTCGCGCTATGTACGCAGAGTTAGTCAGTTTCCCCTTCATGGGCCAGAACGGGCTGAAGGCCTTCCATGCCGAGGCGCTGGTCCAGGCCATGTTGAGCTTCGAGCTGGCGCTGGCCGAGTCCGAGGAGTCGCTTGGGTTGCTGCCGTCGGGCACCCACAAGGCGCTGGACGATCACTTGGCCACGCACGCATTCGACATGGCGGGGCTTGCCGGGGGCGTGGGTGAGGGCGGCAACGTGGCCATTCCCTTCGTGGCCCAGGCCAAGGCGGCCTTGCCGGAAGCGCTGAAAAAGTCGTTTCACAAGGGGGCCACCAGCCAGGACGTGCTCGACAGTGCCCTGATGCTCCTTATGCAGGATCGCCTCGCCGAGCTATGCGCTCAGATGGACGCGGTGCGTGAGGCCCTGATGAGGTTGATCGAACGCTACCGCGACACGCCGATGATCGGCCGTTCCCTGCTTCAGCAGGCCCTGCCGACGACGTTCGGCCTGCGCGCGGCGCAGTGGGCGCTGAACTTCGATCAGGCGGCACGGCGTCTGGCAACCCTGCGCCGCGAGCGGTTGCCGGTACAGTTCGGCGGTGCCGTGGGCACTCATGCCGGATTGCAGGATGCCGAGGGCAACAACCTGGGGCTGAGCGTGATGGCGCAACTGGCCGAGCGTCTCGGACTCCAGGCGCCGCTGTTGCCCTGGCATACCAACCGGCAGCCGATTCACGCGCTGGCATCGGCCTTCGACGCCTTGGCCGGCGCGGGCGAGAAGATCGCCACCGATATCGCTCTGCTGGCACAGAACGAGGTGGCGGAAGTCAACGAACCCGCCGCACCGGGGATGGGCGTCTCCTCTTCCATGCCCCACAAGCGCAACCCGGTACGCTGCGCCCTGATCCGCACCGCGGCCCGCCAGACCCATGGGCACCTGTCGGTCATTGCCAATGCTCAGGCCCAGCCGCTGGAACGGGCGCTGGGCGAGTGGCATGCCGAATGGGCCCCGTTGGTGGAGATGGCTCTACTCAGCGAAGGAATGCTGACACAACTGACGACGCTGCTGCAGGGACTGGAAGTCTTTCCCGATGCCATGCGCGAGCAGCTGTCCCAGGCCAAGGCCGGTGGTGATTTAGACATTGGTAGTAGCCCTATGCAGGCCGACCGCGTCATGGATTACCTGAAAGGCTCAGATTATCAATAGGTTGTTGATATTTTTCAGCGCCAGGGCGCGATAGCGGCCGCTATCGCGGTCAATTGACGGAAAGTGGTGCTGCCGCTAGCGTGTTCGTATTGCAAATATAAGTTCGCTATACGAATTAGAGGCGAAACAATCTATGGCCGAATTTCTCAGCCTGCATGACGCGGTGGCGCGCTACGTCGAGGACGGCGCCACCGTGGCCATGGAGGGCTTTACCCACCTGATTCCCTTCGCGGCAGGACATGAAATCATCCGCCAGGGCAAGCGTGACCTGACGCTGATCCGCATGACGCCCGACCTGATCTACGATCAGTTGATCGGTGCCGGCTGCGCGAAGAAGCTGATCTTCTCCTGGGGCGGCAATCCCGGTGTCGGTTCGCTGCATCGCCTGCGCGATGCCGTGGAGCGCGGCTATCCGCACAAGCTCGAGATCCTCGAGCACAGTCATGCGGCAATGGCCTGCGCCTATGAGGCAGGCGCTGCGGGGCTGCCGCTGGCAATCCTGCGCGGCTACATCGGCAGCGACCTGCCCAAGGTCAACGACCAGATCAAGTCCATCGAATGTCCCTTCACCGGCGAGAAGCTGGCCGCCATCCCCTCGATCCGTCCCGACGTCAGCGTGATCCACGCCCAGCGCGCCGATCGTGCCGGTAATGTGCTGGTGGAAGGTATCGTCGGCGTGCAGAAGGAGGCGGTGCTGGCCGCCAGGCACAGCATCGTCACCGTCGAGGAAGTGGTCGACGACCTCGGCGCCGGTCCCAATGCCTGCGTCATTCCGGGCTGGGCGATCAGTGCCGTGGCAGTCGCCGAGAAGGGCGCCTACCCGTCCTACGCGCATGGCTACTATCCACGCCACAACCGCTTCTACAAGGAGTGGGACGCCATCGCCCGGGATCGTGAGGCCTTCGAGACCTGGCTCAATGAGCATGTGCTCAACGTACCCAACGCAGGAGGAGCGGTCTGATGAGCGAGCGTTACACCTCTTCGGAGATCATGACCGTTACCGCCGCCCGCGCACTCGAGAACGGCATGACCTGCTTCGTCGGTATCGGCCTGCCCAGCGAGGCGGCCAATCTGGCGCGTCTGACCCATGCCCCCGACGTGGTGCTGATCTACGAGTCCGGCACCCTGCAGACCAAGCCGGACGTGTTGCCGCTGTCGATCGGCGACGGCGAGCTGTGCGAGACCGCACTGACCACCGTCTCGGTGCCCGAGATGTTCCGCTACTGGCTGCAGGGCGGTCACATCGACGTGGGCTTTCTCGGTGCCGCCCAGGTCGACCGCTTCGCCAACCTCAACACCACGCTGATCGGCGACTACCAGTCGCCCAAGGTGCGTCTGCCGGGCGGCGGCGGTGCGCCGGAGATCGCCACCAATACCGGCGAGGTCTTCATCACTCTCAAGCACTCCAAGCGGACCTTCGTCGAGGCGGTGGATTTCATCACTACCTTGGGCTTTGGTCGTGATGGCAAAGGGCGCGAAGGCGTGTCCAATATCGGCAAGGGGCCGACCCGCGTGATCACCGATCTCTGCGTGATGCGCCCCGATCCCGAGACGCGCGAGCTGGTCGTCACTTCGCTGCACCCGGGCGTGACCCGCGAGCAGGTGCAGGACGCCACCGGCTGGGAGATTCGTTTCGCCGATCAGCTCGAGACCACGCCCGAGCCGGAGGATCACGAGCTCGACGTCCTGCGCGACCTCAAGGCGCGTACCGATCGCCACCATTCTGGAGAAGCTTCATGAACGATGTATATCTATGTCACCCGGTACGTTCGGCTGTCGGCAAGTTCGGCGGTGCCCTGTCCACCATCCGTCCCGACGATCTCGCCGCACGAATCTTCGAGGCACTGCTCGCACGTGCGCCGGGCCTCGATCCGAGTGCCATCGATGACGTGATCATGGGCTGTGCCAACCAGGCGGGGGAAGACAACCGCAACGTGGCGCGCATGGCGCTGCTGCTGGCCGGAATGCCCACTGCGGTTCCCGGCAGCACCATCAACCGTCTTTGCGGTTCGAGCATGGATGCCATCGGCACCGCCGCGCGGGCGGTCCGCTCCGGCGAGGCCGAGCTGATGATCGCCGGCGGTGTCGAGTCGATGTCCCGCGCCCCTTACGTGGTAAGCAAGGCGGGCACCGCCTTCGCGCGCAATCAGATGATGGAAGATACCACCATCGGCTGGCGCTTCATCAACCCGCTGTTGAAGAAGCAGTATGGTGTCGACTCGATGCCCGAAACCGCGGAGAACGTAGCCGAACAGTTCAACATCTCCCGTGAGGATCAGGATCAGTTCGCCTACAACTCCCAGCTCAAGACCAAGAAGGCTCAGGACAACGGCCGCCTGGCGAAGGAGATCGTGCCCATCGAGATTCCGCGGCGCAAGCAGGACCCGCTGATCTTCGACAAGGATGAGCATCCGCGCGAGACGACGCTGGAGAAGCTCGCCACGCTGCCCACGCCGTTTCGTGCCGCCGGTTCCAGCGTGATGGGTTCGGTGACCGCGGGCAACGCCTCGGGTGTCAACGATGGTGCCGCGGCGGTGATCGTCGCCAGCGAAGCCGCCGTGAAGCGTTACAACCTCACCCCGATGGCACGCATCCACGGCATGGCCACCGCTGGCGTCGAACCGCGCATCATGGGCATCGGCCCGGTGCCGGCCTCGCAGAAACTTCTGAAGCGCTTGGGCATGAGCCTCGATCAGCTCGATCACATCGAGCTCAACGAAGCCTTCGCCTCGCAATCGCTGGCCTGCCTGCGCGAGCTGGGCATTGCCGACGACGATCCGCGCGTCAACCCCAACGGTGGCGCCATCGCACTGGGACACCCGCTGGGCATGTCCGGGGCGCGCATCGTCACCAGCGCCATGCACGAGCTGCAGCAGACCGGCGGACGTTACGCG
The DNA here is from genome assembly GCF_054654615.1 of Halomonas shantousis. Taxonomy (NCBI): domain Bacteria; kingdom Pseudomonadati; phylum Pseudomonadota; class Gammaproteobacteria; order Oceanospirillales; family Halomonadaceae; genus Halomonas; species Halomonas shantousis. The sequence goes on along the minus strand of NZ_BAAIER010000002.1, from coordinate 3,812,378 downwards.
CTGTGCACCATGTGCATCGGCGTGGGCCAGGGCATCGCCACCGTAATCGAACGCGTCTAGGGACTGAGGAGGCAGCATGGCATTCATCGACATCGCAGGACGCAGCGTCAGCTACCGTCTGCTGGGAGCCGAGGCCCTACCGCTGGTCGTCCTGGCGCATCCGCTGGGGATGACCCAGGCGGTGTGGGACGACCTGATCCCGGCCCTGCTGGGGCGCTATCGGGTCCTGACCTGGGACCTGCCCGGCCACGGCGCCAGCGCGCCCTGCCCGGGCGAGATCCATGCTGCGGACCTGGCGCGCGAGGTGCTGGCGCTGGCCGATCATGCCGGGGCCAGCCGCTTCCACTTCGTCGGTACCTCGATCGGAGGCGTCATCGGCCAGCAGCTGTTGGTTCAGAACCCCGGGCGCTTGTGTTCGGCGGTTCTGACCAATACCGGGGCGGTGATCGGCACGCCGGAGAACTGGCATGCGCGAGCCCAGCGGGTGCGTGAGGAAGGTTGGGCACAGCTGGCCGGTGAAATCGTGCCGCGCTGGTTTTCACCGAGTTGTCTCGAGCAGCACACGGCTACCCGGCCGGGCTGGGAGACCCAGCTGTCACGCACCGACACCGAGAGCTACGCGCGGCTCTGCGAACTGCTTGCCACTGTGGACAACCGCGGCAAGCTGCGCAGCGCCTCCGTCAAGGTGCGCCTGCTGGGGGGCAGCGACGATCTCTCCACGCCGCCGGAAACCCTGGAGGCGCTGGCCGCCCAGTTGGCGGACTGCTCGCTGGAGATTCTCGAGTCCGTGGGGCATGTCCCTTCCGTGGAGTGCCCGGGCGCATTTGCCAAGCGGCTACTGTTGTGGCTCCCGTCCGAACGCGGAGAGGTGGGCGAGCAGGGCGTGAGCTACGCCGAGGGACTCGAGACCCGCAAGCAGGTACTGGGTGCCGAGCATGTCGAGCGCGCCAGTGCCAACGCCACCTCGCTGGATGCGCCGTTCCAGCAGATGATCACTCGTCTGGCCTGGGGCGAACTGTGGGGTAACGCCGATCTGTCCCGCACCGAGCGCAGCATGATCACTCTGGCGGTACTGGCGGCACTGGGACGTGACGGCGAGCTGGAGTTGCACCTCAAGACCGCCAAGCGCATCGGCCTGAGCGAAGCCCAACTGCGCCAGGCGCTGATGCATGTGGCAATCTATGCCGGCGTACCGGCGGCCAACCATGCCTTTGCCATGGCCAAGCGCCTGGGATGGGGCGAGTAACCCGTCAGGCTGATGCTTTCGCAGGAAACGGTCGTCATCGCTTCGCGATGACGACCTTATCGTGTAGCGACATCGCGGCTTGGCGCCGCCGTCCTGCACCATAAGGATAACAAGGAATCCCTCTCATGAAACACGCACTCTCTAAATGCCTGCTCGCCCTGTCCGTGGCGGGCATGTCTGTCGCGGCCAGCGCCGAGACTACGCTGCGCATGTCGCACTTCTGGCCCGCGGAATCGAAGATCAACAAGGAGATCTTCGATGCCTGGGCACAGGCTATCGAAGAGGAGTCCGGCGGCGAGCTCAAGGTACAGAACTTCCCCTCGCAGACACTGAGCAAGGCGGATTCCTCCTATCAGGGCACGGTGCGGGGCATCTCCGACATCGCCATTACCGCCCAGGGCTATACCGCCGGTCGTTTCCCGATCTCGCAGATCGTCGAGCTGCCCGGTGTGGCGACCAGCGCGCCGCAAGGGGCCTGCGTTCTGCAGACGCTCTACGACGATGGCCAGATCGCCAAGGAGTACGACGACTCCCACGTGCTGTTCATGTTCACCACCGGCCCCGGGTACATCCATACCCAGAACACCGACGTACAGACGCCCAGCGATCTGGAAGGGTTGCGCATCCGGCGTCCCACGGCGGTGGCCGGAGAAATGCTCGAGAACATGGGCGCACAACCGGTGGGCATGCCGGCGCCGGACATCTACACCTCCATGCAGCGCGGCGTCATCGATGGCCTGAGCTTCCCGTGGGAGGGCATGAAGGTCTTCGGTCTCAACGAACTGGCCAACTATCACACCCAGGTGCCGTTCTACACGCTGATCTTCGTCGCCACCATGAACGAGCGTACCTATCAGCGCCTGTCGCCGGAAATGCAGCAGGTGATCGATAACAACAGCGGCATGAAGTGGGCCGAGAAAGCGGGACAGGTATTCGCCGAGATGGACAAGGCCGGCAAGCAGCAGGCCGAGGAGATGGGCGATACCATCCGTGTCATCGACAATCCGTTGCAGGATCCGCAGTGGTCCAAGCCGCTCAAGGCCGGCATCGAGCATTACCTCAGCGGCCTGGAATCGCGTGGGGTCGAGAATGCCCACGAAATCTATTACGCCGCGCTGGAGGCCGCCAAGTCCTGCCAGACGCAGGCCGAGTGAGGAGTCCGCATGCAAGGGCTGATGACGCTTAGCAACTGGATCGCGCAGTTCTGCCGCTACTTCTCGGGCATCGCCCTGATGGGCGTCCTGGCGGTCACGGTGATCGATGTCGTGACGCGCTACCTGTTCCGTGCCACGTCGGGGGTCATGAACATGACCGTGACCGGCAGTGTCGAGCTGGTCAGCTATCTGATGCTGTTCGCCCTGCTGGCGGCGATGGCCGCCAATGTCGAGAAGAGTCAGGTGGTGGTCGAGGCGTTCTCCCATGGCCTCAAGGAGAGCATCAAGCAGCGTATCGCCGGCTTCTATCTGCTGGCCTTCATGGTGCTGGGGTTCGTGCTGGCCAACGGCTTGTGGGAGGAGGGCGCGAGCGCCGCCGAGTTCGGTGAAGTGACGCAGGACCTGAGTCTTCCCATGGGGCCCATCTATCAGGTGGCGGCGGGGCTCTGCGTGCTGCTGGCCCTGCGCTGTCTGATCCATGCGTTCCTGGGAATGATCTATGCCGTAGGAGGGGAGCCGGCTGATGAGCTCTGAAGTGATAGGTGGTGCCGGCTTGCTGCTGCTGCTGGTCCTGATGGTCCTGCGAGTACCGGTGGCGCTCAGCATGCTGGCCGTGGGGGTGGTGGGTTTCGCCCAGGTCATTACCTGGGATGCGGCCGTGGCCATGGTCAAGTCGGTTCCCGTTGAAGTGTTGTCGAATTACAGCTTCAGCGCCATTCCCATGTTCATCTTCATGGGGGTGCTGGCGTCCTACTCGGGCATGGCGAGCAAGCTTTTCGTCGCGGCCCAGACCATGTTCGGCGGCTGGCGGGGCGGCATGGCGCTGGCCGCGGTCAGCTCCTGCGGGGCCTTTTCATCGATCTCCGGCTCGTCGCTGGCCACGGCCAGTACCATGAGCCGGGTAGCGCTGCCGGAGATGGAGCGCAACGGTTATGCCCGTTCGCTGGCCACTGGCGTGCTGGCGGCAGGCGGCACGCTGGGGATCATGATTCCGCCAAGCATCGCGCTGCTGCTCTACGCCATCCTGACCGAGCAGTCGGTGGGGGACATGTTCATGGCGGGGCTGCTTCCCGGGCTGATGGGGTTGCTGTTCTATGCGCTGACAGTGGCCATCGTGGTGCGCATCAAGCCTTCGCTGGCCTCGGCCTCCGAGCCCAACAGCCTCAAGGACAAGCTGCTCGCGGGACTGGGTCTGCTGCCGTTTCTGGGCGTGTTCCTGGTCATCGTGGTGGGCATCTATGGCGGCTTCTTCACGCCGACCGAAGCGGCCTCGATCGGCGCCTTCGTGACCATGCTCTATGCGGTGGCCAAGGGCGTGCGTCTCAAGGGGCTGCGCGATGCGGTATTCGAGACCCTGGCGCTCTCTGCGGTGGTGTTCTTCATGATCGTCGGCGCGGAAACCCTGGGGTATTTCATTTCGGCGTCGCGCATCTCGTTCGAGGTGACCAACTACGTGATGGGGCTGGGGCTGTCCACCTTCGGCGTGCTGCTGTGCATCCTGGTGCTGTACTTCGTACTGGGCTGCTTCATGGACTCCATCGCCATGCTGCTGCTCACGGTGCCGGTGGTCTACCCCATCATCTCGTCGCTGGGGGTAGATCCGATCTGGTTCGGCATCATCACCGTGCTGACCGTGGAGCTGGGGTTGATCACGCCACCGGTGGGCATGAACGTCTTCGTCATCAAGGCCACCGCGCCGCATGTCGGGCTAGGGGAGATATTCCGGGGCGTCACTCCGTTCATCATCTCCGACTTCGTGCGTCTGGGCATGTTGCTGGCCTTCCCCGCCATCGTCACTTTCCTGGTATGACGCAGCGGGCCGGGGCTTGTTGAGCCCCGGCCTTTCACCCGAGGGCAGGCGAAGAGGCGCCTGCCATTCCAGTGGTGTTGTTTCGATACAGTATTCATCCTAATGAGGCAGACAATGCACAAGAATAAATTCCGCGCCCTGATTGCCGGTACGCTAGCATCCGTTGTTTTTCCCGCCTACGCCGATGCCGCCACTACGTTACGCCTGGCACACGTCTGGCCGGGCGGTTCCAAGATCGATACGGAAATCTTTCAGGCCTGGGCCAAGAGCGTGGAAGAGGCTTCCGATGGCCGCCTGAAGGTTCAGGTCTTCCCCAGTCAGACCCTGGCCAAGGCCGACAGCACCTACGAAGGGGCGGTCAAGGGCATCGCCGATATCGGGGCCACCGCCCAGGGCTACAGCGCGGGACGCTTTCCGCTGACTCAGGTGGTCGAGCTGCCCGGCGTGTCGAACAGCAGTCATGAAGGCTCGTGCATCCTGCAGAAGCTCTACGACCAGGGCGATCTGGACCGCGAATACCGCGATTCGCACGTGCTGTTCATGTTCACCACCGGGCCGGGATACCTGCATGCCAAGAACAAGCAGCTCGACGAGCCCAGCGATCTCGAGGGCATGCGCATGCGTCGCCCCACGCCGCTGGTCGGTGAGATGATGACCAAGCTGGGAGCGCAGTCGGTGGGGATGCCCGCACCGGATATCTTCACCTCGCTGCAGCGCGGTGTGGTGGATGGCCTGAGTATCAGTTGGGAAGGGGCCAAGACCTTCCGCGTCAACGAGCTGGTGAACTATCACACCGAAATTCCGCTCTACGATCTGTCGCTGATCGCCACCATGAACCAGCGCACCTACGATCGCCTTCCTGATGACCTCAAGGCCATCGTCGATGCACACAGCGGCATGGAGTGGTCGATGAAGGCGGCGCAGGTCTACGATGAGCTGATCGCCCAAGGACGCCAGGAAGCCGTGGACGCCGGGGGCGAGATCGTCACCATCGACAATCCGCTGGAGCACGAGCAGTGGGGGCCGGTGCTCAAGGACACCATCGACAGCTACATTTCCACGCTGCAGGCCCAGGGCCTGCCCGGCACCGAGACGTATGATAAGGTCCTGTCGCTGAAGGCATCCTGCGAGAGCTAGGCCGCTTCACGGCCTGGGCAGGTTCATGATTGGGCGATAAACAGCGTCGCATCGGAATCCCCGGTGCGGCGCTTCTCGTTTCGGGTATGGGTTCAATCCGTGAGGATTAAGCACCATCGCCGAAATTATCGATCTGCGCTGGATCACGATGCAGACTGCACCGCGATACTCCCCTTGAACTCCATGTCCTGGCCGAACCGGTAAGAGTACCCAACCGGTTGGCGCCGATGACGCCTGTTGCGTACCAATAACCGGCAACTATGCTGACGACAAACATGGTGTCGTGCGCCGCCCGGTGCGCGGCTTGTCGTTTCCAGCGAGCCATGCGCAGTGGCCTTGACGACTAGGGAGTTGATCATGGATAGCAAGCATAAGCGCAAGACGCCATCGCTGGGTCGGTTGGCTCTTTTCGGAGCGGCGGCCTGGATCGCCTACAGCGCCTTTCAGAAGAAACAGGCGCTCAACGCGCGTCGCGATAACGGTCGGTTGCCCGTAGCGCCGGAGCTGTCGCGCAGTGCCCTGATCGATGGCATCGTCATGCGCTGGGAAGAGCACGGCACACAAGGGACCGAGTATCATCCTCAGCGGTTTGAACGTGATACCGAGCGACCGCCGGTGGTCATGGTGCACGGTATTCCCACCAATCCGCGCATCTGGCGCTACGTCATCCCGCAACTGGAAGAGGCGGGTACCCGTTGTCTGGCATGGGAAATGGTGGGCTTCGGCCACTCGATCGACGAGGGATTGGGGCGCGATATCTCCATTCCCCGGCAGGCCGAATATCTGCAGGCCTGGTTGGAAGCGCAGGGCATCGAGCGTGCCGTTTTCGTCGGTCATGACGTCGGGGGCGGCGTATTGCAGGCGCTGCTGGCGTCGCATCCCGAACGCTTCGCGGGTCTGGTGCTGAGTGATGTGGTCGCCTTCGACAACTGGCCAGTGGCGATGATGAAGGCCGCCAAGAAGATGAACGGCGTGATCGAGCATCTTCCGCCCGTAGTGGTAATGCAGTTGTTTCATACCGGTATCCGCAATCTGGGGCACGACGACCCGCAGCTGGCGCTGGAGTCGGCCACGCTGCTGTGGGAGCCCTACAATCGCCCCACCGGGCCGGCCGGCTTCGCCAATCAGGTCCGTCACATGAACGCTCAGGACACGCTGGACATTGCCACGCGTCTGCCTGACAAGCTCGATATTCCCGTGCGCATCGTATGGGGCGAGCAGGATCCGCTGAGCCTCGAGTCGGCCGAACGCCTGGCCATGCTGCTCTTTGCGCCGCCAGTGCGCCGCATTCCCGGTGCTCGTCATTTCAATCCCGAGGATCACCCCGAACTCATTGCCAATGAGATCCACGATGTGCTGGACGAGACGTCCCGGCTGGTTCTGCGCTGACCCTGCGCAGACGTAAGGCCAATTGACAGCGATGCGCGGGACGGAGATGGTGATCGGCCCTACGTTGGGCGCCTGTCGCCTGGCTACTGCCGCTAATTGACAAAAGATGACGCCATGTCTGACTCCCTGACAGCGCCCATGGTGCGGCTCGACCCCGGCTTGGCGTCGCCCAACGCCGCGCAGATGTTGTCTTCAACGCTGCAGGTGATCCGGGCCGGCCGCCTACTGGGCAAGCGCTGGCCGCTGAGCATGACTACCCAGCGCGCTGTCCATGTTCGTACCGGCGCTGCCTGCCTGGCTGGTCAGTGTCGAGCAGGTACGCGTCTGATGAGCGATCTGCTGTGCTTCGGTTATCTGCTGGTCTTCGCGATTACTGTGCTGGCTGGCTGGTTCAACGATGTCAGTGGTGATGTGGCGCTGGCATTCTTGCCCACGCTGGCGGTGAGCGTCGTGGCGATGCTGGGTACGCGTCGCCTGTTGGCGAGCTGACTATGCTCAGCCCTCGCATCAAGCTACGTCATTTGCAGGCCTTTCTGGAAGTCGCTAGGCAGCGCAGTTTCGCCCGGGCGGCCGATACCCTGGCCATTACCCAGCCGGCCATGTCCAAGACCATCCGTGAACTGGAAGAGGCGGTTGCCGCATCATTGTTCGAGCGCGGGCCACGTGGCGTAACGCTGACCCCCTCGGGCATGGCTCTGCTGCGTTACGCCGGGCCAGCGATCAATCTGCTCCAGGAGGGACTGGCCGCGGTACGCCAGCCGGCGAGCAACGAAGCCGTTGTGCGGATCGGCGCCCTGTCGACGGTGGAGCAGGGGTTGTTGCCGCAGGCGGCCCAGGCCCTGCATGCGCAATTTCCCGAGATCCGCCTGCAGGTGCATTCCGGACCGAGTGCCTATCTGCTCTCGCAGCTCGGGTTGGGGGAGCTGGATCTGGTCGTCGGGCGCATGAGCGAGGCGCGGGAGAGCCGGGGGTTCAGCTTCGAGCATCTCTACCACGAACCGCTGGTGCTGATGGCTCGCGCCGGGCACGCCCTGGAGCGCCTGCCGCGTGCGCAGTTGAGTGTCGACCTGCTGGGCGACTATCCTTGGGTAGTGCCACCGGCGCCGACCACGCTGCGCGAACAGGTCGAACGTTTCTGGGTCGAGCAGGGTGGCCCGCCGCCGCCCGTCGCACTGGAAACGCTGTCGCTGACCTTGAGCCGGCGTTATGTGCAGCGCACCGACGCGCTGTGGGTCGCGCCGCTGGATGCCGTGCATAGCGATCTGGCCGAGGGACGACTGGTCCGCTTGCCTATCGATATCGAGGCACATGGCGGCTCGGTCGGGTTGTGCATCAATGCGACCCGGGCCCTGTCGCCGGCCGCCGAGCGCCTGATCGAGCAGTTGCGCGATCTGGCCGGCAAGCGCGACCCCTAAACTTGGTAGGAACGGGTCAGATCAGGCGCGGACGTGCCTCATGCGTCCACCTAGCCGCGACAGGCGCCGGGCGACCGTGGGGATGCGCAGTAGCATCAGCGCCAAGGCCACCGCGGCGTAAACGCTCCACTCCGTCAGGTCCGCGCGTACGATCCACAGGAAATGCAGTAGCACCAGGGCCAACACCAGATAGACCGCCTTGTGCAGTGGCTTCCAGCGCTTGCCCAATTTGCGCATGGCGTAGCGGTTGGAGGTTACCGCCAGGGCCAGCAGGATCAGCAGTGCCAGGGCGCCGACGATGATATAGGGGCGCTTCTGCAGGTCCTCGCCGAGTGCCGTCCAGTTGAGTCCGAGGATGAACAGCAGGTAGCAGAGCAAGTGCAGCACGCCGTAGCCGAACGTCCACAACCCCAACTGACGGCGGATCACGCTGAAGCCCTTCCAGCGTGTCAACCGCGTCAGCGGCGTCAGGCTCAACGTGCACAGCAGCAGGATCAGTGCACCCTGGCCCAGATTGAGCAGCAGGTAGCGTCCTGGCTCTGGGCCTGCGGCGCCGATCGCCACGTGGTAGGCCCACCAGCAGATCGGCGCTAGTGCAGCCACGAAGACCAGCAGGCGCCAAGCGAGAATGTGCCGGGGTTGTCCTGCCATCAATAGAACTTCCGTAGATCCATGCCCTGATAGAGACTCGCGACGTCGTCGGCATAGCCGTTGAAAGGCAGGGTGTCGATGACGTTGGGACTGAACAGGCTGTTGGGCAGGCGGCGTTCGGTAGCCTGGCTCCAGCGTGGGTGGTCGACGTCGGGATTGACGTTGGCATAGAAACCGTATTCGCTGGGGGCCAGCATGTGCCACGACGTCTCGGGCCGGGACTCGACCAGCGAGACGCGTACGATCGATTTGATGCTCTTGAAGCCGTACTTCCAGGGCACTACCAGGCGGAGCGGCGCCCCGTTCTGGTTGGGCAGCACGCGTCCGTACATGCCGACGGCGAGGAAGGCGAGCGGATGCATGGCCTCATCCATGCGCAGGCCTTCGCGATAAGGCCAATCGATCAGCCCGAAACGCGATGCCTGACCGGGCATCTGCTTGGGGTCCTCCAGCGTCTCGAAGCGCACGTACTTGGCCTTGCCGGTAGGCTCGGCACGCTGGATCACGTCGGCCAGTGGAATGCCCAACCAGGGGATCACCATCGACCAGGCCTCGACGCAGCGCAGCCGATAGACCCGCTCCTCGAAGCGACTCGGCGTAATCAGATCCTCGAGCGCATACTGGCCAGGTTTGCCCACCTCGCCGTCGACGGTCACCGTCCACGGCACGGTCTTGAGCTGGCCGGCATAACGCGCCGGGTCGCTCTTGTCGCTGCCGAACTCGTAGAAGTTGTTGTAGTGGGTCGCATCGTCGAACGGCGTGACCTTGTCCTCTGTCGTGATCGCGTTCCAGCGGGTGTCGGCCAACCGGGCCTCGAACCATTCGGGGCCTTTCGCCTTGGTTACGTCTTCGTAGCCGGGGCCGGCCAGCGCGGCACGCGGCAGGCCTGCTGCCAGCCCTAGCCCGGCGACACCGCCCAGAAACTTGCGGCGCGACAGATAGATCGACTCGGGGGTAACGTCGTTCTCGCCAAGGGAAAGACGGTGGCGTGAGCGGATCAGCATGGCAGGACTCCGGGATAGGACCGTGTACGCGGTACTGACCGTGATGCTATGAAATAGTTGCGTTGGGCAGGCGAGCCGCAAAGCATGACCTGGATCGTGACATAACCTGTGGGTTATGCAGGGTGGGCGAATTTTCACTTGGTTAATCTTTCCAGTGGGCGACAATATGCCGCATAACAAAGGCACTCAAAGGAGATAACCATGCCCCTGAACGAAGGCAAGCGCTTCGTCGAGCGCGACCGTACCTGGCATCCCGTCGCCTATACGCCCGGCTACAAGACCGCCGTGGCTCGCTCGCCCAGCCTGCCGCTGGTCAGCTTGCAGTCGCCGTCGGTGTCGGAGACCAGCGGTCCCGACTTCCGGCATCTGCGCATGGGACCGCACGACAACGACCTGCTGCTCAACTTCCGCGAGAATCCCGAGCATCAAGGCAGCCTCAGCAGCAGCCTGCCGGTCGGTGAACGCATCATCATGTTCGGCCGTATCACCGACCAGTTCGGCAAGCCGGTGCCGCATACGCTGGTCGAAATGTGGCAGGCCAATGCCGGCGGCCGCTACCGTCACAAGAAGGACCAGTACCTGGCGCCGCTCGATCCCAGCTTCGGCGGGGTGGGCCGCTGTCTGACCGACGAGGATGGCTGGTATCGTTTCCGCACCATCAAACCCGGCCCGTACCCGTGGCCGAACGGCATCAACACCTGGCGCCCGTCGCATATCCACGTCTCGGTGATGGGACCGTCGATCTCCACGCGGCTGATTACCCAGATGTACTTCGAGGGCGATCCGCTGATCCCGATCTGCCCCATCGTGCGCACCCTCAACGACCCGGAAGCCGTGCAGACCATGGTCGGCCGCCTCGACATGGCCCACAGCCGGCCCATGGATTGCCTGGCCTATCGCTTCGATATCGTGACGCGTGGCGAACTGCAGACCTACTTCGAGAACGTGTGAGGGGAATGTCATGAAACAGCCGAACTCAACGCCGACCACCGAGCTCATGCTGCGTGAAACCGCCTCGCAGACCGCCGGTCCGTACGTGCACATCGGCCTGGCGCTGAACATCGCCGGTCTGCCGCCCCGCCAGGAAGAGATCTGGAACCGCATGGCCACGTCGGAGGCCGAGGGCCAGCTCATCGAGATCGTCGGTACGGTGATCGACGGCAGCGGCGATCTGGTCCGCGATACCTTCATCGAAGCCTGGCAGGCCGATGCCAACGGCGAGTACCAGTGCGACTATGATCTCGAGAAGCCGTTCAACAGCTTCGGGCGTACCGCCACCACCGTGGAGTCCGGCGGCGAGTGGTCGCTGGTCACCGTCAAGCCGGGCGTCGTCGCGGGCTGCAAAGGCAAGCCACAGGCACCGCACATCAACCTGGCGGTCTTCGCCCGGGGCATCAACATGCAGCTGAACACGCGGCTGTATTTCGAGGACGAGGCCGAGGCCAACGCCGCCTGCCCAATTCTCAATGCGGTGGAGTCCGAGTCGCGGCGCAAGACGCTGATCGCCAGGCGCGAGGAGAGCGAGGGCGGCAAGGTGCGCTATCGCTTCGACATTCGTCTGCGCGGCGAAGGCGAAACGGTGTTCTTCGATTTCTGAACGCTCGAGCTGACGCCACTTGTCGTATCACGCCGCGCCCCGCTGGGGCGCGGCGTTGTTGTAGATGACCGGCCTCAACCTTGTCGATGGTGAACGACCAGGGCCTGCAACAGGACATCGACGTGGCGTAAAAGCGCCGAGGGGGGTTCCTTGCGCCGGCTGCACAAGATCGGCGAGGTGATGTGCTGCTCGGCCAGGGGCACGTAGGCGATATCGTCGCGCTGCAGGCGCTTGACCTGCTCGGGAACCAGGGTGAAGCCCATCTCCGATGCTACCAGGCCGATGGCCGTCTGGAGCTCGTTGGCTTCCTGAATGACCGTCACCTTGAGCCCGCGGCGGCGAAACAGGCCCAGAACGACATCGGCGTAGCTCGGACGGGGCGTGGCCGGATAGACGATCAGCGGATATCCGGCGAGGTCGGCCAGGGTCGGCGTGGTACCGCTCAACGGGTGCGAGCGGGGCAGGGCGGCGATGATTGGCTCGTCGAAGAGCACTTCTTGTTCGACCTCGGGGTCATCGATGCGCAGCCGACCGAAGCCGATGTCGATGCGCCCGGCCTTCAGCGCCTGCACCTGCTGGATCGTGGTCAGCTCGCTCAGCGTCAGTTCAATGTCCTCCTTTTGTCGCAACTGGCGGATCAGCACCGGCAGCTCGCTGTAGAAGATCGAGGGGACGAAGCCGATGCCGAGCAACTGCTTGCCGCTGCGCGCCAGGCGTCGGGTCGCGGCGATGGTAGTGTCCATCTTCTCGAGAATCTGCAGGGCGTGTTCGTAGAAGAACTGCCCGGTGGGAGTCAGGGCCAGGCCGCGGGTGTGGCGCCGGAACAGTGCTGTGCCCAGCTCCGCTTCCAACTGCTTGATCTGCCGGGTCAGAGGTGGCTGTGCCATGTGCATTCGCTGGGCCGCACGAGTCAGGTTGAGTTCCTCGGCGACCGCGCAGAAGTAGCGTAGGTGGCGCAGTTCCATGATACCTCCAGGGTATGGCAAGGCACCTAAACGATATTGGTTTCCGTAGTGGCCGGCAATCAAACTGTCGTCAATCGTTCACTGCCTTGCCGGAATCACCATGCCCGCCATCATCGCTTCTATCGAAACCCTGCTGGTCGACCTGCCGACGATTCGGCCGCACAAGCTATCGATGGCCACCATGGCCTGCCAGACCCTGATGCTCGTTCGCCTGCGTGACTCCGACGGCCTCGAGGGGCTTGGCGAGGCGACCACCATCGGCGGCCTGAGTTACGGCCCGGAGAGTCCTGAAAGCATCAAGCGCAACATCGACGCCTACCTGGCGCCGCTGCTGGTCGGCCAGCCGACAGCCAACCTCAACGTCCTGCGGGCGCGCATGCAGCGTCACGTCAAGGGCAACGGTTTCGCCAAGTCGGCGCTGGAAACGGCGCTGCTCGACCTGCAGGGCAAGCGCCTCGGACTATCGGTGGCCGAGCTGCTGGGCGGCGCCCGCCAGACGCACCTGCCGGTGCTGTGGACCCTGGCCAGCGGCGACACACAGCGCGACATCGACGAGGCGTTTCAGCGTCTCGACGACCGCCGCCACTGCGACTTCAAGCTCAAGATTGGCGCCAACGACGTGGATGACGATGTGCGCCACGTCAGTGCCATCAAGGCGGCCGTGGGCGAGCGTGCCGGCATCCGCGTCGACATCAACCAGGCCTGGGACGAAGCCACGGCAGTGCGCGGCATTGCCGCGCTGGAAGATGCCGGCATCGCGCTCGTCGAACAACCGATTCCCGCCCGACAGCATACCGGCCTGGTGCGCCTGGCCGAACGCTTCGTCGTGCCCATGCTCGCCGACGAGGCGGTGGCCGACGCCAGTGACGGGTTCAATCTGGCCGCGGCCGGCTTTAGTGGAGCCTTTGCGCTGAAGATCGCCAAGGCCGGCGGTCCGCTTGGGGCGCTGGAACTCGCCAGCGTTGCCCAGGCCGCCGGTATCGGCCTCTATGGCGGCACCATGCTGGAGGGCACCATCGGCACCGCCGCCGCCCTGCACGCCTGGGCCACCCTGCCGCCCATGACGTGGGGCACCGAGATGTTCGGCCCGCTGTTGCTCAAGGACGATATCGTCGCCGAACCGCTGCATTACCACGAGTTTGGTGTCGATCTGCCCGGCGGGCCGGGGCTCGGCGTCGCCCTCGACGAGGACAAGCTGGCCTTCTATCGCCGCCAGGATGCCTGAGCCGGCCGTCACCATCACGAGCACTCTGGAGAAAGGAGGAAAGCCGATGCTGTTCAAGGTCGAGATGACCGTCAAGTTGCCACCCGACATGTCGGCCGAGCAGGCCAGTCGGATCAAGGCTACCGAGAAGGACTACTCCCAGCAGCTGCAACGTCAGGGCAAGTGGCGACATCTGTGGCGAGTCGCCGGCAGCTACGCCAACGTCAGCGTCTTCGACGTGGCGGACAACGCCGAGCTGCAGGAACTCATCAGCGGGCTGCCGCTGTTTCCCTACATGGAGCTCAGCGTTAGTCCCCTGTGTCGGCATCCGTCGTCGATTCGCGACGACGATAGTTGATAGAAACACGCCAACTCACTGAAGCAGCCAATAACAACAAGCCACCACAACCCGAGGTAACACTCCATGACCGTACAACTCGTCAACTCACCTGAAACGCAAGCGTTCCTGAAACGGGTCAGCGGTTTCGAAAGCCATGCGGGCGACGAGCGCTTCAAGCAGATCATGCATCGTATGTGCGGCGATCTGTTCCGCCTGATCGAGGACTTCGATGTACGCCCCGAGGAGTTCTGGACCGCGGTGAACTACCTCAACGAGCTCGGCACCCGCAAGGAAACCGCACTGCTGGCCGCCGGCCTGGGCATCGAGCACTATCTGGACATGCGTATGGATGCCGAAGACGAACGGACCGGACGTCTGGGCGGCACGCCGCGCACCATCGAAGGCCCACTGTACGTGGCCGGCGCCCCGTTGCATGAAGGTTTCGCGCGCATGGACGATGGTGTCGACAAGGGGGAGCTCATGTGGCTGGAAGGCCAGATCCGCGACGTCCAGGGGCAGCCGATCGCGGGGGCAATCGTCGACATCTGGCATGCCGACAGCAAGGGCAACTACTCCTATTTCGACAGCTCGCAATCGGAGTACAACCTTCGGCGGCGCGTCAAGACCGACGCCGAAGGCCGCTACCGGGTACGCAGCATCGTGCCTTCCGGCTACGGTTGCCCGCCCGACGGCGCCACACAGCAGTTGCTCGACCGCCTCGGCCGACATGGCCAGCGTCCGGCGCATATCCACTTCTTCGTCTCGGCACCGGGCTACACGCACCTGACCACCCAGATCAACTTGGCCGGCGATGCCTATCTGCACGATGACTTCGCCTACGCCACGCGCGACGAATTGATCGCCGAGGTCAGGCATGTCGAGGATCCGGCCGAAGCCAGAGTGCGAGGTCTGGAGGGGCCTTTCGCCGAAGTGCGTTTCGACTTCGAACTCAAGCCCGCCACGGCGCCGGAGCAGGAACAGCGTCATCAGCGGCTGCGTGCCCTGGAGGCCCAGGCGCAAGGCCAATCCGAGCCGGGCGCTACCGCGGTCAAGTAAGCCTTGCCGGAACGCCAGCCGGCCGGTACCGGAATGCCGGTGCCGGGCAAGCAACAATAATAAAAGTCAAAGGACGTTCTTATGCGACTCTCTCTGTCGGCCGCCGCGATGGCCTTGGGCAGCTGTCTGCTCGTCGACAACGCCCTGGCCGTCAATGGCCACTATGTGCCCGGGGTCGAGGGGCTACGTGCCGCGACCGTACCTTCTCCCGGTCTCTATTACCGAGCCTATCTGCTGCATTACCGGATCGACTCGCTGAACGATGCCGACGGCCACGATCTGCCGGGCGACAATGACGGCTCAGTCACTGCCTTGGTCAGCCGCCTGGTGTGGATCAGCGACCAGCAGTTTCTCGGGGCCGATTACGGCGCCGAGGCCATCGTCCCGCTGCAACGCACTTCGCTGGATTTCGACGCCGTCGGTATCAAGGACGACGATAGCGGTGTCGGCGACATCTTCCTGAGTCCGCTGGTGCTGGGCTGGCACGGCACGCGTTGGGATGCCGTGTTTGCCGCCGGCGAGTGGTTCGACACCTCCGATTACGATGTCGAAGATACCGTCTCCACCGGCAAGGGTTTTCGTACCACCATGCTGACCCTGGGCGGTACCGTCTATTTCGACGATGCCAGGCGATGGTCGTTCTCGGCGTTGTCGCGCTACGAGATCAATGGCGAGCAGGACGATACCGGCATTACCCCGGGCGACAGCTTGAGCATCGAGTGGGGGCTGGGCCGACGCCTCGACAATGGTCTGGAGCTGGGGCTGATCGGCTATGACGCCTGGCAACTGGAGCGCGACGAGGATGTGCCCACCGGCCAGCCCGACGACAAGGCCGAGCAGCACGCCATCGGAGCCGAAGCCGGCTATTTCTGGCCCGGGCTGGGCCTGGGACTGAACGCCGCCTACCTGAATGAGTACGAAGCTCGCGACCGGTCCCAGGGCGACATGCTGCGCCTGACGTTGACCAAGCCATTCTGACGGTCATGTCCGGAAACGTTATGGAACGGAGAGGAAAGATGGAAGGGAAACTGACTGTCCGGGTACGTCGCAAGTCACTCGTTGCAGAGGCCATCATGGGGCTGGAGCTCGTGTCGGTCACGGCAGAGCCACTGCCGGCGTTCACGCCTGGCGCGCATATCGACGTCGAATTGCCGAATGGCCTGGTCCGCCAGTACTCGCTATTGAACAATGCTTCGCAATCCGTCGTATACGAGATCGCCGTTCTGCTTGATCCGGCGGGTCGGGGCGGCTCTGAATGTGCCCACCGCGACATTCATGAAGGCGACGCTCTGTGCATTGGCTCGCCGCGCAATCACTTCGCCCTGGTGCCTGCACAGCGCACGTTGCTGTTTGCAGGTGGTATCGGTGTGACGCCGATTCTGTCGATGGCGGATGCACTGACACGCAGCGGTGCGGATTTCACGATGCACTACTGCTCGCGCTCGCCTACGCGCACTGCCTTCCTGAAGCGAATCGAGGCATCCGCTTTTGCCGATCGGGTGCATGTTCATTTCGATGACGGCGACGCGACGCAGCACCTCGACATTGATGCGGCGCTCGCCGATGCCGACGAAGAGACGCACCTTTACGTGTGTGGCCCGCAAGGTTTCATGAGCTACGTCATTGCCAGTGCGAAACGGCTGGGCTGGTCGGATGACTGCATTCACCTGGAGTACTTTGCAGGCACCACAGCCGACATGGCCGAGGACGGCTCGTTCGAGGTCGAGCTGGCCGGCACCGGTCAAGTCATCCGAGTCGCGGCGGACCAGACGGTGGCCGAGGCACTCCTGGCCGGCGGTGTCGATGTGCCGCTGTCCTGTGAGCAGGGCATTTGCGGCACCTGTGCCATGCAGGTCGTGGAAGGCGAGCCGGACCATCGCGACATGATCTTCAGCGATGAGGAGCATGCCGCCGGCAAGGGGTTCACTCCCTGTTGCTCGCGTGCCAAGTCCCCGCGCCTAGTACTCGCATTCTAGTCAGTCCGAGTCCGCAGCCAGGCTCGCAACCGAGCGTCTTCGCTGGCCCGAGGGTCAGCGTCTCGCGTCACAAATAGTCCAAAAAGCGAAACGAGGAGTCACGAGATGCAAACGGAACGCCACAACTCTTATCTGATGAATACCTGGTACGTTGCCGCCCTGTCCCAGGAGATCGATGCCGAACAACTGTTTCCCCGCACGCTGCTCGACACTCCGGTACTGTTCTATCGCAAGCAGGACGGTACTCCCGTCGCCATCCACGACCGCTGTCCGCATCGTTTTGCGCCCCTGCATATGGGATGGCGCGAAGGCGATGAGGTCGTCTGCCTTTACCATGCACTGCGCTTCGACTGTTCTGGCCAATGTACCCGCAATCCGCATGGCAACGGTCATATTCCCAAGGCCGCTCAGGTGCGTAGTTTCCCGTTGGTGGAGCGTGACGGTTTCATCTGGATCTGGATGGGGGACGAGCCTGCCGACTTCGACCAAGTCCCCGACTACAGTGAACTGGTCAGCGGCCACCCGAACAGCGTTGGCTATACTTATATGCCCGTTAATGGCAACTACCAGCTCATCATCGACAACGTGATGGACTTGAGCCATATCGATCACGTGCATGGCGAGATCATCACCACCCGCGGCCAGCTCACGCCGCTGGTGCCGCAAGTCAAGGATAGCGACCACGGCGTAACGGCTCGCTGGGAATGGCGGCAGACGCCAGCCATGCTGATCATCAATCAGTTCCTGCCCGATCCGGAAGGAGAGGCTCGACATTTCTTCGAAATTATCTGGACACCACCGGCCAACATACAGCTATCGGTCGGAGCGACTCAGAATCCCGAGGATAAGCTGGATCTCGACGGCTGTATCGGTCAGTACGATCTGCATACCACTACGCCGGAAACGCAGGACCGTACTCATTACTTCTTCGCCACACGACGCAACCACCGTGAAGAAGACGCCGAATACAACGCGCAGAAGATCAAGGCCATGCATGCTGCTTTCGAGGATGAGGACGTGCCGATCATCGAGGCGGTGCACAAGGAGATGAAGACGACGGATTTCTTCAGCCTCAACCCCGTGCTGATGAGTAATGATGTCGCCCCGGTGAAGGTCAGAAAGGTGCTCGGCAAACTGATCGAGCGGGAGCAAGAGCGGAAAAAGCAGGAGTCGGAAACGAAAGCCGGCAAGGTAGCCTAAGGATACATCTCGTCGAGCAGTGCAAAGAGCCGCTGCCCTAATGGGCAGCGGCTCTTTTTTGTGGCGGTGTGTCTGACGTGGACGCTCAGCCCGCCTCGGCCGTCGGCACCTGCGCGGGGGCGTCGGTCGCGGTCCGCGTGCTCAGTGCCTGCAGCAGCAGGGCGGCGAGAATCAGCGGTGCGGCGAGTACCATGAAGTACATCGGACGCTCCCAGCCGGCATCGATCAGCAGACCCGCCATGGCCGGGCCAACCACCGAGCCGACACGGCCCATGCCCATTGCCAGCCCCGTGCCGGTGCTGCGCAGCGTGGCCGGGAAGGTGGTGGGAATCACCACGTAGAGCACGGCGATGGCACTGTACAGGAAGAAGCCCAGCACCAGTGCGACGCTGACCAGCAGCAGCGGTTCGTAGGGAATGTTGGCAAAGAGCATCATCATGGCGAACAGCGCCACCAGCACTCCGGCGGCCAGGCGCTTGGCGCCGAGACGGGCAGCCAGCAACCCGTAGAGCAGGCAGCCGATGGCGCCACCGATGCTCAGCAGCATCGAACCGGAAATCCCGCCGCTCAGGCTCAGGCCGGCATCGGTGAGGATCTTGGGTGTCCAGCTGACCATGAAGTAGAACGTCATCATCACGCAGAAATAGATGCCGCAGGCGGCCAGAAACGGCACCCGGCACGCGCCGCTGAGCAGCTCGAGCGGGCGCGACTTCTCCACCCTGATCTCGCGCTTGGGTGGCAGTTCACGCAGCGTTTCCAGCCCGAGCTTGGGCAGGATGCGGTTGGCCTTGCTCAGTGCATTGCCGGGCTGGCGTTCGAGCAGGAAGTCGAGCGACTCCGGAAAGCTCGCCCAGATCAGCGGAAACAGCACCAGGGCCACGGCTCCGCCGAAGACGAAGGGGGCACGCCAGCCATAGGCATCGATCAGGAAGACCGAAATCAGCCCGCCCAGCGTCGCACCGACCGGATAGCCCAGCGAGATGATGGCGTTGCACAGGCTGCGGCGGCGGTCGTTGGCATATTCGGTGACAGCGATATTGACGGTTGCCAGGATCGCGCCGACACCGACTCCGGTAACCAGGCGGGCCGTAAATAGCTGATAGACGCTGGTGGTGACTGCCGACAGCAGCATCGAGGCGAGCAGCAGAAACAGGCACAGCAGTACCGTGGGGCGACGTCCGAGACGGTCGCCCAGCGGAGCGACCAGGAAGGCGCCAATGCCCATGCCGAGCAGGCCGGCACTGAACAGGATGCCCAGCGATGCACCGCTTACGCCCCAGTCCGCGGCAATCGCCGGGGCGGTGAAAGCCATGACCAGCACGTCGAAGCCGTCCAGCGCGGCGATCAGGGTACACAGCGCGACTATCCAGACCTGATAGGGCGTCATGGCCCTCGTCTTGATCAGGTCACGGGGATCCGATGTCGTCATTTCGGAACCTCTGCTAGAGAAAGGGAGCGTGAGACGCCAGCCGCGGGGAATCGGCGTGACGTCCAGTGATGAGTCGGGGAGTATGGAACCAGAATTACAAATCGAGCACGAGAGTCTTGCTCTTGGCGCGCGAGCAGCAGGGGGTGAACTGATCGTTCGCGGCATGCTCGTCGTCGTCCAGGTACAGATCGCGATGATCGGGCTCGCCCTCGAGCACGCGGGTCAGGCAGGTGCCGCAGACCCCTTGTTCGCAGGAGACCATGATCTCGATGCCGTTCTCGCTCAGTACTTCATAGACGCTCTTGTCCTTGGGCACGGTGAATGAGGCACCGCTGCTGGCAATCTTGACCTCGAAGCTTTCATCGTCGGAAGTGTCCTGCACGGCACCGGCAAAGTACTCGGTATGCAACTGCTCGCTCGGCCAGCCCTGGGCCTTGCAGGTCGCCATCACGTGATCGATGAAGCCGCTGGGACCGCAGACGTAGATGTGCGTATCGGCATCGGGCTCGGCGACCAGCGCGGCGACGTCGAGCTTGCCGGCGTCGGGCGTGTCGTCATGGTAAAGATGGGCATGCTCGGCATAGGAGGACTGTTCGATGCGATCGACAAAGGCCATGCGCCCCCGGGAGCGTGAGCAGTAGTGCATTTCGAACTGGGCATCGGTGTGCGACAGTCGTTCGGCCATGCACAGGATGGGGGTGACGCCGATACCGCCGGCAAACAGTAGCGTGCGCTTGGCGGGCTCCAGCGGGAAGTGATTCTTGGGGGCGCTGATCTGCAGGAGATCGCCCTCATGGACCTCGTCGTGCATGGCCTCGGAGCCGCCGCGCGACGCGGGCTCCCGCAGCACGCCGATCAGATAGCGGTCACGCTCTTGGGGATGACCGCACAGCGAGTATTGGCGGACCAGCCCTTCCTTGATGCGGACATCCACGTGCGCGCCGGCACTGAAGGCGGGCAGGGGGCGTCCGTGCGGATCGGCCAGCTCGTAACTGTAGATGTCCTCGGCTTCCTTGTGCTTTTTCGTGACCTGGACGAACAGGGAAAGCGTATCGTTGCTGCTCATGATCGGTACCTCTTGTCGGTAGGGGCCGGCAAGCTATGCATGGTCCGGGCGCCATGAGCCCGGACCATGCATTGTGAGATGATGGGAAGAAGAGCGCTTAGCTGGCGACGGCGGCGCTGGATGACTGCTCCCGTTCCGCCGTCAGGATGCGGTCGATGATGCGTCGGGCCTGAACGCCGCCGCCATCGATATTCAGCATGAGCAAGCGACGATCCGGATACTTGAGCAGGTTCTTCTGCTGGGACTCGAGCATCTCCAGGTCCTCGGCGAAGATCTTGCCCTGTCCCTCGCGGATCTTGGCGGTGAGCGCTTCGTCCTGCGGGTTGAAGTTGCGCGCCATGCCCCAGAAGTACCAGATCGAGGTGTCCGTCTCGGGCGTGATGAAGTCGACCACGACGCTCGAGGCCTTGGCGTCGTTGGGGGCGTCGTAGCCGCCCTTGCCGGCCAGCGCGACGCCGACTTCGATCAGGATGTGGCTGGGGGGGGTGAAGTGACAGATCTGCCAGCGATCCACGGCGACATCCTCGGGCAGGTTGTCGTCGCCCAGGGCCGCCTTCAGCGCAGTGTGCCAGAAGGGCGGTGCCGGAATGTTCTCCATGTGACGGATGGTGAGAACTTCTTCACCGTTGACCTTGGTTTCCGGAGAGGCTTCCTCGATTTCCGGCTGACCGATGCTGGTGGCGTGCACATAGGTCTCATGGGTCAGGTCCATGAGATTGTCGATCATCAGACGGTAGTCGCAGTTGATATGGTACAGGCCGCCACCGTACGCCCAGTCGGGATTGTCGGCCCAGATCAGTTCGGGGATCTTGTCGGGGTCGGCCAGCTCGGCATCGCCGGTCCAGACCCAGATGAAGCCGTGACGCTCGACGACCGGATAGCTGCGAATGGCAGGAAAGCCGCGCACGCGTTGCCCCGGCATGCTCGAGCACTTGCCGTCGCAGCCCATCTCCAGGCCGTGGTAGCCGCACACCAGTTGGCCGTCACGCACGAAGCCGAGCGATAGCGGGGCGCCACGGTGCGGACAGAAGTCCTCGACGGCCGCGATCTTGCCTTGTTCGGCACGAAAGAAGACGATCTGTTCGTTGCAGATCGTACGGCCCAGCGGCTTGTCCACGACTTCATCAGGGGTGCAGGCAACGTACCAGGTATTCTTGGGGAACATTGTTTTTCTCCTCGCTGAGGCTGTCATCACGGTGGTCAGGTGTCATGTAGGTATTAAGTGCTTATTGGATCCAAGCTTGTTGTATGTCGGCATTTTGATTGTCAAGCCGATTGCCTTCATGGTGGACACGAAACAGGGTGGTGACTATTTAGACTTTTGGTGAAGGCTAAACAGGTCCTGATGTTTCTTGCTGTTGAGTCGATGAAAATTCATTTTTTTTCAGCTACTTGCTGTTTACACCCTGGAGGAGGGTTTCTCGAAATGACACGATGCGTCTTGATTAGACATTGGTCTAAACGCATCGCTGGCATGATGTTCGTCAAGGTTTCGGGCTATTCGCCACAGCATCGATGGGCTGTTTTGGATCCAATCGCGGTGTCAGACCGCCCCTCTTTTTCTCCTATCGAGACAGGAAGATGATGTGAGTAAAGATACCGCCAGTGTCATTGCCAGCCTGCGCAGGCTGATTGTCGAGGGCGACTATGCCCCCGGCGAGCGACTCGCCGAGATCCCCGTGGCGGAGCGCTTTGGCGTGTCACGCACGCCGATTCGCCTGGCTTTCCGCACGCTGGAGCAGGAAGGCCTGTTGCAGAAGGCGGGCAAGCGCGGCTTCTTTGTCCGTGAGTTCACCGAAGAGGATGTGCTCTGCGCATTGGAGGTGCGGGGCGTGCTGGAAGGTCTGGCGGCGCGTCGCCTGGCCGAACGGGGCATGTCGGAAGAGATCCGTGCTCAGTTGCTGAGGTGCCTGGAGGAGAGTGCCGCCTTACTGAGCAAGGGCTACCTTACCGAGGAGGATATCGCCTGCTGGAGTTCGCTCAACGGCCGCTTCCATACCACCATCATCGAGGCGACCCACAGCATGGCGATCGGCGACGCCATCACCCGCAACAATCACCTGCCGTTCGCCTCGTCGGACTCGATCATCATGGATACCCAGGCGCTGGGGCGGGAATACGAGAAGCTGCGGTTGGCTCACCTGCAGCACCAGCTGGTATTCGAGGCGCTGGCCAACGGTGAAAGCGCTCGGGCGGAGATGCTGATGCGCGAGCATGCTTATATCGGTCTGCGCTACGGCAAGCTGTTCGGTCTCGGCGATGCCACCAATATCCCGACGCAGGGGCGAGGCGGGGCCTAGCGTCGGCGCCATGTCCTCGGCGGGCTACTGCCGCTGGCGGAACTGTCGAGGCGAGAGCCCGGTGTGTCGCTTGAGAAAGCGACTGAAGTAGGCCGGCTCGGAGAATCCCAGTCGCTCGGCCACCTCGCTGATGGTCATGTTGGTATAGGTGAGGTGTCGCTTGGCTTCGAGCAGGAGGCGTTCGTGCAGCAGTTGCAGGGCGCTGCGTCCCGCGAGGCGTCGGCAGAGCGTGTTGAGATGCGCCGAGGTGATGCCGAGCTGCGCGGCCAGCGTCTCGATGCTGGGCTGTTGACTGAAACGTTCGTCGACCAGCGCCTGGAACCGCGTCAGATGCCCCAGCCCGGGATCCAGACGCGGGCGCCGGCGAGTACTGCCCTGGCGCTGGCGGGCCGCGTACACGCTCAGTGCGCCGATCAGCGAATGCAGCAGCATGTCGCGCCCCGGTGCCTGGCGCAGATATTCCTGTCGTAGTGCCATGACCAGTGCCGCGACATTTGCCTGTTCGATGTCATCCAACCGATAGCAGGCGGGCTTGCGCAATGCATCGCCCTGATGATCGAGACGATCGATCAGCTCGGTGGCCAGAGGCCGGGCCAGGGTGATGATATGACCATCGACGTTGCGCGAGAAACGAAATCCGTGAATGGCCAGCTCGGGAATGACGATGAGAAGCGGCCCTTCGCGCTGCAATTGGGCGCCCTCCAGGTGCAGCTCCACCTTGCCGGACTGAATGTGCAGCAGATGCACCAGA
Source organism: Halomonas shantousis (assembly GCF_054654615.1). Classification (NCBI taxonomy): domain Bacteria; kingdom Pseudomonadati; phylum Pseudomonadota; class Gammaproteobacteria; order Oceanospirillales; family Halomonadaceae; genus Halomonas; species Halomonas shantousis. The sequence continues at coordinate 3,788,688 of NZ_BAAIER010000002.1, read as the reverse complement.
TCCCCATGGCGGTGGGGTCTGATATGCCAGTCGTGCAGGCGGCTGCGCTCGGCGATCGATTCGCAGTGCAGCAGATCCGGCGTGGGCCAGTGGTGGGTTTCGCCATACAGCTTGAAGACGGGAATCGTCTCCGGTGTGGGGGAATGCAACATGGCCCTGTCCTTTGCAGCGATGACGAATGCGGCTACGACGAAAGTTAATGGTGGATCTTGTGAAAATCCAGGTTTTGGCGAGGAAAGTGCCTTCTGGTTGCGTCCTGATCGTCGAAAAATACAAGTATACCCTGACGACGCCGCGCCAATGGCAAGCTGAGCATGACGCGGCGCCCTGAACGAGGCCAACCTCATGAAGACCCAAGTCGCCATTATCGGTGCCGGCCCCTCGGGCCTGCTGCTCGGACAGTTGTTGCACCGCCAGGGCATCGACAACGTGATTGTCGAGCGTCGCTCCGGCGAGTACGTGCTGGGGCGCATTCGCGCCGGCGTGCTCGAGCAGGGCATGGTCGACCTGCTGCGCGAGGCGGGGGTCGATACCCGCATGGAGCAGGAAGGGCTGCCTCACGACGGCTTCGAACTGGCCTTCGCCAATCGCCGCGTACGCATCGATCTCAAGGGCCTGACCGGCGGCAAGACGGTCATGGTCTACGGCCAGACCGAGGTTACCCGTGACCTGATGGAGGCCCGCGAAGCCGCTGGCGCGACGACGATCTATGAGGCCGAGAATGTCCAGCCCCATGACCTGGACAGCGAGGCCCCTTACGTCACCTACGAGAAGGATGGCCAGACGCACCGGCTCGACTGCGACTATGTGGCCGGCTGCGACGGCTACCATGGCGTTTCGCGTACCTGCATTCCCGCTGATCGCCTGAAGACTTTCGAACGCGTCTACCCGTTCGGCTGGCTGGGCATCCTCTCCGATACCCCGCCGGTGTCCGACGAGCTGATCTATGCCAATCACGAGCGCGGCTTCGCGCTGTGCAGCATGCGCTCCGAGACCCGCAGCCGCTACTACGTGCAGGTGGCGGAAGGCGAGAAGGTCGAGGACTGGTCCGACGAGCGCTTCTGGGAGGAGCTCAAGCGGCGCATTCCCGACGATGTGGCCGCCAAGCTGGTCACCGGCCCGTCCATCGAGAAGAGCATCGCCCCGCTGCGCAGTTTCGTCGCCGAGCCCATGCAGTACGGGCGCCTGTTTCTGGTCGGCGACGCCGCCCACATCGTGCCGCCCACCGGTGCCAAGGGACTCAACCTCGCCGCCAGCGACGTCAACACGCTCTACCGGTTGATGGTCAAGGTCTATCAGGAAGATCGTACCGACCTGATCGAGCGCTACTCCGAAACCTGCCTGCGCCGCGTGTGGAAAGCCGAGCGTTTCTCCTGGTGGATGACCTCGATCCTGCACAAGTTCTCCGCTGAAGAGGACTTCGAACGCCGCATCCAGCAGGCCGAACTCGACTACTACACCGGCTCCGACGCCGGGCGACGCACTATCGCCGAGAATTACGTCGGCCTGCCCTACGAGTCCCTGGAGCCCTCGGACGTTAAATAGTGCCGTTCGACAGGACAGGCACGGACGCGCGTCGTATCGGGTACAGCAAGCCCATCTGGATGCGGCGGCAAATGATTACGGCGGCCAATTGCCGTAATCATTCTCGTGCGCGCATGGCCGACCGGCGTGTTACTCGTCGGCCGTGGACTCTTCTGCGGCGTTTTCCAGGGCCAGGAGCGCCATGCCGGTGGTCATCGGGGCATAGTAGAAGCGGTGGATCTCCCTGACCTCTTTCGTCATGGCGCCGCGCATCACGAACCACATGATCACTTCGCCCCCCTCGGCGCCGGCAGCCGTCATGACCTCCTTGTGAGAGAGCGACGCCAGGGCCTCCGGCTCGCTCTGGATGCGCTGCAGCCACTGGCGGTCCCACTCTTCGTTGATATGGCCGAAGCGTTCGCCGTTGAGCTGGTGCGACAGCCCTCCGGTGCCGACCACGACGACGCGCAGATCCTCGGGGTACGCTTCGACGGCGCGGCGGATCGCCTGACCCAGCTTGTGGCAGCGCTTTCCGGTCGGCAGCGGGTGTTGGATGACGTTGACCAGCAGCGGCACGACCTTGACCGGCCACTCGTTCTCGTCGTGCGCCCAGAGCAGCGGCATCGCGGTCAGAAAGCCGTGGTCCAGCGCCATCTCCTGACACAGCGTCAGGTCGAACTCGTCCGCCACCAAGGAGTTGGCGAGATGTTCCGAGAACGCCGCGTCGCCGGGGAAGTCGGGCAGGGGACGTCTGCCGTAGCCCTCATCGGCGACCTTGTAAGTGTCGGCGACGCCGAGAGCGAAGGTGGGATAACGGTCGAGAAAGAACTCGGTGCCGTGGTCGTTGTAGACCAGAATGACGATATCCGCCTTGACCTCTTCGGCCAGCCAGCGCTTGACCGGCTCGTAGCCCTCGAAGAGCGGCTGCCAGGCCGGGTCGGCCTGTTTTTTCTGATCGTAGGCGCGCCCGATGGAGGGCACGTGGGAAGAGCCGATACCGGCGACGATCTTTGCCATTAGACTGCTCCTGGGACCTTGCGGGTGGCCATGAACTGCTCGTAACTCTCGCCGCGCATCTGCGCGCCGATGGTGTACAGGCCGTAGCCCAGCGTGGCGCCGAGCTTGAGAAAGAAGAACAGATTGCCGCCGAGCTGCGTCAGGCGCAGCCAGTCGCGGTCGCGAACGGCCTGCTTCTGCTCCTCCGACAGGCCGTAACGGGTCATGTAGGCTTCTTCGTCGGCCTTGAACGCTTCGCGGTTTTCCGGCTCCTTGAGCGAATTGCACATCTTGTTGATGGGATATCCCTGACGGGACAGAGCCAGATCGAACACATAGGTGCCGGGAATGCCCCAGCGCTCCTGATTATCGGCGGTCATGGCGTGACTCCTTGTGAATGTGCGGTGCCGTCAGGGCGTCGGCCAACTCTCTCCAGGAAAAGGGCTTCAGATTCTCGTAGGTGACGGCCTGTGCCTGCATGGCCTCGACGAGCCCGCGTTGCACGGTGGCGCTGGCCAGGCACATGCGCGGCTCGACGCCGACCTCCTCGACGGTCTTGGCCACTTCCTGCAGCTCGGCGCTTCGCCGTGCACCATGCTCGGCGATGCGGCTGATCAGGTAGTCCGGCAGGTCGGCATCCCAACCCATGTGAGGAAAGCTGCCATGCAGCGAGGCGAGCACGGCCTCCTCGGCGCCGTGACGGCGGGCGGTGCTCAGACATTCCAGCGTCAGTGCCTCGAGCCCCTTGATCATGACGCTGCGGCACATCTTGATCGCCGAGGCGACGCCGACCTCGCCGCTGACGGCCTTGGCGTTCAGGCCGAGCGCGTTGAGCCTTGCGGCAAACTCGTCGGCCCGCTTGCCGCCCAGCAGCAGGGGAACCTTGAGGCGCGCCGGCGGCACCGGGGCCATCACGGCGACATCGAGGTAGTCGGCACCGCTGCGCTCCACTGCGTCACGGGCGTGCTGTTTGGTTTGCGGCGATACGGAGTTGATGTCCAGAAACACCTGCCCGGGACGCAGCTGTGCACTACAGGCTTGTGCAACCTCCAGCGACGACTCGGCCGTTACCGCGGAAATGATCAGCTCGGCACCGTCCAGGGCCTGGGCCAGCGTGTCGGCGGAAAGGACACCGGCTTCCCGGGCCTTGTGCCGCATGGCGTCGGCGTACTGGGGATCGTCGAGCTTCAGATCGTAGCATTGCAGCGTGACATCCGGCCGAGCGGCGAGATCCGCGCCGAGAATACCCCCGGCCTCGCCAAAGCCGATCAGGGCAATGGATAGCGTGTGCGACATTGTCAGTCTCCCTGGTACATGACGAAACGTGCATGACGTTCGGCGAAGCGCCAGTCGCCCCGATCGAGGCTGCAGACATCATCGAATTCGCCGATCATCACGCGACCCTCGAGCGGCAGACCGAAATGGCCGTCGGCGGCATGCTCGGTGTTGGCTGCGAACACCTGGACATAACAGCACACGCGGGCGCGCTCGGGGGACGCCACCGTGACGCGGATATTGCTGCAGAAGTGCCGGGTGATGCGTTGGCTCGGACGCGCCTGGTAAGCGGCAAGAATCGCCTCGCGGCCCTCAAGAGGGGTGTCGGGCGCTGTAGGACGATAGAGCCGGCCATCCGCCTGAAAGAGCGCGGCGAGACCGGCATAGTCCTGGCGATCGGTGAAGTCGGCTGCATCCAGAACCAGGCGCGTGCAGGCGTGCTCGATGTAGGCCTGCTCTTCGCGGGTCAGTGACGACATTGTCATTGCTCCTCCAGCCAGTGATGAATGGCCGAGGCAACCGCCTCCGGTCGCTCCATGGGGCTCATGTGTCCCGCCTCTTCGATAACCACGAGACGGCTGTTCGGAATCAGCTCGGCCATCTCCTCGTGGCGGGAGAGGGGACTCCAGGTATCCTGGCGGCCGCAGATCAGCAGCGTGGGACAGCGAATGCTCTCGAGTACGGGGGTGGCGTCCGGGCGGCCCAGCAATGCCTGGATCTGGGCGGCAAAGACGGCAGGCGTCTTGCATTCGATCATCTTCAGGACCGACCCGAGGAGCGCTTCATCCTTCAGCCGATCGGGATGCACCATGCCCTGCAGCCATGCTTCGCCCATGGTGCGCATGCCGTGCTCGCGCGCCTGTGCCAGCAGGGCCATGCGCGCCTGTTCCTCACGCGTCCCGGTCTCGTCATCCGGGCGTGAACGGAAGCCGGTATCCAGAAGAATCAAATGGGTGACCCGTTGCGGCGCCCGACGGTAAATCTCGAGCGCAACGCGTCCGCCCATGGAGTGGCCGGCGAGCACGAAACGGGATGGCGCCTGGCGAAGCACGAGTTCCGCCATGGCTTCGATGGAATCGGCTTCGCCGTAATCGGAAATCCGACAGCGCAGCGAGGTCAGGCGCTCTACCTGACCGGCCCATACGGCGTCGTCGCAGAGCAGGCCGGGCAGTAGCAACATGTCCGTATCAGGAAGGGTCATGCGAAGACTCCGTTGCGTGAGGGGCCGGCGTCGGCTTGCCGTCCCAGGTGGTCCGGGGAATCAGTACGTTGCCATCGAACAGCAGGCGCGCGGTTCGCAGCAGGCCGGCCCGCTCGACGTGGCCGTCGGCACCGAGGGTCAGCTCGACGGTGAACTCGCCGGTGGGATGCTCGATGGGCAGGCGCTTGCGCGTGCCTTCGGGCGTGTGCGCCATGTCCGCGGCCACGGAGCCGGGCAGCAGGCAGGCGGTGGCCACGCTGACGGCGCCCAGTACGCCGATGGCCTCGTGGCAGCGATGCGGAATGAAGGTCCGTGTCATCAGCGCGGCGTTGCCTTGCGGTTCGGAAATCAGCGTCATCTTGGGTACGGTACGCTGGCTGACATCGCCGAGATTCATCCGGGGACCCGCCTCGAGACGGATACGCTCGAGCCGGGACTTGAGCGCCTGGTTGGCATCCAGTTCGGCACAACTCTCTCTGCCGCTGATGCCCAGGTCCGCGGCGCGCAGCATCACCACCGGCATGCCATTGTCGATGCAGGTGACCTCGACGCCATCGAACACGTCGCGCGCCTGCCCGGTGGGCAGCAGGGCGCCGCAGCTGGAACCCGCGGTATCCTGGAACTCGATGATCAGCGGGGCGGCCTCGCCCGGCACGCCCGAGATGGCGGCATGGCCCAGATATTCCACCTGGCCGTCGGGCGTCGGTACATGGATAGTGGCGATCTGCCCGGTGTTGACCATGTGCACGCGTACCGGCGTCAGCTCGCCGCGGGGCGAGATCAGGCCACGCTCGATGGCGAAGGGACCGACTCCGGCGAGAATGTTGCCGCAGTTCTGACCGTAATCGACGCGCGGCTGATCGACGACGACCTGGGCGAACAGATAGTCGAGATCGGCATCGTCCCGCGAGGGGCGGTCGATGATGGCGACCTTGCTGGTCAGTGACGTGGCGCCGCCGAGGCCGTCGATCTGGCGCGTGTCGGGCGAGCCCATGGCGGCCAGCAGCACCGCATCCCGCTGCTGCGGATCCGCCGGCAGGTCGTCGGCGAGAAAGTACAGCCCCTTGGAGGTGCCGCCACGCATCTGCAGGCAGGGGACACGGGTCTGTTTCATGCCGAGCCCTCCTTGCCGTCCTCCAGATCCTTCAGGGTATCGAAATACTTCAGTCCCTTCTCGGCCAGGCGCGGACGCATGTTGTAGATGTCCAGGCCCAGCTCGCCGTTGGCCATGCGCACGCGCTTCTGCTCCTCGGCATCGGCCCGCTTGCGGCTGGCCTCGATGACGGAAGCGGCTTCCTCGCGCTGTACCACGACCACGCCATCGTCGTCGGCGATGACGATATCGCCGGGATTGACCCACTGGCCGGCACAGATCACCGGAACGTTGACCGAGCCGAGCGTCTCCTTGACCGTGCCCTGGGCGTGGACGGCACGCGACCACACGCAGAATCCCATCTCGCGCAGGGTGCGCGTGTCGCGCACGCCGGCGTCGATGACCAGGCCGCGCACGCCACGCGCCTGCAGCGAGGTGGCGAGCAGGTCGCCGAAATAGCCATCGATGCAGGGCGAGCGTGTCGCGACGACGAGAATGTCACCGGGCCGGCACTGCTCCACGGCCACATGGAACATCCAGTTGTCTCCGGGAGCGACCAGGACAGTCACCGCCGAACCGCTGATGCCCTTGTCCTGCTGAATGGGGCGCAGGGCGGGGTCGAGCAGGCCCTTGCGGCCCTGGGCCTCGTGCACCGTGGCGACGCCGTAGTCGTTCAGTTCATCGATCAAGGCGCTGTCGGCACGCGGAAAGTCGCGCACGACCACGCCGGTTCGTTCCAGGAGATGGCTCATGACAGATTCTCCGTGACGCGGGGGAAGATGCTCTGATAACCCTCGGCATACTGGATGTTCTTGTTCGAGGTGATGCCGATGTTGCGCTTGGCCTGGACGCCGCGCTGCAGGGCGACACGGGTGTAGTATTCCCAGAGGTGTTCCTGGCCGGCCATGCACTGGATGGCGCGGTACTTGTCCTCCCAGACCTCGGTGATATCCAGCAGCACGTCCGGGCGCCACTCGCACTGCTCCGGCTGGTGCGGTTCGAAGCAATATACCGGCGGCGCACCGACGATCTTCTCGCCGGGGTTGTAGCCTTCCGCCTGGGCGATGATGCGCGCCTCCTGCGCCAGGTTCGTGGCCAGGGGATGGTCGTAGTTATAAGGGTCCTTCAGCGAATGGGTGAGCACGAAGCTCGGCTGTACACGGCGATAGACATCGGCCAGGCGGAACAGGGTGTCCTTGTCGGTGCGCATGGGATAATCGCCGATATCGAAGAATTCCACGCTGGCGCCCAGCTCGCGTGCGGCGGCTTCGGCCTCTTCCCGGCGTGCCGCCTTGACCTTCTCTTCGGTCATGTTGCCTTGGCGCCAGAGTTTGGCCGACTCGCCGCGCTCGCCAAAGGACAGGCAAACGATATGCATGTCGTAGCCCTGCCTGGCATGCAGGGCGATAGCACCACCGGCTCGCCATACGAAGTCCGCAGAGTGAGCGCTGACGACCAGACCTGTACGTGCTTCTCGTTCAGTATTCATCGTGGAAAACCTGTGTGGGTGACGGATGAAGCTATCCTGTCACTCCCCGGCATCGACGAATAATGCCTTTCTTCTGTGCGGATATGCGTTTTGCTTATGTCTGTCCGGTGCGCGCCATGCTCCGATATAGGCATACCGGTAACGTTGCATATCCGGCATGCTACGCTCGGTTGCAGACATTGAGGCAGAATCATGTTCGAGACGCGTAACGACTCCTTCGCTTTCGAGCCCAACATGCGCCGTCTGCGTGCGGTGGTTGCGGTCGCCGACGCGGGAGGCGTCTTGCGGGCGGCCGAGGTGCTGCATCTCTCCCAGCCCGCCGTGACCCGGGCGGTGCGCGATCTGGAGAAGGAACTGGGGCTGGAACTCTTCGAACGTCATCGCAGTGGCATGCTGTGTACCACGGCGGGGAAGATCGTCCTGCACCGTTTCCGGCGGGCGCTTCGGCAGCTCGCCAATGCCGAGAAAGCCTTGGCGGCATTACAGCCGGAGGGGTGTTTCGAGCGCCTGACGCAGCGCCTGTCGTACCGACAGCTGGCGGTTCTCGCCGCCATCGCCGATTTTCACAATGAACCGCTGGCGGCCAAGGAGCTGGGGCTGACCCAGCCCGCCATCAGCGGCAATCTGCGTGACCTGGAGCGCCAGTTGGGCGTCGCCCTGTTTCTGCGCACCCAGCGCGGCATGCTGGCGACGGACTGTGGCGCCGTGCTGATTCGCCATATCAAGGTGGCCCTGCGGGAGATCGCCCTGGTCAGCGATGATCTGTCGGCCTGGCAGGGGCAGGTCAGGGGGCGTGTCGTCATCGGCACACTGCCGCTATCGAGTTCTCTGCTGGTCCCTCAGGCGGTCGATATCCTGCTCAAGGAGTTGCCCGGCCTGCATGTCACCATTCTCGACGGGACCTACGATGCCCTGTTCGAGTCTCTGCGTAGCGGCGAAATCGACATTCTCGTCGGAGCGCTGCGGCAGGCCGGTGTGAGCGAAGACACCGTTCAGGAGCGGCTCTTCAATGACCGCCTGGCGGTGGTGGCGCGCCATGATCATCCCCTGACTCGCCAGGGATCGCTGACACTTCGCGATCTGCTCGATGCCCAGTGGGTGGCACCGCGCCAGGGGACTCCGGCGCGGCGAAGCTTCGAGCATGAATTCCGCTCCGCGGGACTGGAGCCGCCCGAGGTCATTGTCGAGGCGGGCAATCTGAGCACGATTCGCACCCTGCTGCTGGACAGCGATCGGGTGACGCTGGTGTCTCCGCATCAGGTCCATTTCGAAATCGAAGGCGGGCAGTTGGCCCTGCTTCCCATTCAGTTGAAGGGAACGCTTCGTCCCATCGGGATCACGATTCGGGCGGACGAATCCCCCACCCAGGCGCTACAGGTGCTGCGTCGTATTCTGTTCAGCATTGGCCGGCAGTTAGGCGGAAGCAGCTGAAAGGCGAATAGCAAAAACGTATACCAAAGCGCCAGTTTTGAATTTGTTGCCGATAGTGGCGAAAAGATAGGGTGCCTGAAGAACTGTCGGGCGCAGGCTCTTTTTGTGCCCGGTGACGGTATCAGGAACATTACAAAATTATAAATCAGGAGCTGCCAGGATGAATAAAAACATCGGAATGCACAAAAAGATGAGTCGCGCCCTCCTTTCCCTTGCGGCAGGCGCCGTCTTTACCCTGCATGCCGGCATGAGCTCAGCCGAAACGCTTAAACTGGCCCACTTCGTTTCGCCTGCCCATATCGTCAACAGTTCGGTTGCCGACCCTTTGAAGCAGGGTGTGGAAGCCGATACCAACGGCGATCTGCAGATCAAGGTCTATCCCGGCGGTGAGCTGGGCTCCGGTCCTACCGAGCAATATGTCCGTGTCCTCCAGGGCGTGGCGGATATTGCCTGGGGGCTTCCCGGATACACTTCATCCCAGTTTACCAAGTCGATGGTCGTGGAACTTCCAGGGGCGATTCCGGAGGGCATGAGCGGCTATGAAATGCTGTGGAACGCCTACGATGACCATCTGAAAAGCGAGTTTCCGGGCACCAAGCCACTGGCGCTGTGGGCAAGCGAACCCAACGTCTTCATCATGAAGGACAAGCAGATCCGTTCGCCTGAGGATCTCAAGGGCCTCAAGATTCGCGTCTCCGGCTGGATGACGGCCGAGCTGATCAATGCCTATGGCGGCACCCCGGTCCAGATGAGTGCCGGCGAGGTCTACAACGCCCTGCAGACCGGCCTGATCGATGGACTCGTGACCGGTGCCAGTGCCATTCAGGATTTCAAGCTCGACGAAGTCGCCAGCTCCTATACCGTAGGGGCTCCGCTGGGCCACATCATGTTCTACCTGGTCATGAACCAGAAGAAATACGACGGACTCTCCGACGACCAGAAAGCCGCAATCGATGCCAACAGCGGCGTCGAGCTGTCGCGCAGCGGCGAGCAGGGGTGGAATCAGCGCGCCCAGGAGACCCTGGAGGCCGTGGCCGCCAGCCCTGAAAATACCGTGATCGAGCTGAGTGATGCCGAAATCGCCAAGTTCGAGGCAATCTCCAATCCTTTCCGCGAAAGGAAGCTCAAAGAGATCGACGCCACTGACGTGCTGAATGCCATGCAGGGCCAGTGACAGGCAACCAGGTCAGGTGAAACGTATGGTCTCTTCCCGACACATCAATCAAATCGTGGACAGGCTGATAGGCCTGTCCAGCATCATTGGCACCCTGTCACTGATTTTTGCGGTCGTCGTCACGCTGGTCGATGTCGTCGGCCGACTCGTCGGCTTTCCGCTGACTGGCGCACAGGACCTCTCCCAGATGTCGATGGTGATCATCGTATTCGGCGGTATGGCGCTTTGCGACAAGTTGGGAGGCAACATCGCCGTGGACATATTCGAGGACAAGTTTCCGCGAAAGATGAACCACTGGCTGGATATCATCGGCTGGCTGGTCGGGGCGGCGATCTTTTTCGCCATCGCTTACACCATGGTGGAAGCGGCTGCACTGGCCAGAATGCTCAATCTGAGCACGAACACCATCGGGCTGCCCAAGGCGCCTTTTCAGTACATTCTTGCAGGCTTCGCGGCGTTGACGGCGCTCTCCATGCTGGTGAGAGCGATCGTCTATATCCTGTCGCCCGAGGCCGGATACAGGAAAGCCCATGAGGAAGAGTTATGAGTACCGAGCTGATCGGCGCCCTGGGCATCCTTGTCCTTTTCGTTCTGCTTGTCCTGAGAATTCCGGTGGCCTTTTCCATCTTCGTCGTGGGTCTGGGAGGCGTGGCCATTCTGGATAGCCCAAGCTCGGCGCTCAGTCTGTTGGCCAGCGAAACGTTTACGCTCTCCTCCAATGCCGAACTGATCGTGATCCCCCTGTTCATCCTGATGGGGAACGTCGCGACGGAAGCGGGCATGAGTCGCAAGCTTTACGATGCTGCCTATGCCTTGATCGGCTCCATTCGTGGCGGGCTGGCGTCGGCCACTGTCGTAGGCTGTGCCGGTTTTGCCGCGCTCTGCGGCTCCTCAGTGGCGTCTGCTCTCACCATGGGGCGCGTGTCGCTGGATGAGATGAAGCGTTATGAGTACAACGCCAAGCTATCGACCGGCGCCGTCGCTGCCGGAGGCACGCTGGGCATCCTCATTCCGCCTTCGACGGGCTTCGTCATCTACGCCATCTTGACGCAGCAGTCCATTGGGCGGCTATTTCTGGCAGGGGTGCTGCCGGGGCTGATGCTGTGCCTGCTTTTCGTCATCACCATCACGATCATGGCGACCCTGAAGCCTGCGCTTGCCCCCGCCGGGCCGAAGACCTCGCGGCGGGAGAAGATAGATGGCGTGCTGGGGGCGACACCGATTCTCTTCGTCATTCTGCTGACCATCGGCGGTATCTACACCGGGCTCTTTTCGCCGGTGGAGGCGGCGGCGGTAGGGGCAGGGCTCATGGTCCTGTTCGGCGCGGTGATGCGCAAACTGACGCTGGCTTCGTTCTGGCGCGCTGCCCAGGGATCGATCTCGACGACCGCCACGGTCATGCTGATCCTCATTGCCGCCCACATGCTCAACCCCTTCCTGGCGCTCAGCCACATTCCCCAGGCGCTGGGCGACTACCTCGCCTCGCTGGCTATCGGCCCTTATGGCGTGCTGCTGCTGATCCTGGCCTGCTACCTGGTGCTGGGCTGCTTCCTGGAGGGCTTCGCCATGCTGGTGTTGACCATGCCCATCTTCTTTCCCGTCATCACCGCGCTGGGTTTCGACCCTATCTGGTTCGGCGTACTGGTGGTCTTGACGCTCGAGATGGGGTTGATCAGCCCGCCGGTTGGCGTGAACGTCTTCATCGTCAAATCGGTCGCTCCACAGGTGCCGTTAAAGGATATCTTCATCGGCGTCATGCCGTTCTGGCTGGTCATGATCGTCGCCATACTGTTGATGATCGTTTTCCCCAGCATTGTGCTGGTGCTGCCCAACGCAATGATGGGTTAGGGAAGGAGGCCTCACGAAGGCTGTTAGAAGGACATCACTACAATCAACAATATCCGAGGATAAAGGAGCCGAACATGACAAGTAATCGCGGCGTCGTTTATATCGGGCCCGGCAAGGTCGAAGTACAGGACATTGCCTACCCGAAAATGGAAACGCCCCAGGGCCGGCCCATCGAGCATGGGGTCATTCTGAAAGTCGTTTCCACCAACATCTGTGGCTCCGATCAGCACATGGTGCGTGGCCGTACCACGGCGCCGTCCGGCATGGTGCTGGGACATGAAATCACCGGTGAAGTGATCGAAAAGGGCAAGGACGTCGAGTTTCTCGATATCGGCGATCTCGTCTCGGTGCCCTTCAACGTGGCCTGCGGCCGCTGTCGCACCTGCAAGGAAGGCCATACCGGCGTGTGTCTGCACGTCAACGACGATCGGGCCGGCGGTGCCTACGGCTATGTCGACATGGGCGGCTGGGTCGGTGGCCAGGCACGCTATGTCATGGTGCCGTATGCCGACTTCAACCTGCTCAAGTTTCCCGATCGCGACCAGGCCATGTCCCAGATTCGCGACCTGACCATGTTGAGCGACATCCTGCCGACCGGCTTCCATGGCGCCCTGAATGCCAAGGTCGGCGTAGGTTCGACGGTGTATGTGGCGGGTGCCGGCCCGGTAGGCCTGGCCGCTGCGGCTTCGGCCCGCCTGCTGGGCGCCGCGGTGGTCATGATCGGCGATTTCAACCCGCAGCGCCTGGAACATGCCCGCAAGATGGGCTTCGAGCCGGTGGATCTCAGCCGGCATGATCGACTCGGCGAGATGATCGCGGCGATCGTCGGCGAGCCCCAGGTGGACAGCGCCATCGACGCGGTCGGCTTCGAGGCGGTGGGTCATGGCGGCAAGGAGCAGCCGGCGGTGGTCTTGAACCAGATGATGGAAGTGACTCGCGAAGCCGGCTCCATCGGTATCCCCGGCCTGTACGTCACCGAGGACCCGGGAGCCACCGAGAAGGCGGCCCAGAGCGGCAACCTCAGCCTGCGCTTCGGGCTGGGCTGGGCCAAGGCCCACTCCTTCCACACCGGACAGACCCCGGTGGTGCAGTACAACCGACAACTGATGCAGGCGATCCTGCACGGACGACTCAACATTGCCGAGATCGTCAACGCTCAGGTGATCTCCCTGGAAGACGCGCCGCAGGGTTACCAGCAGTTCGACTCCGGTGTGGCCAGCAAATTCGTGCTCGATCCGCATGGACTGCTGGGTGCGGCTTGATTAAACACCGGGCTGACTCCCTTTTAACGAGGGGAGTCAGTCATGCAATGTTTAAGCGTTATTCGGCTGGCGCGTCCAGGCTCAATATTGACAGATTTACAATATTCCCAGGATTGGAGCGGTGCTAGTGGTCAGGCAAGCGTCATAATGAGCACTCCTAATTCTGTCATCGGTAATTCTCGTTCAAGTGCTTTCCCGATGGTGGCCGGAACAAGGCTTGAGGGTGGAGTCGCTTTGCAGGGTGTGGCCCTTTGATGGCATGTGGGCCGCTACTAATTGCAGTCGTAATGCTCATCTTTATACAAGTGCAAAAAAGAACCGCTGAGCCAGTGGCAGCGTGGCATTGATTAATAGTGGGGGTACGTCATGCAGGTATATAAGCTACTTGTCAATGGAGAGTTGATTGACGGTTATACCACTCGGGGCGTTATCAATCCGGCCACCGGAGAAACATTCGCACAATGTCCTCAAGCGGATGAGTCGATACTCAATAATGCGGTGGCGTCGGCACGGAAGGCGTTTCCTGCGTGGGCGGGCCGTCCCTTGGCTGAACGGGCCAAGATATTGGAGCGTTTGGCGGATTCGCTGGAGGCACGCAGCGATGAAATTGCACTGGTGCTAACGCAGGAGCAGGGGAAACCCCTGGGGGATGCCAAGGGAGAGATTGCGGGTACCGTTGGCTATATCCGCTATATCGCGACGCTCGATTTATCTCCGAAGGTGCTTAAGGAGAACGACGCCGAACGCATCGTGCAACATCGCGCCCCGCTTGGGGTCGTGGGGGCGATCACCCCTTGGAACATGCCGCTCATTCTGCTGGCCATCAAACTTGCCCCGGCCTTGCTCGCGGGTAATACCGTCGTGGCCAAGCCCGCGCCGACAACGCCGTTGACGACCCTCCTGGTAGGCGGGATCTGCGCCACGCTATTCCCGCCGGGGGTAGTTAATGTCATTGTCGATGATAACGATCTGGGCGCTGTGATGACCCGCCATCCGGGCATCGCCAAGATTGCCTTCACGGGGTCCACCGAGACGGGCCGGAGGGTGATGGAAAGTGCCGCAAGTACGTTGAAGCGGTTGACGTTGGAACTCGGGGGTAACGATGCCGCATTAGTGCTGGAGGATTGCGACCCAGCGGACGTGGCGGAACACTTGCTGCGTGGCGCGACGCTAAATTGTGGCCAGATTTGTTTGGCGATCAAGCGAGCGTACGTCCACGAGTCGCTCTATGACGAGGTGTGTGAGGTGCTCGCACGACGTGCCAGGGCCATGGTGGTGGGCGATGGGCGGGATCCCGCCTCGCAGATGGGGCCGATCCAGAACCAAACGCAATATGAGAAGGTGAAAGGCTACCTCGACATTGCCAAGCGCGATGGCAATGTCATCGCCGGGGGCGCGCTCCCCGCCGGCCCCGGCTATTTCGTGCCGCCTACCATCGTACGTGATATCGACGACTCCTCGCCTCTGGTGAGAGAGGAGCAATTCGGCCCTATTTTACCGGTGCTTTCCTATCGTGATGTGGAGGAGGCCCTGACGCGGATCAACGACAGTCAATGGGGACTGGGCGGCACCGTGTGGGGGCAGGACCTGGATCGTGCTTATGCCCTCGCTCAGCGATTTGAGGCAGGGACGGTATGGGTCAACCGGCACTTGAACCTACAGGCCGGGATCCCCTTCAGCGGTGCCAAGCAATCCGGTATCGGCACCGAGTATGGGCAAGAAGGACTAGAGGAATTTACCCAGCGCCAAGTGATCAATATGCAACTCGACCCAGCGTGTGGATGAAGGTCGTGTATCACTATGAAAGCTGGACGATGATCGTCCGGCTTTTTTCACCAGGATGGCGAGCAAGACCGCGCCAAGCGCAGTCATGGAAGCCTGGCTGAATGCCTTCGATGAGTAGAGGTTCGGCCAGCGGTGTTTCGATACCTTTTTGCGCCGGCCGAAGCATGGACATCATCATTGCTTATAAGGAAAGTGTCCCATGAGCCACGATGACACCCTGCGTATCCTGATGGTGGGCGAAGGCGCCATTGCCGGCATTCACATGCAAGCACTGAGAACGCTCGACAACGTCGAGGTCGCCTGTGTTGCCGGCGGTGTCGAGGCGGACACCCGCGAGTTCGCCGGACAGTGGGAGATCGCCGAAATGTCGCTGGATTATGCCGCCTGTCTCGCGCGCGAGGATATCGATGCGGTGATCCTGGCCTCGCCCAGTCCGCTGCATGCCCGCCAGGCCGAGCAGGCGATCGAGGCCGGCAAGCACGTGCTTGCCGAGATTCCCATGAGTCTGAACCTGGAGGATGCCGAGCGTCTCGCCGCGCTGGCCGAGGGCTCGGATCGCATCTGCATGGTCGCTCACACCCGACGCTTCAACGCCCCGCACCGTGAGCTCAAGCGTCGCCTGCAGACCGGCGAGTTCCATCTTCAGCATCTCGTTGCCGAAACCTACTTCCTGCGCCGCGAGAATCTCAATATGCACGGCAGGCCGCGCAGCTGGACGGACCACCTGCTGTGGCATCACGCCTGCCACACGGTGGACCTGTTCGCCTGGCTGCTCGACGATTTCGACCTCGAGGTGTGGGGCGCTGCCGGGCCCCGGCATCCCGAGCTGGGCATTGCCATGGACATGAACATCGGGCTGCGTTCGCGCAGCGGCGTGCTTGCCACCCTGGCGCTGTCGTTCAACAATCGCGGGCCGTTCGGCGGGTTCTACCGCTACATCGGCGAAGAAACCACCCTGCACGCCTTTCGCGATGAGCTCAGGGATCACGAAAACGCCCCCATTGCCCTGCAGGGCCAGGGGTTCGTGCAACAGGACAGCGAGTTTGTCGCCGCGATCCGCCAGGGGCGCAGTCCCGAGGCCTCTTTCGGCGACTGTCTGCCCACCATGCGCTTGCTGGATCGCCTTGAGCGGATGATGCGAGGCTGAACGGCTCGGCCGCTTCCTCTCCTTGTACGCTTGGCGTATGGTCATAACGCCGTTGACCTTGATGACAGGCTGCCGATGGAAGACCGCATTACGCCGTTTCAGCTATTCATTCTGGTGTTGTCCTTCTACGTCCTGGGCGCGCTGATCGCCGACACCTTTTTTAATCTCTCGCCCGAAGTGTCGCGACTGCTCTACTACATGGACGTGATCGTCTGTGTGTTCTTCTTTACCGATTTCTGTATCCGCTTTCGTGCGGCGAAGGACAAGTGGCGCTTCATGCGCTGGGGCTGGATCGACCTTCTGGCAAGCATTCCCGCCGGGGTGCTGCTGGGGGGACGCGCCTTTCGCGTCGTTCAGATTATCCGTCTGCTGCGGGCCTTGAAGTCTTTCAAGATGATCTGGCGGATACTGTTCCGCAATCGTGCCAAGGGCATATTCGCCTCGGTAGCCACGATGACCATCCTGCTGGTGGCCTTTGGCGCATTGACCATGCTGCTGATCGAGGGGCCCAACCCCGAAAGCTCCATCGATACCGCCGAGGAGGCGTTGTGGTGGGCCTTCGTCACCATCACCACGGTCGGCTACGGCGACTACTATCCGGTGACTTCGCTGGGGCGTTTGGTGGCTGCGCTGCTGATGATCGGCGGAGTCGGACTGTTCGGCAGTTTCGCCGCCTACGTGAGTTCGATGTTCGTGCACGACCAGGGAGAGCAGGAGTCACGCCAGCACAAGGCGGATCGCGAAATGATTCGCCATCTCCATGCGCAGTTAATCACGCTGACCGAGGAGGTTCGAATGCTGCGTGCCGACATGGCCGATCACCACAGCGTGCATGGCATCGATAAGATAGAGAAGGATGTGGCCACGCCGCCTGCCAATACTTACCGTTCCGAAGAAAAGAAACCATGACAGGCGGGCTTGGCTTGAGGCCAGAATTCTCTCTCCAAGGGAATCCCGGCCTGGAGAGTCCACACCGGCTCCGCTAAGTGCGATCTCGCTGTTTAGAAGATCAGCATCAACAGGCCGATGACCACGAGCAGGCCGATGAGAAAGATGATGCCTGCAGTACTGGCGAGAAATTTCAGCATGTTTACGCTCCTTGTCTGTGATAAGCCTCCATGCGCTTAAAAGGCCGGATTGCATCACTGGCTCATGTATCGACTTTCAATGTAGATAAGGATGTAGGCAGCGACAAGCCGCACCCGAGCGCCACGTCACGAAGCCGGGGAGCGACATGCATGCGAGGCTGCACTGCAGTACAGTCTCGAGAATCGATTCCCGACAAGGATGCTCGGCCATGAAGTTCAGATCGTTTTCCACTCGCCCTCTGCGGTTGGGGCCGTTCATGCTGTTAAGTACCGCCCTCGGTGCGTTGCTGCTGCTGGCCGTAACGATCGCACCGGCAACGGCGGGCGATACGCACATCGTGTTCCCCGCCAGCGTGCAACAGGGCGCCATGGTGATCGGCAAGGTGCCTCCGGGAAGCCGGGTCGAATACAGCGGGCGGAAACTGCGCGTGACGGACTACGGCACGGTGGTGTTCGGCGTGGCTCGGGATGCCTCGGGGCATCGGACGCTACAGGTGACACCTCCCGGCGGGACAAGGCAGACTGCATCCATTGCCGTCACGCCGCGCGACTGGCCGATCGAGCGCATCAATGGGGTACCGCCCAAGACGGTATCGCCGCCTCCCGAGATTGCCGAGCGGATCCGCCGTGAACAGGCTCGGGTCAGCGAGGCCCGCGCACGTGACGACGATCGGGTCGGTTTCGCCCAGCATTTCATCTGGCCGGTGGAAGGGCGCATCAGCGGCCGCTTCGGCAATCAGCGCGTCTATAACGGTACGCCGGGTTCGGCCCATTCGGGCATGGACATCGCCGTGCCCAAGGGGACGCCGGTCAAGGCCCCAGCGGATGGCGTGGTGACCTTTGCCGACCCCGACCTCTATCTCACCGGCGGCACGCTGCTGCTCGATCACGGCTTCGGCATCAGCTCCAACTTCCTGCATCTCTCGAGGCTCGACGTGAAGATCGGCGACCACGTCAAGCAGGGCGAGGTCATCGGCGCGGTCGGGGCGACCGGGCGTGCCACGGGGCCACATCTGCACTGGGGCATGAACTGGTTCGACGTGCGTATCGACCCGCTACTGGTACTGCGGCGCAGCGCAGAGTGACTCTGCCTGACAGAACGACTTCTACCTGAAAGCATCGGCTGTCTGGAGCGCTGCAGGTTGCGATCTACACTGTCAGGACATTCTTGATAAAGTGAACTTCAACATGGCCTCTTCCTTAAGCGTCGCGTTGCAGGCCGGTGGCGTCGGGCTCGAAGGCGATCTGATCATGCCGGATAATCCCTCCGGTATCGTGGCGTTCGCCCATGGCAGCGGCAGCAGCCGGTTCAGCCCGCGTAACCAGCAGGTGGCACATTATCTCAGCGGCAGAGGATGGGCCACGCTGCTGTTCGATCTGCTCACGCCCCAGGAAAACGTGCTCGACATCCGCACCCGGGAGCTGCGTTTCGATATCGACCTGATCGGCAAGCGCATGGTCGGCGCCGTGGACTGGATCGCCCAGGCATCGGAGACGCGGGGACTGAACATCGGCCTGTTCGGTGCCAGCACCGGGGCCGCCGCCGCGTTGATCGCTGCCGCCGAACGTCCCGATGCGGTGCGTGCCGTGGTCTCGCGGGGAGGTCGCCCGGATCTCGCCGGTGACACCCTGCCCAAGGTCAAGGCACCGACGCTGCTGCTGATCGGTGAGCACGACGAACAGGTGATCGCACTCAACGAACGTGCCCGTGAATGGATGCATGCCCCCTGCGAGGTGGCGGTGATTCCCGGCGCCACCCACCTTTTCGAGGAACCCGGCACGCTGGAGACGGTGCAGGCGCGCGCCGAGCAGTGGTTCAGCCGCTATCTCGACAGCCCCTAGCCGATCGCTCAGGAACTTGCCCTCGGCAGGATGAACGCCACCTCGCTCCGCAATCCCCAGAGAAAGGCGGCAGCCATGATCCATGGGCTTCCTGTCATGCATTCCTCCCTGGGCCATGTCATGAAACCGCAAGGATCGCCATAAAAAAGGCCTTCCCGGGGAAGGCCCTTCTGGAGCGAGGCTGTCTCAGTTCACCTGCGGGTCCAGCTCGCCGCGCGCATAGCGCTCGAACATCGCATCCAGGCTGAGCGGCTTGATCCTGCTGGCGTTGCCGGCAGTGCCGAAGGCCTCGTAGCGGGCGATACACAGTTCGCGCATCGCGCCGACCGATTCCTTGAGGTACTTGCGCGGATCGAATTCGGCCGGGTTATGGGCCAGGAAGCGGCGAATGGCGCCGGTGGAGGCCAGGCGCAGGTCGGTATCGATGTTGACCTTGCGCACGCCGTGTTTGATGCCCTCGACGATCTCCTCGACCGGTACGCCGTAGGTCTCGGGGATCCTGCCGCCGAATTCGTTGATGATTTCCAGCCACTCCTGCGGTACCGAGGAGGAGCCGTGCATCACCAGGTGGGTATTGGGAATGCGCGCGTGGATCGCCTTGATGCGTGAGATCGACAGCGTGTCGCCGGTAGGCGGCTGGGTGAACTTGTAGGCGCCGTGGCTGGTGCCGATGGCGATGGCCAGCGCATCGACGTGGGTCGCCTTGACGAAGTCGGCGGCCTCTTCCGGGTCGGTGAGCATCTGCTCGTGCGAAAGCTTGCCCTCGGCGCCGATGCCGTCTTCCTCGCCAGCCATGCCGGTCTCCAGACTGCCCAGGCAGCCCAGTTCGCCTTCCACCGAGACGCCGCAGGCATGCGCCATTTCCACGGCGCGACGGGTCACGTCGACGTTGTAGGCGTAGTCGGTCGGGGTCTTGCCGTCCTCGCCCAGCGAGCCGTCCATCATCACCGAGGAGAAGCCGAGCTGGATGGAGCGCTGGCACACGGCGGGGCTGGTGCCGTGGTCCTGATGCATGACCACCGGGATGTGCGGGAATTCCTCGACCGCGGCGAGAATCAGGTGGCGCAGGAAGGGCGCACCGGCGTACTTGCGGGCACCGGCGGAGGCCTGGACGATGACCGGCGAGTCGGTCCGGTCTGCGGCCTCCATGATGGCGCGCATCTGTTCCAGGTTGTTGACGTTGAACGCCGGCACGCCGTAGCCGTACTCGGCGGCGTGGTCCAGCAACTGGCGCATGCTGATCAGGGCCATGATTTACCTGTCTGGTTTCTCGGAAACATCCATCATGCTGACGATGCAACGCTCCCATGCCCGTGGGCATGGGAGCGTTGCGAAGCGGCGCCTATAGTGCCACAAAAACGGCGTTATTTGGCGGCGTCTTCCAAGGCCGCGACAGCGGGGAGCGTCTTGCCTTCCACGTATTCGAGGAACGCGCCGCCGCCGGTGGAGATGTACGAGACCTTGTCCTCGATACCGTACTTGTCGATGGCGGCGAGGGTGTCGCCACCGCCGGCGATGGAGAAGCCGCTGCTTTCCGCGATGGCCTTGGACAGCGCCTCGGTGCCCTTGCCGAACTGGTCGATCTCGAACACGCCGACCGGGCCGTTCCACAGGATGGTGCCGGCATCCTTGAGGAGGCCGCCCAGGCGTGCAGCCGTTTCGGGACCGATATCCAGAATCATCTCATCATCCTGCACCTGATCGACCGGCTTGGCCACGGCATCGGCGGACTCGGAGAACTCCGTGGCCACGACGACATCGGTGGGCAGCGGGATCTCGACCTTGGCCATCAGGCTCTTGGCCTGGTCGATCAGGTCGGCTTCGTGCAGGGACTTGCCGACGTTGTAGCCGGCCGCGGCGATGAAGGTATTGGCGATGCCACCGCCGACGATCAACTGATCGCATTTCTCGGACAGAGCGTTGAGCACGTCCAGTTTGGTGGACACCTTGGAGCCGCCGACGATGGCGACCATGGGACGCTTGGGCGTGGCCAGCGCCTTCTCCAGCGCCTCGAGTTCCTGGGCGAGCAGCGGGCCGGCGCAGGCGGTGGGCGCGTAGCGGGCCACGCCATGCGTGGAGGCCTGGGCGCGGTGGGCGGTGCCGAAGGCGTCCATCACGAACACGTCGCAGAGGTTGGCGTAAGCGCGCGACAGGGCCTCGTCGTCCTTCTTCTCGCCCCGGTTGAAGCGCACATTCTCGAGCAGCACCACCTCCCCGGCATCGAGATCGACCTGGCTATCGAGATAGTCGCTGACGAGCCTCACCTCCTGCCCCAGCAGTTCACCGAGATGCCGGGCGACCGGAGCCAGGGAGAACTCCGCGGCCGGTTCGCCCTCGGTGGGGCGGCCAAGATGGCTCATCAGCAGTACCTTGGCACCGGCGTCGCGGGCCGCCTTGATGGTCGGCAGACTGGCCCGGATACGGGCGTCGCTGGTGACGCGGCCATCCTTGACCGGAACGTTGAGATCTTCACGGATCAGCACCCGTTTACCGGCGAGATCCAGGTCGTTCATCGTGCGTACGTTCATGGAGCGTGTTCCTCACTTCTCCGGGAATTGACTCTTGTCCGGGGCCGCGGCCCGCCGCATGTCCGGTACCAGCCAATGTTCGGCGACGTCGAGCATGCGATTGGCGAAGCCCCACTCATTATCGAACCAGCACAGCAGCTTGATCAGATGCCCCCCTGCCACGCGGGTCTGGGTGGCGTCCACGATACCCGAGCGCGGGTCGTGGTTGAAATCGACCGAGGCCATGGGCTCTTCAGTGTAGCCTAACCGAGCGGCGAGCCGGGTTCGACTGGCGTCGTAGAGCAGGGCGTTGACCTCGGCGGCGGTCGTGGCGGTGCGCACCGACAGCGCCATGTCCATGGCCGAGACATTGATGGTCGGCACGCGCACGTGCAGACACTCGAAGCGTCCGGCCAGATGCGGCATCAGCCGCTCGATGCCACGTGCCAGCCCGGTATCCACCGGGATGATCGACTGCATCGCCGAGCGTGTCAGGCGCAGGTCGGTCTTGTGGTAGGCATCGATCACCGGCTGATCGTTCATGGCCGAGTGGATGGTGGTGGTGACGCCGTGATCGAGCCCCAGCGCCTCGTCGAGAACGGTGAGCACCGGTACCAGGCAGTTGGTGGTGCAAGAGGCGGTGGAAACGATGCGCATCTCGGGCGTGAGCTGGGCGTCGTTGATGCCGCAGACGATGGTGGCGTCGACATCGCTCTCGGCAGGCTGGGAGAACAGCAGTCGCTTGGCGCCGGCGGCCAGGTGGCGCTCGGCGGTGGCGCGGTCCTTGAAGCTGCCGGAGCATTCCAGTACCAGGTCGATGTCGAGCGAACGCCACGGCAGCCGATCCGGGTCGGGCTCGGAGAGCACGGTGATCGCCTGGCCATTGACGATCAACTGTCCGTCGCGGGTTTCCACCTGGCCGGGAAAGCGACCGTGGGTGGTGTCATAGCGGGTCAGATAGGCGATGGTGGCGAGATCGGAAAGCTCGTTGATCGCCACCACCTGAAACGGCAGCTCCGTGGCGTGGCGTGCGGCTTTCTCGACGAGCGCGCGCAGCACGCTCTGGCCGATGCGGCCGTAGCCGTTGATGGCGATGCGATAGGCCATGAAGCGGGCTCGGAAGTGGGTAAGGCAACGATTCTAGCGCAGCTCAGGCGAACACGGCCACGTTCTGGCGCCCCACGATGACCGGCTCGCCGTGGCGGTTCCACACCGTCATCGCCTGACTCGAATAGCCGTCGCAAGTGGCTTCGGCGACGCTGCGCGACAGCCACCAGCCGTCGTCGGTCCGCGGCGCCTCGCTCAACACGTCGAACATCCAGGTCATGGTGCTGACCGGCGCCGGCTCGGAGAACAGGCACATGGCGGCAGGCGGCAGCGCGTCGGCCAGCGCCACCAGGCCGACGATCGTCGGCCTGACGGCTTCGTCCTTGTGCTGCAGCCAGGCGGTGACGTCGCCGACATCCGCCGTGCTGATCGGCATGCTGCCGGCGGCGTGGCGACTGTTGAAATGCTGGGCAAAGTTCGGCGCCATGCGGCTCTGCCCGAAGAACGGCTCGTAAGCCTCCGGTCCCTGCACGTGGGGAACGGATATCTGCAGGTCCGATAGGGTCGACTCGCGAGCCGCACCGAAGCAGAAGGTGGCGCGCACCGTCAACTTGCCGTCGCTGATCAGATCGGTGGTGACGAAAGCCGTCGACTTGCCCTGACGTACCAGAACCGGCCTGAGCTCGACGGTACTCGACGCCGGACCGATGAAGGAGAGCTGCGCCGAGCGCAGCGGCGGCAGGGTGGTGAAGGTCTTCAGCGTGGCATCGAGGCATAGCGCCGCCGACAGGCCGCCATAGATGGCCCGCCCCTGCAGCCAGTCTTCGGGAACCGTGGCGGAAAAGCCTTCACTGATGGGTGAAAGGCCGTCGAGAACGTCGGAGAGAGGCGTGAGAGGCTGCGTGTCGCTCATGTGGGTCGTCCCTGTGGTGGTAACGGGCGTCTGCAAACGTCGGCCAAGCATAACCTCGCCGGAGTCCGGTGAGGATGCGCCTATCGTACGGGGCGGCCTTGGGACACTGGCAGCAACCTTGCCCGAGGCGCGCTCAGAATCGCTCGGCGCGAAACGGCGTCATGTCGATGGCCGGGGGCTCGCCATGCATCATCGACGCCAGCAGCTGTCCGGTGGCCGGCCCCAGCGTGAAGCCCTGATGGGCGTGGCCGAAGGCGAACCACAATCCGCGATGACGCGGCGCCGGGCCGATCACCGGTTTCATGTCCGGCGTGCAGGGGCGTGCGCCCTTCCAGGGTACGGGATCGAGTCGCTCGCCAAGCGGCAGCAGTTCCCGCGCCGCCGCTTCCGCCGCCTCGAGCTGACGATGGCGGGCGGGCGCCTCGCGCGGTGCGAGTTCCGCCCCGGTGGTCAGGCGGATACCGGCCCGCATCGGGGCGAGCAGGTAGCCGGTTTCGGCATCGAGCAGGCAATGCTGCAGCCGGGCCTCGCCGGTGAGGGCGTAATGCATGTGATAGCCGCGCTTGACGAACAGCGGCAGCCGATAACCCAGCGTCGCGAGCCAATCGTCACTCCAGGGACCCAACGCCAGAACGACCTCTTGCGCCTCGAGCGCGCCCTGATCGGTCGTGACCCGCCAACCGCCGCCATGCGGCTCGACCGAGCGAATCCCGCTACGCTGGATCTCACCGCCTTCGGCCTCGAATGCCTTGGCATAGGCAGCGACCAGTGCGCCGGGATCGGCCACGGTCCACGGGTCCTGCCAGTGCACCGCACCGATGGCGGGCGCGGCAAGATCCGGCTCGCACCGGCGCAGGGCCACGGTATCGAGCGTCTCGAAGCCGATACCGAAGCGCGCCCGGTACTCTCTCGCTTCGTTCTCCCGCCTCGCCAGTGCCGTCGGGGTACGAAATACTTCCATCCAGCCATCGCGGTGAATCAGCGCCTCGGCACCGGCCGCCTCGATCATCTGCGCATGGGTGTCGACCGATAGCGCGATCAGCGAAGCGTATTCGGGCACGATGCGTGCATAGGCCCGCGGGGCGGAGTGACGCCAGTAGCCGAACAACGCCTGGGCGGCATTGAGCACGCCGCCCGGTGTGTAGCGGACATCCACGCGACGGTTGCCTATCAGTCGAAACAGCATCGCCGCCTCGCGCGGAAACGCGTGGGGAGCCACCGCCTCACGCTGGATGATGCCGGCATTGCCGAACGAAGTCTCGCTTCCCGGTGCGCGCCGGTCGACCATGCACACGCGACGTCCACGCCGGGCCAGATGGTAGGCCACGCTCACACCGACCATGCCGGCGCCCAGTACCAGAGTCTCGTGGGTCATCCTCTCCTCCTTGCTTGTGTCGAGTCGGCGAGCCCGCATGGATGCCGGCGCTGACGCCACGGCAACGGCGATTGCCAGGCGGCTCCAGGCCCATGGCTTGCGCCAAGAGGCTGGCGTTCGCTAGAACGCCAGCCGCCAGACGATCGGCAGCACGATGGCGGTAAAGAGGCCGGTCAGGCTCATGCCCAGCGACGCGAAGGCACCCGCCAACGGGCTGATCTCGAAAGCGCGTACCGTGCCGATGGCATGGCCGTTGAGGCCCAGCGTGAAGCCGATCAGCCGTTCGTCATCGATCCCCAGTCCGCGCACCAGCAGGCTCACCGACAGCGTCGCCAGTACGCCGGTCACCAGCAGCGCGCCCAGCAGCAGCCCTGCCGAGCCGCCGATCTGGGCGATGATGCCCAGGGCGATCGGGGCGGTGACCGACTTGGGGGCCAGCGAGGCGACGGTATCGTGGGAGCCGCCCAGCGCCCAGGCGATCGCCACGGCATAGAGCGCGGCCAGGCTTGCCGCCAACGGTAGACAGATGAGGATCGGCTTCCACATCGCGCGCACGTGGTGAATCTGCTGATAGAGCGGCACCCCGAGCGCCACGGTGGCCGGGCCGAGCAGCAGCATCAGCCAGGCGGCGCCGTGCTGATAGTCCTCGATGTCGATGCCGAGCGCCGCAAGCGCGGCGGCCAGCAGCACACTTGCGATGAGTACCGGCGGACACCAGACGGGACGCCCCATGGTCACGAACAGGCGCATGCCGATCAGAAAGGTGACCAGGGTCAGGCCGATGGCCGGCAGCGGTGAGGCCATCAGATGTTCCGGCAGGGCATGCCAGCGGTTCAGGAAATCAGTCACGCGCGGCTCCGGTGAACGCCTTCAGCAGCAGCAGCGTGGTCAGCACGCTGAGCAGGGTGCCAGCGACCAGAGCGCCGGCGATGGGCAGCCACTCGGCGGCAAGCTGCTCGCCCATGAAGAATATGCCCACCACGCCGGGCATGATCAGCATGGTCAGGAAGGTGATCAGAGGCTGGCTGGCGGCGGTGAGATCGGCGCTGACCTGACCGCGCCACATCAGCCAGGCAGTGAGCAGCAGCAAACCGGCGACGCTGGCGCTGATCGGCCAGGCGAACAGCCACACCAGCGTGTCTCCCAGCAGTTGGAAGGCGATGAGCCATAGAAAGCCGCGCAGCAGGGGCATGAGGTCAGTTCCGGTTAACGGGGCGGTGGCGAGCGACCATGATAGCAAAGCGGCCCGAGAGTGTGGGATTTGGCGCTTCTGCCTGATAGTGTTTAAACCGTCGGCTCAGGCATAGTCTGGGCGCCGGGATAGCGAAGCCGGGCGTGAAGCGACGGACGGCGTCGTTTATCTTTAGGACGTGAGAGCGGTGGCCTTGGGCCACGGGTCGTTTGCGGGAAGCATGATTCATTCAAGGACAAGGAGCGAGTACCCATGACCGACATAGCCAAACTGTTGGGCGAGGAAGCCGAGAGCCTGCTCAACCATACCTGTACGGGATTCAAGAAAGAGGATCTCTACCTGCCCGGCCCCGACTATGTCGACCGGGTGATGATGGATAACGATCGCAGCCCGCACGTGCTGCGCAACATGCAGACCCTGTTCAATCATGGCCGCCTGGCCGGTACCGGCTACGTCGGCATCCTGCCGGTGGATCAGGGCATCGAGCACTCCGCCGGCGCCTCGTTTGCCCCCAATCCGATGTACTTCGATCCCAAGAACATCGTCGAACTGGCCCTCGAAGGCGGCTGCAACTGCGTGGCCTCGACGCTGGGCGTGCTGTCCTCCGTGGCGCGGCGCTATGCCCACAAGATTCCGATGATGCTCAAGCTCAACCACAACGAGACGCTGACCTATCCGGCGATCTACGACCAGACGATGTTCGCCCAGGTCGAGCAGGCGCACAACATGGGCTGCATCGCGGTCGGCGCGACCATCTACTACGGCTCACCCGACTGCCGCCGCCAGATCCAGGAGATCAGCGAGGCCTTCGAGCACGCTCATGAGCTGGGTATGGTCACCGTGCTGTGGTCGTACCTGCGCAACCCCGAATTCAAGAAGGACGGCACCGACTACCACGTCGCCTCGGACCTCACGGGGCAGGCGATCCACATGGCGGCAACCATCAAGGCCGATATCGTCAAGCAGAAGCTGCCCGAGAACAACGGCGGCTACAAGGCGGTCGGCTTCGGTCATACCCATGACAAGGTCTACGACGAGCTGACCTCGGACAGTCCCATCGACCTGGCCCGCTATCAGGTCGCCAACTGCTTCATGGGGCGTGCCGGGCTGATCAACTCGGGTGGCGGCTCCAAGGGCCATTCGGACCTCGGTGAAGCCGTGCGTACGGCGGTGATCAACAAGCGTGCCGGCGGCATGGGCCTGATCTCCGGACGCAAGGCGTTCCAGAAACCGTTCAAGGAAGGGGTCGAGTTGCTCAACGCCATTCAGGACGTCTATCTCTCGAACGACATCACAATCGCCTGAGTCCTCATCGACCAAGCGGAAGTTTTCATCGCTCAAGTAGAACGGCCCGGCTTTGCCGGGCCGTTCTACTTGAGCGTGACGCGGTGGATTGTCACTCGTCATGGCCGAACTCGCCGGGCACTGCGTATCATGAGGCACACTGCCTGGCACGGGCATGGTTATCGCAAGCAGGGGGAGCGAGATGCTGGAAGATTCGGTAACGGACGTGGCGATCGTTGGCGCCGGTCCGGCGGGACTTTGCTTGGCAGTCCAGCTGGCGGCCTTGGGACTGTCGGTGAGCGTGGTCGACCGCGCGCCCTATCGTGCCCTGGCGGAAGCGGGCGACGACGGCCGCGAGATCGCGCTGACCCACACCTCGCGGCGTCAACTCGCCTGGGCCGGCATCTGGCAGCGCATCGACATGCAGAGCGTGGCGCCGATTCGCGAGGCGCGGCTCTACAATGGCGACACGCCACAAGCCATGACGCTGGCCGACGCCGGACGCTCGGCATCACGCACCATCGGTCAGCTCGTTCCCAACCGGGTGATCCGGCGTGCCGCCTTCGAAGCCGCCCTGGCCGACTCACGCATCAGGCTGATTGCCGGCCAGGGCGTCAGCGCGCTCGAGACCTCGCCCGGGGCGCGGATCCTGCGTCTCGAGGACGGCAACCGGCTTGCCGCTCGACTGGTCGTGGCCGCCGACGGGCGCATGTCCGCTACACGCCGCATGGCGGGGCTGCCTGCCCACCTCGAGGACACCGGCCGCAAGGTACTGGTCTGCCGCATGGCGCACGAGCGTCCGCACGGCGAGCTGACCTGGTCCTGGTTCGGTTACCAACGGGCCCTGGCGCTCCTGCCATTGAACGACCAGACCTCATCGGTGGTGATGACGCTGACGCCGACGGAGGCCGAACGGCTGGAGTCGCTCGATGCCGCCGAATTCTCGGCAACGGTCAGCGGTTTCTATCGTCACTGCCTGGGCGACATGCAGCGTGTCGGAAAGGTTCACGGCTATCCGCTATGGGTCGGCTACGCGCAGCGGCTGGTCGCGGAGCGCCTCGCGCTGATCGGCGATGCGGCGATCGGCCTGCATCCCGCCACGGCGCACGGCTTCAATGTCGGGCTGGCGAGCGTGCACCGGCTGGTACGCGAAATCGCCGTGGCACATCGGCGAGGACACGATATCGGTGCGCCCGCCGTCCTCTCCGCCTACGATCATGCCCATCGGCGCGCCATCCGTCCCTTGTGGCTGGCGTCGCAGGCGGTGGTGTCGCTGTATGGCGATGCGCGTCCTCCGGCCAGGATGCTTCGCCAGGCCGCGCTGAGACTGGCCAGGCAGGTGGGGCCGCTGCGCTGGGGGCTGGAGAGCTATCTGCTGCGAGACGTGCGTTGACCCGGCATTGGCGAGACGCTGATCTCGATCAATTACCAGATATTGAATCTTTCCCATGATCGGCTACCATATGTGGTGCTTGTGACCTGAACGGGTCCGACACCATTTTCTTGCGCACCGCTGTCATTTACGGGAACGATTATCATGAGTATTACCATTTACAGCAAGCCGGACTGCATGCAGTGCCATGCCACCTATCGCGCCCTCGACAAGCAAGGGCTCGATTACAGCGTGATCGATATCAGCGTGGAGACAGAGGCGGTGCGCACCGTCGAGTCGCTGGGCTATCGCCAGCTTCCGGTCGTTGTCGTGGGTGAAGAGCACTGGTCCGGATTCCGGCCCGAACGTATCCGCCAGCTGGCCTGAGCGGGAGGCCTTGTGAGCGAACTGGTCTATTTCTCGACCCGGTCGGGCAATACCCGCCGTTTCGTGGAGAAGCTGGGGCTGCCTGCCCAGCGGATCCCGTCGAACCGTCAGGAGTCGCTGCGGGTGGAGCGTCCCTACGTACTGGTGGTGCCCACCTATGGAGATGGCGACCCGCGCACCGCGGTGCCGGGGCCGGTGATCCGCTTTCTCAACGATGTGCACAATCGCCACTTGATTCGCGGCGTGGTCGCCGGTGGCAATACCAATTTCGGCAGCGCCTTCGGGTTGGCGGGATACGTCATCGCTCACAAGTGCCAAGTGCCGTTGCTGCACCGCTTCGAACTCATGGGAACCCCTGAAGACGTCGTCAAGGTGCGCGAGTGCCTGACGCTGGAGACTGCCGATGTTGAATGACACGCTGGAACGCGCCGAAGGAATGTCGGCGACCGAGACCTCCCGCTCGGCAAAGACGCTGGATTACCATGCGCTCAATGCCATGCTCAACCTCTACGATGCCGACGGGCGGCTGCAACTCGGCGCCGATCGCGAGGCGGCGCGTCAGTACTTCCTGCAGCACGTCAATCAGAACACGGTATTCTTCCACTCGCTCGAGGAGAAGCTCGACTATCTGGTGACGGAAGGCTATTACGAGCGCGAGGTGCTCGAGCAGTACGATTTCGCCTTCGTGAAGCGGCTCTTCGAACGGGCCTATGCGGTGAAATTCCGTTTCCAGAGTTTCCTCGGCGCCTTCAAGTACTACACCAGCTACACCCTCAAGACCTTCGACGGTCGGCGTTATCTGGAGCGTTACGAGGACCGCGTGTGCATGGTCGCGCTGAGCCTGGCGCGTGGCGACGAGGCCCTGGCGACGTCACTGCTCGACGAGATCATCCATGGCCGTTTCCAGCCGGCCACGCCGACCTTCCTCAACTGTGGCAAGCAGCAGCGCGGCGAACTGGTGTCGTGCTTCCTGTTGCGCATCGAGGACAACATGGAGTCGATCGGCCGCGCCATCAACTCCGCTCTGCAACTCTCCAAGCGCGGCGGTGGCGTGGCGTTCCTGCTCAGCAACATCCGTGAGCTGGGTGCACCGATCAAGCGCATCGAGAACCAGTCCTCCGGCATCATTCCGATCATGAAGCTGCTCGAGGACGCCTTCTCCTACGCTAACCAACTGGGCGCGCGTCAGGGGGCCGGGGCGGTGTATCTCAACGTGCACCATCCCGATATCCTGCGTTTTCTCGACACCAAGCGCGAGAACGCCGACGAGAAGATCCGCATCAAGACCCTGTCGCTGGGCGTGGTGATTCCCGACATCACTTTCGAGCTGGCCAAGCGCAACGAGGCGATGTACCTGTTCTCGCCCTACGATGTCGAGCGTGTCTACGGCGTGCCCTTCGGTGACATCAGCATCACCGAGAAGTACCAGGAAATGGTCGACGACCCGCGTATCCGCAAGACCAAGACCAATGCGCGCGAGCTGTT
The DNA here is from genome assembly GCF_054654615.1 of Halomonas shantousis. Classification (NCBI taxonomy): domain Bacteria; kingdom Pseudomonadati; phylum Pseudomonadota; class Gammaproteobacteria; order Oceanospirillales; family Halomonadaceae; genus Halomonas; species Halomonas shantousis. The sequence continues at coordinate 3,757,971 of NZ_BAAIER010000002.1, read as the reverse complement.
CCAGACGCTGGCCGAACTGCAGTTCGAGTCCGGTTACCCCTACGTGATGTTCGAGGATACGGTGAACCGCGCCAATCCGATCGCCGGGCGCATCAACATGAGCAACCTGTGTTCGGAGATCCTGCAGGTCAATACGCCCACCGAGTATGACGATGACTTGGGCTACCGGCGTATCGGCGAGGATATCTCCTGCAACCTGGGGTCGCTGAACATTGCGCGGGTGATGGATTCGCCGGATTTCGGCGCCAGTGTCGAAACGGCGATTCGCGGCCTGACCGCCGTTTCCGAGATGAGCGACATTCGCTCGGTGCCGTCGATCGCCGAAGCCAACGCCCGTTCGCATGCCATCGGCCTGGGCCAGATGAACCTGCACGGCTATCTGGCCCGCGAGCGTATCCACTATGGCTCCGACGAAGGGCTGGACTTCACCAACATCTACTTCTACTCGGTGACCTACCACGCCCTGCGCGCCTCGAACCAGTTGGCCATCGAGCGTGGCGCACGTTTCGCCGGTTTCGAGGAGTCCGCCTACGCCAGCGGCAGTTTCTTCGACAAGTACACCGAGCGCGAATGGGCGCCGCGAACCGTCCGGGTGCGTGAATTGTTCGACGCCGCCGGTATCCACATTCCGACCCAGGCCGACTGGCGCGAGCTCAAGGCCTCGGTGATGGAACATGGCCTCTTCAACCGCAATCTGCAGGCGATTCCGCCGACCGGCTCGATCTCCTACATCAACCATGCTACCTCGAGCATCCATCCGGTGGCAGCGAAGATCGAGATCCGCAAGGAGGGCAAGCTGGGCCGCGTCTACTATCCGGCGCCGTACCTGAGCGACGACAACCAGGATTACTACCGCGACGCCTACGAAGTCGGTCCCGAGAAGATCATCGACACCTATGCCGAGGCGACCCAGCACGTCGATCAGGGGCTGTCGCTGACGCTGTTCTTCCGCGATACCGCCACCACTCGCGACATCAACCGTGCGCAGATCTATGCCTGGAAGAAGGGTATCAAGACGATCTACTACGTGCGCCTGCGCCAGGCGGCGCTAACGGGAACGGAGGTCGAGGGCTGCGTTTCCTGCACCCTGTAAGAGAACGACATTCGCTCGCGAATCCTGGAAACGTGACAGTACGACTGCCATGTCAACCGAATGAGACATTCGACATGAATATGCCCGCTACCGCTGCCCGCCGCCTAAGCCGGGTCGATGCCATCAACTGGAATCGTCTGCAGGACGACAAGGACCTGGAGGTGTGGAATCGCCTCACCAGCAACTTCTGGCTGCCGGAGAAGATTCCGTTGTCCAACGACCTGCCGGCCTGGAACACCTTGAACCAGGCCGAGCAGCAGTTGACCATCCGCGTGTTCACCGGACTCACGCTGCTCGACACCATTCAGGGCACGATCGGTGCGCCGACGCTGATCAAGGATGCCGTGACGCCCCACGAGGAAGCGGTATTCACCAACATCAGCTTCATGGAGTCGGTGCATGCGCGCTCCTACAGCTCGATCTTCTCGACGCTGTGCGCCACCCGCGACGTCGACGATGCCTATCGCTGGAGTGAAGAAAACGTCCACCTGCAGAACAAGGCCGAGCTTATCCTCGAGCGGTACCGCACCGACGACCCGCTGATGCGCAAGGTCGCCAGCGTGTTCCTCGAGTCGTTCCTGTTCTACTCGGGCTTCTATCTGCCGATGTACTGGTCGAGCCGTGGCAAGCTGACCAATACCGCCGACCTGATCCGCCTGATCATCCGTGACGAGGCGGTACACGGCTATTATATCGGCTACAAGTTCCAGCGCGCCCTGGAGCGCGAATCCGCCGAACGCCAGCAACAGATCAAGGACGAGACCTTCGATCTGCTGCTCGACCTCTACGACAACGAGGTGCACTACACCGAGTCGCTCTACGACGAGGTGGGACTCACCGAGGAGGTCAAGGCGTTTTTGCACTACAACGCCAACAAGGCGCTGATGAATCTCGGCTACGAAGCCCTGTTCCCCGGGGCGACCGAGGCGGTGAGCCCGGCAATTCTGGCTGCGCTCTCGCCGGGGGCCGATGAGAACCATGACTTCTTCTCCGGCTCCGGCTCGTCCTACGTGATCGGGCGTAGCGAGCGTACCGAGGATGAGGACTGGGCGTTCTGAGTTCGTGAAGCCGCCTCGCTTCCGACCACAAAAAAGCACGGCCAGCGCCGTGCTTTTTTTGTTTTGCCACTATGTGAGCTGCGTGGCCGCCGGTTACTTGGCGAGCAGTTCCTCGGCCTTCTCGAGAACATTCTCGACGGTGAAGCCGTAGTACTTGAACAGATCCGCGGCGGGGGCGGACTCGCCGAAGCTGTCCATGGCGATGATCCGGCCATCGAGGCCCACATACTTGTACCAGTAGGCGTAGTGGCTGGCTTCGATGGCGATGCGTGCCTTCACGCTCGCCGGCAGAACGGCTTCGCGGTAGTCGGCGGGCTGAGTATCGAAGGTGCTGGTCGAAGGCATCGACACCACGCGCACCGCACGGCCCTTGGATTCCAGCGTGTCGGCAGCGTCCATCGCCAGGCCGACCTCGGAGCCGGTGGCGATCAGGATCAGCTCGGGGGTGCCAGCGCAGTCCTTGAGCACATAGCCGCCGCGTTCGATAGCGGCCAGCTGATGCTTGTCACGCTGCTGATGAGCCAGGTTCTGGCGCGACAGCACGAGTGCCGTGGGAGCGCCGCGGCGCTTGAGAGCGGCATGCCAGGCCACGGCGGTTTCCACCGCATCGGCCGGGCGCCAGGTGGAGAGATTGGGCGTCGAGCGCAGCGCGCCCATCTGCTCGACCGGCTGGTGGGTCGGGCCGTCTTCGCCGAGACCGATGGAGTCGTGAGTGAACACGTAGATGGCTTGGCGGTTCATCAGTGCGGTCAGGCGCACGGCGTTGTGCATGTACTCCATGAAGGTCAGGAAGGTCGCGCCATAGGGGATGAATCCGCCATGCGCGCTGAGACCGTTCATGATCGCGCCCATACCGAACTCGCGCACGCCGTAGTGCAGGTAGTTGCCCTCGGGCGAGGTCTGGGTGATGGGGCGCGCGCCCTGCCAGAACGTCAGGTTGGAGGGCGCCAGGTCGGCGCTGCCGCCGAGCAGCTCGGGGAGCTGGGGGCCGAGAGCGTTGAGGCACATCAGTGACGCCTTGCGGGTGGCGATGCTCTCGGCGCGCGCCTGGGCATCCTCGATCAGCTTCTCGCTTTTGAGATCGACCGGCAGCTCGCCGGAGAGACGCCGCTTGAGCTCCCTGGCGAGTTCCGGGTGCGCCTGTGCGTAACGCTCGAAACGGGCGTTCCAGTCGGACTCGGCCTGCTGGCCGCGGGCGGTGGCGTCCCAGCCCTGATAGATCTCTTCGGGAATGTGGAAGGGGGCGTGGGGCCAGCCGAGCTGCTGGCGCGCGGCGGCGATCTCATCATCACCCAGCGGGGCGCCGTGGCTCTCCTCCTTGCCCTGCTTGTTGGGGGCACCGAAGCCGATGATGGTCTTGCAGATGATCAGGCTGGGGCGATCGTCGTTCTGGCGGGCCAGCTCGATGGCGGCCTTGATCTCGTCGGGGTTGTGCCCGTCGACGACGGAGACCACGTGCCAGCCGTAGGCCTCGAAACGCTTGGCGGTGTCGTCGGTGAACCAGCCGTGAATCTCGCCGTCGATGGAGATGCCGTTGGCGTCGTAGAACGCGATCAGCTTGCCCAGCCCCTGGGTGCCGGCCAGCGAGCAGACCTCATGGGAGATACCTTCCATCAGGCAGCCGTCACCGACGAACACGTAGGTGTTGTGATCGATGATCTCGTGGCCCGGCCGGTTGAATTGTGCCGCCAGGGCGCGCTCGGCGATGGCCATGCCTACGGCATTGGCCAGGCCTTGGCCCAATGGCCCGGTGGTCGTCTCGACGCCCGGCGTGTAGCCGAGTTCGGGATGCCCCGGCGTCTTGGAGTGCAGCTGGCGGAAGCTCTGCAGGTCTTCCAGGCTCAGGGCATAGCCGGTCAGGTGCAGCAGCGAGTACTGCAGCATCGAGCCGTGGCCGTTGGAGAGCACGAAGCGGTCGCGGTCGGCCCACTTGGGGTTGGCCGGGTTGTGCTTGAGATAGTCGTTCCACAGGACTTCGGCGATGTCGGCCATGCCCATGGGGGCGCCGGGATGGCCGGACTTGGCCTTTTGCACTGCGTCCATGGACAGCGCGCGGATCGCATTCGCCAACTCGAAACGGGACGGCATTGTGTCGCTCCTTGCCTGAGGCAAAACAATAAGGCGCCGAAAATGAGAGATTCGATGATATTTTCAGCACGGCCTGGCTGGGGATGCGCCGTGCCAGCGTGCAGGGCGCTTCGGGATTCGGGCGCATATTGTCGCCGAGAAGCGCTTTCCCGGCAAATCGGGCGCCGTCCGTGCCATCGCTAGGCAGCCTGACGGCCAGCGTGTAGACTCATTCTCCCGGGGGCCGGCGTCGCAGCGCCGGGCCTGTCGTGCGTCGCGTCTTTCCTGTCATCCGGTATGCGGCGCGGTTTTTCCCCCTTTTATCGCGGCCGTTCACCTGCCGTGGTCGTGAAAAAGCATAAGAGAGGGTCGAGGACGCCAATGAGCGAATATTCCCTGTTTACTTCCGAGTCCGTCTCCGAAGGGCACCCGGACAAGATCGCCGACCAGATTTCCGATGCGGTGCTCGATGCCATCATCGCACGCGACAAACAGGCCCGCGTGGCCTGCGAGACGATGGTCAAGACGGGGGTGGCGATCGTCGCCGGTGAGGTCACCACCAGCGCCTGGATCGATCTCGAGGAACTGGTGCGTCGGGTGATTCTGGATATCGGCTACAACTCCTCGGAAGTCGGTTTCGACGGCGAGACCTGTGGCGTGCTCAACCTGATCGGCAAGCAGAGTGTGGATATCGCCCAGGGCGTCGATCGCAGCAAGCCGGAGGATCAGGGCGCTGGCGACCAGGGGCTGATGTTCGGCTACGCGACCAATGAGACCGAGTCCTACATGCCGGCGCCGATCCACTACTCGCACCGCCTGGTCGAACGTCAGGCCGAGTTGCGCAAGCACGGCCTGCTGCCGTGGCTGCGCCCGGACGCCAAGAGCCAGTTGACCTTTCGCTACGGCGAGGATGGCAAGCCGGTGGCGGTGGAGGCCGTGGTCCTGTCGACTCAGCACGACCCCGACATCGATCAGGACGATCTGCGCAAGATGGTCAAGCGCGAGATCATCGAGCAGGTGCTGCCCGCCGAATGGCTGACCGACAAGACCCAGTTCCATATCAATCCTACCGGCAAGTTCGTCATCGGTGGCCCGGTGGGCGACTGCGGTCTGACCGGACGCAAGATCATCGTCGACACCTATGGCGGCATGGCCCGTCACGGTGGCGGCGCCTTCTCGGGCAAGGATCCGTCCAAGGTCGACCGTAGTGCTGCGTATGCCGGACGCTACGTGGCCAAGAACATCGTCGCCGCGGGACTGGCCGATCGCTGCGAGATTCAGGTTTCCTATGCCATCGGCGTCGCCGAGCCGACCTCGGTCTCGATCAACACCTTCGGTACCGGCAGGATCGGCGATGACAAGATCATCGAGCTGGTCCGTGAGCACTTCGATCTGCGTCCCTTCGCGATCACCAGGATGCTCGACCTACTGCATCCGATGTATCAGTTGACCGCGGCCTACGGGCACTTCGGGCGCAGTCCGTTCGAGCACACCTACACCTGGAAGGACGTCAGCGGCGAGCAGCATACCGAAACCTTCACTGCCTTTCCGTGGGAGAAGGTCGATCGCGCCGATGCGCTGCGCCAGGCGGCAGGCCTCTGAGCCGTCGATGGCCGCTGGCCATGCATGAAGCCCCGGTTCGCCGGGGCTTCGTCGTTTATGGCAGGATGGTGGGCGCTGCCGCAATGCCGCGCCATGGCCTGCCAGGATGAAACGTTGGCACCCGCATGGCGCGGGCCGGTTGCAGCCCCGGGACTGGCATGGTATCTCCGGGGTTAGGTTTCGTAAGCTATGGCAATGACGCACTCTCGGAAAGCGATAGACAACAAAGGATGGAATGCATGGCGAATCGTACTTTGATGCTCGCGGCCGCTCTCGGTCTTTCTGGCACGCTGCTGGTCGGCTGCGGTGACGACAGCGAGGAGACGGCCTCCAACGATGCGGCGCAGAACGAAAGCGCGACCCAGCAGCCGGCGACGGCCGATGCCGGTAACGCTGGCAGTGGCGAGCCGGTCAACCTGATCTTCGGCACCGGCGGCACCGGCGGGTCCTACTATCCCATCGGCGGGGCGCTGAAGGGCGTCTTCGAGCAGAGCGATCTGATCGATAACGTCCAGGTGGTCTCCACCGGCGCTTCCGTACAGAACATCAACAACATCAACGACGGTCTCAACCAGATCGCCATCGTCATGAGTGACGTGGCTTACGACGCCGTCAATGGACAGAACCAGTTCGAGGGGCAGGACGTCGGCATTCGGGCGCTGGCGGGGCTTTATCCCAACGTGGTGCAGGTCGTGGCCACGGCCGACAGCGGTATTCACAGCATCGAGGATATGGCCGGCAAACGCGTCGGGGTCGGCAAGGTCGGTTCCGGTGTCGAGCAGAGTGCCGCCAAGGTGCTGGAATCCGCTGGGCTGAGCTATGACGACCTGGCCCAGGTGAGCCACACCGGCTATGCCGACAGCGTCACCGAAATGGGCAACGGCAACCTGGACGCCGCCTTCTTTACCTCCGGCGTGCCCAACTCGAGCATCACCGGACTGATGCAGAGCACCGATATCACCTTCGTGCCGGTAACGGGCGAGGTGGCGGACAAGCTGCTCGAGGCCTATCCGTACTACGAGACCTACACCATCCCGGCGGGCGCTCCCGAACGCTATGATCTGGGCGAGGCGGTGGATACCGTGGCGATTCGCAACATGCTGATCGTGCCGGAATCGATGCGTGACGATGTCGCCAAGGAGCTGACGCAGCGTTTCCACGACTATCTTGAGTCCGGCAACGTCTCGGTGGGTGCGCTCAATCAGTTCGATCCCAGCACCATGGACCAGAACCTCGTCGTGCCGCTGCACCCCGGTGCAGAGACCTACTACGAGTCGCAGTCCGGCGATGCCGCGGTGGATGGCGAACAGGCCACCAGCGGCAATGCGCAATAAGGGAACGATCGCCCCTTGCGGGTCCGAGAGGGCATGACACGCAAGACGTGGTCGATCACGATGACGATGGCGATCCTGATGATCGCCATCGTCGCCTACCCTTTCCCCTGGCTGGTGGTGCGCGATGGCGCGCAATGGCGCTTCGCGTTTCCGGGCGGCGAGGGAACCCGCTTCACCCTGCGCTGGATGCACTCGGTCGAGAAGGAGGACTGGGAGGAGTGGTTCGAGGTGACCGATGCCGGCGCCATCGAACTCACCGGGACACGTTTCAAGACCTTCGGCGCCGGTGTCCCCACCCATGCCGGAAAGGAGACGCATCTCGACAACGGCTGGGTGGTAATGACCGGGATCGATCGTATCGTCGACCCGCTCGCGGTGCAGGCGGCGGCCAAAGAGCACTACCGCCTGGTCTATGCCGGTCATACGGTCGCGCTCTCCCGCGCCGATCCGCCACCGATTCTGACCTTTTCCATTCTCAGGGCACCGCTCTGGCGCGCCTTGCCGGCGCTGGCGCGGCCCTGGTTCACCTAGGTCTCGCTTGGCGAGGATAAACTCCATGTCTGATAAAGAGATAGCGCCCCTGAGCGACTCCGAGGGCAAGTCGGTCAAGGAAGCGCTAGAGAAGTATGATCGCGAGAGTCTGGTACGCGACGCGCTACCGGCTGCCGTGATCAAGTTCGTTACTGCGGTGGCGGTGCTGCTGGCGCTGTTCCATCTCTACACGTCCTTTTCGGGCCCGCTGGTCGACGTGGCACAGCGCAGCATTCACCTCTACACCCTGCTGGGGCTGGCGTACATCCTCTATCCGCTGACTCGCAAGGGCGCGCGCGACCGCGTACCGTGGGGCGACGCGCTGCTGGCACTGCTGGCGTTCGGTGTCGGTATCTACATGCTGGTGGTGTCCGATCGGGTCATCGCCTCCGCCGGGCGCATCAACGATATCGACCTGATCGTCGGCTGCCTGGCCGTCCTGCTGGTGCTCGACGCCACGCGCCGGGTCACGGGGTGGGGACTGACGATCCTGGCCACGCTGTTTCTGCTCTACGGCTTCTACGCCAAGCTGTCGTTCTATCCGCAGCTCAACGAGACGATCATTCTGGCCACCTGCCGGCAGATCATGTCGCATCTGGTGTTCATCACCGAGGGGCTGCTGGGCACGGCGATCGGTGTGTCGGCCAGCTATATCATCCTGTTCATCCTGTTCGGCGCCTTCCTCGGCAAGTCCGGGCTCGGGCAGCTGTTCAACGACCTGGCGCTGGCCATCGCCGGCCATACCCGCGGCGGTCCGGCCAAGGTGGCGGTCATCGCCAGCGGCTTCCTCGGCTCCATCAACGGCTCGGCGATCGCCAACGTGGTGACCACCGGGGCCTTCACCATTCCGCTGATGAAGAAGACCGGCTACCGTGCCAACTTCGCCGGTGCGGTGGAGGCGGCGGCGAGTGTCGGCGGACAGATCCTGCCGCCGATCATGGGTGCGGCGGCATTCATCATGGCCGAGGTACTGGCGGTGCCCTATACCCAGGTGATTCTGGCGGGCATCATTCCGGCACTGCTTTTCTATCTGGGCGTGCTGTTCCAGGTGCATCTGCGCGCGATGCGCAACGGTCTCGAGGGCATTCCCCGGTCGCAGCTGACCCCGCTCAAGGAAGTCATGCTCAAGCGCGGCCACCTGCTGGTGCCGATGGTGGTGCTGATGTGGCTGCTGTTCGAGGGACGGGCGCCGTTCTTCGCGGCGTTCTGGTCGATCGCCGCGACCGTGCTGATCTGCGGCACGCGGCGCGTGACCCTCGGGCTCAGCGTGATCCTGACGCTGCTGATCTTCGAACCGCAACTGCGAGCGCTGTTCGATGGCCGTGCGCTGCCCGGCATGCCGACGAGCCGCTGGGCGCTGTTCGCGATCATCGCGGTGCCGGTAGCGATCAACGCGCTCCGCGCCCGACTGGGCCTGGTGGCCGAGAAGATGGATGTCGCCGACTGCCGCGACGCAATGAGCGACGGCGTGCGCAACGCCATTCCGGTGGCGATCGCCTGCGGTGCGGTGGGCATCATCGTGGGGGTCGCCACTCTGACCGGTGTCGCCCTGGAAGCCGCCGATGCGGTAGTGACGCTGGGCCAGCAGATCCCGATTCCCATGATCCAGCTTTTGGTCACGCTGTTTCTGACCATGATCGCCTCGATCGTACTGGGCATGGGGCTGCCGAGCATCCCGACCTACATCATCACCAGCACCATGGCCGCGCCGATCCTGCTCAACCTGCCGCTGTTCCGGGAGCTGGCCGGGAGCAACGAGACGGCGATCTTCGTCGCGCACATGTTCGTGTTCTATTTCGGCCTGTTCGCCAACCTCACCCCACCGGTGGCACTGGCGGCCTACGCCGGTGCCGGAATCAGCGGCGGTTCGCCCAACGCTACCGGTTTCCAGGCGATGAAACTGGCGATCGCCGGTTTCGTGGTGCCCTACATGTTCGTGTTCGCCCACAGCATGTTGATGATCGACGCCACGCTGCTGAACACGTTGTGGGTGATCGTTACCGGGGTGGTCGGCGTGTTGCTGCTGGCGGTGGCGGTCGAGGGCTACCTGCGCCGGCCGCTCAATCCCTTCTGGCGCCTGCTGGGGCTGGTGGGTGCCCTGGCGCTGATCTTCCCCGGCCTGCTCAGTGATGCGATCGGCGCGGTGATCACCGTGATCCTGTTCCTGCTCGCCAAACAGCGCGACAAGCCCGCTGCCGCCTGAGGTTCTTCGCATGACCTGCCACGCCGGCCGGATACCGGCGTGGCAGGATATCCGACCCGGCGATCGCCGGGCTTTTTTTGGAGCCGATTGGCTTATGGCCTGATTAGCTCGCTATTGGTCTTATCGTCCCCTGCGCGCTTTTCAGGCATAGTCATCGGTTTCGTCAGTGATGTTCACGAACCCCAGGTGATGGAACACATCCCATGATCGACAAGACCCTAGCGACCTTTGCCGAGGCAGTGGCCGACATTCCGGACGGCGCCACCATCATGATCGGCGGATTCGGCAACTCCGGCACGCCCTTCAAGCTGATCGAGGCGCTGCGCCAGCACGGCGCCGCCGACCTGTGCGTCATTTCCAACAATTCCGGCGTGGCCGAGGAGGGCATTGCTTCCCTGCTGCGCGATGGCCTGGTGCGCAAGGTGGTCTGCTCCTTTCCGCGTTCCGCCGGCTCCATCTGGTTCGAGCGCCTCTATGAAAAGGGTGAACTGGAGCTGGAGCTGGTGCCCCAGGGCACCCTGGCCGAGCGCATTCGCACCGCCGGTGCCGGGCTCGGCGGTTTCTTCACGCCCACCGCTTACGGTACCAAGCTGGCCGAGGGCAAGGAGACGCGCATCATCGACGGCAAGGGCTACGTGCTGGAGATGCCGCTGTCGGCGGACTTCGCGCTGATCAAGGCCGAACGTGCCGATGCGTGGGGCAACCTCACCTACGATACGGCGGGACGCAACTTCAATCCCATCATGGCCATGGCGGCGGGCGTTACCATCGCCGAGGTCGCGTCCGTCGTCGAGGTGGGCGAGCTCGAACCCGAGCATGTAGTCACGCCAGGGATCTTCGTGGATCGCGTCAGCAGTGGAGGAGAAGGGGAATGAACAAGCTGAGCTCAAAGGAAATGGCCCAACGCGTGGCGCAGGACATTCCCGATGGCGCCTACGTCAACCTGGGCATCGGCCTGCCCACTGCCGTGGCCAATTACGTGCCCGAAGGCCGTACCGTCATCTACCACAGCGAGAACGGAATTCTGGGGGTCGGGCCGGCTCCCGCCGAGGGACAGGAGAACCCCAACCTGATCAATGCCGGCAAGCAGCTGGTGACGATTCTGCCCGGCGGGTCCTACTTCGACGTGTCGCAGTCGTTCGCCATGATGCGTGGCGGTCATCTCGACATCGCCGTGCTCGGGGCCTTCCAGGTCTCCGCCGACGGCAATCTCGCCAACTGGGCGACGGACAGCGATACGCTGCCGCCGGCGGTGGGCGGAGCGATGGATCTGGCCGTAGGCGCCAAGCAGGTCTACGTACTGATGAAGCACACTACCAACGAGGGGGCGCCGAAGATACTCGAGGCGTGCACCTACCCGCTGACCGGGCAGGGCATCGTCAACCGTATCTACACCGACCTGGCCTGTCTCGATGTCACGCCGGAAGGCCTGCGGGTACGCGAGCTCTACAACGGCAACAGCCTGGAAGACGTGCAAGCGGTCACCGAGGCTCGCCTGCTGCCACCGTTGTCGTAACGCCGATTGCGCTTCCCGCGCCGAGGCCTTTCGCAGAGTGGCACCTTGCGTGCAGGCTCTGCGCGATACAGCAAGTGAAAAGAGGCGGCACGCCGAGTGGCATGCCGCCTCATGCTTTACTTGACCTCAAGTACCAGCTTGCCGACGTTGTCGCCGCGAAACAGCATCATCAGGTGCTCGGGGAACTGCTCGATGCCCTCGACGACATGCTCGCGGTGCTTGAGCTTGCCGGCCTGCATCCAGCCGGCCATCTCCTGGGCGGCCTGACCGTACTGCTTGGCGTAATCGAACACCACCATGCCCTGCATGCGCGCCCGGTTGACCAGCAGCGACATGTAGTTGCTCGGCCCCTTCACCGCCTCGGTATTGTTGTATTGGGAAATCGCCCCGCAGATCACCACCCGGGCGTGCAGGCGCAGGCGCGTCAGCGCCTCGTTGAGGATGTCGCCGCCGACGTTGTCGAAATACACGTCGACGCCGTCGGGGCAGGTGCGCTTGAGGCCCTGGCGCAGTTCCTCGGCCTTGTAGTCGACGACATCGTCGAAGCCGAGCTCTCTGATCAGGTAGTCGCACTTCTCCTGACCGCCGGCGATGCCCACCACCCGGCAGCCCTTGATCTTGGCGATCTGGCCCACGGTGGAGCCCACCGCACCGGCGGCACCTGAGACCAGCACGGTCTCACCCTCCTTGAGCTCGCCCACTTCCAGAATGCCGAAATAGGCGGTCATGCCGGTCATGCCCAGCACATTGAGGTAGGTGGGCAGCGGCGCGAGATCGGGATCGACCTTGTGCAGCTCCTTGCCGGCGACCACCGCGTACCGCTGCACGCCGAGCGTGCCCGAGACGTGGTCGCCCGGCTGGAAATCGGGATGACGGGACTCGACGACCCGGCCCACACCCAAAGCGCGCATCACCTCGCCCAGGCCCACCGGCGGCACGTAGGACTTGCCCTCGTTCATCCAGCCGCGCATCGCCGGGTCCAGCGACAGGTAGCGGGTCTCGACCAGCACCTGACCGTCCTGGGGCTGGCCCGTGGGCTCCTGGGTGATATCGAAGTCGCTGCGCTTGGGTTCGCCGACCGGGCGCTGGGCCAGGCGCACCTGGGTATTAGTTTCACGGCTCATTGTCGTCCTCCTGGTTATCGATGGGTTCATGATGGCAGTGACGGCGTTCAACTCGCCGGCACCAGACGGTTGTCGCGCCGCTCGAGCCGGCAGGGAATGTCGAGCTGCATCGCCTTGAGACCGGCGCAGCGCGCCAGCAGCGCGTCGACCGACTCGCGCTCGGGGCCGGTCAGACCGCGGTAATAGTCCAGCGGACGCTGCAGCATCCATTGCGGAAACGCCATCAATGCGCGCTCGCCCTCCGTCTCGCCGATGCGAAAGCGATGCTGCCCGATACGCCGCGGCAAGCGTTCCCCGGGGTGCGTCTCGACCCAGCGGGTCACGGCCTCGACGGTGTCGCGCAACACGGGGAACTGCTCCTCGAACTGGTGGCGCAGCAACGGCAGCAAGGTGTCGGGGATCGCATCATCGGGGAGCCAGTCGCCGATTTCCGGCTGGGATGCGAACATGCGCTCGACCCACTGCGCCACATGCGGGGCATGACGGCGCATGAGCGCGCCGGGGGCCGGGTCTCGGTAGAGGTGGGCATAGAGCGGGGCGATCAGGCCGAAGTCGGCCATGCTGGCCCGCTCACCCAGGAGGTAGCGATGTTCGCGAAAGTGCGCTTCCAGCGTGTCCAGCAGGGTCAGGTACCATTGCTCGATGGCCGGAGCGGTGGTCGGCGAGACGCCCAGTGTCGGCAGCATTCCGGCAAAGTGGCCGGCCCTTGAGCGCGCCAGCCGACGACGCACGAAGGCCGGCGCCCAAGGCGCCACCACCTTGCCGAATTCGCCCATGATGAAACGCTCGTTCTGCTCGGGGAAACTCCAGCGGTAGTGCATGGCGGGAATCACCAGCCACTCGTCGGCGTAGAGTTCGAGCAGCAGCGCGACCAGGCGCTGGCGCGGCGTGGGGGGATAGATGGGCCGTTGCGCAAAGCGCGTTTCCAGGAAATCGATGATGGCGGTGGTGTCCTGGATGGCGTCGCCTTCGGGCGTCTCGAGTACCGGAATGAAGCGTACGCCGGTCTTGGGCACGATGATGCGCCGGTAGACGCGAAGCGTGGAGAGGATCTCCCGGTAGGGAATGCCCTTGTAGCGCAGGTAGGCCCGCACTTTGCCGGTATACAGCGAGAACTCGGTGCCGTAGAGCGTGTAGGTCGCGGATCGGGTCATGCAGGAATCCCTTCGTTTACCGGTTGTCCGACGATAACGCATCGCAAGGCGTCTAGCGTCTAGACCAACCGCTTATACGGTCGTTTGTTTGTCACTCATGGCGGCACGCGGCTGAAGTAATGTCGCTGCCTCGCTACACTGGGAGACTCTCGAGACACTCAGGGGAGTCGCCATGCAGGCCTTTCTCGTCCGCAAGAACGTCACGCCATCGCTCAGGCTCTACTTCATTACCTGTCTGAGCTACATGGCGCTGGGGCTCTTTGCCTCGCTGATCATCGGGCTGATCATCCGTACGCTGGGCAACCAGTTGGGCATCGATTTCCTGGTCGAGATGGGGCAACTGGCGATCACGCTGATGGGACCGGCGATCGGCGTGGGGGTGGCCTACGCCCTGCAGGCGCCGCCGCTGGTATTGTTCTCGGCATTGGTCTCGGGGGCGGCGGGGGCCACGCTGGGTGGCCCGGCGGGGGCCTTCGTGGCGGCATTGGTCAGCACCGAGCTCGGCAAGCTGGTCTCCAAGGAGACGCCGGTGGACATCCTGATCACGCCGCTGATCACCATCGCCATCGGCTATGCCATCGCTGCCGGGCTCGGGCCGCTGATCCAGTCGCTACTGGTGGGACTGGGCGAAACCATCATGTGGGCTACCGCTCAGCAGCCGCTGGTAATGGGCGTGGTGGTGGCCGTGGTCATGGGCCTGGCGCTGACCGCGCCCATCTCGAGTGCGGCCATCGCCATCATGCTCGAACTCAAGGGCGTGGCGGCCGGTGCGGCCACGGTGGGCTGCGCGGCGCAGATGGTGGGATTCGCCGCCAGCAGCTACCGTGAAAATGGCGTATCCGGCCTGCTGGCACTGGGACTGGGAACCTCGATGCTGCAGATCGCCAACATCGTCAAGAATCCGCTGATCCTGCTGCCGCCCACGTTGGCCGGCGCGCTGCTGGGGCCGCTGGCCACCATGCTGCTGGCCATGGAGAACAACCCGGCGGGGGCGGGCATGGGCACCAGCGGGCTGGTAGGACCGATCATGACCTTCCAGACCATGGGCTTCACCTTCCAGGCGCTGCTGGGCGTGCTGCTGCTGCAGATCGTCGGACCGGCCCTGGTGAGCCTGGCGGTTTCGGAGTTCATGCGCGCTCGGGGCTGGATCAGACCCGGCGACATGGCGATTCAACAGGGATAGGCCGGTGGCCTTGCGCCTCGACCGTTCACGGACACTGCTGCTAAGGAAAGTTCATGCTGGAACTCGTTGCGATCATCGTTTCGCTCACGGCGCTGCTCGCCTGGATCAATCATCAATTCATTCGCCTGCCCACCACCATCGGGGTCATGGCCATCGCCCTGGCGCTGTCCTGGGGATTGCACGGCCTGGCATCGCTGGGGTTCACCGCCATCGAGGATCAAGCCGAGGCCCTGCTCGCCCGCATCGATTTCAACGAGTTGCTGATGGAGGGCATGCTGTCGTTCCTGCTGTTCGCCGGGGCCCTGCATATCGATCTCGATCGGCTACGGCGCTATCGCTGGTCGATCGGTTTTCTGGCCACATTCGGCGTGGTGATCTCGACGCTGGCCATCGGGTCGATCGCCTATTTCCTGCTCGGCTATTTCGACTTTGCGGTGCCCTTCATGTACTGCCTGGTGTTCGGCGCGCTGATCTCGCCCACCGATCCTATCGCCGTGCTGGGCATCCTGCGCCAGGCCAACGCCCCGGTGGATCTTGAGCTGCGTATCGTCGGCGAGTCGCTGTTCAACGACGGGGTCGCAGTGGTGGTGTTCACTCTGCTGCTGGGGGCGGCGGCAGGCGGCGAGGCATTGACGGTTTCCCATGCCGGTGAACTGTTCCTGCTCGAGGCGGGCGGTGGCATTGCGCTGGGGCTGGCCGTCGGCAGCCTGGCATACGTGCTGATGCGCAGCATCGACGAGTACCGCATCGAGGTGCTGATCTCGCTGGCCGTGGTGCTGGGCGGCTACTCCCTGGCCCTGCACCTGCACGTTTCCGGCCCCATCGCGATGGTGGTGGCGGGGCTGCTGGTGGGCAACAAGGCGCGTCAGAGCGCGATGTCGGATACCACCCGCGAACACCTCGATGCCTTCTGGGAGCTGATCGACGAGATTCTCAACACGCTGCTGTTCGTGATCATCGGCCTCGAGGTGCTGCTGATCCCCTTCGAACTGGCGCACCTGTGGGTCTGTGCCGGATTGATCGTGGCCATCCTGGTGGTGCGTTTCGTGACCATCGGCGTGCCGGTGATGACGCTTCGCCACCACATGGGGTTTCGGCGCGGCGCGGTGCGCATCCTGACCTGGGGCGGCCTGCGTGGCGGCATCTCGGTCGCGCTGGCGCTCGCCTTGCCGGAGGGCGAGACCCGCGATGTGCTGCTGACCGTAACCTACCTGATCGTGCTGTTCTCGATCCTGGTGCAGGGGCTGTCGATCGGCCGCGTGGTCACCTGGCTGCTGGGCACGTCCTCGGGCGACGGCACGCAGGAGCGTTCCGACAACACGCATCACTGAGGCCGGGCGGCGCAGAAGGGCAGCCCGATTGGTGGCGGTAACGGGCCCTGCCTATAGTGAAAGCATGCCGTCGTGACCGGCGGCTGCCTTCCTCTCGCTCACGAGGTGCCCGCATGAACCAGCCCGCCGCATCCGCCGCGCTCGCCCACGATTTCAAGGTCGCCGACATGACATTGGCCGACTGGGGACGGCGCGAGATCCGCATCGCCGAGACCGAAATGCCGGCGCTGATGAAGATTCGCGCCAAGTATCGCGATGCCCAGCCGCTCGCCGGCGCGCGCATTGCCGGCTGCATCCACATGACCATCCAGACCGCGGTGCTGATCGAGACGCTGGTGGCGCTCGGCGCCTCGGTGCGCTGGTCTTCCTGCAACATCTTCTCGACGCAGGATCACGCTGCGGCGGCGATCGCCGCCGCCGATATTCCGGTGTTCGCCTGGAAGGGCGAGAACGAGGAGGAGTTCTGGTGGTGCATCGAGCAGACCGTGGCAGGCCCCGACGGGTGGACGCCCAACATGATACTCGACGACGGCGGCGATCTGACCGCGCTGCTGCATGACAGGCGCCCCGACCTGCTCGACGCCATCCACGGCATTTCCGAGGAGACCACCACCGGCGTGCATCGCCTGCAGGAGATGCTGCGCGACAGTACGCTCAAGGTGCCGGCGATCAACGTCAATGATGCGGTGACCAAGTCCAAGAACGACAACAAGTACGGCTGCCGCCACAGCCTCAACGACGCCATCAAGCGCGGGCTCGACCATCTCATGGCCGGCAAGCAGGCGCTGGTGATCGGTTACGGCGACGTGGGCAAGGGCTCGGCAGCCTCGCTGCGCCAGGAGGGCATGATCGTCAAGATCAGCGAGATCGACCCGATCTGCGCCATGCAGGCATGCATGGATGGTTTTGAAGTGGTCTCGCCCTACCGCGGCGGTATCAATGACGGCGTCGAGAGTATCGATCGCGCCCTGCTGGGCAGGATCGACCTGGTGGTCACCTGCACCGGCAACATCAACGCCTGCGACGCGCCGATGCTCAAGGCGCTCAAGAAAGGCGCGGTAGTGTGCAACATCGGCCACTTCGACAGCGAGATCGACACCGCCTACATGCGCCGCCAATGGCACTGGGAGGAGGTCAAGCCGCAGGTGCACAAGATCTACCGCGACAGCGACCCCGGCGAGTTCGATCCGGACAGCGGCGACTACCTGATCCTGCTCTCCGAAGGACGACTGGTGAATCTGGGCAACGCCACCGGTCATCCGTCACGAGTCATGGATGGCTCCTTCGCCAATCAGGTGCTGGCCCAGATTTACCTTTATGAGGGCCGGTTCGCCGAGCTGCCTACCGCCGAGAAAAGCGCCAACGTCACCGTCAAGGTGCTGCCCAAGTCCCTCGACGAGGAAGTCGCGCGCTATATGGTCGAGGGGTTCGGCGGTGTCGTGACCCGCATGACCGACGATCAGGCCCGCTACATCGGCGTGCCGGCGGAGGGCCCCTTCAAGCCGGACAGCTACCGCTACTGATACCCACCTTGTCTTCGCCGCACTACTGGCGGCGAAGCGTTCGTGTCCGTCGTCGCATCGGCCCCATGACGTTGCATTGTTTGACATAATGCAACATCACCCCGACACAAGGCTTCGACGTGATAACAGCCAAGCGACCCCTGCTGGCACTGACCGCGGCGTTATTGCTGGGAGGCTGCGCCACACCCGAGATGGTCCGGACACCCTCGACCGCCGTGGCGCACGATGTGGCCCGGTCTACCTACCTGGGCAGCTGGACACGGCAGGCGACGCAACACCATGACGAGCTGAGCGGGCTGCGTCTGCTGACCCAGGGCCGCGAGGCGTTTGCCCTGCGCGCAGCGCTGGCGGCGAATGCCCAGAAGAGCCTCGACGTGCAGACCTATATCCTCGAGGAGGACAGCACCAGCCACGCGCTGCTGCACCAGCTCTTGCTCGCCGCGCAGCGCGGCGTGCGGGTGCGCCTGCTTCTCGACGATACGGCGAGCCTGGGCAAGCAGCCCCTGCTGGCGGCGCTCGACAGCCACCCCAACGTCGAGGTGCGGGTGTTCAATCCAGTGCCTGTCGGACGTGGCAACTGGCTTGCCTACTATCTGGCACTGGCCAGCGACTTCGACCATCGCCACCGGCGTATGCACAACAAGCTGTGGCTGACGGATGGGTCGGTGGCCATTACCGGGGGGCGCAACCTGGGCGATGAGTATTTCGACGTGGCCGAGGAGATCAACTTCGATGACCTCGACGTCCTGGCCGTCGGCCCGGTGGTGGATGCGCTGTCGGGAAGCTTCGACGCCTACTGGAACCACCGGCTCGCGGTGCCGCTGCGGCAATTCACCCAGGCTGCGTCAGATGCCTGGCTCGGGCTGCTTGCCGAGCTCGGTGCCGAGGTGCGTCAGGACGATGCCCTGCCTGCGCCCGAGGCGGCGAGCCTGCTCGCCGGCACCACGGGGCAGGCACTGCGGGAGTCGCTGACGTGGGCGCCCGCCGTGGCGCTGTGGGATTTGCCGGAAAAGCTCGAAAGCGAGGACTACCCGCCGCTGGGGCTGACGCTGCTTGCCCAATTGAGCGGGGCGTTTGCCAACCTTCGTCAGCGCCTGCTGATCATCTCGCCCTATGTCATACCGACCCGGGCCGGCATTCGTTACCTGCAGTCCCTGGAGGCGCGGGGCATCGAGGTGACTATCCTGACCAACTCCCTGGAAGCGACCGATCTGCCCGCGCTGCATGGTGCCTACGCGCCGTGGCGCCCTGAACTGCTGGCCAATGGCGCCAGACTCCACGAGCTGCGAGCGAATCCGGCAGCCGGCGCGTCACGTGGCAGGCATGACATTTCGAGCCTGCAT
This sequence comes from Halomonas shantousis, assembly GCF_054654615.1. NCBI lineage: Bacteria > Pseudomonadati > Pseudomonadota > Gammaproteobacteria > Oceanospirillales > Halomonadaceae > Halomonas > Halomonas shantousis. The sequence goes on along the minus strand of NZ_BAAIER010000002.1, from coordinate 3,738,909 downwards.
ACCAAGGCCATGGCCTTCGACGACGAGCGGGTCTTCATCGGCTCGCTGAATACGGACCCGCGCTCGGTATGGTGGAACAGCGAGGTCGGCCTGCTGATCGACAGTCCGACATTGGCGCGCCAGCTCTGGGCACTGGCGGCAAGGGGGGCGGACCCCCGACACGGTTACGAGGTGCGACTGACGCAGGACGGCCACCTGGCATGGCTGACCGAGATGGATGGTCACCAGGCCATGCTCCGCGAGGAGCCGGGTGGTTTCTGGCGTCGCCTCAAGGCCTGGGGCCTGCGCCTGTTGCCGATCGAACATCTGCTCTAGCGCGATTCAGTTTCGTTTCAGCTTGCTGCGGCACACTACGTTCCTCTTCAAGGATCAGGGAGCCGTGTCATGGCAACCACGCATACGCTATCCCGGCGTCAACTGCTCAAGGTCGCTTCCGCGCTCGGGCTGTCAACGGCGACTTCAGGGCTGCGCCCCGCCTGGGCCAGCGCCACGGGCCTCGGCAATCTCTATCCTCACGGGGTGGAACAGGGAGACGATATCTCCCTGACGGTAAGGCGCGAGTCGCGTGCCATCGCCGGCGGCACGGGGCGGCCCATCACCCTCAACGGCACCAGTCCCGGCCCTTTGATCCGCCTGCGCGAAGGGCAGGATGCCGTACTCAAGGTCACCAACCTGCTCGAGGAGGACACCTCCGTGCACTGGCATGGCATCATCCTGCCGGCGGCAATGGATGGTGTCCCCGGGCTCAGTTTCGCGGGTATTGCGCCGGGCGAGACCTTCACCGCACGTTTTCCCGTCACCCAGAGCGGGACCTACTGGTACCACAGCCATTCGGGACTGCAGGAGCAGCTCGGCCATGCCGGCCCGCTGATCATCGACCCCGCCGAGCCCGAGCCGTTCACCTACGACCGTGAGCATGTGGTGCTGTTGGGCGACTGGACCTTCGAGGAGCCGCACGATGTCTTTCGCCATCTGAAAGTGGCGGAAGGTTACTACAACGCCCAGGAGCGCACCTTGGGCGACTTTTTTGCCGATGTGGCGAAAAACGGCTTTGCCGATACGTGGCAGCAGCGCTCGATGTGGGCGCAGATGCGCATGAGCTCGCGTGATATCGCCGATGTCACCGGCAGCACCTATACCTACCTGATGAATGGCCACGCTGCGGCGGACAACTGGACGGCGCTGTTCAGGCCGGGCGAGAAGGTGCGCCTGCGCCTGATCAACGGCTCGGCGATGAGCTATTTCGACCTGCGTATTCCCGGACTGACGATGACCGTGGTCGCCGCCGACGGTCAGCCGGTGCAACCGGTACCGGTGGACGAGATCCGCCTTGCCGTGGCGGAAACCTACGATGTGCTCGTCACGCCCCAAGACCGCCCCTATACACTGTTCGCCGAATCCCTGGATCGCAGCGGCTACGTGCGTGGCACCTTGGCGCCGCGTCTAGGACTGGTGGCGCCGATGCCCGAGCGCAGACGCGTCATGGATCGCGGCATGGAAGCCATGGGTGGGCATGGCGACATGCAGGGCATGAACCATGCGGGTATGGATCACGCCGATATGCAGAGTATGGAGCACTCCGGCATGGCGGGTATGGACCATACGGGCATGAGTCATGCCGACATGCCGGATATGGATCATTCCGAAATGATGGATATGGATCATTCCACCCTGCAGGGCATGGACCATTCCGGCATGCAGGACATGACGTATCCCGGCGAAAAGGATCCGACCCCCGAAAGCCGCACCGGCGCTCTGCTGCCGGCAGGCGCGGCCCAGCCGGGCTCGCGCTACGACCAGCCGGGCATCGGTATCGATCCCGACGCACGACGCGTACTGGTCTATGGCGACCTCAAGGCGCGCGCCCCCTGGCCGGATCGGCGACCGCCGCGCCGCGAGCTCGAACTGCACCTGACCGGCAATATGCAGCGTTACATGTGGTCGTTCGACGGCAAGAAGTTCAGCGAGGTCAATGGCCCTATTCATTTCGAGCATGGCGAGCGCCTGCGGCTGATTTTCGTCAACACCACCATGATGGAACACCCCATTCACCTGCACGGCATGTGGATGGAGCTGGAAAACGGTGCCGGTGAGCTGATCCCGCGCAAGCACACCCTCAACGTCAAGCCCGGCGAGCGGGTCTCTGCACTGGTCAGTGCCGATGCGCCGGGCAGTTGGGCGTTCCATTGCCATCTGCTCTACCACATGGACGCCGGCATGTTCCGGGTCGTCAAGGTCGCTTGAGGAGACGAATGATGCGTAACTCTGTATGGGGTCTGGCGGGTCTGGGGGCCTGCGTGGCGGTTTCGACGGCTCTGGCCGGGGAGAACGCCGGTTATGATGTGCCGCCCGGCTGGGGCCTGCCGATGACCGAGCACAACTACGGCCGCTTTTTGGTCGACCGGCTCGAATACACCTGGACGGACGAGAATGAAGAGGCCCTGGCCTGGGATTTCCAGGGCTGGTACGGCGGCGACGTGCAGCGTATCTATCTCAAGGGGGAAGGCGAGAATGAACAGGGTGATGGCGAAGATGGAGAGTTCGAGTCCCTCGACCTGCTTTACAGCCATCTGATCGCCGACTTCTGGGAGCTGCAGGGCGGGATCGGCTATCAGGGCGGTATTGCCTCGAACGATCATCCCGAACGGACCTTTGCAGTGCTGAGCCTGTACGGGACGCTACCCTACCGGCTGGAGATGGACGCCACGCTGCGTGTCAGTGACGATGGGGACGTTTCTGCGGATCTGGAAGCCGAATACGATATCCGCCTCACCCAGCGCGCCATTCTCCAGCCTCGTGCCGAACTCGCCGTGGCGGCCAGTGACGTGGAGGAATTCGGGGTCGGCGAAGGGCTCAACTCCACTCGGCTGGGCTTGCGGCTGCGCTACGAGATCACCCGCAAGTTCGCGCCCTACGTCGGGGCCTACTGGGAGAAACAGTACGGCAACACGGCCGACATGACGCGCGAGGCGTTCGGCGAGCCGGAGGGATCGGGCGTCGTGGCCGGTGTCAGGCTGTGGTTCTGACAGACAGAGACAGGCAGAGGAGAACAGGATGCGCATATTTGCCGGCATTGTGCTGACACTGATCGTGCTGATAATCGGCACCGTGATCTTTAGCTACAGCGGGGTGTATGACATCGCCGCCAGCCGCCCCCATGCGGCACTGACCCGATGGGCCTTCCATACCACGATGCACAACTCTGTCGAAGCCCGGGCCGAAGGCGTCGCGGTGCCGGATCTAAGCGACGACACCATGGTCCGTCAGGGTGCGCGCGCCTATGACGCCATGTGCGTAAGCTGCCATCTGCGGCCCGGCCTCGAGACGACGCTGCTCTACGCGGGGCTCAATCCGCAGCCACCTGAACTGGCCGGTCAGGCTCACTGGGGACCGGCCGAACAGTTCTGGATCGTCAAGCATGGCATCAGGATGACCGGAATGCCGGCCTGGGGCGCCACCCATAATGACGAGGCGCTCTGGCCGATCGTCGCCTTCCTGCAGCGATTGCCTGAGCTCTCAGAGCAGCAGTACGCAGCGCTTACCCAGGCGGATGGCGGCTCCGCGAATGGTCCGGCCGATGACGGCCATGACCATGAGCATGACGACATGAGCGGCATGATGGGAGCGTCGGGCCACGCTAATGGCGAGGCCGCCCATGGTGGACGTGGGCATGCGGAAGCCGAGCCGGCAGAGCATGGCGGCGATGATCATTTCGCCGATGGCCATACTCATTAAGGAGACAGGAAACGCATGCGCCTGTTGCTCGTCGAGGACGATGACCTGCTCGCCGAAAGTCTGGCGGAAACGCTGGAGGACGAGGGCTACCGGGTGGACATCACCGCGCGGATACGCGAGGCGGACGCCCTGATGGTCAGCGAAGCTTACAGCCTGGCGATTCTCGATCTGGGCCTGCCCGACGGCTCGGGGCTCGACCTGCTGGAACGCTGGCGGCGCGATGGCCATCACCTGCCGATCCTAGCCCTGACCGCCCGCGACAGCTGGGAAGACAAGGTCGTGGGCCTGCGTCGCGGGGCGGACGACTATCTCACCAAGCCCTATCACGAGGCGGAGCTGCTGGCCAGGCTGCATGCCCTGCTGCGCCGGGGCTCAGGCAATGTCGGAGCCAGCCTGTGCGTGAACGGCATCACCCTCGACGAGCAGACCCGCCAGGCCTGTCGGGACGCAGGTGCCTGGCAGGCGCTGACCGCCACGGAGTTCTGTCTGCTGCGCTACCTGATGCGGCGTCCCGACCGGGTGCTCTCCAAGGCCAGCCTACTGGAGCAGCTCTATGCTCTCGAACAGGATGCGGCGGCCCCCAACCTGGTTGAGGTCTACATCGGTCGGCTCCGGCGGCGGCTGGGCCGAGAATGCATCCAGACCCGGCGCGGGCAGGGCTATGTCTTTCCCTCGCATTGATCGGCGCAGCCTGCGCGTTCGGCTGCTGACCCGACTGGGCGTGGTCGCGCTGGTCGCGGTCGGTGTGACGTGGCTGCTGCACGGCATTCTGCTGCGCGATCTCGCGCGTGACTTTCTGGGAGATCGGCTGCGTCAGGAGGCCCGCTACACCGTCGAGCGGTTGAAGCAGATCGACGGGCCGCCCGGTCAGTGGCTCGAGCCGGGCACGCTGGCCGCGGACGTTTTTCATCATCTTTATGTACTGCAGATCGGCAATGATGTCTTTGCCTCGAACCCGAACTGGGTGATTCCGCTGGGGCCGTTTCTCGATGACACCGACGCGAGCGTCTTCGATGTGCGCTGGCAGGGGCGGCACCTGCTTGTCTATCGGCAGGCTCTGATGCTGGATGGCCGCTCCGGCGTGCTGCTCATCGGCGAGGACTTCGCCCGGGTCGAGGCAGGTCTGGAGACTCTGCACTGGTGGGTTGGCGGGATTTCCGTCCTGCTGCTGGCGCTGCTGATCGGGCTCAACCTGGTAGCGGTCAATCGCAGTCTGCGTCCGCTGTCGCAGTTGCAGCGTCAGTTGGCCGAGTTTCAGGCGGGCCAGCGCGACCGGCTCGACCTCGACAATCCATCCGAACTCGACGGCCTGCTCACCCAGCTGAACCACTTCATGCATGAGTTGCAGCAGCGGCTGCTGCGTTCGCGCGAGGCGATGGCCAACCTCTCGCATACCCTGCAGACCCCACTGGCAGCGGTGACTCAGGTACTGCGTGGCAGGCGGCCCATCGACGACCAGCGTCGCCAGCGCATGCTCGAGCGTCTGGAAGCCATGCAGGCGCAGTTGAGCTCCGAACTGCGTCGGGCGCGCTTCGCAGGGCCGGGCAGTGCGCAGCGGGCCGTCGTCGCCGACGAGGCGCGAATCCTCGTCGACATGATGCGTACGCTGTATCCCGCCAATCGCTTTATTCTCGAAAACCGGCTGCCGGAGGGGCACAGCATTGCCGTCGAGCGCCAGGATCTGAGCGAGATGTTGGGCATCGTGCTCGACAACGGCGGCAAATGGGCGCGCTGCCAGGTGTGGTGCCGTCTATATCGGGAGAATGGCTTGGTGATCGAGATCGAGGATGACGGCCCGGGTGTGGTGGTTTCCGAATTGTCGCTGCTTGGCCAGCGCGGCCGGCGTCTTGACGAACTCACTCCCGGCCACGGCCTGGGGCTGGCCATCCTGAAACAGCTCGTCGAGCAGTACCGCGGCGAGGTGGTGTTTTCGGCTTCCCGCGAGGGTGGGTTGCAGGTACGCATCGTGCTGCCCGGTCAGGTTGCTGCGGACTCGCGCCATTTCACTTGACCTGTGAGCAACATGCAGGTCTTACAGTTTCAGGAGTGGTCTGGTGCTGTTCAAGCAGGCGTCGACGCTTCGTCACCAGCCTGTTCGAGATAGGAGGATTTATGTTCGCCGATTGCATGACGATGGCCGGCCCTATGGGTTGGATGATGTTTCTGGTAAGCGGTGGTTTGCTGTTATTGCTTGGTCTGGGAATCGCCTCCCTGACTAAATACTTGTTCGTAAGCAGGTAGCTGGAGATTTATCATGAAAACAGGATTTGCCGTCACGTTTGCTACCAGTTTCCTGCTGTTGGGCTCCGCAGCCATACAGGCTGCGGTACCTGACACTGCCCGACTGTACAAGAACCCCTCCTGTGGCTGCTGCGATGAATACGCCAGACATCTGAAAGCCAAAGGCATCGATGTCGATATCATCGAGCGCCGCGATCTTAGCGATATCAAGCTGGACGCCGGAGTTCCCTATGGCTACGGGTCGTGCCATACGGTCATGCTGGGCGATTACGTGATCGAAGGGCATGTTCCCTTCGAGGCCGTGGAAAAACTTTTCGAGACGCGCCTGGAAGTCGCCGGTATCGCCCTTGCCGGTATGCCTCAGGGCTCGCCGGGCATGCCGGGACCCCAACTGGCGCCGTTCGAGATCATCCGCTTTGATGATCAGCAGGCGTCGCCCTTCATGACCCTGTAATCGAAGCCTTGCGCCGATTGCCGACAAGCGACAAGAACAGCCAAAAGGATAATCGACTATGGCCAATGCAAACGACAGCTCCCGTGCCCAGCCCTCATTTCCCGATGCTCGGGACTCGTCGCAGTATGTCTGTCCCATGCACCCCGAGGTCGTGTCCGAGGAGCCGGGCGATTGTCCGAAATGTGGCATGCATCTTGTCCCGGCAGGGAGCGATGAAGCGTCGGCCTCTGGCCTCGGCCATGGACACCATGTCGGCCAGGGCATGGACAAGCCGGTTCCCGGCGACAAGTATGACCAGGTACCCGACGGCTACACAGGCGCCGTGTATACCTGCCCGATGCACCCCGAGGTGCGCCAGCCCGACCCCGGCGCCTGCCCGCTGTGTGGCATGGGGCTGGAACTCGAGTCTGCCGTGGTGGGTGAGGAGGGCCCCAACCCCGAACTGGTCGATTTTTCGAAGCGCTTGCGCATCGCCGCCATCCTGACGGTCCCGCTGCTGATTCTGACGATGGGGCCTATGCTGGGTTTTGGCGGAATCCGAGAATTTTTTGGCGAGCGGACCGCGCAGTGGATCGAGCTGGGGCTCAGCACGCCGGTGGTGCTGTGGGCGGGCTGGCCGTTTCTGATACGCGGCTACCACTCCTTCCGTACCCTGAATCTCAACATGTTCAGTCTGATCGGTATGGGTGTCGGGGCGGCCTACCTGTTCAGCATCGTGGCGGTGTTGGCGCCGGGCATCTTTCCCGCCGGCTTTCGCGATGCCGATGGCAATGTCGGTGTCTATTTCGAAGCGGCGGCGGTGATCGTCACGCTGATCCTGCTGGGCCAGGTGATGGAACTGAGGGCGCGGGAGGGGACTGGCAAGGCCATTCGCGCGCTGCTGGACATGGCGGCCAAGACGGCGCGAGTGATCCGCCCCGACGGCAGCGAAGAAGAAATCGCGCTGGAAGACGTGCAGGCCGGCGATCGTCTGCGGGTGCGGCCGGGTGACAAGGTGCCGGTGGACGGCGTGGTGGTCGAGGGGCGCTCCTCGGTCGACGAGTCGATGATCACGGGCGAGCCGGTACCGGTGGAGAAGGTCGAGGGCGACAGAGTGACCGGAGCCACGATCAACGGCACCGGCAGTCTGGTCATGGAGGCGGCCCGGGTGGGCGCCGACACCATGCTCAGCCAGATTGTCGAGATGGTGGCCAGTGCCCAGCGCTCCCGTGCACCGATCCAGAAATTCGCTGATACGGTGGCCGGAAAATTCGTGCCAGCGGTCATCGGGTCCGCGGTGCTGGCTTTCATCGTCTGGGCGATCTGGGGGCCGACGCCAGCCCTGGCTTATGCATTAGTCTCGGCGGTCTCGGTGCTGATTATTGCCTGTCCCTGCGCACTGGGGCTGGCCACGCCACTGTCGATCATGACGGGCACCGGACGCGGCGCGCAGATGGGGGTGTTGATCAAGAATGCCGAGGCGCTGGAGCGTTTCGCCAAGGTCGACACACTGATCGTCGACAAGACTGGTACATTGACCGAAGGCAAGCCAAAACTGGTGGCGGTGCTGCCCGAGCCGGGGCATGACGAGACCGAGGTGCTGCGGCTGGCGGCCAGTCTCGAAAAGGGCTCCGAGCATCCGTTGGCCGAAGCTATCGTGGCAGGGGCCGAGGCGCGTGGCGTCGCAGTTGGCAAGACCGAGGATTTCGAGGCATTGACCGGCATGGGCGTGAAGGGCGTGGTCGATGGCAAGCCGGTCGCGCTGGGCAATGCCAAGCTGATAGCCGAGCTGGGCCTCGATGGGGATAGGCTGACGGATACGGCCAATGCGCGCCGGGATGAGGGCGAGACGGTGATGTTTGTCGTACTCGATGGGGCAATTGCCGGGCTGGTCAGTGTCGCCGATCCCGTGAAGGCCACCACGCCCGAGGCGCTGAAGGCGCTGCACGAGCTGGGATTCCGCATCATCATGGCGACGGGCGACAATGAACGCACCGCGCGCGCCGTGGCCGGGCGGCTGGGCATCGATGAGATTCGCGCCGATGTCATGCCCGAGGACAAGGCTCGCATCATTCGCGAGCTTCAGGAGCAGGGACGTCAAGTGGCCATGGCGGGGGACGGCGTAAACGATGCCCCTGCGCTGGCCCAGGCCGATGTGGGTATCGCCATGGGCACCGGGGCGGACGTAGCCATTGAAAGCGCGGGCTTCACGCTGGTCAAGGGGGATCTCGACGGCATCGTGCGGGCCCGCAAGCTGTCGCTGGCCACCATGCGCAACATCAAACAGAACCTGTTCTTCGCACTGATATACAACGGGGTGGGGGTGCCGATCGCGGCGGGAGTTCTGTTCCCCTTCTTCGGCATTCTGCTTTCACCCATGTTCGCCGCCTTCGCGATGAGTGCTTCCTCGTTGTCGGTAGTCGCTAATGCACTCCGTTTACGGCGGGTGAGGGTCTAGTAGTGCTGAACACAAGCTCGGACCTGCCAGCGCTCATTGAATGCTGGCAGGTTTCTGGTCCAGTCCGCCCAGGCTGAAGCGCCGAAAATGGCCGCGCATCCTCTTGCACTTTCATTAAAAGATTAGGGGCGGAAGTGTCCGACTTTTCTTTAAATACTTTCAGGAAAACCTGCATGTTTTACATTCGGCAGGTGGGATGAATGACGTAAAAAAGGGTAACGGTTACTTGTCCGGCCAGGGAGGCGGGACTAAACATGGAGAGAGTACTTCTGGTATATCAGCCAGCAATAAGCATGAACGCAAGGGAGAGACGAGATGGATTTCGAAAAGTTCAAGTCCTGTATCGAGGCATGTAATACCTGCGCCACCTACTGCGATTATTGTGCAACGTCCTGCCTGCAGGAAGACGATGTGAAGATGATGGCGGAGTGCATCCGCCTGGATATGCAGTGCGCCCAGATCTGTCGTCTGGCCGCATCCTTCATGACACAACGCAGCGAGTATGCCCGCGATATCTGCCGGGTCTGCGCGGATATCTGCAAGAAGTGCGGCGACGAGTGTGCCAAGCACGACATGGAACACTGCCAGGAGTGTGCCAAGGCCTGCTATCGCTGCGCGGACGAATGCGCCGCCATGGCGTGAGACGCGGCCGGAATATCGATGGCCGGTTGGCCACTATCTGTTCCGGAGCCAGGCATGCACCTGGCTCCGGAGTTGCATGAAAGGGTCAGAATGGCTATGCGAGGCCCCTGTCAGCGGCAGGGGCGGCTGATATCGAGCTCGGGGTCGTAGAGCGACGTCGAGACATCGAGCATGCCGAGAACACTATGAAAGAGGTTGTCGTGCGAGACGGGCTGGCCGGCGGCCTGGCCCAGACACGCTGTATCGATGCCCTGATCGCGAGCGAATTCGGGCGATAGCCACCAGATCATGGGCACGTGAGTCTGCTCCTGAGGGGCAATGGCATAAGGTACGCCATGCAGATAGAGGCCGTGTTCGCCCAGGGATTCGCCATGATCGGAAACGTAGATCATCGCGGCCTCATGACTCTGCTGGTGAGCCAGGTAGTCGATGAGACGGTTGAGCATCTGATCGGTGTACAGGGCGGCATTGTCGTAGCTGTTGACGATCGCCTCCCGGGAGCACCGGCTCAGCTCGGCAGTGTCGCAAGTCGGTGTGAATTTCCGCAGGGCCTGCGGATAGCGCTGGTAATAGCTGGGGCCGTGGTTGCCCAGCTGGTGCAGAACGATGACGGTATCGGCGTGGCGGGTGTCGAGGCGTGACTTGAGGGCCTCGACGAGGGCTTCGTCCATGCAGTGCTCGCCCTGGCACAGGGCCGGGGCGTCCGTTGCCGTGACGACATGCGAGGCCACCCCGTCGCATACGCCCTTGCATCCCGACTGGTTGTCCAGCCATATCACGTCCACGCCGGCATGTTTCAGCACGTCGAGCAGCGATTCATGCTGCTCGATGTAAGCCTTGTCGTAATCGTCATGGCCCACCGGTGAAAACATGCAGGGCAGGGAGACCGCGGTGCTGGTGCCACAGGAGGTCACGTGGGGGTAATTGATCACGTCGTTTCGGCGTGCCAGTTGTGGCGTCGTCTGGCGCGCATACCCATCGAGGCCCCAGTTGGCCGCCCGCAGAGTCTCGCCCACCACGATGACCAGCAGAGACGGGCGCTCCCGCTGGGGCGCCGTACGTGTAGCATCCAGGCCTATCGGCTGGCGCTGCTTGACGGCCGTCTGGTCGCCGGCGGCAAGAGCCTGACCCATGGAAACCAGATAATTGCCCGGCGTCACCAGATAGCGTAGCTCCTTGTCGTTGCGCATCAGCGGCGACAGGCTGGGGTAGGTCAGCATGATGGAGGCCACCAGGACGAGGATGCCGCCGGACAGATACGCCAGGCGCCGGAGTAGGGCCTTCTGCCAGGAAGAGGCCGCGATGCGCACGCGCCAGATCAGCGCTATGGGAATGGCGGCAAACAGCAGCAGATGCAGCAGTAGCCCCGTGGTGACGAGTTCACCTGCTTCACGGGTGTCGGTCTGCAGCAGGTTGTCGATCATGGAAGTGTCGAAGTAGGTGCCGTAATGCGCGGTGAAGTAACTGACGCAGGCGGCCACCAGAATCAGCACCGAGAGTACCGGCCTGACGATTCGGCGGTTGGCAAACAGGAGAAAGACAACGAACTGCAGGCTGGTCATGACGATCAGCAACCCCAGTAGCATCGCCCCGTCATGCAGGCTATCGAAGGGGAGACTGGCCAGGGTCTGTTGCCAGAAGGCGAAGTTGTAGAACAGAGTAAAGCCGAGAGTGACCCACAGGATAAGACGCTCGCCGCCCATGCGCGGCCGATAGTGAACGGCCTGCCGGAGCGAGGCTTTCAGTCGATTCATGATGATATGGCTCCAAAAGGGAATGCCGGAAGATGACGGCTCCGCGACGGAAGCATCAGATGGGCCAGGGCGAAGCTGGTCGTCCAGCACACCATCAGGGTCCACAGGTCATGCGACAGGAAGTGCGCCCCTCTTAATTGCTGCGCCACGCCGAATGTCAGGCCCATGGCGAGACCCACGCCAAGCCCCGCCCAGCGCCAGCGCGCCCATGTTGCGGCGAAGAAGAAATACAGCGCGATCCAGGCATAGCCGGCACTGGCATGGCCGGCGGGAAAACAGGCGGTGTCGGACATCGCAGGAGGACGAGGCTCGAACAGCCCGATGAACGGGGCGCTGCCGCCATAGCGGGCCAGGTCCCAGGGGCACTCCATGCTGATGGTGTGCTTGAGAAAGGACACACCTAGCATCGAAAGGGCTGCCGATGCGAACAGGTAGGTCATTGGACGACGCCACGACGCGAGTTCCCGTCGGCAGTGGCTCAAGACTATGCCGGCGAGGGTCACGACTCCCAGCACGGCGCTCAGATCCCGTCCGCCCTGATGAATCAGCTGTTGCGTGATGAAATTGTCCTTCAATGACCAGCTATCATGCTGTAAGTGATAGAGCTGGTCCGCCACCCGGAAATCGACATTGAACGTGTCCAGCAGCACTATCAGCATCGTGAAGGCACTCCAGGACAGGCACACTATCCCCACCGGAGACTTCATCCAATGAGTATGCATAGCCAGACGCTCGTCATCAGTAACAGGCTGAGTAATACGGCAGCGGAAGCGACGTCCTTGGCGCGGCCGCTAAGAGGGTGATGCTCCAGGCCGATACGATCCACCGTGGCTTCGATCGCCGAGTTGATCAGCTCCACCAGAGGCACCAGCAGCAATGTCATCCACATCAGGGCCCGCTCTATCGCGCTGGTATCGGAAAGGAAAATCAGCGGAATGAGCAGGATGCCGATAATGATTTCCTGACGAAAGGCCGCTTCATGTTTCCAGGCAGAAGAGAAACCGGCGCAGGAGTTCGCCAAGGCCTTGTACAGCCTTTTCAGCTCCTTTGAGTGTTTGCCGATGAGGAGGAGAGGAAAGGTGGAAAGAGGAAAATTCGAGAGAGCCTTCATCATATGATGTCTATCGCAGGGATTTCGTCACATTATGAGAGGCCATGCTTAAGAGTTGATTATCTGTTCAAGGGAATGGCGGAATGAAGTCGTAAAAACGATACGCTTTTTTCGCATGTTTGCATCGGAATTAACTGCGATAAGCATTGCACGATAATCGGTGAATTATCACCGGATTAAGGCAGGAGATAACAGCAAGCGGAGTGGGATGTGGATGAGCGGAGTGGTGTGGAAGAGATAAGGTTATTGAGACGTTACCGATACCTGGCAGATGCTGGTCGGATTCCTGGCATGCATGGTGACAGGCGGCGCGAAGCGGTATCAATTCAGCAGAAAAAGCATGACCAAGGTGCCGACGATTGCTGCACAAAGAGTATAAACTCCCGATACGAAATCATCACCCTTCTCGGCCAGAGCAGAGTTGCCATCCACCGGCACATGAAACCTCATGCTCACCTCCCCAGGCGTGAGCGTCAGCGCCACGCAACCGGTGAAAAGTGCAAGGAGCCCCAGTGTTTCGGCAATGGCTTGGGAGGTGGCGAGCCAGAAGAGTCCCGTAACCAGGGCAAGCGCCGGCATGCGGAAAAGTGACGAATGAGATGTCCGTCTGCCGCCCGCAACGTATGGCCGGTTGCACCGATGAGTGACGGCATGGAAAGAGCGTGAGCTCAGACGATCGAGCCATGACATCTGCATGAAGTGCTCCCCAGGTCTCCAAGTATGGAAGCATCATGGCGCAGCCGGCTTAACGTTTCCTTAGCGCTTGCTGAAGAATGGCGGGTGTCCAGCCGGTGACGGGCCGGACACCCATCCGCTTCACGGGGAGGGCTCGATGGTGGTGGGTGCCACGAAGAGAGGCGCGGCATCTTCCTGGCCTTCACAGGCGGAGACGGCCGTACCGGGAATCAACCACCAGTCGTCGCTGTTCTGGTGGCCCATGTCCACGGCCTGAGCGGCATCGATGCAGCTGAAGTGTTGCGCACGGCTCTTGTCGATGAGCATCCAGCGCTCGGCCGACGCTTCCTGCAACCACGCATAGGCACGTGACATCTGAGCGTCGAGCGGCGTCCGTTCACCGAAGTGCACGCTGGGCTGACGGGCCTGCAGCAGGAACTCCTCACCGAACACGGGCAGAGCCAGCCAGGCATCCGGCCCGGTAATGGCCGCGACCTGTTGCATCATGTCACGCGGCGAGCGGGCATGGTCCTGCAGGATATAGCCCCAGGTCGACCAGGATATCCAGAACACGGCAAACCACAGCGGCAACGCCAGGATGCCACGCCGCGGACGTAGCCAGGCCAGCAGTCCCGCTGCGGTCAGCCCCAGCAGAATCCACCAGGCCCAAGGGACGATGTCGTAACGCTCGGCGAGCTTCTGCAGGGCCGGCAACCCCAGTGCGCCGAGCAGGCCGGCAATCAGAAAGAGGCTGCCGCATAGCGCCAGCACGCCCGCCCCCAGCCAGTTGAGACCGCGCTTTCGCAACAGATCGGGCAGCAGCGGCGCCAACGCCACTACCAGCAGCGGGATCGTGGGCAGCATGTATACGCCGCGCTTGCCGTCGGAGAAGGAGAAGAATGCCACGATCAGTACCACGCCGCTCAGCGGCAGGAGCAGACGGGCGTCTCCGCGCCGCACGCCTCGCCACCAGGCGGGAACCGCCCAGGGCAATGCCAGCACCAGCGGCATCCAGGCCCAGGGCAGCACCTGAACGAGATAGTAGTACCACGGCTTGTAATGATGCCAGGCGTTGGCGTAGCGCTCGCCGGTCTGCTTGAAGAGGATATTGTCACGGTAGGCGGCGAGTGCGGGATCGTCACCGAACGTGGCGACGAGAATCATCGGCACGCCCCATAGCGCGATGACGCCGAGCAGCGTCGCCAGCCCCAGCCCCAGATCCTTCCAGGCCAGGCGCTGCGCCCGTCCGCGCCAGGCCAGCCATCCCCAGGCGGGCAGCAACAGCAGGGGCAGAAAGCCCACTCCCTTGGTAATGATGCCCAGCCCCATCGAGGCGCAGCCGGCGTACCACCAGCCTCTGGCCGGGCCCAGCAGCGCATGGCGCAACATGCCGTAAGCCCCCAGCGTGGTGAAGAAGGTCAGCAACATGTCGATCTGCGCCGCCTTGGCCTGCAGCACGAACTGCAGGGTAGCAAGCAGGGCCAGGCCCGCCAGGCTGGCGATGCGCGCATCGTACAGGCGGCGGGTAAGGTCCATGACCAGCGCCAGTGTGCCGAGGGCGGCGAACAGCGACGGCAGCAGGAATCCCAGGCGTACCGAGCCGGTCAGGGCGATCGCCAGCGCGCTCAGCCACATGAAGACCGGCGGTTTATCGGGATAGAGTTCGCCGCCACGGTGGGGGAACCAGAACTGGCCGGTGTCGAGCATCTCCAGGGCGTTCAGGGCGAAGCGGGGTTCGTCCGCCGGCCAGGGGTCGCGCAATCCGATGCCCAGGCCCAGCAGGACCAGGGCAAACAGGAAGATGGCGAGCCAAGCCAGGGACATGGGGTGACGAAGGAAGGCGGGTCGACGCATAACGGGCGGCTCGTTGGAAAGAGGACTCGTTGGAAAGAGGACTGGGGAAGCAGGGGCACTACTCGTCGGCGCGATTCTCACGGCGGATCAGCATCAGGTTACGGATGTAGATGAACAGCCCCGTGGCCTGCCCGACGATGAATACCGGGTCGCGCCGGTAGATCGCATAGGCCAGCAGTGTGGCCCCGCCGGCCAGGCTGAAAAACCAGAAGGCCTTGGGCACGATGCTCTTCTTGGCGCGTTCACTGACCAGCCACTGCACCAGAAAGCGTGCCGAGAACAGGGCCTGGCCGAGAAAGCCGACGCTCAGCCATAGCCATGATTCGTTCATGCATCGCCTCGCATGCCGTCGAGCGGTGCGCCATCCGTCGTGCCGCTGGCGGCACCGGTGTTGGCATCCCGCGGTGCGTCCGTCGTCGGGATGGGCTCCTCCAGCATGATGGGGGCCGGCAGCCGCGAGCGGTGTTGCAGCCACATGACGCCGAGCATGTCCAGCAGGCCGGCCCAGAGCCGGTTGTTGACGCCGTAATGGGACTTGCCGGCATGGCGCGTGCGATGATTGACGGGCATGGAAACGCAGCGCCCTCCCTGGGACTGTATCAGCGCCGGCAGAAAGCGATGCATGTGGTTGAAGTAGGGCAGGGTCACGAATGCCGCGCGGGAGATGACCTTGAGGCCGCAGCCTGTATCCGGCGTGCCGTCCTTGAGCAGCGCCGCCCGGACCCGATTGGCGAGTCGCGACGAGGCCAGCTTGAGCCAGTCGTCGCGACGCGACACGCGATGCCCGGCAATCAGCGCGGCATCGCCCTGACGGGCCCGTTCGAGCAGGCGCGGGATATCGGCGGGATCGTTCTGGCCGTCGCCGTCCAGCGTGGCCAGCCAGACACCCCGGGCGGCGTGGGATGCCTGCCACACCGAGGTGCTCTGCCCCGCGCTCTGTGCATGACGCAAGGGGCGCAGGCGAGAATCCTGCGCGGCGCGGGCACTCAGCAGCGTCCAGGTCGCATCGCGCGAACCATCGTCGACCACCAGAACTTCATAATCGGTACCGGCCAGCGCCGTGGCGACTTCGTCCAACAGGCCGGGAAGATTATCCGCCTCATCCTTGGCGGGAATGATGACCGACACTAAGGGGTGCTGCATGCGTGGAATCCTTGATCTTTGACAAGAAAGGGCGCGATGCGCCTGCTGGCGGAAAGCCCTTCGCTACTCTGCGCCGGGTTCCTTGCGAATCGCTAAAGATAGCAAGGGCTCGAGTGCAGAGGAAAATCGATATGGTAATAACGGCGGTACCAGTCCACGAAACGCTGGATGCCGTCGACGACATCGACGTGCGGACAGTATCCCGTCGCCGCCAGCAGGGGGGCGGTATCCGCCCAGGTGTGCTGCACGTCGCCCGGTTGCATGGGTCGGTAGTCGTAGTGCGCGACGCAGCCGGTCGCCTGCTCGATGGCATGGATGACGCTCATCAAGTCGACCGGGCTGCCGTGGCCGATATTGTAGAGTGCGTAAGGAGCGCTGCTGTCGGCGGGGCTGCCCTGATTGGGGTCCCATTGGGCATTTCGCTGCGGCACATGCGCCATGACCCGAACGATGCTCTCGATCACATCGTCGATGTAAGTGAAGTCACGTGACATGTCGCCCCGGTTGTAGACTTCGATGGGGAGCCCCTCGAGGATGCGGCGGGTGAACTTGAAGATCGCCATGTCGGGGCGTCCCCAGGGGCCATAGACCGTGAAGAAGCGCAGGCCGGTGGTGGGGAGGTCATAAAGATGGGAGTAGGAGTGGGCCATCAACTCGTTGGCCTTCTTGCTGGCCGCATAGAGACTGACGGGATGATCAACGTTGTGATGGACCGAGAAGGGGGCGGCGGCATTCAGGCCGTAGACGGAGCTCGACGAGGCATAGACCAGATGCCCGACGCCCCGATGTCGGCAACCCTCGAGCACGTTGAGGTGCCCGATCATGTTGGCCTGACCATAATCCAGTGGATGGGCGAGCGAATGGCGCACACCGGCCTGTGCCGCCAAGTGCACGACGCAATCGAAATGCCGCATGGCGAAGATGCGCTGCATGGCCGCGCTGTCGGCCACGTCGCATGCCTCGAAATGCACGTTGTCAAAGCCGGCCAGATCGGCGAGTCTGGCCCGCTTGAGCGACACGTCGTAGTAATCGCTGAGATTGTCGACTCCCACGATGTGCCAGCTAGGACTTTTCGCCAAGCGACGCGCCAGAGCATGACCGATGAACCCCGCCATGCCGGTAATGAGTACGTTCATGGACACTCCCGATAAAATCTCGCGTAGCCTGCACCGCGAACCTTAAGAACAGCTTAAGAACGAAGACATGTCACTAGCCCTTTAGCCCGTTGCCGCCGGATTCAGGTGGGGCCAGACAAGTGAATGTTTAAGGAAAGCTTAAGGAGAAATGGCGATGATGCCGAGCCGGGCTGAGGGGAGGACACCATGCGCGTACTGTTGATAGAGGACGACCCGCTGCTGGGCGATGGGATCAAGGTCGCCCTGGAGCGCGAAGGTTATACGGTTGACTGGCTGACTCAAGGGCGTGAGGCGATCAGCGCCGTCAGCAACGAGACATTCTCGGTGATGATTCTCGATCTGGGACTGCCTGACCTGGACGGTATGCAGGTACTGAATCGCGTCAGGCAGCACGCCTCGCTGCCGATACTGATCCTGACGGCCCGAGACGCCGTGGAGGAGCGAATACGGGGATTGGATGCCGGCGCCGATGATTACGTGCTCAAGCCCTTCGACCTGCAGGAACTGCTGGCCCGCCTGCGTGTGGTGACGCGCCGGGCCGAGGGTCGGGCCTCGCAGTTGCTGACCCTGGGCGCGCTGAGTATCGATGAGGCTCGCCACTACGTCATCTGGCGGGGCGAGGAGATCAAGCTTAGCCGGCGCGAATATGCGCTATTGCTGGAGCTGGCCCGGCAGCCCGACAAGGTGTTCTCGCGGCCGCGACTCGAGAGCCTGCTGTACGGCTGGGGAGAAGAGGTGGAATCCAACGCTCTGGAGGTGCACGTGCATCATCTGCGCAAGAAGCTCGACCGGCGGCTGATCACGACCGTGCGCGGTATCGGTTATCGGCTGGACAGTAGCGCGGCATGACTTCGATTCGGCGCTACCTGGTCCGCACCATGGCGCTGGTGCTGGCCATCGCGGCAGGCGTGGCGGTGACGGCTGCCTACCTGATCACCGATCACGAACTGGAAGAGATTCTCGATACGCAACTCAGTCTGCATGGCCGAATCGTGGCCGGGCAGATCACGCCGGACATGTCCCATGAGGGGTATGCGCGCCTCGCGCAGCATCTGAGCATCCCGGGCCATCCGGCGCTGGCCTACCGTGACGGTGAGCCGGTGCCCGTGGATGCCGGTGCCATTCCGGAGAAGCTCTATCATGAAGAGGAGCGCAAGCTGACGCTGGGCGTCTGGAACCGTGACGGTTCCCCGCGGCTGCTGGGCGCCGAATGGAGCGATGCCGGCCCCTTTCCCGCGCCGCGAGAGGAGGGCTATCGCTGGGAAGAGTACGATGGCGAGCGCTGGCGGGTGTTCAGCATGTTCGACGAGACCAGCGGTGCCTGGATCAGCATGGGGCAACGTCAGGCCTTTCATAGGGAGATCGTCGAGCGCATCACGTGGAACAACATGATTCCGATGGTGCTTCTCCTGCCCTTGCTGCTGTGGCTGATGAGCCGCATCATCCGCCGCGGACTCGCGCCCATCGACGGGTTGTCCCGCCAGGTTCAGGGGCGCGACGCCCAGGACCTGCGCCGCATCGACACCCGCCCGCCCCGGGAGCTGGAAGGTCTGCAGCACTCCTTGAACGACTTCATCGTCAGGCTGGCGGAAACCCTGGAACGGGAGCGGCGCTTCACCGCCGATGCCGCGCATGAGTTGCGTACGCCGCTGGCCGCGTTGCGCATTCATCTGGATAATGCCCAGGCGGGCGAAGCGCAGTCATTGCAAAAGGCCTATGTCGGTGTGGAGCGGCTGCAGCGGGTGGTGGAGCAGCTCTTGATCTTGGCGCGACTGGACCGCTCCGAGACCGGCGCGGTTGCGACCCTCGACATCTATCCCATCGTCGTCGAACTCATGGCGGATCTCTGGCCCTTGGCCAACGAGCGCCAACAGCGGCTGGCGCTGAAGGGGGCGACCCGACTGGACATGCGTGCCGATGGGGTCGAGGTGGGCATCCTGCTGCGTAACCTGCTCGACAATGCGCTGCGCTATACTCCGCCGGGCGGTCGTGTCGAGGTCGAACTGAGCCGGGCCGGCGCATCGCCATGTCTGGTGGTGCGGGATACGGGCCCCGGCATTCCCGATGCTCTGCTCGACAAGGTCACCGAGCGCTTTCGCCGCGCTTCCGATCAGCGCACCACCGGAAGCGGCCTTGGCCTGTCCATCGTGCTGGAGCTGGTTCAGCGCCAGGGGGCGCGGATGACGCTGCACAATCGCGAGCCCCACGGCCTGGAAGTCAGCATCGTCTGGCCCGAGGCGTGAGTTTCCATCGGTAGCGACCGCACTGTCAGCGTGTGGCGCTTTTTCATGATACGAGTCGTGCCATGTCCGTTCCTGTCATCGAGATGCGCCGTTATCCACGCCGCGTCCTCACCGACCGCCACGAGTTTCATCAGCTGTTGTTGGGTCTCGAGGGCAACGTCGAACTCGAGGTGGCCGGACGCGGAACGCATGTCGCCGCCGGTGTGCTGGCACCGATCGCCGCCGGTGACGAGCATCATTATCTGGCCCTCGGCGGCAACGGCTGTCTGGCACTCGATCTGCCGGTGGCCTGGTGCGAGGTGCTGGAGCTGGATATCGGCCGAATGCAGATGCCACGACGAGTGCCGCCGGATCTGCTGAGCCAGGCGCGCCGCCTGACCGAAGCGTCTTCTGCCGTTCTATTCGGCTGGCTCCAGTCCGCATTTGGCGCGCCGGCCTCGCGGGAGTCGTCGCCGCGCCTGCGTCTGATCCGGTTGCTGCCCAGGGTGATGGCCGATCTGGCCCACCCCTGGCGGGTCGGCGAGATGGCCTCGCACTGTCATCTCGCCGAGGCGGCCTTCGCTCGCCAGTTCCTGGCGCTGACCGGCCAGACGCCGCATGCCTGGTTGACCGACCGGCGCCTGGAGCAGGCCTGCCGGCTGATGGGCGATTCCCGCGCCTCGCTGACCGAAATCGCGCTGGCCTGTGGCTTCGGCGATGGCGCGCACTTCTCGCGGGTCTTTCGCCGTCGTCACGGCTGTTCGCCGCGGGAGTGGCGAGGCATTCACGCCAGTCCGGCCAGCGCCAGCAGCACGTGGAGATAGAACGGGATCAACAGTGGCGCGGCCAGAGTGGTCAGCAGTACGGCGATGGCGCCTTTCTCGGGGCGAATGCTGAGCTCCATGGCGATCACGACCACGTTGGCGGCCATCGGCACCACGCCGAGCAGCAGCAATACCGTGGCCAGCGTCGGTGAAATACCCACACCGGCCTGCAGCAGGAGCACGGCCCCCAGGCTGACCAGCGGCCACATGACGAAGCGTGCCGCGACACAGGCGCCGATGAAGCGGACATCGACCTCGCGCATCGTCACCCGGCCCAGCGTCATGCCGATGATCATCATGCCGAGCACCGTATAGCAATACTTGAAGTAGTCGAGTCCCTCCATCACGGCACCGGGCACCGACAGGCTCAGCCCGCTGACCAGCAGGGCGCCAGCAAATGCGTAGATCAGCGGCAAGCGCAGGATTCGGGCCAGGCTCTGGCGCGCCGAGAATTGCCCGCGGGCACTGATATAGAAGCCGACGGTAAATTCATAGAGCGTGATGCCCAGCAGGCAGAACAGGTATTGGGTCACGCCCTCCGGTGGCAATAGCACCATGGCGAGGGGCAAGCCGAAATAGCCGGTATTGCCGGTGCCCGCCGAGAAGGCCAGCAGGGCCGCTTCCTGCGGCGCAAAGACACGTTTCGCCAGCTGGCTGACGATCAGGCTGATCAGGCTGGCGAGCAGGAACAGTCCCAGGGTGAGCCAAAGGAGATCCGGTGTCGGTCCGCCCAGCACCAGGCCGCGAAAGAAGGTCAGCGGGGCGATGATGTAGATCAGCAGAGTGGCGATGGGGCGCGGATCGACGGCCAGGCGGCGGGCGCATGCCCAGCCGAGAGCGACGAAGGCCAGCAGCATCCATAGCGGTTGTGTGAGATCGGCGGTAGGCATGGTGTTTTCCGCAGGCAAGGGGCACTTTCACGAGCAAAGAAGCGCGAGCAAGGACCATGATGCCTGCCAGCGGAGCGAGAAACATCAGGATTCGACAAGTTTTACCGGTGTCGTGCTGGCAGGCTGGGGGCAGATCAAGGAGACCGACTCATGACCGACACGTCCACTCGCCTCGTCGCCGACTCCCGTGCCACCGCCATCGGCGCCACTACCGTGCTCAACTGGGCACTACTGGCGGCGCTGACCCAGCTCGCCGGACCGGTGCCGCCGTTTCTGCTCACCGCGCTGGCGTTTGCCATTGCCTTCGCCTGCTTTGCCGTGTGGTTGCGTGTGCGCGGCGAATCCCTGTTGGCACCGCTCAAGCAGCCGCCTCGCGTCTGGGCACTGGGAGTCGGCGGGCTGTTCGGCTACCACGCGTTGTATTTCGTCGCCCAGCAGAACGCGCCGCCGGCCAACGCCGGGCTGATCAGCTATCTCTGGCCGCTTTTGATCGTGATCTTCGTCGCCCTGCTGCCCGGAGAGCGGCTCAAGAGCATCCATGTAGTCGGGGGCTTGCTGGGGTTCGTCGGTGCGGCACTGCTGGTCGGGGGAGACGTTGGCGGCGGCGGCAGCACGCTGGGCTATGGCGCAGCCTTTGCCTGCGCCTTCGTGTGGAGCGGCTATTCGGTGCTGTCGCGTGCGGTGAAGGACGTGCCGACGGCGGCGGTGGGCGGCTTCTGTCTGGCGACGGCATTGCTTGCGGGGGCATGCCACATGCTGTTCGAACCTGCACGCTGGCCCGAGGGGCTGGGCTGGCTGGGTGTGATTGGGCTGGGCCTGGGACCGGTGGGCAGCGCCTTCTTCACCTGGGACGTGGGCGTCAAGCATGGGGATCTGCGTCTGCTGGGCCTGCTGTCCTACTTCACGCCGTTGCTGTCGACACTGGTATTGATCGTGACCGGCTATGCCGAGCCGACGCCACTGCTGGCGGTGGCCGCCGTGCTGATCACGCTGGGCATGCTGGTGGGCAGCGGCCGGTTGCGCGGAAAACGGGCCACGGTTTGACCCTGAAGCCACTTCAGCCAGATAGACTGGAAGTCTATTCTCTGCCCGGGAGTCTTCATGGCACATCATGATTCTTCACCGGCCGGCTCCAGCCACACGTCGGGTCCGGCCCACGATCACGAGCACGCCCACGATCATGATCACGAGCATGCCCCCACGGTGACGTCCGACAGCGAGAGGCGTGTACGCTGGGCAATGCTGATCACGGCGGGATTCATGCTCGCCGAGGTGATCGGTGGCTGGATGGCGGGATCGCTGGCGCTACTGGCCGACGCCGGTCACATGTTCAGCGACAGCTTTTCGCTGGGGCTGGCCCTATTCGCCTTCTACATGGGCAACAAGGCGCCGGACAAGCGGCGCACCTTCGGTTACCAACGCTTCCAGGTATTGGCAGCCTTCATTAACGGATTGACGCTATTGGGCATTGCGGTATGGATATTCATCGCCGCTGTCCAGCGTTTCACACAGCCGGTGGACGTGCTGGCCGGGCCGATGATGGCCATTGCGATACTCGGCTTGCTGGTGAATCTTATAGTGTTCAAGATCCTTCACGGCGGTGATCAGGAGAATCTCAACCTGCGCGGCGCGGTACTGCATGTGATCGGCGATCTGCTCGGCTCGGTGGCGGCAATCGCTGCCTCGCTGATCATCATGACCACCGGCTGGAATGCCGCCGATCCGCTCCTGTCGATGCTTGCCGCGGCGCTGATCCTGCGTGCCGCCTGGAAGATCCTGCGTCGCTCCGGCCATACCCTGCTGGAAGGCACGCCCGAGGGGCTGGACACCGTGCAGATCCGCCGTGAACTCGAAGACCTCGAGGGCGTCGAGAGCCTGCACGACCTGCATCTCTGGGGGCTGACTCCCCAGCAGCCGCTGCTCAGCCTGCATCTGGTGGTAGACGACGAAGCCGAACACGAAACCGTCACGCGACGTGCCTATACGCTGCTCAGCGAGCGCTTCGGGATCACGCATGTCACGCTGCAACTGGAAGGACGCGACTGCCTGACGGGAGGCGACTGCGATGACAGAGCCGGCCGTCACGGCTGAGCGGTCGCCCTCTGTATGACCGCGGCTAATGAACAGGGCGCGAAACTTTCATTGGTCAGAGGCGAGCGGCAGACGGCACAATGCGTTTTTGATCGCCGCGCCTTGCGTACATCGAGCGATCGAACGTTCAGGTCAGGCTGCTCGCGAGTTCGGGCAGGTAGAGAAAAAGAGGGTTATATCGATGGCGACACGTGAACATCCGCTGGGCATCAGCTTCGAGTTCTTTCCGCCCAACACCGAGGCGGGGCAGGAAAAGCTGACCGCCGTGCGCGATGCTCTTGCCGCTCGTCGGCCCAAGTTCTTTTCCGTGACCTACGGTGCCGGTGGCTCGACGCAGGCGCGCACGACCCGTACGGTACGCGACGTCCGCAAAAGCGGTGTGAACACTGCGCCACACCTGTCGTGTGTCGGCAGCAGCAGGAGCGAGCTGCGCGAGCTGCTCGACGGCTACCGCGAAGAGGGAATCGATAGCCTGGTGGCGCTGCGTGGCGATCTGCCCTCCGGCATGGGGGGAATCGGCGAACTGCGCTACGCCAACGAACTGGTGACATTCATCCGCGAGGAGACCGGCGAGCATTTCCAGCTTGCCGTGGCGGCCTACCCCGAGGCGCATCCCCAGGCCGCCAGTTTCCAGCACGACCTGCAAAACTTCGTCCGCAAGGCCGAAGCCGGCGCCAACCTGGCCATCACCCAATACTTCTTCAACGCCGATGCCTATTTTCATTTCGTCGACCGGGCCCGGTCGTTGGGTGTCGAGATTCCCATCATCCCGGGAATCATGCCGATCACCAATTATACCAAGCTGGCGCGCTTCTCCGATGCCTGCGGTGCCGACATTCCCCGCTGGGTCCGCAAGCAGCTCGAGGCCTATGGTGACGACAACGAGAGTATCCGCGCCTTCGGTGAGGAGGTGGTCTCCCGGCTGTGCCAGCGCCTGCTCGAGGGCGGCGCGCCGGGACTGCATTTCTACACCCTCAACCAGTCCGCACCGGTGCTGCGCATTCTCGATAATCTGAACTGAACGCAAGGATTGGCTCACCTTCGTTGCCTTGACTAGCCTGATAGCGTTGCACGTCGAACCCATGAAGGAGAGAGACATGGCACGCTTAGCACATCTGATGGCAGGGCTGGGAACGTCCTTGCTGCTGGCGGGTACCGCACAAGCGGCTCAGGACATCGAAATGCACAAGGTCAGCAAGGATGGTGTCGGCAACAGTATCGGCACCGTTCATGTCGAAGACAGTGAATATGGCTTGAAGCTGACCCCGGATCTGTCCGGGCTCGAACCGGGCATGCATGGCTTTCACGTCCACCAGAACGCGAGCTGCGAGCCTCAGGAGAAGGATGGCGAGATGACGGCTGCGGCGGCCGCCGGCGGACACTTCGACCCGCAGAATACCGGCACTCATGCCGGGCCTTATGGCGATGGCCATCTGGGCGACCTGCCGGTACTGATGGTCGACGAGCAGGGCAACGCCTCCACGCCGGTCGTGGCCCCGCGATTGAAGGTGTCCGATCTCGAGGGCCATGCGCTGATGGTACACGAGGGGGGCGACAACTACTCCGACCAGCCCGCGCTGGGCGGTGGTGGCAGCCGTGTCGCCTGCGGTGTCGTCCAGCAATAGAGCGGCTCGCCTCTTCTGACCGGGCGCAGCCGGCCCGCAGAAACCGGAGCACCGCCGGAATCAGAAAAGCCTCCCATCGGGAGGCTTTTTTTGCGAGGTGAATTACGCCCTGGTGCTGCGTATCACTCCTGACGGCGTTCGGCAAATGTCTCGGCATCGAGCTTGCCTTCGACCGAGCCGAAGTGGGAAAGCACGAAGTTGCTCACCGCCGCGAGTTCCTCGTCGGAGTAGCCCTCGTCGAAGCTGGGCATGGACGCGTCGCCCTGTGCGGTGTGCAGCTCGCCTCCTTCGATCAGGACCTGCACCAGGTTGGTACCTTGTGGATCGTTGACCGTACGCAGGCCTCGCAATGCAGCGTAGGGGCCCTGACGACCGCTGCCGTCCCAGAGATGGCAACTGGCGCACGCATCGGCGAACACCTTGAGCCCCAGCGGATGCGCGGTGTCTGCCGGAGCGCCACTGGCCAGTGCCTGTTCAGGCGGGCGCGTCACGTCGGAAGGTTGCGCCGGAACGCTCTTGAGATAGGTGACGATGGCCTGGATATCGGACTCGCTCAGGTGGCGCAGGCTGTGATTGACCGCTTCGGCCATCGGGCCGCCGGCCAGTCCATAACCTTCGGCATGCCCCGTGGCGAGATAGGCGGCCAGCGCCTCGTCCGGCCAGGCGCCGATGCCGCTTTCGGGATCGCCGGTGATGTTCCAGGCCCGCCAGCCCTGGATGGTTGTTCCGGCCAGAGCCTTGGAATCATCGGTGGCCTGGAACAGGTTGCGTGGCGTGTGACACTCGCCGCAGTGCCCCGGTCCCTGAACCAGATAGGCTCCGCGATTCCATTCATCGGATTGGTCGGGGTCGGGCTCAAAACGCTCGTCATCATTGAACAGCCAGTTCCAGAACATCATTCCCCAGCGCTGATTGAAGGGAAAGTCGATGTCGTTTTCCCGGTTGGGCTGGTGGACCGGCTCGAGGCTGAACAGATAGGCCTTGATGGCGAGGATCTCGTCGCGCGACATCAGGGTATAGGAGGTGTAGGGGAACGCCGGATAGTAGTGCTTGCCGCCTTTGCCGACGCCCTTCTGCATGGCGTTGACGAAGTCGTCATCGCTCCAGGTGCCGATACCGGTCTCCTCGTCGGGAGTGATGTTGGGCGAGTAGAGCGTGCCGAAGGGCAGCTCGAACGCCACTCCACCGGCATAGGGCTTGCCCTCCTCGGTGACGTGACAGGCCAGGCAATCGGCGGCGCGGGTCAGGTACTCGCCACGTTCGATCAGACTCCGTCCATTCTCCTGGGACTGCTGCGCGCTGGCAACGCCGGAAGCGCAGCCCAGCAGGCCGGCGATCAGGGCGAGACGTCTTGCTGTCTTCATGTTCAGGCCTCCCTTGCCACGACATGGTAACCGGCACGCGACAGTGGCAGGCGGCGAATGCGCCGGCCGGCCGCGGCATGCAGCGCGTTGACCAGCGCCGGTGCGATGAGGGCGGTGCCGGCTTCGCCGATACCGCCGGGCGAGGCCTGGCTCGCGATAAGGTGGACTTCCACCGGGGGCGCATCGCTCATGCGTATCTGCCGGTAATCGTGAAAGTTGCTCTGCTCCACACGGCCTTCCTTGACGGTGACTTCATTGAACAGGGCGGCGGAAAGCCCGAACAGCGTGCCTCCCTCGATCTGCGACTTGACCGAGGTGGGGTTGGTGGCCAGACCGCAGTCGACGGCACACACCAGGCGTTCGATGCGCAGGCCGCCCTGGGCATCGGTGGTCAGCTCCACCACCGTGGCGACGTAACTGCCGAACACGCCGTGCACGGCCACGCCACGTCCGCGTCCTTCCGGCAGCGGTTGGCCCCAGCCGGCTTCCTGCGTGGCACGTCTGAGCACCGCCTGGGCGCGGGGATGCGCTTCCAGCAAGGCCATGCGGTAATCGACCGGATCCTGTCCGGCGGCGTGCGCCAGTTCGTCGATGAAACTCTCCACCACATAGACGCCGTGCAGCTGCCCCACGCCGCGCCACCAGGAGACGCGGACGGCCCGCGGGTTCTCGGGAACGTAGCGCACGTGCAGGTTGGGCAGGCGATACAGCGGCTCGGCGGAAATCTCGATGGCGTCGGGGTCGAGGCCGTTTTCCCCCAGGGCCTGCGGACTGAAGCGCGCCATGACCGAGCCGCCGATTATGGTGTGTCTCCAGCCGGTCGGCATGCCCTGTTCGTCCACCGCGGCGGTGAAACGGTCGAGATAGTGCGGACGGTACAGATCGTGGGTGGTGTCTTCTTCGCGGGTCCACACCAGCTTGACCGGATAATCGACCTGCCGGGCGATGGCCGCGGCCTGGGCGACGAAATCGCTCTCCAGGCGCCGGCCGAAGGCACCGCCGATCAACTGGTTGTTGACGATGACGTTTTCCTGCGCCACACCCGCGGCTTCGGCCGCCGCCGCCTGGGCCATCACCGGGACCTGGGTGCCGACCCACAGCTCGCAGGTATCGCCACGCACCTCGGCCACGCAACTCATCGGCTCCAGCGCGGAGTGGGCGAGAAACGGCATTTCGTACTCCGCCTCGATCCGGCTGGCGGCGTTTTCCAACGCGGTGTCGATATCGCCCGTATTGGTGGCCAGCGCTCCGTCGCGTGAGGCGGCGTCGCGCAGCGCCTGTTCGATCCGGGCGGAATCGAGCCGGGCGTTGTCACCCAGATCCCACTCCACGTCCAGTGCCCGGATGCCCTGAATCGCCGCCCACATGTGATCGCCGATCACCGCCACGGCATCGTCGAGCCTGACCACCTGGCGTACCCCGCGAACCTGGAGAGCGGCACGATCGTCCAGCGAGGCCAGTCGGCCACCCTGCACCGGGCAGGTCAGCGAGGTGGCAATCTTCATGTTCGGTAATTGCAGGTCGATGGTGAACCTGGCCGAGCCATCGACCTTGGCCGGCGTGTCCAGGCGCGGGAGCGGCTTGCCGATCAGGCGGAACTGGTCCGGCGTCTTCAGCGGTATCTGCTCGGGGACCGGCAGCTCGGCGGCGGCCTCGACCAGCTCGCCGTAGCCCAGTTGCTGATCGTCGGGGCCGTAGACGATGCCGTTGCGCGCCTGGCAGGTATCGGCGGCGACGTTCCACTGACTGGCTGCCGCCTGAATCAGCATGAGACGCCCGGCCGCGCCGGCGGTGCGCAGCGGCTCCCAGAAGCTGCGCGTCGATGTCGAGCCACCGGTGGCCTGGAAGTGGAGGATCGGATCGACGTACAACTCCTCGTTCGGCGGAGCCTCCTGTAGCGTCACCCGGTCCAGCCCCACCTCGAGTTCCTCGGCGAGCATCGCGGCCAGCGAGGATTGCACGCCCTGGCCCATCTCGATCTTGGGCGTGATCAGCGTGACGTTTCCTGCGCGATCGATGCGCACGAACGCCCCCAGCGCCGTGGGCGGCGGCGGCACGTCGTCGCCCGGCTCCTCCTCGAGGATCTCCGTGGCGGCACTCTTGCGTATCGCCGGTGGCAGCCAAGTGGCGATCATCAGACCGCCCAGGGCGAGGCCGCTGACCTTGATCAGTCGGCGACGCTCGGGGGATTGCAGCTTGGCGTCATCCTTATGCATGTATGTCGTCCTTGTCATCAGCGCGTGGCCACGCTCTTGATGGCGCCACGAATGCGGGTATAGGTACAGCAGCGGCAGATGTTGCCGGCCATCCCCATGTCGATCTCCTTGTCGCTGGGCTGCGGCGTGTCGTTGAGCAGGGCGACCGCCGACATGATCTGTCCCGACTGGCAGTAGCCGCACTGTACGACCTCGTGCGCGAGCCAGGCTTCCTGCACCTGCTTGCCCAGGTCCGACTGGCCGACCGCTTCGATGGTGGTGATGGGCTTGTCGCCGAGCCCGGCCACCGGCAGTACGCAGGAGCGCACGGCCTCTCCGTTCACATGCACGGTACAGGCACCGCACTGGGCGATACCGCAGCCGTACTTGGTGCCGGTCATTCCCAGCACGTCGCGCAGCACCCACAACAGCGGCATGTCCTCAGGCACGTCGACCTGGTGGGACTCGCCATTCACATTCAGCGTCAGCATTGGGGAAACATCCTTTGTTGATTGTCAGGCGTCAGTTTGCCGCCTAACGATTTGTCCTTATCGTAACGTACTGAAGCGGTTGATGCTTCAATCGGATAAGCGGGGGAGCATTTCGCCCGGATGAAACAGCGGTGCGTCACGCTGGCGTATCGGTTCCGATATCCAGTGTACGTGCTCGTGTCTTGCGAGGCCTGACGAAACGCCTCCGCCATAAGGCGAAGGCGTACGGGGGAGAAATACGGAAAAGCCGGGCTGCGTGTCTCAGGGCTCGCGCCGTTCGGCGATCGTCGCGGCGTCTAGCGGGCTTTCGACCGAGCCGAAGTGTGAGAGTACGAAGCGGCTCACCGCCGCAAGCTCCTCATCGGAGTAGCCGGTGTCGAAGCCGGGCATGTAGGCGGCTCCCTGGCGAATATGCAGATCGGCACCCTCGAGCAGGACCTGTACCAGGTTCACCGCATCGGGGTCATGCACCGTACGCAGGCCGATCAGGGCGGCGTAGGCCGAACGCGTGCCGCGTCCATCCCAGGTGTGACAATTGGCACAGGCCTTGGCGAAGACCTGCACACCCAGCGGATGTTCGCTGTCGGCCGGCATGTGGCTGGACAGTGCCTTTTCGGGCGGGCGTGTCACCTCGGCCGGTTGCGCCGGGACACTCTTGAGGTAGGTGACGATGGCCTGGATATCGGCCTCGCTCAGGTGGTTCAGGCTGTGGCTGACCACCTCGGCCATGGGACCGGCGGCCACACCGTAGCGCCAGGCACGGCCGATGGAGAGATACGACACCAGTTGCTCGTCCGGCCAGGCGCCGATACCGCCTTCCGGGTCGGAGGTGATGTTCCAGGCATGCCAGCCGTCAACGATCGCTCCCGCCAGATACTGCGATTCATCACGCGCCTGAAACAGGTTGCGCGGCGTATGGCACTCACCGCAATGTCCCGGCCCCTGGACCAGGTAGGCGCCACGATTCCACGTATCGGAGCGGGCCGGGTCCGGTTGAAAGCGCTCGTCATCGAGAAACAGCCAGTTCCACAGCGCCATGCCCCAGCGTTGGTTGAAGGGAAAGGCGATATCGTTTTCCCGGTTGGGTTGGTGAACCGGCGCGAGGCTGAACAGGTAGGCCTTGATGGCGAGAATGTCATCGCGGGACATCAGCGTATAGGAGGTGTAAGGAAAGGCCGGATAGTAGTGTCTGCCATCCTTGCCGACGCCCTTCTGCATGGCGTTGACGAAGTCATCGTCGCTCCAGTCACCGATGCCGGTCTCCCTGTCGGGAGTGATGTTGGGCGAATAGAGCGTGCCGAACGGTAGCTCGAAGGCGAGCCCGCCGGCAAAAGGCTTGCCGCCCTCGGTAATATGACAGGCGATGCAGTCTGAGGCGCGGGCCAGGTATTCGCCCCGCGTGAGCAGCTCCCGATCATCCGCTGACGGCTGTGCCGTGGCCCCCAGCGCTGTCATGCCACTCAACAGACCTGCCGTCAGCGCCAGGACACGAGCTGTCATCATGTTCCGTTCTCCGTCTCTACCCTGAGCACCTGTAGAAACAAGGTGGTACTGGCGGGTTCGGCGCGATTATTACCGTCGCGAGGATGGCCCCGCCAGGCATGTCCGTACCGGCCATGACCTGGATCAAAAGAGAAAGGGAGCGAAGAGTGTGGCGGACCGCGAGACCACTGCGGATAGACAACGGCGATACAAACGCCTCCCGCAGGAGGCTGGCGGGACGAGAGGATTAACGCGGTTTGCCCGGACCCTTGGGATCGAGAATCTTCACCGCCTGGAAGTCACTGTTGTCGCGCGAGGGCTCGCGCGTGCGGCTGATGCGGGTTTCCGGTTCCTGCAGCGTCGCGTCGTTCTCGATGGGCAGTTGCTCGAAGAAGTCGCAGGACACGCAATCGCGGTAGCGAACGCCGTTCTGCTCCCAGGACCGGATACGGTCCATGGCTGCGCAGCGCGGACAGATGGCACCGGCAATGAAACGTTTGGTAGTCGCCATGGCGAACTCCTGACAAGACGCATACCGGGGCGTGCTGCCCCGGCGCGTGATAGAGGGTGGGCGGATCAGCGTCAGGCGGCGGCGTTATCCTCGATGCCGGAATGGCGCAGCAGCGATTCGACGCTGGGCTCGCGGCCACGGAAGGCCTTGAACAGCTCGGCGGCATCTCGGGAACCGCCGCGTTCGAGAATTTCCTGGCGAAAGCGTTTTCCGGTCGCGGCATCGAAGACTCCGGCCTCCTCGAAGGCGCTATAGGCATCGGCGGAGAGTACCTCGGCCCACTTGTAGCTATAGTACCCCGCGGCATAGCCGCCGGCGAAGATATGGCTGAAACCGTTCTGGAAGCGATTGAACTCAGCGCGCGGCACCACTGAGGTCTGATCACGGATCCCGTCGAGCAACGCCTGGACGTCTGTCGCGCTGGGAGCCGCCAACTCATGATGCAGACGGAAATCGAACAGCGAGAACTCGACCTGGCGCAGCATGCCCATCGCCGACTGGAAGTTGCGCGCCGCCTGGAGTTTCTCGAGCAGTTCGTCGGGCAGCTTGTCGCCGGTATCGACGTGAGAGGCGATCAGGTCCAGCCCCTCGCGCTCCCAGCAGAAGTTCTCCATGAACTGGCTGGGCAGTTCCACGGCGTCCCAGGCCACCCCATTGATGCCGGAGACATCGGCGACGTCCTGTCGGGTCAGCATGTGATGCAGTCCGTGACCGAACTCGTGGAACAGCGTCAGCACCTCATCATGGGTCAGCAGTGCCGGCTTGCCTCCCACCGGGCGGGTGAAGTTGCAGGTAAGATAGGCGACAGGCAGCTGCAGGCTGCCATCCTCGCGGCGACGACGCACCCGGCATTCGTCCATCCATGCACCGCCGCGCTTGCCTTCGCGGGCATACAGGTCGAGATAGAAGCCGGCAATGGGCGTGTCGTTCTCGAGGATATTGAAGTAGCGCACGTCGGGGTGGTAGCGCGGCGCGCTGTCATCCTCGGCGAAGTCCACGCCGTAGAGGCGCTTGACTACCTGGAACAGCCCCTCGATGGCCTTGGGGGCAGGAAAGTAGGGGCGTAGCTGCTCCTGGGAAATGGCGTAACGTGCCTCGCGCAGCTTCTCGCTGGCGTAGCCCACATCCCAGGGCTCGAGCGTCTCGATCCCCAGCGTCTCCTTGGCGAAGGCCTGCAGCTCGTTGAACTCCTTCTGGGCCTGCGGATGAGCGCGCTGGGCCAGGTCGGTCAGGAAGCCCAGCACCTGATCGGGCGAATCGGCCATCTTGGTCGACAGCGAATAGTCGGCATAGGTGGCAAAGCCCAGCAGCTCGGCCAGTTCGCGACGCAGCTTGAGAATCTCCTCGATCACCGGGGCGTTGTCGTGCTGTCCAGCGTTGGGCCCCTGGTCGGAGGCGCGGGTGACGAAGGCGGTGTACACCTCGCGACGCAGCTCGCGATTCTGGGCATAGGACATCACCGGGAAGAAGCTCGGGAAATCCAGGGTGATGCGGTAGCCGTCGATACCCTTGGCCTCGGCATTGGCCCTGAGTGCATCCAGCGCGCTGTCGGGCAGTCCGGTGAGCTCGGCCTCGTCGGCAATATCCTTGTGCCACGCCTGGGTGGCGTCGAGGATGTGATTGGAGAAGGTGTTGGAAAGCTCCGACAGGCGTGCCTGAATCTCGCCGTAACGGCGCTTCTTCTCTTCCGGCAGATCGACGCCGGCCAGGCGGAAATCGCGCAGCGTGTTGTCGATGGAGCGCTGCTGGGCCTCGCTGAGCGTCGCGTACCCGGGACCCTCCTTGAGGCGCTGAAAGGCCTCGAACAGGGCGCTGTTCTGGCCCAGCCAGGTGCTGTACTCGGAGAGTTTGGCCAGGCAGGCCTGGTAAGCCTCGCGCAGAGCGTCGGAGTTCATCGTCGCGTTGAGGTGCGAGACTGGCGACCAGGCCTGCGACAGGCGATCATTGAGCGCTTCCAGCGGCGCGGCCAGCGTGTCCCAGCGGATGTCATCCTGCTTGGCCAAGGCCTCGATGGCCCGGCGGTTGTCGTCGAGGATCCTTTCGATGGCCGGAACCACATGCTCCGGCTGGATCTCGCCGAACGGCGGCAGGGTATGCTGTTCGAGCAGGGGATTACGGGACATGGGCACCTCGTTGGATCACGGTTGTATAGCGGTTAGATGGGGGCCTGTGCCGTTGGTTTCAACGTAGCACGCCTGCGCCGATTGGCCGGGGGCAGCCTGCCTGCTAGGCTTGCGCCGCGCGTGGGTTATCGATGATGCGACATGACAAGAGGCAGGAACATGAGTCAAACGGTGGAGCGCTGGAGTTCGCGGCGTGCCTTCATCCTGGCGGTAACCGGGGCCGCTGTCGGCCTGGGCAATATCTGGCGCTTTCCCTACATGACGGGCGAGAACGGCGGTTCCGCCTTCCTGCTGCTGTACGTCTTCTTCGTGGTGGTACTGGGGCTGCCGGTAATGATGGCGGAAATCCTCATCGGGCGTGCCGGGCGGCGCAGCCCCATGCAGGCGCTCGCCTATCTGGCCCATCAGGCCGGTGCCACACCGCACTGGCGCTGGCTGGGGCTGTTCGGTGCCATCACGGTATTCTTCATTCTGTCATTCTATGCGGTGGTGTCGGGCTGGTCGATCGAGTACCTGATCGATGCCTTCAAGGGCGACTTCGCCGGGCGCACGCCGGCCGAGATCGGCGGCAGTTTCGACGCCTTTCTCGCCGACCCGCTGCGCATGATCTTCAACCATACCCTGTTCATGCTGCTGACCATGTCGGTAGTGGCCGCGGGGGTTTCGGGCGGGCTGGAAAAGCTCAACAACCTGCTCATGCCGCTGCTCTATCTGATTCTCGTGGTACTGGCGGTCTATGCCGGCACCACCGAGGGTTTCGGCACTGCACTGGCCTGGCTGTTCACGCCCAATCCCGAGGCCATCACGCTGAGCGTGGTCATCAATGCCATGGGACACGCCTTCTTCACCCTCGCGGTAGGGGCTTGCGCGCTGATGGCCTACGGTGCCTACATGCCCGATCATCAGAGCCTGCCGCGTGCCGTGACGGCGGTGGCGGTACTCGATGTGGCGGTGGCATTGCTGGCCGGCATCGCCATCTTCTCGGTGGTGTTCACCCAAGGCATGGATCCAGCCGAGGGGCCGGGCCTGATGTTCGTCACCCTGCCCATCGCCTTTTCCGAGTTGCCGGGCGGCACCTGGTGGCTGGGGTCGTTCTTCCTGCTGCTGTTGCTGGCGACCTGGACCTCGTCGATCAACCTGGCCGAACCCATGGTGGCGATGCTCTCCGCGGCCGGTCTGAAGCGCGGTCATGCGGCAGCCATCGTGGGCGTGCTGGTGTGGGCGGTGGGGCTGTTGTCGGTGCTGTCGTTCTCCAGCATGGCCGAGGTGCACTGGATCGGCGAGATGACCTTCTTCGATCTGGTGACCACGGTGCCGCCGGATGTCTTCCTGCCCGTCGGCGGGCTGTTCATCGCCATCTTCGCCGCCTGGGTGCTGCCGCGTGACGTGACCATGCGGGCACTGGATACGGGGTCGCGTGGC
This sequence comes from Halomonas shantousis, assembly GCF_054654615.1. NCBI lineage: Bacteria > Pseudomonadati > Pseudomonadota > Gammaproteobacteria > Oceanospirillales > Halomonadaceae > Halomonas > Halomonas shantousis. The sequence continues at coordinate 3,704,487 of NZ_BAAIER010000002.1, read as the reverse complement.
TTCAGGACCTGGCGGATGCTGGTGCGCTACGTGTCGATTCCGCTGGTGGTAGTGGTGCTGGCTTCCGGCCTGCTGTAAGAGTATGAAGAACCGACTGCGTGACGGTCGCAAGAATATCGGAGGGCACGAACATGACGATTCGCACTTTTCAGGGCCTGACGCCGCGTCTCGGCGAACGGGTCTTCGTCGACTCCACCAGCGTGGTGCTGGGCGACGTGGCGCTGGGCGATGACTGCTCGGTATGGCCGATGGCGGTGATCCGCGGCGACATGCACCGTATCCGCATCGGGGCACGTACCAGCGTGCAGGATGGCTGCGTGCTGCACATCACCCACGCCAGCGACTTCAACCCCGGCGGGCATCCGCTGACCATCGGCGAGGACGTGACCATCGGGCACAAGGCCTTGCTGCATGGCTGCACGATCGGCAACCGCGTGCTGGTGGGCATGGGGGCGACGGTGATGGATGGTGTGGTGGTCGAGGACGAGGTGATCATCGCTGCCGGTGCCGTGGTCACGCCGGGCAAGACTCTGGACAGCGGGCATGTCTATGCCGGCAATCCGGCCAAGCCGCTGCGCGCGCTCAAGGATAGCGAGCGCGCCTTTTTCACCTACTCGGCCGGCAACTACGTCAAGCTCAAGGATCAGCATCTGGCGGAAGGGCAGTGATGCCGGACCTCTGACCTTGCGTCTGCCGCGGCTCTCCAGTCGCGGCTTTTTCTTCTGCAACTCGTTGTTTTCCCGAACCCCGCCAAGCGATAATCTGGTTTTTCATCCAGTATTGCTTCGAGATTCTTCGCATAGGCGGGTTATGGCCGATTTCCGTACACATTTCAGTGTTGCCGCCGCTGGCGGAGCCGCGGCTGCCTATGGTGGCTGGCAGATCGGGATGTGGTCCTTCACCGAGGCGCTGCCGCTGGCATTGCTGGTGGCCTTCGGGGGCATTCTTCCCGATATCGATTCCGATCATTCCCGGGCGATCCGTCTGATCTTCACCCTGCTGGCCGTACTGGCGGTGATCGCCGGTGCCCTGTTGCTGCAGACACGTCTGACCAACGGCGCGCTGGTAGTGAGCTGCGGTGCGCTGTACGTGGGCGTGCGCTATGTGTCCGGCGAGGTGTTCAAGCGTTTCACCGTGCACCGGGGCATCTGGCACTCGCTGCTGGCCAGTGCGATGTGCGGTGCGGTGACGGCGGCGGTGAGCTTCCAGTGGCTCGGTCAGCGCGCCGAAATGGCCTGGGCCCAGGGGCTGGCGCTGACGCTGGGGGCATTGATCCATCTGCTGCTTGACGAGATGTACAGCGTCGATCTGGTCGGTTCACGGCTCAAGCGCTCCTTCGGTACTGCCTTCAAGCTGTTCGACTATCGTGAACCGGGCAATTCCGTACTGATGTTGTTGATGGTGCTGGGCCTGTCGCCCTGGCTGCCGCCCTGGCCGACCCTGATGCAACTGTTCTCTCAGGGAGCGGGGTTGTGGCGCTGAATCCCTGATACCTAAGAGAATGGCAGGCTCTGGGCGCGGCGCAGGGCGCGCTGGGCCCGGGTCTCGGCACGCTCCATCTCGAGCAGTCCCTCCTCGACGAAAACCAGATGCTCGTGAGCCTTCTGCCGGGCTTCCTCGGCGCGTCCTGCGAGGATGGCATCGAGCAGGGCGCGATGCTGGCTCATCAGGCGCGAGCGGGAATCGGGCTTCTCGAACAGGTGGGCGAGGTTGGCGACGATGCTCTTTTCCAGTAAATGGAAGATGCCTCGAATGGTGTGCAGCAACAGTACGTTGTGTGCCGCCTCGGCAATGGCCAGATGGAAGGTGGCATCGGCCCGGGCCTGGTGGAACGGGTCGTCCTTGTGCGCCGGCGAGGCGTAGCTGCTGTCGAGTTCCTCGAAGCGCTGAACCAGCATGGCTCTGTCGGCGGGCGTCGAGCGCAGCGCTGCGTAGTAGGCGGAGATGCCTTCCAGCGCGTCTCGGAACTCGAGCAGATCGAGATTGAACTCGCCGTGGCGTGACAGCAGTTCCAGCAACGGGTCGCTGTAACCGCTGTTGAGCTCCTCATTGACGTAGGTTCCACCTCCCTGGCGGCTGGTCAACAGACCGCGGGCGGCCAGCTTCTGGATCGCCTCGCGCAGGGAGGGGCGTGACACGCCGAAGCGCTCGGCCAGCTCCCGCTCGGGCGGCAGCTTCTGTCCCGGCTTTAGGCTGCCCTCGAGAATCATGGCTTCAAGTCGCTCGGTGATGACGTCGGCGATACGGGGCTGTCGGACGGGATGATAAACCATGCGTGTTTTCCATGAATCGTGGGCCGGTTGGCCGGACGTCGCGTTCTTGATGCGTCGCATTGTGTCAAAGGCTGTCCATATCGCCTACCGACCAATTGGTATTACCAATATTAAGCGGTTCATGCCTGGCCGGCCATTGTCGGGTTCTTTTCAAACGTCTTTTGCAAACAATGACTTAATATTGGGCAGTTGCGCTCAATACCAAAGTATAAGTCGTTTTGACGCGAAAATGGCGGCGCGAGTTTGACTCCCTGTCCACGTTGCTCATAAGGTGCTTCGATAACAAACGTAAATTGGTTTTACCAATTTACCGAGCGGCGGAGATTGGTCCGCTCCGATGCCGCTTCGGGAGACCGGCTCGCCAGGGGCGGTTGGCCCGGAATGAGGAGAACCTGACATGACATCCGTGAAAATGTACCCGCCGAAGCCCGACAAGGTGTATTTCTTCGGCACCTGCCTGATCGACATGTTCTATCCCGAGGCCGGGCTCGATGGCATCCGCCTGCTTGAACGCGAAGGCATCGAAGTGGTCTTTCCCGACGATCAGACCTGCTGCGGCCAGCCGGCGTATACCTCGGGCTACCACGACGAGGCCCGCGCCGTGGCGGCGGCCCAGCTCGACCTGTTCGCCGAACCCTGGCCGGTCATCGTGCCGTCGGGGTCCTGCGGCGGCATGATGCGCACCCACTATCCGCAGCTGTTTGCCGGCACCCCGCGCGAGCAGCAGGCCCGGGAGTTGGCATCACGCGTTTACGAGCTCACCGAATTTCTGGTGCATGTCTGCCACGTCAAGCTCAACGACACCGGCACGCCGCAGCGCGTGGCCATGCATACTTCCTGCAGTGCCCGGCGCGAGATGGGCCTGGCCGATACCGGGCCGATGCTGCTCAAACAGCTCGGTCAGGTGACGCTGGTCGAGCAGGCTCGCGCGGCGGAGTGCTGCGGCTTCGGCGGCACCTTCGCGGTGCGCCATCCCGAAGTGTCGGCAGCGATGGTGGACGACAAGACGCAGGCCATCGAGGCGGCGGGGGCGGAGCATTTCGTGACTTCCGACTGCGGCTGCCTGATGAACATCGGCGGGCGCTTCGAACATGAACAGCGGCCCCTGCGCGGCGAGCATATTGCCAGCTACCTGTGGAGGCGTACCTCATGAGCCAGTCCGCAATCGAGCAGGGCGCACGTCCTGCCAAGCCGGTGGTACAGACGTTCGTCCCCCAGGACTTTCACGCCCAGGCGCACAATGCGCTGAACAATCCGCAGATTCGCGCCAACTTCCGCAAGGCGATGGATGGTCTGATGGTCAAGCGCCGCGATGCATTCGGCGACTGGGATCTGGAGACGCTGCGCGAACTCGGTGCCAACATTCGCTTGCGTGCCCTGGCCAAGCTGCCCGATCTGCTCGAGCAGCTCGAGGCCAACTGCCAGGCCAACGGCATTCAGGTGCATTGGGCGGAGGATGGCGAGCAGGCGTGTCGCATCATTCGCGAGTTGTGCGAGGCGCGTGGCGCCAAGCGCATGATCAAGGGCAAGTCGATGGTTTCCGAGGAGATGCACTTGAACGCGCATCTCGAGGCGGCGGGCATCGAGGCGCTGGAATCGGATCTGGGCGAGTATATCGTGCAACTCGCCGAAGAGACGCCCTCCCACATCATCATGCCGGCGATCCACAAGAACACCGACGAGATTTCGGATCTGCTGCACGACAAGACCGGCACCCAGCGCACCCGCGATGTCGACTATCTGACTGCTGCAGCGCGCCATCAACTGCGCGAGCGCTTCATGGCGGCCGATGTGGGGCTCTCCGGGGTCAACTTCGCCGTCGCCGAAACCGGTACCCTATGTCTGGTGGAGAACGAAGGCAATGGGCGCCTGACCACGACGGTACCGCCGATGCATATCGCGGTGACCGGCATAGAGAAGGTCGTCGAGCACCTGCGTGACGTTCCGCCGCTGTATGCGCTGCTGACGCGCTCGGCAACGGGGCAGCATGTCACCACCTACTTCAACATGATCTCGAGCCCGCGCAAGCCCGGCGAGCATGACGGTCCCGAGGAGGTGCACCTGGTACTGGTCGACAACGGACGCTCCAATATCTATCAGGACGACGAACTGCTCGACACCCTGCGCTGCATCCGCTGCGGCGCGTGCATGAATCACTGCCCGGTGTATACCCGGGTCGGCGGCCATACCTACGGCACCACCTATCCCGGCCCCATCGGCAGCATTCTCATGCCTCACCTGCAGGGTCTGGAAACCACCAAGGACCTGCCGACGGCCTCGAGTCTATGCGGTGCCTGCGGTGAGGTGTGTCCGGTGAAGATTCCGATTCCCGATCTGCTCGTGCGCTTGCGCAAGGAGGCCGTGGGAGAAGGACGCGGCAATGTCGAGGGGGCTGGCGCCAAGCGTGACCGCAAGGAGTTGCTGGCATGGAAGAGCTGGCAGTGGCTGGCGACCCACCCCGGCGCCTGGCGTGCGGGCACGGGCGTGGCGGGGCGGCTGCGCGCCCTGGCGCCGGCGAAGCTCGGGGTCTGGACCGATTACCGCACTGCACCGAAGCCCGCGGCGAAGACGCTGCATGCGCTGGTCAAGCAGCATCGCGCCGCCTCACCGGGGAAGGATGACAAGGGAGATCGGTCATGAGTGCGCGGGATTCGATTCTCAAGCGTCTGCGTGAGCGCACCGATGGCGCACTGACGCCTCCCGAAAGCGATTTTGCCGTGGTCACCGGGCGTGGCTGGACGCCTGAGGAGCGCCTGCAGCGTTTCGAGGAGAAGATCGCCTCGGTGCATGGCGAGGTGATCCATACTGACCGCGCCAACTGGGCCGCCGTACTCGCCACCGTCCTGGCCGACAAGGGAGTGAAGCGCTTGGGGCTGGGGCGTGAGCACCCTGTCGCTGCCGAGGCACGAGCAGCGTTGGCGCATAGTGCTATCGAACTGGTCGATGCCGATCGCGATATCGAGCAGTGGCACCGTGAGCAGTTCGAGACGCTGGATGCCGGGTTGACCTCGACACGTGGCGGCATCGCCGAAACCGGCAGCCTCTGGCTATGGCCGACCCCCGATGAACCGCGCCGCCTGAGCCTGGTGCCTCCGCTGCACATCGCCGTGCTCGATGCCGACACCTTGCAGGACACTTTTTTCGATGTGCTCGAAACCCAGCGTTGGTCGCAGGGCATGCCTACCAATGCGCTTCTGGTATCCGGCCCCAGCAAGACTGCCGATATCGAGCAGACGCTGGCGTATGGCGTCCACGGTCCTCGTGAACTGGTGGTGCTGGTGAGGCGTTGCTAGCCCCCTGAGACAGGTGCGGCACGGCCGCGCCTGACCGTTGTGCAATTTCTATTTGCCGATTCCGGTACCGCCTGATTTTCACGGGCGGTGTCGCGGCGTGCTTCGTCCCGAAAAAAGCGCAATCCAAAAACGATGGAGAACACGATGCCTGACGCGTTGCTTTCATTCCTTGCCTTCGTGCCGCTGATACTGGCTGGGGTGCTGCTGGTAGGGCTCAACTGGCCGGCAAGGCGCGCCATGCCGCTGGTCCTGCTGGTCACGGTACTCATTGCCCTGTTCGCCTGGCAGATGAGTGTGACCCGGGTCGTGGCTTCGGCCCTGCAGGGGCTGATCCTCACCGCCGCCGTGCTATGGATCATCTTTGGGGCGATCCTGCTGCTCAATACGCTTAAACACTCCGGGGCCATTACCGCGATTCGTGGCGGCTTTTCCGGTGTCAGCCCGGACCGCCGCGTCCAGGCGATCATTGTCGCCTGGCTGTTCGGCTGTTTCATCGAAGGCGCTTCCGGCTTCGGTACGCCCGCTGCCGTTGCTGCGCCATTGCTGGTGGCGCTGGGATTTCCGGCGCTGGCGGCAGTGGTGATCGGCATGATGATTCAGTCCGTACCGGTCTCCTTCGGTGCGGTGGGCACACCGATCGTGGTCGGCGTTAGCGGCGGTCTCGATCGTGCCGCGATCAGTGAACAGCTCGCGGCCAATGGCTCCAGTTGGGAGACGTTCTATCATCTGATCACCTCCGGCGTGGCGCTGACGCATGCCGTGGTCGGTGTGGTCATGCCGCTGTTCATGTGCGTGATGCTGACCCGTTTCTTCGGACGCCGGCGCTCTTGGACGGAGGGTCTGGCAATGGCGCCTTTCGCGCTGTTCGCCGGCCTGGCGTTCGTCATTCCCTACGCACTGGCCGGGATCTTCCTGGGACCCGAGTTTCCGTCGCTGTTCGGCGCACTGGTGGGCATGGCGATCGTCGTTCCGGCGGCACGCAAGGGCTTCCTGCTCCCTCGGCAGAGCTGGGATTTCGCTCCGGCATCGGAATGGCCCGCCGAGTGGCTGGGCAATCTGCAGATCAAACTCGACGAGGTGAGTGGTCGGGCTCCGATGCCGGTAACGCTGGCCTGGGTCCCCTACCTGCTGCTGGCGGTCATTCTCGTCATCTCGCGAGTCATTCCCGAGGTGAAGGACTTCTTTACCGGCTTTCTGGTCTTCGGCTGGAGCGATATCCTCGGAGAGACGGGAGTTTCCGGCAGTATCCAGCCCCTGTATCTGCCTGGCGGTGTCATGGTGATCGTGGTGTTGGCGACGTACTTTCTGCATCGCATGCGCCTGAGCGCACTCAAGGCCGCGGTCGCCGAATCCTCGCGTACCTTGCTGGGCGCAGGCTTCGTGCTCATCTTCACCATTCCCATGGTGCGCATTCTGATCAATTCCGGTGTTAATGAAGCCGATCTGGCTTCGATGCCGGTCGCCATGGCGCAGTTGGTAGCCGGTGCAGTGGGGGGCGTCTATCCCTTGTTCGCATCCACTGTCGGCGCGCTTGGTGCCTTCATTGCCGGCTCCAACACCATTTCCAACCTGATGTTGTCGCAGTTCCAGTTCAGCGTCGGCGAGCTGCTGGGTATCTCCAGCATCCTCACGGTCACCATGCAGGCGGTGGGGGCGGCAGCCGGCAACATGATCGCCATCCATAACGTGGTGGCAGCATCGGCCACGGTCGGGTTGTTGGGGCGCGAGGGACGTACCCTGCGGATGACCATTATTCCTACAGCCTATTATCTGCTGGCCTCGGGCATTATTGCGCTGCTGGTCATGGGAGCGGTCAACCACTGGGACCCCCTGATGGGGAGCTAGCAAGCAAGGCTAAGATCCCCTTGCTGTTCCATTGAGCCTGAGCTGACGACGCCCGCCCTGCGCGGGCGTCGCGCTATCGTCTTCCGGCTTTTTCCCTCCCTTGCCTGGCAGTTCTCGCTTCAGCGCCGCCTTGGCCGCTGCGCATCGCAAGGCGAAGTTTTTCTTCGCCAGGGGCTTGCGTCTTAACGCCGGGGGCCGTAAAGTACGCCTCCGCTGCTGCCGACGCCCAGACGTCGCCGGCGGTGGGAAGTGAGGCAAGGTATTGTTGTCGTTGGGTTTTTCGATGGCGCCGTGAGTTCAGGGCACGCCGAAAATCGCTTGACGACGCCGCCGGAAACGGTAGAATGCGCCCCACTCGAGACGGCCGCCATCCTAGGGCGGGCCCGACGATCTGCAGCGATCGCCAGGCCATCCGGGGTTGACAAATCCGGCCGGCTCAGTAGAATACGCCTCTCTCGCGGCGGGGGCCTCGGGCCGGAAGCGACGCCAGGCGATGGTCTGGTGCGTTTAGCGAGACGCTCTTTAACAATCGATCAGGTAATTCATGTGGGCGCTTGCCGGCGAAGGGGTGAACAGTCACCAAGACCTTCAAGGCAAGCGACTCGTCAAGAGAAGCTTTGACCTTGAGCCAAGTTTGGTCCGCTTAACGGACCATATGATTTTAAACTGAAGAGTTTGATCATGGCTCAGATTGAACGCTGGCGGCAGGCCTAACACATGCAAGTCGAGCGGCAGCGGGAGGTGCTTGCACCTCGCCGGCGAGCGGCGGACGGGTGAGTAATGCATAGGAATCTGCCCGGTAGTGGGGGATAACCTGGGGAAACCCAGGCTAATACCGCATACGTCCTACGGGAGAAAGCAGGGGATCTTCGGACCTTGCGCTATCGGATGAGCCTATGTCGGATTAGCTGGTTGGTGAGGTAACGGCTCACCAAGGCAACGATCCGTAGCTGGTCTGAGAGGATGATCAGCCACACTGGGACTGAGACACGGCCCAGACTCCTACGGGAGGCAGCAGTGGGGAATATTGGACAATGGGCGCAAGCCTGATCCAGCCATGCCGCGTGTGTGAAGAAGGCCTTCGGGTTGTAAAGCACTTTCAGCGGGGAAGAAGGCCTGGGGGTCAATACCCCTCAGGAACGACATCACCCGCAGAAGAAGCACCGGCTAACTCCGTGCCAGCAGCCGCGGTAATACGGAGGGTGCGAGCGTTAATCGGAATTACTGGGCGTAAAGCGCGCGTAGGTGGCATGATAAGCCGGTTGTGAAAGCCCCGGGCTCAACCTGGGAACGGCATCCGGAACTGTCACGCTAGAGTGCAGGAGAGGAAGGTAGAATTCCCGGTGTAGCGGTGAAATGCGTAGAGATCGGGAGGAATACCAGTGGCGAAGGCGGCCTTCTGGACTGACACTGACACTGAGGTGCGAAAGCGTGGGTAGCAAACAGGATTAGATACCCTGGTAGTCCACGCCGTAAACGATGTCGACCAGCCGTTGGGTCCCTTGAGGACTTAGTGGCGCAGTTAACGCGATAAGTCGACCGCCTGGGGAGTACGGCCGCAAGGTTAAAACTCAAATGAATTGACGGGGGCCCGCACAAGCGGTGGAGCATGTGGTTTAATTCGATGCAACGCGAAGAACCTTACCTACCCTTGACATCCTGCGAACCCGGAAGAGATTCCGGGGTGCCTTCGGGAGCGCAGAGACAGGTGCTGCATGGCTGTCGTCAGCTCGTGTTGTGAAATGTTGGGTTAAGTCCCGTAACGAGCGCAACCCCTATCCCTATTTGCCAGCGGTCCGGCCGGGAACTCTAGGGAGACTGCCGGTGACAAACCGGAGGAAGGTGGGGACGACGTCAAGTCATCATGGCCCTTACGGGTAGGGCTACACACGTGCTACAATGGCAGGTACAAAGGGTTGCAAGACGGCGACGTGGAGCGAATCCCAGAAAGCCTGCCTCAGTCCGGATCGGAGTCTGCAACTCGACTCCGTGAAGTCGGAATCGCTAGTAATCGTGAATCAGAATGTCACGGTGAATACGTTCCCGGGCCTTGTACACACCGCCCGTCACACCATGGGAGTGGACTGCACCAGAAGTGGTTAGCCTAACCTTCGGGAGGGCGATCACCACGGTGTGGTTCATGACTGGGGTGAAGTCGTAACAAGGTAGCCGTAGGGGAACCTGCGGCTGGATCACCTCCTTAATCGACGACTCGCCTCTTCCCGGCAAGTGTCCACAATGAATTACCTGATCGGCCAGAGCAAAAGACTGTTTGGGTCGCGGACCCAGTGGTTTGAAGCCGGGTCTGTAGCTCAGTGGGTTAGAGCGCACCCCCTGACCTTAAATGGGAAGGAGGGTGAGGTCGGCCGACCGAACTGCAACAGGCTTAGCAGTTAGTATGGTGCTGGGTCTGTAGCTCAGTTGGTTAGAGCGCACCCCTGATAAGGGTGAGGTCGGCAGTTCGAGTCTGCCCAGACCCACCAAATTTTATCCAGTGCTTCGTTATTTCGTGACTTGCCTAGCAGGCTAGGCGGCGCCACGAAATGCCTCGCCCTGACTAAAATTATCCCATCAAGGGACATCAGAGGGGCCATAGCTCAGCTGGGAGAGCGCCTGCCTTGCACGCAGGAGGTCAGCGGTTCGATCCCGCTTGGCTCCACCATCCTCACTTCCCGACAGTCCTCGTTTCGTGACCAGTGATAAACGCTGAACAGGCCCTCCGGCCTGGCTGAGCGCTTATCACTGTTCTCTGAACAGTCGCTCTTTAACAATATGGATCATGCTGACAAAAGTCTCTCTTAGGCATAAGAGAGCAAGATACGTCTCAAGCGTATCCGGCAATTGTCGTAGTGATCGCAGACCAGACCCCTTCGGGTTATATGGTCAAGCGATTAAGCGCATACGGTGGATGCCTTGGCAGCCAGAGGCGATGAAGGACGTGGAAGCCTGCGATAAGGCTCGGCGAGGTGGCAAACAACCTGCGACCCGGGCATTTCCGAATGGGGAAACCCACTCACCATCAGGTGAGTATCGCTGCATGAATACATAGTGCAGCGAGGCGAACCGGGGGAACTGAAACATCTAAGTACCCCGAGGAAAAGAAATCAACCGAGATTCCCCCAGTAGCGGCGAGCGAACGGGGACCAGCCCTTAAGCGTTGGGGCCGATAGGCGAACAGGGTGGGAAACCTGACCATAGCGGGTGACAGTCCCGTAGCCGAAATCCAACCAACGTGAAATCGAGTAGGTCGGGGCACGTGAAACCTTGACTGAAGACGGGGGGACCATCCTCCAAGGCTAAATACTCCTGGCTGACCGATAGTGAACCAGTACCGTGAGGGAAAGGCGAAAAGAACCCCGGCGAGGGGAGTGAAATAGATCCTGAAACCGTATGCGTACAAGCAGTGGGAGCCCACTTGTTGGGTGACCGCGTACCTTTTGTATAATGGGTCAGCGACTTATTTTCAGTGGCGAGCTTAACCGAATAGGGGAGGCGTAGGGAAACCGAGTCTTAACTGGGCGACCAGTCGCTGGGAATAGACCCGAAACCGGGCGATCTATCCATGAGCAGGGTGAAGGTTGAGTAACATCAACTGGAGGCCCGAACCGGGATCTGTTGAAAAAGATTCGGATGACTTGTGGATCGGAGTGAAAGGCTAATCAAGCTCGGAGATAGCTGGTTCTCCTCGAAAGCTATTTAGGTAGCGCCTCACGTATTACCGCCGGGGGTAGAGCACTGTTTCGGCTAGGGGCCCATCCCGGGTTACCAACCCGAGGCAAACTCCGAATACCGGTGAGTACAGCGTGGGAGACACACGGCGGGTGCTAACGTCCGTCGTGAAAAGGGAAACAACCCAGACCGTCAGCTAAGGCCCCAAAATCCTGGTTAAGTGGGAAACGATGTGGGAAGGCTTAGACAGCTAGGAGGTTGGCTTAGAAGCAGCCATCCTTTAAAGAAAGCGTAATAGCTCACTAGTCGAGTCGGCCTGCGCGGAAGATGTAACGGGGCTCAAACCAGGTGCCGAAGCTACGGGTTCATCCTCTGGATGAGCGGTAGAGGAGCGTCGTGTAAATCGGTGAAGGTGAGTTGAGAAGCTTGCTGGAGATATCACGAGTGCGAATGCTGACATGAGTAACGACAAGGGGAGTGAAAAACTCCCCCGCCGGAAGACCAAGGGTTTCTGTTCTACGCTAATCGGAGCAGAGTGAGTCGGCCCCTAAGGCGAGGCCGAAAGGCGTAGTCGATGGGAAACGGGTCAATATTCCCGTACCGGATGTGATTGCGATGGGGGGACGAAGAAGGCTAGGTGAGCCCGGCGTTGGTTGTCCGGGTGAAAGTGAGTAGGCTGGGATTTCAGGCAAATCCGGAATCCCCAGGCCGAGACACGAGACGAACAGACTACGGTCTGGAAGTCATTGATGCCACGCTTCCAGGAAAAGCCTCTAAGCTTCAGATCACATGCGACCGTACCCCAAACCGACACAGGTGGTCAGGTAGAGAATACCCAGGCGCTTGAGAGAACTCGGGTGAAGGAACTAGGCAAAATGGTGCCGTAACTTCGGGAGAAGGCACGCCGGCATTAGGTGAAGCCCCTGCGGGTGAAGCCGACGCCGGTCGAAGATACCAGGTGGCTGCAACTGTTTATTAAAAACACAGCACTCTGCAAACGCGCAAGCGGACGTATAGGGTGTGACGCCTGCCCGGTGCCGGAAGGTTAATTGATGGTGTTAGCTCACGCGAAGCTCCTGATCGAAGCCCCGGTAAACGGCGGCCGTAACTATAACGGTCCTAAGGTAGCGAAATTCCTTGTCGGGTAAGTTCCGACCTGCACGAATGGCGTAATGATGGCCACGCTGTCTCCACCCGAGACTCAGTGAAATTGAAATCGCAGTGAAGATGCTGTGTACCCGCGGCTAGACGGAAAGACCCCGTGAACCTTTACTATAGCTTCACACTGGATGCTGATGTTGCTTGTGTAGGATAGCTGGGAGGCTTGGAAACCCGGACGCCAGTTCGGGTGGAGCCAACCTTGAAATACCAGCCTGGCATCATTGGCGTTCTAACTCAGACCCGTCATCCGGGTCGAGGACAGTGTGTGGTGGGTAGTTTGACTGGGGCGGTCTCCTCCCAAAGCGTAACGGAGGAGCACGAAGGTACCCTCAGCACGGTTGGAAATCGTGCACTGAGTGCAAGAGCATAAGGGTGCTTGACTGCGAGACAGACACGTCGAGCAGGTACGAAAGTAGGTTCTAGTGATCCGGTGGTTCTGTATGGAAGGGCCATCGCTCAACGGATAAAAGGTACTCCGGGGATAACAGGCTGATACCGCCCAAGAGTTCACATCGACGGCGGTGTTTGGCACCTCGATGTCGGCTCATCACATCCTGGGGCTGAAGTCGGTCCCAAGGGTATGGCTGTTCGCCATTTAAAGTGGTACGCGAGCTGGGTTTAGAACGTCGTGAGACAGTTCGGTCCCTATCTGCCGTGGGCGTCGGAAGTTTGAGAAGCGCTGCTCCTAGTACGAGAGGACCGGAGTGGACGTACCTCTGGTGTTCCGGTTGTGATGCCAATCGCATTGCCGGGTAGCTATGTACGGACGGGATAACCGCTGAAAGCATCTAAGCGGGAAGCCCCCTTCAAGATGAGACTTCCCTGGGGCCTTGCGCCCCCTGAAGGGCCCAGCAAGACCAGCTGGTTGATAGGCACGGTGTGGAAGCGCAGCAATGCGTTGAGCTAACGTGTACTAATGGCCCGTGAGGCTTGACCATATAACCCCAAGGGGTCTGAGGTCACCTCGACAATTGCCGGATACCAGAGACGTATCGCGGTCAGCAGATCCATGTTGCGTCGTCGCGCGGCGGGCCGGAAGGCCTCGCGGGACGACACCAGTTACGCCTGACGACCATAGCGTGCGGGAACCACCTGACCCCATGCCGAACTCAGCAGTGAAACCGCTCAGCGCCGATGGTAGTGTGGGGTCTCCCCATGCGAGAGTAGGTCATCGTCAGGCACCTATACCGTACCCCGGCTTCGAAAGAAGCTGGGGTATTTTATTGGTGTGGAGGAAAGCCAGGGGTCTCCTCATGGAGAGTCCCGGAACGCCGGCCGAGCCATCGTCAGGCACCTATACCGTACCTCAGCTTCGAAAGAAGCTGGGGTATTTTGTTGGTGTGGAGGAAAGCAAGGGATCTTCTCATGGAGAGTTCCGGAACGCCGGCCGAGCCATCGTCAGGCACCTCTTCGACCCCCCTGTCCATACGGGCAGGGGGTTTTTGCGTTAGCTATCGAAAGAGGCGTTCCTCGTTCGTCTTGCCTGTTGGCTCGCTTATGCTTGTCGTTTCGCCCGTGTCGAACTCGACGGATGAAGCACTGGAAGCATGAAGCCGCGCTTAGCGCAGCTTCATTCATTACAGCTTCTTGTCTACACGAGGTTACCCATTGATCCCTTGGCTGCGTAGATAATCGTCATAACTACCGCTGAAGTCGGTGATGCCGTTCTCCTTCATCTCGATGATGCGTGTAGCCAGTGAGCCGACGAACTCACGATCATGGCTGACGAAAATCAGGGTGCCGGGGTAGTTGTCCAGCGCCAGATTGAGGGCTTCGATCGATTCCATATCGAGATGGTTGGTCGGTTCGTCCATCACCAGCACGTTGGGCTTTTGCAGCGTCAGCTTGCCGAATAGCATGCGGCCCTGTTCGCCACCGGAAATCACCTTGACCGACTTGCCGATATCATCGTGGGAAAACAGCATGCGCCCCAGCGCGGCACGGATCGCCTGCTCGCCGGCAGGAGTCCACTGACTCATCCATTCGAACAGCGTCTCGCCACCTTCAAAGTCATCGGCGTGATCCTGGGCGAAGTAGCCGATCTCGGCGCTGTCAGTCCATTTTACTTCGCCACTGTCTGCAGTCGTTGAGCCTACCAGGCAGTTGAGCAGGGTGGTCTTGCCAATCCCGTTGGGGCCGATGATCGCCACCCGCTCGCCCGCTTCGATCTGCATGCTGAAGCGATCGAGCAATACGTTGTCGTCATAGGCCTTGGCAAGGTTATCGACGCTCAGCGCATGGCGATGAATCTTCTTGTTCTGCTCGAAGCGGATGAACGGACTGACGCGGCTCGACGGCTTGATTTCTTCAAGCTGGATTTTATCCATCTTGCGCTGACGTGAAGTAGCCTGCTTGGCCTTGGAGGCATTGGCCGAGAAACGACTGACGAAGGTTTGCAATTCGGCAATTTCGGCTTTCTTCTTGGCATTGTCAGCGTACAGGCGCTCGCGGGCTTGGGTGGCGGCGATCATGTATTCATCGTAGTTGCCCGGGAACAGCCGTAGCTCGCCATAGTCAAGGTCCGCCATGTGGGTACATACGCTGTTCAGGAAATGACGATCGTGGGAGATGATGATCATCGTCGAGCTACGTGCCTTGAGCATACCCTCAAGCCAGCGGATGGTATTGATATCAAGGTGGTTGGTTGGCTCGTCGAGCAGCAGTATGTCGGGATCGGCAAACAGCGCCTGGGCGAGCAGTACACGTAACTTCCAGCCCGGGGCGACGGCACTCATGGGACCGAAGTGCTGCTCGAGAGGAATGCCCAGCCCGAGTAGCAATTCGCCGGCACGGGACTCGGCGGTGTAACCGTCCATCTCGGCAAATAGGGTCTCTAGCTCGGCTACCGCCATGCCATCCTCCTCGCTCATCTCGGCTTGGGCATAGATGCGCTCGCGTTCAGCAGCGATACGCCACAGCTCAGCATGGCCCATGATCACGGTGTCGATGACACGCTCGTTCTCGTAGGCGAACTGGTCCTGGCGCAGCTTGCCAAGGCGCAGATTCTGCTCGAGCATCACCTGACCACTGGAAGGTTCAAGGTCACTGCCAAGGATCTTCATGAAGGTGGATTTGCCGCAGCCATTGGCACCAATCAGGCCGTAGCGATTGCCGTTACCGAATTTGACGGAGACATTCTCGAAGAGGGGCTTAGGCCCGAATTGCATGGTGATATTGGCAGTGGCGATCAACGCTGGTCTCCAGTGCATCGGCTGAGCACGGCTAGCGGTGTCAGCGACTAGCAGTGTCAGCGATGAGAATAGGGAAAGGGGCGCGATTGTAGCGGTTTCAGCGGGGAAATGGCAGGCAGTGGGGTGAATCGCCCCGCGTCTTCTAGACATCCGTCAGGCTCTGGAAGTAACGCCTCTCTCAAACGGGGGCAGATCATTGCGCGTCCCATGGCGGCGCCTTGGATTGTAGGACATCTCGTTGTAATAATTGAACGCACCGCTTCTGGCAGCTTCCGGGTCGGATAGAATCGCCGCTCGATCCGTTCACGCTTGAGGATTTGGAAGGAAGTATGCAACCGCTGCAGGCCATCAAGGTGGCGACGGCCTCATCTTTACTCGAGGTTTGCTCCTGAGTCTTCTTTGTTTGACCTCGGCGTAGGTACCGCTTACTTATACTATGCGCTCTGCTATGGCAGGGGATCTGCTCGGGCAAAGAACCTGCTCGACAGCAAGCAAGCGGTACCTATGGCTTAACAAATGCTCCAGTCGAATGTTATCCGAATTTCTCATTCTCTCCCATGTTGGGAGAATCCTTCTTTACATTTGCCTTGGCAATCTCGTAAAGCTGAAATGCTTTGCTTTCCTTGGCTTTCCAGTGTTCGCCAAGCTCCACTTTTACCTCTAGCAGAGCGACATCAGGATCGTTTTTGCCCTCGGGAAACCAAGCACCGATAAACGGATTCCAATATTTCTCGATCAACTCTCGATTGTCGGTCAGATTGGCCTTGCCGGAAAGCGATACATAAACGCCTTCCTCCTGGTCGGAGAAGCTAACACAAACATCGCTATCTTTCTGAGATTCAAATACTTTCTCTGCACTGCGACGAGTGTAAAACCAAAGCTTGCCATCATACTCGTCCTGCACAAGATGCATGGGTCTTGCTCTTGGGGTCTCGCCGTCTATCGTGACCAGCATGCCTACTCTAATGTCTTTAATCATTTTCCAGATTTTCTGCTTATGTTCAGGGCTCGACATTGCATTAACCTCCTGTCCCGTTAGGATAAGTATGAAAATTTTCTTGATTTCTCAAGCCTAGCCATAGGACAGCGAATGATCAAACGAGGCATAGGTACCCGGAGCGCCCATAGCATAGGGCTCCGTTCTACTTGAAGGGGGTGCAAGGGATAACCGAGAAGGAGCACAACTCCATCTGGGCTGTCTATGCATAGTGGCCTATTCATATCGAGACGATACGTGGCGCTGGCAATGATACCCTTGGCATAGGGCCTCAGAATTCGGGTAAACCTTACCAGGGGTGCCAGACCGCTTTCCCAGTAGTTCGGCCACTTGCTTGATCGGCGCCAAGTGAACCAACGCTTCAACCTAGCTCACCATAGCGCTTGTCAGTGACTGGCGACCAATCATCCAGTCGATACCGAGGGCTGTACTGGAGACAACAAACCCGGCGGACAGGCACGTCCAACCAGACGCGGCACTGAAGCAGATCTCGCTCACGAACGTGTCGGCGATGAATGTCGTGGATGAGGGAAAACGCCTATCCGCAGCGATGATATCGAGAAAGTCGGGCGGGGTCTGGCGTGAGAGTAACGAGTAGGCTGGGGTATCGAGCAGTTCATATCGACCCAGCTCGAAGCCTTCCCAGAAGAGGGCAAGCAAACTAGCGCTCCATCGTGAGGGCAGCGGTTAGGGGGAGGGGTATGCTTTGAAGAACACAACCTTGATCTAGCTGCCGTCTCCTTCCTTTTTCACGCTAATCTACGATGAACCTAGAATCAGCCCGGTGTTGAATGCAACACCGGGCTAGCAGTAAAGAGCTTGACCAAGCGCCATGCAAAGCGTTCTTTGCTTGGATTCGGCTTAAAGAACATAATGCATGACGGCAGAATCCCTAGAGAGCTATTCGCCGCTCTGCAATACCTGCTCCAACTGGATCAAAGCGATAGGCGAGTGGTCTCAGGCCCGTCTTGATGAACTTGCAGGTTTGGGTTCCTTGTCACCAGCCGCTTTTCAGCCTTCTTCTCTCACCAGCCAGCTTTCTACAGTTTCGGCACCATGCTCATCCTTCCACGTCTTGAGCGTCTTATGATTGCCCCCCCGTGTTTTCACGACTTCCTTGGTGTTGGGGTTTTCATATACCTTCAGCTTACGCTTGCGACGCCCTGCTGGCTTCTCGAAAGAAGCAGCTTCGGAACTGGGGTTCAGTATATCGAGAACATCCTTGGCGCTCTTGTTGAACTCCGTCATCAGCTGTTCAAGCTTTTCCTTGAATTCAATCTCCTGTTTGAGGCGATTGTCGTCCTCCATCTGCTTCAGCTCTTCAGAGAGCTGTTGCATCAGGCGTTGCTTTTCTTGATAGGATTGAAAAAGTTTAGACATTTCTGCTCCAGTTAAGTGGCTTACGCTAGTCTAGCCGTAAAATATTTGCCTGACGCATACTTTAACGTATTAAAATAGCAATGCAAGCTTTTGGCTCTGCTCAAGAGGTTCGGTTCGTATGTTTAGCATGGAGTGAATAAACGTGCTTAATAGAAAAGCTTCAAGTCGGCAAGAGCGATAGGGAAAGTTACAGCGCCTAAGTAAGCAAGTATATGGAGTGAAGCGGGGCAAGAAGTGAGTGGTTGCCCGGCTGCACTTGGATGTAAGCTTGGCTGGTCTCACTCAAAGTGAGCTGTTGTTCGCTGCCGTTTGGCTTGGAGCGGCCTGGCCTTGATCGATCACGTCGAACTTATCATTGCTCTTCCGAGTCAGTCTGAGTCAGATGCCTTTCCGGTGCATAGGCCAAGCCATACAAATTACTATAGCGCATAGCGCAACTGCCCCGTCGGGGGTAACCATCGAGGCTGGGGAGGGGGCATGGCGGATGTCCAATACCGGTTGCTTGCAGGACTTGAAGCAGCTTTTGACCATATTACAGAGGCCACCGAGGAGTTGGTGAAGCAGTACCAGACCAGCCAACGTGCTGCATGGGCACTGGACCATTCAACACCAGATGCAGAATGGTTGCGCCGGGCGCTTTTCGACTTCTGGTATTTAGATGGGCAGGATGGGCGGGTGACGCGCACTTACGTAGGACTGATTGCAGCCGATCCCCCCCTAATGCATGCGGTTGAGCGAGTAAACTTGGCCAAGTCGGAATTTTCTGAGCTTATCAGTCAAGTTCAGAAAGAAAAGCCTGGGATGATTGCAGAGATCAAGGCAACGCTTCCGTTTCGTCACCCCATGTTAAATGACCATTTGAAGCAGCAGGGCTTGGCACGTTTACACTTAAAGCAGTCTTGGCGGCATATCCCTACTGCCGATGCGGAGCTAAGCAGGGTACGCTTGGCGTGGTATAGTAGCGGGCGCTCTATTCGTCGACTGACGGTCAGCCAAGTGGAAAAGATGTTGTTGTCCTTGGATGCCGATGCGCCACACATTCGTATCCAACTTGGAAAGCTTGCAAGTATTCCCAGTGGAGAGCCTCTGGCCCGCGTGCAAAAGCAAGCGCCGCTCATGAGAGCCAACCTCTTTTTTCGGGAACCCTTGGTAGATGGGAGGTTACGCAGAGCAATGAATGTTGCGCTGCCTTTATTTATCCCCTCCCCGGATGGTCGGTTGCCTGATTACAACAGACCGCCACCTTTTCCGCCCGAGAAGCGAATGCGCGCAAAGCGTTCAGATGAGCGTCTCGAGGAGGAAGTTTTCCTTCCTTCATTACGGGTGTATCGATACCGAGCCCAATAGACGGCCACAAGACAAGAGATCAGATGCAGGAGAGGCACTGCCGGATGACTTAACTCATGCGTATGTAGCTATTATTCGAGTGATCATAGCCACTAAAATTTTTCCACTCGGGGGATTGCGCCCCACCTTTCGGTGTCGTAAAGTACGCCTCCGCTGCTGCCGACGCCCAGACGTCGCCGGCGGTGGGAAGTGAGGCAACGCATTGTTGTCGTTGGGTTTTTCGACGGCGCCGTGAGTTTAAGGCGCGCCGAAAATCGCTTGACGACGCCATCGGAAACGGTAGAATGCGCCCCACTCGAGACGGCCGCCATCCCAGGGCGGGCCCGACGATCCGCAGCGGATCGCCAGGCCATCCGGGGTTGACAAATCCGGCCGGCTCAGTAGAATACGCCTCTCTCGCGGCGGGGCCCTCGGGCCGGAAGCGACGCCAGGCGATGGTCTGGTGCGTTTAGCGAGACGCTCTTTAACAATCGATCAGGTAATTCATGTGGGCGCTTGCCGGCGAAGGGGTGAACAGTCACCAAGACCTTCAAGGCAAGCGACTCGTCAAGAGAAGCTTTGACCTTGAGCCAAGTTTGGTCCGCTTAACGGACCATATGATTTTAAACTGAAGAGTTTGATCATGGCTCAGATTGAACGCTGGCGGCAGGCCTAACACATGCAAGTCGAGCGGCAGCGGGAGGTGCTTGCACCTCGCCGGCGAGCGGCGGACGGGTGAGTAATGCATAGGAATCTGCCCGGTAGTGGGGGATAACCTGGGGAAACCCAGGCTAATACCGCATACGTCCTACGGGAGAAAGCAGGGGATCTTCGGACCTTGCGCTATCGGATGAGCCTATGTCGGATTAGCTGGTTGGTGAGGTAACGGCTCACCAAGGCAACGATCCGTAGCTGGTCTGAGAGGATGATCAGCCACACTGGGACTGAGACACGGCCCAGACTCCTACGGGAGGCAGCAGTGGGGAATATTGGACAATGGGCGCAAGCCTGATCCAGCCATGCCGCGTGTGTGAAGAAGGCCTTCGGGTTGTAAAGCACTTTCAGCGGGGAAGAAGGCCTGGGGGTCAATACCCCTCAGGAACGACATCACCCGCAGAAGAAGCACCGGCTAACTCCGTGCCAGCAGCCGCGGTAATACGGAGGGTGCGAGCGTTAATCGGAATTACTGGGCGTAAAGCGCGCGTAGGTGGCATGATAAGCCGGTTGTGAAAGCCCCGGGCTCAACCTGGGAACGGCATCCGGAACTGTCACGCTAGAGTGCAGGAGAGGAAGGTAGAATTCCCGGTGTAGCGGTGAAATGCGTAGAGATCGGGAGGAATACCAGTGGCGAAGGCGGCCTTCTGGACTGACACTGACACTGAGGTGCGAAAGCGTGGGTAGCAAACAGGATTAGATACCCTGGTAGTCCACGCCGTAAACGATGTCGACCAGCCGTTGGGTCCCTTGAGGACTTAGTGGCGCAGTTAACGCGATAAGTCGACCGCCTGGGGAGTACGGCCGCAAGGTTAAAACTCAAATGAATTGACGGGGGCCCGCACAAGCGGTGGAGCATGTGGTTTAATTCGATGCAACGCGAAGAACCTTACCTACCCTTGACATCCTGCGAACCCGGAAGAGATTCCGGGGTGCCTTCGGGAGCGCAGAGACAGGTGCTGCATGGCTGTCGTCAGCTCGTGTTGTGAAATGTTGGGTTAAGTCCCGTAACGAGCGCAACCCCTATCCCTATTTGCCAGCGGTCCGGCCGGGAACTCTAGGGAGACTGCCGGTGACAAACCGGAGGAAGGTGGGGACGACGTCAAGTCATCATGGCCCTTACGGGTAGGGCTACACACGTGCTACAATGGCAGGTACAAAGGGTTGCAAGACGGCGACGTGGAGCGAATCCCAGAAAGCCTGCCTCAGTCCGGATCGGAGTCTGCAACTCGACTCCGTGAAGTCGGAATCGCTAGTAATCGTGAATCAGAATGTCACGGTGAATACGTTCCCGGGCCTTGTACACACCGCCCGTCACACCATGGGAGTGGACTGCACCAGAAGTGGTTAGCCTAACCTTCGGGAGGGCGATCACCACGGTGTGGTTCATGACTGGGGTGAAGTCGTAACAAGGTAGCCGTAGGGGAACCTGCGGCTGGATCACCTCCTTAATCGACGACTCGCCTCTTCCCGGCAAGTGTCCACAATGAATTACCTGATCGGCCAGAGCAAAAGACTGTTTGGGTCGCGGACCCAGTGGTTTGAAGCCGGGTCTGTAGCTCAGTGGGTTAGAGCGCACCCCCTGACCTTAAATGGGAAGGAGGGTGAGGTCGGCCGACCGAACTGCAACAGGCTTAGCAGTTAGTATGGTGCTGGGTCTGTAGCTCAGTTGGTTAGAGCGCACCCCTGATAAGGGTGAGGTCGGCAGTTCGAGTCTGCCCAGACCCACCAAATTTTATCCAGTGCTTCGTTATTTCGTGACTTGCCTAGCAGGCTAGGCGGCGCCACGAAATGCCTCGCCCTGACTAAAATTATCCCATCAAGGGACATCAGAGGGGCCATAGCTCAGCTGGGAGAGCGCCTGCCTTGCACGCAGGAGGTCAGCGGTTCGATCCCGCTTGGCTCCACCATCCTCACTTCCCGACAGTCCTCGTTTCGTGACCAGTGATAAACGCTGAACAGGCCCTCCGGCCTGGCTGAGCGCTTATCACTGTTCTCTGAACAGTCGCTCTTTAACAATATGGATCATGCTGACAAAAGTCTCTCTTAGGCATAAGAGAGCAAGATACGTCTCAAGCGTATCCGGCAATTGTCGTAGTGATCGCAGACCAGACCCCTTCGGGTTATATGGTCAAGCGATTAAGCGCATACGGTGGATGCCTTGGCAGCCAGAGGCGATGAAGGACGTGGAAGCCTGCGATAAGGCTCGGCGAGGTGGCAAACAACCTGCGACCCGGGCATTTCCGAATGGGGAAACCCACTCACCATCAGGTGAGTATCGCTGCATGAATACATAGTGCAGCGAGGCGAACCGGGGGAACTGAAACATCTAAGTACCCCGAGGAAAAGAAATCAACCGAGATTCCCCCAGTAGCGGCGAGCGAACGGGGACCAGCCCTTAAGCGTTGGGGCCGATAGGCGAACAGGGTGGGAAACCTGACCATAGCGGGTGACAGTCCCGTAGCCGAAATCCAACCAACGTGAAATCGAGTAGGTCGGGGCACGTGAAACCTTGACTGAAGACGGGGGGACCATCCTCCAAGGCTAAATACTCCTGGCTGACCGATAGTGAACCAGTACCGTGAGGGAAAGGCGAAAAGAACCCCGGCGAGGGGAGTGAAATAGATCCTGAAACCGTATGCGTACAAGCAGTGGGAGCCCACTTGTTGGGTGACCGCGTACCTTTTGTATAATGGGTCAGCGACTTATTTTCAGTGGCGAGCTTAACCGAATAGGGGAGGCGTAGGGAAACCGAGTCTTAACTGGGCGACCAGTCGCTGGGAATAGACCCGAAACCGGGCGATCTATCCATGAGCAGGGTGAAGGTTGAGTAACATCAACTGGAGGCCCGAACCGGGATCTGTTGAAAAAGATTCGGATGACTTGTGGATCGGAGTGAAAGGCTAATCAAGCTCGGAGATAGCTGGTTCTCCTCGAAAGCTATTTAGGTAGCGCCTCACGTATTACCGCCGGGGGTAGAGCACTGTTTCGGCTAGGGGCCCATCCCGGGTTACCAACCCGAGGCAAACTCCGAATACCGGTGAGTACAGCGTGGGAGACACACGGCGGGTGCTAACGTCCGTCGTGAAAAGGGAAACAACCCAGACCGTCAGCTAAGGCCCCAAAATCCTGGTTAAGTGGGAAACGATGTGGGAAGGCTTAGACAGCTAGGAGGTTGGCTTAGAAGCAGCCATCCTTTAAAGAAAGCGTAATAGCTCACTAGTCGAGTCGGCCTGCGCGGAAGATGTAACGGGGCTCAAACCAGGTGCCGAAGCTACGGGTTCATCCTCTGGATGAGCGGTAGAGGAGCGTCGTGTAAATCGGTGAAGGTGAGTTGAGAAGCTTGCTGGAGATATCACGAGTGCGAATGCTGACATGAGTAACGACAAGGGGAGTGAAAAACTCCCCCGCCGGAAGACCAAGGGTTTCTGTTCTACGCTAATCGGAGCAGAGTGAGTCGGCCCCTAAGGCGAGGCCGAAAGGCGTAGTCGATGGGAAACGGGTCAATATTCCCGTACCGGATGTGATTGCGATGGGGGGACGAAGAAGGCTAGGTGAGCCCGGCGTTGGTTGTCCGGGTGAAAGTGAGTAGGCTGGGATTTCAGGCAAATCCGGAATCCCCAGGCCGAGACACGAGACGAACAGACTACGGTCTGGAAGTCATTGATGCCACGCTTCCAGGAAAAGCCTCTAAGCTTCAGATCACATGCGACCGTACCCCAAACCGACACAGGTGGTCAGGTAGAGAATACCCAGGCGCTTGAGAGAACTCGGGTGAAGGAACTAGGCAAAATGGTGCCGTAACTTCGGGAGAAGGCACGCCGGCATTAGGTGAAGCCCCTGCGGGTGAAGCCGACGCCGGTCGAAGATACCAGGTGGCTGCAACTGTTTATTAAAAACACAGCACTCTGCAAACGCGCAAGCGGACGTATAGGGTGTGACGCCTGCCCGGTGCCGGAAGGTTAATTGATGGTGTTAGCTCACGCGAAGCTCCTGATCGAAGCCCCGGTAAACGGCGGCCGTAACTATAACGGTCCTAAGGTAGCGAAATTCCTTGTCGGGTAAGTTCCGACCTGCACGAATGGCGTAATGATGGCCACGCTGTCTCCACCCGAGACTCAGTGAAATTGAAATCGCAGTGAAGATGCTGTGTACCCGCGGCTAGACGGAAAGACCCCGTGAACCTTTACTATAGCTTCACACTGGATGCTGATGTTGCTTGTGTAGGATAGCTGGGAGGCTTGGAAACCCGGACGCCAGTTCGGGTGGAGCCAACCTTGAAATACCAGCCTGGCATCATTGGCGTTCTAACTCAGACCCGTCATCCGGGTCGAGGACAGTGTGTGGTGGGTAGTTTGACTGGGGCGGTCTCCTCCCAAAGCGTAACGGAGGAGCACGAAGGTACCCTCAGCACGGTTGGAAATCGTGCACTGAGTGCAAGAGCATAAGGGTGCTTGACTGCGAGACAGACACGTCGAGCAGGTACGAAAGTAGGTTCTAGTGATCCGGTGGTTCTGTATGGAAGGGCCATCGCTCAACGGATAAAAGGTACTCCGGGGATAACAGGCTGATACCGCCCAAGAGTTCACATCGACGGCGGTGTTTGGCACCTCGATGTCGGCTCATCACATCCTGGGGCTGAAGTCGGTCCCAAGGGTATGGCTGTTCGCCATTTAAAGTGGTACGCGAGCTGGGTTTAGAACGTCGTGAGACAGTTCGGTCCCTATCTGCCGTGGGCGTCGGAAGTTTGAGAAGCGCTGCTCCTAGTACGAGAGGACCGGAGTGGACGTACCTCTGGTGTTCCGGTTGTGATGCCAATCGCATTGCCGGGTAGCTATGTACGGACGGGATAACCGCTGAAAGCATCTAAGCGGGAAGCCCCCTTCAAGATGAGACTTCCCTGGGGCCTTGCGCCCCCTGAAGGGCCCAGCAAGACCAGCTGGTTGATAGGCACGGTGTGGAAGCGCAGCAATGCGTTGAGCTAACGTGTACTAATGGCCCGTGAGGCTTGACCATATAACCCCAAGGGGTCTGAGGTCACCTCGACAATTGCCGGATACCAGAGACGTATCGCGGTCAGCAGATCCATGTTGCGTCGTCGCGCGGCGGGCCGGAAGGCCTCGCGGGACGACACCAGTTACGCCTGACGACCATAGCGTGCGGGAACCACCTGACCCCATGCCGAACTCAGCAGTGAAACCGCTCAGCGCCGATGGTAGTGTGGGGTCTCCCCATGCGAGAGTAGGTCATCGTCAGGCACCTATACCGTACCCCAGCTTCGAAAGAAGCTGGGGTATTTTATTGGTGTGGAGGAAAGCCAGGGGTCTCCTCATGGAGAGTCCCGGAACGCCGGCCGAGTCATCGTCAGGCACCTCTTCGAACCCCCTGTCCCCACGGACAGGGGGTTTTTGCGTTGGTGCTCGCCAATATTGTCTCGCCGTGCATTCCTAGCGTGCGTCTCAAGCGCTGGACGTAAAATACAATGATTATCATTGAATGGGAAAGACGAGTTCCCTACTATACGCCTCGACATGAAGTTGATCCGCAAGGTCAAGGAAATTCTAATGAAAACAAGTACATTCGTCGTGGGTATGACGGTCGGACTCGCCTCCATGGGGCTTCGGGCCGCCGAGGAGCAGCAAGACACCATGGTGGTTGTCGGATCACGCACCCCATCGCAGATAAGCGAGATTCCGGGAACGGTATGGGTCGTGGAGGCGGAAGAGATCCAACAGCAGATCCACAGTGGCGTCGATCTCAAGACGGCACTGGGAAAACTGGTACCGGGGTTGGATTTCGGACCCCAGGGGCGCACCAATGCGGGGCAGAATCTGAGGGGGCGCAGCGTTCAGGTATTGATCGACGGTGTGTCGCTCAATAGCTCTCGTGGGCTTTCACGCCAGTTCGATGCCATCGATCCTTTCAATATTGCCCGGGTCGAAGTGCTGTCCGGCGCCAGCAGTCTATACGGAGGCGGCGCCACGGGCGGCATTATCAATATCGTCACCAAGAAGGGACACGCAGGTGCGCCCACTCTCGAGACAGAGCTCAGCCTGACGTCAGGCTTCAATGATAGCGAGGACCTTGACCGACGTGCTGCGGTGGCAGTCGCGGGAGGCAATGACCGGCTGCAGGGGCGTCTTGGTGTCGCTTATCAGGACAATGGGCGTCAATACGACGCAAGTGGTGACGAGATATTTCCCGATATCGCCCAGAGCGACCTGCAGGGAAACCGCAGTATCGACATCATGGGCAATCTATCATTTGCCATTGATGCGCAGCAGACCCTGGATGTGACAGCGCAGCTCTATGATTCGGGCTACGAGGATGATCGTGGTGTCTATTATCCCAACCTCACCGCGGCGACCCCGAACTTGAACGATGCCGAGATCAGCGACGGGTTTTCGGCCGATCGTGAGCCCCGTACAGAGCGCAAGCTGGTCAACGTCAATTACCATCATGCCGATCTGCTAGGCCAGGATTTCTACCTTCAGGCCTTTCATCGCGAGGAAGAAGCCGCTTTTCACCCATTCCCTTACGCCGACCGTGCCAATGGAGGCTACTATTTCGCTGCGTCCAAGCAGAATACCAAGCTCAGTGGCATCAAGGGGCTGTTCTCTGCGGATCCGACCGATAACCTGAACGTGACTTATGGCCTGGATTTTGATCGCGAGGAGTTCGATGCCAGCCAGATGTATTTCAACAAGGCCATTACCGATGCCACGGGTGGTTTGGTGCAGGAGGCAAGCCGTGTAACTCCGCGCTATCCCGGGTTTGAGGTCGACAGCATGGCGGCGTTTGCTCAAAGCGCCTGGTGGGTGACTGACTCGCTGCAGTTGTCTGCCGGTGCTCGCCAGCAACATATGGATGTGGAGATCGACGACTTCAACAGTGTGCCGGGCGGTGAGAACGATTACGACGTCACACTGTTCAATGCAGGTGTGCTGTATGAATTCTATAATGGCCATCAGGTCTGGACCAGTTACAGCGAAGGCTTCGAGTTGCCCGACCCGTCCAAATATTATGGCCGGGCGGGGCAGACGGTCAGCGACAATCCCCTGGATGGCATCAAGACGCGTCAGGTGGAGTTGGGGTGGCGTTATCGCGGTAACGACTGGCTGACTCAGGCAGCGCTCTACTATGCGTGGTCAAAAAAGGCCATCGAGTTGGACGGGGATCTGAACATCGCTCAAATCGAGGATGATCGTCGCGATTACGGCCTGGAAGCTTCGGCAACCCGTTTCTTCGGCAACCACTGGGAAGTGGGCGGAACCCTGCATGTCCTGACCTCGGAACAGAAGATCGATGATGAATGGGTGGATCGCGGAATTACGGTAGCGCCGTATCCCTCCCAAGATACGGCGACCTTGCATGTCGGCTGGTCCGATTTCGAGCGGTCGGTCCGCCTGCAGGCCAACCATGCCTGGGATTATGAGGACTATCAGAACGCTGAAATCGAAGGCTTCACGACGTTCGACCTGCTAGGTAGCCAGCAGACCGACTATGGCAGGTTCAGCCTGGGCGTGGCTAATCTATTCGATGAGCAGTATTCCACCCCTTGGGGCCAGCGTGCCGTCGGCTTCTATTCTCCGGGATATGGTCCGGCATACCTCTACGACTACCAAGGACGAGGCCGCACTTATACCTTGGCCTGGTCGGCAAAGTTTTGATTTTTACTCTTCGCAGCACAGGCAGGGCGCTCCTATCGATGAGGAGCGCCCTGTTTTGTATCGGTAGGGTCCACTTTGGTCGTTGATACTCCCCGTGGGTGGTAGGGTTCCGCTAGAATGGGGGTTTTTCCCGACTGGGGCACCTCGGATGACCATCGGCGATCTGATCCGCCTGCTGAGCGACGGAGGCTATCACTCCGGCGAGCAGTTGGGCGAAGCGCTGGGCGTGTCGCGCACGGCCGTATGGAAGCAGCTCAAGAAACTCGAGGCGATGGCTCTGCCGCTCGAAGCGGTCAAAGGGCGGGGATATCGTCTTGCGCAGCCGCTTGACCTTTTGGATGGCACGCTCATCGACCATGATCTGGCGGCACACTCCCGACGCTGCATGAAGGCGCTGTTCATCAAGGATGACTTGCCTTCGACGAATACGTTCCTGCGGGAACGCTTTCAATTGGGGGCAGGACATGCCGAGGTCTGCCTGGCAGAAAGCCAGACTGCCGGCCGAGGTCGGCGTGGCCGCAATTGGGTCACCTCCTGGGGAGGAAGCATTCTTTTCTCCATGGGGTGGCGTTTCGAAGGCGGAGTGGCAACGCTCGAGGGGCTGAGCCTGGCTGTTGGCGTGGCGCTTGCCCAGGTGCTGGAAGATTTGGGAGCGTGTGTGGCGCTCAAGTGGCCCAATGACGTGCTGCTGATCCAGGCTGGGCAGCGCTACAAGCTGGCCGGAATCCTGCTTGAAGTCAGCGGTGATGTTGCAGGCCCCTGCGAGGTGGTCATCGGTATCGGAGTGAATGTGGCTCTGCCCGCCTCGTTGCAAGGAAGTATCGGGCAGCCTGCCGCTGGGTTGCGTGACGTCATCCCTGACGTTTCACGCAACGGCCTGGCGGCCGGCATGATCAATGCCATGTTCGAGATGCTGCCGCGTTTCGAGCGAGAGGGGTTCGCTCCGTGGCAGGAAGCATGGAACCGGCGTAATGCCCATGCCGGCGAAGTCATCGAGGTCCAGCAGGGGCGGACAGCTTATCAAGCGATGGCTCAGGGAGTGGATGCGTCGGGTAATCTGCTCGTACAGACCGAAGGCCGGCTCCAGACGTTAGCCGGAGGAGAAATCAGCTTGCGCGGACTGACATGATACTGGATCTCGACATTGGCAATACGCTATCCAAGTGGCGCCTCAAGGATATCAATAGTAGCGAGATACGTTCGCGGGGTGCGGTCTGGACGCGGGAAGAGTGGCGTCCGGGCGCGGATATTCCGGATCTCGATGTGGTCGAGGCGGTGCGTATTTCCAGTGTGGCGCGTGAGGCGGTGCTGCGAGAGACGGTAGCCTTGCTGCGCCATCGTGTCGGCTCGGTGCATGTGGCTCGTTCGGTCCCCGAGGCGGTTGGTGTAACGTGCGGCTATGAAGAACCCTCGCGGCTTGGCGTGGATCGCTGGATGGGGGTCCTGGCCGGTTATCAGTTGACGGGGGGCTGCTGTAGTGTCGATTGCGGCAGTGCGATCACCATGGACTTCGTGCTCTCCGGCGGGCGCCACCTCGGGGGATACATACTCCCTGGGCTACGCTTGATGAAGGAGAGCCTCAAGCTGGGAACGCGCAATGTGGCGATCGATCCCGACAGTGAGGCGGACGAGCTGCTCGCTCCGGGACGCAACACCATCGAGGCCGTTAATCACGGGATCTACATGGCTGCAGTGAGTGCCGTCAATCGCATCTATAGCGAAGTCTGTGACCGAGAGGGCGTCAGCCTGCCGCTGTTGCTGACCGGTGGTGATGCCCGAGTCGTGTCGCGAGGTATCAGGATGCCTCATGCTGTCTGGCCGGATATGGTATATGCCGGTCTGGAGGCCCGCTTCCCGTTGACGGGAGCCGAACGTGCCGGGCGCCTTTCGGGAGCGCCCGTCGTGCCCACTCCAGCACCGCTAGAAAAAATTCGCGCAGGACTTGCATTCTCAATGCTGCTTTGACACACTACGCCGCGTTCCGAGATACACGGCTCGGGCGCTGGCAGATTCGCAACACAATAGTTGGTAAGTGCTTGACAAATCAGCCGGAGGTGGTAGAATTTGCCGCCACGTTGGAGGGGTTCCCGAGTGGCCAAAGGGAGCAGACTGTAAATCTGCCGCGAAAGCTTCGAAGGTTCGAATCCTTCCCCCTCCACCAGATTTTGCCGACTGGCGTTGCGAGTTGGTGCAAGAGTAGGTAGCGGGCATAGTTTAATGGTAGAACCTCAGCCTTCCAAGCTGATGATGCGGGTTCGATTCCCGCTGCCCGCTCCAGTTTCGCTCATGTAGCTCAGGGGTAGAGCACACCCTTGGTAAGGGTGAGGTCGACGGTTCAAATCCGTCCATGAGCTCCAGTTAGAAGAGGCGAGCAAGATGCTCGTCTTTTTCTTTATCTGCGAGAGTTGCCAAGTGTGGGCGTGTTCGTTATCATTGCGCCCGCTGTCATTTGGACGCTAGTCTAGATAGCCGCAGCGTCGCGGATGACAAAAGTTACAGGCCAGTAGCTCAATTGGCAGAGCAGCGGTCTCCAAAACCGCAGGTTGGGGGTTCGATTCCCTCCTGGCCTGCCAGTCTTCCCCAGGCTGGCTATTTCTGATATAATTTCTTGTTCTCGATTGCCGCGCCCTGACTTTGAGGAGTTCCTTTCCATGAAACACAGCGCCGAGGTGCAGGGGTCGCGCCACGACGTGGCCAAGTGGGCGGTCGTCGTCATCCTCGTTGGGCTCGCTGTCGTCGGTAACGCTTACTTTGCTGAACAAGCCTTGCTATATCGCGTGCTGGGCGTAGTCGTCCTGGGTGTCGCCGCTGCGGCAGTCGCGCTGACGACGGCAAAGGGGCAGGCGCTGATGGATCTGGCGCGCAATTCGCGTAAAGAGATTCAGCGCGTGGTATGGCCGACGCGTCAGGAAACCCTGCAAACCACTCTGATCGTGCTGGCAGCCGTGCTGCTGGTGGGTTTGATGCTGTGGGTGATTGACACCGTTCTTGGCTGGGCGATGTCCGGCATCATTGGTTAGGAGACTCCATGTCCAAGCGTTGGTACGTCGTTCACGCCTATTCCGGTTTCGAGAAGCATGTCATGCGCTCGCTGATCGAGCGTGTCAAGCTGTATGGCATGGAAGATCAGTTCGGCGAGATCCTGGTCCCGACGGAAGAAGTCGTGGAAATGCGCGATGGCAAACGCCGCAAGAGCGAGCGCAAATTCTATCCCGGCTACGTGCTCGTCGAAATGGAAATGAATGACGAGACATGGCACCTGGTCAATGAGACGCCTCGCGTCATGGGCTTTATCGGTGGTACGCCGGAGAAGCCTGCGCCCATCACCAAGAAAGAGGCCGATGCCATCCTGCGCCGTGTCCAGGACGGCAGCGACAAGCCGCGCCCCAAGACGCTTTTCGAGCCGGGCGAGATGGTGCGTGTCATTGATGGTCCGTTTGCCGACTTCAATGGCGCCGTCGAAGAGGTCAATTACGAAAAGAGCCGCCTCCAGGTCAGTGTGCTCATCTTCGGTCGCGCCACGCCTGTAGAGCTGGAATTCTCGCAGGTCGAGAAAGAATAGTCCGAATCTCTGCTGTACTTTGGGCCGAAATCCGGCCTTAACCCGGGGAGCCGCAAGGCGCTATCACCCAACTGGAGTTCATCATGGCGAAGAAAGTCCAAGCCTATATCAAGCTGCAGGTTGCAGCGGGTAAGGCGAACCCGAGTCCCCCCGTCGGCCCCGCGCTGGGTCAGCACGGTGTGAATATCATGGAATTCTGCAAGGCCTTCAACGCCGCAACGCAGGAAATCGAGCCGGGTCTGCCGACACCGGTGGTGATCACGGTCTATTCCGACCGCAGTTTCACCTTCGTTACCAAGACGCCGCCTGCTGCCGTGCTGCTGAAGAAAGCCGCCGGTATCAAGTCGGGTTCCGGTGTGCCGAACAAGACCAAGGTCGGCACCGTCACGCGTGAACAGCTCGAAGAGATCGCCAAGACCAAGGAGCCCGATCTGACGGCTGCTGATCTTGACGCTGCGGTTCGTACCATTGCCGGCAGTGCCCGTAGCATGGGTCTCAACGTGGAGGGCCTTTGATCATGGCGAAACTGTCCAAGCGCGCTCAGATGATCCGCGAGAAAGTCGACGCCTCCAAGGTTTATAGCCTGGAAGAGGCGGTTGCCCTGCTTGCCGAGGTTTCTACGGTCAAGTTCAAGGAGTCCGTCGAGGTTGCCATCAACCTGGGTGTCGATCCGCGTAAATCCGACCAGGTAGTACGTGGTGCTACCGTCATGCCCAACGGTACGGGCAAAGACGTACGTGTAGCCGTCTTTACCCAGGGTGCCGCTGCTGACGCTGCCAAGGAAGCCGGTGCCGACATCGTCGGCATGGACGATCTGGCAGACCAGGTCAAGAAAGGTAACCTCGACTTCGACGTCGTCATTGCCTCCCCCGATGCGATGCGTGTCGTGGGCCAGCTGGGCCAGATCCTCGGTCCGCGCGGTCTGATGCCGAACCCCAAGGTCGGCACCGTAACGCCCGATGTAGCGACGGCAGTCAAGAATGCCAAGGCGGGTCAGGTGCGTTTCCGTACCGACAAGAACGGTATCATCCATACCAGCCTGGGCAAGGTGGATTTCTCCTCCGACGCCATTCGCGGCAACCTGGAAGCTCTGGTTAACGACCTCAAGCGTCTGAAGCCCAGCACCTCCAAGGGTATCTATTTCAAGAAGCTGACCCTGTCCACCACCATGGGCCCGGGTCTGACCGTCGACCACAGCGCATTCGCGTGATCGATGATGGTAGCAGTAACTTTGCGGTCCCCGTGCCAAGCGGGCGGGGCACCGTCAAAGACCGCAGGTGACGCCTGAGGGCGGCTTAATCGCTCGACATGCAGCCGGTTCGTAGGGCCGGTTTGCATGAAGAGTAGCCTGCGCAGATGGTGTGCCCCGCCAGTTCGCTGGTGAGCACCATCACCCAAGACTCCCCTGTTGTCAGTCAGACAGTGGGAGAGATGGTAACCACCGGGACGTTCGTCATGAGTGTCCCGGCACGAAGGAGTGAACACCGTGCCACTAGGTCTCGAAGGCAAGAAAGCAATCGTTGCTGAGGTCAGTGAAGCCGCTAAGGACGCTCTCTCCGTCGTTGTTGCCGATTCCCGCGGCGTCACTGTCAGCGCAATGACCGATCTGCGCAAACAGGCCCGCGAGAATGGCGTCCAGATTCGTGTTGTCCGCAACACTCTGGCACGCCGCGCACTAGCCGGAACTCCTTGGGAGATTCTGGACGAGACTTTCTCAGGCCCGACCCTGCTGGCCTTCTCCTATGAGCACCCGGGCGCTGCCGCTCGTCTGTTCAAGGAGTTCCTGAAGGGACAGAAGGACTTTGAAGTCAAGGCGCTGGCTTACGAAGGCGAGCTGATTCCGGCTGCTGACATCGATCGTCTGGCCACGTTGCCGACATACGACGAGGCGATTGCCAAGCTGATGTCCGTCATGAAGGAAGCTTCTGCCGGCAAGCTGGTTCGTACCCTCGCAGCATTGCGTGACAAGAAGCAGGAAGAAGCCGCTTAAGCGCGTCCTCCTGAATTGTCTGAAACGTGAATGGGTTTATTGAGCGCTGAACCGCGATGCGGGGCGCTCCGCAAAGTTTAGGAAACATATCATGGCACTGACTCAAGAAGACATCATCAACGCCGTCGCCGAAATGTCCGTTATGGAAGTCGCTGAACTGGTTTCCGCAATGGAAGAGAAGTTCGGCGTTTCCGCTGCTGCGGCCGTTGTTGCTGGCCCGGCTGCTGCTGGCGAAGCCGCTGAAGAGCAGACTGAATTCGATCTGGTGCTGACTGGCGCCGGTGACAAGAAGGTCAACGTCATCAAGGTGGTTCGCGAGATCACCGGTCTCGGCCTGAAAGAAGCCAAGGCAGCCGTAGACGGCGCTCCGGCGACCGTCAAGGAAGGCATGTCCAAGGACGATGCCGAAGCGGCCAAGAAGAAGCTGGAAGAAGCCGGCGCAAGCGTGGAGCTCAAGTAACTTCGTGCTCATGGCTTCACGCGCTGCGTAAGCTTCCACGGCTGGTGGCGGGCTTCCCGCTGCCGGCCTTTTTCTGTTGTGACTAGCCTGGCGTTGTCAGACTACCGCTAGACGAATTCCGACGGCGAGCCTCTCGATGGGGGCTTGCCGTCAGCGCCTGACGGGGTGGGTCCGCCCCGTCAGGTGGCGCCGACCACGCATCGGTCACCCATGGTGAACAAGCTGGGGAATACAGATGGCTTACTCATACACTGAGAAAAAACGCATCCGCAAGGATTTCGGCAAACTGCCACAAGTAATGGATGTGCCCTACCTGCTGGCCATCCAGCTTGATTCCTATTACGACTTCCTCCAGCAGGACCGGGCACCCGAGGCGCGTCTTGATGTCGGCCTGAACGCAGCCTTCAAGTCCGTGTTCCCCATCGAGAGTTTCTCAGGAAGTGCCGCTCTCGAGTACGTCAGTTATCGTTTCGGTACCCCGGCGTTCGACGTCAAGGAGTGTCAGCTTCGCGGAGTGACCTACTCGGCACCGTTGCGGGTCAAGGTGCGCTTGATCATTTATGACAAGGAGTCATCCAACCGGGCGATCAAGGACATCAAGGAGCAGGAAGTCTATATGGGGGAAATCCCCCTGATGACCGAGAACGGGACCTTTGTCGTCAACGGTACCGAGCGTGTCATCGTCTCCCAGCTGCACCGTTCGCCGGGGGTGTTCTTCGATCACGACAAGGGCAAGAGCCACTCCTCGGGCAAGCTGCTCTATTCTGCGCGGATCATCCCTTACCGTGGCTCCTGGCTGGACTTCGAGTTCGACCCCAAGGACAACGTCTTCGTACGTATCGACCGTCGCCGCAAGCTGCCGGCGACCGTGCTGCTGCGTGCGCTGGGCATGAGCGCCGAGGAGATCCTCGAGACCTTCTTCGTCACCAGCACCTATCACATCGAGGAAGCGGGCTTCTCGGTGGATCTGGTGCCGTCGCGCCTGCGCGGTGAAACCGCCACCTTCGACATCAAGGATGTCGATGGCAGCGTGATCGTCGAAGAGGGCCGTCGCATCACCCAGAAGCATATCAAGCAGATGGAAAAATCGGGTCTCGAGCGTCTCGAGGTGCCGATGGAGTACCTGTTTGGCAAGACGCTGGCCAAGGATCAGGTCGATCCCAACACCGGCGAGCTGATCTGCGAATGCAACACCGAGATCACGCCGGAGCTGCTCGAGAAGCTGGGCCGTGCGGGCATCACCTCGCTCGAGACGCTCTACACCAATGAGCTCGACTGCGGGTCGTTCATGTCCGACACGCTGAGGATCGATACCACGCGCTCGCAGCTCGAGTCGCTGGTCGAGATCTATCGCATGATGCGTCCGGGCGAGCCGCCCACCAAGGAAGCGGCCGAGACGCTGTTTCACAACCTGTTCTTCACCGAGGACCGCTACGACCTTTCCGGCGTCGGTCGCATGAAGTTCAACCGCCGCCTGCGTCGCGATAGCGACGAGGGGCCGGGTGTGCTGGGCAACGATGACATCCTCGACGTGCTCAAGGAGCTGATCGCCATTCGTAACGGCTTCGGCGACGTCGACGATATCGACCACCTGGGCAACCGTCGCATCCGTTGTGTCGGCGAGATGGCCGAAAACCAGTTCCGCGTAGGGCTGGTGCGTGTCGAGCGTGCGGTCAAGGAACGTCTATCCATGGCCGAGAGCGAAGGCCTGATGCCGCAGGACCTGATCAATGCCAAGCCGGTCGCGGCGGCGGTCAAGGAATTCTTCGGCTCGAGCCAGCTGTCGCAGTTCATGGACCAGAACAACCCGCTTTCCGAGGTGACGCACAAGCGTCGTGTCTCCGCCCTCGGCCCGGGTGGTCTGACCCGTGAGCGCGCCGGCTTCGAGGTGCGCGACGTTCACGCCACGCACTACGGCCGTCTGTGCCCGATCGAGACGCCGGAAGGTCCGAACATCGGTCTGATCAACTCGCTGGCCACCTACAGCCACACCAACAGCTACGGCTTCCTCGAGACGCCGTACCGCAAGGTCGTGGATCGTCAGGTCACCGACGAGGTGGTGCATCTCTCGGCGATCGAGGAGGGCGATTTCATCATCGCTCAGGCCTCGGCCACCGTCGATGAAGGCAACAAGCTGGTCGACGATCTGGTTCAGGTCCGCCACAAGGGCGAGACCACCTTCATGGCACCCGACAAGGTGACCTTGATGGACGTGTCGCCGCGTCAGGTGGTCTCCGTCGCCGCGGCGCTGATTCCGTTCCTCGAGCACGACGACGCCAACCGCGCTCTGATGGGGTCGAACATGCAGCGTCAGGCGGTGCCGACCCTGCGTGCCGACAAGCCGCTGGTGGGCACCGGAATGGAGCGTTTCGTGGCGCGTGACTCCGGCGTATGCGCCGTGGCGCGCCGCGGCGGGGTGATCGACTCGGTCGATGCCAAGCGCATCGTGGTGCGGGTCAACGAGGAGGAGATCATCGGCGGCGAAGCGGGCGTCGATATCTACAACCTGACCAAGTACGTGCGCTCCAACCAGAACACCTGTCAGAACCAGCGTCCCATCGTGCGCCCGGGTGACGTGATTGCCCGTGGCGACATCCTGGCCGATGGCCCGTCCGTCGACATGGGCGACCTGGCACTGGGGCAGAACATGCGCATCGCCTTCATGCCCTGGAACGGCTACAACTTCGAGGACTCCATTCTCGTCTCCGAGCGGGTGGTGCAGGAGGATCGTTTCACCACGATCCATATCCAGGAGCTGACCTGCGTATCCCGCGACACTAAGCTGGGTGCGGAAGAGATCACCTCGGATATTCCCAATGTCGGGGAATCGGCGCTGGGCAAGCTCGACGAAGCGGGCGTTGTCTACATCGGCGCCGAGGTCGGCCCCGGCGACATCCTGGTCGGCAAGGTCACGCCCAAGGGCGAGACCCAGCTGACCCCGGAAGAGAAGCTGCTGCGCGCGATCTTCGGTGAGAAGGCCAGCGATGTTAAGGACACCTCGCTGCGTGCACCGACCGGCATGAAGGGAACGGTCATCGACGTGCAGGTCTTTACCCGCGACGGCGTCGAGAAGGACTCCCGCGCGCTGTCCATCGAGCAGATGCAGCTCGACGAGGTGCGCAAGGATCTCCAGGAGACCTACCGCATCGCCGAGGATGCCACCTTCGAGCGCCTCAAGCGCACGCTGCTCGATCAGCCGGTCAACGGCGGGCCCAAGCTCAAGAAGGGCGACGTGCTCTCCGAGGAGTATCTCGACGAGCTGCCGCGTCAGCAGTGGTTCAAGCTGCGCCTGCAGGACGAGACGCTCAACGAGTTGCTGGCGCAGGCCGACGAGCAGCTGGAGAACCGTCGCAAGGAGATGGACGAGCGTTTCGAAGACAAGAAGCGCAAGCTCACCCAGGGCGACGATCTGGCGCCGGGCGTGCTCAAGATCGTCAAGGTCTACCTGGCGGTCAAGCGTCGCATCCAGCCGGGCGACAAGATGGCCGGCCGTCACGGTAACAAGGGTGTCATCTCCGCGATCATGCCGATCGAGGACATGCCCTTCGACAAGACTGGCGAGCCCGTCGATATCGTGCTGAACCCGTTGGGCGTGCCGTCGCGCATGAACGTCGGGCAGATTCTCGAGACCCACCTGGGCCTGGCGGCCCGCGGGCTGGGCGTCAAGCTCGAGCGTATGCTGCGTGACGCCCGCGAGCAGCAGGTGAACGAGATTCGCGAGTTCCTGGGGCAGGTGTACAACACCCCGGGCACCCGTCAGGAAGATATCGACTCGCTCTCCGACGAGGAGGTCATCACTCTGGCGCGCAACCTGCGCGGCGGTGTGCCGATCGCCACGCCGGTATTCGACGGGGCCAAGGAGCACGAGATCAAGCATCTGCTCAAGCTGGCCGATCTGCCCGAGTCGGGCCAGATGGAGCTGTCCGACGGACGTACCGGCGAGAAGTTCGATCGCCCGGTGACCGTGGGTTACATGTACATGCTCAAGCTCAACCACCTGGTGGATGACAAGATGCATGCGCGCTCCACCGGCTCCTACTCGCTGGTCACCCAGCAGCCGCTGGGCGGCAAGGCGCAATTCGGCGGGCAGCGCTTCGGTGAGATGGAGGTCTGGGCCCTGGAGGCCTACGGCGCGGCCTACACCTTGCAGGAAATGCTCACGGTCAAGTCCGACGATGTCGAAGGGCGTACCAAGATGTACAAGAGCATCGTCGATGGTGACCACACCATGCAGGCCGGCATGCCGGAGTCCTTCAACGTATTGGTGAAGGAAATTCGCTCGCTGGGCATCGATATCGAGCTGGAAGGCTGAAGGCCTGACGCTGTCGAGAATGACGGTCCGCGGGGTCCCGGAAGTTTCGGGCCCCGCTCATGACAACTCCGCAACGGAGCCGACCCCATGAAAGATTTGGTGAAAGTCCTCAAATCGCAGGCACAGTCCGAAGAGTTCGACGCGATCAAGATCACGCTCGCGTCGCCGGACATGATCCGCTCCTGGTCCTATGGCGAGGTCAAGAAGCCGGAAACCATCAATTACCGTACGTTCAAGCCTGAGCGTGACGGCCTGTTCTGCGCCAAGATTTTCGGGCCGGTAAAGGATTACGAGTGCTTGTGCGGCAAGTACAAGCGCATGAAGCATCGCGGCATCATCTGCGAGAAGTGCGGCGTCGAGGTCACCAAGGCCGCGGTGCGTCGCGAGCGTATGGGCCATATCGAACTGGCCAGCCCGGTCGCGCACATCTGGTTCTTGAAATCGCTGCCGTCACGCATCGGCATGTTCCTCGACATGACCCTGCGCGACATCGAGCGCGTGCTGTATTTCGAATCGTTCGTGGTCATCGATCCGGGCATGACCACACTCGAGCGTGGTCAGCTGCTTAATGACGAGCAGTATTTCGAGGCGCTCGAGGAGTTCGGTGACGACTTCGACGCGCGCATGGGCGCCGAGGCGATCCAGGCACTGCTCAAGGACATCGATCTGGCCGAGGAGATCGACCGCCTGCGTGAGGAGATTCCGCAGACCAACTCCGAAACCAAGATCAAGAAGCTCTCCAAGCGCCTGAAGCTGCTGGAAGCCTTCTACAAGTCCGGCAATGCGCCGGCGTGGATGATCATGGAAGTGCTGCCCGTGCTGCCGCCGGACCTGCGTCCGCTGGTACCGCTGGACGGCGGTCGCTTCGCGACCTCGGATCTCAACGATCTGTATCGC
The DNA here is from genome assembly GCF_054654615.1 of Halomonas shantousis. Taxonomy (NCBI): domain Bacteria; kingdom Pseudomonadati; phylum Pseudomonadota; class Gammaproteobacteria; order Oceanospirillales; family Halomonadaceae; genus Halomonas; species Halomonas shantousis. Next base: position 3,665,747 of record NZ_BAAIER010000002.1, on the reverse strand, counting down.
CGTGTGATCAACCGCAACAACCGCCTGAAGCGTCTGCTCGATCTCAATGCGCCGGACATCATCGTGCGTAACGAGAAGCGCATGCTGCAGGAGTCGGTCGACGCACTGCTCGACAACGGGCGTCGCGGTCGTGCCATTACCGGTTCCAATAAGCGTCCGCTGAAGTCGCTGGCCGACATGATCAAGGGCAAGCAGGGGCGCTTCCGTCAGAACCTGCTGGGCAAGCGCGTCGACTATTCCGGCCGCTCGGTCATCACCGTGGGCCCGACCCTGCGTCTGCACCAGTGCGGTCTGCCCAAGAAAATGGCGCTCGAGCTGTTCAAGCCGTTCATCTACTCCAAGCTGCAGCTGTCGGGACAGGCGTCCACGATCAAGGCAGCCAAGAAGATGGTCGAGCGCGAGCTGCCGGAAGTGTGGGATATCCTCGCCGACGTCATTCGCGAGCATCCGGTGCTGCTCAACCGCGCACCGACCCTGCACCGTCTGGGCATCCAGGCGTTCGAGCCGCTGCTGATCGAGGGCAAGGCCATCCAGCTGCATCCGCTGGTGTGTGCCGCCTACAACGCCGACTTCGATGGCGACCAGATGGCGGTTCACGTACCGCTGACGCTGGAAGCCCAGCTCGAAGCCCGTGCGCTGATGATGGCAACCAACAACGTGCTGTCACCGGCCAACGGCGAGCCGATCATCGTACCGTCCCAGGACGTGGTGCTGGGGCTGTACTACATGACGCGCGAGAAGATCGGCGCCAAGGGCGAGGGCATGGCATTCGCCAACCTCAACGAGGTCGAGCGTGCCTTCGGTACCCAGAGCGTGTCGCTGCACGCCCGGGTCAAGGTGCGTCTGACCGAGTATCTGCCCGAAGAGGAGGGCAGTGAGCCGGTTGCCCGGACCTCGCTGTTCGATACTACCGTGGGTCGTGCGCTGCTGTTCCGCATTCTGCCCAAGGGCATGCCCTTCGAGCTGGTCGACCAGCCGATGAAGAAGAAGGCCATTTCGGGGCTGATCAATGAGGTCTACCGCCGTGCCGGCCTCAAGGATGCGGTCATCTTCGCCGACCAGCTGATGTATACCGGCTTCCGTCTGGCGACTTGGTCCGGAGCGTCGATCGGCGTCAATGACTTCGTCATTCCCGACGAGAAGAAGGCGATCGTCGATGCGGCCGAGGATGAGGTCAAGGAGATCGAGGACCAGTTCTCCTCCGGTCTGGTGACCGCGGGCGAGAAGTACAACAAGGTCATCGACATCTGGTCCAAGGCCAACGACAAAGTCGCCAAGGCGATGATGGCGGGCATCTCCAAGGAGACCGTCACTGACCGCGAAGGTAACCAGGTCGAGCAGGACTCGTTCAACAGCGTGTTCATCATGGCCGACTCCGGTGCCCGTGGTAGCGCGGCGCAGATTCGTCAGCTTGCGGGGATGCGTGGCCTGATGGCCAAGCCGGATGGCTCGATCATCGAGACGCCGATTACCGCCAACTTCCGTGAGGGGTTGAATGTACTTCAGTACTTCATCTCCACCCACGGGGCGCGTAAGGGGCTGGCGGATACGGCACTCAAGACCGCCAACTCCGGTTATCTGACGCGTCGTCTGGTCGACGTCGCCCAGGACCTGGTGATCACCGAGCAGGATTGCGGCACCGAGGAAGGCCTGACGCTGCATCCGGTCATCGAGGGCGGCGACGTCATCGTCTCGCTGGCGCAGCGCGTGCTGGGCCGCGTGGTGGCTCAGGATGTCGTCGATCCGGCTAGCGATGAAGTGCTGATTCCGCGCGGTACGCTGCTCGATGAGGCGTGGTGCGAGCGGCTCGACACCATGGGCGTCGATGAGATCGTGGTGCGCAGCGCCATCGCCTGTGACACGGCTCACGGGGTGTGCTCCGGCTGCTACGGGCGCGATCTGGCGCGCGGCCATCAGGTCAATATCGGCGAGGCGGTGGGTGTCATTGCCGCGCAGTCGATCGGCGAGCCGGGTACCCAGCTGACCATGCGTACCTTCCACATCGGCGGGGCCGCATCGCGTGCCTCGGCGGCCGATAGCGTGCAGGTCAAGCACGGCGGTACGGTGCGTCTGCACAATATCAAGTCCGTCGAGCGTGCCAACGGCCGACTGGTGGTGGTATCCCGCTCCAGCGCCCTGGCGGTGGCCGACGACCACGGGCGCGAACGCGAGTACTACAAGCTGCCTTACGGTGCCGAGCTGTCGGTCAAGGACGGCGACAATGTCGAGCCGGGTGCACTGGTGGCCAAGTGGGACCCGCACACGCATCCGATCGTCGCCGAGGTCGAGGGCAAGGTGCAGTTCATCGACATGGAGGAAGGCATCTCGATTCACCGCACGGTCGATGAGATGACCGGGCTGTCTTCCATCGAGGTGATCGAATCCGCGGCACGCCCGGCAGCAGGACGCGACAAGCGTCCGATGATCATGCTGCAGGACGAAACGGGTGAGCACGTGACATTGCCGGGCTCCAATACGCCGGTTCAGTACCTGCTGCCGGGCAATGCCATCGTCTCGGTAGAGAATGGCGCGGGCATCGGTGTCGGTGAAGTCATTGCGCGTATTCCCGTGGAGGCGTCGGGCAACAAGGACATCACCGGGGGTCTGCCGCGTGTCGCGGATCTGTTCGAGGCGCGCAAGCCGAAGGAGCCGGCCATTCTCGCCGAGATCAGCGGTACCGTGACCTTCGGCAAGGAGACCAAGGGCAAGCGGCGTCTGACGATCACACCGGAAGGTGGCGATCCGTTCGAGATGCTGATTCCCAAGTGGCGCCAGATCGCAGTGTTCGAGGGCGAGACCGTCGAGAAGGGCGAAGTCATCTCCGACGGGCCGAGCAACCCGCACGATATCCTGCGTCTGCTGGGCGTGGCGGAACTGGCCAAGTACATCACCACCGAGATCCAGGACGTCTATCGTCTGCAGGGGGTCGGCATCAATGACAAGCACATCGAGGTGATCGTGCGTCAGATGCTGCGCAAGGTCGAGATCACCGATGCCGGCGACTCGAGCTTCATCCCCGGCGATCAGGTCGAGTATGTGCGCGTGGCGGAAGAGAATGCACGCCTGCAGCAGGAAGACAAGTTCCCGGCCAAGTTCGATCGCCTGCTCCTGGGCATCACCAAGGCCTCGCTGGCGACGGAGTCGTTCATTTCGGCGGCCTCGTTCCAGGAGACGACCCGCGTGCTGACCGAAGCGGCAGTCACCGGCAAGCGTGACTATTTGCGGGGACTGAAGGAGAACGTGGTGGTGGGACGCCTGATCCCGGCCGGTACCGGCCTGACCCACCATGCGGAGCGCCGTCGCAAGCGTGAAGACGTCGAGCGTACGCTCCACCCGTCGGCCTTCGATGTCGAGCAGGAGTTGGGTGCTCAGCTCACTGCGCTCGATTCGGACGACGACGAATTGTAAGGAAATGCCAAGACCGGCCGCGAAACGGCGGCCGGTCTTGACGACCCTTGCGACCAGCCAGTAGAATTCGCAGCCTTTATCAATGGGCAGGTGTGCCCTGTGCCATTGATAAGGCCAAGGCAACCATTGGAGTCAGCTACAAACCATGGCAACCATCAATCAGCTCGTGCGCAAGCCGCGCAAGCGTCCCGTCGCCAAGAGCGACGTGCCGGCGCTGCAGTCTTGCCCGCAAAAGCGTGGGGTTTGCACCCGCGTCTACACCACTACCCCGAAGAAGCCGAACTCAGCACTGCGTAAAGTATGCCGTGTTCGTCTGACCAACGGCTACGAAGTCACTTCCTATATCGGTGGTGAAGGTCACAACCTGCAGGAGCACTCCGTGGTCCTGATTCGTGGCGGTCGTGTCAAGGACTTGCCGGGTGTGCGTTACCACACCGTACGCGGCGCTCTCGACACCTCCGGTGTCCAGAACCGTAAGCAAGGCCGTTCCAAGTACGGCACCAAGCGTCCGAAGTGATTCGGGCTTCTCGGATAAACCAGACATTGTCGGTCTGATAAGAGTAAGGTCGAGCCCCGTCCGGGTCGTCTCGAGTTTACCTGAAAGACCCTTCTACCTGAGGGCTTATCATGCCTAGAAGAAGAGTTGCTGCAAAGCGCGAGATCCTGCCGGATCCGAAATTCGGAAGTGAGCGCCTGGCGAAGTTCATGAACCACCTGATGGTCAGCGGCAAAAAGTCCGTAGCTGAGCGCATCGTCTATGGTGCGTTGGACAGGGTTGCCGAGCGTGGTAAAGATGCGCCGCTGGACATCTTCGACAGAGCGCTGGAAGCCATCCAGCCGATGGTGGAGGTCAAGTCACGCCGTGTCGGTGGTGCCACCTATCAGGTGCCGGTGGAGGTTCGCCCTTCACGCCGCCAGGCGCTGGCGATGCGCTGGCTGGTCGACGCTGCCCGCAACCGTGGTGAGAAGACCATGGTGCAGCGTCTCGCCGGCGAAATGCTGGACGCCGCCGAAGGCAAGGGTGCTGCTGTGAAGAAGCGTGAAGACGTGCATCGCATGGCAGATGCCAACAAGGCCTTCTCTCACTACCGCTTCTAACCAACGGGGAATCCCATCGTGGCACGCAAGACACCACTTAAGCGTTACCGCAATATCGGTATCGTGGCCCACGTCGACGCTGGTAAGACGACGACTACCGAGCGTGTCCTGTTCTATACCGGTCTGTCGCACAAGATCGGTGAGGTCCATGATGGCGCCGCCACCATGGACTGGATGGAGCAGGAGCAGGAGCGTGGTATCACCATCACCTCCGCGGCGACCACCTGTTTCTGGCAGGGCATGAACAAGCAGTTCGATGAGCATCGCATCAATATCATCGACACACCTGGGCACGTCGACTTCACCATCGAGGTCGAGCGTTCTCTGCGTGTGCTCGACGGTGCCGTCGTGGTGCTGTGCGGCTCCTCCGGCGTACAGCCGCAGACCGAGACCGTCTGGCGCCAGGCCAACAAGTACGAAGTCCCGCGCATGGTGTTCGTCAACAAGATGGACCGTGCCGGTGCCGACTTCTTCATGGTCGTCGATCAGCTCAAGAGCCGCCTGGGCGCCAACGCCGTGCCGATCCAGATCAACTGGGGCGCGGAAGACGAGTTCAAGGGCGTCATCGACCTGATCGAGATGAAGGCCATCGTCTGGAACGAGGCCGATCAGGGCATGTCCTACGAGCTGGTCGATATTCCGGCCGAGCTGAAGGATACTGCCGACGAGTGGCGCGAGCAGATGCTCGAAGCTGCCGCCGAGGCCTCCGAAGAGCTGATGGACAAATACCTTGAAGAGGGCGACCTCTCCAAGGAAGAGATCAAGTCCGCTCTGCGTCGCCGCACGCTGGACAACGAAATCGTCCTGGTCACCTGTGGCTCCGCGTTCAAGAACAAGGGCGTACAGGCGGTGCTTGACGGCGTTATCGAATATCTGCCGTCGCCCACCGAGGTCAAGGCCATCGAGGGTGAGCTGGACGACAAGGAAGGCACTATCGAGACGCGTGAAGCGGACGATACGGCTCCCTTCGCAGCGCTGGCGTTCAAGATCGCCACCGATCCTTTCGTCGGTACCCTGACCTTCATTCGTGTCTACTCCGGCGTCCTGAAATCGGGCGATGGCGTCTACAACTCCGTGAAGGACAAGAAGGAGCGTGTCGGCCGTATCGTGCAGATGCACGCCAACTCGCGTGAAGAGATCAAAGAGCTCTATGCCGGCGATATCGCCGCGTGTGTCGGGCTCAAGGATGTCACGACCGGCGACACCCTGTGCGATCCGAATGCCAAGATCGTTCTTGAGCGCATGGAGTTCCCCGATCCGGTCATTTCGGTTGCCGTCGAGCCGAAGTCCAAGGCCGATCAGGAAAAGATGGGCGTCGCGCTGGGCAAGCTCGCCCAGGAAGACCCGTCCTTCCGCGTCAAGACTGATGTCGAGACCGGACAGACCATCATTTCCGGTATGGGTGAGCTGCACCTCGACATCATCGTTGACCGCATGCGTCGCGAGTTCAAGGTCGAGGCCAATATCGGCAAGCCGCAGGTGGCATATCGCGAAACCATTCGCGGCAAGGTCGAGCAGGAAGGCAAGTTCGTACGTCAGTCCGGCGGTCGCGGCCAGTACGGCCACGTCTGGTTGCGTATCGAGCCGTTGACGGCCGAAGACAAGGGCGAAGACGAGGAGCTCAGCTTCAAGTTTGCGTCCGAGATCGTAGGTGGCACGGTGCCCAAGGAATACGTGCCGGCCGTCGAGAAAGGAGCCTATGAGCAGCTGCAGAATGGTGTCATCGCCGGCTATCCGATGATTGACGTCAAGGTCACGCTGTTCGACGGTTCCTACCACGATGTGGACTCCAACGAGACTGCGTTCAGGATCGCCTCTTCCATGGCGATCAAGGAAGGCGCCAGAAAGGCCAAGGCCGTTCTGCTGGAGCCGGTAATGCGGGTCGAGGTCGTCACTCCCGAGGAGTCCATGGGCGATGTGATGGGCGACCTGAACCGCCGGCGTGGTCTGGTGCAGGGCATGGATGATTCTTCCTCCGGCAAGATCATCCGCGCGTTGGTGCCGCTGGGCGAGATGTTCGGTTACGCGACCGATCTGCGTTCTCAGACCCAGGGCCGTGCAAGCTACTCCATGGAGTTTGCTAAGTACGATGAGGCGCCGTCCAGCGTCGTTGAAGCTGTCATCAACCAGAACGGTTAACCGTTAGCTAACGTAAAGAGGTTATAGCAGTGGCTAAGGCAAAATTTGAGCGTTCCAAACCGCACGTTAACGTCGGCACCATCGGTCACGTCGACCACGGCAAGACCACTCTGACTGCGGCGCTGACCCGCGTATCTGCCGAGGTTTTCGGTGGTGACTGGCGTGCATTCGATACCATCGACAACGCTCCCGAAGAGCGTGAGCGTGGTATCACCATCGCGACGGCTCACGTCGAGTACCAGTCCGAGACCCGTCACTACGCGCACGTCGACTGCCCGGGGCACGCTGACTACGTCAAGAACATGATCACCGGTGCTGCCCAGATGGACGGCGCGATCCTGGTCTGTTCCGCAGCTGACGGCCCCATGCCGCAGACTCGCGAGCACATCCTGCTGTCCCGCCAGGTTGGCGTTCCGTACATCGTCGTGTTCCTGAACAAGGCCGACATGGTCGATGACGAAGAGCTGCTCGAGCTGGTCGAGATGGAAGTCCGCGAACTCCTCAACGAGTACGACTTCCCGGGTGACGACACCCCGATCATTGTCGGTTCTGCGCTGATGGCGCTGGAAGGCAAGGATGACAACGGTATGGGTACCACCGCCGTTGCCAACCTGATCAAGTCCCTGGACGAGTACATCCCGGAGCCGGAGCGTGCGATCGACCGTCCGTTCCTGATGCCGATCGAGGACGTGTTCTCCATCTCGGGCCGCGGTACCGTCGTGACCGGCCGTGTCGAGCGCGGCATCGTCAAGACCGGCGACGAAGTCGAGATCGTGGGTCTGCGTGACACCACCAAGACCACCGTTACCGGTGTCGAGATGTTCCGCAAGCTGCTCGACGAAGGTCGCGCGGGCGAGAACATTGGTGCGCTGCTGCGTGGCACCAAGCGTGACGACGTCGAGCGTGGTCAGGTTCTGGCCAAGCCGGGCTCCATCACTCCGCACACCAAGTTCGAGGCGGAAGTCTACGTCCTGTCCAAAGAAGAAGGCGGTCGTCACACGCCGTTCTTCAAGGGCTATCGTCCGCAGTTCTACTTCCGTACCACTGACGTTACCGGTACCTGTGAACTGCCGGAAGGCGTCGAGATGGTCATGCCGGGCGACAACGTCAAGATGGTTGTCACTCTGATCGCGCCGATCGCCATGGAAGACGGCCTGCGCTTCGCGATCCGCGAAGGTGGTCGTACCGTTGGCGCCGGTGTTGTCGCCAAGATCGTCGAGTAAGTCTTAGACTCCCGGTGATCGAAGGGGGCTCCGCAAGGAGCCCCCTTTCTGCGCATGTTTGACACCAGCTGTCAGCGTGCCTATAATGCGCATCCTTTAAATGCGTGGGTAGGCGGTTATGCCGTCGACATCCATTGGAGTTTAGGGCAAATGCAGAACCAGAAGATTCGCATTCGGTTGAAAGCCTTCGACCATCGCCTGATCGATCAGTCCGCACAAGAAATCGTGGATACCGCGAAGCGTACTGGGGCTCAGGTTCGTGGACCGATTCCGCTGCCGACCAATCGTGAGCGTTATACCATCCTGATCTCGCCGCACGTCAACAAGGACGCGCGTGACCAGTATGAGATTCGCACGCACAAGCGGGTGCTCGACATCGTCGAGCCGACGGAAAAGACCGTTGATGCCTTGATGAAGCTTGATCTCGCCGCTGGCGTAGACGTACAGATCAAGCTCGACTAACCCACACTAGACACTCGCGGCCCAGCGCCTGGCATAGAGCCAAGCAGCAGCCGCCACGCCGGGATGGCGTTACACAATGTGCTAGTGGAATGCTCTGGAAAGGGCAGCCATAGCGGGTGATAGCCCCGTACACTATAGGAGACTGAACATGACTATCGGTTTAGTCGGTAAGAAGAGCGGTATGACCCGTGTCTTCACCGAAGATGGCGCATCCGTGCCCGTAACCGTTATCGAGGTTGAGCCTAACCGCGTGACTCGCGTCAAGAGCGTCGATGCCGACGGCTACAGCGCGGTACAGGTCACAACCGGCTCCCGCAAGGCCAAGCATCTGTCCAAGGCGGCCGCAGGCCAGTACGCCAAGGCAGGTGTCGAGGCTGGTCGTTCACTGATGGAGTTCCGTCTGTCCGAAGGCGAGGAAGCTCCGGAAGTGGGCGGCGAAATCACCGTATCCCTCTTCGAAGCAGGTCAGTTGGTCGACGTGACCGGCACCTCCAAGGGCAAGGGCTTCCAGGGTGCCGTCAAGCGCTGGAACTTCCGTACCCAGGACATGACTCACGGCAACTCTCTGTCCCACCGCGCGCCGGGTTCCATTGGCCAGTGCCAAACGCCGGGTCGCGTGTTCAAGGGCAAGAAGATGGCCGGTCAGCTGGGTAACGCCCGCACCACCGTCCAGAGCCTGGAAATCGTGCGTGTCGACGCCGAACGCAATCTTCTGCTGATCAAGGGTGCCATTCCTGGCGCGCCGGGCAGCGATGTGATCGTTCGCAGTGCCGTGAAAGCTCGCTGAGGGGTATGAGACCGATGAATCTGAATCTTGCAGGTGCAGGCGCCGGTACTGTCGAAGTATCCGACGCAACCTTTGGCAAAGAATTCAACGAAGCGCTTGTTCACCAGGTGGTCACTGCCTATCTGGCCGGTGGTCGTCAGGGAACTCGTGCCCAGAAGACCCGTTCCGAAGTCAGCGGCGGCGGTAAGAAGCCGTGGCGTCAGAAAGGGACTGGTCGTGCCCGCGCCGGTAGCATTCGCTCTCCGATCTGGCGTAGCGGCGGCGTCACCTTTGCGGCACGCCCGCAGGACCATTCCCAGAAGGTCAACCGCAAGATGTATCGTGCGGCCATGCGTTCGATCCTGTCCGAGCTGGTACGTCAGGAACGCCTGGTGGCAGTGGATGCCTTTGCTGTCGAATCCCCCAAGACCAAGCAGCTCGTGTCCAAGCTCAGGGAGCTGAACCTGGAGAAGGTGCTGATCGTCACCGAGGAAATCGACGAGAAGCTATATCTCGCCGCGCGCAATATTCCCAATGTGGACGTGGTGGATGTCGCGGCTGCCGATCCGGTCAGCTTGGTTGCCTTCGACAAGGTGCTGGTGACCGTTTCTGCCCTGCGTAAATTCGAGGAGAAGCTGGCATGAACCAGGAGCGCGTATTCAAGGTTCTGCTTGGGCCGCACGTGACCGAAAAAGCCGCTTTCGCTGCCGAGAACAACCAGTACGTGTTCAAGGTGGCCAGCGATGCGACCAAGCCCGAGATCAAGAAGGCTGTCGAGACGCTGTTCGGCAAGAAGGTCACTGGCGTTCAGGTCCTGAACATCAAGGGCAAGACCAAGCGTACCCAGCATGGCATCGGCCAGCGCAAGGGTTATCGCAAGGCCTATGTGACTCTGGCTGCGGGCGAGACGCTCGAAGACTTCACTGGCGCCGAGTAAGGCAGGAGTACGGATCATGGCAGTAGTTAAGACCAAACCCACGTCCGCCGGTCGTCGTCATGTAGTCAAGGTCGTCAACGACGAGATCTACAAAGGCCGACCGCACGCCGCACTGTTGGAGAAGAACTCCAAGTCCGGTGGACGCAACAACCACGGTCGCATCACCACTCGCCACGTTGGCGGTGGGCACCGTCATCATTACCGTCTGGTCGATTTCAAGCGCAACAAGGATGGCGTTCCCGCTATCGTCGAGCGCCTGGAGTACGATCCGAATCGCAGTGCCAACATTGCGCTGCTGAAATACCTGGACGGCGAGCGCCGCTACATCATCGCACCCAAGGGTGTGAGCGTGGGCGAGACGCTGGAGTCCGGTGTCAACGCAGCGATCAAGAAGGGCAATGCTCTGCCGCTGCGCAATATCCCGGTGGGCTCCACCGTGCACTGCATCGAGCTGAAGCCCGGCAAGGGCGCGCAGATCGCTCGCAGCGCCGGCACCAGTGCCCAGCTCGTGGCTCGCGAAGGCAACTATGCCACCGTGCGTCTGCGTTCCGGTGAAATGCGCAGGATTCTCGCAGAGTGTCGCGCGACCCTCGGTGAAGTGGGCAATTCCGAGCATAGCCTCCGTCAACTCGGCAAGGCCGGTGCCAAGCGCTGGCGCGGTGTGCGTCCGACTGTTCGCGGTGTGGCCATGAACCCGGTGGATCACCCGCACGGTGGCGGTGAAGGCCGCACCAGCGGTGGTCGTCACCCGGTGACCCCGTGGGGCGTTCCCACCAAGGGCCACAAGACCCGCAAGAACAAGCGCACCGACAAGCTGATCGTTCGTCGCCGCAAGGCCAAGTAACAGACATTAAGGGGTAACGGCTGTGCCACGTTCACTGAAGAAAGGTCCCTTCATTGACCTTCATCTGTTGAAGAAGGTTGAGGCTGCAGTGGAGAAGAACGACCGCAAACCGATCAAGACCTGGTCGCGTCGTTCCATGATCCTGCCGAACATGGTGGGACTCACCATTGCTGTCCATAACGGTCGCCAACACGTCCCGGTGCATGTCTCCGAGGAAATGGTTGGCCACAAGCTGGGCGAATTCGCTGCCACCCGCACCTATCGCGGGCATGCGGCGGACAAGAAAGCCAAACGGTAAGCCAGAGAGGATTGAGAGATGGAAGTCGCTGCTAAGTTGCGTGGCGCTCGTTTATCCGCCCAGAAGGCCCGTTTGGTGGCTGACCAGGTGCGCGGTAAACCGGTCGCCGAGGCGCTGAACCTGCTGACCTTCTCCCCGAAGAAGGCCGCCAAGCTGGTCAAGAAGGTGCTGCAGTCCGCCATCGCGAACGCAGAAGAAAATAACGGCATGGACATCGACGAGCTGCGTGTCTCGACCATCTGCGTCGATGAGGGCATGACGCTCAAGCGCATCCAGCCGCGCGCCAAGGGCCGCGCGGATCGCATTTTGAAGCGCACCTGCCACATCACCGTCAAGGTAGCCGAGAAGTAGGAGTCGACCAGATGGGTCAGAAAGTAAATCCGACAGGCATTCGGCTGGGTATCGTCAAGGACCACACTTCGGTCTGGTACGCCGAGCGCGGTGCCTATGCCGATAAGCTGAACAACGATCTCGAAGTGCGCCGTTTCCTGGAGCAGCGTCTGAAGAACGCCTCCGTGAGCCGTATCCACATCGAGCGTCCGGCGAACAACGCCCGTATTACCATTCATACTGCCCGTCCGGGCATCGTGATTGGCAAGAAGGGTGAAGACGTCGATCGTCTGCGCCGTGAAGTGACCGAGATGATGGGCGTGCCCGTGCACGTCAACATCGAGGAAGTCCGCAAGCCGGAACTCGACGCCGCATTGGTTGCGCAGAATATCGCCGGCCAGCTCGAGCGCCGTGTCATGTTCCGTCGTGCCATGAAGCGTGCAGTACAGAACGCCATGCGCCTGGGCGCCGGCGGTATCAAGGTCCAGCTGTCCGGTCGTCTCGGCGGCGCGGAAATCGCGCGGACCGAGTGGTATCGCGAGGGGCGCGTGCCGCTGCACACCCTGCGTGCGGACATCGACTACGCGACCTACGAAGCGCACACCACCTACGGCGTCATCGGCGTCAAGGTGTGGGTCTTCAAGGGTGAAATCCTCGGGGGCATCGAAGAGGTGCGGGCCAAGGCCAAGCAGCCGCAACAGCCGCAGAACGCACCCAAGAAGAAAGGTTCCAAGTAAGGGGAGATGTAGTCGATGTTGCAACCCAAGCGTACAAAATTCCGCAAGGTGATGAAGGGCCGCAATCGTGGCCTGGCACACCGCGGAAGCAAGGTGAGCTTCGGCGAGTACGGTCTGAAAGCCACCGGTCGCGGGCGGATCACCGCTCGCCAGATCGAAGCCGGTCGTCGCGCCATCACCCGTCACGTCAAGCGTGGCGGTAAGATCTGGATTCGCGTCTTCCCGGATAAGCCGATTACCAACAAGCCGCTGGAAGTCCGTATGGGTAAGGGCAAGGGCTCCGTCGAGTACTGGGTCGCCCAGATTCAGCCGGGCAAGGTGCTCTACGAGATCGAAGGCGTATCCGAGGAGCTGGCGCGTGAAGCGTTCTCCCTGGCGGCGCAGAAGATGCCCGTGTCCACCACCTTTGTGAAACGGACGGTGATGTGATGAAAGCCCAGGAAATTCGTGAGAAGTCAGTCGAGGCACTGCAGGAGCAGCTGTTCGAACTCCTTCGTGAGCAGTTCAACCTGCGCATGCAGAAGGCCACCGGCCAGCTGAACCAGAGCCATCTGCTCAAGCAGGTACGCCGGGATATCGCCCGCGTGAAGACTGTGCTCAACGAGAAGGCAGGTGACTGAGATGGCCGAAGAAAAGAAAGCCCGTACGCTCACCGGCAAGGTGGTGAGCGACAAGATGGAAAAATCGATTGTCGTGATGATCGAGCGCCGTGAGCGCCATCCGATCTACGGCAAGTACGTGAAGCGCTCCACCAAGCTGCACGCCCATGACGAGTCCAACCAGGCGCGGACAGGTGACACGGTATCCATTCAGGAATGCCGTCCGCTGTCCAAGAAGAAGGCCTGGACGCTGGTTGAAGTGGTCGAGCAAGCCAAGGGCTGAGCCCGACAAGCGTCTTCTAAACCAGTGCAGTCAGATTAGGTTTGGAGAAAACCGATGATTCAGACTCAGACAATGCTGGATGTCGCCGACAACAGCGGCGCGCGCCGGGTGCAGTGCATCAAGGTGCTGGGCGGTTCACACCGTCGCTATGCCCGCGTTGGCGACATCATCAAAGTGACGGTCAAGGAAGCCATTCCGCGAGGCAAGGTCAAGAAAGGCCAGGTGCTCAAGGCGGTGGTTGTGCGTACCCGCAGTGGTGTCCGTCGTCCCGATGGCTCGCTGATCCGCTTCGACGGAAATGCGGCGGTTCTGTTGAACAACACCAACGAACAGCCGATCGGTACCCGTATCTTTGGGCCGGTAACCCGTGAACTTCGCAACGAGAAGTTCATGAAGATCATTTCCTTGGCGCCTGAAGTGCTGTAAGGAGCGAGGCGGATATGCACAAGATCAAACGTGACGACGAAGTGATCGTCATTGCCGGCAAGGACAAGGGCAAGCGTGGCACGATCAAGCGCGTCCTCCAGGGCGACCGTTATGTCGTGTCTGGTGTGAACATGATCAAGCGTCACACCAAGCCCAACCCCATGCTGGGCAACCAGGGGGGTATCGTCGAGCGTGAGGCCCCGATTCACGCGTCCAACGTTGCCATCTTCAATCAGGAGACCGGCAAGGCGGATCGCGTCGGCTTCCAGGTTAAGGAAGACGGTACCAAGGTACGTATCTACAAGTCGACGCAGAAGCAGATCGACGCCTAACGCGAGTCGGGTAGCAAAATGGCGAACTTGAAAGAACGTTATCAGAACGAGGTGGTAGCTCAACTCCAAGAGCAGTTCAGCTACGCCAACGTTATGCAGGTGCCCCGGATCACCAAGGTGACTCTGAACATGGGCATCGGTGAAGCGACCAGCGACAAGAAGCTGATCGAAAACGCCATCGGTGACTTGGAGAAACTCTCCGGTCAGAAGCCGATCATCACCAAGGCGCGCAAGTCCATCGCGGGCTTCAAGGTGCGTGAAGGCTGGCCGATCGGTATCAAGGTGACTCTGCGCCGCGAGCGGATGTGGGAGTTCCTTGACCGTCTGGTGAATATCGCGATTCCGCGTGTGCGCGATTTCCGTGGTCTGAACCCGAAGTCCTTCGATGGACGCGGCAACTATTCCATGGGCGTGCGTGAGCAGATCATCTTCCCGGAGATCGAATATGATAAGATCGATCGAATCCGTGGATTGGATGTCACAATCACCACCAGCGCCAACACCGATGACGAAGGCCGTGCGCTGCTGAGCGCGCTGAACTTCCCGTTCAAGAAATAAGGGTGGGATCATGGCAAAGAAAAGCATGATGGAGCGTGAGCTCAAGCGCGCGAAGCTGGTCGAGAAGTATGCCGCCAAGCGTGCAGAGCTCAAGACCATCATTTACAACGTGAACGCTTCTGACGAAGAGCGCTTCGACGCACAGCTGCAACTGCAGAAGCTGCCGCGCGACGCCAGCCCGGTCCGTCAGCGTAACCGCTGCCGCATGACTGGCCGTCCGCACGGCTTCTACAACAAGTTCGGGCTGGCCCGTAACAAGCTGCGTGAAGCCGCCATGCGTGGCGATGTCCCTGGACTCAAGAAGTCCAGCTGGTAAGCCACGTCGAAACATCAGGAGCGCAACGTAATGAGCATGCAAGATACTCTGGCGGATATGTTTACCCGTATCCGCAATGCGCAGATGGCCACCAAGGAGACGGTTACCATGCCGTCTTCCAAGCTCAAGGTCGAGGTGGCCCGCGTATTGAAGCAAGAGGGCTACATCAACGACTTCGCGGTCGCTGAAGGCACCAAGCCCGAACTGACCGTGACCCTCAAGTATTTCGAGGGCAAGGCGGTCATCGAGCACATCCAGCGCGTTTCCAAGCCGTCCCTGCGCATCTACAAGGGCAAGGACGAATTGCCGAAAGTCGCGGATGGTCTGGGTGTCGCGATCGTCTCCACCTCCCAGGGCGTTATGACCGACCGTGCGGCGCGTCAAGCCGGTGTCGGTGGTGAAGTCATCTGCACCGTATTCTAGGAGTTTGGAATGTCCCGCGTAGCCAAATATCCGGTTAAACTGCCCAGCGGCGTCGAGGTCAAGCTCGACGGCGATAAGCTGACCGTCAAAGGTGGTCAGGGCACGCTCGAAATGACGGTTCACCCCGATGTGGTGATCGGTCAGGAAGAAGGTCAGCTGACCTTCACGCCGAGCGAGTCCGCCAAGAGTTGGGCGATGGTCGGCACTACCCGCGCACTGGCCCAGAATATGGTCACTGGTGCGTCCGAGGGCTTTACCAAGTCGCTCGAGATCAATGGCGTCGGCTATCGTGCCCAGGCAAGTGGCAAGACGCTCAACCTGACACTCGGCTTCTCCCACCCGGTCGAATATGCATTGCCTGAGGGTGTCACGGCGGAAACGCCGAAGAACACCACTATCGTGCTGAAGAGCTCAGACAAGCAGAAGCTCGGCCAGGTCGCTGCGGAAATCCGCGCCTTCCGTCCGCCCGAGCCCTACAAGGGCAAGGGTATCCGGTATGGCGACGAGCAGGTCCGCCGTAAAGAAGCCAAGAAGAAGTAAGGCAGGGTTATGAACGCGAAGAAAGAATCTCGTCTCCGTCGTGCCCGCCGTGCTCGCGCCAAGATTCGCGAGCTGGGCGTGTATCGCCTGAGCGTCAACCGTACCCCGCGCCACATCTACGCGCAGATCATCTCGCCGGACGGAGGCAAGGTCCTGGCCAGCGCCTCCACGCTCGACAAGAGCCTGCGCGAAGGTGCGACCGGCAACGCCGATGCGGCTGCCAAGGTGGGCGCGCTGATTGCTGAACGCGCAAAGGAAGCGGGCATCACTCAGGTCGCTTTCGACCGCGCCGGATTCAAGTATCACGGGCGTGTCAAGGCTCTGGCCGATGCCGCACGTGAAGGCGGTCTGGAATTCTAAAGGGTTTTACGATGGCGAAGAACGAACAGAACAGCGGAGATCTGCAAGAGAAACTCGTGCAGGTCAACCGCGTCGCCAAGGTGGTCAAGGGCGGCCGTATTTTCGGCTTTACCGCTCTGACCGTCGTTGGTGACGGCAATGGTCGTGTCGGCTTCGGTCGCGGCAAGGCGCGTGAAGTGCCGGTTGCGATCCAGAAGGCGATGGATCAGGCGCGCCGCAACATGGTCAAGGTCAGCCTCAGTGGTCACACGCTGCAGTACCCGGTCAAGGCCCGTCACGGTGCCTCCAAGGTCTACATGCAGCCGGCTTCCGAAGGTACCGGGATCATTGCCGGCGGTGCCATGCGCTCCGTACTCGAGCTGGCCGGCGTCCACGACGTCCTGGCCAAGTGTTACGGCTCCACCAACCCGGTGAACGTGGTGCGTGCGACCATTAATGGTCTCTCCACCATGCAGGCTCCGGAAGACATCGCCGCCAAGCGTGGCCTGTCTGTCGAAGAGATCGCGGGGTAAGGCATCATGGCAGCTTCGATCAAGGTTACCCAGATCCGTAGCACCATCGGCGTACTGGAAAAGCACAAGGCCACCATGCGTGGGCTTGGACTGCGTCGTATCGGTCATTCGGTTGAACTGGAAGATACCCCTGCCGTACGCGGTATGATCAACAAGGTTAACTACCTTGTACGTGTTGAGGGAGAGTAATCCATGAAACTCAATAGCCTGAGCCCGGCACCGGGCTCCAAGCATGCCGAGAAGCGTGTCGGCCGTGGCATCGGCTCCGGTCTGGGCAAGACCGGTGGCCGTGGTCACAAGGGTCAGACCTCACGCTCCGGCGGCACCGTGAAGCCCGGTTTCGAAGGCGGGCAGATGCCGTTGCAGCGCCGCCTGCCGAAGTTCGGTTTCACCTCGATGAAGTCGCTGGTGTCCGAAGAAGTCCGCCTGGCCGAGCTGGCCAAGGTTGACGGCGACGTCGCTGACCTGGATGCGCTGAAGAAAGCCAACGTGCTCAAGGATGCCACGCAGTACGCGAAGGTTATCCTGTCCGGCGAATTGAACAAGGCGGTTACCGTTCGTGGTCTCAAGGTCACCAAAGGTGCCCGTGCCGCGATCGAAGCTGCCGGTGGCAAGGTAGAGGACTAATGGCTAAGTCAGGAAAAATGCCGGCGAACATGGGAAGTGGTTTGAGCGAACTGTGGGCGCGCCTGCGTTTCGTGTTCATCGCCATCGTGGTGTACCGCATCGGTGCCCACATCCCGGTTCCCGGTATCAATCCTGACCAGCTCGCTGCCTTGTTCAGGGAAAATCAGGGCACCATTCTGGGCATGTTCAACATGTTCTCGGGTGGTGCACTGCAGCGGATGAGTATCTTCGCACTGGGTATCATGCCCTATATTTCCGCGTCGATTATCATGCAGCTCCTGACGGCGGTCTCGCCACAGCTCGAACAGCTGAAGAAGGAAGGTGAGGCCGGCCGACGCAAGATCAGCCAGTACACACGCTACGGTACGGTGGTGCTGGCCTTGATCCAGGCAACCGGCATGGCAGTCGGTCTGGTCGGGCAGGGCGTAGCCTATGCCGGCGACTTCAGCTTCTATTTCACGGCCATTACCACCTTTGTGGCGGGCGCCGTGTTCCTGATGTGGCTGGGTGAGCAGATCACCGAAAAAGGTATCGGCAACGGCATTTCGCTGATCATCTTTTCGGGAATCGTGGCGGGACTGCCGAGCGCGATTGGCCAGTCCTTTGAACTTGCCCGTAACGATGGCGCATGGAATATCCTGCCGCTGCTGGCGCTTTCCGTGCTGGGCATCACCACCGTGGCCTTCGTGGTCTTCATCGAGCGCGGCCAGCGCCGCATCACGGTGAACTATCCGCGTCGCCAGGTGGGCAACAAGATGTATGCCGGACAAAGCAGCTACTTGCCGCTGAAGGTCAATATGGCGGGTGTCATTCCGCCGATCTTTGCGTCGAGCATTCTGCTCTTCCCCGCGTCGATCGGTCAGTGGGTCGGCCAGGGCGGCAGCATGGAATGGTTGCAGACGGCCTCCCAGGCACTGGGTCCGGGACAGCCTCTGTATATCTTGCTTTTTGCCGCGGCGGTGGTATTCTTCTGCTTCTTTTACACGGCGCTGGTCTTCAATCCCAAGGATGTGGCTGACAATCTCAAGAAGTCAGGTGCATTTCTGCCGGGGATCCGCCCGGGCGAGCAGACGGCCCGCTACGTCGACAAGGTGATGACTCGCCTGACCCTGTTCGGCGCTCTCTACATTACTGCCGTTTCCCTGATGCCTCAGTTCCTTGTCGTGGCTTGGCAAGTGCCCTTCTACTTCGGTGGCACCTCGCTGCTCATCGTCGTGGTGGTCGTCATGGACTTCATGGCTCAGGTCCAGTCGCATCTGATGTCAAATCAGTATGAGTCAGTAATGAAGAAGTCCAACCTGAAAGGCTACGGTAGCGGCGGCATCATGCGCTAGGCGCGGCCCTGCTAGCATTTGGAGAGAACGATGAAAGTTCGAGCTTCCGTCAAGAAAATTTGCCGTAATTGCAAGATTATTCGGCGCCGTGGCGCAGTCCGCGTCATTTGCACCGAACCGCGGCATAAGCAGCGCCAGGGTTAACCTGACGCTGTATAAGCGGGCGCAGCATACTCCTTGCCCTCTAGATGGGAAAGGAGTATGCTATTGCGCCTTTTGTGGATGATTAAACGAGCAAGCCGCTCAACCTTCGGAGTAAGCTGATGGCCCGTATTGCAGGCGTCAATATCCCGGACAACAAGCATGCGGCGATCTCGCTGACCTACATCTTCGGGATTGGCCGTACACGTGCGCAGGAAATCTGTGCCGCTACCGGCATCGCGCCGACTACTAAAATTCAGGAACTGTCCGCTGAAGAGCTGGATACCCTGCGTACAGAAGTCGGCAAGTACACCGTAGAAGGCGACCTTCGTCGTGATGTGACGCTGAATATCAAGCGTCTCATGGACCTAGGCGCCTATCGTGGTCTGCGCCATCGTCGTGGTCTTCCGCTGCGTGGTCAGCGTACCAAGACCAATGCGCGTACCCGTAAGGGCCCGCGCAAGCCGATTCGCAAATAACACGCACGTTCTGGCGTTTAGACAGGAAGAAACATCAACATGGCTAACCCGCGCAGTAACCGTAAAAAGGTTAAAAAGCAGGTGGTGGATGCGGTTGCGCATATCCACGCCTCTTTTAACAACACGATCGTGACGATCACAGACCGCCAGGGCAACGCACTTTCTTGGGCGACTGCCGGTGGTTCGGGTTTTCGTGGTTCTCGCAAGAGCACCCCGTTCGCTGCCCAAGTGGCAAGTGAACGTGCAGCGACTGCTGCAGCCGAGTATGGTGTGAAAAACGTCGACGTACTGGTCAAGGGCCCCGGTCCTGGCCGTGAGTCCGCCGTGCGCGCAC
This sequence comes from Halomonas shantousis, assembly GCF_054654615.1. Lineage (NCBI taxonomy): Bacteria > Pseudomonadati > Pseudomonadota > Gammaproteobacteria > Oceanospirillales > Halomonadaceae > Halomonas > Halomonas shantousis. The sequence continues at coordinate 3,646,241 of NZ_BAAIER010000002.1, read as the reverse complement.
TGAATGCCGCCGGTTTCCGCGTGCAAAGCATCACCGACGCGACGCCCGTTCCCCATAACGGCTGCCGTCCGCCGAAGAAACGCCGCGTTTAAGGAGACAGACTCATGGCACGTTATATTGGACCGAAGTGCAAACTGTCTCGTCGCGAGGGTACCGATCTCTTCCTCAAGAGCGGTGTCACTCCCTTCGAGAAGAAGTGCAAATCCGAGCAGATTCCGGGTGTGCACGGCCAGCGCCGTCAGCGTCTTTCCGACTACGGCTTGCAGCTTCGCGAGAAGCAGAAAGTACGTCGTATCTATGGCGTACTCGAGAAGCAGTTCCGCAACTACTACAAGGAAGCGGCCCGTCTGAAGGGCGCGACCGGCGAAGTATTGCTGCAGCTGCTCGAATCCCGACTGGACAATGTCGTCTACCGCATGGGCTTTGGCGCGACACGTGCGGAAGCACGTCAGCTGGTGAGCCACAAGGCCATCGCTGTCAACGGTCGTAGCGTCAATGTGGCGTCCTATCAGGTCAAGCCCGGTGACGTGGTTTCCGTTCGTGAAAAGTCCAAGAATCAGGCTCGTATCCAGAGTGCGCTGCAGCTTTCCGCTCAGCGTGGCGATGTGGCCTGGATCGATATCGACTCCAAGAAGATGGAAGGCACTTTCAAGGCTCTGCCTGAGCGCGGCGACCTGACTGCCGACATCAACGAAAACCTGATCGTCGAGCTGTACTCCAAGTAATCCTCGCGATGCCGGGCCTGCAGTTGCAGGCTCCGGTTGGAGTACCGAGTATCCGTTTGGCAGCTTGAAAGGTGTTCTTATGCAGCGTTCAGTGACAGAGTTTCTCCGTCCTCGCGACATCAAGGTCGAAGAGATCAGCGCGCATCACGCGAAGATCGTGCTCGAACCGTTCGAGCGCGGCTTCGGTCATACCCTGGGGAATGCTCTGCGCCGCATCCTGCTGTCTTCCATGCCCGGCTGTGCCGTGGTGGAAGCAGAGATCGAAGGCGTTTTGCATGAGTACAGCGCAATCGAGGGGGTGCAGGAGGATGTTATCGAAATCCTGCTCAACCTCAAGGACGTGGCCATTCGAATGCATGGCCGCGACGAGGCTGTACTGACGCTGAACAAGCAGGGCCCCGGTGTCGTGACCGCTGGCGATATCGCCGGAGATCACAGCATTGAGATCGTTAATCCGGATCATGTCATCGCCCACCTCAACGATGGTGGCGAGCTGAAGATGCAGCTCAAGGTCGTTCGTGGCCGTGGCTACGAGCCGGCGGATACTCGTGTCTCTTCGGATGACGAGTTCCGGGCTATCGGTCGCCTTCAGCTGGATGCGACCTTCAGTCCGGTTCGTCGTGTTTCCTACTCTGTCGAAGCGGCGCGTGTCGAACAGCGCACCGACCTCGACAAGCTGGTCATCGACCTGGAAACCGACGGTACGCTGGATCCGGAAGAGGCGATCCGTCGTAGCGCGACCATCCTGCAGGAGCAGCTGGGCGCGTTCGTCGATCTGGAAGCCGACAAAGAACAGGAAGTCGAGCAGGAGGAGGATCACATCGATCCGATTCTGCTGCGTCCCGTAGACGATCTCGAGTTGACCGTTCGCAGTGCTAACTGCTTGAAGGCCGAAAATATCTATTACATCGGCGATCTGATTCAGCGCACGGAAGTGGAGCTGTTGAAGACCCCGAACCTCGGCAAGAAGTCCCTGAATGAAATCAAGGACGTTCTGGCAGCGCGCGGTCTGTCCCTCGGCATGCGGCTGGAAAATTGGCCGCCCTCTAGCCTGAAGGACGACAAGGCTTCTGCGTGAGGCTGACTCGAGTCCCAGTTTGGTAAGGAATCACAACCATGCGTCATCGTAAGAGTGGTCGTCACCTCAATCGTACGAGCTCGCATCGGCACGCCATGTTCAAGAACATGTGCGTTTCGCTGGTCGAGCACGAAGTCATCAAGACTACCCTGCCCAAGGCCAAGGAGCTGCGTCGTCACGTCGAGCCGCTGATCACCTTGTCCAAGCAGGACAGCGTCGCCAACCGTCGCCTGGCCTTCAGCCGTACCCGCTCCAAAGAAGCGGTCGGCAAGCTCTTTAACGAGCTGGGTCCGCGCTACGCCGAGCGTCCGGGCGGCTACGTCCGTATCCTCAAGTGCGGTTTCCGCGCTGGCGACAATGCGCCCATGGCCTATGTCGAGCTGGTCGACCGTCCGGTCGCTCAGGAGGCTGCTGCCGAGGAGTGATCCTGCAGGCAGGCGTAGATTGTAGAAAACCGGCCTTTAGGGCCGGTTTTTTTATGCCCGACTGATGGGTTTCCTGTATCAAGTCGAACGGGACGGATCGAGCAGCGGTTTCAAAAAGCGTCCGGTGTGGGAGTGCTCAAGCGATGCCACCTTCTCCGGCGTGCCCTCGGCAATGATGCGCCCGCCACCGGCGCCGCCCTCCGGACCGAGATCGATCAGCCAGTCGGCTGTCTTGATCACGTCGAGGTTATGCTCGATGACTACGATACTGTTGCCATGATCACGCAGTCGGTGGAGCACCGTCAGCAGCTGTCGGATGTCCTCGAAGTGCAGTCCGGTGGTGGGTTCGTCGAGAATGTAAAGCGTCTTGCCCGTGTCGCGCTTGGCCAGCTCGCGAGCCAGCTTGACGCGCTGAGCCTCGCCGCCGGACAACGTTGTGGCGCTCTGTCCAAGACGTACATAGGAGAGCCCCACATCGATCAGCGTCTGCAGGCGTCGAGCGATCGCCGGCACTGGACTGAAGAATTCCAGTGCCTCTTCCACCGTCATCTCCAGAACCTCATTGATGTTCTTGTCCTTGTACTGGATTTCCAGTGTCTCCCGGTTGTAACGCTTTCCCTTGCATACGTCGCAGGGTACGTAGATATCCGGTAGAAAGTGCATCTCGACCTTGATGAGTCCCTCGCCCTGACAGGCCTCGCAACGCCCGCCCTTGACGTTGAAGCTGAACCGTCCCGGCTTGTAGCCGCGTGAGCGGGCCTCCTGGGTGCCGGAAAAGAGTTCGCGAATCGGGGTGAAAATGCCGGTGTAGGTCGCCGGATTGGAGCGCGGGGTACGGCCGATGGGGCTCTGGTCGATGTCGATGATCTTGTCGAGCTGATCAAGGCCTTCAATGCTCTGGTACGGCGCCGGCTTGAGAGTGGTGGCGTTGTTGAGTTCACGTGCGGCGATCGGCATCAGCGTGGAATTGATCAGCGTCGACTTGCCGGAACCGGAAACGCCGGTGACGCACACCAGCAGACCCAGCGGCAATTCCAGGGTGACATCATGCAGGTTGTTGCCGCTGGCCCCCGTCAGGCGCAGGCGTTTTTCGGGGTTGACCGGAATGCGTTGTGCGGGAATCTCGATACGCCGGGCCCCGGACAGATACTGCCCGGTCAGGGAGGCATCGTTACGCTGGATATCCTGCGGTGTGCCCTGAGCCACGATCGTGCCGCCATGAACGCCGGCACCGGGTCCGATGTCGAGCACGTGGTCGGCGGCACGAATGGCATCCTCGTCATGCTCGACGACGATCACGGTGTTGCCCAGGTCACGCAGATGCTCGAGCGTCTTGAGCAGGCGATCATTGTCGCGCTGATGAAGGCCGATGGAGGGCTCATCGAGGATGTACATCACACCGACAAGACCAGCGCCAATCTGACTGGCCAGGCGGATGCGCTGAGCTTCCCCTCCCGAGAGCGTTTCGGCGCTGCGTTCGAGATTGAGGTAGTCGAGCCCGACGTTGACCAGGAACTCCAGACGGGCATGGATCTCCTGAATGATCTTGACGGCAATCTCGCCCTTGCGGCCGGGCAGGGTGAGCTTGCGGAAATATTCCCAGGCTTCGCCGATCGGCAGGCGGACCATGTCGGGCAGGGTGCACTTGTCGATGTAGACGTGGCGAGCCTCGCGGCGCAGCCGTGAGCCATGGCAGGTGGGGCAGGGCTGCACTGCCAGATATTTGGCCAGATCCTCGCGCACCATGCTCGATTCGGTTTCGCGATAGCGCCGCTCCATGTTGGGCAGCACGCCCTCGAAGGCATGTTCGCGAGTCACCTTGCGCCCCCGGTCGTTGACATAGTCGAAGGCGATGGCGTCCTGTCCGCTGCCGTTGAGAATGATGTCACGCTCATGTCGGGCGAGGTCCTGCCAGGCGGTCTCCAGCTTGAAACGGTAGTGGGCGGCCACTGCCTGGAGCTGGCTGAAGTAGTACACGCTACGCCGGTCCCAGCCCTTGATGACCCCTTCGGCCAGGGAGAGCTCGGGGTGGCTGATCAGCTTCTCGGGATCGAAGTACTGGCGAACTCCCAGGCCATCACAGGTAGGGCAGGCGCCGGCGGGATTGTTGAACGAGAACATCCGCGGCTCGAGCTCGGCGATGGAGTAGCCGCAGATCGGGCAGGCGAAGCGTGCCGAGAAGACGATGTCTTCGGCCTCGCCATCCATGAAGTGCGCCATGGCGATGCCGTCGGCAAGATTGAGCGCGGTCTCGAAGGACTCGGCCAGGCGCTGCTGCAGATCGGCACGGACCTTGATGCGATCCACCACCACACTGATGTCGTGCTTCTTGTTCTTGTCCAGCGGTGCCATGTCATCGAGCTCGACCAGCAGTCCGTCGACCATGACGCGGACGAAGCCCTGCGCCTGCAGTTCGGCAAGCAACTGCAGATGTTCGCCCTTGCGGCCCTTGACCACCGGCGCCAGCAGCATGATCCGGCTGCCCTCCGGGAGGGCCAGGACCTGATCGACCATCTGTGAAACCGTCTGCGCCTCCAGCTCGGTGTCGTGCTCAGGGCAGCGCGGAGTGCCGGCACGGGCAAACAGCAAGCGCAGATAGTCGTAGATCTCGGTGATGGTGCCGACGGTGGAGCGCGGGTTGTGCGAAGTGGATTTCTGCTCGATGGAAATGGCAGGCGACAATCCTTCGATATGATCGACGTCGGGCTTTTCCATCATCGACAGGAACTGCCGGGCATAGGTGGAGAGCGACTCCACGTAGCGGCGTTGTCCCTCGGCATAGAGCGTATCGAACGCCAGCGAGGACTTGCCGGATCCCGACAGTCCTGTGACCACGATCAGCTTGTCGCGCGGCAGCTCGACGTCGATGTCCTTGAGGTTGTGGGTGCGGGCACCCCTGACCAGAATCCTGTCCATTCCCACCTCGTGTCGTGGTCAAAACTTCAATTATAAGGGTTCGAATGAACCCCGGGCAAAGGAAGGGCGACTTTCCCTGAACAAGCCGTGTGGGTAGAATGTAGGGTCCGCGCTTGGACTTTCTGTCCAGGCGACACGCGAGCAACGACGACGCGATTCCCATGATGAAGTCTCACCTATTGACTACCGAGCGCCGTGCCATCATTGGTCTAGCGAGCCTTTATGCTTCTCGCATGCTGGGCCTGTTCATGGTGCTGCCGGTGTTGGCGCTTTATGCCGCTGATCTGGCCGATTCCACTCCCTTGCTGGTCGGCCTGGCCTTGGGCGGTTATGGCCTGACCCAGGCCATCCTGCAAATTCCCTTCGGCCTGCTATCCGATCGCCTGGGGCGCAAGGCGGTCATCGGTGCGGGCCTGCTCCTGTTCCTGATCGGCAGTGTCGTGGCGGCACAGGCGACCACCATTACCGGTGTGATAATCGGCCGCTGCCTGCAAGGTAGCGGCGCCGTGGCCGGTGCCATCATGGCGCTGCTGGCCGATCAGACCCGGGAGGAGGTGCGCACGGCGGCCATGGCCACCATCGGGCTATCCATCGGCGTGGCTTTTGCCATCGCCATGGTGCTCGGACCGCTGATCGCCGATCCCTTCGGGCTGGCGGGCGTCTTCTGGTTTACCGCGCTGCTGGCGGTGGTCAGCATGGTGGTGCTCTGGCGCCTGGTACCTTCCGCGCCACGCCGTGCGCATCGTGATGTGGGGCTGGATCGCTCCCAATTGCGCGCAACCTTGGGGCGTGCCGATCTGTTGCGTCTCGACTTTTCCATCTTCTCGTTGCATCTGATCCTGACGGCGTGCTTTGTGGCACTTCCCTTCCGGCTGGAGGCGCTGGGAATCCCGGCCGCACATCACGGATGGGTCTATCTGCCGGTGATGGGGCTGGCCTTTCTGGGCATGGTGCCGCTGGTGATCATCGCCGAGAAGTACCGCAAGATGAAATCGATATTCGTGGGCGCAGTAGCGGCCATGACCTTGATCCTGCTGGGGCTGGGAGAACTGGCGGAGCAGCGCTGGACCCTGTTCGGGCTGCTGTGGGGCTTTTTCGTGGTGTTCAATCTGCTCGAAGCGACCCTGCCATCGATGATCAGCAAGCTGGCACCGGCGGGAGCCAAGGGTACGGCGATGGGCATCTATTCGACCAGCCAGTTTCTGGGTGCCTTCCTGGGCGGTGTGCTGGGTGGGGCGCTCGCCCAGCATGTCGGGCGCGATGCCGTCTTTCTCGGTGCGGCGCTGCTGGCGGCGGTGTGGCTGCTGGTGGTCTGGAGCATGCCGGCGCCACGCCATCTGTCGAGCGAGATCGTGGCACTCGATGAGCAGGCCATGAGCGGGCTCGACGTCCTGCTCGATCGTGTCGCATCGGTGAAAGGGGTAGAGGATGTCATGGTCGTTCCGGAGGAACGGGTAGTCTATCTCAAGGTGGACCGGCAGCTTCTGGACAATGAGGCCCTGGCCCGGGTGGTGGGAGCGAAACGGGATCAAACTTGCGCCTGAGGGCCCAAGACTTCAAAGACATAGCGATAGCAAACGGCTGCACCGACTGGTAGCGCAAGGAGACAACGATGGCACGTGGTGTGAACAAGGTCATTCTGATCGGCAATCTCGGTCAGGATCCGGAAGTGCGTTTTCTTCCCTCCGGTAACCCGGTGTGCAACCTGCGCATTGCCACCACCGATACCTGGACTGACCGCCAGAGCGGGCAGCGTCAGGAGCGTACCGAGTGGCACTCGGTGGTGATGTTCAACAAGTTGGCGGAAATCGCCCAGCAGTATGTGAAGAAAGGTTCGCGAATCTATATCGAAGGGCGCCTGCAGACCCGCAAGTGGCAGGGGCAGGATGGTCAGGATCGCTACAGCACCGAGATCGTCGCCAACGATATGCAGATGCTCGACTCCCGCAGCGGCCAGGGCGGCGCCGATTATGGCCAGCAGGCCGGCTACGGCGGGGCTCCACAGCAGGGAGGTTATGCAGCGGGTGCGCCACAACAGAGCGGGGGTTATGGCGGTGCTCAAAGCGGTGGTGCCCAAGGTGGTGGCTATGGACAGCCGGCGCAGGGAGGTGGCCAGCCGCGCCCGACTCAGCAGCCTCCTGCCCAGGGCGGCCAGCAGGGTGGCAATTATGGAGCGCCGAATCCGGGAAGCTTCGATGATTTCGATGATGAAATCCCGTTCTGAGCTTAACGGAGAGTAAACGCTGAAGATGAGTCAAAAGCCCGCAAAATGCGGGCTCTTGACTGCTGACAAAACCTTGGTTCTTCGGTCGGGACTTGTTGTCTTTGGGGAATGCTGGATATCCCGACCCTCCCCCCCGCATGAGCCGAAGGTGGCCATGCGCCGGCGGCTGGTACCTTCGATCATCCGCTCGGTGCATCGATGCTGTTATCGATCTCCCCTTCATCCGCGACGAGCCCTTCCAGTGGTGCTGCAAGACAACGGCCGCCCGCGCTGGGCCCCGCTCCCTTATTCGAGGCCCGGGTCAGCGGCTACCTGTTCGGCCGACATTCGCAGCGAGCGCCAGCTCGTCCGGCGTTACAGGTGAACGTGGCCTATCGCCGGCTCCTGGGCTTGCGCTTGATCGACAAGGTAACCGGACGCCTCGGCCTTCCGTCAGCACCGGCGCTGGCGGTTCGTGATGGCTATCGTACCGCGGCTGTTCGATCATGTGGCGAAGCAGGCCGTGGAACAGGATCAGATGGACGTTCGTATGCGGTACAGGTACACCGGCAGCGCTCATCTTCTCGGAGATGGACTATGCTTAAGCATCGGCTTTTATAGGCAGATCGCCGCGCCGGCGAGCTGCCGTCCAGCCTTCTGGGCTGTCAATCGATAGCCGATGATCTTCGCGTCGCGGGCCGCTGTTGCCCGGGACGCCGAGCAGACGCCAGAGCCGATTCGGATCGCCGCCGAATAGAAGCCGCCGCGGCGCCCTGCGTTCGGCCGCGTCTGACAGGGCATGATGACATTCCTGAACAGACGGAGCAGCATTATGAACCCGATACATACCGCCTTTTTCCTTGGAATTTCCGCCGTTGCGGCGATAGGGCCCGGCACTGTCGCCGCGGCCCAGCCGTCGCAGCACTTCGTCGCACAGGTCGCGCCTCTTAACACGGAGAAGGTAGGAACGTCCGCGAAAGGTACGGCGACCTTCGACATCGCCGAGGGTCAGCTGACGATCACGGTCGACGCCGAGGGGCTGACACCGGGCATGCATCTGCAACATTATCACGGCTTTCCCGAGGGACGTGACGCGACCTGTCCAGCGGCGGATGCCGACACCAATGGCGACGGCCTCATTGACCTGATCGAGACCGAGCCGATGGCTGGAACGACCATGGTCCCGTTCCACGCCAACCCCGCGAGTCTGACGATCGCCAACGACACCTATCCTGAAGTCGGCCAGGACGGTTCGTTGCACTACGAGCAAACCGTCTCGGTGGACGACCTGGAAAAGGCGCTTCAGGAGAAATTCGGTGTTTCGGAGCTTGCGCTGGAGGATCGTGTGGTCTTCCTGCACGGCGTCGGCCCGAACGTCTCGCTCCCCGATACGGCGCAATCTCTGCCCGACGTGCCGGCACATGTCACTCTGCCGGTCGCCTGCGGAACCATCGAAGCGGTGGATTAGTTGCGCGAAGCAGATCGGCGGTCCGGCTGACACCGCTTCGTGCGTTCGATGCCTCCGAAGGTTGGGCACCCGCCCTTCGGGCATTTCCACGAGTAAGCCATTGTGTCCTCGGGCCAAGCCGGCAAGCCAGCCATCCGACGTTAGAAGGGCATGGCAAGCCGTCACCGCGAAATGATGGGGTTTTTGGTCACGCCATCCAGGATTTTGATTATTGAGACGCCAGCAGGCCTGGGGTATCAAGGAGGTAAATTTCACTGCCTGGGTGCCTTATGAGTGTCGTCGCTGCAAAAAAAGCCTACCGGCCCGAAATCGAAGGGCTGAGGGCATTGGCGGCTGGCCTGGTGGCGGTGTTTCATGTGTGGCTGGGCGGCGTGTCGGGTGGCGTTGACGTCTTTTTCGTCGTATCCGGTTTTCTTGTCACGACCACCCTGGTTTCCCAGCATCAGACGCATGGCCGGGTCGTGCCGTTAGCCTTCTGGGCGAACTTGGCCAAGCGGCTGTTCCCCAGTGCGTTTCTCGTCATATTCGTGACTGCGGTCGTGGGGATTCTCGTCCTGCCCCAAGTGTTGTGGGTCGACACCATTCGCCATGCGGCGGCCTCGTTGGTCTATCTGGAAAACTGGCAGTTGGCGTTCGATGCGGTGAATTACCTGGCCCAGGGCATGGAGGCCACGCCTTATCAACACTATTGGGCCCTCGCGGTACAGGGACAGTTCTACGTGTTATGGCCGCTACTGATGCTGATGGTGCTGTGGGGATCGGCACGTCGCGCTTCATCCATCCGGCGGCGCCTCAGCGGGGCTTTCGTGGCGGTGTTCCTGGCCTCCTTGTGCTACTCCGTCATTGCAACGCGGCATAACCAGCAGTTCGCCTATTACGATACGCTGGCGCGAGTATGGGAGTTCGCGTTAGGAGGCTTGCTGGCCGTATGGATACGCGATCTGCATTTCTCGCGCATTGTCAGCTTTATCCTCGGCTGGATGGGGCTGGTAGGGTTGCTGGCATGCGGATTCATTCTGGATGTATCCAATCGGTTTCCCGGCTACGTTGCGCTGCTGCCGACTCTGAGCGCCGTATGTCTGTTGATCTCGGGGAACCGTTCCACCAGGGGAAGTGCGGCGGCGTGGTTATCGAAACGGCCTTTCGTCAGCCTGGGGGGCATTTCCTACGCTTTCTATCTATGGCATTGGCCGGTGCTGATCTTCTTCCGCCATCTGACACGTGATCCCGAGATATCCCTGCTGGAAGGAAGTGCCATCCTCGCGGTTGCGTTGATGATGGCCATTGTCTCGACACGCCTGCTGGAGAACCCGGTTAGAACCTCGGCGCTGGGAAAGGCCCGTCCCATCAAGACTTTTGCCGTCATGGCGCTACTGTGCCTGCCGGCTGCCGCCGCGGTGGGAGGCTGGGCGGGCTATACCAAGGAGGTCCTGCTTTCGGACATGACGCCGCTGAACCTCGATGACCCGAACTACCCGGGAGCTCGAGCGCTTTCCGGCGTCGGGTATGTGCCGCTCGGGGAGACCAAGCTTCATCCCAGCCCCGTCAACGCGCGGCGGGATCGACCGAAACCGTATGCCGACCAGTGTCAGCAGCAGTCGATGCGGCCGGAACTGCTACGCTGCGCATATGGCAAGCGGGATGCCGATACGGTGATTGCCATCGTCGGCGGCTCGCACTCAGTGCAGTGGGTGCCGGCCTTCGAGGTGTTTGCGGAAGCGGAAGGTTATAAAATCGTCAACTATACCAAGAGCTTCTGTCTTTTCTCTTCGCCAGAGGGCTTTGGCAAAATATACGAATATCCCTCCTGTACCGAGTGGAATGCGCGATTGATGGATGAATTGATCGCCACGCAACCGGATCTGGTCTTCACCCTTTATTCGCGTGACAGTGGGGAGAAGGAGCATGTACCGCAAGGTTATCTCGACTGGTTTCATCGCCTGGCAGAGCATGGGATTCGTGTGCTTGCCGTACGCGACAACCCCTGGATGCCCTTCGAGCCTTCGACATGCGTCGAGCTGCATGGCGTGGCTTCGAACCAATGTCGAGTGTCGCGAGATGCCATGCTGTCGAGAACCGATCCGGCCGATTCCGTCAGGGATAGCCTGGGCAATGTCTCCTTCATCGATTTTTCACGGTTCTTCTGCGATGCGGATAATTGCTTTCCCGAGGCGGGCAACGTGCTGATCTATCGCGACTCCCATCACATCACGACGTCCTACATGCGTACGCTTGCTGCTTACCTCAGGCCCCAAGTCAAGGCGGCGATGAATCACTCCCCCTCAACATAGCCCGCGCTCTGACGATCAATACGATATGCGCCGGTCGGCATTGGCCATGCCTGCCCCTATCCAGCGAATCGGTCGGCGGGCAGGCCGGTAACGCCGGGCATGGCCCGGAACAGCCTTCCGGCCTGGGGGGCCTCGTCGCAGCCCACCGCAGCAGTGGTAATGTATAATTCACGGTAATCGTCACCGCCGAAGGCGCACGAGGTGACTCGGGAGGCAGGCACCTCGACGATGCGTTCGGGGGAGCCGTCCGGCAGGAAGCGGGTGACACGTCCACCATCCCAATGGGCGACCCACAAGCCGCCCTGTGCATCGCAGGTCATGCCGTCGGGATAGCCGTCAGACTCGGCGAATCGGAGATGAACGCGCTTGTTGGCGAGTTTGCCGTGACGATCCAGGTCGAAGGCGTATACCGTGCGGGCCGGGCTATCGGTATGGTAGAGCGTCGTGCCGTCAGGGCTGACGGCGGGACCGTTGGCGACGGTATAGCCAGTGTCAGCTTTCAGCAGGCCACGCTCATCCAGACGGTAGAGATTGCCCGTATCTGCCGTTTCGGCATCGTTCATCGAGCCGAACCAGAGACGCCCTGTCGGATCCGCCTTGCCGTCGTTGAAACGGTTGCCGAGATGTTCCGCCTCCGGTCGGGCGATCTCCCTTTCCACATGCGGCCCTTCGTCATCGAGAGTGAGATGCACGACACGCGAGCGTAGCCCGGCGATGAAGCCCGGGCCGCTGGTGCGCGGCACCAGCCAGCAGCAGGCTTCCTCCAGCGACCAGACGCATGTCTCGTTGCGGCCGGGGAAATGAGCCATCAAGCGACTGCCGCGGATGTCGACGAATAACAGGGCCTGATGCTCTGGCGACCAGAGGGGGCCTTCTCCAAGTTGAGCCCGTCCTGTCCAGACCGGGGTGGCGGTGATCCTCATGACTAATCCTTGGGATAGCGGTCGAATGTTCCTTATGGTGCCGCAAATGGAAGCACCTGAGAATGCCGCGAGGCACGACGAACGGATGACAGAAGCCGAGGGAAGTGTAAGTATGGTCGCCCCGGCGAGATCCGTGACCGAACGACTGCATAACATCGAGGGAAATCTGTGAAGCTGTTGCTGGTTGATGCGGGACACTGCCTTAACCTGGCGCTCGCGCGCGAGGCCAACCGACGCAGCGATACCGAGCTGCTGATCATGGAAACCGCACAGGCCACGCCTGCCCAGTTGGAAGAGCTGGCGCCCGACGCACTGATCATCCCGCCACTGAGCGAGCCGGCCCAGGCCGAGCCGGCTGCCGTTGTCGCCCATGCCGAAAATGTCGAAACGAATCTTGAAGCCTGCCGCCAGGCGGGGGTCCCGCTAGTCTGGTGCGTGGCCGATCAGCTTTACGAGGATGGCGCGGACATTCCCATCGACGAGCATGTGATCCCCACCCCGCGTGACGAGAGTCTCCAGCGTCTCATCCTTACGGGAGATCGCATTCGCCAAAGTCATGGCGAGCATTTCATCATCCGTCTGGGGCCGCTGTTCGCGCTGGAAGGTGCCCACGCCTGGCTGTCAGAGCTGATCGACACGCTGGTGAGCGGTCAGGAGGTGCGTGTTGCAGAGGACATCATTCTGTGTCCGACATCGGTGGATGCCGTGGCGATGGCGCTGATCGGCATGCTGCAGCAGCAGGCCAGCGGCGCCGGTGCCTGGGGGGCTTACCATTTGGCCGGTACCGAGCCGGTCAGCCCCTACGCCTTCGCCTCGATGGTGCGGACCCAGTTGCTGACCCGGCTCGAGGGGCTCGGGCATGCCGTGACGCTGGGGGAGCTCAAGGCGCTCAATCATCATCATGATCAACCGCTGCGCCGGGTACTCAACTGTCGGCGTGTGCTGGAGGCCTTCGGCGTCCACCAGAAGCCTTGGCGGCTGGAACTGGGGCGCATGCTGGATGCTTGGTGCGAGGCCTACCGGGGAGAGTGCAAGCCATGAACGTCATACGCAGCCTGCTGTTCTATCTGGGGTACTTTCTGGCGCTGATCGTTTCCGGTGTGCTGTTCCTGCCACTGGGCGTGTTTCTTCCGCTGCGTTCCCGCTATGGCCTGTTCAATCTCTACAACCGTTTCATCCTCCGCTGGCTGACCTGGACCTGCGGCGTGCGCTATCGGATCATCGGCCGTGAAAATGTGCCGGAAGGACCCTGCGTGGTGCTCGCCAATCATCAGAGCGAGTGGGAGACCGTCTATCTCCAGCTGCTCAAGTCTCCGATCTGCACGGTACTCAAGCGTGAACTGCTGCGCATTCCCATCTTCGGCTGGGGATTGCGCCTGCTCGAACCGATCCCCCTGGATCGCTCCAAACCCGCCCGCGCCATGCGCCAGGTGCTGCAGGTCGGCACTCAGCGCCTGCAGAACGGTCTTTCAGTGCTGATATTCCCCGAAGGCACCCGGGTCGAGCCGGGCCAGCGTCGCCGTTACAACAAGAGCGGTGCCGTCATCGCCTGCCGCGCCGGGGTGCCGGTGCTGCCGGTGGCGCACAATGCGGGCGAACGCTGGCCCGGGCGCCACTGGGTCAAGAACCCGGGGCGGTTGACCGTCGTCGTGGGGCCCCCCATTGCCACACAGGGGCGTACGGCAGAAGACGTGCTGGTGGATGTCGAAAGCTGGATCGAGGCGCGTCTGGAAGAGATATCCGAAGTGCCGCGTCCCGCCACGGCTACCGAGACGGCGCCAGCCAAGCTGCCGGTCTGATCGGTCCCGAGGCTACAGGATTACAGGATAGAAAAAGGGCGCCTCCTGCGAGGCGCCCTTGAGGCTGAGCAATCGCTCCGTCAGTCCCGATAACGCTCCAGTACCAGACAGGCATTCGTGCCACCGAAGCCGAAGCTGTTGGACAGCACACGGTCGAGTTTCACGTTGTCGCGACGCTCGAGCACAATGTCGAAGCCATCGGCTTGCTCATCGAGCTGAGTAACGTTGGCCGAGGCGGCAATGAAGTCGTGCTCCATCATCAACAGGGAGTAGATGGCTTCCTGCACGCCGGTCGCACCCAGCGAGTGGCCGGTCAGCGACTTGGTGGAACTCATGGCCGGCGTCTTGCTGCCGAAGACCTCGCGGATGGCCTTGAGTTCGGCGACGTCGCCTACAGGCGTCGAGGTGCCATGGGTGTTGATGTAATCGATACCGCCTTCGACGTTGTGCAGTGCCTGCTTCATGCAGCGTGCCGCACCTTCACCGGACGGTGCCACCATGTCGAAACCGTCGGAGGTAGCGCCGTAGCCGACCACTTCAGCGTAGATCTTGGCGCCGCGCGCCTTGGCGTGCTCCAGCTCCTCGAGCACGACCATACCGCCGCCGCCAGCGATGACAAAGCCGTCACGGGCCGTGTCGTAAGGGCGCGACGCCTTTTCCGGCGTGTCATTGTAGCTGGTGGACAGTGCGCCCATGGCATCGAAAAGGCACGATAGCGTCCAGTGCTCTTCCTCGCCGCCGCCAGCGAAGACGACGTCCTGCTTGCCCAGCTGGATCTGCTCGACGGCATTGCCGATGCAGTGAGCCGACGTTGCACAGGCCGATGAGATGGAGTAGTTGATGCCCTTGATCTTGAATGGCGTAGCCAGACAGGCAGAGACAGTGCTGCCCATCGTCCGTGTCACGCGATACGGACCGACACGGCGCAGCCCCTTGTCCCGCAGTACATCGGCGGCCTCCACCTGGTTGGCGCTGGATGCGCCGCCCGAACCGGCGATCAAGCCAGTCCGCTCATGCGACACCTGCGCTTCGCTCAGGCCGGCATCTTCGATGGCCTGAGCCATGGCGATGTAGGCATAAGCGGCGGCATCGCCCATGAAGCGAAGTTGCTTGCGGTCGATCAGCGCCTCGAGGTCGACATCGACCACACCGGCGACATGGCTACGGAAACCTCGTTCGGCATACTCTTCCTTGAAGCGGATGCCGGAGCGCCCAGCCTTGAGCGCGTCGAGAACTTGTTGCGCGTCATTGCCCAGGCAAGAAACGATACCCAGGCCGGTGACCACCACTCGTCGCATGGGAGCCTCCCGATCAGAAGTTCGCAGTGGAGGTAAACAGGCCGACACGGAGGTCTTTGGCCTGATAGATTTCCTGGCCGTCCACGGCCACGGTGCCATCGGCAATACCGAGAATCAGGCGGCGGGCAATGACCTTTTTCATATGAATATGATAGGTAACCTTGCCTGCATCCGGCAGGATCTGGCCGGAGAACTTGACTTCGCCACATCCCAGCGCCCGGCCGCGTCCCGGATTGCCGAGCCAGCCTAGATAGAAGCCGACCAGTTGCCACATGGCGTCGAGTCCCAGGCAGCCAGGCATGACCGGGTCGCCCGGGAAATGGCACTGGAAGAACCAGAGGTCGGGATGGATGTCCAGCTCGGCGACCAGTTCGCCTTTGCCGTATCTTCCGCCCTCTTCGTGGATATGCACGATGCGATCGAGCATCAGCATATTGGGTGCCGGCAGCTGGGCATTGCCTGGGCCAAACAGTTCGCCCTGACTGCAGGCGAGCAGTTCTTCATGACTAAAGGAGTGTTGCTTGGTCACTGAGTCGTTCCGAGAGTCGAAATTATAATGTGCCGCGCAAAGCGCAACACATGCAGTAGTCTACTGGCTGAACTCGGTTAATGCACGCGAGGCCCAGCCTAACGGGACAAAGCGGCGGGCATGATCGTGTCAGGATCGGGACCATGGCTTGCGTTGTCCGTAACAGGCGGGGCATGATGCGAAAAGTTTTGTTTATCAGAGATCTGTTGCCGATGAAATGCCATGTGGCCTCCATTTTCGCTTAACCGCCCTTTCGTCTGGATGGGCCTGGCGGCGCTGGTGTCGCTGATCTGGCTACCCAGCGTGATGCTGCGCCTGGCCGCACTGACGATGGTGGCGATCGGGCTGTACGACGCCTGGCGCCAGGTGCGTCTCGAGAGTCGCCGCCTGCGCCTGACCGAAGAGGCGCTCCGATTGTCGCATGACGGGGTCGTGATCTCCGATGCCGATAATCGTATCGTGACCGTCAATCCCGCCTTTACCCAAATCACCGGTTACACGCACGAGGAAGTGCGCGGGCTCGACCCCTCGGTATTGTCGTCCGGGCGCCACGACAAGGCGTTCTACGATCGTTACTGGCAGTCGTTGCAGGCCACGGGGCGCTGGGAGGGGGAGATATGGAACCAGCGCAAGCATGGCGACCAGTATCCCGAATGGCTGCGGGTCCAGGCCTACCAGGACCCCAAGGGGCGCGTGACGCACTATGTCGCGCTGTTCACTGACATCAGTCGGCACAAGGCACGTGAGCAGGACCTGCGGCGTATCGGCTTCGAGGATCCCCTGACCGGGCTACCCAACCGGCGCAGGCTGCACGACCTGCTCGCTTCGCGTCTGCGCCGGCTGCGTGCCGGCGAAGTCCTCGACATGGCATTGATCGACATCGATGGATTCAAGTCGGTCAATGACGGTCTCGGAGTCGACAGCGGTGATCGCCTGCTGGCACGCTTCGGTCAGCGTTTGGCATCGCATGTGGCCGGCGGCGTCGTCGGGCGCCTGGGCGGCGACGAGTTCATGGTGATTCGTACCACGACCTTCGACGATCATGAGCAGTGGGTTGCTGGACTGCGTGCACATTTGAGCGAACCGTTCGAGATCAACGAGGCGTCGTTGCGTCTGGGGCTGACCATCGGCAGCTGCCGTGCCCCCGAAGATGGCACGGACTCGGGTGTGCTGTTCCAGCGTCTGGAGTCCGCGCTGTATACCGCCAAGCGTCATGGCCGTAACCACGATCGGCGCTTTCGCCCCTCGCTCGACATGGAAGGGGATCGCCAGCTGGCCCTGCTCAACGAACTGCGTCGTGCCCTGGCCCATGGCAGTCAGCTGGAGTTGCATTACCAGACCCAGCATCGGCTCGTCGACGGAGGACTGGTGGGGATGGAGGCGTTGCTACGCTGGAAGCATCCTCAGCATGGCATGGTCTCGCCCGCGGACTTCATTCCCCTGGCCGAACGTCACGGCCTGATGCCCGCCCTGGGCAACTGGGTCATCGACCAGGCCGTGGCTCAATTGGCGGCATGGCGCGGCAGCGGCATGCCCCAGGTGCCGCTGTGGATCAACATCTCCGCACTGCAACTGATCCAGGGCGATCTGGAATCGCGTCTCGCAGCGGGCCTGGCACAGCATCACGTATCGGCCTCGCTGTTGGGGCTGGAACTGACGGAATCGGTGCTGCTGGACGAGCGGGCGGGTGACATCTCGCCCCGGCTAAGCGCGTTGCGCGCCAAGGGGCACCCGATCGCCATCGACGATTTCGGTACCGGCTACTCTTCGTTGGCCTATCTCAAGCGTCTGCCGGTGGATAAGCTGAAGCTGGACCGCGCATTCATCCGCGCGCTACCCGACGATCGCGCCGATGCTGCGATTACCTCGGCGGTGCTGGCCATGGCGAGGGGGCTCAAGCTCGAGGTCGTCGCGGAAGGCGTGGAAACCCCGGCGCAGCGGGATTTCCTGATCGCCCAGGGCTGCCCGCTCGTTCAGGGCTTCCTGTACGCCCGTCCCGAAAGTGCCGCCGACGTCGAGGCGCGCCTCATGGAGCCCATCGCGCCCTAGCCGTCAGGCGGCACTCCCTGCGTCAACGCTCGGGGTCGACCGTGACGACTACCCGCACGGCATCGAGGCGCAGGCGGGTACCGTCGATGGCGATGTCCAGCGCCTGACGCTCCTGTTCGAGAGCTGCAATCTCGGCGTCGCGCACGGCCGGGTTGTGCTGGGCCAGCGCCCGCAGACGGGCCAGTTCGGTATCGAGCGTGTCGCGCATGCGCTGCTGAGCGGCTTCGATGATGCTCGGCAGTTCACGCTCGGCTTCGCTCTCCCCTTGGGTCATGAGTTCCCGCAACTGGTCGTGGCGCGACTTGATGAGATCCCGTGCCATGGCTTTCTTGACCTTCTGCAGGTTCTTGGCCAGGCCGGTGAAGGAGACCTTGGCGGAGAGGTTGGTGCCGGACTCGTCGAGCAGCACGCGCACTGCGGTCGCCGGCAGGAAGCGATTGACGTGCAGGCGCGACGGGGCCGGGCAGTAGGTGCGAAACACCAGCTCCACCATCAGGCGTCCTCCGGGAATCGCCGGGTGCGCAAGCAGCGCCAGCGCCGTGTTGCCCATGGCGCCCTCGAGGATACGCCCCATCATCTCGCGTACCAGCGGATGTTCCCAGGAGAGCCGCTGCACGTCGTCGCGGGCCAGCGCCCGGGCCCGGGAATAGGTGGCGCTGAATCCCTCCTCCCCCTTGGCCAGACCCGGCAGGCCGTCGAGCATGTGCGAGCCGGGCAGCAGATGGATGAGATCGCCGCCCAGCTCCTGGCTTTCGACGCCGAAGATGTCCAATGCCTGTTCCACGTAGCGGGGCAGGGCGGCATCCTCGTCGAGTTCACGGATCGCTTCGATGACGGCCTCGGCGCGTTGCGGGCGGCAGGCGTTGAGTTCCAGCAGGCGATTGCGTCCGGCATCGCGCTCGGTCAGGCGTGCCTCGAACAGTTCGCGGGTCTCCCTGATGATCTCTTCGAGCGACTCCGGATCGAGCAGGGCGTCAGCCAGCGCGTCACCGAAGGCGTCGTACAGGTCGCTGCCCACGCCATGCGGCGCGCTGAAGGCATCCATACCTTCGCGATACCAGCGCAGCAGGTGCTCGACAGGGGTGTCGGCAAATACCGGCACGTGGATTTCGATGGCATGCCGTTGGCCGATGCGGTCGAGGCGGCCGATACGTTGTTCGAGCTGATCGGGGTGCACCGGCAGGTCGAACATCACCAGATGGCGGCAGAACTGGAAATTGCGCCCCTCGGAACCGATCTCGGAGCAGATCAGCAACTGGCTGCCCTCTTCCTCGTCGGCGAAGGCGGCCGCCGCACGGTCGCGTTCGATCAGGCTCAAGCCCTCGTGGAATACCGGGGCGTGCACGCCGCCAAGGACCCGCAATCCTTCGGCCAGGCCGATGGCCGTTTCGCGATCGTGAGCGATCACCAGCATCTTGTCGCGGCCCACCTCGGTGAGCCGTTCCAGCAGCCAGGTCACGCGTGGATCGAATTGCCACCAGGGCTCGGTATTGAGCGGGTCGTCGGGCAGCGCGCGATACATGGCATCGAGATAGAGCACGACATCCGGGTGATCGAGGCCCGTCTCGATCAGCAGTTCGTCGAGGTAGTCCTCGTCACGGCTCAGGCGGCGCAGCACGCGGCGATAGGATGAGGGCAGCTCGAGCGGGCTGACGTGCAGATGGCGCTCAGGGAAGCCGCCCACATGGCGCCGACTGTTGCGGAACATCACGCGGCCGGTGCCGTGACGGTCGAGAAGCTGCTCGCGCAACTGGCGGCGGGCTGCATCACGTTGAGCATCGCCGCTTTCGGGATCGGTGAGCGTATCCAGCAGAGCCTGACTGTCGCCGTCGTCGATGACGGCACCCACACTGTCGCGGTCGGTGGCGCTGCCCGGCAGGCGCTCCAGGGCATCGATCGCCTCAGCTACCTGCGCATAGCCGTGCTCCTCGGCGCGGAAGCGCTCCATATCGTAATAACGATCCGGGTCGAGCAGGCGCAGGCGGGCGAAGTGGCTCTCCAGCCCCATCTGCTCCGGAGTGGCGGTTAGCAGCAGTACGCCGGGAATGGAGGCAGCCAGGCGCTCCACACAGGCATAGCCTTGGCCGCTGGCCTCCGGCGTCCACTCCAGGTGGTGCGCCTCGTCGACGATCAGCAGGTCCCAGCGGCTCTGCTCGGCTTGCTCCTGACGGTGCGGATTGGCGAACAGCCACTGCTGGCTGGCCAGGATCAGCTGCCCCGCCTCGAAGGGATTGGCGCTGCCGTGGGCCTGGCTCTGCTGCTCGTCGAGCAGGGTCACTTCCAGCGAGAAGCGCCGCAGCAGCTCCACCAGCCATTGATGGGTGAGGCTGTCGGGCACAAGGATCAGCGCCCGCTCGGCGCGGCCGTTGAGCAGCAGCCGATGCAGGACCAGTCCGGCTTCGATGGTCTTGCCCAGCCCGACCTCGTCGGCGAGCAGAACCCGCGGCGCATGGCGGCGAGACACTTCATCGGCAATGTAGAGCTGATGCGCGATCAAGTCGATGCGTGGGCCGGCCAGCCCGAGAGCGGGATGCTGCTCGATGCGGTGATGATGATGCAGGGTGCGAAAACGCAGGTTATACCAGTCGTTGCGATCGACCTGGCCGGTCAGCAGGCGATCGCGCGCCTGATGAAAGCGCATGTTGTCGGAGAGCCGGGCTTCGGGAAGCTCGCGGAGCGTGCCTTCAGCGTCTTCGCCGATATAAACGATGAGGCCATCGACCTCCTTGGTGTCTTCGACAATCAGCATCGAGCCGTCCGCCGCTTCGATGCGGTCACCGCTGCCGAAGGCGACGCGGGTGAGCGGCGCCTGACGAATGCTGTAGGTGCGAGTTTCCTGGCTGGCGGCGAACAGGACGGTAACGGTACGGAAGTCGCAGCTCAGGATAGTGCCCAGGCCCAGTTCGGCCTCGCCATCGCTGATCCAGCGCTGGCCGGGGATGAATTCGCTCATTGTGCCTCGGGATGTCGTGAAACGATGCATGACGGTCGCTGCCCGGCGGTGCCGATGCCGGGCGCCCCGACAATAGGGCGCGGTATCTTACCGGAAAGCGCGGCCCTGCTTAAGAGGGCGGTCGCGAGCTTTTGTCGAAGCGCGTCAGAACCTTGGCTGCCTCGGGAGGCCGGCAGTCAAGGGCTGAGCCAGGCCTGTAGCTGACTGCGTGAAAGCTCGCCGACATGCTGTCGCTGCAATTGTCCGCGGGTATCGAACAGCAGGGAGGTGGGCAGGCCGGGGGATTCGGCCAGCGCCATGAGCCGCTGGCGGGGGTCGAGCAGGACCTGCTGGAAGTCCAGTTCCCGGTCATCGAGAAAGCGCACCACCTGCAGCAGTGACTCACCCTGGTTGACCATGACGACAGTGACGTCGTCGCGAGCATCCACCTCGGCGAGCAGTGGCATCTCACGCAGGCAAGGAGGGCACCAGGTGGCCCAGAGATTGACCATCAGGCGCTGCCCCGCGAGTTGCTGCAGGTCGACCGGGGTGCCGTCGAGCCGCGTCAGCGTCAGTTGCGGCAGCTCGGTCATGGACATGTCCCCCGACAGGGGATGCCATAGCATCAGCAGCATCCACAGCACGGCACTGCTCAGCAGCAGCAATAGCCCCTTGAGCAGGGCGACGAGACGATGGCGCAGCGCCCAGGCTGTCCATAGTGCCGCGGCCAGCAGGCCGCCGGCCGGGCTGTAGCCGGGCTGCCAGAACTTGAGAATGTCCAGGGGCGACGTCAGGTAGGCGTCGGGATGGATCAGGGCATGTCCGAGGCGGGCCCCTGCAATGCCGGTAAGCAGCAGGCCGCTGTACCAGCGAGCATGGAGCGGGCGAGGCAGGCGCATGAGGACGGCACTGGCCATCAGCAGGGCGAGAGCGGCCGCGAAAGCGTAGAGGCGAGGCAGCGAGATGAGCAGGGGGCCGAGGGCGAGGGCGTCCATTGCGGGGGCTTGGCTCTTGTGCAGGGAGTGGTCAGGGGTCGGTTCTGAGCAACGGTCAGGATACAATGCCCAGCCTAATGGCATCGCGCCGCGGTGTCAGCCGTGTCCCATCTTCTCGCAGATTTCATACCGGAGTCCGCTATGGCCTCATCGCCCGGTCGTCGGCCGGATCGTCTTCGCGCCACGGCAATCACCAGCCAGGCCGTCGGTTTCATCCTGATCATCGTGCTCGAAACTTGGCTGGGAGACGCGGCCCGCAAATGGCAGGGCGTGACGCTCGCCTTCATGCTGGTCGCTGCGCTGGGGGTGGCCCTGATGCGTCACTATCGTCGCAACAAGAGGCGCAAGGCCGCTGAGGAGCGTGCCGGGAAGTGACGGGGCAGCCGGCCAGGCGCATCTGATGGCCTGGCGCTAAAGGAGCCCGTGATCGGGAAGGCGTCTCAGAACATCCGGGCAGTGCCTGCGACCGAAGGCGAGCAGCGTCGCGGATCGATACTCGCCACCGCGAGGCTGTGCCCTTCGGGCAGCGTGCAGCGCAGCACTCGCCAGGCGCAGCTGCGTGAGGCGCTGTGGAGCCCCTCGAAGAGGTGGGCGCCGCTCGCAAGCAAGCGGGGGCTGAGCATGTCGAACTCGTCTACAGCGACCTCGAGGGTCACATGTTGTGCGGGGGCAGGCAGGGTGTCGGCAATCAGCATCAATACCTGCGAGTTGCCATTGGCGTGCCGCCCCAGCTCATAGCAGGTCGCTGTTGGCGTCTGCAGCAGCAGCTCAAGCCCCAGTGTGTCGCTGAAGACGCGCTGCATGCCGTCGAGATCCAGCACGCGTAGCACGGACGCGCCTAGAGAAAGACGCTGCATGGGAGGTCCCCGTCGCAAGACATGACATCAGTATGAAGTGGCCTGACGGGGGACGCCGGAAGATTTTATCGATACGGTCAATCGCGTACGGCTATGACGAGGTGGGGTAGACGATACGAATACGAGAAGGCGTCGTTGGGGAGCCGAAGCCGAAAAACAAAAACCGCCACTCGGTTATTTCCGTAAGTGGCGGTTTCGCGGGAAATTCTGGTCGGAGTGATAGGATTTGAACCTACGACCCCTGCCTCCCGAAGACAGTGCTCTACCAAGCTGAGCTACACTCCGATATTGTCGGGCGCTTGGCTCGACGGGGGTGAATTATACGCATCCCGTCCGGTCATGCAACCCTTGACGGCCCACTTCGAAGCAAATCCTCTGTTCCGGCTCAGGCCTGGCGCTCTACCGCCAGATGGGCGAGCCGAACCATGCTGTCGCGATAGGGACTGTCGGGTAGGGCATCGAGTTGAGCCAGGGCCTTGCCGGCCATCTCTTCGGCCCGGGCGCGAGTATAATTCAGCGCCCCCGTTTCCTGCACGATGGCAAGTACCTCGCCGAGCTGCTCCAGGCCGCCTTGGCGAATCGCTTGACGTATGAGGCGGGCCTGCTCGGCGGTGCCGGTCGCCATGGCCTGGATGAGTGGCAGGGTGGGTTTGCCCTCGGCGAGATCGTCGCCGACGTTCTTGCCCATGGTCGTCGCGTCGCCCTGATAGTCGAGCAGGTCGTCCACCAGCTGGAAGGCAAGGCCCAGGTAGCGGCCATAGAGCTTGAGCGCCTCTTCCTCGCGGGGGGAGGCACCGGCCAGCACTGCGCCGCTGTGCGACGCTGCCTCGAAGAGCATTGCGGTCTTGCCCTGGATGGTTTCGAAGTAGGCGGCTTCGTCGACGTCCGGGTTGCCGACATTGGTCAGCTGCAGGACTTCGCCTTCGGCAATGGTGCAGGTGGCGGCGGAGAGAATTTCCATGACCCGCATCGAGCCGACATTGACCATCATCTGGAACGAGCGCGAATAGAGGAAATCACCGACCAGGACCGAGGGGGCATTGCCCCAGGCATCATTGGCGGTAGCCTTGCCGCGGCGCATGCTCGACTCGTCGACGACATCGTCGTGCAGTAACGTCGAGGTATGCATGAATTCGATCAGCGTGGCCAGGGTGATGTGCTTGTCACCCTGATAGCCCAGCGCACGAGCGGCGAGCAGGACCAGAAGCGGACGCAGCCGCTTGCCGCCGCTTTCGATGATGTAGCGACCTATGGTCTCGACGAGCGGTACCCGAGAGGCAAGCTGGGCGAGGACGGTGCGATCGACGGCGGCGAAATCCTCTGCCACCGCCGCATGGATGGGCGATGCGTCAGGCTGCATGAGTCGGCTTGTCACGAAAGGGTTGGGCTGCGCGGTGGCGGGCCTTGGGCAGCAGCTATGCTAGGGGGCGCTCCGGAGGGCGTCAAGGCAGCACCGCAGTATGAGAGAAGACTAAACCTGTTACCAGAATATTGAGTGGGTTGCCGCTTGCCCCGCAACACGGGGCGCGGTTATAATCCGCGACCCAACTCATCACGCTCCCTGTCAGATGGTGCCGGAAGGGGCGCCACTCGCAGCAGGTCGATGAAGAGCCCACCCCCGATGAGTGTCTGGAGAGTCATATGTACGCAGTAATCAAGAGTGGCGGCAAGCAGTACCGCGTCCAGGAAGGCCAGACCCTGAAGCTCGAGAAGCTCGAAGTGGCCACGGGCGAAGCGCTGGAATTCGACCAGGTCCTGCTGGTCGCCGATGGCGATGACGTCAAGGTCGGCGCACCGCTCGTCGACGGTGCCAAGGTTGCCGCCGAAGTGGTGTCCCACGGTCGCGGTGAGAAGGTGACGATCATCAAGTTCCGTCGCCGTAAGCACTCCATGCGTCGTCAGGGCCACCGTCAGTGGTTCACCGAAGTCAAGATCACCGGGATTTCCGCCTAAGCGGAACCATCCCCTGAAAGAGCGAGGTATTTGCAATGGCTCATAAGAAGGCAGCCGGTAGTTCCCGTAACGGTCGCGATTCAGAATCCAAGCGTCTGGGTGTCAAGTTGTTCGGCGGCCAGGCCGCGACTGCTGGCAACATCATCGTCCGCCAGCGCGGCACCCGCTTCCATGCCGGTACCGGCGTGGGCATCGGCAAGGATCACACCCTGTTCGCTCTGAATGACGGTGTCATCAAGTTCGAGACCAAGGGTCCCAAGAACCGCAAATTCGTGAGTGTCGTCTCTGCCTGAGGCGTACGCACGACAGCGGTGAAGGTCAGCCGAGAAGGCTAACCCGGAAAGCCCCGCCCAGGCGGGGCTTTCTCGTATCATGGCGGCTCTAGCCGTCGGGAGAATGACACATGCAGTTCGTCGACGAATCTTCGATCATCGTGGAAGCCGGCAATGGCGGCAGTGGTTGCCTGAGTTTTCGGCGTGAGAAATTCGTGCCCAAGGGCGGCCCCGACGGTGGTGACGGTGGCCATGGCGGGAGCGTCTACCTGATCGGTGACGAATCGCTCAATACGCTGATCGATTTCAAGTATCAGCGCTTCTACAAGGCGCAGAACGGTCAGCCGGGCCAGGGCCGCCAGATGAGCGGCAAGGCGGGAGAGGACCTGCACGTCAAGGTGCCGGTGGGCACCACCGTCATCGATGAGGACACGCTGGAGGTGATCGCTGACGTCACCGAGTCTGGTCAGGTCGTGCTGGTCGCCCAAGGCGGACGTCGCGGGCTGGGCAACGTGCACTTCAAATCCTCGACCAATCGGGCGCCACGGCGTACCACGTCGGGCACGCCCGGTGAGCGCCGCAACCTGCGTCTGGAGATGAAGGTCATGGCCGACGTGGGGCTGCTGGGAATGCCCAATGCCGGCAAGTCGACGCTGATTCGTGCCGTGTCGGCTGCCAAGCCCAAGGTGGCTAATTACCCCTTCACCACGCTGGTGCCCAATCTCGGCGTGGTCAAGCTGGGCACGCACCAGCACTTCGTGATGGCTGACGTGCCGGGGCTGATTGAGGGGGCTTCGGAAGGCGCCGGCCTGGGGTTGCGTTTCCTCAAGCATCTGACTCGGACCCGCCTGCTGCTGCACGTCGTCGATGTGGCGCCGTTCGATGAGTCCGACCCCGTCGATGTGGCCCAAGCGATCACCTATGAGCTCGAGCAGTTTTCGCACACCTTGGCCGAGCGGCCACGCTGGCTGGTGCTCAACAAGCTGGACCTGCTCCCCGAGGATGAGCGCGAGGCGCGGGCCGACGCCATCGTCGAGCGCCTGGGCTGGGAGGGGCCGGTGTTCCGCATCGCGGCGATCAGCGGCGAGGGAACCGACGCGCTGGTGCAGGCTGCCTATCGCTGGCTGACCGAGCAGCGCCAGTTGGAGAGCGAGGATGAAGCGGCTGCCGAGCGCGAGCGCGACATGCGTGAGCGCATGGAGGCCGAGGCAGTGGCGCGCGCCGAGGCGCGCCTGGGACGGCGGCGCAAGGATGACGACGACGATGATTTCGATGATGATGATTATGATGTTGAAGTCGAGTACGCCCCCTGAGATGCACTGAATTGGCAATGCTCACTCAGGGCTTGAAAGTGGGCGTCGATTGTCATCAAGGAGTCAGAAAGAGTCATGGCTAGCGATACACGGGCGCCGGGGCGCGAGGCGCTGAAACAGGCCCGGCGTATAGTGGTGAAGATCGGCAGTGCGCTGTTGACCAATGACGGTCGCGGGCTCGACGAGGCGGCGATTGCGGGCTGGGTCGAGCAGCTTGCCGCGCTGCATGCGCGTGGCGTGGAGGCGGTGCTGGTGTCGTCGGGCGCCGTGGCCGAAGGCATGGTACGCCTGGGCTGGCGCGTGCGGCCGTCGGCGGTGCATGAGCTGCAGGCCGCTGCCGCGGTGGGGCAGACTGGGCTCTCGCAGTGCTACGAACAGTTCTTCGCCCGACATGGCCTGCGCACCGCGCAAGTCCTGCTGACCCATGACGACCTGTCTGACCGCAAGCGCTATCTCAACGCGCGCTCGGCGCTGCGTACGCTCGTCGACCTGCGTGTCATCCCGGTGATCAACGAAAACGACACCGTGGTGACCGACGAGATTCGTTTCGGCGACAACGACACGCTCGGGGCCTTGGTGGCCAATCTGCTCGAGGCGGATGCGCTGGTCATCCTGACCGATCAGGAAGGCCTGTTCGATGCCGATCCGCGCCACAATCCCCACGCGCACCTGATCCATGAGGGACGGGCCGACGACCCGGCGCTGTCCGCCATGGCGGGCGGTGGGGGAGTGCTGGGGCGCGGCGGGATGGCCACCAAGATGCGTGCCGCCCGGCTGGCGGCGCGCTCGGGTGCCGTCACCGCGATTGCCAGCGGGCGCCAGCCGGATGTGTTGCTGCGTCTGGCCGAAGGGGAGCGCCTGGGCACGCTGCTGAGTCCTGAGCATGAGCCGCTGGCGGCGCGTAAGCGCTGGCTGGCCGGGCAGCTCCAGGTCCGCGGCACCCTGACACTGGATGCCGGCGCGGTGAACGTGCTGCGCAGCCATGGCTCGAGTCTGCTGCCCGTCGGCGTGAAGGCGGCCAGCGGCACCTTCAGGCGTGGCGACATGGTGGTCTGTGTCGACGAAAGCGGCGAGCGGGTCGCCAAAGGGCTGGTGAACTACGACAGCAGCGATACGCAGCGCATTCTCGGCAAACCCAGCCATCAGATCGAGGCCCTGCTGGGTTACATGGAGGCGCCCGAGCTGATCCATCGTGACAATCTGGTAGTGCTCTAATCGGCGGCGGGCTTCTGGCGACCGCGTGGGCTGTAGGCTGTAGCGGATGTGAGCTGTAGAAAGGGGCGGGACAGCATGATAGAATGCCGCATCCTCTCAGACATGGCCCGTTGAAGCTGTTGCTGAAAAGCGAGCAGCGATCATGGCCGATTGATCGGGCGGTAGGTCAAAGCCCGGTGAAATCAATCTTTTATCGAATATGACTGTCAAACACTCCAGGGAGTAGACGGTGGCGAATACCAAGCAGGCTCAGAAGCGCGCACGTCAGGCGGAACAGCGCCGCAAGCACAACGCAAGTCAGCGTTCCATGGTGCGCACCCACATCAAGCGTGTGATCAAGGCCATTCAGGGTGGCGATCACGCCGCGGCGATGAGCGAGTTCCAGGCGGCCCAGCCGGTCATCGACCGCATTGCCGACAAGGATGCGCTGTCCAAGAAAAAGGCGGCACGCATCAAGAGCCGTCTGAACAAGCGAATTAAAGCGCTGGCTGCCTAAGCCGGTCGCTGCGTGTGAAAAAACCGGCTTCGGCCGGTTTTTTTGTGGCCGTGGTCTGGTGATGTGTGGCAGATGGGCGTGACGGGACGGGGCAGTAGCCGTACAGGACGGTAGCCGTGACAAGGAGAGGCAGGGTGGCGAAAGAACCAGTCGGGAATGTGGCGCAAGAGACGCAGGACGATCTGGTTGCGGCCCGTGCCAGCCGGACTCCCGAGCCGCAGCGCAGCGGTCTGTTGCGCTCGGGGCTGATCGTGAGTGCCATGACGCTGGTGTCCCGGGTGCTGGGTTTGGCACGAGACATGGTGATTGCCGCGCTATTCGGCGCGGGCAGCGGTGCCGACGCCTTCTTTGTGGCCTTCAAGATCCCCAATTTCATGCGTCGGCTGTTTGCCGAGGGGGCCTTCAACCAGGCATTCGTGCCGGTGCTCTCCGAATACGCCACACGTCGTACCCGGGCCGAAGTCCGTGAATTGCTGGATGCGGTCTCCGGCAGCCTGGCGTTGGTTCTGGCGTTGATCACCGCGTTGGCGATCGTCATGGCGCCCTGGCTCGCTTGGCTATTCGCGCCGGGCTTTGGCGACGACGCGGGCAAGCTGGCGCTGACGGCTGAAATGCTGCAGTTGACCTTCCCCTATCTGCTGTTGATTTCGCTCACGGCCTTCTCGGGCAGTGTGCTCAACACCTGGAGCCGCTTTGCCGTCCCGGCCTTCACCCCGGTGCTGCTCAACATTTCCCTGATCGGGGCGGCGCTGTGGCTGACGCCATGGATGGAAACGCCCTCGCTGGCACTGGCCTGGGGCGTGCTGATCGCCGGGGCGGCGCAGTTGGCGTTTCAGGTGCCGTTTCTGGCCCGGCTGGGGCTGTTGCCGCGTCCCTGGCCGAACTTTCGGCATGCCGGGGTGCGTCGCATCCTGAAGCTGATGACGCCGGCACTGTTCGGCGTGTCGGTATCGCAGATCAACCTGCTGCTCGACACGGTGCTGGCCTCGTTCCTGGCCGCCGGGAGCGTGTCCTGGCTGTACTATTCGGATCGTCTGGTGGAACTGCCGCTGGGCGTGTTCGGCATCGCGATTGCGACCGTGATCCTGCCGGCCCTGTCGAAGCGCCACGCCGACAAGTCGCCCGAGCACTTCGCGCGCATGCTCGACTGGTCGCTGCGGGCCGTGCTGATCATCGGGCTGCCGGCGACCCTGGCGCTGGAGCTGCTGGCCGAGCCGCTGCTGATCAGTCTGTTCCATTATGGCGCGATGACCGATCGGGACATCACCATGGCGGCCATGAGCCTGCGGGCCTATGCTTCGGGGCTGCTCGCCTTCATGTTGATCAAGGTGCTGGCACCGGGGTACTTCGCGCGCCAGGACACGCGCACACCAGTGATCATCGGCATGGTGGCGATGGTGGCCAACATGGTCTTCAATCTGCTGCTGATCTGGCCGCTGGCGCATGCCGGGCTGGCTTTGGCCACGGCGCTGTCGGCTTATCTCAATGCCGGCTTGCTGGGGCGGGGCCTGCGCAAACAGAACGTGCTGCATTTCCAGCCGGGCTGGGGGCGCTTTGCCTGGCAACTGGTAAGCGGCTGTGTCGTGCTGGCGCTGGTGCTGTCATGGGCATCGCCGGACTGGCATACCTGGCTGGCATGGGGGGCGGGCAAGCGCGCACTGATGCTGGGCAGCCTGGTGCTGGGGGGAGCGGCGGCGTACTTTGCCTGGCTGGCGGCATGTGGCGTGCGGCTGCGCCATTTCCGCATGCAGAGTTGATGACGACCCCGGGGCGGCTGTCAGCACCAGTCCCCTTGGTTATAATCGGACCTTTTAACGAGCCGTGAATCGCGCATGGAACTGATCAGGGGACTGCACAATCTGCACCGGACGGACCGGGGCTGCGTCGCCACCATCGGCAATTTCGATGGAGTGCATCGTGGTCACCAGGCGATCCTGGACCAGCTCAAGGGCCGCGCTGCGGCGCTCGGGCTACCGGTGACGGTGGTGGTCTTCGAGCCACAGCCCCGGGAGTTCTTTGCCGGTGATCAGGCGCCGCCCCGCCTGACGCGGCTGCGCGACAAGGTCGAACTGCTGGCCGCCCATGGGGCCGAACGCATCCTGTGTCTGCCTTTCAATGAGGCACTGCGTGGCCTCACGGCACGCGAGTTCATTGATCGGGTGCTGGTCGAGGGGCTGGGCGTGCGGCATCTGGTGGTCGGTGACGATTTCCGCTTCGGCTGCGATCGTGCCGGCGACTTTACATTGCTGCGACAGGTCGGGGCCGAGTGCGGTTTCGGCGTGGAGCATACCCGGACCTTCACGCTTGATGACGAGCGTGTGTCCAGCACCCGCGTGCGCACGCTGCTTGCCAGCGGCAACTTCGCCCAGGCGGCGCGCATGCTGGGCCGACCCTATCGCCTGAGCGGGCGGGTCGTGCCGGATCGCCAGCTCGGACGAACTATCGGCGTACCCACCGCCAATCTTCCGCTGCCGCCGCGCCCCCTGGCGCTGCGCGGTGTCTATGCCGTGATGGTGGGCCTGCCTGACGGCCGCGAATGCCAGGGCGTGGCCAATATCGGCTGGCGTCCCACGGTGGGATCGTCACGCCCGGTACTCGAAGTGCATCTCTTCGACTTCGACGAGGATCTCTATGGTCAGCGTCTCGACGTGATGCCCTGTGCCCGATTGCGCGGCGAGATCGCCTTCGACGGCATCGAGGCGCTGAAGCGCCAGATCCATGCCGATCTGGCGCAGGCGCGTCGCTATTTTCGGTCCGCCTCCAACGAAGGCCCGATACGGTGCAGCGGCACCGTACTCTTTTGCTCCACCCTCCCGCTGGCCTCGGCGCCTCTGGCACCCGAGCCGATGAACACCGACTCCTCGGCAGGCCGCCAGGCCGCCGGGCGCGATGATGACGGATCCCAATGAGCGACTACAAGCATACTCTCAACCTGCCCGAAACCGACTTTCCCATGCGCGGCAACCTGCCCAAGCGGGAACCTGCTCGTATCGCCCGCTGGAACGAACTCGACCTCTATCAGCGCCTGCGCGAAGCGGGGCGGGGGCGCCAGACCTTTGTGCTGCACGACGGCCCTCCCTACGCCAACGGCAATATCCACATCGGGCACGCGGTCAACAAGATTCTCAAGGACATCATCGTCAAGTCGAAGACTCTGGCAGGTTTCGATGCGCCCTATGTGCCGGGCTGGGACTGCCACGGTCTGCCCATCGAGCACAAGGTGGAAACCACCTACGGCAAGCACCTGCCGGCCGACAAGGCGCGCGCGCTGTGCCGGGAGTATGCCGCCGAGCAGGTCGACGGGCAGCGTCAGGAGTTCATCCGCCTGGGCGTGGTCGGCGACTGGGAGCACCCCTACCGGACCATGGATTACGCCAACGAGGCGGGTGAGGTGCGGGCGCTGGCGGAGATGGTCAAGGGCGGCTTCGTGTTCAAGGGGCTCAAGCCGGTGAACTGGTGCTTCGACTGCGGCTCGGCGCTGGCCGAGGCCGAAGTCGAGTATGCCGACAAGAAGTCCGATGCCATCGACGTGGCCTTTCCCGTCGACGAGCCTCGGTCGCTGGCCGAGGCCTTCGGCCTGGATGGCCTGGCCAAGCCGGCCGCCATCGTGATCTGGACCACCACGCCGTGGACGATTCCCGCCAACCAGGCGCTGAACGTGCATCCCGAGGTCAGGTACGCGCTGGTCGACGTGGGTGAGCGTCTGCTGGTCCTGGCCGAGGAGCTGGTGGAGAGCAGCCTGCAGCGCTTCGGCCTGGAGGGTGAGGCCGTGGCGACGGCGCCGGGGGCAAGCCTTGAGCGTATCCGTTTTCGTCACCCGCTTTATGACCGAGTGTCACCGGTCTACCTCGCCGATTACGTCGAGACCGATGCCGGTACCGGCGTGGTGCACTCGGCACCGGCCTATGGCGTGGATGACTTCGTCACCTGCCGGGCCTACGGCATGGATTTCGAGGAGATCCTCAGCCCGGTACAGAGCAATGGCGTCTACGCCGACGACCTGCCGCTGTTCGGCGGACAGATGATCTGGAAGGCCGGCGCGGCGATCATACGCGAACTCGACGAGGCTGGCGCCTTGATGGCCCACGAGACCATCACGCACAGTTACATGCACTGCTGGCGCCACAAGACGCCGTTGATCTATCGCGCCACGGCGCAGTGGTTCGTGGGCATGGATCGTCAGCGCGAGGATGGCCGAACCCTGCGCGAGATCGCCCTGGAGGGCATCGAGGCGACCCAGTTCATCCCCGCCTGGGGCAAGGCGCGCCTGCATTCGATGATCGCCAATCGTCCCGACTGGTGCATCTCGCGCCAGCGCAACTGGGGCGTGCCGATTCCCTTCTTCCTGCACCGGGCGACAGGCGAGCTGCATCCGCGCACCGTGGAGTTGATGGAGGCGGTGGCAAGCCGTATCGAGCAGGAAGGCATCGATGCCTGGTTTCGTCTGGAACCCGCCGAGCTGCTGGGCGACGAGGCCGTCGACTACGAGAAGGTCACCGACACGCTCGATGTGTGGTTCGATTCCGGTACCACTCACTGGCATGTGCTGCGCGGCTCGCATGCGGCTGTCTTCGACCTTCCCGGGCAGGGCGAAGGGCCGGCTGCCGATCTCTATCTGGAAGGCTCCGACCAGCATCGCGGATGGTTCCACTCCTCGCTCCTGACCGGCTGTGCCATTGATGGCCACCCGCCGTACAAGGGGCTGCTGACCCACGGTTTTACCGTCGATGCCCAGGGACGCAAGATGTCCAAGTCGATGGGGAACGTGGTTGCGCCACAAGAGGTCATGGACAAGCTGGGTGCCGACATCCTGCGCCTGTGGGTCGCCTCCACCGACTATTCCGGCGAGATGGCGGTCTCCGACGAGATCCTCAAGCGTACCGCCGACGTCTACCGGCGCATTCGCAATACCTCGCGCTTCCTGCTGGCCAACCTGACCGGCTTCGACCCGGCCAGCCACGCTGTCGCCTTCGACGACATGCTGGCACTCGACCGCTGGGCAGTGGATCGTGCCGCGGTGCTCCAGGAGCGCATCGAGGCGGCTTATGCCGACTACCGTTTCCGCGATGTCTATCAGCAGGTCCACGACTTCTGCGCACGGGACATGGGCGGGTTCTACCTCGACATCATCAAGGACCGCCAGTACACCACCCAGGCCGACTCCCTGGCGCGGCGCAGCTGCCAGACCGCCCTCTACCACATCGTCGAGGCGCTGGCGCGCTGGGTGGCGCCGATTCTCTCGTTCACCGCCGAGGAGATCTACGAGCACATTCCGGGTGAGCGTGGCGAGAGCGTGTTGCTGGAAACCTATTACCAGCGGCTCGCCACCCTGCCGGAGACGGAACCGATGGGGCGTCAGTTCTGGGAGCGGGTGATGACGGTCAAGCAGGCAGTCAACAAGCAGCTCGAGGATGCGCGCAACGCCGGTATCATCAAGGGAGCGCTGGACAGTGAGGTGACGCTCTTCGTCAATGAGGAGCTGCATGACCTGCTGACGCGTCTCGAGGACGAGCTGCGCTTCGTGCTGATCACTTCCGAGGCGACGCTCAAGCCGCTGGAGGAAGCGGCCGATGCCAACGCCACCGACCTCGACGGCCTCAAGGTCGCGGTGCGCATGAGCCCCTACGAGAAGGATGAACGCAGCTGGGAGCGCCGCCCCGACGTGGGTACGCATCCCGAGCATCCGACCCTGTCGGCGCGGTCGATCGCCAACCTGCCGGATGGCCCGGGTGAAGAGCGTCGCTATGCCTGAGTCGCAGGCCAAACCGATGCCCCATCCGCTGCGCTGGCTTTGGCTCTCGGCGCTGGTGATCGCGCTCGATCTCGGCGCCAAGGCCTTGGCGAGTACCCAACTGACTTACGGCCGTCCGCTCGAGGTCCTGCCGGTGTTCAACCTGACGCTGCTGCACAATACCGGCGCGGCGTTCAGTTTCCTGGCCGAGCATGCCGGCTGGCAGCGCTGGCTGTTCGCCATCATCGCGATAGGGGCGAGTATCGGCCTGACGGTGTGGTTGTCGCGGCTCAAGGCCGATCAGCGGCTGACGGCAGTCTCCCTGGCGCTGGTCATCGGCGGTGCGTTGGGCAATCTCTACGACCGGCTGATGCACGGCTACGTCATCGACTTCCTGTCGTTTCACTGGAGCGGATATTACTTTGCCGCCTTCAATTTGGCGGATGCCGCGATCACCCTGGGTGCGATCGGCCTGATCCTCGAGTCGCTGCGCGATGCTCGCCGTTCGTCGCCGTGAACGCTAGGGTGTAAACAGACATTCATCGCCTCCAAGGAGACAAGACATGAGCGATTACCGTATCGACGATGGCATGGAGGTGACCCTGCATTTCACCGTCAAGCTCGAGGACGGCACCGTGGTTGATTCGACCCGCGACAAGGCGCCCGCGACGTTTCAGGTCGGTGACGGCAATCTGCCGCCGGGTTTCGAGGCCCCGCTCAAGGGGCTGACCGACGGCGACAGTGGCACCTACACCATCAGCCCCGAGCATGGTTTCGGCCAGCACAATCCGCAGAACATGCAGATATTGGGCCGCGAGAATTTCGGTGACGAGACACTCGAAGAGGGCATGGTGATGTCGTTCGCCGATCCAGCCGGTGGCGAGCTGCCCGGCGTGATCAAGTCATTCGATGAACGCAACGTCGAGGTGGACTTCAACCATCCGCTGGCAGGGCGTACCCTGATCTTCGAGGTCGAAATCATCGAGGTGCGTCCCGCCACCACGCACTAGGCGGCAGGGCCTTGCTTCCACGCCTGCCGATCCGGTATCCATTTCGCATTGACCGAGGTGAGTCATGCAAATCAAGCTGGCCAACCCGCGCGGCTTCTGCGCCGGTGTCGACCGCGCCATCGAAATCGTCAACCGGGCGCTGGACGTGTTCGGTCCTCCTATCTACGTACGTCACGAGGTCGTCCACAACCGTTTCGTGGTCGACACTCTGCGCAGTCGGGGAGCGATCTTCGTCGAGGAGCTTCACGAGGTGCCCGATGACGTTATCGTCATCTTCTCCGCGCATGGCGTGTCGCGTGCCGTGCAGCAGGAGGCCGAACGGCGCGGCCTGAAGGTGTTCGACGCCACCTGTCCGCTGGTCACCAAGGTGCATATGGAAGTGCTGCGGTACGCCCGGCGGGGTCAGGAGTGCATCCTGATCGGTCATGCCGGTCATCCCGAGGTGGAAGGTACCATGGGGCGCTATGACACATCTCATGGTGGCAGAATCTATCTCGTCGAGAATGAGGATGACGTGGCGCGACTCGAGGTGAACAACCCGGAGCAGCTCGCCTTCGTCACTCAGACCACGCTGTCCATGGACGATACCGCTAAGGTCATCGATGCCTTGCGCGACAAGTTTCCCGCCATCAACGGACCGCGCAAGGACGATATCTGCTATGCCACCCAGAACCGTCAGGATGCGGTGCGCCAGCTGGCCAGTGAGAGCGATCTGCTGCTGGTGGTCGGCAGTGTCAACAGCTCCAACTCCAATCGTCTGCGTGAACTGGCCGAGCGCATGGGCACTCCGGCCTATCTGATCGATGATGCTGCCCAGCTGCGCCCCGAATGGCTAGAAGGTATCAGCGCGATCGGCATCACCGCGGGCGCCAGCGCTCCCGAGGTTCTGGTCAAGGGCGTCATCGAGCGGCTGCAGAGTCTCGGCGCCAAGGCTCCCGAGGAACTCGCCGGACGCGAGGAAACCATTACCTTCTCCATGCCCAAGGAACTGCGGGAGCGTGTCATCGCGAGCGAGTGAGCGAGTGAGCGAGGCGGTGGGCGAGCAAGACGCAAAAAAGCCGGGAAGACCCCGGCTTTTTTGCGTCTTGGCTCTATAGAAAAGTTGTTTACTGATACATACTGAAACAAAACCATTCGATGGTGGAGGTTGTTGTGCGCCAAACGGGTTTTACCTTGATCGAGCTGATGATCGTCGTGGTGATTATCGCCATCTTGGCCACCATCGCCTATCCCAATTATACCCGCTACGTGCAGGAATCTCGGCGGACGGATGCCCAAGCCATGCTGATGGAAGTCGCCGGACGATTGGAACGGTGTTATACGTCATTAAATGATTATCAAGCATGTAATATCGACTTTCCAATAACATCGGAAGAGGGATTTTATCAAATTATTTCTTCCGATACAGAATCCACGGTTTCTACCTATAAATTGCTAGCAATACCTCAAGGTGCTCAGAAAGACGATATTTGCAGTAATTTTACGCTGGATAATAAGGGTGCCCGTGGGTTTACAGGTAGGGATGGTAGTGAAGATGAGTGCTGGTAATCGCGCTTGGCAGTCTGGTTTTACTTTAATAGAGACGCTTGTAATGCTGACTATGGTGGCCGTTCTGGTCATGATTGTCGTGCCGGGCTTCCAGCATCTAATGAAAAGCAATCGTGAAACATCCACGGAAATTGCTATCCGAAGTGGATTGAATATTGCCCGCAGCGAAGCTATCAAGCGCCGTACCACAGCATTATTAATAATGAATAAAGATGCTGCACTACAAGTGCAGACACAGAGTGAAATTCTGCGGCAGATCAATCTCGTCAGACAGGTTGCACTTACGCTTCCTGACGGAGCTATCATCTTCACTTCTTTAGGCCGCTTGGCTGTGGGTTCCGGAAATAAAATCTGTGCGGCATTTGAGGATGGAAACGGTCTGCGGTTCGAACTCTCCCAAGCGGGTGGTCTGACTGTTCAAAAAATGGGTGCCTGTGATGGGTAATCATCGTTATATCAAGATTTCCTGGCATGTAGCGGTACAAGGCTTCACATTGATAGAAGCACTAGTCGCGCTGCTTGTATTATCGGTTGGACTGTTAGGTATTGCGGGCATGCAGCTAAAGGCACTGCAGAGTGCGCATGCAGGTTACCAGCGTTCGATAGCCTCGTTGGCGGCCCAAGATGCAGTTGAGTTGTTATGGTCAAAGGTCGACTTTTCCAAAGATATATGCCCTGAAGCATCTATTATTACTGATGGTAAGATATGGGTGAATACGTGGGAAAAGTTTTTGCCGGGGCTTAATCCGAATCCGATACCCAACCCTCCTGCTAGCGATGAGAGTTGTATTTACACAATAGAGGTTAAGTGGGATGAGGGGCGCTTTGGAGAGGGCGAATCTACTAGCTTTAAATATGTCGCCCATCTTCCTAAAGGTGGAGTTTGATGAAAGTTAATAAACAAAAAGGCTTCACGCTGGTGGAGTTAATGGTTGCCCTAGTAGTTGGGCTGACTATCACCCTTGGCGCAGGAAAGGTTTTTCTGGTGGGATGGCATAACTTTCGGCAGACTGAGGCGCTGGGAGATAAGCAGGCAATATTGACGTTTGTCACTGATGCACTGCTTCGAGATATTAGGCGTGCTAAGAGCGTTAGTTATGATAATGAAAAAAGAGCCTTGAAATTAGAGATAATTAGACATGATGATAATATATGCTCGGATGATTTGTTTTTATATTATAGGCTCGGGAAAGAAATCAAGGGAGAGGGATGGAGTTTTGATTACGGGGAGCAGTGCGGGAATGGCTATAGTATAAATTGGAGCCCAGTTATAGTTGGGCTTTCTAGTAATGGTTTTCCGGAGCCTGAGGAGTTAAAAAAAGGAGTCTGGAAGATAGTATTGCGGCTGCAAACTAGTGCTGGTAACGGTCAAGACATAGAAGAATTTTCATTTCATGCTGTTAATCGGACGTTGGCAGTAACGCGGGGCAGCGACTCAAGTAATTATTAGGATATCTTAATGGAAAGACAGCGAGGTGCAGCGCTAATAATCGTACTGGTACTGCTAACGGTTTCTATAATGCTGGGGATTTCCAGCATGCAGTCATCTTTGATTGATGAGCGCATGGCGGGGAATTATCGGGAAAGTACACAAGCACAGATGGCTGCCGAGGCAGGTCTATCTGTTTTTAATGATGTGTTGCAGCAAAACTCTGTGCTAAAAGAGAACCTTGCATCTTGGGCCCATGAGGGCAGTGATAATGAGTTTTCTTTAGATGGTTTTCATTATAATAAGCTTTTGGATAAGCATTCGAGCCTTGAAATACTAAGAGTTATGAAGGTAAATGATCATCAATTTTTTGTAGAGAGCGAAGGAAGGAGCGGAGCTTATAAACAAGGTAAGAGAGAGACAAAGAGAGTAGCTGTTGCGTACTATAATGTGAGAGCCCGAGATGAGGGGGGGCTTTCTGGATATACTGCTTGTGAAAATTTGAACCTTAATATTGATCTAATAGATAGTTATGATTCTAGAGTGGGAAGCTATGGGGGAAGTAATGCTAGGCATAGCTTGGCAGATATTGGCGTAACATCACCCAAAGGTACTAACGTAAATATCACTCGAGGAGGAACGCAGATTTATGGAAATCTTGTTTCTAGAAGCGATATAGCAATTACTGGCGGAGGATCCAGTATTACCGGTAATGTGCAAGCCAATGGAAACGTGAGTGTATCGGGGTCTAGTTCTATCTCAGGAAACATTGTTTCGGGTGGAAGTGTGAGACTAAACCAATCTAATGTAGGTGGAGATATCGTTTCGGTAGGTGATATCACAATGGAAGGTTGGGGGGCAACAGTAAACGGAAATGTAACATCGGGAGAAAATTTATATACAGGTGAAGGCGGCTTAGTAAAAGGTAATGCTGCAGTTGCAGGTAGCGTTAATACAGCAGGATGGGATAAGCGTATATACGGGTTGGCTCAGGCTAAAGAGTTTATAAGTGCAGGGGGTGGGGGGGTAGACAGGCAAGTTCCTAACAGGGAATTAGCTTCAATCAGTCCTGTGGATGTTGATAAGTTGGAGTCACAAGATTGTGATTTTGTTAATTTAAAAGAAGCTATGCTAGGCTTAAGTACGGTTCAATCTTCTAATGATTTGATAGTAAATAACGGCAAAGAGTATAAGATACACCCTGGCATGAATGGTAGTGTGGTCTCAAATGATAATTTTGTATTCATGGGCGAAGAAAGCTCCGTAATACGGCTTAGTTCTCTGAGTGTAGGGGGAGGGGCGTATTTCGAAGTGAACGGTGGTAAGCCAATAGTGTTGTTCATTGATGGTGATGTAGATATAGGTGATGGTGCTACTTTTAAAGTGAGCGGAAAGGGTACTAGCCTTAAGATTGTTACGAATGGCAGGTTTAAACAAAGTCTGGACAGGAATAAGTTTATTATAGATGTTTCTACAAGTTCGGGCTCCAATGTAGTAGATGATAGCAATTCCCCAGTTCTTTCTCTTTATACCACCAAGGATGTTGATATTTCTGGTGATGCAAAATTTTATGGGGCTATATATGCGCCTTACTCAGAGGTAAGGGTTCAGGCGGGAGGTGGGTTTTATGGCGCTATGCATGCTAAAAGCTTAAATGTTTCCGGAGGAGGTGGTGCGCATTTTGATGAAGCTTTGTTGGAGGATAAGGTTGATGGGGGTGGTAAAGATAGAGGCGTTGAAGTAAGTATTGCTGGTTATTGTTATCCTGAATATGATCATGAGTGTGCCGGATTGAGTGATGAATCTTTATAGATGGCCGGGTTTTACGGTCAAATTAATTGGTCAATATTTATCTTTTAGTTTTTTAACAATCGTTTGGGCCTTTATCTATAGAGCGCACCCGGCCAAAGTTGCTCACGATGATCTTCGCTCCCTCTCCATGCGGGCCGCAGATACGAAAAGTGCCGTTGTGCCCTGATGCACGTCCCAAAACATTATAGCTGACTGGTTGGTTATCGTTGCGGTAGGTTAGCTTGCTAGCAAGGCTAGAACCAAAAGTACGTAATAAAACATCTCCGACCTCGCCCTTCCCTTCAAACAAGGTCAATGGCGCAAGCCAATCATCTCCCGCTGCATTGTCATTGATAGTGCAACTTTTTTGATTAGAGCTTGGGCAGACAGTTATTATCATGTGTCTTGTAATGGCAGCATTTCGTGCCATAGCCAATGCTGTTCTGATCCGCATCATCTCGGCCGCCACTCGGTTGCGGGCAGTGAAGGACTGAAAACCGGGCACCGCCCAGGTCGCCATGACCGCAACCAGACTAATCGCCACTAGGAGCTCGATCAGGGTGAAGCCTTTGACGTTACGTATCTGGCAAGAATTCCCGTAATCTTTCACACCAGAGGCTCCTGAGCTGGGTTAAATCAATATTTTCTAATTTACTTTTAGTAACATACCATTCCTCAAGTGAAAAGATGGAATATGCTGTGAACGACTTCCTGATTATCGGCGGCGGCGTCATCGGTATGATGACGGCGCTGCAACTGGCCGATGCCGGCCACAAGGTGACGCTGCTGGAGCGTGGCCAGTGCGGGCGAGAGGCGTCCTGGGCGGGCGGTGGCATCGTGTCGCCACTCTACCCGTGGCGCTACAGCGCGCCGATCTCGGCACTCTCCTCCTGGTCGGAGGGGTTCTATCCGGAGCTGGCGCTACGGCTGCTGGAGGAGACGGGCATCGATCCGGAGTACCGTCAGAAAGGGTTGTTGTATCTGCGCGTCGACGACGAGGCGTTAGCGCTTGAGTGGGCCCGCAAGGTGGGCAAGCCGCTGGAGCGGGTCGACGCCGATTTCCTGTATACCAAGGAGCCCAACGCGGCGCCGGGCTTCGACACTGCCCTGTGGATGCCGACGCTGGGTAGCATCCGTAACCCACGCCTGGGCAAGGCGTTGCGGGCCCGCTTGCAGGCCATGCCGCAAGTCGAATTGCGCGAAGGGGTCGAGGTGACGGGGCTGCGCGCCGCCAACGGGCGCATCGAAGGTGTCGAGACACGGGAGGGCCCGGTCGCGGCGGAGCGCATCATCGTCTGCGGAGGGGCCTGGGCGCGTGAGCTGCTGGCAAGTGTCGAGGTGGAGTTGCCGGTACGGCCGGTACGCGGTCAGATGATTCTGTTCAAGGCTCCCCCGGGGCTGGTGGAGCGCGTCGTGTTGATGGATGGACGCTACGTGATTCCGCGGAGTGACGGGCGGGTCGTGGCGGGCTCGACCCTCGAGGAAGTGGGTTTCGACAAGGCCACTACCGATGAGGCCAGGACGTCGCTGTACGAAAGCGCGATCCGTATCGTGCCGGCTCTGGCCGACTGCGAGGTGGAGCATCACTGGGCGGGGCTGCGCCCTGGCTCACCGGATGGCGTGCCGATGATCGGCGCCGTGACCGGCATCGATGGGCTGTACGTCAATGCAGGGCATTATCGCAACGGCTTGGTGTTGGCGCCGGCCTCGACCCGGTTGCTGGTCGACCAGCTACTGGGGCGCGAGCCGATTCTCGATCCGGCGCCTTACCGGCTCTGAAATTTCATGGAACATGATTCAGCGCTCGCTATCGTTCTCGCGCGCCGGGCCGTGCTCCAGGAAGCGGGCCCGATGCTCGCGGCAGCAGAAGGTCAGTGCCTCATGGTGGATCGACTCACTCTCGGGTAGGTGCAGGCGACAGTAGGCGCAGCGAACCATGCGCTCGCTGGTCGGCGGCGAATCGCGGTCGAGCCCTTCGCGGTCGGCTTGCCATTCGCGGTACATGCGATAGAGCTTGAGCCCAGCCCAGAACAGCAGCACGAAAATGATCAGGCGAATGATCAAGAGGTTCATCCTTTCGACTCCCGGTGGCGGTCGGCGGCATTTTGCCTCGATCGCGACCTTGCGGGACAATGAGATTAAAGGGGCAGTGTATAGGCCCCGTGTCGCTCAGCCAATCGAGAGAATTCCCGCCCATGCAAGACCTGACTCTGGTAATGGCCCAGCTCGACCCGCTGGTCGGGGACATTCCCGGCAATACCGAACGTGCCATCGAAGTGGTGCGTGAGGCGTGCATCGAGCACAAGGCCGATGT
The DNA here is from genome assembly GCF_054654615.1 of Halomonas shantousis. Lineage (NCBI taxonomy): Bacteria > Pseudomonadati > Pseudomonadota > Gammaproteobacteria > Oceanospirillales > Halomonadaceae > Halomonas > Halomonas shantousis. The sequence goes on along the minus strand of NZ_BAAIER010000002.1, from coordinate 3,604,681 downwards.
CGTCGTGCTGCCCGAACTGTTCCTGACCGGCTATCCGCCCGAGGACCTGCTGCTGCGCGAGTCGATGGAGTCTCGCCTGGCTGCGGCTCGCGAACGCCTGGCACAGAAGATCAATCGCGAGGTGATGGTCATCGTCGGCTATCCCGGCCGCCGTGACGGAGCGCTCTACAACCTTGCCGGTGTCCTGCACAACGGCAAGTGGATCGGCGAATATGCCAAGCAGGCGCTGCCCAACTATCTGGTCTTCGACGAACGCCGCTACTTCACTGCCGGCAATGCGCCGCTGGTTGTCGAGCACAAGGGGGCCCGGCTCGGGGTGCTGGTCTGCGAGGATCTCTGGGATGGCGCTCCGGTACGCCAGGTTGCCGAAGCGGGAGCCGATATTCTGATCACGCTCAACGCCTCGCCTTATCACCAGGACAAATCGGCCGAGCGAGAAAGGCTGTTTGCCGAGCGCGTCCGTGAGGTGGGTCGGCCTCTGGTGTACGTCAACCAGATCGGCGGTCAGGACGAACTGGTCTTCGATGGCGGCTCGCTGGCCCTCGACAATCGGGGCGAAGTCTGCGTACGTGCACCGTCCTGGCAGGTGGGGCTGATGCCGGTGCACTTCGTCAACAACGCGGGGCTATGGCAGCCCCAGACCGGCGAGCGCGAGCCGCTGCTGGATGTCGAGGAGAGTCTGTACTGCGCCTTGGTTACGGGACTGCGCGATTATGTCAACAAAAGCGGCTTTCAGGGTGTGGTGCTGGGGCTCTCGGGGGGGATCGACTCCTCGCTGTCACTGGCCATCGCCGTGGACGCTCTGGGCGCGGACCGTGTGCACGCGGTGATGATGCCGTACCACTACACGGCGGAGATTTCGAAGGAGGATGCCGCCGAGCAGGCCCGGCTGCTCGGCGTGCATTACGAGGTGATGCCGATCGCGCCGATGGTCGAGGCCTTCACCGAGACACTGGCGGAGAGCTTCGCCGGCACCGAGCGCGACACCACCGAGGAGAATCTGCAGTCACGCTGTCGCGGTGTGCTGCTGATGGCAATCTCCAACAAGAAAGGCCTGATGGTGCTGACCACCGGCAACAAGAGCGAGATGGCGGTAGGTTATGCCACGCTCTACGGTGACATGGTGGGTGGCTACAATGCGTTGAAGGATGTCTACAAGACATGGGTCTATCGGCTGGCGCGGTGGCGCAATGCCCAGGAACCGGCAATCCCCGAGCGGGTCATTACCCGCCCGCCCTCCGCCGAGCTGGCGGCCGATCAGCAGGACAGCGACTCCCTGCCCGACTATGACACCCTGGACGCGATTCTCGAGCGCTACATCGAAGGCGACATGAGTGCCGAGGCGATCATCGAGGCCGGTTTCTCTGCCGAGGATGTCTATCGGGTCGTGAAACTGGTGGACCGTACCGAATACAAGCGCCGTCAGGCGCCGGTCGGTGTCAGGGTATCGCAGCGTGGCTTCGGCCGTGATCGGCGTTATCCCATCGTCAATGGCTGGCAGCCGGGCGACTGAGCCGCCAGGTGCACCGGGCCTCGCTTGACGGGGCCCGGTGCGCGGGTCTGGGACGCTTGCGGAGTGTCTAGCCGTTCAGGCGCAGCGGCTTGGCATCGACATGCAGAGGGCGGAAGGTATCACCGCGCAGGCGATCGTTGTCGGGGTCGTTCTCGATCAACGTGGCCAGTACCTCCCGAGCACGGTCGCGCATATCGAGTCCCAGGTAGCCTTCCACCATGACCGCCAGCGCGTCACGCGTCGCCGGCGACTGCGGATAGTGCTCGATCACCCAGCGGCCGCGTTCCACGGCGGCGACATAGGCACCCTTGCGCAGATAGAAGTCGGCGACCTGCAGCTCGTGGCGGGCCAGCACGTTGCGCAGATAGATAATGCGCTGGCGGGCGTCCGGCGCATAGCGGCTGTCCGGGAAGCGGCGCACCAGCTCGCCGAAGTCCACATAGGCGTCGCGGGTCGCGCCGAGATCGCGTTTGGAGATGTCGATCAGCTTGAGCCCCTCGAGGCTGAAGCGTCCGGCCTGATAGGCGGCCAGGCCCCGCATGTAATAGGCGTAGTCCACCTGAGGATGATCCGGTTGCAGGCGGATGAAGCGGCTGGCAGCGGCCCGTGCGGCTTCCCAGTTCTCGACCTGATAGTAGGCGTAGATGAGTTCCAGTTGAGCCTGCTCGGCATAGCGGCCGAACGGAAACCGAGTATCGAGCGCCTCGAGCTGTTCCACGGCGGTCGTGTAGCGTCCGGCATCCAGCGAGGATTGTGCCTGCTGATAGAGATCCTGCTCCTGCAGGTCGGGGGCGGGTTCGTTGCTGGCGCAACCGGCAAGCAGGGCGCTGGCGAGCACAAGCGCGCCAAGGGAAGGGAGTCGCATCATCATCCTCGTATCAAACAATCCAGGGCGGCCATACCGGCAGCTTTTCCGACATGGGCGGACGTAGCGAACGTGAAGCACACCGTCGCACCGACTTCGGGCATCGGCCGCAGTCCCGTCGTCTCGGGTTGCAGCACCGCGGGCGGCAGGCTGCTACAATCCGCCAAATTCGACCCACTATAAAGCAAACGCCCGCGCCGGCGAAATGGGACAGATTCTCTCCTATGCCAGACATCATACACCGCACCGAGCGCATCCCCGACACCATGATCGGCATGCGTCTGGACCAGGCCGCGGCCGAACTGTTCGCGGAGTTCTCCCGCGAGCGCCTCAAGAGCTGGATCAAGCAGGGGGTGCTGACACTCGACGGCGAGCAGGCCCGTCCCAAGGACAAGGTTTTTGGCGGTGAGCAGTTGACCCTCGAGACGGTGCTGGAGGAGACCGAGCGCTGGGAGCCGCAGGCCATCGGGCTCGATATCGTCTTCGAAGACGATGACGTGCTGGTCATCAACAAGCCGGTAGGGCTGGTGGTGCATCCGGCGGCGGGCAACCCCGACGGGACGCTGCTCAATGCCGTGCTGCATCATTGTCCCCGGCTCGCTGCGGTGCCGCGGGCCGGCATCGTGCACCGGCTCGACAAGGATACCTCGGGGCTGATGGTGGTGGCCAAGACGCTGGCGGCGCAGACCGCTCTGGTCGAGCAGCTTCAGGCCCGCACGGTGTCGCGCGAATACGATGCCGTGGTCATTGGCGTGATGACCTCGGGCGGTACCGTCGATGCGCCGATTGGCCGCCACCCCAAGGATCGTAAGCGCCAGGCGGTCACCCCTTCGGGCAAGCCCGCCGTGACGCACTATCGGGTGGTGGAGCGCTTTCGAGGGCACACGCATGTGCGCTGCCGGCTGGAGACGGGACGCACCCACCAGATCCGCGTGCACCTGGCCCACAAGCGTTTCCCGCTGGTCGGCGATGCGCTATATGCCGGGCGGCTCAAGGTGCCGGCGGGGGCTTCGCAGACCTTGAAGGAAATCCTGCGCGAGTTTCCACGCCAGGCCCTGCACGCGCGCAAGCTGGCCTTCCTGCATCCAGCGAACGGTGAGCGGGTGGAGTTCCAGGCGGGGTTGCCCGATGATCTGCTGATGCTGCTCGACTACCTGCGTGACGATAGCGAGGCGCGTACATGAATGAGCAACCGACCCTGATCCTGCCCGACTGGCCGGCACCGAGCACGGTGGGCGCCTTTGTCACCACTCGAGAAACGGGGCCCAGCCAGGGAGCTTATGCCGCCTTCAACCCGGCGACTCATGTGGGAGACGATCCCGAATGCGTGGCGCGCTGTCGGGAACTTTTATCCCGGCAACTCGACGATCACCGGCCACTGCTGTGGCTCGATCAGGTGCATGGCGCCAGCGTGCAGCAGAGTTATCAGCTGACGACGCCTCAGGCCGACGCGGCGGTGGCCTTCGACAAGCAGTATGCCTGCGTGATCCTAACTGCCGACTGCCTGCCGGTGTTTCTCTGCGACCGCCGTGGAACGCGGGTGGGGATCGCCCATGCCGGCTGGCGCGGCCTCGCCAGCGGAGTGATCGAGGCCAGTGTGGCGGCCTTGGGCTGTGAGCCGGATCAGATCATGGCCTGGCTGGGACCGGCCATTTCCAATGCTCAGTTCGAAGTCGGCGCCGAGGTCTATGACGCCTTCGTCGCGGTACAGAAGGAGGCGGCCAGTGGCTTCGAGCCCAGCCCCTATCGGCTTGGGCACTACATGGCCGATCTTTACCGCCTGGCGCGCCTGCGTCTGGAGCGCTTGGGGGTGGGATACATCAGTGGCGGACACTTCTGTACCGCCAGCGAGTCGCGCTTCTACTCCCATCGGCGTGATGATGGCAAAACCGGAAGGATGGCCAGTGTGATCTGGCTGCGCTGATGCCTGCCTGGCCCTGATCGGCCTTGTCCGTGCCGGTTCGCCCGTCACCTTGGGTAAGTGATTAATTACCTGTCCTGTATCAAGGGGCGCGAGTTTTCCTGCCGCCCCGCCTTGAAAGTCCCCCACCACACCTCCATTTTCATGTCAACGCTAAATGACAGGGCCGGCGCATCCTAGCGTCGCCGTGCCCAAGGGAGGAACTCGATGCGAATCGATAGAATGACCAGCAAGTTGCAGAACGCCATCGCCGATGCGCAGTCGCTGGCGGTGGGACGAAGCCATGGTCAGCTGGACCCCGGCCACGTACTGCTGGCGTTGCTCGATGCCCGCGACAGCGGTCTCAAGGGGCTGATCCAGAAGGCCGGCGGCGACTTCGGTAAGCTGCGCAGCGGCCTGGACCAGTATCTGAACAACCTGCCGGTGATGGGACAGTTCGACGGTAACGTGCAGATGTCTCAGGATCTGGCGCGGCTGTTCAATCTCGCCGATCGCGAGGCGCAGGCGCGTGGTGACCAGTACATCGCCAGTGAGCTGGTGCTACTGGCTGCGCTGGAGATGAACCATGCCGTGACCAAGGTGCTGACCCAGGCCGGGCTGACCCGCAAGGCCGTGGTCTCGGCCATCGACAGTCTGCGCGGTGGCCAGGCCGTCAATGACGCCGGCGCCGAAGAGAGCCGCGAGGCGCTCGACAAGTACACCACCGATCTGACCGCGCGGGCCGCCGATGGCAAGCTCGATCCGGTGATCGGCCGCGATGACGAGATCCGTCGTACGATCCAGGTGCTGCAGCGGCGCACCAAGAACAACCCGGTGCTGATCGGGGAGCCCGGTGTGGGCAAGACCGCCATCGTCGAAGGGCTCGCCCAGCGCATCATCAACGGCGAGGTGCCGGAGGGTTTGAAGGACAAGCGCGTGCTGGCGCTCGACATGGGCTCGCTGCTCGCCGGTGCCAAGTTCCGCGGGGAGTTCGAGGAGCGCCTGAAGGCGGTCCTGAACGAGCTGGCCAAGGAAGAGGGGCGGGTGATCCTGTTCATCGATGAACTGCATACCATGGTCGGCGCCGGCAAGGCCGAGGGGGCGATGGATGCCGGTAATATGCTCAAGCCCGCTCTGGCCCGTGGGGAACTGCATTGCGTGGGTGCCACTACTCTCGACGAGTACCGCCAGTACATCGAGAAGGATGCCGCACTGGAGCGCCGCTTCCAGAAGGTACTGGTCGACGAGCCGAGCGAAGAGGATACCATCGCCATCCTGCGTGGCCTGAAGGAGCGTTACGAGGTTCACCACGGTGTCGACATCACCGACGGCGCGATCATCGCTGCGGCCAAGCTGTCGAGCCGCTATATCACCGATCGCCAGTTGCCCGACAAGGCCATCGATCTGATCGACGAGGCGGCGTCGCGCATTCGCATGGAGCTGGATTCCAAGCCCGAGGAGATGGATCGTCTCGATCGGCGCCTGATTCAGCTCAAGATGGAGCGCGAGGCGCTCAAGAAAGAGACCGACGAGGCTTCGCGAAAGCGCCTGGAGAGCCTCGAGGAGCAGATTGACGAACTCTCCCGTGAATATGCCGATCTCGAGGAAGTGTGGAAGTCGGAAAAGGCCAGTATCCAGGGCGCGGCGCAATACAAGGCCGATCTCGAGCAGGCGCGTATCGACCTCGAGGCGGCGCGGCGCCAGGGCGACCTGGGCCGCATGTCCGAGCTGCAGTACGGCGTGATTCCCAATCTCGAGAAGAGGATTGCCGAGGCCGGGGAGGGCGATGAAGCCGATACCTCACGCCATCAGCTGCTGCGCTCCAACGTCACCGAAGAGGAGATCGCCGAGGTCGTGTCGCGCTGGACCGGCATTCCGGTGTCCAAGATGCTCGAAGGGGAGCGCGACAAGCTGCTGCGCATGGAAGAGGCGTTGCATGAGCGGGTCATCGGTCAGGACGAGGCGGTCACCGCGGTGGCCAATGCCGTGCGGCGTTCGCGGGCTGGACTCGCCGACCCCAACCGGCCCAACGGTTCGTTCCTGTTCCTCGGCCCCACCGGCGTGGGCAAGACCGAATTGTGCAAGTCGCTGGCCAACTTCCTCTTCGATACCGAAGAGGCGATGGTGCGCATCGACATGTCGGAGTTCATGGAGAAGCATTCCGTGGCGCGGCTGATCGGTGCGCCTCCCGGCTACGTCGGCTACGAGGAAGGCGGCTATCTGACCGAGGCGGTACGTCGCAAGCCCTATTCGGTGCTGCTGCTCGACGAGGTCGAGAAGGCGCACCCGGACGTCTTCAACATTCTGCTGCAGGTCCTTGAGGACGGTCGTCTGACCGACGGCCAGGGGCGTACGGTGGACTTCCGTAATACCGTGATCGTGATGACCTCCAACATGGGCTCCGACGTCATTCAGCGCATGGGAGGGGATGAGAGCGACTACGAGGCGATGAAGGAAGCGGTGATGGCGGTAGTGGGCAATCATTTCCGCCCTGAACTGATCAACCGCATCGATGAAGTGGTGGTCTTCCATGCGCTTGGCCAGGAGCAGATCCAGGCGATTGCCGCCATTCAGCTCGATCGTCTGCGCAGCCGTCTGGCCGAGCGCGAGCTCGCCCTGGAAGTCAGCGACGATGCCATGGCGCAGCTTGCGGTGGTCGGCTTCGACCCGGTCTACGGGGCGCGTCCGCTCAAGCGCGCCATCCAGAGCCGGCTGGAAAATCCGCTGGCACAGGACCTGCTAGCCGGACGCTTCCTGCCGGGCGACACCATTCGGGTCACCACCGAGAATGGCCATCTGGTCTTCAACAAGCAGGTCGTCGAAACGGCATAATCGAAGCGCCGAGCCGACAAGATGCCCGGTCGGTAAGTGTGCCAAGGCCCGCCTCGTGCGGGCCTTGGCATGTCAGGACTATGGCGTTGTCTCGGCTTGCGGGTAGAGACTCAGCAGTTTGCGCAGCACGCCATTGGTCCAGCCGAAGCCGTCCTGAGCGGGGTATTCCCCACCACCGCCGCGAGAGCCGGCCAGCACGTTGTACTTCTCGACCAGCTTGTTCTCCTGGCGATAGTGCGTCACGTTGGTGGCGATCCAGCGCTCGGCGATCATCCGGGCCAGACGGGTGTTGCCGTAGTCACGCAGGCCCTTGATCGCCAGCCACTGCTGCGGCGCCCAGCCGTTGGGGGCGTCCCACTGCTCCCCGGTGTTACGTGTCGTGGTGACGAGGCCACCGGTCTTGAGCAGTTCATGCTCCAGGGTGAGCGAGGTCTGCGCCGCCTGCTGGGGGGTGGCGATGCCGTAGAACAGCGGATAGACCGTGGCCGTGCTGAGGCTGTCGGTCAGTGCTCCTTCCTGCCATAGATAATCGCCAAAAGCGCTCTGATGCGGGTTCCATAATCGCGTCTGGATCGCATGGCGGCGGTTGTCGGCCCGCTCGCGATATGCCTGGGCCCGGGTCTCGTGACCTGCCAGGGCATGCGCTCTGGCCAGGGTGGTCTCGAGATGATAAAGCAGGCTGTTGAGGTCCACTGGGACGATAGCGGTGGTGCGAATCGTCGCCAATGTCTCGCCATCGGCCAGCCAGCGCGAGGAGAAATCCCAGCCGCTCTCCGCGCCGGCACGCAGATCGCGCCACACTTCGGTTTTGGGACGATCGGCGTGCTCCGCCGTCTCGAGATCTTCGCGAAACGACTCCTGGCGCGGGGTATTGGCATCGTCCCAGTAGCGATTGAGCAGGGTGCCGTCCTCGAGTCTGACCACGCGGCGGTAGGCAGTGCCCGGAGCGAGCGAGTCGGCGCCATCCATCCAGTAGGCGTATTCCGTTTCCAACGCCGGCAGCAAGCGCGTATAGGCGACATTGCCGTCGAGTGTGGCGAGCAGGTCGACCATGCTGGCGAAGAAGGGCGGCTGCGAGCGGGTCAGGTAATAGGTGCGATTGCCGTTGGGAATGTGCCCGAAAGTCTCGAGGAGGTGGGCGAAGTTATGCACCATGTCTCGCACGCTCTCCTCGCGACCGCTTTCCAGCAGTCCCAGCATGGTGAAGTAGGAATCCCAGTAGTAGATCTCGTTGAAACGCCCGCCGGGAACGACGTAGGCATGGGGAAGGGGCAAGCGCGAAGAATAGGGGCTCTCCCGGTCATCTGGCGAGCGGGTGAGCACCGGCCATAGCGCATCGATATGGGCGCGAACTCCCTGGCCCGGCTCCGGCTCGTAATGCCGATTGCCGGCCTGTTCCGAGGTGAAGTGGGCATCGACGAAATCGCGCAGCGCCTGGGTATCGAAGCCTGGGGCTTGGCGGGCTTGCGCGTAGTCGCTCAGGATGACGGGCGGCGGTTCGAGGGGGATCAGATCGACGAAGGTCTTGCTGTCCTCGAAAACCGGCTGGGTCTGGACATCGAAGAAGAGGTCGCCCCACAGCAGGTCGGGTGGTGGTGGAATCTGTCGGGACTCGGTAGCCGGGGAGAACACGTACGCTTCGGGAGCCGTTCCTTCCCCATGATCCCTGTAGGGCGCATCGATCGTCGCCGCATCAAGGGTTGCCGCCTGTCCAAGGGTTGGCAGTGGACCGAGCCAGGCTGCCCCCAGCAGCACGAGACCGCAGCACTGCCGCCATCCGAAACCTTTCATCGCCATTCCTCCCACGTTAACGATTCCTGCCCGTGGCCGCGCTTGCCGGCGCTCAGCCTCGTTTCAGTAAAGGTAACGGGCTGAGCCCTTGCAAGGCGCGATCACGGCAGCACTGCGTCAGGCGATACGAGAAGGCAATGTGAAAAAGGCGAGCGGGCCGTACGTTGGCCCGCTGCTGGGAGGTGCTGGGTAGCGCCGCTGGCGTATCGGTTACGCAGGCTGCGAGGAAGGGTAGAGCGCCATGAGCCTGCGCAGCACGCCGTTGGTCCATCCGAAGCCATCCTGGGCGGGATATTCGCCGCCACCGGCGTGCTTGTTGGTGATCACGTCGTACTTCTCGATCAGCTTGCTCTCCAGCTCGTAGCGCTGCAGGTTGGTGCGGATCCAGCGCTCGGCGATGGTGCGGGCGAGGTCGAATTCACCATAGTCACGCAGCCCCATGATGGCGATCCACTGCAGCGGTGCCCAGCCGTTGGGAGCGTCCCATTGCTGGCCGGTCTCGCGATTAGTGGCGGCGAGGCCACCAGCCTTGAGCAGCTCACGCTCGAGCGTTTGCGCCACGCGCGCGGCCTGGGCGGGCGTGGCGATGCCGTAATACAGCGGAAACGCCATGGCGCCGTGAATGCTGTTGGTCAGCTTGTCCTCGCGCCAGAGATAGTCGCCGAACAGGCCGCGCTCCTCGTCCCAGAACAATGCCAGGATCGCCTTGCGGCGGGCGTTGGCCCGGTCACGGTAGAACTGGGCCCGCTCCGGAGCGGCGTTGAGTTCATGGGCGTGGGCCAGCGTGGTTTCGAGATGAAAGAGCAGCGTGTTGAGATCCACCGGGAGAATGTCGACCGTGCGAATGGTGCATAGCGTCGCGTCGTCGGCGAACCAGCGTGAGGAGTAGTCCCAGCCGCTTTCGGTGGCGGCTCGCAGGCTGCGCCAGACCTCGACGTTGGGGCGCGAGTCGGCCTCGGCGGTGTGTACGTCTTCGTGGTAGGACTCCTGGCGTGGCGTGCAGACGTCATCCCAGTAGCGGTTGAGCAGGGTGCCGTCAGCAAGCCTGACCAGCCGCCGATGTGCCTGACCGGGCTCGAGAGTGTGCTCGCCGTTCATCCAGTAGGCGTACTCCTGCTCCAGCTCAGGCAGAAAGCGCTGATAGGCGTGGCGATCGTGCTGCTCGGCCAGACGCTTGACCATGCTGGAGAACATCGGCGGCTGCGAGCGAGTCAGGTAATAGGTGCGGTTGCCGTTGGGGACATGGCCATATTCCCGTATCAGGTGGGCGAGGTTGTGCACCAGATGGCAGGCCAGATCGTGGCGGCCGCTCTCCTCGAGCCCGAGCATGATGAAATAGGAGTCCCAGTAGTAGATCTCGTTGAAGCGTCCGCCGGGAATCAGGTAGGGGTAGCGCAGACGCAGGCGCGACGTCAGCGGCGGCGCCTCGAGCAGCGGCTGGCGCGTGAGCTCCCGCCACAGGGCGTCGATATGTGTCGCGACATCGCGGCCGGGCGTGGCGTAATACGCCTCGCGAGGCGGCGTCTCGCACTGGAAATGATTCTCGACGAAGGCGAGCAGCGCGGCATCGTCAAAGCCTGGCTGAGTCTTGAGACGCTGATACTCGTGAAGAATGGTGTCGGGCAACTCCTTGGGCACCAGGTCCACGAAGGTCTTGCTGTCGGTGAATATCCGACGGCTCTGCACGGCATAGAAAAGATCGCCCCAGAGCAGATTCGGCGGCAGCGTGATCTGATTCTCCAAGGGCGTCATCAGGTACGACAGCGGTTTTACGCAGGCACTTTCGTCTTGAGCATACCCTGGCTCACAGGCGACACCGGCGTAGGAGAGGGCCGGCGACAGAAGCGGCCACTGCTGGTAGTGCATCAGACCCCGCATCACGTACCTCCGTTCGGGTTGTTGCAACTTTAGTCTAGGAACCTAGGGGGAGATGGCCTCCCGTTCAAGCATCATGACGCCGCGCCGGCCAATCGATGCCCGGAAAAGGCGCTGTTTTGGTACCTAGACGGTGCATTCACGGTTGACACTCTATGGAGGCTAATGGAATCTTAACGTTCCTGATTTCGAGTGCGGATTGGCTGGGCGACCCCCGGCATTCGCGCGAAGGGTCGATGAAAGTCGGCCCGCCTGTCGAAGACTTACCGGGTCAGGGCGTCATCCGTCCTGCCCGATCATTGCCCCGACGCATCGATCTGATGCGCGAAGAGTGCAGGTCCTAACCGGACTGAAGAACGCCAGGGTCTGGCATCAGGGTGTCGTTGGCCTCGGGCCGCGGCAGGCGACGCTGTCGCCCTCGAACTCCGGTGCGCACTGCACCGTGAACGTACTCGAGACCTCCAGGGGAGACTCACCAGTGGAACTTTTATCCGGCGCGGATATGATCGCTCGCTTCCTTAAGGATGAGGGCGTGGAATATATCTATGGTTATCCGGGCGGCGCGGCGCTGCATATCTATGATGCGCTATTCCGTCAGGACGACGTCAAACACATTCTCGTACGTCACGAACAGGCCGCGACCCATGCCGCCGACGGCTACGCCCGTGCCTCGGGCAAGCCGGGCGTGGTACTGGTCACCTCCGGCCCCGGCGCGACCAATGCGGTCACCGGCATCGCCACCGCCTACATGGATTCGATTCCGATGGTGGTGCTGTGCGGCCAGGTCGCCAGTCACCTGATCGGCGAGGACGCCTTCCAAGAAACCGACATCATCGGCGTGACCCGGCCGATCGTGAAGCACAGCTTCTCGATCAAGCATCCTGCGGAAATTCCCACGGTCCTCAAGAAGGCGTTCTATCTCGCCGCGAGCGGCCGTCCCGGACCGGTGGTCGTGGACATTCCCAAGGACATGACCGCCCCCACCGAGCGCTACGAGTACAGCTATCCCAAGAAGGTCAAGCTGCGCTCGTACAATCCCGTGACGCGTGGCCATACCGGTCAGATCAAGAAAGCCGTCGACATGATGCTCAAGGCGCGACGCCCGGTGTTCTATACCGGCGGCGGCGTGGTGACCGGCGATGCCAGCGAGGGACTGACAGATCTGGTGCGCCGTCTCGGCTATCCGATCACCACCACGCTGATGGGCATTGGCGCCTATCCGCAGAGCGACCGTCAGTCGCTGGGGTGGCTGGGCATGCACGGCTCGTTCGAGTCGAACATGGCCATGCACCATGCCGATCTGATCATCGCCATCGGTGCGCGCTTCGACGACCGGGTGACCAACAACACCTCGAAGTTCTGCCCTACCGCCAAGATCATCCATGTCGATATCGACCCCAGCTCGATCTCCAAGACCGTACGCGCCGATATTCCCATCGTGGGACCGGCCGGAAGTGTCATCAACGAGATGATCAGCCTGTTGCAGGGCCGCGAGGTAACCAACGGCGAGGCGCTGCAGGAGTGGTGGGAGAAGATCGAGGGCTGGCGCGCCGAGCGTGTGGGCAAGCTCTACGAGCCGGCCGAAGACGGCGAGCGACTCAAGCCGCAGCAGGTCGTCGAGGCGGTGTGCCGCCTGACCCGTGGCGAAGCCTTCGTCACCACCGACGTCGGCCAGCATCAGATGTTCGCCGCCCAGTACTACAAGTTCGACAAGCCCAACCGCTTCATCACCTCCGGTGGCCTGGGCACCATGGGCTTCGGCTTCCCGGCGGCGATGGGCGTCAAGCTCAACTACCCCGAGGACGATGTGGTGTGCTTCACCGGGGAAGGCAGCTTTCAGATGATGATGCAGGAACTGTCGACCTGTAAGCAGTTCGCCGTCGGGGTCAAGATCGTCAATCTCAACAACGGCTCGCTGGGGATGGTGCGCCAGTGGCAGGACTTGAACTACAAGTCCCGTCATGCGCATTCCTACATGGAGTCGCTCCCCGATTTCCAGAAGCTGATCGAGGCGTACGGGTTCACCGCGATCACCGTCGAGCGTCACGAGGATCTCGAGCCGGCACTCGAGCGGGCCTTTGCCGACAAGAACGAGCTGGTGTTCCTCGACATCTACGTCGACCCGCGCGAACACGTCTATCCGATGCATGTGCCTCTCGGCTCCATGCGTGACATGCTGCTTTCGAAGACGGAGCGGACCTGATGCGCCACATCATCTCGATACTGCTGGAAAACGAACCTGGCGCCCTGTCCCGTGTGGTGGGGCTGTTCTCCCAGCGCAACTTCAACATCGAAACGCTCAACGTCGCGCCCACCGAGGATCCGACGCTGTCGCGTCTGACCGTCACCACGCAGGGTGATGATCGGGTAATCGAGCAGATCACCAAGCAGCTCAACAAGCTGATCGACGTGGTCAAGCTGGTCGACCTGACCGAGGGGACCCACATCGAGCGTGAGCTGATGCTGGTCAAGGTCAAGGCGATGGGGGCCGCCCGCGATGAGGTCAAGCGCACGGCGGATATCTTCCGCGCGCAGATCGTCGATGTCACCTCGAGTCTGTACACCGTGCAGATTACCGGTGACGGTACCAAGCTCGACGCCTTCCTGCAGGCGATGGGCCCGGTGGGAATTCTCGAGGTGGCACGTACCGGGGTCTCGGGCATTGCCCGTGGCGACAAGGTGCTGAGCCTCTGATGGCATCCTCACGATCGAGCCGCTCTTCGGAGCGGCTTTTTTGTGCCTATGGACGAAATGCCCGGAGACCCGGGCTCAGCGCACCTGAGCCCATAAGGCGTGGATCAGCGGGTTGCGCAGCTTCTTTTCCAGCACGCACAGGCCGACATCGTAGGGAGGAAGGCTCGGCTGGACCTCGAGGACACGCACGCGATCGGCCAGGGGGCTGTTGTCCAGGACGATCTTGGGGACCACGCCCACACCGAAGCCTAGCCCTACCATGCTGACGATCGCCTCGTTGCCGGCCACCTGGGCATAGATGCGCGGCTTGATGCCGAGCCGGCGAAACCAACGGTCGGCACGCTCGCGCGCCAGCCCCGATTCCGACAGGATCATGGGCGTCTCTGCCCACTCTTCGGCACGCGGCATGGCCAGCGTGGCAGGCAACCAGTCGGCCTTCTCGCCCGGGGCGATGAATACCAGGGGCGAGACGGCGATGGGCTTGAAGGCAAGTTGCGTGGGCAGATGCTCGGGGCGGGCGGTGATCGCCATGTCTTCCTCGCCGCTCATGACGCGCACGATGGCATCCGCCGGATCGCCGGTGTGTAGCTTGAGCTCGATTCTGGGATGGCGTAAGCGGAACTCGCTGAGCAGTTCGTAGAGGAAACTATAGCTGGCAGTGACCGAGCAGTAGATGCTGATTTCCCCGGTCAGCTCTCGTGTCTCCTCCATCAGTGAATGGCGGAACATCTCCCAATGCTCCAGGGTCTCTCTGGCGTACTGTTGGAACAGACGCCCCTCGGCGGTCAGCGTGACGGTACGATTGTCGCGCTCGAACAGTGTGACGCCAAGCGTCTCTTCGAATTGGCGTATCGTGCGGCTGAGTGTCGAGGGGCTTATGTGGCTGGCTTCACTGGCCCGGCCGAAGTGCAGGGTGTCGGCCAGATTAAGGAACTGTTTCAGGGCGCGAAGATCCATGCGGAATATTTCTTCTCATGAAATATAATGTTGCAAATATAGCATTTTACGCAATGCGTGGGCTGGCGTAAGGTGAGCTGCATCAGCGCCGCGACAGACGGCGCACGCCATCAACGCTGACACCCCTTACCATTACGTTTTGCTGCGGAGTTCGACATGCGCGTTTATTACGACAAGGATTGCGACCTTTCCCTGATTCAGGCCAAGAAGGTCACTATCGTAGGCTATGGCTCCCAGGGTCACGCCCATGCCAACAACCTCAAGGAATCTGGCGTCGACGTCACCGTTGCCCTGCGCCAGGGTTCCTCCTCCGCGGCCAAGGCCGAGGCGGCGGGCCTGAAGGTGGCTTCCGTGCCCGAAGCCTGCAAGACCGCCGATGTCGTGATGATTCTCGCCCCCGACGAGAATCAGAAGGCGATCTACGAGCAGGAGATCGAGCCGAACCTGAAAGAGGGGGCGACACTGGCCTTCGCGCATGGTTTCAATATCCACTATAACCAGATCGTGCCGCGCACCGACCTCGACGTGATCATGATCGCACCCAAGGCGCCGGGGCACACCGTGCGCTCCGAGTTCGTCAAGGGGGGCGGCATTCCCGACCTGATCGCCATCCATCAGAATGCTTCCGGCCAGGCCAAGGAGATCGCCCTGTCCTATGCAGCGGGTGTCGGCGGCGGTCGTACCGGTATCATCGAGACCACTTTCAAGGACGAGACCGAGACCGATCTGTTCGGTGAGCAGGCCGTGCTTTGCGGCGGCGCTGTCGAGTTGGTCAAGGCCGGCTTCGAGACCCTGACCGAGGCGGGCTACGCGCCGGAGATGGCGTATTTCGAGTGTCTGCACGAGCTCAAGCTGATCGTCGACCTGATGTACGAGGGCGGCATCGCCAACATGAACTACTCGATCTCCAACAATGCGGAGTACGGTGAGTACGTCACCGGTCAGGAAGTCATCAATGACCAGTCCCGTGCCGCGATGCGCAATGCCTTGAAGCGCATCCAGACCGGGGAATACGCCAAGATGTTCATCCAGGAAGGCAACACCAACTATCCGTCGATGACCGCGCGGCGCCGTCTCAATGCCGAGCATCCGATCGAGCAGGTCGGTGAGAAGCTGCGCTCCATGATGCCGTGGATCGCCGCCAACCAATTGGTCGACAAGAGCAAGAACTGAGCACTTCGAAGCAGGAAAAGGGCGCGGATTCCGCGCCCTTTTTTGTTTCAAGGTGCGTTGGCTGGCATTGGGGGCGCGCTGTCGTCCATGCTTCGAGTGTGTAGAATTGAGACATGATAAGCACGCTTCTCCCGCGCAATGGACGAGACCTATGAACGAAAACTCCCGCAATACCGAGCCAGATGTCAGCGCTAATGCTGGGCCCGACTCCGTTGAAGCTAATGGGCGGAATCAAGATGAGGCTGCTGAGAGTCATTCATACCAGCAGGATGTCGAAGTCATCGAAGAGACCGTCGAGAACGGTCGTCGGGTGCGGCGGCGGGGCATCTATCTGCTGCCCAACCTGTTCACCACATCCGCCCTGTTCTCCGGCTTCTTCTCGGTGGTGGCAGCCCTGAACGGCGACTTTGCGGCTGCGGCTATCGCAGTGTTCGTGGCCATGGTACTCGACGGTCTCGACGGGCGCGTGGCGCGCATGACCAATACCCAGAGCGCCTTCGGCGCAGAGTACGACAGTCTGGCGGACATGGTGTCGTTCGGCGTGGCGCCTGCGCTGGTCGCGTTTACCTGGATTCTGCAGGATGTGGGCAAGATCGGCTGGATTGCGGCGTTCATCTTCGTCGCATGTGCTGCACTACGCCTGGCGCGCTTCAATGTCCAGATCGGGTCGACCGACAAGAAGTGGTTCATCGGCCTTCCGAGCCCCTCAGCGGCAGCGGTCGTGGCCGGGTGCGTCTGGGTCTTTCACAACTTCGATGCAGAAGCGTTCGGCTTCAAGCTGCTCATGACGCTGGTCGTTGCGGCTGCTGGGGTGCTAATGGTCAGCAATATCCGCTACTACAGCTTCAAGGAGATCGACCTCAAGGGGCCGGTACCCTTCGTGGCCCTGTTGGCGATTGTGCTGGGGTTCGTGGTGATCTCTCTGGAGCCTTCGGTCATGCTGCTTATTCTTTTCGGCAGTTATGTCGTCTCGGGACCGGTCATGGCGCTGATGCGCAAGACGCGTAAGCCCAAAAAGGCGTAGGGTCCACTGCTGACTCGCTTCTGACGCCCGCCCTGCGCGGGCGTCGCGCTATCGTCCTCCGGCTTTTCCCCTCCCTTGCCTGGCAGTTCTCGCTTCAGCGCCGCCTTGGCCGCTGCGCATCGCAAGGCGAAGTTTTTCTTCGCCAGGGGCTTGCGTCTTAACGCCGGGGGCCGTAAAGTACGCCTCCGCTGCTGCCGACGCCCAGACGTCGCCGGCGGTGGGAAGTGGGGCAAGGCATTGTTGTTGTTGGGTTTTTCGATGGCGCCGTGAGTTCAGGGCGCGCCGAAATCGCTTGACGAGGCCACCGGAAACGGTAGAATGCGCCCCACTCGAGACGGCCGCCATCCCAGGGCGGGCCCGACGATCCGCAGCGATCGCCAGGCCATCCGGGGTTGACAAATCCGGCCGGCTCAGTAGAATACGCCTCTCTCGCGGCGGGGCCCTCGGGCCGGAAGCGACGCCAGGCGATGGCTTGGCGCGTTTAGCGAGACGCTCTTTAACAATCGATCAGGTAATTCATGTGGGCGCTTGCCGGCGAAGGGGTGAACAGTCACCAAGACCTTCAAGGCAAGCGACTCGTCAAGAGAAGCTTTGACCTTGAGCCAAGTTTGGTCCGCTTAACGGACTATCAGACTTTAAACTGAAGAGTTTGATCATGGCTCAGATTGAACGCTGGCGGCAGGCCTAACACATGCAAGTCGAGCGGCAGCGGGAGGTGCTTGCACCTCGCCGGCGAGCGGCGGACGGGTGAGTAATGCATAGGAATCTGCCCGGTAGTGGGGGATAACCTGGGGAAACCCAGGCTAATACCGCATACGTCCTACGGGAGAAAGCAGGGGATCTTCGGACCTTGCGCTATCGGATGAGCCTATGTCGGATTAGCTGGTTGGTGAGGTAACGGCTCACCAAGGCAACGATCCGTAGCTGGTCTGAGAGGATGATCAGCCACACTGGGACTGAGACACGGCCCAGACTCCTACGGGAGGCAGCAGTGGGGAATATTGGACAATGGGCGCAAGCCTGATCCAGCCATGCCGCGTGTGTGAAGAAGGCCTTCGGGTTGTAAAGCACTTTCAGCGGGGAAGAAGGCCTGGGGGTCAATACCCCTCAGGAACGACATCACCCGCAGAAGAAGCACCGGCTAACTCCGTGCCAGCAGCCGCGGTAATACGGAGGGTGCGAGCGTTAATCGGAATTACTGGGCGTAAAGCGCGCGTAGGTGGCATGATAAGCCGGTTGTGAAAGCCCCGGGCTCAACCTGGGAACGGCATCCGGAACTGTCACGCTAGAGTGCAGGAGAGGAAGGTAGAATTCCCGGTGTAGCGGTGAAATGCGTAGAGATCGGGAGGAATACCAGTGGCGAAGGCGGCCTTCTGGACTGACACTGACACTGAGGTGCGAAAGCGTGGGTAGCAAACAGGATTAGATACCCTGGTAGTCCACGCCGTAAACGATGTCGACCAGCCGTTGGGTCCCTTGAGGACTTAGTGGCGCAGTTAACGCGATAAGTCGACCGCCTGGGGAGTACGGCCGCAAGGTTAAAACTCAAATGAATTGACGGGGGCCCGCACAAGCGGTGGAGCATGTGGTTTAATTCGATGCAACGCGAAGAACCTTACCTACCCTTGACATCCTGCGAACCCGGAAGAGATTCCGGGGTGCCTTCGGGAGCGCAGAGACAGGTGCTGCATGGCTGTCGTCAGCTCGTGTTGTGAAATGTTGGGTTAAGTCCCGTAACGAGCGCAACCCCTATCCCTATTTGCCAGCGGTTCGGCCGGGAACTCTAGGGAGACTGCCGGTGACAAACCGGAGGAAGGTGGGGACGACGTCAAGTCATCATGGCCCTTACGGGTAGGGCTACACACGTGCTACAATGGCAGGTACAAAGGGTTGCAAGACGGCGACGTGGAGCGAATCCCAGAAAGCCTGCCTCAGTCCGGATCGGAGTCTGCAACTCGACTCCGTGAAGTCGGAATCGCTAGTAATCGTGAATCAGAATGTCACGGTGAATACGTTCCCGGGCCTTGTACACACCGCCCGTCACACCATGGGAGTGGACTGCACCAGAAGTGGTTAGCCTAACCTTCGGGAGGGCGATCACCACGGTGTGGTTCATGACTGGGGTGAAGTCGTAACAAGGTAGCCGTAGGGGAACCTGCGGCTGGATCACCTCCTTAATCGACGACTCGCCTCTTCCCGGCAAGTGTCCACAATGAATTACCTGATCGGCCAGAGCAAAAGACTGTTTGGGTCGCGGACCCAGTGGTTTGAAGCCGGGTCTGTAGCTCAGTTGGTTAGAGCGCACCCCTGATAAGGGTGAGGTCGGCAGTTCGAGTCTGCCCAGACCCACCATGCCAAGTCAGAAGAAACAAGAGATAAGAAGGGGTCTTCTTCGTTCTTTCTTCTTCACTCTTCTTTCTTGTATTAGGGGCCATAGCTCAGCTGGGAGAGCGCCTGCCTTGCACGCAGGAGGTCAGCGGTTCGATCCCGCTTGGCTCCACCATCCTCCTTCCCGACAGTCCTCGTTTCGTGACCAGTGATAAACGCTGAACAGGCCCTCCGGCCTGGCTGAGCGCTTATCACTGTTCTCTGAACAGTCGCTCTTTAACAATATGGATCATGCTGACAAAAGTCTCTCTTAGGCATAAGAGAGCAAGATACGTCTCAAGCGTATCCGGCAATTGTCGTAGTGATCGTAGACCAGACCCCTTCGGGTTATATGGTCAAGCGATTAAGCGCATACGGTGGATGCCTTGGCAGCCAGAGGCGATGAAGGACGTGGAAGCCTGCGATAAGGCTCGGCGAGGTGGCAAACAACCTGCGACCCGGGCATTTCCGAATGGGGAAACCCACTCACCATCAGGTGAGTATCGCTGCATGAATACATAGTGCAGCGAGGCGAACCGGGGGAACTGAAACATCTAAGTACCCCGAGGAAAAGAAATCAACCGAGATTCCCCCAGTAGCGGCGAGCGAACGGGGACCAGCCCTTAAGCGTTGGGGCCGATAGGCGAACAGGGTGGGAAACCTGACCATAGCGGGTGATAGTCCCGTAGCCGAAATCCAACCAACGTGAAATCGAGTAGGTCGGGGCACGTGAAACCTTGACTGAAGACGGGGGGACCATCCTCCAAGGCTAAATACTCCTGGCTGACCGATAGTGAACCAGTACCGTGAGGGAAAGGCGAAAAGAACCCCGGCGAGGGGAGTGAAATAGATCCTGAAACCGTATGCGTACAAGCAGTGGGAGCCCACTTGTTGGGTGACCGCGTACCTTTTGTATAATGGGTCAGCGACTTATTTTCAGTGGCGAGCTTAACCGAATAGGGGAGGCGTAGGGAAACCGAGTCTTAACTGGGCGACCAGTCGCTGGGAATAGACCCGAAACCGGGCGATCTATCCATGAGCAGGGTGAAGGTTGAGTAACATCAACTGGAGGCCCGAACCGGGATCTGTTGAAAAAGATTCGGATGACTTGTGGATCGGAGTGAAAGGCTAATCAAGCTCGGAGATAGCTGGTTCTCCTCGAAAGCTATTTAGGTAGCGCCTCACGTATTACCGCCGGGGGTAGAGCACTGTTTCGGCTAGGGGCCCATCCCGGGTTACCAACCCGAGGCAAACTCCGAATACCGGTGAGTACAGCGTGGGAGACACACGGCGGGTGCTAACGTCCGTCGTGAAAAGGGAAACAACCCAGACCGTCAGCTAAGGCCCCAAAATCCTGGTTAAGTGGGAAACGATGTGGGAAGGCTTAGACAGCTAGGAGGTTGGCTTAGAAGCAGCCATCCTTTAAAGAAAGCGTAATAGCTCACTAGTCGAGTCGGCCTGCGCGGAAGATGTAACGGGGCTCAAACCAGGTGCCGAAGCTACGGGTTCATCCTCTGGATGAGCGGTAGAGGAGCGTCGTGTACGCCGGTGAAGGTCTGTTGAAAAGCAGGCTGGAGGTATCACGAGTGCGAATGCTGACATGAGTAACGACAAGGGGAGTGAAAAACTCCCCCGCCGGAAGACCAAGGGTTTCTGTTCTACGTTAATCGGAGCAGAGTGAGTCGGCCCCTAAGGCGAGGCCGAAAGGCGTAGTCGATGGGAAACGGGTCAATATTCCCGTACCGGATGTGATTGCGATGGGGGGACGAAGAAGGCTAGGTGAGCCCGGCGTTGGTTGTCCGGGTGAAAGTGAGTAGGCTGGGATTTCAGGCAAATCCGGAATCCCAAGGCCGAGACACGAGACGAACAGACTACGGTCTGGAAGTCATTGATGCCACGCTTCCAGGAAAAGCCTCTAAGCTTCAGATCACATGCGACCGTACCCCAAACCGACACAGGTGGTCAGGTAGAGAATACCCAGGCGCTTGAGAGAACTCGGGTGAAGGAACTAGGCAAAATGGTGCCGTAACTTCGGGAGAAGGCACGCCGGCATTAGGTGAAGCCCCTGCGGGTGAAGCCGACGCCGGTCGAAGATACCAGGTGGCTGCAACTGTTTATTAAAAACACAGCACTCTGCAAACGCGCAAGCGGACGTATAGGGTGTGACGCCTGCCCGGTGCCGGAAGGTTAATTGATGGTGTTAGCTCACGCGAAGCTCCTGATCGAAGCCCCGGTAAACGGCGGCCGTAACTATAACGGTCCTAAGGTAGCGAAATTCCTTGTCGGGTAAGTTCCGACCTGCACGAATGGCGTAATGATGGCCACGCTGTCTCCACCCGAGACTCAGTGAAATTGAAATCGCAGTGAAGATGCTGTGTACCCGCGGCTAGACGGAAAGACCCCGTGAACCTTTACTATAGCTTCACACTGGATGCTGATGTTGCTTGTGTAGGATAGCTGGGAGGCTTGGAAACCCGGACGCCAGTTCGGGTGGAGCCAACCTTGAAATACCAGCCTGGCATCATTGGCGTTCTAACTCAGACCCGTCATCCGGGTCGAGGACAGTGTGTGGTGGGTAGTTTGACTGGGGCGGTCTCCTCCCAAAGCGTAACGGAGGAGCACGAAGGTACCCTCAGCACGGTTGGAAATCGTGCACTGAGTGCAAGAGCATAAGGGTGCTTGACTGCGAGACAGACACGTCGAGCAGGTACGAAAGTAGGTTCTAGTGATCCGGTGGTTCTGTATGGAAGGGCCATCGCTCAACGGATAAAAGGTACTCCGGGGATAACAGGCTGATACCGCCCAAGAGTTCACATCGACGGCGGTGTTTGGCACCTCGATGTCGGCTCATCACATCCTGGGGCTGAAGTCGGTCCCAAGGGTATGGCTGTTCGCCATTTAAAGTGGTACGCGAGCTGGGTTTAGAACGTCGTGAGACAGTTCGGTCCCTATCTGCCGTGGGCGTCGGAAGTTTGAGAAGCGCTGCTCCTAGTACGAGAGGACCGGAGTGGACGTACCTCTGGTGTTCCGGTTGTGATGCCAATCGCATTGCCGGGTAGCTATGTACGGACGGGATAACCGCTGAAAGCATCTAAGCGGGAAGCCCCCTTCAAGATGAGACTTCCCTGGGGCCTTGCGCCCCCTGAAGGGCCCAGCAAGACCAGCTGGTTGATAGGCACGGTGTGGAAGCGCAGCAATGCGTTGAGCTAACGTGTACTAATGGCCCGTGAGGCTTGACCATATAACCCCAAGGGGTCTGAGGTCACCTCGACAATTGCCGGATACCAGAGACGTATCGCGGTCAGCAGATCCATGTTGCGTCGTCGCGCGGCGGGCCGGAAGGCCTCGCGGGACGACACCAGTTACGCCTGACGACCATAGCGTGCGGGAACCACCTGACTCCATGCCGAACTCAGCAGTGAAACCGCTCAGCGCCGATGGTAGTGTGGGGTCTCCCCATGCGAGAGTAGGTCATCGTCAGGCACTTATACCGTACCCCAGCTTCGAAAGAAGCTGGGGTATTTTATTGGTGCGGATGAAAGCAAGGGGTCTCCTCATGGAGAGTCCCGGAACGCCGGCCGAGTCATCGTCAGGCACCTCTTCGAACCCCCTGTCCCCACGGACAGGGGGTTTTTGCGTTGGTTCCCGCCGATATTGCCTCGCCGTGCGTGCCTGTAGGAGAAGAGATTGCTTTTTATTGCTATCTTGTAGCTGTGCCACTGCGAGAACCGGCACAGTGTTAATACGATTGCCTTTAGCGATGATATGAATGGCTGTAGACGGCAATCGTTACGAGCACTCTATGGAGCTTTTAATCTCAGGAGGAGGGATCGATGCATACAGATTTGCTGAAGAAGTTTGCCTTGGCGTTGGTAGTCGCTCTGATGACCTTCGGTATGGTGGGGTGCGACAACGATGGCCCGGCGGAAGAGGCAGGCGAGAACGTAGACAACGCCATGGATAACGCGGGCGACAGCATGGAGAATGCCGGCGAAGACATTCAGGATGCTGCAGAAGACGCGCAGAACTGATTGGGTCTGAGCGAGTTCTAAACGGCAAATAAAAAACCGGACCTACTAAGGTCCGGTTTTTCATAGGCTAAGCGTTAAACGCTAGGGTTCTGTTCGATACCCTGAACATACCAGGGGGCGCCTTCGCGAAGCTCCCGGGTCAGGTGCCAGGTTTCGTTGAACTCGTTCTGCTCACCATTCTCGTCAATGATGCCATGGAAAATGACCGTTGCCTCGGCCTGTTTATCATATTCCTGAACGCTACCTAGCTCTGCGAACAGGCGGACAATCTCGGTGCGGTTGTTGGCTGGCTGATTGGCGCGTTCCTGACGCAGCAGATTGTAGAGTTCCGGAGAGACGTACTCCTGAATTCCACTGAGGTCGTTGTTATCCCATGCACGCTGCAACGTCATGAAATGCTCCTTGGCACCGGTCAGGAAGCGTTCCTTGTCGAACCAGCCTGGCGTACCGCCCAGAGCGCGTGTGGGTACGCTAGAGCCCGACTGTGGCTGAGCATCTCTTGTACTTGTCGTACGCGATTGAGGCTGAGAGCCAAGGCCCGTTGCTGTCGCCGGCTGTTGACGCCTGAAAGAGCGAAACAGCCGGAAGGCGAGCCAGATCGCACCCGCAACCAGCAGGATATCGAGGAAGCGGATATTGTCGAAAGCGCCACCGAAAAACAGTGAGGCCAGCAGCCCGCCAGCGAGCAGTCCTGCAAAGGGACCCGCGAAGCGTGACAGTCCGCGGCTTGGCTGAGAGGCGCTGTTCGTTGCGTTGTTTGTAGCGGTATTGCGTGATGGCGTTGCCGCCGGGCCATCGGTAGAGCGGGAATAACTGCCGAAGCTCTTGCCACCGCCTAGACGGCGCGCTTCGGCATGATCCACTGCAAGGCCAAAACCAAGCAGCCCGACCAATACCATGATGAACAAGTGGCGCATGAGTGTCTCCTGAAAGGATGCGTTTATAATTTGACACTTCATTCTACCGATAATTCATCGCCTGCACGCATACTCCAAGAGCCAATTTAATCGCATAATTGACGTTAATTGTTCCCTTCTTGATTAGAACTATTGGGTTTATGGTCGCATCATAAATAGTGCATATGTAGCTCGCAGCGTCTTCCATGTTGCATAGGTCCGCGCTCATCCTGACGTGCGGGGGGATTCGCTGTCGCCTCATACTGATACTTTGACTGCGAGTCCCAATTGAACACGAGCCATACTGCCCCGCTTATGAGATCGCATCGGCGCTACGTGTGAAAACCAGCGTGTTGCCCTGGGACATGGCGGCATTGTGCCGGTAACCGGCAGCGGTGAATTCAGTGAGCGCTTCGGGAGTATCGATTCTTTCGCGGATCAGCCAAGCGCTCATCAGGCCTCGGGCTTTCTTGGCATAGAAGCTGATAATCTTGAATTGACCGTTTTTTTCATCCTTGAAGACGGGGGTAATGATAGGGGCAGAGAGGCGGCGGGTATCGATGGCCTTGAAATATTCATTCGATGCCAAGTTGATCAATGCCGGAGTACCACTATGCGCTACGGCCTTATCGAGCTCTTCCGTTAACGTTTCCCGCCAGAAGGCATATAGGTCCTTGCCCTTGGCATTGGCCAATCGCGTGCCCATTTCCAGGCGATAGGGCTGGATCAGGTCCAGTGGGCGCAACAGGCCATAGAGTCCGGACAGAATGCGCAAATGTCGCTGCGCGAAGGCGTTGTCCTCTTCGCTGAACGTTGCGGCTTCCAGTCCGGTATAGACATCGCCCTGAAACGCCTGGATGGCCGGTTTGGCATTCTGCAAAGTGAAAGGAGGCGCCCATTCCGTAAAGCGTGCAGCGTTGAGGCCCGCTAGCTTATCGCTGATGCCCATCAGCTCGGAGAGACGTTGCGGCGAGTAGTCCCGCAGGATGTCGACCAACTGGGCGCTTCTTTCCAGATAATCCGGCTGCGTATGAGTGGTCGTGGTGGCGGGTGTCTCGAAATCCAGCGTCTTGGCTGGAGAAATGATGCTCAACATGGCCGTTTCCAGAAAAGTCTTTAAGAAGACCTATTGTACCAAGCGGAGCAGAAGAGGCTGATGCGAACCTCCTATGACAGCGATAGTCCGCTTGAGCGAGTTTTCGCTTCTCGTAGTGCGTCGAGAAGCGAAAGCGGCAGGTTTTAGGGGCACGGATTGGGCAGGCGGCGATGTACCGCTTCGATAGCCTCGATGACCGTCTTGTCGAGCACCAGCGCTTCGCTGGCCAGGTTGGACTCGAGCTGCTCCATGGTGGTCGCGCCGATGATATTGCTGGTCAGAAACGGGCGTGAATTGACAAAGGCCAATGCCATCTGGGCCGGGTCCAGGCCATGTTCGTGCGCAATATCGACATAGGCGTGGATGGCCTCGTCGGCGACATCGGACGTGTAGCGCTTGAAACGTTCGAAGAGCGTCAGCCGTCCCTGAGGGGGGCGGGCACCATTGAGGTACTTGCCGGACAGGGCGCCGAAGGCCAGCGGCGAATAGGCCAGCAGCCCCACATGCTCGCGGTGGGCGATTTCCGCCAAGCCGACTTCGAAGCTGCGGTTTAGCAGATTGTAGGGGTTCTGCACACTCACCACGCGCGGAATTCCCTGAGTTTCGGCCAGGCGCAGGGAGTGCATCACGCCCCAAGGCGTTTCGTTGGACAGACCAATGGCGCGGACCTTGCCGGCATCGACGAGTTCCTTGAGTGCGCCGAGAGTCTCCTCCAGCGGGACAGCATCCTCGTCCTCGTCTGGCGTGTATCCCAGTTTGCCGAAGAAGTTGGCGTTGCGGTCCGGCCAATGCAACTGATAAAGGTCGACATAATCGGTACCGAGGCGCGCAAGGCTGGTATCGATGGCCTGATGGATGTGCTGCCGGGTCAGGCGTGGCCCTCCACGGATATGCTCGAGTCCAGGGCCGGCGACTTTGGTGGCGATTACCACATCCTGGCGCTTTCCACTACGCTGTAGCCAACTGCCGACATAAGCCTCGGTCCGACCCTGGGTTTCGGCCTTGGGTGGAACGGGGTACATCTCGGCGGTATCGATGAAATTGATGCCGAATTCCACGGCACGGTCGAGCTGGGCGTGGGCTTCGGCTTCACTGTTCTGCTCGCCGAACGTCATGGTGCCGAGACATAGACGACTGACCTCGATACCGCTGTTGCCGAGGGGGCGTGTCTGCATCGTGTACTCCGCGAAAAAGAGGGTGGAATCAGCATGGTAGCGGGGGGCGCAGAAAGCGGCAAATCGGGGGTTGAGTCGGCGAAATTGGGGGCGTATGCTTGGCGGCCCGTTGCCCCGGCAGGCGCCGGATGCAGCAGGATGGAATAGGCGTCGATGACTCAGGGGAGCCAGGTTCGACGCAACGACGGTCTACTTATTCAGCAATCAGGTCTGTGGAATCAGGGTTATTGCCATGCAACAGGCATCTTCTCTGTTCATCCAGCTTGAGTATCGGTTGGCGGAACAGCTTTTCCATACCCGTTGGCTCACCCGATCAGCCAGCAAGCATCGCCTGACGATGCGTCTGTTCAAGCGCTGTGCGAATGCGGGGCATACTGCCGCACTGTCGCTTTACGGTCACATGCTGTTTCATCGCGGCGCCTCACCGCAGGACAAGGCCAAGGGGGCGCGTTACGTTCTGCAGGCCGCCCAGGCGGGTGACCTGCATGCCCAGTACCAGATGGGGCGTATCTATGAGCATGGTTGCGCTCAGTATACCCGCCGGGACGATCACGCCGTGACGTGGTATGCACGTGCCGGGGAGTCCGGGCACGCCCTGGCGGCCGAGCGCCTGGCGCAAGCCTATCGTCTAGGGCAACTGGGCTTGCCGGTAGAAGCGCAACGCGCCGGTGAATGGCAGGCCTTGGCGGAGCGGCATGCGGGGCTTCTGGACGAGAATGATCCCCGCCTCAATCTGACTCACTGAGATTATGATCCCATCGCGGGGCGCCCCGCGATGGACCTTGGTCCGTCTTGCACCCCTGCAGCACGAGTTCAGTCGGTGCCTTGGAGACCGCGCTGTATTGGCTTGTACGTCAGATTGTCTCAGTTTTTTCGTTAGATTGCCGATAATGGTGTGGTTGGCTTTGCTGCCATGACCCGCGCCCAACCCGACTACGGACAACGTTATGCTGCCTATCCTGCTAGATATCGAGGCGTCCGGTTTCGGACGTGGCAGCTATCCGATCGAGGTTGGCTTGGCGAGGGCCGACGGCAGTACTTGCGCCTTTCTTATCCAGCCGCTCGAGGAGTGGACGCACTGGGATCCCAAGGCAGAACTCCTGCACGGCATCTCGCGAGGACGCCTGCACCGCGAAGGCTATCCCGTAGTGGAGGTCGCGCGCTGGCTCAATGATGAGCTCTGTGAGCCCGGCATCGCCTACAGTGACAGCTGGGGATATGACAACACGTGGCTCTCGCTGCTGTTTCATCATGCTGGCATGCTGCCGCGCTTTCGTCTGGAGTCCTTGCGCCGACTACTCGACGATGCCCAACTGAAGGATTGGAGTGCCACCAAGGCGGCGGTCATCGATGAGTACCATATTCGGCGTCACCGGGCGGGTGACGATGCCCGCCTGTTGCAGTTGACCTACCTAAAGACGCACAAGCCCTCCGACATTGGCCGGGGCGGGCGCCCCGCCTAGCCTCGCGAGACGCTGCCCCTCACCTCTCAGGCACCGCTGACACGCAACAGTATCTTGCCGGTCGTGCTGTTTTCGCTTAGACAGCGCATGGCTTGCTCGGCCTCCTGGATGGGCCATTCCCGATCGATGAGCGGCTTGATTTCGCCACTGCTCAGGCATGGCCAGACGTGAGCGCAGAGGGCATCGAGAATAGCGCCCTTGGCTCGGGGTGTCTTGGTGCGCAGCGTCGAACCGATCAGACGTTGGCGCTTCATCAGCAGGCGTCCCAGGTCTACCTGAGCCTCGCGGCCTCCCATCAGGCCGATCAGCACCAGCCGGCCATTGACGTTCAGCACTTCCTGATCCTGGGCGATATAATCGCCGCCGACCGGGTCGAGGATCATGTCAGCCCCACCCCATGCCTTGACAGCCTCGACGAAGCTGCCGTCGTGCCGGTTCCAGCCGGCATCAGCGCCTAATTGCCGGCATGCATCGAGCTTCTCCTGACTGCCTACGGTCACGAAGCAGGGGTTGCCCTGGGTCCGGCAGAGCTGGATTGCTGCAGTGCCCACGCCGCTGGCGCCAGCATGCAACAGCACCCGCTCGCCCGGCTGGGCCGCCCCTTCCATGTACAGGTTGAGCCAGGCAGTGGCGAAAACCTCGGGCAGCGCGGCGGCTTCGCGCAGTCCCAGCCCTTGGGGGATCGGCAGCACCTGAGTTTCCGACACCACGACCTGCTCGGCGTAGCCGCCACCGGCCAGCAGAGCGCAGACCTGATCGCCGGTCTTGAAGCGCTCCACGGACTGACCGGCTTCGATGACCACGCCGCTGACTTCCAGGCCAGGGATTTCCGAGGCTCCAGGCGGGGGTGGGTAGCTGCCGCCGCGCTGCATCAGGTCGGCACGATTCATGCCGGCCCAGGCGACCTCGATGCGGACCTCGTCGGGGCCGATACCGCGCGGTGTCTCGTGCTCCCGCCACACCAGTTCCTTAGCGTCGATTGCGATCGCGTACATAAGATGCGTCCTCCATGAGTGTCATGCCACTCTATCCAAAGGACGAAAAGGATGTCACGCGACTCTTGTCGGGGGCGTTAGGCGATTCAGCAGGGCATCGGGTTCCTCCTCGGCAAACAGCTTGGTGCGGGTTGCCAAATTGAGGAAGCCATGTTCGACGGTGGTGTCGAGAAAGGTAAGCAACGGCGTATAGAAGCCCGCCACATTGAGTACCCCGATGGGCTTGTCATGCAGCCCGAGATATTGCCATGTCCACATTTCGAAGAGCTCCTCCAGCGTGCCGATGCCGCCAGGCAGGGCAACGAAAGCGTCGGCGCGGGCTGCCATGCCCGCCTTGCGCTCATGCATGTTGGCGACATGAACCAGCTCGGTGAGGCCTTGGTGAGCCATCTCCCGCTCGACCAGGTGATCCGGCATGACCCCGATGACCTCGCCACCTTCAGCGAGAGCGGCATCGGCTACCGCGCCCATGAGGCCTATACGGGCTCCACCGTAGACCAGCCCCCAGCCGCGCCGGGCGACCTCTCGTCCCAAGGCCTCTGCGGCGTGACGAAACTGGGAATGGCTCCCTTCCCGTGAACCTAGATAAACGCAGATACGCACCACGGATCTCCCTTGGAAAAGTAACTATCCTAGCGCATCACCGGCGGCGCAGCGGAACAAAAAAAGGCGCTCTGAGGCGCCTTTGGAACCGCACCGCGCCGGAGTTTTAGCGCCGAGCGCGCTCAGCGTCCCGGCGTATGGCACTGCGCAGCATTTTTATGCTGACACCGGCGACGACGATCATGAAACCTACCAGCGCCAGACTGGCAATGACGGAGCTATCCAGATACATCGTGCTGTTCTCTCAAGTGTCGTTGGTCAAACATTGCAGGGGCGGTAGGGGATCAAGCCAGGTGATCACGGACGCCATGTTCGGCATCCAGCCATTGGCCGATGACATTGTCGCCGCATAGATGGTGAGCGTACTGGGTGTGCAGGCAGCGTACCTGATCCCAGTTGCCGATACCGCCGATACCGCGTTGACGGAACAGCTCGGCATAACCCAGCGCCTCCGCCTGGTCTCGCTGGGCCGGGCTCATGTGCTGCCAGCGCTGGGCCACGTAATCCTCGTGGCTACGATGGTAAGCGGCCAGGAAGTCGGGTTCGCGCTGCAGGCGCGCCTCGAGCTCCTTGATCACGCCACGAGCTTCGATATGCGAAAGCTCGATCTTGAGACGCTCCGAACACAACCAGTAAAGCGTGGGGAAGGGCTTGTCGTCGATGATCGACTCCATGCGCAGCACCAGCGGTGTACCGTCGCGGTCGGTCGCGCTCACTGCCTGAATGCCGCGCGGTGCGCGCCCGAGCTGCTCGGTGATGATGCTCAACTGGCGGGGTGTCGGGGCCTGGTCAGTGCGGATCACCATGGGGAGGGTCCAATATGAATTTCGTCGAGTGCGCGATGGCCCGGTAAAAGGCCTGGTTGAGCTGCAGCGGGGTGGGCACGTAATGCCATTGCCGCTGGCAATAGTCCCGGGCGCGGGCCAGTAGCGCAGTGTAGAGGCGATTGAACGGCGCATCATAATCGTAGGGGTCGGCTCCCGGCAACCGGAAGTGGGGGTAATCGGCGAAGCGCTCAAGGAAGTAACGCTCCAGATCCGCTTCCACTGCACGATGTCGGCCGGCATCGTCCGGATCGAACCAGAGATCATAGCGAATCATCGGTAGCCCTCCGGCTGGATAGGCTGAAAGTGTAGGCCGGCGCCGATATTCGGCAAGTTCAGCGCTTCGCCAGAGGCACCAGCCTGGCATCGGTGAGGGCGACAAGAGCCTGGGGGGCCAAGCCGACTTCCAGGCCGCGGCGGCCCCCACTGACATGCAGCTTCTCGAGTCCGGCCGCACTGGCGTCGAGATAAGTGGGCAGGCGCTTCTTCTGTCCCAGCGGGCTGATGCCGCCCACCACGTATCCTGTCGTCCTCTCGGCCAGCGCGGCCTCGGCCATGGTCGCCTTCTTGGCACCGGCGGCCCGAGCCAGCGCTTTGAGATCGAGCGTGCCGGTCACCGGGACCAGCGCGACGACCAACTGGCCGCTGTCGAGCTTGGCGAGCAGGGTCTTGTACACGCAGGTCGGGTCGAGCGCCAACATGCGTGCAGCCTCCTCGCCGTAGGCGGGAGCCGCGGGATCGTGATGATATTCCAGGACTTCATGTGGCGTCGCGCTCTGCTCCAGCAGGCGAATGGCGGGTGTCATGCGCCTGTCTCGATGTTCGTCTCGAGGTGCTCCGACAGCACCTCGCGCAGAGCGGGAGAGAGAGGATGGGCGCCGCCTGCCTGATGATCGTAATGCACCATGACGGTACGACCACGCGCCGCGCAGCGTCCGCTCTGCCAGGCTTCCTGAGTCACCTCGAAGGAGCTGTTGCCCAGGCGCGAGAGCCAGGTGCGAATCTCCACATCCTGTCCATAATGGAGCTCGGCGAGAAACTCGACCTCGAGCTTGGCCAGGATCAGCGGCCAGCGGCGCAGATCGAGATCGGGCACGAACAGGCGGAAAAGATCGTTGCGGGCCAGCTCGAACCAGGCGGGCAGGCGGGTGTTGTTGATGTGGCCCAGGGCGTCGGTGTCATAGAACGCAGGCTCCAGGGTGCGGGTGAACATCACGAAATCTCCTTTGCCGGCTGGCTGGCCTCTCCGCAAGGCTGGACCGGGTCAAGCGGCGATTGACCGCCAGTTCGGCGCTGCAGCAACGGCTGCAGTCGGGTGTAGACCACCAGCACCAGCGTTGCGACGGCAAATCCCGCCAGGGTGCCCCACGCCAGTCCTATGACCGGATAGCTGAGCGACACACATAGTGCATAGGCCAGCAGCGAGCCCAGTCCGGCCGGATAATGCTTGATTACCGTCGCCACGGGGCGTGGTCCATGGCTGAAGTGCAGTATCACCAGGAAGGGGTACATGGTCACCGGGAACGCTGCCAACAGACCCGCCCATGCGGGGGGCAGCACATGCGCCAGCGCCGTGATGGCGAAGATGATGCCGGCGGCGAGCGTGGCGCGCAGGCCCAAGGCACCCCAGGAGAATCCTCCCCGCGGCTGGGCGCGGACTTCCGGAATCCGGCGATACAGCCAAGTGAAGAATGCAATGGCTGCCAGGGTGGTGAGCGTGCCGTTGATACGGTTGAAGTCGAATGTTGCCAGCAGGGCGCTCATCGCCAGCCATCCCGCCATGCCGCCCAGCGTGCCCAGCAGCACACCCTTGAGGCCTGGTGCGCGGCCGCAGAGCCAGTAGCCGACGCCTAGCATCAAGGTCGAGGTGAAGCCGGCCAGGGTGTGAATGGCGCCTTGTGCGGCAAAGTCGGGCGAAATCTCCAGGCCGATGAAGAACAGGGCGATCGCCGTGCCCAGCGGATAGCCGGACAACAGGCCGGCGACCCGGGTGCTGACGCGTTCGGCAATCAATGACAACCCTAGAACAACGCCCACCGAGACGGCGAGCTTGGCCAGTTGCCAGGAGAGAGGAACATCCATGCGTGAATCTCGTCGGGAACCCGAAAAGCTCGGGTATGTCATGAAAGGTTAATGAAAGCCACCCTAGCCGTGCAACCAGGGCGCCACAATCCCCTCCTTGGTCGCATACGGGCCGCCTATCGGAGGATGAGCCATGACCGAGCCACCCGAAATGCCGTCACCCTCAAGGCCCGAGTGCTGCGCGCTATGCGGGCGAGCCACGCCGCTGACTCAGCATCACCTGATTCCCAGAACCATGCATCGCAAACCGCGTTATCGCAGGCGCTACTCGCGCGATGCCATGCTCAAGCGCATTCTATGGGTGTGTCGGCCCTGTCATAGTCATCTTCACGCCGTGCTCGACGAGCGGACGCTGGCGGATCATTACGCCAGCCGCGAGGCCCTGCTCGAGCATCCCGACATTCGGGCATTCGTCGACTGGCTGGCACCCAAGCCCGCAGGCTTCAAGCCCAAGAAGCGCGCACGTCGACGCTGATCAGATCAGACGACGCGCGCCCTGATCCTGCCAGGCCGCCACGAGAGCGGCGTCGAGCGGCTGCCTGAGGTGTTCCGGCAATGCATTCTGCGCTGCGTCCAGCGAATCGAAATCGCGGTTGCGAAGCCAGCAATAGGCCCAGGCGCAGGCTTCTTCCTCACCTTGCGGCACCGGACATGATGGGAGCTGCACCAGCAGGAACAGGGCGCTTCGCGCTGCCCACAAGGGCGGGTGCGTATCGCCGCTCCACGCGGTCAGGGTGGCGCCGTCAGGCGTCCGGTCAGGCTCGCCGAGCTTGGCGATACGGGCCGTGTCGGCCAGGATCGCTGCGAGCTGGTCGGGACGAGCCTGGCCGATCAGCAGCCAATGACCGACCAGCCGTGAGCAGCCACGCATGGCCTTGGCATAAAAGGGGCTTTCAGGCATGTTCAAGCACTCTCCTGTTTTCCGAATAAGGCGCACCATGAGCTTTGATTTTGCCACGCGAATCGATCGTCGCCAGCACCCTGCCCAGAAATGGCATCGCTATGATGAGGATGTACTGCCGTTGTGGGTCGCGGACATGGATTTCGCCTCGCCCCCGGCGGTGGTCGAGGCCGTCCAGGCCCGCGCCGCCCATCCTGTCTATGGCTACGGCCATACGCCCGCGACGTTGCGCGAAGCACTCTGTTCCTGGAGTGCAAGCCATTATGAGTGGAATATCGAACCCGCCTGGCAGGTCTGGTTGCCGGGTGTCGTGCCCGCCCTGCATCTGGCCAGCCTGGCGTTGACGGCGCCGGGTGAGGGGGTACTGAGCGTCACGCCCATCTATCCGCCCTTTCTCAAGGTCGCCGAGCGTACCGGGCGCCTCAAGCAGACCGTGCCGCTTGGCGAGCCCGAGTCGGCGGGAGCCCCCTGGCGCCTCGATCTCGAAGCGCTCGAGGCGGCGCTCACTCCCGAGACCCGCCTGCTGCTGTGGTGTCATCCACACAACCCCACCGGACGCGTCTGGTCGCGTGAGGAGCTGGTCGGCCTGGCCGACATCGCCGAGCGTCACGATCTGCTGATCGTCTCCGATGAGCTGCACTGCGATCTAGTCCTCGACTCCGGCCGGAGACATCAGCCCCTGGCCTCGTTGGATCCGCGCTTGGCCAAGCGCACCATCACGCTCTGGGCAGCCTCGAAAACCTTCAACGTGGCCGGCCTGACCTGCGCCTGCGCCGTGATTGCCGATGCCGGACTGCGCCGGCGCTTTCGGGAGGCGGGGCTGGGCCTGCTGCCTGACGTCAACGTCCTGGGGCTGGCGGCGGCCGAGGCGGCGTACACCCAGGGCGAACCCTGGCGCCAGGCATTGCTGGCCACCTTGCGCGACAATCTCACTCTGCTGGAAACCTTCGTGGCGCGTTGGCCCGGCGTGCATTTCTCCCCGCCGCAATCCACCTATCTGGCCTGGCTGGATCTGCGCCGTACCGGGCTCGGGGATTCGCCCCAGCAAGCGCTGCTGAAGGAGGCGCGAGTGGCCCTGTCGGATGGCGCCGACTTCGGTTGGCCGGGATTCGTGCGGTTGAACTTCGGTACGCCTCGTGGGGTCTTGCATGAGGCGCTCGAGCGGCTCGATCCCTATCTGAGCCGATCATGACGTAAATCAATCGACGCCAGCGACCCGCTCCATTAATTTATGGAGAATGTTTCTCATTCATGGTGGCGGTCATGGTGACACGGGATTGGCAGCGCTTGACGATACTGGCCCAGCAGCACGCATGGCAGCAGCAGGGCGGCTGCCTGCGTCTGGCACGACCTTGTGCAGCGCGCTCAGGCGCTGACGGGCCGGTGCCCGATGAAGTGCGTCAGGCATTGCATCGCGCCCTGCACGGGTGGCGGCGGCG
Organism: Halomonas shantousis; assembly: GCF_054654615.1. NCBI lineage: Bacteria > Pseudomonadati > Pseudomonadota > Gammaproteobacteria > Oceanospirillales > Halomonadaceae > Halomonas > Halomonas shantousis. Next base: position 3,570,185 of record NZ_BAAIER010000002.1, on the reverse strand, counting down.
TTAGACGGGCAGCATTCGGCGTAGGGCCGCCGTCCCGCTGACAGGGGCGACGGCCGACGGGACGGCTCGTGGCTCAGTAGAGCAGGGCGAACAGCTTGCGGCGGTAGGCGACGGTAAGGGGATGCTCGGCCCCCAGGGCATCGAAGACCCGCAGCAGCGTCAGCCGGGCGGCGTCCTCGCCATAGGCGCGATCACTCTTCATCAGTGCCAGCAGCGCATCCAGCCCCGCTTCGTAATGGCCGTCGGCCACGTGGCGCAGCGCGCGCTTGAACCGGGCCTCGCTGTCATCGCGCCCTTCCAGGGCGGCCAGTTCCTCGTCGCTGGGTGCCTCCTCGCCGAATTCGATGCGGGCCTTGACGCCGCGGGCCTTGGCGGAGTCACGATGCTCGGGCGGAAGGTTGTCGAGCAGGGCGCGGGCCTCCTCGGGCTGGCCATCGGCCAGGACGGCGCTCGCCAGGCCGATCTGGTAGTCGTAGTGCTCGGGGTTTTCCTGCACCAGTTGCTGGTAGATCGCCCGGGCGCCGGCGGCGTCTCCGGCGGCGAGTGCCGCTTCGGCCTGTTCCTCGGGACTCTGACCGGTCTCTGCCGGCGCCTGCAGGTACTGGGCCAGCCATTCGCGGATCTGTTTCTCCGGCAGGGCGCCCTGGAACTGGTCGTAGAGCTGCCCCTGGACGATCAGTTTGACGTCAGGTACCGAGCGGATGCCGAGTTGGGCGGCGATCTCCTGGTTTTCCTCGATATTGAGCTTGGCGAGAACGAAAGCGCCCTGATACTCGCGGGCCAGTTTCTCGAGTATCGGCGTCAGACTCTTGCAGGGCTCGCACCAGGGCGCCCAACTGTCGAGCAGGACCGGTCCCTGCATGGAGCCCTCCAGCACGACCTGCTGGAAGTTGCTCATGTCGACCTCGACGATGTAGGACGCCGGATCCTGACCCGGGGTAGGCTGGGACTCGGCGGTCTCCGGTGTGCTGAGTGGGGCGCCGGTACGGGGATCGACGATCGGCATAGTAGTGACCCTTGGCTGAAAATGAACGAATGCTGGGGTTATGCGGGTGGCGAGGCCAAGATTCAAGCCTGCGCTCGAGAAAGCGAGGCTTTATCGTCACCCGGGGACTGTCACCAAGGAGCCTTGCCGACAGGCACAAAGAAACCGCCACCCTTCGGTATCGGTTCTTCCGGTGTGGGTAGCGGGGCCACCGAAGTTGAAACGAGAGGGAACCGACGACCGGGGCCTTCCCTGCGGACACAAAAAACCGACATCTTTCGGTATCGGCTCTTCTGGTGTTGGTAGCGGGGGCCGCCGAAGTTGAAACAAGAGGGAACCGACGACCGGAGCCTTTCCCGACAGGCACAAAAAAACCGCCCCCCTTCGGTATCGGTTCTTCCGGTGTGGGTAGCGGGGGCCGCTGAAGTTGAAACGAGAGGGAACCGACGACCGGGGCCTTCCCTGCGGACACAAAAAACCGACATCTTTCGGTATCGGCTCTTCTGGTGTTGGTAGCGGGGGCCGCCGAAGTTGAAACGAGAGGGAACCGACGACCGGGGCCTTCCCTGCGGGCACAAAAAAAACCGACACCTTTGAAGTGACCCCCAATAGTTGGACGGTTCATTCAGTCGGCGCTCAAGGCCTGAGTCCTGTATTGCACGGGGCTCAGGCCTTTTAGTTTCATCTTGATTCGCTCGTGGTTGTAATAATGGATGTACCGGTCGAGGCCCTGCTGCAACTGCTCGACAGTGTCGAACCGGCTCAGATGGAAGTACTCGGCTTTCAGGGTGCCAAAGAAACTCTCCATCGCGGCATTGTCCAGGCAGTTGCCCTTGCGTGACATGCTTTGCGTCAGCGCCTGCCCTGCCACCAGGGCACGATAGGCGGGATGCTGGTAATGCCACCCCTGATCGGAGTGCAGCAGTGGCCGGTCCGAGTTCTTCAAGCGGCCAAACGCCTGATGCAGCATGCGCTTCACCAGTGAGAGGTCGGGACGCCTACCGGTCTGATAGGCCACGATTTCGCCGTTGTAGAGATCCATGATGGGGGAGAGATACAGCTTCTGCCCGTCGATGTTGAACTCCGTGATATCAGTGACCCACTTCTGGTTGGGACCGGGGGCCTGAAACTGGCGGTCGAGTACATTGGGAGCTACACGCCCTACCGATCCTCGGTAAGCGCGATACCGCTTTGGCCGAACCAGAGATTTCAAGCCCAGTTGCTGCATCAAGCGCTGGACAGTCTTATGATTGATCGTCTCGCCTGCCTGGCGGAGGACAGCAGTGATACGACGATAGCCATAGCGCCCTTGGTGACGTTCATAGGTTGCCTGGATACGCGCCTTCAGGGAGGCGTACCGATCGACAGCGTCCTGCCCCTTGATCCGGAAGTAAAACGTACTGCGCGGCAGCTCTGCCGCACGTAGCAGCAGAACCAGCGGATGCTCATTCCTTAACCCTTGGACGGCTTGGGCTTTTTGCCCCGCATCGCCGCCCGCTTCTCGCGGGTCAAGGCATCGAGCTTTTTTAGGTAGGCGTTCTCCGCCCGCAGGTACGCCAGTTCCTCGAGCAACTCCTCGTGGGAGCGTTCGCGATCAGGCGGGGGTGGCGATGAAGAAGGCTTCTTGGCCATCGGGCGTCGTCCCTTTCGCTTCGGCGCCAGCGCGCTCAATCCTCCACTATGATACTGCTGTTCCCATCTGCCAATAGCACCACACTCACGGATATCGAACAGGACAGCAGCCTGGCGCCGTGACAAGCCATCCCGCCACATCCTCTCAAGTACCGCCAGCTTGAATGCCGCACTGCGGTGACGGTACTTCCTGCGCAGGCCCAGCGCGCCATGCTGCCGGTAGTTGTCCCGCCATTGCCGTAGGCTCGACTCGTCCAGGCCATGCTGGCGAGCCAACTCCCTTAGGCTGGTGTCCTCACGTAAACACTGCTGCACCACCCGCAGCTTGAACCTTTCGTCGTACTGCTTCTTCATAAAAACACCCCGAAGGTTGGCTTGGCTGTCCAACTTTCGGGGTGCAGTTCACCTTTCGGTATCGGTTTCTTCCGGGGTGGGTAGCGGGGCCGCCGAAGTTGAAACGAGAGGGAACCGACGACCGGGGCCTTCCCTGCGGACACAAAAAAACCGACATCTTTCGGTATCGGCTCTTCTGGTGTTGGTAGCGGGGGCCGCCGAAGTTGAAACGAGAGGGAACCGACGACCGGGGCCTTCCCTGCGGGCACAAAAAAAACCGACACCTTTCGGTATCGGTTTCTTCCGGGGTGGGTAGCGGGGCCGCCGAAGTTGAAACGAGAGGGAACCGACGATCGGGGCCTTCCCTGCGGGCACAAAAAACCGCCACTCTTCGGCATCGGTTCTTCCGGGGTAGGTAGCGGGGCCGCTGAAGTTGAAACGAGAGGGAATCGACGACCGGGACTTTCCCGACAGGCACAAAAAAACCGACACCTTTCGGTATCGGTTCTTCTGGTGTTGGTAGCGGGGGCCGGATTTGAACCGACGACCTTCGGGTTATGAGCCCGACGAGCTACCAGGCTGCTCCACCCCGCATCAGATCGTGGGGCGTATTCTACTCATTCTCGGGATTAAGTCAAGTGTGTCGATGCTTCCCTGTCATTTAATTGCCCGCATCCGCAGAGGCCTGTCCCGGCTCGTGCAGAGCGAGCGATTGCAGCAGGGAGGCCATGCGCGGCAGTTGCGCATCCCAGCTCGGCCGGTCGATCGGGCCGGTGGCAAGAATCTCGAGCAGGACCCCGCGCAACTCCTCGGCCTGACGCTGCGGCTGCCCCCAACCATCATTGAGTCTCGAGACTTGCACCTGCAGGCGCAGCGGCTCCTCGCTCGGCTCGATGGGATCGCCGGCCAGCAGGGCAAGATAGACGCGCAACTGGGCGAGACGCTCCAGCGCGGTTTCTTGGTCCCGTTGAGTCCGCGCCGCATTGCGCAGAGCGTGGGCGCGGCGGGCATCGTCGGGCAGGCTGGCCCCGAGCGCGACGTCGGCCGCGGAATGGCCGGCCAGTGCCTGGGTATCCGCGTCGACGTGAGACTCGATCAGCTCTCTCCATGAGCCCCAGTGTTGCGCCTGCTCGGCTAGGGCCAGCCGTTCGAGGCGTTCACGTCGGGTGCGTATGATGCCCTGCCAGCGGCGACGCATCCCGATACTGCGTCGGCCCGGTAGGGGCTCCAGCGCCTCGGCTTCAGCGATGGCCGTGTCTAGGACGGCATGCTCATCGCTGCGGGTCGGCTGCCAGGCATCGAGTCGCTCAATCAGGGCCTGCATGGCGTCGAGGCGTTGCTGGGCCCGCTGAGTGCGATCTTCACGCTCGGCGTCGCGTGCGGCAAAGATGTGGTCGCATAGGCTGCGGAATTCGCGCCACAACAGCTGTTCTTCACCCTTGGGAGCGCGTCCGAGGGTGCGCCAACGGTTCTGTAGCGTCTTGGCCTGTTCGGCACGACGCGCTGCGGGAGAGTCGCTTGCGAGCAGCTCTCGGGCCTGCTCGATCAGCTCACGCTTGGCCGCGGCGATCTCGCCGGCACGCTGATCGATAAGCCGTTGCAGCTCATGACGGATCTTGCCGAAGCGCTGACCGATAGCGCGGGCCTGGTCCCGGGGGACCGGAGTCAGGCGCTGCCACTGTTCACGGGCCCTGTCGCGGATCTGGCGCAGTGCGTCAGGGTCGGCTTCGGGGTTGGGCTGGGAGAGCAGGGCCTCGAGTTGCTCGCACAGGGCCTCGCGGGCCTCGAGATGCTGCTGGCGCTTGGCGTCGAGTGCCTCGCGCCACGGGGCGAGCTGGGCATGGATGCGATCCGAGGCAGCCCGGAACTGGGTGGCGAGTTCGGCCGTGGTGGCGGCGTCACCCAGGGACTTCCACTCCTTGACCAGCTGGCGGTGGCGACGGTCACGCTCTGCCTCGGGCGTGCCGGTGTCTGCCGCCAAGGCCTCGATCGCCTCGATCAGTTGGGTGCGCTTGGGACCGGCAACGAAACCGCGCCAGTCGCGCAACTCGGCCAAGCGCGCCCCCTGGCGCTTGAGAGTCGCCTCGTGAGCTTGACGGCTCGCGGCGTCGAGATGGTCGAACCGCTGACGAAGGGAGCGGTAGAGCCGACTGGCGTCCTTGAAGGCGCCGCGATCCAGCTGGGCCTCGAGCTGCTCGAGATCGTCGCGCAGGGCTTGTGTATCGGTAGCGGGCGTCGCGGCCGGTGACTGCTGCTGTTGCAGCCGTTCCCGCGCCCGGGCAATACCGGATGGCGGCGGCAACTCTTCCGGCCAGGCCAGGCGGGCAAGGCTGGCTTCGAGTTCCTCTCTCGGACCTTCCAGCGCTTGGCGCAGCTCTTCGGCATGGGCATCTGCACGGTCCCAGGCATCGATGATGGTGGCGATGTCGTGCAGCGCTCGGGTGTAACGCTCGGCGATTTCGGCATCCGGCGGGTGGCGATCGGAAAGCGTCTGCCAGCGCTCGCTATGGAGGCGACGCTGGGCCCGCAGGGTGTCGACGTCCTGAGCGGAAAGCTGCCGAGACCGGCGCAGCCCTTCCAGTGTGTCTTCCAGCGTCTCGATCAGGGCCTGGCGCGCCTGTGCGGCATCATCTCGCTGGCGTTGCTGCTCCGCCAGGGCATGGCCCTCGGTCTCGTGATCGCTCATGATCTTGTGGCAACGCTGGCTGGCTGCGTAGAAACGCTGCTCCTGTTCGGCGCTGGGCGCATCGGCCAGCGTCTCCCAGGCGCGGAGCAGGTGACGGTAGCGGGCGGCGTAGAGCGGCTCCCAGGGTTGCCGCGCCTGGGCCTCCATGGCTTCGAGAATGCGCTGGCGCTCGACACGCATCGCCTCGGCATCCGCCTCGTCGGCGCGCATCCGGTTCAGGCGCTCCCGGGCCAGCCGGGCTACCTGCTTGTCCCGTCGCGCCTCGCGAGCCAGCTGCGCCAGGCCGGTTTCGCTGGTGATGCGTTCGGCCGCCGCGTGGCGTACGGCTGCGATACCGTTATCGCTGGCTTGGCGGATCAGGTCCGTTTCGCTCTCGAGCCGCTCCAGCGCCGCCAGGCGCAACTGCAGGTTGTCTCCCTTCAGGGCGACCGTATTCAGCAGTTCCTGATCGTCGAGATGAGCAATCAGGGATTGGCGCAGCGCGAGCGAGGGTGTTTCAATGCCTCCGCACAGCAGCTGCAGCAAACGTTCGCGCAACTCCTGGGAGCCATGTGATGGCAGCAGCGCCAGCAGGCGTTCGGGGTCCTCGATACGGGCCAGGGCGGCGCGGCGTACCCGGGCATCGGGATCACTGGCGAGCTGCTCCAGACGCGTCATGTCCTCATCTTGCTGCGGATCGAGACGGGCCACGGCCTGGCAGCGAACTTCGGGATCGCGATGTTGCCAGCGGGGGGGGAAGAAGCGGCGAAAGAATCCTGACATGACCCGGCGTGCATCCTATGCATAGTGTGGCTAAAGGCGTGACGATGATGACCACGGCAGAGGCGCCTGCTGGTGGCCCGCCAGCATATTATCTGAACATGTTATCTAAGCATGAGCCGCTGACCGGGGAAAGGGAAACTCCGTCGGCAAGCGGCGACACCTATCAACGCGAGAATGCTGGGCATATCATCAGTTGCAGCAATGCTGACGCTCGCTTAGCTTTATTCTGATTATCGACGTGGAGTTCGGCCATGAGCCTCAACGTGGACAGGGCAAACGCTGCCTTTACTTTCAAGGGGGGGATGCTGCCCATGACGGTGCTGGAGCTTGCCAGCGCCGACCCGGAGCGCATCCAGGCGCAGCTGGCAGGCAAGATGCGCCAGTCGCCGGCCTTCTTCGAGCATACCCCGGTCGTGCTCAGCGTCGAACGTCTGGATGAGCCGCACCTGGCGCTGGAACGCATCTGTGCCGTGTGCCGAGCCCACAAGCTGTTGCCGGTTGCCGTGCGCGGCGGCGGAGATCCGGTCCGCCAGTCGGCCTGGGCGCTGGGCCTGGGGTGGTTCCCGCCTCAGGAGGCCCGACCACGCGCCGTCGAGACGCCCGCGGAGACTCGCGACGAGCCGCCCGCCGCAGCCATCAGCGCAGCGGGCAACCGTATCCATCGGGGCACGGTACGCTCGGGACAGCAGGTCAGTGCTCCGGACGGTGACCTGATCGTAGTCGGGGCCGTCAATGCCGGTGCCGAAGTACTGGCGGCAGGGAGCGTGCATGTTTACGGTCCGTTACGTGGAAGAGCGCTGGCGGGTATTCATGGCAAGCGCGAAGTGGGCATCTTCTGCCATGAGCTGCATGCCGAGCTGTTGTCGCTGGCGGGCAATTACAAGCGGCTCGAGGACATCGACCCGCACCTTCTGGGCCGGGCCGTGCAGGTACAACTCAGCGACGATCAGCTCAGCATTTCGACGCTGACCTAAACGTTATCGATCATCCCATATGCAACAGGAAGCTTAATCTTGGCCAAGATCATTGTAGTGACCTCCGGCAAGGGCGGGGTCGGCAAGACGACCAGTGCGGCAGCCATCGCCACCGGGCTGGCGCTGCGCGGCAACAAGACCGTGGTGATCGACTTTGACGTGGGGCTGCGCAACCTGGATCTGATCATGGGGTGCGAGCGTCGCGTGGTCTACGATCTGATCAATGTCATTCAGGGCGAGGCGGGGCTGAACCAGGCGCTGATCCGTGACAAGCGGGTCGAGAACCTGCATATCCTCCCGGCGTCGCAGACGCGTGACAAGGATGCCCTGACGGCGGAAGGCGTGGAGAAGGTGTTCGAGTCGCTAGCCGAAAGCTTCGACTTCATCATCTGCGACTCGCCGGCGGGTATCGAGCGCGGCGCGCAACTGGCGATGTACTACGCCGACGAGGCGATCGTGGTGACCAACCCCGAAGTCTCTTCGGTACGCGACTCCGACCGGATCCTCGGGCTGCTGGCTTCCAAGACGCGCCGCGCCGAACGGAACCTCGACCCGGTCAAGGAACATCTGCTGGTCACCCGCTATGACCCGGAGCGCGTAGACAGCGGCGACATGCTTAATCTGGAGGACGTGCGCGAGATTCTGGCGATCCATCTGATTGGCCTGATTCCCGAATCCGAGGCGGTGCTGCGCGCGTCCAACCAGGGGATTCCGGTGACGCACGATCAGAGTAGCGATGCCGGCCAGGCCTACGCCGATACCGTGTCGCGTCTGCTGGGCGAAGATGTGCCGCTGCGCTTTCATGCGGTCCAGAAGAAGGGCCTGCTAAGCCGAATGTTCGGAGGAGGTCGTCGGTGAAACTTCTCGAATTCCTCAGGGGCGAACGCAAGAAGTCGGCCTCGGTCGCCAAGGAGCGATTGCAGATCATCGTGGCCCATCAGCGTGGCCAGCGAGGGCAGCCCGACTACATGCCGATGCTACAGAAGGAGCTGCTCGAGGTGATCCGCCGCTATGTCCAGGTCGACCAGGACGCCATCAACATCACCCTCGACAGCGAGGAGGATTGCTCGGTCCTGGAGCTCAACGTCACGCTGCCACGCAGCGGATAAGGCGCTGACGACACGCGGCGAGAACTTCGGCCGGCAGAGCTGAGGCGAGAGCCGTTCCATGCTAGGCTGGGCGTTTTCCCGGCATGTGTGGAGACCGGCATGGCGCAGCCTGCATCACGACAGCCCACCTTCCTCTGGCACGACTATGAGACTTTCGGCGCCGATCCCCGCCGGGATCGGCCCGCGCAGTTCGCCGCTATCCGTACCGATGCCGATCTCAACGAACTCGGCGAGCCGCTGACGCTCTACTGCAAGCCCGCCGACGACTATCTGCCACATCCCCAGGCCTGTCTGATCACCGGAATCACGCCGCAGACGGCGCGGCGACGCGGTCTTCCCGAGGCGGAGTTTGCCGCGCGTATCAATGCCGAGATGAGCCGCGCCGGGACCTGCTCGCTGGGCTACAACACCCTGCGCTTCGACGACGAGGTCAGCCGGCATCTCTTCTATCGGAATTTTCTCGACCCCTACGCGCGCGAATGGCAGAACGACAACTCCCGCTGGGATCTGATCGACGTGGTGCGGGCCTTTCACGCTCTGCGTCCCGAAGGAATCGAGTGGCCGCAGCGAGAGGATGGTGCGCCAAGCTTCAAGCTGGAGCATCTCACGGCAGCCAACGGCATCGCCCATGCCGGGGCTCACGATGCCCTGGCCGACGTGCGGGCGACGATCGCCCTGGCGCGCCTGCTGCGCTCGCGCAACGCACGCCTGTTCGATTACCTGCTGCGCCTGCGCCAGAAGCGCGAAGTCGCGAAACTGCTCGACATCGCCTCACGCAAGCCCATGCTGCACGTCTCGCGCCGTTACCCCGCCAGCCGGGGATGCAGCGCTCTGGTGGTGCCCCTGGCCCAGCACCCGAGCAACCCCAACGGCGTGATCGTCTACGATCTGTCCATGGACCCGGCACCGCTGTTCGAACTCTCCGCCGAAGCGATTCGCGAGCGGGTGTTCGTCAGCGCCGACGAGCTGGCCGAGGGCGAGTCACGCATTCCACTCAAGGTCGTGCATATCAACCGCAGTCCGGTGCTCATGCCCATCAGCGCGGTGACGGCCGAGGTGGCGCAGCGCCTGCAGCTGGATCGCGAGCGCTGCGAGGCGCATTGGCGAGCGTTGACCACGCATCCCGATGCCGCGCACAAGGTGGCGACGGTGTTCGCGGCGCCCGGCGTCGCGAACGAGCCTCGGGATCCGGACCTCATGCTCTACTCCGGTGGGTTCTTTTCGCCGGCGGACCGCCAGGAGATGCAGCGTGTGCGGGACACTCCGCCGGAGGCGCTGGGAGATACCGCATTCGCTTTCCAGGATCCGCGCCTGGAGGAGATGCTGTTCCGCTATCGCGCCCGCAGTTATCCCGACACCCTGTCCAGCGAGGAGCAGGGGCAGTGGGAGAACTATCGCTGGGCACGCATGAATGATGCCGCCTTGGGCGGCCTGACGCTGCAAGGCTTCGCCCGCGAGATCGAGCAGTTCAATCAGGCGGCGCTCGATGATCGGTCCCGACAGGTACTCGAGGAGCTGGTCATGTACGTGGAATCGATTGTGCCGGCTCAGGCCTTCGGCTAGGCGCGCGGCGCTGCGGCATCCATGAAAGAGGCCCGGTACCTTACGGTACCGGGCCTTTCTTCAGGCGCCTTTCTTCAGGTGCCTTTCTTCAGGTGCCTATCGGAGGACGTCAGGGGGCAGCCGGCAGGGGCGTGAAGTTCTGCGTCACTGCCAGGATATCGCTGGGCGACGCTCCGGGCGCGGCGGTGATGTTGAGTGCCGGTGCCTGGCGCAGGTACTGCCAGGCCTGGCGGATATCCTCGACCTGCAGCGAAGCCACCTGCTCCGCCAGGCGTTCGCGGCGGTCGAAGGTGATATCGTCATAGGCCAGTGTCTGCCACAACCGGTCGGTCAGCCCGCCCAGGGACTGGTCGCGCTCCAGCAACCGGTCGTGTACCGCCTGGCGATACGGAGCCAGTCTCTCCTCGTCGAGCGCGGCAATGCGCTGATCGAAACCCTTGAGGAAGGCATCGAGCCGCGACTGGATGACCTCGCTGGAGGTATCGGGCGATTGCACCAGCAGGTTCAGGCCTGGCGCGTCAAGCAGCGGCTGATAGCCGGCACGCACGACATAGCCGAGCTGCTCCTCGGTGCGCAGTTGCGTGTAGAACGGCGCATCGATCAGTTGGCCGATCACGGCCAGGCGGGCCTGAGCCGCTAGCGAGCGGTCGGGGCCCTGCAGGTAGCGCAGCACGGCATATTCGTTGCGTCCGGTCTGCGGATGCAGCTCGGGGGGCGACTCGGGCACCTTCAATGGCACGAGTTCGGGAATCGCCGCCTCACTCAGGTCGGGGGCGAGGGCGTTGGCGACATTCAGGCCCTCTCGGCGCGCCAGTTCGGCGTCGAGGTTGCCGACCGCCATGGCCTGTACGTGGAGCTGGCGCAGGAAGCGCTCGCGGTAGGCGCGGACATCGGCAGCGTTGAGCGGCTCGATGGCTTCGAGAAGGGCCTGGTTCGGCCATTGCGGGCGGATCAGTGCCTCGCCGAGCGTACGATACATCTGCTGATAGAGCGCGTCCTGAGGGGCGTTGCGCCACTTTCTCTGCAGGCCGAGCTTGGCCCGGGCAACGCTGGCGTCGTCGATGTCGCCATGCAGCAACTGGTCGACGACGTCATGCATCAGCCGATCCTGACGATCCCTCCAGCCCGAGAATGTCAGTGTCATGCCGCGGGCATGGGCATAGGCGCCGAATTCCTGTCCCGCGAGTCTCGCCGGGTAGAAGCGGGCGTTAAGACTGTCGTTTAGCCAGCCGGCCAGCAGGCGCGTCAGGGCCGCATCGCGGGCGCTGGCCGCCGCGCCCGGATTCTGCAGGCTGAAGCGCCACTCCACGCGCGGAGTGCCGAAATCGCTGTCCGGCAGGTGCCAGAGCTCGACGCTGGAAGAGTCGACGATCGTGACCGGTGTGTCGGCATCGACATCCTCGAGCGTCAGATCCTCGGCAATGAAGGGGTTGGGGCTCGGCAGGGCGAGGCCCGGCAACGGCTCGGCCTCGGGCCACTGCTCGACCCGAGTCAGGGTATAGGGTGCATCGAAGTAGGCGGTGGTCTGCTGACCTTCGACATCGGGGCCACTGTAGACACGCAACAACTGTTGCGGGGTCATCTCGTCGAGATAGGCATGGATGCGTTCGGCGTCGAAGGCGTCCATCCGGTAGGGGGCGTACTGCACATCCTCGAGGGGATAGTAGGCCAGACTCATGGCCAGAGAACTGACGGTATGGATGGGCTCGCCGCGCTGCTGAAAGCGGAACTCCTGCTCGGCAAGACGGGCCTGTTCGGCATAGCGCCACTGCTCGACACCCTGCTGGCGCAGCCGCGCGATCTGATCGAACAGGCTGGCCTGGATGCGATCGAGGTGGTGCGCGCCCTCCGGCGTCAGGCTGATGGAGACGGCAAACAGCGCATCGTCGCCGTCGGTCTGGGCGGTGCCCGCCGACAGGCCATCCGCCCAGCCGGCTTCGCGCAGCGCTTCCAGCAGGCTGCCTTCGCCTTCGTGACCGAGTAGATTGGCAATATATTCCGATGGCTTGTTGCGGTAGTCATCGATGGGGTCGGGAACCGGAAACAGAAAGCGTACCAGGCGTTCCTGCTGTAGCGCCTGGACCTGCAGACGGGCGGGCAGTTCGCTGTCGGTGACCAGAGCCTCGGGAATTTCGGGGCGAGAGAGGTCTCGGTCAGGCACGTTGGCGAAGCGCTCGCGCACCAGCCTTTCCAGCGTGTCCAGGGGCTGCGGGCCCAGCACGGCCAGGTGCATGACGTTGGCGCCGTAGTGGTGACGATAGAAATCGATCAATGCCTGGCGCAGCGGTTGCTTGCCGTCGGTCAGGGTCTCCAGGCTACCCACCGAGAAGCGGGTGGCGGGATGCTCGGGATTGAGAGCTTGACCCAATGCTTCGTTGATCCGCCGGCTGTCGTCGCGCCGACGAGCCTGGTATTCGGAGTCGACGGCGTTGCGCTCACGGTCCACGTAGTCGGGGTTGAACTGCGGAGCGATGAAGAAGCGACTGAAACGATCCAGAGCTTCGGGAAGCGCCTGAGGCTCGATGTCGAAGAAGTAATTGGTATCCCGGTCGGCCGTGAAGGCGTTGTGATTGCCGCCGTGCTGGCTGATGAAACGCTGGTAGCCCTCGGCCTGCGGATAGCGGTCGGTTCCCAGAAACAGCATGTGCTCGAGGAAGTGAGCGAGGCCGGGAATGTCCTCGGGATCGTTGTCGCTGCCCACGGCCACGTTCATGGCCGCGGCCGCCTTGTCGGCCTCGGGGTCGCTGATCAGCAGCACTTCCAGACCGTTCTCGAGCGTCAGGGCGCGGTAATCGCGATTGTCGTTGGGACTCTGGATGGGGTCGACGACCTCTGCCACGGGGTCGGATGTCGCCACCTGCTGGCAGCCCGCAAGCCCCAGCAGCATGCAGACGACAAGCCAGGCGCCCACTGCCGGGCGCGAGGACAGATGAAGCATGGTTACTCCTTATTCAGTTGCCAGACGGCCATCGGCCCGGTGGGGTGGCCGCAGGCCCAGTCCTGGTGAGACGGGTCGTTCACCTGTCTTGATACCGGAAATAAGCCCAACAGTTCCAAGGGGGCCGGAACGAGTTGTGTCCTCGCCACCTCGGGAGAGGTTTGCGGATCGAGCCAGGCAGAGGCTCGGGCGGGGTCGACCACGGCCGGAAAACGGTCGCTCAAGGGCGCGATCAGCGGATTGGCCGCCACGGTGATCAGGGCGGCGGAATCCGTAAAGGCGGTCAGGGTGGTGTGGTAACGGCACCACAGCCCGGCCAGCAGCAGCGGGCCGCGATCGGCTCGGGTCACCAGGAAGGGTTGCTTCATGCGCGGCTGGGGTTTCCACACGTAAACGCCACTCACCGGGATCAGGCAGCGCCGGGCCGCGAATGCCTCGCGGAACATGGCGCGCTCCTGCAGGGATTCGGCGCGTGCGCAGTGGGGCGCATGATCGAGCACCTTGAGCCAAGGCGGTGTCAATCCCCAGAAGGCCTTGACGAGGCGTGGCGACCCACGCTCGAGGCGTATCATCGACAGCGGACGCCGCGGCGCCAGGTTGGGGCTGATGATGGGGGAGTGGTCGGACGTCAGGCCGGGCATCAGGCGTGACGGCTCCCACGAGACAATATGCAGACGGCCTGCCATGAAGACTCCTGAACGGTAGCAATGACAGCCTATCCAAGGTCATAAGCCGTTTCCAGGAGGATGTTGCCACTTGCGTTTGCGCGCTGTCTCGATATGCTGTTGGAAACACTGTTCGCTCATGGGTCGCGCCAGTGCCCAGTCGGCCCGGCTTCGGCGGCCAGACATCGATTACGCGAGGAACTCAATGGCTCGTCCCAGACAGCATGCGCCCGAGGCGTTGCATGCCCAGGTCATGGCGGCATGTGATGCCTGGCTGCGGGAAAATCCCGTGCATGCCTTGTCGCTGCGTGCCCTGGCAAGAGAGGTCGGTTGTGCACCGAGCACCTTGCTCAAGCTTTATGGCAGCTTCAGCAATCTGCTGCAGTACGTCAACGTCGAAACGCTCGACCGGCTGCGCCATGCCGTGGGCGGACTGGATGGGGATCGGCCCGAGCCCCGGCTGAAATCGCTGGCCATGGCCTACTGGCAGTTCGCCCAGCATGACCCCTACCGCTGGCAGATGCTTTTCGACTATCCGCTGGCCCAGGAGGGCGAGCTGGACCAACGGCAGAATGACATGATCGAGGGGCTGTTTGCCCGAGTCGAGGCGACGCTGAAGGAGTACCAGCCGGCACTGAGCGACCTCGAGGCTCGGCGCATGGCGCGCACCCTGTGGGGAAGCGTGCATGGCCTGGTGCAGCTGGGGCTCAACGAGCGTCTGGGGTACTGGCAGGGGCAGGCGCTCGAGGTGCCCGAGCTGCTCGACCAGTTGCTGTCGACCATCCTGGTCGGGCTCAAGTCCCCACCGAGTGCCTCGTGACGTCGACCCTGCTCACCCAGCGCCGCTTTGCGCCCTTTTTCTGGACCCAGGCACTGGGGGCCTTCAATGACAATGTCTTCAAGAATGTCCTGCTGCTGCTGCTGACCTTCGTCGCCGTGCCACGTCATGGCTGGGACACGGGGCTGCTCAACAATCTGGCAGCGGGATTGTTCATCCTGCCGTTCTTGCTGTTCTCCGCCTGGGGAGGGACCCTGGCCGACCGGCTCGACAAGCGGACCCTGATACGCCGACTGAAACTGCTGGAACTGGCCACCATGTGTGTGGCGGCACTGGCGGTATGGTACGAGGCCTTTATGGTACTGCTCGGGCTGCTGTTCATGATGGGCACCCAGTCGGCGCTGTTCGGACCGGTCAAGTACGCGATCCTGCCCCAGCATCTCGCCCCCACCGAGCTGGTCAAGGGTAACGCCTGGGTGAATCTGGGAACCTTCATCTCGATTCTTCTGGGAACGTTGCTGGCCGGCGTGCTGGCGTCGCTGGGTGGCGGCTGGGCACGCGCGACGATTGCCGCCACGCTGGTGGGACTGGCACTGCTCGGCTACCTGGCGAGCCTGGGCGTGCCCAGCGCTCCTTCGCTCGCGCCGGGGCCGGTATCCTGGCGTCCTTTCACCGGCACGCTGGTGGTGCTGCGTGACAGCTGGCGCAACCGACGCGTCTTCAGCGCCCTGCTGGGGATCAGTGTGTTCTGGTTCCTGGGCGCCTGCTACCTGACGCAGCTACCCGCCTGGACACGGGATGTGGTGCAGGGCAGCGAAGCCGCTGTCAGTACCCTGCTGGGCGCCTTTGCGCTGGGCGTCGGCGGGGGCGCCCTGTTGTGCGCGCGGCTGTCGGCAGGAAGACTCGAGCTCGGGGTCGTACCGATCGGTGCACTGATTATCGGCCTGGCGGGACTCGGACTTGCTTCGCAGCCCGCCTTGCCCGGCGAGGCCTTGGCAGGTGGGACATCATCGCTGAGCGCGCTGCTGGTTCAGCCCGGCTTCTGGATCATGGCACTGGCGCTGGCCATGATCGGTGTTGGCGGCGGGCTCTATATCGTGCCGTTGTACACCCTGATTCAGACGGCTAGCGACGAAGGACACCGCGCCAGGATGATCGCTGCCAACAATATTCTCAATGCGTTGTTCATGGTGGCCGCAGCGCTGTTCGGCATCGTCGTGCTGAGCCTCGCCGGTGCCTCGCTGCATGTGTTCTTCGGCTGTCTGGGGCTGATTGCCCTGGTGTTGAGCGCGGGCATTCTGGCAGCCAACCCCCGGCCGGCGCTGCGCCTGATGATCTTTGTTCTGATGCGGATACTCTATCGGGTGCGCTTTCGCAGTCGTGCCGAGATCCCGGCGAGCGGGGCGGCGTTGGTGGTGTGCAATCATGTCAGCTTCATGGATGCGCTGATTCTTGGCGGGGCCTGTCCGCGTCCTCTGCGCTTTCTGATGGATCGTCCCATCTACGAGTCGCCCTGGCTGAACTGGTTCTTCCGTATCGCCGGGGCGATCCCGGTGGATTCCGAACGTCGCGATCCGGGCGGAGTCAGGCGAGCGCTGGATGAGGTAAGCCGGGCGTTACGCCAGGGAGAGGTGGTGATGCTGTTCCCCGAGGGACGGCTGACGCCCGATGGTGAGGTGCATCGTTTCCGGCGTGGCATCGACATCATCCTGATGCGCGACCCGGTGCCGGTGGTACCGGCCGCACTGGCGGGATTATGGGGCTCCTGGACGTCGCACTGCGGCGGACGGGCCTTCACCAAGTGCCCGCGGCGCTTCCGGCCGCGGGTGGCGCTCTACTTCGGTGCGCCGTTAGCGCCGCAGGAGGTCACGCGGGAATGCCTGGAAGCCAGCGTGCGCGAGCTCAAGCAACAAGCCGAAGCCGACATCGCTCACTGACTCCTTGGCCGCGATATACCCGCCATCGTCGCGCGTGTGCTCGCAGTCGCGTACAGCAGCGGGGTGGAGGTCGCGTCGCTAGGCGTTGATCATGCGGGCGCGTCGGGCCTGGTGCCAGCAGCGCGCCGAAGTGATCAGGTTGTCCTTGATGGTGAGGATCTCCATCCGCGTCGCGCCCACCTGCAGGCAGGCCGGTGCATCGGGGAAGGACTCGAGGTGCTCGAGGATCAACCCGTTGAGCGTCTTGGGGCCGTCGGTAGGCAACTGCCAGCCGAGGACCTTGTTGATGTCGCGGATGTTGGTCGTACCCTCGATCACGTAGCTGCCGTCGTCCTGCAGGTGGATCTCGCGATGGTTGCCGGCCACGTCGGTGGTGAATTCGCCGACTATCTCCTCGAGGATGTCCTCCAGTGTGGCCAGCCCCTGCACGTCGCCGTACTCATCCACCACGATGGCAATTCGCCGCTTCTGCTGCTGGAAATTGAGCAGTTGGGTGTGCAGCGGGGTGGACTCGGGAATGAAGTAGGGCTCGCGGGCCTCCTGAACGATGGCGACCTTGGTCAGCTCCGGCTTGGACAGAAAGCGTGAAGCGTTACGCAGGTGCAGGATGCCGATGATGTTGTTGATATCCCCTTTGTAGACCGGCAGGCGCGTATGCTGGCTGGCGCGGATCTGGGTCAACAGAGTGTCGAGATCGTTGTCCAGATCGAGGCCGACGATTTCATGGCGCGGCACCATGATATCGTTCACGGTGACGTTTTCCAGGTCGAGAATCGACAGCAGCATGGTCTGGTGACGGCGTGGAATCAGTGTGCCGGCCTCGTGGACCACGGTACGCAGCTCGTCGCGAGTCAGGTTGTCGGCGCCGCCCTCAATATCCCTGACGCCCATCAGGCGCAACAGACCGTTGGAGATGGCGTTGACCAGCCACACCAGCGGGTAGAGCACCTTCAGCAGAGGGTCGAGTATGATCGAGGTGGGATAGGCGATGCGCTCGGGCTTGATGGCGGCATAGGTCTTGGGGGTGACTTCGGCGAAGATCAGCACGACGATGGTCAGTACCAGCGTCGAGATCGCAGGGCCGGAGACCTCGCCGAAGAAGTGGATGGCGATGATGGTGGCAATGGAGGCGGCGAGGTTGTTGACGAAGTTGTTGCCGATCAGGATGACGCCGATCAAGCGATCCGGCCGGGCGAGGAGCTTCATGACCCGTTTGGCGGCGCTCTCACCGCTGTTGGCCCGATGGCTCAGACGATAGCGGTTCAGCGACATCATGCCGGTTTCCGAGCTGGAAAAGAACGCAGACAGGCAGATAAGCAGGAAAAGCAGGCCGAACAGCAGCCCCAAGGGGATGTCGTCGTTCAATGTGAAGGAATCCTCGATGGCATATCAGGTTCGTTTGTAGGGATTCCCCAAGGGTGTGTCAAGGCATCCTCAAGTATTGCCCTCGGCGGGCTCAGCCTTGCTGAAAGATGATCTGCAGCGCGAATTTGCTGCCGAAAAAGGCCAGTAGCAGTGCCGCGCAGCCGCCCAGCGTCCAGCGTACGGCACGCATGCCGCGCCAGCCCAGCCAGTGGCGTCCCGCCAGCAGACCGGCAAAGATCAGCCAGGCAATGAGGGACAGCACCGTCTTATGTACCAGGTGCTGGGCAAACAGATTATCGAGAAAGATGAAGCCGCTAATGATGGAGGCGCTCAACAGCAGCATGCCGCTCCAGATCAGCTCGAACAGCAACCGCTCCATGCTTGTCAGGGGCGGGAGAACCTGGACGATGCCGCGGGTATGGCGACGCTTGAGTGCCTGGTTCTGGAAAGCCAGCAGCACGGCCTGGACGGCCGCGATGGCAAACAGCGAGAAGGCCACGATTGAGGTCAGGATGTGAAAGATGATGCCTGCCGACAGGCCCGATTCGACGGCCGGGCTGGGCAGCCCGACCACCGCCAGTACGGTTGCCGCGGCGAGGGGAAAGAGTCCGACGGCGGCGTTGAGCACCGGTTTGATCAGGCTGACGACCAGCAACAATACCGCGATCAACCATCCGATCAGCGAGGCGCTCTCGAACAGGCCCAGATGCAATCCCGCAGTACCCAGTACGCTGATGGCGACGACCACCGCGTGGCAGGCTACCGCCAACAGTCCGATCCCGCGGACCAGGGCAGGGCGAGGCGGCGCACGGCGGGCCAGAGCCAGTCCTTGCCAGGAGCCGGCGCCAAGATAGAAGACGATTGCGAGAAGGGCGAAGGGAAGCGCCTGCATCGGTGTCAAATCCATGCCGCATGGCGGCGAAGAAGCCAAAGAGAATCAATCCGGTTGCTACTATACCCAATCGACGCATTGCCGCCCAGCGATCGGCGGTGATGCGCGACAACAAAAGACACCCGGGCGGTGCATGGAGACTCACGGGGGGAAGGCGTATAATCCCTCGTCTATGCCAAGGCACCCCTGCCGGAGAGGCCCATGTTTGAAAGTTTGACCGATCGCCTGTCGCGGACGCTTAAGTCGATCACCGGACAGGCCAAGCTGACCGAAGACAACATCAAGGATACCCTGCGCGAGGTGCGTCGTGCTCTGCTGGAAGCCGATGTGGCGTTGCCAGTGGTCAAGGCGTTCATCGAGCGCGTGCGTGAACGTGCCGTCGGCCAGGAAGTCTCCCGCAGCCTGTCGCCGGGCCAGCAGTTCGTCAAGATCGTCCAGCAGGAACTCGAGGCGATCATGGGCGAGACCAGCGAGGGTCTGGCGCTCAAGGGATCGCCGGCGGTAATCCTGATGGCCGGTCTGCAGGGGGCGGGTAAGACCACCTCGGTGGCCAAGCTGGCCCGCTACCTGCGTGAGCGCGAAAAGAAGAAGGTGCTGGTGGTCTCGGCCGATATCTATCGTCCGGCGGCTATCGATCAGCTCGAAACGCTGGCCAGGGAGGTCGATGTCGACTTTTTTCCCTCATCGAGCGACCAGCAGCCGGTAGCCATCGCCGAGGCGGCGATCAGGCACGCCAAGATCCAGTTCCATGACGTGGTGATCGTGGACACCGCCGGTCGCCTGCACGTCGATGCGGCGATGATGGACGAGATTCAGGCCCTGCATCGCGCCGTCGCACCGCAGGAGACGCTGTTCGTCGTCGATGCCATGACCGGTCAGGATGCCGCCAATACCGCCAAGGCCTTTCACGAGGCGTTGCCGCTGACCGGCGTGATCCTGTCCAAGGCGGACGGTGATGCACGGGGCGGGGCGGCACTGTCGGTACGCCACATCACCGGCAAGCCGATCAAGTTCCTGGGGGTGGGTGAAAAGACCGATGCCCTGGAGGCGTTCCACCCCGATCGCGTGGCGTCCCGCATTCTCGGCATGGGCGACATGCTGTCGCTGATCGAGGAGGCGGAGCGCAGTGTCGATCGCGACAAGGCCGACAAGCTCGCCAAGAAGGTCAAGAAAGGAGAAGGCTTCGATCTCGAGGACTTCCGCGACCAGCTCCAGCAGCTCAAGAGCATGGGCGGCATGGGCAGCCTGATGTCCAAGCTGCCGGGCATGGGGCAGATGGCCGAGATGGCGCAGAGCCAGGCCAGCGAGAAGGAGCTGGGCAAGCTCGAGGCGTTGATCAATTCCATGACGCCCAAGGAACGCCGCAAGCCCGAAATCATCAACGGCTCGCGCAAGCGGCGTATCGCTGCGGGGGCGGGGCTGCAGGTGCCCGATCTCAATCGTCTGCTCAAGCAGCACAAGCAGATGCAGAAGATGATGAAGAAGGTCGGCAAGAAAGGCGGCATGCAGAAGATGATGCGTGGTATGTCCGGCATGCTGCCGCCGGGAATGGGAGGTCCGGGAGGCCCCGGGGGCCCCGGAGGACCGGGCGGCTTTGGCGGCGGCGGCTTCCCGCGCCGCTGAGCTCAGGCCGGAGCATTCCGGCCGGGTGTCAAGGAAAAAGGTTTCCAAGCCGGGCCGTTTTCCGTAGAATGCTGCGTCTTCGTGGCGGGCTCTTGCCCGTCACGGCAAGTCTGTGGCGTAATTTTGAACTTAACCGAAGGATTTTTAACGCAATGGTTACCATTCGTCTGGCACGTGGTGGCGCCAAGAAGCGTCCCTTCTACCACCTGACTGTAAGCGATTCTCGCAAGTCTCGTGATGGTCGTTTCATCGAGCGTATCGGCTTCTTCAACCCGGTTGCCCGTGGTCAGGAAGAGCGTCTGCGCGTTGATCTGGAGCGTGCTGCACACTGGCAGGGCCTGGGTGCGCAGGTTTCCGATCGTGTTGCCGAGCTGCTCAAAGAAGCCCGCAAGCAGCAGGCGTGAGGCCGTTCCCTGACATGCCGAGCGAAGAGCAGAGAGCCGTGCGCGATGACGGCGACGAGCATGTGGTTCTGGGCAAGCTGACCAGTTCCTACGGCGTGAAAGGGTGGCTGAAGGTGTATTCCTACACCAGCCCCATGGAGGGCATCCTCGATTATCCTGAATGGGTGCTACGGCATCATGGCGAGCGGACGACGTATCGTCTCGCCCAGGGGCGTCGCCAGGGCAGAGGTCTGGTGGCGAGTCTCGAGGGAGTCACCTCACGCGAGCAGGCCGAGCAACTGAGCGGAGCGGAGATTCTGCTTCCCAAGGGTGTGCTGCCGGAGCTCGATGAGGGTGACTATTACTGGCATCAGTTGGAAGGTCTCAAGGTCGTCACGCTCGAGGGGGTGTACCTGGGACGGGTCAGCTACCTGTTCGAGACCGGAGCCAACGATGTGCTGGTCGTCAAGGCGACCGGTGACAGCTTCGACGCGCGGGAAAGGCTGCTGCCGTTTCTGCCCGATGAGGTGATCCGCGACGTGGACCTGAACGCCGCCACACTGACGGTGGATTGGGACCCCGAATTCTGACATGACGGACCACGTCTGACGTGGGGCGTATCCAGTGGATGGCTGGCCGTGTGGATTGGTGTTGTTTCCCTGTTTCCGGAGATGTTCGAGGCGGTGACCCGCTATGGCGTAACCGGGCGTGCGGTCAAGCAGGGTCTGCTGGATGTGGAATTCTGGAATCCCCGGGATTACGCCACAGACAGGCACCGGACGGTGGACGACCGCCCCTACGGTGGCGGTCCGGGCATGTTGATGAAGGTGGAGACCCTGCGTCAGGCCATCGCTGCCGCGCGTGATGGAGCGGCCCGGGGGCGGGAGAATCCGGAACGCACCCGGGTGATCTACCTGTCGCCCCAGGGGCGGCCGCTCGATCAGCAAGGGGTCCGGGAACTGGCTTCGCTCGATTCCCTGATCGTGGTCGCTGGACGTTATGAGGGGGTCGACGAGCGCGTCGTGGAAGCCGACATCGACGAGGAGTGGTCGATCGGCGACTATGTCCTATCCGGTGGCGAGTTGCCGGCGATGGTCATGATCGATGCCGTGGCACGCCTGGTTCCCGGTGTGCTGGGTCATCAGGATTCGGCGCAGGAGGACTCCTTCGCCAGCGGATTGCTGGACTGTCCGCACTATACCCGCCCTGAAAGCATCGACGGGCGGCAGGTGCCGGAAGTCCTGCTCAGCGGCAATCATGCCGCGATCAGACGTTGGCGGTTGAAGCAATCGTTGGGGCGTACCTGGCTCAGGCGTCCTGATCTACTCGAGAGCCACTCGCTGGATCGCGAGCAGCAGGCGCTGCTCGACGAATTCATCGAGGAATACGTCGAAAAGACGGAGGTGCATCGGCAAGTCCGCAGCGAGTAAGCGGCTTGTGTTGCGTCACCCATATCCAGTCGATTCCCGCGTCTTCGGCGCCGGGATCACATGCCTTCGGCAAGCGGGACTTCGCCGCAAGGCTCTGACATGTTGAGGAGTTGAACGATGAGCAGCAAGAACAAGGTGATCCAGGCGATCGAAGCCGAGCAGATGTCCAAGGAAGTGCCGGCCTTCGCTCCGGGCGACACCATCGTCGTCCAGGTCAAGGTCGTCGAAGGCAACCGTGAGCGTCTGCAGGCGTTCGAAGGTGTGGTGATCGGCAAGCGCAACCGCGGCCTGAACTCCGCTTTCACCGTGCGCAAGGTCTCCCACGGTGTCGGCGTCGAGCGGACGTTCCAGACCTACAGCCCGCTGGTGGCTTCCATTGACGTCAAGCGTCGCGGTGACGTACGCCAGGCCAAGCTGTACTACCTGCGCGAGCGCAGCGGCAAGTCTGCACGTATCAAGGAAAAGCTGTCCTGATACGGCGCTGGCGAATGGACCCGACGGCGCGTGTCCGACGGTGACATTCGTATCGCTGCCCTTACAAGAACCCTGCTGGCCGCAAGGCCGCAGGGTTCTTGCGTATCTGGCCTGACATTCGGCCATACTGAGGAGATACCATGAAGGATGCCGCGCTCCGTGATACCTTCCTGGATACGCTGTGGCTCGAGCGCGGCGCCAGCGAACATACGCTGAGCGCTTATCGCCACGATCTCGAGACCTGGCGGACGTTTCTGGTGGGGCGGGGAGAAGAACTGCTGTCGCCGGGGCACGAGTCGCTGGGGCAGTTCCTCGACGACCGGGCCGACAGTTATCATGCCCGCTCCACGGCACGGTTGCTGTCGTGCCTGCGACGCTTCTACCGCTGGGCATTGGCCGAGGGGCATCTGGAGCATGATCCGCTAGCCGAAGTACGCGCTCCCCGAATACGCCCGCCGATGCCGGACACCCTGGACGAGGAGGATGTCGAGCGACTGCTGGCGGCACCTGACGTTTCCATGCCGCTGGGGCTGCGCGATAGGGCCATGCTCGAGGTGCTGTATGGCTGTGGCCTGCGGGTGTCGGAGCTGGTGGGATTGACGGTCGAGGCTGTCAACCTTCGCCAGGGCGTGGTGCGCATCCTTGGCAAGGGCGACAAGGAGCGGCTGGTGCCGGTCGGGGAGGAAGCCCTGGTATGGCTGGCGCGTTACCAGCGCGAGGCGCGAGGCGCCCTGATGGACGATATTACCCGTCCCCCGCTGTTTCCGGGGCGTCGCGACGGTTTCATGACGCGTCAGACGTTCTGGCATCGTATCAAGGCGCATGCCAGGGTCGCGGGAATCGACAAGCCACTGTCCCCCCATACGCTGCGGCACGCATTTGCGACCCACTTGCTGAATCATGGCGCCAATCTGCGTGTCGTACAGCTGTTGCTGGGTCACAGCGATCTGTCGACGACCCAGATCTATACCCATGTCGCCCAGGCTCGCCTGGAAGCGCTGCATGCTCAACACCACCCACGAGGCTGATGATGAAAAGCGTCCTGTTGTCCCTTGCTCTTGGCCTGTTCATGGCCTCCTCCGTTGCGCTGGCCATGGCCGAGCCGCCCGAGCCGCCCGAGGCGCTGCGAGGGGAGTTGCAACTGAATGGTCATTCGGTACCGGTGGAAGCGGTCCGCGAGACCCCCTTGCCGGGTATCTACGAAGTACGGCTGCAAGGGGGCAATACCCTCTATGCCGACGCCAAGGGGGACTATCTGCTGGCCGGCGATCTCTATCACAATGCCGAGAGCGGCATGGTCAATCTGACCGAGCAGGCCGCCAACGATCGCCGCGTGACGCAGCTCGCGGAAATCCCCGCCTCCGAGCGGATCATTTTCAAGCCTGCCGGCGAGGTGCGGGCCAAGGTCACGGTCTTCACCGACGCCTCCTGTCCCTATTGTCAGAAGTTTCATCAGGAAGTCCCCCGTCTCAATCGGATGGGAATCGAGGTAGACTATCTGGCCTTCCCGCGGATGGGGCTGAAGTCGGAAGGGGCCCGAGTATTGCGCCAGGCCTGGTGTGCGGAGAACCCCAGCGAGGCGGTAACCGCGGCGATGCGTGGTGAGACGCTGCAGGCCGCCGCCGACTGCGACAATCCGGTCGACGAGCATTATGCCCTGGGACTCGCGACGGGCATTCAGGGTACGCCGGCGATCGTGCTGCCCGATGGACAGATGGTCCCCGGCTACGTCCCGGCAGAGCGCCTGGCGACAATGCTGGGACTTGAGGATTGACACCCCGCAAGGGGATTTCTACTTTGGCGGCCTGGCGCGTGTTCGTGCGCCGCTGTCTTGGCGCACCAGAGACGATTCAAGAGGGGAGCAGACGTTGAAACCGGTGAGAGTGGGTATCTGTGGGCTGGGAACCGTAGGTGGCGGAACCTTCAATGTGCTGACGCGCAACGCCGATGAAATCGCGCGCCGCGCAGGACGGCCCATCGTCATCGAACAGGTCGCGGCGCGCAGCGATAATCCCGAGTGCGACATCGCCGGCGTCAAGGTGACCCGTGACATCTTCGAGGTGGCCAGCAATCCCGATGTGGATGTGGTGGTCGAGCTGATCGGCGGTTACGAGACGGCTCGCGAACTGGTCATGACCGCCATCGACAATGGCAAGCACGTGGTGACCGCCAACAAGGCGCTGATCGCCGTGCACGGCAACGAGATCTTTCGCGCCGCGCATGAGAAGGGCGTGATCGTGGCCTTCGAGGCGGCCGTTGCCGGCGGCATTCCGGTGATCAAGTCGCTGCGCGAGGGGCTTGGGGCCAACCGCATCCAGTGGCTGGCGGGGATCATCAACGGCACCGGCAACTATATTCTCACGCATATGCGCGACGAGGGTCGGGCGTTCGAGGATGTGCTGGCCGAGGCGCAGGCACTGGGCTACGCCGAAAGCGACCCGACCTTCGACGTCGAAGGAATCGATGCCGCGCACAAGCTGACCATCCTGGCCTCGATCGCCTACGGCGTGCCACTGCAGTTCGAGAAAGCCTACACCGAGGGCATCTCGCGCATTACTGCGGAGGATGTCGAGCAGGCTGACAATCTGGGCTACATCATCAAGCACCTGGGCATCTCGCGGCGTACCGAAGCCGGACTCGAGCTTCGCGTGCATCCCACACTGATTCCCAAGGAACGCCTGCTGGCCAGCGTACACGGCGTGAAGAACGCCATCGCCATCATGGGCGACGCCGTCGGCCCGACGCTCTACTACGGCGCGGGCGCGGGAGCGGAGCCGACCGCCTCGGCGGTCGTTGCCGATCTGCTCGACGTGGCGCGCGACATCGCCACCGATCATCACTACCGCGTGCCCTACCTGGCCTTCAGCGGCATCATCGAGGGCGACGAAAGCCTGCCGATCCTGCCCATGGAGGACATCGTCACCGCCTATTACCTGCGCCTGCTGGCGGTCGACCGGCCCGGCGTGCTGGCACGGGTGGCGACGATTCTTTCCGAGCAGGGCATCTCCATCGAAGCGCTGATCCAGAAGGAAGCCACCGAAGGCGAGCTGGTGCCGATCATTCTGATGACGCATCGTACCCGCGAGAAGCAGATGAACGAGGCCATACGGCAGTTGGAATCACTGGCGGACATCGCCGGACCGGTGACCCGCATCCGGGTGGAATGCCTGAACGAGCAGGAGTAGGCCATGCGCTATATCAGTACTCGCGGGCAGGCGCCCGTATTGGGGTTCGAGGATGTGGTGCTGACCGGTATGGCCAGCGACGGCGGTCTGTACGTGCCGGAGAGCGTGCCTCGGTTTTCGCATGACGAACTCGCGGCCATGGCCGGTCTGTCCTATGCCGAGATCGCCTTCCGGGTGATGAAGCCGTTCGTCGCCGGTGCCATCGATGACGACACCTTTCGCGGCATCGTGACGGAGGCCTACGCCACCTTCAGCCACGAGGCGGTGATACCGCTCAAGCAGCTCGGCCCCAGCCATTTCCTGCTCGAGCTCTTCCACGGCCCGACGCTGGCCTTCAAGGACGTGGCATTGCAATTGCTGGGCCGGTTGCTCGATCATTTCCTCAAGAAGCGCGACGAGCGTGCGGTGATCATGGGCGCAACCTCGGGCGATACCGGCTCCGCGGCCATCGAGGGGTGTCGGCACTGCGACAATCTCGACATCTTCATTCTGCATCCGCACAACCGCGTCTCCGAGGTGCAGCGCCGCCAGATGACCTCGGTGCTGGCCGATAACGTGTTCAATATCGCCATCGAGGGCAACTTCGACGATGCCCAGGCGATGGTCAAGGCCAGCTTCGCCGATCAGAAATTCCTGAGCGGCACCCGGCTGGTGGCGGTGAACTCGATCAACTGGGCGCGCATCATGGCGCAGATCGTCTACTACGTCGCCGCCGGCGTGGCGCTGGGCGCGCCGCATCGTCCGGTCAGCTTCACCGTACCCTCGGCCAACTTCGGCAATCTCTTCGCCGGCTACATGGCCTACAGCATGGGCCTGCCGGTGAAGCAGTTCGTGATCGCCACCAACGCCAACGACATCCTGCATCGCACGCTTGCCGACAACGACTTCTCCAAGCGCGACCTCGAGGCAACGCTCGCGCCGTCGATGGATATCGTGGTGTCGTCGAACTTCGAGCGCCTGCTGTTCGATGCCTACGAGCGTGACGGTGACGCCGTACGCGAACTGCTCGAGCGTTTCCAGCATGAGCCGACGGCGCTCGCCGAGGCGCCGCTGGCCCGGCTGCGCGAGCTCTTCTCCAGCCATAGCGTTGACGATACGACAATTCTCGAGGTGATTCGCGAGGCGCACCATCGCACCAAGGAACTGCTCGATCCGCACACCGCCACCGGGTTCCGCGCTGCCGAGCGCTGCCGGCGCGACGAGGCCACGCCGATGATCACCCTGGCGACCGCGCATCCGGCCAAGTTCGCCGATGCGGTGGTCAAGGCCGGTTTTCCGGGCGTGCCGCTGCCGGTGCACATGGCCGACCTGATGGAGCGCGAGGAGCGCTACAGCGTGCTGCCGGCGGAGCTCGGGGCGGTCCAGGGATTCGTCGCCGAGCATCGTCGCTAGACGTCAGCTGCGCAGCGTCGAGCAGGCGCGGTTATCGAGAGGGCAGGGTATGTTGAAGATCTGGGGACGGACGAATTCCACCAACGTCAAGAAAGTGCTGTGGTGTGCCGCCGAGTTGGGCGTGCCGTTCGAGCGCCTCGATGCGGGGGGTGCCTACGGGGTGGTCGACGAGTCCGCCTATCGGGCGATGAATCCCAATGGCCTGGTTCCCTGCATTCAGGATGACGATTTCATCTTGTGGGAATCCAATGCCATCGTGCGCTACCTCTGCGCCAAGCATGGTCAGGGCTCGCTGTATGCCCAGGAACTGACGGCGCGCGCCGAGGCCGATAAATGGATGGACTGGGCGACCTCGTCGCTGGCGCCGCCCTTCAAGGATGTATTCTGGAACACGGTGCGCCTGCCCGCCGAACGGCGGGATGTCGAGGCCGTCGAGAAGGGACTGCAGTCCTGCGGCACCCTGCTGGGCATGGCGGACCGGGTATTGGAAACACGGCCCTTTCTGTCAGGACAGCAACTGGGAATGGGCGATATCCCGCTGGGGTGCTTCGCTTATGCCTGGTTCGAGATGCCCATCGAGCGCCCGGCACTGCCGTCTCTGGAGGCCTGGTATCGGCGCCTGGCCACGCGCGACGCCTTTCGCGAGCACGTCATGATCGCGCTGACCTGAACGACACCTTTCGTATCGACATCACCCAGCGCCCGGTCAGCCGGGCGCTGTAATTTGGAGTACGCATGATCTCTGATGCTGCCCCCACCCCGGCTCAGGCTTTTCTGTTCCGGCGCATCCAGCCGCGTGTCCGGGATGAGGCGCTGTATCGGCGTGCCCAGGCCGAAGGATTGACCGAGCTGCAGGCACGGGTCGTGGCGGGGCGCCTGCCGGGACACGAGGGGCCTCTCGCGGCTCTGGTCGAGCCCAGCCTGCGCTACCTGGCGCATCCCGAAAAGCTTCGCGACGCGCGCCGTGCCGCCGAACGCATCGCCCGGGCCGTCAGCGAGGGCGAGCACATCGGAATCCTGACCGATTACGACGTGGATGGCATCACCTCGCATGTGGTGATCCTGCGAACCCTGACCGAACTGTTCGGCGTTCCGGCCTCGCGGCTGCACAGCCTGATCGGTCATCGCATTCATGACGGTTACGGCATCAGCCTGCCGCTGGTCGAAAGGACGCTCTCCCTCTCGCCGCGGCCAACGCTGGTGATCACCGCCGATTGCGGCTCCTCCGACGAACCACGTATCGCGCGCCTCCAGGCGGCGGGGATCGAGGTCGTCGTCACCGACCATCACGCCCTGCCGTTGTCCGGCCCGCCGGCGTCCGCTTACGCGGTGGTCAATCCGACCCGCGAGGATTGCGACTATCCCGACACGACCATCGCCGGCTGCATGGTCGCCTGGCTGATCATGTCGCTGACCCGGGCGGTGCTGATCGAGCAGGGCGTCGTGCCGGCTTCCACGCCCAAGCTGTCGCCGTGGCTCTCCTACGTGGCACTGGGCACCGTCGCCGACTGCGTCTCGCTGGGCGGCAGCGCGGCCAACCGCGCCGTAGTGACCCATGGTCTGAGCCTGATCAATCGCATGGAGGCGGCCTGCTGGCGGGCCATGGCCGAGCGGCTCGGTGTCGACAGCGTGCCCTTCGATGCCGAGACCCTGGCCTTCCAGATGGGGCCGCGCATCAATGCCCGCTCGCGGCTCGACGACCCCTACGCAGCGCTGCATTTCATGCTCGCGGCCGACGATATCAGCGCGCGGCGTCATCTCGAGGTGCTCGATGCCGACAATCAGTCGCGCAAGGCCATCGAGGCGGACATGGTCGAGTCCGCCCGGGCGTTGGCCATGCCCGCGCTGGCGGCGGACGAGCCGGCCATCGTGGTGTTTCTGGACGATGGACACGCCGGCGTGCAGGGCATCGTCGCCTCGCGTCTGGTACAGGCTTTCGGTCGTCCGGCCATCGTACTGACGCCAGCGGCGGCGCCCGGCATGCTGACCGGCTCGGGGCGCTCCATCGAGGGGCTGCATCTGCGCGAGGCGCTGCAGCGGGCCCATGATCTGGCGCCCGAGGCACTGCCGCGTTTCGGTGGGCATCGCGGTGCGGCAGGCATCGGTCTGCCCCGTGAGCGTCTCGATGAGTTCCGCCGCGCTTTCCTGCTTGCGGTGCGTGAGCAACTGGGTGAGCGCGAGCTTTATCCGTGCGTGTTCACCGATGGCGAGCTCGAGGCCGCGCAGCTGTCGCTGGCCACGCTGGACGAGCTGGAGCGCCTGGCACCGTTCGGTCGCGAGTTCGACGCGCCGCTGTTCGAGGGCGAGTTCATCGTGGAGAATTTGCGTATCGTCGGCGCCGACGGCAACCATCTGATGCTGGAACTCTCCCGAGGCGGTGTCGCTCTGCGGGCCATCTGGTTTCGCGCTCTGACGCCCGGCGAGGTTCCGCCGTTCGGCCTGGGGGCTCGGCTGCATTGCGCCTATAAGCTGTCGCGCAACCGCTGGAAGGGACGGGAGTCGCTGCAGTTGATGATCGAGCACGCCGAGCCGTTGTAGGCCGGCCGCGAGTGGGACGCGAACACAAGACAAGAACGCAAGACAAGAATACAAGGAAAAACGCATGGAGCCGATCTCGGGCGTGCCCCACCGCTGGCACGAGGATATCCTGGCGATGCTGCTGGGTACGCTGTTCGTGTCGCTGGGTATCACCTTCTACAGCGAAGCCGTGCTGTTGACCGGCAGCACCGCCGGCCTGGCGCTGCTACTCCAGTATCTTACCGGGTTGAGTTTCGGGGGGCTGTTCTTCGTCATCAACCTGCCGTTTTACTATCTGGCCATCAAGCGCATGGGCTGGCAGTTCACGCTCAAGACGTTTGTGGCGATCGCGCTGGTGGCGCTGTTCTCGCAGTTGACCGCCTCCTGGGTGAGGTTCGAGCACCTCAACCCGGTCTACGCTGCGCTACTGGGTGGTGGGCTGATCGGCATCGGTATGCTGGTGCTGTTTCGCCATCGCGCCAGTCTGGGGGGCATCAATATCCTGGCGCTCTACCTGCAGGACCGCTACGCCATTCGCGCCGGCTATTTCCAGCTCGGCGTCGACACGCTGATCCTGATCGCCTCCTTCTTTGTGGTGAGCGTCGAGCAGGTGGCCCTGTCCGTGCTCGGTGCCCTGGTCATCAACATGATCATCGCCATCAACCACAAGCCGGGACGCTACATCGGGTTCAGCTAGGCGGGAAACCGCTAGGTGGGCTCAATAGTTGGGCCAGACGCCCGGCGTGGCCAGTTCCAGCAGGTGACCGTCCGGATCACGAAAATAGAGGCTTTCTCCACCCTTGGGCCAGTGGGTTCGGCCTTCGATGGCGATGTCGTGGGCTGCGAAATGCCGCTCCCATTCGGGCAGCGCTTCGCGGGATATGGCCAGGGCGATATGCAGCGGGCCGTGACCATCATGAGGCGGGATGGTGCCCATGTCGCGGGGCAGGGTGACGGTCTCCAGCGTGGAGCCGCGCTGGAACAACAACAGCACGCTGCGCCCGCCCACGTCGTAGGCAGTGAAGCGGTGATCGGCGGTGAAGGCCTCGAGACCCATGACGTTCTCATAGAATTCTTGCGCCCGCGTCATGTCGTCGACATAAAGGGCCGTTTCGATGACACCGTCGAGTGCCGGCATTGAGGTCTCCTTCCGCCAGGGCTGGCGATGATGGGCTGATCCTGTCGAACAGCATAGCAGCTGTCCGAGCAGGATCGGTGTCCAGCGTGATGCACGCCGGAAGCCTCAGCGCGCCGTCCTGGGCGGGATCTACCTGGACGGCCCCCAGAACCACCAGATGATCAGGCCGATCAGCACCAGGCCGCCCATGTTGATCAACCAGGTCATGTCGTCGCCTCCCGGGAGGTGGTGGAGAGTGTCGGTGTGGCTGAGTGCGTTGCCTGGCTCGGCTTGAACAGCCGCAGCCGGTTGGCGTTGGTGACGACCGTCACCGACGATAGCGACATGGCGATGCCGGCAATGACCGGTGACAGCAGCAGGCCGGTAAACGGATACAGCACGCCGGCAGCGATGGGGATGCCCAGGCTGTTGTAACCGAAAGCTCCCCACAGGTTCTGCTTGATGTTGGCAAGCGTGGCGCGACTGATCTCGATGGCATCGACGATGCCATGCAGGGAGTTGCGCATCAGCGTGATGCCGGCGCTCTCGATGGCCACGTCCGTCCCCTGGCCGATGGCGAAGCCGACATCGGCCTGGGCCAGTGCCGGGGCATCGTTGATGCCGTCGCCGGTCATACCCACCACTTCCCCGGTACTCTGCAGGCGCTTCACCTCGGCCAGCTTGTCTTCCGGCAGCAGGCCGGCGCGATACTCATCGATGCCGGTCGCGCGGGCAACCGCCGCTGCCGTGTGTGCATTGTCACCGGTCAGCATCACCACCTTGAGACCGTCGTCCTGCAGGCGGCGGATGGCGGCGACGCTATCGCTTCTGAGCGGGTCGCTGACACCGAACACGGCGGCCAAATGATCATCCACGCTGAAATGGATCACGGTGCGTGCCTGCGCCTCGAGATGGCGGATCGCGGCCTGTCCCGGCGACAGATCGATACCGGCATCCTCGAGCAGGGCGGCATTGCCCAGGCGCAGCGTTTCACCCCGGTCCGTGCGGGCGATGACACCGCGGCCGGTAATCGAGTCGAAGTCGCGGATGCTGACGGGGGCTGCGCCACGTGTCTCGGCATAGGACAGCAGGGCCAGGGCCAGGGGATGTTCGGAGCTGCGCTCCAGCGCCGCCACCTGACCCAGGACAGTGGCTTCGTCGGCGACGAGGAGCTCCGCCTCGGTGACCTGCGGTTTGCCCTCGGTCAGCGTACCGGTCTTGTCGACGATCAGTGTGGTCAGGCGGCTGGCGGTCTGCAGGGCCTGTCCGTTGCGGATCAGCACGCCGTACTCGGCGGCCTTGCCGACGCCGATCATGGTGGAAATGGGCGTGGCCAGGCCCAGCGCGCAGGGGCAGGCGATGATCAGTACCGTGGTGGCCGCCACCAGCATATGGATCACGCGCGGCTCGGGGCCGACGTTGAACCATATGAGCGCCGTGAGTACGGCAATGATCATCACGCTGGGCACGAAGATCGAAGAGACCTTGTCGGCCAGTTCGCCGATCGGAGGGCGCGAGTTCTGCGCCTGGGAGACCTGTTCGATGATGCGGCCCAGGCGAGTCTCGGCACCGACCCGGGTGGCGCGGTAGACCAGCGAACCGCGGCCGTTGACGGTGCCGGCGGAGACCTCGTCATCAGCGCGCTTGGCTACGGGAATGGGCTCACCGGTGAGCATCGACTCGTCGATATGGCTCTGGCCCTCCTCGATGATCCCATCCACCGGTAGCCGTTCGCCGGGGCGTACGCGCAGCCGATCCCCTTCTTTGACCTCATCGGTGGGAATCTCGCGCTCCTCGCCGTCGCGGATCACCCGGGCGCTGCGCGACTGCAGGTCCAGCAGTCGCTTGAGCGCCTGGCTGGTGCGTCCGCGAGCCCTGAGCTCCAGCGCTTGGCCGAAGCTGATCAGGCCGATGATCATGGCTGACGCCTCGAAGTAGAGGCCACGGGCCGCCTGCGGAATCAGTTCGGGGAACAGGATCACCACCATGGAGTAGAGCCAGGCGGCGCCGGTGCCTACGGCAATCAGCGTGTCCATGTTGGCCTGATGATGGCGAAAGGTCCGCCAGGCGTTGACGAAGAAACGGCGTCCCGCCGTGGCCAGCACACCGAAGGTGACCAGCCCCACCAACAGCCACAACCAGCGCTCCCCGCCATCGAGCATGGGATGGCGAAACAGCATCGAGATCATCAGCGGCACGCCGATGCCCAGACCCAGGGCGGTATCGCGCAGTCGCAGGCGGTATTCCCGGGCTTCGTTGGCCTCGCGGGTCTCCTCCGCCGTGCGCAGGTCCTCGATGACTTCGGCGCCGTAGCCGGCCTCTTCCACGGCACGGATGAGCTGTGTGGCGGAGACTTCACCGCGAACCTGCGCCGTGCGTGTGCCGAAATTGACCTCGGCCTGTTGTACGCCGGGGGTTGCATCGAGCGCCTGCTGGATGGTGCGCACGCAACCGGCGCAGGTGATGCCCGACAGGGCCAGGCGTATCGGCGGGTCCTGAGGCGACGTCGATGAGGCCCCCACCGGCGAGGCGGCCGCCGGGGCAATATTATCGGCCGGAGCGCTGTCCAAATGAGGGTCGCCAGCGTTAGCGCCGGATGCTTCGCTTTCGGGAGGATGGCCGGCCTCGCGGAGCACGTCATCGAGCGCGTCGCCATCGAGCGTGGTGTCGACGAGCAGACGCTTCTCGGCGGGGATACCCTCGACCGTGGCCGTCTCGTCCCGTGCCTGGATGGCGCGGCGCATCTTGGAGACGCACCCCTGGCAGTTCATGCTGGGAACATGGCGCTCGTGGCGGTTCAAGGCTGGTAGCTTTTCGGCCTCGGGAGGATGCCCGGCCTCGCGGAGCACGTCATCGAGCGCGTCGCCATCGAGCGTGGTGTCGACGAGCAGACGCTTCTCGGCGGGGATGCCCTCGACCGTGGCCGTCTCGTCCCGTGCCTGGATGGCGCGGCGCATCTTGGCCACGCACCCCTGGCAGTTCATGCTGGGAACATGGCGCTCGTGGCGGTGCAAGGCAGGTAGCTTTTCGGCCTCGGGAGGATAGCCGGCTTCGCGCAGCACGCGATCGAGTGCATCGCCATCGAGCGTGGTGTCGACGAGCAGACGCTTCTCGGCGGGAATGCCCTCGACCGTGGCCGTCTCGTCCTCGGACTGGATGGCACGGCGCATGTTGGCCACACACCCCTGGCAGGTCATGCCCGGCACGTGGCGCTGATGATAGAGGCTCATAGTAGATCCCGTTACGGTTGGGAAGAAGTTTCGGGAGGCGGCGTGCAACAGGCGTCTGCCGGAAAGCTTTCGATCAGCCGACAGAGACTGTGGCCATCCGGCGTGCCGTCGGGCATGTTCTGCCAATTCGCCATGGCCTGTTCCATGCGGTTGGCCAATGCCTGAAGCTCCTGAATGCGGGCATGAATGAGCGGCAGCCGCTGAGCCAGCAGGTCTCGCACCATCGGGCAGGGGGAGTCCCCATGGTCGGCATGCTCGAGGATGTCGCTGATTTCCCGCACGCTGAAACCCAGCGTCCGCGCGCGTTGGATGAACTGCAGGCGGTTGAGGGCCGTGCCGTCGTAGAGTTGGTAGCCATTGTGAGGATCGCGGCGAGGCTGCAGCAGACCTTCGCGCGTGTAATGGCGTACGGTTTCCGCCGTCACTCCTGCTCTTCGAGCCAGTTCGCTAACCTTCATGGGCGCCTCCTGATAACCCGTATGAACAGTTTAGAACCTTTGGGTAACCCATGGGTCAAGAGGATCTGTCCCGAGGAGCCCTGAAAAGTAAACGCAGGGTTACAGGAACGTCTAATTGCTACATGGCGGCTGCGATGGCGCAATGCAGGTCAGAGTTCATGTCAGAGCATGCTTTCTCTAAGACTAAAGATGGTTACGATTTTAGGATTAAAACAAACGTTTGCTCTTGACTTGATTCGGGCCATCGGCCAAAACGAAAGCACGTTCTTGCCCCATCCCGGGCAAGCGAGTACAAGCTTCCAGCTTACCTATCTGGATGAGGGGACATGACAATCATGCATAATAAAATCAACAAGCTTACCTTGGCGGTTGCGCTGGTCAGCAGCGGGTTCGCGGGGCAGGCGCTGGCCGGTGCCTTCCAGCTCAACGAGCAGAGCGTCAGTGGGCAGGGCTCTGCCTTTGCGGGGCGAACTTCCAACGTGACCGATGCCACGATCGTGTTCGGCAACCCGGCGGGCATGTCGTTTCTCGACCGTGCACAGCTGAGCGCAGGGGCGACGTATCTCGACGTCAACACCGATATCAAGAATGCTTCGGGAGCGCAGCCGGCAGTAACGGGAATCGGCGCGAACGGCCCAACGATCGGCCTCGTGCAGACCCGAGGCTCCAATGACGGCGATATGGTTCCCGGAACGGCGGTTCCATTCGGCTACTACGTCCAGCCTCTCAATGATCGCATGACGTTCGGCTTTGGCGTCTACGCCCCGTTCGGTCAGATCACCGACTATGAGAGCGGCTTCCAGGGCCGTTACTTCGGCAACAGGACCGAAATCGAAGTCATCACCGCCCAGCCGACGCTCTCCTACCGTTTCAATGATCAGTTCTCCGTCGGCGTCGGTGTCACCTACAACAGGATGGAGGGCCAGCTCGATTCACGTACACCCAATCCCTTGAACCCGACGACTGCCGGCGACGGTAGCGTCAAGATCGATGGTGACGACGAGGCATGGGGCTACAACATCGGCTTGATCTATCGGCCTATCGAGTCGACCACGCTGGGCCTGACCTATCGTTCCAAGGTCGAGTACGAGTTGTCGGGTGACATCGACTTCAGCAATGTCTACGGTATGCCGGCGGCTTACTCGACGTCGGGCTCGCTTGACCTGACATTGCCGGAAACCGTCGACTTCTCGATCACTCATAAACTGGACGATCGCTGGACGGTGATGGCCGGGGCTGCCTTCGTCCGCTGGAGCCGCTTCGACAAGATCGTCGTCGAGAACGAGGTTAGGCCGATCGAAGAGGCGCAAAGCTACGAGAACGCCTGGCAGTTCGCCGTGGGTGCCGCCTATCAGCTCAATCCGCAGTGGGTGCTACGCACCGGTCTGGCCGTCGACGAATCACCGATTCCGGATGACGCCCGTACCGTCCGTGTGCCGTCCACTGACCGTACCGCCGTCTCCTTCGGTGCCGGCTGGACTCCCATGCCGGACATGACCATCGATCTGGCCTACACCTATCTCTGGGAAGACACCGCACCGGTGAGCCAGACGGACGAAGAGAACGGCTATCACTACCAGGCCGACTACGAGAACTCCGCTCACGGCTTCGGCGCGCAGATGACCTATCGCTTCTGACCCTGCCGCACGCTGTTGCGTATCAAGAAAACCCGGCCTGGTGCCGGGTTTTTCGGGTTCTGGCGAACGGTTTGCAGCAGCATTGCTCAAGCGGCGTCGTTAATATCAGCGCACGCTCACGAAAGCCCGGATACCGTCGGCCAACTGCCGGCCCAGGCGCGCCAGCGTCTCGCCCTCGACCATGCCGATGCCCAACACCAGCCCGCGACGCGGGTCATCCTCGGCGCATACTGGGCTGAGAGGCTTGACCACCAGCCGGTAGTGATTGAGCAGATGGCGCGTGAGTCGAACGTCATCGATACCGGGCGTGAGCGTGACGCACAAGCTGATGGTGCCCGCCGGGGATGACACGTCGATAACGCCTGGCAGGTCCTTCAGCATTGCGTGCAGGGCCTGCTGGCGCAGTAGATAGTCACGATTGATGCGTCGACACCAGCGGTCCAGATCACCATCGGCCATGAATTGCGCCAGCACCGCCTGATCCAACATCCTGCCTTCGCGGAAGACTTCGCTGCGCACCCTATTGATGGCGCCACTGAGTGCCCGGGGGACGACCAGATATCCCAGTCGCAAACCCGGGAACATCAGCTTGGAAAACGAGCCGGCCAGAATGTGGTGGCCGGCTCCGGGATCAAACAGCAGGTCGCGATGGCGGGCGTCGAAGAATTCGTAGTCATCCTCGATGATCACCTCGGGGGCGAGCCTTTTCACCAGCTCGCGCTTGTCAGCCACCGGCATGGGCACGCTCAAGGGATAGTGGCGTGCCCCGGTCAGGTAGAGAAAGCGTGGCGCCGTCTGCTGGGCAGAATCGTGACGATAGCCCCGGCCGGGCTGCCAGTGGCACTGTTCGATTTCAAGGCCCGCGGCGCGAAAGACATTGCGCGCCCCCCAGTAGCAGGGGGAATCCATCACCGCGCGATCGCCGTGATCGGCCAACGCCAACGTGCACAGCTCCAGACCATGGTGGGTGCCGTCGGTGATGATGATCTGTTCCAGCGCACATTCTATGCCTCGCCAACGCTTGATAAATTCGGCAATGGCGCGCTTGAGTGGACCGTAGCCGCCGCTGGAGTAAGAGAGCAGCAGCGCGTTGTGAGGCACGGTCAGGGTGGAGTAGAGCTCACGCCAGCGGCGCATGGGAAAGCGGGCAATATCGGGAATGCCGGGCACAAAGGCGCCGCTTTGTATGACGCTGGCAGCCGCGCCTTCCAGGATACGTTGTGCCCGCTGTGACAGGGGCGCGGCCGGGGCATCAGGGGCGCTATCGGGGCTGACGGAGCGATGGCTCCAACTGCCGCGTCCATGCTGGGTGACCAGCAGGCCTTGCAGTTGCAGATTCTCCATGACGCTGGCCAGCGTGTTGCGTGCAAGCCCCAGCCGTACGCAGATATGGCGATGCGCCGGCAGGCGCTGGCCATCGGCCCACTGTGTCTCGATCAGCGTCACCAGCGCCTGCTCCAGACGTACCCGCTTATTCAACCGGCCGGGCTGGCACTGCCAGGCGGCTTCAATATCCGTCAGGGCCTCTTCGGCAGATCGCAGCATGACACCATCCGGGCGTGAGAAAAGCAGAGCGCAGAAGCGTCATTATGAGCTTGGCGGCGGCAAGTGGTCCACTTGAACGCATCAGTGGTCCATGTGCCCGTCCTGTGGGAGTGGTAGCGTGAGGGCAGGGAGACACAACACACGCAACAACACCCCTCCCAGGCCCTGAATGATCACAATAATTATGGATAAACCTATGCAGAGCTCAACCAAACCGCGTGAACTGGTACGCGTACTGGCACGG
This sequence comes from Halomonas shantousis, assembly GCF_054654615.1. Lineage (NCBI taxonomy): Bacteria > Pseudomonadati > Pseudomonadota > Gammaproteobacteria > Oceanospirillales > Halomonadaceae > Halomonas > Halomonas shantousis. The sequence continues at coordinate 3,532,331 of NZ_BAAIER010000002.1, read as the reverse complement.
GTCGATGTGCTGGCACTCGCCTTTGGCGCCATGATCGGCTGGGGCTGGATCGTCCTGACCGGCAGCGCCATTCTCAATGCTGGCAGTCTCGGCGCCATTATCGCCTTCATCGTCGGCGGTATCGCCGTGCTGCTGGTCGGATTGACCTATGCCGAACTGGCGGCCGCCATGCCCAAGGTCGGCGGCGAACACGTTTATAGCTACCGCGCCCTGGGGCACTTTGCCTCCTTTATCTGTACCTGGAGCATCGTGCTGGGCTACGTCAGCGTCGTGTCGTTTGAAGCCGTCGCGCTGCCCACGGTGGTCGAGCAACTGCTGCCCGGCTACGACGTGGGACATCTGTGGACCGTCGCCGGCTGGGACGTCAAGGCCAGTTGGGTGGCGGTGGGCGTCATCGGTTCGCTGATCATGATGGCGATCAACTATGTGGGGATCACCACCGCGGCGTTGATCCAGAAGCTGGTGACCGGCCTGATTCTGGTGGTGGGTGTGCTGTTCATTACCGGTGCGCTCTTCACCGGCGAGGCGGCCAACATGGCCCCGCTTTTCAATCATGAGAGTAGTGGAGGCCTTGCTGGCGGCATCATGGCGGTACTGGTGATGGTGCCCTTTCTGTTCGTGGGCTTTGACGTCATTCCGCAGGCCGCCGAGGAGATCGACCTGCCGTTTCGCGATATCGGCAAGGTACTGATCACTTCGGTGCTGATGGCGGTGGCCTGGTACGCGCTGATCATTCTGGGCACCAGCCTGATGCTCAACCACGACGCGCTGGCGGCCAGCTCGCTGTCGGTGCCGGATGCCATGGCGGCGGTGGTGGGCAGCGTCTGGGGCAGCAAGCTGATGGTACTGGCCGGTATCGCCGGCATCATTACCAGCTGGAACGCCTTCTATATTGGAGGGTCACGAGCGATCTATGCGCTGGCGCATTCGGGCATGCTGCCGGCCTTTCTGGGCCGGTTGCATCCGAAGTACAAGACGCCTGCCAATGCCATCGTGATGATCGGGCTGCTGTCGACCATTGCGCCCTTTTTGGGCCGTCCGGCCATGGTGTGGCTGGTGGATGCCGGCGGGCTGGGCATCGTGATCGCCTACCTGTTTGTGGCGCTGTCCTTCATGGTGCTGCGCAAGCGGGAACCCGAGATGGAACGGCCTTTCCGTGTTGGCAGGGGCCGGCTGGTGGGGGCTCTTGCGGTACTGCTGTCGCTGGCCATGGTATGCCTATATCTCCCCGGCAGCCCATCTGCGCTGACCAGTATTGAATGGGGGGTGTTCGGTGGCTGGATGATGCTGGGGCTGGCGATGTATTTCTTCGCGCTCAATCGCTACGGGCGAGCGTTCAGTGACGAGATCATGCAGGGCGTTTTGCAGCGCTGACATCTGATACAAGCGAGGTTGTCGACATGCAGGATATTGAATTCAACGATCAGCGCGCCGCTGCCTTGATTGGTGAGCGCTGGATCGAAGGCGCTCAGCGTTTTGTCGTGAACAATCCGGCCACTGGAGAACGGGTGGCGGAAGTGGCCGATCTGGGCGCCGGCGAGACGCGCGAGGCGGTAGCTGCGGCTGAAGCAGCACTCGGCGCATGGCGCAAGACACCGGCCAAGGAGCGTTCACGCCTGCTGCGCCGCTGGTTTGACCTGGTGGTCGACAATACCGAGAAGCTAGCGCGGCTGATGACATGTGAGCAGGGCAAGCCACTGGCGGAGGCGCGCGGTGAGGTTGGCTATGGCGCCTCGTTTATCGAGTTTTACGCCGAAGAGGCCAAGCGCATTGCCGGTGAAACACTGCCGAGTCATGGTGCCGACAAACGCATTCTGGTGGTTCGTGAGCCCATCGGTGTCGTCGCGGCAATCACGCCGTGGAACTTCCCGCTGGCGATGATCACGCGCAAGTGCGCGCCGGCGCTGGCCGCCGGCTGTACAGTGGTGATCAAGCCGGCCGAATCAACACCGCTCACCGCGCTGGCGCTGGCGGCACTCGCGCTGGAGGCCGGTATTCCCGCAGGCGCCATTAACGTGGTCACCGCCAAAAGCCCGGTCGCCGTGGGCGAAGTGTTGACCACCGATCCGCGGGTGCGCAAGGTCTCCTTTACCGGCTCCACGCCGGTGGGCAAGAAGTTGCTGGCGCAGTGCGCCTCGACGGTCAAGAAGACCGCCATGGAGCTGGGCGGCAACGCACCCTTTATCGTCTTTGACGATGCCGATATCGACGCCGCCGTCGAGGGCGCCATCGCTTCCAAGTATCGCAACGCCGGCCAGACCTGCGTGTGCACCAACCGTTTTCTGGTGCAGTCCGGTGTGTATGACGCCTTCATCGAAAAGCTTGCCGCGCGGGTCCGCGAGATGAAGGTGGGTAACGGTCTCGAGAGCGGGACTCTGATCGGGCCGCTGATCAACCAGGCGGCGGTCGACAAGGTCAGTGCCCACGTCAGTGACGCGCTGGGCAAGGGCGCCCGGCTGATCGAGGGCGGCAAGCCTCATGCACTGGGGCACAGCTTTTACGCACCGACGGTACTGGCTGATGTCACGCCGGAGATGGCGGTGGCCCATGAAGAGACCTTCGGCCCCCTGGCGGCAGTGTTTCGTTTTGAACGGGATGAAGAGGCCATCGCCATGGCCAACGATACGCCATTTGGGCTGGCGGCCTATTTCTATGCCCGCGACTACAAGCGCATCTGGCACGTCATGGAAGCGCTGGAGTACGGCATGGTCGCGATCAACGAAGGGCTGTTGTCGACCGAACTGGCGCCCTTTGGCGGTATCAAGGAGTCGGGGCTGGGGCGGGAGGGTTCGCACCACGGTCTCGAGGAGTTTACCGAACTCAAGTATGTCTGCCTTGGCGGACTGTGACTCGTTGTACATCGAAGGAGATTGCGCATGAACAATAACGAGTTGAATGATCTAAAAAAACGCTATGTCGCCAACGGTGCGGCAAGCCCCGATGGGCATTTTGCCGACCGCGCCGAGAACGCCGAATTGTGGGACGCCGACGGCAAGCGCTTTATCGATTTCGCCGGCGGCATCGGGGTGCTTAATATCGGGCACCGCCATCCGAAGGTGGTCGGGGCGGTCAAGGCCCAGCTCGACAAGGTGATGCATACCTGCCAGACCGTCATGCCCTATGAGGGCTATGTGAAGGTGGCGGAGAAGCTCAGCCAGATCACGCCGGTGCGCGGTCACGCCAAGGTTATGCTGGCCAACTCCGGCGCCGAGGCGCTTGAGAATGCGGTCAAGGTGGCACGTGCCGCCACTGGACGTGCCAACGTCATCTGCTTCACCGGCGGCTATCACGGTCGTACCTTCATGACCATGGCCATGAATGGCAAGGTCGCGCCCTATCGGACGGACTTCGGCCCCATGCCGGGGCAGGTCTATCGTGCGCCGTATCCGGTCGAGGCGATCGGCGTCAGCGAGGAGGATGCGCTGCGCGGGCTGAGGATGACGCTCAAGACCGATGCCAACCCGAAGGATACGGCAGCGATCGTCATCGAGCCGGTACTGGGCGAGGGTGGTTTTCACGCCGCCTCCCCGAGCTTCATGAAAGCGCTGCGTGCGATCTGCGATGAGCACGGCATGCTGTTGATCGTCGACGAAGTGCAGTCCGGTTTTGGCCGTACCGGCAAGATGTTTGCCATCGAGCACACCGGCGTCGAGCCTGACATCATGACCATGGCCAAGAGCATGGGCGATGGCATGCCGATTTCGGCGGTTGTTGGCACCGATCACCTCATGGACGCCTCGGGCCCCAATTCTCTTGGGGGCACCTACACCGGTAGCCCGGTCTCCTGTGCGGCGGTACTGGCGGTGCTGGAAGTATTCGAGGAGGAGGATATCCTCGGCAAGAGCCAGGCGTTGGGCGAGAAGCTTGCCGCGCGCTTCGAACAGTGGCAGCAGTCGTTCTCCTGCGTGCGCAACGCCCGTCATCTGGGCGCCATGGCCGCCTTCGATCTGGTCGATGCCCAGGGCGAGCCGAACGCCGAGCTGGTCGGCAAACTGTGCAGCACGGCACGTGAGCGCGGATTGATCCTGCTTTCCTGCGGGCTCTACGGCAACACGATCCGCTTTTTGATGCCGGTGACCATCGGCGATGACGTGCTGAATGAAGGCCTTGACCTGATTGAGACGATGCTCAAGGAACTTGGGAGCTGAAAGCAGACCGCCGAAGAAAGCCTCCGCTATCGAGCTGCACTTGATCTGCACTCCGGAAATTGGTCAGCCAAGCCAACTTTCGGAGTGTTTTTGGGATGCTGCTTGCAGCGTGTTGCTCAAGCGGCGTCGTTGACGAAGGCCGCCCGCATCAGTTCCTGAGTGTAGCGCTGTCTGGGGTTGGCGAAGATCTCCTGCGTCGTGCCCTGTTCGACGACTTGCCCCTCCTTCATCACCAGCACGGTATCGGCGAGCGCACGCACCACCGCCAGATCGTGGCTGATGAACAGGTAGGTCAGGTCGTGCTTGCGCTGCAGCTCACGTAGCAGGTCGATCACCGTGACCTGGACCGAACGGTCGAGCGCCGAGGTGGGCTCGTCGAGCAGCAGGAATTCCGGCTTGAGCACCAGAGCGCGGGCGATGGCGATACGTTGGCGCTGGCCGCCGGAGAACTCGTGCGGATAGCGGTTGCGCATGGCCGGATCGAGTGAAACTTCCTCGAGCGCGGCGATCACCTGCGCCTCTCGCTGGCGGCGATTGAGCGCCGGATGATGGACGCGCAGGCCCTCGCTGATCACCTCGCCCACCGTTAGACGTGGCGACAGCGAGCCGTAGGGATCCTGAAACACCACCTGGAGTTTCGAGCGCAGTGGACGCATGCCGGCCTTGTCGAGCCGGGTGAGGTCGATGTCTTCGAAGCGGATCTCGCCCTGGCTCTTGAGCAGGCGCAGTAGCGCCCGGCCCAACGTCGATTTGCCCGAGCCGGATTCGCCGACGATGCCGACCGTCTGGCCGCGGCGGATGGTCAGGTCGATGCCGCGTACCGCCTCGAAGTACTCGTCTTTCTCGAACAGGCGCTTCTTGAGCGGGAAACGTACGTGCACGTCACGCGCCTCGAGCAGTACCGGCACGCCGTCGGGCACCGGCGCCTTGCTGCCATGCGGATCGGCGTCGATGAGCATACGCGTGTAGTCGTGGCGGGGGGTGGCGAACACCTCGCCGGTGATACCGCTTTCGACCAGTTCGCCCCGGCGCATCACACAGACCCGGTCGGCGAAGTGGCGCACGATCCCCAGATCATGGGTGATGAACAGGATCGCCATGCCGTAGCGCGCCTGAAGCGCCTTGAGCAGCGCGAGGATCTGCGCCTGGACGGTGACGTCGAGCGCCGTGGTGGGCTCGTCGGCAATCAGCAGTTCGGGCTCGCCGGCCAGGGCCATGGCGATCATCACGCGCTGGCGCTGGCCACCGGAGAGTTCGTAGGGGTAGCTGTCGACACGTCGGGCCGGTTCGGGGATGCCGACCTGCTCCAGCAGCTCGATGACACGGGTACGTGCCGCGCGGCCCTTGAGGCCCTTGTGCTTGCCCAGCACCTCGGCGATCTGGCGGCCGATCCGGTGCAGCGGGTTGAGCGAGGTCATCGGCTCCTGAAAGATCATCGAGATGGCATTGCCACGAATCTGGCGCATGCGCTGGGAGGTGGCCTGCAGCAGGTCCTCCCCCTTGAAGCGGATCGCGCCCGAAGTGGTGGCCAGCTCGGGCAGAAGACGCATGGCGGCGGTCGAGGAAACCGATTTGCCCGAGCCCGACTCGCCGACCAGGGCCACGGTCTCGCCGGCTCGGATGTCGAAGCTCACGCCCTTGACCGCGGAGACCCGACCGGCGGGCAGGTGAAAGTCGACCGTCAGGTTGTCGATTTCGAGTAGCGTGTCAGACATGTCGTTTCCTAACGGGTCTTGGGATCCAGGGCGTCGCGAAGCCCGTCGCCCAGAAAGTTGAGACAGAACAGCGTCACGGCGAGAAACGCCGATGGCACCAGCAGCATCCACGGTGCGGTTTCCATCATGTCCTTGCCCTCCGAGATCAGTACCCCCCAGCTGGTCAGCGGCTCCTGCACCCCGAGGCCCAGAAACGACAGGAAGCTCTCGAGCAGGATGACCTTGGGCACGGTGAGGGTGACGTAGACGATCACCGGGCCGAGAGCGTTGGGAATCAGATGGCGGGTGACGATGGCGCTGTCCTTGACACCCAGGGCATGTGCGGCCTCGATGAACTCACGCTGTTTCAGGGACAGTGTCTGGCCACGCACGATACGCGCCATGTCGAGCCACTCCACCGCGCCGATCGCCGCGTAGATCAGGAAGATGTTGCGCCCGAACACCACCATCAGCAGGATCACCAGGAACATGAACGGCAGCGAGTACATGATATCGACGAAACGCATCATGGCATTGTCGACACGGCCGCCGACGTACCCGGAAATGGCGCCGTAGAGCACGCCGATCACCAGGCTGACGAGGGTGGCGACCAGCGCCACCGACAGCGACACCCGGCCGCCGTAGAGCGTGCGCGTGAGCAGATCGCGGCCGTTGGCATCGGTGCCCAGCAGGTGGGCGCTCTCGATGCTCGGCGGTGCGGTGAAGGCCTCCCAGTCGACCTCGGCCAGGTCCCAGGGCAGAAAATAGGGGCCGGCGACACAGACCACCGCGATGACGACCAGCAGCACCAGGCTGACCATCGCCGCCCGGTTCTGCTTGAGACGCCGCCAGGCGTCTCGGCTGAGGCTCTCGCCGGCTATGGGATCGGGCTCGGCGGGCGGATTGGGGCCGCCGGCCGGCATGTTGCGACCGCTGTAAGGTGTGGTATCAGTCATGGCGCTCAGTCGTCATAGCGGATTTGCGGGTCGAGAGCGGAATAGATCAGGTCGACGATCAGGTTCATCAGCACGATCAGCGCGCCGTAGAACACCACCGTGCCCATCACCAGGGTATAGTCGCGGTTCAGCGCGCCCTGCACGAAATAGCGTCCGATGCCGGGGATGCCGAAGATCTGCTCGATCACCACCGAGCCGGTGATGATTCCGGCGACCGCCGGCCCCAGATAGGAGGTCACCGGCAACAGCGCCGGGCGCAGGGCGTGGCGCAGGATCACCTCGCGCTCGGAAAGCCCCTTGGCGCGGGCGGTGCGGATGTAATGGCTGCCGAGCACCTCGATCATGCTGGCGCGCATCATGCGGGCGATGTAGGCGATCTGCTGGATCGACAGGGCGATCACCGGCAGCACCAGGTTGGGGAGCGCGCCGCCGTTCCAGCCGCCGGCCGGCAGCCAGCCGAGCAGCACGCCGAACACCAGGGCAAGGATCGGGGCGATGACGAAGTTGGGCACCGCGATGCCGGCCAGGGCCGTACCCATCACTGCATAATCGGCCGCCGAATTGCGTTTCAAGGCGGCGATCACCCCCAACGGCAGGCCGATCAGCAGCGCCAGCGCGATGGCCAGGCCGCCGATCTCCAGGCTCACCGGGAAGCCTTGCAGGATCAACTCGGTGACCGAGAAGTCCTTGTACTTGAATGACGGGCCGAAGTCGCCGTGGAGCAGGTTGCCCATATAGCGCAGATACTGCATGGGCAATGGCTCGTCGAGATGGTAGGCCGCCTTGAGATTGGCCTCGATCTCCGGCGGCAGCTGGCGCTCGCCGTCGAAGGGGCCCCCCGGGGCGATGCGCATCAGGAAGAACGAGATGGTGATGACGATCAGCAGCGTGGGAATGGCCTGCAATAGCCGTTTCAGCGTATAGCTCAGCATGCGGCGCTGCCTCGCTCAGGATGGCGGTGGAGCAAGTTCTTAATCCTCGAGACGGATGTAGCGTAAGGGGTGAACGTCCATCGGCGTGCTTTGCCAGCCGCTCACCTTGGGCGAGACCAGATGGGCGCTCACGTAATCGTAGAGCGGCAGCAGGGCGTAATCGTCGAGCAGCAGCTGCTCGGCCCGGGTCATCAACGCGGCTCGACGCCCGGGGTCGAGCTCATGAGTGCTCTGTTTCACCAGTGTGTCAAACTCGGCATTGCGATAACCGCTGCTGCGATACGCCGAGCCGCCTTCGGCATAGGCATCGAGAAAATCGTAGGGATCGTTGACGGTGGCGACCATACCGTAGCGGGCGACCTGAAACTGTCCCTGGCCGATCGTCGAGTAATGTACCGCGGCCTCGGCGTTGACCAGTTTGACCTCGACGCCCAGCGGCTTCCACATCGCCGCCACTGCCACGGCAATCTTCTTGTGATCCTCCAGCGTGTTATAGCGTAGTTCGAGTTCAAACGGGTGCCCCGGGCCATAGCCGGCGGCCTGCAGCAGGGTTCTGGCGCGTTGCAGACGCTCCTCCATCGGCATGTCGGCGAACGTCATCCGTCCTGCGGTGCCGCCGGCGGTGGCGCGGGGCACGTACCCGTAGGAGGGCGTCTGGCCCATGCCCAGCAGCCGGTCTGTGATCACCTCACGGCGCACGGCGAGATTGAGCGCTTCGCGTATGCGGGCATCCGCCAGCGGCTGGCCGTCGCGAAGATTGAACATGTAGAAATATTCGGCGACCAGCGGCCCGACGCGCAGGGCCTCGGGCAGGTTGCGTGTAACCCACGCGAATCGCGAGGCAGGGACGCCGGAATAGGCGATGTCCAACGCGCCGGTGCGAAAGCGATTGAGCGCCGCGGTGGGGTCGTCGATGGGATAGAACACGGCGCCATCGAGCGCGACCGTGTCGGCGGCATAGAAGCGCGGATTCCTGACGACTTCGATTCGCGCCTGCGGTTGCCAGGAGTGCAGTGTGAAGGCGCCGCTCGAGACCATCCTGCCGGGCGCGGTCCAGTCATCGCCCGCGGCCTCGAGTGCATGCTCCGGCAGCGGCGAGGCCTCGCCCATCGCCAAGGCCTGGAGGAAATAGGCGGTGGGTTCGCGAAGCTCGATGACCAATGTCCTCGCATCCACGGCCGAGACCCCCAGGGCCTGCGGCGCTGCCTGGCCGGTATTCACCTCGCGCGCGTTCCTGATGGCGTAATACAGGTTGGCATTGTGGCTGGCGGTCGCGGGCGCGAGGAGTCGGCGCAGCGCGAACACGGCGTCCCCCGCGGTGATCGGTCGACCATCGGACCACTGCGCATCGCGCAGACGAAACGTGTAGACCCTGCCGTCGTCGCTGATCTGCCATGACTGCGCCAACCCCGGCACCAGCGTGCCATCCTCGGCGTAGCTGACCAGCCGCTCGAACAACGAGCGGGTGATGCGCGTTTCCCAGACACCGCTGGTCTTCTGCGGGTCCAGCGTGCCGGGTTCGGCATTGTTGCCGATATGCAGCGTGGCGGCGTGACCCAGCGGCGACACGGCCAGAGCTAGGGACAGGAGCGCAGCCGGCAATAGGCGGTAGTGGGACATGGCAGGACTCCGGAGGCTATCGCTCGTCGATTTTTCAGACAGAGCTTAGGGCGCGAACGTCACCCAGCGTGAGGGGTGGCGATCCATGGCGTTGTCCTGCCAGCCCTCGAGCTCGGGATTGACCAGGTTGCGCGTCACGTAGAACAGCAGGGGGATTACGGCATTGTCATTCATCGCCGTCTGTTCGGCCTGCTGCATGAGCGTTTCACGCTCGTCGGCATCGAGGGTCTTGGCAGCCTTGTCCATCAGTTCGTCGAACCGCTCGTCGTCATAGGCGCCGTAATTGTTGCCGACCCCACTGTGAAGCAGATTGAGGAAGTTCTCGGCGTCGTTGTAGTCGGCGACCCAGGCGGCGCGGGCGACGTCGAAATCACCCTCCTGAAGGGCCTGATAGTGAACGGTCGCCTCCGACTGCTGCATCTGCACCTCAACGCCGAGCGGTTTCCACATCGCCGCCACGGCAATGGCGATCTTCTTGTGCTCGTCACTGGAGTTGTAGCGCAGTGTCAGTGTCAACGGATGACCGGGACCGTAGCCGGCTTCTTTCATCAGTTGCTGGGCCTTGGCCAGGCGTTCGTCCATGGACATGTCCTTGAACGGGACCGGCTGGCGCTGATAGTGGTTCACCCCCGGCGGCACGAAGGCATAGGCCGGCAGGAAGGTGCCCGCCATGATCTGCTTGGCCAGGACATTGCGACGGACCACCAGGTTGAGCGCTTCGCGGACCTTGGGGTCGGCGGTCGGCGCCCCTTCCCGCTGATTGAGCACGTAATAGTAGTTGCCCAGGTAGGGGCCCATGTGGGTGGCCTCGGGCAGGTGTTCCTTGAGCCACTGGTAGCGGCTGGAGGGATACTCGCGCAGCACGTCCAGTTCGCCGGCACGGAAGCGCGAGATGCCGGCGTTGCGATCCTCGGTGGTGAAATAGTTGACCTTGTCGAGGCTGACCTGGTCGGCGTCGTAGTACTCGGGGTTCTTCTCGGCCGTGATACGCGACTGCGAAACCCACTGCACAGGATGGAAGGCGCCGTTGGTCACGATATGGCCCATGTCCGTCCAGTCCCTGCCGTATTCGTCGACCACGTGCTTGGGTTGGGGATAGGCGGTGTAGTGGGTCAGCAACTGGACGAAGTAGGGGGTTGCCTGCTCGAGGGTCACGCGGAAGGTACGGCCCTCGTCCAACGACTCGACGCCCAGGGCGTCGAGCGGCTGCTTGCCGGTGTTGACCGCCTTGGCGTTCTTGACCGGGTAGAGATTATAGGCGTACTTCGAGGCGCTCTTGGGATCGAGCAGGTGCCGCCAGCCGAACACGAAGTCCTCGGCGGTGACCGGCTCGCCGTCGGACCACCTGGCGTCGTCGCGCAGATGGAAGGTGTAGGTCAGGCCATCCTCGGAGACGTCCCAGTCGGTGGCCATGCCGGGCAGGACTTCGCCCTCGGCGCTTTCCTTGACCAGCCCCTCGTAGACATCCATGAGGATGTCGGACTCCCAGACCCCGCCGGAAACCTGCGAGGTATCGAAGGAGGCGAGTTCACCCATCTCGCCGATGTTCAGCGTCTGGGCAAATACCGGCGAAGCGAACAGCGCGCCGGACAGGGCCAGTGCGCTCAATACATGAGAGGAGGACGGCTTGAACATAGGATACAGGCTCCGACTTGTTGTTGTGGCGCGGCGTGTGAATGCATTCACAAAGGTGAAAACGAACGCACATTGTGCCCCGAATGCCTTACCTTCCCCCGTTCAACACAGTGTCGTCTAATGCAAATGCTCGATAGAGCGTTAGATTTTTTGCATGATGCTGGGCAAAAAGCGCACAAGACCGCACTTTCGATGTTAAAAATTTAACATTGAAACTTTAGTCCAGTACCGCTCGACGTTCATCGTGCTCTTATCCGTCATGTCCTTCGCTCAGGTGAATCCAGCGCGAGGGATGCATGTCCAGGGCGTTGTCGTGCCAGCCGCTGAGCGAAGGCGCCACCAGGTTGCGCGAGCTGTAGGTATAGATCGGTGTCAACGGGTAGTCGCCGAGCCCCAGCGACTCGGCGCGCTGCATCAGGTCGGCGCGCTTGCCGGCATCCCGCTCGTTGTCGGACTCGGCCAGCAGGGCATCGTATTTGTCGTTGTGATAGGCGCCGTAGTTGTTGGTCTCGGCGGACAGTAACTGCAGGAAATTCTGGGCATCGTCGTAGCTGGAGATCCAGGCGGCGCGGGCAACCTGGAAATCGCCTTCCATCAGATCGGCATAATGCACGTTGGCCTCGCTGTTGCGCAGTTCGACGTCCACGCCTAGCGGCTTCCACATCGCGGCGACGGCTACGGCGATGCGGCGATGCTCGTCGCCACTGTTGAAGCGCAGGGTCAGGGCGAGCGGATGGTCGGGGCCGTAACCGGCATCCTGCATCAGCTGGCGGGCACGGGCCATGCGATCCTCCATCGGCGCCTCCAGCCCCGGCTGCGACTGCGCCTGGTAGTCGCTGGTGCCCGGCGGTACCAGCGACGTTGCCGGCTCCACCGCTCCTTGAAGTAGCTTGTCGGCGATCACGTCGCGACGAATCGCCAGGCTCAGCGCCTCGCGGATGCGCGGGTCGGCCACCGGCGAGCCCTCGCGGGTATTGAAGACGTAGTAGTAAGTGCCCAGCGACGGGAACAGGTGGGTGGCGTCGGGCAGGATCTCGGTGAGATGTGAGTACTGCGCAGCCGGGTAGTCGCGCAGCACGTCGAGCTCGCCGGCGCGAAAGCGCTGGATGCCGGCGCTCTTGTCCTCCAGGGGATAAAAGGTGACGCCGTCGAGCGAGACGTTGGCGGCGTCATGATAGCGCGGGTTCTTGAGCGTCTTGAGCTGCGAATGCGAGACCCACTCGACTGGCTTGAAAGCGCCATTGACCACGATGTTCTCGGGACGGCTCCAGGCCTCGCCGTACTGTTCGTAAGCGTGCTGCGGGATGGGGTAGGCGAATGGCAGCACCAGGGTCTTGAGGAAGTAGACGGTGGGCTCGGTCAGGGTGATCTGCAGCGTCTTGCCGCCATCCACGGACTCGACGCCAAGGCTTTCCAGCGGTTTATCGCCGGCATTGATCGCCTGGGCGTTGACGATCGGGTAGAGACGGTGAGCGTAGTTGGACGCCGTGGCCGGGTCGACCTGATGGCGGTAGGCAAAGACGAAGTCGTTGGCGGTCAGGGGCGTGCCGTCGGACCAGGTGAGGCCATCGCGCAGATGAAAGCGGTAGGTGAGGCCGTCCTCCGATACCTCCCAGTCACTCGCGGCGCCGGGAATGATCTGGCCCTCGGCGTCGATGGCGATCGGTCCCTCGAAGATGTCGCGCATCACGTCCTCCTCCCAGACCCCGCCGGTAAGCTTGGCCGGACTGAGCGACGCGGGGTCACCGGAAATACCGACATCCAGCGTGGCGGCGGAGAGGGGGAGCGACGACAGGGCGATGGCCAGGCCGATGGCCCGGGCGCACGAGGTGGGCGCGAACATGTGAGATCCCTTCAGTGGGTAGCGTGAACAATCAATGTAAAGGCATGTTTCGGATGATAGCGCATCGGGGAGATGGGTAAAGCCGCCCACTGCCGGCGCAGGATGACGCCTGATCGGCGTTTGGCTACAATAGGCGTCTTTTCCCTTTCGCGGCCTGCTCGAGACATTGAGGGGCCCACGTCTTGTTTACGTACGCCAGAACAGGATTCCCATGCAAGAGATCAATCCGATCAACAACCTCATCAAGGAGCTGTCCGAGCGGACAGATATCCTGAGGGGGTATCTTTGACTATGCCGAAAAGAAGGACCGGCTAGAGGAAGTTTCCCGCGAACTCGAGAACCCCGACGTCTGGAACGATCCGGACTATGCCCAGAAGTTGGGCAAGGAGCGCGCCGCGCTGGAGCTGGTGGTGGAAACCATCGACGAACTCGACCGCGGGCTCGCCGACAGCAGCGAACTGCTCGAGCTGGCGGTGATGGAGGACGACGAGGGTACCGTCGAAGAGGTCGAGAAAGAGCTCGGACGCCTCGAGAAAGCGCTCGAGAAGCTCGAGTTCCGGCGCATGTTCGCAGGCGAGATGGATGCCAACAACGCCTATCTCGACATTCAGGCCGGCTCCGGCGGCACCGAGGCCCAGGACTGGGCCAACATGCTGCTGCGCATGTATCTGCGCTGGTCCGAGCATCACGGCTTCAAGGTCGAGATCGTCGAAGTCAGCGCCGGCGAGGTGGCGGGTATCAAGTCGGCGACGATCCACGTCCAGGGCGAGTACGCCTTCGGCTGGCTGCGTACCGAAACCGGCGTGCATCGCCTGGTGCGCAAGAGCCCGTTCGATTCCGGCGGCCGTCGACATACCTCGTTCGCCTCGGTGTTCCTGTCGCCGGAAGTCGATGACAGCTTCGAGGTGGATATCAACCCCGCCGATCTGCGTGTCGACACCTATCGCTCGTCCGGTGCCGGCGGCCAGCACGTCAATACCACCGATTCGGCGGTGCGCATCACCCACGAGCCGACCGGGGTGGTGGTGTCATGTCAGACCCAGCGCAGCCAGCATGCCAACCGCGACTTCGCCATGAAGCAGCTCAAGGCCAAGCTCTATGAGCTGGAAATGCAGAAGCGTAACGCCGCCAAGCAGCAGGCCGAGGACAGCAAGTCCGATATCGGCTGGGGCAGTCAGATCCGCTCCTATGTACTCGACGATCAGCGCATCAAGGATCTGCGTACCGGGGTGCAGACCAGCAACTGCGACCGGGTGCTCGACGGGGATCTGGATCAGTTTATCGTGGCCAGCCTCAAACAGGGCCTTTGAGCGACGCTGTTGCGCTCGACGAGGCGGTGTTGCGGCGCTGCTCATCATGCTCATGGACAACCACGTCCACTGCGCTGATTCGCATCGCCGCGCCTGGCCTCGTCGTCGCTCATGACGCGTCTCGACCTGGGTGGCACACCAATCGCGCCACAAATCGATAGCGACCTTCCATAGACAGGCAGAACCATGGCGAACCAGGATTCTCCCCAGCACGACGAAAACCACCTGATAACGGAGCGTCGTGCCAAGCTGGCCGCGCGGCGCGAGCATGCGGCTGCCACCGGCACCAGTGCCTTCCCCAACGACTTTCGCCGCGACAGTCTGGCGGCAGAGCTGATCGATGAGCTGGGCGACAAGGACAAGGCCGAACTGGAGGCGCTCGACCGCCAGGCGGCCGTGGCCGGGCGCATCATGCGCAAGCGCGGCCCGTTCATCGTCATTCAGGACGTCTCCGGTCAGATCCAGCTTTACGTCGACAAGAAAGGGTTGCCGGAAGACGTGCTGGAGGACGTCAAGGGCTGGGACATTGGCGATATCGTCGCTGCACGCGGCCCGGTGCACAAGTCCGGCAAGGGCGATCTCTACGTGATGATGGTCGAGGCCAGACTGCTGACCAAGAGCCTGCGCCCGCTGCCCGACAAGTTCCACGGCCTGACCGACACCGAGGCGCGCTACCGCCAGCGCTATGTCGATCTGATCATGAACCCCGAGTCGCGGCGGGCCTTCGAGGTGCGTGCCGGAGTCATCGCTTCGATCCGGCGCTTCTTCGAGGCGCGCGGCTTCATGGAAGTCGAGACGCCGATGCTGCAGCCGATTCCCGGCGGGGCTACGGCGAGACCGTTCATCACCCATCACAATGCGCTGGACATCGACATGTACCTGCGCATCGCGCCCGAACTGTATCTCAAGCGCCTGGTGGTGGGCGGCTTCGAGCGGGTCTTCGAGATCAACCGCAACTTCCGCAACGAGGGGTTGTCGACGCGTCACAACCCCGAGTTCACCATGCTCGAGTTCTACTGGGCCTATGCGGATTACCGGGACCTGCTCGACCTGACCGAGGCGATGATCCGCAATGCCGCCGAGGAAGTGCTGGGAACCGCCGTACTCAACTATCAGGGTACCGAGTACGACCTGGGGCAGCCGTTCCGTCGGCTGACGCTGCGCAAGGCTATCCTCGAGTATGGCGACGGCATCGCCGATGCCGATATCGACACCCTCGAGGCGGCCCGCGACACGGCCATGAAACTGGGGCTGCAGGTCAAGGAAGGCTGGGGGCTCGGCAAGCTGCAGACCGAGATATTCGAGGAGGTCGCCGAGCACCAGCTCGACCAGCCGACCTTCATCATCGAGTACCCGGCCGAGGTCAGCCCGCTGGCGCGGCGCAACGATGCCAACCCGTTCGTCACCGACCGTTTCGAGTTCTTCGTCGGCGGCCGCGAGATCGCCAACGGATTCTCGGAGCTCAACGATGCCGAGGATCAGGCCGAACGTTTCGCCGCGCAGGTGGCCGAGAAGGAGGCCGGCGATCTCGAGGCGATGTATTTTGATGCCGATTACGTACGGGCATTGGAGTACGGCCTGCCGCCGACGGCGGGCGAGGGGATCGGGATCGATCGTCTGGTGATGCTGTTCACCGACAGCCCGTCGATTCGCGACGTGCTGCTGTTCCCCGCGATGCGTCCCCAGGCCGATTGAGGCGCTATCCACGGCTTCCGGCGAGACGCGAGGGAGTGGGGATATGCTCCTCGTGTCTCGTCGTCGGCGCTTCCAGGCCGGCGCAAAGCCGGGTCATGGCGCGAATCTGCGTCATTGCACGGGATAGTGTTGGTAAGAGACGTGGCGAACGACCATAATGAGCGTCGTTTCGAGTCGTGGAGGCCGAAGGATGAAATTGCTCAATCGCTCTGCTCTGAGCGTCAAGCCGACCCAGGCATTCGTGGACTGGATCAACTCGCTGGAGCCCACGGTAGGCGATGATGACCTGACGCTTCAGGATATCGATCGGGAAAATACCGTCTACCTGATTCCCGAGATGGATACGCCCGAGGCGCTGGAGGCCTTCGTGCACGATCGCTTTGCCGATATTCTGGAGAGCGAGCTGCGTGCCTGGGAGGAGGATGAGCGCCAGTGGCCGGCGGAGCTGAACTGGGCACTGTTCAAGCAGTTCCTCAGCGTCGAGCACAGCTATCTGGCCATCGACCTCGACGACGAGGCGCCGCTGGAAGTTTCCGAAGTCGATGACGAACTGCTGCTGGAAACCGATGAGGAGTAAGGTGGTTTCCAGGGTACTCTGCCTTTTCGCGACGGACTCTCTGCGCTCTCCGCTACGGAATGGGCGCGGAAGGACGAGCCTGCCCGTCGCGTGCTGTTAGGTCGGCTGTTCGAAACGCAGCCCGGCGACAGCGGCCTGCCGGGTCCGCAACGCCGGCTGGCGGTGCTGACATTGATCATGGGCACCCTCATGGCCGTGCTTGACAGCGGCATCGTCAACATCGCGCTGCCGACCCTGGCGCAGGAGTTCGAAGTCGCGGGCTCCCACGCCGTGTGGATAACCAACATCTACCAGCTCGTCTGCGCCGCGTCGCTGCTGTCCTTTGCTGCGCTCAGCCACCTTGTCGGACGTTACCGCCTCTACATCGGCGGTCTGGTGGTGTTCACGCTGGCCTCACTGGGCTGTGCCCTGTCCCGCTCGCTGGAGCTGCTGCTGCTCTCCCGCGCCCTGCAGGCCATCGGCGCGGCTGCCATGCTCAGCATTGGTCCTTCGCTGTACCGGGTCATCTTTCCGCCGCGTCTGCTGGGCTCGGCCATCGGTCTGAGCACTTTCGTCGTCGCCTTCGGGATCGCTTTCGGGCCGTCGCTGGGGGGCGGCATCCTGTATCTCGCCAGCTGGCCGTGGCTGTTCGCCATCAATGTACCCATCGGCGTACTGGCGCTATGGCTCGCCTGGCGTGCCTTGCCGCGAGAGCCGGCCCGGCCCGGAGCGTTCGACTGGGCGGGAGCGCTGCTGTCGGCCGTCATGCTGGGCGGCTTCGTCCTTGCCATCGATCGCTTCGGTCACGGCGAGCGCGGAATTATCGTCATGGTACCGCTGGTGGCGAGCGGGGTGTGTACCGGGCTCTTCGTGTGGCGGCAGCGTCGCGCACCGCGGCCGCTGGTACCGCTGGTCATGTTCGAGGAGCCGCGCTTCGCGCTGGCTGCCGCGGTGTCCCTGCTGGCCTTCGTGGCCCAGGGCGCGGCTTTCGTCGGGTTGCCGTTCCTGTACCAGACGCAGATGGATCTTTCCCCCTTGCAGGCGGCGTGGCTGTTCACGCCATGGCCGCTGGCGCTGATGTTTTCCGGGCCCTTGGCCGGACGCCTGGCGGATCGCGTCAACCCGACGCTGTTGTCGTCGCTGGGCCTGGGGATCTTCCTGCTGGGCATGCTGGCGTTCGCCCTGATGGGAACGGCGGCGACCACTTTCGATATCGTCTGGCGTGCCACGCTCTGCGGTCTCGGCTACGGGTTGTTCCAGGCCCCCAACAATCGCGAGATGATCGGTAGCGTGCCGCTCGAGTTGAGTGCCAACGCTTCAGGCATCCTGGCCTCGGTGCGCACCTTCGGCCAGTCGCTGGGGACGGCGCTGGTCGGTCTGGTGCTGGCGTTGTCCTTCGGTTCGATCGCCCTGGCGTTGTGGCTGGGGTGTGGCTCGGTGGTGCTCGCGCTGCTGCTCAGCGTACGGCGGATTCCGCTGGCGGCAAAGCGCTGAGGGATGTTCGAAAGTCGTCGAGCGACGATCAGGCAAGGCGGAACGTGCCTTTAGCCCATTGTTAACGCCGCATGACCGAGCGCAGACATTTTGCAGTCTGACCGTAGTGCATCGCTCAGGCGGCGGCAACACGCTACAATGGGGCCCTTCGGCAATCCGATCTTTAGATCAACCCGATCCTTCGACAATCAGGTCTTTCGACAAAGGAGGCTTCGCCCATGAGCGTCCAGGCGCGTATCGAAGACAAGCTGCAGACTCTCGAGCCGGTCTACCTGACGGTCGAGAACGAGAGTCACATGCATCACGTTCCCCCCAATTCCGAGACGCATTTCAAGGTGACGCTGGTGTCATCCGGCTTCCAGGGGCTGATGCCGGTCAAGCGCCATCAACAGATCTACTCGGTGCTGGCCGATGAGCTCTCGGGCCCGGTGCATGCCCTCGCCCTGCACCTATACACTCCCGACGAGTGGCGTGTGCGCGGCAACCTGAGTCCCGCGTCGCCGAACTGCCGGGGCGGCGGCCGCCACTAGATGGTCACTGAGCCGCAGCGGCTGCAGTATCTCGAGGCGATGGGCCTCACCGCCTGGAGCAGTCGCTATCGCTTGCCCAATGCGGCACCTACGCCATCATGCGAATGGCCCCAGGCGGATGCTCCGCCTGTCGAGCCGCCTGGCGCGCGCCTGCATGCCCTGCTCGACGCCGCCGGCAAGACCGAGGCGCCAGCGGAGCCTCCCGCGGCGCCGCGGCCCTCGCTGGCCCGTGCCCGGGCACTGCTGCAGGACGAAGATGCCGGGCAGGAGGCGCCGGCCTCCGTGGCCCGTGGCGAACACGCCGAGCCTCGTCACCCCCCCGCGCCAGAGCCTGCCCCGGAAGTCACGGCCGAGCCGTTGCGCTTCGTGCTGCAGATTGGCGTCTTGCAGCAGCGTTGGCTGGTACTGGTACCGGAGCAGACCGAAATGGGCGGCACCGAGCAGCAGCTGCTGGGTAATCTTCTGCGTGCCGCAGGCATCGCGCTCGAGGATGAGCCGGCGTTCGAGACGTTCCGCTGGCCGCTGATGGCGGGGATGAGCGCGATTTCCGACCCGCTCGAGGAGGCGCGCGACGGAATGCGAGCCTTCGTCATGGGGCAGGCGCGGCGCGGCTGGCGCCCCGAACGGTTACTGATCTTCGGCGAAGAGAAAACGCTTTTGTCGGTGCTGCAGGTCGAAAAGGCCCGGTGCCTGACCTTGGATCTGCCGTGCTGGCAGCTTCCGTCACTGCACACTCTGGCGAATTCCGCCGATGCCAAGCGCGGATTATGGCCGGAACTGGCCCGCTGGCAGGCCGCTTGGGCCGACACCTCCTGGAGCGACGCCTCGGAGCCGAGCGGTGCACATTGAGCGCCTGACTCACGGGCATCTCGCGGCCCTCGTCGCCATCGAACAGGCCGGGCAGGCATCCCCCTGGTCGGCGGCACTGCTCGAGGCGGCACTTGCCGACGAGCGTAGCGAGATATGGGGCGCGTGTCGGCAGGCGGTGACCGGCGATGCCGGGCTGGCCGGCTTTGCCGTGCTCCACTGGTTACCCTTCGAAGCCGAATTGCAGGCGATCACCGTATCGCCCGATTCACGCCGGCAGGGCGTGGGGCGGCATCTGCTGACGAAACTGATCGAGCTGGCGATGCAGCGGGGGAGCGAGCGCTTGTTGCTGGAGGTTCGCCAGAGCAATGCGCCGGCGCTGAAGCTTTACGAGACGGCGGGGTTTCAGGTCGACGGCCACCGGCGAGGGTATTATTCCCATGCCGATGGCTCACGCGAAGATGCCGTGCTGATGTCGCGAGATCTCGCCCCCTGACGTGAGGCCGGACCGGAGCGTCGGGTCTCAGGAGGAGGTGTCGCCCTCCAGTCCCTGGAACTTGCCCAGCAGATCTCCCAGACGGCGCTCCCAGTCGTCACGCTCCTGCTTGAGGCGGCCGTTTTCCTCGCGCAACTCCTCGGCCTCCATCTTCAGCATCTCGATGGTGTCGACCGCGTTCTGGACCTTCTGCTCAAGCTGGTTGAAGAGTTCGATACTCATGGCATTCTCCTGAATTGGCGTGGTGGCGGTCAGCGTACGCAGCCCCTGCGACGGCGGCAAGGGGCAGGCACTGCGAACATTTCATGACGTCACGCGATACAGCCGCCCGATGCCGTCTCCGGCACGCACCTCGCGATGCACGATCCAGGTCGAAGGTACCGTCAGGGCGAGTTCATGCTCGGTCTCGACATATACGAAGGCGTCGTGCTCCAGCCAGCCATCCTGATCCAGCCGTGCACACGCCTCGGCCGCCAGCCCCTGGCGAAACGGCGGGTCGAGAAAGACCAGCCCGAAGGGCGTGGCGGAACCGGCAAGAAACGCTGCGGCATCCTGCGTCACTACCTGGCCTGCTGCACCCAGCATATCGAGATTGTCCCGCAGGCGCCGGGCAACGTCGCTGACGCGCTCGACGAATAGCGCCTCCCGTGCGCCGCGTGACAGCGCCTCGATGCCCAGCGCCCCGGTGCCGGCATAAAGATCCAGTACCCGGCGTCCCGAGGTCACCGCATTCAGCCAGTTGAACAGGGTCTCGCGCACCCGGTCGGGAGTGGGGCGCAGCCCGGGGCTGTCGGGGACCGGTAGCAGCCGTCGGCGATATTCACCGCCGATGATGCGCAGCTTGCCTGTCCCCCGGCCCTGGGGCGGGGAAGTGGCGCGTTTGGCGTGACGGGAGCGGGGGGCAGAATGACGTCGACTCATGATCGGCGGATTGTACCCCCACCCAGGCAGGAGTGATAGGATGATGCGCATCCTTTCGGGAAGAGCGGAGTCGCCCGGGCGCACGGTCTTCCCTCGGCATCGCGCTGGTGCTCCCTACGTCGCGAAACGGCAGCCGTGTTCATGACGGTGGGCAGCGCCAGTCGCCGGCCGCATTGTCCAACCGTATTCACACCAGGACAGTTCTCGCCCATGTTCGGTTTTTTCAAGCGTAAGAAGAAGCAGCAGGAAGAGTCCCAGGCGCAGGAGCAGGAAGCGCTGCGTCGCGAGGAAGAGGAAGCCTCCGCCGAAAGGGAGGCCTCTATCGAGGAAAATGCAGACGCTGCGCAGGCGGCCGCGGCGGTCGAGCCCCCCGTCACCGAGGGTGAGGTGCATGCGGTGTCCCCCGAGACGTTGCCGCCTGTCGAAGTGGAGCCCGACACGCGCGAGCGTGAAGCGGCCCGCGAGTCGCTGCGTGAGACGCCCGAAACCGGAGAGGGCCTGTCGGCGCTTGACGAGCGGCCAGTCGATCCGGCAGCGGAAGCGTTGGCTACGGATGCGACCGCGCCCGAGGGGGACGTTCACGAGGTGGATCCCGAGACGCAGCCCCCGGTCGAGATGAAGCCCGAGCCTCGCGAGCGCGAAGCGGCCCGCGAGGCGCTCGAAGTGCCGGACGAGTCCGAGCCGGGGCAGTCGGCACTGAAAGAGCGGCCGGTCGATCCGACAGCGCAGGCGCTGGCCACGGATGCGACTGAATCCGTGCCTCAACCCGGGTCCGAGCCAGTGGAGGCGGCGGTCAGCGACGAGGTGGCACGCGATGAGTTGCCGGAGGAGACCGACAAGTCCGCGGTGCTCAGGGAGGCTGCCGAACAGGCCCACCAGGAAACTCGCGAGCAGCTCGAGGAAGAGGGCGATAACGCCGACGAGCCGCTGCCGGAAGCTGTCTCGACGCCTGCCGCGCCGCAGGAAAAGCCCAAGGGAGGCTGGTTCTCGCGCATCAGGGCCGGACTGGGCAAGACGCGCGCCAACCTGACGGAGGGTGTCGCGAATCTGTTCCTGGGCAAGAAGCAGATCGACGACGAATTGATGGAGGATCTCGAGACCCAACTGCTGATGGCGGACGTGGGCATCGAGGCGACCACCGAGATCATCGACCGGCTGGCGGCACGCGTGAGCCGCAAGGAACTCAACGACTCCGAGGCCCTGTATCGGGCGTTGCAGGAGGAACTGACCGCGCTGCTCGAGCCGGTGACGGTTCCGCTGGCCCTGCCGCCCAAGGGAGAAGGGCCGTTCGTCATCCTGATGGTCGGGGTCAACGGCGTCGGCAAGACCACCACCATCGGCAAGCTGACCAAGCGCTTCCAGGCCGAGGGGCGTAGCGTGATGCTGGCCGCCGGCGATACCTTCCGTGCCGCCGCCGTCGAGCAGCTCAAGGTCTGGGGGGAGCGCAATCAGGTTCCCGTGGTGGCGCAGCACACCGGCGCCGACAGCGCCTCGGTGATCTACGACGCTCTGGCCGCCGCCAAGGCGCGCAAGGTCGATGTACTGATCGCCGATACCGCCGGGCGGCTGCACAACAAGGGACCGCTCATGGAGGAGCTCAAGAAGGTGCGCCGGGTGATGGCCAAGCTCGACGAAAGCGCTCCCCATGAAGTCATGCTGGTGCTGGATGCCGGTACCGGCCAGAACGCGCTGGCCCAGGCGGCGACGTTCAATGAAGCGATTCCTGTCACCGGCATCACCCTGACCAAGCTCGACGGCACCGCCAAGGGGGGCATCATCTTCGCGCTGGCCAAGCAGCTCAATACACCCCTTCGCTATATCGGGGTAGGTGAATCGCTGGACGATCTGCGCCCCTTCGCGGCACAGGATTTCGTCAAGGCGTTATTCGAACGGGACACGGCTGAATCCTAAGAGATGATCGCGTTCGAACACGTAGGCAAGCGCTACGGCGGGCGCTTCGAGGCGCTCGCCGACATCAACTTCCGTGTCCGGCGCGGCGAGATGCTGTTCCTGACCGGGCACTCGGGGGCGGGCAAGAGTTCGCTGCTGCGTCTGATCATGCGTCTCGAGCGTCCCTCGCGTGGACGTATTCTGGTGGCGGGACACGACATCGATCGTCTGCATGATAGCCAGGTGCCGTTCTATCGGCGCCAGATCGGCGTGGTCTTCCAGGATCACCAATTGCTGTTCGACCGCAGCATCTTCGCCAATGTGGCGCTGCCGTTGGAGATTCAGGGGATGGAGCCGCGCGAGGCGTCGCGTCGCGTGCGCGCGGCGCTCGACAAGGTGGGACTGCTGCATCGCGAGAAAGCCCTGCCCATCGAACTCTCGGGAGGGGAACAGCAGCGCGTCGGCATCGCCCGGGCCGTGGTCAACAAGCCGGCGCTCCTGCTCGCCGACGAGCCGACCGGCAATCTCGATCCACAGCTGTCCGCCGAGATCATGCGCCTGTTCGAAGATTTCAACCGTATCGGGACGACGGTCGTCGTTGCCAGCCACGATCTGGCGTTGATTGCCCATCTGCATCATCGGGTACTGAAGTTGCGTGACGGCCGCCTGGTCAATGATCAGGAGGCGGCATGAGTCGGCGTGAAGAGCCGGCCGCGATGCGGCGTGGCGCCCGGTCGAGCCGTCCGGGAATGGATAGCCGCACCCGCGCCTGGTTGCGCCATCAGCGAGCCATGTGTGTCGACAGTCTGCGACGCCTGGCGCGGCATCCGCTGGGCAGTTTGCTGACCATGCTGGCCATCGCCATCGCCCTGATTCTGCCGGTGGGTCTGTGGCTGGCGCTTGACGGGGCGCGACTGCTGGACGCGGAGCTCGATGCCAGCGCCACGGTCACGGTATATCTGGCTGACGATGTCGATGAGTCCCGGGCCCTCGATGTCACCACGTCGCTACGCGGGCAGCCCGGTGTCGATAGCGCCCGTCTGGTGACTGCCGCCGAAGGCTTGGCCGAATTCCAGGCGGCATTGGGGCTGGATGATGCGCTGGGCTCGCTGGAAACCAACCCATTGCCGGCCAGCGTGATCATCGTTCCCGATGACACGCACCCCCAGGCGGTGCGTCAACTGGCCGATCGGCTGCAAGGATTGCCGGGCGTCGAGGAGGCGCGACTGGATCTGGCCTGGCTGGAGCGCCTGCGCAATCTCGCTGATCTGGGTCAACGCCTGGCGCTGGCGCTCGGCATATTGTTCGGTCTGGGGGTATTGCTGATCGTGGGCAACACCATCCGACTGGCGGTGGAGAGCCGCCGCCAGGAGATCGAGGTAGTCACGCTGATCGGTGCCACGCACGCCTTCGTCCGCCGACCGTTCCTCTATAGCGGAGCCTGGTACGGGCTGGGTGGAGGCCTGCTGGCCTGGGGGCTGCTGACCCTGGGGAGCCACTGGCTGATGGCGCCCGCCACGGCACTGGCGCAAAGCTATGGGGCGGTTTTTTCGTTCCCTCGGTTAGGCTTCAATGGCTCGGCCTTACTACTCTTTTCGAGTACACTACTGGGCTGGCTGGGCGCCTGGCTCGCCGTCGGGCGGCATCTTGCCGATACCCGGCCCCGTTGAGCCAGCCCCGTTGAGAATGCCCCTCGGCACCCGGGGGCAATGTTGAACTTTGGTATCGTGGTGCGGTCATAGAGCCGCATGCGTTTGTTAGGCATCTTACTTGCTGTGCCGTCGTGGTTGTACGGACATGCGCCGGGAAGGCGCGACCCGATGACGGCACGCTGGGCAACAATGGAGACATCTGCATGAGCACCAGTCTTCTGCCTGTCGGTCATCTTTCGCCGGGCCACGACCTGAATGGTTACATCCAGGCGGTTAACAGTATTCCCGTGCTGACCGCTGAAGAAGAACGCGAGTTGGCCTTTCGCCTGCATGATCACAATGACCTGGAGGCGGCACGCCGCATGGTCATGTCGCATCTGCGTTTCGTCGTGCATATCGCGCGGAGCTACTCCGGCTACGGCCTGCCTCAGGCTGATCTGATCCAGGAGGGCAACGTGGGTCTGATGAAGGCCGTCAAGCGTTTCGACCCCAACCAGGGCGTCCGCTTGGTCTCCTTTGCCGTGCACTGGATCAAGGCCGAGATCCATGAGTTCGTGCTGCGCAACTGGCGTATCGTCAAGATCGCCACCACCAAGGCGCAGCGTAA
The DNA here is from genome assembly GCF_054654615.1 of Halomonas shantousis. Taxonomy (NCBI): domain Bacteria; kingdom Pseudomonadati; phylum Pseudomonadota; class Gammaproteobacteria; order Oceanospirillales; family Halomonadaceae; genus Halomonas; species Halomonas shantousis. The sequence continues at coordinate 3,507,545 of NZ_BAAIER010000002.1, read as the reverse complement.
GCTGTTCTTCAACCTGCGCAGTGCCAAGAAACGTCTGGCATGGCTGAACAATGACGAGATCGAGGCGATCGCCAAGGATCTCGACGTCAAGCCTGAAGTGGTGCGTGACATGGAAGGCCGCCTGTCGGCCTTTGACGCGGGGTTCGATGCTTCGCCAGCGGACGAGGAGGAGCAGGGCTATCAGGCGCCGGTCCATTATCTCGAAGACGGTCGCTACGATCCGGCCTCTCAGCTCGAGGAGTCCGATTGGGAAGAGGATTCTACACGGCGCTTGCAGGATGCCCTGGCCAATCTGGATGATCGCTCACGTGACATCCTGCAGCAGCGCTGGCTCTCCGAGGAGAAATCGACCCTGCATGAGCTGGCCGATGTCTACGGCGTCTCTGCCGAGCGTATCCGGCAGTTGGAAAAGAACGCCATGAAGAAGCTCAAGCAGGCGCTCGGCGAGGACACGCTGGCGGCTTGAGCCGCAAGCAGGGCGGGAAGCGGTTGCCGCCTGGTGGTCCGATGAAGCGAATCATATGCGTGAACGAAAACCCGGCTCAGATGAGCCGGGTTTTTTGCATGGTAGATCGGATGGTATGTCGATCGAGTCGTACGTGAATCGAAGGGCTCGTGCGGTGCAATCAGGCACCGGCAGCCTGTGGCACTGTCACCAGCAGGGAGGCGGACAGGGTTTTCCACTGCTCGTCCCAATGCTGGGTGGGGGGATGCTTGAAATCGCTGCGTACGTACTGACTGATGCGACCATCCGCGCAGGCCAGCAGTAGATTGGCGGCTGCCGATACCGGGATCGTGGTGCGTAGGCCTTCGCGCAGTTCCGCTTCGCGAAGGATCTGCTTGAGCTGGGTTTCCAGCCGGTCGAACAGTTGGGTCATGCGGATGCGCAGGCGCGCCGTTTCACCGGTAAGGGCATCGCCACCAAGCAGCCGGCACAAGCCGGGATTCTTCTCGGAGAAACCGAGAATCAGCGTGAGGATGTGGTGACAGCGTGCCTCGGCGGAGGGTGTCTCGTCGAGAATGCGCCGGATCCGTTCGAAAAGCGTCTCTTCAATGAATTCGATCAGACCCTCGAACATGCGCGCCTTGCTGGGGAAGTGCCGATACAAGGCGGCTTCCGAAACGCCGACCTGGCGTGCCAGAGCGGCCGTGGTGATGCGCTTGCCGCTGTCTTCCTCGAGCATGAGCGCCAAAGCCTGAAGAATCTCTTCGCGGCGGTTGCGCTTGGGTTTGGCCTGCGTCATTGATGGTCTTCTACGATGTTGGCGTCACCCCATCCTAATGTTTCGTTGGGTTATCGGCAATTATCTGAGCGTTTCTTTGCGAAACGGGAAATTAACGAATGGCCCTGAAATGGCTTTCTACCGGCCTCTTTATGCGTCGGCCTCCGATGTCTCGTTTGCCACGTCGGTGATCAGTGTGCCGACGCCGGCATTGGTGAATATCTCCAGCAGCGTGGCGTGAGCAACCCGACCGTCGACGATATGGGCGCTTCTGACGCCGCCTTTCACGGCTTCAAGGGCACAGCGGATCTTGGGCAACATGCCTCCATGAATGGTGCCGTCGCTGATCAGTGCATCGACCTGGGCGGTGGAAAGTCCGGTAAGCACTTCACCTTCGGCGTTCATCAGGCCGGCGACGTTGGTCAGCAGCATTAGCTTCTCGGCACCCAGCGCCTCGGCTACCTTGCCGGCGACCAGATCGGCATTGATGTTATAGCTGTGCCCCTGCTCGTCGACGCCGATCGGCGCAATCACTGGAATGAAGTCCCGTGCCGCGAGCATCTCGATTAGATCGGTGGATACGTGCGCCACTTCTCCGACGTGACCGATATCGATGATTTCGGGGGCCGTCATCTCCGGCGTCTGACGGCTGACCTTGAGCTGGCGGGCGAGAATCTGCGCGCCGTCCTTCCCGGTCAGGCCGATGGCCTTGCCGCCGCTCTGATTGATCAGATTGACGATCCCCTTGTTGACCAGCCCGCCGAGGACCATCTCGACCACGTCCATGGTCTCGGCGTCGGTCACGCGCATGCCGTTGACGAAGCGCGACTCGATATTGAGCTTGGCCAGGAGTTCGCCGATCTGCGGGCCGCCGCCGTGCACGACCACTGGATTGATGCCTACCTCCTTCATCAGCACCATGTCGCGAGCGAAGGAGTCGATCAGCGTATCCTCGGTCATGGCGTTACCGCCGTACTTGACCACTACCGTCTTGCCCGAGAAGCGCTGAATGTAGGGCAGCGCCTCGGACAGAATCTCCACGACCTGACGCGGATCGCGTTCCTGCTGGCTCATGATTAATTTCCTTGATGTCCAGAATCGTTATGGGTCAGATGCGCATGTGTGGTGCCTGAGCGTCTCGAGAAGTGCTCATGAGCGCAAAAAAGCCGCCCGCAGGCGGCCTGATCGATCATAGCAAGATGGAGAATGCTGACAACTGCTGCGCTCGTCCATTCGGCGTTGAAATCCGTCTCAAAATGCTCATTTACTCCCGTAAACTGCGCTTTTTCGGCGAATTTCGCCTTGACTGGCCATCGCTCGTGACCTTTGTCAGCATCCCCATGCGCTTTTGACAAGAACGTCTGCCGCAGGGGCCGTCAGAACGTCGGTTCGGACTCCGGCGCGACCTTCTTGAGGGCGTCACGAAAGCGTGCCTTGACCTTGTCGAGGGCCTCTTGTGACTTGCCCTCGAAGCGGAACACCAGCATCGGCGTGGTATTGGAGGCGCGGCACAGGCCCCAGCTGTCGGGGTAGTCGACTCGGATACCGTCGAGGGTGGTCTTGACGCCGTTCTCGCCGAAGTCGGTCTCGGTGGCCAGGCGCTTGACGATATCGAACTTGTTCTCGTCGGTGACTTCGACGTTGATCTCGGCAGTGCCCAGGTCCTGCGGGAAGCGCGAGAAATAGGTGTCGGCGTCCTCGCCCTGGCCGGCCAGTATCTCGAGCAGTCGGGCGGCGGCGTAGAGACCGTCATCGAAGCCGTACCAGCGCTCCTTGAAAAAGATGTGGCCGCTCATCTCACCGGCCAGCGCCGCGCCGGTCTCCTTCATGCGGCCCTTGATCAGCGAGTGACCGGTACGCCACATTTCCGGCTCGCCACCGGCCTTCTCGATCACCTGGGCCAGGTTGCCGGTGCACTTGACGTCGAAGATGATGCGCGCGCCCGGTTGACGCTTCAGCAGGTCCTCGGCGAAGGCCATCATCAGCCGATCGGGATAGATCACCTCACCCTTGGGCGTGACCACGCCGACACGGTCGCCGTCGCCGTCGAAGGCCAGGCCGACATCGGCGCCGGTCTCCTTGACCTTGGCAATCAGGTCCTGCAGGTTCTCGAGCTTGCCCGGATCGGGGTGGTGGTTGGGGAAATTGCCGTCGATGTCGTCGAACAGGGTGGTGATATCGGCCCCGAGGCGCTTGATCAGCTGCGGGCCGAGTTCGCCGGTGACGCCGTTGCCGCAGTCGACCACGGCCTTGATCGGACGGGCCAGCTCGATGTCGCCGAGGATGCGTTCGAGGTAGTCGTTTCGGACGTCCTGTTCTCGATAGCTGCCTTCGCCGCTGGTGAAATCCTCTTCCTCGATGCGACGGTACAGGTCGGTGATATCGTCACCCGACAGCGTGGCGCCACCGATCATGATCTTGAAGCCGTTGTAGTCGGGCGGGTTGTGGCTGCCGGTCACGGCGACGCCGGAGCTGACGCCGTCGATGGTGTTGGCGGCAAAGTAGAGTACCGGTGTCGGCACCATGCCGATGTCGATGACGTCGCGTCCTGCGGCACGCAGCCCCTCGGTGAGCGCGCCGACCATGTCGGGGCCGGACTTGCGCCCGTCACGGGCAACGATCACGCTCGACTCGCCGCGTTTGGCGGCTTCGCTGCCGATGGCGCGACCGATCAGGCGAACGCGCTCGACGGTGAGATCCTTGCCGACCACGCCGCGTATGTCATAGGCGCGAAAGATGGAGGCCGGAATGTTGGCGTTAGAGGTCTGGCTCATGATGCGTCCCTTCATGCAATGGCCGAGAGGCCGTGTGTGTCAATGGCTGTCGGATCAATGACGGCCTGAGTGGCCGAAGCCACCGGTTCCGCGGCGGCTGGCGGTGAAATCCTCGACGACATCGAGTTCGGCCTGGACCACCGGTACCAGCACGTACTGGGCCAGACGCTCGCCGGGCTCGAGAACGAAGGAGTCCTGTCCTCGGTTCCATACCGAGATCATCAACTCGCCCTGGTAGTCGGAGTCGATCAGTCCCACCAGGTTGCCCAGCACGATGCCATGCTTGTGCCCCAGACCCGAGCGCGGCAGGATCATGCCGGCGAGTCCCGGGTCGCCGATATGAATGGCGAGTCCGGTACGCACCAGTTGGCTATCCCCGGGTGCCAGGGTCAGCGGGGCATCAAGCAGGGCACGCAGATCCATGCCTGCGCTGCCTTCGGTGGCATAGTGCGGCATCGGAAATTCGCGCACCCTCTCGTCGAGGATCTTCACACAAAGTCTAGCGTGGCGGAGCGCGGTCGTCGAAGCCGGGAGCGTGTCCATCATTCATTTTCCTGTAAAAGTGCTACGCGTCTGGCGATAGCGATCGATGACGCGGTGGAGAATCGCCTCCGCCAGGGCTGTCTTGGCCTGGGCCGGCAGGGACTCACGGCCGGGCGCGTCATCGCCGGGCCACATCAGCAGCGCAGCGTTGTCGTCGGAGCCAAACCCCAGACCCTGCTGGCTGACGTCGTTGGCGACGATCAGATCGAGACCCTTGCGGGCCAGCTTGTCGCGGGCATAGGTTTCGAGGTCGCGGGTTTCGGCGGCAAAGCCGACCATGAAAGGCCGATCGGGGCGCGAAGCGAGTTCGGCGATGATGTCGGGATTCTTGACCAGGCGTAGGGACAGGGTGTCGTCATCTGCCGTCTTCTTCAGCTTGTGTTCGCTGATCTGCTCGGCACGGTAGTCGGCCACGGCCGCGCAGCCGATGAAGATATCGGTGTCGGGCACCGCCTGGCTGGCTGCCTCGAGCATGTCCTGAGTCGAGACCACATCGATGCGCTCGACGTCGGCAGGCGTGGGTAGCGTAACCGGTCCGCTGATCAGGCGTACCCGGGCTCCTTGACGGGCGAAGGCGGAGGCCAGGGCATAGCCCATCTTGCCGGAGCTGTGATTGGTCAGATAACGCACCGGGTCGATTGCCTCGCGGGTCGGGCCGGCCGTCAGCGTCACCCTTACTCCTTGTGCCAGGCTCCCGGACGCTGACATGGCCCCCAACGCCTGGAGCGCGTCGAGGATCTCTTCCGGCTCCTGCATCCGTCCGGGGCCGACGTCGCCGCAAGCCTGCTCGCCCCCGGCGGGTCCCAGCAGCTGCCAGCCATCCTCCCTCAAACGCTGCGCATTGCGCTGGGTCGCGGGGTGGCGCCACATGGCCTGGTTCATGGCGGGCGCCATCAAACACTGCGCCTCGGTGGCCAGACACAGGGTGGTCAGCAGATCATCGGCGTGGCCATGAGCCAGGCGCACCATGAGATCAGCCGTGGCGGGAGCGATGAGCACGAGGTCGGCCCACTTGGCCAGTTCAATGTGGCCCATGCCGGCTTCGGCCTCGGGATCGAGCAGCGACGTGCGTACGGCTTCGCCGGTCAGCGCCTGGAACGTCAGCGGGGTGATGAAGGCCTGAGCGCCTTCGGTCATCACGACATGGACTTCGGCTCCGGCCTTCTTTAACAGACGCGCCAGATGGGCACTCTTATAGGCGGCGATTCCGGCGCTGACGCCGAGAAGCACGCGTGTACCTGCAAGCTGGGGCATGGTCAAACGATCCTCGATAATTCGTCTGTCACCTTACCATCGGCTTGGGGTTTTGCGTACCTCCGGGGCGGGGCAGCGCAGCTTGCACGCGAGGTGAAAGCGTCAGTTTTCGAGCATGGCCAGCAGCGTTTGCTTGACGCCCTGATCCGATATCGAGCGATACGCCGTCTGTACTGCCTGGGAGAAACACTCATCCTGTACCAGCGCCGGGGGGAACACGGCCTCCTGAGCCAGAAAGGCGTTGACCAAGGCCTGGGGCGACTCGCCATGGCGAGCGTGCAGTTCGGCGAAGGTCCCGGCCATGGGATCGTCGACAGGATAGGCATTGCCGTGCAGATCGTTGCCTGCCGTGTAACGGATCCACGCCGCGATACCCAGTGCCGTGCAGGCGATGTCGCCGTCCGCTTCGAGCAGGACCTGCGCTCCCTGGAGCCAGCGCTGCGGGATCTTCTGCGAACCGTCCATGGCGATCTGCTGCAGGCGATGGCGCAGGCTATCGTTGGCAAAGCGCGCCAGCAGGCTGTCGGCGTAGGCATCGAGGTCGGTACCTTCGGGCATGGCTAACGTTGGTGCCGCCTCCTGGCGCATGTAGCGCTTGAGCAGGGCAGTGAAATCCTCTCGACTGACGGCATCGAAGACGGTCTCGACGCCATCCAGCGCACCCAGGTAGGCCAGCAGCGAATGACTGCCATTGAGCATGCGCAGCTTCATGGTCTCGAAGGGCGCGACATCGGCGACCATCTCGACGCCTTCGTGCTCCCAGTCGGGACGCCCCTGCGGGAAATCGTCCTCGATGACCCACTGCGTGAAGGCTTCGCAGGCCACGGCGGCCGCGTCATCGACCCCCACTTCGTGCAGGCGTTTGAAGTCGGTCTCGGTCATGGCCGGCACGATACGGTCCACCATGCTGCAGGGGAAGGCGACGTTCTCTTCGATCCAGGCAGCCAATGCCGGGTCGCGTTCCCGGGCCAGGTCGACCACGGCCTTTCGGGTTCGCCGACCGTTGTCCGGCATGTTGTCGCAGGACAATACCGTGAACGGCGCAATGCCCGCCGCCTGGCGTCGGGCCAGCGCCTCGACCAGCATGCCCGGCGCGGTGCGGGGGGCATGCGGCTGGGCGATATCGTGAACGATGGCCGGCGCATCGGTTATCAACGTGCCTTCGGCGGGGTTCAGGTAGTAGCCCTTCTCGGTGACGGTCAGGGTGACGATGCGCACTTCCGGAGCGCTCATGCGCGTCAGAAGCGCCTCGCGATCGGCGCCGTCCTCACCGGCATACAGGGCCTCGCGAATCGAGGCGATCTCACGCAGCGTCAGTGTGCGGCTGTCGGCATACTCGGCGACGTGATAGCGCTGGCCCCGCTCGCGCAGCAGATCGATCAGGCGCCGGTTGGAGCGGATGTTGGCACTACTGATTCCCCAGGGGCCGCCACCGTGACGGGCCAGGTTGCGCTCGACGAAGACCGCCTGATGGGCGCGGTGGAACGCGCCCAGGCCAAGGTGAACGATGCCGACCGGGGCATCGGCGTACTCGCTGGCCAGGGTTGTCACTTGGGTCATCGCGTTGCCTCCTACCAATGCCACAGCGTGCCGTCTTCCAGCCGATTGACCGGTAGGCTGGCGCGCTTGTAGGGATACTGTTTGGCCAGGTCCTCGTCGATGTCGACACCGTGCCCCGGCGTTTCGCCGACGATGAAGTGACCGTCCTCGAAGCGGTAGTCGTGGGGGAACACCTCGTCGGTGGCGGATTCGTGGGGCATGTGCTCCTGCACGCCGAAGTTGGGCACCCAGGTGTCGAAGTGAACCGCGGCGCCCAGGCACACCGGCGACAGGTCGGTGGGGCCGTGGAAGCCGGTGCGAATGTGGTAGAGCGCCGCCAGATCGGCGATCCGGCGCAGGTGGGTAATGCCGCCGCCGTGGGTCAGCGGGGTGCGGATATAGTCGATCCACTGGTTCTCGATCATCTCGCGGTAATCGTGGATCGAGTTGAAGACTTCGCCGATGGCCAGCGGTGTCGTCGTGTGCTCGCGGATCAGCTTCAGGCTCTGCTGGTTCTCGGCCGGGACGCAGTCCTCCAGCCAGAACAGATGATAGGGTTCGACCATCTTGCCCAGCCGGGCGGCCTCGATGGGGGTCAGGCGGTGATGGACGTCGTGCAGGACGTGGATGTCATGCCCGAAGCGTTCGCGGACCGCAGCGAACAGCTTGGGCACGTGATTGAGATATTTCTCCGTGCTCCAGACGTGCTCGGCCGGCAGGTCGGAATCCGCCGGTTCGTAGCGCTCGCCCTCGCGCTTGGCGACGCCGTAGGTGGTGGCGATGCCGGGAACGCCGGTCTGGACCCTGACGGCGCGATAGCCGAGCTTGATATGCTTGTCCACCTCGTCCAGGCAGGCATCGATGTCCTTGCCGGTGCAGTGGGCATAGGTCATCACTCGCTCGCGGCTCTTGCCGCCCAGCAGCTGATAGAGCGGCATGCCGGCCGCCTTGGCCTTGATATCCCATAGTGCCATGTCCACGGCCCCGATGGCCGACATGGTCACCGGCCCGCGGCGCCAGTAGGCGCCACGATAGAGATATTGCCAGATATCCTCGATACGGCTGGCGTCGCGGCCGATCAGCGCCGGCACGACGTGCTCCTCGAGATAGGCGACCACGGCCATCTCGCGACCGTTGAGCGTGGCGTCGCCGATACCGTAAACGCCCGACTCGGTCACGATCTTCAGCGTGACGAAATTGCGCCCGGGAGAGGTGACGATGAGATAGGCATCGCTGATTTTCATGGCGGGTCTCTTGCAGTGAAAAGAAAAAGGCGCGTCGCTCAACGCTCGAAGAGGTAGCGCTGGACATTGTCGTAGCAGACAGCTCGTACCAGATGACCGATGCGGTCGATGTCGTCGGGCAGTTCGCCACGCCCCATCTGCTGGCCGAGCATGTTGCAGAAGATGCGTCGGAAATAATCGTGTCGCGAGAACGACAGCAGGCTGCGCGAGTCGGTGAGCATGCCGACGAAGTGACGCAAGAGTCCGAACTGCATCTGCGTGGTGAGCTGGCGTTCGATGCCGTCGCGCTGATCGTTGAACCACCAGGCGGCCCCGAACTGCACCTTGCCGGGAATGCCATCGCCCTGGAAGCTGCCCACCAGGCTGGCGAGCATCTCGTTGTCGCGCGGGTTGAGGTTGTAGAGCACGGTGCGCGGCAGGGCCCGGTCCTGGTCGAGCGCATCGAGAATCCTGGCCAGGGGGTCGCCATACACCACGTCGCCGATGGCATCGAAGCCGCTATTGGGGCCGATCTCTGCCAGACCGCGCTGGCTGACGCTGCGCGCCGCGCCCAGATGCAACTGCATGACCCAGCCGCGTGCGGCGTATTGCCGGCCGAGCCACAGCAACAGCGCCGTGGTAAAGCCGGTGTTCTCTTCCTCGCTGAGAGACTCGCCGCTTCTGCGGCGGTCGAGCAGGCGATCCAGCGCGGCACTCGACGGGGGGGCGACGAAAGCCGGCTTCTCGAGGCTGTGATCCGACAGACAACAGCCATGGGCCGCAAAATAGTCGAGACGCTGATGCAGCGCGGCGAGCAGGTCGTCGAAGCGTCGGATGGTGACGCCACTGGCCGATTCGAGATCGCTCAGGTAGTCAATGAAACCGGGCTGCTCGATCTTGAGCACGGCATCGGCACGGAAGGTGGGCAGCATCTCGGGGCCGGCGCCGTTCCGGGCATGGCGACGGTGGGCTTCCAGCGGATCGACCGGGTCGTCGGTGGTACACACGGTGCGCACCTGAAAGCTGTCCAGAATGCCCTGGGCATGAAGCTCGGGCGTCGCCAGGCGTTGGCGTGACGACGTCCAGATCTCCTCGGCGGTCGCCGGCGAGAGCAGCGTGTTCTCGATGCCCAGCGGAAAGCGCAGCTCCAGATGGGTCCAGTGATAGAGCGGGTTGCCGAGGCAGTCGGGCACGGTCTCGGCCCAGGCCTGGAAGCGCTCGCGCGCATCGGCATCGCCGGTGATGCGCCGCTCGTCGATGCCGGCGAAGCGCATCGCGCGCCACTTGTAGTGATCGCCATGCAGCCACAGCTCGGTGAGGTTGTTGAAGCGGCGGTTGTCGGCGATTTCCTCCGGATTCAGGTGCGAGTGGTAATCGCAGATCGGCATCGGTGCGGCATGGTCGTGGTAGAGGTGCCGGGCCGCATCGGTTTCCAGCAGGAAGTCCGGCCCCATGAAGTCGATCTTGTCGTTGAAGGTCATGTCACTCACCCTTGGATGGCTTTCATTTGGCACTTAACCCATGAGCATGTTGGGCAGGAAAAGCACGATATTGGGGAAGAAGATGATGCCGAGCACCACGGCAAAGACGGCAAGGGCGAAAGGCACGAGTTCGCGACTGTAGGCCGTGAACGGACAGCGCAGGATGCCGCATACCGTGTACATGGAAATGCCCACCGGAGGCGTCATGCCGCCGAAAGTCACCAGTGTCATCATCAGCAGGCCGAAGTGTACGGGATCGATTCCCGCCGCCTTGATGACCGGCACCAGGATCGGAGCGAGCAGCATCACCACCACGGTTGCCTCGAGCAGCATGCCGAGGAACACCAGCAGCACCGCCAGGGTGAGCAGCAGGGTCGTCTGACTGGAGAACACGCCCAGCGTGAGCTCGGCAATGGTCTGCGGCACGCGCTCGAAGGACACGACGTAACCGATGATGCCCGAGAACATGATGATCAGCATGATCATGCCGATATCCCGGACACTGGCGCGCATGGCCTCGATGATCTCGCGGATGCCCATTTCGCGATGGATGAAGCAGCCCACCAGGAGGGCATAGACCACGGCGAAGGCGCCAGCCTCGGAGGGCGTGAACAGGCCGTAGCGAATCCCCACCAGCAGCCACAGCGGGAACAGCAATGCCCAGATGCTGCTGCGCGTGGCGGACAGGATCTCGCCCAGGTTGGGCAGGCTTTCGCGTACCGGCGTATAGCCCCGCCGCTTGGCGACGAGCCAGGTCGTGATCATCAGCGCCACCATCAACAGCACGCCGGGCACGACGCCAGCAATGAACAGGCGGCCGATCGAGACCTCGCCCAGGTAGCCATACAGGATCAGGCCGATGCTGGGAGGAATGGTGGCGGTGATCAGCCCGCCGATGGAGAGCACCGCACCGGCAAAGCCGGGCGAGTAACCCTCGCCGACCATCCCCTTGCCCAGCACGCGTGACTGCATGGCAGCATCCGCCACCGCCGAACCCGACACGCCGCCCATCAGGGTGCTGAGCACCAGGCTGGCCTGGGCCAGGCCGCCACTCATCCAGCCCGCCAACAGCGTCGATAGCCGTAGCAGTCGGGGGGTGATGCCGCTGGCATTCATCAGATGGCCGATGAAGATGAACAATGGCACCGCCAGCAGGGGAAAGGATTGAGTGGCGGAGACGATCCGCTGAGCGCCGATACCGACCGGCAGAAACGTTCCCGGCAGCAGGAAGTAGAGAAAGCCGGCGATACCGATCGCGAAGGCGACCGGCATGCCGATGGCCATCAGCAGCAGGCCGAGCGTCAACAGCAGGGCGGTGATCATAGCGTCTCCTCCACGATATCATCGTCGGGATCCAGACTGCGTACGATGCCCTTGGCGAGAGTGCGCCGGATCAAGGAGAGGAACATCAGGGCGGCCCCCACCGGCAGCGCGAGGGTGACGTAGCCGTAGCTCATCCCGGCCACTCCCATCGGGCGCTGCCAGTTGGACAGGGCGAGGGGGAGGCCGTACCACACCAGCAGAGCGAGAAACACCAGCATCATCAGCAGGATGACAGCGGTAACCAAGCGCAGCATCGTGGCCGGCATACGTGTGATCAGGGCATCGATACGCACCTGGCCGCCGCGGCGCAAGGTGATGTCGGCACCCAATACGGCGGTCCAGATGAAAAAGAACTGGGCCAGCTCGGCACCGCCGGCGAAGGGATGACCTATCGCACGCATGGTCGAGCTGGCCAGGATGGTGAGTGAGGTGCACCCCAGCAGCACGATGGCCAGGATGTCTTCGAGCTTGTCGAACCAGCGCCACATAGAGGTTCCTCGAGCCGTTCGCAAGGCTTGTCTTGGGCTTGAAGCGTGCAGGCCGGCATCTGCCGGCCTGGTGTCGGCCTGACGGGAAGGCATCATTCGGACGAGCCGGAGACCAGCTGGTCGCGGTACTTGTCGTAACCGAGTTCCTTGTAGACGCTATCGACACGCTGACGGAACAGATCGATATCGACTTCGGTGAACGTCACTCCGTCCTCTTCCATGCGCCGGCGTGTCTCGTCCAGCGCCGCCTCGGTGGCCTGGCTGGCCTCGGTGCCGGCTTTCCTGAGCTCCTCATCGAGGATGGTGCGAAGATTCTCGGGCAGGGACTGATACCAGCGGTCCGAGGTGACGATACCGCTCATCAGCTGGATGTGATGGGTCAGCGCGACATGGTCGATGACCTCCTGCAGACGTTGTCCGTCGGCAGCCGTCAGCTGGGCTTCGGCACCGTCGATCGATCCCAGCTGCAGGGCGGAATAGACCTCCGACCAAGGCAGCGGCGTCGGAGTGGCGCCCATGGCCTCGATGGTCTTGAGCCAGACCGGCGAGTTGATGGTGCGAACGCGCATGCCCTGCAGATCTTCGGGGGTTTCGACTGGCTCCTCGGTCAGCATCTCGCGAGCGCCCTGGAACCAGTTGTAATTCAACAGGCGCAGGCCACTGTTGTCGGCCAGGCTTTCGACCCACTGCTGGTAGAGGTCGGACGCGGTGATGGCGTCGTACTGGGTATGGTCGTCGACGAGATACGGAGCGCTGAGAATGCCTAGTTCGGGTTGGTACTCTGAAAGCCGGCCGGCATCAATGAGAATGGCGATGTTGGCGCCGCTGCGGATCTGTTCCACGACATCTTCATCGGAACCCAACTGGCTGTTGGGAAATATGTTCAGGGTCAGTTCACCGTCGCTGCGTTCTTCGATCGACTGCTTGGCTCTCTCCATGGCCTGAACGATGGGGTCTTGGGTGTTGAGTGCCGACGACAGGTTCAGCTCATAGGCGGCGCTGGCCGAATTGCTGGCCAGGATGAGAGCGAGGGCGGATAACAGCAGGCGCGGTTTCATGATTTTCTCCTGATGACATCTTGTGATTGTTGATGCGTGCTCATCCGTTAAAGGGCGGATATCCCGTGATGCGATAGACAGAAAGAGTCATGCCAGTGCGTTCTTTTTGCGGTGAAGCGAAACGGGGGCATCGAACATCTCGGGGAAGCGTCGCATCAGTTCCGGCAGGGAGCGGAGGATCTCACGCTGATGAATGCCCATGGCCTGCTCCGCCGCTTCAGGGTTCTGCCTGGCGATCGCGTCGACGATCGCCTGATGCTGGTCGGCCAGTTTGGTGATCGGTGTCGACTCCGGGATGCTGAGGTAGCGGACCCGGTCCAACTGGGCCTTGACCTCCTCGGTCACGCTCCAGGCGGTGGTATGGCCTACCCCTAGCGACAGTGTCCGGTGAAACGTCTCATCGAGTTGAAAGAACCGGTCGTAGTCTCCAGGCGCCGCACAGCGACGCTGGCGTTCGATCAGGTCATTGAGTTCTCTCAACTGCTCGTCGCTAAGCCCGCGTTCTGCGGCGGATTTGGCCACGGCAACCTCGATGGCTTCCCTGACGAAGCGAGCCTCCATGACCGCGCTCTCGGAAATACGCACGACATAGGTCCCACGCTGGGGTTTCACCTCCAGCAGGCCCGATTCGGAAAGCCGAATGAACGCCTCGCGAACCGGTTGCCGGCTGACATCGAAAGTGTCGGCAATTTCCTTCTCGGACAATGCCTTGCCGGGAGCAAGCACCATGCGGATGATCGCTTGACGCAACGTCTGATAGAGACGTTGACGAACATTTCCGTCATGCGGCGCTTCTTCCCAGAGCGTATGCAGTGAAGTAGTGGTCATGGTGCGTATCTGTCCTGTGTTGTATGACTAGTATGGTAGTATGGTTAGGCAGGTGCGATTCGACTTTGGTTAGATGCCATTGTCGCTTATTGTTACTTCAGTATTCGGTTAAGTAACTGGAGTGGAGCGGCATGGGCATACGCGACTGGCCGGAGGGGGAGCGCCCCCGAGAGAAACTGTTGTCGCTGGGGGCCGGGGCGCTCTCGGATGCCGAATTGTTGGCGATCTTCCTGCGGGTCGGCGTCAAGGGGCGTTCGGCGGTGGATCTGGCGCGGGATCTGCTGTCCGCCTTCGGTGGGTTGCGCCAACTGCTGGAAGCCGACAAGGTGCGTTTCTGTGCCGAACACGGCCTGGGCGAGGCCAAGTTCGTGCAGTTGCAGGCATCGCTGGAGCTCTCCCGGCGTCATCTGGGCAGCCTGCTCGAGCGGGGCGGGGCGTTGACCTCGCCGGCTCTGGTCAACGCCTTTCTGTCATCGCACATGCGTCACCTGGGGCACGAGGAGTTCGCCGTACTGTTTCTCGACACCCAGCACCGGGTGATCCGCTTCGAGGTTCTGTTTCGCGGCACGCTGGACAGCGCCTCCGTCTATCCGCGTGAAGTGGCCAGGCGTGCCTTGGAGCTGGGGGCCGGTGCAGTCATTTTTGCGCACAATCACCCTTCCGGCGTGGCCGAGCCCAGTGACGCCGACCGGCGCATCACCGCACGGCTGAAGGAGGCACTGGCGCTATTCGAGATCCGCGTGCTGGATCACTTCGTCGTGGGGGATGCCGAAGTGGTCTCCTTCGCCGAGCGCGGCTGGCTATAGCGGCGCTTGCCCGCGGGGCGGCAGGTTGCGCATAGAAGATCTTGCCGTGGCACCGGTCCTCTGGTATAAAGTACGCCCTTTGACTTCCTTGGGTTAATTAAGGGGCGGAAGGCGGTCACCCTGCCATTCTCTCTTCCCGGTTTGCCCGACAGGTTTTGAACAACTCGCCCAGCGGTTGGAGGCTCTCATGTCCAAAGTATGTCAGGTTACCGGCAAGCGTCCGGTGACTGGTAACAACGTATCACACTCCCAGCGCAAGACGCGTCGTCGTTTCGTGCCCAATCTGCACACCCACCGTTTCTGGGTGGAGTCCGAGAAGCGCTTCGTCAAGCTGCGCGTCTCCTCCAAGGGCATGCGCATCATCGACAAGAAGGGCATCGAAGAGGTGCTCATTGACATCCGTAAGCGCGGCGAGCGCATCTAAGGGGAGTATTGATCATGCGCGACAAGATCAAGATGGTGTCCAGCGCCGGTACCGGCCACTTCTACACCACCAACAAGAACAAGCGGAACACTCCGGACAAGCTCGAATTCAAGAAGTATGATCCGGTGGTCCGTCAGCACGTAATGTACAAGGAAGCCAAGATCAAGTGATCCTGGCCTTCCACTGCAGGTGAGTTCTCGCCTGTCCGAAAGACCCGGCCGCTGCCGGGTCTTTTCGTCTGTGCCGGTTCTGCGATCGGCCGCAGTCGTGTCGCTGGCTGCGCCCTGTCATATCCCCGTTTGAGCTTTCATCGAGTTGACTGCGATGCCTGAACTTCCCGAAGTCGAGACGACACGCCGCGGGCTCGCTCCTCATGTCGAGGGACGCGAGATTCGCGAAGTCATCGTGCGCGAGCGTCGCATGCGCGTGCCGGTGCCGGAGGATTTCATCGATTCGCTGATCGGGGCGCGTATCGGCGAGCTGGGGCGGCGTGCCAAGTATCTGATCATACCTCTGGTGGACAGCCATGGCGCATCCCGTTCCCTGCTTTGGCATCTGGGCATGTCGGGTAGCCTGCGCATCGCACAGGTCGGCGACTTGCCAAGAAAGCACGACCATGTCGACCTGGTGCTCGATAGCGGGGCGATCCTGCGCTATCACGATCCGCGCCGTTTCGGCTTCGTCGACTGGTTGCTGGAGTCGGTGCAGCATGATCCGCGCCTGTCCCGGCTGGGGCCCGAACCGTTGTCGCCTGATTTCGACGGCGAGCGTCTCTATCAGCTCTCGCGTGGGCGGCGCATCGCCGTGAAGCCGTTTCTGATGGATAACGCCGTGGTCGTTGGGGTCGGCAACATCTATGCCTCCGAAGCGCTGTTTCTGGCCGGCATCGACCCTCGGCGTGCGGCCGGCAGAATCTCCCGGGAGCGCTATGACCGGCTTGCCGAGGCGGTACGCGCGGTACTGGCTGCGGCGATCACCCAGGGCGGGACCACACTGCGCGACTTTGTCAGCGGCACCGGCGAGCCGGGCTATTTCGCCCAACGGCTCAATGTCTACGGCCGCACGGGTGAACCCTGCCGGCAATGCGGTGACATGCTGCGGCTGGTCACCCTGGGCCAGCGTGCCAGCGTCTACTGTCCCGTGTGCCAGTCGTGAGGCGCCGCAGCCTGCCTGCAAGCGCCTGCGACGCCTGAACGGCTGCATCGAGGCTTTTCACCACGCCTTCATGTCGAGGCGTTAGAATACGCGCATATCCTTTCACTTCGTCGGAGATTCCCGTGACCGAACGCCTGCGCCTGAAGAAAAATGCCGATCGACGCTTGAAGGCCGGCCACCTGTGGCTGTACTCCAACGAGATCGATACTGACGAGACACCGCTGAAGACCTTCGAGCCCGGCACCCAGGCGGTGATCGAAGCCGCCAACGGCAAGCCGCTCGGGGTGGCCTACGTCAATCCACACTCGCTGATCTGCGCACGCATCGTTTCACGCGATGCTAACGTGCGTCTCGATCGTTCACTGCTGGTGCACCGCTTCAACCAGGCTCTGTCGCTGCGTTCGCGGTTGTTCGCCAAGCCGTTCTATCGGCTGGTGCACGGCGAGGGCGACCTGTTGCCGGGGCTGATCGTCGACCGCTTCGATGACGTGCTCGTGGTCCAGCTCAATACCCTGGGGATGGAACATGCCCGTGATGAAGTGATCGCCGCGCTGGACCGTGTCCTGTCGCCGCGCGCCATCGTGTTCAAGAACGACTCCTCGGGGCGGCGTCAGGAGCAGCTCGAGCGCGAGGTGGCGGTGGTCCACGGCGAGCTTCCCGATCAGGTGCTTCTGGAGGAGAACGGGGTACGCTTCGTGGCGCCGGTGCTCGAAGGGCAGAAAACCGGCTGGTTCTTCGACCACCGGGCCAACCGGGCCTGGCTCAACGGGCTGGTCGCCGGCAAGCGGGTGCTCGACGTGTTCAGCTATATCGGTGGCTGGGGCGTGCAGGCGGCCGCCCATGGCGCGACTGAAGTGCTGTGCGTGGATGCCTCCGGCGAGGCATTGGAGCGCGTCGCCGAGAACGCCGCGCTCAATGGCGTGGCTGAGCAGGTCGCCATCGGCGAGGGCGACGCCTTCGAGGTTCTGGCTGCACTGAAGGCGGAGGGCGAACAGTTCGACGTGGTCATCCTCGATCCGCCGGCCTTCATCAAGAAGCGCAAGGACATCCCCAACGGCGAGCGTGCCTATGCACGCCTCAACCGTGAGGCGATGCGTCTGCTGGGGCGCGACGGTCTGTTGATGACGGCGTCCTGCTCCATGCACCTGACACCGGAGCGCCTGGTGGAAAGCGTGCGTGGCGCGGTACGCCACCAGGACCGACATGGGCAGGTGATTTATCAGGGCGGACAGGGGCCGGATCACCCCGTCCACCCGTCGATTCCCGAGACTGCCTACCTGAAGGCGCTGGGCGTGCGCGTGTTCAGGGACTGAGCATCATGTCGGGCTGGGTACGTGTGTTCCGTCACTCCAATACCCTGTTGGTCAGCCACGTCCGCAACGTGCTGACCAGCGCGGACATTCCCTGCAAGCTACGCAACATGGTACTGGGCGGAGGGGCCGGCGAGTTGCCGCTGGGAGAGTGCGAGCCGGAAGTCTGGGTCGCGGTTCGCGATGTCTCGCGTGCTCAGTCACTGGTCAGGCAAGCGCTTGAGGGCCCCGGCGATACCCGTCCTGACTGGTCCTGTCGCACCTGTGGCGAAACGCTGGAGGATGTGTTCGCGGCCTGCTGGCGCTGCAGCACGCCGCGCGAGTGATATCTGCCGATGTGAAACGCAAGGAGAGCCAATCATGACGCAAGCCGCTACACCCTGGGATCTGGCCGAGACGCCTTTCGTGCTCGAGCTGCAGGTCGACGATGCCGCCATCGACGATTTCGGTCACGTCAACAATGTCGAGTACCTGCGCTGGATCGAGCGCGTCAGCTGGACGCACTCGCAGCATCTGGGGCTCGATCTTGCCACCTACCGCGAATACGACCGAGCCATGGCCGTGCATCGCCACGAGCTCGATTATCTGGCCCCGGCCTTTGCCGGCGAACGGTTGCAACTGGCGACGTGGATCGTGGCCTGTGATGGACGCCTGACGCTGACCCGCCGCTTTCAACTGGTGAGGCCCGCCGATGGCAGAACGCTGTTGCGGGCCCGCACACGCTTTGCCTGTATCGAGCTCTCCAGTGGCCGCGCTCGACGCATGCCGGACGAGTATGTCGCTGTCTACGGGCGTGCCCGTGTCGAGGAGCCCGTGGCCTAGCTAGCAGGGGTAGAAAAATATTCGTTTCTTTGGGGTAGAACCAGAAGATCCTCGGAAAGAGCGGGGATTACCGTAAGGTTGTCGTGTTTTCATCCAAGACCTCATGACATTCCTGCTGGTGTGCTGTAATGCCGGTGAGGGTTCATCGCTCGTCATCCGGAGGTGCTATGGATATCGCCGTTCCCAAGGAAATCAAGAATCACGAATATCGCGTCGCCCTGACGCCGACCGGGGTGCGAGAGTTGGTCGACCGTGGTCACACGGTCATCGTCCAGACGGGCGCGGGGGAAGGCTCGGGCTTTCCTGATGCCGATTACCAGTCGGCCGGGGCGCGGCTCGAGGGGGATGTCGCCAAGCTATGGGAGGCGGCCGAGCTGATCGTCAAGGTCAAGGAGCCTCAGCCCGACGAGGTCGAACGTCTGCACAAGGGGCAGGTACTGTTCACCTATCTGCATCTGGCGGCCGAGGAATCGCTGACGCGTGGCCTGATGTCCAGCGGTGCGACATGTATCGCCTATGAAACCATTACCGATAGCCAGGGTGGGCTGCCCTTGCTGGCGCCGATGAGTCGCGTGGCGGGGCGCATGGCGATCCAGGCCGGGGCACACAGCCTGGAGAAGGCCCAGGGCGGCGCCGGCATCCTGTTGCCTGGTGTGCCCGGTGTCGCCCCGGCCAAGGTGACCGTGATCGGCGGCGGCGTGGTCGGCGAGAATGCCGCGCGCATGGCGTTGGGGCTGGGGGCGGAGGTGACAGTGCTCGACAAGTCCCTGGCGCGTCTGGAGGTGCTCGATCACCGCTATCAGGGCCGGCTGCATACGGTGTATTCCACCGTCGATGCGCTGGAAGAGGCCATACGCGAGTCGGATCTGATCGTCGGCGCGGTGCTGGTACCCGGAGCGGCCGCGCCCAAGCTGATCGCACGCAAGCAACTCGCCGACATGAAGCCGGGCAGCGTCCTGGTCGACGTGGCAATCGATCAGGGCGGCTGTTTCGAAACCAGCAAGGCGACCACCCATGCCCAGCCCACCTATGTGGTGGATGGTATCGTGCACTACTGCGTGGCCAACATGCCGGGTGCCGTGGCGCGCACCTCGACCCAGGCGCTGACCAACGCCACCTTGCCGTTCGTCACCGCCCTGGCGGGGAAGGGCTGGCAGCAGGCGCTGGCGGACGATGCACACTTCCTGCCTGGACTGAACGTGCACGATGGCAGGGTCACGCATCCGGCGGTGGCCGAGGCCTTCGGCCTGGAGGCGGTCGAGCCGCTGAGTCTGATGCGCTGAGCCTGATGCGCAGAGACAGGTGTCTGATCTCGAGAGCGGCCGACGTCGTGCTGTCCGCTTTCGGGCAGGTACGGTCGCTTTGAAAAGCCGCCGCGTTGTACACTGGGACGATTCAGGCTGCCGCTCCGTCGGGCGGTAGCGCTTTCGTCCAGGCCAATGCAGACCTTTCGAGTTCATGAACAAGACACGCGTTCTCACCGGGATCACCACGTCGGGGACTCCCCATCTCGGCAACTATGTCGGCGCCATCAAGCCCGCCATTGCCGCCAGTCAGGACCCCAATGTCCAATCCTTCTACTTTCTGGCCGACCTGCATGCCCTGATCAAGTGTCAGGACCCCGGGCGCGTCCAGGAGTCGCGTCTGGAGATCGCCGCCACCTGGCTGGCGCTGGGGCTGGACACCGACAATGCCATCTTCTATCGGCAGTCGGACATTCCCGAGATTCCTGAGCTGACCTGGATGCTCTCCTGCGTCTGCGCCAAGGGATTGATGAACCGCGCGCATGCCTACAAGGCGGCGGTGGCGGAGAATGAGGCGGCCGGCAATCAGGACCCGGACAAGGGCATCACCATGGGGCTGTTCAGCTATCCGGTACTGATGGGCGCCGATATCCTGATGTTCAACGCCCACAAGGTGCCGGTGGGGCGCGATCAGATCCAGCATCTGGAAATGGCGCGCGACATGGCCGGACGCTTCAATCATCTCTACAAGGGTGAATATTTCACCCTGCCCGAGGCAGTGGTCGACGAGAAGGTCGAGGTGTTGGGAGGACTCGATGGACGCAAGATGTCCAAGAGTTACAACAATACCATCCCGCTGTTCGCCTCCGAGAAGAAGCTGCTCAAGCTGGTGCGCAAGATCAAGACCAACTCCCTGGAGCCGGGCGAGCCCAAGGATCCGGAGGGCTGCACGCTGTTCCAGATCTATTCCGCCTTCGCCAGCGCTGAGGAGGTCGAGGCGATGCGGGTGCGCTACGCAGAGGGTATCGGCTGGGGCGAGGCCAAGAACGAACTGTTCGAGTATCTCAATGCCCATCTGAAGGATGCCCGAGAGCGCTACAATTCGCTGCTTGAGGACCCCGATCATATCGAAAGCGTGTTGCAGAAGGGGGCCGAGCGTGCCCGCGCCGAGGCGGCGCCATTCATGGATCGGCTACGCCAGGCCGCCGGGCTGGGACGCTTCAGCTGATAGCATTCGTCGCGCTGCCGGCGTGGCGTACCGACGTCAGTCGGCGTTCCTGCTGGAGCTGACCCTGACCTGAGGGTTTACACCAGATCGGCCCGCTCGTTTCGAGCGGGCCTTCTTGCATCCGTTGGATGTTTCTCTTCCAGGTTTCTTCATGTCCGCGTAACAGCCTCTTCAATCGAGCTGTTATGCCTATTGGTTATTATTCCGATGAAGCTTATATATTTAAGTTTTATCCATCCAAGGAGTAAGATAGCGGCCCATCTGCATTACCAATAACTCATTGAGGAGAGTGGCGATGAGTGACATTTCTTATGCGCCTACCGCACCCCGTCTCACGATGTCGCCGCTGGCACTGCTGGCTGGCGCGGTATTGTTGATTGGGGCGTCAGCGGTGGGAACCTTTGCCGGCGTGGATCACGGTGTACTGATGGTGGTCGGCGGTGCGCTGGGCATGGTGCTCTATCATGCGGCGTTCGGCTTCACGTCGGCATGGCGGGTCTTCATCACCGAACAGCGTGGGCGCGGTCTGCGTGCTCAGATGGTGATGCTGGCGATTGCCGTCTTGCTGTTCTTCCCCGCGCTGGGCAACGGCACTCTTTTCGGTACGCCGGTACATGGCTATATTGCGCCGATCGGTATCTCCGTGCTGGCAGGGGCTTTCATGTTCGGCCTCGGCATGCAGCTGGGTGGAGGCTGCGCCTCGGGCACGCTATTCACTGTCGGTGGCGGTAGCGTGCGTATGGTGATCACGCTGCTGTTTTTCGTGATCGGGTCGTTGATCGGTACGGCCCACTTCGCCTGGTGGCAGCGTCTACCTGCCTATGAGCCGACGTCGTTGTATCAGTTGTTCGGTGTCGGTGGGGGCATTGCCGTAAGTCTGGCGCTGTTCGCCGCCATTGCGGCTTTCACCATCCTCATGGAAAGGCGTCGTCACGGTCGTCTTGAGCCTGCCCCACGGACCGATGCAGGTAGCGCCCGCTGGCTGCAGGGTCCATGGCCGCTCATGTTCGGTGCCGTGGCACTAGCGCTGCTCAACTTCATCACCCTGGCGCTGGCGGGCCGTCCATGGGGCATTACCTCGGCATTCGCATTGTGGGGAGCCAAGGGATTCGAGGCGCTGGGCGGTGATGTCAGCAACTGGGGCTACTGGCAGGCGCCAGGTAATGCTGCGGCACTGCAAGGCAGCGTGTGGAGCGACATCACTACGGTGATGAACATCGGCATCATTCTGGGCGCCATGATGGCTGCAGCGCTGGCGAAACGTTTCGCGCCGAACTTCAGGATTCCGCTGCGCTCGGCCGTCGCCGCGATGATCGGTGGACTGCTGCTTGGCTATGGTGCGCGGCTGGCCTTCGGCTGCAATATCGGCGCTTACTTCGGCGGCATCGCTTCCGGTAGCCTGCATGGTTGGCTGTGGCTGGTGGCGGCCTTTGTCGGCAACATGGCAGGGGTGCGCATGCGCTCGCTGTTTTTTCCAGAGCAGAAAGGGCCGGTGGCAAGAGGCTGCTGAAGCGGAAATCTGAGTCCTGGGCAAGCAGCCCCCCGCCAGCCTGGCGGGGGGCTGTGTCGTATGGGCCCGCGTTCGGCGAGGCCCAGGACGAAGTTACAGCATGCTGCGCAACACGTAGTGGAGGATACCGCCGTGGCGGTAGTACTCCATTTCGTTGGCGGTATCGATGCGGCAGAGCGCTTCGATGTTCTTCTCGCCCTTGTCGGAACTGATTGTCACCTTGACGCTACCGCCCGGCGTGAGATCGTTCATGCCCGAGATGGAGATCGTCTCGTCACCGGTCAGTCCGAGTGACTTGCGATCCTCGCCCTGCGGGAACTGCAGCGGCAGTACGCCCATGCCGATCAGGTTGGAGCGGTGGATGCGCTCGTAGGACTCCGCCAGCACCGCGCGTACGCCGAGCAGTCGCGTGCCCTTGGCGGCCCAGTCACGGCTCGAGCCGGTGCCGTACTCCTTGCCGGCCACGACGACCAGCGGCGTGTCGTCCTCGGCATATTTCATCGCCGCATCGTAGATCGCCATCTGCTCGCCGGAAGGAACATGGCGGGTGTAGCCGCCCTCCACACCTTCAAGCATCTCGTTGCGGATGCGCACGTTGGCGAAGGTGCCACGCATCATCACCTCGTGGTTGCCGCGCCGCGAGCCGTAGGAGTTGAAATCCTTGGGCTCGACACCGTGCTCCTGCAGGTAACGCCCCGCCGGGCTGTCCGGCTTGATGGCCCCGGCCGGAGAGATGTGGTCCGTGGTCACCGAGTCGCCGAGCATGGCCAGCACGCGGGCGCTCTTGACGTCATCGACCGGCTCCGGCTGCTTGCCCATGCCTTCGAAGAACGGCGGGTGCTGGATATAGGTGGAGTCATTGGACCAGGCGTATACCTGACTCTGGGGGACTTCGAGCGACTGCCAGATCTCGTCGCCGTTGAAGACCTCGGCGTACTCCTTGCGGAACATGTCGGTCTTGACCTGCTCGACCGCCGTGGCGATTTCCGCCTGGCTCGGCCAGATATCCTTGAGGTAGACGGGCTGTCCATCCTTGCCCTGACCCAGCGGCTCCTTGGAAAGGTCCAGGCGCACGTTACCGGCCAGTGCATAGGCGACCACCAGGGGCGGAGACGCCAGCCAGTTGGTACGCACCAGCGGATGCACGCGTCCCTCGAAGTTGCGGTTGCCGGAAAGCACCGAGGCAACGGTCAGGTCGCCGGCATCGATGGCCTGTTCGATGGGCTCGGGCAGCGGTCCGGAGTTGCCGATGCAGGTGGTGCAGCCGTAACCCACCAGCTGGAAGCCCAGCTTGTCGAGGTCGTCCTGCACGCCGCCCGCCTTGAGGTAGTCGGTGACGACCTTGGAGCCCGGTGCCAGCGAGGTCTTGACCCACGGCTTGGTCGTCAGCCCTTTCTCGGCAGCCTTGCGCGCCAGCAGGCCGGCGGCGAGCATCACGCTGGGGTTGGAGGTGTTGGTGCAGGAAGTGATGGCGGCGATTACCACGGCACCGTGGTTGAGCTTGAAATCCTCGCCCTTCCAGTGACACGTCTGGCTGTCAGGCGTGGCGTAGCGTTCGTCCACGTCGGCTGCCGGGTCGTTTCCGGAGGCATCCGGCAGTTGGCCGTTCATCAGCGTTTCGAAGGTGGACTTCATGTCGGACAGCGCAACGCGGTCCTGAGGACGCTTGGGACCGGCCAGGCTGGCTTCGACCTCATCCATGTCGAGGTGCAGCGTATCGGTGAAGATCGGCTCGTGACCGGGCTCGCGCCATAGGCCTTGTGCCTTGGTGTAGGCTTCGACCAGGGCGATCTGTTCCTCGTCGCGACCGGTCAGGCGCATGTAGTTAAGCGTCTCCTCGTCGACCGGGAAGAAGCCGCAGGTCGCGCCATACTCGGGCGCCATGTTGCCGATGGTGGCACGGTCGGCCAGCGGCAGATCCTTGAGGCCGTCGCCGTAGAACTCGACGAACTTGCCCACCACCCCCTTCTTGCGCAGCATCTGGGTAACGGTGAGTACCAGGTCGGTGGCGGTAATCCCTTCGCGCAGTTTGCCGGTGAGCTTGAAGCCGATGACTTCGGGAATCAGCATCGAAACCGGCTGACCCAGCATGGCCGCTTCGGCTTCGATGCCGCCCACGCCCCAGCCGAGCACGCCCAGGCCGTTGATCATGGTGGTGTGCGAGTCGGTTCCCACCAGTGTGTCGGGATAGGCGAATGTCTTGCCGTCTTCCTCCTTGGTCCACACCGCCTTGCCCAGATATTCCAGGTTGACCTGGTGGCAGATCCCCGTGCCCGGCGGTACCACGCGGAAGTTGTCGAAGGCATCCTGCCCCCAGCGCAGAAACTCGTAGCGCTCCTTGTTGCGCTCCATCTCGATGGCGACATTGTCCTTGAAGGCGGAAGCGTCACCGAAATGATCGACCATCACCGAATGGTCGATGACCAGATCCACCGGCGAAAGCGGGTTGATTCGCGCCGGGTCTTCCCCGAGGCGCTTCACGGCATCACGCATGGAGGCCAGATCCACCACGCCGGGAACGCCGGTGAAATCCTGCATCAGGACCCGTGCCGGACGATAGCCGATTTCCCGCGTCGAACGGGCTTCCTTCTGCCAATCGACCAGGGCCTGCATGTCCTCAAGGGACACGCTCGGCTCATCGGTGAAACGTAGCTGGTTTTCGAGCAGCACCTTGAGCGTCATGGGCAGCCGCTTGAAGTCGCCCAATGCTTCGGCCGCCTTGGGCAGGCTGTAGTAGTGGTAGGTTCGCTCACCTACCTCGAGCGTGGAAAGCGTCTTCGGTGAAGCGTCGGTGCTCATGGGCCTCCTCCTCATGCTTGGGGCGAGATACCGGAGCGAGAGACAGGATGTCTTCCAGTGACAATGTCTTCGATTAAGGTACACCGCCAATACGGCGGGCTCACCCAATGTCAGGTTCCTTTGCAGCGATACCTGCCGGTACCGCCATTATTAATTACATGGTCATGATAGGCCGTTATTTCAACTATCACCCAATGCCACATCATGACAGAGCGTTCGCCCTGCACGCCAGCGGTGGCCAAACGAGGTGGCGCAAGGGCTTGCATGTCCGAGGGAGGGCCCTCATATCTTCATCAGGTCGCAGCTTGCTGGATTGGAGAGCAGATGAACGAGGGTGGGTCGGTGCCGTGCCGGCTTCACTGTCCGTATTGTGGCCTTGCTTTCGCGTTGCTGGCCGAGCTCGGAGCGGGCAGCCGTGCGGCCTGGGAAGACCGTCCGCACGGTTGTGCGCCAATCCGGTACAGGTGACGGTAGCAGGGTTGACGGGCGGTTGACGAGCGACCTCGAAGGCGTCACGCTCTGGCGCGATGACGACGATGTGTTCTGAGCGGCGCTACGATACGTGACGTGGCAACATCAATCTGCCTGATAGTTAATTTTTATACCGGTCATAAGGCCAATCAAATTGGATCATGGCAGCCACGGCTTTAGTCTACGTTACGAATTTACTCACATGATCCATTCATGTTCCAAGGAGAGCTAAATGAGCGTATTGGTTGGACGTCAAGCACCCGATTTCGACACTGCCGCAGTATTGGGCGACGGCACCATCGTCGACAGCTTCAAGCTGTCCGATAGCAACGGCAAGCTGCGCGTGCTGTTCTTCTGGCCGCTGGACTTCACTTTCGTCTGCCCGTCGGAAATCATCGCTCACGACAATCGTCTGGCGAAGTTCAAGGAACTGGGCGTGGAAGTGATCGGCGTGTCCATCGACTCTCAGTTCACTCACCATGCCTGGCGCAAGACTTCTCCCGAGAAGGGCGGTATCGGTGAAGTCGGCTTCCCGATCGTGGCTGACGTCAAGCATGAAGTGACCCAGGCCTACGGCATCGAGCACCCGGATGCGGGCGTCGCGATGCGGGCGTCTTTCCTGATCGACGAGAACGGCGTCGTTCAGCACCAGGTCGTCAATAATCTGCCGCTGGGCCGTAACGTCGATGAGATGCTGCGCATGGTCAAGGCGCTGCAGCACCATCAGAAGCACGGTGAAGTTTGCCCGGCTGGCTGGGAAGAAGGCCAGGAAGGCATGAAGGATACGGCGGAAGGCGTCGCTAAGTATCTGGGCACGCATTCCACAACGCTGTAAGGCGGTTTTTGGGGCGGCCTTCGGCCGCCCTTCGCTTATGCGGCCTGGCGTGCCGGAGGCGTGGTGTTTTTCGGTTGTGGCAGAATTGGCGTATATTTCCAGCGGCTTGTGGCATGGACTGTTTCGGCAGTTCATTCCTCAGGCCGTTTTGCGATGGTTTCCCGTGCCATCTTCCTATTTTTCACCTCAGTGAAGCGAGGACCCTATGAGTGTTGCGCGCCATGAACGCTTGATCATTCTCGGCTCCGGGCCGGCCGGTTATTCGGCTGCCGTCTATGCCGCCCGCGCCAATCTCAAGCCGCTGCTGATTACCGGCATGCAGATGGGCGGGCAGCTGACGACCACCACTGACGTCGACAACTGGCCGGGCGACGATGCCGGCGTGCAGGGGCCCGAGTTGATGGAGCGTATGCGTCGCCATGCCGAGCGCTTCGATACCGAAATCCTCTTCGACCACATTCATGAAGTGGAGCTGCGTCAGAAGCCCTTCACGCTCAAGGGTGACAATGGCACCTATACTTGTGACGCGTTGATTATCTCCACCGGTGCCAGTGCCCGCTATCTGGGGCTGCCCTCCGAGCAGCAGTACATGGGGCAGGGCGTGTCCGCCTGCGCCACTTGTGACGGCTTCTTCTATCGTGGCCAGGAAGTGGTGGTGGTCGGCGGTGGCAATACCGCCGTGGAGGAGGCGCTGTACCTGTCCAATATCGCTTCCAAGGTGACCCTGGTGCATCGCCGCGACAGTCTGCGTGCCGAGAAGATTCTGCAAGACAAGCTCTTCGAGAAAGTGACCAACGGCAACATGGCGGTCGAATGGCACCAGGCACTGGATGAAGTGCTGGGCGATGCTTCCGGCGTCACGGGCGTCCGCCTGCGTTCGACACTCAACGACAGCACCAAGGAACTGGCGGTAACGGGTGTGTTCATCGCCATTGGTCATACGCCGAACACGGCTATTTTCGAAGGCCAGCTGGAAATGAACAGCGGCTACATCAAGGTGCGCTCAGGCCTGGAGGGCAATGCCACGGCCACCAGCGTGCCGGGAGTCTTTGCGGCTGGTGACGTCATCGATCACGTCTATCGTCAGGCCATCACTTCCGCGGGAACAGGCTGCATGGCGGCACTCGATGTCGAGCGCTACCTCGACGGTATCGAATCCGCCACTATCGAATAAGTGCCCTAATCTCTCAAGGCCCGGTTTCCGGGCCCTTGTCGTTTTTGCATTTCCCGAAGCATTCGGACACTTCCCGATGGTCCTGGCGGTGTTCTCAGTAGTGAGGCGGGATTTCATCCTGGGCACGAAAGGGCTCGTCGTCTCTCGCTTCAAGTGCCTGACGTTGGGCTCTGAGGCGCTCCTGCATCAGTTCTCCCATCCTCTCCAGGCGTTCGAGTCGCTGGTCCTGCTGGGCGATCGCCCGATCGAGCGTGTCCAGCCAGTCTTCCTGATAGGCCAGGCGGCTTTCCAGTGCTTCGAGGCGCTGTTCCAGCAGGGCAAGCGGGTCGGCATGGGTCATGCTAGAATCCTCCGGCTGTGTGTCACCCCATCATGACACCGCCATGGTTTTCCGCCCAGGCATAACGTGCTGCCGGGTCTTTCTGTCATCACAAAAAGAGAAATCGAGGTCCATGAATCGCAAGGTCATTCTTCGTTGTATTTTCACCAGTCTCGTGATTGCCGCGCTATCTCCGTTGTTGATCCTGTTCTTTATCATGCTGGCGGAGGGGGGCCTGGCCAGCGAAATGAACGACAGGCTGGAAGCGGCCGGCATGACTCGGGTCTACATCGCCACGTTGCTGGCGGTATTCCTGGTATCGCTGGCCGCGACACTGGCCGTCCAAGCCCTTGCGCCACAGCGGGCGAGCCTGGCCGAGGTCGAAGACGACGACCGCGAAATCGGCGAGGTGAAGTGGTTCAACGTCAACAAGGGATATGGCTTCATCACCCGCGACAGCGGCGAAGACGTCTTCGTGCATTTTCGCGCCATCCGGGGCAAGGGGCACCGGACCCTGGCCGAGGGTCAGAAGGTTCGCTATCACGTCGTGCAGAATGAGCGCGGCCTGCAGGCCGATGACGTCACCGTCATCACCTGATCGGCCGCGCCAGCCCGCAACGCCCGCTCGGATCGAGCGGGCGTTTTACGTTATGGCGATGCGGGCTTCGCCGTGTCCTGGAGAGCACCGTTGTGGGCGGCCTCGGCACGCGACTCGGATTCGACGAATATGCGTTTCACGTGTGGATGTGCCTGCTTGATGGCCCGATCCAGGGTGACGATGGAACGCTCGATACTTTCCGCCGGCGTACCACGGGCGAAATGCACACTGAGATTGACCAGAATGTAGTCGGGTCCCATATGCATGGTCAGCACTTCGTGGACAGTCTCGACTCCCTCGGCCTGTCCGGCAAGCCGGCGAATGTTATCGACGACCGACCGGTTGGCGCTTTCGCCTATCAACAGCCCCTTGGTCTCGACCGCCAGCCAGATAGCCGTCCCACCCAGGATCAGGCCGATGATGACCGAGGCAATACCGTCAAAGACGGGATTGCCAGTCCACTGGCTCAAGGCCACGCCCGCCAGTGCCGCCAGCAGGCCGAGCAGCGCGGCGGAGTCCTCGAACACCACCACGAACATCGAGGGATCCTTGCCGCGATGAACGGCTTCGAGATAGCCCCATTTGCCCTTGGTCTTGCGAAACTCGTTGAGCGCGAAGGCCCAGGAAGCCCCTTCGAAGAGAATGCCCAGCCCCAGCACCGCATAGTTGATAAGCGGCGACTCCATCGGTTCGGGATCGAGAATGTGGATGATGCCTTCGTAAAGCGATATCCCCGAGCCGATGGCGAAAATCAGCAGCGCTACCACAAAGCTCCAGAAATATATTTCCTTGCCGTGACCAAAGGGAAACTGGGCATCGGGCGGCTTCTTGGCCCGATGCATGCCCAGCAGCAACAGGACCTGATTGCCGGTATCCACGACCGAGTGGATGCCCTCGGAGAGCATGGCGGAACTGCCGGTCATCGCGGCCGCGATGAACTTGGTAACGGCAATTAACGTGTTGCCTGCCATGGCGGCATAGATGACCGCCTTCGATTCAGATGCCATGAACTTTCCTTCTTCCTTGAAGTTGACGAACCCCGATAGAGTATCGGACAAGTCCGAAGGGCTTGCCGTATCGAGGCGTGCGCCGGCTACTTGCCGGAATCGGGCCAGGTGATGGCCCCTTCGGTGCCATCGGGTAGCACTTGCCAGAAACGGTCGGGATCGTCCCCCGGCTGCCAGCCGCCCAGTGAGCAGCGCACCTCGCAGCCCAGTTGCGTGGCCGCTGCCCGGGCGCAATCCACGTCGCGTAGCCAGGGCGTCTCGGCGCTGTCGAACCACAAGCTGGCGTAGCCGTCGGCGGCGTTCTCGACCAGCAGAACGGGAACGCTGCTCCCATCATGCCGGCCGCGGGCACGCCACTGCCGCTTGCCGGCCCGGACAAGGCTCGGCATCTCGTCCAGCGCATCGCTGAGCCAGGCCTCGAGAGAGCCGATATCCACGGATGCCAGATAAACCTCAATGTCGGGATAGCGCTGCATGGGCTGCCTCAGGTGAAGAGTCGCTTGAGAATCGCTTCGTAGATGTGGCTCAGGGTATCCAGGTCCGCGGCGCGAACGCGCTCGTTGACCTTGTGGATGGTGGCGTTGACCGGCCCCAGTTCCACGACCTGTGTCCCCAGCGTGGCGATGAAACGGCCATCCGAGGTGCCGCCCGCGGTGGACAGCTGCGGTCGTACGCCCTGCACGCTCTCGACGCCAGCCAGTGTGGCATCGATCAGTGCGCCTTCGGCGGTCAGAAACGGCTCGCCGTTCAGCGTCCAGTCGAGCCGGTAGTCGAGCCCGTGGGCATCGAGGATCGCTCGGGTGCGGGCCTTGAGCTCGTCGAAAGTGACCTCGGTGGAGTAGCGGAAGTTGAATACCACTTCCAGTTCGCCGGGAATCACGTTGGTGGCACCGGTTCCGGCCCGGATGTTGGAAATCTGGAAGCTGGTGGCGGGGAAGAAGGCATTGCCGTTATCCCAGCATTCGCGGGCCAAGGCATCGAGCGCCGGTGCCGCGTCATGAATGGGATTGCGCGCCAGGTGCGGGTAGGCAACGTGGCCCTGCACACCTTTGACGTGCAGCACGCCCCCCAGGGAGCCGCGCCGGCCATTCTTGACCATGTCACCCAGGCGATCGGTGGAGGAGGGCTCGCCGACGATGCAGTAGTCGAGACGCTGCTGCGCCTCGCGCAGATGCTCGACCACGGCGCGCGTGCCATCGACGGCCGGCCCCTCCTCATCGGCGGTGATCACGAAAGCGATCCGACCGTCGTGCTCGGGGGTGGCTTCGACGAAGCGCTCCACGGCAGTCACCATGGCGGCCAGGCTGCCTTTCATGTCGGCGGCGCCCCGACCGCAGAGCTCGCCGGCGTCATTGATGCAGGGGGCGAAGGGGGGCGACTCCCAGTTGGCTTCGGGGCCGCTGGGCACTACGTCGGTGTGCCCGGCGAATGCCAGGACCGGCCCGCGATGACCGCGTATCGCCCAGAAGTTTTCGACCTCTCCGAAGCGCAATCGCTCGATCTCGAAGCCGAGACGGGCCAGACGCTCGATCATCACCTCCTGGCAGCCGGCATCGTCGGGCGTTACCGACGGGCGGCGCATCAGGTCGAAGGCCAGCTCGAGCGTCGGTGAGAGGGGCGATGAAGTCCGTGAGGACTCGGCGGTATCAGACAGTGGCATGGGAGTCTCGGATGATGAAGAAGCGCGCCCGCCGAAGCGGGCGCAAGGGTCAGGATCAGTTATGCGCGTGTAGCGCTTCGTTGAGCTCGATGGCGCTCTTGTTGGTCAGGCACTCGATACGCCCGTTGAGCGAGTTGCGACGCAACAGCAGATCGCTCTGCCCGGCCAGATCGCGCCCGGCGACGGTCTCGACCAGCTCACCCTTGTCGTCGAGCACCGCCACCTTGGCGCCGGCCGTAAGATACAGGCCGGCTTCGACGGTGCAGCGATCGCCCAACGGAATGCCGATGCCGGCGTTAGCACCGATCAGGCAGCCTTCACCGACGGAAATGACGATATTGCCACCTCCGGACAGCGTGCCCATGGTCGAGCAGCCACCGCCCAGATCGGATCCCTTGCCGACCATGACGCCGGCCGAGATGCGGCCCTCGATCATGCCCGGCCCTTCAGTGCCGGCGTTGAAGTTGACAAAGCCTTCATGCATGACGGTGGTGCCCTCGCCGAGATAGGCACCCAGGCGCACGCGGGCGGTGTCGGCGACGCGGATGCCCTGGGGCACCACGTAATCGGTCATCTTGGGGAACTTGTCGACGCAGTCCACCGACAGCGTCCGGCCTTCCAGACGCGCCTTGAGGCGTCGCGCCGGCAGTTCCTCGACGTCGATGGCGCCTTCATTGGTCCAGGCAATGTTCTTCAACAGGCCGAACATGCCGCTCAGGTCGATGCCATGGGGCTTGACCAGCCGATGCGACAGCAGGTGCAGCTTGAGATAGACCTCGGGAATGCTGCTCGGCGCCTCGTCAGTCTCGAGAAATACCGCGACCAGCGGTCGCTGGCTCATGAACAGGGTCTCGGCGAGCTCGGCCTGGGCATCATCGCCGGCGCTGCGCAGGGCCGTGGCCAACGCGGCGCAGTGCTCGGGCAGGAAGCTGACCACGGCGTTGCCGGCGGGGGCTTCCAGCGCCTGACGGGCGGCATCGATCAGCGCGGTATCGGGATGGTGCAGCGGGGCGGGATAATAGACTTCCAGCCAGTCGCCTTGGGTGTTCTGGGAGCCGATTCCAAGGGCGAAGCTCAGCATGACAGTGTCCTCGTCGTGTTCAGTGATGGTTGATTCGGGCCGGTATGCGGGCCGCCTCCGGTCGGGCGGCGCGGTTATTGTGCCGGCGTCGTGTGTGCCGGCGTCGTGTCCTTCAGAGCCGCGTACGTCTCGTTCTTGAAGCCCACGATCAGGGCGTCACCGGTGTCGAGCACCGGCCGCTTGATCAAGGTGGGGTGTGCCAGCAGCAGCGCGCGGGCCCGCTCGGCGTCGAGGGCTTGACGCTCTTCGTCGGGGAGGCCGCGCCAGGTCTGGCTGCGCGTATTGAGCAGACTTTGCCAGTCGGCGCGCGTCAGGAAACCATCGAGCCGCGCTGCGTCCAGGCCGTCTTCACGCAGATCGTGATAACGGTACGGGACACCGTGAGTCTCGAGCGCCTTGCGCGCCTTGCGACAGGTGTCGCAGGTCTTGATGCCATACAGGATAACCATGCAATCTCCTGGCCCGTCATGCGTGAGTGGCTAGTAGCGACGCTCGATGAAGCGGCGGATCCGGCCGGCGGCTTCCACGGTTGCCTCGGTCCCGGCCACCAGGGCCAGGCGCACGCGCCCTGCGCCGGGGTTGCCGCCCGGCGTCGCGCGGGACATGTAACGCCCGGGCAGCACCGTCACATGCTGCTCGGCGAACAGCCCGCGGGCAAAGGCCTCGTCATCGCCATCGGGAACCGCCGGCCATAGATAGAAGCTCGCCTCGGGCGCGGCGAACTCCATCACTGGCGCGAGAATCTCGGTGACGGCGGCGAACTTGGCACGATAGGCGTCGCGGTTGGCCAGAACGTGAGCTTCATCGTTCCAGGCAACGATCGAGGCCTGCTGCACCTGTAGCGGCATGGCGCAGCCATGATAGGTGCGATAACGCTTGAAGGGGGCGATCAGCGCAGCGTCGCCGGCGACGAATCCCGAGCGCAGTCCGGGCAGGTTGGAGCGCTTGGAAAGCGAGTGGAAGACGACGCAGCGCCGGTAGTCGTCGCGGCCGAGTGCGGCGCAGGCCTGCAGCAGGCCGGGCGGCGGCGCGGCTTCGTCGAGATACAGCTCCGAATAGCACTCGTCGGAAGCGACGATGAAATCGAACTCGTCGGCGAGTTCCAGCAGGCGCTGGAACTCGGCCAGTGGTGTCACCGCGCCGGTGGGATTGCCCGGGGAGCAGACGAAGACGATCTGTACCTCGCGCCAGGTGTCCGCGGGCACGGCGTCGAAGTCGGGGCGAAAGCCGTGCTCGGCCCGGCAGTCGAGATACAGCGGCTGGCCCCCGGCGAGCAGGGCGGCACCTTCGTAGATCTGGTAGAAGGGGTTGGGCACGGCGACCTTTGCGGGGCGCGAACGGTCGAGTGCAGCCTGCACAAAGGCGAAGATGGCCTCACGCGTGCCGTTGACCGGCAGTACATGATGCTCGGGGTCGAGACTGCCCGGCGGCAGGGCGAAGCGCCGCGCGGCCCAGTCGGCCATGGCCTGGCGCAATTCGGGCAGGCCGGCAGTGGCCGGGTAGCGCGCCACGTCGCTGGCGTGGCGGTTGAGCGCCTCGAGCACTGCGGCGGGCGGCGCATGCTGAGGCTCACCGATCGACAGCGGAATGGGCGTGAGCGTGGCCGGCGCTGTCACGCCGGCCTTCAGGGTGGCCAGCCTCTCGAAGGGGTAGGGTTTGAGAGCGTCGAGATCCGGATTCATCGAAATTCCAGCGTGGTCCGGAGGCCGGACGACATGTCGTTATGGAGGCGTGCCGTCCGGCGGCGGAATGCTCCGGCTTGCACGAAGCCCCCGATTATAGGCAAGCCGGCGGGGTGCCTCAAATCGGAGCGGCGTATGGCTCAGCGATGCGTCTCAGACATCGAGCATCTCGCACAAGCGCTTGCGCAAGCGGGCCTGGCGTTCGGGGTCGGTCAGCGGCTGTCCGGTCTTGTCGGTAATGAAGAACACGTCCTCGACGCGCTCCCCCAGGGTGGCGATCTTGGCCGCGGACAGGGCGATGTCCTGCTCCATGAAGATGCGGCCGACCCGGGCCAGCAGGCCGGGGCGGTCCGGCGCGATCAGCTCGAGCGCAGTGCGATGGTTGGCGGCATCCTGCTCGATGATGACCTGGGTCGGCACCTTGAAATGCTTGAGCTGGCGCGGCGTGTGGCGGCTGACGATCCGCGGGTAGTCCTCGGGGTCGTCGAGCTCCTCGACCAGATACTGGCGGATGTCCGCCAGACGGGCGGGATCGCGGATGGGCTCGTCGTTGTCGTCGAGCACGATGAAGGTGTTCAGCGTCCAGTCGTTGCTTGAAGTCGCGATTCGAGCGTCGTGGATCGATAGCCCCAGCTGTTCCATGGCTGCTGCAGTGGCGGCGAACAGGTCATCCACCGAACGGGTGTGGATGAAGACCTTGGTGCCCCCCTCCGTCATGTCCTCGGTGGGGGCGTTGACCAGCACCAGCGGCAGCGGGGAAGGCTCGTGTGCCAGGATGCCCTGGGTCTGCCAGACGATCTCGCTGGGCGAATACTGCAGGAAGTAGTCCTCGCCGAAGGACGTCCATAGCTGCTCGACCCGGGCGGCATCGGCGCCGAGGCTCCTGAGCAGGCCCAGCGCCTCCTCGCGGGACTCCTGGGCCCATTCACCGCGATCGAGGGCGTTGTCGAGGCCGCGGCGCAGCACGCGCTTGGTCTCGGTATACAGCTGACGCAGCAGCGAGGCGCGCCAGCCGTTCCACAGCGAGGGATTGGTGGCGTTGATGTCGGCAACGGTGAGCACATAGAGATAGTTCAGCCGCACCTCGTCGCGCATCTGCTCGGCGAATTCGCGGATCACGTCGGGGTCGGAGATGTCGCGTTTCTGCGCCGTCATCGACATGAGCAGGTGCTGCTCGACCAGCCATGCCACCAGTCGCGTGTCCCGTGCCGACAGGCCGTGACGTTCGCAGAAATCCGCGGCGTCCTGAGCGCCGAGCAGCGAGTGATCGCCGCCGCGACCCTTGCCGATGTCATGATACAGCCCGGCGATCCACAGCAGCTCGAGCTTGGGTAACTGGTGAACGAGGGTGGCGGCAACCGGGAAGTCATGGCGCCCTTCCGGCTCGCGAAAGCGCTGCACGAACTTCAGCAGCCTCAGCGTATGGGCATCGACGGTATAGATGTGGAACAGGTCGTGCTGCATCAGGCCGACGGCCTGACCGAATTCCGGCAGGTACTTGCCGAGCACGCCGTAGCGCGACATGCGCCGCAACTGACGGGCGACGTTGCCGCCCGAGCGCAGCAGTTCCATGAACAGGCTGTGGTGACGAACGTCGTCGCGGAAGGCGTCGTCGATCTGGTGGCGGTGATCACGGATCAGGCGAATGGTGGAAGCGCGTACGCCCTCGATCTCGGGATGCTGGGCCATGAGCAGGAACAGCTCGAGCAGGGCTCCCGGGCGGCGCTTGAATACGTTGGAATGGCGAGCCTGGATATAGTTGCCCTTGATCTCGAAGCGCTTGTTGAGGGCGCGGGCCTCGAGTTTCTCGTCGGCATGCAGGATGACCTCGTCGAAATGCTGCAACAGCATATCGTTGAGGCCCGCCAGGGTAGTGACATGCCGGTAGTAGCGCTTCATGAACTGTTCGACGGCCAGGCGCTCCGGAGTGTCCACGTAGCCGAACAGTCCGGCGATGGCGCGCTGATGGTCGAACAGCAGGCGATCCTCGGCGCGCCCGGTGAGCATGTGCAGGGCATAGCGGACCTGCCAGAGAAAAGCCTGGCCCTGACTGAGGATGCGCAGCTCGGCATCGTTCATGAAGCCCTGGGCGACGACATCCTCGTAGCGCAGTGGCCCGAAGTGACGCTTGGCGACCCAGCCGATCATCTGGATATCGCGCAGCCCGCCGGGGGAGCTCTTGATGTTGGGCTCGAGATGATACTCCGAGTTGTTGAAGCGGTAGTGGCGGGTGATCTGCTCCTGCCACTTGGCTTTGAAGAAGGCATCCGAGGGCCACATGGCGGTGGTGGCCAGGCGATTGCGCATGGCATCGCGCAAGCTCTCCGGGCCCGCCAGCGTACGGGTCTCGAGCAGGTTCGTGATCACCGTGACGTCGGCGCGGGCCTCGCGCTCGCAGTCGGACAACGAACGCACGCTCTGGCCGATCTCGAGACCGATATCCCACAAGAAGGTGATGAAGGCGG
The DNA here is from genome assembly GCF_054654615.1 of Halomonas shantousis. Classification (NCBI taxonomy): domain Bacteria; kingdom Pseudomonadati; phylum Pseudomonadota; class Gammaproteobacteria; order Oceanospirillales; family Halomonadaceae; genus Halomonas; species Halomonas shantousis. The sequence continues at coordinate 3,471,221 of NZ_BAAIER010000002.1, read as the reverse complement.
TCAGTGGCTCTCGATAGGGTGTGTCATCGTCGTGCTCGAGCAGCAATAGCAGGTCGATATCCGAGTGCGGGTGCAACTCTCCCCGGCCATAGCCGCCTACGGCGAGCAGTGCCACGCCGTCATCGGGCCAGGCGTGGCGCGACCAGACAACGCCAAGCAGCTGATCCAGGCACCAGGCGCGACCGTGTATCAGGTCGCGGATATCGGCACCGGCCCGGAAGCGTTCGTCGAGGCGCGTCTGAATGGCGCGCAGCGCCTGCTTGAACACGGCAATAGGCGTGCGGCTGGCCTGAAGCTCGGCGCTGAAGGCCGATACGTCGAACAGCGTCTCGTCGGGGGTGAAGCGGTAGTGGTGAAGCAGCATTCGGCGTGAGTCTCCGGACGAGCGTGGGAAACGCGGAACTTCTGCATGATGCGTTCGAGCGTGGCGCGACTGTATACGATACGAACAACGGACTCTGTAGTGCGAACAGCAACGGGCTTTGCAGCAAGAATAAGAGTATGCGCGAACCATTACGTGCGAAAGAGCGACGGCAGGCCGCCTCGAGCCATGATAACGGCAAAGCGCGGGTCCCGGCAGTAGGCTGTCATACTGCCAGGAAGGAGGCGGGCTCAGGCGTTCAGGAAGGACAGGTCCTCGTCGGCGCGCGCTGTCAGCACCTCGACGCCGTCGGCCGTGACCAGCAGGGTGTGTTCCCACTGTGCACTCAGACTCTTGTCCTTGGTCACCGCCGTCCAGCCGTCCCTGAGCACCTTGGTCTGGAAACCGCCGACGTTGATCATCGGCTCGATGGTCAGGCACATGCCTTCGGCGAGCTCGGCGTCGGCCGCGGGATCGTAGCCATCGTAGTGCAGAATCTGGGGCTCCTCGTGAAAGCCTGCGCCGATGCCGTGGCCGCAGAAGTCACGCACCACCGAGTAGCCGTTGGCCTCGGCATGGCTCTGGATGACGCGGCCCAGCTCCGAAAGGCGTACGCCGGGGCGTACCAGCGCCATGCTCTTGTACAGGCATTCCTGTGTCACTCGGCACAGCCGTTCGCCCTGGATGGTTTCGCCGATGATGAACATCATGCTGGTGTCGCCGTGATAGCCCTCGGGGGTCTTCACGGTGATGTCCAGGTTCATGATGTCACCCTTCTTCAACTTCTTGTCGAAATCGGGAATGCCATGGCAGACCACGTGGTTGATCGAGGTACAGACCGATTTGGGGAAGCCGTGGTAATTGAGCGACGCGGGTGTCGAGCCCAACTCGTTGACAATGTAGTCGTAACACAGACGATCGATTTCACCGGTACTGACCCCGGCCTGAACGTGAGGGGTGATCATTTCCATTACGCTGGCGGCCTGGCGACCGGCTTCGCGCATCTTTTCGATTTCATCGGGTGTCTTGATGGGAATGTTCATGCGATCTCGGGTCGGAAGGGTTCGGGCCTGTCGGCATGGCTCGCAGGTGGCTCTGGCCTGAATGACGCTGGCGAACCGCGAGTGCGGCAGGCGACGACTTCATCTTGGAATCGTTCTATGGTATAAAGCCGCGCGCTTTACTGCAATCTTCTACACTGGTTCTGCTCAGGCAGGGCGAGTTTGCGATAAGGCGCGAAAACAGCTTAACGCCTGAAAAACACACATGCACCGTCACATGGTCCCGGGTGCCGCGGCAGCGTCTCGCGATGCGCAGCGGTCGGATCCATGGGGTGTGTGGAGGCCCAACCCGATTCTCAGGAGTCATCCATGGCACAAGTCAATATGCGTGACCTGCTCAAGGCAGGCGCCCACTTCGGTCACCAGACCAAGTACTGGAACCCGAAGATGAGCAAATTCATCTTTGGCGCGCGCAACAAGATCCATATCATCAACCTCGAGCACACCCTGCCGGCACTGAATGAAGCGATCGGCGTGGTCGAGAAGATGGCTGCTTCCAATAACAAGATCCTGTTCGTCGGCACCAAGCGTTCCGCCAGCAAGATCATCAAGGAAGAGGCCAGTCGGGCCGGTCAGCCGTTCGTCAACCACCGCTGGCTCGGCGGCATGCTGACCAACTACAAGACCATCCGTCAGTCCATCAAGCGTCTGCGCGAGCTGGAAACCATGCGTGAGGACGGTACCTTCGAGAAGCTGACCAAGAAGGAAGTCCTGATGGCGACCCGCGAGCAGGACAAGCTCGAGCGCTCCATCGGCGGTATCAAGGACATGGGCGGTCTGCCCGATGCACTGTTCGTGATCGACGTCGATCACGAGCGCATCGCGATCAACGAAGCCAACAAGCTGGGTATTCCGGTCATCGGCGTGGTCGATACCAACTCCGATCCGGACGGCGTGGATTACGTGATCCCGGGTAATGATGACTCCATCCGCGCGATCCAGATCTACGTGCAGGCCATCGCCGATGCCTGCGCCAAGGCGAAGGAAGGTCGTCCCGACGAGTTCGTCGAAGTCACCGAAACGAACAGCGAAGTCGCCGAGTGATTGCGTCATGCCTGCTGATCCGTCACATGGCCGCGCTAGACTGACAACGCGCTTTTGGTCATGGTCTGGAGCAGACAACGGAGGGGGCTACGGCCCCCTTTTTTCACCGCTCGACCGTTGGGCGAATGTTCGCCTGGAATACGAATCAAGACGTCGAACCATTCAGAGGTAATATCATGGCAGCTATCAGCGCATCTCTGGTCAAGGAACTGCGCGAACGTACCGGACTCGGCATGATGGAGTGCAAGAAGGCACTCACCGAAGCCGACGGCGATATCGAGAAGGCGATCGAGGATCTGCGCAAGAACGCAGGCCTGAAATCGGCCAAGAAGGCCGGTCGCGTCGCCGCCGAAGGTATTATCATGACGCGCGTGGCCGAAGACGGCAGCTACGGGGTCATGCTCGAAGTCAACTCCGAGACCGACTTCGTCGCCCGTGACGAGAACCTCAGGAGCTTTGCCGACAAGGTGCTGGCCAAGGTCTTCGAGACCAAGTCCGAAAGCATTGCCGAGGTGATGGACGGGGAACTCGAGGAAGCTCGCAACCAGCTGGTGCAGAAGATCGGCGAGAACATCACCGTGCGTCGTGCCGCGGTCGTCGATGCGCCGGCGGGCGGCCTGGTCGGCGCTTACGTCCACGGTGACCGCATCGGCGTGCTGACGCAACTGACCGGTGGCAATGCCGAGGTTGCCAAGGATGTCGCCATGCACGTGGCAGCGATCAACCCGACCGTGGCACGTCCGGACGACATGCCGCAGGAAGTGCTGGACAAGGAGAAGGCCATTATCCTGGCGCAGCCCGACATGGCGGGCAAGCCGTCGGAAATCGCCGAGAAGATGGTCCAGGGGCGTCTCAAGAAGTATCTGGCCGAGAACAGCCTCACCGAGCAGCCGTTCGTCAAGGACCCCAACACGACCGTTGCCAGCTACGTCAAGGCAGCCGGTGGCGAGGTGCTGGGTTTCACCCGTTTCGAAGTGGGTGAAGGCATCGAGAAGGAAGAAGTCGACTTTGCCAAGGAAGTCATGGAACAGGCTCGCCGGAGCTAAGGTCCGACTTGTGAAGTCTTGATGGCGTGCGCTCAGGTGCACGCCATCGCGTATCCGGCCCATGGGCCACCGCTTTACGCCACCATCCGCCGACCCAGGAGAATTCGCATGCCGGCTCCCAACGATCGCAGCGCCAAGTCGAAGTACAAGCGCATCCTGCTAAAACTGTCCGGTGAGGCCCTGATGGGCGATGGGGAGTTTGGTATCGACCCCAAGGTGCTCGACCGCATGGCCCTGGAGATCGGCCAGTTGGTGGGGATCGGGGTTCAGGTCGGCATCGTCATCGGTGGCGGCAACCTGTTCCGTGGCGCCGCGCTGCACGCGGCGGGCATGGATCGTGTCACCGGCGATCACATGGGCATGCTGGCGACGGTCATGAATGCACTGGCGATGCGTGACGCCCTGGAGCGCTCCAACATTCGCTCGCGGGTGATGTCGGCGATTCCCATGAGTGGCGTCGTCGAGCATTATGACCGGCGTACCGGGATCCGCTATCTGACCTCCGGTGACGTGGTGATCTTTTCCGCGGGTACCGGCAATCCGTTCTTCACCACCGACTCCGCCGCCTGCCTGCGCGGCATCGAGATCGATGCCGATGTGGTCATCAAGGCCACCAAGGTCGATGGAGTCTACGACAAGGATCCGGTCAAATATGCGGAAGCGGTCAAGTACGAGCGTCTCGGGTACGATGACGTACTCGATCAGAAGCTGGAAGTGATGGATTTGACCGCCATCTGCCTGGTGCGTGACCATGGCATGCCGGTACGCGTGTTCGACATGACCAAGCCGGGCGCACTGCTCAATCTGGTAGTGGGCGGTACGGAAGGCACGCTGATAGATAGAGGTTGAAATCGTGATCAACGACATCAAGAAAGACGCCGAATCCCGCATGAGCAAAAGCGTGGAATCGCTGCAGACCAACTTCCACAAGATTCGTACCGGGCGTGCCCACCCCAGCATTCTGGATGCCGTGATGGTCGAGTACTACGGCGCGCAGATGCCACTGAATCAGGTGGCCAACGTCAACGTGGAGGATGCGCGGACCCTGACGGTGACCCCCTGGGAGCGGCCCATGGTGCCCAAGATCGAGAAGGCCATCATGACTTCCGATCTGGGGCTCAATCCGTCGACTGCCGGCAACGTGATCCGCGTACCCATGCCGCCGTTGACCGAGGAAACCCGCAAGAACTACATCAAGCAGGCGCGCGCCGAGGCCGAGAATGCCCGGGTAGCGGTCCGCAACGTGCGGCGTGATGCCAATGGCGACCTCAAGACGCTCCTCAAGGACAAGGATATCACCGAGGACGAGGAGCGCGGTGCCACCGAGGCAATCCAGAAGCTGACCGACAAGTTCATCGCCGACATCGACAAATTGCTGGAAGCCAAGGAACATGATCTGATGCAGGTCTAGGCTTCGTTAACGACTAGCGAAAGCGGGCGGGATGCCGCCCGTTCTCTTTTCCGCATGCGAGACTCCATGACGTCACCGCAGTCCCCTATATCGCCGCGCCATGTGGCGATCATCATGGATGGCAATAACCGCTGGGCCCAGGCCAAGGGCCTGTCTGGCGTGCGTGGCCATCGCGCCGGCATCGAGGCGGTGCGCGCGGTGATTCAGCGTGCTGCCGAGCGTGGCATCGAGACGCTGACGCTGTTTGCGTTTTCCAGCGAAAACTGGAAGCGCCCCAGTGCCGAAGTCAATGCCCTGATGGAACTGTTTCTGCTGGCGCTCAAGCGTGAAGTCAGGAAGCTGCATGAGCACGACATTCGCCTGACGATCATTGGCGAGCGCTCGCGCTTTTCGGACTCGATCCAGCGCCATATCGAGCGTGCCGAAGAGATGACCCGTCACAACCGACGGCTTCACCTGGTGATCGCCGCCAACTACGGCGGACGCTGGGATATCGCCGAGGCGGCGCGGCGCCTGGCAGCGCGTGTCGAGGCGGGAGAAATGCCGGCGTCGGCCATTGACGAGCAGGCCCTCGATGCCGAGGTCTGCCTGGCGGATTGCCCGCCGGTGGATCTATGCATTCGCACCAGCGGCGAGCAGCGCATTTCCAATTTCATGCTCTGGCAACTGGCCTACGCGGAGTTCTACTTCGCTCCCGAATTGTGGCCGGACTTCAAGGCTGGAGCCTTCGATGCGGCGTTGGAGGCTTTCTGCCAACGTCAGCGCCGGTTCGGCATGACCCAGGAGCAGATCGAGGCGCAAGGTGCTTAAACAACGGATCATCACGGCACTGGTACTGGCGCCGCTGGCGCTGGCTGGCCTGTTCGGACTCATCGAGGCGCCATTTGCGGTTTTTACCGGGGTCGTGCTGTTGTTCGGCGCCTGGGAATGGGCCAATCTTGCCGGTTTTGCGCAACGCTTGGCGCGGCTGGGGTATGTACTGTTTTGTATGCTGCTGATGTGGATGGCCTGGCGAAGTGGCGCCGTGCAGCAGGCTTGGCCGCTGTGGCTGGGAGTGCTGGGCTGGCTGGCGAACCTGTACTGGGTCGTCGCTTATCCCGACCGTCAGCAGCAGTGGAATGGACGGTTTCCGCGCCTGTTGATCGGACTGTGGGTTCTGCTGCCCTGCTGGGTCGGTTTCATTCAACTGCGGCAGGACGGCATCGCCTGGCTGCTGTTCGTGCTGATGCTGGTATGGGTCGCCGATATCGGGGCCTACTTCGCCGGACGGGCCTTTGGCAAGCGCAAGCTGGCCCCGCGGGTCAGCCCCGGCAAGTCCTGGGCCGGCGTGGTGGGAGGGCTGTGCGGTGCCGAGGTGCTGGCATTGATCTTTGCTGCCTGGCAGGGATTGGGACAGCTATTGCTGCTGCTGGTCATCACGGCACTGGTGGCGTTGATCTCGGTGCTGGGCGATCTTCTGGAAAGCATGCTCAAGCGCTTTCGCGGGCTCAAGGATTCCAGCCGTCTGCTGCCGGGTCATGGTGGCGTCCTCGATCGAATCGACAGCCTGACAGCGGCCATTCCCTTGTTTGCGCTGCTGCGCCCCTGGCTGGGATGAGGTAACCATGCGGGACACTTCCATACCTGAACATGCCCAGGCCGTCACCGTGCTGGGGGCCACCGGCTCCATCGGCACCAGCACCCTCGATGTGATCGCCCGTCATCCTTCGCGTTATCGAGTGCATGCCCTGACCGCGCATCGCTCCCGTGAACGGCTGCGGGACCAATGCCTGCAGTATCGCCCCGAGGTGGCGGTGCTGGGCGGCGAAACCGATGCTGCCTGGCTGCGCAGCCAGCTGGCTGCGGCGGGGCTGTCCACCGAGGTGCGAGCGGGCGAGACGGCGTTGCAGGAAGTCGCCGGGGCCGGCGATGCCGATATCGTGATGGCGGCGATTGTGGGGGCGGCCGGTCTGCTGCCGACCCTGGCCGCGGTACAGGCCGGCAAGCGGGTGCTGCTGGCCAACAAGGAAGCGCTGGTCATGTCCGGCGCCCTGTTCATGGAGGCGGTCGAGCGGCATGGAGCCGTGCTGTTGCCCATCGACTCGGAACATAACGCCATCTATCAGTGTCTACCTCCGGGACATCGTGGCGGATTGGAGGGGCATGGGGTATCGCAGCTGTTGCTGACGGCCTCCGGTGGGCCCTTTCGCGGCTGGGATACTGCTCGACTGCGCGAGGTAACGCCGACACAGGCCTGTGCGCACCCCAACTGGTCGATGGGGCGCAAGATCTCGGTCGACAGTGCAACCCTGATGAACAAGGGGCTGGAGCTTATCGAGGCCTGCTGGCTGTTCGATGCCCGCCCCGAGCAGATCCAGGTGGTGGTGCATCCGCAGAGTGTCATCCATTCGATGGCGGCCTATCACGATGGCTCGGTGATCGCCCAGTTGGGCAATCCCGACATGCGCACTCCCATCGCCTACGGCCTGGCCTGGCCGGAACGTATCGATGCCGGTGTCGAGAGTCTCGACCTGTTTGCCGTGGCGCGTCTCGATTTCGAGGCGCCCGACGAAGCCTGCTTCCCGTGCCTGCGCCTGGCCCGGGATGCCATGGCCGCAGGCGGAACGGCGCCCGCCGTGCTCAATGCCGCCAACGAGGTCGCCGTGGACGCTTTTCTGAAGGAGCGGCTGGCTTTTACCGATATCGCCACGCTCGTGGAAACGGTACTCGAGCGCCGTGAAGTCTGCGCTGCCGGGGCGCTGGACACGATACTGTCCGAGGACGCGGCCGCCCGGAGCGATGCCGAATATTTGCTGCGTACTCGTTTCGCCTAGGAGGCTGACATTATGGACGCGATCCAGAATCTGCTGGCGGTCATCGTGGTCCTTGGCCTGCTGATCACCTTCCACGAATTCGGCCATTTCTGGGTGGCGCGGCGTTGTGGCGTCAAGGTGCTGCGCTTTTCGGTCGGCTTCGGCAAGCCCTTCTGGTCGCGTGTCGACCGCCATGGCACCGAGTATGCGCTGGCCGCGATCCCGTTGGGCGGCTACGTGAAGATGCTCGATGAGCGTGAAGGGCCCGTGGCCTCCGAGGAGCTTGATCAAGCCTTCAATCGCAAGGGCGTGTGGCAGCGCATCGCCATCGTCTCGGCCGGCCCTCTGGCCAATTTTCTGCTGGCATTGGTCGCTTATTGGGTACTGTTCGTGCACGGTACGCTCACGGTGGCGCCGGTCATCGGCGCGGTGGCGCCGGACTCCCCGGCTGCACGTGGCGGTCTGGCGCCTGGGCAGGAGATCGTGGCGGTCGCGGGGGAATCCACGCCATCCTGGGAGGAGGTCAGCCTCAAGCTGGTCGCCCTGATCGGAGCCGATGGCGAGCTGGAAGTGACGGTGCGTGACCCGCAGGGCGACATGCTCGAGCGGCGTCTGCCGATCGAAAACTGGATGGTGCGTCAGGATCCGCCACAGCCGCTGTCCAGCCTGGGCGTGACGCCGTGGCGTCCGGAGATCCCGGCCGTGCTGGGACAGGTGCTTGAGGAGGGCCGTGCTTCGCAGGCGGGCCTGCAACCGGGGGATCGCATCCAGTCGGTCAATGGCGTGGCGATGGCGGACTGGATGGATTTCGTCGAACAGGTGCGTCAGCATCCCGAAACACCGCTCGACGTCACGCTGTTGCGCGGTGGTGAGCGCCACACGATAGAATTGACACCCGCCGCACGTGAGCTGGAAAGCGGCGAGACGGTCGGCTATATCGGTGCCGGCACCCAGGAGGTCAGTTGGCCCGAGGAGTATCGACGCAACATCAGTTACGGCCCGTTGGCGGCCATCGGCCAGTCGCTGGACAAGACTGGCGAGATGACCGTGCTGACGCTGGACTCGATCCGCAAGATGCTGGTAGGGCTGATTTCGCCTTCCAATCTGTCGGGGCCGATCACTATCGCGCGTATCGCGGGTGAATCGGCGCGCAGCGGCTTGGAGAGCTTCGTCAGTTTCCTCGCGTACCTGTCGATCAGTCTGGGAGTGTTGAATCTACTGCCGATCCCGGTGCTCGACGGAGGGCACCTGGTCTACTACCTGATCGAGGCGGTGCGCGGCAAGCCGGTCTCCGAGGCGGCCCAGGCCTTCGGATTGCGTATCGGCGTGGCGCTGGTCGGCTCGTTGATGGTAATGGCGTTGTATTTCGATCTGATGCGCCTATAGCCTGCTCGTTGTGGCGAGGTCTTGCGACGTAAGCGGGACCGATGTCATGCAGGACAGGCCGATGCGGTGAGCACTCGGTGAGCAAGGCGCAGCCTTGTCAGTGACCCAGTGAAATGTATAAGGTGCCTGTCTACCAGCGGGCGGACTCCAGAGAAGCGAATCGATTGCATGAAACTCAAGACCCTCGGATTGGCGGCGTTGCTGCTGACCAGTATGCCGGCAACGGTGCTGGCGGCTCCTTTTGAAATCTCCGATATTCGCGTGGAAGGACTGCAGCGTGTCTCGGCGGCCTCGGTGTTCAATGCATTTCCGGTCAGTACCCACGATACGGTCGATGAGCGCGAACTGGCCGAAGCGGCGAAGCAGCTGTTCGAAACGGGTCTGTTCGATGACGTTCAGCTGGCCCGTGACGGCGATGTCCTGATCATCAACGTAGTCGAGCGCCCCTCCATTTCCAAGATCGAGATCGAGGGCAATACGCAGATTCCCGAAGAGGACCTGCGCAAGGGGCTGCGTGAATCCGGTCTGGCCGAGGGGCAGGTGCTGCAGCGCTCGACCCTCGATGAGATGCAGCGTGAGCTCGAGCGCCTCTATCAGTCCCAGGGGCGTTACAGCGCGCGTATCGACACCGCGGTCGAGCAGCTCGAGCGCAACCGCGTGCAGGTCAACATCGATGTCCACGAAGGGGCGGTCGCCAAGATTCGCCAGATCAACATCGTAGGCAACGAGGCATTCGACAACGAGACGCTGCGCGACCTGTTCGAGCTGGAAGACAAGCCGGGCTGGTTCTTTGGCTGGTTCTCGGGGGACGATTATTCGCGGGACAAGCTCTCGGGCGATCTGGAGACCTTGCGCTCCTACTATCTCGATCGCGGTTACGTGAATTTTGCCATCACCTCGACTCAAGTCTCGATCAGCCCCGACAAGTCGCAGATCTTCGTGACCATCAACGTCGACGAAGGCAAGCGCTATCGTCTCGATGAGATTCGCTTCGCCGGGGATCTGATGATCGACGAGCAGGAGGCGCGCGATCTGGTCAAGGCTCAGCCCGGCGAATACTATTCGCGCAGCACGCTGACGGAGGCTGCCGAAGCGCTTCGCCTGAAGCTGGGTGCCGAAGGGTTCGCCTTCGCCAATGTCGAAAGCGTGCCTGAGGTTAACGAAAGCGAGGGCACCGTGGATGTGACCTTCGCCGTCGACCCGGGGCGGCGCGCCTATGTGCGGCGCATCAATTTCGTGGGCAACACCACGACCCAGGATGAGGTGCTGCGCCGCGAGATGACCCAGATGGAAGGGGCGCCGGCTTCCACTGACCAGATCAGCCAGTCGCGCCAGCGTCTGGAGCGGCTGGGCTTCTTCCGCCAGGTGGATGTCGAGACGCGGCCGGTCGCGGGAGAGCCCGACCAGCTGGACGTGACCTACAACGTCGAGGAGCAGCCGTCGGGCTCGATCTCTGCCAGCGTCGGGTATTCGCAGACCGCCGGAGTGATCTATGGCGCCTCGCTGTCGCAGAACAACTTTCTGGGGACCGGCAACCAGGTCAATGTCGGTGCGCAGCGAAGCGATACCTATACCAGCCTGAACTTCGGCTTCACCGATCCGTACTGGACGCTCGACGGCATCTCGCGGGGATACAACTTCTTCTACCGCGAGACGGATTATGAAGATTCCGATATCTCCACCTACTCCACCGATGCCTTCGGCGGGGGAATCAACTTCGGCTATCCCATCAACGAGCTGTCGCGGCTGAATTTCGGTGTGGGTCTCGAGAACCTGTCGCTGAAGACCTACTACGACACGCCCGCCGAGATCGTCGAATACACCGACGCTCAGGGCGAGGATTTCCTGACCTACAAGCTGACGGCGAGCTGGACGCGCAACAATCTCAACCGCGGCATCATGCCCACCGACGGCAGCTATCAGCGCGTATCGCTGGAGACCGCCGTGCCCGGTTCCGATGCCGAGTACTACAAGCTGCGCTATCGCGGCCAGAAACTTTTCGAGCTCAATCCTGACTGGTCGGTGAAATTCAGTACCGAGTTGGGTTATGCCGACACGTTGGGTGGCGGGGATCCGTATCCGTTCTACGAGAACTTCTATTCCGGCGGCCTGGGATCGGTGCGTGGCTATACGGGCAATACCCTGGGGCCGAAGACCACGGAGCGCCATGAAGGCGACAACGATACGCTGGGCGGCAACGTGCTGGTCGAGGGCTCGGTGGAGCTGATCTATCCCTTCCCCTGGATCGAGGATCGCCGCTCGCTCCAGACCAGCATCTTCTTCGATGCCGGCAACACCTTCCTCACCGACTGTTACGACGTGCCCGAAGGGTACACCTCCAGCTGCACAAGCGGGGTGGATGCGGGGGATCTGCGCTACAGCGTTGGGCTGGGGCTGTCCTGGCTGACGCCGGTGGGGCCGCTGACCTTCAGTGTGGCGGAACCTCTCAATGCCGAAAGCGATGACGATACTCAGGTCTTCCAGTTCTCGCTGGGACAGACGTTCTAAGCGGGAGATAACGATTCATGAATAGGAGAAATGGAATGCGCAAGTTGACCGGAGCCCTGTGTCTGGGCCTGCTGGGTGTCCTGTCGCTGCCGGCTCAGGCGGCTGATGTGGCGGTTCTGGACTGGCGTCAGGCCCTGCTGCAGTCCGATGCGGCAAAGCGCTCCATGAACGAGTTGCAGAATCAGACCGGCTCGCAGCAGCAGCAGGCGCAGTCGCTCGGTCAGGAGATCCAGCAACTCCAGCAGCGCATGCAAAAGGACGGGGCGGTGATGTCCGAGTCCGAGCGCAGCAACCTGCAGCAGCAGATCAGGGACAAGGGGCGTCAGTTCCAGCAGCTGCGCACTCAGGTTCAGCGTGCTCAGCAGGAAAAGGAGCAGACCTTCCTGAAGAGCGCCAAGCCCAAGCTCGATAAGGCTATCGAGCGCGTCGTGGCCGAGCATGGCGTTCAGGTTCTGGTCGATCGCGATGCCGTCGTCTACAGCAAGGAAGGGCTGGATCTTACCGAAGAGGTCACCCAGATCTTCAATTCGCTCAACTGAGCCTGAAGCGGTTCACGAATGGCGACGCATCTGTTGCTGAGTGTGGATCAGGGCCGGTGGCTTCGCGACGCGGGTGCCGGCTCTTCAGATCACGAGCAGTTTCCGAAACCGGCGGTGCCGCGGGTCGTTACGCGCCATGGCCGATCAGGTGATATGCTGAATCGTGGTGTTGGCTATCGGTGAGCCCAGTTGCCGCGACATGATTCACCCCGATGACAACGGAGTCCGAGGGCCCAGCGCGCCCGGTATCGTCCATGATGACTCGTAACCGTATCTCCTGCACGCTCGGCGAATTGGCCGAGCGGCTGGGGGCCCGCCTGGTCGGTGATGCCGACCGTCAGGTCAGCGGACTGGCAACGCTGACCGAGGCCGGTCCGGAAGATATCAGCTTCCTGGCCAATCGGGCCTACCTCAAGCATCTTGCCGCGACGCGGGCCGGCGCCGTGCTGCTGCATCCCGAATTCGCTGAGCAGGCGCCCACTGCGCGACTTGAACTCGCCAATCCCTATCTCGCCTATGCCGAACTGTCGCGGCTGTTCGATCCCATGACTGCACGCGTAGCGGGAGGCGTTCACGCCTCTGCCGTGGTCGCCGACGATGTGCGTCTGGGCCGGGATGTCGAGATCGGCGCCCAGGCGGTCATCGAGTCGGGAGCCGAGATCGGTGACGACGTTTTCATCGGGCCGGGCTGCGTCGTGGGAAGCGACTGCCGGATCGGCGAGGGGACGCGACTGTACGCCAACGTCACCCTGTATCCGGGGGTGATTGTCGGGCGACGTGCCATTCTGCACAGCAGCTGCGTGATCGGCGGCGATGGATTCGGCTTCGCGCATGACGGGAGTCGCTGGCACAAGATTGCCCAACTGGGCGGTGTCGTACTTGGCGACGATGTGGAGGTGGGAAGCTGCACCAGCATCGACCGTGGCGCGTTGGGCGATACGCTCATCGGCAACGACGTCAAGATCGACAGCCAGGTGCAGGTGGCTCACAACGTGCAGATCGGCGATCACACCGCCCTGGCGGGCTGTGTGGGGATTGCCGGATCCACTCGGGTAGGGCGCAACTGCATGCTGGGAGGTGGTGTCGGTCTGGCCGGCCATCTGACGATCTGCGATAACGTGCAGATCACCGGCATGAGCCTGATCACCAATTCCATCCGAGATCCCGGCGTCTACTCCTCGGGGACCGGCGCCATGAGTAACAGCCTGTGGCGCAAGAACGCCGTGCGATTCAAGCAGCTCGATGAAATGGCCAAGCGTCTGACGCGCCTGGAGCGCAGGGCAAAGGCCGATTGACCTGCTGCCAGCGGACTATCGGGCCTGTATAATCCACGGCCAAGCCAGGAGCGGACACTCCGCCGACTCATGCCTGTCTGCACGACAGGCATTTCGCTATTTCAGAGGTTGTACCGATGGTAATGGACATCAACGAGATTCGTGAATATCTGCCTCACCGCTATCCTTTCCTGCTGGTGGATCGGGTGGTGGATATCACGCTGGGGGAATGCATCGTCGCCTACAAGAACGTCAGCATCAACGAGCCGTTCTTCAATGGGCACTTCCCTCACCACCCGATCATGCCTGGTGTCCTGATTATCGAAGCGATGGCTCAAGCGTGCGGTATCCTGGGCTTCAAGACCGTCAACAAGCTGCCCCGCGACGGCTATGTCTACTACTTGGTGGGTAGCGACAATGTACGCTTCAAGCGCCCCGTCATGCCTGGAGACCAGCTGCGTCTGGAGGCGCGGGTCATCCGCGGCAAACGTGGCATCTGGAAATTCGCCTGCCGCGGGACCGTCGACGGTGAGCTGGCTTGTGAAGCCGAGATCATCTGTGCCGAGAGGAAAGTCGCTTGATTCATCCTACCGCCATCGTCGATCCCGCCGCCCGTCTGGCCGATGACGTCGAGGTCGGCCCTTTTAGCGTGATCGGACCCGATGTCGAGATCGGGGCCGGCAGTGTGATCGGACCGCACGTGGTGCTCAAGGGGCCAAGCCGCCTGGGCAAGCGCAACCGCGTCTTCCAGTTCGCGTCGGTGGGTGAGGATTGCCAGGACAAGAAGTATGCCGGCGAGCCGACCCGGCTCGAGATCGGTGACGACAACGTGATCCGCGAAAGCGTGACGCTGCACCGCGGTACCGTTCAGGACCGTGGCGTGACGAGCATCGGCAGCCGCAACCTGTTCATGGCCTACTCGCATGTCGGGCACGATTGCGTGATCGGTGACGACTGCATCATGGCCAACCAGGCGACGCTGGGCGGTCATGTCGTCATGGAAAGTCATGCCATTCTGGGCGGCCTCTCTGCAGTGCATCAGTTCTGTCACATCGGGGCGCATGCCATGTGTGGCGGTGGCTCGATCATCACCAAGGACATTCCCGCCTATCTGATCGTCAACGGCAACCCGGCCAGGGCGCACGGACTGAACCTGGTGGGCCTCAAGCGCCGCGGCTTTTCCCGCGAGGCGCTCAAGGCGCTGGGCGAGGCGTACCGCCTCGTTTACCGTCAGGGACTGACCCTGGAGCAGGCGATCGAGGAGATCGAGTCGCGCTACTCGATGCCCGAAGTGGATGCTTTCGTCGCCTCCCTGAGAACATCCACTCGCGGCATCACGCGTTAACCATGCGCGTCTATCTGGTCGCGGGGGAACTCTCCGGCGATATCCTGGGTGCCGGATTGATGCGTGCGCTCAAGGCGCGCCATCCCGATGCCGAGTTTCGCGGCATCGGCGGGCCGCGCATGCTGGCCGAAGGGCTCGACAGCCTCTATCCGTTGGAAACGCTGTCGGTGATGGGGCTGGTCGAGGTCGTCAGGCACCTGCCCGAGCTGGTACGGGTGCGCCGTCACCTGCGACGCGACGCGCTGGCCTGGCGGCCCGACGTGATGGTCGGCATCGACGCGCCCGACTTCAATCTCGGCCTCGCGCGCCAGCTGCGCATGCAGGGTGTCACGACGGCGCATTATGTCAGTCCGTCGGTGTGGGCCTGGCGTCAGGGACGCGTGAAAGGCATCGCGCAGTCCGTGGACCTGATGCTGACGCTGCTGCCCTTCGAAGCGTCGTTCTATGCGGCCCATGGTGTACCGGTCGCTTTCGTGGGTCATCCACTGGCCGATGAGCTGCCGCTGGCCAACGACCGGAGCGCGGCACGTGCCGAGCTGGGGCTGCCCGATGTGCCGATACTGGCGGTACTGCCGGGGTCGCGAGCCAACGAGATACGCTTTCTCGGCGCGACCTTTCTCGAGACGGTACAACGGCTTGCCAGCCACGTGACCGATCTGCAGGTGGTGATGCCTGCCGCCACGCCCAAGCGGCGCGAGGAGCTCGAGGCGCTGCTGGCGTCATTCCCCGATCTGGCGCCACGCATGCATCTGCTCGATGGCCAGTCGCGCGAAGCGATGGTCGCCGCGGATGCCGTGTTGCTGGCCTCGGGTACGGCGGCCCTGGAGGCCATGCTCTGTCATCGTCCGATGGTGGTAGCCTACAAGATGGCGCCGGCTACGCATTGGCTGGCCCGGCGCATGGTCAAGACGCCATGGATCTCGCTGCCCAACCTGATCGCGCAGGAGGCGCTGGTGCCGGAATTGATCCAGGATGACGCGAATCCCGAGGCGATCGCCGCGCCCCTCGCCACTTGGCTGGGTGATATGAGCGCCCGCCAGGCCATGGAACGGCGCTTCGCGACCATGCATGCCAGCCTGCAGCGCGATGCCAGCGAGCGCGCCGCCAGTGCCGTCAGCGCCCTGGCGCAGGGCGAGCCACTGCCCGCCGAGGAGGGGGAAACGCGATGAGCGACTGGCCGCCGCTGGTGATCGATTATGACGGGCCGCACCTGGCGGGTGTCGACGAGGTCGGGCGCGGGCCTCTGGTCGGGGCCGTGGTGGCCGCCGCGGTGATTCTTGATCCCGCACGCCCCATCGAGGGGCTGACCGACTCCAAGAAGCTCTCCGAAAAGCGCCGCCAGGCGCTGGATGGCATGATCCGCGACCAGGCGCTGGCCTTCGCCGTGGCCGAAGCCTCGCCGGAGGAGATCGATGCGCTCAACATCTATCACGCCACGCATCTGGCCATGCGTCGCGCCATCGATGCGCTGAACGTACCCGCCGGCTATCTGCTGGTGGACGGCAATCGTCTACCGGGGCATCATGTTCCCGGTCAGGCGGTGGTCAAGGGCGATCTGCGTCATCCGGCGATAAGTGCCGCCTCGATCCTGGCCAAGGTGGCCCGTGACGCTCAGATGGTCGCGCTCCATCTGCGCCATCCCGAGTACGGCTTCGCACGCCACAAGGGGTATCCCACGCCCGAGCACTGCGAGGCGCTCGAGCGTTTCGGGCCACTGCCCGAGCACCGGCGCTCCTTCGCGCCGGTGAAAAAACAGTTGGGCCTTTTCGATGCGATGTCGCCGGCACATCCTGATCGTAACGTCCTGCTGTCCTGATTTTTGCCGCTTTAATTTTCCTGGGAGCGCTACGCTCCGACATTACCCGCGAGCCCGTCATGACAACGCCATTCGTCCATTTACGCGTGCACAGCGAATATTCCCTCGTCGACGGTCTGGTACGCCTGAAGCCGTTGATCAAGGCGACTGCGGAAGCCGGCATGCCGGCGGTGACGGTCACCGACGAGAGCAATCTCTTCGGCCTGGTCAAGACCTACAAGGCGGCTCAGGGGGCGGGGCTCAAGCCGGTCATCGGGGCCGATCTGTGGCTGGAAAATCCCAACGACGAGACGCACCCCTACCGACTGACGCTGTTCGCCATGAACAACGAGGGCTACCGCAATCTCACCGAGCTGATCTCGCGCGGCTGGACCGACGGCCAGCATCAAGGATTGGCGATTCTCAAGAAGGCGTGGCTCTTCGAACAGAGCGCGGGTCTGATCGCGCTCTCCGGCGCGCGCGAGGGCGAGATCGGTCGCTTTCTGCTATCCGAGCATGGCGAGGCGGCACGTGAACTGCTCAACGAATGGCAACGGCACTTCCCCGGGCGCTTCTATCTCGAACTGCAGCGCACCGGGCGTGAGAACGACGAGGAGTGCGTGCATCTCTCGGTGGCGCTTGCCGCCGAGACCGGCACGCCGGTAGTCGCCACCAACGACGTGCGTTTTCTGTCCCGAGAGGATTTCTGGGCCCACGAGACGCGGGTATCGATCGGCGAGGGCAAGGCACTCGACGACCCCCGCCGCGAGCGGCGCTATAGCGAGGAGCAGTACCTGAAGAGCCCGGACGAGATGGCCGAGCTGTTCGCCGACATTCCCGAGGCGCTCGAGAACAGCGTGATGATCGCTGCACGCTGCAACGTCGACGTGCGCCTCGGCGAGTACTTTCTGCCGGAGTTCCCGATCCCCGCGGGCATGACTCTCAACGAATACTTCCGCAAGGTCTCCCATGACGGCCTGACGGAGCGACTCGACCAGCTTTTCGACGGGCCCAACGCCATCTACGCCGGGCGCTCTCGCGCCGAGCACGAGCCGACATATCGTCAGCGGCTCGACTTCGAGCTCGACATCATCATCCAGATGGGCTTTCCGGGTTACTTCCTGATCGTCATGGACTTCATCCAGTGGGCCAAGGACAACGACGTGCCGGTAGGGCCGGGGCGCGGGTCCGGGGCCGGCTCGCTGGTCGCCTATGCGCAGAAGATCACCGATCTCGATCCGCTCGAGTACGACCTGCTGTTCGAGCGCTTCCTCAATCCCGAGCGTGTCTCCATGCCCGACTTCGACGTCGACTTCTGCATGGAGAAGCGCGACAGCGTGATCGACTACGTAGCCAGCCGCTACGGGCGCAATGCCGTCTCGCAGATCGTCACCTTCGGCACCATGGCCGCCAAGGCCGTCGTCCGTGACGTGGCACGTGCCCAGGGCAAGCCCTACTCGCTGGGCGACAAGCTCTCCAAGCTGATTCCCTTCGAGGTCGGCATGACGCTGGCCAAGGCGATCGAGCAGGAGCCGGCCTTGAAGGAGTTCCTCGATAACGACGAGGAAGCCCAGGAGATCTGGGACATGGCGCTCAGGCTCGAGGGCATCACCCGCGGCACCGGCAAGCATGCGGGGGGCGTGGTGATCGCGCCGACCAAGCTCACCGACTTCTCGCCGCTGTTGTGCGACGAGAACGGTGCCGGCCTGGTGGTACAGTTCGACAAGAACGACGTCGAGGAGGCCGGGCTGGTCAAGTTCGACTTCCTCGGCCTGCGCACGCTGACGATCATCGACTGGGCGCTGGAGATGGTCGATACGGTGCGCGAACGCGAGGGGCAGGCACCGCTCGATATCTCGAGCATCCCGCTCGATGACGCGCCGACCTTCGACATGCTCAAGAAGGCCGAAACCACCGCAGTATTCCAGCTCGAATCGCGCGGCATGAAAGAGTTGATCAAGCGTCTGCAGCCGGACTCGCTTGAAGACATGATCGCCCTGGTCGCGCTGTTCCGCCCGGGGCCCTTGCAGTCGGGCATGGTCGACGATTTCATCAACCGCAAGCATGGCCGTGCGGATATCTCCTATCCGCACCCGGACTACCAGCACGAGTGGCTCAAGCCGGTGCTCGAGCCCACGTACGGCATTATCCTGTATCAGGAACAGGTCATGCAGATCGCTCAGGTGCTGGCAGGCTATTCGCTTGGCCAGGCCGACATGCTGCGCCGCGCGATGGGCAAGAAGAAGCCCGAGGAGATGGCCAAGCAGCGCAGCGGTTTCATGGAGGGCTGCGCGGCCAATGGCATCGACAAGGACCTGGCGGGCAACATCTTCGATCTGGTAGAGAAATTCGCGGGGTATGGCTTCAACAAGTCGCACTCGGCGGCCTACGGTCTGGTCTCCTATCAGACCGCCTGGCTGAAGGCTCACTATCCTGCGCCGTTCATGGCCGCGGTACTCTCCACCGAGATGCAGAACATCGACAAGGTGGTGCCGCTGATCGAGGAGTGTCGCCATCTCGGGCTGACGGTCACGCCGCCCGACGTCAACATCGGCGCCTACAAGTTCACCGTCGATGAGGACGGACGCGTAGTCTATGGATTGGGAGCGATTCGCGGCGTCGGTGAGGGGCCGATCGGCGCCATCGTCGAGGCGCGCGGTGCGGACGGACCGTTCACCGACCTGTTCGACTTCTGCCGACGGGTGGACGCCAAGCGCATGAACAAGCGCACCCTGGAGGCATTGATCCGCTCCGGGGCACTGGACACGCTGGGGCCGTCACGCGCGGTACTGATGGCCTCGCTGGAGGCAGCGCTCAAGGCCGCTTCGCAAAGCCACGCCAACGTCAGCCTGGGCATGATGGACATGTTCGGCGAGGCCTTTGTCGAACCCGAAAGCGGCGATGTCTATGCCGATTATCTGGATAGCCGGGAATGGACCGACAAGGAGCGCCTGGCCGGCGAGAAGGAGACGCTCGGGCTGTACCTCACCGGCCATCCCATCGACGAGTACGAGCATGAACTCAAGCGCTTCGTCGGTGCTCGCATTTCCGATCTCAAGCCCTCACGCGAACCGCAGCGCGTGGCGGGACTGGTGGTGGCCATGCGCACCATGAAATCCAAGCGCGGCGACACCATGGCCTTCGTGACCCTTGATGATCGTACCGGCCGCATCGAGGCCTCGCTGTTCGGCGAACTGTTCGATCAGGTGCGCAGCCGGCTCGGTGCGGATCAGGTCCTGATCGTCGAAGGCGAAGTGTCCAGTGACGACTATTCCGGCGGACTGCGTCTGCGCGGCAAGGAGATCACGCTGATGGTCGATGCCCGGGCCCGTTACGGCGAGGCGGTGGAGGTGTCGGTGGATGGGGCGCGGCTCAACGGTCGCTTCTCGCGTAGTCTGCGTGATAGCCTGACGCCTTGGCTCGATGCCCAGGGGTTGCCGGTGCGCGTCAAGTATCGCAACACTCACGCCTGCGGCTGGCTCGAACTCGACGAGCAATGGAAGGTAGCCCCTTCCGACGAGCTGATGATCGCGCTGCGCGAGGTGGAAGGACAGGATGGCGTTCGGCTTCGCTATCGTGGTTGATGCCGTGGCGACATGCCTTGCGTGACGCTGTCAGGGTGAGATAATACGCGTTATAAACGAGTGTATTTTAAGAACTTCTGATGACCGCTTTGCAGCTGTGGCCTCCAGGCTGCTCACTTTCAAATAAGCAGAAACCCTATGAATCCCAACTATTTGGACTTTGAACAGCCAATTGCCGAGCTGCAGGCGAAAATAGAGGAGCTGCGGCTGGTCGGTAACGACAGCAAGATCAGTCTGAGCGACGAAATTGCCCGGCTCGAAGAGAAGAGCCGCAAGCTCACCGAGTCGATATTCCGCGATCTGTCCGCTTGGCAGGTATCGCAGCTATCTCGTCATCCGCAACGTCCCTACACGCTGGATTACCTTCAGCATGTATTCACCGACTTCGACGAGTTGCACGGCGATCGCAATTTCGCCGACGATGCGGCTATCGTCGGGGGCGTGGCGCGCCTCGACGACCAGCCGGTCATGATCATCGGCCATCAGAAAGGCCGCGATGTCCGGGAGAAGGTACGCCGCAATTTCGGTATGCCCCGTCCGGAGGGTTACCGCAAGGCCTGCCGCCTGATGGAGATGGCCGAGCGCTTCAGAATGCCAGTGCTGACCTTCATCGATACTCCCGGGGCCTATCCCGGCATCGATGCCGAGGAGCGTGGCCAGTCCGAAGCCATTGCCTACAACCTGGCGGTCATGTCGCGACTCAAGACGCCCATTATCGCCACGGTGATCGGCGAGGGCGGTTCCGGCGGGGCGCTGGCGATCGGCGTCTGCGACGAGCTGCAGATGCTGCAGTATTCCACCTATTCGGTGATTTCACCGGAGGGGTGCGCCTCGATCCTGTGGAAAAGCGCCGAAAAGGCCCCCGAGGCGGCGCAGGCCATGGGGATTACCGCCGAACGGCTGCAGGAACTCGGCTTCGTCGATACCCTGATCGAGGAACCGCTGGGCGGCGCCCATCGCCATCCCCATGACACTGCCGAGCGTGTCCGGGAGGCCTTGCGCGCGAGCCTGGCGCGGCTCGAGGGCATGGATACCGAGGCGCTGCTGGCCCGACGGTATGAACGCCTGATGAGCTACGGCGCCCCCGCCTGATCGGCCATGGCCGGTCAGGACCTGCTGCGCTCGCCAAGCCGGTGTTGAACAAGTCGGTACTGAAAAAGACCCCGGGAGGCTCGTTCAGGCGCTTGCAGGCTCGCTTGCGAGTCCTGCCGCTCCTGGGGTCTTTTTCGCCTTGCCCTGGCATCGTTCGAGACGTCTCTGCTGCGATCCTGATGCTACCGCCCTCGAGCCAGCCAGTCCGTTTCGAATCGCCAAGTGGCAACCCGTGGCGGTGGCAACGCTGTCGACAGTGATTCCAACGAAGCTCGAAGCACGCGCCTATGTCCCTGCAAGCCTTGATCGACGATGCCCTGGCGCGCACGCCTTCGGATCGTCCGGTGTGGATCGCGCTGTCCGGCGGCCTGGACTCCTCGACCCTTCTCTACCTGGCCGTGCAGGCGGCACGACGCGATCCGCGTTCCGTCTATGCCCTGCATGTCCATCATGGCCTTCAAGCTGTCGCGAGCGACTTCGAGCGCCACTGTCGTTTCCTGTGCTCACGGCTCGGTGTGCCACTGTTCGTCGAACGCGTCCAGATCGAGCTGGCTGGACGCGGCCTCGAGGCGGCGGCCCGTGAGGCGCGTTACGACGCCTTTGCCCGTCGGGTAGCCCCGGGTGATACGTTGTGGCTGGCTCAGCACTGCGACGACCAAGCCGAAACGTTTCTGCTGGCGGCGTTGCGCAGCAGCGGGACACGGGGACTGGCGGGTATGCCGTCGCTTCGTCACTGGCAGGGGCGGCGGCTGGAACGCCCGCTGCTGACCATGCCACGTGCCGAGTTGCTTCGTGTGGCGCAGAGGTGCGGATTCGCTTGGGTCGAGGATCCCAGCAATACCGACGAAGGCCTGGATCGTAATTATCTGCGCCGACGTGTGTTGCCACTGCTCGAGGCGCGCTGGCCTCACGCCGCCAGAGCACTGGCGCGCTCGGCAGAACTGATGGGGGAGAGCGACACGCTGCTTGGCGAGCTGGCCGCACAGGATCTGGCCGAGGCGGGAGATCATCCTGGCCGGCTTGCCTTGGCGGCGCTGCGCAGATTATCTCTGCCGCGTCGGCGCCTGCTGATCCGCCATGCCCTGGTTCGGCTCGGCCTGGCCTTGCCGCCTGCCGCCCGGCTCGAGACGTTGCTTGAGCAGCTCGATGCCGCCACGGATGCCGAGGTGCGCGTGACCTGGCCCGGAGGCGAGGCGCGATGCTGGCGCCAGGCGCTTTACCTGCTATCGCCGTTGTCGCCGATAGCTGAAGACTGGCGTGAAGAGTGGGATGGGGCGACGCCGATCGTGACTCCGCTGGGACCGCCAGGCTGGCGGATCAGCCGGGCCGACGGTTGTCCGTCCCGGCTGACGCTGGGCATGCGCCGGGGTGGCGAAAGGATACGGCTGGCCGGACGGGGCTCGCGCGATCTCAAGCGTCTGCTGCAGGAACAGGGGGTGCCGCCCTGGCAGCGTGAGCGTCTGCTGCTGGTCTGGGAGCGCGAGACGCTGGTGGCGGTACTGGGCGTCGCAGTGGCCGAGGGATGGCGGATGACATGCATGCCGTTTCCGGCCGAACATGACGTCGCCGTGCGCCACGATTAGGCGATGACCAGCTCGAAGCCTGCCGCTTTCTGGTTCTCCACTTCCTGTTCGAGTTCGCTCAGCAACAGCGGATGATGCAGCGCCTCGGGCAGGGTCAGGCTCAGCCTTTCCCCTGCCGCGGTCAACCCGACATTCGTGACGGCCTGCTCGGGACGCGAATGGTTGAGAATCACGGCCAGTCGCAGCAGGCGCGCCAGACGCACATAGCGTGAACGGACCGCAACCGGCAGGGCGTCGAGTTCCTTGAGGGGAAACTTGCGCCGGTGGGCGCGGACCAGGAATGCCAAGGCCTGCTGCTCGGGGCGCGAGAAGCCCGACAGATCGGAGTGCTCCAGCAGATAGGCACCGTGACGATGAAACTGGCTATGGGAAATGGCCAGGCCGATCTCGTGCAGCTCGGCGCCCCAGACCAGAAACTGGCGCTGTTCCTGGCCCAATGTCCAGGCATCGCTGACCTGGGAAAACAGATGCTTGGCCGAGGCGGCGACATTCTCCGCCTGGCGGGTATCGACGTCATAGCGCCGACGCAGTGTAGCCAATGCCGGATGACGCGAATCCTCCGGCGTGTTGCGGCCCACCAGATCGTAAAGGACGCCTTCGCGCAGAGCCCCGTCGGAATAACGCATGTATTCGAGACCGAAAGTCTCGAAGATGGCGCAGAGAATGGCTACGCCCGCCGGGAAGACCTTGGCGCGATCCGGCTTGAGTCCCTCGGCGACCACCTTGTCGAGCTGCTTGAACTTGATTAGCCGCTTGCGAAGCGCCATCAGGGCCTCATGACGTATCGTGCCGTCACTGCTCTGGCCATCGGCTTCCAGTACGCTGGCCACGGCCTTGATGGTGCCGCTGGAGCCAACCGGGTCCTGCCAGCCCAGCGCAAGATAGGGGCGGGCAATGTTGGCCAGCTCGGACAATGCGGCCAGCTCCGCCTGACGGAAGCGCTTCTCGCTGATTTCGCCATCGGCGAAGAAGCGCCGCGTGAACGCGACGCAGCCCATGTCGAGGCTTTCCAGCGCCCGAGGCTCGAAGCGCTCGCCGATGATGAATTCTGTCGAGCCGCCTCCGATATCGACGATCAATCGTCTGCCATGGACATCGGCCAAGGCGTGGGCAGCGCCCAGGTAGATCAGGCGAGCCTCCTCACGCCCGGCGATGATCTCGATGGGACGGCCGATGATGGCTTCGGCGCGGTCGATCAGCTCCTGGCTGTTGTGGGCGCTGCGCAGAGCGTTGGTGCCAACGACACGAATATCGGCGGCATCGATGCCATCGAGAAAAGGCGCGAACTGGCTCAGGCAGGTCAAGGCGCGCTGCATGGCCGCTTCGGTCAGGAAGCTGTTCTCGTCCAGTCCCGCGGCCAATTGCACCTTTTCTCCCAGCTTGGCCACGACCTGCAGCTGTCCTTCATGGTAGTTGGCCACCAGCAGGTGAAAACTGTTCGAGCCCAGGTCAATCGCGGCCAGGCGCCGGGGCGAAATTGCCGCTGTGTCAGTCCCGCTCATGGGTGGTTCCTTCACTCAGAGTTGCTGCAAAGGTTGCGGGGCCCCAGAGGGCTTGTCAATCGTCGAGACACGCCGTCCAATAGTCCTGCAGGAAAGCGTGATCCATTTCCATGATGAAAGGGCCAGGAGACGAGATGAGCGCCATGGTCAACGAGCTGAACGGTAACGATTTCGACGCTGCGGTGCTGGATTCGGAGGGCCCCGTGCTGGTGGCTTTCATGGCCGCATGGTGTACACCCTGTCGGCAACTCGAGCCGGGTCTCGAGCGGCTGGCCGTGGCGCGTCCCGATGTGAGGATATTTCGCCTCGACATTGAACGAGCGGACGAGGTGGCGGTCAAATATGCCATTCGTGGATTTCCCACGCTGGTACTGTTTGTCGACGGCGACTTCGAGGCGACCCGGGTCGGGGCGTTGACGGATGACCAGCTCAGGGCCTTCCTCGACAGCCATCTTTCCTGAGCGGGGAGCCCTGCGAGGACTTGCTTTCGGTCTTCAGCTTGACTACCATCGAGTCGTTCGCCTGTTCCGAATGCTTCTTGACCGCCTCGCGGTCCCCCAAGCCGTCAGTTAGCCCTAACGTTCTTTTTCTGGCCAAAGCCTTCTGCTGAAGCGGTTTTGGTAAGTGTCAGGCGACCTACAGACCTCTCTATTGTCCTCGGCCTTTCCCCGTCACCCGTTCCGGAAGTGACCCTTGACCGAGCATGTCTACCGAGAGGAAGAACGCCACGGCCCTGAACGCACCGCGCGGCGCAACGTCACCGCCTCCTGTCTCATTTTCCGGCAATGTCCATTGCCACGCCGACACGAGCAACTTCTGAACGAACCGATGAACCTTACCGAACTCAAGCAAAAAACCGTTCCCGAACTGCTGGAAATCGCCCAGGAAATGGGTATTGACAACCTGGCACGCTCGCGGAAGCAGGACATCATCTTCGCCATTCTCAAGAAACATGCGAAAAGCGGCGAAGACATCTATGGCGATGGCGTTCTGGAAATCCTGCAGGATGGCTTCGGCTTTCTGCGCAGCGCCGACAGCTCCTATCTCGCCGGCCCCGATGACATCTATGTCTCTCCTTCGCAGATTCGCCGCTTCAACTTGCGCAAGGGCGATTCCATCTCCGGCAAGATTCGCCCCCCCAAGGAGGGCGAGCGTTATTTCGCATTGTTGAAGGTCAACCAGATCAACTTCGACAAGCCGGAGAACGCCAAGCACAAGATCCTGTTCGAGAACCTCACGCCGCTGTTCCCTCAGGAGCGGCTGGTCATGGAGATCGGCAACGGCTCCACCGAGGATCTCACCTCGCGCATCATCGACCTCACCGCGCCCATCGGCAAGGGCCAGCGTGGCCTGATCGTCTCGCCGCCCAAGGCCGGCAAGACCTTGATGCTGCAGAACATCGCCACCTCGATCACGCGCAATAATCCCGAATGCCACATGATCGTGCTGTTGATCGATGAGCGTCCGGAGGAAGTGACCGAAATGTCGCGCACCGTGCGCGGCGAGGTGGTGGCCTCGACCTTCGATGAGCCGCCGGCGCGCCACGTGCAGGTCGCCGAAATGGTCATCGAGAAGGCCAAGCGTCTGGTCGAGCACAAGAAGGACGTGGTGATTCTGCTCGACTCCATCACCCGCCTGGCGCGTGCCTACAATACCGTGGTGCCGTCCTCGGGCAAGGTGCTGACCGGTGGTGTCGATGCGCATGCGCTCGAGAAGCCCAAGCGTTTCTTCGGCGCGGCGCGCAACATCGAGGAGGGCGGTAGTCTGACCATCCTCGCCACCGCACTGGTCGACACCGGTTCCAAGATGGACGAGGTCATTTTCGAGGAGTTCAAGGGCACCGGTAACATGGAGGCTCATCTCGATCGCAAGCTGGCCGAGAAGCGGGTCTACCCGGCGATCAATATCCGCCGCTCCGGCACGCGCCGCGAGGACCTGATTGCCTCTGAGGACGAAATGCAGCGCATGTGGATTCTGCGCAAGCTGCTCAACCCCATGGAGGACGTGGCGGCCACCGAGTTCCTGATCGACCGCCTGAAGGACACCAAGACCAACCTCGAGTTCTTCGAGGCCATGAAGCGGCGTTGAGTGCCGCGGTGCTCACGATCGGCACATCACGACAGCGGGCGGGGACATTCCCCGCCCGCTGTCGTTTGGCATGTCCGGCTGGTTCAGGCCGTCACTTTCTCGAGCGTCGCGCTGCCGGCCGGCGTGCGCCAGACCGGCCCCTTGATGACGCGGTAGTCACGGGACTTGACGGTATCGAGAAAGAACCACTCGGCGCGGGCATCGTCGTGGGTGAAGTCAACGAGCATGTAGCCTCGCTGCGAGAGGTTGGCGTAGCGCAGGTCGTCGACCAGCACCGTCAGCGCTTGGGCCAAGGCCTCGGCGTCGATGCCGGCAAGGTAGCTCTCCAGGCCGGGCGACGTGACCGACGTCACGGCGAATTCCACGCCCACTGCCGTGCCGTCCTCACGCGTCAGGAGCGATGCCCAGGCGTTGTGGGTATCGCCGGCGAGTGCCACCAGGCTGCTGCCGGTCTGCTGGAAGATCGCCAGGACCCGCTCCCGGGCGGCGGCGTAGCCATCCCAGGCATCCAGGTTATAGGGCAGAACGGTTGTGAGGCGCGCCTGTTCGCGGACGCTGAGGGTGTCGCCCCGGGACTGGCGTTGCTTGAGCCGGACGTATTCGCTGACCAGCGCCTGCAGCGAACTAGCCTCGGCGCTGCCGGCATAGACGGCCTGCAGCTGCAGTAGCAGCTCGGCGGGTAGCGTCATGCGCGCCATCAGTACCTGCTGACCGAGCACCTGCCAGCGTAGCGAGAGGCTGTCGGCGACCGCCGCCGCCAGCCATAGTTGCTGCGTTTCGCCGATCAGCTCGCGCATGGGATCGGCCAGATCGGCGGCGAGCGTGGCGGTATCGAACTGACCGTCACTACCGAGGTAGCGAGCGTAATCGAGCTGTTCGTCGCGGGCGATGAGCCGCGTGTCGAGCATCTGCAAGGCGACCAGATCGCCGAACCGGAAGCTTCGATAAATGATCTGCTCGTCGTCTTCACTGGCCGGACGGATTGGCAGCCATTCGAAATAGGCCTGCAGAGCCTGTTCCTTGCGGGTCGCGTAGTCGCCTTCCCCCTCGTCGTGGTTCTCGGCCCCATCCTCCCAAGCGTCGTTGGCCACTTCATGGTCGTCCCAGACGACGATCCAGGGCAGGCGGGCATGCAGTACCTGCAGATCGGCATCGGTGCGATAGAGAGCGTAGCGCTTA
Source organism: Halomonas shantousis (assembly GCF_054654615.1). Classification (NCBI taxonomy): domain Bacteria; kingdom Pseudomonadati; phylum Pseudomonadota; class Gammaproteobacteria; order Oceanospirillales; family Halomonadaceae; genus Halomonas; species Halomonas shantousis. The sequence goes on along the minus strand of NZ_BAAIER010000002.1, from coordinate 3,443,631 downwards.
CGATAGTCGGCCAGGGTCAGCAACTCGGTGTCGTTGTCTGCAGGGAGGGCGCGCCCCAGGGACGCGGCGTTGCCGGTGGCGTATCCGCCCATGCCGTATTCATAGAGATAGTCACCGAGATGAACGACGGCATCGAGGCCGCGAGTGTCGGCCTGATGGGCAATCTCGGCATAGGCGTGGAAGTACCCGGCCGGATAGTTGGAGCAACTGACCACCGCCAGGCTCACCCGGTCGGTGGTCAGTGGCAGAGTGTTCGTGATGCCGGTGGGGGAACTGACGCCGGCGGCACGGAACCGGTAATAGTAGCGGGTATCCGGTAGCAGGTTGCGAACATCGATCTTGACGGTATAGTCATGCGCGTCGCTGGCAATCATCTGGCCATTGTGGGTCAAGTTGGTGAACGCCGCGTCACGCGCCACTTCCCACACCACATTGACGTCTCCACCGTCGTCGAGCGGTGTGACACGCGTCCACAGCATGACGCTGTCACTGAGCGGATCGCCACTGGCGACGCCATGCTGGAAGGCCACCGTCCGCGCGTTGGCGTCACTCGTATCACTTCCGCTGCAGCCGGTCAGGCCGAAGGAGATCGACAGCGCACCCGCTGTCAACGCCGAGATCTTGAAAAACTCACGTCGAGTCAGTTTAGGCATGATGGAGTCTTGAGCAAATTGGGGAATCCCGATGGTAGGAACGGAGCATGACGGCTTCGTGACGTACAACCGGCAGCCACTCGGGGCATTCGGTGGTACCCTGAAGGCATTCGAATCGGCAGGAAAAGCCATATGAAATATAAGGATCTGCGCGAGTTTATCGCCGCCCTCGAGACGCAGGGCGAGCTCCAGCGGATCACCGCCGAGGTCGATCCTTATCTCGAGATCACCGAGATTTGCGACCGTACCCTGCGCGCTGGCGGACCGGCGCTGCTCTTCGAGAACGTCAAGGGCCACGACATGCCGGTGCTGGCCAACCTGTTCGGCACGCCCCGGCGCGTGGCGCTGGGCATGGGGCAGGACTCGGTGAGCGCACTGCGCGAGGTGGGCAAGCTGTTGGCGTTCCTCAAGGAGCCGGACCCGCCCAAGGGGTTTCGCGATGCCTGGGACAAGCTGCCCATCTTCAAGCAGGTCATGAGCATGGGGCCGAAGACGGTGCGCAAGGCGCCGGTTCAGGAGGTGGTGCTCGAGGGCGACGACGTCGATCTCGACCGGATTCCCATCCAGCACTGCTGGCCGGGGGATGCCGCGCCACTGGTGACCTGGCCGTTGGTGGTCACCAAGGGACCGCACAAGACGCGCCAGAACCTGGGCATCTATCGCCAGCAGAAGATCGGCAGGAATCGTCTGATCATGCGCTGGCTGAGCCACCGCGGCGGGGCGCTGGACTTCCAGGAGTGGCAGCGCGCCCACCCCGGTGAGCCGTTTCCGGTGGCCGTGGCGCTGGGCGCCGATCCGGCAACGATTCTCGGTGCGGTGACACCGGTACCGGATACGCTTTCCGAGTATGCCTTTGCCGGGCTGCTGCGAGGGTCGCGCACCGAGCTGGTCAAGTGCGGTCACGCCGATCTCGAGGTGCCGGCCTCGAGCGAGATCGTGCTGGAGGGCTTCATCCACCCCGACGACACCGCCCCGGAAGGCCCCTACGGCGATCACACCGGTTACTACAACGAAGTCGAGACCTTTCCGGTCTTTACCGTCGAGCGCGTCACGCATCGCCGAGATCCCATCTATCATTCGACCTACACGGGGCGTCCGCCGGACGAGCCGGCGGTGCTGGGGCTGGCACTCAACGAAGTGTTCGTGCCGATCCTGCAGAAGCAGTTTCCCGAGATCACGGACTTCTATCTGCCGCCCGAGGGCTGCTCCTATCGCATGGCCGTGGTGACCATGAAGAAGCAGTATCCGGGCCATGCCAAGCGCGTGATGATGGGCGTGTGGAGTTTCCTGCGCCAGTTCATGTACACCAAGTTCGTGATCGTGCTCGACGACGATGTCGATGCGCGACGCTGGGAGGACGTGATCTGGGCCATCACCACGCGCATGGATCCGGCACGTGATACGGTGATGGTGGAGAATACGCCGATCGACTATCTCGATTTCGCTTCGCCGGTGGCCGGGCTCGGCTCCAAGATGGGGCTGGATGCCACCAACAAGTGGCCGGGAGAGAGCGACCGGGAGTGGGGCACACCCATCGTCATGAGCGAGGCGGTGAAAGCCCGGGTCGATGCGCGCTGGGACGCGCTCGGTATCCGGCTGCCTTCCCCTTCTGCAAACCCGGCTGAACGAGTCGACGACAATACGCCCGACTGACGACGAGGACATGATGACGGCACGGATTCTGACCTGCCATGTCGAAGCGGTGGAAGATCTGACCGACGACGTCTTCCGGGTGCGCCTGGACAAGCGTACGGACGAACTCGCCCACGCACCGGGACAGTATCTGGAACTCAAGCTCGACGAAGAGACCTGGGTGCCGTTCTCGATCGCCAATGCCCACGAGGGCGACGGCATGATCGAACTGCACATCCAGCACTGGCCGCAACGGGCCAACTCCGTGCGGCTGCGCCAGATGCTGCACGAGACGACGACCATTACCGTGCGCATGCCCGGCGGCGATTGCGTGCTGGATCTCGACAGCCCGCGACCGTTGCTGCTGATCGCGGCGGGGACCGGATTTGCGCAGATGAAGGCCATGCTCGAGGCTGCGCTGGCCGCCGAGCATGTGCGTTCCATCGAGCTGTGGTGGGCGGCGCGCGAGCGACGCGATCTCTATCTCGAGGATCTGGCCCGGAGCTGGGCGTCGCGGCATGCTCATTTCCACCTGCATCTGGTGATCGAGACACCGGAGGAGGTCGAAGCCTCGCCCGGTGTCGACGTGCACCATGGCCGGGTGGACGAGGCCTTGGCGCGACGGCTGCACGATGTCTCCGGACACGATATCTACATCTCCGGATCGCCGGGAATGGTTTATGCCTGTGTCGACACCCTGGCGCCGATGGGGTTGGATGAAACGCGGATATTCTCCGACGTGTTCGCCTATGCGCCGCGTGTGCCGTTCCTGCCGCTGCCCGGTGGCGATCCCGATCAGGCGCCGCTGTCGCCGGGCGAGAACGAGGAGAAGCATTCATGAGCCAGTCGCCGATCCTGATTACCGGCGGGGCCCAGCGTCTGGGGCGCCACTGCGCCGAGCGTCTGCGTGACGACGGCCATCCGGTGATCATCAGCTATCGCCGTGAACGCGATGAATTGGCGGCTCTGCGTGCGCGAGGGGTGGTAACGCTGCAGGCCGACTTTTCCACCGAGCACGGCATCGTCGACTTCATTGCGCGGCTCAGGGCCGAGACGTCCTCGCTGCGGGCCATCGTCCACAATGCCGGCGACTGGAGCGCGAACGATGGCGGCGAGGGGGCTGGCGCCGACTTCGAGCGGCTGTTTCGCCTCCACATGCAGGCCCCCTATCTGATCAACCTGCATTGCCGTGAGCTGCTCGAGGCCTGTCGGGAGCCTCAGCGCGACATCGTGCACATGACCGACTACATGGCGCAGCGGGGCTCGCGCAGGTATGCCGCCTATGCCGCCACCAAGGCCGGACTGGACAATCTCACGCTCTCCTTTGCCGCGATGTACGCTCCCTCGATCCAGGTCAATTCGATCGCTCCGGCGATGATCATGCTTAACGAGGGCGATGACGACGCCTATGCCGAAAATGTCCGGGCTCGCTCGGCGATGAAGACGATTCCCGGGCCGGGCGTCATCTATCAGAGTCTGCGCTATCTGCTCGACAATGCGTATGTGACCGGGACCGTCCTCCCTGTCGATGGCGGTCGGCACCTGCGCTGAACGGTGAGCTGCAAGGCCATGGAGCGCGCGCTAGAATAGTGCACGAAGCGAAGTTTCCTATCATCCCCACGACAACCGAGGAGGACGCCATGTCCGAATACGATCCCAATTTCAAAGACAAGAGCGGTTTTCTTCCCCTGTTAATGGGGCTGATCGTGCTGGTTGGCATGTCCTGTCTGCCGGCCACCATCGTATGGGTGGAATACTTTACTTGAGGCTGGCATCCGCAAGGCGCCTCCACCGGTGACGCAGGCGCCGGGCGTCGAAGCGTGTCCGCGATCATGCCGGCGGGGCCGGGAGGCGTTTCGGGGTTGCCAAATACCTCGGGCCGTGTAGGATGAGGATAACTTCAGGAGATACTTCATGCCTCAGCCATCGACTCATCTCATCACCCACGACGCTGCCTTCCCGGCAGTCAGCGGTGCTGTGGTGCGTTCTGGCTATCACGGCTTTGGTTATTGGTATTGGTTTAGCGCCGGCGCGCCAGCGATGCGGTCCTGAACCCGCGAGGCGCGCCCTGAACCAGGGTTGCCTCCGTCAGTTTCGAAACCCCCGGTCGGCAACCCGACCGGGGGTTTTGTTTTTTGGATATCGGCCGGGGCTTTCACCCGGTGTGACCGAACGTCGATAAGGAGTCGAAATGATGAATCTGCCGACCGGAATGCGTTATTGCCAGGCTATCGCTTATGGCTATCGCCCCTGGCGATTTAGCGTCACCCGGCCGGTTCAGTCCGCCGCCTCCGGTCGGGGCATGTCGGGCGGCACGCCCTTGCAACGAAGTTTGTCGACCCGGCCCTAGAGGCCCAAGCGAACGAAGAGAATCGCCATGAACGCCCCATTGAGCCTGACCCGGACTGCTGCCAGCGAGACCGCTCCGATGCGTACCTCATGCGCCCTACCTACCTTGGAGGAGCTGCGGCGGGATCTACCGCTGGACGACGTCCTGCGCCAGCGAATCCAGAGCCAGCGCAATGCCGTACGCGCCATCCTCGAGGGACACGACGATCGCCTGCTGGTCGTGGTCGGCCCCTGTTCGATCCACGACCCGTTGGCAGCGCTGGAGTATGCCGAACGTCTGGCGGCACTCTCCCGGCGTGTCGAGGATCGGCTGCTGCTGGTAATGCGCACCTATGTGGAGAAGCCACGCACCACGGTCGGCTGGAAAGGCCTGGTCTACGATCCCCATCTCGACGGCAGTCACGACATGGCGACGGGGCTGGCCCTGTCGCGTTCATTGATGCGCGACGTCATGCGTCTGGGGTTGCCGGTATCCACCGAGTTGCTGCATCCCATGGTAGCGAGCTATTTCGAGGATCTGCTGGCCTGGGCGGCCATCGGTGCGCGCACCACCGAGTCGCAGGTCCATCGCGAGCTGGCCAGCGGTCTTGCGGCGGCAGTGGGCTTCAAGAATGGCACGGACGGTAGCTTCGATGTGGCCATCGAGGCGATGCATGCGGCGGCGCATCCTCATCGCCACTTCGGCATGGCGGCGGACGGCCGGCCCCAGATGATCGAAACTCCGGGCAACCCCCAGACGCATGTCGTGCTGCGGGGAGGGCACGGTCGGCCCAACTACGACAGCGCGTCGGTACAGGCCTGTCGCCAGGCGCTCGAGGCTGCCGGTATCGCACCGCGTATCATGGTCGACTGCAGCCATGCCAACTCGCGCAAGGATCATCGCCGCCAGCCGGAGGTGATGCGCGAGGTGCTCGCGCAGCGCCTGGCGGGGGAGACCTCGCTGGTCGGCGTCATGCTCGAGAGTCATCTCGCCGAGGGGCGTCAGGCGCTTGGCGCCAGTCGCTACGGCGTCTCCATCACCGATGCCTGCCTGGGCTGGGAAATGACCGAGGAACTCCTGGAAGAGGCGGCAGCCCGCCTGCGTGACCGATAATTCTGGCCGAACAGGAGACGCTACCGAGCATGCATATTCGTTTCGAGAGCCACGATTCCCGGCTGTATCGCCGCAAGGCGAAATTCATGGCGGTCATCGTGGCCGGGCAGTTCATTATCCTGGGGTTGCTGTTTTCCCAGCTGCTGACGTCCCGCTTCGGCTCCAGCCTGGGCATGAATGCTCTCGGTGTACTGCTCGGGTTGCTGGCGACCAGTGTCGTGGTTGCCGTACTGCGCGATCGGCCATGGATGCGGGACCAGCGCTACGTCTGGGAGCTCAAACGGCACTTGGCGCGGATCAGTGCCCATCTCCCGGCATTGCGTCAGGCGGGACTCGAGCGATGCGACCCGCAAGCCTTGGACCTGCTGGCGTTCTATCATCAAGGTATGCAGCAACTGGCCGATCTCAACGGACGCACCGTCGACGATGACAGCGAGCGCCTGGCCGAGCGCTTGCGTGTGCGCCAGGCTCGCAGGGAATGCCAACTGCCGGAACAGGTCAACGAGGTTGATCTCGAGGCGCTGGATGCCTTTCGTTAGGCAGGATGTCGCGCTTACCAGCCGAAGCGGTGCTGAATCTCTCCGCCTGTCGAATCGGGTTGCAGGATTCGCCACCAGGCCCTCAAGGGATGATCTTCGGCCAGGCGGCCGTTGAGTTCACCTTCGCCCCCGCCGTTCGCGGCCATCATGACGTCGGCCGTCAGGTCGAGTCCCGGCGGGTCTTGCATGGCCAGTTGCCAGTGATAGCCACCGCTGTCGCTACAGGTCAGGCTCAGGCGTGCCTGACCCAGCGCGATGGGATCCGGTGTCAGCAGCGCCAGATCATCGCTGGTCAGGGCTCCCCGTGTACTGATACAGCGTTGACCCCGGGTGGTCACCGCGAGCCTGCCCAGCCAGTCGCCGGTCGGGGCGAGCGGCAGTTGCGAAGTGTCGACTGCGCTCAACGACCCTCCCTCCAGTCGCCAATCGATGGCCAGGCCATCGAGCGCCGCTGTCAGCGTCCAGGCCCGTGCGGGCTCGCCCAGCGTGAGGTCGAGGCGTCCCGGCCACGTCACCTGCCAGGTCATGGGGCCTGCCGCGAGGGGAAAGGCGCCTTGCCGGGCGAAGGAAAGTTTCTCGATGCGACCCGCCAGCAGGTGTCCTTCGACGCTCTGCCAGCCGACCCCGCTTCCCAGGCCGCCTTTCATCCAGTTTGCCAGTACGGGCAGTGGCCAGTAGAGCGTCAGCGTGACGAGAAAGACCAGCGCGACGGACGTTGCCACAAGGCCACGTAATAACCAGCGTGTCATGGCGTCGCCTCCTCGGGCATGGCCGGTTCGCGTTCGAGTTGGGCAGCAAAGCGAATCTCGAACGCCAGGCCGGCCTCATCGTCTCGCGCAAGCGCCCAGTCGAGCGTCCACCAGCCCTGCTGGGCCGCCCAGGTACTGAAGCGTTCAAACGCCTCGAGGCTGTCGGCACGGCCATTCAGGCGCCAGCCATCGTCGCTCGCCTCCAGGTGATCCAGAACCAGGGAGTGATGCAGCGCTCCCTGGCGCCAGGTATCGGCAGTCATCGTCGTGACAGGAGGAAGGGCGGCGAGCAGGCGTGCGTCGTGCAGGGAGGGTGGTTCATCCGATCCCGGACCTGCCATTCCGGCGAAATCGACCTGCTGAATCAGTAAGTAGCCGGCCAGGATCAGACTGATGCCGGCACCGAGACTCAGGCGCAGTCGCTCCGATGCAGGACGACGCTGCCAGGCCTGGCGTGCAGTCGTGAATAGAGGCTTGGCGGGCATCATGGGGTCGGCTCCATATTCATTGCCATCTGCAGCGACAGGCGCTGCGTCTCGGCTTGCCACTCGGTCTCGCCCAGGCCGGCGAGACGCTCGGCGAGTTCGGAGCCGTCGCGGCTAGCGTCCTCGTCGACTTGCCAGCGCAGGCTCAACTGCGTACCGGTGACATTGAGGTAAGTCAGCTCCAGTGGCAGGGGGCGGGTCTGCTGGTCGACGCGCACGAGCGCTGCCGTCAGCCACTGATTGCGTTGCTGGAGGGATTGCAGGGCGACGTGGCGATCCTGAACCCGCTGTAGAGAGGGCAAGGCGGCGTCCTCGGGAAACAGGCTTGCGAGGCGGGCCCGTGTCTCGTCCGCCGAGGCACGCTGGTCGAGATACCCTTGCCAGCCGACGGCACCGAGATGCAGCAGCGCCAAACCCGCGATAGCCGCGGCCAGGCGGCGTGTGCTGCGAGAAAAAGGCAGGCGAGCGTGTCGCAGGGAGCGGGAGGCCGGCTTTATGCCCGGCATGGATGGCAGCGTTGTCGGCAAGTGCCGAGCGTAGTGCGGTAAAAGTTCGACGCAGTCCGTGCCGGACACGTGGTCGGCGACGTCATGCCATGGCCAATGCCAGGTTTTCTCGCGTAGCGCCGCGGGCAGACGTTCTTGCCACTCGCGGGGCCAGGCCAGCCAATGTTCCGCGGGGGGCGCGTGCGGGGCCGGTGGCGCCGCCAAGGTCTTGATCATCAGGTGGTGGGTGTCGGCGACCACGCTGGCCTCGTCGGCCGATGCCGGAGAGGGCTGGGCCATGAAGACCGAGGCCCAGTGTGTCGTACGGATGCCGCGCGCCGCCAGCCAGCGCTGCCATGCCAAGAGTCGCTCACGGCCGGTCACGAGCAGTGCGAGGTGGCCACGTCCCTGTTGCAGGGCCGCCAGCTCCAGCGCCTCGCCCTCGGTGCATAGCTGATCCTCGATGAGCAGCGGCCATTCGCGCTGACGCAGCCCCTTGGGCGCCGCCCGGTGGAAATGACTGGTGGCGGTGGGGCTCAGCAGCAGCACGCTGTCGTATTGCTGGCTGAGCTGCGCCAGTCGAGCGAGCGTTGCGGTATCGCTGTCGACGATCCGCCCCGTCTCGTCGTGGCCAGGCAGGCCCGTCGCGATCCAGTGGACCGCGACGGGCGCGTCCTCCGTCGAGGGAGGCTGGGGCGATTCGCAGAGCAACAGGAGTCTGGGGCGAGAAGAGCCGGCGGCGCCGCGCCGGGAGGACGGCAACCATAGCCGGCCGAGAGGCAGGGGACGAAGCAAGGCATTCATGGGGCAGACCCTTGGGGTGAAGAAGTGGGCGGCATCATCCAGGCACTCAGGTCGTCGCTACGGGAAAGGATGCGCACCTGCGAGGCAGGTGCGTAGGGCGACCAGCTACTGACGCCCTCCGCCTTGAGCAGGCGTCGGGCATTGAAGCGATAGCCGCCGACCTCGACGCTGATGGCCAGTTCGACATAATCGGGGGTCAGCGTCAGGCGATCGCCGTAGCGGTCGAGCCATTCGCTGTCGCCGCCCAGTTGCGCGCGTACGGCGTCGATTCCCGAATAGCCGATGGCCGGGCGGGCATTGATCAGGCGGATCAGATCGCCGCGCGCGACCTGGCCTTCGAATAGCGCTTCGAGCAAGGGGAGCTGAGCCAGTTGCACGCTGTTGAGATTGAGGCGCCAGGCGCCCGTGTCGGGCAGCACGCATAAGTCTTGCAGGGTCTGGAAGCGGGCGGTGTCGAGCGGCTCCAGCCAATTGAGTTCGCTGAGATCCGCCAACAGCGTGTCGGCACTGACCCGCGGCGGCGAGCCACGGGCGTAATCGACGCCATCCAGGCCGTTCTCGCGTGGCTGGGTGTCGGCATCGATCCAGTCCGCGAGCCGGGCGACGAAAGCTGTCGGCGTCAGGCCGCCGAGCGCCGAGGGCGGGCGATCCGCGAGTAGTCGGGCCAGTTGCTCGCTGGCCAGCGCCGCCTGGCTACCGGCCAGGGCGTTGAGGTTGAAGCAGGTGCGCATGTCGCGCACCACCAGGCGGATGCGGCCCTCGTCGGTGGGGTAGTCCAGCGGCTTGCCGGCCAGGCTCTGCCACCACAGGCTGGCCTGGCGCACGGCGGCATCGGTGAGGGCGCGCCGGGCGATGATCTCGGCACCCTGAATGTGGAAGCGGGCCTGAGTCTCGGCCTGCAGCAAGCCCAGGCGATGGATGTCGTTGCGGCCATCCTCGGCCAGCGAGGCCAGGACCATACCGACCAGCGCCAGGCACAGCAGTACCATGAGCAGGGCGACACCACGCTGTCGCGACATCACGGGGCCTCCCAGTACGGCAACAACGCGCTCATCTGAAAGCGGGCGCCGTTACGCCACCACTGCAGGCGGATGCCCGTCGGCAGCGTCCTGTCGGGAGGGGCCGCCATCCAGCGGGTACCGTCATAAAACTCGAACTGCACCCGCTCGACGTCATCGAGGCGGGCCGAGATCTGCCATTGCGGCGTGGCGGCATCGTCGAGCAGCCCCGTCGACCCCAGCCACAGGCGATGCCTGTCGCTATCCCATACCAGCCGCTGGCGGCGCAGGCGGGTGTAGTGGTCGTCGATGGGCAGCGGCCAGTCCCCTTGGGCCACCCATTCGAGCGTCTGACTGTCGGGCAGGTAGTCGAGCGGTGCGTTGAGCAGCGGCTGCCCCTGAACATGTACGGGACGCACGACCAGCGCCTCCAGACGCCGCTCGAGCAGCTGGACGAGGCGCACGTCCTGACGTAGGGCCGGTGGTTCGTTGAAGCGCTCACGCGTCGTTACGACGCCGTTGACCAACGCAGCCACGGTGACACCGATCAACGCGGTCAGGGCGATGGCGACAATGACTTCGAGCAGGGTGAAACCGCGTTGCAGAGGGTGGCGCGTCATGTCGAAAAGAGCCGAGTCATGGCGAAAAGAACAGGGTGAAGCTCAGGCCGGCGTGTTCGCGAGCGGCCTCTTCGAACAGGCTCAGCGTGCCACGACGCATGTTGCGCACCGGTGTGGACTCGACGTCCAAACGCCAGAAGCAGGACTGACCGGCCTGATCGAACTCCCCCTCGTGGCGACCGGTGCTGGGCCAGTAGCGGGTCAGCGTGAACTCATTGCCCAGCGCGCGGGCGCACAGGATCAGCGGCACGCGTTGCGCTTCGGCAAGACTGGCTCGGGTGCGCTGGTGCACGCCCTGGCTGACCGCCACGGCGACGATGGCCAGGATGAACAGCGCGACCATGACCTCGAGCAAGGTGAAGCCGTTGTCTGAGTGTTTACCGATGGGACGTATCATGGGCGGCCCGTTTCCTTGACCCGATAGACGCCCAACGCGTCGACTTCGAGGGCACGCTGCGCGCCGTCATGGCCGATGACCAGCCGCCCGCCGATCACTTCGCCATTGGGCCACCACACCAACCGGGGCATGTCGGCGGCGTCTGGTGACGCTGCGCCGGCGGAGACGCTCTCTTCCGAGAAGGACATCACCGAGAGTGACATCGGCCAGGCCTGCGGCGACAGACGCCGGCTTTCCAGCGGCACCCAGCGCCATACGCCGGCGTCCGGTTCATAACGCCAGGTGACGAAGCGATAACCCTGATCGTCCGCCTGCCAGCCGATGATCCGCTGGTCGAGAAAGGCCACGTCACGCGCCAGACCCAGATCACTGCGCAACCGCTCGGTGGCGGCGTCCAGACGTCGGTGATCATCGCCGCCCAGCCAGGCGACGCTGAGCGTCGTCGCCAGCGAGACGATCACGACGACGACCAGGAGCTCGAGCAGCGTGAAGCCGCGGGTATGCCTGGGTGTCATAGCATCCAGTTGCCGATGTCGGCATCGAGGCCTTCTCCGCCCGGCGCCCCGTCGGCCCCCAGACTGTAAATGTCCACGCTGCCGTTCTCGCCCGGGCTGCGATACTGATACTCGTTGCCCCAGGGGTCGCTGGGCAGGCGGCGAATGTAACCCTCTTCGCGGTAGTTCTTGGGCAGCGGCTCCTGGCTCGGCGCCTCGACCAGCGCCAGCAGGCCCTGGCGGGTGGAGGGGTAGCGATAGTTGTCCATGCGGTACATGTCCAAGGCCTGCTCCAGCGTCGACAGGTCGGCGCGCGCCTTCTGCTGCATGGCGTCGTCCTGGTTGCTGAGCACATTGGGCGCGACGATGGCGACCAGCAGGCCGATGATGAAGATCACCACCATGATCTCCAGCAGAGTGAAGCCGCGTTGACGGCGGGAGGAGCGGGAAGGGCGAGAGCGTGTCATGGGCTTTCCTCGGCAGTTCAATATTGCATGGCGCCATTGAGGCGCATGATCGGGAGCAGGATGGCCAGGACGATGGTCAGCACGACACCGCCCATGGTCAGGATCATCACGGGTTCGAACAGCGCCAGGGCCATGTCGACGCGCCGGTTGAAGGTGGTTTCCTGAGTGTCGGCCACGCGTTCCAGCATGCGGTCGAGCGTGCCGCTGGACTCGCCGCTGGCGATCATGTGCAGCATGGTCGGCGGAAAGCGGCCGCTTTCGGTCATGGCGCGATTGAGGCTGACCCCGGCGGCAACACGCTCGCTCAGCAGGTCGACGGCATTTCGCATCACCAGGTTGCCGAGCGTGTCGCGGCTGACCTTGAGTGCATCGAGCAGGGGGATGCCGCTGCGGGTGAGGATGGCCAGCGTGCGCGTCAGGCGGGCGGTATCCAACAGCACGATCAGCTCGCCCAGGCGGGGCAGGCGCAGCAGCCAGGCGTGCCAGCGCTGGCGCACGGCGCGCCGTCGCAATAGCCGTTGCGTGACCAAGACGCCGAGTACGCCGGCGACCAGTAGCCCCGGACCGGCGAACTGAAGGAATTCGGAAAAGGCAATCAATGCCCGCGTCAGCCAGGGCAATGCCATGTCCGAGCGCTCGAACTGTTCGGCCAGGCGGGGCACGACGTAGGTCATCAACCCCACGACGACGGCGATCGACACGCCCACCAGGACCAGCGGATAGATCAGCGCCGTGCGTGCCTTCTGACGCTGTTGCTGGACCCGTTCCAGGTGGTCGGCCAGGCGCTCCAGCACCTGGGCAAGACGCCCGGCCCGCTCGCCGGCGGCGACCAGCGAGCGGTAGAGCGTATCGAAGGTGGCCGGGTGCGTGCCCAGGCTGTCCGCCAGGCTGTAGCCCTCGCGCACGCGGGCCACGATGTCCAGCAGCATCGCGCGAGGGCGCTCCTTCTGGGTCTGCCGCGATAGCGCATCGAGGGCATCGCCGATCGGGATGCCGGCGTCGATCAGTGTCGCCAGCTGGCGGGTCAGTAGCGCCAGCGTTTCGTTGTCCACCCGGCCGCGTCGGGAGACGTTCTTTGCCTTGTCGCGGACCGGGACCAGCTGGCGCGGGAACAATCCCTGGTCGCGCAGCAACTGGCGCGCCTGACGCTCGCTATCGGCCTGCAGAACGTCTCGTCGGCGGGTACCCTCGGCGGTCAGGGCAAGATAACGGTAGGTCGGCATCGGCTTTCCAGGCTGGGTTTCCTTTCCACGCGTCAGCGTGCCAGAGTCATGTTGCAGTTTTCGGTCGGTTACTGATGAATCGCCCGCAGGACCTCGTCGACGCTGGTCTCCCCCGCCTGCAGCCGATTCACGGCACTCTGGATCAGCGTCATGTGTGTGGCGAAGGCATGCCGGGCCATGTCCGATTCGGCGGCGCCGTCATGGATCATGCTCGCCAGCGTGTCGTCGATGGCAATGAACTCGTAGATGCCCAGGCGGCCACGAAACCCGGTGTGGTCGCATGTCTGGCAACCGGCCGGCTCGGCGATGCGCTCGAGCCTGTCCAGGCCATCGAGCCGTCCCGTGTCGGCCGTGGTAACGTCCCGCCAGCGTCGGCAGTCCGGGCAAAGCCGCCGGACGAGACGCTGAGCCATCACGCCTTTGAGGCTGGTGGCGAGCAGGAACGGCTCGATGCCCATGTCGCGCAAGCGGGTCACGGCCCCCAGCGCGCTGTTGGTGTGCAGGGTGGAGAGCACCAGATGACCGGTGAGGCTGGCCTGAACGGCGATCGCCGCGGTTTCCACGTCGCGGATCTCGCCGATCATGATCACGTCGGGGTCCTGGCGCAGGATGGCGCGCAGCCCGCGGGCGAAGGTCAGCCCGGCGTGCGGATTGACCGGGGTCTGGCCGATACCGGGAATGGCGTATTCCACCGGGTCTTCGACGGTGAGGATATTGCGCTGGCTGTCGTTGAGATGCGCCAGGCTGGCGTAGAGTGTGGTGGTCTTGCCCGAACCGGTGGGACCGGTGTTGAGCAGGATGCCGTTGGGGCGGGCCAGGGTCGCCCGGTAGGCCGCGAGCATGCGCTCGGGCATGCCGATGGCGTTCAGGTCGAGCATCGAGGCCTGTTTGTCGAGCAGGCGCATGACGACGCGCTCGCCGTGAATGCCGGGTAGCGTCGAGACGCGAATGTCCACATGGCGCCCGGCGGTGCGTACGGTGATGCGCCCGTCCTGGGGCTGGCGTTTCTCGGCGATATCCAGCTTGGCCATGACCTTGATGCGCGAGATCAGCATCGGCGCCAGCACGCGTGGCGGGCGCAGCGCGACGCGTAGCGCCCCGTCCACACGTAGCCGCACCGACAGTTCGTGTTCGAAGGGTTCGACGTGAATGTCCGAGGCTTCCAGGCGCAGGGCCTCGGAGAAGATGCCGTTGATCAGGCGGATGACCGGCGCCTCGTTCTCGGCGTCGAGCAGGTCCTCGGTGCGCGGCAGTTCCTGCAGCAGATGGTCGAGGTCGACATGCTCGGCGAGTCCCTCCATCAGGGCTTCGGTGCTGGCGCGGCTGGCATCGTAGAGACGCCCGAGCCGGCTGTCGAAGGCGTCGTCACTCAGCCACTCGCAGCTCAACGGGTCGCCATGCACGCGCTGGATCTCCTGCAAGGTGACGATATCCACCTCCTCGCGGCAGAACAGATGGTACCCCGCGTCGCGCCATTCGATGGCGGCCCCGGCACGCCTCGCCAGACGATAAGGCAACAGCTTCTCGCTGCGAGGATCCTTCAGCTCCGGGACTGGTGAAGCCACTGGGAGGCTGTCTAGCAATGCGTTCATGGGGCCAGGGCTCCCAGTCGGTTGCGCGCCGACGGATAGAGGCTGTTCAGGGACAGGCTGGTGCCCTGAACGTCCAGTTCCGGCAGGGTTTGGTCGGTATCGAAATCGTTGAGCAGTTGCTGGGCCCGCATGAAGCGGTACTTCTCCGCCGTGGCGGCATTGAGAGTCTGGGCGTCGCGCAGCACGCGGGCGCGGATGAACACCATCAGGTTCTGCTTCTCGTTGGAACGGGCCGAATAGCGGAACAGGTTGCCGAGCAGCGGGATGTCGCCGAGTAGCGGCACCTGCTGGCGGGTATTGCTGCTCTGGTTGCTGATCAGGCCGCCCAGCACGATGATGCCGCCGTCCTGGGCGAGCACGGTGGTCTCGATCTCGCGCTTGTTGGTGACCACATCGCTGGCGGCGACGTTGTCGGCAATCGATGAGACCTCCTGAGTGATCTCCATGCGAATGGTGTTGTCGGCGCTGATGGAGGGGCGGATGTGCAGACTGATGCCCACGTCCTCGCGCTGGATGGTCTGGTAGGGGTTGGCGTTGTCGACGGTGGTCGAGCCGGTCACGAAAGGCACTTCCTGACCGACCAGGATGTAGGCCTCGGCATTGTCGAGGGTGGTCAGCGACGGCGTGGACAGCAGATTGGTATCGGAGTCGCTGCGCAGGGCGTTGAGCAGGGCCGCGAAGCTGATACCGCTATCGCTGAGTCTGCCGACACCCAGCGTGACGCCGTTGAGGCTGCCGAGCAGCGATCCCAGCGCGCTGGTGTCGTCGGAGGCCACGGCGGCGGCGAGCTGGTTGATGCCTGGTGACGATGACGTGGAGTAATTGACGCCGCCGACGGGAAAGGTGCCACTGCCGCTGGTATCGGCGAACAGCCATTGCACGCCAAGCTCGCGCGCCCGCGATTCGCTGATCTCGGCGATGATCGCCTCCACGGCGACCTGAGCGCGGCGAATGTCGAGGCGCTCGATGATGCTTTCGTAGGCGTCGAGCTGCGAGGGCGGGCCGGTCAGCACCAGGGCGTTGGTCGAGGGGTGCACGGCGAAGGCCACGTTGTCGTTACCGGACACGCGCAGGGTTCGGGCAGTGAGGCCACCGTTGCCCAGCGCCGAGGCCGTGTCACCCGGCGAGACGTTCTCGGCACCGACCGGGATGCCCATCACGTTGCGGGTGTCGGACTCGGTCGTTTCGATGCTGGAGACATAGCCGCCCCCGTCGCGCAGGCTACGCAGCACCTCGATGACGGTCTCGGCGCTGGCGTGATTGAGATAGATGACCCGAGTATTGGTGCTTTGGCTCTCGCTGGGCTTGTCGAGGGCGGCGATCAGGCGTTGGGCGCGCTGTCGATCGCGCTGGGTACCGAATACCACCAGAGCATTGGCGCGGGGCGCAGCGATCACGCGAGTATTGCCGCCTTCGTCCTGGATGGCGCTGCCGACGGTCTCGGCGAGTTCCTCGGCATCGGCGAAGTCGAGCGACACCACCTCGGCGCCGGTATCGCGGTTGCTGTCGAGCAGTGTGGCCAGGCGGGTCAGGCGTTGCAGGTTGTCGCGCCAGTCGGTGACGACCACCATGTTGCTGTCCGGGTACGGCGTAAGCGTGCCGACGCGAGAGTCGACCAGGGGTTGAAGAATGCTGGCCAGGGTCGCGGCATCCAGGTGTTGGGTCTCGATCACCTGGGTGGCCATGACGTTGCCACTGTCGGTTTCACTGCCCAGTGGCAGCGGCTGGGTGCGGGCCACCTGGTCGGGTACGATGCGCACCTGTCCGTCGCCGAGTTCGACCGTGGCGTAGCCGTTGATCTGCAGCTGGTTCTGGAACACGCGATAGAGTTCGTCGGCGCTCAGGCCGCGCTGGCTTTCCAGGCTGATGTTGCCGCGCACCCGGGGGTCGACGATGAAATGCTTGCCGGTGATGCGCCCCACGCTGTCGATGAATTCCTGCAGGCTGACATCGTTGTAATCGATCTCGTAGCGCGGCGCGGCGCTCTCGTTGATGGCGGGATCGATTGACTGGGCGAGCGCCGACGAAACGGCCGCCGTCAGCAGGAAGGCGGCGAACGCGTGTCGGATCGTCATGAGGAGAACTCCACTTTCAACGTGATCGGGTGTCCGTCGCGCTGCAACTGGACGTGTAACGAACGGGTCTGGAGCAGGTGTTCCTGAAACAGGGCGAGGGCGTCGCCTTCGCGGATGGCGTGCCCTTCGATAGCCGTGAGTACGTCGCCGCTCTCCAGCCGCAGGGCCTCGAACAATGAGGGATCGGCACCGGGGCGCAAGCGATATCCCCTGAGCCGCTGACCCTCGAGCACCGGAGCCGCCTGGAAATAGCGCAGCAGCGGCGTGGGGTCGTTGAACAGCGACTGTCGGTAGTCTTCGCCGAAGCGGGCCGTGAACGCCTTGTCTGGCCAGTCGACTGGCGTCGTCTCGACATTACCCGAGGAACTCGGAGAGGCCACAGGCTGCGATGCCTCGGCGACGATGGCATCCTGGCTGGCAGGTTGGGTTTGCGGCCATGGCAGGCGCTCCTGGCGCCCACGGTTATCGAGGATCAAGCCTTCGGAGGTGATATCGACGAGGCGCACCTGATCGTCGATGCGCTCGCCCAGCGTCACCACCTGCTGGCCTTTTGGCGTACCGAGAATGAGCACCGAACGGTCCAGAGGCATGCCGCGCGCCACGCCGACGATGGTCAGCGGCAGGCGGGTCAGCGGTAACGCTGGCCCCTGGGCAGGAAGATCGCTCTGCCATAGCGTGTCGCCCGTGACCGGTAACGCTGCTGCGGGCGGGACATAGACCGGTGTTGTCACTGATGAAGGGTGGGTAAGGCGCCAGGCCAGGCTGGCGCCATCGGCGATCACCCGAGCGCTCAGCCAGGCCAGCAGGCACCAGGCCAGCCAGTGCCCTATCGGGTTCAGCCGTACAGGGGGCGCGAACAGGGAGCGTAGCGTATTCATGAGCCGAGACGGGCTTCGGGATGCCAGCCGGGATGGCCGTCGACGA
Organism: Halomonas shantousis; assembly: GCF_054654615.1. Lineage (NCBI taxonomy): Bacteria > Pseudomonadati > Pseudomonadota > Gammaproteobacteria > Oceanospirillales > Halomonadaceae > Halomonas > Halomonas shantousis. The sequence goes on along the minus strand of NZ_BAAIER010000002.1, from coordinate 3,426,052 downwards.
AGCTTAGCGAAGCCTCGGGACGCGGTGGCAGGGTCCAGTGTGCGTCCCGGCCGCTCAGGTAGCGCTCCATACGTTGCCAGAGCGGCTCACCGGCGGTAGCGTCGGGGCGAATGCTCCAGGTCATCAGCCGGCTCGCGCCGGTCTCGGCCATGGAGATGCGCTGCCCGGTCTCGGCACTGTAACGGCAGCGCCAGGCGATGCCGTCGAGCCTGGGCAGGTCCTGAGCGGTGTCGAGCAGCAACGGCTGGCCGAAGGATTGGTCGCTGGCGCGCTCGAGCAACGCCTGGATGTCAGCGCTGGTGGTGTCGAGCGCAAAGACCGGTGCGGCATGGCCGCCACTCAGAGCAATCAGATGATTGCGGGTAATCGGCTCGCCTGGGGCAACGATCACGTCGTAGCGCAGCCCCGGCGACAGTGTCGGTATCGAGGTGTTCGGGGCCGAAGACGGCTGATCCGGACCGCCCTGTCGCAATGCCGCGCTGATCAGGCCATCCCAGCTGCCGCCGACTACGTCACGGCGCCATAACCAGTCCGGCGCCACGGCCAGCGGCCGATCGAGCCAGTCGGCGTAGGGCGCGCGCGCCGCGTCGAGCTGCCGTTGCAATTGAACGGCCTGCTGGCGTGCCGGTGCACTCAACGTTTCCCGCAGGGCGGGATGGAAGCGGGCCTCGATCTGCCACTGTCCGCTGCGTACCGTGCAGCTCAGCTGGAACACGCCTACGCCGCGGGTTCCCGGCAGGCAGACCGGTAGCTGCCGCCCATCGGCCTGCATCACCGGAATCAGTTGTGGCCAGAAGTCCTGGCCCCGTGCGCACAGCAGTACATCGGCACCGTCCAGGCGCTCGGCCAGCCACAGGCCTGCCCCGGTACCGACATCGGCGAGGACCACCACCAGGTCGGCCTGTTCGCGGGCCTGGCCGACCTGTTCGGCGGCGGCGGCGTACCACATGTCCAGCGCACGCGTCTCGTCGTGCGCGTAGGGGTCGGTGATGCCGACCACGGCGACACGCGCGCCGCCACGCTCGAAGTACGCGATCGGCTCGACGCTGCCGGATGAATGCTGCGTCTCGCTCAATGCGCCAAGCACCGGCGCGGCGAACTCGCGATAGAGAGCGTCGCACGCCTGTGGCCAGATGATCCGCTCGTCACTGCTCACCCGCGCCTCGGCTCCCAGCAAATGACTGCCGGCCACGCCGGCACGCCCCTGGGTGAGATGTGCCATGCCGCTGCCGTTCCAGCACTGGCCATTTTCCAGCGTCAATGTGTTTGACGCGCCAAGCGATTCGCGCAGGCCCGTCAGGCATGAGGCCAGCACGGCATAACCGCCGAAGCGTTGCCGGGTGGCCAGGTGAGGATCGGTCAGGGCCTGAGTGGCGGCGTCCAGTGGACCGGTCAGCGCTGTTACGCTGGCGGCGGTCGCCCAGGGCGCTTGTCCCAGGCACTGCACCGGACCCAGGCGAGTGGCAGGCACCACGGGGTAGGCGGGGTCACGCGTATCCAGGGTGTCGGCATAATAGAGCAGCTCGACCCGGGACGCGTCGGCTCGGGGGCGTGGACCGAAGCCGCCAGGCGTAGCGGCGCAACCGACGAACCAGGGTGTCAGCATGCCCAACCCCGTGAGCTGCAGGGCACGACGCCGGGCAGGGGACGATACCTTGCCCGCGGCGGCTGAATGTGTCGGAAGATTGCGTCGGGAAGTGCACCACGCCATACCGTCGGTCGCCCCTGTTACCGTTGTCTTGTCATGCCGGCCTTTGCCTTGTGATATCGATCGAGGCGCTGCGGCTTGAGCGCACCTGCCGGGCATCGATGACACTGGGGGGGCATTTTAGTGACCGGAATGTGACGGTTTCGTGATGGCAACGAAACGGCCTGGGTAAATTAATTCGTTAATAAAGCTGTCATTTATCGCCCCTAATGTTTGCCTCGGCTAGCTGATCCGTGATTCGACCGTTACTTCAACCGGCACATACCGAGGGAACCATGAGCAAGGAAATAGAAGACCATCGCATCCTGAACGGCAGTGGCAACGAGCCCTTTTCTTCCGTTCTCGACAAGTACGTCTCGCGTCGTCACATCATGCAGGGCGGCCTGGGCCTCGCGGCGCTGACCGTCCTGGGCGGCTTCGGGCTGAGTGGTTGCAGTGACAACGATAAGGATGGCGGATCCGGAAACGTCGGCGACACACCGGAGAAGACTCCGCTGGCGCTGGCCTTCGAAGCCGTGCGCGGCTCGCGTACCGATGCCATCGTGGTGCCGGAAGGTTACACGGCGCAGGTGCTGGTTCCCTGGGGCACGCCGCTCAACAACATGGCCGCCGACTGGAACGAGAACCTGGCCGTCACTCCCGAGTTTCAGGCCAACAGCGTCGGCATGCACCATGACGGCATGTACCATTTTCCGCTGGACGAGGCGAATGCCTCGACGGACTTCCTGCTGGTCCTGAACAACGAATACATCGACCAGAAAGCGCTATGGGCACCGCAGGGCGGCCCGACCAACGCCAGTCAGGGCAGTCGTCCTGCCGACGAGGTGCGCACCGAGATCAATGCCCACGGCGTCACCGTGGTGCGCGTGCAGAGACAGGCCGACGGTACCTGGACGCATGTCCCCAATTCGCCCTACAACCGCCGCTACACCAGCGCCACCGAGATGGAACTGGCAGGTCCCGTTCGCGCCAGCGAGTACGTGGTGACCGCCTATTCGCCTGACGGTACCCTGACGCGCGGCACCAACAACAACTGCGCCAGCGGCTACACGCCCTGGGGAACCTACCTGACCTGCGAGGAGAACTGGCCGGGATACTTCGTCAAGGATTCCGGGCGTAACATCGATGACGACCGCCTGGGCATCGAGGAAGGACGGGGACGCTACGGCTGGGAAACGGCGGCGGGCGATGCCAGCGAAGTCAATGGCGAATTCGCGCGCTTCAACAACACGCCGACAGGCGCCAGCGCCAGCGACGATTACCGCAACGAGCCCCGCACCTTCGGCTACATCGTCGAGATCGATCCCTATACCAACACCCGTGCCGTCAAGCGTACCGCCCTGGGGCGTTTCCGCCACGAGGGCTGCTGGCCGGGCAAGCTGGTCGAGGGCGAGCCGGTGGTGTTCTATTCCGGTCATGACTCACGCAACGAATACATCTACAAGTTCGTTTCCGACGCGACCTGGGACCCGAGTGATGCCAACCGGGCCGGTGGCAACTACGACCGTCTGGCAATCGGTGCCAAGTACATGGACGAAGGCACGCTGTATGTGGCCAGGTTCAATGCCGACGGCAGCGGCGAATGGCTGCCGCTGACCCCCGACGCTCAGACACCCGATGGCCGGACCCTGGCCCAGGCGCTGGGTCTGGCGGCAGGCGATCAGGCCGGAGTGATCATTCACACTTGCGATGCTGCCGATCTGATGGGCGCGACGCCCATGGACCGCCCCGAGTGGGGGACCGTGGATCCCGTCTCCGGTGATGTCTACATGACCCTGACCAACAACAGTAAGCGTACCGAGGAAGGCACGCAGCCGACCTTCACCGAGGACGGCAGCAGCATCGAGGCGCTGGGCGTGGGCTACGCCACCGCGCCGGTCAATGGCCCCAACCCGCGTCCCGACAACGAGGGAGGGCAGGTCATCCGCTGGCGCGAGGGCAGTGCCAGTGCCACGTCGTTCGAATGGGAGGTGTTCGTCTTCGGTGCCGCGGCATCCGCCACCGACAACCTGTCCGGTCTGACCGAGCTCAATCAGTTCGCCAGCCCCGACGGCCTGTGGTATGACGACCGTGGCGACGGCGAGGGCATTCTGTGGATCGAGACCGACAACAGCGGCAATGCGGTGGCCGACTACACCAATGATCAGCTCCTGGCCGTGGTGCCCAGCTCGGTCAGCCTGAGCGAAGGTGATGCTGCGGTGATCGACCCCAGCGATCAGGCGCAGCTCAAGCGCTTCGCGGTGGGACCGAACGGCTGCGAGGTCACCGGGATCTTTGCCACGCCGGACAGGACCGCGCTGTTCATCAACATTCAGCATCCCGGCAACTGGCCGGCCAATCCGGATGCCTCCGTGCAGGACGCCACCGTCGCGACCAGCGGCGATGTGCGCCCGCGGGCTTCTACCGTGGTCATCCAGAAGGCCGATGGCGGCCAGGTCGGCGTGTAGTCTGACGCCACGGCGCCGCTTGCGGTGTCATGAAACCCAAAGGCCCTTACCAAGGTAAGGGCCTTTTTCGTGGAGCGTCATCTCACAGGGGGCTATCTATCCGGTGACGCTACATGGCGCGCAGGTCCATCAGGTCCAGATTAGGTCGTGGCATAGGCGTAGAGCAGGGTCTCCTGAGCGCTGATCGGTGCCGCATCGCCGCAGGACGGCCGGTGATAACTGCCATCTTCCTGCAGCAGCCAGCTCTGGCAGTTGTCGACGAGGTAGGTTTCCAGGTCCTTGCGTACCCGCTGGGCGAGTTTCCTGTCGAGAACCGGAAAGCAGGTCTCCACACGGTGGAACATGTTGCGTTCCATGAAATCGGCGCTGGAGGCCCAGATTTCCGGCTTGCCGTCGTTGTGAAAATGAAAGACCCGGGTGTGCTCGAGGAAGCGGCCGACGATCGAGCGTACGCGAATGTTGTCTGACACCCCCGGCACGCCGGGACGCAGGCAGCACATGCCGCGAATGATCAAGTCGCATTGCACGCCGGCCTGCGAGGCCCGATAGAGGGCCCGAATCAGTCGGGGCTCGGTCAGCGAATTGCATTTGATGATCAGGTGCGCCTTCCTGCCCTTCTCGGCGAACTTGGCCTCGCGGGCGATCATGTCCATGAGTCTGCCATGGAGCACGAAGGGGGCATGCAGCAGCATCGTGATATCGCGGGGCCTGCCCATCCCCGAGAGCTGCTGGAAGACCCGGTGCACGTCTTCGCACAGGGTCTCGTTGGCGGTAAGCAGACTGTAGTCGGTATAGAGCTTGGCGGTCTTGGAGTGGTAGTTCCCGGTGCCCAGATGGGCGTAATAGCACAGTTCGCCCTTCTCGCGACGGACGATATGCAGCATCTTGGCGTGCGTCTTGTAGGCCATCACCCCGTAAATGACGATGGCGCCGGCTTCCTGCAGCCGCGAGGCCAGGGCCAGGTTGTCGGCTTCATCGAAGCGGGCGCGCAGCTCGATCACCACCGTCACCTCCTTGCCGTTGCGCGCGGCATCGACCAGAGCGCTGACGATCGGTGAGTCGGCGCCGGTGCGGTACAGCGTCTGTTTGATGGCGAGGACGTGCGGGTCGCAGGCCGCTTCGGTCAGCAGGCCCTCGACGGGAGAGAACGACTGGAACGGGTGATGAAGCAGGATATCTTCCTGACGGATCAGGTCGAAGAGGCTGTCGTTACCGCTGCGCAGCGCCTTGGGCAGGCCCGGTGTGAATGGCTGATAGAGCAGGTCGGCACGCCCCGAATCGCCGATCATCTCCATCAGCCGGCTGAGATTGACCGGGCCGTCGACCTGATAGAGATCGCGGCTATCGAGCTTGAACTGCTGAAGCAGGAAGTCGGTCAGGTGAGCCGGACAGTTGCTGGCCACCTCGAGGCGTACCCCGTCGCCGTAGCGCCGCGCCAGCAGTTCGCCTCGCAGGGCCGAGGCGAGATCGGAAATCTCCTCGGTATCGACCGTCAGGTCGGCGTTGCGCGTCAGGCGGAACTGGTAGCAACCCTTGATGACCATGCCCGGGAAGAGTTCGCCAGCATGGGCATGAATCATCGAGGAGAGGAAGATGAACTCATCGCGCCCCGCCTGCCCGAGGTGCTCCGGCACTCGGATCAGGCGCGGCAGCGAACGCGGTGCCGGCAGGATCGCCAGCCCGCCCTCGCGACCGAAGGCGTCCTTGCCCTCGAGTTCGACGATGAAGTTCAGGCTCTTGTTGACCAGCCGTGGAAACGGGTGGGAGGGATCGAGGCCGATCGGGCTGATGACCGGCATGATTTCCTCTTCGAAGTACTCCCGGACCCAGGTCTTCTGCGCATCGTTCCAGACATCCCGACGCAGAAAATGGATGCCTTCCCGGGTGAGTTCGGGAATCAGCACCTCGTTGAGGATGCGGTACTGGCGCTCGACCTGCTCGTGGACGATGCGGGAGATCTCATCGAGCACCTGGGTCGGGCGCATTCCATCGATTCCCGCTTCCTCATGATGGAAGGCGATGCGATGCTTGAGCCCGGCGACCCGGATCTCGAAGAACTCGTCGAGGTTGGACGAGAAGATCAGCAGGAACATCAGGCGGTTGAGCAGGGGATGCGAGGTGTCCAGCGCCTGCTCGAGCACGCGGATGTGAAACTGCAGGGTCGAGAGCTCGCGATTGAAGTAGAGCCCGGGCGCATCCAGATCGGCTTCCGAGGGCGCCGTCTTGGCCCGGACTCCCGTGCGGGTCCGGTTGACCCGCAGGGGAGGGGTATCGTTGACGGATTCCGTATTCAGGGATTCCGTACCGTCATCCTGCTCCGGTGACGACGCTTGTCCACGCGACTCTTCCATACAAGACTCCTTGTCTGGCGGGAAGCGTCGTTCTCCCGCCCGTTATTGATTGAGCAGCCGGGCTGCACGCTTGGCGAAATAGGTCAGCACTCCGTCGGCGCCGGCCCGCTTGAAGCACATCAGTGATTCTAGAACGATGCCGTCGGCGTCCAGCCAGCCTTTCTCGAACGCCGCCATATGCATGGCGTACTCGCCGCTGACCTGGTAGGCGAAGGTCGGCACCCGCAGTTCGTCCTTGACGCGTCGCACCACGTCCAGATAGGGCATGCCCGGCTTGACCATCACCATGTCGGCACCCTCGGCAAGATCCATCGCCACCTCGTGGAGCGCTTCGTCGCTGTTGGCGGGATCCATCTGGTAGGTGGTCTTGTCGGCCTTGCCCAGATTGCCGCTCGAGCCGACCGCGTCACGGAACGGGCCGTAGTAGCGCGAGGCATACTTGGCCGAGTACGCCATGATCCGCGTGTTGTGCAGACGTTCCTGCTCGAGTACCTGGCGGATCGCGCCGATGCGGCCATCCATCATGTCGGAGGGCGCGACGATGTCGGCACCCGCTTCGGCATGTGACAGCGCCTGTTTGATCAGGGTATCGACGGTGCGGTCGTTGAGTACGTAGCCGCGCTCGTCGAGAATGCCGTCCTGGCCGTGAACGGTGTAGGGGTCCAGCGCCACGTCGGTGATGATGCCGAGCTCGGGAAGGGCGTCCTTCAGGGCGCGCACGCTGCGCTGCACCAGGCCCGAGGCGTTGTAGGCCTCTTCGGCAAACTCCGTCTTCAGGCTGGCATCCACGACCGGGAACAGGGCCAGGGCGGGAATGCCCAACGCCGCCACCTCGCGGGCCTCCTCGATCAGCAGATCGATGGAGAGCCGCTCCACGTCCGGCATGGAAGGCACGCTTTCGCGGCGGTTCTCGCCATCGAGCACGAAGACCGGCAGGATCAGGTCTGCGGGCGTCAACGTTGACTCGCGCATCAGGCGGCGCGAGAAATCGTCCTTGCGCATGCGACGCAGACGGGTGTTGGGATACTGACGAGAGGGGGAATAGCTCACGATATTTCTCCGGTCGTGCCAGACTCGACCGCTGCGAAAGAGTATGCAGCGGCGACATGACAAAGATGTGACAGCTGGCTTGGATGTGACAACGAGCTTGCGAAACCTCCAGTATATCAGGGAGTGCCGAAGGTTAACTGCGGGCGCTTGTCGCATGCCTTGGTTGTCGCTTGGGTCGTGACTCTCTAGAGTATGAGGTTTCCGCCATTGACGGTGAAGCGCCCGGCATCAGGGCCGACGCCAGGAGACAGGAAGCATGAAGAAGACGGTAGCGGTGATTCTTTCCGGGTGTGGCGTTTATGACGGCTCGGAGATCTACGAAACGACGCTGACACTGCTGCGTCTGGACCAGCGCAATATCTCCTATCGCTGCTTTGCTCCGGATATCGCGCAGTACCATGTCGTCGACCACCGTACGGGCGAGGTCGCTGAAGGCGAAAGCCGCAACGCTCTCACCGAGGCTGCGCGTCTGGCACGCGGCGAGATCGATGCACTGGACAGTCTCGACCCCGACGCCTTCGATGGCGTGGTGCTGCCGGGGGGCTTCGGCGCCGCCAAGACACTGTCCGATTTCGCAATGGCCGGTGCCGAGATGCAAGTGCTGCCGCTGCTCAAGGAGAAGCTTGGCGCCTTTCGTCAGGCGGGCAAGCCCATCGGGCTGATGTGCATCGCACCGGTCATGGTGCCCCGGCTGTTCGACGAGGTCGTCCCGGTCACCGTGGGCCAGGATGCCGCCGTCTCGGGGGCGATCAGTGCCATGGGGGGACTGCACAAGAGCTGTGCGGTGGATGATATCGTGGTGGATCGCGAACACAAGGTCGTCACCACGCCGGCCTACATGCTCGCCGGACGCCTCAGCGAGGCGGCCGCCGGTATCTTCAAGCTGGTCGATCGCCTCGATGACATGATCGGCGCGGAGTGACCGCCCGCCAAAACCGGGCATGAGAGAGCACAAAGCCCTGCATTCGCAGGGCTTTGTCGTAAGGGGAAGAGCTTGGAGAACAGATCGCGGGCTCAGTCCGGAGCCGTCTCGTCGGTACCGTCTGTGTGCTTTCGGCGCCGCACCAGACGCGCGAACAGGATACCCACCTCGAACAGTAGCCACATGGGCACGGCCAGCAGACTCTGCGAGATGACGTCCGGCGGGGTCAGCAGCATGCCGATCACGAAGCAGCCGAGGATCACGTAGGGGCGCTTCTTGGACAGGCTCTCGACGCTGCTTGCGCCGGTCCAGATCAGCAGGAAGGTGGCGATGGGGATCTCGAAGGCCACACCGAAGGCGAAGAACAGCTTGAGCACGAAATTCAGGTACTGGTTGATGTCCGTCATGATGGCGATGTTCTCCGGGCCGGTATGCACGAAGAAGTCGAACAGCAACGGAAATACCACGAAATAGGCGAAGGCGGCCCCGCCGTAGAAGAGCGCGATGCTGGAGGCCAGTAACGGCAGGGCGAGCAGCTTCTCGTGTTCATAGAGTCCCGGCGCGATGAATGCCCAGGCCTGGTGCAGGATGAAGGGGATCGAGGCGAACACCGCCACCACCAGCGTCAGCTTGAAGGGCGCGAGAAAGGGCGATGCCACTTCGGTGGCGATCATCTGCGAGCCTGCCGGCAGCAGCGCCATCAGCGGGTCCGCCACGAAGCGGTAGATGTCATTGGAAAAGGCATATAGCCCCACGAAGATCACCAGCACCACGATGACCGCCTTCATCAACCGCGAACGCAGTTCGATCAGGTGTTCGATCAACGGGGCCTGGGGGGGCTCCTGGGGCGTGTGGGGCGAAGAGGTGTCACTCATCGGGATGAGGCGTCCTTGTCGTCGGCGGAAGCGTTCTCAGGCGACCTGGGACGTTCGCTGGGCTCTGGCGCTCGGTCGTCTCCGGACATCCGGTTGTCGTCGGAAGCCGGGCTCTCTTCAGGAACCGGACTCTCTTCAAAAGCCCTGCTCCGCTTCTGCTGGCCGGTCAGGGCCGCGGTTTCGACGGGGGCGCCGTATCCGCGCGGTGGCGCAGGGGTATCGGGAGATGCGTCGGCCTCGCGGGATACCGTGCCCGAAGCCTGGACCGGCTTGTCGACAGCCGAGGAGCGAGGCGGAGCTTCAACCTGACGCTCCACCTCGGCACGTGCCTTGGCGAGTCCGGCATCGAGTTTCTTCTGCTGCTCGGCAAGCTTCTGACGCAGCTCCTCGGCCTCGAGCTGGGCGTTGATCTCGCGCTGGATGCCGGCGACGCTACGCTTGATCTTGCCGATCCACATCCCGGTGGTGCGGGCGGCCTTGGGCAGCCGTTCGGGGCCCAGCACCAATAGCCCGACGATGCCGATCAGCATCAGTTCGAGAAAACCGATATCGAACATAGGGGCGCTTATTTCCGCTCGGTGTGGTCTTCGGTTCGCTGAGCATTCTCCGCCTTGACGTCATAGGTCTCGCCGGATTCCTCATGCCGGACGCGCTGCTGGGCGCTGTCCTTGTCTTTCTCCTCCTCGCCCATGGCCGACTTGAAGCCCTTCACGGCGCCGCCCAGGTCACTGCCCACGTTGCGCAGCTTCTTGGTGCCGAAGATCAGGATGATGATGCCGAGTACGATCAGCAATTGCCAGATACTGATGCCACCTAACATGGAGTCTCTCCTTTAAGCCTGGGCCATGAGCGGCGCAGGCGCTTAACGTGGTTGTCGTGCCGCCTTCTCCTCGAGCCCGGACATGCCGAAACGGCGTGCCAGTTCATCGAGCACTTCCTGATGATCGATATCCAGATGCGACAGCATCACCAGACTATGGAACCACAAGTCGGCGGTTTCGGCGACTAGGGCCTGACGACTTGTCGCATCGCGGGAATCGAAATCCTTGGCTGCCAGAATGGTTTCGGTAGCCTCCTCGCCGACCTTCTCGAGAATCTTGTTGAGTCCCTTGTGGTGCAGTTGGGCCACGTAAGAGTTCTCGGGATCGCCATGGCGTCGCTCCGAGAGGACGGCGGTCAGCTGCTGTAGAATATCGTTCATGGATGACAGTTCGAATACCTTGCGTTAAGACCATGGACCGGGACGCGACCCGCCTGCCTAGCGCCAGGCAAGCAGCACGATGCCCAGGGCGGCCGCGACAAGTACCGGCAGCGGCTGTTCTTCGGCCCATCCCATCAGTGGCTGCCAAGCCAGAGCGAGCCCCAGCAGCAGCAGGCCGAAGCGCAGCCGCCGTGTACCGGCGCCGGCGCGATCGAGACGCTCCTGCATGGCGGTCAGGGCCTGGGCCTGGAGATGGCGCTGCTTGCGCTCGACATCCAGATGGGACAGCGCCTGATGGGCCAGTACCGGCAGCTCGGGAAGCTGGTGCGACAGCTCGGGTGCCTGCTGCTTCAGAGATTGCCAGAAGCCGACCGGTCCGGCACGCTCCTTCATCCAGCGCTCCAGATAGGGCTTGGCCGTGCTCCAGAGATCCAGATCCGGATACAGCTGGCGGCCCAGCCCCTCGATATTGAGCAGTGTCTTCTGCAGCAACACCAGTTGGGGCTGAACCTCCATGTTGAAGCGCCGGGCGGTCTGAAACAAGCCAAGAAGCACCTGGCCGAAAGAAATATCCTTGAGCGGCTTCTCGAGAATCGGCTCGCAGACGGCACGGATGGCGGCGGCAAACTCGTTGGCGCGGGTGCCTTCACCGACCCAGCCGGACTCGATGTGCAGCACCGCCACCTGGTAATAATCCTGGTGGAAGAAGGCCAGCAGGTTGCGGGCGAGATAGTCCTGATCCTCGCGGGTGAGACTGCCGACGATACCGCAGTCGATGGCGATGTAGCGCGGATCCTGAGGATGCTCGCGGGAGACGAAGATATTGCCCGGATGCATGTCGGCGTGAAAGAAGTTGTCGCGGAACACCTGGGTGAAGAAGATCTCCACGCCGCGCTCGGCGAGCTTCCTGAGGTCCGTTCCCTGCGCGCGCAGGGCCTCGACGTCGGCGACCGGGACACCGTGGATGCGCTCCTGCACCATGACGCGCTTGCGGGTCAGCTCCCAATGAATGGCGGGCACGTAGAGCAGCGGCGAGCCGCGGAAATTGCGCTTGAGCTGGGAGGTGCTGGCAGCCTCCTTGTGCAGATCGAGCTCATCGAACAGGGTCGACTCGTAATCGGCAACCACCTCGACGGGGCGCAGGCGGCGCGCCTCGGGAACGCGCCGCAGCAGCCGGGCGAAGACATACATCAACTCGATGTCCTTGCGCATCACCCGCTCGATGCCCGGACGGATGATCTTGACCACCACATCCTCACCGCTATGGAGGCGGGCGACATGCACTTGAGCGATGGATGCCGAGGCCAGCGGTTCGGTGCTGAATTCGGCGAAGGCCAGCTCGATGCTCATGCCGAGTTCCTCCTCCACCAGCTCGCGAGCGACCTTGCCGGGAAAGGGCGGAACCTGATCCTGGAGGCGCTTGAGCTCGTCGGCGATATCGGGAGGCAGCAGATCCCGGCGCGTGGAAAGCATCTGGCCGAATTTGACGAAGATCGGGCCCAGCGACTCGAGCGCCAGGCGCAGGCGCCGTCCTCGGCTATGCGCACCGGTCGGAATCAGGCGCAACGGCGAGAGGCGAAACAGCACACGCAGCAGCGGGGGAAGGCGCTCGACCGGAATCAGGGTGTCGAGCCGGTAGCGCAGGACGACCCAGCCGATGCGTATGAGCCGCAGGTTCACGTAGGCGTCTCCTCACGGGGCGGTGTCGCCCGCTTGCGGGACTGCTCCGCCAGACGCACCAGACGTGTCAGGCGCGCTTCCAGACGATCGGTGGCGACCTCGAGTTCGGTCAGGTGATCGCGCAGCACGGCCAGTTGCTGGCGTCCCGGCAGCACGCGGGCCTCTTCGAAGAGATACTCGCGCAGGTCGGCGGTCAGCTCGCGGTGCGAACGCAGACCCCAGCGCCCGAAATGGCGCAGGCCCTCGGCCAGCTGGTGGGCGGGAACGTCGCCCAGCCACTGCGAGATGGCGCCCTCCCAGTCCAGGTCGAGATCCATGAGCAGCGTACGCGCTTCCTCGAGTACCGGAATGCGGCCGCGGACCGACAGGCGCCCCGAGAACATCAGGCGCTCGACGCTCTCGCCGCCCAGCAGCGCCCCGAGCGACTCGGCATCGAGTTCGACCACCACGTCGCTGTCGCTCTCCTGCGGGTCGGGCTGGCGCAGGAGATGCAGGCCGTGGGCGTCGAAGTGCACCAGCAGGTTGAAACGAGGACGCTCGAGGCGCAGCGACAGACGCCGACCGGCGAGGCGGGCCAGGCGCGAAGGCGCGGCGGGATCGCGTGCGAGCAGGCCGTTGAGCACCTTCTCCGCGCTGGCCAGCAGCAGGGGAAACATCAGGGACATCGTGACCTCACAGCTTGATGCCGCGGTGCAGGGCGACGATGCCGCCGGTCATGTTGGTGTACTCGACGCGTTCCAGACCGGCGGCTTCCATCATCGACTTGAGCGTTTCCTGATCGGGGTGCATGCGGATCGATTCCGCCAGGTAGCGATAGCTGTCGGCATCGTTGGCCACCCATTCGCCCATCTTGGGCAGCACCTTGAAGGAGTAATCGTCATAGGCGCGCGACAGCAGGGGATTGCGCGGCTTGGAGAATTCCAGTACCAGCAGCCGCCCGCCGGGCTTGAGAACGCGGGTCATGGAGCGCAGCGCGGCGTCCTTGTCGGTGACGTTGCGCAGCCCGAAGGCGATGGTGATGCAATCGAAGGTATTGTCGGGAAACGGCAGTGATTCGGCATTGGCCTGCACGTACTCGACATTGTCGCCCACTCCTTCGTCGAGCAGCTTGTCACGTCCCACGCGCAGCATGGAAGCATTGATGTCGGCCAGCACCACGCGTCCCCGGGGTCCTACCAGGCGCGAGAACTTCAACGTCAGGTCCCCGGTGCCTCCGGCGATGTCGAGGACATGATGACCGGGACGTACACCGGCACGCTCAAGCGTGAGGCGCTTCCACAAGCGGTGAATGCCGAACGACATGAGGTCGTTCATCACGTCGTAACGGGCTGCCACCGAATGGAAGACGTCCGCCACCCGGGCGGCCTTCTCATCGATGGGAACTTCCTGGTAACCGAAGTGAGTCGTGCGCTTGTCCATGACCTTCCCTTGGTGAGAGAGCAGGCCATGCCTGCCAGGGGGAGTTTGCTGCGTCGAGCGGCATTGTAACGCCCACCCCGGTCGTTGTCTTTGATCGACCGCAGGGGAGGCGTCGGTGTAGATAGGTGACGAGACTACAGTTGACGCACCGGAATGCCCAGCGGTTCGCGCGAGGCACCGGCGTCTTTCAGACGTCGTTCGTAGTCTGCCCACCACTCTGCCTGCTGGGTCGCCATCCGGTAGAGATACTCCCAGGTGAACAGCCCGCTGTCGTGGCCGTCGTCGAAATGCAGCTTCAGCGCATAGCGCCCAGTGGGGGTGATGTTCTGCAGACCCACGTCCTTCTTGCCGACCTGGAGCACGGCGGTGGCGGGGCTATGACCCTGCACCTCGGCGGAAGGGGAGTAGACGCGCAGCAGCTCGGCCGGCAGACGGTACGTCTCGCCGCTGGCGTAACCCAGTTCGAGTTCGCGGGCGTGCTTGTGATAATGCACGTGGGTAGGAATCGGAGCGGTCATGAGGCTTTCCCTGACTAGAGCGATGTCCGGGGACGCCGGACATCGCGAGAACGACGAACCTACAGAATATAGCGTGACAGGTCTTCGTCCATGGCCAATTCCCCTAGCTGGGAATTGACGTACTCGGCATCGATGGTCAACGGACCGGCGAAGTCGCCGCCCTGGAAGGAGGCTTCCTCGAGCAGACGCTCCATCACCGTGTGTAGACGGCGCGCGCCGATGTTCTCGGTGCCCTCGTTGACCTGGAAGGCGATCTCGGCGATGCGCGCGATGCCGTCGTCGGTGAACTGGATATCGAGACCCTCGGTGGCGAGCAGCGCCTGGTACTGCTTGGTCAGTGCCGCGGAGGGCTCGGTGAGGATGCGCTTGAAGTCCTCCGGCGTCAGGGCGGAGAGCTCGACGCGGATCGGCAGGCGCCCCTGCAGCTCGGGGATCATGTCCGAAGGCTTGGAGAGGTGGAAAGCCCCCGAGGCGATGAACAGGATATGGTCGGTCTTGACCATGCCGTGCTTGGTCGAGACCGTCGAGCCCTCGATCAGCGGCAGCAGGTCTCGCTGCACGCCCTCGCGGGAGACATCGGTACCGCCGGATTCGCCGCGCTTGGCCACCTTGTCGATCTCGTCAATGAACACGATGCCGTTCTGCTCCACCGCCTCGACGGCGCGACGCTTGAGATCCTCGTCGTTGACCAGCTTGGCGGCTTCCTCTTCCTGCAGCAGTTTCCAGGCATCCTTGACCGCGACCCGGCGGGTCTCGGTCTTCTGCTTGCCCATGTTGGAGAACAGGCTCTGCAGCTGGCTGGTCATCTCCTCCATGCCCGGCGGTGTCATGATGTCGACGCCCTGCGCCTGGGGCGTGATCTCGATATCGATCTCCTTGTCGTCGAGCTGGCCTTCACGCAGCTTCTTGCGGAACAGCTGACGGGTCGAGGAGTCGTTGCGGGTGGTGTCGTATTCGCTGCTACGGGCCGGCGGCAGCAGCGCATCGAGGATACGCTCCTCGGCGGCGTCCTCGGCCTTGCCGCGGACTTCCGCCTTGGCCTGCTCGCGCACCAGCTTCATGGCCATCTCGACCAGGTCGCGAATGATCGATTCGACGTCACGGCCGACATAGCCGACCTCGGTGAACTTGGTCGCCTCGACCTTGATGAACGGCGCGCCGGCCAGCTTGGCCAGACGTCGGGCGATCTCGGTCTTGCCAACCCCCGTAGGGCCGATCATCAGGATGTTCTTGGGGGTGATTTCGGGGCGCAGGGCGTCGTCGAGCTGCATGCGCCGCCAGCGATTGCGCAGCGCAATGGACACGGCTCGTTTGGCGTCGGCCTGACCGACGATGTACTGGTCCAGCGCATGGACGATTTCGCGGGGAGTCATCTGGGACATGGGATCAATCCAACGCTTCGAGAACGATGTTGTGGTTGGTGAACACGCAGATATCGGCGGCGATGTTCAGGCTCTTCTCGGTGATCTCGCGAGCCGACAGGTCGGTGTTCTCGAGCAGGGCGCGGGCGGCGGCATTGGCGAAATGCCCACCGGAGCCGATGGTGATGATGCCGTGCTCGGGCTCGAGGACATCGCCGGTACCGGTGATGATCAGCGAGGCCTTCTTGTCGGCGATGGCGAGCATCGCTTCGAGGCGTCGCAGGGCGCGATCGGTACGCCACTCCTTGGCCAGCTCCACGGCGGCCTTGGTGAGATGGCCCTGATGCTTCTCGAGCTGGGCTTCGAAGCGTTCGAACAGCGTGAAGGCGTCGGCGGTGCCGCCGGCGAACCCGGCCAATACCTGGCCACGGTAGAAACGCCGTACCTTGCTGGCGTTGCCCTTCATTACCGTGTTGCCAAGCGACACCTGACCATCACCGGCCAGGGCGACCTGATCGCCGCGGCGCACGGACACGATTGTGGTCATGTAAGAGAAACTCCGTTGGGGGTGACGGGGCACCCGGTGACTTTGATCTGGTGACTGACGGGGCGCCTTCGTGCGGCGGTGCCCGTATCGCAGCATGGCTGCATCCGGGTGGGTTCACCCGGCGATGCCGGCCATCGCCGGCCGGTATCGCGAATGAAAAGGGAGATGCGGGCGCGGAGCGCCGAAATCAAGGCGTGCGGGAGCCGCGCTAGTTCTGCAGCTTGATCAGCAGCGGCTCGATGCCTTGGGTGGTCATCAGATCCTGGGCGCGGGAGATCTCCCGGGTATCCTCGTAGGGACCGACCTGGACGCGATGCCAGAGTTGATCATCGGAGGTGCGGACGGCGGTAATCTTGGCCAGCAGGCCGAAATCGCGCAGACGCCCGGCCAGCCGTTCGGCATCGGCGGTTTCCTTGAAGGAGGCTGCCTGGAGCATGTACCGTCCCGCCGCGGGCGCTGGCGTGTCAGCCGCGGCCTTGTGATCGGCCGGGGCGCTGGTCGTCTTCTCCGCCGGGCGGGGCGTGGCGTGGTAAGCCTCCACCTGAGGCGCGACGACCTCGGATTCCGGCAGCAGCGTGTAGAACTCGAAGGTCGGCATGCGTGGCGCTTCGGGCGCCTCGTTTTCCTGGCGGGCGGAGGTTTCGCCATTGCGCGGTGCCGACACCTGGCTGGCCGGCTTGGGAAGCACCGTGGCGATGGGGGCCGGCGCGGACTGTTGCAGGTACTGGGACAACGCGAAACCGGCCACCAGGCCGAGCACGCCCCACAGCCATCCCGGCAGACCGCCGCGCCCGCCGCCACCGGATGGTTGGCGACGCGTGGTGGCGCCCTTGGGCGCGCTACGGCGGTTGCCTTGTCCTCGTTGAGCGGGCCGACGAGCCATACGTCACATCTCCTCGGGAGCGCTGACCCCGAGCAGGGACAGACCGTTCTTGATCACCTGACGGGTCGCCAGACCCAATGCCAGGCGTGCGTTGCGCAGGGCATCGTCCTCGACCATGACCTTGACGGCGTTGTAGCAGGTATGGAAGTCGGCGGCGAGATCGGTCAGGTACTGGGCGATCTGCTGCGGTTCGCGGGATTTGGCGGCATGCTCGACCACCTCGGGGTAACGCGCCAGACGGTTCATCAGCGCCTTTTCCTGATCGGCATCGAGCCGGGCAAGATGCGCGACGGCCACGCCGAGATCGAAGCCCTGGTTCTCCGCCTCGGCCTTGCGCAGCACGCTGCAGATCCGGGCATGGGCGTACTGGATGTAGTACACGGGATTGTCGTTGGACTGCGAGCGGGCCAGATCGATATCGAAGGTGAGCTGCGAATCCGCACGCCGCGCGGCCAGGAAATAGCGGGTAGCGTCACGCCCGACCTCGTCGATCAGATCGCGCAGGGTGACGTAGCTGCCGGCGCGCTTGGAGATCTTCACCTCCTCGCCGCTGCGCATGACGGTAACCATCTGATGCAGCACGTAGTCGGGCCAGCCCTGGGGGATCTCGACCTCGAGCGCCTGCAGGCCGGCGCGTACACGGGTGATGGTCGAATGGTGATCGGCACCCTGTTCGTTGATCACTTCCTTGAAGCCGCGCTGCCACTTGTCGAGATGGTAGGCGACATCGGGCACGAAGTAGGTGTAGCCGCCGTCCTTCTTGCGCATCACCCGGTCCTTGTCGTCGCCGAACTCGGTGGTGCGCAGCCACAGCGCGCCGTCGTCCTCGTAGGTGTAGCCATTGGCCACCAGACGTTCGACGGTGGCCTCGACCTTGCCTTCGGCATACAGCGAGGATTCCAGAAAATAGACGTCGAACTCGACGCCGAAGGCCTTGAGGTCGAGGTCCTGCTCGCGACGCAGGTAGGCTACGGCGAAGGCGCGAATTGCCTCGAGATTATCGGTATCGGCGGCGCCGGTCACCTCACGGTCGTCGGCGATCACCGTCTCGCCGGCCAGGTAGGCGTTGGCGACGTCGGTGATGTAGTCACCGCGATAGCCATCGGCCGGCCAGCTTTCGTCATCGGGACCCAGCCGCTTGGCGCGGGCCTGCACCGACAGGGTCAGGTTGTCGATCTGCGCGCCGGCATCGTTGTAGTAGAACTCGCGGGTGACATCGTATCCGGTGGCCTCGAGCAGCCGGCACAAGCAGTCGCCGATGGCGGCGCCGCGGCCGTGCCCTACGTGCAGCGGGCCGGTGGGGTTGGCGGAGACGAACTCCACCTGCACCCGAGTGCCTACGCCGATCAGGCTGCGCCCGTAGGTGTCGCCATTGTCGAGAATGGCGGGAATGACCTGAGCCACGGCATCGGTGGCGGCGAAGAAGTTGATGAAGCCGGGGCCGGCGATCTCGGTGCGCCGTACTGCGTCGCTCTCCGGCAGAGCTTCCACCAGAACCGTGGCCAGCTCGCGGGGCTTGCGGCCCGCCGGTTTGGCCAGTACCAGGGCCAAATTGGTGGCGTAGTCGCCGTGGGCCTTGTCCTTGGTCGGGTCGACCTTGATCGGTGGCGTGACGTCCTGGGGCAGCACCCCCTGCTGCTTCAACGTGGCGATGGCAGCGTCAAGCAGTTCGATGATGGTGTCTTTCATGTCGTGATGTTCGCATTCCAAATAGGGCGACAGCGGGTCGCGGGGTGGCCGGGGCGCGGTTGCCTCCCGTCGCTGACCCTCGCATGGGGGGCCATTATCGGCAATTGCGGCCACGCTTTAAACCCGTAGCCATGAGCCGGCTGGCAAAGCGGGATGAAATCGTCCCCCGGCACGGCCGCCCGGCAGGCGCTGTCAGCTCAGCGTCTGTGGATCGACATCCAGCGACCAGCGGATCCGTCTCGCTTCGGCCGTCTCCTCCAGCCAACCGATCAGCCAGGCGCAGGCCTCGTGAAGCGCCCCGCGGCGGCTGCCGGAGAGCATCAGCTGGACGTGATAGCGGTTCTGGCGGCGCTCCATCGGCGCCGGCACGGGGCCCAGACAGTGGACCTCCGAGGGGCGCTGCGCGAACTGCACCGTCAGCCACTCCCGCAGCGCCTCGCCGGCGCGCTGCGCCAGCATGGTGACGACCTCTTCGCGAGCCGCTTCCATGCGCAGCAGGGCCAGATGCCGATAGGGGGGCAGGCCGGCCAGACGGCGCTCCTCTAGCAGTTGGGTGGCCAGCGCGTCGTAGCCGCTGTCGGCCAGCAGGCGGAGGTTGGGATCGTCGGGGTGCAGCGTCTGCACCAGCACCCGGCCGGGATGTTCGGCGCGCCCGGCGCGCCCGGCCACCTGAATCAGCAGCTGGGCGCTCTGTTCCAGGGCGCGGAAGTCGCTGGCGTAGAGGCCGGCGTCGGCATTGACCACCACGACCAGCGTGACGTGGGGCAAGTGGTGGCCCTTGGCCAGCATCTGCGTTCCCACCAGCAGGCAGGGCTCGCCCCGCTGCACGTCGGCGAGAATCTGGCTCAGGGCATCCTTGCGCCGGGTGCTGTCCCGGTCGATGCGATGCACCGGCACCTCGGGAAACAGCGCGGCCAGCGTTTCCTCGCTACGCTCGGTGCCGGCTCCCAGGGGACGCAGATCGGCACCGGCACAGGCAGGACAGGCATCGGGCAGGCTCTGCAGTGTGTCGCAGTGGTGGCAGGCCAGTTGCGGCGGCTGACGGTGCAGCGTCATACGCGCGTCGCAATGCGGGCACTCTGCAAGCCAGCCGCAGCTGTGGCAGGCCAAGGTCGGGGCGAAGCCGCGACGGTTGATGAACACCAGTACCTGGCCGCGGGCGGCGAGCGCTTGACGGATGGCGTCGATCGTCGGGGCGATCAGTCCGCCCTGGCGCGGGCGACCGCGCAGATCGACCAGTTCGAGCCTGGCCGGGGCGTGACGGCTGGCACGGCGGGTCAACTGCAGGTGACGGTATTTTCCCGCCCTGGCCTGGGCCAGACTCTCCAGCGACGGCGTGGCACTGCCCAGCACGATGGGGATCTTCTCGCGGTGCGCCCTGACCAGGGCCAGATCGCGGGCATGGTAGCGCAGGCTGTCCTGCTGCTTGAACGAGCCGTCGTGCTCCTCGTCGACGATGATCACGCCGGGGCGGGCCATGGGCGTGAATATGGCCGAGCGTGTACCGATGACGATGGCTGCGCGTCCGGAGCGGGCCGCTTCCCAGGCATCGAGGCGCTCCAGGTCGGTGAGCCCCGAGTGAAGTGCCACTACCGGAGCCCGGAAGCGCTTGCGAAAGCGTGCCAGGGTCTGGGGCGTGAGGCCGATCTCGGGCACCAGCACCAGCGCCTGGCGTCCGTGGGTCAGCACGGCCTCGATCAGTTGCAGGTAGACCTCGGTCTTGCCGCTGCCGGTTACCCCATGCAGCAGACAGGGATGGTAGCGATCGAGACCCTCATGGAGCTCGGCCAATGCCGTGGCCTGCTCGCGGTTGAGCGTTAGCGCCGGTTCGGCGAGTACCGGACCCCGTGCCGCGGGTGTGGCGGTCAGGGGTTCCTCGCTGTGGGCGACGAGTCCCTTGTCACGCAGACCGAGCAATTGGGCGCGGGTAAAGCCCTGGGCGGTGACCGCGGAGGTGACCAGGCCCCGGGGGTGCTGGTGCAGCAGGGCCAGTAGCTCGGCCTGACGCCTGGCCCGGCCGATCTGTTCGGGTGGCGTTCGCTGGCCCTCGGCGGTCGTCTGCCAGCGTTCGCGGGTACGCGCTTCCAGCGGGCGGCCCTGGCGCAGTGGCGCCGGCAGCGCTTGATGCAGTGTATCGCCCAGTGCGTGCTGGTAGTAACGCGCGGTGAAGCGGCACAGCCATAGCCAGTCCGCGGGCAGCGGCGTTTCGTCGAGACAGGCCGAGATCGGCTTGAGCTGCGCGGCGGGAACCTCGCTATCGTCGCGACAGGCCACGACGATGCCGACCACCTCGCGACGGCCGAAGGGCACCCGCACACGCAGCCCGGCTTGCCAGCCGCAATCCGGGCTGCGGCTGCCCGCGCGATAGTCGAAGAGGCGGCGCAGGGGCGTGGGTACGGCAACGACGAGAACTTGCGGAGAGGGGCGAGCGGGGAATGTGGCTGGCAATTGGCCTCCGACGTTGGCTCTGCTAGAATGCCCGGCCTCCATGCGTCGGGATGCGTGGAACATAACCGGTTTTTCAACCCGTGTGCGGTGCCTGGCGGTGATCAGGTGGCGGCACACCGCTTCATGAGGCTCCAAGATGAAACAAGGTATTCACCCGGATTACAAGCAAGTCACCGCGACCTGCTCCTGCGGTGCCACGTTCGGTGTCGGCACCACGGCCGGTAACGATTTCAGCGTGGACGTGTGCTCCCAGTGCCACCCGTTCTACACGGGCAAGCAGAAGCAGGCGACCACCGGTGGCCGCGTCGAGCGTTTCAACAAGCGTTTCGGTGCTGCCCTCAAGCGCAACTGATGCTGCAGTCGGTTACGAAAAAACCCGCCTACAGGCGGGTTTTTTTTATGCCTGAAAACCGCGAAAAAGTCGTAAGGATAAGGTTTGTTTTATGGCTGAAGTCGCAGGCATAAGTTACGCCAAATAGCTGGAAAAGGATTCAAACGGGCGCTTAAAAAGCGATAAGTGTCAGTAAGTTGCAGAAAGTTGTGGGGCAGAAGGTTTTTCTATATTCTGGCGGAACATCTCCATGACTTGAGCGGAATTTACGAGCATGACTGACGCAAAAAAACAGGCGGCGCTGGACTATCACTCCCAGCCGATTCCCGGCAAGTTGTCCGTTGAGCTCACCAAACCTACCGAGACGGCCAAGCATCTGGCGCTGGCCTACAGTCCGGGAGTTGCCGAGCCGTGCCGCGAGATCGCCAAGGACCCGGAGAATGCCTATCTGTATACCGGCAAGGGTAATCTGGTCGCGGTAATCTCCGACGGCAGCGCCATTCTCGGGCTGGGCAATCTCGGTCCGCTGGCCAGCAAGCCGGTCATGGAGGGCAAGGGCGTCCTGTTCAAGCGCTTTGCGGGCATCAACTCGGTAGACGTCGAAGTCAATGCGGAGAGTCCGCAGGCCTTCATCGATACCGTGGCGCGGATCGCCGATACCTGGGGCGGTATCAATCTCGAGGACATCAAGGCGCCGGAGTGCTTCGAAATCGAGCGCGCCCTGATCGATCAGTGCAATATTCCCGTCTTTCATGACGATCAGCACGGCACGGCAATCGTCACCGCGGCGGGCATGCTCAACGCGCTGGACATTGCCGGCAAGCGGCTCGAGGACGCGCGCATCGTGTGCCTGGGCGGCGGGGCCGCGGCCATCGCCTGCATGAAACTGCTGGTCGCGTGTGGTGCCAAGGCAGAGAACATCTTCATGATCGACCGCCGGGGAGTGATCCACAGCGGGCGTGACGACCTCAACCAGTACAAGGCGATGTTCGCCTCCGAGACGTCGATGCGTACCCTGGATGACGTCATCGATGGGGCCGACGTCTTCGTCGGCCTGTCCGGGCCCAATCTGCTCAAGCCAGAGCAGCTCAAGAAGATGGCAGCGAACCCGATCGTCTTCGCCTGCTCCAATCCGGATCCCGAGATCCATCCCGACGATGCCAATGCCGCGCGCGATGACGTGATCATGGCCACCGGCCGCTCCGACTATCCCAACCAGGTCAACAATGTGCTGGGGTTCCCCTTCATCTTCCGCGGGGCGCTCGATGTGCGTGCCACCCGTATCAACGAAGAGATGAAAGTGGCGGCGGTGCATGCCTTGAAGGACCTGGCCCGCGAGCCGGTCAGCCAGGAAGTCCTCGACGCCTACGAAATCGACAGCCTCGAGTTCGGGCGCGGTTACATCATTCCCACGCCGATGGACTCGCGCCTGCTGGACCGCATCTCGTCGGCAGTCGCCCAGGCGGCTGTGGATACCGGCGTGTCGCGCAAGCCCTATCCTGCGCATTATCCGCTGAAGAGCGTCAAGGATATCTACGGGCAGTAACGCGGTGCACCGCCCTCGGGTCGCGTGATCAGGCCGTGACCAGACAACGTGACCGCATAAAGGAGCCGGCCCTGGTGGCCGGCTTGCTTGTTTCAAGAGGGTGAGGGCGCTCGAGTGAGGCGAAGGCCGACGAGATGATCCGGCCTCGGCCGGCTACCAGCTGTAGAGGATCGACATGGCGGTGATCCGGTCCGTATGGGCCTTGTCATCTTCCGGCGGGTTGGTGTTGTGCCGCAGCTCATGGGAGAACTTCAACGCCAGGCTCGAGTTGAGTTTCGCGGAGATGGTCGACAGGGCACGTGCCGTCACGTTGCTGCTGGAGCCCTCCACCGACATCTCCTGCTCGAAATAGGCGCCCTGGGAGACGTTCCAGCGATAGTCCAGCGCGCCATAGCCGATCCCCAGGTCCTGACTCGTCCCATCGTGGCCTTCCTCATGTCGATAGCCCGGGCCGGTCTCCAGCGACAGCACATGGGTCGGACCATCCAGGACCTGTCTTCCATAGCCGGCAATCGTCGTGAACAGGTATTCGTAACCGCTGAAGCGATCCTTCTCCCAGCGGGCGAAACCGAACAGATAGTGCGGCCCCTGAAGCTCATAACGCTCACGGCCACCGACCAGGTACTGCTCGGTACTGGTCTCGTCATTGGTTTCGATGCGCAGGACCTCGCCACGCAGCGTGTGGGTCAGGCGCCCGGTCAGCCAGGTCAGGCGACCCCGGGCGATCAGGGTTCGGCTGTCGCTGTTGCCGGACAGCTCGGTGAAGCCGAGTTCGGCCTCGCCGCTGAAGACAGGCGCATCCTCGGCAGGTGCCGGCGGTGCGTAGAAGACATCGGCACCCGCCGGCAACGGCAGGCTGGCAAGCGTCAAGAAGATCCATGTCCGACAGGGGGATCGGGGCATAGTAGAGGCTCTTGCATGCGTCTTTGGCATTTCGAAGATACGACGACAGCCAGGTATAAGCGAATCGAGGCGGCAGTGCCGCCTCGCAGTCGTATCAGAAGATAGCTTCGTAGGTCCCGGTACCCTGGGAGCCGCTACGATCTTCCAGCTCCGGACGAATGGTCCGCGGCTGGTAATCCGGCAGGTTGGCTTCACGGAAGATTTCCGTTATGCCGCCTGGCTGGTCGTCATGCAGGCGGCGGCCGGTATCGGGGTCGATACGGACTTCGACAATCCCCTCCGGCATTTCCGGGATACGCTCCGGCTGCCCGTCGAGTGCCTGTTTCATGAAGGCCATCCAGATCGGCAACGCCGCCTGGGAGCCGTATTCGCTGGTGGAGGAATTGTCGTCCTTGCCCACCCACACCGTCGCCACCAGATCGGTATTGAAACCGGAGAACCAGGCATCGCGCTGGTCATTGGTCGTTCCGGTCTTGCCCACGATATCGCCACGGTCGAGCGCCATGGCGGCGCGTCCCGTACCGCGTTCGATGACGTCGCGCATCATGTCGCGCAGGATGTAGAGTGCGTCGGGGTCCACGACGCGCGGCGCGATGCGTCGCGCCTTGCCGTCGACCTCGACCTGCGTTGCGGTCTCGGCACACTCGCGACAGGCGACCATCGGGTCGGCCTCTTCGATGACGGTATTGTCGCTGCCCTGGGTGACCTTCTCGATGTACCAGGGCTCTACGCGGAATCCGCCGTTGGCAAGCACGGCATAGGCATGAGCCATTTCCAGCGGTGTCAGCGAGGCGCTGCCCAGCGCCAGCGACAGGCCATGCGGCAGACGCTCCTGAGTGAAGCCGAAGTTCTCCAGGAAGGCCAGCGTATTGTCGAGCCCCAGCGACTGCAGGACGCGAATGGTGACCAGGTTGCGCGACTGGTAGAGGCCGACCCGCAGCCGGGTCGGGCCGTTGAACTCGCCTTCGGAATTCTCCGGCCGCCAGGCGCTGCCCATGTCGGGCATGACGATAGGCGCGTCGTTGATCACTGTCGCTGCAGTCATGCCGCCTTGCTGAAGGGCGGCCAGGTAGATGAAGGGCTTGAAGATCGAGCCGGCCTGGCGCTGGGCCTGAATGGCGCGGTTGAATTTGCTGGCCTCGAAGCTGAAACCGCCCTGCAGGGCGCGAATCGCACCGGTATCGGGGTCGAGCACCACGATGGCGCCCTGGGCATCGGGCAACTGGGAGAGGCGCCACTGACCGTCTGCGGTCTGCAGGATGCGCACCATGTCGCCGCGACTGGCGATTGCGGCGGCATTGGCCGGCTCCGCCTCGCGCCAGGAAGCGCTACGGTAGCGGCGGGCCCACTTCAGCCCGCTCCAGTCGAGCGTCACGACTTCGCCCTCCTGAGTCAGCACGCGCATCTCGCGCCCGTCGGTATCGACGACGATTGCCGGCTGCAGCGGGCCGTAGTCGGCAGTGCGCTCCAGTACCTTGAGCCAGTTGCTGACATCGCCGCTGATGCCTTCGATGCTGGCCTGGCTGCTCTGCGCGGCCTTGCGTGCCGTTTCCATGACTTCCGGAGACTCCGACAGCTCCTCCTCGAGGCCCTGGCGTTCGGTGCGCTCCTGGGCTTCGACCAGACTCGCCGGAATGGCCTGCTCCTCGGCGCCGCGCCAGCCATGACGCGTGTCGTACTCGATCAGTCCCTGGATCAGGGCCTGACGCGCCTGGGGCTGGAGACGGCTGTCCACGGTCGTGGTGATCTGATAATTGCCGGTATAGGCCGCATCGCCAAAGCGTTCGTAGGCATAGTGGCGGGCCATCTCCGCCACGTAGGGGGCCTCGACCTCGACCCGGGCGACATGTCGGCGTGCAGTGATCGGTGCCTTTACGGCCTCCTCGTAGGCCGCCTGATCGATGTAGCCCAGTTCACGCATGCGGAAGAGAATCCAGTTGCGGCGAATCAGCGAACGCTCCGGATTGACCAGCGGGTTGAAGCGTGAGGGTGCCTTGGGCAGGCCGGCCAGCATCGCCTGCTGGGCCAGGGTCAGTTCGGCAAGCGGCTTGTCGTAGTAGGTTTCGGCCGCCGCCGCGATGCCGTAGGAGCGATTGCCCAGGAAGATCTTGTTGACGTAGAGCTCGAAGATTTCCTGCTTGGTGAGGATCTGCTCCATCTGCAACGACAGCAGGATCTCGCGGATCTTGCGAGTGAAGGTGCGGTCCAGCGTGAGCAGATAGTTGCGCGCCACCTGCATGGTGATGGTGCTGCCGCCCGACTGGATGTTGCCGCTCGAGGCGAGTTCCAGCGCGGCACGGGCCAGGCCCTTGGGATCGATGCCGGGATGCTCCATGAAGCTGTCGTCCTCGGCAGCCATCAGGGCATCGACGAGCGTTTCGGGAATCTCCTCGAACTTCACCGGCATGCGTCGTTCTTCCCCGTACTCCCCGATCAGCTTGCCATCACGGGTGGTGATACGCAGGGGAGTCTGCAATTCGAAGCCCTGCAATTGGCGGACGTCGGGAAGGCCAGGGGCAAAATACAGGGCGGCACCCACGATGGCGAGCACGCTGCCTGCACACAAGGACAGCAGCAACCATAGCGCTGAAGAGAGCAAGCGACTGAAAAGCTTCATGAAAAAATAAGATCCCGATAGCAGGTGGCGGTCTGGCCGCGATGGATGGCGCAATCCCTAGCCCAGCGCATTATATGAATGCGGATGAGCGTGGGCCAGCGTTGATGCCGGAGGCGTAATTGTGAAGTGTTATTTTGTGATACTTAATGTAATCTCGCCAGGACATGACAGGTGATCCAGCTCGGATTCGGTTCGGTCGGTTCGTTGCAATGAGACAGAGGTGAGACATTGTTGGGGTTTAAAAGGTCCGGTAAGGGACTGGTGGGTGTCGATATCACCTCGGCGACAGTCAAACTGCTCGAGCTGAAGCCTGTCGGCAGTGGCTTCCAGATCGACAGTTACGCCGTGCGCCCCTTGAGCGAAGGGGCCGTCATCGAGCGGCGCATCCGCAACATGGATGAAGTGGTCCAGACGATCCGGCGAGCGGTCGACCACGCTCGGCCCCACTCCCGTCGTGCCGTCGTGGCGATACCCGCCGGCGCTGCCATCGTCAAGAAGCTGACCCTGCCCGCCTCGCTCAACGACGAGGAGATCGAGACCCGCATCCAGATGGAGTCGGAAAAGCATATTCCCTTTCCTCTCAACGAGGTGGCCTTCGACTTCCAGCGTCTGGGCCCCAACGCTCGCCACGCCGACCAGCAGGACGTGCTGCTGGTGGCCTGTCGCCTGCAGGACGTCGAGCAGCTCATCGATGCGCTGGGGCAGGCCGGCTTGGAGCCGGAGGCCGTCGACGTCGAGACGTTTGCTCTCGAGCGGGCCTTTCTCGAACTGCAGCAGCAGCGGCTGACGGGCGGCGAGGAGAAGTGCGTCGCGCTGGTGGACGTCGGGGCCTACATGAACGCCTTCCACGTGATTCACGACGGACGCACCATCTATAGCCGCGATACTGCCTTTGGCGGCCGCCAGCTCACCGACGAGATCCGCCGCCATTATGATCTGAGCCTGGAGGAGGCGGGTCTGGCCAAGAAGCGCGGTGGTCTGCCGGAAGACTACGAAAGCCGGGTACTGGCGCCGTTCATCGATACCATCATGCAGCAGGTCGGCCGTTCGCTGCAGCTCTATCACACTTCCGGCAAGCAGTACGAGATCGATCACCTGGTGCTTGCCGGAGGCTCGAGCGCGATCCCGGGACTGCAGGAGCGTCTCGCCGAGGAGAGCAGGCTGCCGGTGGTCATCGCCAACCCCTTCGCCCGCATGCGTATCCATCCGCGTATCAACGTTCAGGCGCTGGCCGGCGATGCGCCTGCCATGCTCACCGCCTGTGGACTGGCCATGAGGAAGCGGAGATGAATGTCGACATCAATCTGCTGCCGTGGCGCGAGGCGCAGCGCGAGCGCCGTTCAAGGCGTTTCCAGCATGCGCTGATTGCGCTGGCGCTGCTCGGCATCCTGGGCGGCTGGGGCATCAGTCAATGGTATCAGGCCAGCATCGATGCCGAGCGTCAGCGTCTGGCGCTGATCAAGCAGCATACGCAGCAACTCGACAACGATATCCAGGCGGTGCGGGATTATCAGCGCCTGCGCGAGCGCATGCTGGCGCAGATGGGCCTGATTCGCGAGCTGCAGTTCAGCCGGCCGCAGACGGTGCGTGTACTCGACCAACTGGCCGCCAGCCTGGTCGATGGCGTGTATTACGAACGCCTGACGCGGCAGGGCGATCTGTTGAGCCTGAGCGGGCTGGCCCGTTCCAATCGGCAGGTATCCGATCAGATGCGTGCGCTGGCTTCCACTGCCGTGTTTGGCGTGCCGGTGTTGTCCGACGTTCAGTCCGGCGAAGGCCGTGATGCCTTCAAGCGCTTCAACATGAGCGTGGCGCAAATTCCCGACGTCAGCGATCCGAAGGAGTCGCCATGAATCTGCAAGCCGAATGGCGAGCGCTGCGTGAACTGGAGTGGCGCGAACTCGACCTCAAGGAAGCGGGAACCTGGCCGGTGTCGCTGCAGACGATCTGTGCCCTGCTCACGTTCCTGCTGATGTTCTGGGGGGCGCAGTGGTATTTGGCGACACCCAAGCACGAGACGCTGGAGCGGTTGCGAAACGAGCAGCAGCAGTTGATTTCCCAGTTCGAGATAAAGGCGTTCCAGGCCGCTAACCTGCCCCAGATGCACACCCAGATGGCGGAGCTCGAGGCGCGCATGGGATCGTTGCTGGAAATGCTGCCCACGGGGGCCGAGGTGCCGGCGCTGCTCGACGACATCAGCGGCGCTGCACTCGAACAGCATCTGACCATTGATTTCATCCGTCTGAAGGCGCCGGTGACGCAGGAGTTCTATGTCGAGCAGCCTTTCGACATTCAAGTGCAGGGCGACTACCACCGTATTGCCGCCTTCGTGTCCTCGGTCGCCGGGCTGCCACGCATCGTGACTCTGCATGATTTCACGCTGACGCCGGTGAGTGATGGCAAGCTGCGACTCTCCATGTTGGCCAAGACTTATAGCTATCGCGAAGATACCCCGGCGGGAGATGCGTCATGAAAGCGTGTCGCCTTGCCATGCTGGGGCTGATGTTGGGGCTTGTCGGCTGTCAGGATGCCGGACTCGGCGAGCTCGAGCGGCAACTGAGCGATCTGCGTGACAAACCGCAGGGGCACATCGAGGCGCTGCCGGAAACCCCGACCTACCAGGCCGCGGTCTATGACCAGGCCGGCACGCGCAGCCCCTTCGAGCCTGAGAAGATACAGCCCCGGGTAGCGCAGGCTCCGGTACAGGACGAGCTGGCGCCCGACCTGACGCGTCCGCGCGAACCGCTGGAGCGTTATGCCCTGGAATCGTTGAGTCTGGTCGGCATCCTGACGGTGGGCGGGCGCCCCTCGGCATTGGTGCGAGCGCCGGATGGGCAGGTGCATCGCCTTTTCGAAGGGGCCTACCTGGGGACCGACTTCGGGCGCATTCGCGAGATACACGGTACGGCCATCGACATCGTCGAAGTGGTACAGGATGGTCAGAACGGTTGGACCGAGCGCCAGCGGACGCTGGCCTTGAATGAACAAGATGAGCGTGCGGGCTGACACCATGGGCCGCGACAAGAGAGGCAATATGAGGCGACACCTTCGCAACGTCCTGGGCGGCTTGTTGACGCTGGCCTGGCTGATATCCGGCCAGGCGCTGGCGGCACCGGCGCTGACGGCGCTGGATTTCACGCAGCTTTCCGGGGGGCAGCTACGCGTGGCGATGACCTTCGAGGGCGGTGTGCCGGAGGTCAAGGGCTACCGGATCGACTCGCCGCCGCGTTTGGCGCTGGATCTCATGGGCACGCGCAGCCAGCTCGAGCGTCAGCAGTTCACTCCCGGCGTTGCCGGGGTCCAGCAGGCCGTGGTGCTCGAAGCGGGGGGGCGCACGCGTCTGGTCTTCAGCTTGGACGAGGCGCTGGCGTACTCCACGCATCAGGAGGGGAACCGGGTCATTCTCACACTGGGCAGCGAGGAGGGGCAGGTCACCCCGGTGACGTCCCGGAGCGATACGGGGGCGACGACATCCGCACGCCAGGGGCGGCCCAGTATCGAGGATCTGGATTTCCGCCGCGGCCCCGATGGCGAGGGCCGGGTCGTGGTGACGCTCGATCGCAGCGGTCTCGAATCGCGCGTACGCGAGCAGGGAAAGTCGGTGCTCGTGGAGCTGGAGGGCGTACAACTGCCCGCCAAGCTCGATCAGGTGCTCGATGTCAGCGATTTCGGCACGCCGGTCCAGCGCATCGTGCCGCGGGCCGGGCGTGATGGCACCACGCTGGAACTCGAGAACACCGGCAACTATCTGCAGATGACGACCCAGTCCGGACGCGAGCTGATCATCGAGGTCAAGCCGCTGAGCGATCGCGAACAGGCCGAGCGTCTGGAAAAGCGCTTTCCCTACACCGGGGAGCGCATCACGCTCAATTTCCAGGACATCGACGTGCGCTCGGTGCTGGCGATCATCGCCGATTTCACCGGGCTGAATCTGGTGGCCAGTGACAGCGTGGAGGGTAGCGTGACGCTGAACCTGCAGGAGGTGCCCTGGGATCAGGCGCTCGATCTGATCCTCAAGAGCCGTGGCCTGGCCAGTCGGCGTACCGGCGACGTGCTGGTCGTGGCCCCGGCCGATGAGTTGGCCGCCATGGAGCGTCAAGCGCTGGAGGCCCAGGCGCAGAGTCGCCAACTGTCGCCTCTGACCACCGAATTTCTCCAGGTGCGCTATGCCAAGGCCGAGGCGCTGGCCACCCTGCTGCGCGGCATGGAAGGCGTGGGCCTGATGTCGGAGCGCGGCAGAGTGACGGTGGACGCACGCACCAATACGCTGCTGATTCAGGATACCCGGGAGCAGATCGAGGCCATCCGCCGCACCATCGACTATCTGGACGTGCCGGTGCGGCAGGTGCAGATCGAGGCGCGCATCGTCATCGCCCGCGACAGTGCGGCTCGGGAGCTGGGCGTGAGCTGGGGCGCCTCGGCGGCGGATGGCGGCGGCCGGCTGGATCTTTCGGGCGCGGCCAGCGGTTCGGTGAGCAACGGCGGGCTGTCGGTGGATCTTGGCGATGCGGTCAGCCCTTCGAACGCTTTCAGTTTCGGCTATCTTTCCGGCGACGTGCTGATCGATCTCGAATTGCGCGCCCTAGAAAGCGAAGGCAAGAGCCAGACCATCTCCCAGCCCAAGATCATCACGGCCAACCAGCAGGCGGCGCTGATCAAGCAGGGCAAGGAGATTCCCTACGAGGAGTCTGCGGGGGACGGAGCCACCAGCATCTCCTTCAAGGAAGCGGTACTGTCGCTCGAGGTCACGCCGCAGATCACGCCGGACAATCGCATCATCATGGATCTGGTGATCAACAACGACGCCGTCTCCGACGACAGCTACGGTGGGGAGCCGGCCATCGATACCAACGAGATACAGACCCAGGTGCTGGTCAACAATGGCGAGACCGTGGTATTGGGCGGTATTCTGACCTCCGAACAGCTGCACACTCTGTACAAGACACCCTTTTTTGGCGACCTGCCGCTGATGGGTAACCTTTTTCGCTATACCGAGGAGGCCAATGAGAAGGTAGAATTGCTGGTATTCATCACTCCCAAGATCATTGAGGACAAACTGGCGATTCGCTGATGCAGGGTCTTCCCAACCTCTTTCTCATCGGTCCCATGGGGGCCGGAAAAAGCACCATCGGCCGCCTTCTGGCGGCCGAGTTGCAGCGTGAATTCCTCGACAGCGACCATGAGATCGAGGCACGCTGCGGGGCCAACATCCCATGGATATTCGACGTTGAGGGCGAAGAGGGCTTTCGTTGTCGCGAGAGCGCCATACTGCAGGAGCTCAGCCAGCGCGAGGGCATCGTGCTGTCCAGTGGCGGTGGGGCGATACTGCGCGAGGAGAATCGCCAGGTCATGCGCGAGCGCGGCACGGTGATCTATCTTGCCACCACCATCGAACAGCAGCTCAAGCGTACCGCCCGCGACCAGAACCGCCCCCTGCTACGAAACGTCGATCGCGAAAAGATCCTGCGCGAGATGTTCGCCAAGCGCGATCCGCTCTATCGGGCCACGGCGGATCTCATCGTGCGTACTGACCGGCGCAGTCCGCGCGCGGTGGTCGGCGAGATCATCCGTCGGGTCAAGCGTCTCACCGATCCCCTGCACATCAAGGCTTGAGTCATGACCGTTGCTTCCGATTCCCCGCAGACCCTGACCGTCGATCTCGGCGAGCGCCGCTATCCCATCCACATCGGCCCGGGGCTGCTCGGGGATGCCGCCTGGCTGCGTCCCCACCTGGCCGGGCGTCAGGTCATGATCGTCACCAACGAGGTGGTGGCGCCGTTGTATCTCGAGACCTTCAAGCAGGGGCTGGATGACGACCTCGACGTGCGCGAAGTCATTCTTCCCGATGGCGAGCACACCAAGACCCTGGCCTCCGTGGAGCGTATCTGGGATGCCCTGCTGGAGGCCGGTTTCAACCGGCGCTGTACCCTGGTGGCGCTGGGCGGCGGCGTGATCGGCGACATGGCAGGCTATGCCGCGGCCTGTTACCAGCGTGGCGTGGCTTTCGTTCAGGTGCCGACCACGCTGTTGGCCCAGGTCGATTCTTCGGTCGGCGGCAAGACCGGCGTCAACCATCCGCGCGGCAAGAACATGATCGGCGCCTTCTGGCAGCCGCGCGCAGTGATCATCGATACCACGACCCTGCACAGCCTGCCGTCGCGGGAACTCTCGGCCGGTCTGGCGGAGGTGATCAAGTATGGCCTGATTCGCGATGCGGCATTTCTCGACTGGCTCGAAGCCCGCATGGCGGATCTGCGCTCCCTCGACGACGCGGCGCTGACCGAAGCGATTCTGAAAAGCTGTGCCGCCAAGGCCGAGGTGGTCGCCGAGGACGAGACCGAGCAGGGCGTACGTGCCTTGCTCAATCTCGGCCACACCTTCGGTCATGCCATCGAGACGGCCCAAGGCTATGGTGCCTGGTTGCATGGTGAAGCTGTTGGAACCGGCATGCTGATGGCGGCCGAGCTGTCGCGGCGGCTGGGCTGGCTGAGTCCGGCCGAAACCGAGCGGGTCGCGGCGCTTGTCGCTTCGGCAGGCCTGCCCCAAGCCGCGCCCCGGTCGATGGATGCCGACGACTTCCTGCGCCTGATGCGGCTCGACAAGAAGAACATCGATAGCCGGTTGCGTCTGGTTCTGCTGCGCCGCCTGGGCGAGGGGTGCATATTCGATGAAACCCCGCCGGAACTGCTGCGCGATCTGCTGACGACATTCCCTCGCGCCTGACCTTGCCTGCCCGATGCGACGACGCCTGCCAATCCGGCAGGCGTCGTCGTTTTCGCCTGTCTGTTTCAAGCGTATTATGGTGATTCGGCAAAACAATCCGCATGCCTCATGCATGATTGGCATGGGGTGGGTTGAGGAAATTAGACCAAAGTTTATATAGAGGTCATTTCTGGAAATTAATTCCTAAGTCGCTGAAAGCGCAAGGTTTTTGCAGGGATTTTCGGCTAAGGTCGCGATTTTGCGAATATTTTGTGCCGAATGGCGAGGCGGGGATTTGCGCGCCTAGGGGAGTGCGGCTATGCTAGGCAGCCTTTTTGCGTCGACATTTTGCCCTCCGTGACATCGGCATAAATAAAAGAAAACCGAACACTATATAGCGCATCTGTCCTGGATACAAGTTTCTACGATTGTGAGGCACGCCCATGATGAGAGGTCTCCACCAGCCTGGCGAGTTCCGCGACAACTGTGGCTTTGGCCTGATTGCCCATATGGAAGGCAAGGCCAGCCACGACCTGTTGAAGACGGCCATCGAATCCCTGACCTGCATGACCCATCGCGGCGGCATCAACTCCGACGGCCGGACCGGCGATGGCTGCGGTCTGCTGTTCACCATGCCCGACGCCTTCATGCGGGCCGTGGCGCGTGAGGAACTGAACGTCGAATTGGGCGGGCAGTACGCCGTCGGCAGCGTGTTCCTTCCCGACGATGACGTGCGCGAGTCGCATGCCCGCGAGGTGCTGGAAGGCGAGCTCGCCGAGCGCGGCTTGAGCGTCAAGGGCTGGCGCGCGGTGCCTCACGATTCCAGCGTCTGCGGGCCGATCGCCCTGGCGTGCCAGCCGCGTATCCGTCAGATCTTCGTTGAGCCCCATGCCGAGCGCCGCGACGACAAGCTCTTCAATGTCGACCTGTTCATGGCGCGGCGTTACGCCGAGCAGAAGCTGGCCCGCGAGGAGGATTTCTACGTCAGTTCGCTGTCATCCAAGGTCATCTCCTATAAAGGCCTGATGATGCCGGAGGACCTGCCGACGTTCTATCTGGACTTCGGCGACGAGCGTATGGAAATCTCGATCTGCGTTTTCCACCAGCGTTTCTCGACCAATACCGCGCCGCGCTGGCCCCTGGCTCAACCGTTCCGCTTTCTCGCCCACAACGGCGAGATCAATACCATCGAGGCGAACCGCAATTGGGCCAACGCGCGCAAGGAGAACTTCATCTCCGAGTTGCTGCCCGAGATCACCGAGCTCGATCAGGTGGTCAATACCGTGGGTTCCGACTCCTCGAGCATGGATAACATGCTCGAGGTGCTGATGACCGGTGGCATGGAACTCTATCGTGCCGTGCGTCTGATGGTGCCGCCGGCCTGGCAGAACGTCGAGACCATGGATGGCGACCTGCGCGCCTTCTATGAGTACAACTCCATGCACATGGAGGCCTGGGACGGTCCGGCCGGCATCGTGGTCACCGACGGGCGCCATGCGGTGTGCATGCTCGATCGCAACGGCCTGCGTCCGGCGCGCTGGGTGATCACGGACAACGGTTATATCACCCTGTCCTCGGAGATCGGCGTATGGAGCTACTCGCCCGAGAGCGTCGTGGCCAAGGGGCGTGTCGGACCGGGACAGATTCTCTCCGTCGATACGCATACCGGCGAGGTGCTGCATACCGCCGATATCGATGAGCAGCTGAAATCCGCCTATCCTTACAAGCGCTGGCTCAACGAGAATGCCAGCTACCTCGAGTCGTCCTTGACCGAGCTGGCGCGCTTCCAGCCGATGGATACCGACCAGCTGGGCGTCTACCAGAAGATGTTCCTGGTCACCAACGAGGAACGCGACCAGATCCTGCGCCCGCTCGCCGAATCCGGCCAGGAGGCGGTCGGTTCGATGGGTGACGATACCCCCATGGCGGTCCTTTCAAGCCAGCCGCGGATGCTGAGCGATTATTTCCGCCAGAAATTCGCTCAGGTCACCAACCCGCCGATCGACCCGCTGCGTGAAGCGATCGTCATGTCGCTGGAGACCTGTCTGGGCGCCGAGCGTAACGTCTTCGAGGCCACGCCCGAGCACGCCCACCGCCTGATCCTGACCACGCCGGTGCTGTCGCCGCGCAAGTTCACCGCGCTGACCACCCATGAGGATCCCGCCTTTGCCAGCGAAACGCTGTCGCTGGGCTACGATCCCGAGGCGTTCGGCCTCAAGCAGGCGATCAAGGCGCTGTGTCAGTCAGCCGAAGAGGCCGCGCGCAACGGCAAGGTAGTACTGGTGCTCTCCGATTGCGGCCTGGAGAAAGGCCGGCTGCCGATCCATCCGGCGCTGGCCGTCGGTGCGGTACATCACTCCCTGGGCCGCCTGGGGTTGCGTACTCACATCAATCTGGTGGTCGAGACCGGCTTCGCTCGCGACTCGCATCAGTTGGCCGTGCTGTTCGGTGTCGGGGCCACGGCGGTCTATCCCTATCTCGCCTATCAGGTGATGGCCGACATGCACCGCACCGGTGATCTGATCGGTGATCCGGCCGAGTCGCGCGAGAACTACCGCAAGGGCATGCAGAAAGGGCTGTTCAAGATCCTCTCCAAAATGGGGATATCGCACATCGCCTCCTACCGCGGCGCCCAGCTGTTCGAGGCAGTGGGGTTGTCCTCCGAGGTCATGGAGCTGTGCTTTCCGGGCATGGCGTCACGCATCGAGGGGACCGGCTTCGCCGAACTGCAGTTGCAGCAGGAACTGCTGGCGCGCGAGGCGTGGATTCCCCGCAAGGCGGCGCGCCAGGGGGGGCTCTACAAGTTCGTCTACGGTTATGAATACCACGCCTTCAACCCCGACGTGATCAAGGCGCTGCAGGCCGCGGTGCAACAGGGCGACTACGGCAAGTGGAAGCAGTTCGCGCAGTTGGTCAACGAGCGTCCGGTGGCGACCATCCGCGATCTGTTGAAGCTCAAGCCCGCGGACCAGCCGCTGCCGCTCGATGAAGTCGAGCCGGTCGAGGCGTTGCTGCCGCGTTTCGATAGTGCCGGCATGAGTCTCGGTGCCCTGTCACCGGAGGCCCACGAGGCACTGGCCCAGGCCATGAACGAGTCCGGTGGACGCTCCAACTCCGGTGAGGGCGGCGAGGATCCGGCACGCTACGGCACCATCCGCAGCTCGAAGATCAAGCAGGTCGCCTCGGGCCGCTTCGGCGTGACGCCGGCCTATCTGGCCAACGCCGAGGTGCTGCAGATCAAGGTGGCGCAGGGAGCCAAGCCCGGCGAAGGCGGCCAGCTGCCCGGCGGCAAGGTCAACGAGCTGATCGCGCGGCTGCGTTACGCGGTACCTGGCGTGACGCTGATTTCGCCGCCCCCGCACCATGACATCTACTCGATCGAGGATCTGGCCCAGCTGATCTTCGACCTGAAGCAGGTCAATCAGGAGGCGCTGGTCTCGGTCAAGCTGGTCTCCGAGCCGGGCATCGGGACCATCGCCACCGGTGTGGCCAAGGCCTATGCGGATCTGATCACCGTCTCCGGCTACGATGGCGGCACCGCGGCAAGCCCGCTGACCTCGATCAAGCATGCCGGCAGTCCCTGGGAGCTGGGCCTGCCCGAGGTGCACCAGGCGCTGCGCATCAATGGCCTGCGCGACAAGATCCGCCTGCAGACCGATGGCGGCCTGAAGACCGGGCTCGACGTGGTCAAGGCGGCGATCCTCGGTGCCGAGAGCTTCGGCTTCGGCACTGCGCCGATGGTCTCGCTGGGCTGCATCTACCTGCGCATCTGTCACTTGAACAACTGCGCCACCGGCGTCGCGACGCAGAACGACTATCTGCGCGGCGAGCACTTTCGCGGCACGGTGGACATGGTCAAGAACTACTTCCGCTTCGTTGCCGAGGAGGCGCGCGAGATCATGGCCATGCTCGGCGTGCGTCAGCTCACCGATCTGATCGGGCGCACGGACCTGCTCGAGAAGATCGAGGGGCAGACACGCTCGCAGAAGAAGCTGGTGCTCGATTCGTTGCTCTCCAACGACTGGGTACCCGAGGATGCGCCGCGCCATTGCGAAGTGCAGCGCAACATGCCGCACGACCTGGCGAGCAAGAACGAGGAGATCCTCGACGCACTCAGGGACACCATCGAGCACAAGAAGGGCGGTGAGTTCACCTTCACCATCAGCAACTGCGACCGTTCGGTGCCGGCGCGCGTCTCCGGCGAAGTCGCCAAGCGCTATGGCGAGGTCGGCCTGGAGGATGCGCCGGTGACCCTGCGCCTGACCGGCGTGGCGGGGCAGAGCTTCGGGGTGTGGAACGCCCGCGGCCTGAACCTCTATCTCGAGGGCGATGCCAACGACTATGTCGGCAAGGGCATGAATGGCGGCAAGCTGGTGATCACGCCGCCCAAGGGCAGCCGTTTCGAGAGTCACAAGACCGCGATCATCGGCAATACCTGCCTGTACGGCGCCACCGGTGGCAAGCTGTTTGCTGCGGGGACGGCCGGGGAGCGCTTCGCGGTGCGCAACTCAGGCGCCCATGCCGTCATCGAGGGGGCGGGCGACCACTGCTGCGAGTACATGACCGGCGGGTTGGTCTGTGTGCTCGGTGATACCGGCCTCAACTTCGGCGCGGGCATGACCGGCGGCTTTGCCTACGTCATCGACCAGGATCGCACCTTCGTCGACCGCTACAACCATGAGCTGGTCGAGATTCATCGTATCAACACTGAGGCCATGGAGGCGTATCGGCGCCATCTGCGTGAAGTCATCCAGGAATACGTCGCCGAGACCCACTCCGTGCGCGGGCAGGAGATTCTGAGCAATTTCTCCGATTACATCCGCCATTTCTGGCTGGTCAAGCCCAAGGCGGCAAGCCTCAACGGCCTGCTCGCCGAGTCCCGTCGTCGGCCTGAGTGAGAGGAGAAGCAGACATGGCTAACCGTTTATCCAATGATTTTCAGTTCATTGACGTTGCTCGCAAGGACCGTACCAAGAAGGATGCGCGGCTGCGCGTGAAGGAGTTCGCGGAAATCTACGAACCCTTCCGCCCCCAGGAAGCCGCCAGCCAGGCGCATCGCTGCCTGCACTGCGGCAATCCCTACTGCGAGTGGAAGTGTCCGGTACACAACTACATCCCCAACTGGCTGAAGCTGGTCGCCGAGGGGAACATCATGGAAGCTGCCGAGCTGTCGCATCGCACCAACACGCTGCCCGAGGTGTGCGGTCGCGTCTGTCCCCAGGAGCGGCTTTGCGAAGGGGCCTGCACCCTGAACGACGGCTTCGGGGCGATCACCATCGGCTCGATCGAGAAGT
This sequence comes from Halomonas shantousis, assembly GCF_054654615.1. Classification (NCBI taxonomy): domain Bacteria; kingdom Pseudomonadati; phylum Pseudomonadota; class Gammaproteobacteria; order Oceanospirillales; family Halomonadaceae; genus Halomonas; species Halomonas shantousis. The sequence goes on along the minus strand of NZ_BAAIER010000002.1, from coordinate 3,387,560 downwards.
ACATCGCCGAGACCGCCTTCGCCATGGGCTGGCGACCGGACATGTCCAAGGTCGAGTGGACCGACAAGCGCGTGGCGGTGATCGGTGCCGGTCCGGCGGGACTGGGCTGCGCCGACATCCTGGTACGCAACGGCGTCAAGCCGGTGGTATTCGACCGCTACCCGGAAATCGGCGGACTGGTTACCTTCGGCATTCCCGAATTCAAGCTCGAAAAGCACGTCATGAAGCGTCGCCGGGCGATATTCGAGGAGATGGGCATCGAATTTCGTCTGAACGTGGAAATCGGCCGTGATATCGAGTTCCAGCAGCTGCTCGACGAGTACGATGCGGTGTTCATGGGTATGGGCACCTACAAGTACATGGAAGGCGGTTTCCCCGGTGAGGACATGCCCGGCGTGCACAAGGCGCTCGACTTCCTGATCGACAATATCAACCACAACCTGGGCTTCAATGTCGAAACTTCCGAGCACGTGTCGATGAAGGGAAAGCGCGTGGTGGTGCTCGGGGGTGGCGATACGGCGATGGACTGCAACCGGACTTCCATCCGTCAGGGCGCGACCAGCGTGACCTGTGCCTACCGGCGCGACGAAGCCAACATGCCCGGTTCCAAGCGCGAGGTGGCCAGCGCCCGCGAGGAGGGCGTCGACTTCCTGTTCAATCGTCAGCCGGTGGCCATCGTCGGCGAAGAACGGGTGGAAGGCGTCAAGCTGGTGCGCACGCGCATGGGCGAGCCCGACGAGAAGGGGCGTCGCAGTGCCGAGGTGGTGCCGGGCTCCGAGGAGGTCGTTCCCGCCGATGAGGTGATCATTGCCTTCGGTTTTCAGCCCAGCGAGATCGCCTGGTTCGAGACCCACAACATCGAGATCGACTCGCGGGGTCGCGTGGCGGCCAAGGAACAGGGTCAGCTGATCAAGGACAAGTTCGCCTTCCAGACGTCGAACGAGAAGGTCTTTGCCGGTGGCGACATGGTGCGCGGCTCCGATCTGGTGGTCACCGCCGTTTACGAGGGGCGCAAGGCGGCCGAGGGTATCCTCGACTATCTCGAGATATAACACGGCAAGCTCGAGGTATAACGCGGCAAGGTGTCGTTTCGCTGCTCTCGCAACCCCGGTTCAAGGACCGGGGTTCTGGTTTTCCCTATCCCCAATCGGGACTAGTCTGGAGACAGTGACGATCCGACAGGGAGAACGATATGGCGGAACATGACGTGGCAACCATGCTGAGCGAGCTGGGTTTGGCCGCCGGCTCGGGCACCTCCGTCGTTCCCGAGACGGCGACATTCGAGGATGACGGGGCCACTCCCAACACTTCGCTGCCTGCATTGCTGTTTCGCTCGCAGGGCACCGATCTCGAAGATGAGGCGCTGGCAATGCGCTTCGAGCGTCTGTATTCCGCCCACGGCTGGCCGCCGAGCTGGCGCGGCGGTGTCTACGACTATCATCACTACCACTCCACCGCCCACGAAGCGCTGGCGGTCATCGCAGGCAACGCCAGGCTGCGTCTGGGCGGCGAGGCGGGGCGGGATTTCGACGTGCGATCCGGTGACCTGCTGGTGCTGCCCGCCGGAACCGGCCATTGCCGCTTGTCGGCCAGCGAGGATTTTCAGGTCACCGCGGCTTACCCCCAGGATCAGCCCGAGGTGGATCTGATCCGCGCCGACCCCGCCGAGCACGATGCGTCGGTCGCACGCATTCAGCGCCTTTCGCAGCCTGAGCGCGATCCGCTGGGCAGTGCCATGTCCCACTGGTGGTCGTGATACTGTGAAGGTGACAACGGTACCGGGCGGCAAAATTGAGCGCTCGGGCCGGATCTGCTATTCTGGCGTCCCATCCAGGCCTGACTTCCTCCCCGGGCCTTCTGATCACGATTAACAGGTTCTCCATGACACGATATATCTTCGTGACCGGCGGCGTTGTGTCCTCTCTCGGCAAGGGCATCGCGTCGGCTTCCCTCGCGGCGATTCTCGAGGCGCGTGGCCTCAGGGTCACGATCCTCAAGCTGGATCCGTACATCAACGTGGACCCGGGCACCATGAGCCCGTTCCAGCATGGCGAGGTGTTCGTTACCGAAGACGGCGCGGAAACCGACCTGGATCTGGGCCACTACGAGCGCTTTATCCGCTCGAAGATGACCCAGGCCAACAACTTCACCACCGGACGCGTCTACGAACATGTGCTGCGCAAGGAGCGCCGCGGTGACTATCTTGGCGGTACCGTGCAGGTCATTCCGCATATCACCGACGAGATCAAGCGCCGGGTGATCGCCGGGGGCGAGGGCTTCGACGTGGCATTGGTGGAGATCGGCGGCACGGTGGGCGACATCGAGTCGCTGCCGTTCCTGGAGTCGATCCGCCAGCTGCGCAGCGAGGTGGGCGCCAACCGGGCGCTGTTCATGCATCTGACCCTGGTGCCCTACATCAAGACCGCCGGCGAGACCAAGACCAAGCCGACCCAGCACAGCGTCAAGGAGCTGCGCTCGATCGGTATCCAGCCGGATATCCTGATCTGTCGCAGCGAGGTCGAGCTCGAGGAGAGCGAGCGGCGCAAGATCGCGCTGTTCACCAACGTCGAGGAGCGTGCCGTCATCCCGCTGCAGGATGCGGATACCATCTATCGCATTCCGCTGATGCTTCACGAGCACGGGCTCGACGAGATCGTCTGCGACAAGCTGCGGCTCGAGGCGCCCGAGGCCGATCTCACCGAGTGGGTGCATGTGCTCGACGCCAAGCTCAATCCGCTCAAGTCGATCAATATCGCCATGGTCGGCAAGTACATGGAGCTGCTCGATGCCTACAAGTCGCTCAACGAAGCGCTGATCCACGCCGGCATCCAGACGCGGGTCAAGGTCAACATCGACTACATCGACTCCGAGGATATCGAGCGTCACGGCACCGATCGGCTGTCCGGCAAGGATGCGATCCTGGTCCCGGGCGGCTTCGGCGAGCGCGGCGTGGAAGGCAAGATCCTGACCGCCCGCTACGCCCGCGAGAACGGCATCCCCTATCTGGGGATCTGTCTGGGCATGCAGGTGGCGGTCATCGAGTACGCGCGTCACGTGGTGGGCTGGGAGGATGCCAACTCCACCGAGTTCACCCGCGATACCAAGCATCCCGTGGTCGGCCTGATCACCGAATGGATCAATGCCGAGGGCGAGATCGAGCTGCGTGACGAGGCCTCCGATCTGGGGGGCACCATGCGACTCGGCGGTCAGGTCTGCCATCTCAAGACGGGCACCCGGGCGCATCAGGCCTACGGTCTGGAAGATATCACCGAGCGCCATCGTCATCGCTTCGAGGTCAACAACCAGTTCATCGATGAAATCGAGCGTGCGGGCTTGGTGATCTCCGGCAAGAGCGTCGACAATTCCCTGGTGGAGATGATCGAATTGCCGGATCACCCCTGGTACGTGGCCTGCCAGTTCCATCCGGAGTTCACCTCCACGCCTCGTGACGGCCACCCGCTGTTCACCGGCTTCGTCAATGCGGCGGTGGAACACAAGGCGGCACGCAACCGTATGCATGCTCAGGTACAGAACTGAGGACACGCCATGGAAGACATGCAGAAAACCATTGAATTCGCCGGCCTCAGGGCCGGCAATTCATTGCCGATGATGTTGTTTGGCGGCATGAACGTGCTGGAGTCTCGCGAGCTGGCCTTCGAGGTGGCAGAGACCTATGTGGAAGTCACCCGCAGGCTCGGGATTCCCTACGTGTTCAAGGCCAGCTTCGACAAGGCCAACCGCAGCTCGATTCACTCCTTTCGCGGACCGGGCCTCGAGAAGGGGTTGGAGTGGCTGGCCGATATCAAGGCACGCTTTGACGTGCCCATCATCACCGATGTGCATGAGCCCTGGCAGGCGCAACCGGCAGCTCAGGTAGCGGATGTCATCCAGCTGCCGGCCTTTCTGGCGCGCCAGACGGATCTGGTGGTGGCCATGGCCCAGACCGGCGCGGTGATCAACATCAAGAAGCCGCAGTTCCTCGCCCCGCACGAGATGCGCCATATCATCAGCAAGTGCCAGGAAGCCGGCAACGACAGGCTGCTCCTCTGCGAGCGCGGCTCGAGCTTCGGCTACAATAATCTGGTCGTCGACATGCTCGGCTTCGGTGAGATGAAGCAGACCGGTTATCCGCTGGTCTTCGACGTCACCCACTCCCTGCAGCGTCCCGGCGGGCGCAGTGACAGCGCGGGGGGGCGACGCGCCCAGGTCTTCGAGCTGGCCAGGGCCGGTGTCGCCGTCGGCCTGGCAGGCCTGTTTCTGGAGGCGCACCCGGACCCGGACAAGGCGCGCTGCGATGGCCCCAGTGCCTTGCCGCTGGACAAGCTGGAGCCGTTCTTGGGCCAGCTCAAGGCCCTCGATGACTGGGTCAAGGGACTCCCCGAGGTCCAGGTGCAATAATTCGATTCCCGACCACGCTGAACCACGACATTAAGGAAGATTGAACATGGCAGAGATCGTCGATATCCGCGGCCTTGAAGTGCTCGATTCACGGGGCAATCCTACCGTGTACGCCGAGGTGGTGCTCAAGAGCGGTGTCAAGGGCAGCGCCTGTGCCCCGAGCGGCGCATCCACCGGCTCACGCGAGGCGCTCGAGCTGCGTGACGGCGACAAGTCGCGCTATCTGGGCAAGGGCGTGCTGAAGGCGGTCGATGCCGTGAACGGCAGGATCCGTGAACGTCTGCTGGGCATGGATGCGCTGGACCAGCGTGGCCTGGACAGTGCCATGCTCGAACTCGACGGGACCGACAACAAGGCGAATCTCGGCGCCAACGCCATTCTTGCCGTCTCCCTGGCGGCCGCCAAGGCGGCTGCGGTCGAGCAGGGCATTCCCCTCTACGCCCACATGGCTGCGCTCTACGGTCAGCCGGGCCAGTACAGCATGCCGGTGCCGATGATGAACATCCTCAATGGCGGCGAGCATGCCGACAACAACGTCGATATCCAGGAGTTCATGGTGCAGCCGGTCGGCGCACCGAACTTCCGCGAAGCGCTGCGCATGGGCGCGGAGATCTTTCATGCCCTGAAGAAGGTGCTCTCGGCCAAGGGACTGTCGACGTCGGTCGGCGACGAAGGCGGTTTCGCGCCCAATCTTTCCTCCAATGCCGAAGCGCTGGCGGTGATCAAGCAGGCGGTGTCCGAGGCCGGCTATACCTTGGGGCAGGATGTGACCCTGGCACTGGACTGCGCCTCCTCGGAGTTCTATCAGGACGGACAGTACACGCTGGCCGGTGAAAGCAAGAGCTTCGATTCAGCCGGGTTCGCCGACTATCTTGCGGAGTTGGTCGAGGAGTACCCGATCGTCTCCATCGAGGACGGCATGGACGAATCCGACTGGGACGGCTGGAAGGCACTGACCGATAAGCTGGGCGACAAGGTGCAGTTGGTGGGCGACGATCTGTTCGTCACCAATACGCGTATCCTCAAGCGCGGCATCGACGAGTCCATCGGCAACTCCATCCTGATCAAGTTCAACCAGATCGGGTCGCTCTCCGAGACCCTGGATGCGATCAAGATGGCTCAGGACGCCGGCTTCACCGCGGTGATCTCGCATCGCTCCGGCGAGACCGAGGACACCACTATCGCCGATCTGGCCGTGGCCACATCCGCCGGACAGATCAAGACCGGCTCACTGTGCCGCAGCGATCGTGTGGCCAAGTACAACCGCTTGCTGGTCATCGAGCAGGAACTGGGCGACAAGGCACGCTATCCGGGACGTCAGGCCATCAAGGGCCAAGGCTGAGTCTCGCGAAGGCCGAGAAACCTTCTCGGCCGGTCGTGGCTGAACAGTCGATGGACAAAAGGGCCGCCGCATGGCGGCCCTTGGCGTTGCAGCGGCGCCGGGTACCCAGGGCTGAGCATATTGAATTAAGAAACTCACCTTGGCGGGGCAAGATAACCATCTTGCCGATATCGGGAGGTTTCGTAACAATCGCATCCAGGAAAAGCAGGAGAACTTTCCTGCAACATGCAGCGGAATGCGACGGTTCGATGACGGTGCGCTTGGTGCAACAGGGTGTCGCTTCCAGGCAGGGAACGTACCTCAGGAGTATGGGCGAAGGGAGTTGCCCGAGGAGAGGCTGGGAGCCGGACGGTCCTGCTGGGCCGTCTTCATGTTAGGCGCGCGGTAACAAAAAGGGGCTGCCTTCGGGCAGCCCCTTTTTCTTTCTAGAGTTTTTTCTATCCAACGCTTTTTCTAGAGCATGTTGGGTCCATGGCGGGATGCATCGCTTGCCCGCTGCAAGCGATGCAGGGAGGTTTATCGCTCCAGAAACTGCTTCTTGTCCGGCTTGCCGTCCCACTCCTCGGCCTCGGGCAGCGGATCCTTCTTCTCGGTAATGTTGGGCCACACCTCGGAGAGGTCGGCATTGATCTCGATGAAATCCTTCTGGCCGTCCGGCAACTCGTCTTCCGAGAAAATCGCTTCGGCGGGACACTCCGGCTCGCAAAGGGCGCAGTCGATACACTCGTCGGGGTGAATCACCAGGAAATTGGGACCTTCATAGAAGCAATCTACCGGGCAGACCTCGACGCAGTCGGTGTACTTGCAGCGGATACAGTTTTCGGTGACGACGAATGTCATGGAGCCTCCCGGAATCACGGTAACGCCCGCGCCTGGGCTGGGTCTGCCTGGCGGGTAATAAGGTTATAAAGATGGGCTGTTTTATAAGCAGCCATTCTAATGGCGACCCATTCTAGTCGCCTCTTTCCATGCACGGCAAGCGGTGGCGCTCATCGGGGACGCAGTATTCAGCACTGAGCGCGCCACTTGTACAACAGATTCAGCGCCTCGCGCGGCGCCAGGCTATCCAGATCGAGTTGTACCAAGGCATCCACGACAGGGTGCGGCGTGGCGGCGAACAGGTCGGCCTGCTGGGGCATGCCCGCCATGGGCTTCGACTGCGCGGCCTGGTGCACTTCCTGCTGCTCGAGCCCCGCCAGCTTTTCACGAGCCCGCTGGATAACGCTTTGTGGCACCCCGGCCAGTTGGGCGACCTGCAATCCGTAACTCTGGCTGGCGGGCCCCTCCTCGACGCGATGCATGAAGACGATGCCATCCTGATGCTCGGCGGCGGTCAGGTGCACGTTGGCCACGCCACTGGCCTGTTCGGCCAGTGCCGTCATCTCGAAGTAGTGCGTGGCGAACAGGGTATAGGCTCGCGTGCGGGTCAGATGCTCGGCACTGGCCCAGGCCAGCGACAGCCCGTCGAAGGTGCTGGTGCCGCGACCGATTTCGTCCATCAGTACCAGACTTTCATGCGTGGCGTTGTGCAGGATGCTGGCGGTCTCGGTCATCTCCACCATGAAGGTGGAACGTCCCCCGGCCAGATCGTCCGAGGAGCCGATACGGGTGAAGATGCGATCCACCGGGCCGATCTCGGCACTATCGGCGGGCACGAAGCTGCCGGTGTAGGCGAGCAGCACGATCAGGGCCGCCTGCCGCATGTAGGTGGATTTACCGCCCATGTTGGGGCCGGTGATCACCAGCATGCGCCGATGGTCGTCGAGCCGCAGGTCGTTGGGTACGAACGGGTGGGTGCTGACTTGCTCGACCACCGGATGGCGGCCGCCGCGTATGCTCAGCCCCGGAGTCTCCTGAAGCAGCGGACGGGTCAGGTCCAGGGCTAGCGCGCGCTCGGCGAAGGTCGCCAGCACGTCGAGTGCCGCCAGGGCCCGGCCGGTGCCCTGCAGGGGCTGCAGCTCGGCGTTCAGGGTGTCGATCAGGCCTTCATAAAGCAGCTTTTCACGCGCCAGCGCACGAGACTTGGCGGACAGCGCCTTATCCTCGAACTCCTTGAGCTCGGGAATGATGAAGCGTTCGGCGTTCTTGAGCGTCTGGCGACGGATATAGTCGGCAGGCACCTCGCGGGCCTGGGCGCGGGGAATCTCGATGAAGTAGCCATGCACCCGGTTGTAGCCGACCTTGAGTCCGGCAAGGCCCGTGCGCGTGCGCTCGCGGCTTTCGAGCTCGACCAGGTAGTCTCCGGCATGTTCGGCCAGGCCGCGGTACTCGTCGAGTTCGGCGTCGAAACCGTCGGCGATCACGCCGCCGTCGCGGATCACCACGGGCGGGCTGTCGATCAGGGCGCGTGACAGAGTGTCGGCCAGCTCGGGATAGGGGCGGATGTGTCGGCGCATCTCGTCCAGCGCGGAGCCCTCTTCCAGGTCCGCCAGATGCCGCTGCAGATCGGGCAAGGCAAGGAGTGCATCGCGCAGCCGCGCCAGATCGCGGGGACGGGCGCTGCACAGGGCGATGCGAGCCAGGATGCGCTCGATATCGCCGATCGGCTTGAGACCGTCGCGGATGTCCAGGTAATGGTCGCCGTCTATCAGCTGCTGCACGGCGGCCTGACGGCCGGTGACCTGCGTCCGGTCGCGCAGCGGCCGGTTCAGCCAGCGCTTGAGCAGGCGCGAACCCATCGCCGTGGCCGTGGTGTCGAGCACGCTGGCCAGGGTGTTGTCGCTGCCGCCGCCGAGATTGATGTCGATCTCCAGATTGCGGCGGCTGGCGGCATCGATGACCACCGACTCGTCGCGGGCTTCCACGGCGAGTGCCGTGACGTGAGGCAGGCGCGAGCGCTGGGTGTCGCGGGCATAGTCGAGCAGCACGCCGGCCGCCGTGATGGCTCGCGACAGATGCGCGCAGCCGAAACCGCGCAGATCGGCGACGCCGAACTGGTCGCACAACAGCCGCTCGGCGGTTTCGCCGTCGAACAGCCAGTCACTCTGACGCTTGAGGCCGGCACGCTCGGCCAGCGCCGGCGGCAGGTCGAGACTCTCCGCCGCCAGCAGCTCCGCAGGGGAGAGGCGATGGATCTCGGCCAGCATGTCGGCATCACTGTCGACTTCCAGCACGCAGAAATGGCCGCTCGAGAGTTCCAGCCAGGCCAGGCCCCAGTGATCCTCGTGAGCATGCAGGGCGACCAGCAGGTTGTCGCGGCGTGCATCGAGCAGGGCCTCGTCGTGAAGGGTGCCCGGGGTCACGATGCGTACCACCTGACGTTCGACCGGGCCCTTGGCTGCGGCCGGGTCGCCCATCTGCTCACAGATCGCCACGGATTCGCCGGCCCTGACCAGTCGTGCCAGATAGCCTTCGGCGCTATGGTAGGGCACGCCGGCCATGGGAATCGGCTTGCCTGACGACTGCCCGCGGGCGGTCAGGGTGATGTCGAGTAACTGGGCGGCACGCTTGGCATCGTCGAAGAACAGCTCGTAGAAATCCCCCATGCGATAGAAAAGCAGCACATCGGGGTGTTCGCGCTTGATCTTGAGATACTGCGCCATCATCGGCGTATGCTGAGTCGCGGTGGCCTGTGCCATGCGGGTCCTTGTTGCTGGGGTCTGCAATCGGGATCAAATGGCACTATTCTACGCGCTCAGGTGTCCATCGTCAGGAGGCTGTCGACGCCGGATGCCAATTTCGCCTATCTGCCCCGTGGAGTTGCACATGCCTTCGATTCCTGATGCCCTGATGCGCCTCGACAGCGACGCTTTGAGTGAGCGGCTCGGGCGGGCTTGCCTGGCGCGTGGCGTGTCGGTCACGACTGCCGAGTCCTGCACCGGAGGCGGCGTCGCCAGCGCCATCACCGCCATTGCCGGCAGCTCGGGCTACTTCGAGACCGGTTACGTGACCTACTCCAACGGCGCCAAGGCGCGTCTGCTGGGCGTGAGCGAGTCGACCCTGGCCACGCATGGCGCCGTGAGTCGCGAGACGGTGGCGGCCATGGTGGCGGGTGCCTGCCGGGAGAGCGGTGCGGCGCTGGGCGTGGCGATCAGCGGCATTGCCGGGCCGGGTGGGGGCAGCGCCGAGAAGCCGGTGGGGACGGTGTGGTTTGCCTGGGGGGACGAGCGGTCGCAGGAGGCGCTCTGCCAGTGCCTTGCGGGAGATCGCCGAGCGGTACGCGAACAGGCGGTACGCGTGGCGCTGGCGGCTCTGGTGGCTCGCCTGGAGGCTGCGTGACACGGATGTCTACGCCACTTCAACGGCTTGGCGCTGGGTGTCGCGATTCAGGACGAATTGGCGCGCTTTTTCTATAGGCGGCACGGAATTTTTTCGTCATAATACTGTCTAGTCATACAGTGTTTTATGCAGTATCGAGACCGGCCGGTGCGCTGCGTCTCTCTTTTCACGTCCTAACAGGAGACGTTCATGGCACAGGACGACAACCGTTCCAAAGCTCTCAATGCGGCGCTGTCCCAGATCGAGCGCCAGTTCGGCAAGGGCACCGTCATGCGCCTGGGCGACACGCCGCGGGTCGTGATGCCTTCGGTATCCACCGGATCGCTGGGCCTGGATATCGCGCTGGGGATCGGTGGCTTGCCTTTCGGTCGCGTCGTCGAGATCTTCGGGCCGGAGTCCTCGGGCAAGACCACGCTGACCCTGTCGGTCATCGCCCAGGCCCAGAAGCAGGGCAAGACCTGCGCCTTCATCGATGCCGAGCATGCGCTGGATCCGAGCTACGCCGAGAAACTGGGCGTCAATCTCGACGATCTGCTGGTCTCGCAGCCGGACACCGGCGAGCAGGCGCTGGAGATTTGCGACATGCTGGTGCGCTCCGGCGGTGTCGACGTGATCATCATCGACTCGGTAGCGGCGCTCACCCCGCGTGCCGAAATCGAAGGCGAGATGGGCGATTCCCACGTCGGGCTGCAGGCGCGCCTGATGTCCCAGGCGTTGCGCAAGATTACCGGCAACATCAAGAATGCCAACTGCATGGTGGTGTTCATCAACCAGATCCGCATGAAGATCGGGGTGATGTTCGGCAACCCGGAAACCACCACCGGGGGCAACGCGCTGAAGTTCTATTCCAGCGTGCGCCTCGATATCCGACGTACCGGATCGGTCAAGCAGGGCGATGAAGTCACGGGCAACGAAACCCGTGTCAAGGTGGTCAAGAACAAGGTGGCGCCACCGTTCCGTCAGGCCGAGTTCCAGATTCTCTACGGCAAGGGCATCTACCATGCCGGCGAAGTGGTCGATCTTGGCGTGCAGTGCAAGCTGGTCGACAAGGCCGGTGCCTGGTACAGCTATCAGGGCAACAAGATCGGCCAGGGCAAGGCCAACGCCGCGCAGTTCCTCGAGGACAACCCGGCAATCATGGACGAGATCGAGACCCAGATCCGTGGTCAGCTGCTTTCCACGCCGACGCCCAAGGAGAAGGAAGAGCCCGAGGCGGCGGAAGTGGACGATCTCGGCGACGACACGTTGCTGTAAGCCATGCTTCGGTCTTCGACACCGAGCGAGTCCACGCCGGGCGAGTCCACGCCACGAGACGATGCGATCCGTCTGCTGGGTCGGCGCGAGTATTCTCGCGCCGAGCTGATGACCCGGTTGCGGGCTCGCGGTCACGAGAGCGTTGCCATCAACGAGGCGCTCGATGCGCTGGCCGAGCAGGGGTTGCAGTCGGATACCCGGTTTGCCGAGGTCTTCGTGCGCTCGCGTATCATGCGCGGCCAGGGTCCGGTCAAGATTCGTGCCGAGCTGGGGGCGCGCGGTATCGACTCCTCCCTGATTGCCATGTCTCTGGAAGCGGTGGAAGTCGATTGGCAACAATTGGCTTGCGAGACTCTGGCACGCCGCTTCGACGGCCCCGGCCAGGGGCCGCGTGAACGTGCCCGGCGAGAGCGTTTTCTCGCCGGGCGCGGTTTCGATTTTTCCCAGGTCCGTTACGCTCTTGGCCATGCCTGGTCATGAGCCCATCCGAAGCCTCGCAGTGAAGTGCGACACCTTGCGCCTGGTGCCGGGTTTCACCTGCTATCGCGCCCTTTCTGTGGCGTTTCGCGTCTCACCTCCTCTTTAGTCCCGCGCCGAACGCGTTATACTAATGCGCTTTGTGACGGCTCAGGGCGCACGTTTGCCGTCATTTGCCCGCGTTTCCGTCCACAAGCCGCAGGGAAGAGCTGCGTGCCCGCAGTGCCCAACATCGCCACGGATCTTCTATGAAAAGCGCAGATATCAGACAGGCCTTTCTAACCTTCTTCGAGGAGCAGGGGCACACCATCGTGCCGTCGAGCTCGCTGGTGCCGGGCAACGATCCGACGCTGCTGTTCACCAATGCCGGCATGGTGCCGTTCAAGGACGTCTTCCTCGGTCGCGATCCGCGCCCCTACGTGCGCGCCACCTCGGCGCAGCGCTGCGTGCGGGCCGGCGGCAAGCACAACGATCTGGACAACGTCGGCTATACCGCGCGCCACCATACCTTCTTCGAGATGCTGGGCAATTTCAGCTTCGGTGACTACTTCAAGCGCGATGCGATCCGCTTTGCCTGGACGTTCCTGACCGAGGTGCTGGGGCTGCCCAAGGAGAAGCTGTGGGTCACCGTGCATGTCAGTGACGATGAGGCGGAGAAGATCTGGATCGAGGAGATCGGCGCCGACCCGACACGCTTCTCGCGGCTTGACGAGGACAACTTCTGGCAGATGGGCGACACCGGCCCCTGCGGGCCCTCCTCCGAGATTTTCTACGACCATGGGCCCGATGTCTTCGGTGGGCCTCCCGGCAGCCCCGATGAAGATGGCGACCGCTATATCGAGATCTGGAATCTGGTCTTCATGCAGTTCGATCGCGACGGCGCCGGTAACCTCAACCCGCTGCCCAAGCCGTCGATCGACACCGGTATGGGGCTGGAGCGCATGGCTGCAGTGATGCAGGGCGTGCACTCCAATTACGAGATCGATCTGTTCCAGAACCTGCTCAGGGCGGCAGCCCACGCCACCGGCCACGACGACATGGCCAACCCGTCGCTGCGGGTCATTGCCGATCATATCCGCTCCTGTGCGTTCCTGATCGCCGACGGCGTATTGCCCTCCAACGAGGGCCGCGGTTACGTGCTGCGCCGGATCATTCGGCGTGCCGTGCGCCACGGCCACAAGCTGGGCGCCAGTGAACCGTTCTTCCATACGTTAGTGGCAGCGCTGGATACCGAGATGGGCGAGGCCTATCCGGAGTTGCACAAGGCACGCAGCCAGATCGAGAGAGTGCTGCTCAAGGAGGAGGAGCAGTTCGCGCGGACGCTCGATCACGGCATGGGACTGCTCGATGCGGCGCTGGCGGAGCTCGACGGCGACGTGCTGCCGGGCGAGACGGTGTTCAAGCTCTATGACACCTACGGCTTCCCCTATGATCTTACCGCCGACGTCTGTCGCGAACGCGGCGTGACGCTGGATGAGGTGGGTTTCCAGCGCGAGCTCGAGGCGCAGCGGCAGCGCGCCCGGGCGGCCAGCCAGTTCGGGGCCGACTATACCGCGGGGCTGGAGCTGGAGGGCGAGACGGCCTTTACCGGCTATGACAAGCTCGAGGAAGATGCACACATCACGGCTCTGGTGGATGGCGAAGGGAATGCCCTGGCCGCCCTCGAGGAAGGCCAGAAAGGCATCGTCGTGCTCGATCGTACACCGTTCTATGGCGAGTCCGGTGGCCAGGCGGGTGACACCGGCTATCTCGAGAGCGAATCCGGCCGTTTCCAGGTCACCGATACCCAGAAGCAGGGCGGCCATCACCTGCATCACGGGGTGATGGCGGCCGGCAGCCTGAATGTCGGCAGCGCCGTCACGCCTCGGGTGGACGCCGGTCTGCGCGCCGCCACCATGCGCAACCACTCCGCCACGCACCTGATGCACGAGGCGCTGAAGCGCGTGCTGGGCGATCACGTTCAGCAGAAGGGCTCGCTGGTCACCGCCGAGCGTCTGCGCTTCGATTTCAGCCATTTCGAGGCCATGACGCCGGCGCAGCTCGACGAGGTCGAGCGTATCGTCAATGAGCAGATCCTGCTCAATGCCGCGACCACGGTCGAGCGCATGTCGCTCGACGAGGCCAAGGCCCGGGGGGCCAAGGCGCTGTTCGAGGCCAAGTACGCCGATGAGGTTCGGGTGCTGACCATCGGGGCCGGTGACTTCTCCATCGAGCTGTGTGGCGGTACCCACGTGGCGCGCAGTGGGGACATCGGCTGCTTCCACATCCTGGCCGAAACCGGTATCGCCGCCGGTGTGCGGCGCATCGAGGCGGTTACCGGTGAGGGAGCGCTGGCGTACTTCCGCGACCAGGAAGCGCGTGTGGCACGCATCGGCGAACGCCTCAGGGCCAAGCCGGAGCAGGTCGAGGAGCGCGTCGAATCGCTGCTGGAACGCAATCGCGGTCTCGAGAAGGAACTGGAACGGCTGAAGGCCAAGCTGGCCAGCGCCGCGGGCAGTGACATGCTCGCCGAGGCACGTGACGTGGCGGGCATCAAGGTGCTGGCCAGGCAGGTCGAGGGTGTGTCCGGCAAGGAGCTGCGCAACCTGCTGGACCAGCTCAAGCAGAAGCTTGGCTCCGGAGTGCTGGTGCTCGGCGTGAGCGACGGCGACAAGGTCAGCCTGATCGCCGGCGTCACCCAGGATCTCACCGGCCGTGTCAGGGCGGGAGATCTGGTCAATCATGTGGCCGCTCAGGTCGGTGGCAAGGGCGGCGGCCGGGCGGACATGGCCCAGGCCGGCGGCAGCGATGCTGCCGCCCTGCCGGCGGCGCTCGAGAGCGTGCCGGGCTGGGTCGAGTCTCAGCTACACTAAGGTTCTCTGAAGGGCCGGGCGCCGCATCGGCCCTTTTCGCGTTGATGATACGGACATAACATTCGCAACTACGGATACGCATATGGCGCTATACGTTCAGAAGTTCGGCGGTACCTCGGTGGGCTCGGTGGAGCGCATCAAGGCAGTGGCCGAGAAGGTCAAGCGATTCCGCGACGAGGGGCATCAGATCGTGGTGGTGGTATCCGCCATGAGCGGCGAGACCAACCGCCTCATCGAGCTGGCCGGCCAGATCAATGACGAGCCTACGCCGCGCGAGATGGATATGCTGGTGTCCACCGGCGAACAGGTCACCATTTCACTGCTTGCCATGGCGCTGCAGAAGCTGGGCGTGCCGGCGACCTCTTATACTGGGGCGCAGGTCGGCATTCGCACTGACAGCGCTCACACCAAGGCACGTATCCAGCGTATCGAGACCGATGATCTGCGCCAGGATCTCGCCGAGGGGCAGGTCGTGGTCGTTGCCGGTTTTCAGGGAGTCGACGAGGAAGGCAATATCACCACGCTGGGGCGCGGTGGCTCGGATACCACCGGCGTGGCATTGGCGGCGGCACTGAAAGCCGACGAGTGCCAGATCTATACGGATGTCGACGGTGTCTACACCACTGACCCGCGTGTCTGCTCCAAGGCGCAGCGCCTCGAAACCATTACTGTCGAGGAAATGCTCGAACTGGCCAGTCTAGGCTCCAAGGTGCTGCAGATCCGCGCCGTGGAGTTCGCCGGCAAGTACAATGTTCCCCTGCGCGTACTGTCCAGCTTCGAGGATGGCCCGGGGACACTGATCGTCGCAGACGCTGAAGAAGAAGAGGATTCCATGGAAGAACCGCTGATTTCGGGCATTGCCTTCACCTCCAACGAGGCCAAGCTGACTCTGCTCAATACACCGGACGTGCCGGGCGTCGCCTCGCGCATTCTGGGGCCCATTGCCGATGCCAACATCGAAGTCGACATGATCGTGCAGAACGTGGCGCCGGCCGGCGACTATACCGATTTCACCTTCACGGTGGCCAAGGGCGACTACAAGCAGACCATGAAGATCCTCAAGGAGCAGGTGATTCCTGACCTGGGGGGCGGTGAGCTGCGAGGTGACGACAACATTGCCAAGGTGTCGCTGGTGGGTGTCGGCATGCGCTCCCATGCCGGGGTGGCATCGAAGATGTTCCGTGTCCTGGCGCAGGAAAATATCAATATCCGCATGGTGTCGACTTCAGAAATCAAGATTTCGGTCGTTATTGATCAGAAGACCATGGAGCTGGCGGTACGTGCCCTGCATAGTGCTTTCGGTCTCGATAGCGACAGTATTCAGGGCAACTGAAACTTGCATTGTGTCCTGACGTTCTACGCTTATGGTGAAGGAACGCTGGAAAGGCCGGCTTGGCCTTTCCTCATGACGAGGCTCGGCGACGTCAAGGGATGTCGTTGGCCTCGCGGTAGGGGATGACGCATAATCGGCGCCCGCGCCGTCGCGTGACGATGTGTGCATTCCATAGGAGAAGCCCTGAAAGGAGATCAGTCATGCTCATCCTGACCCGACGTGTCGGTGAAACGCTTATGATCGGTGACGAGATTACCGTCACCGTGCTGGGCGTCAAAGGTAATCAAGTGCGTATCGGTGTCAATGCACCGAAGGATGTCGCCGTCCATCGTGAAGAAATTTATCAGCGCATCCAGCGTGAGAAGACGGAAAATGAGGATGGGAGTGGTTCGCTCGTCTGAAACGGTGTCGCCCGGGAATAAGAGCCGTTTTTTCTGGCTTATGCGTGTCTGACAGCGTAGCGTTTAGGTTTCGGTTGGCGCACGAGCGGCGGATTCCGGCAGATTGTCACTTAAGGCTTAAAAGTTTTTGCCTAGTCTCTGGACAACTTGCTTCAGAATCGGTAACATACGCGCCGTGTTGATGAGGAGAGGTGGCCGAGTGGCTGAAGGCGCTCCCCTGCTAAGGGAGTATGGGGTTTATAGCCCCATCGAGGGTTCGAATCCCTCCCTCTCCGCCATTCAAGTCTGATGGGTTGACATCAACATAATGAAGGCACGCGCCCGTAGCTCAGCTGGATAGAGTACCTGACTACGAATCAGGTGGTCGGAGGTTCGAATCCTCCCGGGCGCGCCATCTTCTTCAAGCAGACAGCAAGAAACGAGGTCTGCCGCTGTTGAAGAATAGGGGCAGAGGTTGCGCCCCGTGTTTCGATTAGCGCCCGTAGCTCAGCTGGATAGAGTACCTGACTACGAATCAGGTGGTCGGAGGTTCGAATCCTCCCGGGCGCGCCAGATTCAAGCCCCGTCCTCGTCAGAGGACGGGGCTTTCGTTTTTATTCATTGCATTTTCCCTGGCAGCCAGACCTGACGCGTCACATGCAGGAGGCCGCCATTGTAGGCACGCATCGGCGTGCCTTTTTTGTGTCTGGCATCTAGACGGTATCGGAACTGGATACCGGCGCGTCGTCAATGCTGGGGGTCATTTGCCTGCCAAGACGGTGACTGCATGGGATGTCGGTGCGCTAGAGTGACGAAGGGCGGCGAGAAAGGACTCGAGCTCGACCTGGCGCTTGAGATGCGAGAAATGCTGCGCTGCCTCGGCATCTCGCGTACGCATCTGGCTCAACCACTGCTTGAGAAGCGACAGGACGATCTTCTCGGGCAGTGCGGCGCGCTGCCTGTCGGCGTAGGCCAGCAGAATGCCGGCCTTGGCGGACCAGGGGGTTGATGGCAGGCGCTCGCCGGTACGTTGCCAGTGACGAATACGCCGAGCCAGCCAAGGATCGACGAGCATGCCGCGTCCGAGCATGACGTCGCGGCATCCCGACAGCGTACGTGCCTTCCAGTAATCTTCGAGCGACCAGATATCGCCGTTGGCGACGACCGGAATCGTCAGTCTGGCGCGGATACGGCCGATCCACTCCCAATGGGCGGGGGGGCGATACCCTTCACGACGTGTGCGTGCGTGCACGACCAGTTGGCTCGCGCCTGCATCTTCGGCCGCCTGAGCACAGGCCAGCGCCAGGCGGCGATCATCGAATCCCAGGCGAATCTTGGCGGTGACCGGAGTGCCGCTTGGCGCCAGGGCGTCGTGAACGGCGCGTACGGCGAGATAGACGCGTCGCGCATCGCGTAGCAGCGAGGCGCCGCCATCGTGCCGGTTGACGGTCTTGGCCGGACAGCCGAAGTTGAGATCCAGGCTCGGAGCGCCCAGGGATTGCGCCTGCAGCGCGTTCTCGGCCAGCGCGGCAGGCGCGGAGCCCAGCAACTGAAGGTGAACCGGGATCCCGCTGGGTGTCGCGACCTCGGTATCAGCCAGTTCGGGACAGTGGCGTAGAAAGACGCGCGGAGGGAGCCGGGCGTCGACGACACGCACGAATTCCGTGACGGTCCAGTCCAGAGCGCCATCGGCGGTCAGCAGGGCCCGGGTCGCGGCATCGATCACGCCTTCCATGGGGGCGAGGCCGAGGCGGCCATAAGTGGATGAAATCAACAGCGAATACTCAACAATGGTGCCATTGCAAAAAATTATGGATCAGGCAGATTGGCTTGATGCCCGTTTAACGTGCTGCAGGCCTGCATGCCGGGTAGCCATGACCAGGGAGCAATCGAGATGGAAGGATCACAACTGGTACAGGAAGGCTTCAGCCTGATGCTGTTCGGCATGGGCTTCGTCTTCGTGTTCCTGAGTGTGCTGGTAATCGCCATGAGTGCCATGTCGCGTCTGGTCATGCGTTTTGCACCGCAAGCGGCACCGGCCTCACGCAAGTCCAGCACCGCGGTGCCCGCACACGAGGATGGCGAACTGGTGGCGGTGATCAGTGCCGCCATTCAGCGCCACCGCCAGAGGCGGGACCGCCATTGATACCGCCCAGGCCGCAGGAAGCGGCCGGCAGAGTTTAACATGATTGAAATCACGAGCAGGATACCTTCATGAGCGAGAGCAAACGCCCCCTGGGCATTACCGACGTGGTGCTGCGCGACGCGCACCAATCGCTGTTTGCCACCCGCATGCGCCTGGACGACATGCTGCCTATCGCCGAGAAGCTCGACCGGGTCGGTTTCTGGTCGGTGGAGTCCTGGGGAGGTGCGACCTTCGATGCCTGCATCCGCTACCTCGGCGAGGATCCCTGGGCACGCATCCGGGCGCTCAAGGAGGCCATGCCCAACACGCCTCAGCAGATGCTGCTGCGCGGTCAGAACCTGCTCGGCTACCGGCACTACGCCGACGACGTGGTCGACAGGTTCGTCGAGCGGGCGCGCACCAACGGTATCGATGTGTTCCGTGTCTTCGATGCCATGAACGATCCACGCAACCTCGAGCGGCCGATCCAGGCGGTACTCAAGCAGAATGGCCATGCCCAGGGAACCATCTCCTATACCGTGAGCCCGGTCCACACCCTCGAGGGGTGGGTCGACCTGGCCCGGCGCATCGAGGACATGGGCGCTCACTCCATTGCCATCAAGGACATGGCCGGGCTGCTCACGCCCTATACCGCGTTCGAGCTGGTCTCCCGGCTCAAGGCCAGTCTGTCGATTCCTGTCCAGCTGCACTGCCATGCCACGACCGGGTTGTCGACTGCCACCATCGTCAAGGCCGTGGAGGCCGGTATCGACAACGTCGACACCGCCATCTCCTCGATGTCGATGACCTACGGGCACAGCCCCACCGAATCGGTGGTGGCGATCATGCAGGAAACCGACCGTGATACCGGGCTCGATCTGGCGCTGCTCGAGGATATCGCCGCCTACTTCCGCGAGGTGCGCAAGAAATATGCGGCTTTCGAGGGGTCGCTCAGGGGCATCGACTCGCGCATTCTGCTGGCCCAGGTGCCGGGCGGCATGCTGACCAACATGGAGAGCCAGCTCAAGGAGCAGGGCGCCGGTGACAAGCTCGACGACGTGCTGGCCGAGATTCCCAAGGTGCGCGAGGACCTGGGCTTCATTCCGCTGGTGACGCCGACGTCGCAGATCGTCGGGACGCAGGCGGTGATGAACGTGATGATGGGTGAACGTTACAAGTCCATCTCCAAGGAGGTCCAGGCACTGCTCAAGGGAGAATATGGCGCAGCTCCGGCCCCCTTCGATACCGGGCTCCAGAAACGGGTGCTGGAGGGGCGCGAGCCGATCACCTGCCGCCCCGCAGACAATCTCGAGCCGGAAATGGAGCGCCTGACCAAGGAGTTGCGCGGCAAGGCCCGGGAGGAGGGGATTCGTCTCGAAGACGGCGAACGGGAAGTCGACGACGTGTTGACCTATGCCCTGTTTCCGCAGATCGGCCAGAAATTTCTCAGGAACCGCGACAATCCCGAGGCTTTCGAGCCCGTACCCCAGGCGGCCCAGGCCCAGGCCCAGGCCCAGACACCAGCGGTCAGGAACAAGCCGGACGCGGCCGTCAGTGCTGCGCCGAACGGCGGGCCGGAAACCTACACCGTCAAGGTCAACGGCAAGGAATATATCGTCGAAGTCAGTGAAGGCGGCGATATCGGTCGAATCCAGGCCGGCAGTTCCGCACCTTCCAGCAACACATCGGCGGTTGCCCGCGACGAGACCTCGGCACCCTCGGCGGGAGAAGCGGTCACTGCCCCGCTGGCGGGCAACATCTTCAAGGTCAACGTCAAACCGGGCGACAGCGTTGCCGAGGGCGACGTGGTGATCATCCTCGAGGCCATGAAGATGGAGACAGAGGTGCGCACCAGCGTCGCCGGTACGGTCTCCGAGATCAAGGTCAAGGAAGGCGATAGCGTAGCTGTCGGCGACGAACTGGTTCTGCTCTGAGGCGCGCTCATGGATAAGTTGCTCAGCCTCTGGCAGGGATCGGGGCTCTATAACCTGACGTGGGGGCAGGCGGTGATGATCGTCGTCGGTCTTCTCCTGCTCTATCTCGCGATCCGCAAGGGGTTCGAACCGCTGCTGCTGGTACCGATCGGCTTCGGCGGCATCCTGGCCAACATTCCGGAGGCCGGGCTGGCGCTGTCGGCCGCCGAACAGGCTGCCCATCTGGCGCGGCCCGCGGTGCTCGAACAGATGGCCGCGGCACTGCACGTGACGCTGGAGTCCGGGGCGCCCCTCGAGGCCTGGCGGCATACCCTGGCCGAGGTGCTGCATGGCGACACCTCACCGGCGCTGCTGCGGGCGGCGAGCGATGTGGCGATGGACGCCGGTTATGCCAATGGCATGCTCTACAACTTCTACAGCGTGGCGATCGCCTCGGGTATCGCGCCGCTGGTGATCTTCATGGGCGTCGGGGCGATGACCGACTTCGGCCCGTTGCTGGCCAATCCCAAGACCCTATTTCTGGGTGCCGCGGCCCAGTTCGGCATCTTCGCCACGCTGCTCGGCGCCGTGGGACTGTCCGCTGCCGGTGTCATGGATTTCACGCTGCAGCAGTCCGCAGCGATCGGCATCATCGGTGGAGCGGACGGGCCGACCTCGATCTATGTTTCCAGCCTGCTGGCGCCGGAGCTCCTGGGGGCGATCGCCGTGGCCTCCTACTCCTACATGGCACTGGTGCCGCTGATTCAGCCGCCGATCATGCGCGTCCTGACCAGCAAGGCCGAGCGTCGCATCGTCATGACCCAACTGCGGCCCGTCTCCAGGCTCGAGAAGATTCTCTTCCCGCTGGTGCTGTTGATTCTGGTGGTACTGTTCCTGCCCGATGCCGCGCCGCTGCTCGGCATGTTCTGCTTCGGCAACCTGATGCGCGAGTGCGGTGTGGTCGAACGGCTCTCCGACACCACGCAGAACGCCCTGATCAATATCACCACCATCTTCCTCGGCCTGTCGGTGGGCTCCAAGCTGGTTGCCGATCGTTTTTTGGCCGTGGAAACGCTAGGGATTCTCGGGCTGGGCGTGGTGGCGTTCGGTATCGGCACGGCGTGTGGTGTGCTGATGGCCAAGCTGATGAACCGCATGACGAAGGAGCCGATCAATCCGCTGATCGGCTCCGCCGGCGTCTCGGCGGTGCCCATGGCGGCTCGCGTGTCGAACAAGATCGGGCTGGAATACAATCCGCACAATTTCCTGCTCATGCATGCCATGGGCCCCAACGTGGCCGGGGTCATCGGCTCGGCGGTCGCAGCGGGGGTGATGATCAAATATCTGGGGTAAGGACACGTTTCGCCTGGCGTTGCCGTCGCTCGTGACGTCGCGTGGGGTCTTTTCCGTTGACGGTCTTTTCCGGTGAAGACCTTTTTGCCGATAAAGATCTTTTGCCGGTAGGGACTTTGCCGGGAGAGGCGTCACTCTTCCAGCAGAGTGATGCGCCCCTTGAGACGTGCTTCCAGGCCGCTCAGGTCGATATCGCGTTCGCGGGGCCAGGCGATGTGCAGTGTGACGCCGTCGCCGGCGTACTCGACGTGTTCGACACGCGCTTCCTGGGTCTCGAACCAGGTGCGGGCCTGGGCTTCGCCGGCGAAATCGACACGCACACGCAGCGGGCGGCGTTCGAGGTGATCGCGCCGGGGCAGCGTCTCGAGCGCCTGCAGGACCGCCTGGGTATAGGCGCGTACCAGCCCCCCGGTGCCGAGCTTGATGCCACCGAAATAGCGGATCACCACGCAGCCGATCTGGCCGATACCGGATCCTTCCAGTGCCTGATACATGGGACGACCAGCGGTGCCGCCAGGCTCGCCGTCATCGGAGAACCCGATGGCGATCTGCTCGCCGGGCGCCCCGGCGATGAAGGCCGAGCAGTGATGGCTGGCGCCGGGATGCGTCTTACGTGCCTGGGCGAGGAGGGTCTCGAAGTCCTCGGGATGGGGAGCGTGGCAAAACCAGGTGATGAAGCGGCTTCTGTCGATGCTCAGCTCGGCTTCGTGCCTGACGCCCGCAGAGAGGTCGGGAACGGGATAGCGCATCAGGCGGCGGCGTTGGGGGCGTGGCGCATCACGCCCATGACCAGCCCGAGCACCTGAACATCGTCGTTCTTGAGATAGATCGGCGGCATCGTCTCGTTGGCGGGCTGCAGGCGCACCCCCGACTTCTCGATGTAGAGTTTCTTCAGCGTGACTTCCTGATTGTTGATCAGGACCACCGCCGTCTCGCCGTTCTCGGCGGACTCGTAGCGCTCGATAATGATGATGTCGCCATCGAAAATGTTGCTGTCGATCATGGAATCGCCACGTACGCGCAAGGCGTAGGTGTTACGACGTACCATTCGTGATGGAATACGTACGGTGACATTGTCGGGGCAGGCTTCCATCGGCAAGCCCGCCGCCACCTGACCGAGCAGGGGGACCTCGACCAGGTCCGTGGCGTCGACTTCCTCCCAGGCACTTTCGGATAGTGGCAGGTTCGGCAGGCGATGCAGATAGTGCGGCGTGTCTTGCAGCATGGATCTCTCCTCGGGATGAGACGCGAGCTCTGGCGCGACACTGGGCATCATATCAAGCCTTCCTGTGGCGGCAAGTCTGGTTTCGTCCAGTGGCGTGAAATGTCCGCCAGCCGTGGCCTGCGACGGGTAGACGCAGCAGGCGAAATTGGCAGGGGATGGCTTTGCGTGTAGAGTTCCGGCCTGATTGACAGGGGTGAAAAGCGGTATGGATGGTGCGGTGACGGTCAGCCTGGAGACACGAAAGCTGGGGTGCGAGCGCGACGATCGCTGGCTCTTTCGCGACCTGGACATCACGGTCGGCGGTGGCGAAATCGTCCGTATCGAAGGTCCCAACGGCAGTGGCAAGACCACGCTGCTGAAGATCCTTTCCGGACAGCTCGGCGACCACGAAGGCGAGCTGTTCTGGCAGGGCCGGCCGATGCGCAAGGCGCGTGGTGATTTTCTGGGTAATCTGCTGTATCTGGGGCACGCACCGGGCATCAAGGCGGCGCTGACGCCTCTGGAGAATCTCGCCTGGTACCAGGCCCTGGCCGGCGAGCGAGGCGATGAGGCCGCACGTTTCGCGGCGCTGGCCGGCGTCGGCCTGCGTGGTTTCGAGGACATGCCCGTCCAGCAGCTGTCCGCCGGTCAGCAGCGTCGCGTGGCGCTGGCCCGGCTCGATCTGATTCCCCGTCCGCTGTGGATACTCGATGAGCCGTTCACCGCTATCGACAAGGATGGCGTCGCTGCACTGGAGCAGCGTCTGCTGCGCCACGCCCGTGAGGGAGGTAGTGTTCTGCTGACCACGCATCATGACCTGGCGCCGCTGGGCGATATCCGCCGCGTAGGCCTGGGCCGCCAGGGCAAGGGGCCGCGTGTGGATCGGGACGAGGTCGCCGATGCCATCGAGTGAACCAAAGGACGGCCTGGCGGTCGCATTGGCGGCAACCGTGAAGCGCGATCTGACGCTGATGCTGCGCCGCCGCAGCGAGGTCATGAATCCGCTGGTCTTTTTCGCCCTGGTGATCACGCTGTTCCCGCTGGGCATCGCGCCGGAACCGCAATTGCTGGCGACCATCGCGCCGGGGTTGCTGTGGGTTGCGGCGCTGCTGGCCACATTACTGTCGCTGGATTCCCTGTTTCGTGCCGACTTCGATGATGGCAGTCTGGAACAGATGCTGCTTTCGCCGCAGCCGCTGGCGGTACTGGCACTGGCCAAGGTCGCGGTGCACTGGCTGCTGACCGGACTGCCGCTGGCCCTGATGGCGCCGCTGTTGGGTATCCTGCTGTCGCTGCCGACGGGAAGCTACGTGGCACTGGCCGTCTCGCTGGCCCTGGGCAGCGCCACCCTGAGCCTGATCGGGGCGATCGGCGCGGCGCTGACGGTGGGCCTCACCCGGGGCGGGGTACTGCTGTCGCTGCTGGTGCTGCCGCTGTACATTCCGGTGCTGATCTTCGGTGCCGGTGCGGTGCAGGCAGCGATTCTCGGCATGAGCGTCGCGCCTTATCTGGCCATTCTCGGTGCGCTGCTGGCTGTCGCACTTGCGCTTTCGCCCTGGGCCATTGCCGCGGCGCTGCGCATCAGTATCAACGGTTGAGGACATAACGGTGTGGGCCTTTTTCCATAAGCTGGGATCCCCCAAGTGGTTTTACGCGATCAGCGGACGCTGGCAGCCCTGGTTCTGGACGGCAGCGGTGCTGCTGCTGACGGTCGGCAGCGTCTGGAGCCTTGCCTTCGCACCCGCCGACTACCAGCAGGGCAACAGTTTCCGCATCATTTACGTTCACGTACCGGCGGCGATCCTGGCCCAGTCGTGCTTCATGCTGCTGGCCGTGGCCGGTGTCATCCATCTGGTATGGAAGATCAAGCTGGCCGACATGGTCGCGACGGTTGTGGCACCGTTCGGGGCGGTGATGACCTTCATCGCGCTGTTTTCCGGGGCCGTGTGGGGCGTGCCCACCTGGGGAACCTGGTGGGTCTGGGACGCACGCCTGACCTCGATGCTGATCCAGCTGTTCCTGTATCTGGGGGTGATCGCGCTGCGTGGCGCCTTTGCCAGCCGCGACAGCGGCGCGCGTGCCGCTTCCATCCTGGCCATCGTCGGCGTGGTCAACATTCCGATCATCAAGTACTCGGTCGAATGGTGGAATACGCTCCATCAGCCGGCCACCTTTACCCTGACCGAGCGCCCGGGCATGCCCAGCGAGATGTGGCTGCCGCTGCTGGTCATGGTCGTGGGGTTCTATTGCTTCTTCGTGGCGCTGACCCTGATGCGTACACGCAATGAAATTCTCAAGCGCGAATCCCGGGCTCGCTGGGTGCGTGAACTGGCCGACGGATCGGCTGACAAGAGGGCGCAGTGATGGCTTTCGAGTCGTTTTCCCAACTGGTGGCGATGGGGGGGCATGCTTCCTATGTCTGGAGCGCCTGGGGACTGAGTGCAGGCCTGCTGGTTGCCAGCGTGGTCCATGCCCGTCTCGAGCGCCGTCGCCTGATCCGTGACCTGCAGCGGCGCAATCGTCGCGAGCACAGCCTGAACGAGAAGACATGATGAAGCCCAAACGCAAGCAACGCCTGTATATCCTGCTGGGGCTGATTGCTCTGGCGGCCATCGCCGTGGGGCTGACCCTTTACGCCCTGCGCTCGAACATCAACCTGTTCTTCACGCCAGAACAGATCGCCGCTGGCGAGGCGCCCCAGGGACGCACGCTACGGGCGGGCGGTATGGTCAAGGAAGGCAGCGTGCAGCGTGACGCCGAGAGCCTCGACGTCTCGTTCGTGGTGACGGATTATCACAACGATCTCACGGTACGCTACAGCGGCATTCTGCCGGACCTGTTCCGCGAAGGGCAGGGCGTCGTCGTGGTCGGGCGGCTCGAGCATGATCTGCTGCGCGCGGATCAGGTGCTGGCCAAGCACGACGAGAATTACATGCCGCCCGAGGTGGCCGAGGCCATGAAGGGCAAGATGCCGCACGATGCCGTCGAATAACTCGAGGCCAGCCGACGGCCATCGCTGAGATGGTCGCCAAACGAAACGTGGAACCGCCATGCTGACGAGAATTCTCCCCGAACTCGGCCATTTCGCGCTGATCATCGCGCTGGGCCTGGCCTGTCTGCAGGCCGTCGTGCCCCTTGCCGGTGCCGCCACGCGTCGACCGTTGTGGATCGCCTTCGCCCAGCCCATGGCATGGGGGCAGTTCGCCTTCCTGCTGGTGGCTTACCTATGCCTGACGGGCAGTTTCCTGCTCGACGATTTCAGCGTGGCCTATGTCGCCAACAACTCCAACTCGATGCTGCCCTGGTACTACAAGTTCAGTGCCGTGTGGGGCAGCCATGAAGGGTCGGTGCTGCTGTGGAGCCTGATGCTCGGCGGCTGGGGGTTCGCGGTGAGCCTGTACTCGCGCAATCTGCCGCGTGACATGCTGGCCAGGGTGCTGGGCGTGATGGGGGTGGTCAGCGCCGGTTTCCTGCTGTTCATCATCATGACCTCCAACCCCTTCGAGCGTCTGCTGCCGGACATGCCCCAGGATGGCGGCGATCTCAATCCGCTGCTGCAGGACTTCGGCCTGGTGATTCACCCGCCGATGCTCTACATGGGCTATGTAGGCTTCTCGGTGGTCTTCGCCTTTGCCATGGCGGCGCTGCTCGGTGGACGCCTCGATGCTGCCTGGACGCGCTGGGCGCGTCCCTGGACCAATATCGCCTGGGCCTTCCTGACCGTGGGCATCGCGCTCGGCAGCTGGTGGGCCTACTACGAACTGGGCTGGGGCGGCTGGTGGTTCTGGGACCCGGTGGAAAACGCCTCGCTGCTACCCTGGCTGTGCGGCACGGCGCTGATCCATTCGCTGGCGGTCACCGAAAAGCGCGGTAGCTTCAAGAGCTGGACGGTGCTGCTGGCGATCTTCACTTTCTCGCTGTCGTTGCTGGGAACCTTCCTGGTGCGTTCCGGCGTGCTGACCTCGGTGCACGCCTTTGCCAACGATCCCTCGCGCGGTACTTTCATTCTGGTGCTGCTGGGGCTGACCGTAGGCGTCTCGCTGTTGATCTTCGCCCTGCGCGCGCCACGTGTCAGCAGCGTCGTCGGCTTCGGCTGGCTGTCTCGCGATGCCCTGCTGCTGATCAACAACATCATTCTGGTCATCATGACCGTGACCGTACTGCTGGGAACGATCTATCCGCTGCTGCTCGACGCACTGGATCTGGGCAAGATTAGTGTCGGCCCGCCGTACTTCAATGCTCTGTTCGTGCCGCTGACCACTCTGCTGTGTCTGTTCATGGGCCTGGGACCGGTCGCCCGCTGGAAGCAGATGGCCGGGCGCGAGCTGTTGCGCCGGCTGTGGGGTGCCGGCGTCGTGGCGCTGGTCATTGCCGTGTCGTTCCCGCTGCTCTACGACGGGGCCTGGAACCTGGCCGTGACCCTGGGCTTCGTGGCTGCGCTGTGGATCGTGCTGCCATTGCTGCGCGATCTTTTCGACAAGACGCGCACCGCCAAGTCGCGGCGGGCTGGGCTGGGCAGACTCTCGCTGTCGTACTGGGGTATGGTCGTCGGCCATCTGGGTCTCGCCGTGACCATCGTCGGGGTGACCATGGTGTCGAACTATGCTCTCGAGCGTAACGTGCGTCTGGCGCCGGGCGAGCAGGTCGAGGTGGGAGGCTTCACCTTCACCATGACGGGTCTCGGCGAGCGACGCGGCCCTAACTTCGTTGCCGACACGGCGACGGTGGAAGTCTCGCGCGACGGCCGGGCCGTCACCACCATGCATCCCGAGAAGCGTCTCTATCTGGCGCGCGGCATGCCGATGACCGATGTGGCGCTGCGTCCGGGGTTGCTGCGGGACCTCTACGTGGCGATGGGGGAGGATCTGGGCAATGGCGCCTGGGCCATGCGCATCCAGGTCAAGCCGTTCGTACGCTGGCTATGGCTGGGGGCGCTGTTCATGGCCGCGGGCGGCATTCTGGCCGTGCTCGATCGCCGCTACCGGCGCCAGCGTCGCGAGGCGACGTCGCCGGCCACCCTGCAGGCGACGCGGGAGGTGCACGCATGAAGCGCCGACTGTTGCTGCTCATCCCTCTGCTGCTTTTCGTGATCCTGGGGATATTTCTCTACCGTGGCCTGGCGCTGGACCCCAGCGCCCGCGACTCGGCGTTGCTGGCGCGTGAGTTCCCGGCCTTCACCCTGTCCACCCTCGCGGATCCCGAGGCGCGTGTCGACGAATCGCTGCTTGAAGGGCAGGTCACCCTGGTCAATGTCTGGGGGGAGTGGTGTCCGACCTGTAAGCAGGAGATGCCCCAGCTGCTCGAGCTTGCCGGGCGCGGCGTGCGCCTGGTCGGCGTGGACTACAAGGACACACGCGAGAAGGGGCGTGAGTTCCTCGAGGAGTTCGGCAACCCCTTCGAACTCAACGTCTTCGATCCCGACGGGTCGCTGGGCTTCGATCTTGGCGTGTACGGTGCACCGGAAACCTTCCTGGTCGATGCCGAGGGCATCATCCGCTATCACCACACCGGCTACATCGCGCCCGAGGACGTCGAGCAAGTGATTCTCCCCGAGGTACGCAAATGGCAATGATGTCCCGTATCGGCCTGCTTCTGCTGACGCTGCTGGTCACGTGTCCGGCCCTGGCGGCCATCGAGGTGCGCCAGTTCGACGACCCCGTGCTCGCGCAGCGCTACGAGGATCTCACCGAGTCGCTGCGTTGCCCGAAATGCGAGAACCAGGCGATCGGCGATTCCAACTCGCCGATCGCCGCCGACATGCGTGAACGGGTGGCGGCGCAGCTGCAGGAAGGTCGCTCCGATCGCGAGATCCAGGACTACATGATCCAGCGCTTCGGCGACTATGTGCTCTACAACCCGCGTCTCAGCGAGCGTACCTGGCTATTGTGGGGCCTGCCCGCCGGGCTGGTTCTGCTGGGAGCGCTGCTCATCGCCTTCATCGTGCGCCTGCGCCGCAACGCGCATGTGCGCGCCCTTTCCGACGAAGAGCGCGCCCGCCTCGATGCCCTTATCGATCAGCATCGCGAGAGGACCGAATGAATCTGCTCTGGTTGGGTATCGCCCTGTTGTTATTGCCGGCCCTGTGGCTGGTGTTGCTGCCCCTGCGGCGTGCCGGGCACGTGCGTGACGAGATTCAGGCCTTCGAGAGCCGGGAGCTGAACGACGCGGACAACGTGGCCGTCTATCGTCAGCGCCTCGCTGCGCTGGAGGCGGCACTGGCCGACGGGCAGATCGATCAGGCCCGCTTCGACGAGGACCGGCTCGAACTCGATCGCAGCCTGCTCGAGGATACCGAGGCCGCCCGGCGCAAGCCGCTCAAGCCGGCCAGGGCCGGACGTGTACTGGTGCCGCTGCTTCTGCTGGTGCTGGCAATCGGTAGCCTGTACGCCTACCAGCGCCTGGGTGCCGAAGGCGATCTGGCACTGTACGCCGCGCAGCAGGAGGTCATTCAGTCACCGCAGGGCTCGCTCAAGATGCTCATCGCGCGTTTCGAGCAGGAAGCCGAGCGCCAGCCCGACAATCCCAAGGTATGGCTGGCCCTGTTCCCGCTGTATCGCGATACCGGTGCGCTGGGCAAGGCCGGCGAGGCACTCGAGCATCTGATTGCGCTGGAAGGTCGCCATGCCGAACTGCTGGCGCAGCTGGCGCAGGTCCGCTTCTTCGACGCGAGGCGGACGCTGACCGATGACGTCAAGGCGCTGGTCGACGAGGCGCTGGCCAAGGATCCGCGCCAGCCCACGGTACTCAGCATGCTGGGCATCGAGGCCTTCGATCATGGCCGTTACGAACAGGCCATCGACTACTGGCGCCGTGCCGTGGCCGGGTTCGAGGACGAGGGTGCAGCCTCGGCGCTGCGTGAGGGCATCGCCGAGGCGCAGACCCGGCTTGGCATCGCGCCCCGGAGTGCGGAGGGCGAGGGCGAACAGGCGGTAACCGATGCTCGCGTGAGGGTTCATGTCTCGCTGGCCGAGTCGCTGCGTGATCAGGTGCCCGACGACGCGACGGTCTTCATCGTCGCCCGTGATGTCGAGGGCAAGCTGCCGCCGCTGGCCATCACCCAGGTGCCGGTATCGGAGTTGCCGCTCGAGGTGACGCTTGATGATGACGATGCCATGGCGCCCATGGCGCGGCTGTCCCAGGTCGAGCAGGTACGTCTGGTGGCACGGGTATCGGCATCCGGCCAGGCCACGCCGCGGCCGGGAGATCTCTACGGTGAGCATGCACCGGTTGCGGTGGGTGCGGGTGGCGACGCCCCGGTCGATGTCAAGATAGACCGCATCTACGAATAGCCATTCCTGTCGTCCGCTCCCGGGGGCGCTGAGCTTTCGGCCGCCCGCGCACCTTGGGGAACGCGGACGGCTTCGGTAGACTCCTCTGCGCTAACCTTTCGCGTCTGCCGGGTCGCCGGTCAGGCGCGGAACCGGTCGTTCAGAGGAATTCCATCCCCGACATGCGTCTCAAATCCATCAAACTGGTCGGTTTCAAGTCCTTCGTCGATGCCGTCACGGTGCCGTTCGACAGCAACATGACCGCCATCGTCGGGCCCAACGGGTGCGGCAAGTCCAACGTCATCGATGCCGTGCGCTGGGTGATGGGCGAGTCCTCGGCCAAGACGCTGCGCGGCGAGTCGATGACCGACGTCATCTTCAACGGCTCCACCGGTCGTCAGCCGGTCGGTCAGGCTTCCATCGAACTCATCTTCGACAACCGTGACGGCGGTCTCGGCGGGCCCTATGCCCAGTACGCCGAGATTGCCGTCAAGCGCGTGGTCACCCGGGACAGCCAGTCCAGTTACTTCTTCAACGGCCAGAAATGCCGGCGCCGCGATATCGCCGATCTGTTCATGGGGACGGGCCTGGGGCCACGCTCCTACGCCATCATCGGCCAGGGCATGATCTCGCGGCTGATCGAGGCGCGCCCCGAGGAGCTGCGCTCGACCCTCGAGGAAGCCGCCGGGATTTCCAAATACAAGGAACGGCGTCGCGAGACCGAGAACCGCATGCGCCGCACCCAGGAGAATCTGGAGCGCCTCGACGACATCCGCGAGGAGCTCGACAAGCAGCTCGAGCGCTTGAAGCGCCAGGCCGAGGCGGCACGGCGCTATCAGACGCTCAAGCAGCAGGAGTTTCGTCTGAAGGGAGAGCTGGCGCTGCTGCGTGGCCGGGCCTTGCGCGCCCAGCAGCGCGAACAGGAATCCCGGGTGCGCGAGTTCGAGACTCAGGTCGAGCGCGAGATTCTCGGCAGCCGACAGTGCGAGTCGCGGCTCGAGCAGGCGCGCCTCGAACACGACGAGATCAGCGAGCAGCTTGAGGCGCATCAGGCCCGCTTCTACGAGACGGGCGCGGCCATCGCACGACTCGAGCAGGCGCTGGAGCATGCCCGCGCACGGGACCGCCAGCTTGCCCAGGATCTCGAGGCGGCGCGGCGCGATCTGCTCGATCTCGATCGTCTGCTCGACGAGGACGGGGAGCGGCGCGCGGCACTCGACGAGCGCCTGGCGACGCTGGAGCCCGAACTCGAGGAGGCCGCCGAAGCCCTGGAATTGCTCGAGGCCGCTCTCGAAGAGGCCGAACAGCATACCGAGGCGACCCGCCAGGCGTGGGATCGCTTCAGCGAGCAGGACCGTAGCCTGACCCATGCCGCCGAACGCGATCAGGGTGAGATCCAGCGCCTCGAACGGGCGTTGTCGGAGCTGACTGCCCAGATGCAGCGCCGCCGCCAGCAGAAGCAAGAGCTGCCCGAGATGGATGAGCTGCGCGCCCGCCGCGACGAACTGCGCGAAGCGCTCGAGGTGTGCGATCTCGACCAGGAAGCGCTGGAGGCCCGCCGCCTCGAATACCAGCAGGCGCGCGAACGGGCGCAGGCGGAGATCGACGCCGCCGAGGCGGCCCGTGACGCGGATCGCCAGCGTCAGCACCGTCTGCAGGGTGAGCTGGCCTCGCTGCAGGCGCTGCTCGAGGCGGCCCTGGCGGAGGGCGACGAGCAGCTGGAGTCTCACCTCGAGACGCATGGCCTGTCGCGGCTGCCACGTCTGGCCGAGACCCTCGAAGCGAACGCGCCATGGGACGGTGCGACGGCCTGGGTGCTTGCCCCTTGGCTCAAGGCGCGTCTGGTCTCTCCGCAAGCGGCGCAGCAGGCGCTGACCACGCTACCGCGCGGCGAGCTGCCGCTGCTTGACGAAATGGCGCCGCCGCCGCCGCCGGGGAGCCTGGCCGAGCAGGTCAGGGGCGCCGGTGCCGCGTCCCATCTGCTGGGACATATCCAGTGTGCCGATACGCAGCAGCAGGCCTGGGAGCGCCTGGCGTCGCTGGCGCCGGGGGAGAGCGTCATCACGCCTGACGGCTTGTGGCTGGGGGCGGGCTGGGCGCGCCGGCGTGGCGCAGGCGAGACGGCTGACAGCATCATTGCCCAACGCCAGCGGCATGAACAGGCCGAGCGGGAGCTGGCCGGCTTCGATGAGCGCCTGGCCCGGCATGAGGAGGCGCTGGTGCGGGCCCGTGATGTCATGACCCATGCGGAGGCGGGGCTGGAACGGCTGCGCCTGGAAGAGCGCGAACTGGCTCAGCGTCGCCAGCAGTCGGCCACCCAGGAGGCCAGCCTCGCCAGCCGGCTCGAGCACGTCGACAGTCGTGCCCGCGACATCGACGAGGAACTGGCGCAACTGGCCGAGCGGCACGCAACGCAGGTGCTCGAGCTGGAAGCGGCCCGGGAGCGCTGGCAGGCCGCCATGAGCGATGTCGAGGCCAACAGTCAGGAACGCGAGACGCTGGAGCGCCACCGTCGCGAGGCGCAGGAGAGCCTGGCCCATCTGCGCACGCGGCTGTTGCCGGCGCGCGAGCATCAGCAGCGTCTGGCCCTGGAACATCAGCGTCTGGCTACCGAGCGCTCGGGCCTCGAGCAGCAGCGCTCGCGCAGCGACGATCAGCGCGCCCGCCTGGAAGAGAAATGTGCGCTACTCGAGGAGCAGCGCGAGACGCTGCGTGAACCGGAAGACGAGAGCCGAGAACAGCTCGATGAACTCCTGCATCGGCGCAGTCACGAGGAAGCCAGGCTGAACGCCTGTCGGGATCAGGCTCAGCGCCTCGCCGAGACGCTGCGCGAGACGGAGCAGAGCCGGCAGGCGCACGAGCGCAATATCGAAGCCGTCCGGGGCCAGCTGGAGGAGGGCCGCATGCAGGCCCAGGCGCTCAGGCTCAAGGCCGAGGCCCAGGACGAGCAGCTCGCCGAGCTCGGCTATGGCGAGCAGGGCCATGATGTCGAGGCCCTGCTCGAGGCGCTCGACCCCAACGCCACCGAGTCGGCCTGGCAGACGCGTCTGGAGGAGACCGCCGACAGGATCCGCCGCCTGGGGGCCATCAACCTCGCGGCCATCGAGGAGTACGATCAGCAGGCCGAGCGGCGCAACTATCTCGAGGCGCAGCACGCCGAACTCAGCGAAGCGCTCGAGACGCTCGAACGGGCGATCCGCAAGATCGATCAGGAAACGCGCACGCGCTTCAAGCAGACCTTCGATGAGGTCGATGCCGGGCTCCAGGCGTTGTTCCCCAAGGTGTTCGGCGGCGGAACGGCATGGCTGACGCTTACCGGCGACGATCTGCTGGAGACGGGCGTCGCGATCATGGCGCGCCCACCGGGCAAGAAGAACAGTACCATCCATCTGCTCTCGGGCGGGGAGAAGGCGCTGACTGCACTGTCGCTGGTGTTCGCCATCTTCCAGCTCAATCCGGCGCCATTCTGCATGCTCGACGAGGTCGACGCACCGCTCGACGATGCCAACGTGGGACGCTATGCCAGACTCGTCAAGGACATGTCGGAGTCGGTGCAGTTCATCTATATCACGCACAACAAGATCGCCATGGAGGCGGCCGAAAGGCTGATGGGCGTGACCATGCAGGAACCCGGCGTCTCCCGGCTCGTATCGGTGGGAGTGGAGGAGGCCGCGGCACTGGCCGAAGCCTGAGGAAGACAAGGATTCATAATCCCGTTACCAACACCCAACACAATATAACCAAGAGAGCCAGGGTTAACGGGGTTAGAATGAGGTAGGTTAAATGGGATTAAAGCAGGGAAAAACATCGCACTGATTAAGCCAAGAGAACTGCTTGACAATTAAAAAAAGTAGCTCATTTTTTGTTAATCGCGTTATGCTACTTATCAATGAGCATGTTTTCAGGCATGGCGCCATAGCGAACAGGCAACACATCCCATGGAATTACGAGAATGGTTGATCATTCTGGGGCTGGTTCTGGTCACGGTCATCGTCATTGACGGTGTGCGTCGCCTCCAGCGTCAGCGACGCGTTCCGCGGCTCGATCTGGCATCGGACGACAAGGTATCGGACGACATGGCAGCGGACGAAGCGCAGCCGACGGCGGCACTGGACGATCCCGAAGAAGCCGCTCGCGAGGCGGAAGTCAATTGGGAGCTGCCCAATGGCGGGGCACGTGTTGTCAGGCCTGCAACTTTCGCTCGGAACGAGCGCAAGGAACCGACACAGCCTGAGACGCCACGGCGTACCGAGCGTATTCCCGAAGACCAGCTCAAGCCGAGCGTCATCAAGCGGCGTGGCTTCAAGGATGCGATCCGCTCCCGCACCCAATGGCGCAGCGGCAGCCTGCGCGATGCCAAGCCGGCGGAGGCCGCGAGTGCGCCAGCGTCACCCGAGCCGAGCGCCTCGCCGAATCCGGCTCCGCTGCGCGCCGAGCGCGATACGCGATCCGACGTGACGGCTCGGGAGAGAGATCGAGAGCTAGAGAGGGAGAGAGGCGAGTATCAACGTCCCTCTGCCGCGAGCGCGGAGCGGAACACGTCTCCCGAGCGTGATGACATGGCCGAATCCCCCGTTCGCGTGCGGCGTGAATCCGAACCGGAGCCGGAATTCCAGCCGCAGACGGAATACGCGGTGGATGATGAAACGCAAGGGGCGGCGCTGGAGGAGGACTTCGAGCCGGCACCGCGCCATGACGTCGTCACCCAGCATCCCGCCGTGGAGCGGGCCAAGCGCCACCACGTCAGCGCGGCACGCGCCCGCGAAACGCTGGCCGATGCCGAAGAGGTCATCGTCATCAGCGTGCTGTCACGCAACGAGGAGGGCTTCCCCGGGCCAACGCTGCTGCATCTGATGCTGGCGTGTGGGCTGCGTTACAGTGAAATGGGGATTTTCCACCGTTACGAGACCGAAGCCGAAGACAGCGAACTGCAGTTCTCGATGGTCAACGTGCTCAAGCCGGGCGTCTTCGATCTCGACGCCATGGACGAGGGGTTCTCCACACCGGGCGTGACCTTCCTGATGCCCCTGCCCGGCGCCCATGACACGGCGGCGGCGTTCGAGGCGATGATCGAGACGGCGATGGTGCTGGTGCGCAATCTCGGCGGCGAACTCAAGGATGAAAACCGCAGTGTCATGACGGCGCAGACCATCGAGTTCGCCCGTCAGCGGGTCCAGGAGTTCGAGCGTCGCCATCGCCTGCATCGCTATCAGGCCAACTGAGCGCTTTCAAGCAGGACGCTTCAGGCAAGCAAGACAGCGGCGCAGCATGGACGGGGGCTTCGGCCCCCGTCGTCGTTGATGGACGGCGGGGATATGGCGCGACGGTGGGTTTGGCTACAATGAGCCATTCCGTGACATGCCCAGCGAACCCATCGATGCAGAGCCCCCGACTCGCCATGAGCCAGATTCCCCAGGATGTCCTTGATGAAACCGCCAAGCTGCGCGCCGAGCTGCTGGAGGCCAATCATCGCTACTATATCCTCGATGATCCGACCCTGACCGATATCGATTACGATCGTCGGCTGCGTCGCCTGCAGGCGCTGGAGGCCGCCTATCCCGATATCGTCACGCCCGACTCGCCAACGCAGCGTATCGGGGCGCCATTGGTGGGAGGCTTTCCCGAAATCCGCCACGCCGTGCCCATGCTGTCGCTGGACAACGCCTTCGATGATGAGGAGCTTTGCGCGTTCGTCAGGCGTGTCAGCGACAAGCTGGAGAGTCGTGACGAGGATATCGCCTTTTGCTGCGAGCCCAAGCTCGATGGTCTGGCCGTTTCGCTGGTGTATGAAAATGGCGTACTGATTCAGGGGGCGACACGCGGCGATGGCCGCACCGGCGAAGGCATCACCGCGAACCTGCGCACGCTGCCCTCGGTGCCCCTGCGACTGCGGGGTACGGCCTTACCCGAGCTGCTCGAAGTGCGCGGTGAGGTCTACATGAACCACTCGGGGTTCGAGCGGTTGAATGCCCGTAACCGCGAAGAGGGTGCGAAGCCCTTCGCCAACCCGCGCAATGCGGCTGCAGGCAGCCTGCGTCAGCTGGATCCGCAGATCACCGCAACGCGTCCGCTGGAGTTCTGCGCCTACCAGGTGGCGCGCATCGATGAGACCTTTCAGCAGCCGTCGCACTCGGCGCTGATGTCGCGGCTGCGTGACTTCGGCTTTCGTACCAGCCCCGAGCTGGATGTGGTGCAGGGTAGCGAAGGCGTGATCGGCTTCTGCCAACGCCTCGGCGAGCGCCGCGAGACGCTCGACTACGATATCGACGGTGCCGTGCTCAAGGTCGACGACCTGCGCGATCAGCGCGAACTCGGCTTCGTCTCGCGAGCGCCGCGCTGGGCGATCGCCTTCAAGTTCCCCGCCCAGGAGCAGACCACGGTAATCAATGACGTCGTCTTCCAGGTCGGGCGCACCGGCAAGCTGACCCCGGTCGCCAAGCTGGAACCGGTGCCCGTCGCCGGGGTGACGGTATCCAACGCCTCGCTGCACAACATGGACGAGATCGCGCGCCTTGGCGTGTGCATCGGCGATACCGTCATCGTCCGGCGTGCCGGCGACGTGATTCCGCAGATCGTCGGCGTGGACAAGACCCAGCGGCCCGAGAACGTGCGCGCCATTCTGCTGCCCGAACACTGCCCGGTCTGCGGCTCGCTGGTGGAGCGGGTCGGCGAGGAGGTCGACGCACGCTGTTCGGGGGGGCTGTATTGCCCGGCACAGCGCAAGGAGGCCTTCAAGCACTTCGCCAGCCGGCGGGCCATGGATATCGATGGCCTCGGCGACAAGCTGATCGACCAGCTCGTCGAGCGTCAGTGGGTCGCCACTCCCGCCGATCTGTTCCGGCTCGAGGTGTCACGGCTTGCCGAGCTGCCACGCCTGGCCGAGAAGTCGGCCACCAATCTGGTCAACGCGCTCGAGCGAGCCAAGCATACTACGCTGGCGCGTTTCATCTATGCGCTGGGCATCGCCGAGGTCGGCGAGGCGACCGCCATCGCACTGGCGCAGCATTTCGGCTCGTTGAAGTCGCTGATGGCGGCGACGCTTGACGATCTGATCGCCGTCAGCGATATCGGACCGATCGTGGCCAGCCACATCCACACGTTCTTTCAGGAGACGCACAACCGCGACACCATCAACGATCTGATTGCGGTGGGCGTGCATTGGGAAGAGGTCGAGCGGGGCGAGCGCATCCAGCCGCTGGCGGGGCAGACCTGGGTGCTGACCGGCACGCTGGAAAGCATGACCCGCGACGAGGGCAAGGCGCGCCTGCAGGCGCTGGGCGCCAAGGTGTCGGGCAGCGTGTCGAAGAAGACCGCCTGCGTGGTCGCGGGACCCGGAGCGGGAAGCAAGCTGGAAAAAGCCGGCCAGCTTGGCGTCGAGGTGATCGACGAGGCGCAGTTTCTCGAGCGTCTGGCTCAACTCGAAAACGAGGAGGAGGCACCATGAGCGGTCGCTTCGTCGAAATACCCTACCGCATGCTGCCCGAAGAGACGCTGGAGGCGCTGCTCGAGGCGTTCGTCACTCGCCAGGGCTATGACACCACCGACATCGGAGAAGGCATGCGTGGCTGGGTTAGCCAGCTACGCCGCCAGCTCGAACGCGGTGAGCTGCTTATCGTCCACGACCTGCAGACCGAATCCACCGAGGTGATGACGCTGCCCCAGTGGCGCGCCTTCGGCCGTGACATCGCCGACGACGAAGAGGACTGAATTCCCGGATTGGCTCCTGCGCGCTTCACGCCAGCAGCGCCCCGTGACGCATCCCGCCCGGAAGCGTCACGGGGCGTTTTTGCTGGAAGAAAGGTTTACGAGAGCGGCGCGCCTGCTTATCTTTACGTAAACGTCAATGGTGCCTATTCTAACCCCATCTTTCCCGGGAGGACGGCACGGCGAGTCCTGCCGTACGGGATGGGTCGCGCAGTGCCTCTTTTCACGGAACCGCGAAGCGGTCGGGCCCGGACCCGGCACCCGCAAGCATGAAGGGCCACGCTCGATGTCCGGCGTTATCCGGATCTGAGAGGGCCCGGCGAGCCAACGATTTGCCACAACAACAAACAGGTAAACCCATGACACGCCAAGCCACGACAACACCGCAAGCGCCGCTGCGGCGCGAACACCCCAGCTATGTCAGCGGTATCAGCGATCTGCCTCTCAAGGGGCAGACCATCGGCGACTGCTTCGACGAGACTGTCGCCCGCTATGCCGACCGCGAGGCGCTGATCAGCCGCCATCAGGGGCTGCGCTACACCTGGCGGGAATTGCAGAACGTGGTCGATCGCGCGGCCCGTGCGCTGCTTGCCATCGGCGTGGAAAAAGGCGACCGGGTGGGCATCTGGGCACCCAACTGCGCCGAGTGGACCATCACCCAGTTCGCCACCGCCAAGATCGGCGCGGTGCTGGTCAATATCAATCCCAGCTACCGCACCCACGAGCTCGACTATGCCCTCAGGCAATCGGGGACTTCCACGCTGGTGCTTCAGGGCGCCTTCAAGGCCTCGGATTACGTCGCCATGCTCGCCGAACTTGTTCCGGAGCTCGACGCGGCATCCCCGGCGGAGCTCGACAGCGCGCGCCTGCCCGCGTTAAAGCGCGTCGTCTGCCTGGACGCCGCCCTTACCCGCTCGGGCATGCTGACCTGGGAGGCGCTGCTATCACGAGCCGATGAAGTCGATGCCGGCCGACTGGCGGCACTCCAGGCCACGCTGCAGTTCGACGAACCCATCAACATCCAGTACACCTCGGGCACCACCGGCGCGCCCAAGGGGGCGACGCTCTCCCATCACAACATTCTCAACAACGGCTTCTTCGTCGGTGAACGCATCGGTCTGACCGGCGAGGACCGCATGGTGATTCCGGTGCCGCTCTATCACTGCTTCGGCATGGTGATGGGCAACCTGGGCTGCATGACGCATGGCGCGGCGATGATCTACCCAGGCGACGGCTTCGATCCGCTGGCGACCCTGCAGGCGGTCAGCGAGGAGCGTGGCACGGCGCTCTACGGTGTGCCGACGATGTTCATTGCCGAACTCGAGCATCCCGATTTCGCCCAGTTCGACCTGAGTTCGCTGCGTACCGGTATCATGGCGGGATCGATCTGCCCCATCGAGGTGATGCGTCAGGTCATCGACAAGATGCACATGCGCGAGGTCAGCATCTGCTACGGCATGACCGAGACCAGTCCGGTAAGCCTGCAGACCCAGACCGATGCGCCGCTCGACAAGCGGGTGACGACGGTGGGGACCATCCATCCCCATACCGAGGTCAAGCTGGTCGACCCTTCGACGGGCGCGCTGGTGGCGCGGGGCGAGAAAGGCGAACTGTGCACGCGCGGCTACAGCGTCATGCTCGGCTACTGGGACAACCCTGACGCCACCGACAAGGCCATCGATGGCGCCGGCTGGATGCATACCGGCGACCTGGCCACCATGGACGAGGATGGGTACGTGGCGATCGTCGGACGCATCAAGGACATGATCATCCGCGGCGGCGAGAACATCTACCCGCGCGAGATCGAGGACTTTCTGTACACCCATCCGGCAATTTCCGACGTGCAGGTGATCGGCGTGCCGGACGAGAAGTACGGCGAGGAGGTGATGGCCTGGGTCAAGCGGGTCGAGGGCGAGAGTCTCGACGAGGCGGAGCTGCGCGAGTTCTGCCAGGGGCGGATCGCCCACTACAAGGTGCCGCGCTACGTGAAGTTCGTCGACGCCTTCCCGATGACCGTCACCGGCAAGATCCAGAAGTTCAAGATGCGCGAGACGTCCATCCACGAATTGGGGCTGAACTAGCTAAGGCGCAATGGCCGGGGCATGGCGCGAGGATGCCGGGCGCAGGCTTTACGTCAACGTCAGACAGGCGCTACCCTGACGCGCCCCGGCCGGGCAGATGCCCTGCGCCTGAACTCGGCCCCATGAATCCAGGAGATGCCGCCCGGTGAGCACGACCTACACGATTGGCGAACTCGCACAGCGTTTCAACATCACCACGCGCACCATCCGCTTCTACGAACAGGAAGGGCTGCTGGCGCCTGAACGAAACGGGCAGACCCGCATCTACCGGGACAAGGATCGCGTGCGCCTCAAGTTGACGTTGCGGGGCAAGCGCCTGGGCTTTTCGCTGGCCGAGATCCGCGAGGTCATCGATCTCTACGACACGGCGCAGAACGGCAGCGCCCGACAGCTCGAACGCATGCTCGACATCCTGGCGGAGAAGCGTGCCAACCTGCATCGCCAACTCGAGGACATTCGCATCATGCAGGGCGAGCTGGACGAGGTGGAACGGCGCTGCCGGGAGGCCCTGAGCGGGTTGGCAGCGGAAACGGAATCCAAGGCGAAGGGCTGAAACCCTTGCCCGCCGCTCGCCGTGCACGAGCGACTCCCGTTATCATTCCGGCGAATCACTTCCCCTTGATGTTGCGATCCTGCACTTATAGAACCCATGACAACAGCCAACACGCCTGAACCGCCATATTACGCCGTCATCTTCAGCAGCCATCGAACCGAGGGCGATCATGGCTATGCCGCCATGGCCGAACGCATGGTGGCGCTGGCTGCCACGCAACCAGGCTTTCTGGGCATCGAGTCCGCCCGGGAGGAACTGGGAAAGCGGGTTGGCAGCGGAAACGGAATCCAAGGCGAAGGGCTGAAACCCTTGCCCGCCGCTCGCCGTGCACGAGCGACTCCCGTTATCATTCCGGCAAATCACTTCCCCTTGATGTTGCGATCCTGCACTTATAGAACCCATGACAACAGCCAACACGCCTGAACCGCCATACTACGCCGTCATCTTCAGCAGCCATCGAACCGAGGGCGATCATGGCTATGCCGCCATGGCCGAACGCATGGTGGCGCTGGCCGCCACGCAACCAGGCTTTCTGGGCATCGAGTCCGCCCGGGAGGAACTGGGAATCACCGTGTCGTACTGGGCGAGCCTGGAGGCCATCCGGAACTGGAAGCGGCACGCCGAACATCTGCAAGCACAGCGCTTGGGCCACCGGCAGTGGTACAGCGATTTTCGGGTGCGCATCGCCCGGGTAGAACGGGAATACGGGATGTAGGCCGGGCGGGAGGCCTGGGCCGGCGCGGAACCGGGTGTTGCCCGATTTTTCGCCACCCCCAAGACGCCGGGCGGCAAAATCGGGATAATGGCCGGCCATATCCCAAGACTCCCCGAAAGCCATCAACCCGGCTCCCGCTTATGGAAATCAAGGTCAACTATCTCGAGAACCTGCGTCAGGAAGCCAGGTTCGACGACTTCACCGTCATCACCGATCAGCCGATCCGCTACAAGGGAGATGGCTCCGCCCCGGGCCCGTTCGACTACTTCCTGGCCTCGTCGGCACTCTGCGCCGCCTACTTCGTGCGGGTGTACTGCAACGCGCGGGACATCCCCACCGAGAACATCCGCCTGTCGCAGAACAACATCGTCGATCCGGAAAACCGCTACAACCAGATCTTCCGCATCCAGATCGAGCTGCCCAACGATCTGTCCGACAAGGACCGCCAGGGCATCCTGCGCTCCATCGAGCGCTGCTCGGTCAAGCGGGTGATCCAGAACAATCCCGAGTTCCAGATCGAGGTGGTCGACAACATCGACGAGGACGCCCAGGCGCTGCTGATGGGGGGCGCGCATGTAAAAAACCGTGCCGAGGGCGAGAACACCTGGATCGAGGGCAAGGATCTGCCGCTGGAGCAGACCATCGCCAACATGACCGGCATCCTCGAGGCTCTCGGCATGAAGATCGAGATCGCCTCGTGGCGCAACATCGTGCCGCACGTCTGGTCGCTGCACATTCGCGATGCCGCCTCGCCGATGTGCTTCACCAACGGCAAGGGCTCCACCAAGGCAGCCGCGCTGTGCTCGGCGCTGGGCGAGTTCATCGAGCGCCTCTCCTGCAACTTCTTCTACAACGATCAGTTCTTCGGTACGGAGATCGCCAGCAGTGAGTTCGTTCACTATCCCGACGAGCGGTGGTTCCAGCCGGGGCCGTTTGATGAACTGCCGGAAGGCATCCTGGACGATCACTGCCGGTCGATCTACGACCCGGACGGCGAGCTGCGCGGCTCGCACCTTTACGACACGAACTCCGGTCGGACGGATCGCGGCATCGTTGCCTTGCCCTTCGTGCGTCAGTCCGACGGCGAAACGGTCTACTTCCCCTCCAACCTGATCGAGAACCTCTACCTCAGCAACGGTATGAGCGCCGGCAATACGGTGGCCGAGGCGCAGGTGCAGTGCCTGTCGGAAATCTTCGAGCGGGCGGTGAAGAAGCAGATCATCGAAGACGAGATCGTACTGCCCGATGTCCCCGACGAGGTGCTGGCGAAGTACCCCGGCATCCGCGAAGGCATCGAGGCGCTGGAGGCCCAGGGCTTCCCGGTGCTGGTCAAGGACGCCTCCCTCGGCGGACAGTTCCCGGTGGCCTGCGTCACGCTGATGAACCCGCGTACCGGCGGCGTGTTCGCCTCGTTCGGCGCGCATCCCAGCCTGCAGGTGGCGCTGGAGCGCAGCCTCACCGAGTTGCTGCAAGGGCGCAGCTTCGAAGGGCTGAACGACCTGCCGCCACCTACCTTCAACTCCCAGGCGGTGGCCGAGCCGAACAACTTCGTCGAGCATTTCATCGACTCGTCGGGCGTGATCTCCTGGCGCTTCTTCAGCTCGCGTGCCGACGTCGAGTTCTGCGAGTGGGATTTCTCGGGCGCCGGTTCCAACGACAACGACGAGGAAGCGGCCCGGCTGTTCGGCATTCTCGAAGAGATGGGCCTGGAAGCCTACATGGCCGTTCACGAGGATCTGGGCGCGCCGGTGTGCCGTATCCTGGTGCCGGGCTATTCCGAGGTGTATCCCGTGGAGGATCTGGTCTGGGACAACACCAACATGGCGCTGGCCTTCCGCGAGGACATCCTCAACCTGCATTCGCTGGACGACGGGCAACTGGCCGACCTGCTCGTGCGCCTGGAGGAGAGCGAGCTCGACGAGCAGATGAAGATCGTCACCCTGATCGGCATCGAGTTCGACGACAACACCATCTGGTCCGAGCTCACCATCCTGGAACTGAAGCTGCTGATCGCCCTAGCGCTCGGGCAGCATGAAGAGGCGCTGGAGCGGGTCGAGATGTTCCTGCAGTTCAATGACAACACCGTCGCGCGCGGGTTGTTCTATCAGGCGATGCAGGCGGTGCTCGAAATCACCCTGAACGACGAGCTGGTACTGGATGATTACCTCCACAACCTCAAGCGCATGTTCGGCGAGGAGACCATGGACGCCGTGGTCGGCTCGGTGACCGGCGAGGTACGCTTTTACGGCCTGACGCCCACCAGCATGAAGCTGGAAGGCATCGACCGCCACCAGCGCCTGATCGAAAGCTACAGAAAGCTGCACGCGGCGCGTGCCGCCAGAGCGACCCCAGCCTCGGCCTGATCGTGGCTTTCGAGTGGAGAACGCTCCCGAGTCGGTTCCCCCGGCTCGGGGCATATTCACGCAGGATCAATATTCAGCACCGTCTCGTTTACCAAGTGCTTGACGAGGAGAGGACAATCAAAGTTCTCCGCTTATGGAGTCACTACGAATAATAACCTGACGTCCCAGTGTGCCTTTCTAGTGTGCCTTCTAAAGTAACCGTGGTTCACTTCTCTAACATTCGACAGAAGCCGTCCGATAGGGCGGCTTCTGGATTGAAGCGGTCAGCGGGAACGCGAGTCAAAAAGTGCTGTTGGCTCAGTCCTGTCCGTTGTCGAGCAACGCGACGGCCAGGCGCACGAAATCCGCGGAAGAGAGAATGCCGACGAGGCGCTCGTCGCCGTCCAGCACCGGCATGGCCCCCTGGCGATGTGCCAGCAGCTTTCTCCCGGCATCGGCAAGCGGCGTGTCGACCGACAGCGTGAGCACGTCCCTGGAAATGACCTCGGCGAGCGGTATCCGCCCCAGATGGTGACTCAAACGATGTGAGCCGTAGTTATCGGTGATTCGCAGCGCTTCCCGCAGCACGATTTTCTGATTGAGCAAGCCCGCCAAGTGACCTTGTTCGTCCAGCACCGGCAGGTGCCGTATCTTGTGCTCCCGCATGGCCTCGTTACCGTCATTGAGCGTCTGCTCGAGACGTAGCGTCACGATGTTGCGGATCATGATGTCGGCTACTACGACGGGAGTCTCTTGGGTCATGGGAATAAATCCTCGATCGAGTCGAATGGGGGGCGATGTTACGGTAGACCACGATGTATCTCTGCTCTTTATCGGCAGCGATTGGCCCGGGAACAGCCGGATGGCCGGATTTTTCGAGTTCTCGACATTGGCAAGCTTTTGCTCTGACGATTGATCGAGTCAACCAAGGAGCCGCGATGCGCAGTTTCATCTACGACACTTTTATCCTCAGGCTCACTTCCCGATGGTACGCGGAGGTGCTGAAGCGCGTGCCCGACGGTGCCGCGGTCCTGGATGTCGGTATTGGCACGGCAGGCGCGTTGTTGGCCAATGCCGAACGGATCAAGCGAAAGCGCCTGCGCGTTACCGGCATCGATATCGACGCCGACTACATAAAGCGCGCCCGGCGAAGGCTTACGGCGTCCGTACTGGCCGATTGTGCCGAGGTGCGTCTCGAATCGGTCTACGATCACCGCGGTGGGCCGTATGAAGCCGTCTACTTCTCGGCCAGCTTCATGCTCCTGCCCGAGCCTGACCGGGCGCTGCGGCATTGCTGCGAGCTTTTGCGCCCGGGCGGGCGGATATTCTTCACGCAAACCATTCAGACGCGGCCATCGCGCTGGATGGAGACGTTAAAGCCGGTATTGAAGCGTT
The DNA here is from genome assembly GCF_054654615.1 of Halomonas shantousis. Lineage (NCBI taxonomy): Bacteria > Pseudomonadati > Pseudomonadota > Gammaproteobacteria > Oceanospirillales > Halomonadaceae > Halomonas > Halomonas shantousis. Next base: position 3,342,653 of record NZ_BAAIER010000002.1, on the reverse strand, counting down.
TCACGAGCATCGATTTCGGTCGTGTGACTTACGAGGAAGACTTTAAATCCCAGCTCCACGGCGCGGGTCTGGAATTGGAAGAGTTCACCTTCCTGGCGCACCATGGCAGCCGAGCGTCGTGTCTTGCCGTGGCCAGGCCGGCTGGCGCGCACTAAAGTCACTGCCGACTGGATGAACGGTGGTTTCGCTCACGTAGGCAAAAAGCTATGCGGCCCCCTTTACCCCCTGCGCCTGATGGCGGCGTGCTTTGAACGGATAGGACATGAAGCCTTTTTCAATTCTTTTGATCAAAATTCTGGGCCTGTATTTCGGCCTTAAAACATTGTTCTGGATATTGCCGGTTCTGTTTAACCCCCAATCTCAAGAGGTTTTGGCTGGCGAATGGCTTGCCATGGCTATTGCTACGGCAGTCGTGCCTATCGTAATCGGGGTAGCGCTCTGGTTTTCCGCGAGTGCCATAGCCAACAGGATTCACGGTGGTGAGGAAGCTGATATCGATGTTAAAGACACCGATCTAGTACGTGCTGGAACGTTCCTGATCGGCGTTTTCTTGTTCGTGCAGCACATAGGTAGCGTGATAAGCCGATATTCCTTCTCGGGTGATATCGCCTATGGATCTCTGCTGGTGATTGCCATGAGTCTCTTCATGGTCTTGGGTACTGGTCTTTTGGGAAGGCTATACCAGAAGGCCAAGTATTTCGGCAGTCATACATAGCCAGACGCGGCAATGCACTGCCGTTGGTCAGGGAAAAGTGTCGTTTCCCTGGCATGACCTTACTGCCAGCCTGCATGCCCACTTCGGCGTTTGCGGTCTTCATGCTATTATCACCGTCCGCTAATGATTGGGTGAGTGCAATGACTCGCCCAGCGAAAACTTCAGGTAATAGTGCCCCCGTGCCGTCCTGGCCGGGGGCATTATGTTGAGCGAGAGCTTGTCATGTCACAGCGAATTCCCGATGAGATGACGCTACCGGAGCTGACCCTGCGCGGGGTCGTGCTCGGTGCGTTGATCACGGTGGTGTTTACCGCCTCCAATGTCTATCTGGGGCTGAAGGTGGGGCTGACCTTTGCCTCGTCGATCCCCGCGGCGGTGATCTCCATGGCGCTGCTGAGCCGCTTGGCCGGTGCCAATAAACTCGAAAACAACATGGTGCAGACCCAGGCCTCGGCGGCCGGGACCCTGTCGGCCATCATCTTTATCCTTCCCGGCCTGTTGATGGTGGGTTACTGGCAAGGCTTCCCCTTCTGGCAAACCTCGGCGATTTGCGCCATCGGCGGGATTCTCGGAGTGCTGTATACCATTCCGCTGCGCCGGGCGATGGTCGTGCAGAGCGACCTTCCCTATCCGGAAGGCGTCGCCGCTGCCGAGATTCTCGAAGTCGGCGATCGCGGTCGCGATAACGACAGACGCGAACAAGATGCCAATGAGCCCGGTGCACGCGATATTGCGCTGGGGGCACTGGTGGCGGCGGCGTTCTCGCTGGCCAGCAGTGGCTTTCGCGTGCTGGCGGACAGCATCACGCTCTGGCTGACGGCAGGGCGCACCGCATTCCAGTTCTCGACCGGTTTCTCGCTGGCGCTGGTCGGGGCTGGCTATATGATCGGCATCGTCGCTGGGGTGGCGATATTGATCGGTACGCTGATTACCTGGGGGATCGCGGTGCCCTGGTTGACGGCCATGGATCCCGCCTCGGCCGGGCAGTCGTTGACGGATGTCGCGATGCAGCACTGGTCCGAAGACGTGCGCTTCATCGGGGCCGGGGTGATCGGGGTCGGGGCCATCTGGACCCTGTTGACGCTGCTCAAGCCGATGATCGAAGGCGTGCGGGCATCCTTTGGCGCACTGGGCAAGGGCCAGGGCGGCATGACCCAGATGCCGCGCACCGACCGCGACCTGCCGGCGCCGATTCTGCTGGGTCTGGCGGGTATTCTGCTGGTCGCGCTGTTTGCGGTATTTGCCTACTTCCTGCACGCGGCGGCGCCGGACATGGCCAGCGGCACTTTCTGGACACTCGCGCTGGGTAGCGTGCTGTTTGCCGGGCTGTTCGGCTTCATCATTGCTGCCGCCTGCGGCTACATGGCCGGGCTGGTGGGCTCATCCAGCAGCCCGATTTCGGGGATTGGCATCGTTGCGGTGATCCTGGTCTCGCTGATGATTCTCGGTTTCAATCAGCTAAGCGATGGGCTGACCATGCTCGGCGACGATGTCGCCAACATGCTGCCAACGGCGCTGGCACTGTTCTCGACCTCGGTGATCGTGGCCGTAGCGGCGATTTCCAACGACAACCTGCAGGACCTCAAGACCGGCTATCTGGTCGGCGCGACGCCGTGGCGTCAGCAGGTAGCGCTGATCATCGGCTGTCTGGTGGGGGCGCTGGTGATTCCGCCGGTGCTGACGCTGCTCTATAACGCCTATGGCTTCGTGGGGGCACTGCCGCGTGCCGACATGGACGTCAGCCAGGCGCTGGGGGCGCCGCAGGCCTCGCTGATGACCGCCATCGTCAAGGGGATCTTTGCCCATGATCTGCAGTGGTCGATGATCATTATTGGCCTGGTGCTGGGGGCGGTGATGATTGGCATCGACGAGCTGCTCAAGCGCCGTGGTGGTGTCGCCCGCTTGCCGGTGCTGGCGGTGGGGCTGGGTATTTATCTGCCGGCCAGCGTCAACATGCCGTTGATCATCGGCGCCATTCTGGGTTGGGTGATTCAGCGCCGTCTGCAGGCGCGTGCGGTGGCGCGCGGTACGGACCCCAAGATCAGCGTGGAGCAGCCGCGTCGCCGTGGTGTCTTGATTGCCTCGGGCATGATCGTCGGCGAGAGCCTGATGGGCGTGTTGATGGCCGGCATCATTGGCTTTACCGGTAGTGACGCACCGCTGGCGCTGGTGGGAGACGGCTTCGCCGGCATTTCGCCGTGGCTGGGGCTGGCGGTGTTTGTCGCGGTCTGCGCCGGCCTCTACCGGCGCGTGCTGGCCGAGCGTCAGGCGCGCTAGGCCGAGTCCGGGGCGTCTTTCAGCCCCAGACGCGAGCCGATGCAGGTTGTCGCTGTCCGTGTGCAAGGCGCGGGCAGTGGCGGCCCGGTTGTGCCCCCGGCAAGCAGCCGAATAGCGGAATGCCCCCTACATCTTGCTGACGATCAGCGCGGCATTCACCCCGCCAAATCCCAGGCCGTTGCACAGCACATGCTGACTGCGATGCTCGCGCGCCGCCCCCGAGACGAAGTCCAGATCCTGCAGATCCTCGTCGGCATTTTCCAGATTCAGGGTCGGGGGCAGCCGGTCGTGCATGGCCGCCAGGGCGGAGAAGATGCTCTCCACACCGCCGGCGGCACCGAGCAGATGGCCGGTGGCCGACTTGGTCGCGGAGATCGGAATGCCGGGGAGAACGTCGCCGAAGGCATTGCGCAGGGCGGCGATCTCGGCCCGGTCGCCGACCGGCGTCGAAGTCGCGTGGGCATTGATGTGGTCGATCGACTCGGGAGTCAGCCCCGCCATCTTCAGCGCTGCGCGAATAGCCGCCGCGGCTCCGGCGCCGTCTTCCGGTCCGGCGGTGATGTGGTAGGCATCGGCGCTGGTGCCGTAACCGCTGAGCATGGCCAGCGGCGTGGCCCCGCGTGCCTCGGCGTGGGCCAGGCTCTCGATCACCAGTAACCCCGCGCCTTCGCCCATGACGAAGCCGTTGCGCGCCCGGTCGAAGGGGCGCGATGCCCGGGTGGGATCGTCCTGCTCGGTGGAGAGCGCCTTCATGGCGTGAAACCCGGCCAGCGAGAGCGGGTCGATGCAGGCCTCGGCGCCGCCCACCAGGGCCACCTCTGCTTCGCCGCTGCGGATCAGGCGCATGCCATCGCCGATGGCCTGCACGCCCGCCGCACAAGCCGTCACCGGGCACCCCAGCGGCCCCCGCAAGCCATAGCGAATCGACACGTTGCCCGCCGCCAGATTGGCCAGGAAGGCCGGTACGGTGAACGGCGAGAGCCGGCGGTAGCCGCGCGTCGACAGGGTGTTCTGCGCCTGGGTGATGGTGGGGAAGCCGCCGATGCCGGAACCTATGAGGGTGGCAGTGGCCAGGCGGTCCGCGTCGCTCGACGGAAACCAGTCGGCCTGGGTCAAAGCCTCTTCGGCAGCAGCCATCGCATAGAGACTGAACAGCTCGAGCTTGCGACGCTCCTTGGCGTCGGCCACACGGTCCGGATCGAAGCCGGCATGCGCATCGTCGGCGATACCGGGCACCGTGCCGGCGACCTTGATCGGCAGCTCACCGGTATCGAACCGAGTGATCGGGGAGATGCCCGAATGGCCGGCCAGCAGGCGCTCCCAGCTCGCCTCGACGCCGCAACCAAGCGGACTGATCACGCCCATGCCGGTGATGACGAGCGGTGATTGCATGGTGGTTTCCTGAGCAGTTTGGGTTATGCCACGCTAGCATCGGGCTTGATATGATCAAGGTAATATTCAGCGCAGGAGATGAGAGGGCTGTTTACAAGACAGGCGAACGATGGCAAGACAAGGCGAAATTGAACGATAAAGCGCACTGGGCTCGCACACGAGTTTACAAGCTAGTAAATGAGCATTTTTGAGAGCAGTTTCAACGCCGTAATTGCCGAGTACAGCCCTTTTGTAAACGCCCTCTGAGGTTGCCATGCCCTACTCGACTCACCACAAGGCCAGATCGCGGGAGCGCATCCTCAAGTCCGCGATCGAGCTGTTCAGTCGCCAAGGCTTCGAGAAGGTCTCGATCGGCCAGATCATGAAACTGGCCAAGATGACCCATGGCGCTTTCTATGCACACTTTGCCTCGAAGGAGGCGCTCTACCATGCCTCGGTACAGGAAACCCTGGAGAGCAGCCGTGCGGCCCGACTGGTCAAGGGCCCTTTGTCGGTGAAGCACCTCACGGAGCTGGTCTCCAACTGCTGCAACCTCCAGGAGCTGGAACGCAAGCACAAGCCGGGCCCCGAGACGGTGCTGTTCAACGAGATCGGTAACGAGAACGCCGAGATCCGCACGCTGTTCGAAGCGTCCTACCTGCGCATGAAGAAGATGCTGGAAACCCGCCTCATCGCCCTGAGCCGCCTGAAGAAACTGCCTTTCGAACCCGACCGCGACGCCATCGCCGACAAGTCCCGCGTCATCCTCGCCTCACTGGTCGGCGCCGTGGCCATCGCCAAGAGCCTGCCCGGCGAGCAGGAGCGCCAGCACATTCTCAATGCCGCGCAGCGCAACATCCTGCAGATGCTCGGTGTCAACGAGAGCGAGCTGGAAAGCATGCTCAGCGCCGCAGGGCAGGAGCCGAGCCCCGCGTAGGGTAGTGCAAGTCCGGGGACATCATCAATCAAGCAGGAGGCCATATGGAACAATGGATAGTGCATTATGCCAATGCATGTGGCCAGCTCGATGGTTGGGTCGAACGTATAAGCGAGGGGATCGAGGAAGCACGTTGCCGAGCTGAGCAAGTGTCGACTGCCATCAGCTTGGATGTGGTGGTCCAAGTTTGGCCTGGACAAGTCATCGATTGTAGAGGTTTTGTCGGTTACGTGCCTACTGGAACCATGATGCAGTTAACCCTTGACCCAGGGAATGCTAACTTCGCCAACTGTATGGGGGAAGCATTTGAACGAATGGTGGTACATGAGCTTCACCATGTTCTGCGTTGGCGAGGGCCTGGGTACGGGAGAACTTTGGGAGAGGCTCTGGTGTCCGAGGGATTGGCGGGTCATTTTTGTCATCAGCTCTATGCATCAGCCCCCGAGCCTTGGGAATCTGCGTTAAGCGAGAAGGAAATTGTCGCGTGTGCCATAAAGGCAAAGCAACAGTGGTCCGCACGGTCTTATCGGCACGAGGAATGGTTCTTTGGCCAAGGGGACCTTCCTCATTGGGTTGGTTACAGCCTCGGTTATGCGCTGGTCGAAAGATATCTGCTGCACAATGGCGGGCAGAGTGCAGCATCGTTAGTGCATGAACCGGCTGCGAATTTCTACCCTTATCTGCCAAGTTAACCTCTCGTAGGTCAGCCTGAAATAAAGCAACGTTGTCGCCAAGAGCCTGCCCGGCGAGCAGGAGCGTCAGCACATCCTCAACGCCGCTCAGCGCCCCATACTGCAGATGCTCGGCGTCAACGAGAGCGAGCTGGAAAGCATGCTCAGTGAATCGCCCTGAATTTCGTAGGCATGCAACTGGACTGATTCCGCTACTGACATTGAGACACGCATGACACTTGACTACCACTGGCTTTACGACACCGTGCGAAGGCGCTTTGAATCTGACGAGGCCATGGAGGCTTTCCTGCCCAAAGCGCTTGCTGCCGAAGCGTTGAAGCAGAAGGGCGATGATCGTTACCTTTCCGCCATGAGCCGGCGAGTCTTTCGGGCCGGTATGCAACACTCGGTGGTCGATGCCAAGTGGCCTGACTTTGAAGAAGCGTTCTGGGGTTTTGTACCTGAAAAAATGGTGCTACTCAGCCCGGAGCAAATCGAAGGCTACATGAAAAACGATCGAATCATCCGCCACCGCACCAAACTGCAAACCATTCCCAGGAACGCCCAATTCATACTGGATATTCGCCAGGAGCAGGGCAGCAGTTTCGGCGAGTTCACTGCCAACTGGCCGAGCACCGACATCATCGGCCTGTGGCGTTTGCTGGCCAAACGCGGCGCTCGCCTGGGCGGACGCTCGGCTGCCGGATTCTTGCGCCTGGTCGGAAAGGATACTTTCCTGTTGACCAGCGATGTAGTCGCACGCCTGATGGCCGCAGACATCGTTGACCAAACCCCCACCAGTCAGCGCGATATGCGAGTCGTACAGGGCGCTTTCAATGAGCTGCAACAGAGTTCAGGAAGGCCGTTGTGTCAGTTATCGGCCATGCTGTCGTTGAGTATCAATCCAAGGTTTTAAGGTACGCGGTTCAGTCGCCAGGGCGTCGACCTCATCTACGGCTCCAACTCGCAGCTACGCGCCATCGCCGAGGAGTACGCCGCAGACGGGGGCGAAGAGCGAATGCTTGACCGCTTCGTCAAGGGCTGGGTCAAGCTGATGGAGAACGACCGCTTCGACCTGCACCGCTAAGGGTTAGTCCCGTAGCGGGAGAGACTGCCCGCTAGGCATTGTTTGAAACGAACCCCGAAGGCTGGATTCAGCCTTCGGGGGTTTTCCTTTTGCAGGGCTCAGATCAAAAAAGCCGATTAGTGTTGCCTAATGCTTTGGTTGGCATTGTCCTCTGCGTAACGGCTGGTTACCGTAAGGCAAAGGCCACTTAAGATGGCTCACACGACAAGACTCACGCGCAGGGACTACCGCATGGATGGCAGCCGGCTATCAGCGCATGCACAGGTAGGGGCGGTAGCGTCTCCCAAATCCGTGCTTGACTCAGCAATTGCCTAACGAAGCTTTGTCGTAAAGGTGCGTATAAAGCCCATGCCGATAAAGGAAGACGAGAGCATTCAATGTCTTTTCCATTGCGGCTTCGTCTCCATTCCAAAGCCGCGCATGCTGCGGGTGTTAAGAGGCAAAAGATGGCAAGGCAGTCACTTAAAATTCTGCACGAGAAAGGCCACTCCGAGTTTGCGGAAAAGGTATTTTTGCATTTGCCAACCCATGGAGACAGCTTTAACTATATCCTCTCTTCGCATTTGGTCATTGAGGAGGTACTAACGGCGCTGTTATACGATAAATCAAAAGCCAATAAATCTATAAATAACGCCAAGCTAAGTTTTTCTCAAAAAGTTCACGTGTTGCAAGCATTCTATGGTGAGGAATTCGAGCCAAGCCTATACGCTTCACTACTAAAGCTTAATAAAATGCGCAATAAATGCGCACACGTTCTTGACCCTCCCAATATTGATGACTTGGCTAAAGATCTTGTTAGTTCTGCTTTCGACTTTTCATCAGAGCTAGAGGCTGGTCTTAGTCAAAAGGTAAATCGATTGAAGTCAGGAGTGAAAAATAAGGGCATGACTAGCATTGAATACATTTCAGAAATCCAAAACAATAGCTACACAATTACCGACCGTATCCCCTGGGTAGTAGAGAGCATGCTTTGTCAGCTAATACTGAAGTTGCCTACCAATGCTTCTTAACAAGGCCAAGCATGGCGACGCCTACTGCATTGCGGTTTCGTCTCCATTTCGTAGCCGCGCATGTTGGCTGGCGTTAACCACCATCAACGAGAATTTACGAACATAACAATGCAACCCCCGAGCCAGCTTACTGACTCGGGGGGGGGTTGTTCAGGCGCGCTTACTTCGCCGCCAGCGCCACCCCTACCTTCGACCGGTTTGGCCGCCCAATCGCTTGGGTGATCCAGGTGCCGGTTCCCGCCAGCTTGTTCAGTTCGATTCCCGTCTCGATACCCAGCCCATCCAGTAGATAAACCACATCCTCACTGGCCACGTTGCCTGATGCGCCTTTGGCGTAGGGGCAGCCGCCGAGGCCGGCGACGGAACTGTCGATGACCGTGATACCTTGTTCCAGCACGGCATAGAGGTTGGCCAGCGCCTGGCCGTAGGTATCGTGAAAGTGGGCGGCGAGCTTGTCCATGGGGATGTCTCGGCTCACGGCGTCGATCATGCGCTTGGCCTTGAGCGGGGTGCCGGTGCCGATGGTGTCGCCGAGGGAGACTTCATAGCAGCCCATGTCATATAGCGCCTTCGAGACCTCGGCCACCTTGGCGGGGGCGATCTCGCCCTCGTAGGGGCAGCCGAGCACGCAGGAGACATAGCCGCGTACGCGCACGTTGGCGGCCTTGGCGCGTTCCAGTACCGGTTCGAAGCGTTGCAGCGATTCGGCAATCGAGCAGTTGATGTTCTTCTGCGAGAAGGCCTCGGAAGCGGCGCCGAACACGGCGACTTCCTCGACGCCGCATTCCAGCGCGGCTTCCAGTCCCTTGAGATTGGGGGTGAGGGCGGAGTACACCACGCCGGGGCGGCGGGTGAGGCCGGTCATCACTTCGCGGTGATCGGCCATCTGCGGCACCCACTTGGGCGAGACGAAGCTGGCGGCCTCGATATGCCGGATGCCTGCTGCGCCGAGTCGGTCGATCAGTTCCAGTTTGGTGGTGGTGCCGATCGGCTCGGGTTCGTTTTGCAGGCCGTCGCGGGGGCCAACTTCTACTAGCCGAACCTTTTTAGGAAATGCCATTCCGTTACTCCGGTTGTCTCCGCTCAACTGATCCTGTTAACGCGGCTTCTCCATCGACAGGGCTATGCGGAGGCGCTGTAAACCCTTCCTTGGACGCTACATTTGCCCTCCTTGGCAAACGACCTCCGCTTCGCCCTGTCCCCGGCGCCGCTCACCTTGGCGCTCTCAGTTTCGCTTCAGCTTATTCAGAGGGAGCGAACTCCACCAGCACATCCCCTTGCCCCACGGTATCGCCGTCCTGGAAGTGGAAGCTCTCCACATGGCCATCGGCGGGGGCGTTGAGGGTGTGCTCCATCTTCATCGCTTCCATGACCATCAGCGGGGTGCCTTTCTCGACGGTCTGGCCGGGCTCGACGAGCAGGGCCACCACGGTGCCGTGCATGGGGGCGGTGAGGGTGGCGTCGACTTCGTGATGGCCGTGATCGACGGCATCCAGGCGGCGCCAGAACAGGCGGGTCTCGCCCTGAGCATCGCCCAGGATGAGGATGTCGCCATGGGTGGTACGCTCGGTGCGGGCCAACAGGCGGCGGCGATGCCCGTCCAGGGTGACCGCTACGGCGTCGCCGTCCAGACGTTGCAGGCGGGCGGCCAAGGTGTCACCGCCAATGTGCAGCTGCCAGTCGTTGCCGGTCATCAGCCGCTCGGCCAGCACGGTGACGATGGCGTCGCTGTCGGCGTCGTCGCTGGCATGCGCCGGGTCGGTGAGGGCGATGCGGATGGTTGCCGGGGCGTTGAGCCGCCAGCCGTCGCGGCGTGCCCAGGGGGAGTCGGCGCTGGCTTCGTCCTGCAGTCGGTCGATGGCAACCAGTGCCGCTGCCGCATAGGCCTGGGCATCGAGCCGTGGGGCGGCGAACAGGCTGTCGTGGTGATGCTCGATGAAGCGAGTGTCGAGCTCGGCCTGCTTGAACGCGGAGTGGCTGGCCAGGCGCTGCAGGAAGGCGCGGTTGGTGATTACGCCGGCCACGTCGAGCGCGCTCAATGCACGGTTGAGGGTGGCCAGCGCCTGGTCGCGGTCGTCGCCATGCACGATCAACTTGGCGAGCATCGGGTCGTAGTGCATCGAGACGGCGTCGCCAGCCTCGACGCCGCTGTCGAGCCGCACGCGCTCGGCGCCCAGCCCCGCGCCGGTCAGGTCGAGCCCGAAACGCTCGAGCGTGCCCGTGGCGGGCAGGAAGTCCTGCTCGGGGTCCTCTGCGTAGAGGCGCGCCTCGAAGGCATGGCCGCTGATGGTCAGTTCATTCTGCGCCTTGGGCAAGGGCAGACCGGCGGCCACGCGCAGTTGCCACTCGACCAGGTCCTCGCCGGTGATCATCTCGGTGACCGGGTGCTCGACCTGCAGGCGGGTGTTCATCTCCATGAAGTAGAAACGGCCGTCCTGACCTTGTGAAGAGTCCAACAGAAACTCGACGGTACCGGCGCCCACATAACCGATCTCCTTGGCGGCGCGTACCGCGGCCTCGCCCATCTCGCGGCGCAGGGCCTCGCTCATGCCCGGGGCGGGGGCTTCTTCGAGGACCTTCTGGTGGCGGCGCTGCACCGAGCAGTCGCGCTCGAACAGATAGACGCCGTTGCCCTGGCTATCGCAGAACACCTGCACCTCGACGTGGCGCGGCTGGGTCAGGTATTTCTCGATCAGCATGCGGTCATCACCGAACGCGGCGCGGGACTCGCGGCGGCAGCCGTCGAGGGCGGCCTGGAAGTCCTCGCCGCGCTCGACCACGCGCATGCCCTTGCCGCCGCCGCCGGCACTGGCCTTGAGCAGCGCTGGATAGCCGATGCGATCGGCCTCGGTCTTCAGGTGGTCATCGGCCTGGTCGTCACCGTGGTAGCCGGGCACCAGCGGCACGCCGGCGGATTCCATGCGCGCCTTGGCGGCGGACTTGTCGCCCATGGCGGCAATCGCGCTGGCCGGCGGGCCGATGAAGACGATGCCGGCCTGCTCGCAGGCAGCAACGAATTCGGCATTCTCGGAGAGGAAGCCGTAGCCGGGGTGAATGGCATCGGCGTTGGTGCGCCGGGCCGCCTCGATCACCGCGTCGATGTTCAGGTAGCTCTCGCGTGCCGGGGCCGGGCCCAGGCGCACGGCTTCGTCGGCCTCGCGTACATGGCGGGCGTCGGCATCGGCGTCGGAATACACCGCCACGCTCTTGAGGCCCAGGCGGCGGGCGGTACGGATCACGCGGCAGGCGATCTCGCCGCGGTTGGCGACGAGGACCGTCGCAAGCGGCTTGGGGGCGTTGGCGAGGCTCATGCACCCGGCTCCTTGTCGTTGTCTTGGTGGGGCTTCCAGGCGGGCGGGCGTTTGTCGAGGAACGCGCTCAGACCTTCCTGGCCTTCCGCGCTGACGCGCAGCTCGCTGATGACCTGGCAGCAGCGCTCGCGGGTAGCATCCGAATCGGGCTCGCGGGCGACGGTGGCGAGCAGGGCCTTGGTGGCGCGGCTGGCCTGCGGCGAGGCGGCGAGCAGGGTGTCGATCAGGGTGTCGAGGGACTTGTCCAGGCTATCGCTGCCGGCCACCTCGTGCACGAGCCCCAGCATCTGTGCGGTACTCACATCCAGGACTTCGGCGGTCAGCGCGTAACGGCGCATCTGGCGGCTGCCGATGGCACGCTGCACGTAGGGGCTGATGACCGCCGGAGAGAGGCCGATCTTCACTTCGGAGAGACAGAAGCGCGCCGCTTCTGAGGCGACGACGATATCGCAGCACGCCGCGAGCCCGACGGCGCCGCCATAGGCCGCACCCTGGACGCGACACACGGTCGGGCAGGGCAGGGTGTCGAGGCGATGCATCATGCGCGACAGTTCGCGCGAATCGGCGAGGTTGGCATCGACGCTGTAATCGACCATGCGCTTCATCCAGGCGAGATCTGCCCCGGCGGAGAAGTGCTTGCCTTCCGAGCCCAGCACCACCACGCGCACCTCGCCACGCTCGGCGGCGTCGTGCAGGCGATCCAGGTGGCCGTTGAACTCGGCAATCAGGGCGTCGTCGAAGGCGTTGTGCACGTCGGGGCGTGCCAGGATCAGCCAGGCGACGCCGCGGGCGTCGATGTCCAGCTTGGAGTAACTTGGTGCATCAGCCATGTCTGTCTCTCTTCGGGCTAGTCCCGTTCACAGCGAGCGGCTTACCGGGAAACATGAAACGCGAAGACGCTGTAAATCCTTCCTTGGACGCTCCATTTTTCATCCCTGAAAAATGAGCTTCGCTTATTCCTATTCCCGGCGCCGCTATGCAGGCTTTGAATTGGAGCCTTATGGACCGGTCACATCCGAAACACGCCGAAACGCGTCTCTTCCACTTCCGCATTCATTGCCGCTTCCAATGCCAGCCCCAGCACATCGCGGGTCTGCAGCGGGTCGATCACGCCGTCGTCCCACAGCCGGGCGCTGGCGTAGTATGGGTGGCCCTGGCGTTCGTACTGCTCGCGGATCGGCGCCTTGAAGGCGGTCTCCTCGTCGGCGCTCCACTCGCTGCCGTCGCGTTCGTGCTGATCGCGCTTGACTTGGGCCAGCACGTTGGCGGCCTGGTCGCCGCCCATTACCGAGATGCGGGCGTTGGGCCACATGAACAGCAGATTGGGTTCATAGGCGCGGCCGCACATGCCGTAGTTGCCGGCGCCGAAGCTGCCGCCGATCAGCACCGTGAACTTGGGTACCCTGGCGCAGGCCACGGCGGTGACCAGTTTGGCGCCGTGCTTGGCGATGCCTTCATGTTCGTACTTCGAGCCGACCATGAAGCCGGTGATGTTCTGCAGGAACACCAGCGGAATCTTGCGCTGGGTGCAGAGTTCGATGAAGTGGGCGCCTTTCTGCGCCGACTCCGAGAACAGCACGCCGTTGTTGGCGACGATGCCCACCGGGTGGCCGTGCAGGTGCGCGAAGCCGGTGACCAGGGTATCGCCGTAGTAGCGCTTGAACTCGTCGAAATCGGAGTCGTCGACGAGACGCGCGATCACCTCGCGCACGTCGAAAGGTTTCCTGAGATCGGTACCGACGATGCCGTATAGCTCCTGCGGGTCGAGGCGCGGCGGCTTGGGGGGCTTCATCGCCAACTGGCCGCGCTTCTGCCAGTTCAGCCGTGATACGGCGCGCCGCGCCAGTTGCAAGGCATGGGCGTCGTTGTCGGCGTAGTGGTCGACCACGCCGCTGACCTTGGCATGCACGTCGGCGCCGCCCAGGTCCTCGGCGCTGATCGTTTCGCCGGTGGCGGCCTTCACCAGCGGCGGGCCGCCGAGGAAGATGGTGCCCTGGTGGCGCACGATGATCGATTCATCGGCCATGGCCGGTACATAGGCGCCGCCGGCGGTGCACGAGCCCATCACCACGGCGATCTGCGGGATGCCCTCGGCGGAGAGCGTGGCCTGGTTGTAGAAGATGCGCCCGAAGTGGTCGCGGTCGGGGAACACCTCGTCCTGGTGGGGCAGGTGCGCGCCGCCGGAGTCGACCAGGTAGATGCACGGCAGGCGGTGCTTGCGGGCGATCTCCTGGGCGCGCAGGTGCTTCTTCACGGTCAGCGGGAAGTAGGTGCCGCCCTTGACCGTAGCGTCGTTGGCGACGATCACGCACTCGACGCCGCTCACCCGGCCGATTCCCGCGACCACGCCAGCAGCGGGTACGTCGGTGCCGTAGACCTCATGGGCGGCCAGGGCGCCGATTTCCAGAAACGGTGCGCCCTCATCGAGCAGGTGGTCGATGCGATCGCGCACGAACAGCTTGCCGCGCGATTCGTGGCGTTCGCGGGCCTTGTCGCCGCCGCCCCGGGCGATGGTCGCGGTCAGTGCATGCAGCCGTTCGACCTCGGTGCGCATCGCCGCCGCGTTGGCCTGGAACGTCTCGCTGCGCGGGTTGATCTGGGTGGTCAGGATGGACATGTCTCGGTTCCTGATCTGGCTCTCGTGGCTCGGCACGCGAGCTGCTGGTCTGTGACAAAAGTCATAAGAGGGAAGACGGCACTCCGTGCCTGGAAGAGGGAAGAAAAAGTGAAATCCTGCTCTTCCTTCTTCCTTCTTCCTTCTTCCTTCTTCCTTCTTCGCTCTTACGTCTTGATTAGGCCGATTCATTGAAGAGTTCGCGCCCTATAAGCATCCGCCGAATCTCGCTGGTGCCGGCGCCGATCTCGTACAGCTTGGCGTCGCGCAGCAACCGCCCGGTGGGGTACTCGTTGATATAGCCGTTGCCGCCGAGCAGCTGGATGGCATCGAGCGCCACCTGGGTGGCCTTTTCGGCGCAGTAGAGGATCACCCCGGCGGCATCCTTGCGCGAGGTCCGGCCGCGATCGCAGGCGCCGGCCACTGCGTAGAGGTAGGCGCGACAGGCGTTCAGCGTGGTGTACATGTCGGCGACCTTGCCCTGCACCAGCTGGAACTCGCCGATGGCCTGGTCGAACTGCTTGCGCTCGTGAATGTAGGGCATCACCACGTCCATGGCCGCCTGCATGATGCCGATGGGCCCGGCGGCCAGCACGGTGCGCTCGAAATCCAGCCCGCTCATCAATACCCTGGCGCCGCGGTTCTCCTCGCCGAGGATGTTCTCGGCGGGCACCTCGCAATCCTCGAACACCAGCTCGCAGGTGTTGGAGCCGCGCATGCCCAGCTTGTCGAGCTTCTGGGCGGTGGAGAAGCCCGGGAAGTCCTTCTCGATGATGAATGCGGTGATGCCCTTGGAGCCGGCGTCCGGGTCGGTCTTGGCATAGACCACCAGCACGTGGGCATCGGGGCCGTTGGTGATCCACATCTTGTTGCCGTTGAGCACGTACTTGTCGCCGCGCTTCTCGGCGCGCAGCTTCATCGACACCACGTCGGAGCCGGCGCCGGGCTCGGACATCGCCAGCGCGCCGACGTGCTCGCCACTGATCAGTCCGGGCAGGTACCTGGCTTTCTGGGCGGCCGAGCCGTTGAGCTTGATCTGGTTGACGCACAGGTTGGAGTGCGCGCCATAGGACAAGCCCACCGAGGCGCTGGCCCGCGAGATTTCCTCCATGGCGATGCAGTGGGCGAGGTAGCCCATGCCGCTACCGCCGTCCTCCTCGGGAACGGTGATGCCGAGCAGGCCCATGTCGCCGAACTTGCGCCACAGGTCGTTGGGGAAGGCGTTGTCATGGTCGATCTGCGCCGCACGGGGCGCGATCTCGTCACGGGCGAAGGTGTTCACCTGGTCGCGCAGCATGCCAAGCGTCTCACCAAGACCGAAATCGAGTAGCGAGTAGGGAGCGTGCATGATGTCCTCGTCGACAGTCGTGTGGCTTGCGGTATGCCCGCATCGCGATGTTCTACTTTACGTCAACGTAAGCATGTGGATGCCAAAAGGCCATAGAACTATGGTTCAACAACCAGGTTTCCACACCTAGGGTTCAGCATCGCGTGAGCGGCCGCATGCCGGGCGCGTCCCCGATCCCGACATGCGGCTTTCGGCCTATCGGCGCTTAATCGGAACGGCCCGCCTTGCCCTGGATCAGGTCCGCGATCAGGCGACGACCGGGATGCACATGATCGATGAGTTCACGTTCCAGCGGCATGGGCTCGCCGCAGAGACGAGAGGCGATGATTTCGGCACACAGCGGGGCACTGGCGAGCCCTCGCGAGCCATGCGCGGCGCTGACCCACAATCCCGGATGGTACACGCCGGGAAACTCCGGGGCCCGGCGGGCATTGCGGCCCAGTGCGGCGTAATCGCGCTGCCAGGCCGAGGCATCCGGTGCCGGGCCGGCGAAAGGGGACTTGTCGGGACTGGCGGCGCGCAGGCCGACACGGCCGTCGAGCGCCTCGGGGGAGAGTTCGGCGCCCGCCTCGCGCAGGGCCGCGACGAAGGCCGGAAGCGTTTGCTCGAGTTCGGCGAGGTTGGCGGCGTGGTCGGCCTCGCGCAGCGCCATGTCGGTATCGCCGGGCGCGAAGGTGGCGCCGAAACACAGCACGTCGTTCAGGGCCGGCGAGACGTAGCCGCCGGCGCAGACCACCTGCTTGAGCGCCGGTGCACCGGCGGGCAGCGCCAGCTCGCTGACCTGACCGCGGATCGGCTTGAGCGGCAGGTGCGCCAGGGGGGCGAAGCCGGAGGCGGCATGCGCCGTGGCGACCACCGCCTGGTCGCAATCGATCACGGTGCCGTCCGCCAGCGTCAACCGCCAACCCGACGCCTCGGGTGTCAGCGTCGTCACCTCCTGGCAGAGAAAGCGGATACCCGGCGTGGCGGCCAGGCGCTGGCACAATGCCGCCGGCCGCACCCAGCCCGCCTGTGGATAGGCCAGGCCGGCGTGGGCATGAGCCTCGTGCGCCAGCGGCGTGCCGGCGGCGGCCGATGCCGCGGCGGAATCGACTCCATGGACGATGGAGTCGGGCAGGGGATGGCGCGCAAGAAAGCTCGACTGGCGGCGGCTCTCCTTGTCGTGTGCCGCCAGTTGCAGAACCCCGCAGTCCTGCCAGAGCGTGTGTTGCGGGTCGAGCTGTTCGAGCCAGCGCCGGGTCAGCATCAGCCCGGCGAGGTAGAAGCGGCTTTGCAGGTTGGTTTCGGCGGCCAGCTTGACGTACAGCGCGCCCTGACGATTGCCCGAGGCGCCGCTGCCGGGCGTGTGGCGATCGATGAGCGTGACGGTCACGCCGCGCCGCGCCAGGGCATACGCCACGCTGCTACCGGCAATGCCTGCGCCGATCACCGCCACGTGACGGACGGGGCGCGTCTGCGGCGGCGTGAACCAGGGCGTGCGCTGCCGGCGGGTGTCGTCGGGGGGCGTGCCGATGGCACCGCGCAGCATTTCCCGCTTGCGCCCGTATCCGGGGACCTTCTCGCAGCGAAAGCCGGCACTCGTCAGGCCGCGACGCACGAAGCCGGCACAGGTGAAGGTGGCGAAGGTGGCATCGGGATGGCTGCGTGCCGCCATGGTGTCGAACAGCGTCTGGGTCCACATGTCGGGATTCTTCGACGGCGCGAAGCCATCGAGGAACCAGGCGTCGACCCTGCCGTCGAGGCGCGACAGCCGTTCGGCCGCATCGCCGAAGTGCAGGTCCAGCGTCACACGCTCGCTCAGCACCAGGCGATGCAAGCCCGTCACCGGCGCCGGCCATTGACCGATCAAGGCCTCGGCGCGGCCGGCCAGGTCGGGCCAGGCGGTCAGTGCCCGGGCCAGCGCGTCGCGCTCGAAAGGGTGCTTCTCGGTCGAGACAAGGTGCAGCCGGGCGCCGGGCGGAGCATGCCTGTCGAAGCACTCCCAGGCGCAGAGCATGTTGAGACCGGTACCGAAGCCGGTCTCGCCGATGACGAAGGGGCGGAATTCCCGCCAGGCGCTGAAGCGTTCGGGCAGCCGATTCTGGGCGAGAAACACGTGTGTCGTTTCGGCGCGCCCGTCCTGGCGAGAGAAATACACGTCGCCGTAATCACTCGAGAAGGGCGAGGCCGAGGGATCGTCGTCGTCGGCGCGCTGCCAGTCGAGGCGGGCGGTGTCGAGCGCTGCCAGGGGAGGCAGCGGCGAAGGGGCATGGTCGTCCGGCACGGAAATCTCTCTTGAAGGCTGCCAGGAATATCGGGCGCTGACGGAGACGGCGCTGCTCAAAAAATAGCCAGTCCTGGCGGAAGGCCGTGGAGTCTAGGATCGGGAAAGGCGTTCGCTGCCTGTTAACAGACTTTTCCACAGGCAGTGTGGGTAACCGCCTGTGGAAAACATGGAGCCAGGAGCCAAGGGCTAGGGCAGCACTTTCTTGAACGGCTTCACCACGACCTTGGCGTAGACGCCGGCCGCCACGTAAGGGTCGGCATCGGCCCAGTCGCGTGCCGCCTGCAGGCTGTCGAACTCGGCGACCACCAGGCTGCCGGTGAAACCGGCGTCGCCGGGGTTGTCGGCGTCGATGGCGGGATGCGGGCCGGCCAGGACCAGGCGCCCCTCGTCGCGGAGCTTCTCCAGGCGGGCGAGGTGATCGGGACGGGCACTCTGGCGGCGTTCCAGGCTGTCCTTGATATCTTCACTGAGTATGGCGTAGAGCATCAGGATTCATCCTTTCGGGTTTCACGGGACTTGGAGTGTTCACGCGAGGATTGCTCGCGCGGAAGATGCCGGGCCAGATACAGCGATTGGCCCAGCACGAAGACGAGCGTCAGGCCCAGCATGCCGAACAGCTTGAAGTTGACCCAGGTGGCTTCGTCGTATGTCTTGAAGACATAAATGTTCAGCGCCCCCATGGCCGCGAAGAACACCACCCAGGCGAGGTTCAGGCGAGTCCAGGCCGCCGTCGGCAGCGGGATGGCCTTCTCCATCATGCGCTGCACCAGCGTCTTGCCGCCGAACAGTGGCGAGAGTAGAAACGCCAGGGCGAACAGCCAGTTGACGATGGTCGGTTTCCACTGGATGAACGTGGCGTCGTGGAATGCCACCGTCGCGCCGCCCAGTATCACGACCAGTGCCAGCGTGACCAGCTGCATCTTCTCGACCCGGCGATAGCGCCACCAGACATAGGCGACCTGAGCCAGCGTGGCGGGAATCAGGATCAGCGTGGCCAGCACGATATCCTGCGTCCAATGATAGACCGCGAAGAAGATCGCGATGGGCAGGAAATCCAGCAGCATTTTCATATGACATCCTCGACAGCAGCCGGGCCTGCACGCCCTTGGCGGGGCAGGCCGGCAAGCAGGGCGCTTCGCGCTGTCCGGCATTGACCGGAACGGTCGCGACGCGCACCATGGAGCGCCTATTCTGACAAAGTCGCCGTCTGGCGTCATGCTGATGATCTCATTGCCTCTGCTGCCGTTGCCCGACAGTCTCGACGCTGTCACCGGGCTCGATCTCCATATGCACTCCACTGCCTCGGACGGAGCGCTTGCGCCCACCGAACTGGTGGCGCTGTGCCACGCTCGCGGTATCGCGCGAATGGCGTTGACCGATCACGACACGGTCGAGGGCGTGGCCGAGGCCCAGACGCACGCCCAGTCCCTGGGCATGCGTCTGCTGCCCGGCGCCGAGATTTCGGCGCAGTGGCGTGGTGTCACCCTGCATGTGGTTGCCTTGCTGCCCGGCGGAGCCCGGGGGGCCCTGGCCGAGGGGCTGGCGGCCCAGGCCGAGGCGCGCGAGGCACGGGCGCAGGACATCGCCCAGCGCATGGAGAAGGTGGGGCTGGATGATGCCCTGGCGCGCGCTCGCGAGCAGGCCGGCAGCATGCGCCCGCTGGGGCGCCCGGATTTCGCCCGCGCGCTGGTCGCCGCCGGCGTGGTACCCGACATGGCCACCGCTTTTAAGAAGCATCTGGGTGCCGGCAAGGCGGGAGACGTCAAGGCTCACTGGCCCTATCTGAGCGAGGTGGTGGAGTGGATCAACGCCTCCGGCGGCGTCGCAGTGCTCGCCCATCCCCTGCGTTATGGCATGACCCGGCGCAAGCGGGGGCTGCTGCTCGATGCCTTCCGCGAGGCGGGAGGCGAGGCGGCCGAGCTGGTCAGTGGCTTTCAGAATGCCGACGTCACGCGGGATCTCGCCCGTCAGCTGACGGAGCGCAATCTGCTGGGATCGCTGGGCAGCGACTTCCATTTTCCCGGTGGACCGCTGGCGCCGGGCAGCATGAGTGCGGTGCCGCGCAGCCAGGTGGTGCCCGTGTGGAAGCATCCGCGCCTGGCGGAGTTCGCCGCCTGATCGGGACGTAAGCCGCTGGGCTCGCGAGGAGAGGGCAGTCGCCCTAGACTGGAGCGTAGCGATACCGTGACGTTTCGTCATGGATGATGCTGTTCCGTCACCGGCCAGGAGCTTCATATGCCCCAGTTCTTCCAGATTCATCCCGACAATCCGCAGAAACGCCTGATCGACCAGTCCATCGATATCCTGCGTCGGGGTGGGGTGATCGCCTATCCCACCGATTCCGGCTATGCCTTGGGTTGTTGCCTGGGCGAGAAGAAGGCCATCGAGAAGATCAAGTGGCTGCGCTCGCTGGATGACCGGCACAATTTCACGCTGGTGTGTTCGGATCTCTCCGAGATCGGCACCTACGCCAAGGTCGACAACGTCGTCTTCCGCCTGCTCAAGACCCACACACCGGGCCCCTATACCTTCATTCTCAACGCCACCAGCGAAGTGCCGCGCCTGCTGCTGCATCCCAAGCGGCGCTCCATCGGCGTAAGGGTTCCCGATCACCGCATCACTCACGCCCTGCTCGAGGCGCTTGGCGAGCCGCTGATGAGCGTGACGCTGATTCCCGAGGGCGAGGAGCTGCCAATGACCGATGCCGAGGAGATTCGCGAGCGTTTCGGCGCCCATCTCGATCTGGTGATCGACGGCGGCGCCTGTCATCTGGAGCCCACCAGCGTGATCGATCTTCGCGAATTGCCGCCGGTGATCGTGCGTGAGGGGCGCGGCGACATCGCACCGTTCACGGGCTGAGCGACGGAAAAATCCGTGACCGTGCGCCTGTATCGCACAAGAAAGAATGCCTCAACCGCTGACCCGAGGGGTGTGGTTGAGGCAAGGTTTTTCACCTGAGACATCCAGCGATGCCGCTAGCTGCGGCTGCTCTATTCGTCGCTCTGCGAGTCGCTGGTGGTGGATGGGCTGGTCGAGCTGCTGCCTGACGTAGTGCCTGTTCCCGAGGTAGTGCCTGTTCCCGACGTGGTGGAACTGGAAGTCCCGGAGCCCGAAGTACCCGAGTTCTGCGAGCCCGAACCCTGCTGGCTGCTGGAGCCCTGGGAACCCGAGCCCTGCTGGGTACCGCTCAGACTACTGGCGGCCTGCTGCATCGCCTGGGCGTAACCCTGCTGATAGCCGCGCATGTACCCCTGTTGCAGGCCATCCTCCTTGCCTTCCATGTAGCCGTGCAGATAGATGTACTGGAAAGCCTGCTGACGCTGCTGGTTGCCGGCGTTGCCCTGATTCTGCTGCTGGCCGCTCTGGCCCCACTGTTGCTGGTTGTCCTGGTTACCGCCGTAGCTCTGGCCACCGCCGTAATTCTGGCTGCCCGGGCCGTTACCGTAGCCCTGATTGCCCCCCTGGCGCTGATGCCATGGCTGGCCGCCCTGGCTGCCGCCGTAACCCTGATTCCACTGCTGGCTACTCTGGCCACCCCCGTACGGGCTGCCGCCATAGTTCTGACCACCGCCGTAGTTCTGGCCACCGCCGTAATTCTGGCTGCCCTGACTGCTGCGGTTCCACTGGTTATCCGAACCGCTGCCGTAATTGCTCTGGCTGCCTTGCTGACCGCTCTGGCTGTTGCGGTTCCACTGCTGGCTGCTCTGGCTGCCCTGATTCCATTGCGAACTGTCCTGATTGTCGTCTCTCTGCTGGGCAACCGCCGTGCCGGTGGCCATGGCCGCCGAAACGGCTGCAGTAAGAAGTACCGTCCTGAACATGAAGCCTCCTTTCTTTTCGCTGCTCATGATCGATGTGTGATTGCGACTCACATCTATCCAAGCTAGATAGTCCTGGCGGGATTGGAAGCGACAGTGGCGGCGCCCTTGCCATTTTTAACAATGTCAATAATGGTGTTTGACAAAAACTTTCGTAAAGAAACACCCGAATGTACCGATAGGGAGAGGGTAGGCGTTGGGCGCGGTGGCCCGAAGGGGAGGCAGGCCGGTCGATGACGGGTCGCTTCTGTTAATCGGCGCGAGGGCACTCTATGCTACGCCCGGTTATCAGCGCATAGGGTTGTTCCCCAAATGAAGGTCATCATCCTGGGAGCCGGCCAGATTGGCAGGAGCCTCGCCGAGCATCTGTCTCATGAGAACAATGACATCACCGTGGTGGATG
Source organism: Halomonas shantousis (assembly GCF_054654615.1). NCBI lineage: Bacteria > Pseudomonadati > Pseudomonadota > Gammaproteobacteria > Oceanospirillales > Halomonadaceae > Halomonas > Halomonas shantousis. The sequence goes on along the minus strand of NZ_BAAIER010000002.1, from coordinate 3,320,825 downwards.
TCGATGCCGGGCGTCTGCAGAAGCTTCAGGAACGCCTGGATATCCGCACCGTGCAGGGCCAGGCTTCCTATCCGGCGATTCTGCTCCAGGCCGGAGCCGAGGATGCCGACCTGCTGGTCGCCGTGACCAACTCCGACGAGATCAACATGATCGCCTGTCAGGTGGCCCACACCCTGTACCGTACCCCGACCAAGATCGCTCGGGTCCGGGCCAATGCCTACTGGAATCGCAAGGGACTGTTTTCCAGCGATGCGATGCCTATCGATGTGCTGATCAATCCCGAGCAGGTCGTCACCGACTATATCCAACGCCTGATCGAGTATCCCGGTGCCCTTCAGGTCGTGGATTTCGCCGACGGTCTGGTCCGGCTGGTCGCCGTCAAGGCGTATTATGGCGGCCCGCTGGTGGGGCAGGATCTCGGCTTTCTGCGCCGTCATATGCCTAACATCGACAGTCGAGTGGCGGCCATCTATCGGCGTGACAGGCCAATCATTCCCCACGGCGACACCGTCATCGAAGCCGGCGATGAAGTGTTCTTCATCGCGGCGCGTAAGGACATCCGTGCGGTAATGAGCGAGCTGCGCAAGGCCGAGCGGGGCTATCGGCGCATTCTCATCGGCGGCGGCGGCAACATCGGCGAGCGGCTGGCGCGCAAGCTGGAGCGCGATCATCACGTCAAGCTCATCGAGCACAACCTGGAGCGCTGCATGATGCTTGCCGAGCGACTCGACCGTAGCGTGGTTCTGCATGGCAGTGCCACCAGCACACGCCTGCTCGAGGAGGAGAACATCGAGGATTGCGATGTGTACTGCGCCATCACCAACGACGACGAGGACAACATCATGTCGTCGATGCTGGCCAAGCGTCTGGGAGCCAGAAGCGTGATGACGCTGATCAATGACGCTTCCTATGTCGACCTCGTCCAGGGCGGCGATATCGATATCGCCATCTCGCCGCAGCAGGCCACCATCGGTATGCTGCTGACCCATATCCGCCGTGGTGACTTCGTCAACGTTCACTCCCTGCGGCATGGCGCGGCGATGGCCGTGGAGGCCATCGTCCACGGCGATGTTCACTCTTCGCAGATCGTGGGGCGGCGCATCGACGAGATTGCGCTTCCCGAGGGCACTACCGTAGGTGCCCTGGTGCGCGGCAAGAACGTGCTGATCGCTCATCATGATGTGGTGGTGGAGAGCGGCGACCACATGATTCTGTTCCTGATCGACAGGCGACGTATCCGCGACATCGAGCGGCTGTTCCAGGTCGGGCTGACCTTCTTCTAGCCAACGTTGGTGTGGAGCAGACGCGAGGTCAAGCACTGGTAAGGCGTCAACCGGGCTGTCTCGGGTCGAGGTGAAGGCAGGCCCGGAATAAAAACATGTCGGTGCTCTGCCGGCAGGAATCGGGGAAGCGAACCGGATTCACTGTCGGGGAGATCATCGGCAGGGAACGATAGGAGTGGGGACATTGATCAATGTGGTTCGCAGGCGCGCCGGGCGCGTTGCCAAAGATGTCGGGCCGGTCATCAAGGTGCTGGCCGCGCTGCTACTGGTGCTGGCGGCGTTCATGGCCGTACCCTGGGTCATGCTGCTGCTGGAGCACGATGCCGACAGCTGGGCGTTTACCCTGTCGCTGAGCATCGTGCTCGGCATCTCGTTATCGCTGCTGGCCATCACGCGGCATGTCGACGTCGCGCTGCATCCCCGGCAGATGTTCATTCTCACTACGCTGAGCTGGGTGGTGGTGTGCGGCTTTGCCAGCCTGCCGCTGATTCTGGGCGCCCCCTACCTCTCGTTCACCAATGCGGTCTTCGAGTCGGTATCGGCGATCACCACCACCGGCTCGACCATCATGGTCGGCATCGAGGGGCTCTCCGACGGTCTCAAGCTGTGGCGGGGCATGATGCAGTGGCTGGGAGGCGTCGGTATCATCGTCATGGCGATCGCCATTCTGCCTTTCCTCAAGGTCGGTGGCATGCGCCTGTTCCACACCGAATCCTCCGACTGGTCGGACAAGGTGCTGCCCCGGGCAGGGGGGATCGCCAAGGCCACCGGCGCGATCTATCTCGGCTTTTCCCTGCTGGCGTTTCTCAGCTACTGGTGGGCCGGCATGTTGCCGCTGGATGCGGCGGTCCACGCCATGAGCTCGGTCTCCACCGGCGGCTTCGCCAATTCCGATGCCTCCTTCGGCGCCTATGCCGACAGCCCGCTGATTCTCTGGCTGGCCTCGTTTTTCATGCTGTGCGGGGCGTTGCCCTTCGTACTCTACATTCGCGTCCTGCAAGAGACGCGCAGCGCGCTGTGGCAGGACCAGCAGGTGCGGGGGTTGCTCAATCTGCTGGCGTTCGTCGTTGCCTCGCTCACGCTGTATCGGATATTTCTCGGAGCCGACCCCTTCGAGGCATTGACCCAGGTGACCTTCAACGTCATCTCGGTCGTGACCACGACGGGCTATGCCTCCGAAGACTACACCTTGTGGGGGCCCTTCGTGGTGGGCACCTTCTTCTATCTGACCTTCGTGGGCGGATGCAGCGGCTCGACCAGCGGCGGCATGAAGATCTTCCGCTTCCAGGTCGGCCTGGTCATGCTCGCCAACCAGTTGCGCTACCTGGTGCACGCCAATGGCGTCTTCTCCCAGCGCTACAACGGACGGCGTCTGCCCGACGAGGTGGTGCGCGGCGTCATCGCCTTCTCGTTCTTCTTCTTTCTCACCGTGGCGGGGCTGGCGCTGGGCCTGGCGATGATGGGGCTGGATCTGGTGACCGCCCTGTCGGGAGCGGCCACCGCGGTGGCCAACGTGGGCCCCGGCCTGGGCGACATCATCGGGCCGGCGGGCAACTTCTCTTCATTGCCCGACGCCGCCAAGTGGTTGCTGTGCATCGGCATGCTGATGGGGCGCCTTGAGATCCTTACCGTGCTGGTCCTGTTCACTCCGATGTTCTGGAAGAAGTGACGCTCGCTGCGCATGGGCGGACGCCGTCAGGCATTTCCGGCCCCATCCTCCGGTTCCTCGAGGCCGGCCCTGACGGCCTTGGGGTCGGGGTGGGTTTCATCCAGCCAGGTGCCGCAGCGCTTGCAGTATCGGGCGTCGCGCTCATGACGGTCGAGGCCGCAGCCGGGGCAGGCCTCGTTGGAGTAGCGCTCCTCGCGAAGCGAGCGGATGACCTCGGCGGAGAAGACCCCGGTGGGCACGGCGATAATCGAATAGCCGATCAGCATCAGCATGACCGTGATGGTCTTGCCCATCGGCGTGACCGGCACGATATCGCCGTACCCCACGGTGGTCAGACTGACGATCGCCCAGTAGATAGAGATAGGAATACTGGTGAAGCCCGCCTCGGCGGGCTCGATCAGGTACATCACCGAGGCGAAGATGGTGACCAGCGAGAAGATGCTGAACAGGAACAGCACGATCTGATGCATGCTGCGCTTCAAGGCGTCGAGCAGCAGACGGCTTTCACCGACGAACTGCATCAGACGCAATATGCGGAATATACGCAGTGCGCGCAGCATTCTCACCACCAGCAGCGACTGGGTGCCGGGGAGCAGCAGGGCGAGCCAGGTGGGCATGACCGATAGCACATCGATCATGCCGTAGAACGAGGTCAGATACTTGAGCGGGCGTTCCAGGCAGTACAGACGTGCCGCCAGTTCCAGCGTGAACAGCAGGGTGAATATCCACTCCAAGGTATAGAACACCTCGCCGAAGCGCTCGTTGTAGCTGGGCACGCTGTCGAGAAGGACTACCAGCACACTGGTCAGGATCAGCGCGATCAGGACGATATCGAATCCTTTGGCCATGCGGGTATCGGATTCGAAGATGATCTGAAACAGGCGCGTGCGCAGACGTGAATTGGCGGGCTTTAAGGGCGGAACCAAATTATTCTCCTGGAATTCGCAGGGCACTCGCCAAGCGTAGCACTGCCGGTCAGGACGTGAAGACCCGCATCAGCCGCAGCCAGCTCTGGGCGAGCGTTGGTGTCAGCCAGGCGTTATCGGGTGCCTGCTCTGCCGTCGACAGTGCACGGCTGAGCGTATCGAGATCCTTGCCGGCGGCTGGCGTCAGGCCCGCGTCGCCTTTCAGCCGCTGTAACCCCTCCAGGGCGCGGTGCCAGGCATGCGTATCATGGCTGTCCTGCCACCAGTCCAGCGCCAGGATGGTCTCGTTCCACAATGTGCCGGCATCCTCGGCGGGCAGGGCGGGCAACGCCCAGTGTCCCTCGCGCAGTGCCGCGCCGCGCTGGGCCTTGCTGGCATTGGCCGGACGCAGGGCCACCTGATCGGCGAGCCGCTCGGCGAGTCGCCATAGCGCTTCGGGATCGCCGTGCTTGAGTTCCAGTTCCACCTCGCGGATGGCGACCTCGCGGCCTGCCGCAAGCACCTTGCCCTGATCCAGCGCAATCTCGATGCGATCGTCACCCTCCTCGTACTGCCAGCTCTCGCGTACGAAATCGGTGGTGAAGCGGGCGGCGAGCCGCGCCAGCGTGGCCTCGTCCAGCGATGGCGGCGCGTGCTGCCTGAGCCCCTCCATGTCGAGGCCTTCACCCTCGATCGGCCACTCCCACTCCCCCCGGGAGTGCAAGCCTCCCGAGCCCTTGCCTGCGGTCTTGAGGGTCTGTAGACGCCCAACGGGGGTCTCGCGGATGCGCAGCGCGACCCGGGCCGCCTCGAGATCGCCATCGGGCGTGTCATAGTAGGTATTGGCCAGCCACTGGCGATGTGGGGGCAGGGCCGCCAGTGCCGGATGACGACGGAGCATGTCGGGACCTTGCGGGCCGAGGGCCAGCTTGAGCTCGATTTCTTCGGACATGGGGGATCGCCTCGAGAGCTAATATGAATTTTTCATGACGCGGCAGGGCCCAATCACTATACTTGCCGCTGCCAATTTCAACGGATCGAGCCACATTATGGTGACTTCCAATCCTTTTTCGGCGCTGTTCGGGCGTTCGCCCTTTCAGCCGCTACTGGCCCACATCGTCAAGACCAGCGAATGTGCGGAACAGTTGCTGCCCTTCTTCGACGCCACCCTGGCGGGAGACTGGGACGAGGCCACCAAGTATCGCGAGAAGGTGACCAGCCTCGAGCATGACGCCGACATGCTCAAGACCCAACTGCGCCTCAATCTGCCCAACACCATGTTCCTGCCCGTGTCGCGCTCCGACCTGCTGGACCTGATCAGTGTACAGGACAAGATCGCCAACAAGGCGCGCGACATCACCGGCATCATGCTCGGGCGCTGCATGCAGGTGCCGCCCGCGCTTGCTCAGCCGATGCGCGACTATCTGCAGACGGCGATCGCCACCGTGGCCCAGGCCCGCAAGGCGCTGGAAGAGCTCGAGGACCTGCTCGAGTCGGGTTTCGGACGCAATGTCTCCGACCTGATGCAGAATCTGATTCGCGATCTTCACGATCTCGAGCACAAGGCCGACGGCCAGGAAATCCAGATTCGCCGTCAGCTGTTCCAGCTGGAAAAGGAACTGCCGCCGGTGGATGTGATGTTCCTGTACCAGATCATCGAGTGGATCGGTGAGCTGGCCGACCGTGCCGAGCGCGTCGGTAGCCGCCTGCAGATACTCACGGCCCGCTGAAGCGGGTCGTTTGCCTTCGGCACTCTCTCAATCATTCGCTAATCACATAGAACGCTTGCCTATGTCCATCATTGCGCAATACGGCGATGTCTTCATCATTCTCGCCTGTGTCTTCGGTTTCTTCATGGCCTGGGGGGTCGGGGCCAACGATGTGGCCAACGCCATGGGCACCTCGGTCGGTTCCAGGGCCATCACCATCAAGCAGGCCATCCTGATTGCCGTGGTCTTCGAGTTCCTCGGCGCCTGGCTGGCGGGCGGTCAGGTCACCGAAACCATCCGCAAGGGCATCATCGATCCTGCGCTGCTCACCGATGATCCCCAACTGCTGGTCTACGGCATGCTCGCCTCGCTGCTGGCGGCGGGGTTGTGGCTGCTGATCGCCTCCATCCGGGGCTGGCCGGTCTCCACCACGCACTCCATCGTCGGGGCGATCGTCGGCTTCGCCGTGGCGGGGCTCGGAGTCGATTCCGTCGGCTGGGGCAAGGTCGGCCAGATTGCCGCCAGTTGGGTGGTGTCGCCGCTGTTGGCAGGAACGATCGCTTTCGTGCTGTTCCGCTCCGTGCAGGTGCTGATCTTCGAGAGCCGCGACCCTTTCGTATCGGCCAAGCGCTACGTGCCGGGCTATATGTTCCTGGTGGGCTTCATCGTCTCGATGGTCACGCTGGTCAAGGGACTGTCCCATGTCGGGCTCGATCTCAGTTTCGGCGAGAGCCTGCTGGTCGCCGCTGCCATCGGGGTGGTGATCATGGTGCTGGGTATCCTGCTCGAGAGCCGCATCGGCCGCGGCAAGAAAGGGCAGGGCGATGGCTTCAACTTCTCGGGCGTCGAGCGCATCTTCGGTGTGCTGATGATGTTCACCGCCTGTGCCATGGCATTTGCGCATGGTTCCAACGACGTGGCCAACGCAGTGGGCCCACTGGCCGCGGTCATCAGCGTGGTACAGTCGCACGGCGAGATCGGTGGCGCGGCTGCCCTGCCGTGGTGGGTGCTGGTGCTGGGCGGCGGCGGCATCGTGGTCGGCCTGGTCACCTACGGTCATCGGGTCATCGCCACCGTGGGCACCGGCATCACCGAGCTGACGCCGAGCCGCGGCTTTGCCGCCACCCTGGCGGCGGCGACCACCGTGGTGCTGGCCTCGGGTACCGGCCTGCCGATCTCCACCACGCATACCCTGGTCGGTGCGGTACTCGGCGTGGGGCTGGCGCGCGGCATGGCGGCGCTCAACCTGCGCGTGCTGGGTACCATCGTGCTGTCCTGGCTGATCACTCTGCCGGCCGGTGCGCTGCTCGCCATCATGTTCTTCTTCATGTTCAAGGGCATGTTCGGCTGAGCCGGATGCCGCTAATATAGGCTGACAAGGCGGGGCCATGCGGTCCCGCCTTTTCGTTGGCTTTGCTATAGTCAGTCTCCTTTCCCCATCCTGCTGCTGGAGCGCGGGCCCTTGAATACTCGCTTTCCCTTCGTCGACTGGTTCCGCAATTCATCGCCCTACATCAATGCACATCGCGGGCGTACCTTCGTGATTCTCATCGAAGGCGAGGCCATGGCCTCGGGACGCTGGGAGCAGTTGATCCAGGATCTGGCGCTGCTGCACACGCTGGGCGTGCGCCTGGTGGTGGTCTACGGCATTCGTCCCCAGGTCGGCGATGTATTGGCCGGGATGGGCATCACGCCCCAGCGCGTCGATGGCCGCTGGGTGACGGATCGCGACATCATGCAGCATGTGGAGCGGGTAGCGGCGGATCTGCGCCTGCGTCTCGAGGCGCGTCTGTCGCTGGGGTTGCCCAACACGCCGCAGCACGGTGTCGAGCTGACGGCCGTTTCGGGCAATCTGGTCATGGCCAAGCCGCTGGGCGTGCGAGGAGGGGTCGACTTCGGCCACAGCGGCGAGGTCCGGCGGGTGCGGGCGCGGACCATCGAAGGCCTGCTGGAGCGTAACGCCCTGGTGGTGTTGCCGCCGCTGGGCTTCTCCAGCACCGGCGAGGTGTTCGATCTCGTGGCTGCCGAAGTGGCGCAGCATACCGCCATGGCACTCAAGGCCGACAAGCTGATCCTGCTCGGCGAATCGGCGGGACTCCACGATGAGAGCGGCCAGCTGCAGCGCCAGTTGACCCCCGACGATGCCGAGCCATTGCGCCTGCAGGCCACGCCCGGCAGCGAGCTGGCCCGTCATCTGGGCGCGGCCTGCGAGGCGGCCCGCCACGGGGTGGCGCGTACCCACCTGCTGTCATGGCACGATCACGACGCCCTGCTCGGTGAGCTGTTCACCCGCGATGGGGTGGGTACGATGATCACCCAGAACCGCTATGAGCAGCTGCGCAAGGCCGAGCTCGACGATGTCGGCGGACTGCTGGAGCTGCTGCACCCGCTGGAAACGCGCGGCATGCTGGTGGCGCGCTCCCGCGAGCGGCTCGAGCACGAGATCGACGACTACTGGGTGATCGAGCGCGACGGTATGGTGATCGGCTGCGCCGCACTGCACGCCTTCGCCGATGCCCGTATGGGCGAGTTGGCCTGTGTGGCCGTGCATGGCGACTACCGGGGCGGGGCGCGCGGCGAGCTGCTGCTCGCCGAGATCGAGCGCAGCGCGCGTCGTCAGGGATTGACGGCGCTGTTCGCCTTGACCACTCATACCGCGCACTGGTTTTTCGAGCGGGGGTTCGTTCTCTCCGATCTCTCGGCCCTGCCACCGCTCAAGCGCGAAGCCTACAACCACGCCCGCAAGTCCAAGGTGCTGATCAAGTCTCTGACCTGATGCGCCCGGTGTCGCACGGTGGCTTCTCCTGAGCGGGAGCGCCGTGCGCCCGTATTTCCCGCCGCTTCGCTGCGCTCTGATGCGCCATTCTCTCGTGCGTCATGCATCCTGGCGATAGATCTGTCTCTTTTTTGAGACAGAGTAATGCCTTGATTGTGATTGATTTTCGTTATTCCGCGTAAATTTCGTCGTCAATTGGCGACATTTTTGCGGTCAAATAAGGAGTGACAGGGGCCGATACTCGGTCCGTCACCTTCCTGGCATCAAGGGGGTTGATTTAACTCATTGTTTTTAAATGAATATGCCAAAACCTGGCACGCGAATCGCTATATATAAAGTGAGCAACGGGAAGCGGTTCAGCATGGCTTGATCTTCTTCTCGACTGGCCCCGCTGAAAGGGCGGACATCCGCATACCATCAGCCGATCCGGCCAGTCAGCGTCTGCTCTACGCGATGTGTGACTTAGGTTGCGATGAGACGGGTACCGCCTTAGGGCAAGGATGGGTACCAAAAGGGCAAGGATGCCCTAGGCAAGGATGCCTCTCCCCCCTTCACGGGGGGCAGTTTACGGCGCAGCGCCAAGGCGATGCGCCACGGTACGAAGCATGGCGGCTCGGCCGCTGACATGGGAGTTGGCGTTTCCTGGAAGACTGTAGTCGCTCCCATGGCTTCGGGGCAGCAATGCCCAACCGGTCGTTTCTGGCGGTCTGTCCAGGCGGGCTTCAGGAATGATCTTTTGACCCTTCAGTTCCCTGCGTACCTTGGGCCGGCCCTGTCGGCCCTCTTTTTTGTGCATGCCATTCTCATTTTTTTGCCTCCAAATGACCGGAAACGGTAGGGATAGGCAATAACTCTGTTATTCTATGTAGACAGATTCGTAATCCTCACTGTCTTTCTGCGTAGAATCGTGTCCATGGCCAATCAGGTCTCGCGCCGCTGGCGTCCCCGCTCTCTGCTGCAACTCGTTCTCCTGGCCTTCATTGCGGTCATGCTGCCGATCGTCGTGCTCATGTTCCAGGCCGGGCAGGCCCTGTCCGAACTCTCCCAGCTCGCCGATGTCAGTGCGCGCCAGGCGGTGGAGCAGAACCGTCGTGCCCGTACGCTCAGCAGCCTGGCGCTGGAGATGGAGCGCAGCGCCCGCCAATATGCCGTACTCGAGCAGGAGGGGCTGCTCGAGATCTACGCGGAGAAGGCGCAACGCTACGAGGAGCTGCTCGCACGCCACGCTAGCTTGCTGCCGGACGACCCGGATGTGCAGGCGCTGCTGGAACAGGTTCAGCGGCTGCAGGAATTGCCCGCACTGCCGCTCGAGGAGATCCGGGCGCAGCTCGACGAGTTCGATGATTTCGCCAGCCGTACCGACGATGTCCTCAGGGCGACCAACGAGCTTGTCGATGAGCGTATCGAGCGCATCCGTGAACGGGCCCAGGGGGTGCGCGATCGCTTGTGGCTGCAGACCACGGCGCTGGTCTCCGTCAGCCTGGCGTTGATGCTGCTGTTCACCTGGCTGATCATCCGGCCGATCCGGCAGCTCGAACGCCGTATCCTGAGCCTGGGCAGCGGCCAGGAGGCGCAGGCTCCCAAGCGCATTCAGGGCCCGGCGGAGCTGGTCGATCTGGGCAAGCGGCTCTCCTGGCTGTCGGCGCGCCTCGCCGAACTCGAGGCCCAGAAGCAGCAATTCCTGCGCCACATGTCGCATGAGCTCAAGACGCCGTTGGCCAGCGTGATCGAAGGCACGGCGCTGCTGGCGGATGGCGTGGTCGGCGAGATGACGCCGCGCCAGCGGGAAATCGTCGGCCTGATCGACGACAGTGCCGTGGAGCTCCAGTCCCTGATCGAGCAGTTGCTCGATTACAATCTGCTTCAGCACAACCGGGGGCTCAAGCTGTCGCGTTTCGATCTGTACGGCGTCTTCCAGGAAGTGTTGTCCAAGCACCAGCTGGCGCTGGAGAAGAAGGGCATGGAGGTCGAATGGCCGCGGGCGCCGCTGCAGTGGCAGGCGGATCGTTCGCGTACCCTGCGCATCCTCGATAACCTGGTGTCCAATGCCATTGCCTACGGCGAGGACGGCGGACGGCTCGAGATCCGTACCCAGCGCTCGCCGGAGACGCTGGTCATCGAGGTGGCCAACAGTGGCGAGCCGATTGCCGAATCGGATCGCGAGCGTCTCTTCGAGGCTTTCTATCAGGGCAAGATCCAGCGCAAGGGGCCGCTCAAGGGCTCCGGCATCGGCCTGTCGGTCGCTGCCGATTGCGCCAAGGTGCAAAATGGCGAACTTGCCCTGGTGGAGGATGATAAGCTGCCGGTCTGTTTTCGCCTGACGCTGCCCTGGATAAAGGCAGAGGATCCGGCTCCTACCCAAGAAGCGATGCCCGTATCGTAGGCATCGACGACGATGCGAGGAACTGAGCCCGATGAAAACCAAGATCCTGCTGGCCATGGTTCTGGCCAGCTCGCTATTGGCCGGTTGCCAAGGGTTGAACCCGCAGCCTGAAGAGCCCGTCGATACCGTGCCGTCTTCCTGCCTGGGAGACATACCGACACTGGCCGACAACATCTGTCTGGTGGATGCCTGGGTCGGGTTCGGGCTCCAGGCCCAGCGCGGCGATGACGAGTGGCGCGAGCGCATGCTCTCGCGCCTCGACGGAGCCTATCCCGGACAGCGTCTGGCCCGCGCCGTGGTACTGTCCTGGGGCAACACCGCAGAGCGGCGGGACCGGGCGTCCGAGCTGTTCAAGGCGGACATCTCCGCAGCGCCGAGCCGCCTGCAGCCGCTGCTGCAGCAATGGCTCAACGGGCTCGAGGCACGTCGACAGCTGAACGAGAAGCTGGCGCAGAGCCAGGCACAATATCATGCGCTGCAACGAGAAAATGCGGAACTTGCGCAGAAGATCGACGCTCTGACGGCTATCGAGCAAAGCATCAATTCACGCCAGTCACCCTGACGGCTGGCGTCTTCGTCAAGGAGAATGACGTGAAGCAAGCCGCCGCTGCCCAGATCCTGCTGGTCGACGATGATACCAGCCTGCTCCGATTGCTGAGCGTGCGCCTCGAGAGCCAGGGATATCGGGTGACGACGGCGACCAGCGGCCGCCAGGCTCTGGAGTCGCTGGCCGAGAGTCGTCCCGACCTGGTGCTGACCGATCTGCGCATGGACGAGATGGACGGTCTGGCGCTGTTTCATGATATCCAGCGTCGTGCGCCGGGTCTGCCGGTGATCCTGATGACGGCCCATGGTTCGATTCCCGATGCGGTGAGCGCCACCCGTCAGGGGGTGTTCAGCTTCCTGACCAAGCCGGTCGATCGCGACGAGCTTTTCCTTGCCCTGGAGGAAGCCCTGTCCCAGACCCCGCGAGGCGGTGGAGCGGCCGACGAGGCCTGGCGGGCCAGCATCATCACCCGCAGCCCGCAGATGGAGCGCATCCTCGAACAGGCGCGCATGGTCGCCGCCTCGGATGTCAGCGTGCTGATCACCGGGCCCAGCGGCTCGGGCAAGGAGTTGCTGGCCAACGCGCTCCATCAGGCCAGCAGCCGTGCCGACAAGCCCTTCGTCGCCATCAACTGCGGTGCACTGCCCGAGCAGCTGCTGGAAAGCGAGCTGTTCGGCCATGCCAAGGGCGCCTTCACCGGCGCCGTCAGTCAGCACGAGGGCCTGTTCCTGGCCGCCAACGGCGGCAGCCTGTTTCTCGACGAGATCGGCGATATGCCGCTCACCCTGCAGGTCAAGCTGCTGCGCGCCCTGCAGGAGCGTCAGATCCGCCCGCTGGGGAGCACCGCTTCGGTACCCATCGACGTGCGCATCATCTCGGCCACTCATCGCGATCTCGACCGTGCCATGCACGACGGCGATTTTCGCGAGGATCTCTACTACCGCCTCAACGTCGTCAACCTGCGCCTGCCGCCGCTCAAGGAGCGTGCCGAGGATGTGCCGTTGCTGGCCAAGCATCTGGTCGCCCAGGCCGCCGCGCGCCACAAGCCCTTCGTCAAGGGGTTCTCGCCGGAGGCGATGAATCTGCTGGCCACCAGTGCCTGGCCCGGCAACGTGCGTCAACTGGTCAACGTGGTGGAGCAGTGCGTGGCGCTGACCAGTTCGGCGATCATTCCCGAGGCGCTGGTGGCCCAGGCCCTGGCGGCCGAGGAGAGTGCGCTGCCCTCGTTCGCCGAGGCGCGGGCCGGGTTCGAGCGCAGTTATCTCATCAAGGTGCTCAAGATCACCGAGGGCAATGTCACCCAGGCGGCGCGTATTGCCGGGCGCAACCGCACCGATTTCTACAAGCTGCTGGCCCGTCACGAGCTCGAGCCCGGGGCCTTCAAGCCGGATGCCGGTGACGCCGGCTAGATGCCTCCGGTGGCGAAGTCGCCCGGCGGATGTCACAGGCATCTCCGCGTCTTTTTCCTATACTGGGGGGATCAAGGTTGTAAAAGACCTGCGAGCAGCCCGCTTTCGATGAGCTGCAGTCAACAGGGAGGTAGGATATGCAACAGTACAAAGGATACGTTATCGGCGCGCTGAGTCTCGCGCTGTTTGCCACGGCGACGAATGCCGCGGCCATAGAGCGGCAGCCCAAGGAAGAGCAGCCCCTGGTCCGGGAGTGTCATCAGCAGGCGATGCAGAGTCCGGCCAAGGAAGAGCTGGCCCACAAGGAGCTGAAGGACAGCAACTTTCCGGACTACGTGCCGGGCGAGGAGTACGAGCTGCGCCTGAGTTTCCTGGGGCACGGCAACACGTTCCACAACGTCACCTGCCACGTGGATGAACAGGGGAACGTGACGTATCAGGAGGTCGAGCAGAACGGCCTGCCCAGCGTGCAGAGCGACGACAGTGGCGAAGAGTCGTGACGTCTAACCCGGCTTGAGACGCCGCTTCGCTTTCACTTCCACCCTCAGCTTTTTCTTCTCCCAACCGGGCCAGCTGCTGACGGCCCGGTTGAATGACTTGTGTTTCATGCAACTTCCCGACAGGCTACGCGCTTCGCTAGGAAATGATGAAGAACAGGTTCTCCTGACCGTTTCTGATCGGTTCCTGGGCGAACTTGTATCCCCTGCGCAGGGCTTCCTCCGGCACGTTCCTGAACGAGCCGGGACAGTCGGTAATGACCTGAAGCAACTGGCCTTTGGGCATGTCTGCCAGCGTCTCGAGCGTATAGATCACCGGGTAGGGGCAGGACTCCCCCCGCAGGTCCAGGGTGAAGTCCGCTTTCAGTTCAGTTTGCAAGGCTCTTCTCCTTGACTGGCGTAGCACCGAGATGGCTTCTCTGATACAGCCGTGTGAAGCCATAAAGCAGGCCCAGCATCGCCAGGGTCATGGTCAACGCCGCGATCGGCCCGACGGCATTGATCAGGTTGAGCTTCCCGCCACTGGCCACGAGCATGCTGTAGATGCCTAGATGATCCCAAGCATAGGCCAGCAGCGTAGCGCCTGCGACATTGCCGATGAAGACGGTCAGGTAAAGCACCTGGCCCTCCATGAGGCGATACATCATGCCGGTTTCGCAGCTGGAGGCCATCACGATCCCCAACCCGAATAGTACGCCTCCTACGAAGGTGCTCGGGGCCGCTATCTGGGTAATGGGAGAGAGGCCGTTGAGCATGATGAAGCCAAGCGTCATGACCGAGCTGATCGCCATGCCGGCAATGATGGCCTTGGCCATGACGCCACGCCCCATGAGCCACAGGTCGCGGAACGCCGAGGTAAAACAGATCTGGCCACGTTCTATGAGGATACCGAACAGCATCCCGAACAATGCCGCAATGCCCAGCCTGACCTGCCCGGAAATGAAGAAATAAGCGATCAGCCCGAAATACGAGAGGGCGAGCAGGCTGCCCAGCAGTGGCTGAGTGCGGGTGGAACCGGGTCGACTCGGCGCAGTCTGGCCTTTGGTCAGATTGGGCCGGCCCTTCCACCAGCGCATTCTGACGACCTTGGTCCCCCACCAGGTGCCTACACCGGTAGCGACGATGAAAATCCAGGCATGCAGGGAAAACTGGGGAACGCCGGTGAAGAACGCCGCCAGATTGCAGCCCAGCGCCAGGCGCGCGCCGAAACCCGCGATAACCCCGCCGACCAGTCCTTGAACCAGACGCCTTTTCTGCTGAGGCATCCGAATCTTGAAACTGTTACTCAGCAGCACCATCATCAGCGCGCCGATGAACATGCCCCAGACGATCCAGCCATCGGTGCGCGTTAAAGTGCTCCCCTCCAGCTTGACGATATCGAAGTAGGCCCAGTCCGAGGTATCGACACCCAGGAGGTGGAGAACATGGCCTCCCAACCGGGTGAACTCACCGGTCACGGCCCATACGGTCCCGGTCAGGCCGAAGTAGATGGCACTCAGGATCCCGGCCAGCATGAGTGCGGGTAGCGGGTTCCAGTATTGGGTCAGAAGGCTGGAGTCGCGCCACGAAGGTTTGTTCATCATCTTTCCCCGCAGGATTAACGGATGGCACACGCATGCACTCCCGGATCGTGGATGTCGTGACCCAAGTTCGGTCACCATCATCAAGGCAAGGGAAGGCAGCGTTATTATCGCGGAATTATCTTACCTGCTAATTTAAGCTAGGACGAATGGACTTGAAAAGCGCCTCCAGCGCTTTCAGGCAAATGTCGTCAGGAAGACGTAATAGGCCGCCGAAACGCGCTTGGGGAGGCCGGCCAATGGCCCGTGGTGAGATGCTACGGCATTAATTGACCAAAGCGTTCTAGTCGAGCGCATAACGCTGGGAAGGGATATTCATGCAGATCAAAGCTGCCGTTACGGCCGCGCAGGGCGAGGAGTTCAAGATTCAGCCTGTCGAGCTGGCACAGCCGAAAGGCAACGAGGTTCTGGTCAGGATCGTGGCGACCGGTGTCTGCCATACCGATGCTGTCGCCCGCGATCAGGGCATCTCGCCGTATCCCATCGTGCTGGGGCACGAGGGGGCAGGCATTATCGAGCGGGTTGGGGAGAGTGTCGCCGGGCTTGTTGCAGGTGACCATGTGGTGCTCTCCTTCTCCCATTGCGGCCAGTGCCGCAATTGCCTGACGGGGCATCCTTCCGTCTGCAGGGATCTCAACCAGCTGAACTTCGGCGGGCAGATGGCGGACCAGACGTACCGCCTGTCCAGCGGTGAGCAGCCGCTGGCGACCTTCTTCGGCCAGTCCTCCTTTGCCACTCATGCCGTAGCCAACGCACGCAACGTGGTCAAAGTGGATAAAGAGGTGGACCTGTCGCTGCTTGGCCCGCTGGGTTGCGGCATCCAGACGGGTAGCGGCACGGTACTCAACCGGCTCAAGCCCTCCTTCGGCTCGGCGATAGCCATCTATGGCTGCGGGGCGGTGGGGATGAGCGCCATCATGGCCGCAAGGATTGCCGGATGTCATCAAATCATTGCCGTGGACAGGCATGAAGGTCGCCTGAAATTGGCCGGCGAACTGGGCGCGACCCATACCTTGAACGGCAGTCAGGTCGATGTGGTCGACGAGATCAAGGCCATCACCGAAGGCGGGGCGCTCTATGCGGTGGAGACGACCGGGGTGCCTTCGGTGGTCCGCCAGTCCCTGCAGGCTCTTTGCCCCCTGGGGCAGGTCGCCATCGTCGGCGTGACGCCCGAGGTGACGCTGGATGTCCACAACGATTTGATGGCGGAAGGAAAGTCGATGATCGGCGTGATCGAGGGCGACGCCGTTCCGGCCGTCTTCATTCCTCAACTCATCGCCTACTATAAGGACGGCAGGTTTCCCTTCGACAAGCTGGTGAAATTCTATGATTTCGATCAGATCAATCAGGCTTTCGAAGACTCGAAGAGCGGTGCAACCATCAAGCCGATACTGCGTATCGGATGATTCTTGCCTTTAGCGATGGCGAGAGAACACTCTAAATCTTCAGGGATTCTTGAAGCGTCGCTTCACTTCCACCTTCAGCTTTCCCTCTCCCAACCGGGCCGTCAGCAACTGGCCCGGTTGCGTCTCGTGTGACCCACGCACGACCTGTCCCTTGTCGTCTTCGAGAATCGCGTAGCCGCGACCCAGTACCGCCAGCGGGCTCACCGCGTTGAGTTCGCGTGCCAGGGCCTCGAGGCGGTGACGGTCGTTCGCCAGCCGTCGGGGCAGGGCGTTCGCCAGGGCGTTTTCCAGTTGCGCGAGCCGTTGGCGCGATGCTGCGATTCGGCGGCCGGGCTCGCAGGCGCGCAGATGCACTGCCGCGGTCTTGTGGCGCTGGCGCTCGCTGGCCAGACGCTGACGCATCGCCAATTGCAGACGTGCCTGCAGGGTAGCGAGCCGGCGACGCTGCTCCGCGAGGCGCTCGCCGGGGTGGCGCAGCCGGGCACGGGCATGGTCGAGGCGCTGCGCCTCGCGGTCCAGGCGTGTGCGCAGGGCACGCACCAGGCAGGCGTGCTGGGTTTGCAGCCGGTCGAGCAGGTCGCGGCGATCCGGCACCAGCCGCTCGGCGGCCGCCGAGGGCGTCGGTGCACGTACGTCGGCGGCAAAGTCGGCCAGGGTGAAGTCCACCTCATGGCCCACCGCCGACATCACCGGCGTCCGCGAATGGAAGATGGCGCGGGCCAGATGCTCATCGTTGAAGGCCCAGAGATCCTCCAGGCTGCCGCCGCCACGGGTGATCAGCAGCGCGTCGAATTGCCCGTGCCGGTTGGCCAGGCCCAGGGCGCGAATCAGTGCTGGCACCGCTTCGCGGCCCTGCACCGGCACCGGCAGCAGGCTGACTTCCAGCGCCGGCCAGCGATGACGCAGTACCGCCAGCACGTCACGGATCGCCGCCCCGCTCGGTGAGGTGAGAATGCCCAGATGCCGGGGCGGGTAGGGCAGCGGTCGGGCATTGGCGAACATGCCTTCGGCGTCGAGCTGACGCTTCAAGCGCTCGAAGGCGGCGAGCAGCTCGCCTATGCCGGTGGGCTGCACGGCGTCGACGATCATCTGGTAGTCGCCGCGTGGCTCGAACACCGATACCCGCCCGCGCAGACGCACCCGATCACCCTCCTTGAGCGGTGTGCGCATGAGACTGGCACGGTTGCGGAAGAAGGCGCAGCGCAGCTGGGCGCGTTCGTCCTTCAGGGTGAAGTAGATGTGCCCCGAGGCCGGTCGCGCCAGCCCCGAGATCTCGCCCTCCACCCAGCAGTCGCCGAAGCCGCGCTCCAGCATCAGCCGGGCCTGGCGGTTGAGCTCGCTAACCGTGAGCGCCTGGGAGGCGGAAGTGTCGAGCATGATGGAGGTCCGTCTCGAGTCGGGGAGAAAGGCGCAGTGTAGCATTCGGGGCGGCCTCGGGAGCACGCTCGAGCGTCCGTGGCAGTTCGCCAGTAAGTGTCCCTTGGCACCGGTCGGCTACGATCTGCTGGGGCCTGCCTTGAGCAACATGCACCAATAAATATGAATCCAGGGGCATTGTGCCCCTGACATCCTCTCCTCGGGATACTGCATCATCATGTTTCGCGTTGACGGGAGGGGACCCAATGCCATTCGACCTTGCGCAAGATGATGTCGTCTTTGACGTGCTGATTCTGGGGGCGGGACTTTCCGGAATCGGCTGCGCCGCCTACCTGCGACGGGAACTGCCGGAAAAGCGCTTTCACCTGCTCGAGATGCGCGACGACCTGGGAGGCACCTGGGACCTGTTCCGCTATCCGGGCATCCGCTCGGACTCGGATCTCTACACCTTCGCCTACGAGTTCAAGCCGTGGGAAAGCTGCAACGCCATCGCGCAGGCCGCCGAGATAAAGTCCTACATTGCCGAGACCGCGGATGACTATGGCATCCGCGAGCGGATCAGCTTCGGGCGCAAGGTGCTGGCCTGCGACTGGTCGTCGGCCGAGGCGTTGTGGACCGTGACCACCGAGCGGACCGGAAGCGGCGAACGCGAGACCTGGCGGGCACGCTGGATCTTTTCGGCGACCGGCTATTACGACTATGAGCAGGGTTACCGGCCCGACTTTCCGGAGGAGGGCGCCTTCGGCGGACGTATCGTCCATCCGCAGGCCTGGCCCGAGGATCTCGACCATGCCGGCAAGCGGATCGCCGTGATCGGGTCGGGGGCGACCGCCATCACTCTGCTGCCCGCGTTGGCCGAGAGCGCCGCACATGTGACCCAGATCCAGCGCACGCCGACCTATGTCATGCCGCTGCCGCAGGAGGATCCGCTGCTGAAGCACCTCCGGCCACTCTTTTCGAAAGGCCGCACCCACCGCATTCTGCGACGCAAGAACATCTGGCGGCAGGCCATCTTCTATACGCTCTGCCAGCGCTTCCCCGGCACCATGCGCAAGCTCATCCGCAAGGCGAACGTCAAGAGTCTGCCCGAGGGCTTTGCGGTCGACACCCATTTCAACCCGCCCTACGCGCCGTGGGATCAGCGTCTGTGCGCCGTGCCCGGGGGCGATCTGTTCCGCTGCCTCGGCGAGGGCTCGTGCTCGATCGTGACGGGACACATGGCGCGCTTCACCGAAACCGGCATCGAGATGCAGGACGGCACGCACGTGGAGGCCGATATCATCGTCACTGCCACGGGGCTGAACCTCAAGCTCGCGGGCGGAGCGCGCTACAGTCTCGACGGCGAGGCGGTCGCGTGGCCCGATCACATCATCTTCAAGGGCATGATGCTGGACGGCATTCCCAATTTCGCCATGTCGATCGGCTACACCAACTCTTCCTGGACGCTGAAGGTGGGCCTGCTCTGTCGGCATCTCTGCCGTCTATTGCGCGAAATGGACGAGCGCGGCATGGCGGTCTGCGTGCCGGAACGGCCCGAGCGCGACATGGCGCTGCGTCCGCTGCTGGACTTCAAGGCCGGCTATGTGCAGCGCTCGGTCGACACGCTGCCACGGCAGGGGGATGCCTTCCCGTGGCAGATGACGTTCAGCTACCGCGAGGACGAGAAGATGATGACGCGCGGCCGGGTCATCGAGCCCGAACTGCATCTGTCTCCCGTGCCCGTACCACATACCGAGGCCGTGAAATGAGCGAAGACAGGTTCATGGAGTTGCCCAATGGAATCCGGCTCTGCTATCGCGACGAGGGCGAGGGCGATCCGATCGTTCTGATCATCGGGCTGGGCTATCAGCTGATCCACTGGCCCGAGGCCCTGATCGCGGCGCTGCGCGAGAGCGGCCGCCGCGTGATCCGCTTCGACAACCGCGATTCCGGCCGCTCGTCGCGGATCGACGGGCCCGAGCCTTCGCTCTGGCAGAAGCTGCGTGGCAAGGCTCCCGAGGGCGGCTACGACCTGGGCGACATGGCGACCGACACGGTGGGGCTCATGGATCATCTCGGGATCGACCGGGCGCATGTCGCCGGCATGTCGATGGGCGGGATGATCGGCCAGGTGCTGGCGGCGCGGCATCCGGAGCGTATCAAGAGCCTGACCTCGATCTTTTCCACCACCGGCGCGCGCGATGTCGGCCAGCCGAGCCTGCGGGTGATGCTGCAGTTCACCAAGTCGGCGCCGAAGACCCGCGAGGAATATATCGAACGCAACCTGCAGATGCTTGGCCTCATCGGTGGGCCCGGCTTTCCTTCGGATCCGGCAGTGAACCGTGAGATTTTCGGGCTGGCCTGGGATCGTGGCGCGCCCGATCTGCATCACGCCACGTCGCGGCAGATCGGCGCCATCTACGGCAGCGGGGATCGCACGGCCGAGGTGAAGACGATCTCGGCGCCAACACTGGTGATCCACGGCGTCAGCGATCCCCTGGTGAAGCCCTCGGGCGGCGAAGCCACCGCGCAGGCCATCCCCGGCGCACGTCACGTGGTGATTCCAGACATGGGTCATGAGATATCGCCTGTACTGTCGCCGCACCTCGCCGAGCTCATCCTCGAACACACGCAAGGGCACTCGACATGAGCGACATCTTCCAGGGCCGCGTGGCCGTCATCACCGGGGCGGGCAGCGGGATCGGCCGCGCCTTGGCACTGGAACTAGCCTCCCGCGGCGCTCGTCTCGCTCTCAGTGACGTCGAGGCCGACGCGGTGCGGGAAACCGCGGCAATGGCCGAGGCCAAGGGCGCGGAAGCAGCGCATGATGTCCTCGACGTGGCCGATCGCGCAGCCTTCGCGGCCTATGCGCAGCAGACGCTCGATCGCTTCGGCAGGGTCAATCAGCTTTACAACAACGCCGGCATCTCGCCCCGCAACGACACCTTTCTCGAAACCGATCCGGCGGATTTCGACCGCCTCCTGTCGATCAATCTCGATGGAGTACTGACCGGCACGCGGGTCTTCCTGCCGTACATGATCGCCAGCGGCGATGGGTATCTGGTCAACATCTCCAGCCTGAACGGCCTGATGGCACAGCCGCACATGGCCTCCTACGTTACCAGCAAGTTCGCCGTCCGCGGTTTCACCGAGGCGATCCGGATGGAAATGATATACGAGCACCATCCCGTCGAGGTGACGCTGGTGCATCCAGGCGGCGTCGCGACGCAGATCGCGTCGCGCAAGGCCGCCGAGATCGACGATTTGCCACCCGAGAAACAGACGGCGGCCCGCAAGCGGCTGCGGATCTATCAGGAAACGCTGCTGACGATGCCGGCCGAGACGGCGGCGCGCGAGATCCTCGACGGCATGGCGAAGGGGCGCCGGCGCATCGTACTGACGAACAAGGCGAAACGCCTCGACCTGATGATCCGGATGCTGCCGGAGCGCTATGTGGGAATCGTCGCCGAGAAAATGCGTGAGCTGTTCGATTGAGCGCTTGCCAGTGCGTCCATGAAGCCGCATGTTGCACCCAGTCCGTTCCGAAAAGCACGCACCATGCCCATATCCCCCGGCCGGCTGAGCCAACTGATGCGCGAGGCCGCGACACACGCCACCCAGGCAGACGATGTCTTCCAAGCCATCGACAAGGCGGTTTTGAGTGCCATCGGCCTCGCGGATGACCCGGTACTCGCCGCGCGGGTCCGGCGTGGCAACCGCCTGAACCTTGAACAATGGCTTACCCGCACCATTCTTGAACCGGGGCGCATGCCGGCCTATGAGCCGTCCCCCGAAATTCTCAATGCCTTTCGCGAGAATGC
This sequence comes from Halomonas shantousis, assembly GCF_054654615.1. Classification (NCBI taxonomy): domain Bacteria; kingdom Pseudomonadati; phylum Pseudomonadota; class Gammaproteobacteria; order Oceanospirillales; family Halomonadaceae; genus Halomonas; species Halomonas shantousis. Next base: position 3,299,484 of record NZ_BAAIER010000002.1, on the reverse strand, counting down.
CCGCACCGGCTGGGGCGAGGTCGCGCTGGAGGCATTTCGGGCAGGCGAGACCGCCGCCTGGGCGAGCTGGATGCGGATCGTCTTCGACCTGACCGACGATGCCGAGGAGATCCGGGCCGTTCTCGAGTATTCGCACCGCTCGATCTCGGTCTTCGTCGAGGCTGCGGCGCGCACCATTCGCGAAGAAAACGCCCGCGGGTTGGCCGACTTTGCTGAAGGCTCGCCGGCGAAGCGCCGGGCACTGGTCGAACACCTCCTGAAAGGCGAGACGGTCAATCCGAGTCATGTCGGTCGCCGGCTGGGCTATCGCCTGGATCGCCAGCATCAGGCGCTGATCCTGTGGAGCGCATCGCAGGCCGTGGAGCCGGCCGAGATGGACGTATGGGTCGAGACGATCGCCGAGCGCTGCGCCGCCGCCGCGGTGCTCTCCATCGTGGAGGACCCGCTCCGACGTTGGATCTGGATACAGCGCCCGCTCTCCGCCGCCGAAGCCGAGGCAGTATGCCCTGGCCACGCCAGGCTGGCCCTGGGGCCCGTGCTGCGTGGGCTCGACGGTTTCCGGCGCAGCCACGAGGGGGCACAGATCGCGCAGCGGATACTCGCCAAGGCTCCGGAAAACCGACGTGTCGCGTATTACGAGAACGTTCGCCTTGCCGCCATCCTCGGCCAGGACCCGGCATGGGCTCGCGCTTTCGTCTCCGAGGTTCTGGGCGACCTGAGCAACGCGCCAGCGCCGTTGCGCGATACGCTGCGGCACTATCTAGCCCAGGGCGGCAACGTCAGTCGCACGGCGCAGGCGCTGTCGATGCACCGCAACACCGTCATGCGCCACCTCGCGTTGGCCGAGGAGCTGCTGCCCCGGCCCCTGGCGGACGCGCGCATCGAGGTGGCGGCGGCTCTCGAAGCCTTGGTGTGGTGGTCCAACGAGTGACAGCGCTTGCCCGGAATGCGCTTGGGCAACCGATGGCCGGCCCAGGCGACGATGGCATACATCGCTTGTTAAATGTCTTAACTGTTAATGTAAACTAGTAGCATTATCAGTCAGGATAGGAACTTCGGTATGCGCCGCGCCACCCGACCTTTCGCCGTCACTCTGCTTTCCGTCGCAGTACTGGTTTTCCCGCTTGCCGGATGGTCGCAGCAAACGGATGAGACCTTCCCCGTCACCATCGACCATGCCTTCGGTACCACCACCATCGAACACCGGCCGGAACGTGTGGCGACGGTGGCCTGGGCCAATCATGAGGTTCCCCTGGCGCTGGGGGTCGTCCCCGTCGGCTTCGCCGCGGCCAGTTTCGGTGACGACGATGGCGATGGTCTGCTGCCGTGGGTCAGCGCACGGCTCGAGGAACTCGACGCGGCAACGCCCGTGCTGTTCGATGAGGGTGACGGCATCGATTTCGAGGCGGTGGCGGCGACGCAGCCGGACGTCATCCTGGCCGCCTACTCCGGACTCAGCCAGGCGGATTACGACACGCTCAGCCTGATCGCTCCTGTCGTCGCCTATCCCGATTCGCCGTGGTCGACGGACTGGCGCGAGATGATCCGCATAAACAGTGCAGCCATTGGCATGGCCGCTGAAGGCGATGCCTTGATCGCCAGGCTCGAGGCGCGGATCGCCGAAAGCGTCGCGGCGCACCCCGAACTCGAGGGCAAGACCGCCATGTTCATCACGCACCTCGATCCCACCGATCTGAGTGTCATGCGCTTCTACACTGCCAACGACACCCGGGTGAAATTCTTCGAGGATCTGGGCTTGCGCACGCCGGACAGCGTGACGCAGGCCACCGGGGAGGGCCAGTTTGCCGGTGAGGTCAGCGCCGAACGGATCGATGCCTTCAACGATGTCGATATCTTCGTGACCTATGGTGACGAACAATTGCTCGCGCCGCTGGAGGCCAATCCGCTGACCTCCAGGATGCGTGCCATTGCCAACGAGTCGGTGGTGCTGCTGGGCCGGGGCCCGGTCGCCACTGCCGCCAACCCGACACCTCTGTCGATCCCGTGGGTGCTGGACGACTATGTCGGGATGCTGGCGGAAGCCGCCCGCAAGTCGGAGTGACGGCCAGGGTGGAGACTGTCGTCGAATCATCGTCTTGGAACCGGGACCGTCTGGTAAAAACTGCCGGCCTCGTGGCGCTGATCGCGCTCCTGGCAGCGCTTTGCCTCCTTTCCGTCGCCGTCGGCACCCGCGAGGTCGCCTGGCACGAGATCGTCGCCGCGCTGCGGGGGCACGTTGACAGCGTCGGCGAGGCGGCGGTCGCGATGCGCATTCCGCGCACCCTCCTGGCGGCCGTTGCCGGTAGTGCGCTGGGCCTCGCCGGGGCGATCATGCAGGGCGTGACCCGCAACCCGCTGGCCGATCCGGGGATTCTCGGCATCAACATGGGGGCCTCGCTCGCCGTGGCGATCGGGCTGGCCTGGTTCGGGATGAGCATGGCGCATGCCTATATAGGGGTGGCGATCCTCGGCGCGGGGCTGGCGGCGGTCTTCGTCTATGCCATCGGCTCGCTGGGGCGCGGCGGGGCAACGCCGCTCAAACTGGCGCTGGCTGGCGCGGCAACCTCGGTGGCCCTGTCCTGCTTCACTATCGCGGTCGTCCTGCCCCGCAACGACATCGCCGGCGGCGTGCGATCCTGGCAGATCGGCGGGGTCGGCGGCGCCACTTTCGACACCCTCCAGCTCGTGCTGCCGTTTCTTGTCGTGGGTTTCCTCATCAGCCTGCTCTCCGCCCGCAAGCTGAACATGCTGGCGCTGGGCGATGACCTGGCTGCCGGCCTGGGCGAGAAGGTCGCGCTGGCGCGGGGCACGGCGGGACTGGGCGCCATCCTGCTGTGCGGTGCCACGACGGCGGTATGTGGCCCGATCGGGTTCGTCGGGCTGGTGGTGCCGCACTTGTGCCGCCTGCTGGCGGGCGTGGATCACCGCTGGCTGCTGCCGTTTTCGGCGCTGAGCGGCGCTTGCCTGCTGCTGCTCGCCGACGTGGCCGGACGAGTCGTCGCGCGGCCCGGTGAACTCGAGGTCGGCGTCGTCACCGCCTTCATCGGCGCTCCCTTCTTCATCTGGATCGTCCGGCGGCAACGGGTGAGGGATCTATGATCGCCGACACACCCCACATGCGCACCCGGGTCAAGGCAGGGCGACAGCGCCGAACGCGGCGATGGCGCGGCGTCACGGCCGTCCTCGTGGTGATCGTGCTCGCAGCCATTGCCGTGACGCTGATGCTGGGCCAATCGTTCACCCCGCCCCAGGACGTAGTGCGCGTGCTGTTGGGTGAAGACGTACCCGGCGCCAGCTTCACGGTCGGCCACCTGCGCCTGCCACGAGCGGTATTGTCGGTGCTGGTCGGCATGTGCTTCGGACTGGGCGGTGTGGCCTTCCAGATCATGCTGCGCAACCCGCTGGCCAGCCCCGACATCATCGGCATCAGCCTGGGCGCAAGCGCCGCCGCCGTCTTCGCCATCGTGGTCTTGCAACTGAGCGGCCCAGCCGTGGCGGTCTTCTCGGTGGCTGCCGGGCTGGGTGTGGCGTTGCTGGTCTACGGCCTGGCGTCCGGCAACGGGGTCGCCGGGACACGGTTGATCCTGATCGGCATCGGAATCGCGGCGATGATCGAAAGCTTCATCGCTTATCTCCTGTCACGGGCGCCTGAGTGGGCGTTGCAGGAGGCCATGCGCTGGCTGACCGGTAGCCTAAACGCCGCGCAATTGAGCCAGGCGCTGCCGGTGCTGGGAGCGCTGCTCGTCTTCGGCGGTATCCTGCTCAGCCGAAGGCGTGATCTCGAGACGCTGCGCATGGGCGACGACACGGCCGCCGCGCTGGGCGTGCGGGTCGGCCCGACCCGCATCACGGTGATGGTCTGCGCCGTGGGCATGATCGCCGTCGCGACCGCCGTGACCGGTCCGATCGCCTTCGTGGCCTTTCTTTCAGGGCCGATTGCGGCACGCATCATCGGCACGAACGGTTCGATCCTGATCCCCTCGGCGCTGGTCGGCGCCTGTCTGGTGCTGGTCGGCGACTACATCGGGCAATTCCTGTTGCCGAGCCGCTATCCGGTCGGTGTCGTCACCGGCGCCCTGGGAGCTCCTTACCTCATCTATCTGATCATTCGCGTGAACCGCACTGGAGGCTCGTTGTGACCGCTGCGCACCATCTCGTTGTCGAGGATCTGTCCGCCGGCTATGGCGAGCGCACCATTCTCGAGGGGTTGAATCTGGCCATTGCCCCGGGCCGCATCACCTCGATCGTCGGGGCCAACGCCTGTGGCAAGTCGACGCTGCTGCGCACCATTTCGCGCCTGCTGGCCCCCAGCCAGGGCCAGGTCCTGCTCGACGGCAAGTCCGTTCACCGACGCCCGACCCGCGAGCTGGCCCGCACGCTGGGGCTGCTGCCGCAATCGCCGATCGCCCCGGAAGGGATCACCGTCGCCGATCTGGTCGGCCGTGGGCGCCACCCGCATCACGGCCTGATGTCGCGCTGGAACCCGCATGACGACGAGGCCGTCGCCACCGCGCTGGAAGTGACCAGGACTGCCGAACTGGCCGACCGGGAGGTGGACGCGCTCTCGGGCGGGCAGCGCCAGCGGGTCTGGATCGCCATGGCGCTGGCCCAGGAAACCGACCTGCTGCTGCTGGACGAGCCGACCACCTTCCTGGACGTCAGTCATCAGGTCGAGGTGCTGGATCTGCTCACCGACCTGAACCACAGCCGGGGGATCACCATCGTCATGGTACTGCATGACCTCAACCTGGCCGCGCGTTACTCCGACTGGCTAGTGGCGATGCGGGGCGGACAGCTATACGCCCACGGCCAACCCGAGGACGTCCTGAGCGAGGAGGTGATTCTGTCGGTCTTCGGCCTGCGCAGCCGGGTCATTCGCGATCCGATCTCGAACAAGCCGATGATGCTACCGATCGGGCGCCACCGGTTGGCCGGGGAGTGGGCCGGCAATCAAGCTTGGTAGCGCTGACGGTACGGTGTGGCTGCTGGTCGTTGAGAGAGACGGGAGTGAATATGAAGATAAATGAAAAATATTATCATCTAGATTCGTATTGACTCCCTGGTATTGCCCTCACAGAATATGACGCTCTCTTAATTAAAAGCATAAGGCGGTCCACCGAGACTGCCGAACCATCAAGGGGACCAAGCATGACTGACCGCAAGAACAAGCCTAACGCGACATGGGCGCGGTGGCAGGGGACCACTACCGCTTTTGTATGTTGCGTGCCGCTGATTGCCGTTCCCATGAGTGCCAACGCACAAGAGGCAAGCGATAACGGTGGCGACGACCAGGAGGCGTACCGCCTCGCGCCGATCATCGTCAACGCGCAGGCGGTTGCCGATGACAATGCGAATACGGTCGTGGCCCAGGAGCTCTGGGTAGGCGGCAAGGTCGCGACCAGCCTCCTCGATACCCCCGCTTCCGTATCGGTCATCACGGAAAAGGAGATCGAGCAGCGCGACGCCAACACCACCGAGGAAGTGCTGCAGTACACGCCCGGGGTCGTCACCGAGTACTACGCCACCGACGACCGTAACGACTATTTCAAGATCCGTGGGTTTCAGGCCACCACCTACCGCGACGGGCTGACGCTGGGTTCGATGCGCGGTGTTCGCGAGGAGCCCTACGCCTACGAGCGTGTCGAGGTGCTGCGGGGTGCCAACTCCACCCTGTTCGGCCCGGCGGACCCGGGCGGGTCGGTCAATTTCGTGAGCAAACGGCCCCGGTTCGAGTCGTTTGGCGAAGGCTACGTGGGCTATGGTTCATTCGACCATAAAGAGGTCGGGCTCGATGTGGGCGACACCCTGAACGCCAGCGAGACGCTGGCCTATCGCATTACCGGCAAGGTCAAGGATAGCGATCGCGAATACGATCATTCCAAGGATGACGACGAATTCATCATGGGCGGCCTGACCTGGGAGCCGACGGATTACACCTCGGCGACGGTGCTTTTTGATTATCTGAACCACGACAACACCCCCAACAGCGGCGGCTATCCGTTCGACCGGGAATACGACCGCGACGAATTCTTCGGTGAGCCTGACTTCAACTACCAGGATGTCGAGCGTACCAGCATTACCGGGCTACTCACCCATGACTTCGATAATGGGCTGACCTTGCGGGGGAACCTGCGCTACAGCGACCTGACCGACGACTATGGTTACGTTTACATCACCGACTCCGTGGCACGAACCGGCACGGAAGTCGGCCGTAGCTATATCGGCGGAGACAATGAAGCGAGTGAGCTGATCGGCAACGCCATCCTGCAATACGATGCCAGCTTCGACTACATCGACAGCAGTACACTGGCGGGTGTCGAGTATCGCGATGCCTCGAGCGAAGGTACATCGGTCTATGCGCCGGCGGAGTCGATCGATGTTTCAAACCCCGTTTACAGCGGTCCCCCGAGCAGCCTGGTTGCCTACGACGACACTGAACAGGACTACAAGACCCGGTCGCTCTTCGTGACGCAGAATCTGTCGTTCTACGATCGCTTTATCGTCACGGCGGGGGTACGCAACGACGAACTGGACCTCTCCGAGAAAGACTTCCTCGCAAACACCGACACTTCCGACGACTTCTCGGAAACCTCGGTCCGCGGCGCGCTGACCTATAAGGTCACCGACGAAGTTTCCACCTATGTCAGCTATGTGGAATCGATCGCACCGCCGGCGATCGGCACTGAGCCCGAGCGCGGCGAGCAGTACGAACTTGGCGTGAAATATGCGCCTTTCGGCATGAACGCGCTGTTCTCGGCGGCGGTCTATGACCTGACCAAGGACAATGTGTCCATCGCGGTCGCGCGGGACGATGGTACGGGTATTGATCGGGAAACCATCGGCGAATCCCGCGTGCGTGGCCTGGACCTGGAAGTCAAAGCCGAACTGACCGACAACCTGAGCCTGATTGGTGGCTATTCCTACATGGATTCGGACGTGGAGCGCGGCACGCTTCGGGATGGAACCTCAATCGAAGGCAACGAATTCACCGAAACACCGAAACATACGGCGTCGCTCTGGACTTACTACACACTGCCGGACATGGACATGAGCGTCGGTCTTGGCGCCCGCTATACCGGTTCCTATTACTTCGATGCCGAGAACTCGGCCAAGAGCGATGCGACAACAATTTACGATGCGGCCTTCCGCTACCAGGTCATCCAGAACACCGATCTGACCGTCAACGTCAGCAACCTGCTCGACGAGCAGCACGTGGTCGGCTCCGGCACGGCGAACTACTACAACCAGGGCCGCGAAGTCGTGGCCAGAGTGAGCTACAACTGGTAAGGCGCCATCGCTGGGACACCGTGGAGTGGGTCCCGGGGGAGAGAGAAGGGGGCGCGACGACGGGCCTTCTTGGCCAGTGACTGGCCAAGAGCGTCAGAACGCCTCCTTCAGCCCTTCCATGACCAGCATCAGGCCACCGAGAATCACCACGGCATCGAGAATCCGGGAGTGCGACCGCGCGGGCAGGTGTCGCGTCAACCGCTTGGCGAGAAAGGTGCCCGGAATGGCGCATATACCGATGAGCAACGCCATCGCCCAGAGCGAGGGGGCAAGCGCGCCCGACGCCTGAAACAGGGCGACCTTGGCGATACCCAGCACCAGGGAAATCCCCGCATCGGTGGCGATGACGCTGGTTCCGGCCAGGCCGACCGACAGCAGCAGGGATATCAGCACAACGCCGGACCCCGAGGTGCCGCCCATCAGCAGCCCGTAGCCGGCCGCGCCCAAGGAGAGCCCCGGCCTGCCCAGATAACCCCGCCTGCGGATCAGCAGGGGTCTCAGCGGTACGATCAGAATCAGCATCAAACCCAAGACGATACTGACGCTGGAGCCGGAGAGCCGGGTGTAGCCGTAGGCGCCCAGCAGGCAGAAGGGCAGTGCAAACAGGACGACCAGTGCCGCCTTCTCCCTGTCGAACCGGGCACGAAAGGCCCACACCCGGCTGGCATTGGTGAGCAGCGCCGACAGGCTGACGACGGGGACCACGGCCTCGGCGCCGATCAGCGGAATGAGCACCGGTGGCAGCAGCAGCCCGGTGCCGTAGCCGCTTATACCTCCAAGCATCGAGGCCGCGAAGGCGATCGCCGCCACGCCGAGATACTGGGCGATGCCGATATCGCCCGATGTCAGAAAGAGAGGGTGTGCCAAGATCGATCCGCCGTTCAGCGCCATTGAAGTAACTCGGAAAAACCGCAACCGACGCGTCCCGAGACTGCCTCGTCCGGCGCTGCAGCGCCAACAAGAAATAGTGTCGCTAATGCAAGAATCGCTTGTGGCCGGTCTCGCTCAGGCCGCCGATTGTCTGGCGAGTTCGACGAACTCGGCCGCGATAGGCGACGCTGTTCCGTGCTTATGCCGTGCGATATAAAAACTTCTGGCGACAGGGAGTTGCTCGATGTTCCTGGCAACCAGTTTGCCGGCCTGAAGCGTCGAGCGTGCGCAGAGCCTGGATATCACGGCTACCCCAATACCCATTTCGGCCGCTTCCCTGGCCGCTTCGGGGCTGCCGACGACCAGCGCCACCTTCAGCGAATCCAGCGATAACCCCACGGACGACAGATGGCGTTGGAGAAGGGCGCGGGTCGCGGAGCCTTCCTCACGCATTATCAAGGGAGTTTCCAGCAGGTCCTGCATCGTGACCTGCTCTTTTTGCGCCCAGGGATGATGCTTCGAGGCGACGAACAGGACCTCATCCCGGAAGAATGGCGTCGTTCGGCAACTCTCCAAGCCTGGCGCCCCTTCGCTGGTGATAGCGATGTCCACCGATCCCTTCATGAGCCAATCGACAGCGCGTGCGCTGTTACCGACCTCCAGGACCACCCGTACGTCAGGACGATGCACTCGGAAATCGCCAATTGCCCGGGGCAGGGTGTATTTGGCGATGGAGTTGGTGGACGATATGCGTAACGTCGATTGGGCGGTGCGCGCGATCTCACCGAGTGAATCGTTGGCCTCCGCGTACAGGGCCAGGATTCTGTCGGCGTGCGCGAAGAGCGTCCGGCCGGCAGCTGTCAGCTCCGTAACCCGAGGCCCGCGGGTGAATAAGCGTAAGCCGGCCTCCTGCTCGAGCGAGCGGACCTGGGAAGAGACCGCCTGCTGCGTCAGGCAGAGATGCCTCGCCGCCTTCGAAAAACTCTTGTACAGGGCCACGGTGTGGAAGACCCGCAGGCGTTGGTCTCTGAGAAGCGTCATTCGTGTCACCGGAATGGCCTGTCGAAGGGATGCCGTGTCAAGAACAATAGCGTAAGTCCAGTCGTGCTGGCTTGGCTGTACTCTGGCCATCGCTTTTCTGGCCATAGCTTTTCTGGCCATAGCTTTCCTGGTCATAGCTTTCCTGGTCATAGCTTCCCTATATCGGAGCAGCCGGCGAGATTCATTGTTAACTAGCTAATCGTTTCCTAGACTTTGGTCTACATCAGCGAGCCACGATGGCTCGCTTTCGCTTTTTGGCCTGACGTCATCGTCAAGAGGAGTTCGCGATATGGTTTCGTTATTCGAACCGTTTGATCTCGCCGGCACCCGCCTGGACAACCGCATCGTCATGGCGCCGATGACCCGTTCCCGCGCCCTGGAGGATATCCCCACGGAACTGGGGGCGCTCTACTATCGCCAGCGGGCCAGTGCCGGGCTGATCATCTCCGAAGGCACGCCGGTCTCGCGCCAGGGGCAGGGGTATCTCTACAACCCGGGGATCTTCGGCCCCGACCAGATCGCTGGCTGGGCCAAGGCGACCCGCGCGGTGCATGAGCGCGGCGGCGTCTTCTTTGCCCAGATCTGGCACGTCGGGCGCGTCTCGCACACCTCCGTGCAGATCGCCGGCGCCGCGCCGGTCGGCCCCAGCGACAAGCCGGGCGGCATGGCCTTTGGCTACAACGAGGACGGCCAGCCGGACATGCTGAAGGCAAGCCAGCCTCGCCGGCTCGAAACCCGGGAAGTCAAAGAGATCGTGCGCGATTTCGCCCAGGCGGCGGTCAATTCACGCGAGGTGGGCTTCGACGGCGTCGAGATCCATGGCGCCAACGGCTACCTGTTCGAGCAGTTCCTGAATCCCGGCGTCAACGACCGCGACGACGAATACGGCGGCTCGCGTGAAAACCGCTGCCGACTGCTGCTGGAGGTGGTCGACGAGGTCAGCAAGATGATCGGCGCCCGCCGCGTCGGGGTGCGTCTCTCGCCGCATGGCACGCTGTTCGACATGCCGGAGTACGACGACAACGGCGAGACCTACCTCTATCTGGCGCGTGAGTTCAACAAACGCGGCTTGGCCTACGTGCACCTGCATGACCAGGGTGGCCAGGGCATGGCGCCGATGCCCCGCGATTATCTGCGCCAGTTCCGCGACGTCTACAACGGCACGCTGCTGCTCGCCGGCAACCTGGACCAGGCCGAGGCGCAAAAGCTGATCGATGAAGGCACCATCGACCTGCCGGTATTCGGTCGTCCGTTCACGTCCAATCCGGATCTGGTGGAGCGCATGAAAAACGGCTGGCCGCTGGCGGATTTCGATCCGAATACCTTCTACGGCGGCGATGCCCGCGGCTACGTGGACTTTCCCACCTATCCCGAAGAGCAGGCACGGCGCGAGCGCGAGAAGATGCTCGAGGAGAAAGCCTGATCCAGTGCCGGGCATCGCGATAACGGCGGCCCGAAACCACACTGTCTGGCAATAGCGCTGTAGCAACGACGTCGCCCCGGTCCGAAGAAGACCGGGGCGATTTGTGTTTGGGGTATCTCGCCTGACGGTAAGGCGGCTTTCGGGGTCTATAGAATAAATTCCGGGCTGTTCGATCCCGGCGCAGGGCCTTCGAGCGAGGCGACCAGCTCGTCGAAGTCGGCGCGTTCAGTGTTCATTCGGCAGGTTCGCTTGGTCAAGGTGAGTGTTACGCCCGACACGCTTGAGGTCGGCCCAGGCAGCCTGGGGTGTTGCCAGCCGCAAGGGACGCCCTACATCGCGCATCCGGTCGAGCAATTGGGGAATGGACCGTTTGGTGTGGGTGAATTCAATGGTGCCATAAGGAGTTCGGTACTCTCCCTTGCGGCCTGTGGTCATGACCGTCAGCCGATCGACAGGGATTTGTGAGATCGCACCATATTCCGAGAGCGCGGATTCGAGGCTGATATAACTGTACTCGCCGCGGCGCATCGCCTTGGCGATTCTTTCGAGTAGGTCGGCGTCGCGGTGCCGTGACAGCTTGTAAACGTATACGCCACGGCTGGCTGCCTCAAGCACGCCATGTCGACGTAGCCGATTGATCCCTTCCTGTAGCGTCTTCGGGCTGTCTTCGGGAAAGATCTTGGCCAGGTCCGAGAGGGTAAATACATAGCGATGTTGGCGGTCCCAGTCGTCGAGCCGGGCGCGAGCGGTGGTCTGATCCATTAAGTACACACCAAGACTATCTATAGGTAGTGTATGTGTACACTTATGGCGTGACAAGCAGATCATGGAGCCCAAACCGCCGCGCCGCCGCCATCGGGACCATCGGAAATGCCTTTTCCAAATACGCCTCCCACAAGAATCCGCTCCACAGACCAGCTACCGGCAAGAACCGGTGGGAGCGAACTCGTTCACGATCAATAGGCCCGATAATCGTGGAAGGTCGCCATCGGGCGTTGATTTGTGGCAGCATCTGCCGCCCTCAATACGGGCGCAGATGCGTGCCGTGCCTCTCGCCAACCGCCACGGACCCTCCCATGACAGACGACAGTACCTCACCTTCTTCTCCCTCCCGAACCACGACCTCGCGACTGGGCGACCCGGTCGTGCTCGGCCTGAGCATCGGCTTTGTCCTGCTGTTCGTGGCCCTGTCGCTGTATGACGTCGACATGGTCGCCGACGCTATCGGCGCCGGTTTCGCCTGGACGGCGCGAACGCTGGGCGCGTATTTCCAGCTCCTGTTGCTGCTGACGTTCTTCATCGGCATGGGGCTGGCTGTCACTCCGGCGGCGAATGCCCGGATCGGCAATCTCGATAGTCCGGAGATGAGCACCTTCAAGTGGTTGTCGATCATCATGTGTACCCTGCTGGCGGGCGGCGGCGTGTTCTTCGCCGCCGGCGAGCCGGTATATCACTTCGTGGTCACGCCGCCGGCGTTCTCCACCGAAGCCGGCACGCCCGAGGCCGTGCCCGGGGCGCTGGCCCAGTCGTTCATGCACTGGGGCTTTCTTGCCTGGGCGATTCTCGGTTCGTTGACCGCCGTGGTGCTGGCGCATGCCCACTATGACAAGGGCCAGCCGCTGCGACCGCGTACGTTGCTGGTGCCGGTGTTCGGAGAACGGCTGATGCACGGCTGGCTCGGCGGGGTCGTCGACGCGCTGTGCGTGATCGCAGTGGTCGCTGGCACCGTCGGGCCGATCGGCTTTCTCGCCACGCAGGTCAGCTTCGGCCTGCATGAGCTGTTCGGATTCTCGCAAGGCTACGGCACGCAACTGGTCATCCTGGCGGCATTGGGCGCCGTCTATGTGACCTCGGCGGTGACCGGCATCGAGCGGGGCATCCAGATACTCAGCCGCTTCAATGTATTCCTGGCGCTGGCCATCGCCGCCTTGATCTTCGTCTTCGGGCCGACCCTGTTCTTGACTAATGTCTATATCCAGGGCTTCGGTGAATATCTGTCGTCGTTCTTCCGTATGGCGACCATGACTTCCGAGACCGCTCCCGCCTGGTGGATGCAGTGGTGGACGGTGTTCTTCTTCGCCTGGTTCATCGGCTATGGCCCGTTGATGGCGATCTTCGTGGCGCGCATTTCCCGCGGCCGCACCATTCGTCAGATGATCCTCAGCGTGGCGGTGATGGCTCCCGTTGCCACGACGGTCTGGTTCACCCTGCTGGGCGGCTCGGGCATCTACTATCAATTGACCGGGGCGATCGATCTCACCGAGGCGCTCAACAATTTCCAGTTCGATGTTGCCACGCTGACCGTGGCCCAGGCACTGCCGGGCGGCACGTTCATGGCGCTGGCGATCCTGCTGTTGACCACCATCTTCGTGGCCACCACCGGCGACTCGATGAGCTATGCCATTGCGGTGGTCGGCAGCGGTCACGATGATCCCAATCCGCTGATCCGCGCCTTCTGGGGCATCGTCATGGCATTGATGGCAGCCATCCTGCTGTACATGGGGGCAGGCCAGATCAGCGTCCTGCAGCAGTTCATCGTGATCACCGCGATCCCGGTGTCCCTGGTGTTGCTGCCATCGCTGTGGACCGGTCCTCAGACGGCCTATGCCATGGCCCGCGAGCAGGGGCTGATCGTCGCTCCCGGGCAGAGCCGGCAAGGCTGAGGGCGCGGCCGGGGTCTGGCCGCCGTAAGCGGCTCGCCCCGGTCGCGTGACAGTTGCATTGAGTGAAAAACGGCCGAGGTTTATAATGGTCGATTAACTCTCCAACGCCCCGTCTCCCACCATCTGCTCATTGGGTGTTTCCGTTATGCTACGTATGGCGCAAGAAGCTCTTACGTTCGACGACGTATTACTCGTTCCCGGTTACTCCGACGTCCTGCCCAAGGATGTCAGCCTCAAGTCCCGCCTGACCCGCAATATCGACCTCAACATCCCGCTGTTGTCCTCTGCCATGGATACGGTGACCGAAGCCCGCCTGGCGATCGCCATGGCGCAGGAAGGCGGCATCGGCATCATCCACAAGAACATGACCGTCGCCGGCCAGGCCGCGGAAGTGCGCAAGGTCAAGAAGCACGAGAGCGTGATCGTCAAGGACCCGGTGACGGTGAGCCCCAAGGCCAAGCTCAAGGACCTGCTGGCGATGGCCGACGAGTACGGCTATTCCGGCTTTCCGGTCGTCGAGGGCGAGACCCTGGTAGGCATCGTCACCGGCCGCGACATGCGCTTCCAGCCGGATATCGGCGATAGCGTCGAGGCGATCATGACGCCCCGCGAGAAGCTGGTCACCGTGCCGGAAGGCACCAAGCTCGACGCGATCAAGGCCAAGCTGCAGGAAAACCGCATCGAGAAGATCCTCATCGTCGACGATGCCTTCCGCCTGCGCGGACTGGTCACGGTGCGCGACATCGAGAAGGCGCGCACCTATCCGTTCGCCGCCAAGGACAGTGACGGCCGCCTGCTGGTGGGTGCCGCGGTGGGTACCGGCGCCGAGACGCCCGATCGCATCGCCGCGCTGGTCGAGGCCGGCGTCGACGTCATCGTCGTCGACACCGCTCACGGCCACTCCAGGGGCGTCATCGACCGCGTGCGCTGGGCCAAGGAGCACTATCCCGAGGTGCAGGTGATCGGCGGCAACATCGCCACCGCCGAAGCCGCCCGTGCGCTGGCCGAAGCCGGCGCCGACGCCGTCAAGGTGGGCATCGGCCCCGGCTCGATCTGCACCACGCGCATCGTCGCCGGTGTCGGCGTGCCGCAGATCACCGCCGTCTCCAACGTCGCCGAGGCATTGAAGCCCTATGACATCCCGCTGATCGCCGACGGTGGCATCCGCTTCTCCGGCGATCTGGCCAAGGCCATCGCCGCCGGCGCCAACACGGTGATGATCGGTGGTCTGCTCGCCGGTACCGAGGAAGCGCCGGGTGAGGTCGAGCTCTACCAGGGCCGCACCTACAAGGCCTACCGTGGCATGGGCTCGATGGGCGCCATGTCGCAGAGTCAGGGCTCTTCCGATCGCTACTTCCAGGACAAGTCCGAAGGCGTCGAGAAGCTGGTGCCGGAAGGCATCGAAGGCCGCGTGCCCTACAAGGGCATGATGAGCGCCATCGTCCATCAGCTGATGGGCGGCCTGCGCGCCTCGATGGGCTACACCGGCTGCCGCGATATCCACGAGATGCGCACCAAGCCGCAGTTCGTGCAGATCACCGGCGCGGGCTTCGCCGAGTCGCATGTTCATGATGTGCAGATCACCAAGGAAGCCCCCAACTACCGGGTGGGCTAAGAATCATCTGCGCTCGCTCAGGCTGTGTTGAACCGCGGCTCAACATGCTCATTTACCGGCATGTAAACTCCGCTGTCTCGCCGCGGTTCGCCTTGCCTGAGCGTCGCTCGAAAGATTCTCCGGCGGAATCGCACCGCCCGAAGGAACCAGTTCGTCAGCGGCGCCAAGTAGCGCCGCTGCTTATTTAGAGAGCATCCGATGACCGACATTCACGCCCACAAGATCCTGATCCTCGACTTCGGTTCCCAGTACACCCAGCTCATCGCCCGCCGCGTGCGTGAGATCGGCGTCTACTCCGAAGTGCGCGCCTTCGATATCACCGAAGACGAGATCCGCGAGTTCAACCCCAACGGCATCATCCTCTCCGGCGGCCCGGAATCCACCGTCGCCGAAGGCTCGCCGCGTGCGCCGGCGTGCGTGTTCGAACTGGGCCTGCCGGTACTGGGCATCTGCTACGGCATGCAGACCATGGCCGAACAGCTCGGCGGCAAGGTCGAGGGCTCCAACAAGCACGAGTTCGGCTACGCGCAGGTCAAGGTCGATGGCGACGACGATCTGCTCGGCGGCATCAAGGATCACGTCGATCACGACGGCAGTGCGCTGCTCGACGTGTGGATGAGCCACGGCGACAAGGTCGCGGTGGTGCCGGACACCTTCACCGTCACCGCCTCCACGCCGAGCTGCCCGATCGCCGCCATGACCTGGGCCGAGAAGCGCTTCTACGGCGTCCAGTTCCATCCCGAAGTCACCCACACCCTGCAGGGCCAGCGCCTGCTCGAGCGTTTCGTGCTGGGTATCTGTGGCGCCGAACAGCTGTGGACCCCGGCGCGGATCATCGAAGACCTCGCCGTCCGCGTGCGCGACCAGGTTGGTGATCGCCACGTGCTGCTCGGCCTCTCCGGCGGGGTGGACTCCTCGGTGGTCGCGGCGCTGCTGCACAAGGCCATCGGCGACCAGCTCACCTGCGTATTCGTCGACAACGGCCTGCTGCGCAAGAACGAAGGCGACCAAGTGATGGAAACCTTCGGCCACCACATGGGCGTGAAGGTCATCCGCGTGGATGCCGAGGACGAGTTCCTCAACAAGCTGAAGGGCGTCGACGACCCCGAGGCCAAGCGCAAGGCGATCGGCAACACTTTCATCGACGTGTTCGACCGCGAGGCCGCCAAGATCGAAGGGGTGGACTTCCTCGCCCAGGGCACCATCTACCCCGACGTGATCGAATCCGCCGCCAGCAAGACCGGCAAGGCCCACGTCATCAAGTCGCACCACAACGTTGGCGGCCTGCCCGAGACCATGAAGCTCAAGCTGGTCGAACCGCTGCGCGAGCTGTTCAAAGATGAAGTGCGCAAGCTCGGCCTGGAACTCGGCCTGCCCTACGACATGGTCTACCGCCACCCCTTCCCGGGGCCGGGCCTGGGCGTGCGTATCCTCGGCGAAGTGAAGAAAGAGTACGCCGACATCCTGCGCGAGGCCGACGCCATCTTCATCGAGGAACTGCACAACGCCGACTGGTATCACAAGACCAGCCAGGCCTTCGCCGTGTTTCTGCCGGTGAGATCGGTCGGCGTGGTCGGCGACGGCCGCCGCTACGAATGGGTCATCGCCCTGCGCGCCGTCGAGACCATCGATTTCATGACTGCCCGCTGGGCCCACCTGCCGTACGAGCTGCTGGAGAAGGTCTCCAACCGCATCATCAACGAGATCCGCGGCGTCTCCCGCGTGACGTACGACGTCAGCAGCAAGCCGCCGGCTACGATTGAGTGGGAATGATCACACGTTAGGCATTAGCTGGTACTAACTGGCATTAAATGACACTTAAGCCCATGTTTTCATGGGCTTTTTTGTTTTTGTGTCTGGCAGTGTTTGGCAACTGATGGCAGCGGGAAGCACCGCTTGAGCGTGGTATCCAAGGTGGTATTATCAAGACATGATGCCATGAGTGATAGCCGATACCATGCTGCTTGATCCTGTGTGTTCATGGTATCGGAATTATTTAACTGACTGTTTTTATTGAGATTGCTGACTGATTTTTGGGTGGTCTTTCAGCATGGTATCGGAATCGAAGAAGGATAAGACTCTTGCTGACCGATACCAAGCTGCGCAACCTCAAGCCGAGGGATAAACTCTACAAGGTGAATGACCGGGATGGCCTCTATGTGGCTGTCACTCCTGCCGGTTCTATCTCATTCCGTTACAACTACTCGATCAATGGCAGGCAAGAGACAATCACCTTTGGCCGCTATGGCGTTGGGGGGATCACGCTGGCAGAAGCCCGTGAGCGACTTGGTGAAGCCAAGCGGATGGTCGCCGATGGAAAGTCGCCAGCGAAGGAGAAGGCCCGAGACAAGGCGCGTGTTAAAGGGGCTGAAACCTTTGGTGCCTGGGCGGAAAAGTGGCTACGTGGCTACCAGATGGCCGACTCTACCCGTGATATGCGCCGCTCGGTTTATACGAGAGAGCTGGAAACGAAATTCGGCAATCAGAAGCTGACCGAAATTACCCACGAGGACTTGCGAGCACTAACCGACGCCATCGTAGAGCGCGGTGCGCCTGCTACGGCGGTTCATGCGCGTGAGATTGTACTCCAGGTATACCGCTGGGCGACTGAGCGGGGTCAGAAGGTCGAAAACCCGGCAGACCTGGTGAGGCCAGCAAGCATTGCCAGATTTGAGCCGAGAGATCGAACCCTGACGCCCGAAGAAATCAGGATCATGTACCAGTACATGGGGCGTATTGGTACATCGCCATCGATCCGGGCAGCGGTCAAGCTGCTGTTGTTGACGATGGTGCGAAAAAGCGAGCTGACGAATGCCACCTGGAGTGAGATCAACTTCAGCGAAGCGCTCTGGACGATTCCCAAGGAACGGATGAAACGGCGAAACCCTCACCTGGTGTTTCTATCCAGGCAGGCCATGGACATCTTCATCGCTTTGAAGACGTTCTCCGGTGGATCGGAGTATGTTCTGCCGTCACGCTACGATTCTGACGTCCCCATGAGCAGTGCCACGCTGAACCGGGTGATGACGATGACTTACAAGCTGGCTCAGAAAGAGGGGCAGTCTCTTGCCAAGTTTGGACCCCACGATCTGAGGCGCACGGCCAGTACCTTGCTCCATGAAGCCGGTTACAACACCGACTGGATAGAGAAATGCCTAGCACATGAGCAAAAAGGCGTAAGGGCAATCTATAACAAAGCCGAATATCGTGAGCAGCGTACAGGCATGTTGCAGGACTGGGCGGATATGATCGACGAGTGGACATTATAGCGCTCGAAAGGTCAGTAGGTCGAAACGGGAGGGAGATAAGAATGAATATGGAAGAAGAACGAAAGAAGGCTGCTGCTTCTTTATTGAAGGATATGGAATCCATTGCTGACCGAATGCGTGAGTTGATTGTCAAAATGCCTCCGCATGATTTGCTCGGGTACATCTACGCTCAGCACATGATGAAAACAATGGGAAACCAAATTGGGGGCGAAAAGCAAGGCCAAGAGGATGGCCCAGATGACGTGGTTAATGAAAACCAGTTCTTACTGGAGTATGTTCACGCGGTTCTGGCATCTGATGCCGCACCTGCGGATATGGAATTCGACGAAGCACTGTGCGCTGAGCTGTTTGAACTTGGCCGAAAACTGAGAGAGCAGGCCATGTTCTTTGCTATGGCCACCTCCGCTGATACCAAAGATGGCATCTTCGGTCCTAACACGGCCGACATTGAATTCCGTGCGAAATCCACTTGGGTCATGATACGCGGGAATCGTTATCAAGTTTTGGAGGGCGAGTTCTATCGCTACGTTCTGGCGCCTCACAATGATGTTCTGGAGGAGGTGTACGGCATTGGTGCCACCGATATTGCGGAAGGCTTTCAGGCTATGGCCGACGCCACTCGTTCCGGGCACGCCAACGCAATCATTGAGATGATGAAGCAGTTTGAGGCGGCAAAGGCCTTTTCTATAGAGCAAGGTAAGTCTATGGAAGACGCCATGGAGGCATGGGTTGCAGAAAATGCGGAGCAGTCCAAAGCGGCCCGGGGGGCGATGGAGGATATGTTTCGCGGTGGTATTGCCAATGTAAGCCGTCACACGAAGTTGCCACCGACATTGCTAGCGGACTTGTCATACCAGCGTGGAGAAGATACTGAGTTCTTCGCTGCGGGCGATTTTAAGGGGACACCCTTTCGGACACTACCAGCACGTAAGAAACCTCTAATTCAGCTTGGGTCGGACTACTACGCCGTCGACCCCTGCTTTGCTCGCGATGCGGGGTATCGTGCGCTTCTCTTTAACCTCCTTCAGCGAAAGCCGGATTACAAGAAGGCCTTTAAAAATCGGCAGAAAATGATGAGCGAAGCAGCCTTTGCCGACATTCTAGATGCCCAGCTTCCGGGAGCCACAGTTCTCCAGGAGGTTTACTACAAGGACCCTGACAGCAAGCAGTGGTCCGAAAACGACACTCTAATCCTGGTCGATGATGTGCTGTTACTAGTTGAGGCCAAGGCTGGTGCAGCTGCCACCATCGCATCGCCAGCGCTTGATTTTGGCCGCCATGCTCAATCAGTACAGGACTTGGTACTCAAGGCATATAAACAATGTGCGCGCTTCTTCAATTATGTGAATTCGGCGGATGAAGTGTCCCTCTATCACCTCGTGGATGGCAAATACGAAGAGTGTAGCCGTGTGCGTCGCTCTGACTACCGGGTGATGGTGCCGATTGGGTTGACGGTCGAGTCGTTCTCGCCCTTTTCCACGTACTGTAAAGAGTTACCGCAGGTTGAGCCTTTACTTGGAAAGCATGCTTTCATTTCACTGTCCATCGACGATTTGTTTGTGCTCAAGCGACTCTTGCCCACACCCGGGGAGTTCGCCCATTACTTGGAGGTGCGGCAAGCTGTGGCCGGGATACGCGGGGCTCATCTCTTCGACGAGTTCGATCACTTGGGTGCTTACCTGAAGAAGAACCGTTTCGATCAGGATATTGTCGAGCAGCTGAAGGAAGAGAAAGCGAACATACTTATCTGGGATGGCATGAGTGACATCGTCGACAGGAGCTTCGAGGGTGAAGAGTGGGAAAGCAAACCGTTCCCAAGTCAGGAGTTCCCAGAGGAGGTGCTGAAGCTGCTTGGAGCACTCGATAGCACCCGAGCTAGCGGCTGGCTTTCAGCGGAGAGTCATATCCGTGACCTAGGAAAGGAAGGCCGGAATAATCTGGCCAAGATGCTGTCCGACCTTCGAAAAACACTGATTCAGCATCCCGCTCGTTACTTTGTTCTGGGCGGGGATGGTGTGCCGCTCTTCGTTTGGCTTCAACGGCATGGCCACCCAATTGACTGGACTAAGGTGAACAATAAGGCCAGCGCAGGTGCGTTGAGTGTCAAGGCTACTAACGTCATTGGCGTCGTGGCTGAAGTTAGTGCTGAAGGCGCGTATCTCCAGGCGCAGTCTTTCGAAGTCTACATACCGACAGAACGTACGGAAGAAAACGCCCACATTTACGAAGACGCGGCGAGAATGTCTAACCCTGCACGTACAGTCAATCTCAACCGGGAAAAACAACTCTCCCCTAGTCGCAAGAGCAAAAAAATTGGACGTAATGTCCCTTGTCCATGCGGCAGTGGCATGAAATACAAGAGGTGTCATGGTCGGTAAAATGTGCTTTCACGGCTGACTAGAATCAGCTCAGGAGTCCAGATTTTTTAGCGGCTAAAATTCCTGTTGGTATCCCTCTAGCCTCCCAACAGGAATTCTTTACGTATTGTAGCCAACGCTTTAGATACGGCTTGACGGGTCATTGGCTGTTGTTTGGCATTCCGTATTCGTCGCCCAATCTCGGTTTGATTGAATACAGACTGCTTGAGTACCAGCATTTTTTTCTTGGTATCCGATAGCTTAGAGTCCACCATCCTGCGAGCAAGGTTACGTAATTCTGCTTTGTCTGCTGACTGAAAAGTTAGACGTAGCATTAATTGGAAGAAGTAGCTGTCAATCAAGTCATCGCCTGACATGGCGTGAGGCTTGGACCGATTCGCACACTGATGGGTCAGTCGTGTGAGTTCGATATTAAATTGCGTTAGAGATCGTTTTGCCTGTCTATAAGTAGGGTTCCAGTCACCATTTGCCAGCTTGGGTCTATGCTCTTCGCAGTACTGGTGGCTTAGCTCGAGTTTTTTACGATCCTCTAATTCAACGTCATTGATACGCTGACCTGACACTGTCGTCATAAATGCTGCGAACTCCGTCTGGTTTCCGCATAGTTCGCAAAAATCGTGTTTACGTTGCGCGTTTAGGTTGACTCCCTTTGTGGAGGATGACCTTTTGGGACGCTTGCATGCACAATCCCAAACTAGTCCGGTCAAGGATTCGAGAGTCGCTATGAAGCGCTCGTCCGCCGGACTCTTCTGTTCTACTGTCTTAATGAATTGACGTAGTAACTGCCGTTGCATTCGCACCATGGCCTCAAGTCCTACCATTCGAATGATAGCGCTGAATCCTATTCCAGCTCCGGCTCCAGGAACATGGCCAGTGTAGCTTCCTGGAAGGGTATCCATGTACGTTGCCAGGGCAGGATCGATGACTTCCTCTATCAAGCGCACTATCGGGTAGCGTCTTGAGGACACAGAGTAAGGATGCCAGCGTTCTTCAAACCGCTGGATAGCTTCTGTGACGATTTGGGCACAGCCTTCCCAGATGACGATGTTCGACTCATTTTTCATGTCAACCATTTTAGCCAATTTATAGGCTTAATCAAGTGGCATTGCTGGGCACCATAGAGCTTTCATAAGTAAGTGGAGGCACAAGTATGCAGGCAATGGCAAACAAGACGCTGATCAATCGAAAAGTGCTCTTGGAGATGATTCCGCTCTCCTCGCGGACAATTTACAACTTGGAGAAGCGAGGTGAGTTCCCTCGTCGAATTGCACTTACCAGCAGAAACGTCGCGTGGGATTTATCGGAAGTAGAGCAATGGATTGAAGAGCGTAAGTCGTCAGGAATCCAGGCTGCTCGACCTGGCAACACCATAGAGGCCTAACAGTATGGCCCTTGATCTTATGGCGGCCTTTTCGGAAACGCTGCCGCCTCTTGATTATGTTTTACCTAACATGGTTGCCGGTACGGTGGGGGCCTTGGTTTCACCAGGTGGTGCCGGAAAATCCATGCTGGCCTTACAGCTTGCCATGCAGATCGCTGGTGGCCCGGACTTGCTGGAAGTCGGAGAGTTTACTGTTGGGCCAGTTATCTATCTTCCCGCAGAAGATCCTCCTGCTGCTATCCATCACCGATTACATGCGCTTGGGGCACATCTCACTGCCGAGCAGCGGCAAGCCGTTGCTGAAGGCTTGCTGATTGAGCCGCTGATAGGAAGGTGCCCCAACATCATGTGTCTCGATTGGTTCGATGGCCTTAAGCGAGCGGCTGAAGGCCGTCGCCTGATGATCCTGGACACCTTACGCCGTTTCCATATTGAAGATGAAAACGCCAGCGGCCCAATGGCGCAAGTGATCGGACGTATGGAGGCCATTGCCGCCGATACGGGGTGCTCTATCGTGTTTTTGCACCATGCCAGTAAGAGCGCCGCCATGATTGGTGCGGGTGACCAGCAACAGGCCAGCCGTGGGTCGTCTGTTCTGGTCGATAACATTCGCTGGCAATCGTATCTGTCTGGCATGACGCAAACCGAGGCTGAGGAATGGGGTGTTGATGATAGTCAGCGTGGGTACTTCGTCCGCTATGGCGTGAGCAAGGCGAATTATGGCTCTCCTTTCGCAGAGCGTTGGTTCAGACGTCACGAAGGCGGTGTGCTGAAACCTGCCGTGCTGGAGAGGCAGCGTAAGGCCAAAGGAGTATTGCCGTTCAAGAAATCGAAAGCTGTTATGGAAGGCGCTGATGACAACTGGTAACAAGGTCACTCCAACTAGTACCAGCGCACAGGCACGAGTGATGCTTTACCAGGCCAGCCAGCGCCCGAGCCTGCTGGAGGCCAACTGGATGGAAACATCCTTTGGCCGCTGTCGCATAAAGGGAAGGCTTGGCCAGCGGCACGCAGATGTTGTTGAGGCTATTTTGCACTGTGCCGAACGTCGACGCGATGTGTCAGATGATGGTGTAGAGCTTTTGGTAGACCCTGCCAAAGTGCGGAAAACGTTGTCAGATAGCCGGTATAGTTCCTCCCAGCTTGAGAAGCTGCTGGCAGAGCTGCGAGCAGCAACTGTAACCATTGAAACACCACAGTTCGATTTTCCGATAATCGGCGGCTTGATCGATCATGTTATTCCTTCACCTATGACACGCCCTGATCCCTTGACGGGAGGAGAGCGAAATCTGTGGAGAGTTCGGCTTGGTATCGCCTTGGTCATGCTATTGGAGCATGACCTTAGCCTGTACTACGATCCCGCACCCATTGCTCGCTTGCGGCACGGGATTAGTCAGGCGGTCGCTCGACACATATTGACCCACAAGAATGACCCAGCCGGAGGGTGGCATGTTGATACTCTCATTCGCGCAGTCTGTGGTGAAAACATCAATAGTAAGAAGATGCGAAATGGGCGTTCCAGGCTTAGGGAAGATGCGGAAAAATTGCATGAAGTTGGAATAACGATAGATGCTGAGAATAGGATAAAGCGCCTCACACCCGCCCGATAGCGTCCCACACCCGCCCGATGGCGACTCACACCCGCCCGGTCGTGACTCACACCCGCCCGATTTTTTGCTGTTTTGGCAGGATATTCAGGATATCTCAGGATATCCAGCAACCTCCAGCTGGGTGCTGGAGGTTGAATATCTATCGGCCTCCGGCCGATGTTTTAACGCCAAGAGGGTGGCCGATTCTGCTTACTCTCCAAGGACTATCACCTTTCCTTGGCGTTCAATCCGTCCGAAGGACGGTCAAAGCCGCCTCACAAGCCCCAGGAACGTCGATCAGAGACTGACATGGTATCGAGGAGGGTAGTGCCTGAAGCGCCTCTCTGGGGCGCTCAGGAAGCCGTATCCCATGAGCCAAGATGAGTGGCCACTTAAGCCGGTAGCAGTCTGTAAATGTGTGCAGTTTGTAGTATGTAGTAGCACCATACAACATACTACAACGCTACATTTCCTATTCGCATATACATGTGCTCGAAACCTGTCTGAAGGTGGGCGCGCGGCGCAACAAGAATGCCTCAACTAATACCGACCCCAAACAGTCAATGAAATGGCCGCCAAGTGGGTGGAGTGTTAGGGAAGTCTTTGTAAAGCAAGGCAATGTGTCAGGTGTCCACGTGTTTTATTGACATTTGAGGGGCGGGATTTCAAGCAAGGTAGCCACATGAGGGAACTCACAGGAAAGCTGTGTTTTTGTGTGTAGTGAATGGCGAGGAAAGTAGCCATCTCAAAACGCTGCTAGACCGCTATTTTAGCGCTGTTGAATCGCTATAAGTGCGCTGTCATACCGCTGTAAATGTCGGTTTACTCGGAAAAACACGGTTTGCACAGGAATAAACAGGTTACAGCACAGAAATGCACATACCGTACGCGCAAGAATCAACGCTGTGGTGCGGGCAAGATAGGTGAAGTAGGCCCACCGACAAGTCGGCGGTTCCTATTTCACTCCCCCTTATTCGCACCGGAGGTGCTTAACGGGAATCTTGTTCTGCGAGGCTACCGGCTGCCGCCGTAGTAGTTATTGACTTAAATATCTCCATGTCAACTTTTATGTCCAATTATTGAGCTTATACGTTATGCATTGAAAGGCACGATAAAGCATTCATTGGTAATGGAGATCAACGTATGCAAAAAGTTAGAAGAAAAAATTTAGCCGCTAAAATTGCTCTGGCCGTCGCTATGACGACCTGCACTTTGCAGCCCGTCTACGCCGGTATTCCAGTAGTTGATGGCACCAACCTATCGCAGAACATCATGTCCGCGATGGAAGCCGTTGCGCAGACGCTAAAGCAGATTCAGGAATACCAAACTCAACTCCAGCAGTACGAAAACCAACTGCAAAACACGATGGCCCCGGCTGCCCATATTTGGGACCAGGCACAGCGCACCATCAACGATCTGAACCAGGCGACCAACACACTCGCCTATTACCAAAATCAGCTTGGCAGCCTCGATGCCTACTTGGGCAAGTTCCAGGACGTGGCCTATTACCGCAGCTCGCCTTGCTTCTCGTCGGCGGGGTGCAGCGATGCCGAACGGGCCGCGATGGCCGAGAACCGCCGCCTGGCGTCTGAATCGCAGAAGAAGGCCAACGATGCACTGTTTAAGGGTTTGGAACAGCAGCAAGACAACTTGGAAGCTGATGCCCGTCAGCTCACCCGCCTGCAATCTGCCGCCCAGGGTGCAGACGGACAACTGGCCGCCATTGGTTACGCCAACCAGCTCGCCAGCAACCAGGCCAACCAGCTCCTGCAAATCCGTAGCTTGCTGATTGCCCAGCAGAATGCCGAAGCGACACGCCTGGCATCTGAACTGGATGACAGTGCCAGAGGGGAGGCCCGGGAAAAGCAGCTTCGCACTTGGGAATACCAACCCAGCTCAGCAGACCGCTACTAAGGAGAGCCGCAATGAAGAAGATTATCCCACTTGTGGCTGTTGCTGCTGTTTTGCTGACCGGGTGCGAGGACACACCACCGGAACCCAATAAAGCGACCTGCACCGGCAATGCCTATGAACAGGCCCTTTCCGAGATCAGCAGTGAAGCGAAACGCCAGGCGTTTGCTGCCGAGTGCGAATCTTTCCACAAAGCTCAGCAGATGGGTGAATGGGAGTTCAAGCCCAGCTCCCCCGACAGATATTGAGGGAGGGCATCATGAAACGATTTGTCTTTGGCGGATTGGGTGTGATGGCCGCCGTCATGCTGTCCGATACGGCAATGGCTCAGGAGCTGTCCAGCAGCAATATCATGGATGATGTGCTAGACCGCTTCCACGCCGCTGCATCAACATGGGGACCCATCATTGAAGCTGCTGCCACCCGTCTGTTCTGGACGCTGGTTGTAATTTCGATGGTCTGGACGTTCGGCATGATGGCACTGCGCAAGGCCGACATTGGCGAATTCTTTGCCGAGTTCGTCCGCTTCATCATGTTCACCGGCTTTTTCTGGTGGCTGCTTTCCAATGCCACCCATGGCATGAATATCGCCGGAACCATCATTGCTTCATTGCAGCAACTTGGTGCCGAGGCCGGGGGGCTGGGTAGTAGCACTCTTGGACCATCGAGCATCCTGGATATGGGGTTCGAACTTTACAATAAGACTGTCGAGGCCACTTCAGAGCTAAGCTGGCGGCAGTTTCCGACCGCGTTAGTGATGGAACTGATGGCTCTAGCCGTGTTGGTGGTTCTCGCTCTTATTGCCGTTAACCTGCTGCTGCTTTTGGCGGCCAGTTGGATACTTCTTTATGCCGGGGTGTTCTTCCTGGGCTTTGGTGGCTCGCGTTGGACCTCGGACATGGCAATCAACTATTACAAAGCCATTCTTGGTTTGGCGGCACAACTGCTGGCAATGGTGCTGATCGTTGCTATCGGCAGGCAGTTTCTCGTGGACTACCACAGCCAAATGCGGGCGGAGAACATGGCAAGCCAGGAGCTGGCCGTCATGTTCGTTATATCCCTGATCTTGCTGTTCCTGGTGAACAAGATTCCCTCAATGATTTCCGGCCTAGTGACTGGCGGTAGCGTCGGCTCTATGGGGGTTGGCTCCTTTGGTGCCGGTGCTGCCATGGGGGCTGCTATGACAGCGGCCAGTATGGGAGTGGCCGGGGCCAAAATGGCCGGTGCGGCGATGCTGGGAGGTGCGGCGAACACCGTTGGTGGGGCGAGTGCCATCAAAGCCGCCTTTACCAAGGCGCAGTCCAATATGTCCGGGGGAGACATGCCGAGTTTCGGCGGCGGTGGCTCCGGTGATACCGGCGGCGGCTGGGGTGGTAGCGACACTGGCAGCGATAACGTGAGCACAGGTGACACCCCGTTTGCTCAGGCGGCGGGCTTTACCAGTTCTTCACCGTCTGGCGGCTCTGGCTCTTCAGGTGGTGGCTTTGGCCGGACTGCTTCCTTGGTGGCTGGTACGGCGGGTGAGCTGGCTAAAGGGGCTGGGTCCAAGATGGCCGGAAGTTTTCAGGACAAAGCGAATCAGACCGCCGGCGGACGCCTGGCATCCTCGATTCGTGAAAGCATGGAGTCAAAGAGAGATAACGATGCTGGTAGCGCTGATCAGGTGAGTGATACCGCATCGTTCGACAGCGATAGCTTGAGCGGTGGCAACGGTGGCGGCTGGGTAAACCAAACAGGCGGCTTTGATGCTCTGTCTAGCGAGGACCAGGACAAGGCCCGCCAATCACACGCTGAGTGGCAAGCACGCGACCCGGAAAAGCACACCTTCGACGTCGGGGACTACGTTTCGTATGCCCAGGAACGACAGCAGGAACGTAATGAAGAGGTTGCCAGCTTTGTGAACCGCGATCGGCAAGATACGTAAGGAGATAAGACGATGAAAGAGCGTAATTTCATGGCTGCCCTGGATATGCTCGACAAAGACCAGGAACCCCGCACAGGAGCCGATTTTGTGCCGGTTGTCGAACCATCGACCGAGGAAGAGAAAGACACCGAAGCGGAAATTGCGGCCTTTGTGAATCGCCCGGACCCTACTGGCCGGGTGGAGGCATCGAGCAGTACACGCATCAGCAATGACGCAGGGGCTGGAACCGGGAAAACCCCGTTTTCAGAAGTGGCTGGGTTTTCCAATACCGGCCTATAGAAAGCATGCGGGCCGGTGATGGAGCACCGGCCGCATTTCCACATACCACCTGTCAGAGAGGTGACACATGACAGCCACACATAATATCGAAGTTCAGCAAGCAATTCATCAGGCAGCGGCCAAGCTGGCCGCCCTGGAGTTCATCGACCAGGAAACCGCCCAGCAGATTTCTCCCGTCGCGGAGGCGGTCGCCAATATGTTCACGATCCTTTACTACCAGGCTGAAACTGGTCGAGCGACGCCGGATGACTTCGAGCAGGCGTTGGGCACTATCCGCCAAGTGACAAGGAACCAAGGCAAAAGATGATGAACGATAAGGCAAAACGAATAACGAGGAAGAGCAGTACACCTATCAAGGTGTACTGCTTACCCGAGGAAAAGGAACATATCGAGGTGCAAGCAAAGCGAGCAGGCATGAGCGCTGCGCGTTATCTGCGTGAGGTTGGCCAGGGCTACAAGATCAAGGGTGTGGTCGATTGTGAGCAGGTTCGGGAGTTGGCTCGAATCAACGGCGACCTTGGCCGTTTGGGTGGCCTATTGAAGCTATGGCTGACCGATGACGTGCGAACTGCCCAGTTCGGCCAGTCAACAGTCCTTGCTGTTCTCAGTAAGATCGAGGTGACGCAGGAGGAAATGGGTAAGGTCATGACCAAGATTGTTATGCCGAGGTCTGAGCCATGACAAGGCTATGATCGCTCCCCTTGTTTTTACGTCGGCGGGCCAGCTCTTCCTTTGCCCAAGCTGAAGACTCCATCATATCCCGCCGAAGTTCCAATTTCTCCTGGTCTGTCAGTCTCTGAACGCCCCGGCTGGCGGCGTCAGCTTCGAGTGGCAAAGAATTCTTGGTGTAATTACTTGATTCTTCTGGGCTCTTCTTGCTCATTCTTCGCTCCTCTATCCGTCTCTTGATGTATCAATCATAGCGCCTATGAATTAGGAGCAGGTTACTCAGCGATGCTCTCAACTTCCGCTCGCCTGAGCTAGCGAAGGCTGTTAATATTTCCGTTAACTTTTCAATGTTCTGGTTGTGTCAATGAATCAACGCATAGGATACATCCGAGTATCGCCGGATAACCAGCACCTAGACCTCCAGCGTGAGGCCCTCAAGAAGGCAGGGTGTCGCGCGATCTATGAAGAAGCTTTCAGCGGTAATAGTAGAGAGCGCCCAAAGCTTGAACAGTGCCTTAGGGAGTTGCGTGCGGGGGATTCCCTAGTAGTTTGGCGGTTGGATGATCTAGGGCGAAGTTTGTCCGACTTAGTAATGACAGTGGAAAGTCTAGAGCAGCAAGGGGTGGGGTTTGAGAGCATTACCGAGCAGATCGAAACTACCGGTGCAGCAGGAAAAGTAGTTATTCATGTATTTGCTGCACTAGCTGAATTTCGACGTAGCTTGATTCGCAAACAAACGCAGCCTGGTCTTGCTGCAGCACGTGCTAGGGGCCGGGCGGGAGGGCGGAAGCCTAAGCTTGATGATCAGCAAGTTCGGGAGATTGAAGAACTTCTAAGAAATCCTGATATGCGTGTTGCAGACGTAGCTCGTCGTTATGGAGTCTCTCGCACAACGATTTATAAGTATGTTGGAGTCGTTGTGCCTCAGCATTGAAGGGGAGTCCAGTTTCGCTAATGAGTCTCATGGTGCTGTATTTAAATATGTTGAGGCTGTAACGAAGCGCACCACTAGATTCGGGTCTAATTGGTAAAAATTTTATAGGTGGCATTAGTGACAATAATAGAGCGGACCTTTAAAGATATCCCTGATGGGAAGGTTAATGATGCCGACCAACAGTCTTTCTTGGTCAGCCTGGGCTGGTCGCGAGGATATACATGGGATGATTTGCTACATTCAAAACGTGTACTGATAATTTCCGAGGCAGGGGCAGGAAAAACCTACGAATGCCGTAAACAGTCGGAGCGCCTTTGGGCCTCGGGAGAACCTGCATTCTTCATTGAATTGGCCGCGTTGGCAACAGAAGACCTTCGCAGTCTGTTAGATGCAGATGAAGAAGCCCGGCTGGATGGGTGGCTTGCCTCACAGTCTGAGGTGGCGACATTTTTTCTGGACTCGATTGACGAGCTAAAATTGACGATGGGGTCGTTTGAGCGCGCGCTCAAACGACTGAAAAAGTGTATCGGAGGTCAGCTTCATCGGGCGCGCGTTGTCATCACGACACGGCCGATCCCCTTCGACGAACAGCTGGTCCGAAACGTACTGCCTGTTCCTATGGTGCCGTCTTCGGACTCCGATGAAGAAGCATTTGCGAAGATCGCAATGCGTGAGCATCGGGAGCCACACGACAACAGAAGCAAAAATCAATCGCCCGATTGGCGGTCTGTAGCTTTAATGCCATTGTCGGACGAACAGATCGTCGATTTTTGTCGACACCAGGGAGTGAGCGATCCTGAACTTCTTTTTGAAGACTTACGACGTCGCAATGCCCTAGAGTTTGCACGTAGGCCTCAGGACCTCATTGAGTTATGCGCGGACTGGCGTGAGCATAAACGCATCCGAACACATCGCGATCAGGTTGCCACGAATGTTCGCATGAAGTTGCTTCCTCGCGAAGACAGACCTGAACCGGCGGAATTATCTGTCGACAAGGCGATCGAAGGAGCTAGCCGACTCGCGCTTGCAGTTCAGATGACACGTCGTATAACCATTCGTCATAGTGCAGCGTCCGACGCTGTTGACGAGGAGGCAGCTCTTGATCCCGCGATCATCCTATCCGATTGGCAGCCGAACGAACGAAAAGCACTGCTGGAGCGTCCGTTATTTGGCTTCGCTTCTTATGGCCGAGTGCGCTTCCATCATCGCTCTGTTGCCGAGTACCTTGCTGCGGAGCGGCTAATAGCTTTTCGAAGACAAGGCATGCCGTTTCGAGCCCTCAAACGTCTTCTCTTCGCGGAGACAAAAGGTAACACAATCGTTCGCCCGTCCAAGCGACCAGTGGCGGGGTGGCTAGCCTTGCAAGAAGACGGGATATTTGAACTCTTGCGGGACAATGAGCCTGCTGTGCTTCTGGATGAAGGCGACCCAGAGTCGCTAACGCAGACGCAGCGAAATCAAGCTC
The DNA here is from genome assembly GCF_054654615.1 of Halomonas shantousis. NCBI lineage: Bacteria > Pseudomonadati > Pseudomonadota > Gammaproteobacteria > Oceanospirillales > Halomonadaceae > Halomonas > Halomonas shantousis. Next base: position 3,268,786 of record NZ_BAAIER010000002.1, on the reverse strand, counting down.
TTCACGCCTACGCTAAGCGCTACGGCCCTGGTGGGTGGAGAGGCCTTCAGGTGCCTCACATTCAGGTCCACCGATTTGCATCGAACGAGTTGGCAGAAGAAATCGACAGGATTTGGCGCAGTGGAGTAGAGAATCCGGATGTACGAGAAGTCCTCATCAGCCTTATAGAGGCGGGTCGCATAGAAGCTTGTGCAGACATCGTATTCGATATCACTCAGGACATTGCGGCAACTGCGGTCGAGCGCATAATGGCTATTGACGCTTTAGTAGCCCTTGGTGACGAGAGATTAGGGATAGTTTCTGCCAGAATAGCTGATGCTGATGATCTCTGGCCTGACAGAGTAGTATGCGGTGCCATACTACGCCTTTTCCCAAAATACATGTCGGTTGAGCAGCTTTGTCGGACCCTTAGTTGGATAAAGCGAGAGAAGCGCAATGTAGGCGATCTTAGTTGGCAACTACCACGCCTGATAGCAGGAGCATCTCTTGATCTCCCTGTCCTTGAGGAACTTCGTGATGGTCTCCTCGCGCTAGTATCAGAGGGGCTTAAATGGCGAAAAGAATGGCCGCATATTATGAGTGATCGGCCACATCTCAGTGGAGCACTCGCAGCAACATGTGAACGCGGCCTCGATATAAGCCTAGACGACCAGTGGCTGCATGGTGGTGTAATCGCATTGCGATTACACCACCGAGACCATTGCGACGATGAGCCGATCAAATCACTTCGCGAACGGCTGATCAATCTGAAAGCAGTGGACAATGAGCGTCTTTTCTGGGTTGAGGACGCTTTGCTGCAGTCGCTCCATGAAATCAAAGATCCTTGGAGACGGCTCGCAGAGATCACTATTCACGATGGACCAGTTCAGCTAAGACCGGACCGGGATCTGACTTGGGTGAGCGAAGCGCTTGGTGACACGACCCGGGATGCGGGTGAACGCGCAATGCTCTTGGAGGCAGCCATCCGTCTGTCGCCGGATCGTGATACATGGAAAAAACACGTTGAAGGACTTAGGCCTCTAATAGTGGATGAACCTTCATTCGTGCAAAGACTTGACGACTCGCTGAAGCCATCGAAGCACGACAACGAGCATCGTCGTTGGGAAAAGAAGCAGGCTGAACGAAAGAAGCAAGAAGAGCGGCGAAAGGCCAAGAACCGCGCGAGCTGGGTTCAGTTCTGGCGAGAAGTTGCCAATCAGCCTGAAAACGCATTTTCGACGGAGCAAAGCTGGAACACTGCTTGGAACTTGTGGCGCGCCATGAGTCATGATGGTGAAGACAGTCGATCGTCAGGCTGGAACCGGCGATTCATTGAAGAGCAATTCAATCAAGAAACGGCCGACAAGCTTCGCCGGGTGCTGATGAAGATCTGGCGTGATGACCACCCAACTTTTCCCAGCGAAAGGCCCGAAGGCGAGCGCAATACATTTCTTGTACGTTGGCAACTTGGTCTAGCCGCGATCTACGCCGAAGCGGAGGCCCCCGACTGGGCAGCTAAACTCGGCGGTGCCGAAGCCGAGCTAGCCGCGCGGTACGCTCTGATTGAACTGAACGGCCTGCCTCAGTGGATAGAAGGTCTCGTAGACACGCACCCAAACGCTGTGGACCGAACGCTTGGAAATGAATTGTCGTGGGAGCTGAACCGGCCGTCAGGTGAGCGTGGACATTCGAGCCTACTTCAAGGAATTGATTATGCGCCTGAGAGGGTAGCCAGTTTATTTTTACCACGACTGGAATCCTGGCTAGATGACGGTGGGGACTGGATTAATGGCGCCGATAACACGACCGGAATGACCGAAAGGGTTCGGCAAGTCACACGGGTTATTTTGAAGCATGGCGACGCTGCGGAAATTAAGAGACTTCAAGAACGGGCACTACAAAGATTGGAACAACAATTGCCGTTTTCGCTGCGCTTTGTTTGGTTGTCGACCTTAATGCGAATTGATCCGCAGACGAGTGTCGAAAAGCTGGCGGATCAGATTGAGATAGTTGAACCATCTGAGCGATCAGACGCTGTGACATGGCTGGCCAGCCTCTTTGGTGATCGCCAAGACGGAATTGATTTGGGTGACGAACGATTCACGCCGCAACTACTGCTGAGGCTTCTTCGTTTGGCCTATCGCCACGTTCGAATACAAGACGATGCGCACCACGAAGGGTCCTATTCACCGGATACTCGAGACAACGCGGAACAGGCACGCAATAGCATTGTAACGGCATTACTCAACGCGAAAGGCGAGGAGGGCTTTGCTACTAAGCTCGAGATGGCCGCAGATCCTTTGTGCGCTCATTTCAAGGATCGCATTTTGGCTGTGTCAGAAGAGAGTTGGGCGCAAGAGATTGATGCTGAGGTATTTGATGAGGCTCAAGCAGTAGCGCTTGATCGAAGCGGGGAAGCGCCTGCCTCAACGAATGAAGCCATGTTTGCGATTTTGAAGGATAGGCTGTCTGACCTAAACGACCTTCTTCTCCGTGACGCGTCACCGCGAGAGGCTTGGGCAGGGATATCAGATGAGAGGGTCATGCGTCGAGAAATTTCGCGCGAGCTGAGCTATGCCGCGAACTCGATCTACACTGTGGACCAAGAGGCTGTTACAGCTGACGAAAAGGAAACTGATATACGTTTGCGCTCTGTTCTTTCTAAGCATGAAGCTGTGATTGAACTAAAACTTGGTGATGGGCGCACAGCGACAGACTTGCGAGATACAATAGAAAATCAGCTTGTTAGGAAATACATGGCAGCAGAATACAGTAAAGCTGGAGCTTTGCTGGTGACTCTTGCAAAAGACCGTCAATGGCAACATCCAGATGAAAAGCGCATGATCAAAGCGGATGAGTTATTGTCGCTGCTGACTGCAGAGGCTGACAGAGTGCAACAGGCTTTGGGAGGCGGAGCCTATATACATGTACACCTTCTTGATTTGCGTCCTAGGTTGCCTATTGAGTCTCAGGCTAAGCCTTGAATGCTAAGATAGGCTCCGAGTATCGACCATTTGTGAAAAGGGCATCTAAAATGTGGGTTATTCCCGCAGCTTTCATTCGTCAATGGAGCCCCGCGATGCCGGCAGGTATTTAGAAAGGCTCTGATTATGCCGTCCTCACTGCGAATAACAATGACGTTATACCCCAAAAGTCGAGGGTTTTAAAACTTCCGGGTTCAGCAATGGATGTCGACAGGCAGGCAAAATGCCATGCTGGCAAATGAATGACTTTAAGTTCACGTTCAAACCATTTCTCATGGATATAGCATTCAGGTCTGAGCATTTTCGAGAGACCTGATTTTGTCCGCTCATCCGCCTCTTTAGTGTGTCGGGAGCTAGTCATATTTGTCATGGTCGTGTCCGCGTGTTTTTCCGGGATAGGGGGAGAACGTACAAAGCGGAAAGTGTTATTGGAAACGAAAATTCTTGTCTAAGGGTATCGAATAAATTGATGCTTGATTAGCTATCGGGCCCTGCCTGAATAAACACCCTCTTGTTAATCACTCAGGACGTTTGGTCTGCCATTTCCTTCATTACCGCAATGGGTGATTGAGGGAGCAGTGCCTGCTGCGGGATGTGGTGGTTGTACAGTACGTGTCAGCGTCTGTTCTTTGTTTCCACCTGACGCGTGGCACCGTGTGGCTAGCACGTCGCTGATACGGCCATTGAACCGTTCGGCCATTCCGTCCGTCTGCGGCCGTCCAGCGCCGCCCGACCGGCGACGCTCTGTGCCAGGGTGTGGCGAGTTCACGAATCGGGGCAGGCCACACCGCGCACACGGGCCTGCGTCAGCAGCCATGCCTGCACGCCCATGCCCGAGCGCCACGAGCCCGGCGGTGATGGAGAGCGCGGCGACAGGCATCTGCAGCGCCAGGACCAAGCCGCCGGGCGAGGCACAGGATACAGAAGCCACCTCTTTGATGGGGAGCTTAAGGTATATATGAGGATAGGCAGGCCATGACCTAACGGACTATGAGTTCCAGGCGCTTAGTCATCATCAGGCGCGCCGCAGCCCATCGAATAGCATGGAACAGGCATCGCGGAGGAAAGGCGTCTGTCGAGATTTCGGCACTAACGCAAACGCGGCTTCAGGCAGGTTCGGTAGGCCGTCTTCCTGGCCGAGATGGGGAAGGGGGCCGGTTATGCTGGAAGCGTTCAGGCAACCGATCCCCAACCCGGCGGTGAGCGCCAGTTGCAACCCAGCCACGCCGGAGGCCGAGTGGGCGATATGCGGCCTGCCGCCCCGAGCCAGCCGCATTCGGCAATATTGGTGCCGCCCACGACGAACGTATAAAATAGTGAGCTTTTTATCTCAATTCAGCGGGCCTGCAGGATGCGGCCCGGGCGATTCGGAGTTGTCATGGCTACCCCCTCCCAGCACGATCTGCGCTATCAGTTTCGCGAACTGCTCGAACGCGACGAGTGCTTTTTCACCGCATCTACCTTCGACCCCATGTCGGCGCGCATTGCCGCCGATCTGGGCTTCGAGGTCGGCATCCTGGGCGGCTCGGTGGCCTCGCTGCAGGTGCTGGCTGCCCCCGATTTCGCCCTGATCACGCTGAGCGAGTTCGTCGAGCAGGCCACCCGCATCGGTCGCGTGGCGCGACTGCCGATCATCGCCGACGCCGACCACGGTTATGGCAATGCGCTCAATGTGATGCGCACCATCGTCGAGCTGGAGCGCGCCGGGGTGGCGGCGCTGACTATCGAGGATACCTTGCTGCCGGCCAAGTACGGGCGCAAGTCCACCGACCTGGTGCCGCTGGAAGAGGGCATCGGCAAGATCGAGGCGGCACTGGAGGCGCGTATCGATCCCGCCATGGCCATCTTTGCCCGCACCAATGCAGGCGTGTTGAGTACGGAGGATGCCATCACGCGCGCCAAGGCCTATGAACGGGCCGGCGCCGACGGCATCTGCATGGTGGGCATTCGCGATTTCGACCATCTGGAAAGCATTGCCGAGCACCTGAACGTACCGCTGATGCTGGTCACCTACGACAATCCCGAGCTGCGTGACCGGACACGGCTGGCCCGGGCGGGGGTACGCGTGGTGGTCAACGGTCATGCTGCCTACTTTGCCGCCATCAAGGCAACTTATGACTGCCTGCGCGAGCAACGCGGTATCGCCGAAGGCAATCTCAACGCCTCGGAGCTTTCCACCCGCTACTCGACGCTGGAAGAGAATCGCGAGTGGGCGCGGCGCTATATGGACGTCAAGGAGTAAAGGGCTGTCATGTGCCTCGCCTGCGTTCCCGTATGGATGCCTCTTTCAAAGAAAGGTGCGTATGAAGAGGGCTGGCCCATGGCTGCGGTGACTATCGTGCCGCATGACCTGGGCTCAACTGAGCCGGATCACCCAGCGTAGCGGTAGCAACTTCATCAGCACGCCTATCGGGGCCCAGGGCCAGCCAGGAATGCAGGCTTCTTCGGGCTCACGCTCGATGGCCTTGACCATGAGTTTGCAGCCGCGTTCTTCGGAAATCTCGAAGGGCAGCCTTTTTGCTCCGGCGTTGATCTCGGTGCGGATATAGCCTGGATACAGGGTGCTGACCCGGATCGGCAGCGGGAGCAGCTCGGCGCGGATACCTTCGGCCAGGTGGGCCACGCCAGCCTTGCTGGCGGCATAGGTGGTCAGGTGCTTGGGCAGGCCGCGCTTGGCGCTCATCGAGGAGATGACCACCAGGTGCCCGCTGTTCTGGCGGCGAAAGATCGCCACGGCCGCCTCGCACTGAGCCAGGGCGGCGACGAAGTTGGTTTCGGCGGTGCGCCTGTTGAGGTCGAAGTGTCCGGTGCCGATGCGTCGCCCCTCGCCGATGCCGGCGTTGACGATGATCCGGTCGAGGCGGCCGAAGCGCTGGGCGAAGGTCTCGAATACGCTGAAGACCTGCTCGTGGTCGTTGACGTCCAGGGCTTCGAGTTCGACCCGTACGCCATGGGCGTCAGTCAGCTCGTTCTGCAACTCCAGCAGGCGTTTGGTACGCCGGGCGCAGAGTGCCAGGTCGTAGCCGCGAGCGGCGAACTGCCGGGCCATGCCGGCGCCCAGCCCGGAGCTGGCGCCGCTAATCAGGACGGTCTTGCGTATTGTTGTCATGGCGTTCCCGTATTGTTGTCATGGCGTTCCCGTATTGCTCGGCCTGCAGCGCCAAGTCAGCGGATGATGGTGATGACCGGCGCGGCAGCAAAGCCAGGCCTTTAGCGTGCTATCCTTGGAAAACGGTCAATGCTCGACCTACGGATAACATGATTTCTGTACTCAACGTACCGATCACGTCACCAATTGGTTACCTGTAACGGTAGAGAAGCCTATGCTTGGCCTGCAATGAATCAGAGCCTGCATGAACGGGCTCTGAAACCTAACTGTCAAAGCTGACCATCACTCGCCTTCGGTTCAACGGTGCACGAAATCCAACTGCTTGAACGCGCCTCGCGCATGGACTTCGCGAAACAGTACATGATCGCGGCGCACGCGGTCGGCGGCTTCGATGGCGTACTCCACCCCGAATGCGGACCCAGTCCGTTTATCGCTAATTTTTGCCTTGGCTACGCGCCCCGGCCGAGCATCGCTCGCCGATTTTTCAGACAGAACTTATAGGCACGGTTGCGCGCCGAGCTACTGCATCGCACCACGCAAGATCGAGCCGGGTGTCAGGTCTGCTCCTGCAGAGCCTGATATCGGGCGCGGGCGGCCACGATGGTGCGGTGATGCGTGTTCGCCCAGGCCACCAGCTGCTGCATCGGCTCGAGAAAGGAACGCCCCAGCGGGGTCAGGGCGTATTCCACTCGCGGGGGGACCTCGGGATAGAGCGTACGCGTGATGAAGCCATCCTGCTCCAGCTGCTTGAGCGTGCGGGAGAGCATCTGCTTCGAGATATCGCCGATCTCGCGCATCAGGGCATTGAAGCGCAGGGTGCCGGGGGCCAACGCCTCCAGAATCAGCAGGCTCCACTGATCGCCGATCCGGTCGAGCACGTCGCGGATCGGGCAGGGTTGTTCGAACATCATCTCTTCACCGTCGGGGATCGTGGTCATCATTTCACCATGAATGATCGTCCAGTGGTCACATCATCGTGACCATGTCAGCTGAAGTTGACTTCTTGCGCCGTCACGGCAACTTCCATAGATTCATCTCATGGTCTTGTTTGTAGACCAAGTATAAAACACATACTCAAGGAGGTGGCTCATGGCAAACGTTGCGCTTATCGGGGCGTCGGGCAATGCAGGCTCGCGCATTCTCGCCGAACTGTCCGATCGGGGGCATAGGGTGACCGCTATCGCCCGTTATCCGGACAGGATTGCCGCATTGCCTGGCGTCACGCCGAGGCAGGGCGATGCCAATGACCGGCAGACACTCGGGGCATTGCTCAAGGGGCATGACGCGGTCATCAGTGCCTTGCCCTTTACGGCAAGCGATGTAAGAACGCTCGTGGGGGCCGTGCGTGACGCCGGAGTAACACGTTATCTGGTCGTCGGTGGGGCAGGCAGCCTCGAGGTGGCGCCCGGCGAGAAAGTCATCGATCAGCCCGATTTTCCCGAGGCCTACAAGCCCGAGGCACGCGCCGGTGGTGAATTTCTGGACTTTTTGCGCGGTGTAGAGGATCTCGATTGGACGTTTCTGTCGCCATCGGCGGAGTTCGTGCCCGGCGAGCGTACCGGACAGTTTCGCCTTGGGCAGGACCAACTGCTGATCCATGACGAAGGCTCCAGCATCTCCTTTGAAGACTACGCCATCGCCATGGTGGATGAACTCGAGACGCCCAGGCACGTGCGCCAGCGCTTTACCGTCGGCTATTGACCTGTACAACTGATACTGGAGTTCTGCCAACGACAACCGATGTTTGAAAAGAAAGTGGCCCGTGAGGGCCATTTTTTCCTGCCATGAAAAGCTACCTACCGGTCGGTAGCTTTTTGGATTAGAATGCGCCGCCTGATGTTCGACACGCCCGAGGCCGAGGTCATCTGGGGGCCAATACTGGAGTACACAGGATGTCATCCACCACGACACCCGCATTGCGACGGGTGCTGAACGCCGCGGTTGTCCAGTTTGCCCGGCACGGCTACGAGGGCGCTTCGCTGGCCGGCATCGCTGCCGACGCCGGGATTCGCAAGGCGTCGCTTTATTCGCATGTCAAAAACAAGGATGCGCTGTTTCTGACGGTCTTCGACGACGCCCTGCAGGTCGAGGCGCGCTTCGCGCGGGCGTGCTTCGAGGCCCCTGAACAGGCACTGCCGGGACAGCGCTACTGCGAGTCCCTACAGGCCCGCTACGCCGACTCCGATCACTTCCGCTTTCTGCTGCGCACTGCCTATATCCCGCCCGAGTCGCTCTTTCATGAGACTCAGGAGGGCTACGAAGTTTACATACAGCAGTTGTTGGCGGATTTTACGGCGGCGCTGCGTCGTCACGTCGGGGGCGCGCTCTCCGAACATGACGCCGAGGTCATGGGACATGCCTATCTGGGGATGGTCGACAGCCTGCACGTGGCGCTGATCTATGTCGGCCAGGCGCGTTTCGAGGCGCGTCTCAATGCTCTCGAACGCCTCATGAGCGATGGTATCGAACGCCTGATCAAGAGAGCGCAACGCCATGGTTGAACAGACGGCTCGTACGAGCACCCACCAAGGCTCCGTGGGCATGGCGCTGGTGATCTTGCTGGCCCTGCTGACCGCTCTCGATGCCATGTCCATCGACATGTACCTGCCCGGTATGCCGATGATTGCGCAGGCCTATGACGTCTCGGCCGGCAGTGTGCAGCAGACGCTTTCCGTCTTCCTGGCCGGGTTGGCGCTGGGGCAGTGCTTGTATGGCCCGCTGCTGGATCGTTTTGGCCGACGCATGCCGCTCATGGTGGGGCTTGCGATTTTCGTGGCGGGATCGGTGGTCGCGGCGCTGGCGCCAACGCTCGAGTGGCTGCTGGCCGCACGCTTTCTGCAGGCCATCGGCGCGGCGGCCGGGCTGGTGGCCCCGCGTGCCATCGTGGTCGATCTCTGCGATGTGAACAGTTCTGCCCGAGTCTTTTCGCTGCTGATGCAGGTCATGATGATTGCCCCGGTGGTGGCTCCCATGATGGGCGGCTTTCTGCTCGAGCACGGCGGCTGGCGCGGCATCTTCTGGACGCTGGCGGTGTTCGGAGGCATCGGCCTGGTGTGGAGTCTGAAGGCCATTCCCGAGTCGCTCGACCCCGAGCGTCGCGTGGCGCTGAGCGTGGGCAGCGTGGTGCGGGGCTACCTTGCCCAGTCGCGTCGCCGGGTCTTCATGGCCTATACGGCGGCCAGCGGCTTTGTCCTGGGGTCGCTGTTTACCTACATCAGTGCCTCCGCCTTCGTGTTTACCGAGCATTTTGGCATGACGCCGACCCATTACAGCTATCTGTTCGCCGCCAATTCGGTCGGGCTGATTGTCGGCGGAATGCTGGCCAACAGGCTGGCCGCGCGCGGCACGACGCCTGCACGGGTGGCCTATATCGGCCTTGGTGTGCACGCCCTGGCCGGCGCGCTTTTATATCTGGCCGTCACGGCGGGTATGGCGAACCTGCCGGTCTATGCGGCGCTACTGGCGGTAGCGATCGGTGCGCTCGGACTGGTGTTCGGCAATCTGACGGCGCTGACCATGAATGCCGGTGGCGCGCAGTCCGGTGTGGCCTCGGCGCTGATGGGCACGCTGCAGTATCTGCTGGCGGCCGGCGTGGGTTACGTGGTCGGTCTGGCCACCCAGAACCCCGGGCTGATGCCTTTGACGATAGCCGTCTGCGGGGTCTTGGCCATTGCGCTGTGCGCACTGGCGGCGCGGCTGACACACCGCGAAGCAGACTAGCCGCGGCGTGAACGGGTAGCTGTCCCGCTCGACACGCGGCAGGCCATCAGGGCCGAACGCTACTCGCCCTCGGCTCAACGGTGCACGAAATCCAGCTGCTTGAACGCGCCCCGCGCGTGGTCTTCGCGGAACAGCCTATGATCGCGGCGCACGCGATCGGCGGCTTCGATGGCGTACTCCACCATATCCTGGGCAAACAGTTCCGCTGGCCCGATGGCGTTCACGATTGCCGGTTCGATGTCGTAATCGAGCTTGCCGGATTCGTCGGATAGCGCATGGACACGTGCGAGAACGCGCCCGCAGATATCGGCATATTCCTTCCACTCGCGCTTGGAGAGATCATCGAGGTCGATGTCGTCGCGAAACGGCGCGCGCTCGCGCGACATGTAGCTCAGGCCATCGAACTCGACATGGCCATAGAACACGTCGCCACGTACCAGGTGCACGGCCTGGGCGTGGCTGATGCGCTCGCCGCGCGTGTCCATCTCGTAGGGCGAGGGCGGCACCAGACCGGCCAGGGCCGAGCGCCGTGCCTGCTTGTATTCGATGATCAGATCATCCGTGCCGTCGCGTTCGGGACCTTCGATGAGAACGTAATAGCGGTCGAGCCCCAGCGAGGCGGTACCCTGCCCAAGACGTATCGCCACGTCCTTGACCCGCATGCCCTCGGCGCGTGCCGGCACCTCGATGTCGTTCTCCTTGACCAGCCGTTCGGTGATCGCCTGGAACTCGTCGCGGCGCGACGAGATCGGCACCAGCTCTTCGGTCGAGCGAAAGCCGCTTCTCGTCTCGTCGAGGTAGTCATCCATCAGCCACTCGGCGCGATTCTCGTCGGCACTCTCGAACAGCTTGCGAATCAGCTTCGGCGCATTGTCGAAGCGTATCTCCTCATCCTGCTCGGTGCCTTCGCGTGCCAGTCGCTGCATCGCCTCGATATAGCCCTGCACGAAATGGCGCACGACCTTGATCTGCTGCTTGCGCTTGAGCTCGCCTTCGGTTTCCGCCGCGATCATGAAGCCGACCGCACCGCGCTTGATATCCCAGGTAAACGGGGCGTAATAGGCCTCGTCGAAGTCGTTGACCGAGAAGACCGGCACGTTGTCGGCGTTGGGCATGACGCCGAAGTTCTCGGGATGGACGTCGCCGAGCGCAAGCACGGTGGGCATCCAGGCGTCGTCGCCGGCCATGTCGCGATAGAACAGCAACGCCGTACCGCGAAAGAACGAAAATAGCGAATCCGAGAGCTGGTCGAACTTGATGCCGGCCTCCTCGGACCCCGCCGCGATGCGGGTCTGGTGATCCTCGCGCAACGTCTGGCGTACGTGTTGGCGACGCTCGAAGCCGGTCAATACCCGTGGGCGCAGCACGAACTCCCCGGCAGCCACCGCTTTCGCCAACTGGCGAAACGTCTCGACACGCGTGGCGATCACCGGGCCTTTCTCCTCGCGCGACTCACGCTCGAGCGCGGCCGCCAGTTCCGCCTTGCTCATCGAAGCACGCCCCGCGATGTTCTGGCGCTGGGCCTGCTCGTACAGCGCCTTGCGCGTGGGTTCCGATTCCTTGGCCATGGTTACCTCTTCCTTATCTCGTCTGCGCTTGATGTCGGTGGGGCGTTGATGCGCGTACATCGACAACGCCGTTGCGCAGCCCCACCGAAAAATACCCCGAAGGTAAAACCGTCGGGGTATTGCGTGACTTCATCATGAACTCATGATTCGTTCAGGTGGATGGAGTGGGTTCGTCTTCAGGCGCAGCGGGTTCGTCTTCAACTGCAGCGGGTTCATCGACGACTGCAGCCGGTTCGTCTTCAACTGCAGCGGGTTCGTTCTGCGGCGAGTTGGCACCTTCCCGCGTCACCCGCCAGACGGCATTAGTGAGGTCATCGGCAACGATCACGGCACCGTCCGGGGCGACGGTTACGCCGACCGGCCGACCGCGCGTTCTGTCGTCTCCGTTGAGAAACCCGGTCACGAAATCGACCGGATCGCCGGCGGGTTGGCCATTCTCGAACGGCACGAAGACCACCTTGTAGCCGACGGGATTGGCGCGGTTCCAGCTGCCATGCTCGCCGATGAACACACCCTCCGCAAATTCGCCGCCCACGGCGGGCGTGGAGAAGGCAAGGCCGAGCGGGGCGACGTGCGAGCCCAGGCTGTAATCCGGCGAGATCGCCGACTCTACCTTCTGCGGATCCTGCGGTTTGACGCGGGGATCGACGTGCTGCCCCCAGTAGCTGTAGGGCCAGCCGTAGAAAGCGCCTTCCTGAACGGTGGTGAGGTAATCGGGCACCAGGTTCGGCCCGAGCTCGTCACGCTCGTTTGCCACGGCCCATAGCTGGTCCGTTCCCGGTTGGATGGCCAGTGCCGTCGGGTTGCGCACGCCGGTGGCGTAGGCCTTATGTGCGCCGGTCTCGGCGTCGATCTGCCAGATTTCGGCCCGGTCAACTTCCGCTTCCATGCCGCGCTCGGTGATGTTGCTGTTGGAGCCGATGCCGACGTAAAGAAAGCGTCCGTCCGCACTCGCGGTCATCGCCTTGGTCCAGTGGTGATTGATCTCCGAGGGTAACTCGGTGACCAGTTCAGGCGGCCCGCTGGCCTGGGTCTGGCTCTCCTCATAATCGAAGCGCACCAGCGAATCCTGATTGGCGACATAAAGGGCGTCATCGATCAGAGCGAGGCCGTAAGGTGCGTTGAGGTCTTCGGCGAAGACCGTCTGTTCCTCGTAGGTGCCGTCACCGTCGCTATCGCGCAGCAGGGTCAACCGGTCCCCGCTCTCGACCGAGGTGGTGCCCTGCGACTGAATCATACCGGCGATGAAATCTTTCGGCCGCAACTTTGGCGCCTTGCCGCCGCCCTTGCCCTCGGCCACCAGAATGTCGCCGTTGGGCAGCACCAGTGTCTGACGTGGCACCTTCAAGTCGGTGGCGATGGCGGTGATGGTGTAGCCGTCGGGCACCGTCGGTAATTGATCGTCCCATGGCGCCGGCTCGGGGATCGTCATGTTGGGCAACAGCCCGCGCTGCGGTTCCGGCAGGTTCGGGTTGGGGCCGTATTGGCGTTCCGTGTCTGCCGCGCTGGCGCCGCCGGCAATCAGGAGAATCGAAAGAGTCGAGCAGGAAGCGGCGAAACGAATGCTGGAAAATCTCATGACTGACCTCCGGCGCCAAGACGGGAGAATCCGAGCCAGGCCGCTGCGCCTGCCAGCACGGTAATCACGATCGAAAGCACGAAGCCGGTGGGCATCGCGGCCCAGGCATCTCTGGCGTGAACCAGCGCATTGACGAAGCCCAGTATCCAGGTGACCAGCAGCACCGCGAAGTAAACGAGGGCCGGGCGACGATGGCCGGCGGCGCGAAAGAGCGTGATCAGGGCGCACAAGAGCGCGAGACCGTTGAAGACGAGACCGCCAGCGATCAGCCAGGAGGCGAAGATGCTCCACTCTATCTCGTAGGTCGATGCGTAGGCGTAGTCGCACAACGCCGCGCCGAGAAAGAGTGGAAAAGTTCCGGCGAGCAGTACGCTATGAAGCGGATTCAGCCCGCTTCGATACGTTCGTTCGGCAGTGGCTGTCATGGCAAGTTCCTTGTGCTGATCGGGCCGAGACCCTGGCCCGAGCGGTCTGGGCCTTCTCTCGGCGCTAAAATCATGGGCATTCGGCCAGAGTGTAGTTTGTGTATGAGTTCTTCACCAAAGCGGCTCTTGCCTTGCTGTTCTCTAGAATGGAAGCGGCGGAAAAGTGGGGCGGTCACGCCGGGGCAAGGAGCCAGGCGCTAATCCTCAAGGCTGGACGAGCCCATAGCCGCTAAGCTGTACTGCGATCAGTCACTAACTCGGGTAGCCTGATGCCAGGCGAGGCCCGGCCGGATCGGGGGCGATCCGGGTGGCCTACATGGACGATCCACCTCAAAGGGAACGGCGCGTATGAAAAAAAACGGCTCATGGCTCCTATTGCTGTTAATGGCAATGAGCGTCACGTTTTCCAGTCTGTGCGTGGCGCAGATGCAGCAATCGCCGTCGACGCAGCAAGAAGAGAGCGAGCAGCAGCAGTGGTTCTCCGCCGAGGCGATCAATCAGGGGCTGGGCGAGGTGCCCGAGACGGTCAAGCGTGCGACGCCGCGCGAGTCGATCCGCAGCTTTCTGGAACTGACCAAACAGGAAGACTTTGCCGCTGCGGCGCATGTGCTCAATCTTTCCGAGCTGAGCCGGGAGGAGCAGCAGGCGCGAGGGGGAGAGCTGGCCCGGCAACTGTCCGAGGTGCTGCGGCGTGGCGAATGGATCAATGTCTCCAGCCTCTCCGGACGTCGCGATGCCGCCATCGAGGACGCTACGGGACAGAATCCCCTGGCAGGAAAGCCGCGGCGCAATCTCGAGCTGGCCTCGCTCAAGGCCGAAGGCCAGACCTATGACATTCGTCTGGGCCGCTACCGGGTGGACGATGAGGAGCCGGTGTGGTTGATCATGCCGGACAGTGTGGCGTCGATCCCGCTGCTTTATGAACAGTACGGCCCGTCACTGCTGGAGGAATACATCCCGGATCGTCTCAAGGTCTCGTTCGGGGTGCTCATGGTGTGGGAGTGGCTCGCCATTCCGCTTTTCCTGCTGGCGGTTGGCCTGGTGGGGTGGGGGGTCTACAGCCTGGTCGGGCTGGTGGGTCACTGGTTGCCTTCGGGCTCACCTAGCATCTTCGTCCATCGGATCAAGGGCCCCATGGCGCTCATCGTCATGTCGTCGGTGACTCAGATTCTGCTCGACTATGTGGTGTCCTTCTCGGCCGTGGCCACCACGTCGCTTCGTATCATGTTGATCGCCATCCTGGCCTGGGGTGTCGGTACGATCGCGCTGCGCCTGGTGGACACCATCATGCTGCGGATGACGCGGCGGCTGGTGGGGGAGATCGACGACACTAAACCCAAGGACGAACGCAGGTTGCTGACCTCGCTCTATGCGTTGCGTCGGGTCATCATCCTGATCACGATTATCGCCGTTTCGGTGTACATGCTGGGCCAGATTCAGCTCTTCGAGTCGTTGGGCTTGTCCCTGCTGGCGTCGGCCAGTGTGTTGGCGGTACTGGTGGGTATCGCGGGCCAGGCCGTGCTCAGCAATATCCTCTCCTCGTTTCAGCTGTCGCTGGCCAAGCCCATCCGCATCGGCGATCTGGTGTTGTTCGAAGGTCAGTGGTGCTATGTGGAGGGCATCTTCTATACCTTCATCCGCCTGCGCGTCTGGAATGAGCGGCGCTTGATCGTGCCGGTGACCTACTTCGTCTCCAAGCCCTTCGAGAATCTGTCGGTCAAGAGCGCCAAAGAGTATAAAAGCATGGAGATGCCCCTGCACCTGAGCGCCGACATCGAGTGCATCCGGGAAAAATTCCTGGAGTTCGCCAAGGAAGAAGACAGCGTCATCGAGCACCACAAGCTGTTGTGCTACGTGACGGGGCAGACCGGTACGGTCCTGACGATCACCTGCTACCTCATGACCTCCGACCCCATGTCCGGCTGGGGGGCGGAAATGAACGTGCGGGAGAAGCTGCTGGCCTTCATCCGCGACAACCATCCAGAATGGTGGCCGAGAGAGGTGGTGGTTATCGGCCAGGAGGATATCGCGCTTGGCGAAGCATCCGGCAGCCGCTCGAAGCCCGCGGAGGAGGATGCCGAGCAAAGATCCTCTGATTCTGAAAGGTCCGCCGATTCTGAAAGGCCCTCTGACTCTGAAAGACGCGCTGAATGAGGCCAGCCACTGGGAGGCGCGGCGCCGCCATGCCGCCAGGTCACTGTCGGCATGGGCGGGAAGCGTGGTGTTGAAAAAAGCCTCGCCGGATTTTCGGACAAGACCGCTAGGTGACAATGACAGTGGGACCTTCAGCGTTACAAGATATCGTGACGCTCAGATGGGCTCATAGCGAAAAGCCTCCATCCACGGCGATGGCCTGCCCTGTCACATGGGCGGCGCTGGCGAGATAGACTGCCAGTTGCCCCATGTCCTCAGGGGTCTGCGCCTCGCCTTGGGGAAGCAGCGTCTTCTGGTGACGTTCCCACGACTCCGCTTCGCTCTCGCCGTCCTGACGCCAGCGCCCGGCCAGGCCTTCATCGCCCCGCCACATGCCGGTGCCAACGATACCGGGGCAAAGAGCGTTAATCGTTACGCCTTCGGTAGCCACTTCCTTGGCGACCGCATTGGTAAAACCGATGACGGCAAACTTCGATGCGGAGTAGTGCGAGAGGTCGGGAAAGCCGACCTTGCCGGCGATCGACGCCACATTGATGATGCGTCCGAAGCGTCGCGGGCGCATCACCCTGAGCTCGGCCTGGGTACACAGGAAAACGCCCTTGGCGTTCACTGCCATGATGCGGTCCCACTCCTCGGCCGACAGCGCATCTATCGAGTGGATGCTGATGATGCCGGCATTGTTGACGGCGATATCCAGCGGGCCGAAATCGGATTCGATGTCGCCGATCATTCGCTGGATCGAATCGGGATCGGTGACATCGACCTGCAGGGCCAGGCTCCGGCCCCCGCAAGCTTTTACCTTTTCCGCCGTTTCTTCGGCGATGGCCGTGTCCCGGTCGGCGATCACCACATGCGCGCCTGCCTCTGCCAGGGCCAGCGCAATGCCCTGGCCGATACCGCGTCCGCCACCCGTGACCAGTGCCGTCTTGTCGTTCAATGTCATGAGATATGTGCTCCTTGTCGTGTTGCCAACCAGGCCGGCAGCGGTGTGCCAGCCCTTCTTGCCCATGCTTATCAAGCGAGGTGGTGCACGTCCTGCAGGCCGTAGACGGGGGTAGGGATGCCCTCCATGCGCGCCTTGAGCTGCAGCGCCAGGTACCGGGAGTAGTGGCGCGACTGGTGCAGGTTGCCACCGTGGAACCACAGCGCCTGCTGCTGGGTGGGCTTCCACATGTTGCGCAGTTCGCCTTCCCACGGGCCCGGGTCCTTGGGGGTGTCGGAGCCCATTCCCCAGCATTTGCCGACCTTGTCGGCCACTTCCTGGGAAATGATGTGTGCTGCCCAGCCGTTCATGGAGCCGTAGCCGGTGGCGTAGACGATCAGATCGGCGGGCAGTTCGGAGCCGTCGGTGAGCGTCACCGAGCGCGGGTTGATGCGCTCGATGCTCACGCCGCTGCGCAGTTTGATCTCGCCGTTGGCGACCAGGTCGCAGGCGCCCACGTCGATGTAGTAGCCGGAGCCGCGCCGCAGGTACTTGAGGAACAGCCCCGAGTCGTCGGCACCGAAATCGAGCATGAACCCGGCGTTCTCGAGTTTCTTGTAGAACTCGGCGTCGCGCTCGCGGATCCGGTCGAAGGCGGGGCGCTGGAAGTCGGGCAGCAGCTTGTAGGGAATCGAGGCGAAGATCAGGTCGGCCTTGTCGTGGGTGATGCCGTTGCGTACCGCTTCCTCGGAGTAGAGCGGGCCTAGGGCATGTTCCATGAGCGAGTCGGACTTGACGATATGGGTCGACGAGCGCTGCAACATGGTCACGTCGGCGTCGTTTTCCCAGAGTGCCGCGCAGATGTCATGGGCCGAGTTGTTGGCACCCACCACGACCACCTTTTTGCCGCGGTAGGCATCCGGTCCGGGATGCTGGCTGGAGTGCTGCTGCTCGCCCTCGAAGGTCTCGGCGCCGGGGAAGTGCGGCACGTTGGGCATGCCCGACATGCCGGTGGCCAGGATCAACTGCCTGGGCCTGAGCGTGACCCGCTCGCCGTCGCGGTTGACGTTCACCGTCCATTCTCCGCTCGCTTCATCGAAGCTTGCGCTCTCGCACTCGGTGGCACTCCAGTAGTTGAGTTCCATCACCTTGGTGTACATCTCCAGCCAATCGCCAATCTTGTCCTTGGGCGCGAACACCGGCCAGTTCTCGGGGAAGGGAATGTAGGGCAGGTGGTCGTACCACACCGGGTCGTGCAGGCACAGCGACTTGTAGCGGTTGCGCCAGGCGTCGCCCGGCCGGGGGTTCTTGTCGATGACGATGGTCGGCACGTTCAATTGGCGCAGGCGGGCGGCAAGACCGATACCGCCCTGGCCACCGCCGATGATCACGCAGTAGGGCTGATGGCTGTAGCCGAGCTCCTCCTGCTCGCGTTGACGGGTCTCGAGCCAAGTCTCGCGGCTCTTGCTGGCGCCATGCTCGGCCCCCTTGGGACGATTCAAGCCGCACGGCTCGGGGTGGTCCTTGAGTTCCTGCATAGTGGTCAGTAATGTCCAGCACTTGCCGTCCTTCAGGCGCAGGAAGCCCTTGCCGTGGGCGACACCGGTCTCGAAGGTGAACCACGCCTCGGTGACGCCGTCGGCTTGCGTGGCCTCGCCATCGATCTGCCAGTTCGTGGGCCGGGTCGCATTGAGAGTATCGTTGAGCATCGACTGGATGGCGTCCTTGCCTTCCAGCGTCTTGAGGTTCCAGGTGAAGGCGACCAGATCGCGCCAGTAGCACTCCTCATCGAACAGGGCCGTAACCCGTTCGATGTCGCGGCTTTCGAGGGCGGTCTCGAAGTCATCCAGCCATTGCGTGACGTCCTGGGTTGGCGTGCGTGTCGTCATTGTTGTTCTCCGCTTTCGGTCAGTGGGTGACACACCCTTCTCCATGGCAGGAAGCGTGCCAGTTGCGATGATCGCAGCGAGAGCGCATGCAAACGTTTGAAGAGGCACGAAAACTCCGCGTGCAGAGGTATTGGCTGGAAGGCGGCGATAGGCATCGGTGCGTGCCCGCCGTGACAGGTGTCACGTGACAGGCGGGGCGCGGGCGTTACATCTGTAACGCTCGACCAAGGGCGAAGACGCCACCGATTGACTCCCGGCCCGGGCGGCATAGGCTGGAAGCAGGTCTGTTGGACAACAACAAGAGCTCTATGGCCACGCGACGAGGCTGACGCAGGGTGTGACGGAGCAACGAAGAGGCCGCAATGACGCTGCGACACGAACAACGCCAGCATATCGAGACCCTGATGCGGCTCAGCGAGGGGCGGATGACGGGCCTGGACGGGTGCCGCGAAGTGATCCGCCGTTCCTGGACGCGCTGCGTCGATGAATACCGGCTTGACCCGGGTCGCCCGCGTCCGGTGCGCGTGTTGACCCAGCAGGCGCTCAAGGAGCATCAGGAGCCGGTGGACGAGTTGCTGCACGTGGCTCGTGCGGGGGTCGACCAGCTCTTCGTCCAGATCGCGCCTCTGGGCTATGTCCTGCTGCTGACCGACCGGCGCGGCATTACCGTGGAGTTTCGCGGCCAGCGTGAGCAGGATCCGGCGCTGCGCCGGGCCGGACTGTATCTTGGCGCTGACTGGGACGAACGTTATGCAGGCACCTGCGCCGTCGGGACCTGCATCCACGATATCCGGGCCATCACCTGTCACCAGAGCGAGCACTTCGATGCGACCCATATCCAGCTGACCTGCACGGCGGCGCCGATCACCGACCCGCAGGGGCAGGTCATCGCGGTGCTGGACATTTCCGCACTGCAGTCGCCACGTGCCCAAGAGAGCCAGAACTTTGGATTGCCGCTGGTGAATCTCTACTCGCGGATGATCGAGGACGCCTACTTTCTGCATCGCTACCGCGACCGTCTGATTCTGCGCTTCGACACGGCCCGCGAGTTCGTCCGTCTCAACGGCCGTGGGCTGATCGCCATCGAGGAGGATGGCAGCGTGATCGCCGCCAACGGCGAGGGCCGAGCCCTGATCGAAGCACACCTGCGGCGCTGGCCGCCGTGGTCCCCGGGGCAGATGCCTACCGCGACCCAGCTGTTCGACGGTGAGATTGGCGATCTGCTCGGTATCCTGGCGGCCAATGACGAGCAGGTCCGGGCCTTTCGCGTGCGCGCCGGCGAAACGACATGCTTCATGACCCTGATCGAGCCGCGGGGGCGTCGCATTGCCACGCGTACCGTGCCGCCTTCCCCTACGCCGGTTCCGGCTCTGGATCGGCTGGCCTCGGACGATCCCGCCATGCACCGGGTGCTCAAGCTGGCAAGGCGTCTGCGCAACGAGGACGTCAGCGTACTGATTACCGGTGAGACGAGAACCGGCAAGGAGGTACTGGCCCGCGCCCTGCATGACAGTGGCAGGCGCGCCAAGCGGGCATTCGTGGCCGTGAACTGTGCCGCCATCCCCGAATCGCTGATCGAGAGCGAACTCTTCGGCTATCTGCCCGGGGCCTTCACTGGCGGACGCAGCAAGGGCATGCGCGGGCTGATCCAGCAGGCTGACGGCGGCACGCTGTTTCTCGATGAGATCGGCGACATGCCGTTGTCGCTACAGACCCGGTTGCTGCGGGTACTGGCTGAGTGCGAGGTGATGCCGCTGGGTGCCGAAAAGGCCGTGCGCGTCGATATCCGCGTGATCACCGCCACTCACCGCAACATGAGCGAGCTGATCGCCAACGGGCAGTTTCGCGAAGATCTCTACTATCGCTTGAATGGTGCTCAGCTACGCTTGCCGGCGCTGCGCGAGCGTGCCGATAAACATTATGTGATCCGTAACGTCTACGACTCGCTGGTCGCGGAGCGCGAAAGCCATGTGCGCCTGCGGGCCGATGCCATGAGCGCACTGCTGGCCTACGTCTGGCCGGGCAATATCCGCCAGCTCAGAAATGCGCTGAGCTTTGCGTTGGCCACGGTCGAAGACGAGGAAATCACCATCCACGATCTACCGGAGGAGTGCCAGGGCGGCTTGGCCAGACCGCCGCAGCCCGCCGAGTCGACTGCATTCGCCGAGGTTGGCGAGGGGCAGACACTGCATGCGCTCCTGCGCGAAACCCGCTGGAACGTCAGCCTGGTGGCGCGCCGGCTCGGCGTCTCACGGCCCACCGTCTACCGGCGCATGCGCCGCTACGGGTTGGTGACGCCCAATCGGCGCGAGGCCGGGGTACCGGACTGAGCAGAAGAGGAGAGCCGTGTGGAGCAGCGCATGAGCCTGATTGCGCTGGGCGTGGCCGATCTGGTGCGAGTGCGCCAGTTCTACGAAGCTGGGCTGGCAGGTTGACCAGACAGCCGAAGCGAAGTGGTCTTCCTCCCACCCAGCGGCGCGGTCTTATCGCTCTCCCATCGTGATGCCCTGGCCAGGGATAGCGACGGCAGTTGCGGCGGTTCGTGGCGCCAACGCCCCATCCGAGTGGATCTGATGCGGGGAGAAGCGTTCACCACCCCAACCAGCTACGCAGCTTTTGACGAGAAGAGGAGTGGGGACTGGACGAGGCCCGGCTGGCGTTGCCCGATAACCGGGCCGCGGCGAGCTTGAGCGGTGACATGATCGCCTCGAGGTGATGCTGGCAGAGCCGAGAATTGACCGAGGCGGGGCACTGCGCCATCAGCAGGTCGCAGTGGTAGATGGCGGTATCCAGCGCCTGGCAGACCTCCGCGAAGGGAGCAGCCTCTTGGCGGCAGCGCTGCAGCTCTCTGGAAAGCATCTTGAGCAGCCGCGCATCCAGCCAGCAGGGCGTGTCGTCTCTCTGGGCAGCGGTCGTTACCTTGGACTGGATCGCCTGAAAGGAGACATGCAGAAAGACACAGGAGTAGTACAGCTGAGAGCGTTCTGCGTTCATAGCGTGCCGTGTTGGATTTTAATGATACTTATTCTCATTGTCATGCAGGGAAGCATTCGTGTCAAATGAACAAGCGTGAACCGGCCACACGGCGCAAGACGATTCCTCGCTCTATTCCCTTCGCGGATCGGTAACATACTGCCGCCACGCGTGCCTTTCGCGAAAACCGAGCATGTCGCGGATCTTGCGATTCGAGTACAGCGCCTCGTGTTCGTCCAGTTCGCGGGTCAGGGGCACCTCGGGATAGAAGCGCTCGATGATCTCCCGCGTCGTCAGGTTGACGGAATTCTCGTCGTTGCCGGCATTGAATATCTGATAACCCAGGCCGTCGGTCGCCAGACAGCGATCGACGATCTGGCCGAGATCACGCGCATCGATATAGCAGAAGATATTGCGCCGCCGCAGCGTCGGATCGGCGAAATAGGCGGGAAAGTTCGCCGCGTACTCGTGGGGCTCGATGACATTGCCGATCCGCAGGCCGTAGATGTCGAAGCCCGAGCGCTTCTGGAACGCTTGCGCGGTGCGCTCGTTGACGACCTTGGACATGCCGTAGCTGTCCATCGGCTCGGTCGGATGCTCCTCGTCCACCGGCAGCACCTGCGGCTGGACGACACCGTCGGCAAAACAGACACCATAGGTGGTCTCGGACGAGGCAAAGACAATCTTGCGAATGCCGAGCTTTACCGCGGCTTCAATCACGTTATAGGTGCCAATCGTATTGACGCGGAACGTCTCGTTGTCCGGCTTGATGAGAATGCGCGGCACCGCAGCGAAATGCACGACGGCATCGAAGCGCGGCACACCGGTGCCCGGCTCCAGTTCGTCGAAGCCGGCATAGCTGCTCAGTGCGTTGAACATCTGGCCGCTGTCGGTCACGTCGGCGATGAGGTTATCGACGCCGGGGTAGTCCAGCGGCGTCAGATCGACATTGACGACTCGGTGACCGCACTCCAGCAGGTAGGGGACGACATGCCGGCCCGCCTTGCCGCTGCCGCCGGTAAACAGAATACGTTGGGTCATGTCACTCCTCCTCGAGGCCGGATCGATTCGCGCTGTACTGTATGGTAGTTGGAAATTACGTTCTGTCTGAAAAATGCCTGCGCTCACTCATGCAGCGTTAAAAATTAGCTCAAATGCTCATTTACCCCTTGTAAACTCCGCTTTATCGCTAATTTTTGCCTTACCTGAGCATCGCTCGCCGATTTTTCAGACAGAACTTAGCAGACGGGAATGTTCGCGTTGGGCCATGTATCCGAGGATGGCATATTCTATCTTCGAGTGATTTATCGCTCTCGCCGTCGATTGACGATGATAGTCCCCATCCATCCTTCCGACATTCAGGACAGCCACCATGGCATTGCACAAACGCAAGCTCGGCAATCAAGGACTCGAGGTATCGACGCTCGGCCTGGGCTGCATGGGCATGAGTCAGTCTTATGGTCCGGCAGATGAGCAGGAATCGATCGCGACGCTGCATCGCGCCATCGAACTGGGCTGCACGTTTTTCGATACCGCCGAGGTCTATGGCCCCTATGCCAACGAGGAACTGCTGGGTCGCGCGCTCGCGGGCAAGCGTGACCAGGTGATCCTCGCCACCAAGTTCGGCTTCGACATTCGCGATGGCAGGAACGTCGGCACCGACAGCCGCCCCGAGCACATCCGCGAGGCCGTGGAGGGCTCGCTCAAGCGGTTGCGCACCGATCACATCGACCTGCTCTACCAACACCGCATCGACCGCCAGGTGCCGATCGAGGATGTGGCCGGCACGGTCAAGGATCTGGTCCAGCAGGGCAAGGTGCGTTTTTTCGGTCTCTCCGAGGCCGGCGTCGCCAACATCCGTCGTGCCCACGCTGTGCATCCGGTGTCCGCGCTGCAAAGCGAGTATTCGTTGTGGGAACGCAACCTGGAACACGACGTGATCCCGGCGTTGCGCGAGCTGGGTATCGGCCTTGTGCCTTTTTCGCCACTTGGACGGGGTTTCCTGACCGGCGAGGTCAAGCGCGCGGAGGAGTATCCGCAGGACGATTTCCGGCATAACGATCCGCGCTATCAGGGCCACAACTACGACGCCAACGTACAGGCCGCCCAGACGGTACGCGACATCGCCGCGGCCAAGGGTGTACAGCCCGGACAGGTCGCGCTCGCCTGGTTGTTGCACAAGGGCCCCGACATCGTGCCGATTCCCGGCACCAAGCGTCGCAAGTATCTCGAAGAGAACGTGGCCGCTGCCGCCCTCACTCTCGAGCCCGAGCAGATGCAGATCCTCGACGAGGCCCTGGCGCCGGACAAGATCGCGGGGCCGCGTTACGGCGAGAAGATGATGACGATGGTCGATCGCTGAACGATGCGCAGCCGACGTCTTCTGCGCCATCGCCATCGAGCGCCGGCGACTGAGCCGGGCGGTGTCTACGGCCCGAAGACACGGGCGCCAGTGCCGAGCAGCTAGGCCAGCAGGTCTGCCACCGAGTCGAGAATCTCTCGTGGGCGGAACGGGTAGTGTTCGACGTCTTCCCGCGTGGAAATGCCGCTCAGCACGAGTACCGTATGCAGACCGGCCTCGATGCCCGCGATCACGTCGGTGTCCATGCGATCGCCAATCATGCCGGTGCGCTCCGAATGCGTGCCCAACTTGTTCATCGCCGAACGGAACATCATCGGGTTGGGCTTGCCGATATAGTAGGGTTCGCGTTTGGTCGCGGCGGTGATCAGCGCGGCCACCGAGCCGGTGGCGGGGAGCGGTCCCTCCGGGCTGGGGCCGGTAACGTCGGGGTTGGTGGCGATGAAGCGCGCACCGCCCTTGATCAGCCGGATTGCCCGGGTGATCGACTCGAAGGAATAAGTACGCGTCTCGCCGAGCACCACGAAGTCGGGAGCGACGTCGGTCATCACGAATCCGGCCTCGTGAACTGCCGTGGTCAACCCGGCCTCGCCGATCACGAACGCCGAACCGCCGGGGGCCTGATCGTGCAGGAAGGCGGCGGTGGCCAGGGCCGAAGTCCATAGGCGGTCTTCGGGAACCTCGAGGCCGACGCGGGCGAGACGCGCGCTCAGGTCGCGTGGCGTATAAATGGAGTTGTTGGTGAGCACGAGGAAGGGAGTCCCCGCCGTGCGCCACTGCCCGATCAGCTCGGCTGCGCCGGGCAGCGCCCGGTCCTCGCGGATCAGTACGCCATCCATGTCGGTCAGCCAGCAATCGATCGTGCGTTCGGTCATCGCCTATTTCCTGTGTGTAAGTCTAGAGCTCTTAGAGTACGGGGAAGTGGATCGATCTGCAGCCGCCATATGATGCATTTGCCAGAGAGGTGGAAACGCCTCCTGGACTGAGATGGAGGCCACACCAGGTCTCGGCGGGCCGAAAGACAAGCTCAATCAAGAAGAAGATCATGCATCAGGCAGATGGCACGACTGTTTCTTGTGCAATTGCACATAATTTTTCCTCACCATCTTCGAATGCATATATCTCACATACGCATACGGCCTGTCGTTTGCCGACCCCTTTAGCAGAAGCGCGAGCGATGAGCTTCGTTCCCGTTGCCGGCCTCAGATAATTTATCTTGTACTCAGAAGTGAGCGCATTGCCGCCCAAGGCTAAGCCGCCCGCGAAAGTGATAGCGTTATCAGCAAGATAACTGATAACACCACCATGAATATAGCCGTGCTGCTGCTTCAGATTGTCGTGAACGGGCAATGTGATTTCCGCGTTACGTTCTCCCACCTCGGTAAGCTGCGCGCCGATAAACTGGCTAAAGGGTTGAGAGACAAATATTTTATTGGCGAATTCTTGGAGTTCGTTCATTTCTTGTTCCTTAGGTCTGACACGTTGAGGCTAAGTTATATGATCGATTATCGATAAGCTGGCAATCGAGGCTCAGCTATGAGGGAGTTTTGTCTCCCTCGCTTGTGCGCATTGCGCCGATCCGCCAAGATCGTGCGGATTCCACTCCATTAGAAAATGCAAAAATGACTGATCGTAGCTGCAGGATCCGGCTAGGCACGTCCCGTGACATACCGGCCATGGCCTCCCTCTGGCTGGAGGTCTCGTGCGAGGCCCATGATTTCGTGCCTGATTCGTTCTGGCATTCCCAACGGTCGGCCATGCAGGAAGCCTATTTGCCGTCTGCCGAAAACTATATCTACGAGCAAGAAGGAGACATAAAAGGGTTCGTCTCGTTGCACGAGGCGACGCTGGCTGCCCTGTTCGTGATGCCCAAGAGTCAGAATCAGGGCATCGGCCGGTCGTTGCTGGATCACGCCAAGTCGCTGCGGCCCGTGATCGAGGCGCATGTCTATCGCAAGAACGTCGGGGCCGTGCGTTTCTATGAAGCGAATGGATTCGTCATCGTGGGCGAGAGCGAGGATACCCACACCGGTGAGCCGGAATGGCTCATGCGCTTTGGCTGAGACGCGAGATCAATGGCGGGCCGCCGCACCATTGTGCCGACGGCCCGCTGCCGAGCCTAGTGCGACTCGATCAGTTGCTGCAGTGCCGAGTCGCGCACGGCCAGTACCTCGAACAGACCCAGGGCGCGCAGTGCGGGCAACGCCTCGAGTATGTCGCGTTCCAGCGTTGCTCGCTCGTTGGGCGGTGTCGCTGGCTCGCACCAACGTTTGGCGTTGATGAGAAAAGCGCCGACGTTGCCTTTGCGAATGACGATGCCGTCGCGTTCGATCTGGTTCATGTGGTCGGGAAGGATGTCTTCGGCTCGCATGGGTAGGTCCTCGTTGATATGGCAAGTTCACTCTACGCTCATGAGATCGGCAGTATTGCGCTATAAAGGTCAATGGATAGCGCAATGAGGCCATACTATGCCGTCACCTCTGGTTGCCCATGCCGTAGCCTCGTCTAGCGAAGGGCCACTGGTCGTCGCAGCCGCGCTGCACTCCGAGACGCTTCGTACGACGCAGCGGCACTGGCATGCCCGTGGTCAACTCCTGGGCTCCTTGAATGGCCTGGTGTCGGTCGATACCGATAGCGGCCAGTGGGTGGTCCCGGCAACGCATGCCGTGTGGGTGCCGCCCGGTGTCGTGCATGGCCTGCGTTCGCATGGTGCGTTTTCGGGATGGAGCGCCTATGTTCTGCCTTTGGCATGCACCGATTTGCCTGACCGGCCCTGTACGCTTGCCGTCTCGGGCCTGCTGCGCGAAGTGGTGGCACGACTGGTGCAGGTCCCGGCAGGAAGCCTGAATGCTGCGCAGCATCGACTGGCCGAAGTGCTCCTGGATGAAATCCGCACGTTGCCTCATGAAGCGCTGAGGCTGCCGATGCCGACAGATCCGCGAGTGTTGAAGGTAGCCCGGGCGCTATCGGAACGGCCAGACGACGCTCGGCGACTGCAGGAGTGGGCCGCTTGGGCGGGTATGGCGCCACGCACGCTGTCGCGACGCTTCGTGAGCGAGACGGGATTCACCCTGACCGAGTGGCGGCAGCGGGTGCGATTGCTGCGTGCGCTGGAAATGCTGGCGGAAGGCCATGCGGTGACACGGGTGGCGCTGGAACTGGGGTATGAGAATGTCAGTGCCTTCATCGCGCTGTTCCGGCGTACGTTCGGGGCCACGCCGAAGCAATACACTGCGGCGATGACAGGCGTTGGCCGCCGGCCGGGAATCCTGACTGGCAGCACGACATTGGGCGGGTAGTGCTGACGATGCGCTATCCCCAACCATTGAAGCTATCGAGGTAACGATGCGCGGGAGTGAGTTCGCCGAGCTCCAAGCCTTTCTCGCCGTGGCCGAGCAGGGCAGTTTCGTGCGCGCCGCGGAGGCCTTGCAAGTATCCCCCTCGGCGCTGAGCCAGACGATCAAGGGGCTGGAAACCCGCCTGGGGGTGCGGCTGTTCAACCGCACGACGCGCCGGGTGGCGCTGACCCAGGCCGGCGAGCGGTTACTGCAACGGCTCGGCCCGGCGATGAGCGAGGTCGAGGCTGCGGTCACCGATGCCGTGGAACTGGGCGAGCGGCCCCGCGGCCGGCTGCGGGTTCATGCCTTCCGCGTGGGGTTCCAGCTCTATCTCGAGCCGCTGCTGGCGGCATTCGCCGAAGCCTATCCCGAGATCGAGCTCGATCTGACCCTGGACGATCAACCGGTGGACATGATCGAAGCCAGTTTCGATGGTGCCATTCGTCTGGGCGAGTTGCTCGAGCAGGACATGGTGGCGATCCCGTTGGGCCCCGCGCTGCGCCACTGTGTAGTGGCCTCGCCGGAATACGTGAGGCGCCATGGCCAGCCACAGACGCCCGCCGACCTGCATCGGCATCGCTGCATCAATTGGCGCTGGCCGGGTCAGATGCATCCCTATCAGTGGGAGTTCTCGCGCGACGGCGGCTGGTTCCGTGTCGCGGTGCACGGGCCACTGATAGTCAACGACCTGAGAGCCATGCTCGACGCGGCCGTCAACGGGGTCGGTATCGCCTTCACCGTCGAGGACTGGGCGGCGCCGCTGATCCGGGAAGGACGCTTGGTGACCATGCTCGAGCCATGGTGCGCCCCCTTCGAAGGCTTCCACTTCTGCTATCCCCGCCAACGTCATCATCTGGCCGCCATGCGGGCCTTCATCGATTTTCTGAAGCGACATGGTCGTCGGTCGAGAAGCGCCGATCATGTATCGAATGCTTCATGAAATATGAAGTGTTGCGCCGATTATCCCTCTCGCGTGGATGAATAGACTGCTTCCTCATCGATCGGGCACTTGCCTGGCCATCACCAGAAAAGAGGAAACACCCATGTCGGATCTCTCCAACAAGATCGTACTGATTACAGGCGCCAGCAGTGGTATTGGCGAGGCGACCGCACGGCACCTGGCTCACCTGGGGGCCAAGCTGCTCCTGGGCGCGCGGCGCACCGACCGGCTCGAGCGCCTGGCCAACGAGATTCGCGAAGCGGGCGGTACGGCCGACTATCGTGAGCTGGATGTCACGTCGATCGAATCCATGCGTACGTTCGTCACTGCCGCTCAGCAAACCTACGGCCGTGTCGATGTCATCATCAACAATGCCGGTGTGATGCCGCTTTCCAAGCTCGAGGCACTCAAGCTCGATGAATGGAACCGCATGATCGACGTCAATGTGCGAGGCGTTCTGCATGGCATTGCGGCAGCGCTGCCGGTGATGCAGGACCAGCGCTCCGGGCAGATCATCAATCTGTCGTCGATCGGCGGACACAGCGTGTCGCCAACGGCGGCGGTCTATTGCGCGACCAAGTTCGCGGTCATGGCGATTTCCGAAGGCCTGCGGCAGGAGGTAGGTGGCGACATCCGAGTCACGGTCGTCAGCCCCGGCGTTACCGAGTCCGAGTTGGCCGACTCGATCACCGATGCCACCGCTCGCGATGCAATGCAGGCCTTCCGTGCCGGGGCGATTCCCGCGGATGCCATCGCCCGCTCGATTGCCTTTGCTATTGCGCAGCCGGCCGAGGTCGACGTCAGTGAAATCATCGTGCGGCCGACGGCGAGCGCAGCTTGATGGAATGACAGCCTGGCCCGCTCTGACTCTGAGCGCATTGCCGATTCCCACACACTCAATGAGATACGGTGCGCCGTCCCGAGGTGCGCAGATAGCCGAGTTGCACGCCGATTCCCAGCAGGGCGACGCACCCCGCGCCGACCGACAGCATGTCGACCGGCACCTGCAAGGCCAGGGCCAGGCCGCCGATCGAAGCCCCCATGGCACTGCCCAGATAAAGCGCCGATTCGTTCAGCGCCACCGCCAGGTTGCCGTCGCCATGCTGGTCTCGCGCCTTCATCAGTTCGTTGTTCTGCGGGACCTGAAGCGCCCACCCCACGGCGCCCCAGAGCGCGATGGGCAAAAGCGCGAACCAGACATCGAGACCGATGAGAAGCGGCAGGGCAATCAGCGAGGCGCCCAGCAGTAGCAGGATGGCGAAGATCAACGTGTGCCCCTGAAAACGGTCCACCAACGTTCCGATCAGGAAGCTGCCGAACACGCCGCCGACACCCCAGACCCACAGGAACGCGGTCACCGGTTGCTCGCCATGAGCCGTCACCAGCGGGGCGATGAAGGTGTACATGCCCAGGCTGGCAATGGCGGCCAGCAGCGAAATCGAAAGCAGGCCGATGACGTGACGGTCGGCCAGGATGGCGAACTTCTTGTGCACCGGCACCGGGGGCGTTGCCGGTAGCGGCGGGAGCCGGTACATCAGGCCGGCGAGCGCGATGAGCCCGATCGCCGCAATCAGCCACAAGGCCGCTTGCCACCCCCAACGCTCCGCGAGCAGCAGGCTGAACGGTACGCCGAGTACGGTGCCGCTCGCCATGCCGCCCATGATGATCGAAATGGCCTTGCCGCGTTGGCGTTCCGGTGACACGCCGACGGCTGCCGCGATGCCTATCGCCAGATAGGTGCCCGCTGCCACCCCGGCGAAAACGCGCAGGATCATCAGGGTCACGATGTCCGTCGCCATGGCGCTGGCCGCGTTGGCGACCACGAACAGGCCCAGCATGCCGAACAGTCCGCCACGCTGGCGATGGGCGGGCAGCAGGGCGACGCACAGGGGCGATCCCAGTCCGTAGGCCAGAGTGAATGCTGTGACGAGTTGTGCGGCCACGGAGACGGAGACCGCAAACTCGGCTTGGATCATCGGGATCAGGCCGGCGGTCACGTAGGACGCCATGCCCAGCGCGAAGGCGCCGATGGCGATGAGGTAGGTCGTGCCGCGTGATGCGTGTGCCATGCGTACGTTTCCTTTTTGAAAGAGACACGGTTGAGCGGAAAGTACGGGCAGTTTGTTGCTAGTCTTAAGGGGTTACAATTTAACCGTTTATACTATTACTAAAGGCAACGGCATGGCTCTTGAACGGACGCTTGCGCGTACGCGGCACGAACTTGGCGAATTCCTGCGAACTCGGCGTGAGCGGATCTCGCCGGAAGCGGTAGGGCTCCCCATGGGCACGCGCCGGCGCACGCCGGGGCTGCGGCGCGAGGAGGTCGCGGCGCTCGCGGGCGTCGGCGTGACCTGGTATACCTGGCTGGAGCAGGGGCGTGAGATTGGCGTGTCGTCCGCTTTTCTGGACAACCTGGCCAAGGCGTTGCAGCTGGACGCGGCGGAGCGGCGTCATCTGTTCATGCTGACCCACCAGCGCCCGCCCGTCGAACCGGGCAAGACCTGGTGCCAGGTGCCGTCGCTGGTGAAACGCCTGATGGACGATCTGTCGATGCGGCCAAGCTACGTATTGAACCTGCGTTGGGACGTGCTGGCCTGGAACGCTGCGGCGGACCGTGTGTTCGATTTCGCGGTGCAACCGGCGGCGTATCGCAATCTGCTGTGGATGCTGTTCGCCGAACCCGCGCTGCGCCGGGTGATCGCCGATTGGTCGGTTCAGGCCCCGCGCATTCTCTCCAGTTTCCGGCGCGACTATGCCCGCGCCGAAGGCGACCCGGCGATCGGCGCCCTGGTCGAGGAGCTCAAGAAGGTCGCGCCGGAATTCCGGCAGTGGTGGCATCAGCACGACGTTCACGCGCCCTGCCAGGGTGTCAGGGCGCTCGACATTGACGGGCTAGGCGCGGTCGGCTTCGACCATACCAGCCTGATCGTCGACGAAGGGCGTCATCTACGCTGGGTGATCTATGCCGTCCAGGAGACGGATCCGCAGGCCGCCGCTTTCGCTCGCTGGGTGAATGGTGAAACGGACGAGGCGTGAGGGGAGGGACAATCGCTCAAGCTCGACAGATGCCTAAGCGTTCAGGCGAATGCCGTCACGACGTCATCTATGAAATGACGCAGCTTGGGCGTCATGCGCTGATCGGTGGCGTAGAGGAGATGCATGGGGCGGGATGGCCCGTCATAGCCGGGCAGCAGACGCACTAGGCGTCCGGCGGCCAACTCCTCGGCCAATGCGGCTTCGTAGCCCAGTGTAATGCCGAATCCCTCCAGGGCAGCGCGAAGCAAGCCCTTCCAGTCGTTGATGTACAGGCGCCCACTCACGGGAGCGTCATAGCTGCAACTGCCGCGACTGAAACGCCACTGCCTGCCCAGTGTGCCGGACCAGTAGGCGAACCCCAGGCACTCATGCTCGACGAGGTCTTCAGGGGTCAGGGGCTCTCCTCGCTCCGCGAGATAGGCCGGCGAGGCACAGGCGATGAGTCGATAGGGCGCGAGCGGACGTGCCACCAATGTCGTGCTGTCGCTGATGGGGCCGAGACGGATGACGGCTTCGTAACCTTCCTCGATAGGGTCGACCAGACGATCCGACAAGGCAAGATCGACCTCCACCTCCGGATAATCACGAAGGTAGCGAGTGATGAGAGGAACCAGGGCTTGACTGCCAAACGTGACGGGCGCGTTGATCCGCAGGCGGCCCCGTGGAACGGCCCGGGCCTGTTCCGTCAGCGCTTCGGCCGCCTCGACCTCCGCGAGGATCGCCTGGCAGCGCTCGTGGTAGATACGCCCGATCTCGGTCAGGCTCTGCCTGCGTGTGGTGCGGTGCAACAGCCGCGATCCAAGCCGCTGTTCCAGGGTCATGACGTGTTTGGACACCATCTGCGTCGATAGGCCGAATTCCGCCGCGGCGGCCGTAAAGGAGCCGAGATCGGCAGTCCGCACGAAGATAGCCATGCTTGTGAGCCGATCCAGCATTATCAACTCTCAGTGGATAGTTAAAACACTGAGGTCAGATTTATCACGTGCGGATGAAGGAATAAAGTGCCGGATATCTTGGAGGTAGCTACAGAAGGGCTGTAACTCGGCAATACGGCGTTGAATCGTCTTTTCAAAACCTACGGGAGAGAGACATGCGAATCGGCATTATCGGTGCGGGCTTTATCGGACGAGCAGTGGCACGACTCGCGATTGCGACAGGCCATGACGTCATGATCAGCAACTCGCGGGGACCGCACACGCTCAGCAGTATCCCGCCGGGTATCGGCGCACGGATCGGCAGCGTGCATGAGGCTATCGGCTTCGGTGAAATCGTATTGATCGCCATTCCCTTGCACCAGTACGCCAGCATTCCGGTCGAGCCGCTACGCGACAAGATCGTGTTGGACGCCAATAACTATTATCCGGATCGGGATGGGCCTATCCCGGAAGTGGATGAACGCCAGGTGACGACGAGTGAACTGCTGGCACGGCATTTAAGCGGTTCCCGTATCGTGAAGGTATTCAACGCGATTCTGGCCTCCGATCTGGAGAAAGGCGGGCAGACCCTGCCTTCGGGAAACCGGCGCGCCCTACCGATAGCGGGGGATGACGACGCGGCCAAGGAGAGCGTCGCAAGATTGGTGTGCCAGTTCGGCTTCGACGTGGTCGATGCTGGCTCACTGGCGCAAAGTTGGCGCTTCGAGCGCGCCAAGCCAGCCTATTGCATACCGCTCGATCGGGAGGGGCTGCAGCAGGCACTGGCGAAGGCGCAACGCGACATCGATGTGCCCGAGGGTTCATGGCGTCGATGAAACGCGACGCTCATTGGCGTGACATGAGCCTGGTGGATTCAGTAGGCTGGGACCGCTGCGGGTAGACCGCCCACAGCGGCAGCACCGGTTTGTCCCAGTCGGACAGCACTTCCACCCGTTCGCCGCGTGCGGACATGCATTCGACGTGAAGCGGTGTGACAACTGGACCAGCCCACAGCCATGCAGGCCGGATTATTGGAGGGCATCTTGACGACTTCCGAGGCGCTTCATTCTCTTCGCGAGCCAGGGTAGCGCGACGGTGCCCTTTCGAGCCGCGGGCTATCTACTCGTCGTGGTATTGCTGTTTTCCGGCAACCTGCTGGTCGGGAAGCTGGCGACGGGCAGTCTGCCGCCACTGACGCTCGCCCTTGGGCGAATGGTGGTGGCCTTCATCGTCGTGCTCGTCTGTTTCGGGCATGTCGCCTGGCGGCAACGGCACGTCCTGATGAAGCAGGCCAAGGCGCTGGCGGCAATGTCGGTCACCGGAATGGCCCTGTTCAATGCAATGCTCTATTCCGCCTTGCGCACCACGGAGGCCACCAACGTGGCGGTGCTGGAGAGCGGAATCCCGGCGGTGACGGCGTTGGTCATGGCGCTTTTTTTCCGGGAGCGGCTCGGTGCGATCAAGTGGCTGGGCGTGTTGCTGTCGGCACTGGGAGCTGCCTGGACCGTGACGGATGGCGAGCCGTTCGGCATCCTGCATCGTCTGCACATCGGCGATGCCTTCGTGGCCGGGGCCATTGCGTCGTGGGTGCTCTATTCCCTGGCGGTGCGTCAATGGCTGGGCAGGATTCCTTTTTACGCTTCACTGGTCCCCATGACAGGGATTGCGGTGATGTTTCTCGCGCCGCTTGCCCTGTTGGAGAATGCGCTGACGGAAACGGTGTGGCATCTCGATGGCGAAGCCGTCATGGCGGTGCTTTATCTGGGGGTCGGGCCGTCGCTGATAGCGTTGGTCTGCTACAACCGCGCGCTGTTGTTGATCGGCCCGAGCCGCACCGCGACTTCACTTAATTTGTTGCCGGTCGTGACCATGGTGCTGGGCTATTGGCTGTTGGGGACGCCCATCACTTCCTACCAGATTTTCGGTGCGGCCGCCGTGATCCTTGGCGTTTCGTTGGTGACGATGAATCGTCACCGTGGCGTTTGAGCATCAGGAGCCGCCCCCTATCGCGAGGTAGACGGTAATCGTCAATGGATGCCTTCGCGACGGTGCCATCATCGCTTGACTGATTCCGCGAAAGCGCCTCACGCTGTCCCCAGGGGCGACGTGATCAGAACGGAGGTGCCTTCTGTTCTTTCTGCCGCTTCGCCGCTTGCGTCCACCAGCCGAGATCGTCGGCGAAGCGCGCAAAGGACTTTTCCATCGACTGGCCGCTATCACCGATGGGGTTGCCGTTCTCATCCAACGTCTGGGCAATCTGGCCCACGCTCACCGAGCTCGAGATGACCACCATGCCCATCTCGGAGAGCGTGCCGTGCCAGGCGAGATTGGCGTGGGCGCCACCGAGGCGGCCGCCCGAGTAACTGACGATACCCGCCGGGCGCCAGAACCACTCTTCCAGAAAGTGGTCGGTCAGGTTCTTGAGACCGGGCTGCATGCCCCAGTTGTACTCGCCGGTGACGAAGACGAACCCGTCCGCCTCGCGAATCTTGCCCGCCAGCGTTTCCATCGCCTCCGGCGCCTCGCCCGGCGGATATTCCTTGTACATGCGATCCAGCATGGGCAGGTCGATCTGTCTGGCATCGATCAGCTCCACGTCACACCCGCGCGCTTGCAAGGTCCGCACGGCGTAATTGGCCAGCCGTATGCCGGCGCGGTCGGAGCGGTAGGAACCGTAAAATACGAGAATGCGGTCAGGCATGGAGAGCGTCCTTTCTTCGGATGGTTGAGCATTTCGTCGTGATCTGCCAAGGAAGATAGCTCACTGAAACCGCTCCACCCACTCGGAAATGTTATCCCGTACTTGGTTCGGCATGAGGGTTCCACACCGTGTAGCTTCAAGTGATTCCCGCCACGAGTTCGTCAGCGAAATGACGCAGCAGCTTTGTCAGTAATTCAGGTATTTCTCAATAACCCTTGCTCATGGCCGATACATGCTTAATGGCGTGCCGATACGGCGCGAGATACCACTATTGAAAATGAAAAATCGGAACGAGGAGCACGGGGATGTTCAGGAATGCGTTGGCTGGTGTCATGCTATTGGCGACATTGGTCGTCTCGGGATGTGCTTCGGTACCGATGGGATCCAGTGAGCAGGACATGACCTTGAAACAGTTCCCTGCACCGCCGCAGGATATGGCAGGGGTGTATATCTACCGTGACAGTTTCATGGGGCAGGCCCTGAAGAAATCCGTCTCCCTGGATGAGCGTGTCCTCGGTGAAACGGCCAACGGTGTCTACTTCTACGAAGTGGTAACGCCTGGTAAGCATACGCTGTCCACCGAGTCCGAGTTCGGTGACAATTATCTTTCCTTCGAGGCTGATGCCGGCAGGAACTATTTTGTCGAGCAGTACATGAAGATGGGCGTCTTCGTCGGCGGCGCGGGACTGAAAATGATCGACGAGACGGATGGGATGAGCCGGGTACAGAATTGCTGCCGGCTGGCCGTGTCTCAACAAGACTAGATGCTTCAAGCGCCTCATGACGTCCTGTCCGTGAGGCGCTTTGATTTTACCGCTCTTGTTCCTGACAGCTGACGGAGCGACTGATAAGCCGCAACAATGCCTCTTGCATTGTTGCCGGGCATAGGGAGGCTGTCATCTCGAGCAGTTCTCTCACCGAAGCCGCTTTACCCACTCGCTCACGTCATCTCCGCTGCTCATGCCGGAATCCACCAAGCCATCGACCATGAAGGTCGGTGTGGTATGGATACCGTTCTGGCGGGCGTACTTGGCATGACGCTTCACGGCGCTGTCGAGGTCAGGAATCTCGAAGGCGCGAGTGAGCGATACGCCGCTGTAACCCTCCAGGCGCCTGAGGACGTCGTTGGCCGTGACGTCACGGTTGGGACCCGTGCAGTGGTGCTCGAAGACGAACTCCTCTCGATGGGCCGCCACGGCGGCCATGACTTTCTTGGCGGTCTCCTTGCCGCCTTCCAGCGTCGAGGCGGCGACGATGGCGCGGGTGATGATGGGGGAGAGGAGATGCCAGGGCTGGGAATTGAACCAGATCCGTACGCGTACGTTCGTTGCCCCGGCCTGGGCCAGAAAGTCATCCAGCTTGTTGAACGTCTTCACCGAAAACGGGCAGGTCGGTTCCAGAAACACTTCGAGCAGACGTGGGCCTTCGCCCCATACGAGCGGATCGGCATGCCAGTCGTTTGCCATGAGGGGCCTCCTCAACCAGAGAGTAAGTTCGATCTATACCGGTAACCGTAGCAGAGGCCGAGAGGTCGCTGGGCTCGAAGATTAATATTTAACCCGCTATCTTCTCCTGACAACTGTATTGTCGGGGGAGGCACACATAACCGTCTCGGCCCGCCAAGTATCGAACCCTTCAGGAGGTTTCATGAGCCAGGATAGCGATTACATCCCCCCCAAGATATGGACCTGGGAGAAAGAAAGCGGCGGCCATTTCGCCAGCATCAACCGACCCATCGCCGGGCCGACCCACGACAAGGAACTGCCGGTCGGCAAGCATCCGTTTCAGCTCTATTCGCTGGCCACGCCCAACGGGGTGAAGGCCGGAGTGATGTTCGAGGAGTTGCTGGCGCTGGGTCATGAAGGGGCCGAGTACGACGCCTGGCTGATCAATATCGGCGAGGGCGATCAGTTCGGTAGCGGCTTCGTCGAGGTCAACCCCAACTCCAAGATTCCGGCGCTGATGGACTACAGCGGCGCGAAGCCGGTGCGGGTGTTCGAATCCGGCTCGATTCTGCTGTATCTGGCCGAGAAGTTCGGCGAGTTCCTGCCCAAGGAGCACGTCATGCGCACCGAGACCATGAACTGGCTGTTCTGGCAGATGGGCAGCGCCCCCTTCCTGGGCGGCGGTTTCGGCCATTTCTACGCCTATGCACCGGAGAAGCTTGCATACCCCATCGATCGTTACACCATGGAGGTCAAGCGCCAGTTGGATGTACTCAACCGCCGTCTGGCGGATAACCGCTACCTGGCCGGTGACGAGTACACCATCGCCGATATCGCCAACTGGGCCTGGTACGGCCAACTGGTGCTGGGGCGGCTCTACGATGCGGCCGAATTCCTGCAGGTACAGGAGTATGAACATGTGCAGCGCTGGGCCCGGGAGATCGACGCCCGCCCGGCAGTCAAGCGCGGGCGCATGGTCAATCGCAGCTTCGGCGCCCCCGAGGAACAGCTGCACGAGCGCCATGACGCCAGCGATTTCGAGCTGAGAACCCAGGACAAGCTCGACGCTTCGCAATGAGCGACGGCAGACTGCCCGCAGCAATGATGCGGGGTCAAGTCTCCTGTCGCGACGTCTGTTGCTGGATAATGGGAACCCGCCAAAATGGCGGGTTCGCTGGTTTGGGGCGTTGACTCGGATGGCGATGCCGGAGACAAACGAGCGAGACTTTTCAAACTCCTACGATGATGTGTCAAATTCCTATGGTGATGTGGCAAAGATCATGAGTATCACTCCCTTTGAGGCGCTGGCCTGTCCGCTGGACGGCGATCCGCTGCACCGCAACGGTTCCCGCTGGTGCTGTGCTGCCGGGCATAGCTTCGACATCGCCCGTCAGGGATACACGCATCTGTTGCCGGTGCAGAACAAGCGCTCGCGTGATCCGGGCGACAGCAAGGCGATGGTGGCGGCGCGTCAGCGCTTCCTCAATGCCGGCCATTATCGGCCGATCGCGGAGGCGGTCGGGCGGGCGGCGCTGGAAGACCTCACGGCCGATGCCACGGCCAGCTGCCTGGATGCCGGTTGCGGGGAGGGTTATTACCTGCGCGAGCTGGCCGGCGCTGCCGGCGAGAGGCCATTGGAGCTGCTGGGGCTGGATATCTCCAAGTGGGCGGTGCTCTCGGCTGCCAAACAGGACGCCGCGCAGCAGGACAGGCGGGCTGGCCCGGAACCGGGCGGGAACGCCAGTTGGGTGGTGGGCAGCAACGCCAATCTCCCGGTACAGACGGGCACGCTCGATCGGATATTGTGCATGTTCGGCTTCCCGGTGTATCCCGAGTTTGCCCGCGTGCTGAAGCCGGGTGGAATGCTGCTGCAGGTCGATACCGGGCCGGATCATCTGCGCGAACTGCGTGAGATCATCTACCCGACCCTGAAGCCGGAGCGTGCAGACGACGCTCAAATACCGGAAGGCTTTACGCCGCTTGCCACCGAGACGGTCAGCTATTCATTA
Source organism: Halomonas shantousis (assembly GCF_054654615.1). Lineage (NCBI taxonomy): Bacteria > Pseudomonadati > Pseudomonadota > Gammaproteobacteria > Oceanospirillales > Halomonadaceae > Halomonas > Halomonas shantousis. The sequence continues at coordinate 3,230,742 of NZ_BAAIER010000002.1, read as the reverse complement.
GAGCTCACCGGTGCGGAACGGATCGCCGATCTGCTGGCAATGACTCCGCATCTCTACCGTGCCAGTCATGAGGGCCGGACGCGGGCGGCGGCGCTGGAGTCGTTGACGGTCAGCGTGGACGTACGCTTGAAGCGCTTTGCGCGTGAGGCAGTACAATAGGCTTCGTATTGCCGAACGGTGTCATTGTTGGTTTCCCAGGTTGAGGTAGGTCCTGCGTGTCCATTCGTGCCGTCATTTACCTGTTTTTGGTGATCTTGCTGTTTGCCGGCAATCTGCTGGTCGGCAGGCTGGCAACCGCCAGCTTGCCGCCGCTGCGCTAGCGCTGGGCCGGATGCTGGTGGTCTTTGTCGTGGCGCTTGTCTGCTTCGGTCATGCCGCATGGCGGCAGCGTCATGCCTTGCGGCTGCAGGTCCGAGCGTTGACGGTGATGGCGATCACGGGAATGGCGCTGTTCAATACCACGCAGCCTGGGTGGTGGCGGATGGCAACCCGTTGGCCATCCTGCAGCGCCTTCAGGTTGGCGATGCTTTCGTGGCCGGGGCTATCGCTTCCTGGGTGCTCTACACGCTGGCCGTGCGTCAATGGCTGGGCCGCATTCCCTTCTATGCTTCGCTGGTCCCGATGACGGGGATCGCGGTGGCGTTTCTCGCGCCGCTGGCGGTACTGGAGAATCTGCTGCTGGATACTGCGTGGCACCTCGATGGTCAGGCGCTGGCGGCAATGCTGTATCTGGGCCTCGGTCCATCGTTTATCGCGTTGCTCTGCTACAACCGCGCACTGTTGCTGGTCGGCCCGAGCCGGACCGCGACCTCGCTCAATCTACTGCCGGTGGTGACGATGGGGCTGGGCTATGGGTTGCTGGGCACACCCATCACCCTTAACCAGATCGTCGGTGCAGCCGTGGTAATCGTCGGCGTTTTACTGGTGACCTTGAATCTGCGCCGACGTGATTGATCCTGGAGGCCGGGCCGGGTTGTTATGATCTACGCGCCAAAACGTTCGGCGTAGAGGTCGGCCAGCCAATCGATGAATACCTGCACTCTGGGCGACAACTGACGCCGGTGCGGGTAGACCAGGTGGACCGGCAGCGTTGGTTTTTCCCACTCCGGTAACACTTCCACCAGATCGCCGCTGGCCAGCGCCTTCTCGATATGGAAGCGAGGCACCTGAATCAACCCGCAGCCGCGTAACGCACTGACGACGTAGTTCTCAGCATCGTTGACGGTCATCCAGCCCCCGGCGGCGAAGGCGCGGGTTTGCCCATCGATCACCAGTTCCAGCTCGGCATCTGGCGCGCCGCTTCCCGACACGAAGCGGACCGCGTGATGGTCGCGCAGCGCTTCCGACGTTTCCGGCATGCCCATCCTGCCCAGATAGGTGGGGCTGGCACAGATGACCTGGGGGAGCTCGGCTAGCTTTCGGGCGACTAGCGTGGAGTCGCCGGGAATGCCGCAGCGGACCGCGCAGTCGACCCCTTCGCCCACCAGATCGACGAGCCGGTCGCCACTGGTGACGATCAGCTCAAGGCGAGGATAGCGGGCGTGAAATTCATCGATGCGCGGCAGCACGATCCGGCTGGCATGAATGCCTTGCAACTCGACGCGCAACACGCCGGACGGATTGCTCGCTACCGGCTGCAGAATCGCTTCGGCCTCCTCCAGCTCCGCCAACAACTGCACGCAACGCTCGTAGTACGCCTGGCCTTCCAGTGTCGGGCGAACCTGACGCGTGGTGCGCTCCAGCAGACGTACGCCGAGTCGGCCCTCCAGTTGCTGAATCGCCAGCGTGGCGGTCGCGCGCGGAATGTCCAGCGCATTGGCCGCCTTGGTGAAGCTGCCGCGTTCGACAATACGCACGAAAAGCGTCATCGCATCGAATCGTTCCATGCGAATTGTTTATCTCTACTGAATAGTGTTGGCAGCTTAGCGGATTTATCCACCTGGAAGGAATGCCAATACTGTCACCATGCAATCCGGCATGCGTAACGCCATTCTCGCTAACGATCCCCTTCATGGAGAAATCGAATCATGACTGACGCTATGCAGAAGGTCGCTCTGGTAACCGGCGCCTCTCGCGGTATCGGCCGCGAGATAGCGCTCAAACTCGCCGCCGACGGCTTCGTCGTGGTGGTCAACTATGCGGGTAATACATCACTTGCCGAACAGACCGTGGCCGATATCGAGGCCCAGGGCGGCCGGGCGCTGGCGGTTCAGGCTGACATCGCCGATGTGGATGCGGTGAAGCGCTTGTTCGCGCAGACACTGGAGACGTTCGGGCGGCTCGACGTGGTGGTCAACAATGCCGGGATCATGCCGATGGCGAGGCTCACCACCGACAACGTCGCAGTCCTCGACAAGACGCTGGCGACCAATCTGCGCGGCAGCTGGTTGGTGATGGCGAAAGCCGCCGAGACCCTGGGCGAGGGTGGCCGCATCATCGCGCTTTCTTCCTCGGTATTAGGCAAGTCGTTTCCCGCCTATGGCGCGTATATCGCCAGCAAGGCCGGTGTCGAAGGGCTGGTGAAGGTGCTCGCCAACGAGCTGCGCGGTCGTAACATTGCGGTCAACGCTGTGGCGCCGGGGCCGGTGGCGACCGAGCTGTTCCTGGAGGGCAAGAGCGAGGAGCAGGTCCAGTCGATCGCCAATTTGGCACCGTTCGAACGCCTGGGCCAGCCCCAAGAGATCGCCGATGTCGTGGCGTTTCTGGCCAGCCCGCAGGGCGGCTGGATCAATGGCCAGGTCCTGCGCATCAACGGCGGTATGGTCTGAAACCAACTTTCAAGGAGAGGTGCATGCCATTTGCCAACTACAAGTTTCCCGAGGGCTTTCGCCGCAGGTGGGGGCAGAGGGAACGCTCGAAAGCGGTTGATGCCTGAGCCATTGCTGAAATGACGACTACCAGGCCGGTGCCGAGATTCGGCGCCGGCCTGGTATTGTCGGAACACCGTCTCGCGGCCCGGTTCAGATGCCCTGCGGGACGCTCGCTCGGCGTCCGTCGAAGAGCCGAATCAGCAGGGCGATGAAGGAAACGCCGGTTGCGAGTGCGACCACGCCGAGCCAGCCCCATTTACCCAGGATGGCGCCACCGAGCGCCGAGCCCAGCGCCATGCCGGCGAACACGACGGTGAACATGATGGCGTTGATCCTCCCACGAACTCCGGGATCGAGGCCAAAGATCAGCGACTGGTGCGCGACCAACGCCGACTGCAGGCCGAAGTTGAACGCCAGCGCGCCGATCATCAGCACCGCCAATGCACCAGCGAGTGGTAGCCAGTCGGCCGCCGCCATGACCAGAAAGGAGAGCGTGGTGATCGCGGCACCGCAACGGTTCCCGCTGGTGCTGTGCTGCCGGGCACAGCTTCGACATCGCCCGTCAGGGATACACGCATCTGTTGCCGGTGCAGAACAAGCGCTCGCGTGATCCGGACGACAGCAAGGCGATGGTGGCGGCGCGTCAGCGCTTCCTCAATGCCGGGCACTATCGGCCGATCGCGGAGGCGGTCGGGCGGTCGGTCACCGTGGATGTGCGCCTGAAGCGCTTTGCGTGCGACGCGATATGATGGCCTTGCTGTCACGGCGATGAATGCGGCCAGACCGACATCGGCGTGTTGGCGAGCGCGAGCCTTCGATGTATTACGGCTTGTGGCCCTTTGCGGCTGGCGATAAGGTGATAAATCTTTGTAAATCTAATAGTTAACAAACTATATTGCGCTGATAAGCAGTTCGGGGCGACAGCCTCGGACGCTCACTCGATAGGCCGGCGACCGTTGGTCATCCGTGTCTTTTCCTGGCGGAGGCCTGATATATGACATCGTTTGTAACACCCCTGTGGCGGGGCTACCGCGACAGCTCACTCATCATGCGGGTAACCATCGCCCTGGTGCTCGGCGTGGTGGTCGGTCTGATCGGCGGGCCGAGTGTCGCCGAGGTGCTGTCACCGCTCGGCGATCTGCTGATGCGACTGTTGAAGTTCATCATCCTGCCTATTGTGCTGTTCACCCTGATCGTGGGCGTCAACCAGGGAAAGGCCGGTAGCCTGGGGCGGCTCGGACGCAAGGTGTTTCTTTATTACCTGGCGACGTCTGCACTGGCCATCGGCGTGGGGCTGTTGGTTGCCACACTATTCTCGCCGGGGGAGGGCATGACACTGGATAGCGCAACCTCGGTGTCGGTACCCGACAATCCCGGCATTCTGCAGGTGATGCTCGGCATCGTACCGGATAACATCGTCGCCGCTTTCGCCGGGCAGGATCTACTGGGTATCCTCTTCACTGCGCTGGTCTTCGGCCTGGCTCTGGCACGGCTGCGCCGATCCGAGTCGCAGGGCGAACTGGGCGAGCGGCTCTATGGCGTGTTCGAGGCGCTCAATGCGGTGACCCTCAAGGTGATGAGCGGCATCCTGCATTACGTGCCGATCGGAGTATTCGCCATCGTCGCCGGTACCGTGGCGAATCAGGGCGTCGACACCTTGCTGTCGCTCGGCGACATGGTCGTGGTGCTGTACGTGGCCCTGGGTGTCCATCTATTGGTGTATATCGGCCTGATGCGGCTTTTCGGCGTGCCGCTGCGGGCTTTCTTCCGCGAGGCGCGTACCCCGATGGCGACCGCCTTCGCCACCCAGAGCAGCTCGGGTACGCTGCCGCTGACGCTCGACGCCGCGCAACGTCTGGGGCTGCCGCGTAACCTGTACGGCTTCAGTCTGCCTCTGGGCGCGACGCTGAACATGGATGGGGCGGCGATCCGCATCGCCATCTCGGCAGTGTTCGCCGCCAACGTGGTGGGGGCTCCCCTGGACTGGACGAGCATGCTGCAGATCGTGGCGGTGGGCACGTTGATCTCGGTGGGCACCGCCGGAGTGCCCGGCGCGGGGATCGTGATGATCGCCACGGTATTTTCCCAGGTGGGGTTGCCGATCGAGGCGGTGGCGCTGCTCACCGCCATCGACGCGCTGGTCGGCATGGGCTGTACGGCGCTCAATGTCACCGGCGATCTGGTCGGCACGGCGATCATCGGCCGCAGTGAGGGCGAGCGCGTCGATACGGCGAGCGCAGAAACATCGCCGCCGAGTGTCGGTGATTGAAAGGGGGCCAGCCGTGTGACAAATGGGTGTCGCGGCTCAGTACGCCATCCATGTCGGTGAGCCGGCAATCGGTTGTACGTTCGGTTATCGTCGGTGTCCTGTACTCGAGTCGGTCGAGTCAATAGTGTCAGGATACGGCCAAGAGGGCCGATCTGCAGCCGACGTATGGCGCATTTATCAGACAGGGATGAAATCTATGCCACACGATTGGGTTACCTTCGCCAAACAGCTTCGCTCGATTGCCCAGACGGGACAGACCTACACCGATAACAAGTACGAGCTCGAACGCTACCGGCAGCTCGAGGTGCTGACCAACCAGATGTTCGCGGTGCTTGCCGATGTGCCCATCGAGCGCGTCGAGAACTTCATCATTCCCGATGCCGGCTACGCCACGCCCAAGGTGGATGTGCGCGGTGCGGTGTTCGAGCGCGACCGGGTGTTGCTGGTTCGCGAGATCAAGGATGGACGCTGGGCATTGCCGGGCGGCTGGGCGGACGTCAACGAGGGGCCGTCGAACTGCGTGCTGCGCGAGATCATCGAGGAGTCCGGTCATCGCGCCAGCAATCCGCGCCTGGCGATGCTCAAGGATCGCAGCCTGCATCCCTACACGCCGGTATCGCCGGATCACATCTACAAGCTGTTCTACCTGTGCGATCACCAAGGCGGCGAATTTGTCGCCAACAACGAGACCGATGCCGCCGATTTCTTCGCCCTCGACGACCTACCGCCGCTCTCCGAAGGGCGCACCCTGGCCGAGGACATCCACCAGTGCTGGGAATTTCATCGATCCGGCGCACCGGGTATCTACAGCGATTGAGAGGCAAAAGATCCGGCACGGGATGTCCGAGACGGCATCTTCTTGTCTGAACGAACGACACCCCATCAGTCCTTGGCTGGATGGGGTGTTGAAACGGTTATACAGGTACGTCAGACACTCACGCCTACTGCTCTTTCTCGAACAGCTCCGCCTTGGCATCGCGCATGACATCCTCGCAGGCAGCCTGATGGGCAAGCTGGGTGAGCAGGCGCTGCGTGAGATCGAATCCCTTGCCGAGGCAGGTATCCACCTCTTCGCGGCTCACGGCCGGGGTGACATTGCAGTCGATCTTCAGGGTTCTTCCGCCACCGTCCAGCCTGTCGGCGAATTCCCGCAGCCGCCAGGCGACGCGTTCTTTCCAACGGGCTGAGTCTTCTGCGCCTTCGTTCACGTGAAACGTACACCGCCATTCGGGTTTGTAGACCTTCATGCGAATCTCCTTGCGCTGGCTTGGAATCAATGATCGATCGTGTCTTTCTGCTCCGTATCTGAAGATGTTGCGCTTCCAGCATACCGGTTTTACGCCGCATGCATAGGCCGGGATGATCGAGTTGGCTATTGCCTGACGGACGAGGGGGCATTGTCGCGTTCGGCCGTGCAACCGATCGGCGACTAGACTGCAGAGGTTTTCATACTGCGAAGAGAGGCCACATGAATCTTTCGGACAATACGGTACTGATCACCGGCGGTGGCAGCGGTATCGGTCTGGCCATCGCCCAGCGCTTTCTCGATGCCGGTAGCGAGGTGATCATCTGCGGGCGTCGCGAGGACAAGCTGCGCGAGGCGCAGACGCAGCATCCCGAGTTGCACGTTCGCGTCGCCGACGTGGCCAGCCAAGCCGGGCGCGAGGCGTTGATCGGCCAGGTGACACGGGAGTTTCCGGCACTCAATGTACTGGTCAACAATGCCGGCCTGCAGCGGCGCCAGCGCTTTGCGGAGGATGACGCGCCTTGGGCGGAGCGTCAGCAGGAGATCGCCATCAATTTCGAGGCGCCGGTGCATCTCTGCTCGCTGATACTCGGCCATCTGCGCCGTCAGCCGCGTGCAGCGATCCTCAACGTCTCCTCGGGGCTCGCCTTCGTGCCGGGGCTGTTCGCTCCGGTCTATTCCGCCACCAAGGCCGCCATGCACTCCTTCTCGCTGTCACTGCGCGGCGAGCTGGCCAACACATCTGTCGAGGTGATCGAGATCGCTCCGCCGGCGGTCAACACCGACCTGGGCGGCGTGGGCATCCATACCGAAGGAGCACCGGTCGACGATTTTGCCGATTCGGTGATGCAGCGCATTGCCAATGGCGAGGTGGAAGTCGGCTACGGGGGCTCCGAGGAGCGCCGGCGCGCCTCGCGCGACGAGCTCGATGAATGGTTCCGCAGGATAAACGCGGATTTCATGTAGGGCTTCAGGCGGGGGCTTCACCTGGAGGGCCGTTCGCGTTCGGGTGAAGCGGGAATCGCACCCTCAGAGAGCCACTCCGGCAGGCGGAAAGGGCGCCTGCCTCACTCTCCGCGCTGCTTGATCTGTTCCTTCAGCTGTCCCGGGACCTTCTTGATGATCAGACGGTCATGTTCGGCATCGTATTCGATGCTGTTGCCGAGCAGATGCGAATCGAAGCTGATCGAGACGCCGCTGGCGCGGCCGGTGAAGCGCTTGAACTGCTGCAGGGTACGCTTGTCGGGGGGAATCTCCGGCGATAGGCCGTAGTCCTGATTGCGGATGTAGTCGTAGAAGGCCTTGGGCTGCTGCTCGTCGACCACTTCGGAGAGTTCGTCCAGCGTGATCGGTTCGCCGCTGCGTGCCTGGGCGTTGGCATAATCGATCAGGGCGTCGGTCTTCTCGCGGCTCTGCTCCTCGGGCAGGTCCGCGTTTTCCACGTAGTCGGAAAACGCCTTGAGCAGAGTGCGTGTCTCGCTGGTGGCGTCGACGCCTTCCTCGCAGCCCAGCCAGTCGCGAAAACCCTCGGCGAGCTTCTTGCCGCCGCGATCCTTGTTGTAGGACACGTATTGCCGGGAAGTGCCGGCCTGCATCTGGGTGAGATCCACGCGTGCAGCCAGGGTCAACTGGCTCAGATTGAGCTGACGCACGGGCGCCACCTGGAGCGTATCGTCGATGCCGAAGCCGTCGCGGTGATGCAGCAGTGCGAGCGTCAGGTATTCGCTGTCACCCTGGCGGGTATGCGCGAACAGCAGATGCCCGCCCACGGAGAGGTTGTCGTCGATCAGCGCCTTGAGCCCTTCCGCCGCCTGACGGGTGAAGGCGACGAAATCGGTGGCACCGGCAAGAAAGGCGGTGAGGCCGGCGGCGAGCGTGCCGTGCGCGGCCTCGTCGTGGAAATAGCCCCAGGCCTTGGTCTTGGCGTGGTAACTGCTGTTGAGGCTTGCCAGCAGATCGTCCAGTGCCGGCGACGCGCCAAGCGCCGCATCGGCGCAGTGCAGCGTGGCGGGCTGATCGTCTGCGGTCTTGTCGAGTCGGTGAACGACGCTTTCGAGAATCGGCATGGCGGTATCTTGGTAGGAACGGAAAAGGGAGCCCTCCGCATGCGGAAGGCTCGGGCGTCCGGTCTGTCGCCGGATCAGTAGGAGGCGCGGCGGTAGTTGCGATAGCGCGGCAGCCAGAAGTTGCGCTCGATCGCCTCGTGGATCTCGTCATCGCTGGTCTTGAGCGCGACGCCATCCTCCTGGGCGCGCTTGGCGACGGCGAAGGCGATGCGCTTGCTGACGTCCTGGATGTCGTTGAGCGGCGGCAGCACGGCACCCTGGCCATCGAGAGCGAGCGGAGAGCGCTCGGCCAGCGCACGGGCGGCATCCATCAGCATGCCGTCAGTGATGCGTGTCGCCTTGACCGCGATCGCGCCGAGACCGACGCCGGGGAAGATGTAGGAGTTGTTGCACTGGGCGATGGGAATCTTCCTCTCGCCGAGGGTGACCGGCGGGAACGGACTGCCGGTGGCCACCAGCGCATCGCCGCCCGTCCAGGTGAGGATCTCCTGCGGTGTCGCTTCCACGCGCGAGGTGGGGTTGGAGAGCGGCATGATCAACGGTGCCGGACAGTGCGCATGCATGGTCTTGATCACCTCTTCGGTGAACAGGCCGCGCTGGCCGGAGACACCGATCATGATCGTCGGCCTGGCGTTGCGCACTACATCGGTCAGCGCCAGGTCGCGGCTGTCGGTATCCCAGACGGCGAGATCGCCACGCTTCTGGGTCAGCTTGCGCTGGAAGTTAGGCAGGTTGCTCATGTCATCGGTGAGCAGGCCGTAGCGGTCGACCATGAAGATGCGGGCGCGGGCCTGTGCCTCGTCCAGCCCCTCGGCGACCATCGCCGCGACGATCTGTTCGGCGATGCCGCAGCCGGCCGAACCGGCACCGACGAAGGTCACGCGCTGGTCGGAGAGCTTCTCGCCCTTGGCCTTGCAGGCGGCGAGCAGCGTGCCCAGCGCCACGGCGGCGGTGCCCTGGATGTCGTCGTTGAAGCAGCACAGCTGGTCGCGGTAGCGCTCGAGCAGCGGCAGCGCATTGCCCTGAGCGAAGTCCTCGAACTGCAGCAGTACGTTGGGCCAGCGGCGCCTCATCGCCTGGATGAACTCGTCGACGAATGCGTAGTATTCCTCGCCGCTGATGCGCTCGTGGCGCCAGCCCATGTACATCGGATCGGCGAGCAGGTCGGGATTGTTGGTGCCCACGTCGAGCACGATCGGCAATGTATAGGCCGGACTGATGCCGCCGCAGGCGGTGTACAGCGACAGCTTGCCGATAGGAATGCCCATGCCGCCGATGCCCTGATCGCCGAGGCCGAGGATGCGCTCGCTGTCGGTGACGACGATGACCTTGACGTTGTCCTTGGTCGCGCTGTTGAGAATGTCGTCGAGGTGCTCGCGATCGGCGTAGGAAACGAACAGGCCACGGTGCGAGCGGTAGATCTGCGAGAACAGCTGGCAGGCTTCGCCGACCGTCGGGGTGTAGATGATCGGCAGCATCTCCTCGAGATGGCTCTCCAGCAGGCGGAAGAACAGGGTCTCGTTGCTGTCCTGGATCGAGCGCAGGTAGATGTGGCGATCGAGATCGGTGGATTGCAGCGTGTACTGCTGATAGGCGCGTTCGGTCTGCTCCTCGATGGTCTCGACGGTCTGGGGCAACAAGCCGACCAGGTTGAAGGCGACGCGCTCCTCCAGCGAGAAGGCGCTGTCCTTGTTGAGCAGTGGCGTCTCGAGCAGGGTGGGGCCCGAATGGACGATATACAGGGGGCGTTGCGGTGTCTGGGACATTGACTTCACATCCAAACGAAGTGAGTGATGAGCGACGACTGGCGTTTCGCATATCGGCGTTTCGCAGCGCCAGCGTCTCGAGGATCCCGGCGTCTAGCGCGACAGCTCGATGCGATCGGGATGGATCACGATCTGGCCCTGCTTGTAAAGCCCGCCGAGCGCCTTCTTGAAGGTCGCCTTGCTGACCCCGAACGTCTTGCTGATCAGCGGCGGCGGGCTCTTGTCGCTGATGAACAGCACGCCGTCGTGCGTACGCAGCTCGGTGAGAATCCGCTCGTTCAGATCCGTGGAGGCAAGTTCGCCCACCGGCTGCAGACTGAGGTCGATCTTGCCGTCCGCGCGTACCTGCTTGATGAAGCCGCGCTCGCGCATGCCGCTGCGCAGCGGCTTGAAGGCCTCGTTCTTGTGGATCAGTCCGCGGTGCCGGTGGTCGATGATGGCATTGAAGCCCAGGTCGCTGGGGCCGGTGATCAGCAGCTCCACAGCCTGACCCGCATGATAGCGCGGCGGAGCGGGATCGAGATGGCGGTCGAGGCGCATGGTGGCGGTGATGCGATGGGTGCGCTTGTCCAGATAGACGTGAACCACACAGAAGTCGCCGACCTTGAGAGGGCGTTTCTCTTCCGAGTGTGGCAGCAGTATATCCTTGGGCAGGCCCCAGTCGAGGAACACGCCGACATCGTTGCGCGCCACCACCTTGAGGCTGGCGAACTCGCCGACCTGTACGCGGGGACGCTGCGTGGTGGCGATGACGCGATCGTCGCTGTCGAGATAGACGAAGACGTCGAGTTCGTCATTCACCTCGCTGGGCCGGTCCCGGGGAATGTAGCGCTTGGGCAGCAGAATGTTGCCGTACTCCGCCCCATCGAGATAGAGCCCGAATTCCGTGTGCTTGGTGACCCGTAGTGTGTTGAAACGCCCGATAAGTACCATTGCTGCCACCTTGTTTAGGCCAGATCCGAAAGTCGGCGAGCGATGAGGCGTTTCCCAGCATCCTGCAAGCACTTCTCGGCCAGCCCGTAAATGGGACGTTATTCTAGCCCCTGGCGGCATTCCGGTCAGCCCCTCTGGCCGACCGGCCGGTATGCAGGAATGGTCTAGGGTATGCAGTAATAGAAGTGCGCGGGCAGAAAGTTCATCGGCTCGAAGCTCTTGGTGACCTTGGAAAAGGTCTTCTGCAGATGAGGCATGATATTGGGCGAGAACTGATAGAGCAGGAAGGCGCCATTCGCCGCAATGACCTGCTGCGTAGCGCGCAGGATACTGTCCTTGACGTCGTTGGACAGGGTGCTCAGTGGAATGCCCGCGATTATGTAATCGACCGCACCGAGCTCACGCGCCTCCAGAACCTGGGCGATATCCTCCGCCGAGCCGTGAACGACCTGTAGCCTGGGGTCGGGAAAAGCGCGACCGACGTATTCGACGAAATCCTCGTTGGTTTCCAGCACCAGCAGTGTGGCGTCGGGATGCATCCGACGCAGGATTTCCCTGGTGAAGGTGCCGACACCAGGGCCGTATTCCACCAGCACCCGGGCCCGCTGCCAGTCCACTTCGCTCAGCATGCGTCTGACCAGATAAGGCGAACTCGGAATGATCGAGCCGAGCATCTTGGGATGCTTGAAGAAGTTCCTTGCGAACAGGGTGAACTGCTGACGGGTGGACAGGGCGTTCGAGACGCCGCCCTTCGTGGGCTCGTGAGCTTCCATGCGCGTGACTCTTCCTGGTGGAAAATGAATGCCTTCCTTTCACATTAGTTCAGCGAAGATGTGAGGAAAAGCTGCATTCCTCTGGTGAGACGGTGACGGGCTCGCCGAAACGAGCAACTGCGGTCACTTCAGCCCGAGCGTCTTTCGGAAAATCCGCGCAGTCACGACAAGAGCGCGTACTCGACCAGAGCGTCGCCGGATTGCCGGTGACGCTCGGTTGGCCATGGCCATTGTCAGGACTTGGAGTTGTGCTCGGGCTTGTCCTTCTGCGAGGTCGAGGCCATCTTTTCCAGCTCTTCCTCGCTCATGGACTCGTACATCGACTTCGAGGCGCCTTCCAGCTCGCTGACCTTCTTCTCGCCGCGCTTGGCGGAAAGCGCCGCGCCGGCAGCCATCTGCTGGGCCTGGGATTTGGCTGGCATCGTTGACCCTCCTGTTTGATCAATGCCGTTCCGGTGCCATCGCGGTAGGGCGGGGCAAACCGGCCTGTCTCTTCCAGACTAGTCAGCACGCTGCCGGTTAGCCAAGCGGGGAGGGCAGGACATGAATGCCCGACAACTGCTTCGAGCCTGGATTGGTTATTGGCCGGTGGCGGTACCGGAGCGTGCGAAGCGTGCACGCCAGCCAGCCCGTCAGGCACGGCCGAAATGCAAGAGGCGATGACGATGTGGCCATGCTGTCTTCCGCTACGGGTCAGGCGCCTTGAAGCTGGAGGGAAATATCGCCGAGGCGCTGGAGCCTCCGACGATCAAAGTCGGCCGGATATCCGGCTTGTCACCGGCCCCCAGGGACGGGGAGCCGGTGGATCGAACGCCATGACACTCTCGCCGCCGTATCGCCGCTGCGGAGGAGTGTCGGGCGTGTGGCTACTGCTTTACCACAATGATCGATTTGACGTTGACGAACTCGTGCATGCCGAAGCCGCCGTGCTCGCGGCCATAGCCGGAGTCCTTGACGCCACCGAAAGGCATTTCCGGTGTGGCGACGCCGAAGCCGTTGATGAATACCATGCCGGTATCGAAGTACTTGCCAGCCAGTTCCGTGGCGCGTTTCACGTCTTTCGAGATGATGCCGCCGCCAAGGCCGTAGCGGCTGTCATTGGCGATACGCATGGCATCTTCGTCGTCCTTGGCGCGGATCAGCGCCGCGACCGGGCCGAACAGCTCGTCGTCATAAGCGGGCTGGCCCGGCGAGACATTGTCCAGCACGGTCACCGGGTAGAAGGCGCCTTTGCCCTCGGGCTTCTCGCCACCACAGAGTATCTTGGCGCCTTTGCGCACGCTCTCTTCGACCTGCTTGTGCAGACCGTCACGCAGGTCGACGCGGGCCATGGGGCCTATGTCGGTTCCGCTTTGCGTAGGATCGCCCACTTTCAATGCGTTCATCTTCTCGACAAAGCGCTCCTTGAACGCTTCGTAGTTGGCCTCGGTGACCACAAACCGCTTGGCAGCCACGCAGGTCTGCCCGGTATTGTAGACGCGCCCCGTGATGCACGTATCCACCGCCACGTCGAGATCGGCATCATCGAGCACCAGGTAGGCATCATTGGAGCCGAGCTCCAGCACGGTCTTCTTCAGATACTGAGCGGCCTGGGCCGCCACCTTGCGCCCTGCGGTATCGCTACCGGTGAGGGTGACGCCACGTACCAGCGGGTTGGCGATCACTTCGTCGGAGGTCTCGTGGGAGATGACCAGCGTGCGGAACACGTTCTCGGGCAATCCCGCCTCGCGATAAATCTCTTCCAGCAACAAGGCGCTGCCCGTGACGTTGTCGGCGTGTTTCAGCAGTACGCTATTGCCGGCCATGATGTTGGCTATCGAGTAGCGCACCACTTGGTAGGCGGGGAAGTTCCAGGGCTGAATGCCGTAGATTACACCGATTGGCGAATAGGTGATGATGCCGCGCTGGCCGTTGCTGGGCTGGCGTTCTTCATCGGCGAGCTCCTTGGGGCCCTGCTCGGCGGTGTAGTCGCAGATGCCCACGCACAGGTCGATTTCCTGGCGCGCCTGCTGGGGGAGTTTGCCCATCTCCCTTACCATGAGATCGGCAAACGTCTCCTTGTACTCCTGCAGGGCCTTGCCGATCGCCTTGATGACCTTGGCCCGTTGTTCCAGCGACTCCAGACGCCAGCGTAAAAAGGCGTCGTGGCTCTCCTCGATAATCCGTGTGGCCTGGGCAACATCCATCCTCGAGTAGCTTTCCAGCGGCTCGCCGGTGGCGGGATTGATGGTGGTAACTTGGCTCTGGCTGCTCATTGGATCTCCTTCCCATGGCGCAACGTTTTATATCGATGCTTATGAAAACAATGTGTTACTTCAATGCATCCTGACGTTTTGCTGTATTAGACGACCGGTCTATTTTTTGACAGGATTCACTGTAGTCGAAAACTAGCTGTGCTGCCAAAGAGAGGATCTGAGAGGACAAGCCGGGCCGTGATCGATCAACGGTCAGCCCATGCCGCTGCTACACGCTGATCGGGTATCCGGCCTTCGGTACTTTCGGCAACTTCGCCAGTGGCGTCGATCGTACCGACAGCTTCATGACCCTCAAGGGGCGGTAACGGCGTCTTGCAGCCTTACCGGCCGCGAATGGTTCACCGGTCATGTGGCGCCGACAGGAACAGTTGCTTCAGGGTGTCCCCTCGGCTTGTGGCGAGAAATGGCAAACGGCGGCATCGTTGCATGCCAGCAGGTGCAGCGTGGCGTCCCGTGCCTGCTGTAGTGGCGTCTTGTCCTGACTGAGCTTGGCCAGCAATGCCGCACCCAGCCACATCTGGTAGAGGACCCGGGCTAGCGCAAGAGGTGACATGCCGTCGGGCAGGGAGCCGTCGTCGCGGCCCTCCTCGATCAGGTTGGCAATCCGTACCATCAACTGCTGCACGCCATCATCGAGCACACGACGCATGTTCTCGGACATGTCAGCAACTTCGGCCGCTAATTTCACCACCAGGCAGTCTTCCGCCCAGCCTCGTTCGGGGGCGGCCGGATCGGTGATCCAGGCATCCCAATACCGCATCAGGCTGTCTCTTCCGCTCTCGGCTGCTGACAGCAACTGATCGAGTTTGTATCCGTAGTCGTCTATGTATTCCTGCAGGAGTTCACAGCCGAAGGCTTCCTTGGAGGGAAAGTAATGGTAGAACGAACCCTTGGGGATGCCGCACGTCTTGAGGATTTCCTGCAGCCCCACGGCGACGAATCCCTTGTTGAGGACCAGTCGATACCCGGTATCGAGAATGTGCCGACGCTTGGCCTCAGCTTTTTTTGTCGATGGCATGAGTAGCACCGTACTTGAAATAGACCGGTCTTATAGCGGTATAGGCAGGATAGCTTTTCCTGGGCAGAGCTCTATCCATGAAGCCAAGGAATGAGGCGTCCAGGCGAAGGCAACGCTTCTACTGGATTCATTCTTGCATGGTGGCAGCCAAAAACCTCTCGCCGGCGTTTCAGGTGCCGGCGAGAGGTGGGTATCAGCGCTGGAGCCGGACAGGCAGCCCTTACGCCGTCTCCTGAATCTCGGCGTTGTGGTAGACGTTCTGCACGTCGTCGAGCTCGTTCAGCATGTCGAGAAATTTTTCGAACATGACCACGTCGTCGCCTTCGACCGGGGTAACGGTCTGGGGCAGGAACTGGATCTCGTCGACCTCGAAGTCGATCTCGCCGAAGGCATCGGTCAGCGCCTGCTTGGCCTTGGCGTACTCGGTATGCGGGGCGAAGACGGTGATACGGCCGTCTTCGTTCTCGATGTCGGTGACATCGACATCTGCTTCCATCAGCGCCTCGAGCACGGCTTCCTCATCATCTCCCGCGAAGGCGAAAATGGCGCTGTGGTCGAACATGTGGCTGACGCTGCCCTGGGTGCCGATCTTGCTCTTGGTCTTGGTGAAGCAGGCGCGCACGTCGCCGAAGGTGCGGTTGGGATTGTCGGTCAGGCAATCGACGATCACCATGCAGTTGCCGGGGCCGAAACCTTCGTAGCGGGCAACGGAGTAGTCTTCGCCGCCACCGCCCTTGGCCTTGTCGATGGCCTTCTCGATCACGTGCGAGGGGACCTGGTCCTTCTTGGCGCGATCGATCAGCCCGCGCAGCGTCAGGTTGCCGTTGGGGTCGACACCGCCCGACTTGGCGCATACGTAAATCTCGCGACCGTACTTGCTGTAAACCTTGGTCTTGGCGGCGGCCGTCTTGGCCATGGATTCCTTGCGGTTCTGGAAGGCCCTACCCATGTCATCGTCCTGTTACGTTGTCATCGACGCCCCGGATTTTACTCAACAAGCGCAGGTGAAGACAGGTTTATTGTCGGCGGGGTCCGGCTTTCGCGTCATGTTGGGCAGCACGGCGCGCCGGTCTCTGCTATGCTGTCCGCCGGCCAGATTTCATGGTCTCGCCCTCTCGCGCCTGCCTTCGCTCGTTGCCTTGTCTCTCACCGTTTTCGCGTTTGCTACAGGACCGTCACCGTGTCTGATCCCACCCCCGATGCCACCTTCGCTTCCCTGCCGCTGGCCCCCGAACTGCTGAGCAATCTGGACTCGCTGGGCTATCACGCCATGACGCCGATCCAGGCTGACAGCCTGCCCTCGATCCTGCAGGGGCGCGATGTCATCGCCCAGGGCAAGACCGGCTCCGGCAAGACGGCGGCATTCGGTCTCGGCCTGCTGTCGCGTCTCGATGTGGCGCGGTTCAGCGTGCAGTCGCTGGTGCTGTGTCCGACCCGTGAACTGGCGGATCAGGTGGCCGGCGAGATCCGTCGTCTGGCGCGTGCGCTGCCCAACGTCAAGGTCCTGGCCCTCTGCGGCGGGACACCGCTGGGACCGCAGCTGAACTCGCTGGCGCATGGCGCGCATGTCGTCGTCGGCACGCCCGGCCGGGTGGAGGAGCATCTGCGCAAGGGATCGCTGACGCTGGGTGAACTCGGCGTCCTGGTACTGGACGAGGCCGACCGCATGCTCGACATGGGCTTTCAGGCGGCGCTGGAGACGATCGTCGCGGCCACGCCGACGTCGCGTCAGACATTGCTGTTCAGCGCCACTTACACTGAAGGCATCCGTCCCATCGCCGAGCGTCTGATGAATGATCCGGTCACGGTGGAGGTCGCCTCGACCCATGACAGCACGAGCATTCGCCAGCATTTTTACCGGGTGGCGGATGAACCGGAGCGCTTCGAGGCGCTGCGCCTGCTGCTGCTCAAGTATCGCCCCGAATCCAGTGTGGTGTTCTGCAACACCAAGCGCGAGACGCAGGAAATCGCCGATGCCCTGGAAGAGGTCGGCTTCAGTGCGCTGGCTCTGCATGGCGATCTCGAGCAGCGCGACCGTGACCGCACGCTGATCCTGTTCGCCAACCAGAGCGCCTCGATCCTGGTGGCCACCGATGTCGCCGCGCGCGGATTGGATATCGAGTCGCTGGACGCCGTGTTCAACTATCAGATCGCCCGCGATCTCGAAGTACACGTGCACCGTATCGGGCGCACCGGGCGGGCCGGAAGTCGAGGCGTGGCCTTTACGCTGATCACCGACCGGGAAGAGCACCGGCTCGCACGCCTGGCCGAGTTTCTCGGTCAGCCTGCCGAGACCGAGCCATTGCCGCCACGCAGCGCACTGGAGCGTGTCCCGTTCCTGCCGCGCATGGCGACGTTGCAGCTCGATGGCGGCAAGAAGCAGAAGGTCCGCCCCGGCGACATTCTCGGTGCGTTGACCGGCGAAGATGGCATCAGCGGCGACGACGTGGGCAAGATCAAGGTGCTGGAACGCAGTGCCTACGTGGCCGTCAACCGCGACGCGGCGCGGGCGGCCCTGACGAAACTCGGTGCGGGCAAGCTCAAGGGGCGGTCGTTTCGTGTACGGCGTATCGGGCGCTAAGCTTAGATTCAGATAGAGCGTAACCCGCGGGGGCGCTATTGGCAGGCATGACCTACGAAAGGAATTATGAAAGTACCCAAGAGATTGCAACCGCTGATCGACGATGGCTTGATCGACGAAGTCGTCAGCCAGCTGATGAGCGGCAAGGAAGCGCAGGTGTATGTGGTGCGCTGCGGCGACGAGTTGCGCTGTGCCAAGGTCTTCAAGGAGGCCAAGCAGCGCAGCTTCAAGCAGGCCGTCGAGTACCAGGAAGGCCGCAAGGTGCGCAACAGCCGGCGGGCCCGGGCGATGGCGAAGAAGACCCGCTATGGCCAGAAGGAGCAGGAGAACGCCTGGCTGAACGCCGAAGTCGATGCCCTCTATCGGCTGGCGGCGGCCGGGGTGCGCGTGCCCCAGCCCCATGGCTTCGTCGATGGCGTGCTGCTGATGGAGATGATCGCCGACGCGGAGGGCTACGCCGCGCCAAGGCTCGATGATGTCACGTTGACCGAGCCGCAGGCCCGTGCCTTTCACGCCAAGGTGATCGCCGACGTGGTGCGCATGCTCTCCGCCGGGCTGGTGCATGGCGATCTCTCCGAGTTCAACGTACTGCTCGGGCCCGACGGTCCGGTGATCATCGATCTGCCGCAGGCGGTGGACGCGGCGGGCAACAACAGTGCGGCGAGAATGCTCGAGCGCGACGTCGACAACATGCGCGCCTACTTCGGACGCTTCGCCCCGGAACTGCTGGCCACCGACTACGGCAAAGAGATCTGGGCGCTGTACGAGGCTGGCGAACTGCACCCGGACAGCCGGCTTACCGGACGCTTTGCGCACGACACGACGGCCGTCGACGTCGATGGCCTGATGGCGGTCATCGACGATGCGCGCGAAGAGGAGGCCGAGCGGCGCGAACGGGCCCGCGACGACGCCGACGAGGAGTAGGCGGCGACACCGCCGCCGGTCAGTGGCGCCGGACGTTCGTCGTCAGCCACCGTCAGGCTATTCGGCCAACCGCCCCGAACCACGGCTTCGCGGGGCCCAGCGTTCGCCAAGGAGACAGGGGAGGGATAAAGATGACGATTTACCGAACCGGTCTGGTCATTGTGTCCTTGATCAGCCTGGCGGCTTGCGGGCAGTGGGACGCGACCCGCCGACATGGGCCCGGTGCGGGCAATACGACAACCTTCGCGCCCGCCGACTATCGCATCGAGCTGCATTACGACGACTCGTTGCAACAGATAAAGACTCCAAGGTCGGGTTATTTCGCCAACGGTGGCTGGCAGCTCGACGGCAATTCTCCCGGCGATCGGCTCCTCACCCTCTCCCTACCCGGTTCCGACGAGATTACCCGCGCGCTCTGGCGTCTGGGGGCGAGCCGTGACCCCATGGCCGTGAAGCACTGTCTGACACCCCCCGACCATGCTCGAGCCATGTCTCACGACACCACGATCGGAGGTCAGCCCTTCCACGGATTCACGCTGGAAGATGCCGGCATGAACCATTTTCAGCATGTCGAGGGCTACCGCGCCATTGTCGACGGCGCCTGTTACGCCATCGATCTGATCGTGCAAGGCACTAACGGCGAGGTCTATGACCCGCCCCGCGAGGCGCCCTTCTCACCGGACGAAGCGATGCGCCGGCTGAGAACCATCAACGATGCCGTGTCGTTTTCCGCCATGGATTGACCGCACTGTCCTGCATAGGGTCGACAAGCCTCTCGAACGCGTCCTGCGCACCGATTCCCGACCGGTGAACGATGCCCCGGTTCAACAGAACCGAGGCAGTCAGGTTAAAGCTGTCCAGCCACCGCCAGCGATCAGGTCTCGGCACGCAGAATGCGGCCGATCTCGTCGGCTTCCAGGGTCTCGCGTTGCTCCAGTGTGCTGGCGAGAGCGTCCAGGCGATCGCGGTTGCGCTCGAGCAGGTCGCGGGCGTGGGCTTCGATGTCGGTCAGCAGCCGACGGATCTCGTCGTCGATCATCGCCGCAGTCGCCTCGCTGTGTTCGCGCTCCTGCCCCATCTGCTGGCCGAGGAAGCCATGCTGCTCGCTCTCGGGGAAGAAGACCGGGCCGATGCGCTCGTTCATGCCCCAGTGGGCGATCATGCGTCGGGCGAGCTGGGTCGCCTGGCGCAGGTCGTCTTCCGCGCCGCTGCTGGTCTCGCCGAAGACGATGGATTCGCTCAACCGTCCGCCGAACATCACCGCGATACGATCGCGCAGGTAGGATTCGCCGTAGTTGTAGCGCTCCTCTTCGGGAACCTGGGCGGTGACTCCCAGCGCGCGACCGCGCGGAATGATGGTGACCTTCTCCAGTGGGTCGGTGTGGGGCAGCAGGTGCGCCAGCAGGGCATGCCCGGATTCATGGTAGGCGACGATGTGCCGCTCGCGCTCGGAGACGCCGGATTCACGCTCCTCACCGAGCAGCAGCCGGTCGCGGGCGTTGGCAAAGCAGTCCCAGTCCACGTCGCTGCGCTCGCGGCGTCCGGCCAGTAACGCGGCCTCGTTGGCCAGGTTGGCGAGATCGGCACCTGAGAAACCGATGGTGACCTCGGCCAGGCGCGCAAGATCGACGTCCTCGGCCAGAGGCATCTTGCGGGTATGTACCTCGAGAATCGCGCGTCTTGCCTCACGATGCGGCCGGTCCAGGGTGATCTTGCGGTCGAAGCGCCCGGGGCGCATCAGCGCCGTATCGAGGACGTCGGGGCGGTTGGTGGCGGCGAGCACCACCACGGACTCGTCGGCCTCGAAGCCGTCCATCTGCGCCAGGATCTGGTTCAAGGTCTGTTCGCGCTCGTCGTTGCCGCCGCCCATGCCGGCGCCCCGTGAGCGGCCGATGGCATCGAGCTCGTCGATGAAGATGACCGCGGGTGCTTCCTCTCGGGCCTGTTTGAACAGGTCACGCACCCTGGAGGCGCCGACTCCGACGAACATCTCGATGAAGTCCGAGCCGCTGATGCTGAAGAAGGGCACCCCGGCCTCGCCGGCAACGGCACGAGCCATCAGCGTTTTGCCGGTGCCGGGCGGCCCCATCATCAGAATGCCGCGAGGAATGCGGGCGCCGAGCTGGCGAAAGCGCTCGGGATTCTTGAGAAATTCGACGACCTCGGTGACTTCCTGCTTGGCATTCTCCGAGCCGGCGACGTCGTCCATGCGCGTGCTGGTGTCCTCACGCTGGATCTTCTTGGCCTTCGACTGGCCCATGCCGAACGGACCGCCGCCCGACATCGCCCGTTGCTGCATGCGGCCCCAGAACCAGAACAGCAGGGCCATGATCAGGATCCACGGCAGCGCGCCGATCAGCACCCGCTGCCACCAGGGCGGATCGGTCGGTTCGGCGACGATATCGATGCCGTGATTCTCGAGCCGCGTCAACAGGCGTGAATCCTCCACCTCGGGGCGCGTGGTCTCGAATGTCTCCGCCTCGCCGGCATTCAGCGCTTCGCGGCCTTCCTCGCTGAGCGCGCCTTCCACGCGCTGTCCGCGCAGGGTGACCTGATCGACCTGGCCATTGTCGACGGCCGTGAGGAATTCGCTGTAGGTGATCTCGGTGCTTTGCGGTTGGCGCAGCGTGTCCGCATAGGAAAAGAACAGCAGGATGGCCAGCGTGAACCAGAGGAACAGCAGCCACTGGCGGGGCCGGTTCTGGGGGGACTGTTGCGGGCCCGACCACTGGGGCGTCTGGGCGTGTCGATCCTTGCGATGCGGGGCCTTGTGCGATGCCATGCTCTCTCCGTGAACAATCAAGGGTCCATTGACCATGGCTGCTAGCGCGCCCGATGACAAGTCATCGATATCCGGTTGCATGTGGCGACAGCCAGCTAGAATGAGAGCTCGTCAATGTCACCATGACAGGATGCAAGGAGAAATCGATGAAGGTCGTCACGTTACGCAAGCCCGGTGGGCTGGATCATCTCGAGGTCGGGGAGCAGGAGGCCCCCGGCGAGCCGGGGCCGGGCGAGATCCGGGTGCGCATTCATGCCAGCTCGCTCAATTACCACGACTACGGTGTGGTCTCGGGAGGCATGCTCACCGCAGACGGGCGCATTCCGATGTCCGACGGTGCCGGCGTGGTCGAGGCGGTCGG
The DNA here is from genome assembly GCF_054654615.1 of Halomonas shantousis. Taxonomy (NCBI): domain Bacteria; kingdom Pseudomonadati; phylum Pseudomonadota; class Gammaproteobacteria; order Oceanospirillales; family Halomonadaceae; genus Halomonas; species Halomonas shantousis. The sequence goes on along the minus strand of NZ_BAAIER010000002.1, from coordinate 3,208,958 downwards.
CGAGGGTGTCGAGGAGTTCGAGACGGGCGATGCGGTCGTCTCCACCTTCTTCCCGCACTGGCTGGATGGTCCCGCGCGGGTCGGAGATTTCACCACCACGCCCGGCGACGGCGTCGATGGCTATGCCCGCGAGCAGGTGATACGCCCGGTCAGCTGGTTCACCCATGCGCCTGAAGGCTATAGCCATGCCGAGGCGGCCACGCTGACCACGGCGGGACTCACCGCCTGGCGTGCGCTGGTGGTCGATGGCGGGCTCAAGGCCGGCGACACGGTGCTGGCACTGGGTACCGGCGGCGTGTCGATCTTTGCGTTGCAGTTCGCCAAGATGATGGGCGCGCGGGTCATCGCCACGTCTTCGTCGGACGAAAAGATCGAGCGCCTCAAGGCGTTGGGAGCCGACCATACGCTTAACTACAAGGCCGAGTCGGAGTGGGGCAAGCGAGTGAAAGAGCTGACCGGCGGGCGCGGTGTGGATCACGTCATCGAGGTCGGCGGCCCGGGTACCCTGCCGCAGTCCATCGAGGCGGTGCGTATCGGCGGCCACATCTCGCTGATCGGTGTACTCACCGGACGCGGCGGAGAGGTACCTACCGCGGCCCTGATGGCCAAGCAGGCCCGTCTGCAGGGGCTGATCGTGGGCAGCCGTATCCATCAGCAGGAAATGGTGCGTGGCATCGAGGCCGGTGGCGTGCGCCCGGTGATCGACCGCTCGTTCGCACTCGACGAGATCGCCGACGCCTTCCGCCATCAGGAAGCGGGACGCCACTTCGGCAAGATTTGCCTGGAGTTCTGAATCCTGGCGGCAAACGAGGACACTCCCGTCCGTAGCGGGTGATCATTGTAGTGTCACGAACGAGCAAAGGGGCCGGCACATCACCGGCCCCTTCTGTTTCGGTCCTTTTCAGCCCCTTTCCTCAGTGCTTCCCTCAGTGCTTCGCCCCGTCCTGAATCTCGTCCCGAATGGAGTGGACACGTTCCGCGCCACTCAGCGTTCCCGGGACTGCGCCAGTTGCTGGCGGCGGTAGTCGCCCTGGCGATCGAGCATCCAGCCGGGATATTCGGACGGCAGCGCACTGACCTTGTCGAGGGCGGCGAGTTCGTCCTCGCTCAATGTCACCTCGGTGGCACCGATATTGTCGTCAAGCTGCTCGATGCGCTTGGCGCCGACGATCACGCTGGTCACGGTTTTCTGGTGCAGCAGCCAGGCCAGTGCGACCTGGGCGACGGAGACGCCGCGATCCTTGGCGATTCTTCGCATCACGTCGATACAGTCGTAGGCGCGTTCGACGTCCACCGGCGGGAAGTCGAAAGTGGTGCGACGACTGCCGGCTTCGGCCTGGGTGTCGCGGTCATACTTGCCGCTCAACAACCCGCCGGCGAGCGGGCTCCACACCATCAGGCCGAGATTCTCGCTGTCGAGCATGGGAATGAGTTCGCGTTCGAGATCGCGCCCGGCAAGGGTGTAATACGCCTGCAGCGATTCGAAGCGAGCCAGTCCGTGACGCTCGGCGATACCCAGCGCCTTCATGATCTGCCAGGCCGCCCAGTTCGACACGCCGACATAGCGGACATGACCGTGTTCCACGAGGGTGCTGAGCGCCCGCACGGTCTCTTCGATCGGCGTCGCCGCGTCGAAGCCGTGGACCTGATAGAGGTCGATATGATCGAGCTGCAAGCGCTTCAGGCTGGCCTTGACGCCCTCCATGATGTGGAAGCGCGAGAGGCCCCGTGCGTTGACCCCCGGGCCGGTTTCGCCGAAGACCTTGGTGGCGACGACCACCTCCTCGCGCGCAATGTTCAGGTTCTTCAGGGCCTGGCCGGTAATGACCTCCGAGCGGCCCTGAGAGTAGACATCGGCGGTATCGATGAAGTTGATGCCGGCCTCGAAGGCGCGACCGATCAGCTTGTCGGCATCGGCCTGTTGCAGATCGCCGATCTGGCTCCACATCTCGCCTTCGCCGCCGAAGGTCATGGTGCCGAGACAGAGCTCGGAGACGAACAGGCCGGTATTGCCGAATTGCTTGTAACGCATGACGAACTCCTGTGATCTGGGCTGGGGACTGGCGGATCCCACTACACCGATCCGGTCAGGGGGAGACCTGGCGCGTCGGCATGATCAGCACTTCCTGCAGATTGACATGGGGCGGCTGAGCGAAGGCGTAGGTCAGGGCGTTGGCGATGTCCTCGGCCTGCAGCGCTTCCACCTTGTCGCGGCGCTCCTGCATCTTTTCCGCCGGCACGTTGTGGCCCCAGTTGGTGTAGACCGCGCCGGGCTCGATCAGCGAGACGCGAATACCCTCTCCGCCGAGTTCCTTGCGCAGGGCATCGTGAAAACCCACCACCGCGAACTTGGTGGCGTTGTAGACCGACCAGCCGGCGATACCGTAGCGGCCGCCGACACTGGAGACACTCGAGATCATCGCCCCTTCGCGTCCGCGCATCAGCGGGATGGCCTGATACGTGCAGTTGAGGACGCCGTAGAGGTTGGCGTCGATGGTGGCACGCCACTCCTCCCGGGTGCTGTCCGTGAACATGTTGTTGTAGCCGACCCCGGCGTTGTTGAACAGCAGGTCGACACCGCCGAATTCGTTCTTGATTTCGCCGAACAACCTGGCCACCGCGTCTTCATCCGCCACGTCCGCCGCCTTGACCGTGGCACGTTCGCCGATCTCTGCGGCCAGGTCGCGCAGCTTGTCCTCGCTGCGTGCGACCAGCACGACGTGCACGCCCTCATTGGCCAGGGCTCTGGCCGTGGCCTGGCCGATCCCGCTTGAGGCTCCCGTGATGACGGCGACGCTATCCTTGGTATTGCGCAGTTCCATGCGACGACTCCTAGGGTAAGAGGTTTATCTTCGGAAAGAGTTTTGACTATCTTGAACGTTCACGCCCGAATTTTATTAGCGAAGGCTGAAGCCTAGTCGCAATCGCTCGAAGTGGCCAAGCGGCCAGTCACCAGCTTGTGCGGGTGAATTTTTTGTCAGCAGTCATACAAGGAGAGAGACATGAACGTGGCTTTTATCGGGCTTGGCATCATGGGCAGCCGGATGGCACGCAACCTGATGAAGCATCCCGACGTCGAGCTGAGCGTGTACAACCGTTCGCCGCAGCCGAGACAGGCGCTGGCCGAGGCGGGCGCGACAGCGGTGGATTCCGCCGCACAGGCGGTGCGCGACGCCGAGATCGTATTCACCATGCTGGCCTCGCCCGAGGTGGTCGAGACGGTGGCCTTCGGCGAGGAGGGGTTCGTGTCGTCGATGCGCGAAGGGGCGTTGTGGGTCGACTGCTCCACGGTCAATCCCTCCTTCAGCGTGGCGATGGCCGAGCGCGCCGATGCGCATGGTCTGCGCTTCGTCGACGCCGCAGTGGCCGGCAGCAAGCCGCCTGCCGAAGCCGGCGAGCTGTCGTTTCTGGTCGGTGGGGAGACGGCCGACTTCGAGCGCATCGAGCCGCTCTTGCAGTGCATGGGCAAGAAGGTGATGCACGTCGGCAAGACCGGGCAGGGCACCGCCTTCAAGATGCTGGTCAATGCGCTGCTGGCGCAGGCCATGCTGGCCTACTCCGAGGCGGCGGTTCTAGGCGAGAAGCTCGGCTTCTCCAAGGAATTCCTGATGGATACGCTGCCCCAGCTGCCGGTGGCTGCGCCATTTCTCGCCGGGAAGGCTGAGCTTATCCGCAAGGGGGACTACGAGGCGCAGTTCCCCCTGGAACTGATGCACAAGGATCTGCATCTGCTCGAGCTCACCGCCTATGAACAGGATCAGCCGCTGTTTCTCGCCAACCTGGCCAAGGAGCTCTATGCCAGCGCCAAGGCGGCGGGACACGGCCGGGATGACTTCGCCGCCATCCATGCCTTTCTCGGCGGGCGTTGAACGCGCCGGCAAACTGCCCATGGTGTCATGAGGGGGACCTGACATGCCTAACCGCACCATCCATCGCCAGCACGCCGCCTACCGTGATGATATCGGCGATCTCGTCACCCGCCGTCCCTTGCCGGGCCCTGCGATCGAGCTGCTCGACCCGTTTCTGTTCCTCAACCATCACGGGCCGCAGGTCTATCCGCCCGACAACGCCGGGCTGCCCTTTGGGCCGCACCCGCATCGAGGCTTCGAGACGGTCACCTTCATTCTCGAGGGGGAGCTGGCACACCGGGACAGCGGGGGGCATGAGAGCGTGATTGGCGCTGGCGGCGTGCAGTGGATGACTGCGGGTTCGGGGCTCGTCCACGCCGAGCTTTCGCCCGAGTCGTTCAAGCGGCGCGGCGGCCCGCTGGAGATCCTCCAGCTATGGGTCAATCTGCCGGCGCGGTTGAAGATGACGCCCCCCGCCTACGTGGGCGTGCAGGCTGAGCAGATCCCGGCGATTGCGGCGGACGGCGGCCGGGTCACGGTCCATCTGGTAGCCGGCAAATTCGATGGACATGCCGGCCCCATCGCCTCGCTGACCGGCGTCACGATGATGACTGTCGCCCTGGATGGCGCAGGGCAGATCACGCTGCCGGCCCCGGCCGGTCGCAGCGTGTTCCTGTACGTGGTGCGCGGGGAGGCGAGTCTCGATGATACGCTCCTTGAGCCCCATCATCTCGTGGAACTGAACGATGACGGCGATGAGATCTGTATCGCCGCGCGCTCCGAGACGGTATTGCTGTTCGGCCATGCCGCGCCTTGCGAGGAACCGGTGGTGTCGTACGGCCCCTTCGTGATGAACACGCGCGAGGAAATCCACCAGGCCATGAAGGACTATCAGAGCGGCCGCTTCGGGGCGGTGCCCGGGGCCTGACCGCCGTATCCAGGCAGCAGGTCCATGCCTTTGCCGACGGCGATGGGGCCGCCCAACAGCCGCTGAACGCGCGGATCATCGCAGAGGAGGCGGTTTTCAGCGTAAGAATGTTTCAGCGTAGAGGCGGCTCAGATCGGTAGAGCCCCATGGCGGGGAATGGAAAGTATGCTTGTCGCCTGGTAAGAAGAATGAAAGGGCGTCAGCCGCCTGACCTTGCTTGGAGACCCTGTCCATGCCCATCTCCCGTCTACCTGCCGCCACCTGGTGGCTGCTTCTGAGCGCCTGTACGCTGCTGATGCTGTCGTTCGGTTTCCGTTCCAGCTTCGGGCTGTTCGTTCAGCCCCTCAATGAGGCCAATGGCTGGGGGCGGGATATCGTCGGTCTGGCACTGGCCATTCAGAACCTGGCCTGGGGAGCGATCGCCATACTGGCCGGTGGCCTGGCGGACCGATTCGGTACGGTGCGTGTCATTGTCGGTGGCGCCGTGCTCTATGCGCTGGGCTTGTGGATGACCGCCGATGTCAGCCAGATATGGGCACTGCATGTCGGAGCAGGTCTGCTGGTGGGGGCCGGTGTGGCGGGCACGGCCTTCGGCATCGTGCTGCCGGCGATGACGCGTGCCGTGGATGAGTCGCAGCGCCAGTGGGTGCTGGGAGTGGGCACGGCGGCCGGATCGATGGGGCAGTTCCTGCTCGCGCCGGTGGCCCAAGGGCTGATCGACTGGCTCGGTTGGAGCGGGGCGCTCAATGTCATGGCGCTGATGTCGCTATCCATGGCGTTGCTGGCCATGCCGCTGGCGGCCAGTGACCGGCCCGCCGCCGCCGGCCGGATCGTCTCGCCCCAGGCGTTGCGCGACACGCTCAAGCTGGCGCGTGGCCATGCCTCGTACTGGCTGCTGACCGCCGGCTTTTTCGTGTGCGGCTTCCATCTGGCGTTCATCACCGTGCACATGCCGCCGTTCCTGACCGATGCCGGCTTCGACCCGGCCGTCGCCGCCTGGTCGATCAGCCTGATCGGACTATGCAATGTGGCCGGCGCCTTCGTATCCGGGATCGTCTCCAGCAGGGTGCCCATGCGTCTGGTACTGATTGCGATCTACGGCGGACGCGCCATTGCCATTGCGCTGTTCATGCTGCTGCCCCTGACCTTGACCAGTGTGCTGACGTTCAGTTGTGTGATGGGATTTCTATGGCTGGCCACGGTGCCGCCGACCACCGGGCTGGTGGCGACGATGTTCGGCACTCGCTATATGGCGACTCTCTATGGTGTGGTGTTTTTCAGCCATCAGCTCGGCAGCTTCACGGGGGTGTGGCTGGGCGGCTGGCTGTACGAGACCACCGGTACCTATGAAGTGGTGTGGTGGGCCGGAGTGGCCCTGAGTCTGGTGACCATGGCGCTGCACTGGCCGATTCGCGAGGTGCCGGCCAGCGGCATCCGGCCGGCGGTAGGATGAATGGCCGCCGGCAATCGACCCTGACGCGTGTCGTGACTAGCGGCCCAGGTGAGGCTGGCGTGACGTGGCGGTCTCCTTCACGGCGGCGTCCGGCGCAGCGGCGCTATCTGCCTCCAGCAGCTGGCGGATCTCCTCGCCGCTGAGGCTTTCGCGCTGCAGCAGCAGTTCGGCGCCGCGCTCCAGCAGCGGCCGACGCGCCTGCAGGAGCGCGGTGGCGCGCTGGAAGGCGGCATCGACCAGCTCACGGACCGCCCGGTCGATGGCCTGAGCCGTCGCCTCGCTGTAATGGCGCTGAGACTCGGCAAATGGCTGCTGGAGCAGGTTCGGCGAGGCCTTTTCGTAGGTCACCTGGCCGAGATCGGGGTCCATGCCGAAGCGCATGACCATGCTGCGGGCGATGTCGGTGGCCTTGTCCAGATCGTCGGCGGCACCGGTCGACAGGGCGTCGAACACCAGGCGTTCGGCGGCCCGGCCGCCGAGGAGCACCGTCATGCGCTGGCGAAGCTCCTCCTCGGACAGCAGGAAGCGATCCTCGGTGGGGCGCTGCAGGGTGTAGCCCAGCGCGCTGATGCCGCGTGGAATGATGGACACCTTCTGCACCGGGTCGACGTCGGGCAGTGCCATGGCGACCAGCGCGTGGCCCAGTTCGTGGTAGGCCACCGTCTCGCGCTCACGGGCGTTGAGGATGCGGTTGCGCTTCTCCAGTCCGGCGATCAGCCGCTCGATCGCCGCGGTGAAGTCGTCGAGGGACACGGCCTCGCTGTCGCGTCGTGTCGCCAGCAGGGCAGCTTCGTTGACCAGGTTGGCGAGATCGGCGCCGGAGAAGCCGGGAGTGAGGGCGGCGATCTGCTCGACGTCCAGGTCGGGCGCGGCGCGCACCTTCTTCATGTGCACGCGCAGGATCTGGGCGCGGCCGATCTTGTCGGGACGATCCACCAGGATCTGGCGATCGAAGCGCCCCGCGCGCAGCAGGGCCGGGTCGAGAATCTCGGGCCGGTTGGTGGCTGCCAGCAGGACCAGGCCGCTGCTCGGGTCGAAGCCGTCCATCTCCACCAGCAGCTGGTTCAGCGTCTGCTCCTTCTCGTCGTTGCTCATCATCGGATGCGCTCCCCGGGCACGGCCCAGGGCATCGAGCTCGTCGACGAAGATGATCGCCGGCGCCATCTGCCGGGCGCGCTCGAACAGATCGCGGACCCGGGCGGCGCCCACCCCGACGAACATCTCGACGAACTCGGAGCCGCTGATCGACAGAAACGGCACCCCGGCCTGGCCCGCCACGGCGCGGGCCAGCAGCGTCTTGCCGGTGCCCGGTGGGCCGACCAGCAGGACGCCCTTGGGCACGTGAGCGCCGAGTCGGCCGTAGCGCCCGGCGTCCTTGAGGAAATCCACCACTTCCATGAGCTCGGTCTTGGCCTCGTCGACGCCGGCGACGTCGTCGAAGGTGACCCTGGTGTCCTTTTCCATGTAAACCTTGGCTTTGCTCTTGCCGATGGCCATCATGCCGCCGCCGCCCATCCCCATGCGCCGGAACATGAAGCCCCAGAACACCATCAGCAGAAGAATCGGCAGGGTCCAGGCCAGGGCCGTGGCCAGCCAGGTGCTGCTGGCTTCCCCGCCGTAGTCGATGCCCGCCGCCTCGAGATCGGCGGCCAGCTGCGGATCGTCGATGCGCAGCGTGCGAAAGCCGAGGGTTTCCTCGTTCGTTTCCCGCAGCTGCGCGGCGCGTTCCGGGGCGACGTGGCCGATCAGGCCCTGACGTGATACCCGGCCACGGATGGTGTCGTCGGTGACCGTGACGTCCCGGACCTCGCCCGCGTGCAACAACGTCTTGAACGTGCTGTAGCGGATCGTCTCCTCCGAGGGCGACCAGAGGTTGGACAGGGCCAGAAACAGCAGGAACAACAGCAGAAAATACCAGAGCGAATACTGCGTGCGTTTATCCATCGTCGGGCAACTCGTCGGATCGGAGCGGGCATGAACGTCATTCACTTATAGAACACGTTTCATGAGGCAATCACGCTTCATGAGGCAATAAAGTCGCTCCGGTCATGTTGACCGACATCAATCGGAGAAGTGAAAGGTAGCGGTCGGCAAGAAGGGGGCGTTGCCCTCGTTCGACTCGACCCAGGCACGGCAGCGCTGGCATTCGCGATGGGCAGGTGTCCGCCGGGCCTCGTCGGCCCGGCGGAGGCTCAGTCGCGCGAGCCGCGGCGGGCGAGGGCGACGATCCCTAGTGCCGCACCAGCAAACAGGGCCGTCTTCGCCAGCGGATGGAGCGCGGCGCTGGTGTACAGGCTCGATTCGTGAACGCGGTTGGGATAGTCGGCGCGCTCGCGCATGTCGGTAGCCGGCTCACGCAGGGAGAAACGGTAACGGTGCTCCGGGCGGTCGAGCTTTTGCTGATCGATCATCTGCGATTCCATGAGCTTGTCCGCCAGACGCGGCGCGCAGTGGCCCAGCATGGTGATGAGCTTGCCGCCGCCGCCGACGTAGACGTCGCGCTTGGGAGTCTCGGCACAATGCAGGATGCTGCGAGCCACCACCTCGGGGGCGTAGAGCGGCGGCGGCAGGGTTGCCTCCTCGTCCATGATGTTCTTGGCGTGTTCCGCAAAGGGAGTGGCGATACTGGCCGGCTTGATGAGCGAGACCGCGATGGGGACACCCATATCCTCGAGTTCCATGCGCAGCGCATCGGTGAACCCCTTGACGGCATGCTTCGAGGCGGAATACATGCCCTGCATGGGAATGGCACGGTCCGAGGCGACGGAGCCGAGATTGATGATCACGCCGCCATGCTGACTCAGGTGGCGCGCGGCCTCCAGCGAGCCATACACCACGCCCCAGAAATTGGTCTCGAACAGGTGGCGGTGATCGTCCGTGGCCACCTCGAGCATCGGGCCGAAGATCGAGACTCCGGCATTGTTGATCCAGGTATCGAAACCGCCGAAGCGATCGATGGCGGTGCGGGCAATCTCCTGGACCTCGAGTTCCTTGCCGACATCCGCTACCACGTAAACCGCCTCGCCCCCTGCCTGGAGAATCTCCTCGACGAGTTGGTGAAGGGTGTTCTCGTCGCGGGCCGCCAGCACCAGGCGAGCACCCTGCCGGGCCGCCATGCGCGCTGTCGTGAGCCCAATACCGGTGGTGGCGCCGGTAATCACGAGCACCTGGTCTTCAAGCTTCTTGAACGCCATGTCACTCTCCTTGTCTGCCTCATCCCTGGCCGAGCACGGCCCGCCTGGATGGCCGAAGTGTCCACTAAGCATAGAAGCCGTTCGAGGATTGCCAAAGGATTCGGTACTGCCGCGTCGAAAGGCGTTTGTCAGCCGTATGGACCCACCCGATCGCCTGTCCGGCCCGGGCCGTTCGGGCGGCGGGGCATGTTTCGGCATGACGAGGCGGAGAGTGGCCGCCCGTTGTCCGCGCTTTCGGCGTGACGTACGGCGGTATCGCGAAACCTATGGCCGGTCGGCATTGGGAGGAACGCCGAAGTAGCGCTTGTAGTCGCGACTGAACTGCGACGCGCTCTGATAGCCGACCTCGGTCGCGGCCCGGTTGACGTTGCAGGCCTGTTGGGTCAGCAACACGCGTGCCTTGAGCAGACGCAGGCGTTTCAGGTACTGCATCGGCGCCAAGCGTGTGGTGCGCTTGAAATGGTGATGGAAATGCGAGGCGCTCATATTGACCTCGCTGGCCAACTGCTCGACGGCGATCGGCTGTGTATAGTGGCGGTGCAGGTAGGCCAGCGCCTCGGCAATCTGGGTATATTTCCCGGTATTCTGGATCAGCTGACACAACGAATCACCCTGAGGGCCACGCAGGGCTTCGAACAGCACTTCACGGACACGCCCAGGGCCCAGGGCCTCGCAGAGCAGCGGATCGTGCAGGCATTCGAGCAGGCGCAACACGTTATGGCCCATGGACTCATTCATGGGCACCGCGGCCATGGGCGACGGCGCCGAGGTCGTGGAGGTCGACGCACGATGCGCGAGCAATGGCCGGACCAGCTCGTCGAGCATCAGGCGGTCGATACTTACCGAAACACCCAGCAGGGGCTGTTCCGGCTCAGCGTGGGTCTCACATTCGAAGGGCAGCGGCAGGGCCTGGATCAGATAATTGCCGGCCCCATAGTGAATGACACGTTCCTGTAGGTAACCGATCTTGCGGCCCTGGGCGATGATGACCAGGCTGGGCTCGTAGATCAGCGGGGTACGTGGCTGGCTGCAGTGTGAGGCAATGACCTGTACGCCGGGCAGGGCGGTTGAGGTGAAACCTTCCCCGGTCGCCAGAGGCGCGATGAGCGCAGCCATGTGCGCACCGAAGCGGTCGGGGAGGCTGCCTGAGGCGCGGCGTTCGATATCGGTTGAGTCGGGCGTCTGGATCATGGCATCACGCTAGAGAAGGAGAGCTGTTGTACAGCATAACATTGTGCATGAATTTCCCGCTTCGTGAGGCTTGACCGGCGTCATTCAAGAGAATCCGGCAGGAATCGAGCAGAAACGGGCATGGCCGGGACGCGCCAGCGTGAGCCACACTACTTTGGTCTAGTGTGTGCCGATACGTCTGTCGCCTGTCCGCGGCGAATGGCGTGATCGGCTCGCTCACCGTTGCAAGCCTGTCACAAGGAGCCTGACATGCCAGAAGCCAAAGGTTACGCTGCCCACGATGCCACATCGCCCCTGGTGCCCTGGTCGTTCGAGCGCCGCGAACTGCGCGCCGACGATGTCGCCATCGATATTCTCTACTGCGGTGTCTGTCACAGCGACCTGCACTTCGCCAAGGACGACTGGGGGATGGCCGCCTATCCCGTGGTGCCCGGCCACGAGATCGTCGGCCGCGTTACTGCCGTGGGGCCTGAAGTGAGCCATTACAAGGAAGGCGATATCGTCGGGGTGGGCTGCATGGTCGATTCCTGTCGCCAGTGCCATGCCTGTAACGACGGCCTGGAGCAGTACTGCGCCGAAGGCTTCGTCATGACCTATGGCAGCCCGGACCGCCACGACGGCACCCTGACTCAGGGCGGCTATTCCGACAAGGTGACGGTCAGTGAACGTTTCGTGCTGCGCATGCCTGAGGGCATCGATCTCAAGTCCGCTGCGCCGCTGCTGTGTGCCGGCATCACCACCTATTCACCGCTCAAGCACTACGGCGTCAAGCCCGGCGACAAGGTTGGCGTGATCGGCATGGGCGGGCTTGGACACATGGGCGTCAAGCTGGCCAAGGCGCTGGGCGCCGAAGTGACGCTGTTCACCCGTTCGGAAAGCAAGGTCGAGGAGGCCAAGAGCAACGGCGCCGATCATGTCGTGGTCTCCACCGACGAGGCGCAGATGGCCGGAGTCGCCGAGACCTTCGACTTCATGCTCGATACCGTGCCGGTGCAGCACGACGTCAACCCCTATCTGGCGGCCCTGAAGTACGACGGCACGCATATTCTGGTCGGGCAACTGCAGCCGCTCGATCCGGCCGTGCTGGGGGGCAATCTGATCTTCCGGCGTCGTGTGCTGGCCGGTTCGCTGATCGGGGGCATTCCCGAGACCCAGGAGGTACTCGACTTCTGCGCCGAGAAAGGCATTACCTGCGACGTCGAGATGATCGACATCCAGAACATCAACGAGGCCTGGGAGCGCATGAAGAAGGGCGACGTGCGCTATCGTTTCGTCATCGACATGGCCTCGCTCAAGAACGCGGCCTGATCCTGCCCCGGCCAGCCGCCTGGCTGGCCGGCTTTCCCCTCGCTAGTTGATTCGCCGCATTTAGAGTGCATTTTCCAAGCTCTTCGCCAAGACCTGCCCTCGGGATAAAAGCCCGCCATTTCAACGTCATGAAGGCATGCTTAGTCCCGCTGCATCGCTGACGGCTTGCCCAGGTTCTCGGGGCCGAAGGAGTCGGGGAGCAGGGCGTCCATGGTGTAGCGCTTGAGTACGTTTCCCTGTCCGTCGAGTACCACGATCTCGGTATGCGGCGCGGCGAATTCGCGGATGCGCTGCCGGCAATCGCCGCAGGGCGAGCACAGCGCTTCGCCGGGACCGATCACGTAGAGCGTGCGGATTCCGCGCTCCCCGGCGGAGACCATCGCGGCGATGGCGCCGGCCTCGGCGCACAACCCCTTGTAATTGGCGCTCTCCACGTTGCAGCCCCGGTAGTGCGTGCCGCTTTCGCTGATCAGCAACGCCCCGACTTGATGCTCTGAGTAGGGGGCGTAGGCATGATCGCGTACCTCGATCAGCGCCTGACGCAGGGTATCGTCAAGGGGAAGGCCATTCATGACGTCTGCCTCGCCTGGTCGTCGCGCAGCACGCCGTCGAGGGTGAGCTGCATCATGTCGTGGAAGCTGGTCTGACGCTTTTCGGCGCTGAGCGCTTCGCCGCGCAGGATATGGTCGGACACCGTGCACACGGTCAACGCCCGAGCGCCATATTCGGCGGCCACGCCATAGAGTCCGGCGGCTTCCATCTCGACACCGACGATGCCGTAGCGCTTCATCAGTTCGAGCAGCGCCGTCTGCGGCGAGTAGAACAGATCCGCCGAGAACAGATTGCCGACCTTGACGGACTTGCCGAGGGCGCCGGCGGCATCGACGACGTGACGCGTCAGCTCGAAGTCGGCGGTGGCGGCGAAGTCATGGTCCAGAAAGCGCGTGCGGTTGACCTTGGAGTCGGTACAGGCGCCGATCCCGACGACGATGTCATGGACCTGCACGTCGTCGCGTACCGCGCCGCAGGAGCCGACGCGGATCAGCGTCTTCACGTCGTAGTCGGTGATCAGCTCCTTGGCGTAGATCGACACCGAGGGAATGCCCATCCCGTGGCCCATCACCGAGATGCGTCGATCCTTGTAGTATCCGGTGAAGCCGAGCATGTTGCGTACGCGGTTGATCGTCTTGACTTCGTCGAGAAAGGTTTCGGCGATGAACTGCGCCCGCAGCGGGTCGCCGGGCATGAGCACGGTGTCGGCGAAATCGCCGGGCCGGGCCTCGATATGGGCGGTAGCCATGGAAGACTCCTGTTGTTGTGGTTTAGGTGCCAAGAAGAGCGCGCTTCAGGCAGACCGTAGGAAAGATTGGCCGTAATCCATGGTGCTCACCCCGAAATAGTCGGCTAGCGACTGGCCGATGTCGGCGAAGGTCTCCAGCCGACCCAGCGAGCCGGAGCAGACGCCGTTGCCCAGCGCCAGGACCGGGACCCGCTCGCGGGTGTGATCGCTGCCTTGCCAGGTCGGGTCGCAACCGTGGTCGGCGGTCAGCAGCAGCAGGTCGTCTGGGCGCAGCCGCTCGAGCAATTCGGGCAGACGACGATCGAAGGCCTCCAGGGCGGCGGCGTAGCCGAGGGGGTCGCGACGGTGACCGTAGAGCGTATCGAAGTCGACGAAGTTGGTCATGATCAGGGTCGCGCCGTCGGTGGCGCGCTCGACTTCCGTCAGCGTGGCGTCGAACAGTGCCTCGAAACCGCTGGCCTTGACCTGGCGGCTGATGCCGCAGTGGGCGTAGATATCGCCGATCTTGCCGATCGCCACCACTTGGCCGCCGCGCTCATCGCACAGTTTCTGTAACAGCGTGGGGGAGGGTGGCTCGACGGCATAGTCGCGACGATTGCCGGTGCGCAGGAACTCCCGACGGCTCTCGCCAACGAAGGGGCGCGCGATGACGCGGCCGATGTTGTAGGGCATCAGCAGTTCGCGGGCGATCTCGCATAACCGGTAGAGCCGTTCGAGGCCGAAGTGAGATTCGTGACAGGCGATCTGGAACACCGAGTCGGCAGAGGTGTAGACGATCGGTTTGCCGCTGGCGAGATGCGCTTCGCCCAGCGATTCGATGATCGCCGTGCCCGAGGCGTGACAGTTGCCCAGCACGCCGGGCAGTTCGGCACGGCGGACCAGTTCGTCGAGCAGTTCGGGCGGGAAGCTGTCGGTGGGCTTGTCGAAGTAGCCCCAGTCGAAGAGCACCGGCACGCCGGCGATCTCCCAGTGGCCGGAGGGCGTGTCCTTGCCCGAGGATATTTCGCTGGCGGCGGCGTAGGCGCCGACCACCTCCTCCGGGGGCGCCATGCCCGACGCCCAGTTTCCGCTACTCAGTCGATGGGCGTGCAGCAGGCCGAGACGCGCCAGGTTGGGCAGCGCCAGGGGCTGGCCCCTGGCGGCACGTTGCTCGGCGATATGCCCGAGGGTGTCGGCGCCGGCATCGCCGAATGCTTCGGCATCCGGGGCGGCACCGATGCCGAAGGAGTCGAGAACCAGAACGATGGCACGGGTCATGACGATCTCTCCTCATGGATGACGGCGTGAATCAGCGCGGGCGGGGTGATGGCGTCTCCGAGCTGGAAGGCCTGTCGGACCCGTTGGCGGGTCTGTTCGGCCTCGGTGGTGTTGCGGGCATGGATTCGCGCCAGCGGTTCGCCGGCCTCGACGTGCTGGCCGAGCTCGGCGATCCCGCTGAGCCCCACGCTGTGGTCGATGGTGTCGCCGGCATTGCGCCGCCCACCGCCCAGCGAGACCACTGCCATGCCCAGCTCGCGGGTATCGATGGCGGTAACGGTGCCGGCGTGCGGGGCCGGCACGGACAGCACCGTTTCAGCGGCAGGCAGACGGGATTCGGGCCGCTCGATCAGGTCGGCGGGCCCGCCAAGCCCGGCCACCATGCGTGCGAAACGCTCCGCAGCATCGCCGCTGTCCAGAGCCCGCGCGAGGCGTGCGGCAGCCGCTTGTGACGTCGTGGCCAGTCCCGACTGCAGCAGCATCTCCACGGCGAGTGCCTGGGTGACGCGATAGAGCCGGCTGCTACGGTCATCGCCGGTGAGCAGCGCCAGGGCCTGGTGGATCTCGAGAGCGTTACCGGCGCTTCTCGCCAGCGGTTGGTTCATGTCGGTGAGCAGTGCGCTGGTGCGCGTGCCGGCACCGCCCGCGATGGTCACGATCGCCTCGGCGAGTTCACGGGAAGCCTCCATTGTGGGCATGAAGGCGCCGCTGCCCACCTTGACGTCCATGACCAGTGCCTCGAGTCCGCAGGCGAGCTTCTTGCCGAGGATCGAGGCGACGATCAAAGGCAGCGACTCGACGGTGGCGGTGACGTCACGCACTGCATAAAGCCGCTTGTCGGCGGGGGCGAGACTCGCCGTCTGGCCGATGATCGCCACGCCGACCTCGCGCACCAGGCGGCGGAAGGTGGCGTCATCAGGGGTGACATCGTAGCCGGGAATCGATTCGAGCTTGTCCAGTGTGCCGCCGGTATGGCCCAGGCCGCGCCCCGAGACCATCGGCACGTGAGCGCCGCAGGCGGCAATCCACGGTCCGAGCACCAGCGATACCAGATCGCCCACGCCGCCGGTGGAGTGCTTGTCGACCAGCGGGCCTTGAAGGCCGGCATCCTCCCAGCGCATGACGTGGCCGGAGTCGCGGATCGCCGTGGTCAGCGCGATGCGTTCGTCAACGTTCATGTCCTGCAGGTAGACGGCCATGGCGAAGGCACCGATCTGCGCGTCGCCGATGTCACCCGAGGCGATGCCCTGCATGAAGGCGCGAATCGCCGCGGGCGGTAGCGCCTGGCCGTCGCGCTTCAGGCGGATGATCTCCTGGGCCAGCATGCTCAGTATCCTCCCGAGGTCGCTGGCGCGCCGGCTTCATCGACGCCGAGCGTGGCGAGCAGATCGTTCAGCAGTCCCGAAGCGCCAAAGCGGAAGTGAGCCGGCGTCAGCCAGTCCTCGCCCATCAATTGTGCCGCCAGGTCGAGATAGGCCTTGGCATCCGCGGTGGTGCGAATACCGCCGGCGGCCTTGAAACCCACATCGCGGCCGCTGTCGCGGATGGCGGTGAGCATGATGTCGGCCGCATCCAGTGTGGCGTTGACATCGGCCTTGCCGGTGGATGTCTTGAGAAAATCGGCCCCTTCGGCCAGGGCGATGTCCGAGGCCCGGCGGATGAGTTCCGGTGTCTTGAGTTCACCGCTTTCGAGAATCACCTTCAGCGTATGCTGGCCGCAGGCTTCGCGACAGGCGGCGAGCAGTTGGTGCGCCACGTCCGCGTCACCTGCCTGCAGCGCCCGGTAGGGCAGTACCACGTCGATCTCGTCGGCACCCATGGCGATCGCCTCGCGGGTTTCGCGCGCGGCACGTTCGACATCGTCGCTGCCATCGGGAAAGTTGGTTACCGTGGCGATACGCACTTGCCCGGACAGGCCGAGGGCGTCGAGCTCGCGCTGAGCGGCGGTGATGAATCGCGGATAGATGCATACGGCGGCCGGCGTGCCTGCCGGGGTGCGGGCCCGCCGACAGAGAGCGGCGATGCGGGCGGTGTCGTCATCGTCGTTGAGCGAGGTGAGATCCATCAGGGACAGCGCCTGACGGGCGGCTTGTTGTAGTGTTGTCATACGATTGCGTTCCTGTGCCATTGCCTGGTGCCTATGCCGGCCCTTCCCATGGGCGGCACGAGGTGATGTTATTTTTTTAACATCATTTTGTGATAAAAGTCACTGGCGTTCCGGGAGAAATTGCGACGCTGCGTTGAGGGAAGTGTTAGCGCCGCGGACCGGCACCGGGGATAATAGCGTCCGCCGGAAGCAACATCCTGACGAGCAAGGCAATTCCGACAGGGAGAACGTGATGAATGGTCGTAGCGCCGAACGCCTGGAACGTCTTTGTGAAGCATTGAGAGGGGGCGGGATGATTCCGCTTTCCGAAGCGGCCCGGCTCTGCGGCGTCTCGGAGATGACCATTCGCCGCGATATCGCCGCCAGCAACGGATCCATCGTCTCGCTCGGCGGACGACTGGTCATGGGGGACGATCCGCAGTTTGCACCGGTCTACAACCTCGATGCCCAGAAAGGCCGCCATGCGCCGGTCAAGCAGCGCTTGTGCGAAGCGGCGGCGGCGCTCGTCGAGGAGGGGGATACGATCTTCATCGATTGCGGCACGACCCTGACGGCACTTGCGACGACCCTGGATCGCGAGATGTCACTGACCGTGGTGACCTATGGGCTCAATGTCATCAACGCCTTCAACCAGCGCCAGTTTCCTCAAGTCAGGCTGGTGATGCTCGGCGGACTCTACTATCCCGCCTCACAATCGTTCGGCGGTCAGGATATGGCGGTTGCCATTCGCCGGCTGGGTATCAACAAGGCCTTCTTCTCTGCGGCAGGTGTGCATGTGGAGAAAGGCGTGAGCTGCTTCCATTTCCATGAGGTGACGCCGAAGCAGGCCGCCATCGACAGTGCCGAGCGGCGCATTCTGGTAGTGGACGAAAGCAAGCTGGATATTGTCCGCCCGGCGTTCTTCGCTGATCTGCAGGCATTCGATGCGGCGCTCACCTGCGGCGAAGCGGGACAGGCCCTGCACGAGCGGTTGCAGGCGATGCCAGGGCGCTGGCCCGAGGTGCGGGTGGTATAGACGCCGACATGCCGATGGGCCGCGCTCAGTCACTCACGCAGTTGCGCCCGGCCTGCTTGGCGCGGTAGAGCGCTGCATCGGCGGCGGCCAGCACCTTGGGCATCTTCTCGCCGATCATCCCCTCCGCGACACCGCCACTGATGGTCACGTATGTCGAGACGGGAGAACTCTCGTGCGCGATGTCGGCCTCCGCGACCGCCTGGCATAGGCTGTTGGCGATCAACATCGCCGTCTGACGGTTGGCGCCGGGCAGCACGACGGCGAATTCCTCGCCGCCGATGCGTGCCACCATGTCCCCGTGACGATAGAGCCTGGCCTGCAGAATCTGCGCCACGTGTGCCAGGCAGGCGTCTCCCGCCGGATGGCCGTAGGTATCGTTGTAACGCTTGAAATGATCGATATCGAGAAAGACGAAGGCGATCCGGTCGTGTAGGGGACATTCTACCAACTCGCTCAGGTAGCGATTGAACTCGCGACGGTTGGGCAGACCGGTGAGCGGATCGCTATAGGACAGGCGGGTCAGCTCGGCGTTGCTCAAGGACAGTTCCGCGCGCCGCACGCGTTCGCGCAGGTTGCTCAGATACCCCTGGCGCAGGTTGCGCTCGAGCATGTAGTTGGCAAACAGGGTGAATACGGCACAACTGCTCATCAGCGCGATGTTGATGCCCAGCACGTCCGCGGGCAGGGAGTTCGGCGGCCATTCGGCGAGGGCATAGAGCACGATGATGGTCAGCGAGGCCCAGAGCGCGTACCAGAAACGCAGCTGTACCACGACGTTGCCGAAGAGGATCACCGGGATCAGGCCGGGATGATAGTAGTCGGACAGTGGCGACTGGCTGTGCAACAGCAGGTAGACCACGCTGGCGGCGGTAGCGATGGTCAGGGTCGTGACCGCCGTCTCGCGCAGTACCGGCGCGCGGTGACGCGCGACGATGTACAGGGTCAGCAGTGCCAGCGGCGTGACGATGGCCAGACGCACGATCACGGCGGTCGCGAAGATGTCGGGTACCAGCCAGTGGTCGGCCAGCAGGAACAGGTTGTAGAGCAACACGGCAGTGACGCCACCCAGCAGCAGCTGACGCACTCGTGACGAGCCGGTTTCGTGTTCGAACAGCTGCTCCAGGTTGGACGAAAAGCGCAACCAGTGCAGGCCGCGCCGCTGGTTGCGCTCGATTTCGGGCCCCAGGCGGGCAAGCGCCTTGTCGGACAGATCCCCTGAGGGGCTACCCGATGGCGTCTCGTCAACGGCATCGAAGGGGGTGGAGAGAAGCTGGCTGTCCCGGGATGTCATGGCCTGCCTCGTAGTCTGAAGGGGCTGGACGTTGGCTTCGGACATGAGACGATCGGCCGTCGCGCGTGTCGTTGGACCAGCGCCTGTCGAGCCGACAAGCGAACGTCAACAGAGGCTGGCTGCGCAGCCGCCAAGAGAGGATAAGTTAATTGTTAGTTTGTGTTAACAACCTGCATTGAGAAACGGCAAAAATTTCGGGATGGCCCATTCTCGCGTTTCTCGGCATTACGTCCGCCCGGTGCCTGTCGACACCCTGGCTGGGCAGGAACGAGTTCTCGTGACGAGGCAGTGACGCCTGTTTGGCAGTCAGGCGTCACTGCCTCACGTCAGATGGGCCGTCTTCAGCGCATGCGGATCAATCCTTCCTGAGCGACGGAGGCGACCAGCTGGCCGGCACGGTTGAAGATGCTGCCGCGGGCGAAGCCGCGGGCGCCGCCGGCCCAGGGGCTGTCCATGTCGTAGAGCAGCCAGTCGTTGACCTGCACGTCGCGGTGGAACCACAGCGAGTGGTCGAGGCTGGCTGCCTGCAGGCGGGGATTGCTGAAATCCGCATCGTGCGGCTGCAGGGCGGTGCCCAGCAGGTTGAAGTCGGAGCTGTAGGCAAGCAGGTAACGGTTCAGCGCGCTGTCGTCGGGCAAGTCGCCGGCCAGGCGGAACCACAGGCGCTTGGCCGGTGGCGTGATCCCCTCGCTGTGGATGGAGCCCTTCACCGGCAACATCTCGATAGGGTGCCCGGCGACATTGCCGATGCTGGAAGCGGTGACCATCTGATCCATCAGCGATTCGGGTTCCGGCACGTCGGGGGCGTTGGTCTGATGCTGAAAGCCCTCTTCCTCGCCATGGAAGGAGGCGCTGCAGAAGAAGATCGGCTTGCCGCCCTGAATGGCGGTGACGCGCCGTGTCGTGAAGCTGCCCCCGTCGCGCACGCGATCGACCTGATAGACCACGGGGCGCTTGGCATCTCCCGGGCGCAGGAAATAGCCATGCAGCGAATGCACCTTGCGCTCGGTGGTGACCGTCTGACTGGCCGCCGACAGGGCCTGTCCCAACGCCTGGCCACCGAATAGCTGGGGGAAGCCCAGATCCTGGCTATTGCCGCGAAACAGGTTCTCCTCGAGCATTTCCAGGCCCAGCAAGGCCACCAGATCATCGAGTGCTTGTGTCATAAGCCATGTCCTTCACAATCGTCATGAATGCCGCAGTTGGCGGTGTCTATGGCCGCAGCATACCGGAGAGTAACAACTTGCGCAGCGACACGTACTACATGCACCGCGCACTGGACCAGGCGCGTCTGGCGTTTGCGGCCGGGGAGGTGCCGGTCGGAGCGGTGGTGGTGGACGAGAAGGGGGAAATCGTCGGCACCGGCTTCAACGCGCCCGTCTCGACCCACGACCCCAGCGCCCATGCCGAGATCCGCGCGCTGCGCGACGCAGCCATGCGACTCGGCAACTATCGTCTCGACGGCTGTACGCTGTTCGTGACGCTCGAGCCCTGCGTGATGTGTACCGGCGGGATTCTCCATGCGCGCCTCGCGCGCGTGGTCTATGCCGCGGCCGAGCCCAAGACCGGTATGGTGGAGTCCAAGGCCAATCTGTTCGCCCAGCCGTGGTTCAATCACCGGGTCGCCGTGGAGGGCGGGGTGCTGGCCGGCCGCGCGGCAAGCCTGATGCGGGAGTTTTTTGCCGCCTGTCGCAGGGGTGATGATGTCTGACATGCGCGTCCTGCCCGGCGCTCTGCGCATGGCATGCGCCTATAGCGAGATCTCGATCCGGTTGCGCCCGTTGGCCTTGGCGCGGTAGAGCGCCTCGTCGGCGGCCTGCAGGAGTCTGTCGAGTTCCAGCGGGGCCTGGGTCAGGGTGGCGATGCCCACGCTGACCGTGACCGGCGAGACACCGTTGGGCTGCTTGAGGCCGGTAGCGAGCATGGCGTGGCGCAACTGCTCGGCAAGGACGTGGGCCTGCTCCAGGCTGCAGGCGGGAATGCAGGCGACGAACTCCTCGCCGCCGTAGCGTGCCAGCAGGCCGCCCGCCGCCGCGACGGGTTCGCGCCCCGCCTGGGCCAGACGCTGCAGATAGCGATCCCCGACCAGGTGCCCCAGGCTGTCGTTGACCGCCTTGAAGTGGTCGATGTCGCAGAGCATCACCGTAAGGGGCAGGTGCGTGCGTGCCGCTTCCACCCACTCGAGCAGGCGGCGGCGATTCGGCAATCCGGTCAGCTCGTCGTGCTGCGCCAGCCATTCGACCTCCTGCTGCAGGCGCGAACGTTCCGCCATCTCCGCATGCAACGAGACATTGATTCGTTGCAGCGCGCCCTGCTGGGCTGACAGACGACGGTAGATATACATTACCCAGTAGACCAGATAGGCGAATACCAGGCTGAAGGTAAGCGCGATCTCCGGCAGGCGCGGGCGGGAGGTGAGCAGAAACGGCAGGCTGGGCTGAATGCTCAGCGTCAACGCATGAGCGCCGAAATCGATGTTCACCTGGTGTTGCCAATCAGCCAGATGTCGGGCGGGACCGATACGCACGTAGCGCTGCTGGCCGGAATCCAGGCTGACCGCCAGGCGGTGGATGTCGACGCGTCGCAGGATCGTTTCGAGCAGGGTCTGCAGGCTGACCACCATGGCCGTGGCTCCCAGTAGCTCGCCATCGGCGGCATTGCGCACCGGCAGATAACTGATCATGCCCTTGCCGCCCTGAATCAGGTCGATGACGCCGGTCTGGCCCTCGCGCCCTTGGCGCAGGGCTTGTTCGAGGACCTCGCGGCTCCTGGGCTGGGCATCGTACAGGCGCATGCCGAGCACCTCGGCATTGCCCTGATAGGGCGTGATGCGGGTGACACGGCTGTCGCGGTCGATGAAGGCGATGGCGCGGAAATAGCCGAAATCCTCGTGATAACGGCTGGCCTGCTGCTCCCACTGCGTGGCGCTGGGCTCATGGCCGAGCATGCCCCAGAAGCTCGAGAAGCGTCGCATGGCCTTGAGGTGAGCATCGATCTCCAGTTTCAGCAACTGGCCGAGCTGGTTGCCGGTGGCGGCGATATTGCGCGAAATGAGGCTGTCTTCGACATGCTTCTGATGCATCCAGTGGACGATGCCCAGCAGAGCAATGACCAGGCCGAGCGCCAGCGGCAGGCGGATACGCCGCCAGTGATGGCGCATAAGCGGCATCAGCTCGAGGCAGTGGGCGCCCCATAACAGCGCCAGTGCCAGCAGGATGCCGGGAGAGGTGGCATAGAGATGACTATCGAAGATTCCTGTATCGGGATGCAGTGCGCACTCGTAGAACAGCGCGCCCAGCTCCACCCCCTCCAGAGCCAGCAGAATGGGAATACCCAGTCCCAGGCGCTGCTGAATGAGCGTGTTGGCGGCGAGGCCGTAGAGCAGTAACAGCACCAGCGCCGGCGGGCGCATCTGGAAGAAAGGCCACTGCGCGGATAGCAGACCGAACAGCCGGTCCCAGCCTGGCGGCGGTACCCAGGCGGCGGGCAGCAGGTAGCTCAGCGCCAGCGGGATCATCAGGACCATGGCGGTCGTCAGCAGCCACCGGCTGAGCTTGACCCAACGTTGCTGCCAGGCCAACTGGCCGGTGATCAACAACCCCATCAGGGGGGCGATCAGCCAGCTCTCGTGGGCGCCGACAGGCCAGAGGCCGAGCAGCGTGGCGGGCACGGCGAGCAGGACCACAATACGGGGCAGCGTCATGAAATAGCGCGCCTCTTGTTAATAATTGTTACGGGGCGCTGCCTATAGTAACGGAGAAACCGTGTCGAAGAGCATGTCTTCCGCCGCTTTTTCCTGGCGCTCGTCGAGCTGATGGAACTGTTGCTGGCTACGGTCGACATAATTGAGGATTTCGTAGTAGCGGCGAATGTTGCGTACGTAGATGACCGGTTCGCCGCCGCGTGCATAACCGTGGCGGACCCTGGAGTACCATTCGCGCTTCTGCAACAGGGGCAGGGCTTCTCTCACGTCGGCCCAGGCATAGGGATCGCCGCCGCGCATCTCGGCAATCTTCTGCGCGTCGTACAGGTGTCCCAACCCCACGTTGTAGGCCGCTAGCGCCATCCAGAGGCGGTCGGGCTCGGGAATCTCCGCCTGCA
The DNA here is from genome assembly GCF_054654615.1 of Halomonas shantousis. Classification (NCBI taxonomy): domain Bacteria; kingdom Pseudomonadati; phylum Pseudomonadota; class Gammaproteobacteria; order Oceanospirillales; family Halomonadaceae; genus Halomonas; species Halomonas shantousis. The sequence continues at coordinate 3,185,965 of NZ_BAAIER010000002.1, read as the reverse complement.
GGCGCTCCTCGATACTGCGCAGGTAGCGCGCGCCGCCATCAATGCTCTGCCTGGGATCGAGACGGTTGTCCACGCCCATCTGCTCGGCGGTAGGCAGCGTCAGCATCATCAAACCGCGCACGCCGGTGGGCGAGGTGGCCTTGGGTCGCCAATGGGACTCCTGGTAGCCCAGCGCGGCCAGCAACTTCCAGTCGAAGCCAGTGTTGCGTGCCGCCTCTCGAAAGAGTTCCGCATACTTCGGCAGCCGCCCCTGGACATGCTGGATGAACAGCCGGGCGCCGACATATTCCAGATAATCGTCGTGACCGAAGTAGCGCTCGATCAACTGCGCCAGGGTGCCGTTGGCCTGCAGGGTATCGAGAAAGCGGTTGGCCTCCTCCAAGAGCCCCAGCCCCACTGTCTCGGGGAATGCCCAGGCCAGGCTCAGTGGCTCGCCGAGTACGAAGGCGTTCTCCACGCCGGGAAAGAACAGCCGGTTGAGCTTGAACTGGTGAGCGTAGATCACCGCGGCGTCCAGATCGCCGGCTTCAACCATCTCCAGCAGGTCGGCGACCTCCAGGTTCGCGGTTTCGCGCCAGCTCAGGTCCGGCCACTGCGCCTGCGCCTCGCGTAGTACCAGACTGGCTCCCGAGCCGCTGATCACGCCGATATCGAGCTTGAGCAGATCTTCGACCGATTGCGGGGGCGGCAGGCCGCGCCGGTAGACGACCAGTGGCTGCAGGTCGAGGATGGCCCGGCTGTAGCGAATGCCGGGGAGGGTCGGGTCCAGGGGCAGGGCGGCTGCGCCCAGGTCGGCCTGGCCCTGGCGCACGGCCTGCAGCACGCCCTCGATGTTGCTTTGGCTATTGATCGCCAGGCTGACGCCCAGATGATCGGCGAAGCGCCGTACCAGTTCGTATTCGAAACCGGTGGGGCCGCGTCGGCCTTCGTAGTAGGTCGTCGGCGTGTTGCGTGTAAAGACCTGGATGAAGTCGTGCTTGCGTACCGCCTTCAGGCCGCGATCCACTTGGAAAAAGGCTTGGGCCGGAAACAGCAGGGACAGGAGCATCAACAGGGCGGTGACGACGCGTCGCAGGCGACGTCTGAGGGCATTTTGCATGCAGTCGTGTCGGTAACAAGGCGGCAGCCCACCTTAACGGTAGCGAGCCGAACTGTCATCCGCAGCGATTCCACGCTGGCGTGTCGCAGCTTGCGGATTTCGCGCTTTTCTCCTCTTTCCAGTATCATGGCGGGCATTGCTCGCCGCTCACGGCACCCTTTCCATGTTGTCCTAGAGGCTTCTTTCGACATGCTCGAACTGCGAGGAGCGCCTGCCCTTTCCGCTTTCCGTCATGCCAAGCTGCTGGCCGCCCTGCGGGCGGCAGTGCCCGAAGTCGAGGCGCTGCATGCCGACTATGTGCATTTCATCGACCACGACGGCGAACTCGACGCCACTGCCCGAGAGGTTCTCGACAACCTGCTCGACTATGGTCATTCACGTGGCGAGGGCCAGCCACGTGACGAGGCGCCACCGACCGACGGTTATCTGCTGCTGGTGGTGCCGCGGCTGGGCACGTTGTCGCCCTGGTCGTCCAAGGCCACCGACATCGCCCGCAACTGTGGCCTCGGCCAGGTCCGGCGCATTGAGCGCGGCGTGGCCTACCGGGTCGTGATTGCCGGGGGACCCAGCGAGGAGGCCTTCGCCTCCATCGTCGCCTTGCTGCATGACCGCATGACCGAGTCCGTATTGGCCGACACCAGCGATGCCGCCAAGCTCTTCGCCCATCACGCGCCCGCGCCGCTGGGCCAGGTGAATGTCCTCGAGGGCGGTCGCGAGGCGCTCGAGACCGCCAATGCGGAACTGGGCCTGGCGCTCGCCGACGATGAGATCGACTATCTGCTCGAGGCGTTTCAGGGGCTCGGTCGCAATCCCAGTGACGTCGAGCTGATGATGTTCGCCCAGGCCAACTCCGAGCACTGCCGTCACAAGATATTCAACGCCGACTGGATCATCGATGGCGAAGCGCAGCCGCGCTCGCTGTTCAAGATGATCAAGCACACCTACGAATGCTCGCCCGACGACATTCTTTCCGCTTACAGCGACAATGCCGCGGTGATTCGCGGCAGTACGGCGACGCGTTTCTATCCTGCCCCGCTGCTTTTCAACGCGCCCGATGCCGCGCAAGGCGTTAATGCGCCCGATGCTGCGCGAACGGCTGAGGCTTCCGAAGCCGGACGGGCCGCAGGCGAGCATGGTGCGCGCTATGTGGCGAGCCGCGAGCCGATCCACATCCTGATGAAGGTGGAGACCCACAACCATCCCACCGCCATTGCGCCGCATCCCGGCGCGGGCACCGGGGCGGGTGGCGAGATTCGCGACGAAGGGGCCACCGGGATCGGCGGCAAGCCCAAGGCGGGGCTGACCGGCTTCACGGTTTCCAACCTGCGTATCCCCGAGTTCGTCCAGCCCTGGGAGGCCTTCGACTACGGCAGGCCCGAACGCATCCAGAGCGCCCTGGAGATCATGCTCGAGGCGCCGGTCGGCGGGGCAAGCTTCAACAATGAGTTCGGACGTCCCAATCTCACTGGCTACTTCCGGACCTACGAGCAGGACGCGGTCGGCGCCGGCGGCATCGAGCGCCGCGGCTACCACAAGCCGATCATGCTCGCCGGCGGTTACGGCAATATCCGTGAGGCGCACGTGGCCAAGGGCGAGATTCCGGTAGGCGGCAAGCTGATCGTGATGGGCGGGCCGGCGATGCTGATCGGTCTCGGCGGCGGCGCGGCCTCGAGCATGGCCTCGGGAGCCTCGAGCGAGGATCTCGATTTCGCCTCGGTGCAGCGCGGCAATGCCGAGATGGAACGCCGTGCTCAGGAGGTCATCGACCGCTGCTGGGCGCTGGGGGATGCCAATCCGATTCGTTTCATTCACGACGTGGGGGCGGGTGGCCTCTCCAACGCGTTGCCGGAGCTGGTCAAGGACGGCAATCGCGGCGGGCGCTTCGAACTGCGTGCGGTGCCCAATGCCGAGCCGGGCATGAGCCCGCTGGAAATCTGGTGCAACGAGGCCCAGGAGCGCTACGTGCTGGCAGTGGCCGCCGAGGATCTCGACACCTTCGATGCGTTGTGCGCGCGTGAGCGCTGTCCCTACGCGGTGGTGGGCGAAGCGACCGAGGCGCACCATCTCAACGTGCATGACGGCCATTTCGACAGCCAGCCGATCGATCTGCCGATGAGCGTGCTGTTCGGCAAGCCACCGAAGATGAGCCGCGAATTCAGCCGCGAAAGTCGCGAGATGCCGGGCATCGGGCTGGACAATCTCGACCTGCGCGAGGCGCTCGATCGCGTATTGCGTCTACCGGCGGTGGCCTCCAAGAGCTTTCTGATCACCATCGGCGACCGTTCGATCACCGGGCTGGTGGCCCGCGACCAGATGGTCGGCCCCTGGCAGGTGCCGGTGGCCGACTGCGCGGTGACCACGGCGAGCTACGACACCCACGCCGGCGAGGCGATGGCGATGGGCGAGCGTCCGCCGGTGGCGCTGATCGATCCCGCTGCCAGCGCGCGTCTGGCAGTCGCCGAGGCGATCACCAACCTGGCCGCGGCACCCATCGAGAAGCTCTCCGACATCAAACTCTCCGCCAACTGGATGAGTGCGGCCAGCCATGTCGGTGAAAACCAGGCGCTGTATGACGCCGTGCATGCGGTCGGCATGGCGCTTTGTCCGCAACTGGGCATCGCCATTCCGGTGGGCAAGGACTCCATGTCCATGCGCACCGCCTGGCAGGGCGCGGAAGGCGAGGAGAAGAGCGTCACCGCGCCGCTGTCGCTGATCGCCACCGGCTTCGCTCCGGTGAGCGACGCGCTGAAGACGCTGACCCCGCAACTGCGCCTCGATCAGGACGAGAGCGACCTGATCCTCATCGACCTGGGGCGTGGCCAGAACCGCCTGGGCGGTTCAGCGCTGGCCCAGGTCTATGGCCAGGTCGGCAATGCGTGTCCCGACCTCGACGACGCCGAGGATCTCAAGGCGTTTTTCGCCGTCATCCAGGGGCTCAATGCCGACGACAAGCTGCTGGCCTATCACGACCGCAGTGACGGCGGTCTGTTGGTCACTCTGCTGGAGATGGCCTTCGCCGGCCGCGGCGGGCTGGAGATCAAGCTCGACTGGCTGGTGGACGACGCCTACGAAGCCTTCAATGCGCTGTTTGCCGAGGAGCTCGGCGCGGTGATCCAGGTCAATCGCCGCGATACCGAGTTCGTCCTTGCGCAGTTTGCCGCTGCTGGTCTCGAGACCTGTGGCGTCATCGCCCGGCCGCGCTACGACGATCAGGTCCGCGTGACGCTGTTCGAGGAGCCGCTGCTCGAGACCACTCGCGCCATTACTCAGCGCACCTGGGCCGAGACCAGTTACCGCCTGCAGGCGCTGCGCGACAATCCCGATTGCGCCAAGTCCGAGTTCGATGCCCTTCTCGACCTGCGGGATCCGGGGCTGTCGGCGACACTCACCTTCGACGTCGACGAGGACATCGCCGCGCCTTTCGTCAATGCCGGCAGCCGTCCGCGGGTGGCGATCCTGCGTGAACAGGGCGTCAATGGCCACGTCGAGATGGCGGCCGGGTTCGACCGTGCCGGTTTCGAGGCCATCGATGTGCACATGAGCGATATCCTCGAAGGTCGGGTGAGCCTCGACACTTTCAAGGGACTCGTAGGGTGTGGCGGCTTCTCCTATGGCGACGTGCTGGGCGCCGGTGGCGGCTGGGCCAAGTCGGTGCTGTTCAACGCTCGTGCCCGTGAGCAGTTCGCGGCGTTCTTTACCCGCGACGACAGTTTCGCGCTGGGTGTGTGCAATGGCTGCCAGATGTTCTCCCAGCTCAAGGAGCTGATTCCCGGCGCGGAGAACTGGCCACGCTTCGTGCGCAACGAGTCGGAGCAGTTCGAGGCGCGGGTGTGCATGGTCGAGGTGGAGCGGAGTCCGTCGCTGTTTCTGGCCGGCATGGAGGGCTCGTACCTGCCGATCGCCGTGGCCCATGGCGAAGGGCGCGCCGAGTTCCGCGACAGCGCCCACCTGCGTACCATGCAAGGCAACGGACAGATCGCCCTGCGATACGTGGATAACTACGGACAGGCCACCACCCGCTACCCGGCCAATCCCAACGGCTCGCCTTCGGGCATCACCGGGCTGACCACACCGGACGGGCGCGTCACCATCATGATGCCGCATCCCGAGCGCGTCACCCGCGCCATCAATAACTCCTGGCGCCCTCAGGAGTGGACCCGCGACGGTGCCTGGATGCGTATCTTCCGCAACGCGAGGGTGTGGGTGGACTGAGTCTTCCCGCCATGCGTCGCGTCACGAACCCGCAGCCGGTCTGAACTGCACCCCGAAAGTTGGACAGCCAAGCCAACCTTCGGGGTGTTTTTATGAAGAAGCAGTACGACGAAAGGTTCAAGCTGCGGGTGGTGCAGCAGTGTTTACGTGAGGACACCAGCCTAAGGGAGTTGGCTCGCCAGCATGGCCTGGACGAGTCGAGCCTACGGCAATGGCGGGACAACTACCGGCAGCATGGCGCGCTGGGCCTGCGCAGGAAGTACCGTCACCGCCGCAGTGCGGCATTCAAGCTGGCGGTACTTGAGAGGATGTGGCGGGATGGCTTGTCACGGCGCCAGGCTGCTGTCCTGTTCGATATCCGTGAGTGTGGTGCTATTGGCAGATGGGAACAGCAGTATCATAGTGGAGGATTGAGCGCGCTGGCGCCGAAGCGAAAGGGACGACGCCCGATGGCCAAGAAGCCTTCTTCATCGCCACCCCCGCCTGATCGCGAACGCTCCCACGAGGAGTTGCTCGAGGAACTGGCGTACCTGCGGGCGGAGAACGCCTACCTAAAAAAGCTCGATGCCTTGACCCGCGAGAAGCGGGCGGCGATGCGGGGCAAAAAGCCCAAGCCGTCCAAGGGTTAAGGAATGAGCATCCGCTGGTTCTGCTGCTACGTGCGGCAGAGCTGCCGCGCAGTACCTTTTACTCCCGGATCAAGGGGCAGGACGCTGCCGATCGGTACGCCTCCCTGAAGGCGCGTATCCAGGCAACCTATGAACGTCACCAAGGGCGCTATGGCTATCGTCGTATCACTGCTGTCCTCCGCCAGGCAGGCGAGACGATCAATCATAAGACTGTCCAGCGCTTGATGCAGCAACTGGGCTTGAAATCTCTGGTTCGGCCAAAGCGGTATCGCGCTTACCGAGGATCGGTAGGGCGTGTAGCTCCCAATGTACTCGACCGCCAGTTTCAGGCCCCCGGTCCCAACCAGAAGTGGGTCACTGATATCACGGAGTTCAACATCGACGGGCAGAAGCTGTATCTCTCCCCCATCATGGATCTCTACAACGGCGAAATCGTGGCCTATCAGACCGGTAGGCGTCCCGACCTCTCACTGGTGAAGCGCATGCTGCATCAGGCGTTTGGCCGCTTGAAGAACTCGGACCGGCCACTGCTGCACTCCGATCAGGGGTGGCATTACCAGCATCCCGCCTATCGTGCCCTGGTGGCAGGGCAGGCGCTGACGCAAAGCATGTCACGCAAGGGCAACTGCCTGGACAATGCCGCGATGGAGAGTTTCTTTGGCACCCTGAAAGCCGAGTACTTCCATCTGAGCCGGTTCGACACTGTCGAGCAGTTGCAGCAGGGCCTCGACCGGTACATCCATTATTACAACCACGAGCGAATCAAGATGAAACTAAAAGGCCTGAGCCCCGTGCAATACAGGACTCAGGCCTTGAGCGCCGACTGAATGAACCGTCCAACTATTGGGGGTCACTTCACCCTCGCGGTTTTTTTCGTCTTCCCCTAAGAGCCGCACAGCCTTGCTATGCTGGGTTCACGATGGAGGCTTGCATCCAGCTCCGGTATGGCAAGCATGACGGGAGGTGTGCGTGACGGATCAGGGACGAGACGGGCAAGCCGATATGGCGTTTCACGCCGAGTCGGCGCAGGCAGTCGTCGAGCATTTCGACAGCGATACCGATAACGGCCTGAGCAGCGAGGAGGCGAAGCGACGTCTCGAACGCTACGGCCCCAACGAACTGCCCGAGGACAAACGGGCCGGCCTGGTGCGCATCTTCCTGCGCCAGTTCACCGATCCGCTGATCTACATTCTGCTGATCGCCGCCGGGGTCTCCCTGGCGGCCGGCAGCGTAGCCAATGCCGTGTTCATCGGCGCCGTCCTGCTCATCAATGCCCTGGTCGGCTGTTTTCAGGAGCGCCAGGCGGAGTCCAGCGCCGAGGCGCTGCAGTCGGTGGTGCGCATGTGCCCCAAGGTGCTGCGTGACGGCGGGCAGGGCGAGATCGAGGCCTCGGCGCTGGTACCGGGGGACATCGTGCTGCTCGAATCCGGCAGTCAGGTACCGGCGGATCTGCGCCTGGTCGAAAGCTCCAGCCTGCAGGCTGATGAATCCATGCTCACCGGTGAATCCAATCCGGTCGACAAGGACGCCGAGGCGCAGCTCGACGCAGAGACGCCGCTGGCGCAGCGCCAGACCCTGCTGCATTCGGGAAGTTCGGTGATGGGCGGGCGCGCCATGGGCGTGGTCATCCGCACCGGCAAGGACACCGAGATCGGTCAGATTGCCGAGGAACTGGCAGAGGGCGAAAGCGGTACGCCGCCGCTGGTGCAAAAGCTCAAGCGCCTGACTCGCTGGATCGCAGTGTTCACGTTGCTCGTGGTGGCCGGGGTCGCGGCGGTCCAGTTCTTCCGCGGCATGGCGCTCATCGATATCTTCACCCTGGCCGTGGCGTTGTCGGTATCGGCCATTCCCGCCGGGTTGCCGGTGGCCATCACCGTGGCGCTGTCGGTGGCTTCCTCGCGCATGGCCAAGCGCAACGTGATCGTGCGCCGTCTGGCCGCCGTCGAAGGGCTGGGCTCCTGTACGCTGATCGCCAGTGACAAGACGGGGACGCTCACGGCCAACAAGTTGACCGTACAGCGGCTATGGCTGGACCCGCAGCAGCATGCCGAGATCGGCGGTGAAGCGCGTGCGCTCGAGGGCGAAGTGACGGTCGACGGAGAACGCGCGGATGACGCCATCCGGGAGCGCCTGTGCACGCTGGCCATGGCCGGTGCCCTGGCCAGCGAGGGGGAACTGGAGATTCATGACGGCGAGATCGAAAGTACCGAAGGCGACAGTACCGATCTCGCCTTTCTGGTACTCGCCGAGAAGCTGGGGATCGATCGTCAGGCGCTGGCCAATGATTATCCCGAACGGGAGCGTATTCCGTTCCAGTCGTCCAAGTTCTTCAGCGCCGTGTTCAACACCTCGCAGGATCGGTTGGTGGCGCATGCCAAGGGCGCGCCCGAAGCGATCATGGACATGTGCAGCCTCGATGACGACACGCGACGTGCCATCGAGGAGCAGCAGAAGGCGTGGGCCGACGAAGGCTTTCGCATGCTGGCGGTTGCCGGCGGCCAGGTGGACGGGACCGATGAAAGCGACCTGCGTGGCCTGGAGTTCCTGGGCCTGGCGGCGATGATCGACCCGGTACGCGACGAGGTGCCCGAGTCCATCGAGCAGTGCTACGGCGCCGGTGTCGGCGTGCGCATGGTCACCGGCGACCATCCGGATACGGCGTTTGCCATCGGTCATGGCCTCAAGCTGGCGGAGGATCGCGATCAGGTGATCACCGGCAAGGCGCTGTCCGAGGCGGGCGACACGGCCGATGAGTGCATCGGCCGCGCACGGGTCTTCGCCCGGGTCGAGCCGTTGCAGAAGACCGAGATCGTCGAATCGCTGCAGCGCGCCGGGCACTTCGTCGCGGTGACCGGCGATGGGGTCAACGATGCCCCGGCGCTGGATCGCGCCAACATCGGCATCGCCATGGGTGCCAGCGGTACGGATGTGGCCCGCAGCAGCGGCGATCTGATTCTTGCCGATGACAATTTTGCCTCGATCGTACCCGGCATCGAGTGGGGGCGCACCGCCTATGACAACGTACGCAAGGTGGTATGGCTGCTGCTGGCGACCGGTGCCGCCGAGGTGCTGTTGTTCCTGCTGGCGCTGGGGTTCGGTATGCCGATTCCGCTGACCGCGGTGCAGCTGTTGTGGTTGAACATGGTCACCAACGGCATACAGGACGTCGCCCTGGGCTTCGAAAAGACCGAGCCGGGCGTGCTGAAACGACCGCCGCGTTCGCCCGACGAGCCGATCTTCAACCGGCGCATGGTCGAGAACGTGCTGGTGTCGGGGCTCTATATCGGTCTGGTGGCGTTCGGCGTCTATTTCTATCTGTATTCGGTGATGGGCATGGACGAGGGTCAGGCCCGCAATATCACACTGCTGCTGATGGTGCTGTTCGAGAACATTCATCTGCTGAGCTGTCGCTCCGAGAATCGCTCGCTGTTCGCGGTACCGCTGCGCAGCAACCCGTTGCTGCTGGTTTCGATTCTCGCCGCCCACGGCCTCCATATCGCTGCGATGTATATTCCCGGGCTCAGCGACGTGCTCGGCATCGCACCGGTATCCCTGCAGACCTGGGTCGTCCTGCTGGGCATTGCCGCCACGTTGCTGGTGGTCGATGAAAGCGCCAAGTGGCTACGGACACGAACCGCCAGGACAAGGGAGGAATAAGCCAACGGGAGACACGGCGGCGCTTGGTCGAGTGCATTGCTTACCAGGACATTGAAACCGGCTCGCATCGCCGCCGTGTCTTGGGTCGCGGCGTCGGAGCGCGTAGAATGGACCTTTCATGTCGATAACCTCTTTCATGTCCGCCACGCCTCCCGCACTACGTCCCTATCAGCAGCAAGCCGTCACGCGCGTCGTCGAGCATTTTCGCGGTTCCGACGAGCCGGCCGTGGTGGTACTGCCCACCGGCAGCGGGAAATCGCTGGTCATCGCCGAGCTGGCGCGCCTTGCCCGTGGTCGGGTGCTGGTGCTCGCTCACGTGCGCGAGCTGGTCGAGCAGAACCATGCCAAGTACCAGGCCTACGGTCTCGAGGCGGATATCTTCAGTGCCGGGCTCGGGCGCAAGGAGACGGAGCGTCAGGTGGTGTTCGGCTCGGTGCAGTCGGTGGTGCGCAATCTCGCGGCGTTCGAGCCGACCCGGAGCGACGGGGACACCTTCACCCTGCTGGTAATCGATGAATGCCACCGCGTCTCGCTGGATGACGATTCCGGCTATCGTCAGGTGATCGCGCATCTGCAGCATATCAATCCGCGCCTCAAGGTGCTGGGCCTCACCGCCACGCCGTTCCGGCTCGGACAGGGGTTCATCTACCATCGTCATTATCACGGCATGGTGCGCGGCGAGGCCGGCTGCTTCTTCCGGGATTGCGTGTTCGAACAGCCGCTGCGTCTGATGGTCAAGCAGGGCTATCTGGCGCCACCGGTACGCATGGATGCCGCCCTTTTTGTTGATGGGAAAGAGGCACGCTACGACTTCTCGCAGCTCTCGCCTACCTCGCGTGGGCTGTTCGCCGAGGAGGAGCTGAACCGTGTGGTACGTGGCAATCGCGCCACGCCGATGATCATTGGCGAGATCGTCGCGCGGGCCGCCGAGCGCCGCGGTGTGATGATCTTCGCCGCCACGGTGGCCCACGCAGAGGAGATCATGGGCTATCTGCCTGCGGCAGAGGCGGCGCTGATCACCGGCGCGACGAAATCCGCCGAGCGTGAGCGTTTGATCGCGGCGTTCAAGGCGCAGGAGCTCAAGTACCTGGTCAATGTCGCCGTGCTTACTACCGGCTTCGACGCCCCGCATGTCGATCTGATCGCCATTCTGCGCCCCACCGAGTCGGTGGGGCTTTATCAGCAGATCGTCGGCCGCGGTCTGCGCCTGGCGCCGGGCAAGCAGGATTGCCTGATTCTCGATTACGCTGGAAATCCCTGGGACTTGTACGCGCCGGAGGTGGGCACGCCCAAGCCGGCATCGGACGCCGAGCCGGTGCAGGTGGAGTGTCCCGACTGCGGCCACGCCAATCTGTTCTGGGGCAAACGCGACGGCGAGCTGGTCATCGAACACTACGGCCGACGTTGTCAGGGGCTGGTGGAGGATGAGTCCGGCCGCTCCCGGCAATGCGACTTCCGCTTCCGCTTCAAGACCTGCGAAGCGTGCGGTGCTGAGAACGATATCGCGGCACGGACCTGTCACGGTTGCGGCGAGCGGCTGGTCGACCCCGACGACAAGCTGAAGGATGCTCTGCGCCTCAAGGACGCCAAGGTGCTGCGAGTCAGCGGCATGCAGCTGACGGCCAGTGTCAATGGCCGGGGCTTGCCACGCCTCAAGGTGACCTACCACGATGAAGACGGTGCCACGCTCGACGAGTGGTTCGCCCTGGAAACCCCGGCCCAGCGCGGTGCCTTTGCGGCGGTGTTCCTGCGCCGGCATCTGCGCGCGCCGGGCCCATCCTGGCAGCCGGCGAGTCCCGGGGAGGTGATCGAGGCGCAGCAGAGACTGCGGGCACCGGATTTCGTCATCGGCCGTAAGGTGGGGCGCTACTGGCAGATCCGCGAGAAACTCTTCGATTACGTGGGGCGCTACCGCAAGGCGGACAGTGCCGAGTCGGAGCCCTGATCCGATCCTGACAAGGAACCTTAATACGCTTTCCTTTTTGCTGATTGTTCAGACCTGGAGATTAAATAGATTCCTGTTCCTATCAAGCCTCCTCCTAATAGTTCATGTGCTTGTATGACGTTGCCAGTGATGAAAAAGGAAATCAGAGCTGCAAATAAAGGGCATAAAAAAAGAAAGCCGCTGGTATGAACGGCTCCACCTATTTTAAGTGCCGCAAACCATGTGCCCATGGCGCCGGTCGAAGCGGGAATGGCTAACCATAAAAAAGCCAACCAATGATATGGTGTGCTGGGTAATGCTAGAGGTGTTCCTTCCACAAAGGCTATTGCACATAGCAAGACTGATCCGATCAGCATTTGCCAGAAAGTGATGATCCATGGAGATACACTGAGTGCTGATTTCTTGTTGAAAAGCGTGGATAGGGCCCAGCAGGTCGAGGCTAGCATGACATATATTTCTCCAATGCCGATGCCGTTGCGCCCCAGCTGGCCACCTCCAATACAAGTGACGACGCCGACAAATGCCAACAGAATACCGCCAATACCTCGACGAGATACCTGCTCCCCCAATACCACGCCCGCCAAGGCGGCTACGAGTAAAGGATTGCTTGCCATCAGGATCGCAGCGGTGGACGAGGTGGTATAAAGCAGTCCAATGTTGAGGAAGGCCATGACGCCTGTGGTTTGTAATAAACCTAATATACAAAGCCTTCCCCAAGGGAGGCTGCGTAAGGATGCATTGGATCGAAAATGATGTGTCATGGCAACAGGAAGTAAAGATAATGCCGCAACAAAAAACCTCAGTGCTGCAACCCAGAGTGGTGGCATGTCAAGTAAGGAGATTTTTGCAGCGACAAAGGATGAACCTTGGAGGAAGGTCGATAATAAAACGATAGGGTAATAGGTGTGCTGGCTCGGCGAAGCTTTGTTAAGGGCTCTGGTCATAAGTGAACTTCCATCAAGGGGCGCTATCTGCATTCTATGGAAGTTCGATTTTGGGAGTGCATGTCAGAATGACATATATCCCTTAGGAGAGGACATTCCTAGTCGGCTTTGGCTTCTTTGATATATTGTCTGGGGGTGCGTCCCGTGATGCGTTTGAACATGACCGTAAAAGCGCTGGGTGTATTATATCCCAAGGATTGGGAGACATCCGTCACGGACTCACCCTGTAACAGACGTGGCAGGGCATTCATGATTCTCAACTGCTGGCGCCAATAAATGAAAGTCGTTCCAAATTCATTGGTAAATAGTCGAGTCAATGTACGCTTGGTTGCGCCGACTTCACGCCCCCAGTCTTCCAGTTGGCGGTTATCCGAAGGTTTTTCAATTAAGCTGTTGCATATTTTTTGTATTCTCCTATCGGCTGCAATGGAAATGTGCAAAGAGGTATCTCTTGTCCATTTTATTTCTTCAACGATTAGTCGTATCACACGACTTTCATAGCTGTCATCTTCATATTCGATAGGGAAGGTTGAGGCGCGTATCAATAGCTCTCTCAAGAGTGGGCTGATGATAATGCCTAAAGGTGAACTGGGGAATGTGTGTCCTTTATCACTTACGTCCAAGTATAGTGTGCGTAGAGAGACAGGGGTGCGGGCGTGCATGGAGTGCCCTGTACCAGGAGGTAGCCATACACCACGCATTGGGGGAATAATCCAAAGCTCCGAGTCCGTACGCAGTTCCATAAGCCCTGAGCAAGCATATACGAGCTGACCTCGTTCGTGTCGATGCGTAGGGATCGTGGTGCCTAGAGAATATTCTTTAGCCATGACCGCGCCCAAGCACTTGGTCCGCTGGTAGTCTTCTCGGTTGGTGCTCTTGATTCGTGAGATATCGCCTTGGGTTGTCATGACAAATTGTCAATTAGATTCTTTGTGTATGTACCATGATGTTTCGTCAATGTTCATGGTATGGATCTTTTTGCATAATCTCCGCTATTTTTTGCATAGTAAGTGATAATAATATCCGCTCCTGCTCGTTTGAATGCAAACAGAGATTCTCCGATCGCAGACTCTTCATCCAGCGCTCCCGCCAGTGCGGCATACTTGATGGCTGCGTGTTTCCCGCTCACTTGATAGGCCGCCAATGGCAAGTTGGCAGGCATGTAGAGCTGACCCATATGTCCACAAGTCGTGTTGCTCTCCAATCTATTGTCATGCCGAGCGGGACTTGGTTGGGCCTGATTATCTTAAATTGAGTTTGCTTTAGGCTTTTGTGAGCGAGGGACAATAACTATCGCGTAAAGGAAAATTTCCCGTTGTGCAATTGCCCTGTCTCGGCAAGCTGCTGACGAGGCCGGCCCGTAAGCACGTCTTTACCGGCTGCCAGCGGCATGCATGGCGCTGGCGTTTTCGACCGCCGGTGCATTCAGTCCCCGCTCCGAGCTTGGTAGACTGCGCGTTTGGTTGCTCTGCGTGGAATCGCCATGTGCTGCAGGTCATTCGATGAGTGAGACGTCCACCGGCGTCACGTCGCCCGAACGGGTCGCCGCGCTGTCCACGGCGACGGTGCTGGCGCGCCTGCACGATCAGCCGATCACCGAGTTTCCGGAGGATCTCTACATCCCGCCGGAGGCGTTGCGCGTCTTTCTCGAGACATTCGAGGGGCCGCTCGACCTGCTGCTCTATCTGATCCGGCGTCAGAATCTCGACATTCTGGCCATCGACGTGGCGCTCATCACTCATCAGTACATCGAGTACATCGAGCTGATGAAGGCCTTGGAGATCGATCTGGCCGGCGAATATCTGCTGATGGCGGCGATGCTTGCCGAGATCAAGTCGCGTTCGTTGCTGCCACGCCCGCCCAAGGGCGACCCCGAGGACGACGAGACGGATCCGCGCGCCGAGCTGATCCGCCGGTTGCAGGAGTATGAGCAACTGAAGCTGGCCGCCGAAGGGCTCGACGAGCTGCCGCGCCTTGGGCGTGATTGGTTCCCGGCCCAGGCCGGGCTGCCCCGGCTCGAGCCGCGGGTGGTGCATCCCGAAGTCGAACTCGACGAGCTGCTGAGGGCGATTTCGGGTATCCTGCGCCGCGCCGAGCTGACCCAGGCGCACCAGATCAGCCGCGAGGTGCTGTCGACCCGCGAGCGCATGCTGAAGATCATGGAGCGCCTGAACGCCGAGCACTATACCCCCTTCGAGACCCTGTTTACCTTCGAAGAGGGGCGCGCCGGGGTGATCGTCACCTTCATGGCGATTCTCGAGCTGGCCAAGGAGGCGATGATCGAAATCGTGCAGAACGCGCCGTTCTCGTCGATCCACGTGCGTGCACGCACGGCGGTGGCAGGCGAGGAGAGCGTGGCAGAGGAACAGACGGACAGCGCGGGAGAAAGCGCCTTTGCCGAGGCGGAGGATGACCGGATGGCGTCGATGCAGGACAGAAAACTGTGGTGAGTGAGCGCGACGCAGGCCTGGACGAGATTCTCGAAGCGGCACTGCTGGCGGCGGGTGAGCCGGTGTCGCTGGAGCGGCTGGAGACGCTGTTCGACGAGGGCCGATGCCCGCCTCGGCGTGAGCTGCGCGAGGCGCTGGAAGCACTCGAGGCGAGGCTGAGCAATAGCGCTCTGGAGCTGATCGAGTCCGCATCGGGTTATCAGCTGCGCATTCGTCAGCGGCTGTCGCCCTGGGTCTCGCGGCTGTGGGATGAGCGGCCGCAGCGCTACTCGCGGGCCCTGCTCGAGACGCTGGCGCTGATTGCCTACCGCCAGCCGGTGACCCGTGGAGACATAGAGGAAGTACGCGGCGTCGCGGTGAGCAGCTCGATCATGCGCACTCTCGGCGAGCGTGGCTGGATCCGCGTGGTCGGCCACCGCGACGTGCCCGGCCGACCGGCGGTCTACGCCACCACTCGCCAGTTTCTCGACGATTTCGGACTGAAGACACTCGATGCTCTGCCGCCGATGCATGAACTTAACGCCTTCGAAGCACTCGAAGCCCAGTTCGACGAGAGCCTGCCTGAGCCTGCGCGTACCTTGCGGGACCAGTCGGCTGAAAGCGATACGGAAAGCGGCGCCGATACGGGGCCGACAAGCGACACGACGGCCGGGATGGCCGACGTGGATTCACACGCCGGGACGGCGTCCGAGCGGTCGGGACTGAGCTTCGCCGATCTTGAAGCCCGCCTGGCCGAACGTGCCCGCCAGCAGACCGTTCGTCACGAGGATATCGTCTCGACGGACGACGAAGCGGCGGATACGGCACACCCATCTGACGAGAATACGTCTGAGTCATGAACACGAACACCGAAAAACTGCAGAAGGTCCTGGCCCGGGCCGGACTCGGGTCGCGCCGCGAAATGGAGACCGCCATCAGCGCCGGGCGCATCAAGGTCAACGGCAAGGTGGCGAGCCTGGGAGATCGTATCGAGATGCGCGATCGGGTCACCTTCGACGATCGACCGATCAATCTACGCTCCAGCGAAGAGACGCCGCGCCGGGTCATCATGTACAACAAGCCCGAGGGTGAGCTGTGCACGCGCAAGGACCCCGAGGGCCGGCGTACCGTCTTCGAACGCCTGCCGCGCCTGAAGGGTGAGCGCTGGATCGCCATCGGCCGCCTGGACATCAATACCAGCGGTTTGCTGCTGTTTACCACCGATGGCGAGCTGGCCAATCGCCTGATGCATCCTTCGACCCAGGTCGAGCGCGAGTACGCGGTACGCGTGATGGGCGAGGTGCGCCGCGAGCATGTCGTCAACATGGTCGAGGGCGTGATGCTCGATGATGGCCCGGCACGCTTCACCGATGTGCAGGAGTTCGGCGGCGAGGGCGTCAATACCTGGTTTCACGTAGTGATCATGGAAGGGCGCAACCGCGAAGTGCGTCGCCTCTGGGAGTCGCAGGGGCTGACAGTGAGCCGCCTCAAGCGCGTGCGCTACGGCAACATCTTCATCGACAAGCGGGCCAAGGCCGGCGAATGGGTCGAGCTCACCCAGGATGAGATCGATGAGCTGGCTTCCCTGGCCGGGCTGGAGAAGCGCAAGGTGCCGGACCTGACGCCCGACGAGAAGAATCGCTGGAGTCGCGACAAGCATAAGCGTCGCCCTGTCACCGCGCTGAAAAAGCCGCGCACGCCGCGACGTGAACGCTGAGCGCCGGGCGTATCGCAAGGCGCAGCGGCTTCGAACGCTGCGTCGTTGAAAAAAGACTTGTCAGTTCCGAACGTTATCAGTAATATTTGCGCCCTGTCGGGGGGTCGTTAGCTCAGTTGGTAGAGCAGTTGGCTTTTAACCAATTGGTCGTAGGTTCGAATCCTACACGACCCACCATCCTCTCGCGGTACGGCCGTGATGAGACGTGGGAAAACCGACGGCGGCGGGTCGTTAGCTCAGTTGGTAGAGCAGTTGGCTTTTAACCAATTGGTCGTAGGTTCGAATCCTACACGACCCACCATCACCGCCGCGCTTACTGCATGACGAATTGCCGCAAGGCAAGTTGCGGGTCGTTAGCTCAGTTGGTAGAGCAGTTGGCTTTTAACCAATTGGTCGTAGGTTCGAATCCTACACGACCCACCAGATACCGCCCTCGCATCTTCGGATGCGAGGGCGTTTTCGTTTGGGCGCGCCAATATGTTCTCCCGGGGATCGGGCCTTGTCGGCGGGGGAAGGCTGGGCATCGTTGACCGGGCGCAGTAACATGGTCATCGGAGCGTCTCACCTCGAAATGATCGAGGGCGGGCGTACCTGAAAACGCAGGGGGAGCCCCTGCCAGTCACAGTGGTAGACACGATGACGACCATGACATCCCAAGCCCTGGTGCAGGAGCACCTGGCGCGCGCCTACTGCCCGGCGCGCATTCCCGCCGAGGACGAGGCGCGTATCGACGAGATCAAGCGGCTGCTCGCCGAGCGTAACGCCGTGCTCGTCGCCCATTACTATACCGACGATGCCATCCAGCAACTGGCCGAGGAGACCGGCGGTTGCGTGGCGGACTCTCTCGAAATGGCCCGCTTCGGGGCACGCCATCCGGCATCCACGCTGGTGGTGGCCGGGGTGCGCTTCATGGGCGAGACGGCCAAGATCCTCTCCCCGGAGAAGCGCGTGCTGATGCCGACGCTGGAAGCGACCTGTTCGCTCGACGTGGGCTGTCCGGCCGACGCGTTCAGCGCCTTCTGCGATCAGCATCCCGAGCGTACCGTGGTGGTCTACGCCAACACCTCGGCGGCGGTGAAGGCGCGTGCCGACTGGGTGGTGACGTCCTCCATCGCCGTGGACGTGATCGAACATCTGCAGGCGCGCGGCGAGAAGATCCTGTGGGCACCGGACAAGCATCTGGGCGGCTATATCCAGCAGAAGACCGGCGCCGACATGCTGTTGTGGGACGGCGCCTGTATCGTGCACGAGGAGTTCAAGGCCAAGGGGATCCTGGACCTCAGGAAGCTGCATCCCGATGCTGCAGTGCTGGTGCACCCCGAATCCCCACGCAGCGTGGTGGAACTCGCCGATGTGGCCGGCTCCACCTCACAACTGATCAAGGCGGCCCGCGAGTTGCCCCAGCGGAAGCTGATCGTCGCCACCGACCGCGGCATCTTCTTCAAGATGCAGCAGGCGGTGCCGGAAAAGCTGCTGTTCGAGGCGCCCACGGCCGGGAACGGCGCCACTTGCAGGAGCTGTGCACACTGTCCGTGGATGGCGATGAACGCGCTGGACAATCTGGCGGGCGCGCTACGCGAGGGCGAAGGCGAGATCTTCGTCGACGATGCGCTGCGACTGCGGGCGCTCAAGCCGCTCGAGCGCATGCTGAACTTCGGCAAGTAGCACAAGGTCTGTCGGGCATCGATAGTCTGTCCCGAGCATGCAGCGCTGCATGCTCGGGATGCTCAGCGTGACGCTACCGCCAGCCTTCGTCTTGCGCCCGTTGTCGAATACCGGCATGGGGGCGTCAGAACTGCTGCAGGGCCTTGCGGTAGTCGATGAAATCTTCGCGGCGGTTCTGGATGCGGCTGGCCATGGCGAAATCCCCTTCCTGCTTGGCGACCTTCTCGGCGACCTCCAACTGGCGGATGGCCTGATCGATGCGTCCGGTGAGCTGGAGCTGCTCGGCGCGGGCGAGCTGCCCCCAGGCTTCATGGCCGCTGCGGCCGGCTGCTTCGGCGAGTAGCGCGAATACCTGAGGATCCTCCCGGTACTGTTCGCTCATCTCGCGCAGCACATTGAAGGCTCTTGAAGCGTCGATCTGCAGCAGGGCCTCGGCACGCACGCGCTGGGCGGGATAGTAGTCCGGTGAAAGGCGCAGTATCCGCTCTGCGCGGGACAGGGCGTCCTGGCGGCGACCGGCGTCGTTGGCGATCTCGGCCGCGCTGGCGGGAATCATCGACAGATCGGGAAGCTCTCCGGCCAGTGTGGCGAGCTGGGACAGGGCGGTATCCGTCCGGCCCTTCTCGGCAGCGATCAGCGCCTGCAGATAGCGGATCGCCTGTTCGGGCGGGTCGTCCTGGCGCAGCTGGACCATGGCCTGCTCGGGATTGTCCTTGTTATGCTCGAGCAGCGCACGGGCGCGAATCATGGCATAGACCGGTGTGCTGTCTGCTGGATGTGCCGCCGGGCTGAGCTGGTCGGCCCGCGCCTGAGTGTCGCTGATGCGTGATTCGGTGACAGGGTGAGTAAGCAGAAACTCCGGTGGATTGCCGCCCTGCAGGCTGGACAGGCGCTGTAGGGCGCGGAACATGCGGGGCATGGCTTCGGGGTCGAAACCGGCCTTGGCCATGGCCTGCAGGCCGACTCGGTCGGCTTCCTGCTCGAAACGCCGTGAGTAGGCCAGTTGATCCTGAATGAAAGCGGCCTGGGTGCCCATCATGGCGGCCAGGCCGGCGTTACCGCCGCCACCGGCGGCGATGACCATACCGGCGAGCATGGCGGCCATGGTCGGCAGCTGCGTCTCCTCGACCCGCTCCATGCGGCGGGCGTAGTGGCGCTGGGCGAGGTGTCCCAGTTCGTGGGCGAGTACCGAGACGAAGGCGTCACGATCCGGCGCGAAGGCAAACAGGCCGGAATTGACGCCCACCACGCCGCCGGGCACGGCGAAGGCATTCAGCAGGCGGCTGTCGACCAGCGTGATGACAATGGGATCGCGAATATCGTAGTAGGGCAGCAGCCGCTGAAGAGTCGACTGGACATAGTCCCAAGTGATGGGGTCCTGCCACTCCTGGGTCTGGGCACGGAACTGACGTAGCCAGGCACGGCCCATCCGGTACTCGTCGTTGTTCGAGACGCTTGCGCTGCTGCTGCCCAGGTCGGGCAGGCCATACTCGTCGGCAGCGTGCAGGGGAGCGATGACGGCGGCGGTCAGCAGGCCGGCAGCAGCGAAGGATGTCCAGGAGCGTGGCATGATGTCCTCGTCAGCGTGGCGAACCCGGGCATCGTAGCGCGTGGAAGGCCAGGGCGACCGGGTCTTGTCTCTGACATTGAATTGACTGGCAAAGTGCCTTTAAATCGTGGCGTTTTCAACTACCGGAGTTCACATGGCGCGCCAACCTGACGAAGTGCTGGACACCTGCGGCCTGCCTTGTCCGCTCCCCCTGCTCAAGGCCAAGCAGGCGCTGGCCGGCCTGGCCGAGAATGCCCTGCTGGAAGTCCGGGCGACGGATGCCGGTTCCTGGCGCGACTTTGAATCCTTTGCAGGGCAGAGCCCGCATGCGCTGGAAGCGCGCGAGGAGCGGGACGGCATCTATTATTACTGGCTCCGCAAGGGAGCGCGAGGATCATGCGCATGACCATGAAGGCCTTGCTGGAAGGTTGGGTGAACCGTTACTTCTCCGACGAGGAGGCGGTCGTCCTGCTCGTCGTGCTGATCCTGGGGTTCGCGGCGGTGATCTGGCTGGGCAGCATGCTGGCGCCATTTTTCACGGCCCTGGTGCTGGCCTTTCTGCTGCAGGGCGTGGTGAGCTGGCTGGAACGCCTGGGACTGCCGCGTCTGCCATCGGTACTGCTGGTGTTCCTGGTCTTTCTCGGTGCGCTGCTGGCACTGGCGCTGGTGGTGATGCCGCTGGTGTGGAACCAGACGGTGGAACTGGTGCAGGAGGCGCCGCAGATGTTCGCCAGTGTTCAGCACTGGCTCGACGAGCTTCAGGCGCGCTACCCCACGTTGATCACGCCGGATCAGGTCCAGAGCTGGATCGAGACCGCCGGGCGTCAGGCGACCCAGATGACCCAGCGGGCGCTGACGCTGTCACTGGCCTCGCTGGGCACGCTGATGGATTTGATCGTCTATCTGGTGCTGGTGCCGATTCTGGTGTTCTTTCTGCTCAAGGATCGTGAGCCGCTGACGCAATTCATGCTCTCCAAGCTGCCCCGAAAGCGCAGCCTGATGACGCGCATCTGGAACGAGATGGACGATCAGATCGCCAACTACGTGCGGGGCAAGGTGATCGAGATCTTTATCGTCGGCAGTGCCGCGTTCATCACCTTCTGGTTCTTCGGTCTGCCGTACTCGGCCCTGCTGGGGCTGGTAGTGGGGCTATCGGTGCTGGTGCCGTATATCGGCGCGGCGGTGGCCACGCTGCCGGTCGCGGCGGTGGCCGGTTTCTACTTCGGCATCAGCGACCAGTTTCTCTATGTGCTGATCGCCTATGCCGTCCTGCAGGCACTGGACGGCAATGTGTTGGTGCCGATCCTGTTCTCGGAAGCCGTCAATCTGCACCCGGTATCGATCATTCTGGCGGTGCTGTTCTTTGGCGGCATCTGGGGGTTTTGGGGCGTGTTCTTCGCCATTCCGCTGGCCACGCTGCTCAAGGCACTGACCCAAGCCTGGCCGCGCAGCGTGCGCAGCCAGACCCGCCTGCCCCAGACGGCAACGGAATGATCTACCCAAGCTGTTGGCGGGCGTTCAGTTCGCGGGCAGCTTCGAACACCTCTTCGACGTGGCCGGCGACCTTGACCTTGCGCCATTCGGCGGCCAGCGTGCCGTCACTGTCGATGAGGAAGGTGCTGCGCTCGATGCCCAGATGTTCCTTGCCATACAGTTTCTTGAGCTTGATGACATCAAAGAGCCGACATAGGGTTTCGTCCTTGTCGGAAATCAGTTCGAAGTTAAAATTCTGCTTGGCCTTGAAGTTTTCATGCGCACGCAGGCCATCGCGGGATACGCCGAATATCACCGTGTTGACGGTGTCGAACGCCTCCTTGTGGTCGCGGAAGTCGCCGCCCTCGGTGGTGCAGCCGGGCGTGCTGTCCTTGGGGTAGAAATAGAGTATGACCTGCCGGCCTTGAAAGTCGGACAGCGTGACGGTGGTGTCGCTGGTCGCTTGGGCGGTGAAATCGGGAACGTTCTGACCGACGCTGACGCTCATGATGGTTTCCTTGACAGTGGACGAAAGGCCCCGATTACACGCAAGCATCGCGCGGCTGTAAAGCCGGATCGAGCGATAGCCGCACCCGGTGGGGGTGCCCTCGTAGCCTGAGGTAGCGCGTCTGCCATCATGAATGCACGCTTGAGGTGCCTCGGCACCTGTACACGCTCTGGCTGCCTGAGTACCATCTACCGTTACATCGCGGATGGCCGCTATGGTGTAGTCGTCGACATGACGCGGCATAAGCCGCTTCCGCGTCACTTGGAGTCCCGCATATCTGCGTCCTCTTGACCACACGCGTTTCAACGGCCCGATTCTGGTCCGCATTACAGGAGAGCACTGTAGGATGATCACAGGCAGTATCGTCGCGCTGGCGACTCCAATGAAAATCAGTGGCGAGATCGACTGGGAGGCGCTGCGTCGCCTGGTGAACTTCCACCTCGAGAACGGCACCGACGCCATCGTTGCGGCGGGGACCACGGGCGAGCCCACCACCATGTCCTTCGCCGAACACTTCGACGTCATCCGTACCGTCGTCGAAGAGGTGAACGGACGCATTCCCGTGATCGCCGGCACCGGGGCCAATGCCACCTCCGAGGCCGTCGAGCTGGCCCGCTATGCCAAGGAAGTGGGTGCCGACTATTGCCTGTCCGTCTGCCCCTACTACAACAAGCCGACCCAGGAAGGCCTGTTCCAGCACTTCAAGGCCGTGGCCGAGGGCGCCAACCTGCCGGTGATTCTGTACAACGTGCCGGGGCGCACCTGTTCCGATCTCTACAACGAGACCGTTTTCCGTCTGGCCGAAGTCGACAATATCGTCGGGCTCAAGGATGCCACCGGCAATCTCGAGCGTGCCGAAGATCTCATCGAACGTCTCAAGGGCAGCGACTTCGCCCTGTACTCCGGCGATGACGGCACCGCCTGCGATTTCATGCTGATGGGCGGGAATGGCGATATCTCGGTGACGGCCAACGTGGCGCCGCGCTCGATGCACGAGCTGTGTGTCGCCGCCACTGCCGGCGACTACGAAAAGGCGCACCAGATCAATGCCCGGCTGCTGCCATTGCACGCCTCGTTGGGCGTCGAGGCCAACCCCATTCCCGTCAAGTGGGCGCTGCATCGCATGGGCTATGCCGAACAGGGTATCCGCCTGCCGATGACGTGGCTGTCCGAAAAGTACCACGCCACGGTCAGCGAAGCCTTGCAACTGGCCGGCGTGATCGACGGCTGACTTCGAGGCATTTCACCCTCATGGATTGTCCCGAAAGCATAAAGAAGGTAGATGCATGACTCCCATGCTGAAATGGATGCCGCTGATCGTGGGCGTCTCTCTGGCGCTAGGCGGCTGTGGCCGTTCCGGCTACTACTACGACCGCAACTCCGAATATACCCAGGCCGAAATGGTCGAGCCGCTTCAGTTGCCTGATGTGCGGGACCCGACTCGCTACCAGGATGCCATGCCGGTACCCGAGGCAAACAGCGATTACCTGGCGGCGGAAGACTTCGATGCACCTCGCCCCGAACCGCTCGCCGCTCGCCGCGACACGAGCGAGGCGTTCGTGGAAGTGCGTGAGGCCGGCGATGATCACTGGTTGCTGGTCAATGCCGCACCGGGCAGCGTCTGGCCACGGCTGCAGCGTTTCGTCAACGACCACGGCCTGGAAGTGACAGGCCTGGATGCGGCCAACGGGCGTATCGAGACGGCCCAAGGTGCGCTCAGCGTGAGACAGGGTCTGCGCGCCGGTACCAGTGAGGTCCGCTGCCAGACCGCGACTGACGCCGCCACGCAATGCCTGAACGCTCTCAAGGGCTATCTGGCGGCCAATGATGAAGCCGAAAGTGGCGTCTCGCTGGCCGCTCAGACACTCTCCCGCAATGACCGCGTGCGGCTGGAAAATCACGATGGCCAATGGCAATTGCAGATAGCGCTGGATTTCGAGCGTGCCTGGTCGGAGCTTTACTACCAGTTGCAGAACGCATTCGACAGCGACAACCAGCGCCTGGTCGATCAGAATCGCAGCGCAGGTGAGTTTCTTGTCGAGTACGTGCCAAGGGAAGCGCGCAGCAGTGGCTTCTTCGGCTCGCTGTTTGGCGGTGGTGCCGAGCCCCGGCAGTATCGATTGCAGGTCACGGCTGCCGGCCAGAACATGACCACGGTCAGCGTGGCCGGCGCCGATGGCGACCGCGTGGCTTCTGGCGAGGCGCGGGAACTGCTCGACAGCGTCGCCTCGACCCTGCGCTGAGCGACGCATGGCACGCAACGATAGCCAAGAGGGACTGCGCTTTGCCTCGCTGGGCAGCGGCAGTAAGGGCAATGCGACGCTGGTCAGCGACGGGCAGGCGCACGTGCTGGTCGACTGCGGCTTCGGCCTGCGTGAGGCCGAACGTCGCTTGGCGCGTCTCGGCGTGCATCCCCGTCAGCTCGACGCCGTTCTGGTTACCCATGAGCATGGCGATCATATCAAGGGGGTGGGCGCCTTGGCGCGTCGGCACGATGTGCCGGTCTATCTCAGTGCCGGAACCTGGCTGTCGAGTCGCCTTGGCGAGGTGCCACGCCGTCATCTGATCACGCCGCAATCACGCTTCGCCATCAAGGGGCTGACGATCGACCCGGTCACCGTACCCCACGATGCCCGAGAACCCATTCAGTTCTGCTTCGCCGCCCATGGCCGGCGGCTCGGCGTGCTGACGGATCTGGGGCACGCCAGCGATCACGTCATCGAGGCCTATCGCGGCTGCGATGCCCTGACCCTGGAGTGCAATCATGACGTGCGCATGCTGGCCGAAGGCCGCTACCCGCCAAGTCTCAAGCGTCGCGTGGGCGGCAACTGGGGGCACCTGGCCAACGTTCAGGCCGCACAGCTGCTGACCCGGCTGGGGCTGGATCGGCTGCAGCGCATCGTCTGTTCGCACCTCTCGGAGCAGAACAATCGCCCCGAGCTGGTGCTGGAAGCCCTCGTGCCCCTGCTCGACGGCGACGAGGCACGGTTGGTGGTGGCCGCACAGGATGCGGGCGCGGACTGGCAGCTGATCGCCTAGCCTTGGTAGGCCGACGTACTAGCTGTATCAAGTATCAAATTCAGAGACATCCTACGCTCGGCTTCGGCTGGGCGATCATCGATTCAGTGAGGGCCGTTGTGGAGAGTCCCATGGAAAAACGTGACGAGCTGTATGCGGGAAAGGCCAAGTCAGTCTACCGCACCGACGATCCGCAGCGATTGATCCTGCATTTTCGCGACGACACCAGTGCCTTCGACGGCAAGAAGAAGGAGGCTCTGGCGCGCAAGGGCATGGTCAACAACAAGTTCAACGCCTTCATCATGGGGAAGCTGCAGGCTGCCGGGGTTCCCACCCATTTCGAGTCGCTGCTCTCCGACAACGAGTGTGTAGTCAAGAAGCTCGACATGATTCCCGTCGAGTGTGTGGTGCGCAATCTCGCTGCGGGCAGTCTGGTGCGCCGGCTCGGCGTGGAGGAGGGCGTCGAGCTCAATCCGCCGACCTTCGAACTGTTCCTGAAGAACGACGAGAAGGGCGACCCGATGATCAACGAGTCGCTGGCCGAGACCTTCGGCTGGGCGACGTCCGATCAGCTGGCGCGAATGAAGACGCTCACTTTCCAGGTCAACGACGTGCTCAAGCGGCTGTTCCTCGATGGGGACATGCTGCTGGTCGACTACAAGCTCGAGTTCGGCGTGTTCGATGGCGAGATCGTGCTGGGTGATGAATTCTCGCCCGACGGCTGTCGTCTGTGGGACGCCAAGACCCGCGAGAAGATGGACAAGGACCGCTTCCGTCAGGGGTTGGGAGGCGTCATCGAGGCCTACGAGGAGGTAGGGCGACGTATCGGCGTCGACTTTGGTTGAATTATTTATCGCCTTGAATTACGGCAGAATGTTTTGTCTAGATGACGAATCTCAGGTGTTATGCAGCCGGCTGTTCAACTATTGATCTGCCGTGTGGCAATTTAAAGAGAGGGCAATTGTATTGCCCTCTCTTTGCTCTCCCTCGCTTCACGCCGCAAATCTTGATAGGTAAAAAATTACCGCAATCACACACGCCAATGCCCCATTGCATGCTGTGATGCCAAGATTCAAAAATATTTAGGTGAAGCCTTTGTTTGTAACGCTAGAATCCACCTCTAATTGAGAAAAAGTAGGATGGTTATTAACGATTTGTGTCAAAGGTGGTGATGTCCGGATGCTCTTGGGTTACAGCCACAACCTTGGAAGTAACCATTCTTGTCGAATCCTACTACTGTTGTCAGAATATCTATGCCATCACGCTCCAATTCTGCTCGTTTCATGGGGCTAACGCGGTGCTCGCGTTTTCTTAAGTCGGTAAACTCCATCATTATTTCGTCGTCGCCAATGTCGAAATGATTATGTAGGAGAGTAACACCGAATCGATCTAGGCAATTATACTGATCAAGGATGTCCCGGATGGCTGCCAAGACGGGAGCGTCAGAGTCATCAATAGGACGGACGTCAGCGACAAACTGCAGACGGCTCCACTGCATGGATTGAATATTAATTTGCATGTGATGAAACTCCTAGCAGGATTGTTTTTTTCGGCACCACTATTAATGCATAGCACATTCAATTGGCATCGACAGGTGCTGTCTATACAAATTAATAATTTTTTACCAATTTAATTTTAAGTATGTTGTAGATATTAATTATAATAGCTATAAGTAGTGGCTGAGTATTGATTTCTAATACTGAGACCGACAAAAGTTTTAACTAAATATTATGATTTGCACTGCTTGCCGTAGTATAAGTCACCGTAGGTTCAGCCTAGTGACTGATGTCTGGCTTCTGCCGTGACATGACATCCACTCAAATGGTGCAGAGTAAAGCTGTACGGAGCAGCTTGGTCCTAGAGCGCCACGATCTCGACCACTTCCATGACAGTCCCGCCTTCACCGTCTTCGCATGCCCGGAAACGCACGTCGACATCGCGCAGCGGAACGCCATAGCGGCGTGACTCGGCCCCGGAGCGATAGGCCGGGCGCGGGTCCTGAGCCAGTACCTGAACGATCAGTTCGCGCAGCGAGACGCCATCACGGCGACGTGCCAGCGTGGCGTCTGCCGCTGCGCTGAAGTGGACCGGATACAAGGTGGGCGGTGCGGGGGCAAAGCCGGCTTGCGCCTCGGGGCGCGCTTCCGCCCAGGGCAGGTAGGGCTTGATGTCCAGCACCGGCGTTCCGTCGAGCAGGTCATGGCCGCGCAGATGCAGACGCACGCCACGACGCGTGTCGATATCCACCAGTTCCACCAGCGACAGTCCCAGGCGGTTGGGACGGTGTGTGCTGCGCGTGGCGAATACCCCGACCTTGGTATTGCCGCCCAGGCGCGGCGGACGCACCAGCGGCGTCCAGCGCTCGGGACTGGCATGAAACAGGAAGGTCAGCCAGAGGTGGCTGAAGGCTTCCAGGCCGCGTACACCGAGCGGGTCGTCATACGGTGGCAGCAGATGCAGCACGCCCCGGGCGGCCGGCGCCAGGCCGGGCTGGCGGGGAATCCCGAACTTGTCGGGATAGTCGCTCTCGATACGCCCGATGGGCGCGAGGCTCAGGGTGTCCGGAAAGTCAGGAGGAGACATCTCGTTCATGAGCGGCATTATGCCGTGGACGGCGTACCACGCCTACCGGATTCGCGGCCATGGCCTCTATACTGGGGCCTGTGGTATGTATGCCTGACCGCGCCATGTGACGGCGCTGGCTTTCTGTTCGAGTGTGAACTGGATCTAAGGAGAGATCTGTCATGAGCTTCCTGCATGTCTATCACGAGGCCGACGGCGAACAGCCGCTGCTCTCGACCTACGATGGCGAGCGCATCGCCGCCGAACTGGACGCTCATGGCGTGCGTTTCGAACGCTGGAGCACGGATGTGACATTGGCGCCGGACGCCGATCAGGAAAGCGTTCTCGCCGCCTTCGCCGATGGCGTGGCGCGCCTGCAGGCGGAGTTCGGCTTCGCCGTGGCGGCCGTCATCAGCCTGACGCCCGATCATCCCGACAAGGAAACGCTGCGCCAGGAATTTCTCGAAGAGCACCGCCACGCTGAAGATGAGGCGCGTTTCTTCGTACGTGGCGAAGGCATTTATTACCTGCACATGGATAGCCGGGTCTACGTCATCGGTTGTTCCCAGGGCGATCTCATGTCGGTGCCGGCCAATACGCCGCGCTGGTTCGACATGGGGCCCAATCCCGATTTCCTGTGCATCCGCATGTTCACCAATACCCAGGGCTGGGTGACGCAGATGACGGAAAGTCGCATCGCCTCGCGCTTCCCGCGCTTCGAGGCGCTGACGGACGCGGCTGCATGAGACGGACATCACTCAGAGTACGTCGCTTCGATGAGGACAATGTGAGCGATGCTTGAGCGCGTGATCTTTCGTGCCGCGTTGCCACGTGACGGGGCCGATCAAGCCGAGGTCTTTCACCATGCGGTGATGCAGGGAGCCTGCGCCCATTACTCGCTGGCTCAACGCCAGGCCTGGACGAACGCGCTGCCCCGCGAGGCAGAAGCGTGGGCGGCGCGTCAGGTGCTGTACTCGACGCTGGTGGCGACCCGCGATGGACGCTGTGTGGGGTTCTGCGAGCTCGACCTCGATGGTGCGCGCATCGAAACGCTCTACGTATGGCCGTCGCTGTCACGACGCGGCATCGGTTCGCAACTGCTGGATCACGCCGAAGCGGGCATGCGCGAGCGGGGAGTGGCCTGCCTGACCATCGAGGCCAGTCTGGTGCTTGCGCCGGGGCTGGAGCGTCGTGGTTGGGTGCGCCAGGGGACGGAGTGGGTCGAGCGCTTCGGCGAGCGTCTGGAGCGGGTCAGGCTGACCAGGATGCTCTGACGTGTCGCACGGAGGTTCTCCGGCGACTCTCTTCTCCAACTACTTCTCTCCAGCTACTCTTCTCCGACTACTCCTTGCAGGCCAGCAGGGCCCGGAATACCGAGCCCATCATGACCGGCGTATCGTACTCGAGACGAAATCCTGCCCGGCTCAGCAGCGGGCTGGCCTGGCGCGTGATATCGGTGGCGACGAGACTGGTCAGTAGATTGAGCAAGCGCCGTCCCGGCCCGGCAGAGCGGTCATCGGCCTGGAACTTGTCCATCACGCAGAGCTGCCCTCCCGGCGCCAGCACGCGATAGGCCTCGCGTAGCCCCGCCTCGGGGTCGGGCATGACGGCCAGAATCAGATGCATGATCACCACGTCGAAATGCCCGTCAGGATAATCGAGATGCTCGGCATCCATGACCTTCGCCGTCACGTCCAGCCCGAGGCGTTCGGCACGCACCGCAGCACGCCGCACCATCGCCGGTGACAGGTCGGTTGCCTGAATCTCGACGTCGCGCGGCAGGAAGGGCAGATCGAGTCCTGTTCCGGCACCGACGATCAGCACGCACTGTCCCGGGGCCCAATCCACCTGTTCCAGTGCGAGGCGCCGTGGCCGGCGAAAGAGCCGGTCGGCGACGAGATCGTAGATTGGGGCATAGAGGGTGTAGCGCAGACGATTCCAGGCGGTGGTATTGAACATGACGGCTCTCCCGGCACTCCTCTTCGAGCAGTGTAACGGTTATTGATGATGTCACGATGACAATCGTCATGCCGACCCCACCCGTTTTCATAATTTATCGTCCCATCG
The DNA here is from genome assembly GCF_054654615.1 of Halomonas shantousis. NCBI lineage: Bacteria > Pseudomonadati > Pseudomonadota > Gammaproteobacteria > Oceanospirillales > Halomonadaceae > Halomonas > Halomonas shantousis. The sequence goes on along the minus strand of NZ_BAAIER010000002.1, from coordinate 3,156,491 downwards.
CTGAAAGACCTGGCGCAGGGGCGTCCCTATACTCGTATTATCCATAGGCTCAACCGGAGGGAAAACAGCATGGCCCAGTCCCCGACTCGCGAGGATTTCGATCGCTACATGGTGCCCAATTACGCACCGCAGAAGACCCTTCCCGTGCGCGGCGAGGGCAGCCGCCTGTGGGATCAGGAGGGCCGCGAGTACATCGACTTCGCCGGAGGGATCGCCGTCAACTCTCTGGGTCATTGCCATCCGGCGCTGGTCGGGGCGCTCAAAACCCAGGCCGACAAGCTCTGGCATCTGTCCAACGTCTACACCAACGAGCCGGCTTTGCTGCTCGCCCGGGCGCTGGTCGAGCGCACCTTCGCCGACAAGGTGTATCTCTGCTCCTCGGGAGGCGAGGCCAACGAGGCCGCACTGAAGCTGGCGCGGCGCTGGGCGCACGATACCCATGGCGAGCGCAAGCACAAGATCATCTCCTTCCGTCAGTCGTTTCACGGACGCACGCTGTTTACCGTCAGTGTCGGCGGACAACCCAAGTATTCGCAGGGGTTCGGACCGGTGCCGGGCGGTATCGTGCACGGCGAGTTCAACAACCTCGACAGCGTGCGTGAACTGATCGATGCCGATACCTGCGCGGTGATCGTCGAGCCGATGCAGGGCGAGGGCGGCATCGTGCCCGCGACCCCGGCGTTTCTCGAAGGCCTGCGCGAGTTGTGCGACGCGCACGATGCGCTGCTGATCTTCGACGAGGTCCAGTCCGGCGTCGGGCGCAGCGGGCATCTCTATGCCTACATGGCTTACGGCGTCACGCCGGACATCCTGACCAGCGCCAAGGCCCTGGGCGGCGGGTTCCCGGTGGGCGCGATGCTGACCACCGACCGTATCGCACCGGCGCTGGCAGTCGGCACCCACGGTTCCACCTACGGCGGCAATGCCCTGGCATCCGCGGTGGCCCTGGCGGCGCTGGAAACCATCGACACGCCCGAGGTACTGCAGGGCGTCCGGCATCGCCATGCCCTGTTCCGGGAGCATCTGGAGACGATCAACCGTCAGCACGGAGTATTCAAGGAAGTCCGCGGGATGGGACTGCTGATCGGTGCCGAGATGGCCGAGCGCTATAACGACCGCGCGCGGGACATCCTGCCGCTGGCCATGGAGGAGGGGCTGATGGCGCTGGTTGCCGGCCCCAACGTGCTGCGCATGGCGCCGTCGCTGGTGATTCCCGAGGCGGATATCACCGAAGGCATGGTACGTCTCGAGCGGGCCATCGCCCGACTCGTCGCGGACGCATGAGCGAATTGCCGAGAGGTCCCGTCATGCTTGTCGTTCGCCCCGTTCAGCCGCGTGACCTGCCGGCGCTGGAGCATCTGGCGAGTTCCGCCACGCCGCGCCTGACCAACCTGCCGGCCCATCGCGATCGCCTGGAAGAGCGCATTGCCCGTTCTGCGCGGGCCATGGCGCACGAGGTGGATTTTCCCGGTGAGCAGACCTACACCTTCGTGCTCGAGGATCTCGAGTGCGGCGAGGTGGTCGGCACCGCCAGCATCCGAGCCCAGGCCGGCGCCCATGACGCTTACTACACCTATCGTCAGGAGACGCTGATTCACGCCTCGCAACAGCTCAACGTGCGTCGCGAAGTGCAGACCCTGTCGCTGTCCCACGAGATGTCGGAAGTGACGCTGTTGTGCGCGCTGTCGCTGGACGCCCGTTACAAGGGCACCAGCGCCGAGAGTCTGCTGCGTCGTGCACGGCTGATGTTCATCGCCCAGTACCCGGAGCGCTTCGCCGAGACGCTGGCGGTGGCCTTTCCCGGCTTTCTGGATGCCGAGGGCGAGTCGCCGTTCTGGAACAGCGTGGGCCGGCACTTCTTCGTGCGCGGTTACGAGGAGATCAATCATCTCGCCGGAGTGCGCTCGAAGAGCTTCATTGCCGAGGTGATGCCGCAGTTTCCTCTTTATCTGCCATTGCTCACGCCCCAGGCGCGGGCCGCCATCGGACGCGAGCATCCCGCCCATGAAAGCGCCATGGAAGAGATGCTTGCCGAGGGCTTTGTACGCTCGCGGCATGTCGATATCTTCGACGCGGGACCGGTGATCCGGTGCGAGCGCGACCGCCTGCGGACCCTGCGCGACTGCGGCTGGCATCCGGTACGCATCCGTCCGTCCGGCGCACTGCCGGATGCCGAGCCGGCACTGGTGGCCAATCAGAAGCTCGGCGATTTCCGCTGCGTGGTGGCGCGTTACGCGCTGTCGCCCACCGGTCAGTTGATGCTGTCGCCGGAACATGCCGAGCTGCTCGGGGTGGAGGAGGGGCGTGCCGTCCTGGCCGCCCCGCTGGGTCTGCCGACCGCCGAAGAGCGTTTTGACGAGGGAGAGCCTTGATGCGTATTCGTCCCATCGCCCAGCGCGACATCGACGGCCTGATGGTACTGGCGCGCCAGACCGGGGTGGGCTTCACCTCGCTGCCCGAGAATCACGATTTTCTGGTGGCCAAGATCACCCGGGCGGCGAGCGCCTTCGAGGAGCACACCCCGCTAGACGATCGGCTGTACTTCTTTGTGCTCGAGGACGAGGCCACCGGCGAGCTGGCGGGCTGCTGCGCCATCGAGGGCCAGGTCGGCCGCGACATGCCGTTCTACAACTACCGGGTAGGGACGCTGGCGCACTCCTCGGTACAGCTCGACCTGCATCGCACCATCGATACCCTGTTTCTGAGTTCCGATCATACCGGTGACGCCGAGGTCTGCTCGTTGTTTCTGCGTCCCGAGTATCGTGGCAGCGATCGTCGCCACGAGCGTAACGGCGCGCTGCTGTCCAAGGCGCGTTGGCTGTTCATGGCCGAGTTCCGCGATCGCTTTCCGCAGAAAGTGTTGGCGGAGATGCGCGGGGTATTCGACGCTCAGGGCATCAGCCCGTTCTGGACCTGTCTGGGCAGCCATTTCTTCCCCATGGATTTTCATGAGGCCGATCGGCTCACCGGCCTGGGGCAGAAGAGTTTCATCGGCGAGCTGATGCCCAAGTTTCCCATCTATACGCCGTTTCTCTCCGCAGAGGCCCGTGCCTGTATCGGTCAGGTTCACGAACACACGCGTCCGGCCCTGGAGATGCTCAAGAAGGAAGGGCTGCGCTGGGAAGGCTATATCGACATCTTCGACGGCGGTCCCACGGTGGAGGCCTATCTCGATGACGTGCGTGCGGTACGTGAGTCGCGCTGCTACCCGGTGGAAGTCGTTGCGCACGCCGCACCCGCGCAGGAGCGCCATGTCTGGCTGGCGGGTACCACCGGCATGCGCGATTTTCGTGCCGCCTGGATCGCCCGCGGGCCGAATGCCGACGGGGTGGTGACGCTATCGCCCGAAGAGGCGCGTCGTCTCGAGATCGGGACCGACGATCGCTTGCGCGTGCTGCAGGCCTAGCGTGCCTGAGGTCGACAAGGGTGCACGGCGCCTGCGGTCGCTGGCCGAAGCGACATCCAAATGAGGCGAGCGCATCGGGACGATGCGCGCAACGGGAGAATGCCATGCAAGCCAAGCAGCAACTGTTGATCGGCGGGGCCTGGGTCGAGGGTGAAGCAGGCCGTCTCGTCAAGATCGATGCGATATCGCAACAATCCTTGTGGACCGCCGCCGCGGCCAGTCCGGCACAGGTCGAGGCGGCCGTGAAGGCCGCTCGGCAAGCCTTCCCCGGCTGGGCGCGTCAGCCCTTTGCCGAGCGCCAGCGGATCATCGAGCGCTTTCGCGAGCGCCTGGAAGCCAACCGGGAAGCGCTGGCCTCGGGCATCGCCCAGGAGACCGGCAAGCCGCTGTGGGAGGCGCGCACGGAAGTCGGGGCGATGATCGCCAAGGTGGCGATTTCCGTCACCGCCTATCAGGAACGCACCGGCGAGCGCAGCCGGGAGCTGGGCGAGACCAGTGGAGCACGCGCCGTGGTGCGCCACCGCCCGCACGGCGTGCTGGCGGTATTCGGCCCCTACAATTTCCCCGGCCATCTGCCCAACGGACACATCGTGCCGGCGTTGCTGGCAGGCAACACGGTAGTGTTCAAGCCCAGCGAGCAGACGCCGATGACGGCGGATCTGACCCTGCAGTGCTGGCTGGAGGCGGGCTTGCCCGACGGGGTGATCAATCTGGTACAGGGCGGTGCGCCGGTGGGGCAGGCCCTGGCCGGTGCGGTGGACATCGATGGGCTGCTGTTCACCGGCAGCGTGAAGATCGGTGGGCTGCTGCACAAGCAGTTCGCCGGCCAAGTGAGCAAGATCCTGGCTCTCGAGCTGGGCGGCAATAATCCCCTGGTGGTCAAGGACGTTCCCGACCAGGAGGCCGCGGTACTCACCATCCTGCAATCCGCCTTTCTTTCCGGTGGCCAGCGCTGCACCTGTGCCCGCCGCCTGATCGTGCCTCAGGGGCCGGTGGGGGATCGCCTGCTGGAGGCGCTGGTCGAGGCCATCGGCAAGCTGCACATCGCCGAACCCTTCGCCGAGCCGGCCCCTTTTTACGGGGGGCTGGTGAGTCGCGCCGCAGCCGACGGCCTGCTGCATGCCCAGGAGGATCTCGAGGAGCTGGGAGGCACGGTGCTGGCGCGCATGCGGCGCCTGCAGGAAGGCACCAGCCTGATCAGTCCGGCCCTGATCGATGTCACGGGACTCCGGATTCCCGACGAGGAGCACTTCGGCCCGTTGCTCAAGGTGCACCGCTACCAGGACTGGGACGAGGCGATCGCGCTTGCCAACGCGACCCGTTACGGCCTTGCCGCGGGACTGATCGGTGGCGAGCAGGCCGACTGGGACGATTTCCTGCTGCGTATCCGCGCCGGCATCGTCAACTGGAACCGCCAGACCACCGGCGCGTCGAGCGATGCCCCCTTCGGCGGCATCGGCGACAGCGGCAACCATCGTCCCAGCGCCTACTACGCGGCCGATTACTGCGCCTATCCGGTGGCCTCCATGGAGGCGGAATCCCTGATCCTGCCCGACTCCCTGCCGCCGGGAGTGACGCTATGAGCGCGCCGCTGCACGAGACCCTGGAGGTCAATTTCGATGGCCTGGTGGGGCCGACCCACAACTACTCGGGGCTGGCGCACGGTAATGTCGCCTCGATGCGCCATGGCGGGCTGACCGCCAATCCGCGCGAAGCTGCGCTGCAGGGGCTGGCCAAGATGAAGGCGCTGAAGGATGCCGGCTATGCCCAGGGCGTGCTACCGCCCCAGCAGCGCCCGGACCTCGGTGCACTGCGTGATCTCGGCTTTTCCGGCAGCAACGCCGAGGTGCTCGAACGCGCCGCTCGCGAGGCACCGCAGTTGCTGCGCGCGGTGTGCTCGGCGTCGAGCATGTGGACGGCAAACGCCGCCACCGTCACGCCGAGTCGCGATAGCCGGGACGGGCGCGTGCACTTCACGCCGGCCAACCTGCAATCGAGCTTCCATCGCTTCCTCGAACCGCAGACCACCGCCCGTGTGCTGAAGGCGATCTTCGCCGACGAACGGTATTTCGCGCACCATCCGGTGCTGCCGGCGACGCCCGCATTTGCCGACGAGGGGGCCGCCAACCACACGCGTCTGGCCGCTTCACACGGCGAGGCCGGCGTGCATCTTTACGTCTACGGACGCCAGGCGTTCGTTAGCGAAGCGCATGAGCGTGTCGTGCCCAAGCGCTATCCGGCCCGACAGACACTCGAGGCCAGCCAGGCCGTGGCGCGCCAGCACGGACTGCAAGCCTCGCAGACGGTATTCGCCCAGCAGCATCCTGGTGCCATCGATGCCGGTGTGTTTCACAACGACGTGATCAGTGTGGGCAACGGGCCGGTGCTGCTTTATCACGAGATGGCCTTCCTCGATGAGCAGGCCACGCTGGATGCCCTGCGTGAGAAGATGGAAGCGCCGCTGATTCCGGTGCGTGTCCCGTCGGAGGCGGTGAGCCTCGACGATGCCGTGAGTACTTACCTGTTCAACTCGCAGTTACTCAGCAATTCCGATGGCAGCATGACGCTGGTGGTGCCCGGCGAGTGTCAGGAGAACGAGGCCGTGTGGCGAACCATTCAGGATCTGCTGCTGGCCGGGCACAATCCGATCGGCGAGGTGGTGGTCAAGGATGTCAAGCAGAGCATGCGCAACGGGGGCGGTCCGGCCTGCCTGCGCCTGCGGGTGGTGCTCAACAGTACCGAGCGCCGATGCCTGACGGGCCGGATATTGCTCGACGACGCGCTGTATGAGGAACTGGTCGCCTGGGTGGAGCGCCACTACCGCGACCGGCTGACACACGAGGATCTTGCCGACCCGCAATTGGCCGAGGAGACCCTGACGGCGCTGGACGAGCTGACCCGTCTTCTGGGTATCGGCCACGTTTATCCCTTTCAGTTGGGTTAAGCCATCCGCGACGCGTCTTTCCGAACGTTTCCAGATAGACTGGCGGCCCATCGAACTGTCTGGAAACGTCTACCCATGGCCTTGTCCTCCACGCCCTACAAAGTCGAACTCAGCCTTACCGATCTAGATCGTGGGGTGTACGAGAATCAGCGTTTCACTGTTGCCCGCCACCCTTCGGAGACCGAGGAGCGTCTGGTCGTGCGTCTGCTGGCGCATGCGCTGTGGTACGCCGAGCAGTTGGCCTTCGGTCGCGGCCTGTCCGAGGTCGACGAGCCCGCGTTGTGGGAAAAGAGTCTGGATGGGCGAATCCTGCACTGGATCGAGGTCGGCCAGCCCGACGCCGAACGGTTGACCTGGTGTTCGCGGCGTGCCGAGCGGGTGTCATTGCTGGCCTATGGCAACCTGCGCGTATGGGAAACGAAGGTGCTGCCCGGCGTCGCCTCGCTGAACAACGTGCATGTCGCCACGCTGCCCCAGGAGCCGCTGACCGAGCTTGCGAGGGATCTGCCGCGTTCCATCAAGTGGAACCTGATGATCAGCGAGGGCACGTTGTTCGTCACCGACGAACGAGGGCAGCATGAACTGCAACCGCAGTGGCGGCAGGGCGAGCGCTGAACCTTGTGCTTTACCGCCGCGATGAGGCTTATCCTGCGGAGCATGGGAAAGTCAGTGAATCGGACTGACTTGGTATATGCTGTTTGGTAAGAAGCATGAAAAAGTGACCCGAGTCCGTGTGAGGTATCTCATCGCCAGGGGGTTGCCCTTGGTGCCTTCATCCGGTTCGGCCCGCCCATCTGTCGAGGAGCCGTCTCATGACCCGACGCCATCCGCACCATGCTCGCCGCCAGCCGTCTGAGTTTCAGCAGCCTGAGATCAAGGCGATTCCGCTCACTCAGGACAAACCCCGCGATGGCCGTCTGTTGGTCGCCGCGATGATAGCGGCCTCCGTCGCTGCAGCGTTGACGTTGGTCGCGCAATTCACCCTGGGATAGGGCCCTCGCGCTTGCTGCGTTAGCGTCGCAGCGCGCAATGGCTGCTCAACGAAACCCGTGCCTTGGCACGGGTTTGTCGTTTGAGGGACTGGTTGAAAGCCTGCGAACGATACTAAGGTTGTCTGAGGCCAATCAGCCGCTGAAAGAGACGGCAGGCCGGAACCACGGATCGGAAAGAGACATGCAAGCGAGGTCATGCCATGAGTGATGAGCAGCATTCGCCACCGGATCATCGGCGGCGCTATTCGGGCCCCGTCGTCGACGGGCCGGGCAAGGCCGCCAGCCGCGCCATGCTGCGCGCGGTAGGTTTCGGCGACGAGGATTTCCGCAAGCCCCAGGTCGGCATTGCCTCGACCTGGAGCCGTGTCACGCCCTGCAACAGCCATATCGGCCTGCTGGCCGATGAAGCCTGCGCCGGTGCCGACGAGGCCGGTGGCAAGGGCGTGATATTCAATACCATCACCATCAGCGACGGGATCGCCAACGGTACGGAGGGTATGAAGTACTCGATGGTCTCGCGCGAGGTGATCTGCGATTCGATCGAGACGGTGGCCGGTTGCGAAGGCTTCGACGGCCTGGTGGCGATCGGCGGCTGCGACAAGAACATGCCCGGCTGCGTGATGGGATTGGCTCGGCTCAACCGCCCCAGCGTGTTCGTCTACGGCGGCACCATCATGCCCGGCGAGGGGCACACCGATATCGTTTCGGTATTCGAAGCGATGGGCGCCCACTCGCGCGGCGATCTGTCGCTGATCGACGTCAAGAGAATCGAGGAGACGGCGATTCCCGGTCCCGGCTCCTGCGGCGGCATGTACACCGCCAACACCATGGCCTCGGCGATCGAGGCGCTGGGCATGAGCCTGCCCGGAAGCTCGGCGCAGAACGCTGTCTCCCGGCACAAGCTCGATGACAGCCGTGCTGCCGGGGCCGCGGTCCTGCAACTGCTCGAACGCGATATCAAGCCCTCCGATATCATGACGCGTGAAGCATTCGAGAATGCCATTACCGTGGTGATCGCGCTGGGCGGCTCGACCAATGCGGTGCTGCACCTGATCGCCATGGCCAATACCATCGGTGTCGAGCTGACGCTGAGTGATTTCACCGAGATCGGCAGGCGCGTGCCGGTGGTTGCCGACCTGCGTCCCAGCGGCCACTACATGATGAGCGAACTGGTGGCGATCGGTGGCATCCAGCCGCTGATGAAGATCCTGCTCGATGCCGGGCTCCTGCATGGCGACTGCCTGACCGTGACCGGCAGAACGCTGGCCGAAAACCTCGACGGCGTCGCGCCGTATCCGCATGACCAGACCATCATCGCGCCGCTCGACAAGCCGCTCAAGGCGCAGAGTCACCTGCGCATTCTTTACGGCAATCTTGCCCCCGAGGGCGCGGTGGCCAAGATTACCGGCAAGGAGGGAGTGCGCTTCACCGGTCGCGCCCGTGTGTTCGGCTCGGAGGAGGAAGCGCAGGCACGCATCAACGACGGCACGGTAGTCGCTGGCGATGTGCTGGTGATCCGCTACGAAGGGCCGAGAGGCGGGCCCGGCATGCGCGAGATGCTCACTCCCACTTCGGCGATCATGGGCCGGGGCCTGGGCAACGACGTGGCGCTGATCACCGACGGGCGCTTCTCCGGCGGCAGCCATGGCTTCGTGGTCGGCCATATCACGCCGGAAGCGTTCAACGGCGGACCGATCGCCCTGGTCGAGGACGGTGACGAGATCACCATCGATGCCGAGGCCGATACGCTCAGCGTCGCCATCAGCGAGGAAGAAATGAAACGCCGTCGTGCCGCCTGGACGCAGCCGGCGCCACGCTACCGGCGGGGTGTGCTGGCCAAGTACGCGCGGACGGTCAGTTCGGCCTCCCTGGGAGCGGTGACCGACCTTCCGGAGTAGGGGACTTCGGCATTATGCGGGGTGCCAGATTCGTGCCTCTTGAAACGAGGATGTAAGTACTCATTTACCGGGAGTGGCGGGGTAACAGGCTTTTGGCCGTCTGGAGGGATAATTTTTCAGACGGCCCTTGAAAGTTTCAGGCTTGCCTATATTTAACATAATGTCGCGAGAGGGCCCGTGCCGAAAGCAGGGCCCAAGCGGCGGCAAACGCCAACTGATTGGGTTTGCCAACTATAGAGCTTCGCTGAATCATCAGGAGGTTTGTCATGAACACCATGTCTCTTTCACCGCTGTTCCGTCGCAGCATCGGCTTCGATCGTCTCAACGATCTGTTCGAGTATGCAATGCAGAGCGACGCACCGAGCTATCCTCCCTACAACGTGGAGAAGCGTGGCGAAAACGATTATCAGATCGTGGTGGCCGCGGCGGGCTTTGCCGAAGACGAGCTCAGCGTCGATGTCGAGAACCGCGTGCTGACCATCAGCAGCATCAAGACCGACAAGCCCGACAATACCAATACTCAGGTGACTTACCTGCATCGCGGCATCGCCCAACGTGCCTTCAAGCTCTCGTTCCGTCTGGACGAGAACATCGAAGTGCAGGGGGCTCGTCTCGAGAATGGACTGCTTGTCGTCGATCTGCTGCGCGTGGTGCCGGAAGAGCAGCGCCCGCGTCAGATCCCGATCAACGGCCAGGCAGGCCAGCAACGCTTGAGTGACCAGTCTCTCGGCGGCGTCGAACAGTCCACCGGGACTCGGGCCGAGGCCACTGCCTGAACGATAGCGCCGACCGACTCGCATCGGCCGCCTGCGATGAAACTGGACCCCGCCACATGGCGGGGTCTTTTGTTTTCTCGGCCGCCGATGTCCGGCTGCCGAGGGAAATGACGGCAGGTTTACCGGTTTCTGTCGCGATACGCGAGGTAGCCGCTGCGTTATAGTGAGATTTCCATCATTTTTACCTGGCAAGACAGGCCGAGGAGACGAGCGTTTTCCATGTCCGCCAATACCATCGATATCAATCGCCAGATGATGCACTTCGACGCGCACGATCGGGTCTGGCTGTTCGGTTACGGTTCGTTGATCTACAAGGCGGACTTTCCCTATCTGGAGCGTCGTCCGGCCAGCATTCGCGGCTGGATTCGCCGCTTCTGGCAGGGCTCGCACGATCATCGCGGCACGCCGGAGTCGCCGGGGCGCGTGGTCACGCTGATCGCCGAGGCGGGCAGCACGTGTGCCGGAATGGCGTATCTCGTCACCCCCGAGGTCTTCGCGCATCTCGACCACCGCGAGAAGAATGGTTACCTGCGTGTCGTCACGCCGCTCGCGTTCGATGACGGCAACCGGGCCGAGGGGCTGGTCTATATTGCCGCCGAGGACAACGAGGCGTGGCTGGGACCCGCCCCGGAGCGCGACATCGCCCGGCAGATCGCCCGCTCCTCGGGACCCAGCGGCCCCAATCGTGACTATCTGCTGCATCTTGCCGTCGCACTGCGCGAAATGGGTCACGAGGATACGCATGTGTTCACCCTCGAGCGCCACCTTCAGGAGATTGAACGCCAGGCGGTCGAGTCGCCATCCTGGTGAGGCCATGCAGGCCGTCGGTACGCTACGCTCTGTCTGAAAAATGTCTGCGCTCACTCATGCAGTGTTAAAAACCAGCTCGGGCGCGAGTCCGATCAAAATGCTCATTTACAGCACGTAAACCCGAATGCGGGCCCAGTCCGTTTATCGCTGATTTTTGCCTTGCCTGAGTATCGCTCGCCGACTTTTCAGACAGAACTTAAGCCCTGACGAATCTGCCGCCCCGTCGGAATCCACGCAAGGAAGCAGAATGATGCCCGAAGAGAATCCGCAACTGTCGAACATCGAGATCGAGTCGCCTGTCGGGGTGATTGCCGACACTCACGGACTGCTGCGTGAGGAGGCCGTCTCGGCGTTGCAGGGGTGCGAGCTGATCCTGCATCTCGGCGATGTGGGCGGCAAGGATGAGGACCAGGCCATCCTGACGCGTCTGGCCGAGATGGCGCCGCTGTTCACCGTGCGTGGCAATATCGATACCCGGTCGTGGGCCGAGCGGTTGCCCGACACCCAGGATCTCATCGTCAACGGCTGGCGGCTGCATCTGGTGCACGACATTGCCGATTTCATCTCTACGACGCCCTGCGATGCGGTGCTTCATGGCCATTCGCACAAACCGCGCAACGAGTGGCAGGCGGGTAGGCTACTGTTTAATCCCGGTGGCGCCGGCAAGCGGCGCTTCAAGCTGCCGATCACCCTGGGGAAACTATGGGTCAATGAGCGATCTCTGCGTGGCGAGATCATCCCGCTGTTGTCATGAGCCGGAATTGTCATGAGCTAAAGCGATCATGAACCAGGTTCGTATTCCAGACACTGCCGTTCATGGCGAAGTAGCCACTGCTTGCGTTCCAGCCCGCCGGCATAGCCGGTCAGCTTGCCACTACTGCCGATCACACGATGGCAAGGCACGATGATCGACAGTGGATTGCGGCCGTTGGCGGCGCCCACGGCACGATGGCTCTGCGGACAACCGATGGCGTTCGAAATCGCCGCATAGCTACATGTCTGTCCGTAGGGCACCTGGCGAAGCTGACTCCATACCCGCTGCTGGAAGGCAGTGCCCTGAGGCGTCAGCGGCACATCGAAGCCTTGGCGCCTGCCCTGGAAGTACTCCGCAAGCTGCGTCTTGCAGCGCTCGATCAGCGCGTGCCCCCGGCTTTCTGTCGTCGGTTCGTCGACGAATAAAATATGGGTGATTCCCGCGTCACTGGCGCGTATCTCCAGCAGGCCGAGGGAGGACTCGAGAGGTAGGGCGAGATAATCCACGTACATGTCAGCGATTCCAGAGTTGGAAGGTGAGATAACTACGCCAGGGGGAAGCCGTGTCTGGCGAGGCATCGCCCAGCTCGCCGAGCGCTTTCCTGACGCCGAGGTCGCCGCCCAGCCAGATGTCCGGATCGCTGGCGCCACGCATCCTGGCGTAGTCCACCGTCCATTGGCCGATGCCTTTCAACGTCAACCATCGGGAGGCGTCCTGCGGCGCTTCATTCGCCAGATACCATGCGGCGAAGCGGCGTAACGTTTCGCGGCGTGCGTCAGGCATCTTCAGGAACGTGAGATCGCTATCCGCAATACAGGCGGGTTCGGGAAAACACCGTCGCCGCTCATCGAGCGGTTCGCCCAACTGGTCAACCAGCGTCTGTACCAAGCGATGTGCCGCCATGATCGATACTTGCTGACCGAGGATGGCCCGGACGCCGGCTTCGAAAAGACTCCAGATGCCCGGCAAGCGCAGCCCCTCGATCAACGCCAAGCCAGGAATCGCCCGGGCCAGATGCCTTTCGATCGTTCGGGTATCCGCATCCAGGTCGAGAATTCGACGAATATTGGCCACCACGCCTTGCATGGCCGAGAGATCGTCGATCTCCAGCGCGACCAGAAAGCGGTGGTGCCGGGGGTCGTGACTGGCAGTGAAGTGTCCCTTGGACTGCTGCCAGACAAAGCTGCGACCGTAATGATCGCTCCCGATCCACTCCACGCCCCCGATCAGGCGTCTGGTCAGGAAATCCTGCAGCGCCTCCCAGTGATAGGGCGGGCGATAGGCGAGCTGCAACACCAGTTGCTTGCCGCAGGACGCGGTAGCGTCACGGCGCACTTGGCTGGGACTGAGCCCCATGTGCTTCCTGAAGGCATCATTGAAGCGTCGCAGGCTGCGAAAGCCGCTGGCATAGGCCACCTCCGTCACCGACAGGTGAGTCTGATGCAGCAACTGCTTGGCGAACAGGCATTGGCGATAGAGGGCATACGTTTTGGGGGATACGCCGAAACGTCGCTGAAATAGCTGACGCAGGTAGCGATCGCTGATTCCCAGGCGCTCACTGAGCCGGGAGAGGGTGCCATCCTGAAGGGCTCCCGCATCGATCAAGTGCAGCGCTCGTTCCAGTGTCGTATCCACGCCTTTCCAGGCCGGCGAGCCGGGAGCGCTCTCCGGACGGCAGCGCAGGCAAGGGCGATAGCCGGCCCGGGCTGCTTCAGCGGCCGTAAGGTAGTACTTCACGTTGTGTTCGTGAGGCGGGGTGGCCGGACACACCGGGCGACAGTAAATGCCGGTGGTCGTCACGGCGGTGAAGAAGTGGCCATCGAAGCGCGCATCGCGTGACAGGCGGGCCTGACGGCAAGTGTCTCGGTCCAGCACGACGATATACCCAGTGGCGAAGTTGGGTTCAGTGTAAGGACGCAGGGGGAAATGACTAGCCGGAACCGGAACTCGATATTCGAGTCGGTCGCGCTGGCAGAGTCGTGAGGTGAGCGCTCTCGCACTGACATCCGGTGTGGCGTGGTCTATATTTTTATCCAGTTTCAATGCAGTGCGATCACTCTGGTGGCGCACTCGATATACCCCAGGAGCAACCCGGGAGGTAACGATGACGGATCATCCCAAGAACGAGCCCGAGACGGACAACAGCAATCTGAGGAAGGATCCGGGAAACTGGACAACTGGAGACGAGGCCATGACCGGCGCCCAGAAATCCTATCTGCAGACCCTTTGCGAAGAGGCCGGGGTCGAGTTCGATGAGAACCTGACCAAGGCCGAAGCCTCCAAACGCATCGACGAGCTTCAGGACAAGACCGGGCGCGGAACGCACGGTTAGCGCATTCAATGCCTGAGCCATATGGCCCCTTTCGGGGCCATTGGCGTTATCTACCAGTTGGGCTCGCCAATCACCGGACCTTCCAGCCCGCTGCGGACCTCCGCCACCTGATCGGCACTGACTTCGTCTGCATCGTTATCCCAGGCACCTCGCAGGAAGGTTGCCAGACGGGCCACTTCGTCATCATCGAGCCGCCAGGCGAAACCGGGCATGGGGATGGCCATGGGGGCACGTTGGGTGGAGGGCATCTTCGCGCCAGCCAGGATTACATGAATCAGCGCCGTGGGGTTGGCGGCATTGAGCGTGGGATTGCCATTGAGTTGCGGGAAGACCCGCGAGGCACCCCGGCCATCGGTGAAGTGGCAGGCATTGCAGTTGTCCAGATACAGCCGCTCTCCGGAGTCCACCGCCACCTTGGCGGCTTCGAGGGTCCTTTCGGTCGGTGTGCTGGGTGCGTCGTCCACGACGGCGGTCATAGGCGGCGGCTGAGCCGAGTCGCCGGGCGCGTTGGATGCCGTGACAGGCTGTACGCTGTCAGCAGCCAATGACTTGAGGTAGCGTGCCATGGCATTCAGGTCGTCATCGCTGAGGTAAGCGAGACTGTGCTCAATGACGGGTGCCATTTCGCCGGTGGCGGCGGTATAGGCGTTACGTCCCGTGCCGAGATAATCGACCAGCTCCGCCAGCGACCAGTCTTCGACGCCATGGATATCCTCTCGGCCTTCCGTATCGTCCACCCCGCCGCGCAGGCTCGGCGCCAGCCAGCCTTCCAGCTCGGCACCTCGCAGGTAATCCTCGTCCGTACCGTTGAAGCCTTTGAGCTGGTAGAGCATGCCTCGCGGTGTGTGGCAGCTCCCGCAGTGGCCCAGCCCCTGTACCAGATACGCGCCTCGGTTAAGCTCCTCGTCCCACTCCTCCCTCGGCGTGAAGGGTTCGGCATCCGGTGCGAAGGCCCAGTTCCAGATCGATAGCCCCCAACGCATGCTGAACGGCCAATTGAGGTCCGTCTGCGGTGGCTGTTCATTGACCGGCTCGACGCCCTCCATGAAATAGGCATAGAGTGCATCGACATCCTCGTCGCTGAGCTTCGCATAGGAAGGGTAGGGCATGGCCGGGTAGAGATTGGCGCCATCCTTGCGCTTGCCTTGGCGCAGGGCCTTGGCGAAATCCTCTCGCGAATAGTCGCCGATTCCCGCCTGCTTGTCGGGCGTAATGTTGGTGGAATAGATGTTACCGAAGGGGCTGAGCAGCGACAGGCCTCCGGCATAGGGCTTGCCGTCCGGTGCCGTGTGGCAGGCGATGCAATCCCCTGCGCGTGCCAGGTATTCCCCCCGATCGATGAGTGCCTGGTCCGCCGCCCAGCTCGGTGCCTGGATCAGCCCCGCCCCGATCCCCAGCAATCCCACGGACACGATGGTGTGTTTCATTATCGTTTCCCTATGCCTGAACCAATGGGCGCGGATCTTTGAGATATTGCTCGCGAATCGCCTTGGCCGACCAGTAGGTCAGCGCCGCGACGGTACCGGTGGGGTTGTGCTGCATGTTCTGGGGAAAGGCGCTGGCGCCCATCACGAACAGGTTGGGGACATCCCAGTGCTGAAGATAACGATTGAGCACCGAAGTCGAAGGGTCGGTTCCCATCACTGCGCCACCCACCAGATGGGTGGACTGGTAGCGGGTGGCGTCATAGTGATCGCCACCGCCATAGATACTCTCGGTGTGATAGGTCGGGTTCAGCTCCTTGACGATCTCGCGCATGCGCTCGCCCATGAAAGCCGTCATGCGCAGATCGTTGTCGTGGAAATCGTAGGTCATGCGCAGCAGCGGATCGCCATGCGGGTCCGTGTAGTTGGGGTCCAGGTCGAGATAGCAGTCTCGGTACGCCATGTTGGTGCCGGTGGTGCCGAGCATCATGTGATGACCATAGTGGGCCTTGGCCTGCTTCTTCCACTCGCTTCCCCACGCCGGTGTGTCGGGGGGGACCCGAACACCCGAGATGGCTCCGGCCGGGCCTTGAGTCGTATAAATGTAGGAGCCGCCGAAGAAACCGTATTTTGCCGTATCGAAGGTGTCCGGGCTGAAATCGTCGATGACCTGACCGCTGCCGCCGGCATGGACGAAGGGGTTGAAGTGCTTGTCCTCGAAATACATGTCCATGGAGCCGGTGACCTGGTAGGAGAAGTTGCGTCCCACCACGCCGGTATTGCTGACGGGATCGTAGGGCTTGCCGAGTTTCGACATCAGCAGCAGCCACACATTGGTCAGCGGGAAGGCGGCCAGCACGACCATCTCCGTGGGTTGAAGGATTTCGTTGCCGTCCTTGTCGACATACAGCACACCAATGGCTTTCCTGCCCGTCGAGTCGGTGACGATGCGGCGGACTTCGCAATTGGCACGGTAGCTGAAATTCTCGCGCTGCTTGAGGCGATCCAGGATGCAGCACTGCGGCGAGGCCTTCGAGTAGTTGAGACAGCCGTAGTTGCTGCAGTAGCCGCAGAAATTGCACGGCCCGAGCTGCATGCCGTAGGGGTTGGTCCAGGCCTGAGAGACGTTGGCGGAAGGGTAGGGATACGGATGCCAGCCAAGGTTGCGGGTCGCCTCGGTGAATAGCGCATCGGCATGCGTGCGCGGTAGCGGAGGCAAGGGAAACGGATTCTGACGCGGCCCCTCGAAGGGATTGCCGCCCGGCTGAATTTCACCGCGCAGATTGCCGGCCTGTCCCGAAAGGCCACAGACTTTCTCGAAAAAGTCGTAGTGCGGCTCCAGTTCGTCGTAGCTGACCCCGTAGTCCTGGATGGTCATGTCTTCGGGCAGGAATCCCGGCTCGAAACGCTCATTCGCGAAACTCTTTAACTCCAGCTCGACCGGTGTTGCGCGATACAGCACGCCGGTCCAGTGCACGCCTGCTCCGCCAACCCCATCGCCCGGGTGGAACGACTGCCAGCGGCGTTGAGGAAGCGCCATGTCGTTCATGCCGTTGCGAATGGTCAGGGCCGATTGGGAGGGACGTTGCAGGAGCTTCAGACGTACCCCGTAGGTCAGTTCATCGGCGGGCTTGGGATAGGCAAAATCTTCATTGGTACGATCCGGTCCCCGCTCCAGGGCGAGAACGTCAAGACCGGCATCGGTCAGTTCCATGCCCATGATGGAACCTGTCCACCCGAGCCCGATAATGACGACATCGACAGGCTCCTTGCGCGTGGCGCGTTTCAGATCTGCCATGGTTCTCTCCTTGTAAAGCATGAAGCCGGAACCGTCTGACGCGGTCTCACGGCAAGGCATCCGGGGGGGTAGGTAGGGAGCATCGAGCCGTCGGGCTAACCGCGCTCGCCGGAAAGACTGACCGGCCCCAGCGGATACTCGACGCCATGTTGAGGAACCCACTCCAGGAAGCTGGCGCGGGCGCCGGGAAAGCCGAGCATCTTCCAGGCCGCCATGTGCTTGTTGCCGCCATGGATCGGGTCCGCCAAGTACCCCTCCTTGGTATTGGTCAGCAGAAACTCGAAGAAGACGCCGGCGGGCAAGGTGGGCTCGTCGTACTGGGTGAAGTCAATGTCGTCGCTTTCCAGATCGGCCAGAATGGCGTCACGCTGAGCGGTATCCAGGGCGGCGAAGGACTGGCCATGCTCGGCCTGGCAATAGCGCTCGGTGGCCCGGATGCCGTGCTGATAGAGCTCGGCGGGAGTGAAGGGCAATTGATAACCCTGTGATGCAGGTGCATCGGGCTCGAAGGGGCCTTGCATGTACCAGTCCGATCCCGTGCCATAATCCCCCTGCAATTCCCTGTCGATGAATATCGGGACATTGGTTTCCAGCGCTCCGGGACCAGTGTCGTCCGAGGGGAGCAATCGGTCGCAGGCGGCGAGAATGAACCGCCACTCCTGCGGCGAGAAAAATTCCGGCTGGTAGTCGGCGAGTGAAATGTCGGGTGTCTTGGATTGAGCAAAAACCGCTCTTGCCGTCAGCGTGACCGAGGGGATGATCAGCAGCGAGCTCTTCACGAACTTTCGGCGTGAGGAATCCTTCAGTGTTTCGTTCACGACATTTCTCCTCATCTCGTGTCGGCTGGGCATGCCCGGCGCCAGTGCCGGTATGGGCGTATGTTTATTGTTGTTTCGACTTCGAAAGGCAGATAAACAACCACTAATTGAAAAACCTAGCACATGCGCTATTAGCTGCCAAAAATGGACGCTGTCCGGCTTGATGTCATCATGTGTAAGAAATCGCTTGAGCCGGTGGGTAGGGAACGTGTATCGCCTTTGCCGATCGGTTTTGCCAGACTGCCCCATCCACCGCCTCTCCGAGAGCCATCATGCCTACTCGTGCCCTTTTCGCCCCGACGCTGCTGTTCGATGCCGCCTACCTAACAGGCTTTTTGTTCGTTTCTACCTGGCCATGGATCAGTTACGCCCTATTGGTGGGGATTGCCGTGGGGATTGCGGCGGCACTGCGCTGGCTTGGCTTGCCGCTGCAGAACTTCTGGCAGGCAATGATGCTGGCCGGCAGCGTGATCATGCCATCTACGGCATGGCTGGCGGCATGGCGAGCAGAGCCGGTCGTGACACCTGCGGGTATGCAGGATGCAGGGCGAGCGGTGGAGCCGGCGCCTTCTCGCGAGCAGGGAGAATGGAGCGCTCGCAAGCGCGTGGCTCTGGGCGTCATGCTGGGCATGGTGCTGGTTGCCTGTAGCAGCGGGTTCCTCGAGCAGCGCGTGGTGGGGCCGGCGGTGGCGCCTGCCGAGCAGGTGGCAGAGGGTACGCTCAAGCGCTCGCTACTACTCGCATCGGCCTCCTACGCGTCGGCCAGGCTGATCGATCGCGGTGTCGCCCTGGTATCGGAGGCCGAGATCAGCCTGCCCTTCGTGGGAGGGGTGTCGGTCAAGCCGGGGCAGGTGTTCAAACCGCTGCAGGACATGGCGGAGCGCTACTCCGATGTCATGGTGATGGCCATGGCGTCGATCGGCATTCAATCGGTGCTGATGGAGCTCGGCCAGGTGATTGGCGCGACACTGCTGGGAAGCCTGGCGGTCGCGGTACTGCTGGTGGCGCTGATCGTTCCCTCAGCGTGGTCGCTGAGACTGTTCATGGTGGCACGCGCAGCGCTGGTACTGCTGATCATGGTCCGTGTCGCCGTGCCGTTGGCGATTCTGGGCGTCAGCGCCATTTCCGATGCGGTACTCGAAGAGCGTCGGCAATCGGCTCAGCAAGAGTTGAATCTGGCGACGGCGGAACTGCAGGCGGCGGATGTCGCCACCGAAGGAGACGACGAGGCCGGGCTGATCGCCTGGTTGCGCGACATGCAGGACCAGACCGCTGATATGGCGCTCAGCGTGCGTCAGTTCTCCGACGGGATGGTGGAGCGTTTCATCCAGCTGCTGGTGGTCTATGTGCTGGAGACGCTGCTGCTGCCGCTGTTGATGCTGTTCGTACTATGGCGTGTCACGCGGACATGCCTGATGCCGGCGACCCAGGCCGTGCGATTCGAGACAGCCGCATCGCGGGGCCTGCGTCAGGCGTAGCGGATGTGCCGGCCATTGGGGCGCCACGCGCTATGGCCGGCACTTGACCCGGCTGACGAGGGCGACACGCTTGCGGACTTCGACCAGGTAGACGCTTTCGCCGGGTTGCAGGGGTGGGTCCTGAGGGTCGATCAACCAGATCGGGCGCCAGGTGGCGTGATGGATGATTCCCAGCGTGCCATCGCTCTGGCGACGTGAGACGGTCACGCTCTCGCCGCCCGCTTCCAGTGGTACGGGAAGCGCCGGTAACGGGCGCTGCTGCAGAAGACGTCGCCGGATCCAGGGTACGGTCAGCAATATCAGACTACTGCCGGCGAAGCTGGCAATCTGCAGCGGAAAGGCCACGCTCTGGGCTGCGAGCAAGGCACCCAGCAGGGCGCAGAGGCCCAGAACGAGAAGATTGTGTTTCCTGATGAGAAATTCCAGGACAAGACAGCTGGTACCCAGTACCGCCCAGCCATAAATCGTGTTGATACTTTCCATAATTCCCCTGACACCAAGGTGCAAGGCTTCGTCGAAGCAGGCTCTCTCTTACACGTCTCTTACTCTTTGGTTATCGGCCGATTCATGCTGATCCTAAGTTCATGTAGGATTTTCTTAAAGAGGGCGGTGATGAACCGGCTCTGCATGGGTACTGGGATGACGCTCTTGCCCGCCACGCTGGCGCACGTTCTGCAATACCTCTGGAATCAGCATCCTGGTCCCCTGACATTAACCCATTATAAAAATCGCCCGTGGCTCTCTGTAGCGTCAAAGTGTGTCGTTATGTCGTGTTTCGTTGAGCCATGTTGTAATCCGCCACGTTTCGTCCCCCGGCGTTCTGTCGCTTCCCCCTGGTGGCGAAGGCGCATCAAGATTCGGATAATGAAGCGCACACTGATCGTTACCCGACATTCGTTCTTCAAGACTGAGGAGGCGCCGAACATGCGAATCGGCCTGCTGCAGTGCGACGATGTGGCCGAGGAACTGCAGCCTCGCCACGGCAATTATCCCGAGATGTTCGAGCGGGTCTTCGCCGCCATCGACCCGACGCTGGAATTTCGCCACTGGCGTTGTCATGACGGGGACATTCCCGATGATGTCGAGGCCACGGATGCCTGGCTGATCACCGGTTCCAAGTTCGGTGTCAACGATGGCCACGCCTGGATCGAGTCGCTCTGCGGTTTCGTGCGTGAACTCTGGCAGGCCGGGAAGCCCCTGGTTGGCGTCTGCTTCGGCCACCAACTGATCGCCAAGGCCCTGGGAGGCGCGGTCGACCGGTGCGAGCGCGGTTGGGGCGTGGGCATGTCGTTCAACCGTCTGACGACACGTGCCGAATGGATGGAACCCTGGCAGGAGGGGCTAGACCTGGTGGTCAGTCACCAGGATCAGGTCGTGCAATTGCCGGAGAAGGCCACTGTTCTCGCCGAAAGCGACTTCTGCCCGGTATATCTGATGCAGGTCGGCGAAACATTTCTCGGCATCCAGGGCCACCCCGAGTTCGCCAAGGCCTACTCGGCGGACCTGATCGCTCTGCGCCAGAGCAGCATTCCCGGCAATCGCATGCGTGAAGGTATCGCCTCGCTCCACGCCCCCGTCGACGACCAGCTGATGGTGCGCTGGGCACTCAACTTCATGCGGCGGGTCGCAGCGCAGCGCCGGACCAGCGACTGCCGCGACCGAGCGAGCCAGCCCCAGCGCTTGTGACGTAGGGCGTGGCCCTTGATCACGCTCCACTTCCCGCAGCGCGTCAGCGCTACAGCCAATTCTTGTGCTTGAAATAGAGATACGGCGAGACCCCGGCGAGCACCATCAGCCCCAGGGCGAAGGGGTAGCCCAGCGGCCAGGAGAGTTCGGGCATGTATTCGAAGTTCATGCCGTAGATGCTCGCCACCAGAGTCGGCGGCAGAAAGACCACGGCGGCAATCGAGAATATCTTGATGATCTGGTTCTGCTGGATGTTGATGAAACCCTGGGTGGAGTCCATCAGGAAGTTGATCTTGTCGAACAGGAACGTAGTGTGGGTCATCAACGTTTCGACGTCGCGCATCACCTCGCGGGCAATCTCCTGCAACTCGTTGTTGCCACGCAGGTTGCGCATGAGGAAGGAGACCGAGCGCTGGGTGTCCATCAGACACAGACGGATCTTGCCGTTGCTGTCCTCCAGCTTGGCGAGCTGGTCGACTGCGTCCTCCAGATCGGCATCCTCATCCTCCAGTACCAGGTGGCTGACATCCTCCAGCTTGCGATGAATGTCCTCGAGGGTGTCGGCGAGATTTTCCACTTTCTGATCGAAGATGGTCAGCAGCAGTTCCTGGGCCGAGCTGGCCTCGACCTGACCGTTGCGCGCGCGCATGCGCAACAGGCGGAAGTCGGCCAGATCGCAGTCGCGAAAGGTGATCAGCCGTTCGGGTTGAAGAATGAAGGCCACGGTGCTGGTGCCGTGGCGGCCCTCGCTCTGGGAGAGAAACAGCGAGTGGACGTGGATGCCGTCGGAGTCGACGAAATAACGTGCGGATGACTCGATTTCCTCGACATCGTGGGAGGCCGGAAGCTCATCGGCGAGGAAGGCGTTGAGCAGCTCGCGCTCCTCCGCGCTGGGCTCGTTGGCGTCGATCCATGTCGCCTCGGCCAGGCGGTCCGAGAGCGCTCCCGTCTTGTCCGTGACGTCCTGAATGGTATGACCGCTGAACTGAAACGTCCGTATCATAAGCGACTCCGTGAAGTGATAAGTGCAGATTCTGGCTGATCGAGGGTCTTGCGCTCGCCGGCCTTGCCCAGGAGATGGGAATGGGGGTTATCTTAGATGATTCATCAAAAAGTACCGAGACCGATTGTCGACAGGACATCGTTGCCATCCTCGGGAGCCGCGCTTGCAAGGCGCCCCCATGGCGGTCGATTTTTTCCTTGGAAAACATAAGATAACGATAGACAAGCGCCGTGAGTACGGCCATTCGACGAGGTGGAACGCAGCACGCCCCCGGATGGGGGCGTGCGTGGCGGGAGAGAGTTACTGACCGTTGTTCTGACCGAAATACTTCTGGTAGATCTCGTTGTAGGTGCCGTTCTCCTTCAGCGTCGCCAGGGCCTGGTTGAATTTCTCGGCCAGCTCCTGGTCGCGCTTGCGAAAGGCCACGCCAAAGCCTTCACCGAAATACTTCTTCGGCTCGGTGATCATCTCGCCGACGGTCTTGTAGTCGCCCTGTTGGCTGTCGAGCAGGGTCGACTTGCCTACCGGAAAGTCGAGGAAGGCGAGGTCCACGCGGCCGGAATCCATGTCGAGTACCAGATCGTCGGCCGTGGTGTAGCGGCTGATGTCGGCCACGTCACCGAACATGTCGGTCACGTAATTGTCCTGCAGCGTGCCGCGCTGTACGCCGATGGTCTTGCCCTCGAGCGTCTCCTTGTAGGGTGCCTCGATATCGCTGTCGGCCGGCACGAACCAGGCGGAGGGCGGGCTGAAGTACGGATCGGAGAACAGCACCGTCTGGCGGCGTTCGTCGTTGATGGTCATCGATGACATGATGGCGTCGTACTTGCGTGCCATCAGGCCGGGAATGATGCCATCCCAGGCCTGCACCACCCACTCGCACTGGGCGTCGATCTCGGCGCAGATAGCGTTGCCCAGATCGATGTCGAAGCCGGTCAGCTCACCCTCGGCGGTACGGTACTCCATCGGCTCGTAGGGGACATCGACACCGATGCGCAGCGAATCCTGAGCCTGAGCGCCACCGGCGAGAATCGCCGCGCCGAGCAGAGTGATGGAAAGCAGTTTTTTCATTGTGGTGATTTCCCTGGTTGTGGTGCGGCGAAGTGTGCATTGACAGCCGCCGTACTGCGAAAGTGGATCCGGACACGTTAGCGCAGAGCGCGCGCTACCGGAAGGGGTAAGTCCTTTTCTCGAGGAGATGCCCCGATCCGCGTGCGCTCAGGCGCTTCCAAGGTGTGCCAGCAGACGCTTTTCCAGAAAGCGGAAGAGGTAGAGGATGGCGAACGTCAGGCACAGATAGATGAGCGCGACGAACAGGAACGCATCGAAGGGCGCATAGTAGCGTGCATAGACGAAACGTGCCGCTCCGGTCAGATCCATGATCGTCACCACACTGGCGATAGCGCTGGCATGCAACATGAAGATCACTTCGTTGCCGTAGGCCGGCAGGGCGCGGCGAAACGCGCTGGGCAGAATGATGCGACGCATCATCAGGCGCCGAGACATGCCATAGGCGCGGGCCGCCTCGATCTCGCCTCTGGGCGTGGCCTTGATTGCGCCATGGAAGATCTCCGTGGTATAGGCCGCGGTGTTCAGCGTGAAGGCGATCAACGCCGGATAAAACGGTTTCTCCAGGATCAGCCATAGCCAAGTGTCCTGAATGCCGTCGATGAACACCACACCGTAATAGATGAGATAGAGCTGGATCAGCAGCGGCGTACCGCGAAAAACGTAGGTATAGAAGAAGATGGGCCACTTGATCCACTTGTGCTGCGAGCCTCGGGCGATGGCCAGCGGCACTGCCAGTATCAGACCGATGACCAGCGACAGGAAGACCAGATGCACCGTGGTGACCAGGCCGTCCCAGTAATAACCCAGCGTCTGCGCGGTAAAGATCACGTTGCCTGCGAGCAGATCGGTGAACCAGGCCTGCAGCGCGTTCAATTGTTCCATTGCTGGCCCTCCCCGAAACCGACGTTGTAGCGTTTCTGCAGCCGCGAGAAGCCCCATTCCGATACGCTGGCGATCAGCAGGTAGATCACTGCCACCGGAATCAGAAAGGTGAAAGGCTCATGAGTGGCCTTGGAGGCCTCCGCCGCGACCCGCACCATGTCAGTCAGGCCGATCACCGATACCAGCGCCGTGGTCTTGAGCAGCACCATCCAGTTGTTGGAAAGCCCCGGCAGGGCGTGGCGCATCATCAGCGGGAAGCGGATGCGCCGGAACACCAGCCAGTCGGACATGCCATAGGCGCGTCCGGCCTCGATCTGGCCGCTGTCCACGGCAAGAAAGGCGCCGCGGAAGGTCTCGCCCATGTAAGCGCCGAAGATCAGGCCGATAGTCACCACGCCGGCAATGAACTCGTTGATGTTGATGAAGATGTCTACATCGAACTGGTCGTAGAGCATATCGGTGATGGCATTGATGCCCATCTGGCCGCCGAAGAACAACAGCAGCATCAGTACCAGATCCGGCACGCCGCGAATGATGGTGGTGTAGAGCGTGCCGATACGATGCAAGAGCCAGTTGCGCGACATCTTGGCGCTGGCGGTGAGCAGGCCGAGGACCAGCGACACCGCCAGGGAGAGCACCGCCAGTTCGAGCGTCACCCAGGCGCCTTCGAGCAGGCGAGGGCCGTAGCCATGCAGGTCGATCATAGGGATTTTCCTCCTGCCGAACGGCTCAGTACTTGGGTGCCAGAAACTGCTTGAGGCGATCCGATTGCGGATTGAGGAGAACGTCCCGGGGGGCCCCCATCTCCTCGATGCGGCCCTGGTGGAGATAGACCACCTGGCTCGAGACGTCACGGGCGAAGCCCATCTCATGGGTGACCACCACCATGGTGCGGCCCTCCTCGGCGAGATCGCGCATGACCCGCAGCACATCACCGACCAGTTCCGGGTCGAGCGCCGAGGTCGGCTCGTCGAACAGCATCACTTCGGGTTCCATGGCCAGGGCTCTGGCAATGGCACCGCGCTGCTGCTGGCCACCGGACATCTGCATCGGGTAGTAGTCGGCGCGTTCGAGCAGGCCGACCCGGTCGAGCAGGGCGCGGCCATGCTCGATAGCCTCTCTGCGGGGCTTGCCGAGCACATGAATGGGCGCTTCGATGACGTTTTCGATCAGCGTCATGTGCGCCCAGAGGTTGAAGTTCTGGAACACCATCGACAGCTTGGCGCGGATGCGTTCGACCTGTTTCCAGTCGGCGGGTTCACGCCCGTGCCGGGTCTGCTTGAATCGTATCGCCTCGCCGTGCACCAGCAGTTCGCCCTCATTGGGCTGCTCGAGCAGGTTCATGCAGCGCAGGAAGGTACTCTTGCCGGACCCGGAGGCGCCGATCAGGGTGATGACATCACCTTGGTGGGCCTTGAGTGAGAGACCCTTGAGAACCTCGTTGTCACCGAAGCGCTTCTTGAGGTCGCGCACTTCGAGAGGAATAGGCGTATCGGCCATGCAATGGCTCCAGGCGTGGATTGGGACAAGGCATGGCGAGACGGGGGATCACTTACCCATCTCACTCAAGCCTGACGTCGCTGGCGCGAAAAAGGGGCGATTCTATCAGGCCAGGACAGGCCAATCAGAGTCCGCACGACCCGCAATGATACGACTTTGGTCTAATTCGTGTGCAGAAAGTTGCATACAAGGGTCTCTCGATTATTGTCGTTGTGTCGTTATTGTCGTGTCACTTCATTGTCATTATGCCTGGCCTCCCGCCCGGTACAGATCACGCTTGCCCGGGTTCGGTCAGGTCTCGCGTGGCTGGTCGGGCGGTTCGCTGGGCCGGGCCAGCAAGGCGGCACGGGCACCGAGTTCCACCCGGGCATTGGGAAAGACCACGGCGAGCGGGGCGTCGCGGACCACGAAATTGCCGGCCTGGGCATCCTCGGCGAGCTGCGTGCCGACGGGAAACTCGGTGAAATTCGGCGTGTCATCGGGAAAGCACAGTCGGAAATCCTCCGACTCGCGCATCAGTTCGACGGCGACTCGAAAGAAGGCCATGGATGCGGGCGGGGCCGTCGCGGGTCTTCGTCCTTCCACGAGCGCTTCGAGCATCCGGCTCAGCGGACGTAGCGCCGCAAGTTCGTTGGCACCGAAGGGCTGGACCTTGCCCAGCTCCAGCGTGAATGCCTGGGCGCCATGATAATGCTTCGAGTAGTGCGAGAATGTCCAGCTGTGCTGATGCTGATGTAGCGCAGCCTGCATGCCGGCCGCGGCCAGCCAG
Organism: Halomonas shantousis; assembly: GCF_054654615.1. NCBI lineage: Bacteria > Pseudomonadati > Pseudomonadota > Gammaproteobacteria > Oceanospirillales > Halomonadaceae > Halomonas > Halomonas shantousis. Next base: position 3,130,150 of record NZ_BAAIER010000002.1, on the reverse strand, counting down.
TGCCACTGCTCTGTTTCGGTGGCGGTAGTGGCGAAGGGCTCCACGACAAAGCGTGGATAACGGCTGTCGCGGATCGCGGTGTGCAGGTCGTAGTGCAGGCGTGGCAGTCGCTGCCTGGCGTAGAAGGCATCGACCGCCGCCATCAGTTCACGGGCACGTGCCGGCTCACCGGACTGGGGTGGCAGGCTGTCGCTTGGCTCACGACGGAACAGCCGGTTGAGGTTGGTGTTGCAGAAGCGCCGGCCAGCGCGGATGGCGGGCAGATTGCCGAGAATCACCAGAACGGGCGCGCCGAGACGAATCAGTCCCGCCTCGAGGCGCGCGAGCAGCTCGCCGACAAGCTCGATGGGTGCCGTCTCGTTGCCGTGAATGCCGGCGGAGATCACGCAGGCTCGCGCATCGCGACCCGGTCGGTCGGGCACCAGCTCGATAATGCCCGGCGCGTGCAGCTCGTAGTTCCCCCCCGAGACACGGCCCTGACGAGAAGTCGCCGCGCTCTCCAGACTTAAGGCCAGCCAGTCGCTCAGCATCTCAACGCTCCGCATGCGGGTCGTTGATGATGATTCCCGCCCTTGTCGGCGAAGGCGTCGTGGATGCGCTGCGCGTGTCGCCTCATGGTGATGTAGTCGTCTCGCGGCGGTTGGAAGAGGGTCTGACGATCCATGCCGTACACCTGCCTGTTGTGGTCGAAAGCGCCGACATCGCAGGCGTTCCGGGCGATGCCACGCGGAAATGACTCAACCTTACGAATGTCGGCAGCGGCGGCAAGGGGCGGCGTCGGGCTGGTGAAAATGTCCGGCCTCTGAATGAAAACCGGACGGGGCAGGGAAGGATGAGCCGGAGAGGCAGGTTTAGACGCCACGCGTGCCGGTATACAGCGTATAGACGGACTGGCTGGCGGTCATGAACAGCCGGTTGCGCTGCTCGCCGATGAAGCACAGGTTGGAGCAGACTTCCGGCAGCAGGATGCGTCCGAGAAGCTCTCCCTCGGGCGAAAACACCGCCACGCCGTCGATGCCCTCGCCTCCCGAGGCGCTGCTCCAGATGTTGCCCTGAACGTCGCAGGTCAGGCCGTCGAAGGTGGTGTCGTTGCTCGAGACGAGTGCGTGCCGCGCCGTCAGCGAACGCCCTTCGTCGCCCAGGGTCCAGCGTACGATCTGCGCGGGCTGCTGCGGGTAGTGCGAAGGCGCCGTGTCACTGACATACAGCGTCTTGCCGTCCGGGCCCAGCGCAATGCCGTTGGGCTTGTAGATCTCCTGGGTCAGCAGCAGCGGCTCATCCAGGGTGTCGTCGACATAGTACACGGCGGGTTCGAGCTCGAGCGGGCGTTTCCTGCCCTCGTAGTCGGAGTGCGCTCCATAACCCGGGTCGGTGAAGATGATGCCGCCGTTCGGCAGCGTGATCAGGTCGTTGGGGGCATTCAACTGCTTGCCCTGGTAATGAGAGGCGAGAACGCTGACGCTGCCGTCCCACTCGTAGCGAACGACCCGGGCCGGTGAATGTTCGCAGGCGACCAGGCGGCCCCGAAAGTCGAAGGCGTTGCCGTTGGAGTGGCCGACCTTCTCGCGCAGTACGCTCGTCTCGCCGCTGGCCTCGTCCCAGCGCATCTGGCGGGCGCGTGGAATATCGCTGAACACGACATAGCGGCCCACGGCATTCCACGCCGGACCCTCTACCCACAGCCCGCCCGACCACTGCCGCTCGAGAGGCGTGTTGAAGATATAGAACTCTCTGAAACGCTCATCCATGATCTCCCAGGCACTGTCCGGGTAACGCTCGGGCTGGGGACGAACGGGAAGGTCGGCGGCCAGCAGGCGTGGCGCGGCCGCCGTAGCGACCAGAGCGGTGGAGGCGGTCAGAAACTGACGACGTTCGAGCTTCATGGAAGGATCTCGCAGACGTTATGGAAGACAGAGGCATCGCTTCGCCATGTCTCAAGGTAGCGGGCATGCTGTCTCCCTGCCTGTCATGCGTTGGTCGAAGCCGTGTCGCTTCATGCTTCCTTGGGCGTGGGACGCACCAGAATCTCGTTGACATCGACCCGGCGCGGCTGGGAGACGGCGTACATCACCGCACTGGCGATGTCCTCGTCGACCAGGGCATTTTCCGGAGGCGAGTCGAAGAAGGCGGTATCGACCATGCCCGGCTCGATCAGCGTGACGCGGATGCCGGTACCGCGCAGTTCCTCGCGCAGGTTGTGACCGATGCCCGAGACCGCCCACTTGGTGGCGCCGTACATGGAGCCGGGAATGGTGGTGCGCCCCGCGGCGGAACCGGTGAGCAGGATGTGGCCACGGCTCTTCCTCAGCGCCGGCAGAGTGGCCTGAACGGTCAGCCCCACGCCGTAGACGTTGGTCAGGATCATCTTGTGCCAGACGGTGTGGTCGGCCTCGTTGAAGCCGCCGGGAGCACCGGGCATGCCGGCGTTGGCGAATACCGCGTCGAGCTGGCCGAAGTGATCGAGCACCTGGCGGACCATCGCCTGCTGAGCCTCCATGTCGATGACGTCGCAGGGCACGGCGAGGGCGCGCTCCTCACCGCCGAGTTCGTCGACCAGCGCCTGCAGCTTGTCCACGGAACGTGCCGCCAGGGCGACGCGATATCCGGCCCGGGCCGCCTGCCGGGCGGTGGCCGCGCCGATACCGCTGGATGCGCCAGTGATGAGAAAGACGGAATCGCTCATGAAACCTCCTGAATGAAAATGGAGAAGGGAAGTGCCTGGCCTGCCAGTGGCAGGCAGGACAGGCGTCGCTCAGACCTCGGCCTGCATCTCCCGCAGGTAGCGCTTGGCCATGGAGGTCTGCTGCTGTTCGCTCAGGCTGCTGCCGGCGAGGGCGAATACCTCCTGCGCCTCGTCGTCCAAGTCGCGGATGACCCAATGGCGTAGCTGCTGGGCCGAGGCCAGCCATTCGTCGCTGTGCAGGTTGGCGCTGTCGAGCGCCTCGACGAGTTCGTCGATCTCGTTGTGCTGCGCCACGCACTGGCGCGCCTTGCGCTGGGTGAGGTCGAACTCCAGCATCGGCGCATAGAGCGCGCGCTCCTTGGCATTGAGGTGCTTCATCAGCAGGATCTTGAGTTCGCAGAAGCAGTCGGTACGCTCCGTGCCGGCTGCAGTGTTCACCAGGCGGTCGAGCAGTGCGCGTAATTTGTCGTGGTCGGCCTGCAGGGCTTCGAAAATGGTCATCCTTCTCTCCTTGGCGTGAATCGTCCTGGATGTCACGTGCCAAGCCGCATCGAACGGCCTGGCAGCGGGGAGACCGGCATTATCGGGTCTCGCTCATAGCGCCTCGGCAATCGCCTGGCCGAGCGTCCGGGTCGTGCCCTTGCCCTTGAGGTCCGGCGTCAGCGGCGCTGCCTCCGGTCCTCGGGCCAGCACCGACTCGATGGCCGTGACGATTGCCTGGCCGGCTTCCTGATAGCCTAGATGCTCCAGCATCATCGCGCCGCACCAGATCTGGCCGATGGGATTGGCAATGCCGAGTCCGGCGATATCCGGCGCGCTGCCGTGCACCGGTTCGAACAGACTGGGGAAGCGCCCCTCGGGGTTGATGTTGGCCGACGGCGCGATGCCGATGGTGCCGGTGCAGGCAGGGCCCAGGTCGGAGAGGATGTCGCCGAACAGATTGCTGGCCACGACCACGTCGAACCAGTCGGGATGCAGAACGAAATTGGCTGTCAGGATGTCAATGTGGAACTGGTCGGTGGTGACGTCCGGGTAGGTCTGGGCCATGGCCTTAAAACGCTCGTCCCAGTAGGGCATGGTGATGGAGATGCCGTTGGACTTGGTAGCCGAGGTCAGCGAGCGACGCGGGCGGCGCGAAGCCAGCTCGAAGGCGTACTTGAGCACGCGATCGACCCCGGTGCGGGTCATCACGGTCTCCTGCATCACCACTTCACGGTCGGTGCCCTCGAACATCTTGCCGCCGATGCTCGAGTATTCGCCCTCGGTATTCTCGCGCACCACATAGAAGTCGATGTCCCCCGGCTTGCGATCGGCCAGGGGACTCCTGATACCCGGCATCAGTCGGCAGGGGCGCAGATTGATATACTGGTCGAAGGCGCGGCGGAACTGCAGCAGCGAGCCCCATAGCGAGACATGGTCGGGTACCTTCTCGGGCCAGCCCACCGCCCCGAAATAGATGGCGTCGAAGCCTGACAGGATGTCGAACCAGTCGTCGGGCAGCATCTTGCCATGCTCGAGATAGTAGTCGCAGCTGGCAAAGTCGAAATGCTCGAACTCCAGGGCGATATCGAAACGCTCGGCGGCGGCTTTCAGTACACGCATGCCTTCGGGAATGACTTCGGTGCCGATGCCGTCTCCGGCGATCACCGCGATCTTGTGGGTATCCATGAAACTCTCCTGAGAGGAGGGGAACGGTGTCTGCATTCTAGCCGTTGCACGGCAAAGAAAAATCCGCCGCGCTGACGGCCTTGTGCCACGCTGCAAAGGCAGGCAGGGCAATGACGCCGCGGGCTGGTATCATATGCCACCCCCGTGGAGGCTGTCGGTAGGCCGCTTGCGGGTTTGTTGGCTAGAGGGAGTGGATGGATTGAATATCCTGATGTTCACCAATACCTACCGCCCCATCGTGGGTGGGGTGAGCGAGTCGGTACAACGCCTGAAAGGCTGTCTGCAGCGACAGGGCCATCAAGTACTGGTAGTCGCCCCCAAGCTGGAAGGCCAGCCCGAACACGAAACCGACGTGGTGCGAGTCGCCGCCATGCCGCGCTTCAACGGCAGCGACTTCTCCCTGCCGGTCCCCGTTCCGGGACAGCTCTATGAAGCCATCGACCGCTTCGAACCCGACATCGTCCACTCGCATCACCCCTTCCTGCTGGGGGACACCGCCGCCCGCGCCGCGCAGACCTACGGGTTGCCGCTGGTTTTCACCCACCACACCCTCTACGAGCACTATACCCACTATGTCCCCGGCGACTCGCCGCGCATGCAGCGCTTTGCCGTGGCCCTGGCCACCGAATACACCCATCTATGCAATGCCGTCATCGCTCCCAGCGAGAGCATTCGCGACCTGCTGAGAAGCCGTGGCGCCAATCCGGCGGTGCACGTCGTGCCTAGCGGCGTGGATACGGCGCGCTTCGCCCAGGGCGATGGAAACGCTCTGCGCCAGCGGCTGGGTATCCCCGGCGATGCTCATGTGGTGGGACATGTCGGACGTCTCGCCCTGGAGAAGAACCTGCCCTTTCTGGCCGAGGCCATGGCGCGCTTTCTGGCGACCCATCCCCGCGCCCGGGTCCTGATCGTCGGCGATGGCGAGGCGCGAACCGCCATGCATGAACGGGCCGCCCGGGAAGGTGTCGCGGATCGCTTTCACTTCGCCGGCAAGCTGCACGACCAGGCGCTGATCGACGCCTACCATGCCATGGACGTTTTCGCCTTCGCTTCGCACAGCGAGACGCAGGGCATGGTGATCGCAGAGGCGATGGCCGCCGGTCTACCGGTGGTGGCCGTCGATGCCACCGGGGTGCGGGAGGTGCTGATTGATGGCGAGAATGGTCTGATGCTGCCCGAGGACGACCTGGCCGGTTTCGCCCAGGCCCTGACCGATCTGACCGACGTCGTGCGGCACGATGCCATGCGCCTCGGTGCCCTGGCCTCGGCGCGTGACTTCGACGCTGCGCTCTGCGCCGAGCGCTGTCTCGATGTCTATCGTCAGGTGACGCAACCTGATGCCACGGCACGTGGCGAAGAGGAGGCCAACGCCTGGGTGCGCGTACACGGGCGGCTGGGCGCGGAGTGGCAGCTGCTCTGCCATCGCGGACGCGTGCTGCGCTCCACCTTCCAGAGCGCCTCGCAAACGTTGAGCGAGCGCAAGTCGCCGCTGATCGAGGGTAATATCCGCAAGGAAGTGTCCGGAAAGTAGCCTGTCGGACCGGATTTCACGGACGGTTGCGAGCGCGCTTGTCGGCGTAGCGCTTCAGTCCCCATAGCACCAGCGCTCCCAATGCGATGCCGAGTATCGATAGCAGTACCGCGCTGGAATCCTCGGCGGTGAACAGGGAGCCAAGCTGACTGCCAAGTAGCGAGACGCCGATCAGACCGGGAACGATGCCGATCACCGAGCCGATCAGGTAGTCGCGAAAACGCAGATGGAAGGCACCGGCCATCATGTTGGTCAGCGTGAAGGGGGCCAGCGGCAACAGATTGACCAGCACCATGGTGCGGATGCCACGCCCGGCCAGCAGCTTGGCCAGGCCGTTCAGGCGTGCTCCACCGTAGCGGATCAGCGCCTCGCGGCCCAGACGACGGCCCACCCAGTAGGAGGCGATCGAGGCACATACGGTACCCGCCAGGGCATAGCCGAATCCCCACCAGGGGCCGAAGATCAATCCGGTGACGGCGACCAGGATGCTCAGCGGAAACACCACCAGCGACGCCAGCACGTAGACCAGCAGGACGACAGGAAAGGCCCACCACGAATCCCGCCAGGCCAGGGCCTGCTGGAGCCAGGACAGCAGGCCCTGGGGCGTCAGCACATCATTCAGCGCCAGCCACTGCCAGAGCAGGCCGCAACCGAGCATGACGGTGAGCAGAACGATCAGGATACCAAGCGAGCGGGGCATCAGGGTCTCACGAGAGGAACTCGCGACACAGGATACGCGAGCCGGGCACGTTGACCAACGACAAGCCGCCGTGCCCGGCGACAGGCGGAATGTCTACAGCGACAGCGCCTCGCGTACCGCCGGCCAGGCCGGCTGGCCGGCCTGCGTGGTGATGCCCTCGAGCATGGTCTCGACGCGCTCGGGATGACGGCGAATCCACTCCTCGGCGACCGCGTCGGCCGGGCGCTCCTCGAGGCCATAGCCCTGAATCATCCAGCTCTGCTCCTCGGCGCTGAAGGTAAACTGCTCGAAGAAGCTCACCAGATCGGGATGGGCTTTTGCGTACTCGCCGCGCATCAGCGTCAGCACCTCGCTTTCGCCATTGTTCTTGCCGAACAGGTTCTCGGGATCGTCGAGATAGCGCATCGGCAGCTCGAGGTTCATCCAGTGCGGTGTCCAGCCGACCCAGACGATGGGCTCCTCGCGGGAGATGGCATCCCGGGCGGCGCTGAGCATGCCCACGGTGCTGGTATCGACGAGGCGCCAGTCGCCGAGACCCCAGATATCGTCGTCGATAGCCTGATTGAGTATCTCGCTGGCGGCGGAGCCGGCACCGAAACCATGGATCTCGCCATCGAAGCGCTCACGGTTGGCGTCGAGGTCGGCAAAGCTCTGCACGCCGCCCTCGTAGACATAGTCGGGCACCGCCAGGGTCATCCGGGCACCGTCGACGTTATTGGCGATGCGCACGATGTCGCCGTGTTCCTCGCGCGGGGCGAGCATGTTCTGCTGGGCGGGTAGCCAGCCACCGAGGAACACGTCGACGTCCCCCGTTTCCATGGCCTGGTAGACCACCTGCAGGCCGAGTTCCTGGCGGTGCGTCTGGTAGCCCAGCGGCTCGAGCAACTGAGAGGCGATGGCGGTCTTGACGGTGATGCCCGGCCAGGCCGGCACACCGAAGTCGAGCGTGGCATCGTCGGCCTGTACCGGCAAGGCGATCGCTGCGGCAAGAGGAAGGGCGAGTAGCGTCGGGGTCAGGGGGTGGGACATGGATATCTCATGATCAGGTGGAAGAAAGCCGGACGCTTGTTTTTCATCGTATGGGTCCGGCGTGATGAAACCGTTCATGCGTGACGTGCCAGCACCCGCAGCCGGGATTCCAGCAGGTCCAGGTCGAGATAAGTGCCCTGCAGGTGACGCTTGCCGGTGTTGGGATCGAAGGCGCGACGCCCGTGGAGCACCCGGCGGTTGTCGAAGGCAATCATCTGGCCCGGCGCCAGGGCGAATTCGATCAGATGACGCGGGGCGTGCAGCAGCTGCCAGAAGCGGCGGTAGGCGGTGTACCAGGCGTCGACTTCCTGAAGCGGCAGGCGCAGGGTGTCGCGAATCCAGTTGTTGAAACGGATTTCCAGCGGTCTGCCATTGGCGTCGAGCTGGATGATCGGCGCCCGCACGACGATGTCGTGCTCCTCGTCCTGGAAGCGGAAGTCGATGGGGGTCTCGGCCAGGATGCGAAATGCCTCGGGCGCTTCCTGGCGCAGGGCCTCGGCCACGGCAAAGCCATCGGCGAAGGTCGACTCACCCCCTGCGGCCTCGTTCTGCAGGCAGTAGAGCAGTTGGATGTCCGGCGGCTGGCGCCAGTTGGGCAGGTCGGTATGCAGCGCCAGTTCGATGGGCGTGTAAGCGGCGTTGTTGGGGTTGGGCTTGGAGCGTACATCGAAACGTGCCCCGAAGTTGGTGGCCCGCATGGGTCCGATGCGCCCTGCCAGGCGGCTGACTTCCTCCTCTTCCAGCGGGCCGTCCTCGAGCAGTACCAGACCGTCGCGCAGCAGAGCCTCGAGCCAGATCCGCTCGCCCTCGCCGGCAATGAAGTCGGCATGGGGCACGCGCCGCGGCCAAAAGTTTTCCTGCCAGGGCTGACGGGCGGGCAGGGAGGATGCCGAGGCCGACCCGGCCCCCTCGGGACGGCGCTGATGAAGCCAGGTGGCATCGAAGCGACTCTGGTGACCCCCCGCCCAGTCCAGTTGCAGGCCACCGGTAATCAGTATGGCACGCGGTGTGGCCTCGATGTCATCGAGCGGCACGAACAGGCGCTCACGGGTCAGCGGGTGACGGCACTCGGCGCAGGCGCAGTGGTCCCGCAACCACATCAGCGGAAAGTGGGCGACACTGTCATCGTCCCAGTACAGCGTGACGCGGGCACCGGTCGCCACGGCATCGACCAGCGAGACGCCGCCGGCATAGGGCGACAGCTCGGCCATGTCGATGCGGGGAGCGGCGAAGGGATATGCGGCGCGATGCGAAGTGGCGGTAGTCATCGAGTCTCCTGATGAGGGCGACAATGTCGACGTGGATGAGTGCGACGAGGATGCCGCCTGTGAATCGGCTCGACAAACGATTAATCTGGGGGCTATGACCAAGCTGTACTTATGCATACCTTATCCATGAGCGCGCTTCCTCCTATCCTGTGGCTGCAAGCCTTCGAGGCGGCGGCTCGTCGGCTGAGCTTTACCGAGGCCGGCCATGAACTCGGCGTGACCCAGTCGGCGGTCAGCCAGCGCATTCGTCTGCTCGAGGATCGGCTCGGCCAGAAACTGTTCGTGCGTCACCCGCGCAGCCTGACGCTTACGCCGGCCGGCCAGGCCTGGCTGCCCAGTGTGCAGGAGGCTTTCACCCGGCTGGCCGAAGGCACCGCCGAAGTCTTCGGGCCGCGTCCGGAGGCGCCGGTGACGCTACGGGCCACGCCGGTCATGCAGCAGACCTGGCTGGCGCCGCGCCTGCTGGCGTTTCACCGCCGCCATCCGCACATTGCGATTCATCTGGTCAGTGCGATCTGGACCGAGGATTTCGGCCCCGAGGGCGCCGATCTCGAGATCCGCTATGGGCGCGGGGACTGGGAGGGTGTCGAGGCCCTGCCGCTGGGAGACGAGGCGATGCTGCCGGTCTGCTCGCCGGCCATGGCGGAGCGTCTACGCATGCCCGCGGACCTGGCCGGCAAGACCCTGCTGCACGCGCTCGGCTTTGCAGTGGGCTGGCCGGCCTGGCTGGAACAGGCGGGCGTGGCGGGGCTCGACAGGCACTGCCCGGCATTTTCCTGTGACAATCAGGTCACCACGCTGCTGCTGGCGGCCGAGGGCGGTGGAGTGGCGCTGACGCATCGCAGCCTGCTGGCTCAGCGTGACGATCTGGTCGCTCCGTTCGATCTCGCCGTGCCTAGCGAAGAGGGCTTCTGGCTGGTGCGCCCGGTACGGCGCAAACCGCACCAGGAAGCGTTACTGTTATGGGAGTGGCTGCAACAAGACAGCGTTCGAGAGGTCTGACAGGACAGGCTTCCATGCCGACGTGCCGGGCAGGACGCCGGGCCGCACGAACCGCTCCGCACCAATGACAGGAGGCCTTATGTCACGCTTCATTCAACCGCTCTGCGAAAGCCGTCAACCACGCCGTCTCGGGCGGCTGCATACCGCTCTGCTGGGCATGCTGATGCTGGCGACACTGGGTACGGCCGGCCAGGCGCTGGCCGAGCGCCCGCAGGTCGAGCTTCGCGACAGCAAGCGGCTGCACCCTGAGGTGCGCCGCCACGGCCCCGACTACAACGAGCGTCGCCATCGTCCCGAGAGCATGCCCCGGATACCGCCGCGCGTCGAGGTCGAGGTCAATGGCCTTTCAACGCGTCCTTCGTCCGATGTCGACCCCTCGCGACGCACTGGCGAGGATTCGCCGCCGCCCGGTGCCACGCTCTGCCGCGATGACAGCGGCGGCGTAACCTGGTCGACCCGCGGCCAGGGTTGCGATGAGAGCGACGCGTCGTCGCAAGGTGCCCGTACCTACTCCACTTCCCCACGTTAAGCGCCCCGGTTCCCGGTCACCTAACGTTACGGACGTGAACTGGAGTCCCTGGCGAGAGTGTTCCAGACTTCTTGACGCAAGTACGTCTTACCGTCGTGAGGAAATCCAGCGGCAAGGGGAGGCATCGTCTCGCCTGGCCGGCTCGCGGCGCCATGTATCAGGACGCTATCTACAGGGAGAGTACCATGCCGAATCGTCGAGAATTCCTGACCGGCGCCGCTGCCGCTGCCGCCGTCACGGCAGCTCCGCGCCTGCTGGCCGCCCAGAACGGCCCCGAGCTGAGCAATGCCGGCGCAGGAGCCAACGGAGGCAACAGCGCTGGCATCATCTCGCAACTGCCCGACAATCCCCCGCTGGCCTCGAAGCTGTATCCACCCGATGCCAAGTTTGGCGTGGGCGGCACCCAACTGGGCAACATCTTCAAGGTGACCTCGGATGACGAGGCGCAGAACATGCTCGAGGCCTGCTGGGAGAACGGGGTGCGCTATTTCGACACCTCGCCCTTCTACGGCATGGGACTGTCCGAGCGTCGCCTGGGGCACTTTCTCAACGGCAAGTCGCCGCAGGACTACCTGCTATCGACCAAGATGGGACGCCTGCTGAAGCCCGATGCCTCGGTGGATAGTCAGGGCAATTGGAAGGGCGATCTGAACTTCAGCTACCACTTCGACTACACCGCCGCCGGGACCCGTCGGTCGATCGAGGACAGCCTGCAGCGCCTGGGCGTGCCCAAGATCGATATCGTCTACATCCACGACCTGACGCCGGGCATGCTGGGCGACGACTGGAGGGAGTATCTCGAGGTAGCCCGCAAGGGTGCCATGCCCGAGCTGTCGCGCATGCGCGAGGAAGGCATCATCGGTCATTGGGGCATGGGGGTGAACAACATCGAAACCTGTCTCGCCGCCATAGAGTCCTCCGATCCCGACGTGATGCTCCAGGCCACCAAGTACAACCTGATGGATCACGAGGACGTGCTCAACCGGCTGTTTCCCAAGTGCCGCGACAATGACGTGTCGGTGGTGGTCGGCGCACCGCTGGGTGCCGGCTTCCTCGCCGGCGTGGATCGCTGGTTGTATAGCGACGGCATTCCCGACGGTTACTGGGAAAAACGCGATCGCCTGGACCGGATCGCCCACGATCACGGCACCGACCTGCGCACGGCGGCGTTGCAGTTCACCGCCGCACCGGACGTTGTCGTGGCCACCATTCCCGGCGCACGCAACGCCGGCCAGGCGCAGGAGAATCGCGAGTCGATGAATGCCAAGATCCCCGCCGAGTTCTGGCAGAAGCTCAAGGAAGAAGGGCTGATCGCCGAGAACGCGCCCACGCCGAGCTGAAAGAACGCTTCAGCGAGTGTGCAGGCCCTCTACGCTGGCTTGGCGTCGTAGAGGGTCTGCCGGGAATGTCACTGAACGGGGTGTTACCTACCTTGGTGGCAGTGGTGGCAGTGGTGGCAGTGGTGGCAGTGGTGGCAGTGTGAAGAGAGGCGCTTCGCTCGCCCTCGCGTCCGCGGCCCGGGAGGCGCCAGAGGTCACCGCTAAGCAGACGATGGCAGCCGCACGAGCGGGTCCTGACGGAAGTAGCGCTTGAGCAGGGCGTAGAGTTCGGGGTAGGCGGCGTGCAGCGCGTCCGGGGCGGCGAAGAAGGCTTCGCAGCTCACCGTGAAGCACTCGCCGGGATCGGTGGCGGCGTAATCGTCGATGGGCGTGGGCCGTCCGGTGGCGAGACGCGACTGCAGATCGTCCCACGTGGCGGTGAAGACGCGGTGCCACTCGCCGGCGCTCATGTCTCGGGGCAGCGGCGGGAAGCCGTCGGCGTCCATCGAATTGCCCATGTCGAGCTTGTGGGCGAATTCATGGATCACCACGTTGAAGCCGTCGAAGTCGCCGCTGGCACGAAGATCGGGCAGGGTGATGACGATCGGCCCCTGATACCAGGTCTCGCCGACGCGCTCGTCCTCGTAGACGTGCATGACCCCGGCCTCGTCGAGTTCCTCCACCTGACGACGGAAGGCCTCCGGCAGCAGCAGCACTTCGTGCACGTTGGAAAAGGCCGCCTCGGCGTCGCTCTTCTCCCAACCCAGCGTCAGCAGACAGGCCTGCGCGGCCAGCGCCAGGTAGTCCGCCTGCTCGAGTTCCAGCCGGGCAGGGTTGCTCAGGCGCTTGTGATGCATGAAGCGCCAGGCCCGTTCGCCGAGGCGGCCCGCTTCCTCTTCCGACAGTGCACGCAGCAGCGGCAGGCGCTCACGTACCTGCCGCCATTCCGGCTCGGGAAAGGGATGACGCGCCGCGAAGCGCGTCTCCTTCCACTGTTGCCACCACTTCATCACCATCGCCGGCCGCTCAGTCGTCCTGACGGCTGCCGGACTTCCACGACCAGTCGCGCAGCCGCAGGTCGTAGAGATCCTGGCGACGGTCCTTGAGGTTGGTTACCGTGCCTTCGCTGCGCACCACCTTGAGACGGGTCAGGTCGAGGTCCGAGAACATCACCATCTCGGTGTTGGGCGTGGTTTCGGAGAGCACGGCGTCATGCGGGAACGCGAAGTCCGAGGGCGAGAAGACTGCCGATTGGGCGTACTGGATGTCGAGGTTCTCGATCGACGGCACGTTGCCCACGCTGCCGCATACCACCACGTAGCACTCGTTCTCGATGGCCCGCGCCTGGGAGCAGTGACGCACGCGCAGATAGCTGTTCTTGGTGTCGGTCCAGAACGGCACGAACAGGATATCCATGTCCTGATCGGCGAGCAGACGCGGCAGTTCCGGGAATTCCACGTCGTAGCAGATCAGGATACCGACGCGCCCGGCGTCGGTGTCGAACACGCACAGGCTGTCGCCGCCCTCGACCACCCAGTCGCGACGCTCCTGGGGCGTGATGTGCAGCTTGGCCTGCCGGTCGATATCCCCGTCACGGTGGCATAGATAGGAGACGTTGTAGAGCTTGTCATCCTCGCCGATCTCCACCATCGAACCGGCGACGATGTTGATGTTGTAAGCCACCGCCATGCGCGAGATCTCGGCCTTGAAGTGCTCGGTGAAGCCGGCCAGGAAGCGGATCGCCTCGATCTGGTTGGACTGGTCCGTCAGGCTCATCAACGGCGTGTTGAACAACTCCGGAAACACCACGAAGTCGCTCTGGTAGTCGGCGACGGCGTCGACGAAGTATTCCACCTGCTGCAGCACCTGCTCGACCGAGGCGAACTCGCGCATCTGCCACTGCACGGCACCGACGCGCACCTGCGTCTTGCGGCTCTCCAGGACCCGCTTGGCGGGCTCGAACAGGATGTTGTTCCATTCGAGCAGCGTCGCGTAGCCCTGGGACTTCTCGTCCTCGGGCAGATATTTGCGCAGCAGGCGCTTGACCAGAAAGTCATTGGCCAGCTGGAACGACAGGATCGGGTCGTGCAGCTCCTTGCGCGAGACCTTGGCGATGTAGTCGGTGGGCGACATCTCGTCGGCGTGGGCGTGATAGTTGGGAATGCGCCCGCCGGCGAGAATCGCGCGCAGGTTCATCGAACGGCACAGATCCTTGCGCGCCTCGTAAAGGCGGCGGCCCAGACGGTAACCGCGATAGGTCGGATCGATCAGCACGTCGAGCCCATACAGCGCGTCGCCCTTGGGATCGTTGAGAATGATCTCGCGATTGCCGATCAGGTCGTCGTACTTGTGCGGGTTGGAGAACTCGTCGTAGTCGACCAGCGCGGTCAGTGCGACGCCGACGATCCGGTCGCCATCCTCGATGACGATCTGACCGTCGGGAAACTCGCTGATCAGCTTGTCGATGGTGTGCTTCGGCCAGCACCCGCCGATGTCGTCGTAGACTGCATCCATCAGCGTCTTGAGCTGCGGATAGTCTTCCGGTGTCAGGTTGCGCAGGTTGAGATGCAGATCGTCAAGGGACATTAATTCGCGAGTCCTCGAATGGAAAGTGGGGGCATTCTATCACGGCACGCCACTGCGGCTGCCGCGCGAGTCCGGTGGGACAGGGAACGCTTCCGGACGTTCATGGACTGTCGGCTGCCGCAGGCGTTCAATAGGCTGCCTCTATCCGGGCGATTAAGCCCGAATAGGGGCGGTCGGGAGAGCGGTAGGAGCAGACGAGGCCGGAAACCCCGGCCTCGTGAAGAGACTCAGAAGTGCGTCTCCAGGAAGGTCAGGGTATGGCCATGGGCGAGTGCCGAAGCGTGGCGGTGATAGGCGCCGCGGGCCCAGCAGTTGAAGCCGTGGTCGGCGCCGGCGTAGACATGGATGTCGATGTCGTTGCGATCGGCAAAGGCATGGCGGACCTGTTCGATGTGCTCGCCGGTGATGTGCTTGTCCTGCTCGGCAAAGTGAAACTGCAGCGGGACCTGGAGATGAATCGCCTTGTCGAGGTGGTTGGCGATACCGCCCGGGTAGTAGCACACCGCGGCGTCGACGCCGGCCTCGAGTGCGCAGAGATAGGAGAGGATGCCGCCCATGCAGTAGCCCATCGATGCCACCGGGCCTTCGCATTCGGGGCGTTCGCGCAGGGCCTGAGTCGTGCTGGTCAGGTCCTTCACGGCGACTCCGAAGTCGATCTGTTTCATCAGGCCGAAGGCCTTCTGCATGTCGTCGCCCTCGTAGCCGAGCTCGACACCCGGCTCCTGACGCCAGAACACGTCCGGCGCCAGCACCACGTAGCCGTCCAGCGCGTACTGTTCGGCGACACTGCGAATGTGGGCATTGACGCCGAAGATTTCCTGAATCAGCACGATGCCGGGCCCCTTGCCGCCTGGCGGCAGGGCCAGGTAGCCCTTGAATGTCTGGCCATCGTGACTGGTGATATCGATCCATTGAGCAGTCATGCAAACTCCTTGAAGAGAACAGGCGCGGGACTCGCGTCCACGCTCATTACGGCAGTGGCCCCATTCTAGGTGGCGATTCCGGACTTGTGCCAGCGGCGGTCGCCAGGGCCTCGTCGTGAGGCCGGATATGGCGGCCTCGGGTGGGGAGACGCTATGGGCCGGCGTGACCGGCAAAGCGTCATGGTCTCGAGTCGGGCGAAGGCGTCACTGGCCGGTGGGCGCTGCGCGGCGAACCAGGGGCTGCGTAAGCTTCTGGGCCATGATCACGCCCACGAGTGTCAGGCCGCCACCGAGCAGATGCCAGCTGGCCAGGCGTTCGCCGAGAAAGAGCATGGCGATGACGGCGCTGAACAGCGGCATGAAGTTGAGAAAGATGCTCGCCTTGCTGGCACCGATCTGCCTTACGGCGCGCATCCACAAATAGGTGGTGACGATCGAGGCGGGGATGCCGGCGTACAGGATCAGCCCGATATTATGCGCGTCGATGGGCGTTCTGGGACCGAGCAAGAAGCCGGGCAGCAGGAACAGCGTGGCGAAACAGGCCTGCACGTAGAGCATCAGCCACGGCGGGAGGGACATCTGCCAGCGCTTGAGCATGACGCCGTAGGCGGCATAACAGGTGGCGGCGATCACCATCAGCAGGTCGCCTTTCGCCACGTCGAGGGTCAGCAGCGAGAGCGGATCGCCACGGCCGATCAGGATCAGTACGCCGAACAGTGCCACGGCGCCGCCCGCCATACCGCCGAGCGTGGGCGCCTCGCGCAGGATCAGCGCACTGAGCAGCACCGTGAGCAGCGGCACGGTGGCCGCGAGGATGCCCATGTTGGTTGCCGTGGTGGTTTCGGCGGCCACGTAGGCGAGCCCCTGCCACATGGCCATGCCGAGCAGCCCCAGCGCGGCCAGCTTGGGCAGTTCGGGACGCAGCGTATGGCGCAGGCGCCACACCGAGGGCAGCACGAAAGGGGAGAGCACGGCCAGCGCCAGTACCCAGCGCTCGAAGGCGATGGTGCTGGGCGCGATCGAGCCCACGGTGAGCTGATTGATGGTCATGTTGCCTGACCAGATCAGCACGGCCCCCAAGGGAGCGAGAAAAAGCAACAGCGGCATGGCGGCCTCGGATAACGACGAAGCCCCGCTGTCGGCGGGGCTGGGCAGCGGGGCGAACACAATGACGAATCATGTTGCGCGCAGGCGATACGCCAGGCGCTGCGACAAAGGTAGGGCAACGGCGAGCTTGGCTGGGGCCTGGTGCTAGCGCAGTTGGCTATCCTTGCTGCCGCGGCGGTTGTAGCCGCTGAACGTCGCTCGCCGCCGGTCGTGCTCGCTCTGGCAGGCGACGCACAGGCGAACGCCTGGGATCGCCTCGCGACGTGGCTGAGGAATCGGCTCGCCGCACTCCTCGCAGTGATGCAGGCTCTCCCCACGCGGCAACTGACTGCGCGAACGCCGCACCGCATCCTCGATCGTGTCGTCGATCTGATCCTGAACGGCGCCATCTCTCGACCAGCCGCCTGCCATGATATGCACTCCTTGGGCTCGGTGAGCCGGGTTCGGGTCATTCACTGAGTGTAGAACCCGGCCTGGCCCATTGTCAGCCTGACATCATGTGGCCCGACCTCAGCCGATGGCGGCGACGCCGGCCTTGGCCACCTGAACGTCCTGCTCCGGCTTGACACCGGAGATGCCGACGCTGGCGATGACCTGGCCGTCGACGATGACCGGCACGCCACCCGACAGCAGCGCCTGCATCGGCGCGGTGACGAAGGCGGTGCGGCCGTTGTTGATCATCTCCTCGAAGGCCTGGGTTTCACGGCGACCGATGGCGGCGTTGCGCGCCTTCTCGCTGGCCACGCCGGCGGAAAACGGCGGGGCGCCATCCATGCGGCGCAGACCGAGCAGATGACCGCCATCATCGGCCACGGCGATGGTTACCGCCCAACTGTTGGCCTCGGCTTCCTTCTGGGCCGCGTCGAGAATGGCGTTGACTTCGGTGAGGGTGAGGACGGATTTGGTCTGCATGGTTGCTCTCCTTGGTGTCCTATTAATTGATTATCAGAGTGATTGTGGAATGAAAAGCGCTGTAAAGCGTCGCGATCTGCGGAGCGCAGCAGCTTTTCAGTGTTTTTCCAGCGCCTCGTCGACGATTTCTATCCAGTGCCTCACCGGCGTGCGTCCGGCACCGTTGAGATGCGTCTGGCAGCCGATGTTGGCGGTGACGATCAGTTCGGGATCGCCGGCTTCGAGATTGTCGAGCTTGTTGTCGCGCAACTGCTTCGAAAGCTCGGGCTGGGTCACCGAGTAGGTGCCGGCGGAGCCGCAGCAGAGGTGGGCGTCGGCGACCGGCGTCAGGCTGAAGCCCAGACGCGCGAGCACGCCTTCCACCGAACCGCCGAGCTTCTGGGCATGCTGCAGGGTGCAGGGGCAGTGGAACGCCAGCTTGCGGTTCTCCTTTGCCTGCAGGGCGTCGAGATCCTCGTCGCGCAGGATCTCCACCAGATCCTTGGCCAGGGCGCTGACGCGCTTGGCCTTGTCGGCGTACTGCGGATCGTCGGCGAGCATCTCGGCGTATTCCTTGACGAAGGCGCCGCAGCCGCTGGCGGTCTGTACGATGGCCTCGGCGCCGCTCTCGATCGCTGGCCACCAGGCGTCGATATTGGCGCGCATGCGCGCACGCCCGTCATCCTGGGCGTTGAGGTGGAAGTCGATGGCGCCGCAGCATCCGGCCTGAGGTGCCGGCGTCAGGCCGATGCCCAGCCGGTCCAGCACGCGGGCGGTGGCGGCATTGGTATTGGGCGCCAGGCCCGGCTGCACGCAGCCTTCGAGGATCAGCATCTGCCGGGCGTGGCGCTGAGGCGCGGGACGTTTGCCGACGTTCACCGCCTTGGGCGGAATCTTGTCCCTGAGCATGACCGGCGCCAGCGGGCGGAAGGTCTGCCCCATGGCCAGCAGCGCCTGGAAGCGCTTGGGATCGACCAGGGCCTTGCGCAGGCCGTAGCGCAGCGCCCGATCCCGGGCCGGGCGGCCCACGCGACGCTCCACCTCGGCGCGGCCGATATCGAGCAGCTTGTGGTACTCGACGCCGGACGGGCAGGTGGTTTCGCAGTTGCGGCAGGTCAGGCAGCGGTCAAGGTGCAGCTGGGTCTCCTGAGTGACCTGATCGTCACCCTCCGGGCTCTCCAGCAGTTCCTTCATCAGGTAGATGCGTCCACGCGGCCCGTCGCGCTCATCACCCAACAACTGGTAGGTGGGGCAGGTGGCGTTGCAGAAGCCGCAATGCACGCAGGTGCGCAGGATGCGGTCGGCCTCGCGAATGTGCGGCTGGGCCAGGGCTTCTTCGGAAAAGTGCGTTTGCATGTCAGAGCTCCCCGTAGAGACGGCCGGGGTTGAAAATCCCCTTGGGATCGAGGCTGGCCTTGAGGTTACGGTGATACTTGGCCAGTACCGGCGACAGCGGCGTGAACGGCTCGGCCGCACCGGGCGTGCAACAGGTGGCGTGGCCACCGGCGCGGGCCGCGGCCTCGCGGATGGTGTCGGCGGAATCCGCGCTCTTCAGCCAGCGCTGGGCACCGCCCCAGTCGAGCAGCCAGTCGCCGTCGAGTGTCAGAGCCGGCGTGTTCATGGGCAGCGACAGGCGCCACAGCGGTCGGGTGTCCTCGGAGAAGAAGGCCAGCCGGTGTTCGCGCAATTCCGTCCAGAAGCGGTCGTCGAGCGTGTCGCCGCCCAGGCGTTCCGCGGTCGCGGCCACCGAGCTGTTGCCGCCTTCCAGGCGCAAGCGCAGCGTGCCGTCGTGGTAGGCGGCGGCGGTCATCGGTAGCGGCTGACGGCCCCACTCGGCGAGCTTGGCGAGTGCTTCGTCAAGCGGCATCTGCAGCGCGAGGCTATGACGTGCGGCGGGCTTGGGCAGCACCTTGAGCGAGACCTCGGTGAGCACGCCGAGTGTGCCTTGGGCACCAGCCATCAGCCGGGAGAGGTCGTAGCCGGCGACGTTCTTCATGACCTCGCCGCCGAAGCGCAACTGCTTGCCCTCGTGGTTGATCACCCGGGTGCCGAGCACGAAATCGCGTACGCTGCCGGCCCAGGGCCGACGCGGTCCGGAAAGGCCGGTGGCGATCATGCCGCCGACGGTGGCGGCGTCGCCGAAGTGCGGCGGCTCGCAGCCGAGCTGCTGACCTTCGGCGGCCAGCGCCGCCTCGAATTCATGCAGCGGAGTGCCAGTGCGCACGCTGATCACCAGCTCCACCGGATCGTAGTGCACGATGCCGGTGTGGCCCACCGTCGATAGTGGGCGGCCCTCCACCGGCCGGCCATAGAAGGCCTTGGTATCACCGCCGACGATCTTCAGCGGGGTGCCTTCGGCACTGGCCTGGCGGACCTGCTCGCAGAGCGCCGCGCTGTCGTCCTGTCCACGACCGGCCGGGATGTCGCGCTCGGCGTGGGCGGGGTAGTTGTCCTGTTCGTGGTATTCCATCTTGGACCTCAGAATCGCGGCAGCTCGGGATGCGGCAGTTCGTTGTTATGCACGTGCATGGCACCGAATTCGGCACAGCGGTTCAGCGTGGGAATGTTCTTGCCCGGGTTGAGCAGACGCTTGTCGTCGAAGGCGGCCTTGACGGCATGGAACGTGGTCAGCTCGTCGGACTGGAACTGCGAACACATCTGATTGATCTTCTCGCGGCCCACGCCGTGTTCGCCGGTGATGCTGCCGCCGGCCGCCACGCATAGCTCGAGGATCTTGCCGCCGACCTCTTCGGCCAGTTCCAGCTCGCCGGGCTTGTTGGCATCGAACAGGATCAGCGGGTGCATGTTGCCGTCGCCGGCATGGAAGACGTTGGCGACCCGCAGGCCGTGCTGTTCGGAGAGCTCGGCGATGCCCTTCAGCACGCGGGGCAGCTCGCGGCGCGGGATGGTGCCGTCCATGCAGTAGTAGTCCGGTGACATGCGTCCCACGGCAGGGAAGGCATTCTTGCGCCCGGCCCAGAACTTGGCGCGTTCGGCGTCGTCACGGGCCTGGGCGATGTCGGTGGCGCCGGCGGCTTCGAGCACATGACGTACCGTCTGGCAGTCGTCGTCGACATCGGCCTCCACGCCGTCGAGTTCGCAGAGCAGGATTGCCTCGGCCTCGACCGGGTAGCCGGCGCGAATGAAGTCCTCGGCGGCACGAATGGCCAGCTTGTCCATCATCTCCAGGCCGCCGGGCACGATGCCCGCGGCGATGATGTCGCCCACCGCCTTGCCGGCCTTTTCGACGTCGTCGAAGCTGGCCATCAGCACCTTGGCGCTCTCCGGTTTGGGCAGCAGCTTGACGGTGACTTCGGTGACCACGCCGAGCATGCCTTCGGAACCGGTGAACAGCGCCAGCAGATCGAAGCCTGGCGCATCAAGGGATTCGGCGCCCAGCGTCATGCGCTCGCCCTCGATGGTGACGATCTCGACCTTGAGCACGTTGTGCACGGTCAGGCCGTACTTGAGGCAGTGCACGCCACCGGCATTCTCGGCGACGTTGCCGCCGATCGAGCAGGCGATCTGCGAGGAGGGGTCGGGCGCGTAATACAGCCCGTAGGGGGCTGCGGCCTCGGAAATCGCCAAGTTGCGCACGCCGGGCTGGACCCGGGCCATACGCGCATCGGGATCGACCTCGAGAATGCGCTTGAAGCGCGACATCACCAGCAGCACGCCGCGTTCCAGTGGCAGGGCGCCGCCGGACAGGCCGGTACCGGCGCCACGGGTCACCACCGGAACGCCCAGCTCGAAGCAGGTGCGCATCAGTGTCTCGACCTGATCGAGCGTCTCGGGCAGGGCGGCCAGCATCGGCAGCACCCGGTAGGCGGAAAGCCCGTCGCACTCGAAGGGGCGCAGGTCCTCTTCGCGGTGCAGCAGGGTCAGGTCGGGAATCGCCTGCTCGAGTCGCGCCAGGACCGTGGTCTTGTCGACCGCCGGCAGCTCGCCGTCGAGGCGTTCATCAAAGAGGATGTTCATGGCTGTCCCTCATCATCACGTCGGGTTGCCGTGGCGCCGATAGTGCCTGGGCCGACATCGCCCGTCTCTGCGCGTCTGTCGCACGCTATGGTTCGTTGCTGGTCAGACCAGTTGTTCCAAACGACTTGGAACCTGTCCCCGCATTCTCTTGGAACGCTGTCGACATGCCTATTAGCCGAAAGGATAAGACGAAAGGCTAGGTGTCCGGTTTCTGGTCTGACCAGTATGGTGGCAGACATTGGGGAGCGTGCGTTTACTGCCGATTGATACGATGCCAACCGCAAAGGAGTTCGGCATGTCACCTACACAAGCACCGTCGCGAATGCCGGACACGGTGGCGACCAAGATCGAAAAACTGATCCTCGACGGGATCATCAAGCCGGGCCAGGCGCTACCCTCGGAGCGTCGCTTGTGCAACAAGCTGGGGGTATCGCGAGCGTCGTTGCGCGAAGGGCTGCGGGTGCTGCGCGGGCGCGGCATCATCGATACTCAGCAGGGCCGAGGCTCCTTCGTGGCTCAGTTGCTGCCGGCCCGTGACGACAGTCCTCTCATGCACATGTTTCGCGACCATCCGCGTACCCTCTACGATCTGCTCGAGGTGCGCGCGCTGCTGGAAGGGGAGTCCGCCCGGCTGGCGGCGCTACGCGGTACGCCGGCGGACTTCGTGCTGATTACCCGGCGCTACGAGGAACTGGTGGCGCTGGTCGAGAATGCCGACGACGTGGATGTGCCCACCCTGGCGCGACTCGACCATGCCTTTCATCTGGCGATCTGCGAGGCGTCACACAATCCGGTGTTGGTCTATACCCTTCAGGGGCTGACCGATCTGTGGCTGAGCTCGGTTTTCGCCTCGGTCAACAATCTCTATCACCGACCCGGCCCGCGCGCGCAGATCAACCAGCAGCATGAGCGCCTGCATCGTGCCATCGTCGGGCGTCAGCCGGATCTGGCCTGGCGTGTCGCTCAGGAGCATCTGCACAGCGTGCGCGACAACTTGCGCGATATCGAGGCGGAGGAGGAGCGCCTGGAACGCTCCGCCATGCGCCTCGAGGGGTGGACATAGCCGGGCCGGAGCGGCCGGGCTTGCATTGACGGCCGGGCCGGCATCTCATATCAGCCCGGTTTCGTTACGTTTTGCTTGCTGCCAGGAGTTCTCGTGAATCTGTTACGTCGGCTCAATATCGACAAGTTCCTCTTGCTACTGATCGGCGCGGTGATCGTTGCCTCCCTCTTGCCTGCCCGTGGCGAGTTCGCCGAAGGGTTCTCGCTGGCCACGACACTGGCCATCGCGCTGCTGTTCTTTCTGCATGGTGCACGTCTGTCGCCCAGGGCGGTGCTGGAGGGGATTCTGCACTGGCGTCTGCATCTGGTGATCTTCGCCAGCACCTTCGTGCTGTTTCCCGTGCTGGGGCTGGTCATTGGCCTGATCTCGCCATCGCTGCTGCCACCGGCGCTGTACATGGGCGTGCTGTTTCTTTGCGTGCTGCCCTCGACGGTACAATCCTCGATCGCCTTCACCTCGATCGCGGGGGGCAATGTCCCCGCAGCGGTCTGCGCGGCATCGGCGTCCAATATCCTGGGCATGTTCATCACCCCGTTGCTGGTCGGATTGCTGCTCACCGCCCAGAGTGAGGGGAGCAGTGTCTCGCTGGATGCGGTGGGAGCGATTCTCCTGCAACTGCTGGCACCGTTCATGCTGGGGCAGTTGCTGCAGCCGTGGATCGGCAACTGGGTCAGGCGCAACAAGACGTGGCTGAGCCTGGTGGATCGCGGCTCGATTCTGATGGTGGTTTACCTGGCGTTCAGCGAAGCCAGGGTGGCGGGACTGTGGGGACAGCTGTCCGCGACCGGACTGGCCGTGATGATCGTGGTCGACTGCCTGCTGCTGGCCGCCGTACTGGCGATTACCACCGCGGCGAGCCGGTTGATGAAGTTCTCCCGCGAGGACGAGATCACCTTGGTGTTCTGCGGTTCCAAGAAGAGCCTGGCCAGTGGCGTGCCGATGGCCAACGTGCTGTTCGCGCCGCAGGATGTCGGCAGTATCGTATTGCCGCTGATGCTGTTTCATCAGCTTCAGCTATTCGTTTGCGCTATCCTGGCGCGGCGTTATGCGGCTCGCCAGGCGCCGGAGCTGGTGCCTTCGGCCGGTTCCTGAGACGCGCGGCAAAGAAAAACCCCGGTCCACTGGACCGGGGTTTCGCATGCTACATGCCTGACGGGATCAGCCGCCCAGCAGCGGGTCGGTGATGTCGAAGACGTAGAAGGCCAGCAGGGCGAGGGTGCCGGTGAAGATCAGATAATACAGCGTCGGCAGGATGGTCTTGCGCAGGGTGGTGCCCTCACGCCCGAGCAGGCCGACCGTGGCCGATGCCGCTACCACATTGTGGATGGCGATCATGTTGCCCGCCGCGGCACCCACCGCCTGCAGCGCCACCATCATCGCGGTGGACAGCCCCAGCGCCTGGGCGACGTTGAACTGGAAGTCGGCCAGCATCAGGTTGGATACGGTGTTGGAGCCGGCGATGAACGCGCCGAGTGCACCGACGGCCGGGGCGAAGAAGGGATAGACGCTGCCCACGCTGTCGGCCACCAGCCGTGCCATGGCCACCGGCATGGAGACCAGATCGGAGCCGTTGACACCGGAGTTGATCAGGATGCGCACCATGGGAATGGTGAAGATCAGCACGAAGCCGGCGCCGAGAATCGTCTTGGTGGATTCGGAGAAGGCCGCCGCGACCTCGCCGCCACGCATGCGGTGCATGAAGATGGTGATCAGGACCACGAACAGGATGATACCGCCGGGCAGATAGAGCGGCTGGATGCTGCCGGAGACGCCAGCTTCGCCCAGGATATCGCTCCAGCCGAAGCTGATCGAGGTCAGGAAATCCTTGACCGGCGCCACGGTGCGCGAGATCACCAGGAAGATGGCCAGCAGCACGTAGGGAACCCAGCCCATGAATACGGAGATGGGCGTCTTGCCGGCGACCTCATCGAGCTTAATCTGGATCTTGCCGATCCACTCGTCGGGCCAGGAAGTGCTTTCCGGGAAGTCCCAGCTGTCCTTGGGCAGCAGGAAGCCCTTGCGTGCCGCGGGGACGACGATGGCCAGACCCACCAGCGCGCCGATCATCGACGGGAACTCCGGCCCGAGCAGCACGCCGGCGAGCATGTAGGGCACCACGAAGCAGATGCCGGTAAAGATGGCAAAGGGCGCGATGGACAGACCTTCTGTCCAGGAGCGGTTCTTGCCGAAGAAGCGCACCATGATGATGACCATGATCAGGGGCATCAGAATCCCGACGATGCCGTGAAGGATGGCCACTTCGGAGGTCACCAGACGGAAGAAGGTTTCCCAGCTGGAGCCGTCGGCAGCAAGCTGCTCGGTAATCTGCGCCCGGTTGAGACCGCCGGTGACGCCGACCACGATGGGCGTACCCACCGCGCCGAAGGAGACAGGGGTGGACTGGATCATCATGCCCACCACCACGGCGGCCAGCGCCGGGAAGCCCAGAGCCACCATCAGCGGGGCGGCGACGGCGGCGGGGGTGCCGAAGCCCGAAGCGCCTTCGATGAAACAGCCGAACAGCCAGGCGACGATCAGCGCCTGTACCCGGCGATCAGGGCTGATGCCGGAGAAGCCGTTGCGGATCGCGGTGATACCGCCGGAGTGCTTGAGCGTGTTGAGCAGCAGGATGGCGCCGAAGATGATCCACAGGATGGAAACCGTAAGGATCAGACCCTGGAGCGTGGAGGCGACGACGCGAGTGAACGACATGTCCCAGGCGAACAGCGCGACCAGCGCGGCCACCAGGAACACGACGGGCATGGCCGTTCTGGCGGGTATTCGAAACCCGATCAACATCACGCCCGCCAGCACCAGCGGCAGGAAGGCGAGTAGCGAAAGCAGCGTTTGGTTCATGATCATAGATCCCTGATTTGTCTTTCTTGTCCAGCCTGGAATACCCAGCCTGCTGATAAGGGGAGCAAGCTCCTGGCGGAAGATGCCCGATGGCGATCAACGGTTCTGGTCGTTATTGGCGGGCCCGGCCCCTTGTTGATGGCATCGAGCGAAAGATAAACGTGAACCCGGCGTTAGCCAATCCTGGCAAATTGGTATGACCAGTATCTGTTTGAGGTGGATTTTTTGATTTATCCTTTTGAATAAAAAGGACTTTATTTAACAACGAGTAGCGTTTAAAACTGTCTGCAGTGTCACGAGTCGTGTCTTTTCTTCGACTAATAGATAAGCTCATGAAGGTGATCCATTAGCGGTAAGCGCGCACCATGCAAAGGATTATCGCGCTCGCGGATGGATGTGAGCGGGTGGCCCGGTCTGAAAAAAGAGGAGCTTTCAATGGCACGTATCATGTATGACCTGTGCGGTCGCGATGAGCGTCTGCGGTTTTCCCCCTACTGTTGGCGGGTACGCATGGCGCTGGCGCACAAGGGACTGGAATGCGAGTTTCGTCCCTGGCGCTTCACCGACAAGGAGGCCATCGCCTTTTCCGAGCAGGGCAAGGTGCCGGTATTCGTCGACGGCGACCAGACGGTAACGGACAGTTTCGAGATCTTTCGCTACCTGGACCGTACCTACCCCGAGAAGTCGCTGCTGGGCAGCCCGGAAGCCGAGGCCAGGGCGCGCTTCTTCAAGTTCTACGGCGAGCGCAGCCTGGCGCCCGGCATGTTGCGTACCGTGGTGATGGATCTGCTCAACGCTATCCATCCACAGGATCGCGACTATTTTCGCAGCACCCGCGAGAAGGCGCTGGGACGTACGCTTGAGGAGGTACATGCGCCGAGCAAGGGCCTGACGATGCTCGATCAGGCGCTGGAGCCGATGCGCGGGCGCCTCTCCGAGGCCGACTTTCTGGATGGCGATACCCCGGCCGCGGCGGATTATCTGATTTTCGGTCACTTCATGTGGGCGCGTACGGTGTCGACCGCCGACCTGGTGTCCAACGCCGACCCGGTCTATGCCTGGCTGGAGCGCATGCTCGAGCTGCATGGCGGAGTAGGGCGCAACGCGACACGTATCGTGGACATCGAAGGCGCCTATGATCCTTCCTGAACCAGGTTTCGGCAGGCTGGCGGGATATGCCGTGCCTGCCGTATTGTCAGTATTGGAGTCGTGATGCATCGCAACAGGAGGTTGGCATGATCGATCTGTATTACTGGACTACGCCGAACGGCCACAAGATCACCCTCTTCCTCGAAGAGGCCGGGATGGAGTATCGCCTTCATCCCATCAATATCGGCAAGGGCGAGCAGTTCAGTCCCGAGTTCCTTGAGATCGCGCCCAACAACCGCATACCCGCCATCGTCGACCGCACACCGGCGGACGAGGGCCAGCCTCTTGCCCTGTTCGAGTCCGGTGCGATTCTGGAATATCTTGCCGACAAGACTGGCAAGTTCCTGCCCAGATCCGGACGCGAGCGCTACGTAGTGCTGCAGTGGCTCTACTGGCAGATGGGTGGGCTGGGCCCGATGGCCGGGCAGAATCACCACTTTCGCAACTACGCGCCGAAGAAGATCGAGTACGCCATCGAGCGCTACATCAAGGAAACCACACGACTCTACGGTGTGCTCGACAAGCAGCTGGCGGATCACGAGTACGTCGCCGGTGACGACTACTCGATCGCCGACATGGCGATCTGGCCGTGGATCAAGCCCTATGCCAACCAGGGGCAGGACATCGAGGACTTTCCCAGCCTGCAGCGCTGGTTCGAGCAGGTTGGTCAGCGCAAGGCGGTGCAGCGCGCCTACGCCCGGGCGGAGGAGATCAACCCCCAGGGAGGCGTGGAAATGGACGAGCAGGCCCGCAAGCATCTGTTCGGTCAGAAGTAGCGCCCATCTCTCGTCACACAAGGCCCCTATCATGACGCCCGACCTTGTCGGGCGTCATGCGTTATGAGAGGCCTCTGCCGGTTTGTGGGCCGGATTGACGTAGAGCTTCACGACCGCGACGCGGCTCCGCGGGCAGAGCCCCAGGTAACGGGCGAACCGATGGATGAGCGGAAAGTAGAGCACCCTGGCGAAGCAGGGTGCTTAACAGTGCCGCTAGCTGACGCAGCGCATTACTTGTCGTAATGGCTCCATTGATTGCTCCCCTTGGGCACCGCGTTCTTGATCTCCTTACTGCGCATCTCGCTGACCTCGTGGCTTATCTTGTCCGCTTCCTCCATGCTCATGGCCGCGCCCTGGGGCTGCTGGTCGCGAAGCCCGTTGGTAGCCCTGACGGCCTGGTGGGGGTCATCGATATACTGCCAGGGTTCGCCCAGAATGGGGCTGTTGCCTTCGTTCCAGGGACCTCTCGCATCCTCGCCCTTGGAGGTGTTGAAATACAGGTTTGAGTAACGTGGGTCGCCCTGCATGACGCCTGGCGGGAAGTTCGGCTCCAGCGTGGCGAGTGCCGCCTCGAACATCTGATGGTGTGCCACTTCGCGAGTCATCAGGAACTTGAGCGTTTCCTTGACCTCGGGATCATCGGTGAATTGCATGAGGTATTCGTAGGTGATCTTGGCCCGTGATTCGGCTGCGATGTCCGAGCGCAAGTCCACCGTCATGTCGCCATTGGCATCGACATAGTAACCACTCCAGGGGACGCCCTGGCTGTTGGTCACGGCCGGGCTGCCGCCGCTAACCGCCAGAAACATGGGGTTGACCATCGACTCATGAATCAGACTTTCCTTCTGGCCTTTTCCACCCCCGACCATCTGCATGATTTCCGACTTTTCGGAAATGTCTTTCAACTCACCATTGACGCCATTCATCAGCATCTGAATGGTGGCACCCACGATTTCGAGGTGGCTGAATTCCTCGATGGCGATATCCATCAGCATGTCATACTTTTCGGGATAGGGCTGACGCGCGGCAAAGGCTTGGGTGAAGTACTGCATGGCAGCCTTCAATTCTCCGTTCATGCCCCCGAACTGCTCAAGAAGCAGGCTGGCGAACTTGGGGTCGGGCTTT
This sequence comes from Halomonas shantousis, assembly GCF_054654615.1. Classification (NCBI taxonomy): domain Bacteria; kingdom Pseudomonadati; phylum Pseudomonadota; class Gammaproteobacteria; order Oceanospirillales; family Halomonadaceae; genus Halomonas; species Halomonas shantousis. The sequence continues at coordinate 3,101,967 of NZ_BAAIER010000002.1, read as the reverse complement.
GAGACGCGTGCGTTAAACTGCAGTTCCTTGGCGTGATAGAACATGCGCTGCTCCTTAAGCTTTCACGGTCGGTCAAACCACTCCGAGCGAAGTGGCTCTTAACACCATAGGCAGCGTCCGCCCGCTCCACAAAGCACGTTTTAGCAATGTTTTATGGAGGAATCGGGTATGTCGTTGTCGTAAGTGAATTTTCAAGTCACGACAATTTCTTGCGTAAACCGATAAAGTAAAAAGACAACAATGACTGATCGGAACAGATACGAATCCTTTACGCCGACCTGCAATGAACCGGACCCGAGCGGTGGGATACAGGCCCGTTTCAGGGCGAAGTGGCACTAAACAGGACGAAGCGGGAAGAAGCGGCATTGAAATGGTGCATCACATGCGGCATTCATTCCGGCTGGGCCGCTGCCGGCTGGGCGAAGAAGCGCTGGGCCTGTGCCAGCAGCCCCTGGCGCAGTTCCTCGCCGATGCCGTGACCGACGATGTGAAAGAAACCCACGTTGCGCGCCGCGTCACCGAGCTGCTCGGCGCGGACTGGCGTTCGTTTTCATGGGGACCGAAGAGCCCGCCGATATTCGATTACCGGCAGTGACTGAAAGTCACTGAGCTGCTGTTGTGCATGGCTCATGGCTGCCTCCTGGTTCGATCACTGCTGGCTGGCGATCCAGCCTCTCCAGCCGCCGAAACGGGTGACGTCCTCGGCCGGGCCATCCATTTCCAGGGCACCGGCGGAGCAGATGAAGCCGCACTTCCATTCGCCGCCTTCCAGTTCGACCTGCCCCAGCCCGAGCGGGGCGGGAATGCCGTCAAGAAAGCTGCCGACGCTGTCGATGGGCAGGCGCCACACCTCCAGCTCGATGGCCGCGCCATCCTGATCGTCGCGTACCATCGCCGGACGCGCCGGTGGTCCCCCGGCCAGCGCATAGAGCCGGTAATGCGGGCTGCTATGGGTGCTGGCGACCTTCGTGGCGCCGCGGCGGGTCAACTGATGGTTGAGCGGCAGGCCGTCGAGGTGCGCTCCGCATACCACCAGGTCCAACATGCCGTCACGGGCGTCGGGCAGGGCCGGCAGCGGTGAGCGGGCGATACCGGTGGCGCCCAGCGGCAAGTCGAGGCGGCGCTCCAGCGCGCGTCCCAGACTCAACAGCGTCAGGTCGGCAAAGGCCGGGCCGAACAGGGTGACGCCGAACGGCAGCCCGGCTTGGGTGAAACCGGTGGGCACGGCCAGGGCGCTGTAATCGAGCAGGTTCATGAAGTTGGTCCAAGTGCCCAACCGCGAATTGACGGCAATGGGCTCCGCGGCCACTTCGGCCCTGGTGGGGTGTTCCACCGTGGTCGGGGCCAGCATCACGTCGACCTGGGCGAGCAGGGCATCGGCCTGGCGCTTGTACTCGGCGAGCTTGTAGCGCGCATCGAAGGCGTCCACCGCACGTGGCTTGCCGCCGCCCTCGATGACCTTGAAAGTGACCGGATGCAGCGCCTCGGGCTGGCTTTCGAGCAAGTCATGCACGGCGTGGTAGCGTTCGGCGATCCATGGTCCTTCGTAGAGCAGGCGCGCCGCGGCCAGTAGCGGCGTGCAGTCTAGCTCGACCTTCACGCCGCCCAGCGCTTCGAGTTCGCCGATGGCCTGGTGCATGCCGGCGCTGTAGGACGCATCGGTATGCCACTGCGACTCGGGAGGCACGCCGAAGCGAAAGCGTTTCGGCGCCTCGCCGTAGGCTTTTCCGGCCACGGCGAAATCGTGACGTCGCGACCAGGCGCACGCCGGATCGTACTGGCCGGCAATGGCCAGCACTGCATGGGCATCGTCGGCGCTCAGCGCGAAGATACTGATGGTGTCCAGCGTGGCACAGGCCGGCACCACACCGGCGGTGCTCAGCAGGCCCAGCGTTGGCTTGACGCCGAACAGGTTGTTGAAGCACGCCGGCACGCGCCCGGAGCCGGCGGTATCGGTGCCCAGCGCGAAGCTGACCTGGCCCTGGGCGGTGGTGACCGCCGAGCCGCTGCTCGAGCCGCCGGGGATGCGCTTGTCGTCGAAGGCGTTGCCGGGCACGCCGTAGATGTCCGGGGCGCGCTCGCCGACCAGCCCGGTGGCGAACTGGTCGAGGTTGGTCTTGCCCAGCGGAATGGCGCCGGCCTCGATCAACTGGCGCACCACGAAGGCGGACGCGTCCGGCGTGTAGGCATAGGCCGGACAGCCCGCCGTGGTCGGCACGCCGGCCAGATCGATATTGTCCTTGATGGCGAACGGAATGCCGTAGAGTGGAAGCGCCTGCGGGTCGGCGGCCTCGAGCCTTGTCAGGTAGGACTCGAGCTGTTCGCGAGACAGCCGCGTGATCCAGGCGGGATCGGTGCCGCGCGCTTCGGCATCGGTGAGCAGCGTGTCGATCAGTTCGCGCGGGGTCAGCTCATTGGCGCGATAGCGGGCCAGCAGGGGGGTAATCGTCATGTCGATGGCGCTCATGCGGACGTCTCCAGGTTCAAGGTCTGTTCGAGAATCACGATCGGCTGGCCGGGAGCGACGGCGGCGCCTTCGGCCAGAGGCAGGCGCGTGACCCGGCCCGCCTGCTGGGCGAGGATCTCGACTTCCATCTTCATCGACTCGACCAGCGCCACCACCTGTCCGGTCTCGACCGTTTCGCCCTCGGCCACCGTCAGCTTCCACAGGCTGCCGGTGACGGGGCTGTCGATGCCCAGTTCGTCGCTGGCGAGTTCCGTGGCCTCGGCGGCTTGGGGGGCCTGATCCTCGAAGGTGAACTGGCCGTTGGCGCGCCAGTCGGCCATCTCCTGCTGGAAGGCGGCTTCGCGGTGCTCGCGGAACTCACGGATCTGTTCGGCACGGGCCTCGATGTCGGCCTGGTAGTCGGCGAGTCGGAAGCGCGTGGTCTCGACCTGGAGCGGGTAGCGTCCATGGGGAAAGTCGCGACGGATCCGCAACAGCTCGTCGTGGCTGACCTCGAAGAAGCGCAGTTGATCGAAGAAGCGCAGCAGCCAGGGGTTATCGAAGAACTCGGTGCGGCGATAGCGGTTCCACATCTGCAGGGTGCGCCCGACGAACTGGTAGCCGCCGGGGCCTTCCATGCCGTACACGCACAGATAGGCGCCGCCGATGCCCACCGAATTCTCGGCGGTCCAGGTGCGTGCCGGGTTGTACTTGGTGGTGACCAAGCGCTGGGCGGGGTCGAGCGGCGTGGCCACCGGCGCGCCGAGGTAGACGTCACCCAGGCCCATCACCAGATAGCGGGCATTGAAGACGATGTCGCGCACCTGCTCGATGGCGTCGAACCCGTTGATGCGGCGAATGAACTCCAGATTGCTGGGGCACCAAGGAGCGTCCGGTCGCACCGAGCGCTGGTACTTGTCGATGGCTTCCTGGCAGGCGGGGTCGTCCCAGGAAAGTGGCAGGCGCACGGTACGCGACTCGACCTCCAGCGACTCGACGTCGCGCAGTTCGCGCTCGGCGCGCTCGAGAAGCGCAAGCAGGTCATCGAGGGCGAGTGCGTCGGGTTCGTAGTGGATCTGCAGCGAACGGATGCCCGGCGTGAGTTCACGCAGGCCGGGCAGGACATTGTCCTGCAGCCACAGCATCCAGGCATGGACGCGAAAACGCAGGGCGATGTCGAGTTCCATGGCGCCGAATTCGACGAGCAGGAAGTCGTCGCCGGCGCGGCGGTAGACGATGCGCTCACCGGCAGTCTCGGCCGGCACATCGCGCAGCACCGGGGTGCCGCGCGCTTCTGTCACCGTCACGGCGGGCTGTTCGCGCAACGACTCGAGCTGGGCCTGCTGGCGCGCTTCCAGTCGACGGGCAGTGGCGAGATCCACCGGCACGAAGCGAATGCGATCGCCGGCGGTGAGCTGGCCGAGTTTCCAGCGCTCGGCGCGCACCACCGTGGCCGGGCATACGAAGCCACCCAGCGAGGGGCCATCGGGGCCGAGAATTACCGGCATGTCGCCGGTAAAGTCGATGGTGCCGAAGGCGTAGGCGTTGTCATGAATGTTCGACGGGTGCAGGCCGGCCTCGCCGCCATCGGCACGCGCCCACTCGGGACGCGGTCCGATCAGACGCACACCGGTACGGCTGGAGTTGTAGTGCACCTCCCACTCGTGGGCGAAGAAGGTATCGATGTCGCCTTCGGTGAAGAAGTCCGGGGCGCCATGCGGGCCGTAGAGCACCGCAATCTCCCGGACATGTCCGCTCTCCTTGCTGACGAGCTGGGGCTTGAGCGCGTCAGGCAGGGCGCGCGTTGCCGTGGCGTCCAGTTCGGGCAGCGCGAGCATATCGCCGGTGCGCAGGGCCCGCCCGCCATGGCCGCCAAACTGGCCCAGCGTGAAGGTGGCCCTGGATCCGAGATACAGCGGGCAGTCGATGCCACCGCGTACCAGCAGATAGGCGCGTGCCCCGGCACTGGCCTTGCCCAGCGTCAGCGTGGCGCCGGCGGGAACGTCCAGCACCCGCCAGAAACCTGCCTTCTGGCCGTCGAGCTCGGCGGGCAGTTCGCTACCGGCGAGCACGATCTGGGTGGCGCGGTGAAAACGCAGCGTGGGGCCGGTAAGCGTGATCTCCAGCCCTGCAGCGTCGGCCGGGTTGTCGAGCAGGCGATTGCCGAGGCGGAATGACCAGTCGTCGAACGGGCCGGAAGGCGGCACGCCCACGTCCCAATGCCCCTGACGCCCCGGGAAATCCTGAATGGAGGTTAGCGTGCCGGCACTCAGCACCTCGATGGCCGGCGGTGCCCAGTATAGTTCGGTCAGCCAGCGGGTGTGCACATTCGCATTGCGGAAACGGTCGTCGCGCAGCACCCGCGACAGCCAGGTGCGGTTGGTTTCGAAGCCGTAGACGCTGGATTGCTCCAGTACCTGGGCGAGCTGATCGGCGGCACTGGCGCGATCCTCGGCATGCACGATCACCTTGGCCAGCATGGGGTCGAACAGCGCCGAGACTTCCAGGCCCGCCTCGATGGCGTGATCGACACGCAGGCCGGGCGCTTCAGGAAACTCGACTTCGGTGAGCAGCCCGGCGCTGGGGCGGAAATCGTGGCTGGGGTCCTCGGCGTAGAGACGCGCCTGGATGGCGTGCCCCCTCGGGACGAGATCGCGGGTCAATTCGTCGAGCGGAGGCAACTCGCCCGCGCCGAGGCGAATCATCCACTCGACGATATCCACGCCCCAGACCTCCTCGGTGACGCCGTGCTCGACCTGCAGGCGGGTGTTGACCTCGAGGAAGTAGAACGCCTCGCGCTCGGCGTCGTAGATGAATTCCACGGTACCGGCATTGCGGTAGCTGACGGCCTCGCCCAGACGCACGGCGGTGGCGTGCAGTTCGCGGCGCACACGCTCGGGCAGGTTGGGGGCCGGGCACTCCTCGAGCACCTTCTGATGGCGGCGTTGGGTGGAGCAGTCGCGCTCGCCGAGGGCCACGACGTTGCCCTGGCCATCGCCGAACAGCTGCACTTCCAGGTGGCGTGCGCGGGCGATATAGGCTTCGAGGAATACCCCGGCGTCGCCGAAGTTGCGCTCGCCGAGGCCACGCACCGAGTCGAAGGCACGCTGTAATGCCGCTTCATCGTCGCATATCTGCATGCCGATGCCGCCACCGCCGGCAGTGGACTTGAGCATCACCGGATAGCCGATGCGCGCGGCTTCTTGAATGGCCTCTTCGACGCTGTCGAGCAGCCCGGATCCGGGCACCAGCGGCACCCCGGCGCGTTCGGCCAAGGCGCGTGCCTCGTGCTTCAAGCCGAAGTCGCGGATCTGGTCGGGCGTCGGGCCGAGAAACACCAGTCCAGCTTCCTCGCAGGCCTGGATGAACTTCGTGTTCTCGGAGAGGAAGCCGTAACCGGGATGCACCGCCTCGGCGCCGCTCTGCTTGGCAAGGGTGATCAGCTTGTCGATGTCCAGGTAGGTACTGGCGGCGGCGCCTTCGCCCAGCGAGTAGGACTCGTCGGCGGCAAACACGTAGGGCGCGTCGCGGTCGGCCTCGGCGTAGACTACCACCGAGCCGATACCGAGGCGTTTGAGCGTACGCTGGATGCGTGCGGCGATGGCGCCGCGATTGGCAATCAGAACCTTGTTGAACATGGAGGTTGCCTAAAGCTGGTGGCGGGTCGTCCCGCCGAAACTTGTTGCGTCATGGGGCCGTCCCCATGGCAAGACACGACTGATCAGCAACTGGCAATCGGCGGCTATCCCCGGCATGGGAACGCGAAGACGCTATAAATCCCTCCCTGGACGCTCAACTTTTTCATCCCTGAAAAAGAGCTTCGCGTGTCCCCATGCCTGGCGCCGCCTTGTCCAGCGGGGGTGGCTAGTTCCAGACCAGCAATTCAATGGGGGTCGGGTTATAGCCATTGCACGGGTTGTTGAGCTGCGGGCAGTTGGAAACCAGCACCACCACATCCATCTCGGCGACCATTTCCACGTACTTGCCCGGCGCCGAGATACCGTCCGCGAAGGTCAGCCCGCCTTCGGCGGTGACCGGCACGTTCATGAAAAAGTTGATGTTGTGAGTGATGTCGCGCTTGGTGATGGCGTACTCGGGGTGGTTGGCGATGGCCTGCATCCAGTTGTCGCGGCACGAATGCATGTGGCGCTTTTCCAGATCGTAGCGCACGGTATTGCTCTCGCTGGCGCAGGCGCCGCCCAAGGTGTCGTGGCGGCCGCAGGTATCGGCGGTCACGGTCAGCATCACGTTGCCTTCGCTGGACAACAGTTTCGAGCCGGCGGTGAGGTAGACCGCACCCTGTTCGCGAATGGTGTCCATGGCGCTGTAGCGCTCGGCGGTGTCGTGAGCGTTGAAGAACAGCGTGTCGGCGGCCTGGTTGCCTTCCAGGTCGAGGATGCGCAGGGTCTGGCCGGTCTTGACGATGCCGATGTAGTGATCGCCCGCGTCGACGATGGTGCGACTCACTGCGTTCTCGGGACGCTGGGTGCTCTCGATGATCATGGGGCGGTCTCCCTTACAGGCCGAGATGGTAGAGGCGATTGTTCTCGAAGCCGCGGGCGTTTTCCGGACGCGAGCCGTAGCAGACGTCGTCCTCGGTGAGTGCCGGCGCGGTGCCGAGAGCGAGATCCACGCCGCGGCGCGGATAGCCGGCGCTGGGATCGAGCGGATGCGGGCAGGTGTGCAGGATCACCAGGGTGTCCATCTCGAAGCGCAGCTTGACGCTCGCGCCGGGCTGGCAATGACCGGGGACGTAGCGCAGGAGGCCATCGTCGTCGCTTTCCACCCGCGAGAACAGGTTGAGGTTGGCAGCCATATCGCGCCGGCCGAGGCCGTACTTGGCCAGCTCGACCAGGAAGCTGTCGTAACCGGTGCGGGTCCATTCGTTGTGCGCCTGTTGATAGCTGACCGGCTGCCAGCCTTTCTTCACCAGATGCTGCGGCATGAGGTTGCCGCCCACGCTGTCGTGCCAGCCGAGATCGTCCTCGACGATGGAGGCGAAGATGCGTCCCATGTCGGAGTACAGGCAGTGGCCGCGGGTCAGCTTGAAGGTGTGCTGGGCCTTCAGCGTATCCGGCAGGTTGAGGCGCTCGAGCAGGTTCTCGGGGTTGTAGCACAGCAGGCCGACGTTGGTGTCGGCTTCCTTCGCCGTCAATGTCAGCGTGGTGCCGCGACGCAGGCGCAGCGACCAGTGCTGGCCGCCGGGAAGATGCGTGGTGTAGCGCGCATCGTCGTTGGGGCGCGTGGGCGTACTCATGTCAGCGTCTCCTGGGTGATCATCGTGAAGCGGGTCGTGGCGTCGAGCTGGGCGGCGAGTCCATCGGGGGGCTGCTGCATCTCGCCGACCGGCAGGTCGTAGGTGATGGTGGCGCCGTAGGCCTGGGGGGCCTGCGGGTCGTGGCGGACCTTGTCGAACACCCACAGTCGGGTGCCGAGGGCAAAGGCTTCCTTGACGTCGTGGGTGATCATGAAGATGGTTAGCTGCTGCTCGCGCCACAGCCGGGTGATCAGGGCATGCATGTCCTGACGGATGCCGGGGTCCAGCGCGCCGAAGGGTTCGTCGAGCAGCAGGATGCGCGGCTTCATCATCAGCGCCTGGGCGATGGCCAGACGCTGCTGCATGCCGCCGGACAGTTCGTGCGGATACTTGCCCAGCGCATTCTGCAGGCCGACCTCATCGAGGCGCGCCACGGCGGCATCACGCGCCCGGCGGCGCGCACTGCCGAACAGCTTGCCCAGCCATGGCGAGCGGGCCAGCTCCTCGGCCATCATCACGTTGCCGAGTACGGTGAGATGCGGGAATACCGAATACTTCTGGAACACCACGCCGCGATCCGGGCCGGGCTCGTCGGGCAGTGGCCGGCCGTCCAGCGTCAGGCTGCCGCGGGTGATGCGTTCGGTGCCCAGCAGCAGTTTCAGGAAGGTGGTCTTGCCGCAGCCGGAGGCGCCGACCAGGGTGATGAACTCGCCGGCATCGACACGAAACGATAGGCGCTCGAGTACCACCTGATTGCCGTAGTCCTTCTCCACGCGCCGGGCTTCGAGCAGGCTCCTTGAGTGACTCATTTCTGGTCTCCCTCCTCGGCGTGGTACCAGGGAAAGGCACGCGTCGAGATCAGCACCAGCACCCGGTCGATGAGGAAGGCCAGTAGGGTGATCCACGCCACGTAGGGCAGGATCACGTCCATGGAGAGATAACGACGCACCAGGAAGATGCGATAGCCCAGGCCCTCCTGGGCGGCGATGGCCTCGGCGGCGATCAAGAACAGCCAGGCGCTGCCCAGCGCCAGGCGGGTCGAGGCGATCAGCCGTGGGGTGAGCTGCGGCAGCAGCACACGAGTCAGTACCTGCCAGGAACTCGCCCCCAGGGTCTGCGCCTTGATCAATTGTTCGTCGGGCAGGCGCAGGGCATGGTTCTGCAGGTCGCGGATCAGAAACGGCGCCACGCCGATCACGATCAGCGCGATCTTGGCCATCTCGCCGGTGCCGAAGGCGATGAACAGGATCGGCAGGATGGCCATCGGCGGAATCAGCGAGATCACCGTGATCAGCGGCGAGAGCTTGGCGCGTATCAGCGGCAGTCCTCCGGTGAACAGGCCGATCGTCAGGCCGAGCAGGGCGCTGATGGCAATGCCCAGACCCAGGCGTTCGAGACTGGCGAAGGTGTCGTCCCACAACGGAATGCTGCCGGTGCGCACGCTGGCTTCGGTCGCCAACTGACCGAAGGTTTCGGCCATGGTCGCGGGCGAGGGCAGCAGGCGGTCGTTGGGATTCTCCGCCAGGCGCGCGTTGGACAGGCCGAGGTAGACCATCCCCACGAGCACGAATGGCACCAGGCCCAGCAGCCAGCGACTGCCTCGGGTCGGCGCGAGATTGATGAGTCGCTTCATGGGCATGACTCCGTCGGGTGGATGGCGTGCCACCGGCGTTGCCTGCTCGGCAACAGCTCAGGCGGGCCGGCGATGGCGCGAGACGCGGCGGTTACTGCTGCGACTCGATGTAGGCGTCGGTATAGCTGGGATCGAAACGCAGCTTGACGTTGGACTCGTCGCCGAATGTGCCTTGAGGCGTCTCGATGCCCACGAAACCCGGGTTGGGCGCCATTTCACCGAGCAGACCGTGCTTGAAGCTGAACTCGGCGACGCGCTGCATGGTGGCGAGCAGATCACTGCTGCGCATCAGCGAAGCTGCCTCGACGGGATCGGTGTAGAGGTGAGTGGCGGCAAGCTGCGCCTTGTAGCCTTCCAGGCCCGTACCGGCAGCTTCGGCCATCTGCGAGAGCGCCTGTCCGTCACCGGCTTCCATCTTCTCCATGACCTCGTACCAGGCGCCTACCAGGGCGTGGCCGAAATCCGGGTTGGCGGCCAGGGTGTCGGTGTTGACCACCATCATGTCGAGGATCTCGCCGGGGATCTGCTTGGAGGTGTAGACCACATGGCTGTTGGGCAACTCGTCGATAGCGCTTAGCTGCGGGTTCCAGGCGGCCACTGCCTCGACGTCGTCGTTGGGGTAGATCGCCACGATATCGGCATCGGAGGTATTGACCGTCTCGATGTCGCGTTCGGTGAAACCCACGCTCTCCAGCGCTCGAGCCAGCAAGTAGTGCGAGACGCTGAACTGCACGAGATTGACCTTGCGACCCTCGATGTCGGCCAGGTTGTCGCTGTCCTTGAGCACGATGCCGTCGTTGCCGTTGGAGTAGTCGTTGATGATCAGTGCGGTGGAGTCGACACCGCTGGCGGCGGGCAGGGTCAGCGCGTCCATATTGGTCATGGCGCAGCCGTCGACATTGCCGGAGGTGAACTGATTGACCGATTCCACGTAATCGTTGACCTGCACGACGTCGATGTCGATGTCGTACTTGTCGGCCCATTTGTCGACGATGCCCTGGGTGTCGGCATAGCTCCAGGGCATCCAGCCGGCATAGATCGACCAGCAGACGCTGAAATGATCACGTTGCTGAGCCAGAGCAAAGGGGGAAGTCAGCAGGGCGGACAAGGTCGCCGAGGCCAGCAGCAACTGACGCGGACGAGACGCAGCGGATGAGACGGCGCGGGAGAGCGAGGAGCGGATGGGCATGGCGGCCTCCAATGTGGGCAGATGGCTCGGGGGCATCGGTAGCAGCGTGCTGCACCTTGTCCTCCCGGGTTTTTATCCCGCCGTGTAACCTTGCGCGAAGTGAATGTCATCCGTGACAGATAACGCTCCATGTTCGCGCCGGGTCGATAGCTCTCGGACCAGTCATCGCACCGGGACTGCAGTGATGCGACCGGAACCCTAGCCATCCATTGGAACCGAATTGTGTGGCAGCCTCGGCTACCGATACCCCATTAATCCCTCTAGTACATACAAGAGTCTTGCCAAGTTGCTGCGTTATTCTTTTCTATCAATTTATTACGAATGAATGTATCCGGATGAGCAGTATCGAGAAAAGCTGGCATGCACTTGCAGGAAGCGGGGTGTCGATGGATGCCTGAAAATGGTGCATCACATGCGGCATTCATTCCGGTTGGGCCGCTGCCGGCTGGTGAGGATGCGTGTTCGTCGCTTGCTTCATCAGTCGGGCCTGGCGCTGGAGCGTTAGATGGACACGTTCGAGCAGGCCTTCGAGCAGCACCCGGCGCTCCAACGGGAGACTGTCGTGCCTGGCGATGGCCGCTATCAACGCTCGGCTGGCGTCTTCCATGCCCTGCGGGAGATGACCGCGGGCGCTATCGGCGTAAGCGCGTGCCAAGGTGTTCAGCATATGCTGTAGCGCGCTTCTCACCTCGGGGACATCGATATCGTCCAGGCGATGACGCAGGCGCAGGCAGGCGCGGCCGACGTCCAGCCCCGTCAGCCCCAGGCTGAACAGATAGCGCTGATCCTCGGGCAGTACCTCATCGTGGCGCGACAGTTGCAGCATGCGGTCGGCCATGCGGCCACTGAGCCAGGCATCGGCCTGGTGGATACGCCGCCGCCGGGTGAGGCGATGCAGGTCCCGGACGATGGCATTGACCAGCCGGCGACGCAAAAGACGCGGACCGGGGCCGGGGATCAACCGAAAGCCGAACGTGACCATGGTCAGGCCAAGGATGACCGCCACGGCGCGGTTGAGGAAACTGTCGATACCGAAATCCATGCCGTTACCGGGCATGGTGAACAGGATATTGAAGATGGTGAAAGCCAGGCTGTAGCCCATCATGGCGGGATGACCGGCGCCCAGCAGGCCGAGAAACAGCGGCGTGCCGAACAGCATGGCGAGCATGGGGAAGCCGCTGGCCTGGGACAGCAGGACGTGGCCGAAGATGAAGGCGCTGGGAATCGCCGCCAGCATGCCCTTGAAGAATACCAGGCTGACACCGGCCGGATTGTCGCGGGTGGCGAAGAAAGCCGAAAACAGGGTGGCCAGCATCATGGCGACCGGGCCATTGTTCCAGTTGGTCGCCAGCCAGAACAGCGCCGTCAAAAGAAAGACCAGTCCTGCCCGGGCGGCATTGATGCTGGCGACCAGGTGATCGCGGTGCCAGGACAGTGAGGGGCTGCGCAGTCGCTTTGAACCGGGATGGGTAATGGCCTCGCGGGCATCGAGCAGGATCATGGCCTGGCCCAGCACCTCGCGCAGCCCGAGCACCATGCGCTGCTGCAACCCGGAAAGCTGATCGATTTCCCGCTGGTGGGCCTGGTGACGGAGTTGCTGGAGCGTCTCGCGTGCCTTGGGCACGCCCCGAACCTGCTCGGCGCGACGTAGCGCGGCGGCGATCTCGGCGGCGAAGTGGGCGAGATCATCACCGAGCCGGTCGCGGGAATCGCGCAGCATCTGGTTGAGCGCGGCCAGCGAGGCGAACATCGCCACGGTATGGCGGGTCAGGGTATGAGCGGCGCGGACCCTTCCGGGACCCGCCGGGCCCTCGTAGCGTGCCGCCTGGCTATCCGTTTCCAGCATCATCAGCGGACCGAGGCTTGCAGCCAGCGAATTCTGCAGGGCCGCATCGTCACGGCTGCCTTCCAACTGCTGGGCGGCATGTACGAAGGCACGATTGACGACATTGTCGGCCTGGGTGGCGAGATGCTGCTGTACATGAGTGGGCCAGAGCAGGGCGCTGACGAAGGTGGCACACAGCGCCCCGAGACCGAGCTCCGAGAGGCGGGCCACGGCGACATCGAAAGCGCTGGTGGGGTTGCTGCCGGCGAGCACCACGATCAACAGTGCGGTGACCGCGGCCATTATGCAGCCATAGGAAAGGTTGTTGCGTGTCATCGTCGCCCAGTAGACGCACAGCATCAGCCACAGCGTCAGCGAGTACAGGGCCGGAACCCGGGCCTGGGAGAACAGTGCCATGATGGTCAGGCCGGCGACGGCACCGATGAAGGTGCCGGCCATCTGACAGATGCCCTTTTCGACCACCATGCCGCTCATGGGACGGATCTGCAGGAAGGCTGCCGAAATCAGGGCCCAGTAAGGACGTTCGAGATCTGCCCATAGCGCGAAGTACAAGGCCAGAAACATCGCCAGCGTGCCCTTGATGGCGAACTTCACTGCACTGGACGATGGCGTCAGATAGGCCTGAGCGATGGGAGGCATGGTGCGGCTCATCGCTCGGTGTCGGAATCAGCGTCGTCGAGGACGCGTACCGTGGCGGTCATGCCGGCGCTGAGCAGCACGTCGTCGGGTTGCTCATCGAGCTCGATGCGTACCGGAATACGCTGGGCCAGGCGTACCCAACTGAAAGTCGGCTGCACCTGCGGCAGCAACTGATTGTTGGGCACCGTATTGGCGTCGGCGATGGCGCGACCGATGCTCGCCACGTGGCCTTGCAGTCGGGTATCGCCGCTCATCAGGATCACGGCGGCGCGATCGCCGACATGGATGCGCGGCATCTTGGTTTCCTCGAAATAGCCGGTGACATAGTAGGACCCTTCCTCGATCAGTGCCATCACGTCCTCGCCGGCGTTGACGTAGTTACCCTCCTCCAGACGCAGGTTGAGCACCGTGCCGTCCGCCGGAGCACTCACCCGGGTGCGTTCCAGATCCAAGCGGGCGCGCTCTAGATCGGCCTGGGCCTGGGCCAGGTTGGCGGCGGCGACGCGAGTATCGATGCGCGCGATCTCCTGATCCTCGGCACTGATCGACTGGCGGCTCAACCGGCTGCGCCGGCCCTCCTCGTGGCGACGCAGCTCCAGCGTCGCCTGGCGATTCTCGACTACCGCCTGGGCTTCATCCAGCGCCGCGCGGTAGCGGGCATCGTTGAGGGTGAACAGCACCTCGCCCGCTTCCACGTGCTGGTTATCCGCAACGGGAAGTGTTTCCACCCAGCCCGAGACATCCGGAGCGATGGTGATGACGTCGGCACGCACACGGCCGTCGCGGGTCCAAGGAGTGTAGAGATAGTAGTGCCAGAGCCAGACGCCCGCCGCGATGGCGACAGCCACGATGAGCAGGGTGATGAGGATTCGAAGCGATGTACGCATAGCAGGTCGTCACGTCAGGGTGGAGGAGAGAAAGGCGCAGGCGGCCATGGCGATCACGAACAGGGAAACATCGAACCATGCCTCGAACCAGGGCGTGTTGTGACGTAGCAGTCGGTAGAGAAGCGTGCGCAGCACCAGCGCCACGCCAAAGCCCAGCAGGGCATACAGCAGCAGCGGACTGAAATAGACGCCGCCGACGGTGATTTCCTTGAGTTCCACGCATTTCCTCGCGATACGCTGACCGGGATTTATATTAGCATGCTAATATTGTGAGAGCGGAAGCATATTGACCAGCTTGGCCGTAGGGCGGGGGCCGGTCAATCTTCCGATTCCTTATTCGGCCAGGAGGAACGCACAAGGGCCGACACAACGTCGGCACATCGTGTGTCGCTTCAGTTCAGGGACAGGGCGGGAGGAGAGGGAGAGCGGTTTGGCTGCCAGGCTTCCGGCAGGGATTGGCGCAGATGCTCGAGAAGGGCGCCGGTCTTGCGCGGCAGGCGGCCGAAGGGGTAGAGCAGCGTGATGGTATGAGCTGCGGGACGCCAGTCCGTCAAACAGGGCTGCAGCGAGCCCGGATGGGCAGCCAAACGATGTTCCGCCAGCCAGCATGGCAGCAGGCCCAGCCCCTGACCGCGGGCGATGGCGTCGGAATGCATTACCATCTGATCGACCCGCAGCCGTGAAGGGGCCGGGGTGAACTGGAACTCCCCTTCGCGAGGATGCCACAACATCAATCCATCATGCGTCTCGCCGAGAAGATCGACCCAGGCATGATCGGAGAGTTCGCGAGGATGATGCGGCGTTCCGTGCCGCGCCAGATAGTCGGGGTGGGCATAGACGCCGCGCTCAAGCCCTCCGATCACCTCCTGGCGCAGGCCGCATTCCCTCGTCGGGCCGAGCCACAGGCACAGCGAGGTCTCTTCCGGTGCCTGCGGCGCGTGCCACTGCGTGCGAATGTCCAGACGCGTGCCCGGATACTGCTGGAGGAAGTGCTCCATCTGTCGAGCGAACCAGCCCCGGGCGAAGATGCTGTGCACATGCACTACCAGTTCGCCGCTCACCTCCTCGCGCAGATCCTCGAGTACCTGCTGGCTCTGTTCGGCGAGACGCAGGATCTGCTGGCAATAGTTCAAGAAAAGCGTGCCCGCTTCGGTGGGAATCAACCGGTTGGCCTGGCGACGTAGCAAGGGCTGGCCCAGACGGGTTTCCAGCTGGCTGATGCGGCGGCTGAGTGTCGATTTCGCCAGCCCCAGCTCCCGTGCGCTGACGGTCAGGCTTCCCGATTGCATCACGGCCGCGAAGGCAGCCAGTTCGTTGAGATCGTGCATGGCGCGTTCGGGTTGACCCGGTTCCGTTTCCGATATCGCTAGTAAAGATTCAGTCTCGCATATTCCAGTGCTTGATTGTAAATAGTTTTCGTTTGCGCTTGTACCTCGTTGCATAAAACGAAACATCGCGTAGCGGGAAACTATGCATAAAATGTGGAAAAATATAAACAATAATAATTCGTATTTACTTGTGGGCTGGACCGACAGCCCTCGATGCTACTCAAGGGAGCAAGTGCAGATGTTCGATCATCCTCGCAAGACGTTTTTGGCTCTGGCAATTGCCGGCCTGGCCAGTGCTACGGCTCAGGCGCAGAACGAGGTCGACCTCGATGACGTGGTAGTGACCGCGGCAGGCTATGCCCAGCAGGTCAAGAACGCGCCGGCGACGATCAGCGTGGTCAATCGGGAGGAGCTGGAAGGACGCCATTATCGCGATATCACCGATGCGTTGCGCAACGTGCCGGGCGTGGTCATCACCGGCGGCGGCTCTTCGCAGGATATCAGCCTGCGCGGCATGGGCGCCAAGTACACGCTGATTCTGGTCGATGGCAAGCGTCAGGGCTCGCGGGAGACGCGCCCCAACAGCGATGGGCCAGGCATCGAGCAGGGCTGGCTGCCGCCGCTGTCGGCCATCGAGCGCATCGAGGTGATTCGTGGGCCGATGTCTTCGCTGTACGGCTCCGATGCGCTGGGGGGCGTGATCAACGTCATCACCCGCAAGGTCGCCAAGGAGTGGGGCGGCAGCGTAACCGCCGATACCACCATTCAGGAAGATAGTGACTCGGGCGACATCAATCAGTCCCGTTTCTACGTCGGCGGGCCGCTCAAGGATGATGTGTTGGGCTTGCAGGTTTACGGCCAGTATTCGCAGCGCGACGAGGACGAGATCGAGAACGGCTACAGCGATCATGACGTGAGGAACGCCACCGCCAAGCTCAGTTGGACGCCGACGGACCGCCATTCGTTCGACTTCGAGGCCGGCGTCAACAAGCAGGTGCGCACCTCCACCCCCGGCAAGTCGATAGCGGCGACCGGACGCGGTGGCCGCCCCAATACACGCAGCGAGGCAGACTACCTTCGCCGCCACTATGCCGTGACACACCAGGGGCGCTGGGGTTTCGGTACGTCGGACAGCTATGTGCAGCGCGAGGAGGTCGAGAATCCTTCGCGGGACATGGAGTATGACTCGACCGTCTTCAATACGCAGACCGTCATGCCGCTGGGCATGCACATCCTCACCCTGGGAGGGCAGTACGAAGATCAGGAGTTGACGGACGCGGGTAACCAAGCGGGAGATACTGACGAACTGACGCGCTGGCAGTGGGCGCTGTTCGCCGAGGACGAGTGGAACCTGACCGAGGATTTCGCGCTGACCGGCGGCGTACGTTTCAACCAGGACGAGAACTACGGAAGTCACTGGTCGCCGAGACTCTACGGCGTGTGGCAAGCCGCGCCGCAGTGGACGGTCAAGGGCGGCGTGACCAGCGGCTATCGCGCTCCGGACCTGCGTCAGGCGTCAGCCGGCTGGGGACAGATCACTGGCGGACGCTCCGCGGCGGTGCCGTCGGTGATTCTCGGCAATCCGGACCTCAAGCCGGAAGAGAGTCTGAACCACGAACTCGGCGTGCTATGGGACAACCGACGCGGTATTCAGGCCGGCGTGACGCTGTTCTACACCGAGTTCGATGACAAGATCACCGAAGAGCAGGTGTGCAATACTGATATCGACGCTGCCTGTACTTTCAATGGCACCGACTACCATTTCATCAGCCGGCGCTTCAATGTCGACGAGGTCACCATGCAGGGGGTCGAGGCGCGACTGACGCTGCCGCTGGGACTGGATACCTCGCTGACGACCAACTACACCTACACCGATTCCGAGCAGAAAACCGGGCCCTTCGAGGGGGAGCCGCTGAACCGGCTACCCAAGCACATGGCCAACGCCACGCTGAACTGGGAGCCTGAAGGCGCGCTTTCGGGCTGGGCGAGGGTTAACTACCGTGGCCGCACCACCGAAGGCGTGAGCCGCACAAGCATGGTCGAGGAGCTACCGTCCTACACCTTCGTCGATGCCGGCACCGCCTACCAACTGACGCAGAGCGCCACTATCTACGGCGGCGTCTACAACCTGTTCGACAAGGACGTGAACTACGAAGACTATGAAAGTGTCCTGGATGGACGCCGCTACAATGTCGGTATTACCGTGGAATTCTGATAACAGGTTCCGTCTCTAACCGATACGGCGATCCCTGATCGCCGTATCTTCACGCCTGGGAGTCGTATCTTGGCCACTACCTATGCTGCTGTCACTACCGAGAACCCGTCGCTCAACATGAAGAAGTTGTGTCGGCACTTCGGCCACAAGGTCGAGGCCACTTTCGACGACGAGCGAGGTGAGATCCACTTCCCGTTCGGCACGGCGACGTTGACTGCCGAGGAGGGGGTGCTCGTCATGCAAGGCCGCGCCGACAGCGACGAGGACATTGCGCGCTTCGAGCAGGTGATGGCGGACCATCTGGTGCGCTTTGCCAGCAAGGAGTCGTTGACTGTCGAGTGGCAGCGCGAGGTCTGAGCCGAGCGCTTCTCGACGTGTGCCGGGCTCGCAGGAGATCGGCACTTGCTTGTGTCACGACGATCCGCCTGATAAGACATTTTCGCTTGCTAATGGATGTTGAAAAAGGCTTAGCTGTGTATTCCGGCCCGGCTTCGCTCATCGTTCGCAAGTGGCTTGCGCAAGTGGCTGGAGGGCGAGGAAGCCGCGGAGATTTTCCAGGCCCGGGGGTCCGAGACCCGTGAGCCATCTGCGGACCGCTGGCAAGCCTGCCGAGAACGCCACCCCGGCGTGGCGACTGCATGGCGAACTTATCTGACCAAGAGGGAGACGAATGGCAGCCATCGATACGGATGCAATGGATCAGCTGTTTCTGGGCGCACGCACGGCGCAGTACTTCACTGATGTGCCGGTATCGGAAACGACCCTGCGCGAACTCTACGATGTAATGAAGTTCGGTCCCACCTCGATGAATTGTCAGCCCGGACGTTACGTCTTTCTGACCAGCGATCCGGCCCGCGAACGCCTGGCACCGGCCCTGTCGGGAGGCAATCTCGCCAAGGTGATGAAGGCGCCGGTCACCGTCATCCTGGCCTACGACACGCAGTTTCAGGAACATCTGCCGAGTCAGTTCACGGCCTACGATGCCAAGCCGACGTATGACGCCAATCCGGCACTGGCCGAGGCCACGGCCTTTCGCAACGCCTCGCTACAGGGCGGTTACTTCATCCTGGCGGCGCGTGCCTTGGGGCTGGGATGCGGACCCATGTCGGGGTTCGACGCCGCACGGGTCAACAGCGAGTTCTTCCCCGACGGGCGCTACCGGGTCAATTTCCTCTGCACGCTCGGTGTAGCGGATCCCGCAACGCATTACCCCCGTGGGCCGCGTCTGGCCTTCGATGACGTGGCGCAGATTCTTTGACACGAATGGTTATCCTCGCGCGCTCCGGCGTGGTTCGCTTCGGCGTGGCCGAAAACGCAGAGTGATCAGGGCAATGCCGGCGACGACCAGAGCGCCGCCAAGGAGCTTGTGGAAGCCCAGACTGTCGCCTAGAAGAATGACGCCCAGTACCACGGCGAAGACCGGCGTCAGCAGGGACAGGGGGACGACGCGATTGACCGGATGCTTGCGCAGCAGGGTGTACCACAGACCGTAGGCGACGATGGACGACATCACCGCGGTGTAGAACACCGCGCCCCAGGCTGCCCAGCTGGCGTTGGCCAGCGCCTGGAACTGGTTCGCCTCGAACAGGTAGGTGCCCAGTGCCATCTGCGGAATCGCCAGTAGCGCGATCCAGCCGGCCAGCGTCAGCGGCGGAATGCTCGGGCCGGTCTTGATGATCAGGTTGGAAATTGCCCAGCCCAGCGCACTGACCAGCAGCATGGTCAGAGGCAGGGGGGAGGGCAGGGTGGGGCCGCCGGCCAATACCACCACGCCGGCGAAGGAGAGCGTCAGCCCCGCCAGGCGCTTCAGGCCCAGGCGCTCCTTGAGAAAGATCGCGGCGAGCAGAGTCGCGAAGGGTGTGCCAAGCTGGACGAGAATCGCCCCGGTGCCGGCTTCGGCCTGTTCGAGCCCCAGAAACAGCAGGGCGAAATGCAACGAGCCGAAGGTGAAGGAGAGCAGCAGCAGGTGCGGAAGCTGATCGCGGCGGACCGGCGTGAACGGCACCAGGATGATGGCCACCAGCAGGAAGCGTAGCGTCATCAGCAACAGCGGCGGAATCTCCGCCACGCCGATCTTGATGACAATGATGTTCAGGCCCCATAGGGCGATAACCCCCAGGCCGAGAAGCAGATCGCGAAGTGGCATGGCGTTCCTTGCGCAATGTGGTATCGAATATCCTGCTGGTGCCCGAGCGGGCACGCCGAGTATAGAGCTTGCCGGTTGCAGCAGCGAGCCGACCCCGGCGGAAGATGTGACAGGGCGTACGAGGCCAGACGGAGATAAGCGATGCGGCATCAAGGCAGGAAAGCGTCACCGCGATGGCCCGGGAGGCTGATCGTGGCACTGGCGGGGGCAGGCGTCATGCTCGCGACTGTCGGCACTGGTCCGGTGGCAGCCGAGCGCGTACCGTTGACCATCGCCGGTGAACATGTCGTGAATGTGGAGCTGGCGCGCAATCCGGTGCAGCGGGCGCATGGTCTGATGGATCGCGATCATCTACCCGAGGATGCCGGCATGCTGTTTCTCTATCGCAGCGAACAACCGCCCCAGGCGGGATTCTGGATGCATCGCACGCGCATTCCGCTGGACATTGCCTTCATCGGCGCCGACGGTGAGATCCGCGCCATCGATCACATGATGCCCTGCGGCAACGACGTCTCCACCCGCTGCCCCTCCTATCGCGCCGGTGTGCCCTTTCGCGCCGCCCTGGAAGTCAACGCGGGCTATTTCGACGCTCATGACATCGAAGTGGGCGATCACGTCGCCCTCGAGAAGTTTCTCGACACACCGCCGACCGGGCCATGAGGCGAATCGCCGCCGGATCCGGCGGGGTTGGCCGAAGGGATGGGGTTCCTTTCGCTGACAATGCCTTTACAATGCGGAGCTGCCTACCCGGCATCGCGTCATCGACGCTGGCGGTACGCCACGTTCCCATCCGAACCTGTACTTGTCGGCCGACGCCTCTCTCCGGCGCCTATCCGCGTCCCTGGCCCGCCAAAAGCCGGCCCTGCAGTCTTCCCGTCCTCTCGCCATCCGAAGGGCGCGATGTGTCGTCGACGGCCATCATTTCGAGGCGGCCCACGCCGGACGTGTCCGCCCGTGGCATAGCATCATTCACAAGCATAACCGATAGCTTGCGGTATCCGGCTGAACGACGCCCTGTCTCGTGGCCCGCCGCATGCCCGACCAAGGGACGACCCCCATGAAACCGACACGCCGCTTATCCCGTATGCTCGCCACTTTGGCGGGAGCTGCCGTACTCTGTTCGACGTTCGCCGTCCAGGCGCGTGAACTCTCGGTCTCTACCGTGCTTTCCGCCGATTTCCCCTGGGGTCAGGCCGCCGAGAAGTGGGCCGACCTGGTCCGTGAACGCTCTGATGGACGCCTGACGCTGCGCATCTATCCCAACTCCCAACTGGTCGCCGGCGACCAGACCAAGGAGTTTTCTGCCATGCGCCAGGGCCTGATCGATCTGGCCGTGGGCTCGACCATCAACTGGTCACCGCAGGTACCGGAACTCAACCTGTTCTCGTTGCCGTTTCTGATGCCCGACTATGCGGCCGTCGATGCCGTCACCCAGGGTGAGGCCGGGCAGGCGGTATTCGAGGCGATCGAGTCGCGCGGCATCGTGCCGCTGGCCTGGGGGGAGAACGGCTTCCGCGAACTCTCCAACTCCAAGCTGGAGATCGATTCGCCCGACGACATGAAAGGGCTGAAGATTCGCGTGGTGGGTTCGCCACTGTTCCAGGATACCTTCAATGCGCTGGGCGCCAACCCGACCCAGATGAGCTGGGCCGATGCCAAGCCCGCCCTGACCACCGGTGCGGTGGATGGCCAGGAGAACCCGTTGTCGGTGTTCGACGTGGCACGTATCGATCAGGTTGGCCAACAATATCTGACGCTGTGGCACTATATGAACGATCCGCTGATCTTTGCCGCCAATCAGCGGATATGGCAGTCGCTGTCCGAGGCGGATCGCGAGCTGCTGCGTCAGGCGGCGGTCGATGCGGGCCAGTGGGAGATCGAGAAGACTCGCGCCGAGAACGACCAGCGTCTGGCCGATATCCAGTCCCGCGGTGTCGAGGTGATCGAGTTGAGCGATGAGCAGCGTCAGGCGTTTGCCGATGCCACTCAGAGCGTCTACGGCAAATGGACGTCTCGCATCGGCGAGGCGCTGGTGCAAAGCGCCCAGGATGCCGTGCAGGCGCGCTGAAGCCTGACCCGCGGGCTATCCCGCGTTGTTCTGAACGCTCCCGGCGTGCCGCCGGGAGCGGTTTTCCCAGGAAAGAACTTACGCCATGAACCCTCAACCTGATGCGCGCCTCGAGCGCTGGCTGGCGACCGGGGCGCTGGTTGTCATCGCCCTGATCAGCCTCGCCAACGTCGTGGTGCGTTATGTCACCGATGCCTCGTTCGCCTTCACCGAGGAATTCTCGGTATTTCTGCTGGTGGTGCTGACGTTTGCCGGCGCCTCCGTGGCGTTGCGGCGCAACCGGCACATCCGTATCAGCCTGCTGGAACGCCACCTGCCGACCCCTTTGGCGCGGTTGCTGATCGTCGTCCAATGGCTGGCGGGTGTCGTCGTGCTGGGCCTGATGGTCTGGCACGGCGGACGCTTCGTGCTGGAGGAATATCAGTGGGAGTCGCTGTCGCCGGGGTTGGGCCTGCCCAACTGGTGGTACGTGATATGGTTGCCGGCACTGGCGCTGTCGATGGCCTGGCGGTTGACGCAACAGAGCCTCGACCGGCTGCGCGGGAGACTCGTCGATGAGTCCTGATCTGTGGATGATCGTCAGTTTCATCGGCCTGCTGATCGTCGGCGTGCCGGTGGCCTTCTCGCTGGGACTGGCCGGGGCGGTGGGCATCGCCGCCGGCCTGTCGCCGGACATGCTCGCCACGCTGGGCACCAATACCTACAACAGCGTGGCCAAGTACCCGTTGATCGCGATTCCGCTGTTCATTCTCACCGGCCTGATCTTCGAACGTGCCGGCGTCGCCCAGCGGCTGGTGTACTTCGCCCAGGCGCTGATCGGGCCACGCCACGGCGGACTGGCGCTGGTCGCGGTACTGGTATGTCTGATCATGGGCGGCATGAGCGGTTCGGGACCGGCGGACGCCGCGGCGGTGGCGATGGTCATGCTGCCCAGCATGACCCGGGCGGGCTATCCCAGGCCCTTTTCGGCGACGCTGATCGCGGCGTCCGCCTCCACGGCGATCCTGATTCCACCTTCCATCGCGCTGATCCTGTACTCGATCGTTGTGCCCGGGGTGGATCTGCGTGCGCTATTCGCCGCCGGACTGATACCCGGCATTCTGGCGGGTCTGGCCCTGCTGCTGCCGGCCTGGTGGCTGTCGCGGCGCTATCGTTGGGAGTCGCCGGAAGCGGTCGAGCGAGCGCCCCTGGGCGAGGCGTTCAAGCAGGCGCTGCCGGCGCTGTTCGCCCCGGTGCTGATTCTCGGCGGGCTGCGTTCGGGGCTGTTCACGCCCACCGAGGCCGCCGTGGCGGCCGTAGCCTACGGCGTGCTGGTGGGGCTGTTCGTGACCCGCGAACTCAGCGTGCGCGACCTCTGGCGGCTGTTCGGCGAGGCGGCGGTGATTTCCGGCGTGGTCATGCTGATCATCGCCCTGGCCGGCATCTTCGCCTGGGCCGGCACCATGCTGGGCACGTTCCGCCATCTGGCGGAGTGGCTGATCGCCCTATCCGACAACGGCACGATGCTGTTGCTGCTGGTGATGGTCGCGGTGCTGCTGGCCGGCATGCTGCTGGATGCCGTGTCGATCTATCTGATCATGATGCCGATTCTGGTTCCGGTGATGCAGCACTTCGGCTGGAATCCGGTGTGGTTCGGCATTCTGCTGGCGATGAACATCGCCATCGGCCAGTTCACGCCGCCGGTGGCGGTGAACCTGATGGTGACCACCGAAGTCGCCCGGGTGCGGCTGGAGGAGACGCTGGGCTGGGCGTTGCTGTTCGTCGTCGCCATGAGTGTGGCGCTGTTGCTCGTGGCGCTGTTCCCGGCCCTGGCATTGTGGCTGCCGCGCATGCTCGGCTACGCGGTCTGAGTGACAGGGCCGGAAACCGGCCCTGTCTTGTCTTGTGCTGTCTGTTTGGCTGGCCTGACTCTTCTAGCGCTCGTGGAGCTGGCCCTAGCGCTCGTGGAGCTGGCGCTTCACGCTGGCCTCCCGACGCCGGTCCAACCAGCTCATCAGCGGCCCTGAAGTCATGCCGTGGAAGATGATGGAGACGAGCACGATGAAACTGATCAACGTCCACACATCGTCGATCCGACCGAAGTCCTCCTGGTTGACGGCGTAGGCAAGATAGTAGAACGAGCCGACGCCGCGAATGCCGAACAGGCTGACGATCGCCCGCTCGCTGTGGCACATCTGTGAACCGAGCAGAGCGAACATCCCGGTGACGGGGCGAATGAGAAAGAGGATGGCGAGCCCGGCGATCGCCATCTTCCAGGTCAGGCCGTCGAGCAGGGGGCCGGCGAGGCTGCCACCGAAGAGTACCAGCAGTACCATCATCAGCAGGCGCTCGATCTCCTCGGTGAAGTCGTGCAGACGCAACTGGTAGTCATGCTTATCCTCCTGCGTGCTGCGCAACGCCAGCGCACCGACGAACACGGCAATGAAACCATAGCCGTGGATGGCCTCGGCACCTGCGTAGGTGACGAAGGTGCCGCCCAGGGCGGCGAACCCTTGGCCGGTACTGGCCAGCGATATCTTGCCGGCGCGGAACATCAATACACCGAGTAGCCAGCCGGCTAACCAGCCAGCTCCGATACCGGCTGCAATGCGCCAGACCACATCCATGCCCAGCCAGTGCCAAGTCCAGTCGCCGGGCATTGGCCCGTTGATGGCCACGGCAATCGCCAGATAGGTGAACGGGAAGGCCAGACCATCGTTGAGCCCGGCTTCGGAGGTCAGGCTGAAGCGCACTTCGTCGCCGGGGCCCGAGCGGGGCGGGCCGACTTGAACGTCCGCAGCCAGCACCGGGTCGGTAGGCGCGATCACCGCCCCGATGAGCAGTGCCGTCTCCCAGGGCAGGCCAAGAAAATAAACGCCCAGTACCGCGATGGCGGCAATCGTCAGCGGCATGGTGATGCCCAGAAGGCGCCAGGTGTTAAGCCATTCCCGCCAGTTCAGCTGACGGTCGATGCGCAATCCCGCCCCGGCCAGCGAGATGATGACCGTCAGTTCCGTCAGGACTTCCGTCATCTTGGGGTAGTGTCGGGGATGCAGCCCTCCCTCTTCGGTCAGCGAGAACAGGCCGAACCCGATGGCAATGCAGATGATCGGCAGCGAAAGGGGCAGGTTCCGGACCAGGAGCGGCACCCAGGCCACCAACAGAATCAGCAGGCCGAACCCGCCGAGAAAAATGATGTGTGACTCCATCGGGGCCATTCCTCATGCAATCCATTGCAAACGGTGTCCGTCTGGCAGTGACGAAACTATCGAGCCCACGCATGGCCGTAGGTGCTTGCCGATCGGCGCTGCTCTGGTGCCGATCGTGACAAGGTGAAAATCGGGCGGGCCGCGCGACGATCAGTGGCGCTGGCGGCGTCGATAAAGGTAAAGGCCCACGAGCGTGGCGGTAGCGACCGTCGCGGCGACTGCCACCCTGCGGTTCCCGCTCTCCTCGGAAGCATTGCGAAAGCCGCCATCGACGCGCCGTTCGCCGCTGGGGGGCGAGAAGAGATTGCCGGAGGAGGTCGCATCGGGGGCGGCCCGGCCCAATGCGGAGTCGACGAAACGGGCGTAGCTTTGACTGAAGCCGGGCATCAGAGCGGTCGCTACCCGGGACAGCACGGCGGCACTGCCGACATAGGTGGTATGCCGGGGGCGCCTGGCCAGCCGGACCATGGCACGCGCCGTACGTCGGGCATCGTAGATGGGGGGCAGCGGTTTGACGTCGCGTCCGGTGTAGTTGGCCCCGTCACGGAACCCGGGCGTATCCATTACCGCGGGATAGAGGTTGCAGACATGAATGTGCGGCCAGCGGTACAGTTCGCCGCGCAGACTCTCGGCGAAGCCTTTCAGGCCGAACTTGGCGGCACTGTAGGAGGCGGCATAGGGTTGCGGCGTCCAGGCGCCCAGCGAGATGTTGTTGATCAGGATGCCCGATTGCTGGCGTTTGAAGTGGGGCAGCACCGCATAGGCACCACGCATGTAACCCAGCAGATCGGTCTGGATGACCTGTTCGTGCGCCTCGATCGGTATGCTGTCGAAAGCGCCGAGAGCGCCGGTACCGGCATTGTTCACCCAGACGTCGATGCGCCCGGCAACATCCACTGCGAACTGAGCCAGATGCGTCAGCGCCTGGCTCTGGGTGACGTCGGTGACGACCGGCCGGGCATTCGTTCCACATCGCTGGCATTCGTGCGCCACTTCGTCCAGGGCGTCCGCATCGCGCGAGGCCAGAATCAGCGAGGCTCCCTGGCGGGCGAATTCCAGTGCGGTGGCGCGTCCGATGCCGCTGGAAGCGCCGGTGATGACTACCACGGCACCGTTCAGGTCATGTGTCGTCATGATGACTCTCTTCGCATGGTTTGACATGAGGCCGGGCTTGTCTGCCGTGGCCGATCCGTATCCAGCAACGCTCGTCTACGGCGTCCCATGCCGCAGCGAGTATTCCAGATGAGTACTCATAACGTAGTCGAAAGGCGCCGGATCAGGCCTAACGGAACGCATCCGGCAGACCGCTGGTCATTACGGTCGGCCGCGTCTAGCAGTCATTGCCCGCGTTGTTTCAGAAACCATCCTGTCTTGTTTCAGACCCATCCTTTCGCTGTATCGGCAGCAGTTTTCGATTAAACGTGCTATCAACGTCGTAGGCGCATTACCATGCGGACTGCATCACAAAAGGATGCATTCGCTGACAACTCCCGTTACGCTTTGGCCGCCTTCCGCGTCCACTCTCGAAGTAGGGGCGTGCGAGGCGGCCAATCCCGGCGATTGCCAACGGAAGCTATCGGTTGTATCGCTGTCTGGCCTAAGCTGAAGGAGACAGAGCGATGTCATGCAGACTGCACGATGCCGCGCGGTTGCCGGATGGCATCGGTAGAGCGCCGGTTTCCGGTCTGTCACCCTGATGCCCGGTCTGTCACAACAATGTCGAAAAGGAGTCATTCATGAAACGCCACTTTGTCGCAGCTGCACTGTCTGCGGGCGCGCTGTTCGGCGCTGCGTCGCTGTCCACGCCGACTTACGCCCAGGAACAGTTCATTACCATCGGTACCGGTGGTCAGACGGGCGTCTACTATGTGGTCGGTCAGTCGGTATGCCGTCTGGTGAACCGCAGTGCCGAGAATCTGCGTTGCAACGCGCCGTCCACGGGCGGTTCCGTGGCCAACGTGAATGGCATCCTGTCGGGCGAGCTGGACATGGGTGTCGTCCAGTCCGACGTGCAATATCGCGCCTACAAGGGCGAGGGCAGCTTCGACGAGCCCCACGAGAACCTGCGTTCCGTCTTCACTCTGCACGGCGAACCGCTGACTCTGGTCGCGCGCGCCGACTCGGGGATCGAGAGCGTCGATGATCTCAAGGGCAAGCGCGTCAACATCGGCAATCCCGGCTCCGGCCAGCGCGCCACCATGGAAGTGCTGATGGATGCCAAGGGCTGGGATACCAGCGTCTACTCGCTGGCTTCCGAGCTGAGCGCCGCCGAGCAGGCTTCCGCGTTGGCGGACAACAACATCGACGCCATGGTCTATGTGGCCGGCCACCCCAATGGCTCCATTCAGGAAGCCACCACCACCGTCGACGCCAGGCTGATCCCGATCAATGGTCCCGAAGTCGACAAGCTGGTCGAGGAATATCCGTACTACACCAAGTCGGTGATTCCCGGCGGCCTGTACAAGGGCAACGAGGAAGACGTCGAGACTTTCGGCGTGGCAGCGACCTTCGTCACCGACGAAGATACGGATGAAGAGGTGGTCTACCAGACCGTCAAGGCTGTATTCGAGAATTTCGATCGCTTCAAGCGTCTGCATCCGGCGTTCTCCACACTCAACCCGGAAGACATGATCAGCCAGGGCCTGACCGCACCGCTGCATGAAGGTGCCAAGCGCTATTACAAGGAGCGCGGCTGGCTGTAAGGCTACGCCTACGTCTGACCTCGATGCGCGGTTGCTGAGCAGCGCCGCGCATCGTTGATTCTGGAATACCGTCAAGCGATGCAACGACGCGCCGGGGATCGTTCACCGGCTATGCATCATCACCAGGACATGAGTATGCGTGACGACAAGTCGACAGGGTCTGACAAGCGTGCGGATCTGGAGGAGCTGCAGGCCACGGATACGGGAGCGCGAACGCCGAGCGGCTGGCAGGGTAAATTGCTGCTCTGCATCGCGGCGGCCTGGTCGCTTTTCCAGTTGTGGATCGCTTCACCCTTGCCGTTCGTGCTTGGCTTCGGCGTGTTCAGCGCCACCGAGGCGCGTTCGATTCATCTGACCTTTGCCCTGTTTCTGGCCTTCATGGCCTGTCCGGCATTCAAGCGTTCACCGCGGCACACGATTCCGCTGACGGACTGGGCGATGGCGGCCGTGGCCGCATTTGCTGCCGCCTATATCTTCCTCTTCTACGAACAGCTGGCGCAGCGCCCCGGCAATCCGATCCTGCAGGATGTCGTCATCGGCGTGATCGGGATCGTGTTGCTGCTGGAGGCGACCCGGCGCGCGCTAGGCCCGCCACTCATGATCGTGGCGCTGGTGTTCATCGTCTATTCGCTGGCCGGCCCTTACATGCCGGGAATGCTGGCTCACCGTGGCGTCAGCGTCGAAGGGCTGATCAATCATCAGTGGCTGACCACGCAGGGGGTGTTCGGCATTGCGCTGGGCGTCTCCACCAGTTTCGTGTTTCTGTTCGTCCTCTTCGGCGCACTGCTGGAAAAAGCCGGAGCAGGCAACTACTTCATCAAGGTGGCCTTTTCCATGCTGGGCCATTACCGGGGCGGTCCCGCCAAGGCGGCGGTGGTCGCCTCGGGGATGACCGGCCTGATTTCGGGGTCATCGATTGCCAATACCGTGACCACCGGCACCTTTACCATTCCCATGATGAAGCGGGTGGGCTTTCCCGCCGAGAAGGCCGGAGCGGTGGAGGTGGCGGCGTCGGTCAATGGTCAGATCATGCCGCCGGTCATGGGGGCGGCGGCCTTCCTGATGGTCGAGTACGTGGGCATTTCCTACGTCGACGTCATCAAGCACGCCTTTCTGCCCGCGGTCATCTCCTATATCGCGCTGATCTACATCGTGCATCTCGAAGCGCTCAAGGCGGGCATGCAGGGTTTGCAGAGCAGCAACCCCGTGCGTCCGCTGCTCAACAAGGTGCTGGGCTTCCTGACCGGGCTGATCGGCATCATGGCGCTCGCCTTTGCCGTCTACTATGGCCTGGGTTGGCTCAAGCCCGTCATGGGGGAGGCTGCACCCTGGGTAATCACCGCGGTGCTGGCCGTCGTCTATGTCGGACTCCTCAAGGTGGCGTCGCAGTATCCCGAGTTGGAAGAGGATGACCCGACGCAGGAGGTCACCACCTTGCCGCAAACCCGGCCCACGGTGATGGTCGGGCTCTATTATCTGCTGCCGGTCGTCGTGCTGGTATGGTGCCTGATGGTGGAGCGGCTGTCTCCAGGGCTCTCCGCGTTCTGGGCCACGGTACTGATGATCGCCATCATTCTTACCCAGCGTCCGCTCAACGCCTTCTTTCGCGGCAGGAGCCGGTTTGCCGAGGATGTCAAGGAAGGTGTCGTGGACCTGTGGCATGGATTGATCAACGGTGCGCGTAACATGATCGGCATCGGCATTGCCACGGCGACGGCGGGGATCATCGTCGGCGCCGTCTCGCAGACCGGCGTGGGGCTGGTGCTGGCGGATCTGGTCGAGACGCTGTCGATGGGCAATCTGCTCTTGATGCTGCTTCTCACCGCCGTGCTCAGCCTGGTTCTGGGCATGGGCCTGCCGACGACCGCCAACTACATCGTGGTCTCTGCGCTGCTGGCACCGGTGATCGTCACGCTGGGCCAGCAGAACGGTCTGATCGTGCCGCTGATCGCCGTGCATCTGTTTGTGTTCTATTTCGGTATCATGGCCGACGTCACGCCGCCGGTCGGGCTGGCCTCCTTTGCCGCCGCGGCGATCTCCGGCGCCGATCCGATCCGCACCGGTTTTCAGGCGTTCTATTACAGCCTGCGTACTGCGGCGCTGCCGTTCCTGTTCATTTTCAACACGGATCTGCTGCTGATCGATGTGAACTTCCTGCAGGGCATCCTGATCTTCGTGATCGCGACCATTGCCATGCTGATCTTTGCCGCGGGTACGCAAGGGTTCATGATCGTCAAGAACCGCTGGTACGAAAGCCTGCTGCTGCTGCTGGTGGCGTTCACCCTGTTTCGGCCGGGCTTCTGGATGGACATCATCCACGATCCTTACCGGGACGTGCCGCCCGCGCAGTTCGAGCAGGCGCTGGGTAACGTGGACGAGGACAGCAACCTGCGTGTGCGTATCGAGGGGCTGAACGCCTATGGCAGCCCGACCAGTTTCGTGATTCTGGTACCGGTGCCCGAGGGCGAAACCGGCGAAGAACGCATGGCGAACCTGGGCCTGACGTTGATGGAAGAGGACGGTCGCACGCTCGTCGACATGACCGATTTCGGCAGCCAGGCCGAGGAGCTGGGCTTCGAGTTCGATCAGGAGATCGTCGCGGTACGCGCCCCGGTGGATCGTTGGGCCAAGGAGTGGATGTGGATTCCCGGCCTGCTGGTCTTCGCCGCTGTCGTGATGATGCAACGCCGGCGCAAGGCGTCTTCGCGTCCGGCCGCGGCCTGACAACGTCTCGAGCAGTAGGACAACGCCCGCCGGGACAAGTATTCCGGCGGGCGTTGTTCGTTATGTCTGGAGAAGGTTTGCTACGATGGATGCTATTCCGTCAATGGTCGATGCGCTCTGGAACGCGGCGACCTCGATCGTTCGCTCCGTCATGCTGACGGATTCATCAGACCCTGTTCGAGTCTGGGCAGGTTAAAAACCCAGCCTGGCGTGTCAGTTGTCGAAGCAGGGCAACGAAGCTAATCAAGCTCGACGCGTGTTAGCATCAGAAAGTCACAAACAGGAGCCTGTCATGCTTAAACGGATTTTTTGTATTGTTTTCACCATCTTCGTCATGGCGCCAGCCTGGGCGCAGGAAGACGGCAAGGATAAACACGCTATTGAAGAGCATGTTGAGTCGCATGAGGCTGCCGAAAAGGCGCTCGAATCGTATGAAGACGCCAAGAATAAGGCCCAGCAGGAGAAGCAGCGGAAAGAAGCGTCAAATGACGGCAAGCATCAGCAAGAAAGCGACGAATCCGGCAGCCATGCCCATTGACTCCTGGCCCGGCCATCAGGCCGGGCCATCAAGGGCGATCTACCAGAGATAGACGCTTCTGACAGTGGCCGGGCTCAATGACACGCCGCACCGCCAACCCGATTGAACGCCTTAATCATCGATGACGTTGGCGACATGGATCGGCGTATCGCGGTGTGCCGCACGCGCATACTGGGCGGGCCAGGGCACCTCGTGGCGCAGTGCCTGGGCGGCGTGCAACGGCCAGTACGGATCACGCAGCAGCTCGCGCGCCAGCATGATCATGTCGGCCTGGCCGGTATGCAGGATATGCTCGGCCTGTTCGGCGCTGGTGATCATGCCTACTGCGCTGGTGGCGATGTCCGCCTCGCGATGTACCCGCTCGGCGAAGGCGGTCTGATAACCCGGCCCGACGGGAATACGCGCGGTGGGCGTGGTGCCGCCGGAGGAAACGTCGATCAGGTCGACACCCAGCGCCTTGAGACGCTGGGCGAGCTGCACAGTCTCCTCGATGTTCCAGCCGCCTTCTTCCCAATCGGTGGCCGACAGACGCACGAACAGCGGCCATTCGTCAGGCCATACGCGACGCACCGCCGCGGTGACTTCGAGCAGCAGCCGGGCGCGGTTGTCGAAGCTGCCGCCATAAGCATCCTCACGCTGGTTGCTTAGCGGCGAGAGAAACTGATGCAGCAGGTAGCCATGTGCGGCATGGATCTCGGCAATCTTGAAGCCGGCTTCGAGCGAGCGCTCGGCGGCACGCACGAAGGCATCGATGATGCCCTGAATCTCCTCGCGGGAGAGTGCCTTCGGGGTGGTGTGGTTGCTGTCGAAGGCAATCGCCGAGGGCGCCACGGTCGACCAGCCGCCTTCGCTTTCGGGCACGCTGCCGGTCTTGTCTTCCCAAGGCCGCCAGGTGCTGGCCTTGCGCCCGGCGTGGGCGAGCTGAATCGCCGGTACCGCTCCCTGGCTCTCGATGAAGCGGGTGATTCGCGCCAAGGGGGCGAGGTGATCGTCCGACCAGATGCCCAGATCCTGGGGACTGATACGGCCCTCGGGCACTACCGCGGTCGCTTCCACCATCACGAGCCCCGCCCCGCCGCTGGCACGGCTGCCGAGATGGACCAGGTGCCAGTCGTTGGCCAAGCCGTCGCGGGCCGAATACTGGCACATGGGAGAGACCGCGATGCGGTTGGGCAGGGTCAGCCGACGCAGCGTCAGCGGTTCGAACAGTCGGGCCATGATGTCATCCGGTTGTGAAGTGAAGCATCCATGATAGTGGGGGCGGTTTTTTTATTTGCAAGCTAATTAGTCGTCTGCTCCGGCCGTATCCGCCCCAACGCGATGCCAGGACTGTTGGCGCAGGATCCGCAGATGCCAGAAAGAGGCCGTGTCGCCCGTCAGGCGTAGCCGGGGTATGCCATGCCAGTAGTAGCAAGGAGTAGCGTAGGTAAAGTATGCGAGAATGCTCAAGCAGTACGGTACGCTCGTTCTGTTCACCTCGCTCACGCTTACGGAGTCTGTCATGCCCAGCCTGTCGGCCATTCATCTCTATCCCATCAAGTCCACCGCGGGTCTTGCGGTCGATGCCGCTCAGGTCCGCGAGGAAGGGCTGGTGGGCGACCGTCGCTATATGCTGGCCAAGCCGGACGGTACCTTCATCACCGCACGCACACACCCGCAACTACAGCGGGTCCGGGCCACTTTCCGGGCAGACGGGCTTCGCCTGCACCACGACACCCTGCCCGAAATGACGGCAGCTCCCGCTGAATTCAGTGCCGAGCCTTTCGAGACCGGGGTTTGGGGCGACTGTTTTACCGCGCTGACGACCACCACAGCGCTGGATGCCTGGTTCTCCGAAGCCGCCGGCGAGCCGGTGCGGCTGCTGTGGCTGGGCGAACGCTCCGCCCGCTACCGCGAGGCGATCGACAAGCGGGTGAGTTTCGCCGACGGTTATCCGTTGATGCTGATCTCCGCAGCCTCGCTTGAAGATCTCAACTCCCGCACAGCGGACACGCATGTCATGGCGCAGTTTCGCCCCAATCTGGTGGCGAGCGGCACGCAGGCCTTCGAGGAGGACCAATGGCAGCGGATCCGCATCGGCGAGGTGGTGTTTCGCGTCGATGCGCCCTGTTCGCGCTGCGCGATGGTCACCGTCGATCCCGCGACCGGGCAGTTCAAGACCAGTCGCGAACCGTTGAAGACGCTGGCCAAGTATCGCCGTGGCGAGAAGGGCAAGGTCTATTTCGGCCAGAACCTGATCGCGGAGAACGACGGCCGCCTCGCCTTGAATGATGGCATCGAGATTCTCGAATAGGCGGCATCGGCCGGCATCCCCGCTGTCTGATCGCCCATCGGTGTGGGTCTTTTTCGTCTACGAGTTTCGCTAATGAGTTTTCTCATCGGAAGAGGCACGCTTGATCCCGGTCAATAGTCTGCCGTGCCGGGCCACTATGCTCTGCTTGATGTTCTTGGCGACAACGGCGGCCCGGCGGGCTGCCAGAGCGGAGATACGACATGGACAAGACAATGAGAGCCGCCGTGGTACGGGCCTTCAAGCAGCCTCTGGCAATCGAGGAGGTGGCGGTGCCGCGTCCCGGGCCGGGAGAGGTGCTGGTCAGGATCGCGGCCTCGGGCGTGTGCCATACCGATCTGCACGCCGCGCACGGTGACTGGCCGGTCAAACCCTCGCCGCCCTTCATTCCCGGCCACGAGGGT
Source organism: Halomonas shantousis (assembly GCF_054654615.1). Classification (NCBI taxonomy): domain Bacteria; kingdom Pseudomonadati; phylum Pseudomonadota; class Gammaproteobacteria; order Oceanospirillales; family Halomonadaceae; genus Halomonas; species Halomonas shantousis. The sequence goes on along the minus strand of NZ_BAAIER010000002.1, from coordinate 3,068,467 downwards.
GTCGGCCATGTAGCGGCGGTGGGAGCAGGCGTGACCCACGTCAAGGAGGGTGATCGGGTCGGCGTTCCCTGGCTTTACTCGGCCTGCGGGCATTGCGAGCACTGTCTCGGAGGTTGGGAGACGTTGTGCGAAACGCAGCAGAACACGGGCTATTCGGTCAATGGCGGTTTCGCCGACTATACCCTGGCGCAGGCCGACTACGTGGGACATCTGCCGGACAATATCGGCTTCATCGAGATCGCGCCGGTGCTCTGCGCTGGCGTCACCGTCTACAAGGGGCTGAAGATGACCGACACCCGCCCCGGCCAGTGGGTAGTGATTTCCGGCATCGGCGGATTGGGGCACATGGCGGTGCAGTACGCCAAGGCCATGGGGCTGAATGTGGCGGCGGTGGACATCGACGATGGCAAGCTGGCACTGGCCGAGCGCCTCGGTGCGACCGTCACCGTCAATGCGCTGCACACCGACCCCGCCACCTATCTGAAGAAAGCCATCGGTGGGGCGCATGGTGTACTCGTCACTGCGGTCTCGCCCAAGGCCTTCGAGCAGGCGCTGGGTATGGTACGCCGCGGTGGTACCGTTTCGCTCAATGGCCTGCCGCCCGGGGATTTTCCACTGCCGATCTTCGATGTGGTGCTCAACGGCATCACGGTGCGAGGCTCCATCGTAGGGACACGCAGCGACCTGCAGGAAGCGCTGGACTTTGCCAGCGAAGGCAAGGTCAAGGCCACGGTTTCCACCGACAGGCTGGAGAACATCAATACCGTACTCGAGCATCTCTATCGCGGTCAGGTCGAGGGACGTGTGGTACTCGACATGGCGCACTGATGCAGTGGCTGGCGTATCGGCCAATCGCTGATCGGCAACGCCTCGACCGGTCAAGCGCTGCCGGATCAAGCGCCGGGCCGTACAGCCGCTTGATCCGGCGCGGAGGGGCGTTCCGCCATCCTCCGCACTCTCTTCAGATATGGCTTGTGGCTGCCGTCACTGCGGGCTGGGTGACGTCGCGAGACACTCCATCACTTCCTCGTCGCTGGTCTGGCTGAAATCTTCATACCACTGTCCCACGCCGCCGAAGGACTCGGGGGTCGCCAGACACACCAGGGCATCGACTTCGCTTTCCAGCTCTGCCGCCGTATCGGGCGGTGCGACGGGGATGGCGATGATGCATTCGCGCGCTCCCAGTTTCTGCAGCGCCTGTACCGCGGCCCGCATGCTGGCGCCAGTAGCGATGCCGTCGTCGACCAGAATGACCTGACGGTCGCGCAGGTCGGGATAGGGTCGCTCGCCACGATAGGCGGTTTCGCGGCGCTCCAGTTCGCGGGTCTCGCTGAGGGTAATGCGTTGTACATCGTCGGGGGCGATGCCCAGCCGTGTGATCAGCGGTTGGTTCATGAAAGTGACGCCACCGCTGGCGATGGCACCCATCGCCACCTCTTCCTGGCCGGGAACCCCCAGCTTGCGCACGATCATCACGTCAAGCGGTGCATCGAACGCCTTGGCAATCTGGGCGGCCACCGGTACACCGCCGCGTGGCAACCCCAGCACGAGCGGGTTGTCGAGATCGAGGAAATGCTGGATCTCCTGAGCCAAGGCCTGCCCGGCCTCGACACGATTGGTAAACGGAAGCTGTGCCATGTTCACCTCCGGAAGTCTGTCCTGTTTATCACCTGAGCCTGAACTCTCAGGGTGGAACACTCTCGACAAACAGCCAAGCGGGGCTTCGGCAACCGTTCAATGATTGCCGAAACATCCGCGGGCATGAAAAAGCCGGCGGAACACCGCCGGCCGTTGTGTCGTACCGCTGCTCTTACATCTGTTCCTTCTGGGCTCCGGAACCCGGGCGCGCCTTGCCGAGAGTGGGAATCTCGCCTTCCGGCTCCGGCTGCTGCTTGACCGAGAATTCGCCGCGACCGTCGAAAGCCGGTCCGCTGGACCAGCGGCCTTCCGGCGCCTGCGAATCCAGATTCGTATTGAGATAATAGTAGGAGTGATGCAGGTTTTCGTGATCTTCAGGTACGGAGTTGGGAACCGGCAGTGCCGCTTCCATACCGCCCATTTCCTCGATCACTGCCAGCCATTGCTGCTGGTGCATGGTGTCGCGGGCGATCAGGAAGGACAGCATGTCCTTCATGCCCTTGTCGTCAGTCCAGTTGTAAAGGCGTGCCGCGAGAGTACGACCGCTGGCTTCGGCGGTGACGTTGGCCAACATGTCGGCGCCCACGTTACCGGTGGCGTAGATGTGGCTCATGTCGAAGGGAACGCCGTTGGCATTGACCGGCATGGCCGACAGACCGGAAGAGAGGAGGTGACGCGGGTTGGCACCGCCGAGAATGGCATTAACCACGGGATCCCGGGCGGACTCTTCCTGCAGGGAAACCGGAGCGCCTTCGAGGTTCAGCGCGACCGCATGACCCAGAATCTCGATGTGTGACAGCTCCTCGGTAGCGGTGGACATCAGCAGATCGCGTATGCGGTCGTCACCGCGGGCGCCCATGGCCTGGAAGAAGTACTGCATGGCAACGCGAATTTCGCCTTCCACGCCGCCAATGGCCTGCTGCAGAAGCTTGGCGAACTGCGGATCCGGCTTGTCGACCTTGACTCTGTACTGGAGCTTTGAGGAGTGATGGAACATGGTTCGTGATCCTTTGGTTTTCGATAAGTGTCGAGATAAAGTCCTGTTTTTACAGCTAAGCGTTCCGTTGCGGTAACTCGTCTCACCGATAGGAACAATCAGCGCTACAAACCGCCATTTCTCTCTCTTGCTACGGTTAAAACACATCGCAGTTAAAACACATCATGGCGATATGCCCTTCAAACCATAGAAACTCGTATCAGTTATTTCAAAAACACTGCGATTAATATTTGTTATCAATAAGATAGATTGGCGAAAAATTAATACATAACAGTAAGTTGCGATTATTTTGCGAGGATTGTTAACTTCATGTAAGAGAGGGTTTACTTGATTTGACTATCTTGAGAAGGGCGAGATGAGGAATGTAAGCATGGAGGGATGGCCGCTTATGACCAAAATATAATTATGTTTCTCTGCGAGAAGAACATGAAAAAAACGGTAAGCCTTGGCTGAAATAAATTTCAAAAGCCTGTTCCTGCAAGGCGTGATTGCACCGCTGGAATTGAATGTAATAACGTTTTAACACTTTCATGAAGCGAGCCCTGCACGGGCCCTGCACAAGAGCTCTTCAATAGTAGGGCTCTGATTCCTGCGCCTATCGTGCAGGACCACGCCGATTGTCGGCGTGGTCCTGTCCTGATCCGGCATGCAGATCGGTGATATGTGAATCGCGACTATGCGAGCTGGAGCCGTTCGGCCGGGGCCGGACGAGACGCAGGTGCAGTTGATGCCGCTGGATCGGAGCCGTCCAGGCCCTGGGCCGTGGCGTTCAACTGGAAAGCCCCCATGGCCTGCATCAACTGCTCTGCATTGCGGCGAAGATTGTTGGCGGCCATGGCGCTGTCCTCCACCAGGGCAGAGTTCTGCTGAGTGACTCGGTCCATCTGGATCACCGCATCACCGACTTGCCTTACCCCTTCGCTCTGCTCCGCACTGGCCTGGCTGATCTCGCCCATGATCTGCGTGACGCGCTGGATGGTCATGACGATTTCATCGGTCGTCTGGCCGGCTTCGGCCACCAGCCGGGCTCCCTGTTCGACGCGCTCCAGATTGCCGCTGATCAGTGTGTTGATCTGCCTGGCAGCTTCGGCACTGCGCTGGGCAAGTTGGCGCACCTCGCTGGCCACTACCGAAAAGCCACGTCCATGCTCGCCGGCACGCGCCGCCTCCACGGAGGCATTGAGAGCCAGGATATTGGTCTGGAAGGCGATCTCGTCGATCATCGCAATGATCTCGGCAATTTCCGTGGAGCGCTGATTGAGATCATTCATGGTCTCGACCACCTGACCCACGACGGCACCGCCTCGGATCGCCACCCGGGAGGCATTGGTGGCTTCCTCGCTGGCCTGGCGGGCATTGTCGGCATTCTGCTGCACGGTACTGCCGAGCTGCTCCATCGAGGAGGCGGTTTCCGCCAGGGCGCTGGCCTGCTGCTCAGTACGTGAGGCAAGTTCGTTGTTGCCCTCGGCAATCTGCTCGCTATTGCTGGCCACTGCCTCGGCCGAGGCCCGCACATGCGAGACGGTGCTCTGGAGTTGATGGGCCATGGCGACCAGGGCGGACATGATGCTCTGTCGGTCGCCTTGACGCAGACGGGCTCTAGCGCTCAACTCGCCACGCCCGATCTTCTCGGCGAAGACGCGCACTTCACCGGGTTCCGCGCCCAGTTCGCGCAACAGCCAGCGAGTCAGCAGGGTGGCGACCAGCAGGCCGATGACCACGGCCATGCCACACAGCACCATCATGAGGATTTCAAAACCGCCGGTCATTGCGCGCGCCGTCGACGTTTCGCGTTCGTTCATCGCTTCCTCGAGATCGATGAAACGGTTGATGTCGATCAGCCACTGCCGCATGGCCGGACCGGCCTCGTCGAGCAGCAGCTGGCGCGCGTCTTCGGTGTTGCCGGCCTGGCGCCGCTCGATAACCGCCTGGATCAGCGGTTGCGCGCGCTGACGGATGCTTTCGATATCCGTCAGGATCCGGCGTTCCTCGGTGCTGGCGTCGCTCTGTCTCGTGAAGAGCTGCTGCATCTGCTCGTCGGCACTTCGATAGTTGGCCGCGAGCCGCTCGATCTCGCCAATCAGCGCTTCGAGCCGGGCGTCATCCGTCACCAGCGTGACATCACGCAGGGCGATGGCCCGGTCATGGACGCTGCCGCGGTAATCGATGGCATGGCGTTGCTTGACGCTGTTGATGTCGTTGACAGTAGCCAGGCTGCGGTCAATGGCATTGACCTGGAGAATGCTGATGAGCGTCAGCACGATCATCAACACCATGACGGTGGAAAAGCCGGCCATGAGGCGGGCGCGTAAGCTCATGTTCTTGAGAAAGACTATAGTCGAGGTCACTTCGGCATCTTCCGTGTAGGTGTCGTTATGAGCGGATGAAGCATCGCGATAATCGTTTCTATTCAACGACTTTTTGTATCTGTTTGGTAATTTGTTTGGCCGAAGAGGCTGATAGCAGAATTTTATAATCAGTGTGATTAATATAGCGCCAAGGAATATGAGCGCTTTGGTAAAGCCACCTGCAGCGCAAAAAAACGACGCCCGAGGGCGTCGTTTCAGTCAGGTGCATGGCACTTGGGTCCCTTAGGCAAGCGGCGATTGCTCGTCGGGCATGCGGGTATTGCCGGGTGCCTCGCGGTTCATGTGCAGGAAGTTCAGGTGACGTTCGTACTGGTCGAGGATGTCCTCGATCACCTGCTCCCGTGTGTAACCCATCAGGTCGTATCCCTGGCTGCCCTCGAGCAGGTAGACCTCGAGACGGTAATAGTGAGCGTTGGACTGCTGGGCACGAATTGCGAATGAGGGCGTGGCAAAGCGGCGCGGCCAGATCTGGTAGGTAAAGTTCTGCTCATCTTCCAGTGGTACGTTGAGCGCCAGATGCTCGTCGTCGCCTTCACCTTCGGCAATGCTGGCCTGTACGTTCTGTTGTTCCAGACCACGGCAGACTTCCTGCATGGCCGGCTTGCCCACCTCGTCGAGGAAGCGTCGCGCCTGGCGATGGCTGGGGAAACTCATGGCACGTGCCAGGCGCTGACTCCAGCTCTTGGCGCCCCGCTCGACACTGGTCGAGCGGCTTGACAGGCTGCCGGCCAGGCTGGCGCGATGGCTCTCCTCCTTGATCGCTTCGACTTTCAGCGCCTTGAACAGCCCCGCCATCATGAAGAACAGCACGATGGAGAAGGGCAGCCCGGTGATCACCACGGCGCTCTGCAGCGCGACCAGGCCGCCGGCCATCAGCAGCGCCAGCGTCAGCACGCCGATCACCGTGGCCCACAGGATGCGCATCCAGATCGGCGCGTCGTGATTGACGTCGCTGAGGATCGAGGTGAAGTTCGACAGCACCAGCGCGCCGGAGTCGCCGGAGGTGACGAAGAACACGATTGCCAGGAGGGTGACCACCAGCGTGGTCAGCCCGGTCCACGGCAGGTTTTCCATGAACAGATAGATCGAGGATTCGGGCGTGTTCATGGCGACTTCGCCGAATTCGGCGGCGCCACTCATGACCATGTCGATGGCGCTGTTTCCCATGATCGACATCCACGCCATCATGAAGGCCAGCGGCAGGAGCAGCGTGCCGGCGACGAATTCACGAATGGTGCGTCCACGCGAAATGCGCGCCAGGAAAAGCCCGACGAACGGACCCCAGGCGATCCACCAGGCCCAGAAGAACAGCGTCCAGCCGTTGAGCCAGTCGACGGGCGGGTCGAAGGCGTAGGTATTCATCGACAGGTCGATGAAATGCGAGAAGTAGTCGCCGACGTTCATCACCATGGCATTGAGCAGAAACAGCGTCTTGCCGGAAAACAGCACGAACAGCATCAGCAGCAATGCCAGCAGCATGTTGAACTCGGAGAGCCGGCGGATACCCTTCTCGACACCGGTCACGGCGGAAACGGTGGCGAAGAACACGATCATGATCACCAGCGCGGCCTGGATCAGGGTGTTCTCCGGTACGGCGAACATGTAGTTCAGACCGTAATTCAGCTGGATGACGCCGATGCCCAGGCTGGTGGCGATACCGAATACGGTGCCGAGCACTGCGGCAATGTCCACGGTGTGGCCGATGGGGCCATGGATACGCTTGCCGAAGATCGGATAGAGCGCACTGCGGATAGTCAGCGGCAGATTGTGACGGTAGCTGAAGAAGGCCAGCGACATGCCCACCAAGGTATAGATGCCCCAGCCGGAAAGGCCCCAGTGCAGAAAGGTCAGTTCCATGGCGTGACGGGCGGCGGCTACCGTACCCGGTTCCCCCTCGGGGGGGGCCAGAAACTGGGTCACCGGCTCGGCGATGCAGAAGAACAGCAGATCGATGCCGATCCCCGCCGAGAACAGCATGGCCGCCCAGGAGGCCATGTTGAAGTCGGGCGTGGAGTGTTCCGGGCCGAGCTTGATCCTGCCGAAGCGAGACAGGCCAACGCCGATCACGAATACCAGATAGACCACCACGGCCAGGAAGTAGTACCAGCCGAAGGTGGCGGAGATCCAGCCGAGCACGGCGTAGATGACGGTGCTGGCGGATTCGGTGAAAAGCATGGTCCACAATGCGAACACGACAATCCCGAGCGCGGATCCGTAGAACACGACCGGGTTGAGGCGATCGTTGCGAACATCCTCGTGGGTTTGCGGATTCATAAGAAGTCCCCGAAGTTGGTGAACACGACAGTGACATCAACAGACGGTAAAACGACTTCTGACATGACGGTCCGGGTGGCTCGTCGAATATCTTGCCGCCCATATGCCGATGTCACGCGTTTCCGAAACCGTGTGCCGCAATGGGCACCGTAGGCCCCACCAGATCAAGCGGTGGCGAGAGCCGCGGTGGGAAGAATGAGAGTGTCAATTCATCCAACGGCTCTTGAAGCTACAGCGTGGCCGGGCCCATGAGGCAAGCCCAGCGCCGTGAGAAGCCTCGCAGAGGGTTGTGTCACTGCCGTGAAGGAGTCAATTTTTATTGATTGACTGTTCAATTAAAATACGTCATTCCCTCGTGCACTTCAACCCGCCCTGTTGGCGGCCGCTCACAGGGTTTGCCAGACTCAGCGCATTCATGACGGATTGGGAACGGATCGAGGAGGATGCATCGTGATCCCGATATGGAATCAGGAAAGGCTGCATGTCGTGCAAGGCGACATTACTACCTTCACGGGGGACGCTGTCGTCAATGCGGCGAACCGTTCGCTGATGGGCGGCGGCGGTGTGGATGGCGCCATTCATCGCGCCGCGGGGCCCGAGCTGCTCGAGGCCTGTCGTCGATTACGCGAGACTGACTGGCCGGAAGGATTGCCGGTGGGTGAGGTGGCGTTGACCCCGGGGTTTCGTCTGCCGGCGGACTATGTCATTCATACCGTGGGGCCGGTGTATACCAAGACTCAGGAGCGTTCCGAACAATTGGCCGCCTGCTATCGCAACGCCCTGGCCCTGGCGGTGCGCGAAAAGCTTCATCGCCTGGCGTTTCCCGCCATCTCCACCGGCATCTACGGCTATCCGGAGCCTGAAGCTGCACGTGTCGTGTGGGACGTCATCGACGCCGAGCTGCCTCGCCACGCCGAGCTCGAGGTGACGCTGGTGTTCTTCTCTTCCCAGGGCGCGCAGACGTTCCTCGCCGCCCGTCCCTGACATGAGCGCAACATTGTCACGATAGGGGCATGGCTGGGCCATGACGACACTGGGAGAAACATGACAAAAGCCCGGCGAATGCCGGGCAAGCCTTGCGAGTCGAGAAAGTGAGGGCTTACGCGTCGGGGCGTTGCAGACCGGAAAGGGCGTGCCGATCGGGCCCTCCCGGGGCACAATCATGTTTCATGGCATGGCCCGGGCCGCCATGCGCGCGATCCCGAGGTGGACGGGGAGCATGGCGTGGCATGACGTCTTCCAGCACGTCGAGCTGCGCGGGAGAAAGGATGTCGGCGAGCCGCTCGCGCTGCTCTTCACGAAACTCCAGCCAGGCGCTGCGCCTGTCCTCGCGGTTATCGGCATCCTCTCCATGCAGGTCTCGCATATCCTCTCTCATCGCCTCGCGGGCATCGGCGAGCGCCGCCTTCTTTTCGTCATCCAGGTTCCAGCTGTCGATGATCGCTTGAATCGCCTCACGACGCTGGTCGGCGTGCCGGGGACCATGATGCAGTCCCGGCCGGCCCTGCTGGCGCATCAGGTCGAGGACACGAATCTGTTCATCGCTCAGGAGCTCTGCCAGCCGGGCGTGCATTGCCTCGCGGATCTCTTTGACTGCGGCGTGTCGCTCATCGCGATTGTCGAAGTCGCGCGACTTGAGAGACGCCAGATCGTCACGCAGGGTCTCGCGCGCCTGCGCCAGTGCCTGACGGTCGTCCTCATTCAGCTGCCAGCTGTCGAATAGCGCCTGCATCAGTTCCCGGTGGGAGGCGGCATGAGCCGTCTGCGGTCCCTTGCCTGGGTGCGGCGCGCCGAGGCGCAAATAGGCATCGAGCGCCTTCAACTGCTGTTCGTCGAGAACCTCGGCGAGTGCTGCGCGGTGCGCCTGACGCAACTGCTGCCAGGCCTCGTGTCGGGCGTCACGGGAGACGAATTGTTGCGTCTCGAGAGCGCTCGCCTTGTCGCGAAAATCGGTATTGGCCTGATCGATGGCATTGCGCGCCTGCTCGGAGAGTTCCCAACTCTGCAACAGCGTGTCGAGGCGCGGCGCCCTGGTCTCTCTATGGCCGGCTTCGGGGCCATGAGAGGAGCCGGCTTCGGGGCCTTGAGAGGAGCCGGCTTCGGAGCCTTGGGGCGAACCCGCTTCGGGGCCGGCGAAGGCGGATGACAGGGTCAGAGGCGCGAGTGCGGCCGCCAGCAGGGTGGAGGACAACAGGTGGCGTCTGGCGATACGGGTCATGAGCGGGTCTCCCTATGAGTTCTCGCTCAGTATCGCGAGCCGTGATGCAGGGAGCGTGCACGGAACGTGCAAGCATTGCGCAACGTCGGTGCCTCTTCGTTAAAGAGTCGGGCAGGAAAGAATCGGACAAGACCAAAGGCCAATTGACTCTTTTTATAAGGCAGATTTGTTTTTAGCATTTTAAGTTTTAGCATGCTAACGTATACTGCACACATCGCTTGAGAGCGAACTTATTCATTGAAGGAGACGCCACATGAAAGCCAAACTATTGATTGTTTCTCTCGCCGTTGCCGCTCTGCCCGTTGCTGCCCATGCCAGCATCGCTTCCGAGCAGGCCATGCAGGTCAACCATGGGAGTGTTCAGACGGGTTCGCAGGAGCGTGAGCAGAACCTGCCGACCTCGCAGACGCGTCAGGACTTCACGAGTCACAACAAGCTCGGCTACAGCGATGCCATGCTTCAGGCACTGCTGTCGACCAATGCGGAGCTAAGCCACACCTCTTTCAGTCAGGAAGATCAGCGCACCGCGCCGCAGGCTGGCCACCGTCAGGACTGGTAAGCCGTCGAGTCCGACTCCAGCAGGATGTCACGCCATCGCCGCCCTTCGGGGCGGCGATTTTTTTATGCGCAAGCGGAGCCTGGCTGCATTTTCGTCACTCCTCGGGCTGATATTTGTAGCCCACGCCATAGACCGAGCGAATGATGTCGCGCTCCGGCCAGATGTCATCGATCTTGCGCCGTAGCTTCTTGACGTGACTGTCAACGGTGCGTTCGGAGACGATGCGGTGATCGCGGTACATGTGGTCCATCAGCTGATCGCGGGAGAATATCCGACCTGGCGCCCCCATCATCACCTTGAGCAACTGGAATTCGACGGCGGTCAAGCCCAGGTCCTGGCCCCCGGCAAGGGCGCGCCAGCCGGCATCGTCCAGCACCAGTTCAGTGGCGTCGGGCGTCGCCTGAGGCTCCGTTGGGGCGGGGGCGGCCGTGGCGCGCCGCAGTACCGCCTTGACCCGGGCCACCACCTCGCGAGGGCTGAAGGGCTTGCAGATATAGTCGTCAGCACCGAGTTCCAGCCCCAGCAGCCGATCGATCTCCTCGACCCGCGCGGTGAGCATGATCACCGGCAGGCGCGGGTGACGCTCGCGGATCTGGCGGCACAATGTCAGTCCATCCACGCCGGGCAGCATGAGGTCCAGCAGCACCAGCCCCGCGGCATGTTCGCCCAGCCAGGGCATGACGTCGTCGCCGTGATCCAGATGGTGGGTGGAATAGCCGCTCTGGGCGAGATAATCGGCCACCAGACGGGCGATCTTGGGTTCATCCTCGACGATCAGAAGGGGCTCGTGCATCGATCAGGCATCCTGCAAGGGAAAGGTCAGAGTCCAGCGCAATCCTCCCAGCTCCGAACGGGAGGGCGTGAGCGTGCCGCCATGAGCCTCGACCAGCGCCTGGCTGATGGCCAGGCCCAGGCCGCTACCGCCGCTGCGCCGGTTGCGCGAACTTTCGACCCGATAGAGCCGCTCGGTCAGGTGCGGCAGATCCCGGGGCTCGACACCCGGCGCGCTGTCCTCCCAGATCACGCGTGCCTCGCGTTCTTGGGTTTCCAGGCAGACGCGCAATCGGCCGGGTGCATCGGTATAGGCCCGTGTATTGGCCAGCAGATTGTTCCATAACTGGCGCAGGCGTTGCAGATCGCCACGGATCATTGCGCAATCGATGAACCGGGTCTCGAGCGTGATTCCAGCATCCTCGAGCCAGCCGTTGGCCTCGCTCAGGCGTGTCCCCAGCGATGCGGCCAGATCCAGCGGGGCGAGGCGGATGTCCAGAGCGCCCGCGTCGCTCTGCGCCAGGAGTCGCAGATCCTCGACCAGACGACTCAGCTGCTCGACCTCCTGATGCAGTGAGCCGAGATTGCCCGTATCCAGCGCCCGCACGCCGTCCTGCATCGCCTCGATTTCCCCGCGCAACACCGCCAGTGGCGTACGCAGCTCGTGGGCGATGTCGGCCACCCATTGCTGGCGTGCGCGGCGATTGGATTCGAGCGTGGCGGCCAGCAGGTTGAAGTCCTGCGACAACCGGGACAGTTCATCCTTGCCCTGCTCCGACAGGCGTACGCTGTAGTCGCCCTGGGTCAGCCGCCGGGTCGCCTCGGCCATGCCCCGGGCGCGCCGGCCGAGCCACCAGGCCAGCCCGCCGGCGAGCAGTAGCGAGGCCAGTGATAGCGTGACGACGATGATAGTCAGGTTGCGCAGCTGACGCTGCAGAAAGATGCGATCCATCCGCGCCATCAGACGCTCCGGCGGCAGGTAGCCCAACTGGCCCACGGTCCGGCCTGCACTTTCGATGGGCAAAAAGCGCGGCTCGGGCGGCGGCGGCCGGGATGGGCCATCGGCTCGGGGAGGCGGCGGGCCGAGCAGCGGCCGCCCGATCACCGGGCGGCCCCGGGCGTCGAGCAGCACGAAGTCGCGGGCATCGCCGAGCTCGCGGTCGATCCCCGAGGCGGGCGGCTGATTGCCCGGCCATAGCAGATTGCGCACCAGGTGGTGCCAGGCGCGGGGATCGTCGCGCAGCCAGTCCCAGTTGCCATGAAGGGACCAGCGTTCGCCCAGAGCAGTGGCCAGGGTTTCCGCGCGATTGACCTGGGTGCGTTCCAGATAATCGAGAAAGCCCTGGTCGAGACTGCGCGCCACGAACAGGAAGATCAGCCCGCCGATCAGCACATTGGTGAGCAGGATGGCGGCGAACAGCTTGACGCTCAGACGCGACAGACGTGGCGAATTCCCGCGCCCGGCCTGCGGCAGCGGCTCTCGGATCGGGCTCACGACGATTCCGCCTCCGTGTGGTGTGTATCGGGGCTCAGCCGTTCGCGCAGGTTCTCAAGCGTCAGGTAGAGGCACGGCACCAGCACCAGGATGATCACGGTGGCGAAAAGAATGCCGAAGCCGATCGAGACCGCCATGGGAATCATGAAGCGCGCCTGGCGAGAGGTTTCGAAGATCATCGGCGCCAACCCCAGGAAGGTGGTCAAGGTGGTCATCATGATCGGGCGCAGGCGTCGCGTCGCCGCGGCGACGATCGCCTCGCGGGCACCCATGCCCTCGCGGCGCCGACGGTTGGCATAGTCGATCAGCACCAGGGCATCGTTGATCACGATTCCCGACAGCGCCAGCATGCCCAGCAGGCTGATGATCGACAGGCCGAAGCCCATCAGCATATGCCCGAAGACGGCGCCGATCACCCCGAAAGGAATCGACACCATGATCAGCAGCGGCTGCAGGTAGCTGCGAAACGGAATCGCCAGCAGGGCATAGATCGCCGCCAGCGTCAGCCACAGCGAGGTTTTAAGGCTCGCCAGATTGTCGGCGGTCTCCTGCTGGCGCCCGCCGTAGCCCACGTTGAGCCCGGCGTACTGATCGCGTAGTGCCGGGAAGGTCTCGTCCTGCAGGCTGCCGGTGAGCTGGTTGACGGCATCGGGCGGCGTGACGTTGGCGGTGACCTCGATGATGCGTCGGCCATTGATGCGGGTCAGGGTGTTGGAGGCCTGCCCCTGACGGATCTCGGCGACCCGAGAGAGCGGTACCTCGACGCCGTCGGGGGTAATGATCGGCAGCTGACGCAGGTCCACCAGGCTGTCGCGCTGCTCGCGTGGCAGGCGTACCTCGACGCTGACCTCGTTACGGCCGACCTGCTGTTCCAGCGCCGTGGCGCCCTGCAGCGGGCCACGCAGTTGAGCGGCGAGATTGGCACCGCTCAGGCCCAGCGCGCGGCCCTCCGGCGACAGGCGCATCTCCAGCTGCGGCTTGCCGTTGCTGATGCCGCTGTCGATGTCCGACAGGCTCGGGTAATCGGCAAGACGCTCGGCGAGGGTGCGTGCTGCTGCCTCCAGCGTGGTGCTGTCGGGATGCGACAGGCGAATGGTCAGCCCGGCACCGGCGCCGGGGCCGCCCACGTCGGCCTGGAACATCACGCGCTGGGTATTGGGCACATCACCGGCCTGCTCGCGCCAGGCACTTGCCAGCCGGGAGGGCGACCAGGCCTCCAGGCTCTGCGGCGCCAGGCTGAGCAGTACCTCGAGGCTGTCACCCTCGAGGGTGGTGCGAGTGCTTTCGTATGTCAGATCATCGTGCTGCTCGGCAAGCTCGAGCGCTGCCTCGAGCAGGTGGTCGCGCACCTCGCGATCGGCGGCGATGGGGCTGCCGACCGGCAGGGTCACCGTGGCCTGGACCTGGTCCGACTCGACGCGCGGCATCAGCGAGAAGCCCAGCCGGCCGCTCAGCGACCAGGCCAGCGCCACGCACAGAATCGCCACTGCGGCCGCGAGGGTGATGCTGCGGTGATCGAGCAGCCACTCCAGTGCGTCGCGAAAACGCGTCTGAGTGAAGTGCTCCATGGCGTCGAGAATGCGTCGACGCAGGCGCTCCAGCGGGGCCAGGGCTCCCGGGGTGCGCCGTGTGGCGCCGTGAGCCAGATGCGCGGGCAGGATGAACAGTGCCTCGATCCATGACATCAGAAAGATCGTCACCACCACCAGCGGCACCACGCCGAAGATCATGCCCAGAAAACCGGGCAGATAGAGCAGTGGCAGGAAGGCCACCATGTTGGAGAGCACCGCAAACGAAATGGGGCCGGCCATCTCCTTCGCACCGCGGGTTGCCGCCTCGCGCAGCGAGTGGCCCTGTTCGCGATAGGAATGGATGTTCTCGCCGATCATGATGGCGTCGTCGACGACGATCCCCAGGGCGATGATGAAGGCGAACATCGACATCATGTTGATCGACACGCCCAGCCACGGCAGGAACAGCATGGCGCCGAGAAACGCCGTGGGAATGCCCAGGGTGACCCAGAACGCCAGGCGCGCGTCGAGAAACAGCCCGAGCAGCACCAATACCAGCGCCAGCCCCATCCAGGCGTTCTTGAGCAGCAGATCGAGACGATCGCGATAGATCTCGGAGCTGTCACGACTCATGGACAGCGATACGCCCTCCGGCAAGACGGCACGCAGGTCGTCGAGTCGGGCATGCACGGCCTCGGAGAGCGACAGAGGGGTCTGGTCGCCGACCTGATAGACCTGCACCGTCAATGACGGCTCGCCATCGAAGAGCACTTCACTGTCGCTCTCGGCGAAGCCTTCACGCACCGTGGCGATGTCACGCAGGCGCCGTACTCCGCCATCGGCAGTGGACAGCACCGGCAGATCGGCGAAGGCACGGGCGGTGTCGCGGCGTCCCTGGTAGCGGATCAGCCATTCGCCATCCTGGGTGTCGAGGCTGCCGCCGGCGAGATCCAGCGCCTCGTTGCCGATGGTGGCGGCCAGATCGGCGTGACTGACGCCGTAACGGCGCATGGCCTCGACATCCAGCAGCACCTGGATTTCCCGGTCGCGTGCGCCGGAGAGTTCCACCTTGGTGATGTCGTTGCTGTCCATCAGCCGGGCGCGAACGTCCTCGGCGGCGTCGCGCAGTACCAGATCGCTGACGTTGCCGTGCACCTGCAGGCTGATCACCCCCCGCGAACGCCCGGCGAGCGAGAAACGGGGCGGGTCGGCAGCATCGGGGAAGGTGGTGATCGCGTTCACTGCCTGCTGGATGTCCTGGTAGACGCGCATGGTCTCGACATCGTCGAGCAGTTCGGCGGTCACCTGAGCCTGACCCTCGCTGGCGGTGGCGGTAATCTCGTCGATGCCCTCGATATCGGAAAGCTCGGCCTCGATGGCCAGCAGTACGCTCTGCTCGATCTCCTCGGGGGTGGCGCCGGGATAGCTCACGCTGATCTGGACGGTCTCCAGCTCGAATTCGGGAAAGACTTCCTTCTTGATGGCGAAGCTGGCCATGAGACCGCCCAGCACCAACACCAGCATCAGCAGGTTGGGAGCGACGCCATGATTGAGCATCCAACTGATCGGGCCGCGACGCATCATGAGGAGGTCTCCATGGCGGGAGCGGCCGGCTCGGTCTCCGTTCGGGAGGCCGAAGAGGCCCGCGCTGTCGCCTCACCCTGCGGGTCGTTGGTACCACGTTCGCGCAGGGCCATGCCCTGACGGGCGGTGGCCAGCGAGCTGGTGATCACGCGCTCGCCCGCCGAGAGGCCATCCTCGATAAGTACCTGGTTCTTGCCCCTGTAGAGCACGTCGACCTGGCGTCGCTGCAGGGTGTCATCGGCGCCGAGCAGCCAGACCTGATCGTCGTCGCGCAGTGCTCGGGTGGGCAGACTCACCAGCCCCTCGCGGGGTACGGCCTCGAAGGCGGCATGGACCACGTCGCCCAGGCGCAGTGCCGGCCGCTCGCTTTTCAGCGCAAGGGGATCACGCACGCGCACCATGACCTGCGCCATCAGCCCGCTCTCCTCGAGACTCGGCAGGACCGAATAGAGCTCGCCCTGGCGGGACTCGCCGCTGGCCCAGGCATTGCTGGACAGTGTCACCGCGCTGCCCTGACCGTCGCGGCTCGCGATGCTCAGCCAGTCGAGCGCTTCGGTGGGCAGGGTGACCCGTACCCAGAACTGCTCGACATCGACCAGACTGATGATATCGGCGTTGGCGGAGAGTTCGCTGCCCGGACCGGCCAGGCGCTCCTGGATCATGGCGCGGTAGGGGGCGGTGACTTGGGTGCGGGCGAGGTCGAGCTCGGCGCGCTCCAGCGCCACCTGAGCGCTCTCCACCGCCGCCTGGGCGGCCTTGAGCTGGGGCTCGCGCAGCACCAGGGCGCGACGTTCGGCCGACAATTCCTGACCAAAGGACTTGTACTCGCTGCGTGCCCGCAACTGTTCGGCCTGTTCGATGGCCAGATCCGCTTCGGCCTGTGCCAGGGCGGCACGGGCGCTGCGTACGTCGAGCTGGTAGTCGTTGTTCTCCAGCGTGGCGAGCACGTCTCCCTCCTCCACGATGCGCCCGGGATCGACATCCTCGGCGAAGCCGATCAGGCGCCCGGCAACGCGACTCGACAGGGTGGTTTCCCGGTCGGCGACGACACGTCCGTAACCGTCGATGGGCGGCGCCGCCTCTCCCGGTGTGACACGCTGCGTCTCCACCAGCGGTGGCAGAGCGGGGGCCGGTGCACGCCGCTCCATGCGCGGCGGATTTTCCAGCAGCCACATGGCCAGGCCGATTCCCACGGCCAGCATGACGAGCGATACCAGCGCCAGCATCCAGCGGTTGGGGCGACGCTTCGATGCCTTGGGCGCATCGCCGGCCGGAGGTCGGGAAGAAGTGTCGGGGGAAGTGGCCTCGGATGTGGTCATCGTTGATCTCATGACAGGATTACGGGGCGAATTCTGGCGGCGGTCATCCGTGCATCGCGGGGACGGCAGTGGTAACCGTCGCCGGACAGTGCCGTGCAGTCAGCGGGGCGAAAGCAGCCGCTGGTGCCAGAGTATGACAAGGACTCATGCAGAAACGGCTCATGAAACGTGCAACAACGGTGCAAATGCAAGTCGAACGCAGCGGTGTAGCGCGGGCATTTTGCTCTACGCTTAGCTCAAGGGAGCGCAGAAAGACTGCGTCGTCACGTGCCGGGAAAGGAAGCCGATGGCATGCAAGGTCTGCGGCAGCACATTCGATACCTCGTGATCCTTCTCCTGGGGCTGTCCGGCCTCGCTGCGGGACCTGACGAGGCCGCCGTCACCGAAGCGGCCTCGTCCCATGACGCGGACCCGGCGCGCGTCGAGCGTGGCCGCTACCTGGCCCGGGCCGGCAACTGCAAGAGCTGTCACACCACCGAGCGGGGCCGGGCGTTCGCCGGCGGGGTCGCCTTCGACACTCCCCTGGGCACGCTCTACTCCACCAATATCACTCCCGACGCGAACCACGGTATCGGCGCATGGACGGATGACGAATTCGTGCGCACGATGCACGAAGGGGTGGGCCGCGAGGGCGAACATCTCTATCCGGCATTCCCCTACACCGCCTATACCCGGTTGTCGCGCGACGATGTGCTGGCGATCAAGGCTTATCTGATGAGCCAGCCGGCCGCCGCCGATGACCCGCCGGACAACAATATGACGTTTCCCTTCGGCTACCGGCCGCTGCTGGGCCTGTGGAAGCTGTTGAACTTCGACACAGGCCGTTTCACGCTGGATGAATCGCGGCCCGACGACTGGAATCGCGGCGCCTATCTGGTCGAGGCGCTGGGCCACTGCGGCGAGTGCCACACGCCACGCACCCTGACCCAGGGGCTCGACGACGACCGCCAATTCGCCGGGGCGCTGCAGCAGGGCTGGCGCGCCTACAACATCACTTCGCACCCGAGCGGTATCGGCGGCTGGTCCCGAGAGGAGCTCGAGATGTATCTCGCCACCGGCCATATTCCCGACAAGATCGCCTCGGCGGGCCCCATGGCGGAAGTGATTTCGAACAGTCTGCGCTTTCTGCGTCGGGAGGACATTCATGCCATGGCCGTCTACCTGCAGGATATCCCGGCGCAGGCCGGCGACGTTCCCGAGGTCGAGAAGGCGCAGTCCATCCGGGTCAAGACGCCGGATGGCACGCCACTCGCCGAGACCATGGCGCAGGGCGAATGGCTGTTCGATACCGCCTGCGCCAGTTGCCACTATCCCGATGGCGGCGGTCCCGGCGGCGCCTACCCGTTCTTCGTTCACCACAGCGCGGTACGCGATCCGCAGGGAACCAACCTGATCAACGTGATGCTGCAAGGGCTCGAGCGCCACGGCAGCGACGGCGTGAAATTCATGCCGGCCTACCGCGACCTGCTGACCGATGAGCAACTCGCCGCGCTGGCGACCTATATCGGCCGGCGTTTCGGCGGCTACGAGGCCGACTACCAGGCCGAAGACATCACCGAACGGCGCCGGGGAGACAACCCATAGAGAGATTCGTTACGAGTGATTGCGCGGGGGACGCTGCACCATGCTCACGATGACGTTACGCGTCAATGGCGAGGCGCGGGAGATCGAGGCCGATGCCGAGACGCCGCTGCTGTACGTGCTACGCAATGATCTTGAGCTGCGCGGGCCGAAATTCGGCTGCGGGCTGGGAGAATGCGGCGCCTGCACGGTGCTGATCGACGGGCGGCCTCTGCGCTCCTGCGTGATCCCGGCGGGGTCGGTACGTGAACGCGAGATCGTCACGCTGGAAGGACTGGGGACGCCCGAGCACCCCCATCCGCTGCAGCAGGCTTTCATCGACGAGCAGGCAGCGCAGTGCGCCTACTGCATCAACGGCATGATCATGACGGCCAAGGCGCTGCTGGAACGCAATGCCGCGCCAAGCGATGCCGAGATCAAGCAGGCGCTGGCGGCCAACCTCTGCGGCTGCGGCACGCATCTGCGCATCGTGCGTGCCGTCAGGCGTGCCGCGCAGGCACTGCGCGAGGCGGAGCCCCGGACATGACCGGGAAAGGAGAGAGCATGTCACCTGAACTGTCGCGCCGTGCCTTTCTCGCCGGGCTGGCCACGACCGGGATGCTGGTCGTCGGCTTTACGCTGTTGCCGGCCTCGGCAGCCCGGGCTGCCGGTGTCGACAACTCGGTGGAGGGTCTCGACAGAACCCCGCAGGACGAAGAGAGCATCGATGCCTGGCTGGCGCTCACCGCCCAGGGCGAGGCGGTGATCTACAGCGGCAAGGTGGAACTGGGCACCGGCATAGAGACGGCGCTGCGCCAGATCGTCGCCGAAGAGCTCGCCATCCCGTTCTCCGCCACACGATTCATCCAGGGCGACACCGAGCTGACGCCCGATCAGCGCTACACCGCGGGCAGCAAGACGATCCAGAACGGCAGCGACCCGATGCGCCGTGCCGCGGCGACCGCACGCCGATTGCTGATCCAGCGCGCCGCCGAGGCGCTCCAGGTCGAGCCGCGCCGCCTGGTGGCGGAAAGCGGCCGGATTCATGTCGAGGGCGACCCCTCGCGGACGCTCGACTACGCGGCGCTGGTCGGCGACGGCACATTCGAGAGCCGCATCGACGACGAGCCGGCATTCATCGATCCCGCACACTACGCCCTGGTGGGGCACTCCGTGGCAAGGGTGGACATTCCCCCCAAGGTCTTCGGGCAGTTCGTCTACGTGCAGGACGTCACCCGCCCCGGCATGTGGCATGCCCGCGTGATCCGCCCGCCGACCGTCGGTACCACCACGATCAACGCCACCCTCGACAGCGTGGATGAAGCGACGCTGCTCGATGGCGTGCAACTCGTGCGCCGCGGCAATTTCCTCGCCGTTGCCGCCGAGACGGAGTGGCAGGCGATCCGCGCGGCGAACGCCCTGCGGGTCGCCTGGCGGACCGAGGCCGGTTTGCCGCGCCAGGACGCGCTGCACGATACGCTCAAGTCGCGCGGCGAGCGTGACCAGACGGTCGACGAACGCGGCGATATCGAGGCGGGCCTGGCCCGGGCCCGGCGCACCCTGCAGGCGGAGTATCGCTGGCCCTATCAGGCCCATGATTCCATCGGGCCTTCCTGTGCCGTGGCCGAGGTAACCGCAAGTCGCGCCACGGTGTGGTCGGGCACCCAGGGTGTCTATCCGCTGCGCAGTTCGCTGGCCGACTTGCTGGAGATGGCCGAGGAGGACGTGCATGTCATCTATGTCGAGGCGTCGGGCTGCTACGGGCACAACGGCGCCGACGACGTGGCGGGGGATGCGGCACTGATCTCCCTGGCGCTGGGCCGACCGGTGCGCGTCCAGTGGTCACGCGAGGACGAGCATGGCTGGGGCCCCAAGGGGCCGGCGATGGTCATGGCGCTGCAGGCCGGGCTCGACAAGGCCGACAATGTCATTGCCTGGGCCTTCGATAACTGGACGCCCACCCACACCACGCGGCCGAGTCGCGAGGCGGGCGCCGCCAACCTGCTGGCCGGCAATCTGACCCGCGGTCTGGTGCCCCAGGGCGCGGCGATCGGCGGCAACCGCAATGCGCCGGTGAGCTACCGGTTCGACGCCTGCCGTGTCACCACCCACTGGATTCCCACCGAGCGATCCTTGTTGCGTCCCTCCGCGCTGCGTACGCTGGGCGCCATTCAGAACACCTTCGCCAACGAGTCGTTCATCGACGAACTGGCCTTCGCCGCCAAGACCGACCCGGTGGCGTTGCGGCTGCGTTACCTGCACGATCCGCGTGCCATCGCCGTCATCGAGGCGGCCGCGAAACGGGCCGGCTGGCAGACCCGACCGTCGCCGCAGCGCTATCTGCAGAATGACGACCGGCGCGTCAGCGGGCGCGGCATGGCCTATGCCCAGTACGAGAACGAGAACGCCTACGTGGCGGCGGTGGCCGAGCTGGACGTGAGCGTTCGCGACGGTATCCGCGTGAACCGGGTCACCGTGGCTCACGATTGCGGGCGCATCATCAATCCCGACGGGCTGAAAAACCAGATCGAGGGCAACGTGCTGCAGGCGACGAGCCGGACGCTCAAGGAGGCGATCCTGTTCGATCCCACCGGCATCACCAGTCTCGAGTGGGGTGCCTATCCGCTGCTGACCTTCGCCGAGATACCCGAGGTCGACATCGTGCTGCTCGAACGCCCCGACGACCCGCCCCTCGGCGCCGGAGAGGCGACCTCGGCGACCATCGCCGCCGCTATCGGCAATGCCGTCTTCGACGCTTCGGGCATCCGCCTGCGTGAGGTGCCCTTTACCCGGGCGTGTCTGAGAAAGGCGTTCGAGGCTCTCTGATCCGCTCGGGCCGGCGGGACGGCAAGTTCTCGGCACGCTGTTTTCGGCACGTTGTATCTCGGCACATGCTTGGGCAGAATGCCGGGTTGCCGGAAACAGACGAGGCCCGCAATGCATCAGCAGCAACCAGAACAGAGACACGACGCGTCTGGCGATACTTCCCGGCGCATCATTGCCATGGGCGTGTCAGGATGCGGCAAGTCGACGATCGGCGCGGCGCTAGCGGCGCGACTTGGCGGCGTGTTCATCGATGGCGATCAATATCACGCGCCCGAGAGCGTGGCCAAGATGTCGCGCGGTGAGCCGCTCGACGACGAGGATCGTGCCGGCTGGTTGATGCGCCTGGCCGAGTTGATCGCCGAATATCGTCTGCGCGACGAGACCGTCATCATCGCCTGCTCCTCGCTCAAGCGTCGTTACCGCGACCTTCTGCGCCAGGGCGACGAGGCGCTGTGCTTCGTGCATCTGACCGGCAGCCGTGAGTTGCTGTTGTCGCGCCTGCAGACCCGTACCGATCACTTTTTCCAGGGGGAGGCGATGCTCGACAACCAGTTGGCGACTCTGGAAACGCCCGGGCATGACGAGGCCGTGGCGGTGGATATCGATGCCTCTCTAGAGGCGGTCGTGGCGGCCTGCCTGACGGGCCTTGAACGAATGGCATGCTCTCCCTCATCGGCTCGCCGGGCAGACACGTCAGAGCGATAGCAGAAACAGGATCAGCGGGGGCGAGATCAGCGAGAGCAGAAAGCCGCTGACGATGGCGACCGGCACGCAGGCCACGCCGCCGTGCTGCTGGATTGCCGGCAGGGTGAAATCCATGGCGGTGGCTCCGCCATAGCCGATGGCCAGTGGCGTGGCACGCCGGATGGTCAGAGGAATCAGCAGGAAGGCGACCAGCTCTCGTGCCAAGTCGTTGAAGAAAGCCACACCGCCCAGCACCGGGCCGAGCTGATCGCCGATCAGGATGCCTGACAGCGAGTACCAGCCGAAGCCGGCTGCCATGGCCAGTCCTTCATTCCAGCGCAGCGAGAGCAGCGGGGCAGCGAGCAGCCCGGCGACCAGCGAACTCGCCGCCACGGTCAGGGCGATGAACAGACCATGACGATTGAGCAGGATCTGGCGCAGCGGCATGCCGGAATTGCGCAGTTGACAGCCGATCAGCCCCAGCAGGACGTAGAGCGTTCCTTCGGCGAGCCGTTCGGCGCCACCATGAAGGGTGTTCCAGCCCCAGATGCCGAAAAGCGCACCGACGATCACTCCGCAGGCGACGACGCCGGCCAGCGCGAGCGAGCCGAGCATGGCGGTCATCTTGCGGATCGGCGCGTCCGCGACGATGGGGGAGTCGCCAACATGCAAGTGACTGCGGCGGGACAGTGCCCACAAGGCCAGCAGGTTACACGGCGCGATGATCGCGAACAGCGCCGCCGCCTGACCCCCCATGCGCGACAGCTCCCGTCCCAGTTGTTCGAGTCCCGCCAGGCTCACTCCCATCAGGAACAGAATCGCGTACACCGAGAGGTTGACGCCGCGGTTGATCAGTGCCATGACGCTCGCCCGCCTGACCGGCACCAGATAACCGACGATCAGGGGCAGCAGAACCAGCAGTAGACCAGACAGCATCTCGACTCCAATGTATGCGAGCGGCACGAGGACGAACCGCGCCGGAAGGCTGCCTACTCTATGGAGCGAGGTGAGAGAAGGGAAACGCTTTTCGCTGATATCCCATTATCGTTTCTGCTGAGGGCCGCGGCCGGTGTCGCCCACCGGCGCGGCAAGCGTGAGCGAGGCCAGGGTCATGTGGCTCTTGCGCTGACCGTCGCGGTAGTACTCCACTGCCAGTAGCAGGCCGGGCACCTCGGAGTGGAAGGTGAAAGACAGCCGGCGATCCGGTTCCTCCGGGTCCCAGGCATCCAGCGTAACGCTGGGATAGGTGCCGGCTGGTGTCACGGATTCGCCAAGGGCGGTAACTCGGTAGTGCAGCGACTCGCGACGCCCCTTGTGGTCGAGATAGGCGATTTCGCAGGGCGTGTTCTGCGCTTGGCGACAGGTGGCTCGAGATGCCTGCCGGGAGAGCTGGAACAGGGCGGTCTGGCGATCGGGCAGGGCGGCCATGTCTTTCTGCGAGAGCCGATACTGCTTGCCGTAACCGAGCAGCGAGTAGCCGCTGGTGAAACTCACCGGCACCGGCTGGCCGTCGGCGAGACGAAAGCGGCTGCTCTCCTCGCCGCTGGCGATCCTGACGCTGGTACGCATGTCGCTCTGCCACAGGTCGCCCTCGCGACTCAGGCGGTGCGTGACGTCGGCATCGGGCCAGCCGGCGATGGCGAGGTGATACGTCGCGGTAAAGGGGGTGGGCGGCGCGGCTTGCACGGGCAGGGCGGCCAATAGTGCGGCGGCAAGCAGGACCCGCATGAACGGCGCCAGAGGCAGGCGAAGTCGGACGAGAGACATGGCAGGGCTCCACGACAAGAATTGACCATGAGACGTCGAAATGCGGCGTGCGTTCACGTGCAGGGTCTCGGGGTGCCCGCTACGCTTGTGAAGGCCAGTCCGTGCCACTTCCTCCAGCATTACCAGACAGGAGCCTTGCCATGGCCAAGATATTGCTGATTGCGGGTGATTTCGTCGAAGATTATGAGATCATGGTGCCGTTCCAGGCGCTGCAGGCGATGGGGCATAACGTGCATGCGGTCTGTCCCGAGAAGCGTGAAGGCGACAAGATCCGGACCGCCATTCACGATTTCGAAGGCGATCAGACCTACTCCGAGAAGCCCGGCCATCAATTCGTCCTCAACGCCACTTTCGCCGAGACCGACCCTGCGGAGTATGACGCGCTGGTGGTGCCCGGCGGGCGGGCGCCGGAGTATCTGCGTCTGAATGAACGGGTACTCGAGATGATCCGGCATTTCATGGAGTACGAGAAGCCGGTCGCGGCGATCTGTCATGGCGCCCAGCTGTTGGCGGCGGCCTCGCCGCTGGAGGGATTGCGGGTATCGGCCTACCCGGCCTGTGCCCCGGAAGTGCGTCTTGCCGGCGGTGATTTCGTCGATGTCGAGGTGGATCAGGCCATCACCTGCGGCAAGCTGGTCACTGCGCCCGCCTGGCCGGCGCATCCGGAGTGGCTCAGGCAGTTCAACGCGCTGCTTACGTAAGACGTCCTGCCTGGGCAATGTGCAGGAGCGCTTTCGAGGCGGCCCGCGTCGTGCCGGCCGCCTTGTCCTGATAGGCGATGTTGCGGAACCTACCGATCCCCCTTGCCGACAAGCGGCAGGCCAAGCGTTCTTGAATGCTCGGCTGCGTGCCCGCATGCCGTGTAGGCGTATGTGTCGTTCGCCTTGGCATCTTTCGTATCGAGCCGTGCCGCTGGCGTCGGTAGACTTCGAGCCACCCGAGGAGAAAAGAACCGCTATGAGGCAGGTAAACGCGTGAGGGCTGAGCGAAAGGCCAATACTTCCCTGCTGGAGGGGCCGATTCTCGGCTCGTTGCTCAAGCTTTCCGTTCCCATTGTGTTGGCCAATGTCTTGCAGTCGGCCTACCAGTTGATCGACGCCTTCTGGGTGGGGCGGCTGGGAGGACACGCCGTGGCGGCGGTGTCGGTGAGCTTTCCGATCACCTTTCTGCTGGTGGCGCTGGGGTCCGGGCTAGGGGTGGCGGGCTCGACGCTGGTGGCGCAGTACATGGGCGCGCGCAACAGGCGCATGGTCAATCATGTGGCGGCGCAGACGTTGCTGATGGTGGCGGTGGTCTCGCTTGCGCTTTCGGCGCTGGGGTTTGCCTCGGCGCCGAAACTGCTGGCGCTGCTGCGGGTCGATGCCGAGGTCTACGACGGTGCGCTGACGTTCCTGCGCTTCTCTCTGGCGGGGATGATCTTCACCTTCGGATTTGCGATGTTCCAGTCGCTGATGCGTGGGGTGGGAGACGTCAAGGTGCCGCTGTACATCGTTACCGGCACGGTGCTGCTCAATGTGATACTGGACCCGCTGTTGATCTTCGGCTGGGGCGTGATACCGGCCTTCGGTGTCGGCGGCGCGGCGCTGGCCACGCTGATCACCCAGGCGCTGGCGCTCATGGTGGGCCTGGCCATCCTGCTGCGTGGACGCTGGGGAATCCAGCTCGAGATCAGCAACTTCACGCCCGACTGGGCCTTCATGCGCCGCGCCTTCGGTCTGGGTTTTCCCGCCTCGGTGGAGCTCTCGGCGCGTGCCCTGAGCATGAATGTGATGATCTTCCTGGTCACCGGCTTCGGCACGGTGACTACGGCGGCCTACGGGGTGGGGATCAACGTGCTGGGGTTCATCGTCATTCCCGCCCTGGGCCTGTCGATGGCGACGGCGGCCTTGGTGGGGCAGAACATCGGGGCCGGGCAGATGGCACGGGCCAACCGCATCGCCCGGTTGAGTGCCGCGATCGCCTTTGTCGTGCTCAGCGGTGTGGGGCTGCTGGTATTCGTCTTCGCCGCCGACGTGGTGCGTTTCTTCGTGCCGGAAGACGCGGCGGTGGTCGCGACCGGGGCGAGCTTTCTGCGTACGGTGTCGCTGACCTTCGGGTTCATGGGGCTGCAGATGGCGCTGACCGGGGTATTCCGGGCAGCAGGCAATACGCTTATCGCCATGATCCTGACCCTGGTGTCGCAGTGGATGCTGCAGTTTCCGCTGGCCTTCGTGCTGTCGCGAGACTCGGTGCTGGGGCTCGACGGATTGTGGTGGGCCTTTCCCGTCACCAACGTGCTGATCGCCGTGGTCACCGTGATCTGGTTCCTGAAAGGGGACTGGATGCGGGGGCGTCTGGACGAGGCCGACCCGCTTGCCGAGCAGGTCACCGAGGAGGTGCTGATCGAGGAGCGTTCAGCCTAGCGGAGCGCCGTATCGTTGTCGGTGATCGCTTCCGGCGCGTGGGCCGTATCACGTCGTCTTGCCAGATATTCGCCGATCAGTACGGTACCGGCCCCCCAGATCAGGTGGACGCCGATCATCATGCGGCGACGATTCACCGGCTGGCGGGTCGCCGGCGGTAGCACCTTGAAAGCGGGAATCCAGCCCAGATAGCCTGCGGCCCATACGGCCACGCCGTAGCCGCTGCCATACAGCACGGGATGCTTCACGTGATGGAACGTCAACGGGTAGACGGCGCCAAATAGCGCGCCATAGGCGAAGTGGGCGGTCAGGCTCAGTCCGGCATGCTGGCCGGGCGTCAGTCGATAGCCCTGTCCCGCTTTCTCCAGAACGCCCTGGGTGACCAGGCTCGGTGGCAGGGGATACTGCTCGTCACGCGGCAGATGCTGAAACAGCTTCATCATCGCCAGCGTCATGGGAACGGTGGCCAGCGTGCCGCCGATGGCGCCGGCAAGGTATCGATTCATGCTTCCTCCCTGATCAACGATTCACGTCCTTATGTGAAACTCTCTTCATGGGATTTTCGATCATGAAGAGTTTTCAGCGCCGGGCATGCTACTTGCTGCCGGTACGTTCTGCCCGTAGCAGCTCCTGTTGCGCGATGCGCTCGAAGGCGCCGTGTTCCATGGTCACCGACGGGCTGGGGCAGGAAGGGCGACCCACCGGCCGGGCCGGCACGCCGACCACCGTGGTGTGCGGGGCCACGCCATCGAGCACCACACTTCCGGCGCCGATCTGCGCGCCGCAGCCGATCTCGATATTGCCCAGCACAATGGCACCCGCGCCGATCAGCACGCCGTGACGCACCTTGGGGTGCCGGTCACCGTTGACCTTGCCGGTACCGCCTAGAGTGACGCCTTGCAGGATCGACACGTTGTCGCCGATTTCCGCTGTTTCGCCGACGACGATGCCGGTGGCATGATCGAACATCACGCCTTCGCCCACCGGGCAGGCGGGGTGAATATCCACACCGAACACCTCGGCACTGCGGCTCTGCAGGGTGGCGGCCATCAAGTGGCGGGCGCTGCGCCACAGCCGATGCGCAAGACGGTGAGTCTGAAGCGCCTGGAAGCCCTTCTGATAGAGCAGCGTGGTCAGGTAGTCGTCCGTCGCAGCGTCACGTTCGAAGACGGCCTGGATATCCGCTGCGCCCTGGCGGGCCAGATCGGGGGTCTCGGCGTACAGCGCGTCAAACAGTGAGGCCAGCGCCGTCTGCGGTAGATCGTCGTCGGCCAGCTTGTATGACAGGACGGCAGCAAGACATGCCGGCAGCGAGGGCTGAGCCAGGACTCGCGTGGTCATCAACTTCCCGAGCAGTGGCTCGGATGCGATGGCCTGTTCGGCCTCATCGCGAAGTGCGCTCCATATCTCATCGACTCGATGGCCCATCGTGGTCTCCCGGCTCGGCGCCTTTCAGGCGAAATATGCACGATTAGCATAGTCAGCCGGCCAGGCCTAGGCCAAGCCTTCCAGAGGCGGGTATCGCAAGTCCCGCTTCGCTTGTGAAACACGCGGCGGCAGTTACATTGCAGAAGATGAAGTTCGGAGAAATTCGGAAGAGCAGGTGCAGAACTCCAAGAGTCACGCGAGGAACCGTGCCATGTTGCGCTTTACCTGTCGGGTCGCAAGCGCCGTTGCGGCCGCCGCCATACTGTCGTCCCCCCTGCTGTCCCAGGCGGACGAGACTATACAGACACAGGCGGGAGCCGTGCGTGTCGATGTGCTCGCCGAAGGGCTCGTCCATCCCTGGGGCATGGCCTTCCTGCCCGATGGGCGCCTGCTGGTGACGGAGCGCGAAGGGCGCCTGCGCATTCTCGGCACCGACCATACGCTTTCCGAGCCGATCGCCGGAGTTCCCGAGGTGTTCAACCAGGGCCAGGGCGGTCTGCTCGACGTGGCTCTGGACCCGGATTTCGCCTCGAATCGTCTGGTCTATCTCTCCTTTGCCGAACCGGGTGGGGACGGCGCCGGCACGGCACTGGGGCGAGCGCGCCTGGAAGAAGGGCAACTGGCCGACTTCGAAGTGATCTTCCGCCAGCAGCCGAAGGTACCGGGAGGCAACCATTTTGGCGGACGCATCGCGTTCACCGGGCAGGACATGCTGTTTCTGACGCTGGGTGAGCGCTTCAGGTTCGATCCGGCCCAGGAACTGTTCAATCATCTGGGAAAGGTCGTACGTCTCGATCGTGATGGTTCGGCGGTGCAGGACAATCCCTTCGTCGATCAGGCTGATGCCCGGGACGAGATCTGGTCCTACGGTCACCGCAATATCGAGAGTGCGGCCGTCGATCCACAGACGGGCGCGTTATGGATCGCCGAGATGGGGCCGCGGGGCGGCGACGAACTCAATCAGCCCGAAGCAGGACGCAATTACGGCTGGCCGGAGGTCAGCTGGGGGCAGCATTACGATGGCCGTGACATTCCGGACCCGCCGACCCAGCCTCGCTTCGCCACTTCGGCCATGCACTGGACACCGGTAATCTCGCCTTCGGGCATGGCGTTTTATACCGGGGATGCCTTCCCTCAGTGGCGTGACAGCGTCCTGATCGGTGGCTTGACCGCTGGCGGCATCGTGCGTGTCGCCCTCGACGGGCAGCAGGCCTCCGAGCAGGAGCGCATCCCACTGGGGACGAGAATTCGTGACGTCGAGCAGGGACCGGAGGGGGACGTCTACGTACTCACCGATCAGGAGAATGGCCGGATCATGCGTCTGCAGCCGGCATCGCAGTAGAGCGCGGCGAAATTCCGGCAGGCAGGTGTGAATGTCGCATTCTGGCGGAGAAACGACCGGATTGGCCCATCGGGACCCGGTTCAGGCGGGCACTGCCGCAATGAGTGGGCTGTACAGGAAGTCCGGGCCCCAAGAAGGGAGCAGTGCATGACGGGGAAAGTGCCATGATGCGGGAAATGAAACACGGCCCGCATGCAGGCCGTGTTCGAGGGTTTCCAAACCGGGACCGATAATAACCGTCCCTGGCAGCTGAGCTTAGGAACCGCTGTTGTCACCACCCATGCTGCCGGTACTTCCTCCCGCACTGCCGGTACTGCCACCCATGCTACCGCCGGTCGTTTCTTCCGGCTGACCGGTGCCGCTCATGGTGCCGTTACCCGTGACTGTGCTGCCGGTACCGGAAGTGGAGCCTGCCGTGTTGCCGGAAGTGTTGGCTCCCGTGTGGCTACCTTGCTGCTGAGTGTCGCCCTTGTGCTGCTCCTCCTGATATTGTTCCTTGCCCTTGTCGCCTTCGTTGGCGAGTACCAAGGG
This sequence comes from Halomonas shantousis, assembly GCF_054654615.1. NCBI lineage: Bacteria > Pseudomonadati > Pseudomonadota > Gammaproteobacteria > Oceanospirillales > Halomonadaceae > Halomonas > Halomonas shantousis. The sequence goes on along the minus strand of NZ_BAAIER010000002.1, from coordinate 3,039,192 downwards.
GCTGGCCGTCAGGCCCGCTGCGACACCGATGATACCGATTGCCTTGGTCAGTTCCTTGATCATCATGATCGTCTACCCCTTCCGTTGCGTTGGCGGTGCTTCCTGCACTCCCGACCAAACCGCTTGGCTAGAACGCTTCGACTAACGCCTCTACTCACTAGCAGTGCCTTTTAGTAGTGCCTTTCGTACGAAGGAAAACAATCGACTCGGATCCGTGTCACCAAGCCAGGAGTGTCACTTCAACATAATCAGCGCAAGGGATAATTCAAGCGTGACGGAGCAGAGTCAGAGGCGCCGGTTGCGGAGGATGCGACAAGAACTCAGGCCTGCCGGGGGGGCGGGCCTGTGTCGATAGCATGTCGGAAGGAAGCGGTGCTCAGAGAAAAAACATGAGCACAAAGAGGGCGGACGCTTCTACGATGTCTTGGCCGAAACCTGCTCCAGTGCCTCGCGGATGGCGTTTTCGTCTCCCGGCCGGACCAGGCGCGCCACCTCCTGACCCTGGCGGAGAAAGATCAGGGTCGGCCAGAGCTTGACCCGGAAACTGCGCCCAAGTGGGCGTCCGCGTCCATCCTCGACCTTGAGATGGTCTACTTCGGGATGATCGGCAAACGCCGAGGCGATCAATGGCTGGGCGGCCTGGCAATGGCCGCACCAAGGCGTGCCGAACTCGATGACGGTGGGCTTCTGCCACGTGTCGACATCCTCACGTGAGGGTTCGGTGTCTACGAATGTGGTGCTGAATGCCATGAAGTCTTCTCCCTCGACTGGGCCGGCCTCAAGGATGAGACCGGCAGGTCGCGCTGCGGCTTTGCAACGTGTCGATCAGCTCGGCTGGCGGGTCACACGCAGATAGGGCGTCTTGGCTTCCCAGCCCTGGGGAAAGCGCTCCTTGGCTTCTTCGTCAGAGACGGAGGGCGCAATGATCACGTCCTGACCGTTCTGCCAGTCGACCGGCGTCGCCACCTTGTGCTTGCCGGTCAGCTGCAGCGAGTCGATGACACGCAGGATCTCATCGACGTTGCGTCCGGTGCTCGGCGGGTAGGTCAATGTCAGACGAATCTTCTTGTCCGGGTCGATGATGAACACGGTGCGCACGGTGACCTTGGGGTCCGCCTTGGGATGGATCATGCCGTAGAGATCGGCCACGACCTGCTCCGGGTCGGCGAGCAGCGGGTAGTTGAGCGCGGTACCCTGAGTCGCTTCGATATCCACGGCCCAGCCGTTGTGGGAGTCCAGCGGATCGACCGAGACACCGACCAGCTTGACGCCGCGCTGGTCGAATTCCGCTTTACGCTTGGCGAACGCGCCGAGTTCGGTGGTGCACACCGGGGTGTAATCGGCCGGATGCGAGAACAGCACGACCCAGCTGTCGCCGAGCCAGTCGTGGAAGCTGATCGTGCCTTCGGTGGATTCGACGGTAAAGTCGGGAGCGGTATCGCCTAGTTGCAATGCCATCTTTCAATCCTCCTATCGATGTCTGGATATTCCGGTTACTGCTCGGGTGCGTCTTACTGCTCGTGGAAGTTGCGTCCTGCGGTGGTGGCCTTGATCACTCCGGTACGGACCATGAAATCACCGAAGTGCTCGCCGGTGTCACGCTCCTGCGCGTAGCGGTGAATCAGCGGCGTCAGCTCGTCGAGAATGGTGGACTCATTGATATTCTCGCGATAGAGCTTGTTGAGACGCTCGCCGGTAAAATTGCCGCCCAGGTAGAGGTTGTAGCGTCCGATCGCCTTGCCGACGAAACCGATCTCGGCCAGGTAAGGGCGTGCGCAGCCGTTGGGGCAGCCCGTCATGCGCACCACGATGGCATCTTCGCTCAAGCCGGCATCGGCCATCACCGCGTCGAGCTTGTCGAGCAGCGAGGGCATGTAGCGTTCGCTCTCGGCCATGGCCAGGCCGCAGGTCGGAAAGGCGACGCAGGCCATCGACTGACGGCGAAGCGGTGTGGTGGTGCGCACCATGTTGTACTGCTCGATCAGCGCATCGATCGCGGCACGCTTGTCCTCCGCGACGTTGGTGATGATCAGGTTCTGATTGGTGGTCAGCACGATATCGCCATCGTGGATTCTGGCAATTTCGCGCATGCCGGTCATCAGTTGCCGGTCGGTGTCGACGAAATCGGCGATACGGCCGTTTTCGACGTACATGCCGTAGTGCCACTGGCCGTCTTCGCCCTGATACCAGCCGTAACGGTCGCCGTTGCTGTCGAAGTGGAAGTCGCGTGCTTCCTCGAGCGCATAGCCCAGACGACGCTCCACTTCCTCGCGATACCATTCGGCGCCGTAGGTATCGACAGTGTACTTCAGGCGCGCATGCTTACGATTGTGGCGATCGCCATAGTCGCGCTGCACCAGCATGACCTTCTCGGCCACGTCGATCACCTGATCCACCGGACAGTAACCGATCACGTCGCCGAGACGTGGGTAGGTGGCCGTTTCGCCGTGGGTCATGCCCATGCCGCCGCCTATGCTGACGTTGAAACCCTTGAGTTCGCCATCCTCGACGTGAGCGATGAAGCCCAGATCATGAGCAAGGACATCGACATCGTTCTCGGGCGGAATCGCCAGCGCAACCTTGAACTTGCGCGGTAGGTAATGCTTGGTATAGAGCGGCTCCTGCGCCTGCTCTTCCTCCGACGGCCCCCCAAGGACGCGCTCCTCACCGAGGAATATCTCGTGGTAGGCGCGGGTCTTTGGCAACAGATGCGCGCTGATCTCGCCGGCCAGCTCGTAGACCTGGCGATGAATCGGTGACACATGCGGATTGGCGGTGCCGATCACGTTACGGTTGACGTCGCCGCAGGCGGCGATGGTGTCGAGCATCGCCTCGTTGACCGCCTTGAGATGGGCGCGCAGGTTATCCTTGAACACGCCGTGGTACTGAAATGTCTGGCGCGTGGTGATGCGCAGCGTGCCGTTGGCGTACTTCTGGGCGACATCGTCGAGCTTGAGCCACTGATCGGCCGTCATCGTGCCGCCCGGCATGCGCAGGCGAACCATGAAGGAGTAGAGCGGCTCGAGCTTCTGATGGCGACGCTCGCTGCGCAGGTCACGGTCATCCTGCATATAGAAGCCGTGAAACTTGGTCAGCTGGGTGTCGTCCTCGGCAACGGCGCCGGTGGCGCGGTCGGCCATGCTCTCCATCAACTTGCCGCGCAGATAGTCGGCATTCACCTTCAGACGTTCGTTAGCGGCAAGCTCACCGAGAAACGCGCTGTCCTGCTGAAGCTTTTCAATGTAATTGGTCATGATTAATACACGTCCCGCTGGTAGCGCTTGGCTTTCTGCAAGTCGCGGATGTACTCCGCGGCGGCGTCTTCGCTGCGGCCGCCCTGGTCACGCACGACATCGACCAGCGCCTTGTGCACGTCCGCCGCCATGCGCTCGCCGTCGCCGCAGACATAGAAATGGGCGCCTTCTTCCAGCCAAGCATAGATGTCCCGGGCGTTTTCGCGCATCCGATCCTGCACGTAGACCTTGTCGTGCTGATCGCGCGAGAAGGCCACGTCGAGGCGATTGAGCAGTCCCCTCTCGCGCCAGTGCAGCCATTCGGCCTGATAGAGGAAATCGGTGCGGAAGTGCCGGTCACCGAAGAACAGCCAGTTCCTGCCCTCGGCGTCGGTCTCCTCACGCTCCTGCATGAAGGCGCGGAAAGGGGCGACGCCGGTGCCCGGGCCGACCATGATGATCGGCGCGTTGGGGTCATGGGGCAGCTTGAAGTTCTTGTTGTGATCGATGTAGACCGGCACGTTGTCGCCGGGCTGGATACGATCGGCGAGATAGGTGCTGGTCACGCCGTTGCGCAGGCGCCCATGGGCATGGTAGCGGACGGCCCCCACGGTGAGATGGACCTCGTCGGGGTTGGCGTTGAGGCTCGAGGCGATGGAATAGAGTCGCGGCGGCAGCTTGCGCAGGGCGCGGACGAATTCGTGAGCGTCGATACCTTCCACCGGGAAATGCTCGAGCACATCGATGATGTGCCGGCCATAGAGCCATTCGCGCAACTCGGCACGGGCATCCTCGCCGAGCAGACGGCGCAACTCGGCGGCGTCGGAGACTTCTGCCCAGTGCTCGAGAAACGGTCGCGTCAGCGTGGTGATCTCGAACTCCGAAAGCAGTGCATCGCGTAGCCGCTTGCCTTCGCCGAGGTCGTGTCCCCCCTCCATGCGCAGCGTTTCGAGCAGGCTGTCGACATAGGCCGGGTCGTTCTGCGGCACCACGCCCAGCGCATCGCCCGGTTCGTAGATCAGCCCGGAGCCTTCGAGCGACAGCTCGATATGGCGGGTTTCCTTTGCCGAACCGCGACCGTTGAGAACCAGTGACTCGAGCACCTCGGCCTGGAAGGGATTCTTCTTCGAATACTGCGAGGCCTGAGCCGGCGCGCCGGCGCTGGGCACTGCCAGGCCGGCGTTGGCGGCGGCGTTGCTGCCGGCACCGGAAAGCTCGGCGTAGCGATCGAGCACGGTCTCGACCCAGCTTTCGGCGACTTCTTCGTAGTCGACGTCGCAATCCTGACGGTCATGGACGCGCTCACCGCCGAGTTCGGCGAAGCGGGTATCGAAATCCTTGCCCATCTGGCAGAAGTGCTCGTAGCTCGAATCGCCCAGGCCGAGTACGGCGAACCGCACTCCGTCCAGCTTCGGCGCCTTGCGGCCGAACATCAGCTCATGAAAGCCTTCGGCGGTATCGGGCGGATCGCCTTCGCCCTGGGTGCTGACCACGACGATGAAGTTCGCCGCGTCCTTGAAATCCTTCTTGCTGAAATCACTCATGTCGGCCACGCGCACATTGAAACCGCGTGCACGGACACGGTCGGCGGCCATCTCGGCGACGCCTTCGGCATTGCCGGTCTGGCTGCCATAGAGCACGACGATTTCCGCAGGAGCTGCCGCAGTTTCGGCAGACTGGGCCGGAGATGACGACAAGGCTGCACTGCCCTGGGCATTCAGGCCGGCGATATAGCCGCTCAGCCATGTCATCTGTTCGGCGCTCAGTCCGTCAAGGGCCGCATTCAGTCGGTTGGCCTGCTCGGCGCTCAAGGGGCTGTTAGTGTCGGACAGGGAACCTTGTGGCATCAGGATAGCCTTACCTCGCTTGAGAGTAGGTGAGCATGCTAGCGGGTATCAAAAAGAATTAAAAATTATATATAGCGATTTTCTTATTCATAATTGGAATCTATAAGTGCGTCTCACCACTTTCGGTGACAAATGAAGTTTCGCAATGATAGCAAGAGACGAAACCCTCGCCGGAGACGAATGGAGAAGGAGAAATACCCAGAGAGAGGGCTATAAAGGAGTGAAGTGGAAAAGAATAAAAAGGGGAAGGATGGCATTAAAGAAAAGAAAACCCGCCGGTCCCTCGGCGGGCGTATCCGGTCCGTGGATCACAATCGTTTGATATCCCTGTTCTTCTTGTCTGGGTGCGTCCCTGCGCCCGGTTATTCTATCGCTCGGTGAACAAACAAAGCGTCCTGGCGATAGGCGTATCCTAGGGGGCGGCCGATGACAGTTCAGAGGCAGTGACGTAAAGGGCGGTAGAATTGTTGAGATGACTGGAAACGGAAAGTAATGGAATGGTGAGTTGCGACCATTGAAAAACCCCCTTCAGCCATGGCTGAAGGGGGTTGCGGTATGACGGCTATGGCCTTTTCAGGCAGTCCGTACCAGACGCTGCGGCTTGTCATGGGCGTCTTTGCGCTTGCACGACTGCGCCTCTTCCTTGGCAAGACGCGCCTTGCGCGTCTTGCCGGCGCGTGACGGCGGCTGGCAGATGCCGCAGACGAAGTGTGCCGTGGGACTATGGGCGTGAGCAACGAGATGGCCCTTGCAGCTCTTGCACTGGGACAGCTGCAGCAGGTCGCTCTCGAAGAAGCGCACCAGGGTCCAGGCGCGAGTCAGGCCCAATACCGGCTCGGCATCGTCCAGGGCCACCTGCTCCAGATAGAGCTTGAACGCCTTGACGAAGGCTTCCATCCGCTCGCAACCAAGCTCTTCATTCAGGCTGCGATAGATGTTGTAGAACAGCGACGAATGGATATTCGGCAGCCAGGTCATGTACCAGTCGGTGGAGAACGGCAGCATGCCCTTGGGCGGTGACATGCCGCGTACCTCCTTGTAGAGCTTGATGAGGCGGCCACGGCTCAGGTCCGTCTCGGTCTCCAGTACCTGCAGGCGGGCACCGAGTTCGATCAATTCGATGGCCAGCTGGACCTGCATCATCTCACTGACAAGGCTCTTCTCGCTCACGATCTTACGCTCCGCTCTGTGTAGTCTGCGCTGCATTCAGCGGCACGACCCGGTCGGTTGCCATGAGTAGTGCAGCGTGGGTCTGGCCCAGGCCCTGTTCGCGAGGATTGTTGATCAGTTGCTGAAGCTGATCGGCATCATCGAAGCAAAGCCGACATAGCAGCTGATTGGTCCGCGACAGCTGGCTGAGTTGCTTGACGGAAAGCGAGGCCAGCAGATCTGCCATCGATTCGCTGATCTTCAAACGAAACATGGCGGTAATACGATCCTCGCTCAGCAGCCGTTGCACCAGCAGCAGGTAGGAGAGATTGATGTCGCGGATATCATCCAGAAGGCTGTCGATTTGCATTGTCATCCCCGAGTATTTCGTTGTAAGGACCCAGGCCAGAGACCGCCTAGGGCCGGACATCGCAGAAGGCTGTCGATGTCTTTATAGGAACCGCATTCTGAGGCATTTTTGTGAAAAATCTAGTATTTTTTTACAGAAGAATAACATTACGTTTACCTTCTTATAGTGAAGCGGGACACTTCTCTTATGCATACTTAGTTGATTAAAAAAGAGAAAAATTGGTTACCCCTGTAAATTGATACAATGGTGCAAAAGTGTGAAACAGAACGCTGGTCGTCAATCTCGAATGTTGTCCATTTTTGTTACGTTGCGTAATGCGCCGGTCGGCCCCGGATCCCGGACCTCTGCTTGAGCGAACGCAATCCGCAGCTGCGTGCTGGAGAGGGAAGGGATTCGCATATAAAGGCTTTGACGCCGGGCTTGGCGGTGGTGCTAGTATCGGTAATCAACCGCAATGCCTCCTGGACCTGCAGCACTGCTGAATTCACACGGCACGCGGTGGTAACCGACGGCGATGCGACCGTCCCGAGTGAGCGGGGCAGGTCGTTTTTTTGGTCATCTTCCTGGCGAGTGGCTCAATGATTCAGGTTTCCCTGCCTTTCACTCGTGACGAATACGCGCAGCGCCTATGGAAAGTGCGCACGGCCATGGCAAGCCGGGGTATCGACGTATTGATCGTCAGCGATCCTTCCAACATGGCGTGGCTAACCGGCTATGACGGTTGGTCCTTCTACGTGCATCAGTGCGTGCTGCTTGGGCTGGAGGGCGAGCCGGTGTGGTACGGCCGGCGTATGGATGCCAACGGTGCGTTGCGCACCTGCTGGATGGATCCCGACAATCTCACCTACTATCCCGATCACTACGTCCAGAATCCGGACATGCATCCGATGGATTACCTGGCGCAGTCGATCCTGCCGGATCGCCGCTGGCACGAAGGTGTCGTCGGCGTGGAGATGGACAACTACTACTTCTCCGCTAGAGCGTATCAGAGCCTGGTGAGAGAGCTGCCCCATGCGCAAATCGTCGATGCCAATGCCCTGGTCAACTGGTGCCGCGCCATCAAGTCGCCTCAGGAGGTCGCCTACATGCGTGTGGCGGCACGGATCGTCGAGTGCATGCACTCCCGCATCCTGGAAGTGATCGAGCCGGGGCTGGCCAAGAGCAAGCTGGTCTCCGAAATCTATCGTGTGGGCATCGAAGGCTGGACCGACGGGCAGGGCCTCATCCATGGCGGCGACTACCCGGCCATCGTCCCCATGCTGCCCACCGGTAGCGACGCCGCGGCGCCGCACCTGACCTGGGACGATACGCCGTTTCGCGAAGGCGAAGGCACCTTCTTCGAGATTGCCGGCTGCTACAAGCGCTACCATGCGCCCATGTCACGTACCGTCTACCTGGGCAAGCCGCCACGGGATTTCATCCGTGGCGAGTCGGCGCTGCTCGAAGGCATCGAGAACGGCCTGGCGGTCGCCAAGCCTGGCAATCGCTGCAGCGATATCGCCATGGCGCTGGGCGCGGCGATGGACAAGTACGGGTTCGACCGCGGCGGGGCACGTTGCGGCTACCCCATCGGAATCAGCTATCCCCCCGACTGGGGCGAGCGCACCATGAGCCTGCGCCCTTCCGACGAAACGATTCTGGAGCCGGGAATGACCTTCCATTTCATGCCCGGCTTGTGGGTCGATGACTGGGGACTGGAAATCACCGAACCGATCCTGATCACCGAGACCGGTGCCGAGCCGTTGGCCAGCTTTCCGCGCCAGTTGTTCGTCAAATGAGCCCTGTCCGTCAATGTCGCGTCAACGCCCACCCCAATGTCAGAGGAGTTCGTCCCGCATGAGCAATCGCCCCAGCCGAATGCGGCCCAGCCCCATTTCCGCCACCGTGGACTTTGACGCCGAAGGCGTACAGCACGGTTTTCTCAAGTTGCCGGTTTCCCACGACGAGTCGGCCTGGGGCGCGGTGATGATTCCGGTCACCGTGATCAAGAACGGAGACGGCCCCACGGCACTGCTCACTGCAGGCAATCACGGCGACGAATACGAGGGTATCACTGCGCTGCTCAAGCTTTCGAGCGAACTCACGGCCGCCGAAGTCAAGGGGCGAGTGATCATTGTGCCGATGATGAACCAGCCCGCGGCCCAGGCGGGCCGGCGTACCTCGCCGATGGATGGCGGCAATCTCAATCGCAGCTTTCCCGGTGACCCGGATGGTGGCGTCACCCTGCAGATCGCCGATTACTTCACCCGGGTGCTGGTGCCGATGTGCGACGTGGCGCTCGACCTGCACTCCGGGGGACGGACACTCGACATCGTGCCCTTTGCCGCCGCGCATCGCCTTGAAGACCATGCCCAGGAGGCCGCGAGCCTGGCCGGAGCCTGCGCCTTCGGCGCACCTTTTGCGATGATGATGTTCGAACTCGATGCCGCACGGCTCTATGACACGGCAGTGGAGAGCCAGGGCAAGACCTTCGTCACCACCGAACTCGGGGGCGGCGGGTCGACGACACCGGAGCGCATGGCCATCGCCGAGCGCGGCGTGCGCAACTTCCTCGTCCACTACGGCCTAGTGGCGGGAGAAGTGGAGATGCCCGCCACGCCGCAGGTCTATGTCGACATGCCCGATGCCAGCTGTTACGTGCAGAGCGAGCATGACGGCCTTCTGGAGCTGGAGTTCGCGCTCGGCGACCAGGTGACCAAGGGCGACGTCATTGCACGCATCCACGACATGACCCGTACCGGCACGCCACCCGTGGAATACCGGGCCGGGCGCGACGGCATCCTGGTTGCCCGGCGATTTCCGTCACATATCCACATGGGCGATACCCTGGCGGTGATCGCCGAGGTGGTCGAGACGCTGGAGCGGCGCTGAACATGGGCCGGAGGCAGCGGCTTGGCTCTCTTTCCGCCTCGTCGGGGGGCGACGTGCCATGAAACTCGATCGCTACGATCTCAAGATACTCGAAATCCTCGCCAAGGATGGACGGATCACCAAGTCACGGCTGGCCGAGGCGATCAATCTCTCGGTCAGCCCTTGCTGGGAGCGGGTCCGGCGGCTGGAAAAGGCCGGTATCATCGAAGGCTACGGGGCACGCATCGATTCGCGCCTGCTGGTCAAGCGCACGCCGGTATGGATGCAGATCGAGCTCAAGGCCCACAATGCCGAAAGCTTCTCGCGCTTCGAGCGCGCCATGCGTGACACGCCCGAGGTCACCGAGTGCGTTGCCGTGGGCGGCGGCGTGGATTATCTGGTCAAGGTCGAGGCCGACAGCATCGACGCCTACCAGCGCCTGATCGATGCCTGGCTGGTATCCGAGCTGGGTATCGAGCGCTATTTCACCTACATCGTCACCAAGACCGTCAAGCACCAGGCGCCTGCCTTGAAAATGCAAGAGAACTGACACTGCCTTGGCGATGTCGTAACGGCCAGAATAATTTCCCTCTTCGACGGAGCATGACCATGTCCGAGCGCGATAGCGCTACGTCCGTGCATGACGAACTTCCCCAGGCTGACACGTCGCTGACCCGCGCGGCCAGGATCGAGACGTATTCCGGTCCCGCTGGCGGCTGGGGCGCACTGAAGAGCGTGAGCCGCCATCTCAAGCGCAGCGGTGCACCGCTCAAGGGCGTGCGCTCGCTGCTCCTGGCCAATCAGCCGGCCGGCTTCGACTGTCCGGGATGCGCATGGGGCGATCCGCTGCACGGCTCGTCGTTCGAGTTCTGCGAGAACGGCGTCAAGGCCGTGGCCTGGGAGAGTACCGCCAAGCGTGTGACACGCGAGTTCTTCGCCCGCCACACGGTGAGCGAATTGCTGACATGGGACGACTTCCGCCTCGAGGACCAGGGCCGGTTGACCGAGCCGATGCGCTATGATGCCGAGCAGGACCGCTACGTGCCGATCGGCTGGAGCGAGGCGTTCTCCCGCATCGCCGAACATCTCGCGGCGCTCGACGACCCCGATCGGGCACTGTTCTACACCTCGGGACGTGCCAGCAACGAGGCCGCCTATCTCTATCAACTGTTCGTGCGTCTCTACGGCACCAACAATTTCCCCGACTGTTCCAACATGTGCCACGAGGCCAGCGGCGTGGGCATGAAAGCGAGCCTCGGCGTGGGCAAGGGCACGGTACGTCTGGAGGATTTCGAGCAGGCGGATGCCATCTTCGTCTTTGGCCAGAACCCCGGCACCAACCACCCGCGCATGCTCGGCGATCTACGCCGCGCCGCCGAGCGCGGCGCACGCATCGTCAGCTTCAATCCGCTCAAGGAGCGCGGCCTGGAGCGTTTCGCCGACCCGCAGGACAAGCGCGAGATGCTGCTTCGCGGCAGCCAGCGCATCTCTTCGCACTATTTCCAACCGCGTCTGGGCGGCGACATGGCGGTGGCGCGCGGTATCGCCAAGGCGCTGTTCGCGCTCGAGGCCGAGGGGCGTTTCACCCCCGACCGTGACTTCATCGCCCATCACACCCATGATTTCGACGCTTGGCGCGAGCGGGTCGAGGCTACCGCCTGGACAGCGATCGAGGATCAGGCGGGCCTGACGCGGACGGATCTCGAGCAGGCCGCCGAGATCTATGCCGGCGCCGAGCGGTTGATCATCACCTGGGCAATGGGCATTACCCAGCATGCGCACTCGGTGGATACCGTGCGTGAACTGGTCAATCTGCTGCTGCTGGGTGGGCATATCGGCCGTCCCGGCGCAGGGGCCTGTCCGGTACGCGGGCATTCCAATGTCCAGGGCGATCGCACCATGGGCATCGACGAGAAAGCCCCGACCGGGCTGCTCGATGCGCTGGAAGCGCGTTATGGTGGAAAAAGCGGCGTGGTCATGCCGCGCACACCGGGGCTCAATACCGTGGGCAGCATCCGCGCCCTGGAGGCGGGGCGTGCCGAGGTGTTCATTGCACTGGGCGGCAATTTCACCCGTGCCACGCCGGACAGCGAACGCACCGAGGCTGCGATGAAGCGTACACGTCTCAATGTGCAGATCAGTACCAAGCTCAACCGCAGCCATCTGATCATCGGTGGCGAAGCCCTGATTCTGCCGTGTCTGGGGCGCACCGAGATCGATCGGCAAGGATCGGCAGGAAACGAGACGCCGCAACAGATCAGTGTCGAGGACTCCATGTCGATGGTCCACGGCAGCGCCGGCCTGCATGCGCCCGCCTCCGAGTGGTTGCGCTCGGAGCCGGCGATCATCGCAGGGATCGCCGAGGCGACTCTGGCCCGGGTGCTGCCGCGGCGCGGCATCGACCCCGAGGTGGTGGACTGGGCCGGCCTGGTGGCGGATTACGATCGTATCCGTGACGAGATCGCCGCGGTGATTCCCGGTTTCGAGAACTACAACGCTCGCCTGCGGCAGCCGCGCGGCTTCTGGCTGACCAATGCCGCCAGCGAGCGATGCTTCGCGACGCCGTCGGCGCGTGCCGAATTTTCCGCCGCCGCGCTGCCCGAGGCGGTACTGCATCAGCGCCTGCAAGAGCGTCGCGAGGAGGGCTGGCTGACCCTGCAGAGCCTGCGCAGCCACGATCAGTACAACACTACCGTCTACGGCTACGACGACCGTTATCGGGGCGTGAAGGGGCAGCGCCGGGTGCTGTTCGTCAACCCTCAGGACCTTGAGCGCCTCGGGTTCGAGGCGGGGCAGTGGGTCGATCTGGTCGGTCTGGATTATCAAGGCTCACCGCGACGCGCTCCGGCGTTCAAGCTGGTCGCCTACGACACGCCGGCAGGCTGCTGCGCCGCCTACTATCCGGAAACCAATGCCCTGGTACCGCTGGAGAGCGTGGGAGCGGGCACCGACACGCCGACCTCCAAGGCGGTGGCGGTGCGTCTCGAGCGCAGCATGCGCATTGCCTGATGCGCTGGCGCGAGCGACTGGCAGCACTCGACGAAGCGGAACTGCAACGGGCCCTCGAACGCCAACAACATGATGGCGAGCCACCGATTCAAGCCACCCTGCTGGCGCTGCTCGAGCAGCTGGATGGGGTGCCGTTACCCGCGCTGGCCCGGGAGCTGGGAATCGAGCGGGCCTTGCTGCTGCGTGCGGCCACGGATCTCGACTTGCGCGGGAAACTGGTCCTGACCGGGGAGACGCCCGCGGTTCACCGGCAGGTTCAGTGTTGATCGCTGCAGTCGGGGCGGCCCATGGTGTCGCGCAGTTCCTGAAGGTTCGCTTCGGCATCCATTGCCTCATGCATGCCGAGGTCCGCCGAGGCCGCCAGCGCCGCCTGTTGCGCGGCGTGGTGGCCTGCGGCGCTTCCCAAGATGCCCAGATCGTCGGGGGCGGATCGGCATGCGGGCGCGTTGGATTCCGCTGTCGCATCGCGAAAATTCCCCGAATTGCAGCCGGCCAGGGCGAGGCTTGCGACAAACGCACCCAACAGTCTGTTCATGATCGTCTCCGGCGGGTCGCGGTACTGACAGGCAGTCACTACAGGCAGTCACTACAGGATAGGCCCCGGCATCCAGGATGAGGCATCGAACGTATCAATACTTTGGCCGGGTGTGGGCCGGGTAAACCTGCGGCGTTTTCCGACACGACCCGGTCATCGGGCGGGCTCCTCTCCAGGCATCTTCTGCAGTGCCAAGGAGCGACACCGGGACGAAGAGGCATTGTCGGCGTGCTGTCGTTAGAATGGCGTCCACTTTTTCCGACACACCGGTAATCGCCATGCCCGACACTCCTTCTCCAACCGCTCCCCGTGTCGCCGTCATCGGTGCCGGCCCCGCTGGCCTCATGGCCGCCGAGGTGCTGAGCGCAAATGGCGTCATGGTGGAGGTCTTCGAGGCGATGCCCACCGCCGGTCGCAAGTTCCTCATGGCCGGCGTAGGGGGCATGAATATCACCCACAGCGAGCCCCATGCGGCATTCGTCGCCCGCTATGGCGAGCGGGCCGGCGAAGTGACGAGCTGGCTGGAGGGGTTCGATGCCGAGGCGCTGCGCGAGTGGATCCACGGGCTGGGTATCGACACCTTCGTGGGGAGTTCGGGGCGCGTGTTTCCCACCGAGATGAAGGCCGCTCCCCTGTTGCGGGCGTGGCTCAAGCGGCTGCGCGAGCAGGGCGTGACGCTGCATGTCCGCCACCGCTGGCGAGGCTGGAACGCCGACGGCAGCCTGCGCATCGTGCACGGTGAAGAGGAGCGGAAGGTAAGGTTTGATGCCGTGATACTGGCGCTGGGCGGCGGCAGCTGGCCGCGATTGGGCTCCGATGGTGCCTGGGTGCCCTGGCTGGCAGATCGCAAGGTCGCCGTCAGCGCGCTGCGTCCGGCCAACTGCGGCTTCGAGGTCGCCGGCTGGAGCGAGTTGCTGCGGGAACGCTTTGCCGGTGCCCCTCTCAAGCCGGTGGGTCTGACGCTGGCCGCTGGCCATGGGCCGGAGCGTGTCGGCGAGATGATCCTCACCGCCCAGGGCGTCGAGGGCGGGCTGATCTACGCCTTCTCCGCGAAGATTCGTGAACGTATCGCACGTCACGGCCGCTGCACCGTTTTCCTCGATCTCGCTCCCCAGCGTCCATGGGACGCACTGGCCGCTAGCCTGGCCAAGCCGCGAGGCAAGAAGTCGCTGGCCAAGCACCTCAAGGCGCGGGCCGGTATCGAGGGTGCCAAGGCGGCGCTGCTGCGTGAGCTCGCCACTCCCGAATGTCTCGATGATCCCGGGGCGCTGGCCCGGACCATCAAGACGCTGCCGCTGACGCTGGTGACGCCGCGCCCATTGGCGGAGGCCATCAGCAGTGCCGGGGGGGTAACATTCGCCTCGCTGACGCCGCATCTGATGCTGCAGGCAATGCCCGGCGTCTTCTGCGCCGGGGAGATGCTCGACTGGGAGGCGCCCACCGGCGGTTACCTGCTCACCGCCTGCTTCGCCAGCGGACGGGTGGCGGCATGCGGCACGCTCGAATGGCTCCGGTCTTCCCGATCGTCCTGAACGCGGCAGAAAAAAAACCATCTCACCGGACCGACTGCAAAAGAAATCCTCCCCGACGATGCAGCGGACAAAAAGTCTCGTCCGTCGATCTCCCTTAGCCTGTCGACATGGGGTGAGCAGGCTCGCCGCCATTTCGTCAATCCGGCTCGATTCGAGCGATTCACGCCGACGTGCCGGCGCGTCAGGGGAGGTACAGCATGAAACTCAGTGATCCGCGTCTGTTTCGCCAGTACGCCTATATCGACGGCAAATGGACCCACGGCGATGGTGGTCGCGAGGAAGCGGTGATCGACCCTGCCACCGGCGAGACCTTGGGCCACATTCCCTGGCTGGAAGCCCATCAGGTTCGTGCCGCGGTGGAAGCCGCAGACAGTGCTTTCGTGCAGTGGCGCGCGCTGCGCGCAGACGAGCGCAGCGAGCGGCTGATGGCATGGTTCGATCTGCTGCTCGCCCACCGCGAGGATCTGGCGACGATCATGACCCTCGAGCAGGGCAAGCCGCTGCCCGACGCCCGTGGCGAGGTCGAGTACGGCGCCAGCTTCATCAAGTGGTTCGCCGAGGAGGGCAAGCGCACCTTCGGCCAGACCATCCCCAGCCACATCCCCAATGCCGCGCTGGGCACCCTGAAGGAGCCGGTCGGCGTGGCGGCGCTGATCACGCCATGGAACTTTCCGCTGGCGATGATTACCCGCAAGGCCGCCGCTGCCCTGGCCGCCGGCTGTACGGTAATCGTCAAGCCGGCCGGCGAGACGCCGTTTTCCGCCCTGGCACTGGCCGAGCTGGCCGAGCGTGCCGGCATTCCCGCCGGCGTCTTCAATGTGGTGCTGGGCGAGGCGTCCGAAGTCTCGAAGATTCTCTGCGCGGAGGAGCGCGTCAAGGCGCTGTCTTTCACCGGCTCGACCCGAGTGGGACGGCTGCTGCTCGAGCAGAGCGCGAGTACCGTCAAGCGAGTCTCGCTGGAACTGGGCGGCAATGCGCCGTTCATCGTCGGCCCGGACATGGACCCCAGGGAAGCCGCGGCGGCGGCGGTGGCGGCCAAGTTCCAGACGGCGGGACAGGACTGCCTGGCGGCCAATCGCATCCTGGTGCACGAGTCGCTGCACGACGCCTTCGTTGACGAGTTCACCGATATCATGAAGAGGCTCAAGGTGGGCAACGGCCTGATCAGTGAGATCGACATCGGCCCGCTGATTCACGGCGCGGCGGTGGACAAGGCGGCAAGCCTCGTCGATGACGCCATCTCCCGGGGCGCCACGCTGGTCCATGGCAGCCAGGCCATGGCGCCGGGCGAGAACTTCTTCATGCCGACGCTGCTCACCGGCGTCACGCCGGAGATGAAGGTATGGCGTGAGGAGAACTTCGCCCCGGTGGCGGGCATCACCGCCTATCGCGACGACGACGAGGTGATCGCCATGGCCAACGATACCGAGTACGGCTTGGCGGCCTATGTCTACACCCATGACGTACGACGCATCTGGAAACTGCTGCGCGGGCTCGAGTACGGCATGGTCAGCGTCAACTCGGTGAAGATGACCGGTCCGCCCATTCCCTTCGGCGGCATCAAGCAGTCCGGGCTGGGGCGCGAGGGCGGCACCGCCGGCATCAAGGAGTATCTGGAGACGAAGTATTACTGTCTGGGTGGGTTGGGCTCCGTCTCTGGAAGCTGATGGCATGGAGCTAACTGCGCTCGACGATACGGCGTTGGACTTTGGTTCGGGCAATGCTCATTGACAGCCGTAAACTTCGCTGCCCTCGTCAAATTCCGCCTTGTCTCGTCATCGCTCGTAGAGCTCTCGAGTTTTATGAACATCTGTACAGTCAAGAACATTTCAGGAGATCGCCATGAGCGCCCATCAGGATTTGATCGACCGCGACCGCAAGGTCACCTTTCATGCTTCCACGCATCTGCGCGACTTTGCGCATGGCGACGCCCCGGGGCGGGTCATCACCGGTGGGCGTGGCATTACCATCAGTGACAAGGATGGCCGCGAACTGATCGACGGTTTCGCCGGGCTGTACTGCGTCAATATCGGCTACGGGCGCACCGAGATGGCCGAGGCGATCTACAAGCAGGCTCTGGAATTGGCCTACTACCACACCTACGTGGGGCACTCCAACGAGCCGCTTATCGAACTCTCCGAGAAGATTACCCGGCTCGCCGGCCCCGGCATGTCAAAGGTCTACTACGGGATGTCCGGCAGTGACGCCAACGAGACCCAGTTGAAGATCGTGCGTTACTACAACAACGTGCTGGGTCGCCCGCAGAAGAAGAAGGTCATCTCGCGAAGCCGCGGGTATCACGGTTCGGGTATCGCCTCCGGCTCGCTGACCGGGCTAGCCACGTTCCATGACCATTTCGATCTGCCCATCGACACCATCCGGCACACCGAAGCGCCATACTATTACCGGCGTAGTGCCGAGCAGGCAGGCATGAGCGAGCGTGAATTCTCGCAGCACTGCGCCGCCAGGCTCGAAGAGATGATCCTCGCCGAGGGGCCCGAGACCGTGGCGGCGTTCATCGGCGAGCCGGTACTGGGCACCGGAGGTATCGTACCGCCGCCGGAAGGCTACTGGGAGGAGATCCAGGCAGTCCTGACCAAGTACGATGTACTGCTGATCGCCGATGAGGTCGTATGCGGCTTCGGGCGCATCGGCACGGACTTCGGTTCGCATTTCTACGATATCAAGCCGGACCTGATTACCGTGGCCAAGGGCCTGACCAGCGCCTACCAACCGTTGTCCGGCGTGATCGTCGGCGACAAGGTGTGGCAGGTGCTCGAGCAGGGCACTGGTGAGTACGGCCCGATCGGTCACGGCTGGACCTATTCCGGCCATCCGCTGGGAGCCGCGGCGGCGCTCGCCAACCTGGCGATCATCGAGCGCGAGGGGCTGACCCGCAACGCCGCCGAGACCGGCGCCTATCTGCAGCAGGCCATGCAGCAGACCTTCGGTGAGCACCCGCTGGTGGGCAGCGTGCGTGGCGTGGGCATGCTCGCCGCGCTGGAGTTCTCGCCCGACAGGGCTCAGCGTGCGCTGTTCGACCCCAATCTCAAGGTCGGTGCGCGCATCAGCGCTGCTGCGCTGGGGGAAAATCTGATCGCACGGGCCATGCCGCAGGGAGACATCCTGGGGTTTGCACCGCCGCTGGTGATCAACCGCGACGAGGTCGACGAGGTCGTGGCCCGGGCCAAGCGGGCGGTGGACAAGGTAACCGATGAGCTGGTCCGCTCCGGCGATTTCAAGGTTTGAACTTGCTGCACCTGACTGTACGGCGTTGAACATTGGCTCGTCATGCGCATTTACGTTCTGTAAACGCCGCTGATTCGCCAATGTTCGCCTGGCGGTGATGAGCCGCCACTTTCCCGGCCAACCGAATCTGGAGGCGCCATGACCCGACCCGCTCACGGCGTGACGCTGGAATCGATCTACCGGGCACGCAAGCGTATTCATGGACAGGTGGCGCGCACGCCGCTGGTGCGTTCAGCGGTGCTGTCCGAGCGTTTCGAGGCCGAGATCCTGCTCAAGCTGGAAACGCTGCAGCCCACCGGGGCCTTCAAGCTGAGAGGCGCGGCCAACATGATCGCCACGCTGATGGAGGAACTCGGCCCCGAGCGGCTGCAACGCGGAGTGACCACGGCATCCACCGGTAACCACGGCCGGGCGGTGGCCTACGCTGCGGCACGTCTGGGCGTGCCGGCGGTGATCTGCCTATCGAGACTGGTACCGGACAACAAGGTGAGCGCCATCGAGGCGCTGGGGGCCGAGGCCCGACGCATCGGCAGTAGCCAGGACCAGGCCTTCGAGGAGGTGACGCGGCTGGTGGACGAGGAGGGCATGCTATTGATTCCGCCTTTCGACGATCCGCTGATCGCTAGTGGCCAGGGCACCATCGGTGTGGAACTGATCGAGGAGGTTCCCGAGCTCGACCGGGTGATCGTCGGGCTCTCCGGCGGCGGCTTGCTCGGCGGCATCGGCGCGGCACTCAAGGGCCTGAAACCTGCGGTACGCGTCACCGGGGTGAGCCTGTCCCGCGGCGCGGCAATGTGGGAGAGCCTCAAGGCCGGCCGTCCGGTGGCGGTCGAGGAAGTCGAGAGCCTGGGCGACTCGCTGGGCGGCGGTATCGGTCTCGACAACCGCTGTACCTATGCGCTGGTGAGAGAGGTGATGGACGATCACTTCCAGGTCTCGGAGGCCGCCATCGCGTCGGCCATGGTCGAGATCCTCCGGCACGAGAAGCTACTGGTCGAAGGTGCCGCCGCCGTGGGCCTGGCGGCGCTCGAGGAGCACGGTCTGGACGTCCGCGGCCAGAGCGTGGCGCTGATCCTGACCGGTAACGGCGTATCGCTGGAGACGCTGGACCGGGCAAGACGGCTGGCGGGTATCTAGCCTTGTAGCACCGACATTGAGCAACGCTTCAACTCGAGAGGACTTCATGCAGATCTATCAACGCGACGCCATCGAAGCGGCAGTGAAGATCGACCACGACGCCCTGGCCACGGTGGAGGCGGGATTCGCGGCGCTGGGCCGTGGCGAGGTGGCGCAGCCGCCGATCCTGTCGATGGCCCTCGAGGAGACCCGCGGTGAAGTGGACGTCAAGACGGCCCATATTCGTGGCTTCGAGCATTTCGCCATCAAGGTCAGTACCGGTTTCTTCGACAATCCCAAGCAGGGTTTGCCGAGTCTCAACGGCTTGATGATGGTGTTCTCGGCCAGGACCGGGCTGGTCGACGCAGTGCTTCTCGACGAAGGCTACCTCACGGCCGTGCGCACGGCGCTGGCCGGGGCGATCGCGGCCAAGCATCTGTCGCGCGAGAACAGCCGCCGGGTGGCGGTGCTGGGGGCCGGCGAGCAGGCGGAATTGCAGGTCGAGGCACTGAGACTGGTGCGTGACATCGACACGCTGGAAGTCTGGGCGCGCCGGCGCGATGCGGGTGAAGCCTATGCCGACAAGATGCGCGCACGCGGTTTCACGGTGAACGTGCACGACCGGGCCCCGGCCGCCTGCGCCCAGGCCGACATCGTGGTCACCACCACGCCATCCCGCGAGCCGATTCTCGAAGCCGACGATCTTCCCGAGGGTGTGCATGTCACGGCCATGGGGTCCGACAGCCCCGAAAAACGTGAGTTGGGCGAGTCGGTACTGACCCGGGCCGACGCCTTCGTCTGCGATACGCGCGCCCAGAGCGAGACCAACGGGGAACTCAAGGCGTTCCATGGCCTGGGCGATCTCGACGCCCCGGCGAAAATTCCCTTTGCCGTCTACGAGCTGGGCAAGGTGATCGCCGAGGGACAGAGGCCGCGCACCTCGGACGACAGCATCACCGTCTGCGACCTGACCGGGACCGGTGTGCAGGATACGGCGATCGCCCATTATGCCCTGAGCCGGCTGACTGGTGCATAGCGGATGGACAATTCACAAGCCGCTATGCTTGCGATAGTCAGGGGATAACGACAGCCATGAGCCAATAAATAGCGAGGAATGGGCATGCAAACACGTAAGCTGGGAGCGAGCGGGCCGAGCACATCGATCATGGGGCTGGGTTGCATGGGAATGTCCGGCATGTACGGCCCGGCGGATCGTGCCGAGAGCATTGCCACTATCCATGCCGCGCTGGAGGCCGGCGTCACCTTGTTCGATACCGGTGATTTCTACGGCATGGGACACAACGAGATGCTGCTCGGCGAGGCGCTCAAGGGGCGGCGCGATCAGGCTCGGATCAGCGTCAAGTTCGGCGCCCAGCGCGGTCCCGACGGCAGTTGGCTGGGGTACGACGCCCGTCCGCAGGCGGTGAAGAGCTTTGCCGCCTATTCGCTGCAGCGTCTGGGTGTCGAGCACATCGACATCTACCGCCCGGCGCGGCTGGACAAGAATGTGCCGATCGAGGAGACCGTGGGGGCGATCGCCGAACTCGTCGAAGCCGGCTACGTGCGTCACATCGGATTGTCGGAAGTCGGCCCCGAGACGCTTAGACGGGCGGCGGCGGTCCATCCGATCAGCGACCTGCAGATCGAATACTCGCTGATCTCGCGAAGCATCGAGGACGAGATTCTCCCCGTGTGCCGGGAGCTGGGCATCGGCGTTACCGCCTACGGCGTGCTCTCGCGGGGCTTGATCAGTGGTCACTGGCAACCGGGACAGGAGCGGCAGGCGGGCGACTTCCGCAGCATCAGTCCGCGCTTTCATGACGGCAATGTGGAGCGGAATCTCGAGCTGGTCGAGGCACTACGGGGCGTGGCCGACAAGCGCGGGACGAGCGTCGCGCAGTTGGCCATCGCCTGGGTGGCGGCGCAGGGCGAGGATATCGTGCCGTTGGTCGGCGCCCGCAAGCGCGAGCGCCTGGAGGAGTCGCTCAAGGCGTTCGACGTCGCGCTGACCGGTGAAGACCTCGCGGCGATCGAGCAGGCCATGCCCAAGGGGGCAGCGGCCGGTGAGCGCTACCCGCAGGCCCAGATGGCAGACTTGGACAGCGAGAAATAATCGCCGCCCAACCCGGTACGGTAAGTAAGGTGGCGTCTGCCTTGGATCGGTATCCGTCACGGGTCACCGATCGGCGCGGGCCGGCGACTACAGCCCGGTGAGCCCCGTGGATTCGTCGAGACCCAGGTGAATGTTCATCGACTGGACCGCCGCACCGGCCGCGCCCTTGCCGAGGTTGTCGAGTCGGGCGACCAGCGCCAGATGCTCCTCGCCGCCGAAGACGAAGATATCCACACGGTTGGTGTCGTTGGCACCCTGGACATCGAAGAAGCCGTTGTCCAGGTTTGCGGCGTCGTCGAGTGGCATGATCTGCACGAAGCGCTCGCCGTCGTAATGGCGCAGGTAGGCGTCGCGAATCGTCTCGGCAGTGGCACGCGGGGCGAGGTCGGAGACGTGCAGGGGAACGGTGACGGCCAGGCCCTTGAGGAAGGGGCCGACCACCGGATTGAATGCCGGGGCGCGACTCAGCCCACCGTGCTGGCGCATCTCCGGCAGGTGCTTGTGCGCCAGGGGCAGGGCGTAGGGGCGCGGCGCGGCAAGGCGCCCCTCGGTATCGGCTTCGTATTCGGCGATCAGCTTCTTGCCGCCACCGCTGTAGCCGGTCAGCGAGAAGGCTGAAAGCGGATAATCCGCCGGCAGCAGGCCCGCGTCGACCAGCGGGCGCACCAGCATCACGAAGGCGCTGGCATGGCAGCCGGGGTTGGCGATGCGCTTGCCGGTACGGATGCGTTCGCGTTGGCGCGGCGTCAGTTCCGGCAGGCCGTAGACCCAATCGTCGGCAGTGCGAAAGGCGGTGCTGGCGTCGATGAGGCAAGTATCGGGGTTGTCGAGCAGCGCCACTGCCTCGCGCGAGGCGTCGTCGGGCAGGCACAGGAAAGCGACGTCGGCGGCATTGAGCAGGCGGGCGCGTTCGGCCGGGTCCTTGCGCTTGTCGCTGTCGATACGCAGCAGCTCGATATCGTCGCGGGGCTCGAGATAATCGAGCAGCCGCAATCCGGTGGTTCCTTCCTGTCCGTCTACGTAAACCTTGAATGCCATGGGAATCTCTCTCCGCCAATCTGCCGCGCGTATGCATTGATTGCTCAAGGGTTATTGTGCGGAGATTTGTGCCATTTGTCATATCGCGTCGGGGGCCTGCGATTCTCCCCGCTTCTTCCCGGTCGGCTTTCAGCGCGGCTCGTGGACAATCGCCACCAGGGTCAGCACACGTTCGCCATCGTCGGCATACTGGCCGTCTAGCCGGGTTCCCGCCGGCCACTGCGGGCTCAGTGATGTCAGCAGGCGAAGCCGCACCTGAGCCGTATCCGGGCATTCATCGTCGAGCTCGGCGTCCTGGAAGTAGAAGCGCACCTTCACCAGCGGATACAGCGCCTTGAACAGGCTCTCCTTGAACGAGAAGACCCGCGTGACGAAGGGGCCGTGCTGCGCCTCGGGCAGATGCGCCATGTGCTCGCGCTCGCGTGGTGTGAGGATCTGTACCGCCAGCCGGTGCGCACGCTCCGTCGACAAGTGCGACTCCGCATCCATGCCCAGGCCCCGATATCGATACGCCGCGCCGACGATCGCCGCAGCAAGCGCGCCGCCATGTGTGATCGAACCGACCACGCCTGCGGGCCACCGGGGCGCGCGATCCTCGCCCACACCGGGCACGTGTCGTTCTCCGGTCAGGCGCTGGATGGCCTCGCGCGCGCACAACCTGCCGGCGAGGAATTCGGCCTGCCGCTTGGTCGCGGCCGTCAACAGTTTCGCCGGTGGGACGATGGCGCAGTCGGCAAATGCTTGCGGCGTCATGCAGGTGGCGTCGAAGCGGGTCGCAATCCACTGCGTGGTCGCGAGGCGAACGGGCAGCGGGCATCGATCCTCGAAAGGATGGCAGATCGGGGAGGGGCGCGGGGTCATGGTCATGGCGCCATTATGCGGATGTGGTGGGCGATACGAAACATGCTCTCAAACGTGACTGGCCCGTCGCGCGATCCGCTGCCAAGCTCAATGGAGAAGGGCGGCCGGAAGGATGGCGAAGCATGCGGACGAACACTCGGATGCGACAAGGCGCAGTGTGGATGAGCGTACTGTTGGGCCTGCTGCTGGCCATGCTGGCCTTCGCGCAGGACGCTCGCCGCAGCGCACTGGTGCTGACGATAGACGGCAGCATCAGCCCGGCGACCAGCGACTACTTCCAGCGCGGTCTGCGCATGGCCGAAGCTCGGAATGCCGCCCTGCTGATCCTGCGGCTCGATACCCCCGGCGGGCTGGACGCCTCGATGCGGGACATGATCAGCGCGATGCTCGCCTCCGACGTGCCGGTGGTCGTCTACGTCGCCCCTGACGGGGCGCGTGCCGCGAGTGCCGGCACCTATCTGCTCTATGCCAGCCATGTGGCGGCCATGGCGCCATCGACCCACCTGGGATCGGCGACGCCGGTGCAGATCGGTGGCGGCGGATTGCCCGGCTCCGACAGCCCGCCCCGGCCCGAGGACACTTCGTCCCCGAGCGGGGAGCCGGCCTCTGGCGAGGGCGGCGAGAATAGCGATGATGTCGGCGGCGGCGATCGTCGGCGTGGCGAGACGGCAATGGAGCGTAAGGTGCTCGAGGATGCCGTGGCTTATATCCGCAGCCTGGCCGAGCGACACGACCGTAACGCCGACTGGGCCGAGCGCGCGGTACGCGATGCCGTGAATCTCAGCGCCCGCGAGGCGCTCGAGCGCAACGTGATCGATGTGGTCGCGACGGATCTCGACGATCTGTTGCGCCAGCTCGAGGGGCGCGAGGTGGTGATGAGTGACGGCACGCGTGAACTGACCACGGCCGATCTCGCCATAGAGCGCTTCGATCCCGACTGGCGAACCGAGCTGCTGTCGATCATCGCCGATCCCAACATCGCCTATTTCCTGATGATCATCGGATTCTACGGCCTCGTCTTCGAGCTGCTCAGCCCTGGCACGCTGTTCCCGGGCGTGATCGGTGCCATCTGTCTGCTGCTCGCCCTGTTCGCCTTTCAGGTGCTGCCGGTCAACTACGCCGGGCTGGCGCTGGTGCTGCTGGGATTGGGATTGATCGTCGGCGAGGCGCTG
The DNA here is from genome assembly GCF_054654615.1 of Halomonas shantousis. Lineage (NCBI taxonomy): Bacteria > Pseudomonadati > Pseudomonadota > Gammaproteobacteria > Oceanospirillales > Halomonadaceae > Halomonas > Halomonas shantousis. The sequence continues at coordinate 3,015,118 of NZ_BAAIER010000002.1, read as the reverse complement.
ATGCCCAGTTTCGGCATTCTGGGTATCGGCGGCATCGTCGCTTTCGTTACCGGCTCGGTGATTCTGATGGACGATCGCTATATGGCCGTGTCGCTGCCGCTGATCGGCGGTGTGGCATTGGTCGCCTCGGGCCTGATGCTGTGGATTGCGCTGCGCTTCCTGCAGTTGCGCGGGCGCCGGCCTCATTCGGGTCCGGAGGACATCGTCGGAGCGGCCGCGGTGGCGCTCGATGACTTCTCCGCTGCCGGTACCGGCCATGTGCGCTTGAACGGTGAGCGCTGGAATGCGCGAGGTCAAGCATCGATCCAGCGCGGCCAGCCTCTGCGGGTCGTCGCCATCGAAGGCCTGACCGTCGAGGTGGCGCCTGCCGATGCCGCGCCACCGTCCCAGTGACGCCGGTTTCGCTCTCCGGAACCGAAACACCCAGGAGGTTGATCATGATGATTTCCTATCTCGTTCCCATCGTGCTGATCGTACTGCTGTTGGCGGCCTCGATCCGCATCCTGCCCGAATACAAGCGCGGGGTAGTGTTCTTTCTCGGACGCTTCCAGGGCGTCAAGGGGCCGGGGCTGTTCTTCCTGATTCCACTGGTGCAGAAGATGGAGGTGGTAGACCTGCGCGTAATCACGCTCGACGTGCCCGAGCAGGACGTGATCTCCCGCGACAACGTCACCGTGCGCGTCAATGCGGTGCTGTACTTTCGCGTCGTCGACCCCGAGCGGGCGATCATCAAGGTCGAGAACTTCGTCATCGCCACCAGTCAACTGGCGCAGACTACGCTGCGCTCGGTGCTTGGCAAGCACGATCTCGACGAGATGCTCTCCGAGCGCGACAAGCTCAACGACGATATCCAGGAGATCATCGACACCCAGACCGAGGAGTGGGGCATCAAGGTCGCCAACGTCGAGATCAAGCATGTCGATCTCGACGAGACCATGATTCGTGCCATCGCTCGCCAGGCCGAGGCCGAGCGTGAGCGTCGTGCCAAGGTCATCCACGCCGAGGGCGAGCTGCAGGCCTCGCAGAAGCTGGTCGAGGCCGCCGACGTGATGTCGGCGAACTCCGCGGCGCTGCAGCTGCGCTATCTGCAGACCTTGAGCGACATGAGCAACAAGAATGCCTCGACCATCGTCTTCCCGCTGCCCATGGACATCATGGAGGCTTTCAAGCACATGAACGCCGGGAGGCGTGGCGCGAACGGCAGCGAGACGCCGCCGCGCGATAGCTGAGCGAAGCCACGGCGGCTCCCGTCATGGGCGGGTGGCTGGTAGACTGAGCGTTTTCCTGTCATGAGAGGGATCTCGCATGTCCGCCAGCCCTTCGGCCAGTCGTCATCTGGCCATCTTCGATCTCGACGACACGCTGCTGGACGGCGACTGCACTGGCCTGTGGCTGCACTGGCTGGTCGAGTGCGGCTGGGTGGCGGACGGTGAACGCTTTCTTGCCGAGGTGGCACGCCAGGACACCCATTACCGCAGCGGTGAACTCGACATGGACGCTCACCTGCGGTTCGTGCTGTCGCCGCTGGTCGGACGCCATCGCGACGAGGTGAATGCCGAGGTCGAACGCTTCGTGGCCAGCGAGATCTGTCCCCGCCTGATGCAGCCGGGGCTCGAACGGCTCGCCGGACATCGCCGCGATGGCCATGCCACGTTGATCATATCCGCCTCGATGCGGCACCTGGTCGAGCCCATCGCACGTTTCACCGGGGCCGACGATGCCCTGGCGACGCGTCCGGCCTTCGATGACGCGGACTGCTTCACCGGCCATCCCTCCGGGACGGTGACCTACCGCGACGGCAAGTTGCAGGCGCTGGAGGAGTGGTTGATGGCACGAGAAGCCGAGCATGCCCGACCCACCGAGCTGTGGGGCTACAGCGACTCGCACAACGACCTGCCGCTACTCGAGCATGTCGATCATCCCCACGCCACCCAGGCCGATCCGCAGCTGCGCGAGATCGCCGAAGCGCGCGGCTGGCCGATACTGCAGTGGCGTTGAAGCCGGTGTTCCAATGATGGCGAAGCCGATCATTCCTGTCCGTACATCGAGGTAAGTCTTGCGCTTCTCTTCCCTAAGCCTTCGCCAGCAGGGACTGCTGCTGACCGCGCTCGGCCCGCTGATCATTTCCCCCGACGCCTTGCTGGTCAAACTGGTGGGCATGCCCGACAGCCAGGCGCTGTTGTGGCGCGGCCTGCTGACGGCGCTGGGCTTTCAGATCATCCTGATGCTGCGGCGGGGCAGGGGGGCCTGGCAGGCCTTTCGCGATTGTGGTTGGACCGGGGTGGGTGTCGCGACGTTGTTCGGCCTCTCCAACATCGGGTTCGTACTCGGCAATCACTACACCAAGGGCGGCAATGTGCTGATGATTCTCGCCGGCACGCCGTTGATCGCCGCGCTGCTGTCGCGGGTGTTCCTGCATGAACGCTTGCCGCGCCGGACCTGGCTGGCCATCGGCTTGTGTCTGTTGGGAACTTCGCTGATCGTCTTCGACGAGGCCGGACCCGGCTCCTGGCAGGGCAACGCCTTTGCCGTGATGTCCGCGCTGTGCATGGCGGCCAACTTCACCCTGTGCCGTACACGTCCGACGATCGATATGAGCCCCATGCTGGTGCTCTCAGGGTTGCTTGTGGCAGCAGTGTCGCTGATGGCGACCGTAAGCAGCGAGGCCGAGCTGTTGCTGCCTTCCGCTATACAGGCGGCTTATCTGGCGCTGTTGTGCCTGATTCTGCTGCCGCTGGGCTTCACGCTGATCCAGCGCGGACCGCTGTACCTGCCGGCAGCGGATGTCAGCCTGCTGATGCTGCTGGAAACCGTTGCCGGCACCTTGTGGGTATGGTGGGTGCTTGACGAACAGCCCTCGATGCTGGCCTTGGTCGGCGGCGGCCTGGTGCTCGTCACTCTGCTCGCCAAGGGCCTTGTGGATCGTCATTACGAGCGCCGTGCGACGGGCAACAAGCGGCGCAAGGATGCAGCGCTGAACGATTATTGATAGAATCCGGCGCTCGCTGGTGGCAGTGCCGTCAGCGAGCCTGGAACCCGACACGGAAAGCCGTCTTCGTCATGAACCGCATGATTCCCAGCCCGATGCGCTGCACTCCACCCTAGCGTTACGCCCCCTTCTCGGTGACAGGCTGACTCGGCGACAAGCCGGGAGCCTGTTGTCACCGCTCGCGCTTCCGGCTTGCCGGAGGCCGGTTCGCCATGTGCGAAACTTCCATGTGCGAATCTCGTTGTCACGAACCTGCATGACCCTGCATGGGTCACCACAAACCATCGCCGCCCCTCGTCGAGCCAACGGATATCTCCGTGCTGAGTTCTGACGTCAGGCCGTTCGCTACCGGTATGTTCCGGCGGTGCGGATGAGGCGGTATAACAGACTCCTGACAGGAATCCCGAATGATTCGATCGCTACGCCAAGAGTGGTTTTCCAACATCAAGGCCGACGTGCTGTCCGGCATCGTCGTCGCCCTGGCGTTGATCCCCGAGGCCATCGCCTTCTCGATCATCGCCGGCGTCGACCCCAAGGTCGGCCTCTACGCTTCGTTCTGCATCGCGGTGATCATTGCCTTCACCGGCGGCCGCCCGGGCATGATCTCCGCCGCCACCGGCGCCATGGCGCTGCTGATGGTCACGCTGGTGCGCGAGCATGGCCTGGAGTATCTGCTCGCTGCCACGCTGCTCACCGGCGTGCTGCAGATCGTCGCCGGCTATCTCCGGCTCGGTGAACTGATGCGCTTCGTATCGCGCTCGGTGGTCACCGGCTTCGTCAATGCCCTGGCCATCCTCATCTTCATGGCGCAACTGCCCGAGCTGACCGATGTCACCTGGCATGTCTATGCCATGACCGCCGCAGGCCTGGGGATCATCTACCTGTTTCCCTATATCCCGGTCATCGGCAAGAGCGTGCCGTCGCCGCTGGTGTGCATCGTGGTGCTGACCATCGTTTACATGATGTCGGGCATGGATATCCGTACCGTGGGCGACATGGGTGAATTGCCCGACACGCTGCCGGTGTTCCTGTGGCCCGAGGTACCGCTGAACCTCGAAACACTGATGATCATCTTCCCCTATGCCGTGATGCTGACCGTTGTCGGTCTGCTGGAATCGATGATGACTGCGACCATCGTTGATGACCTGACCGATACCCCCAGCGACAAGAACCGCGAGTGCAAGGGGCAGGGCATCGCCAACATCGGCGCCGGGCTGTTCGGCGGCATGGCCGGTTGCGCGATGATCGGCCAGTCGGTGATCAACATCAAATCCGGAGGACGCACCCGTCTGTCGACGCTGGTGGCCGGCGTCTGCTTACTGCTAATGGTGGTGTTTCTGTCCGACTGGGTCTCGCGGATCCCCATGGCCGCGCTGGTGGCGGTGATGATCATGGTCTCCATCGGTACCTTCAGTTGGGAATCGCTGCGCGATCTCAAGAAACATCCCATGAGCACCAACATCGTCATGCTGGCCACCGTCGCGGTGGTGGTAGCGACCCATAACCTGGCCATCGGCGTGTTCGTCGGCGTGCTGCTGGCGTCGCTGTTCTTCGCCAACAAGGTGGGTCAGGTACTGTATATCGGCAGCGACATGCTCGATGACGGCAGGACGCGGGAGTATCGTGTCGTGGGACAGGTCTTCTTCACCTCGGCGGATCGCTTCATCAGCGCCTTCGATTTCAAGGAGACCGTCGAGCGGGTGCGTATAGACCTGACTCACGCGCATTTCTGGGACATCACCGCCGTGGGCGCGCTGGACAAGGTGGTGATCAAGTTCCGCCGCGAGGGGACCGAGGTCGAGGTCATCGGTCTCAACGAGGCGAGCGCGACCATCGTCGACCGCTTCGCCGTCCATGACAAGCCCGAGGCCGTCGACAAGCTGATGGGCGGGCACTGAGTACGCGACACATGAGGAGAACCACATGACACAATGCATCATGGCCTGTATCGACGGTTCCGGCTTCTCCCCGGCGGTGTGCGACGCCGCCGTCTGGGCCAGCCAACGTCTCGAAGCGCCGCTGACCTTCCTGCACGTGCTGGACAAGTCGCAGAATCCCCACGAGGTGAACCCCACCGGCAATATCGGCCTGGGCAGCCGCGAGCACCTGCTCGAGGAACTGGCGACGCTCGACGAGCAGCGCGGCCGAATCGCCCAGGAGCACGGCCGACTGATGCTCGAGGCGGCCCGTGAGCGTGCCGTCGAGGAAGGCGTGGCCCAGCCGGCCACGCGCCAGCGCAACGGCGAACTGGTCGAGGCGCTGACCGAGCTCGAGGAGGAAACCCGTCTGCTGGTGCTGGGCAAGCGCGGCGAGTCGGCGCAATCGGCGCGCGAGCACCTCGGCTCCAACCTCGAGCGTGTCATCCGCGCCATGCATCGGCCCATCCTGGTCACGCCGGAACGATTCACGGCGCCCACGCGGGTGATGTTCGCCTTCGATGGCAGCCAGACGACCTGCAAGGGCATTGAGCTGCTGGCCGAGAGCCCCCTGCTGGCGGAGTTGGAGTGCCATGTGGTGATGGTGGGTGCCGATACCGCCGACCACCGCGAGCAGTTGGGATGGGCCCGGCGCACGCTGGAGAAGGCGGGGGCCGAGGTGCACTGCGCGATTCGCGCCGGCGAGGTGGAGGCGACCCTGCGCGACTACGAGCAGGAGCACGCCATCGGACTGCTGGTGATGGGCGCCTACGGTCATTCGCGGATTCGTCAGCTGCTGGTGGGCAGTACCACCACGGCGATGATCCGCAACGCCCGCCTGCCCATCCTGCTGCTGCGCTGAAGGCCAGTCCGGCCGGCCTGCACGATACCGGCCGGCCATGATAGGCAAAGCGAAACGAAGCAAAAGTCTCTGCCTATGAAACTCATCAAGAATTCTTGCTTGTCATCCAATAGGCGATATCTTTAAGTTATTTTGAATATCTCTACGGAAGAGTATTCGTAGAACGGCAATTTACATAATGATTAGTGACGGCTGCTCTGAATCGGTCGCCAGGGAATGGGAAGGAGAAGGAGACATCTGCCTTGAATCATCTAGTCAGCGAACAGGACCGCTATTTTTCTGAAGATTCGAGCCTGCATCGCCTGGCTGCCGATCTGCTCGCCAAGGCCGACATCCGCATCGACGGTGATCGGCCCTGGGACATGCAGCTGAAGGCTCCCGGCGTCATCGAACGTGCGCTTTCCGAAGGCAACCTGGGGTTGGGCGAGGCCTACATGGAGGGGCACTGGGACGCCGAGCGGCTCGATGAGTTCTTCTTTCATCTGCTGCGCGCGCGCCTGCAGGATGAAGTCAAGCCCGGCAAGCTGATCTTCCACGCACTGCGCGCCAGGCTGACCAACCTGCAGAGCATCAAGCGTGCCTGGCAGGTCGGTGAGGCCCACTACGATCTGGGCAACGACTTCTACGCCGCGATGCTCGACAGGCGCATGACCTATACCTGCGGCTACTGGAAGGACGCCACCACCCTGGACGAAGCCCAGGAAGCCAAGCTCGACCTGATCTGTCGCAAGCTCGATCTCAAGCCGGGCATGAAGATCCTCGACATCGGCTGCGGCTGGGGCAGCTTCATGGCCTACGCCGCCGAGCATTACGGCGTGGAGTGCGTGGGGGTGACCATTTCCCGCGAGCAGGCGGAGTACGGCAAGCGGCTCATGAAGCAGGGGCTGCCGGTCGAGTTCCGCTTGCAGGACTATCGCGAGGTCGACGAGACCTTCGACGCCATCATCAGCATCGGCATGTTCGAACACGTCGGGCGCAAGAATCATCGCGAATACATGGAGGTCGCCCATCGCTGCCTGAAGGACGACGGTCTGTTCTTGCTGCACACCATCGGCAAGAATCTTCGCGAGAGTACCCCCGATCCCTGGGTCGACAAATACATCTTTCCCAATGGCGATCTGCCCTCCATCGGTCAGATCGGCGACGCAGCGGGCGGCCTGTTCATCACCGAGGATCTGCACAACTTCGGTGCCGATTACGACAAGACACTGATGGCCTGGCATACCAACTTCGAAAAGGCATGGCCAGAGTTCCAGGAGCGTTTCGGCGAGCGCTTCTACCGCATGTGGCGCTACTATCTGCTGTCATGCGCCGCGGCGTTTCGTGCCCGTGATATCCAGCTCTGGCAGTGGGTGTTGTCCAAGCGGGGCGTGCTCGGCGGTTATCAGCGCATCAGCTGAAGTTACCTTCTCCGACGAATTCCCGTGCGGGTCCGGCTTCTGGCCTGATTCGCACGGAAATTCGTCACGCTGGATTGGCGAGGCGTTATTCTACCAGCGCCTGATACACCAGCGAGCGCAGATCGCGACGCAGGGGCAGAAGCGAAGAGGGCATGAGCTGAGCCATCTGGATGACGATCATGTCCTCCTCCGGATCGATCCAGAATTGGGTGTTCGCCATGCCTGTCCAGAAATACTCGCCCGCCGATCCCTGGGTCTGCGCCAGAGCGGGATCGAGCACCACGGCGAATCCCAGGCCAAAGCCGAGGCCCGCGCCCATGTGGCCATTGTTGAAACGCGCCTGCCCCATGTCGGCCATGGTGCCGGGCAGATGGTTGCACGTCATGAACTCCACCGTCTTGCGTCCCAGCACCTGGCGGCCGTCCAGCTCTCCCTTGTTGCTCAGCATCCTGCAGAAGCGTAGGTAATCGGCGGTCGTCGAGGTGAGACCGCCGCCGCCCGAAAGAACCTTTACCGATCCGGCAAAACGCCCGCCAGCGGCGGGATCGGCCAGCTTCAGGCCGCCCGCTGGCTCGGGAAGCACATGAGTGATCTCCTCGCCTAATGGCGGGGCTGGAGGAGCGTCGCTGGCGGTCGTGTACATGGTCGCGAACCGGCCCAGCTTGTCGGGGCTGACGGAGAAGGCGGTGTCGACCATCCTCAGCGGCTTGAAGATGCGTTCTTCCAGCAATTCATCCAGCGGCTGCCCGGCCATCACTTCCAGGACACGCCCCAGCACATCGGTGGAAACGCCGTAGTTCCACTCGGTACCCGGATGGCATAACAGCGGCTGTCGCGCGAGCCGGGTCACCACTTCCGCCAGTGAGGTGTCGCCGGCGGCAAAGGTGATGCCATTGCGGTGATAGAGTTCATCGACCGGGGAGCTCCTCATGAAGTCGTAGGTGAGCCCCGAGGTATGGGTGAACAGATGACGCAGGGTAATGAGGCTTCGGGCCGGTTCGAGTCGCGGATTGTCGGCGTCGCCACCGACCAGCACCTGCATGTCTTCGAATTCGGGAAGAAAGCGCGCCACCGGGTCATCCAGCTGGAAGCGGCCCTCCTCGTAGAGCGACATCGCCGCGACACTGACGATCGGCTTGGTCATCGAGTAGATGCGGAAGATGCTATCCATTCCGATGGAGGTGTCACCCTCCGTCGCCAGGCCACCCGCGCTGCCGAAAAAGGCGTTCTGCCCGTGGCGGTGGACGAGGACGCTGATCCCCGCGAGCCGCTCGTGCTCGACGTGGCCCTGCATCCAGTTGTAAATGCGCTGCAGCCGCTCATGCGACATGCCGACGGTTTCGGGGGCGACCAGATCAACCATGTCAGAGAATCCTTTCGTTTGGCATTGAAAAAGCCTGAGGCCGGCAACGGCGCGGGCCAAGCGACATTCCTATGACGCAAGTGTAGCCTGGCTCGCGCTTTCAACTCTGTCCCGGCAGGTGCAACAATTCTCGCCCTACGTCACGGAAACAGGAGCTGCCGGCCAGAGCCATGCTGAGGTCGAGATCGGCGAGCAGGCGTTGCACGACTTCCGCCACGCCCTGGCTGCCGGCCAGTGCCAGCCCCCAGATGTAGGGCCGGCCCAGCAGTACGGCGTCGGCTCCCAGTGCCTTGGCCTTGAGGACGTCGGAGCCGCTGCGGATGCCGCTGTCGAACAGCACCGGCAGATCGTCGCCCACTGCGGCGCGCACCATGGGCAGCGCGTCCAGCGAGGCCAGGGCCCCATCGACCTGACGTCCACCGTGGTTGGAGACGATGAGCCCGTCGGCGCCATGAGCCACGGCCTGGCGCGCATCCTCCGGGTGCATCACGCCCTTGAGCAGAATCGGCAGATCGGTTGCCTCGCGCAGGGTTTCGAGGTCCTTCCAGGTTTTGCTCGGGTCGGTGAACTCCTGGCTCCAGCGCCGGATCGCCGGGAGCATGTCCTCTTCCGGTGCCGCTTCCAGACCGTCCCGGAATCCCGGGTCGGTAATGTAATTGGCCAGTCCCTGCCCTTTGATGAAGGGCAAAAAGGCGTTGCTCAGGTCCCGTTCGCGCCACGCCATCATCTTGGTGTCGAGCGTCACCACGATGGCTTGGTAACCTGCCGCTTCGGCACGCTTGATCAGGCTGATGGCGAGCGAATCGCTACGTGGCCAGTAGAGCTGGAACCAGCGAGGTGAATCCCCCAGCGTTTCGGCCACCGTCTCCAGCGGGTGCGAGGAGACAGTGGAAAGAATCTGCGGCACGCCGAGTTGCCTGGCGGCCTGGGCCACTGCCAGCTCCGCCTCGGGACAGATGATGCTCTGCACGCCGATGGGAGCGAGCAGCAGCGGTGTCGGGTAGTGATGTCCGAACAGGTCGATCTGCATGTCGCGCTGGGAGACGTCGGTCAGCATGCGCGGCAGGATCGGGTAGCGCTCGAAGGCTTCGCGGTTGGCGCGCATGGTGGCTTCACCGGCACCGCCGGCCACGTACCAGTAGGACTCGGGTGGCAGAATGGCCCGGGCGGCGGCTTCGAGGTCTTCCATGCGCATGGGCAGACGTGGGCGTTCGCCGCTGAGGCCGTCGCGGTAGATCTTGAGTTGATAATCGCCGTAGTTACGGGGGGTGCTCATCGTCCTGCTCCCGGAATCGGTTTGTGATGACAGGGCATCCGGCAAGCGCCGGAGGAGGGCGTCAGGTGTTTCTCGCCGGTGTGACGGGCCAAGCCAGGCAGGCCGGCGTTCACGATGTCAGATAGAGCGTGAGCGACTCCGCCACGCAGGCGGGGCGCTCGCTGCCTTCGAGTTCGATGGTGGCTTCATTGCAGACCAGGAAACGGTTCTCGCCGCTGGGTTCCACCGACTTCAGCTTGAGCCGTAGGCGGATACGCGAGCCGGCCGGTACCGGGGCGGGGAAGCGGACCTTGTTGAGGCCATAGTTGATACGCGCCTTGACTCCCTGAACATCGAAGAGCCCCTGGCCCAACTGCGGCAGCATCGACAAGGTGAGGAAACCATGGGCAATGGGGGCTCCCATGGGGGATTCTCGCCTGGCGCGCTCGACATCGATGTGAATCCACTGATGGTCATCGGTGGCATCCGCGAACCGCTGGATGCGCTCCTGGGTGATCTCGACCCAGTCGCTGACGCCCATTTCGGTGCCGATGAAGTCCTTGAGTTCGTTGATATCCTTGACGATTTTCACGCACTGTTACTCCCGATCGAAGCGTTGTTTTATTATTCGGAATTGTATTTCGCTTATATGCATCGATTGGTTGTACCTTAAGCGGGAACGCAGTGGCAAGCGGGATACGCACCGGTTGATACCCCACCATAGTAGGAGGCGTGGAGTCGGAAGCCTGAAGCAAGGAGGCGGGGAAACGGTCAGGGCGAGGCGAGGAAGGGGAAGGACGGTGCGCTCAACGCATCGCCAGGGGTCACGGCGCGACGGGGATATCGCGGTCCTCCGATCGCGGCTGATGGGCCAGGAAGGGGGCGAGGCGCTGATGGTCACTCTCGCCGACCTGACAGAGCTGTTCGGCGATTTCCGCATACTGGCGCAGGACGGGGGTGGCGATGCGCAGACGGGCGGTGTCGTCTCTCGCTTGCCCGGCTTCGTCGGCCAGCCATTCGAACAGCCGGGCCAGGCGTGTGTAGTTGGGATCGCCTCGGCCGGTGTTGCCGCGCAGGGCATCGATGGCCAGGCAGCGCAGCACGCTGCGCTTGTTGGGATCGAGGCTGTCCTTGTCGAGCAGCGATTCGGCCTGATGCACGAAGCGCTCCATCAGTTGCGCCATTTCCATGGTTCGCTGCTGGCGCATCTGGTTCTCCAGACTGGCATGCAGGGCACGCTGCTGCGCGGCGAGCCCCTGGGCCAAGCCCACCAGCAAGATCAGCAGCGCCATGACGATGACCAGGGCCACGGCATAAAGCCCCAGCCAGGGCAGCATGGAAGCGGCCAGCGGCCAGGTCAGCTCGCTGGCCGCCAGCCCCAGTGAGCCGAATGCCAGTGTGGCCAGTACGATCGTAGTGATTGAGGTTTTCGAGGCCATCGGCGTCCCGGCGAGACAGCGCAGTGGCTGTCGATTGAAGGGCTTTCCCTCGCTATCGGCCGGCATCGCGAAAGCTTGAGCCCGGGACGCCAGCCGTCTCGGCCGGAATCCCGGCCAGGGGGAGGCGGTGCTTCAGCGCAGGAACCAGCCCTTCATGACCTCGCCGATGCGGTGCATCTCCTCGGGCGAGGTGACGTAGGCCGGCATGGTGTAAAGCCAGCGCCCGAAGGGGCGCAGCCACACGCCCTGTGCGCGGGCGAACGCCTGTACGCCGTCCAGCACCCGGGCGTCGTGAACCTCGATCACCGCGGCGGCGCCGAGTGCGCGTACGGCCGCCACCGCCGGATGGGCGCGCAGCGCAGCGTCGGCGCACAGGGTGACCTGCAGCCCCTCGTGGAGCCGTGCGATCCTGCCCAGATAGTCTTCCTCCTCGAATATCGCCAGGCTCTCCAGGGCGACCCGACAGGCGAGCGGATTGCCCATGAAGGTCGGGCCGTGCATGAAGGCGCGGCCGGGATCGCCGCTCAAGAAGGCGTCGTACACCCGCGAGGTGGCCAAGGTCGCGGCGTGACCGAGATAACCGCCCGTCAGCCCCTTGGAAAGCACCATGATGTCCGGCGTCACACCGGCATGCTCGGCGGCGAACAGCTTGCCGGTACGCCCGAAACCGGTAGCCACCTCGTCGAAGATCAGCAGCACCCCGTATTCGTCGCATAGCTTGCGGGCGGCGCGCAGGTAGTGGGGCGAGTACATGTTGAGCCCGCCGGCGGCCTGCAGCAGCGGCTCGACCAGCAGGGCCGCGAGTTCCTCGTGATGGCGTTCGAAGCTGTCGCGCAGGGCGGCGATATCGGCCTCGACCGCCTCGCTGGGCGCCTCGAAGGCCGCGGTGGGGGCCGGGGCGAAGTGATGCTGAGGAAGAAAGCCCGAGAATAGTGCATGCATGCCTTCCTCAGGATCGCATACCGCCATGCAGCCCGCGGTGTCACCGTGATAGGCGCGCATCAGCGAGAGCATGCGGTGACGGTGGGGGCGGCCGGTCTGCGCCTGATACTGCACCGCCATCTTCATGGCTACCTCCATGCCCACTGAACCGCTGTCGGAATAGAACACATGGTCGAGCCCCGGCGGGGTGACACGGACCAAGGCGTCGGCCAGTGCCTGGGCCGGTGCATGCGTCATGCCGCCGAGCATCACGTGACACAAGGTGTCGGCCTGCGACTTGAGCGCGGCGACTAGGCGCGGATGGCCGTAGCCGTGAATCATGCACCACCAGGAACAGGTGGCATCGAGCAGCCGCTCGCCGCCGGCTAGCTCCAGCCAGGGGCCGCGTCCGCCGACGACCTCAAGCGGTGGGGCCTGGGTCTGCATCTGGGCGTAGGGGTGCCAAAGCGTATCGGACATGATGTCGCTCGTGATCAGGAGGTGGGAACCGGCAGCTGTAGGTGCGCGGCCGCGCATTCGGCGGCCTGCACCGGGCCGAGCGTGGCGGCGTCCGCCTGCCAGGGCAGCACGCCGAGACAGGGGGCGGCCAGCGTGTGGTGCAGCGTGGCGAGGGTGTCCTGCGCACTGGCCATGGCCGGGTCGACCCGGTTGGCGATCCAGCCGGCCACCGTCAGGCCGTCGCATTCGATCGCCTCGCAGGTCAGGCGGGCGTGGTTGATACAGCCCAGTCTCACGCCGACCACGACGATGACGGCAAGGCCCAGGGCATGGGCCAGATCGCTGAGATCCTCGTCGTCGTTCAACGGCACCCGCCAGCCGCCTGCACCTTCGACCAGCACCAGGTCGCGTTCGAGTGCCAGGCCCGGTGCCAAGCCCGCCAGCAGGCGCTGGACGTCGAGTGTCTCGCCGGCCTGCCGGGCGGCGACATGCGGCGCAATGGCCGGGGCGAAGCGCAGCGGATTGACCTGCTCGTAATCGGGCCGGGGCTCGCTCAGTGCCTGCAGAGCCAAGGCGTCTGCATTACGCAGTCCCTCGGGGGTGGACCGGCAATCCGAGGCGAGCGGCTTGAGGCCCAGCGTCGTCAATCCTTGGCGGCGCGCCCGGGCCAGCAGCGCGCAGGCGCCGTAGGTCTTGCCGATTTCGGTGTCGGTTCCGGTAATGAAGTAGCGGTTCATTTGACAAGTTCCAGGGTCAGGCGGCAGTACGTCACCGGTAGCCCCTCGGGGGTGCGCAGCCGTTCGTAACGTTCGCCGGCAAGGGCGAGATCGCGCCGGGTCAAGCGTGCGCCGGGACGTGGAAGCTGGGCGCCGACCCCCTTGACGGAGGCGTTGACCGCCTGCAGGTCGGGGTAGAAGTAGCGTTCGTGAGCGCGTTCCACCCGGACCCGGCGAAAGCCGGCGAGGCGCATGGCGCGCTCGAGCGTGGCGACATCGGCGAAGGTGCTGGCGGCGATCGCATCGGGATCCGCCTCGCGTTGCCAGGCATGGCGCAGCTCGTGCAGTGAGCCGGGGCCGAGCGTATTGATCAGCGCCGTGGCGCCGGGCGTCATGACGCGCCGGAGTTCCGCCATCAACCGCTCGGGATGGCGGCACCACTGGATCGCCAGGTTGGAGAACATGAGATCGATACTGTCCGCTGCCAGAGGGAGGGCTTCGGCATCGGCACACAGCCAGTGGCAGCGTTCGCCGTGGCGACGGCGCGCCTCGGCGAGCATGCCCGGTGCGATGTCGAGCCCCCATGTCTGAAGGCCACGAACGTGTGCGTAGTGACGCGCCAGCCGGGCGGTCCAGTGTCCCGGGCCGCAGCCGAGGTCGACGATCCGCATGGCATGGGCCGGCAGCCGCCGCCAGAGCCTCTCGCCCATGGCGTGCTGGGCGCTGGCGCGATCGACGTAGTGGGGCGCGACCCGTCCGAAGGCCTGCGCCACGCGCCGCTTCCGGTCGTGTTCCAGGTACGCGGAGGGTGAGGCCGGCGCGCGAGATTCAGTCATGCATGGCCTCCTGACAGGATGCGGGTAGGGAGGTCGCGTGAGTCGCCAGCGTCTGCGCCAGGTGCGCCGGCATGGACACATGGGGACAATGTCCCGCGCCCTCGAGCGTCGCCTGTCGTGCCGGCAGGCTCGCCGCCTGGGTGGCGTCCGCCAGGAACGGATCGGCGCTGCCGGCGAGCCGCTGGATCGGGCAGGGCGCGCGTGAAAGGACGCCGCTCACGTCGAGGTGAGTCAACTGCGCGAGGCCGGCAGCGAGGGTGGCGCTGTCGGCAGCGGGGCGATGTCCGAGTAGGTCGTGTAGTCGGCGCAGCATCGCCCGGGGCGCCGGTTCCCCGCGCAGTTGCCAGCGCAGGAAGTGATGCCAGGCGCGCAGGGGGTCGCGGCGAAAGGCCTGCTGGAAGCGCGCCAGTTCCCTTGCGGAGACGCCGCCGCCGGTAGCGGTGAAGCATGGCCCCATGCCGAGCATGATCAGCCCGCGCGGGGCCGGCAGGTGATCGAGCAGGGCGGCAGCCAGCAATGCGCCCAGCGACCAGCCGACCCACACGCTCGAGGCAGGCAGCTCATCGCGCATGGCCACCGCTAGCGACGCCAGGTCGTCCGGAGCGGCCAAGGCCTCGCGGCGGCTATACCCCGGCCAGTCGGGGGTGGATACCCGCAGGTGAACCGGCCAGTACGGTGCGAGTGGCCGCCAGATACGTGCATCGATGCCCCAGCCCGACAGCAGGATCAGTTGGGTCATGCCTGGGCCCCGCCGGTGGGCGCCAGAGCGTCATCGGCCGCGATCCGCGCGAGCGCCTCCAGCAAGGCGTCGATGGCGGCCGGCTCGTGCGTGGCGCTCAGGGTAATGCGCAGCCGAGCGCTGCCGCGCGGTACGGTTGGCTCGCGAATGGCGCTGACCAGAAAGCCGCGGCGTTCCAGCTCACGACTCCATGCCAGAGCGCGTTCGGCACTGCCGAGCAGCAGCGGTTGGATGGGGGTATGACTCGTCAGCAACGGCAGCCCGAGCCGGGATGCGCCTTGGCGAAATCGAGCGACATGATCCGTCAGGCGTTGGCGACGCTGCGGTTCCTGCGCGACGATGTCCAGGGCCGTCAGGGTGGCGCTGGCCACGGCCGGCGATTCGGCGGTCGTGTAGATGTAGGGGCGCGCCTGCTGGATCAGCGTGTCGATCAGCACTGCGCTGCCGGCGACGAAGGCGCCCGAGGTACCCAGCGCCTTGCCCAGCGTGCCGACCAGCACCGGGACGTCATCGACCGGGAAGCGCTGTCCCGCGCAGCCATCCCCGTATGTCCCCAGCACGCCGAGGCCATGGGCGTCATCGATCATCAGCCAGGCATCGAAGCGCTTGGCGAGCGCTGCGAGACCCGCCACGTCGGCGACGTCGCCATCCATGCTGAACACGCCGTCGCTGACCACCAGGGCTTCCCGTCCCCGGCGGCGCGACAGCAGGCGTTCCAGGTCCTGCAGGTCTCGATGGTGGAAACGACGCTGGCGGGCGCCGGCAAGCCGGGCGCCGTCGAGCAGCGAGGCGTGATTGAGACGGTCCTGAAACACGTCGTCGCGGGAAGTCAGCAGCGCTTGCAGCACACCAAGATTGGCCATGTAGCCACTGGGAAACAGCAGCGTCCGGGGGCGCCCGGTGAGCTCGGCCAGGCGCGCTTCCAGGGCGTGATGTGGGAGCAGATGGCCGTTGACCAGAGGCGAGGCGCCACCGCCAGCACCGAATTCCCGGGCCCCCTGCGCCAATGCCTCGATCACGCGGCGATCATTGGCCAGGCCGAGGTAGTCGTTACTCGAGAAGTTATGCAACGTGCGCCTGTCGCGGATCACCTGCGGCCCTTGAGCAGTGGCGAGCGTTTGGCGCTGACGCCATAGGGCGGCGGCCCGGCGTGCCTCCAGCGCCGCAGCGAGGTGGGAGAAGGCCATGTTCAGACGCGCAGGCCGCAGGGCCTGGTCTCGCGCGCGCTGCGCTGGGTGGCGTCGTAGTAGCCGAACTCCTGCTGGGTGATAGCGTCATTGAGTGCAGCCTCGTGCACCGTGTCGGAGGCTGCCGCTTCCCGGGTCTCGGGGTGCAGGCCGAGCTTGGCGAACATTGCCCGGTCGCGCTCTGCCTGGGGATTCTGGGTCGTCAGCAGCCTGTCGCCATAGAAGATCGAGTTGGCGCCGGCCATGAAGGCCAGTGCCTGAGTCGACTCGTTCATCTGCTCGCGTCCGGCGGAGAGTCGCACGTGGCTGGTCGGCATCATGATACGGGCCACGGCGATGGCCCGGATGAACTCGATGGGGTCGAGATCCTCGGCCTGCGCCAGTGGTGTCCCGGCGACCTTGACCAGCATGTTGATGGGAACCGACTCGGGATGCGGGTCCAGACGGGCCAGCTGCTGGAGCAGACCAGCGCGGTCGCGGGTAGTCTCGCCCATGCCGAGAATGCCGCCGCTGCAGATCTTCATGCCCGCTTCTCGCACGTTGGCCAGGGTGTCGAGGCGTTCGCCGTAGGTCCGCGTGGTGATGATCTCGCCATAGAATTCCGGCGAGGTGTCCAGGTTATGGTTGTAGTAATCGAGACCTGCGCTGGCCAGGCGTCTGGCCTGTGCATCGTCGACCATGCCCAGCGTCATGCAGGTCTCAAGGCCCAGCCCCTTGACGCGGCGTACCATTTCCTCGACCACCTCGAGGTCGCGTTCACGGGGGCTGCGCCAGGCGGCGCCCATGCAGAAACGACTGGCGCCGGCAGCCTTGGCGGCCCGGGCCTGTTCGACCACCTTGTCGATCTCCAGCAGCTTTTCCTTGCCCAGACCGGTGTTGTAGTGCCCGGATTGCGGGCAGTACTTGCAGTCTTCGGGGCAGGCGCCGGTCTTGATCGACAGCAGGGTGGAGATCTGCACGGCGTTGGCGTCGAAGTGCTGGCGATGTATCTGCTGGGCGTGAAACAACAGGTCGTTGAAGGGGAGAGCGAAGAGCGCTTCGATCTCGTCGATTGACCAGTCGTGGCGGGCCGGGGCCGGGCTGCTGATTGAATTCATCGTCACGTTTCCTACGGTGGCTGGTCGGCTTGTGCAATGCCTCTCCACCAAGCTCGAGTTAACTTTTAAATTATCCAGAGTTGACCATGAAAAAGGAGTCATGGGTCGCTGTCAACTTGTAAGAAATTTTTGGTTAACAAGGCTGGGGAAGGATGTCGGTGCCTGCCGCCCGGGCAGACAAAAAGAAAGGGAAATGGCCGATGCCATCTCCCTTTTGCGCTACGCGATATTCTGAATAATCGTCAAGGACGGGCGAAGGCCGCGGACACCGCGTTTAACGAGTGCCGGCGCTTTTGCCACCCTTCCGGCCGGCTTCCTGGGCTTTCTGGGGATTGTTCTTGAAATTGCCGGAACTCTTGCGTCCGCCCTTGCGTCCCGCCTCGGCGGCAAGTTCCGGGTTGTTCTTGAAGTTGGTGGGGCTGACACGGCCTCCTTTGCGGCCTGCTTCTGCGGCCCGCTCAGGATTGTTGGCAAAGTTCCCCGAACTTCTCTTGCCGCCCTTCTTGCCGGCTTCGGACGCTAGCTTGCGATCGTCCTTGAAGGTGCCGGACCCTTTCTGAAGTGTTGTCATCATCAACCTCCGTCATGTCATGGGAGCCTGATGGGGCATTTCGACGTGGAAGGCCTGCCATCAGACAGGACCCTACCGGACAACGCATGATGAGCATCGGCGGGACAAGCTTCGCCGATTCAAACCCTTCAGAACCGTACCGATGATGGATACGCGTTTCCGACGGCAGCATGGCGCATGTCTGGCGTGGCCCCGAGAGGGCAATGTCCGGCTGTCATTCCTATTGACCTGGTGCATTGCCTGACTATGAATCTAGCAAATCGAAGCCGATGGACAAGCAAGCAAAGCGAAGCAAAACGTAAGCTATTTTATGTTATGCGGCTTTTATTTTAATTTACGTATCGCTTTAAGAAAAAACAAAGAAATAATATTACAAGCCGAGTCGAGTTTAACCTAGGTTACCTCTTCTAATAAATATTTTCGTGGCCTGATAAAAACTCTTCAAGATGCTTTCCATAATCCATAAGCATTAGCGGATACAGCGAAGCGTCAAGAAACAACGAGGCTTGGGAGACAAGTGAAGCCTTACGTGGGCTGGCTTTGTCAGGCGATGAAAGGCCAGGGTTCGAGGCGACCCATGTATAAGACAGCCCTAGCGATACGCTACGCTCTATCTGAAGAATGCCGGTGCTCACTCATGCAGTGTTAAAAATCAGCTCGGGCGCGAGTCCGATCAAAATGCTCATTTACACCACGTAAACTCCGCTTTATCGCTAATTTTTGCCTTGCCTGAGTATTGCTCGCCGATTCTTCAGACAGAGCGTAGGGCTGTCTTGCGATGAAGTGAGGTGGAGAAAGGTACCTTCAGCCGGCAGACAAGATGAAATTCAGAGCCGGTCTTTCAACAGCTTCTTGCCTTTGGTACCCAGTTCTACATAGACGCGTTGTGCTTCCTCGAAGAATTCCGCCGCTTCATTATCGCCTTCCTGGCGGGCATCTTCTGCATATTTGCGGCTGTTTTCCGAGCCTTGTGCAACATGATAAAGCACACTGACCATATCGTAGTTCTTATCTTTCATCGGATCGTTTGCCATAACACAACCTCCCGATAGGCTTGCATGGGGTGGATGATGTCATTTCCGAGCGGCAATCACGATTGCCTTCTTCAAGATAGAAAAGCGTTCAAGCACTTTGTAGGGGTAAAGGCGATAAGAAAGTAATGATTCGTAATGGGATGGTCCACATGCATCGCATGGCGAGAAGGCGCGCGACTTGGACGTCAGGCATGGCGCTCAGCGGCTGCAGGGGTCTTCCAGCGATTGCGTCTGTGGCGTGACGCGCCGCGAGATGGCGTCGACGGCGAGATTGATCGCCGCGGTGATCAACAGCAGTGCGAAGGCTTGGTCGAACATCATGTATTCGAAGCTGGAGTCGATGTGAAAGCCCAGCGTGGCGATGCCCAGCATGCCAAGCAGAGCGGTTTCGCGAATGATCACTTCGGCGCGATAGAACAGCAGGGCCAGCAGGCCGGGATAGATACGAGGCAGCAGCTCGTAGGCATAACGCCCGCTGGCCGGCAGGCCCGGCATGCCCGGTTCGATGGCGTCGGCGTGACGGGCGACGAGAAAAGCGATCAGCGCACCGTTGTGCAGGGCCAGCGCCAGCCAGGCCGGCAGCATCGAAGGCCCCAGCAGCAGCAGGAAGATGAACGCCAGCATCAATTCAGGTGTCGAGCGCAGGCCGATCATCACTCCCTTGCCCGCCCAGCGTGTCAGGGGGTGACCAAAATGGCGGCTGGCCAGGGGCCATGCCAGCAGAGCCACCGCCAATGCGCCAGCCGTCCCCATCAGCCCCAGCAGCAGGGTATTGCCGATCGCGGGCAACAGGTCGGGCAGTTTGGCAAGCCAGCTTGCCAGGCCTCGCCAGTCGCCCTCGCGCAGCGGTGCCGGCCACAGGTCGACGCTCACGAAACGCCACAACAGGTCGCCGTTCACCGACGGCCAGGGCCCCAGCAGGAAGGCGCTGACAGCCAACCACACCGGTAGCAGGCGTCGATGTCCCCACCACTGCAGGGTGGCGATAAGCAGGTAGAAGCACCACAGCAGTGCGCCGGCTTCATGATAGCGGCCTTCCCGAAAGGCACTCTCGAGATGGAAGCCCAGTGTGGGAAGTCCCACGAACCCGAGCAGGACGCTGGCGCGCATGGCGCATTCGAAGCGATAGCGGGTATAGGCGGCCAGCCGCGCCCAGGCCAGCGGCAACTCGGCGTAGAAGAAGCGCGAAACGCGATCGATGCCTGGCGACAGGGCGTCGGCGGGCGCGCGCGACGTCTGGCCGAGAATCTCGGCATAGACCTTGGCGAAGATCCCCGCATAGGGAATCGCCAGGGCTGCAACAGCGGTGATGGCCGACAGACCGAACACCTGCAGGAACAGCAATGCCCAGAAGAGTTCGTGAATGGCGCGTACGAAGGCGCAGCCCGAGCGTACCAGACGCGAACGGAAGAACAGCAGCGCCAGCGGAAAGCCCAGGACGATTCCCAGTAGCGTTCCCCACAAGGCGACACCGATGGTCAGGGCGATGGCGGTGAAGGGCGAGCTGATTCCCAGCCAGTCCGGGACGAGCAGGCCACGCCCCATGCGTGCGAGTTCCGCCCAGGGGTCGTGGGCGAGGATCTGCAGGTCGGCCAGCGGCAGCAGAACCAGGCAGAGCACGACGAGAATCAGCGAGCGCCGTGCCAACTGCAGGTTGACACCACGTCCCTTGAGCCAGCCGGGGGCCACGCTCTCCTGTCCCATCTGGCCGTCCGGGGTCAGATAGGCGCGGGCTTCCTCGTGCTGGGCGATTTCGTCGGGATGAGCCCGGGAGGGGCGTCGGTGTCGCCTTGCCCAAGGGCCGTTAAGACGCATCACGCCCCCCGTGGGAAGCGTCGAGCTCGGTGTCGGGCTCGGCATCGGGATACAGCGTATCCAGATCGGCAAGGGTCAGCTCACGAGAGGCGGCATCAAGGACCAGTGCCCCATCGCGCAGCCCCCAGACGCGGTCGAAGTGCGACAGCGCCAGCTCACGCTGGTGGAGCGCCATGACGGTAGTGGTGTGGCGCGAATGGATCAAGTCGAGCAGGCGGCGTGCCTGGTGAGGGTCGACGCTGGCCACGGGCTCGTCACCCAGGAAAATGCTGCGTTGCTGATAGAGGGCGCGGGCAATGGCCACCCGGCTGCGCTGTCCGCCGGAGAGGCTCTCCACCGGGCGCTTGAGCAGGCCATCCAGGCCTAGCGTGTGACACAACTGGCCGACCTCGTGCCAGGCGCGGCGGTTGGGACGTACCAGATTGCAGAGATTGGCCAGTGCCGAGTGGCGCTCGAGACGGCCCATATAGATGTTGTGGTAGACCGCGAGTGGCGTCACCAGGCCGTGACTTTGCGGACACCAGGCGACTTGACCTGCGAGACGCTCGCGCAGGGCAGTGAGCAGCGTGGATTTGCCGGCTCCGCTCTGGCCGAGCAGCGCGACGCGCTCGCCCTCGTGGAGGGCGAGCGAAAGACCCGGCAGCACGACCTGTTCGCCGTGACCGAGATCGGCCGCGTCGAAGGAGACGAGAGGTGCCGTCACGGTCAGCGAAGCAGCCCCAGCGACTCGCCGACTTCCTCGATGGGCGCGTAGTCCTCGTTGGAGGCGGGAATGAACCCGTCGCGCGGAAAGCTGGCCAGCAGTTCCGGGTCGTCCATGTCGAGCAGCGCCTGACGGACCTTGTCGGTGAAGCCTTCGCCATACTTCTCGTCGGCGTCGCCGCGCAAGGTCCACTGATAGTCGGGATAGGGCGGGGTGGCCCAGATGACCTGCACCTTGTCGGTATCCACGCGGCCATCCTCGACGGCGGCGTCCCAGACCGTGAAGTTGACGGCGCCCACATCGTAGGTGCCCGACTCCACCAGGGCGATGGTGCGGGTGTGATCGCCGGAGAAGCCGACACGGGAGAAGATCGATTCGGGTGGCTCGTCGAACTGCTGGCGCAGGTAGTGCTCCGGCATCAGACGGCCGGACGTCGACGTCTTGGCGCCGAAGGTGAACGACTTGCCCTCGATGCTCTCGGGCAGTTTGTCTTCGGCAGGCTCGATGCCGGTCGACTCGTTGGCGATGAAGTAGGTAACGAAGGCGCTGTCCTCGATGCCCTGGGCCAACGCCTGGGAGCCGGGCACCAGGCGGCGTGCCTGAACGCCCGAAAGTCCTCCGAACCAGGCCAGTTGCACCTGATCGTTGCGGAAGGCGCTCACCGCGGCGCTATAGGACTTGACCGGGACGTACTCGACCTCCACGTCAAGCTGCTCCTCGAGATAGTCGGCCACCTTCTGG
Organism: Halomonas shantousis; assembly: GCF_054654615.1. Taxonomy (NCBI): domain Bacteria; kingdom Pseudomonadati; phylum Pseudomonadota; class Gammaproteobacteria; order Oceanospirillales; family Halomonadaceae; genus Halomonas; species Halomonas shantousis. The sequence goes on along the minus strand of NZ_BAAIER010000002.1, from coordinate 2,993,075 downwards.
AAGCGCTCCACCAGGCGGGACTGGTCCTCGTCGGGAATTGCCGTGAAGCGGAAGGTGTCGGCCGCCTGAGCCAGGGGTGCCATGCCGGCGAGCAGCAGGGCGATAGCGGTGAGCCAGCGCATGAGAGTCTCCTGAGAGGTGAAGAGAAGACTATTGTCATGGCTCGAGAGAGGCGGAGCAAGGCGCTCATCGCCAATCGGACATATATTGCGCTTTATCCTTCTCTCGGGCGAAAACGGTCGAACGAGCGGCGGGGATCAATCGTCGTGAGCCGGATAGCGCGTCGCCTGCAGACTGTCCTTGATCTTCTTGAGGTGGCCGAGAAAGGCTTCACCACGACGCAGGGTGACGCCGGTAGCCAGCACATCGATCAGCGCTAGGTGGATCATGCGTGACGTCATCGGCATGTAGACGTCGGTATCCTCGGGGGTAAGCACTGCCAGCGTTTCGGTGCACTCCGCCGCCAAGGGTGAGCCGGGCGCGGTGATGCCCAGCACTACCGCGCCGTTGTCGCGGGCGAGTCGGGCGATCTCCACCAGTTCCCGGGTGCGCCCGGTGTAGGAGATGATCACGATCACATCGCCGGTATGGGCGGCCGCAGCCACCATGCGCTGCATGAGGACGTCTTCGTAGGCCATCACCGGCAGGTTGAAGCGGAAGAACTTGTGCTGGGCGTCCTGCGCTACCGGGCCGGAGGCGCCCAGGCCGAAGAAGCTGATCTGCTTGGCCTGAATGAGATAATCCACGGCGTGCTCGATGCACCGGGCGTCGAGCGCCCGGCGCGCATCGTCCAGGGCGGCGATGGTGGCGCCGAAGATCTTGTCGCTGTAGCGTGCCGCGTCATCGCCGCGCTCCACGCTGCGGCTGACATAGGGCGTGCCCCCGGCTAGGCTCTGGGCTAGCTTGATCTTGAAATCGGGATAGCCCTTGGTGTTGAAGTTGCGACAGAAACGATTGACGGTCGGCTCGCTGACCGAAGCCGCCTGGGCCAGCGTGGCAATGCTCAGGCCGGTGGCCGTGGCGGGATCCTGCAGAATGACATCGGCTACCTTGCGTTCGGAGCGGTTGAGCTCCTCCAGCCGTGAGCGGATACGGTCGATAAGGTCATGAGCGGCCATGCGGATCGTGTCTTTCTCTTATAGTAGTGAATTAACTACGGCTAACGGAGCATCCTAGCGTGAGGGGGGGCGACCGCCAATAGTCCGACCCGATTCGCCGCCAGGGCGATCGATTTTTTAGTAAGTTTACTCGAAAAATTGCTTGATAGGCGTGTTGATGGCATATTTTATAGGTAAATTAACCAGTCTCAAGGGGGCTGTTTCATGAGTCGAGATATTACGCCCGATGTCGATGTGGCCCTGTTCGGAGCGCTTGGCGACCTGGCCCTGCGCAAGCTCTACCCGGCGCTCTATCATCTGGATCGTGATGGCCTGCTGGGGGACAACACGCGCATCTTGGGACTGGCGCGACAGGACTACGACGACGACAGTTTCCGGGTGCGCGTTCGCGAGATGCTCGGCAAGCGTGTCAAGGCGGACGAGCTCGACGATCAGGCCTTGCAGCGCTTTCTCTCCCGCCTGGAGTATGTCGGGCTGGATTTCACCACTGTCGAGGGTTACGACGCGATTCGTCGCTGGCGTGAGGGCGCCCGGCAACCGATGACGGTGTATCTCGCCGTGCCGGCCAGCATCTATGGTGACATCTGTCACAATCTGGAGCTTAGCCGCAGCCTGGACAGCGATACCCGCGTAGTGGTCGAAAAGCCGATCGGCTACGATCTGGCCTCCTCGTGCATCATCAACGACGCCATCGGCAAGGTCTTTCCCGAGTCGCGGATCTACCGTATCGATCATTATCTGGGCAAGGAGACGGTGCAGAACCTCATTGCGCTGCGTTTTGCCAACCCCCTGTTCGGCAACCAGTGGAACCAGAGCCAGATCTCGCATGTCGAGATCACCGTGGCCGAGACGGTGGGGATCGAAGGGCGCTGGGGCTATTTCGACAAGGCAGGGCAGCTGCGCGACATGGTGCAGAACCACCTGCTGCAACTGTTGTGCATGATCGCCATGGACCCGCCGGCGAATCTGGATGCCGACGCCATTCGCGACGAGAAGGTCAAGGTGCTCAAGGCGCTCAAGCCTCTGGAAGGCGAGTCGCTGACCCGCAACGTGGTGCGCGGCCAGTATGTCGGCGGCTCGATCAAGGGCGAGAGCGTACCCGGCTATCTCGACGAGGAGGGCTCCAACGCCTCGAGTCGCACCGAGACCTTCGTGGCCATGAAGCTGGAAGTCTCCAACTGGCGCTGGGCCGGCGTGCCGTTCTATCTGCGCACCGGCAAGCGCATGCCCGAGAAACTGTCGCAGATCGTCATCCACTTCCGTCAGCAGGCGCACTACATCTTCGATCCCGATCAGCGGGGCCTGGCCGCCAACAAGCTGGTCATCCGTCTGCAGCCGGAGGAGGGCATCGCCCTGCAGGTGCTGACCAAGGATAGCGGCCTCGACAGGGGCATGCGTCTGCGTCCCGGTCCGTTGCATCTGGACTTCCACCATGCCTTCCCCAAGGCGCGCATCCCCGATGCCTACGAGCGACTGCTGCTGGAAGTCATGAAAGGCAACCAGTACCTCTTCGTGCGCCGCGACGAGGTGGAATTCGCCTGGCGCTGGGTCGATCACCTCGAAGCCGGCTGGGCGGAGCGCGATACGCCGCCACGGCGCTATCCGGCCGGCTCCTGGGGGCCGGTCGCCTCGATTGCCATGATTACCCAAGATGGACGGTCCTGGTATGAAGACTACTGATTCCCCACGCGACAGGCTGGCCCGGCAGCTGGCGGAAAGCGTTGCCCGCGCCCTGGAAGCGGATCTTGCCGAGCGCGAGCGGGTCCTGCTCGTGGTCTCTGGCGGATCGACGCCGGTTCCTTTCTTCGCCGCGCTGTCGCGCATGGCGTTGCCCTGGGCGCGCATCGACATCACCCTGGCCGACGAGCGCTGGGTAGCACCCGACCATGCCGACAGCAATGCCCGCCTGATACGTGAACACCTCCTGGTGAATGCGGCCGCCGAGGCGGCCTTTCATTCCCTGACCACCGACGATGCCACGCCCGAGCAGGGCGTGGATGCGGTAAGCCGGCGTATCGAGGCGCTGCCGTGGCCGGCGAGTGTGGTCATCCTCGGCATGGGCGGCGACGGTCACACGGCTTCGCTGTTTCCCGACAGTCCCGAGCTGGGCCTGGCGCTGAGTACCGACGCACCGGCAGTCGCCGTGCGTGCGCCCAGCGTGCCGCAACCGCGTATCACGCTGAGTGCCACTCGACTGCACCAGACGCAACGTCATGTCCTGCACGTCAATGGTGACGACAAGCGTGCCGTGCTGGCACGCGCCTTGAGCGGCGACGACGTGCGCGAGCTACCGATCCGTGCGTTCTTGACCAGTCCGACAGCCATCTACTGGGCGCCCTAGGCCTGCCGGGCGCCGCAGCAACCGCAGGAATTACTTATGACAATCGATAAGCAACTCCCCGCCAGCCGCACGGCCGAACTCGATGCACTCTGCCGGAAGGTCAACATCATTCCGGTCATCGTGATCGAACGTCTCGAGGACGCCGTGCCGCTGGCGCGTGCCCTGGTCGACGGCGGCCTGACGGTACTCGAAGTGACCCTGCGCACCGACTGCGCCCTGGAGGCCATTGGGCGCATTCGCGAGGCGCTGCCCGAGGTCGCCCTGGGGGCCGGTACGGTACTTTCCCCCGAGCAGTATCGTCTGGCCGAGGCCGCCGGCGTCGACTTCATCGTCACGCCGGGAGCGACCGAGGCCCTCTTTGCGCATGGCGTGGACAGCGCCATTCCCATGTTGCCGGGGGTCGCCACGGTGTCCGAACTCATGCTGGGCTGGCAGTTCGGCTATCGTCGCTTCAAGTTCTTTCCGGCGGAAGCCAGCGGCGGTGCGCCAGCTCTCAAGGCCTTCGGTGGGCCGATTCCCGAGGCGAAGTTCTGTCCCACCGGCGGCGTTTCGCTCGACAACGCCCAGGACTATCTGAATCTGGCCAACGTGGTGTGTGTCGGTGGCTCGTGGATGGCGCCCAAGACGCTTATCGACAAGGGCGACTGGGATGGCATTCGCGAACTGGCCCGGCAGGCCGTGGAGCGTTTCCCCCTCTGACAGCCGTTTTTGCGTCTCTCTCGACAGCCTACGCTGTTGTTCGACCCGCCTTGGCGGGTCTTTTTTTATCCGGAAACTCTCACTGAGAAGCCATGCCGGGCTGGAGTCGCCGTGTTGGCCCCAAGTGGCCGCGCCGGTTCGCGACGCGACATGCCAGGTTCAATTCATGGGCTGGAGCGGATAGAGCAGCAGGCCGAGCGCATCGGGATCCTTGGCTGCCAGGCGGCGGGCTACGCGAAAGAACTCGGGGTCCTCATAGGCGTGAGCCGCTGCCAGCATGTTGTCGAGCGCTGCAGGTGCCTTGAAGCCCTTGAGCTCCTCGTAAGGCCACTCTTCATCGCTGACGGCGTGAGCGGCGACGAACTGGAAACCATCCTTCAGGCCTTGTTTGCCAGTATGGTAGTGCCAGATGTCCTCGCCCACCTTGTCGCCATAGCGGCCCAGTTTCGTATAGGCCTCCAGATTGAAGTTGACGTAGTGCCAGGGACGCGTGCGCTCGAGTTCCTCGGGCTGCTTTCCGGCCCGGTCGAGCTGGTGAGCGATGCGCTGACGGGTAGTGTCCAACTGGGTTTCGGCAATCTCGGGCTGATCGGTGAACAGCGCGAAGGCGGCCACCTGCGCATCGTACCAAGTGCCGTGGTTGTTATCTGCGCGGCCCTCCTCGATCCCGTTGTCACTGGTAAGCAGCCAGTCGAGAAACTGGCCGTACCACTGCTTCACGGCACGGTAATCCGCATCGCTCAGCGCGTTGGAAGGACGAATCAGCTCGACGGCGTCCATTACGCCGATCAGCAGGCGACTGTCGATGATGCCGATACCGCGTCCATCGACGCGGCCGGGGATTGCCTGGGCGTGACGCATGTTGGGGTTCATGCGCGTCTCGTCATTCACGAACCAGTTGACGACCTGGCGTGCTGCCTTGTCCGCATATTTCCTCTCGCCACTGAAGTAGTACGCCAGGCCCAGGGCGTGGACATCCTTGGCGAAGTCGATCATACGCTGCTTGTCCGTGGCGTCGCTCTTGGTGTCCATGTTGTACTCGCCGTCGCGCCGGACATAGGGCAGACCGCTTTCGGTGTCGGGATTGGGCCACCAGTAGGGAGCGAAGCTGAAATAGTCGTGGGGGTCGCCGCTGGCGGGCATCTGGGTCTTGTCGGTCACCGAGTACAGCGGCGCAGAGAGGGCCTCGTCGGCCTCGTCGATCAACGCCTGGTAGGCCGGCATCAGCGACATCTGCCGTTGCTCGATGGCTTCCCTGCTGGTAGCCAGGAAGTCCTGGGGGTAGGTGATGAAACGGGGCTCCGCGGCCCACGCCGAAGCGGTGAAAAGCAGGCCGAGCGATAGGGCGGTCAACTTGCGCATAGCATTCATCCTTGAAAATCGACTAACACTTCATGGAGCCGTTCCGGGGTCCACAGTTCCTTGTGATGTCGGAACGGCCTGTAACGCTGGAAACATGGAAGGCCATCATGCGACCCGGTGGCTGCGAGCCTCTTCGAGCAGCGCGAACCAGGTGGGGCGATCCAGATCCAGGTGGCCGCCGAGCAGCAGTTCGTGGATGCGCGCCTCCTTGAGCGTGCCGATGACCGGCGCCGGCTTGCCCGGCAGGCTGCGCAGCCAGGCCAGGGCCAGCCCCGCCGTGCTGGCGCCGAGCTTGTCTGCAACGCGCGACAGGGCCGAGCCGAGCACATCCTCGAAGACCAGCCCGCCTCCCAGCGGCGACCAGGCCATGGGCACCTGATCGTCGGCAAGGATGGCGTCGTAAAGCCCATCGAAGAGCGGCTCGGGGCGTGCCAGGGAAAGCTCGAACTGATGCACGCCAAGACGGTGCCGCATGGCGGCCTGCAGGCGACGCCACTGCTCGGGCAGGAAGTTGGAGACCCCGACGGCACCGACCTTGCCGGATTCGACGATGGCATCCAGCGCCGCGCCGGTAGCGTGGACGTCGAGCAATGGATCGGGGCGGTGAAGCAGAAAATGATCCAGGCGATCCACGCCCAGTCGCGCCAGTGCATTGTCGACCGACGCATGCAGATAGTCGGGAGAGGTGTCGTAGTGCTTGACGCGGAAGGGCGAGTCATCGCACTTCGGCAGGATGATGTCGGCCTTGGTGACGACTCGAACGCGCTGCTTCAAGGCGGGGCGCGCCCTGAGCGCTGCACCGAACAGCCGTTCGCACTCGCTATTACCGTAGATGTCGGCGTGATCGAACCAGTGCAGGCCCTCGTCCAGGCGGGCCTCGATCCAGTCGGCGAAGCGCTCGGGATCGGCCAGTTCCGGGCGTTCATGCAGGCGCATCATGCCGAGTACGAAGGGCACGTCGAAGTGCAGATCGTCGCTCATGCCACGTTGTCCTCACGGGTGATGGTCATGGACAGCAGGTGCTGAGCATCGGGGACCAGCCAGACCGGGTCGACCCGGGTGCAGGCGGCTTCGACACACAGGAATCGGTGGACGACGTCGGCCGGCGTGTCCTCGGGGCGCGCCGTATCGGGCTGCCAGACGACGGTGGAATCGCTGCCCTGCTTGGTGATGCGCAGGCGGCGCTGGCCATCGTCGAGCACCACGGGCCGGTGGGACTGATAGATGCGGTCCACCTCGCCGCGTATGCCGAGCTCGCCCTGTTGTTCCGCCTCGGCGAATCCCTTGAGCTTGTCGAGATAGCGGGCGCCGGCCAGACCTTCCACGCGGCAGGCATGAGCATGGCTGACGGCGAAATAGGTGTGCAGGGCACCGGTCAGCTTTACCGGCGTTTCGCCGCGGTGTTCGGTAATCAGCTCCACATGCAGGCGTCGGGCGTTGGCCTGAACGACCACGCGCGGTACCAGCTGTTCATGCAAGCGGGACTCGGGCGACAGGTGCAGCTCGACGCCCTCGGCATGGTCATCCACTGCATCGAGACGCCAGTCGGCCTTGCGGGCCGGGCCGTGCATCGGCCCCTGACCGTCCGGCGACTCGTTGGCGAACCATGGCCAGCACAGCGGAATGCCGCCGCGAATGGCGCCGGGAGCGGCCTGAGGCGTCGGGGTGACCCACAGCCAGCCGGCATCGGCCGGCACGGCGGCATCGGTGGGCAGCGATTCGGGGGCGGGATCGGGTGTGGTGAAGGCCACCTCGGGATGCGGGGGGGAAGTGGCCTCGGTGCCTTGCGGTGCATTCTCCGCAGCCTCGAAGCTGCGCACGGAGGAGGCGGACGCTGCGTCAGGAGCTGTCGCAGCCGGTAGGGTGTCCGGGGTGAGGGCCGCTGGAGCATCCGGCATGCTCTCGATATCGGCGACCCCGCGTGAGACGGCGGCGGCCGGCAGAGGAACCGCTTCGGCGGCGGGAAGAAAGTGCAGCACCTGGGCCCCTTGCAGAGAGACGGCGAGTTCTCCCCAGGCCTCGCGGATCAGCAGCAGCGTTCGGCCTTCCCAGTGTGCCTGACGGCGTCCATGAGTCTCGTTCAGCAACTGACGCAGCGCGTCGGGTATCATGCTACCTCCTCGTTGTGTAGCGCTTCGGCGGCACCGAGTAGTCCCGTCCAGGCCGCCGTTACCACCCAGGTCGGTATCCCGGTATTGAAGGCACCCATGCGGCCCTTGTCGGCAAAGGCCTCCCGGAAGCGACTGCGCGGCAGCCATTCCAGCATCCGCGGCAGGATGCCGCCGCAGAGATAGACACCACCGCGTGCGCCCAGCATCAGGGCGGCGTCTCCCGTCACGTCACCGAGAATCTTGAGAAATCGCATCACGGTTTCCCGGGCCAGCGGGTCGCTGGCGCGCGCCGCGCCCGTGACCTCTGCCGGCGTATTGTAGCGGGGATGTACGCCTCTGAGGGAGGCGTAGGCCATGTACAGATCCAGCAGGCCCTGACCGCACAACAGGCGCTCCACCGAGACACGCCCGTAACGGTGACGGAAATAGCCTAGCAGACTCAGTTCATGCTCATCGGTCGGCGCAAAGGTGATATGTCCCCCCTCGGTGGGCAGCGGGATCCAGGCGCGCTGTCCGGGGAACAGCCCGGCCACGCCGAGGCCGGTGCCGGGCCCCATGATCAGTCGGGTGCGTTCGGCTTCCGCCTCGCCGCCGCCGATGGCGACCAGTTCGTCGGCGGCGACATGCGGAACGCCGAGCGCCTGAGCGGTGAAGTCATTGATGACCTTGAACAGGTCGAGTCCCAACGAGGTTTTTACCTCTCGCTTGGAAAAGCACCAGTCGTTGTTGGTCATCTTCACGGTGTCGTCGTGCACCGGGCAGGCGAACGCCAGGCAGGCCTCGCGGGGCGCGACGGCGCCAACCTGATCGAGATAGGCGCGTATCGCTTCCTCCAGGCCGGCATAGGCGGCGCAGGGCAGCGTCTGGATGTCATGCGGCTCATGTTCGCCCGGCGTCACCAGGGCGAACCGGGCGTTGGTGCCGCCGATATCGCCGATCAGTGCCGGACGGCTCATTTAGCCTCCTCCAGAGCGTTCATGTCGAAGCCGTTGAATGTCGAGGCGCCTTCCTCGGCGCCGCCGACCATGGCGCGCATGCCGGCGAACAGTTCGCGGCCCATGCCCTGGTGCGAGCCGACGAGATCGGCGCTGACCGCTTCCCGAGCATTCCACTCGGCCTCGTCGACCAGTACGCGCAGCTCGTTATTGTCGGCATCGAGGCGAATCACGTCGCCCTCACGCAGCTTGGCGAGCGGGCCGCCGTCCACGGCTTCCGGGGTCATGTGAATCGCGGCGGGTACCTTGCCCGAGGCGCCGGACATGCGCCCGTCGGTGACGAGGGCGACATGGTAGCCGCGATCCTGCAATACGCCGAGGAAGGGGGTGAGCTTGTGCAGTTCGGGCATGCCGTTGGCGCGCGGCCCCTGGAAGCGCACCACCACCACCACATCGCGGTCGAGCTCGCCGGCTTCGAAGGCATGCTTGAGCTGGTTCTGATCCTCGAACAGCCGTACCGGAGCTTCGACGAAGTGATGCTCCTGCTTGACCGCCGAGGTCTTGATCACGCCGCGTCCCAGGTTGCCGTCGAGCACGGTCAGCCCGCCGGTAGGGGCGAAGGGGCGCGCGACCGGGCTCAGAATCTCTTCGTCGAGGCTGGTCTCGGGGCCTTCGCGCCATACCAGCTTGCCGTCTTCGAGGAAGGGTTCCTGGGTATAGGCGGTCAGGTCGGTGCCGAAGACCGTGGGGATGTCGCCATGGATGAGTCCGGCGCCCAGCAGTTCGCGGAACAGGAAGCTCATGCCCCCGGCGGCCTGGAAATGGTTCACGTCGGCCTTGCCGTTGGGGTAGATGCGCGTCAGGCTCGGGACGACACGTGAGAGGTCGGCAAAATCGTCCCAGGTGACCGTCAGCCCGGCGGCGCCCGCCATGGCGATCAGGTGCATGGTGTGGTTGGTGGAGCCGCCGGAGACCAGCAGACCGACCAGCGCGTTGACGATGGCCTTGGCGTTGATCTGCTGCCAGAACGGCCGATAGTCGCCGCCCTGGGCGGAGTTGCGTACCGCCTGCTCGGTGGCATAGCGGGTCAGGGCGTCGCGCAGTGGCGTGCCGGGATTGACGAAGGAGGCGCCCGGCAGATGCAGCCCCATCATTTCCATCATCAGCTGGTTGGAGTTGGCCGTGCCATAGAAGGTGCAGGTACCGGGGCTGTGGTAGGACTGCGATTCGGCCTCGAGCAGCTCCTCGCGTCCCACCTTGCCTTCGGCATAGAGCTGGCGGATGCGCGACTTCTCTTCGTTGGGCAGGCCGCTCTTCATCGGACCGCCAGGCACGAAGACCGCCGGCAGGTGCCCGAAACGCGCGGCGCCGATGAACAGGCCTGGCACGATCTTGTCACATATTCCCAAGTAGAGTGCGGCATCGAACATGTTGTGGGACAGCGCCACGGCCGTGGCCATGGCGATCACGTCGCGGGAGAACAGCGACAGCTCCATGCCCGGCTGGCCTTGGGTGACACCATCGCACATGGCCGGAACTCCTCCGGCGAACTGGGCGGTAGAGCCCATCGAACGTGCAGCGTCCTTGATGATCTCGGGGAAGTCCTTGAACGGCTGATGGGCCGAGAGCATGTCATTGTAGGACGACACGATGGCGAGATTGGCACTGTTCATCAGCTTGAGCTGATCCTTGTCCTGGGCGCCGCAGGCGGCAAAGCCATGCGCCAGATTGCCGCAGGAGAGCGTGCCGCGATGAACGCCACGTCCGTGCTGGTCTTGCATCAGTTGTTCATAGCGCTCACGGCGCGCGCGGGAGCGCTCCTCGATCCGCTGGGTGACGCGCTTGACAGTGTCATTGACGGGCATGGAGACGTCCTCATCGATGTCATTGGAATGTGGCTAAATTTAACAAAATATTGTCTTTCTAGCTGTCATTCTTTGAACGATATTGAAGTAATGTTGTAAAATTATTCCATATCGGAGCTTTATCACAGTGACGGGATTCACGCCAACGAAGAGGAAACCCTTATGACTCTGCGTGTCGCCATCAACGGTTTTGGCCGTATCGGCCGCAACGTGCTGCGGGCTCTCTACGAGAATGGTTATCGTGACCGCGTCGAAGTGGTCGCCATCAACGATCTCGGTGATCCCGCACTCAACGCCCATCTGCTCAAGCATGACAGCGTTCATGGTCCCTTCGGGTTCCCGGTCGAGCATGACAGTGAATCCCTTATCGTAGACGGCGACCGCATCCGCATGCTTTCCGAGCGCGACCCCGCCTCTCTGCCCTGGGAGTCGTTGGGCGTGGATCTGGTCATGGAGTGCACCGGGCTGTTCACCAAGCGTGACGCCGCAGCCAAGCATCTCGAGGCCGGTGCCGCACGCGTGCTGATCTCGACGGCCAGTTCCGATGCGGATGCCATGGTGGTCTATGGCGTCAATGAGCATATCCTCAAGCCGGAACATCGTGTGGTCTCCAACGCCTCCTGCACGACCAATTGCCTGGCGCCGGTGGCCAAGGCGCTGAATGACGCGCTGGGCATCGAGCATGGCCTGATGACCACGGTGCATGCCTACACCAATGATCAGAATCTCTCCGACGTCTATCATCAGGACCCTTATCGTGCACGCAGTGCGACACAATCGATGATCCCGACCAAGACGGGGGCCGCAGCGGCGGTCGGTCAGGTGCTGCCGGAACTCAACGGCCGGTTCGACGGGCTGGCGATACGCGTGCCGGTGATCAACGTGTCGCTGGTGGATCTGGCATTCGTCGCTAGCCGTGACACCACCCGGGATGAAGTCAACGCCATCATGGAGAAGGCGGCAGCCGAATCGGAAGTGCTGGCCATTAATGCTCAGCCTCTGGTGTCCATCGATTTTAACCATGATCCTCACTCTTCCACTTTTGACGCCAATCACACTCGCGTCAACGGTCGTCTGGTCAAGGTCATGGCCTGGTATGACAATGAGTGGGGATTCTCCAATCGCATGCTCGATACGGCGCTGGCCATGCAAGCGGCGCAATAATCCCGCTCTCTTCATCGTGTGAAATTCGCAAGGCGCCTTCGGGCGCCTTGTTGCATTTGGGCGTTACATCCAAAGGCAGGGGCAAACGTTATCCCGATCCCTTAAGGTATCTGACGCAGACAATGCTAAGCTGCAGGAATATTAGCGCGGCCCGGGTGCACTCTGGAGCCGTTGTGCTGTTAGACTCCTCGGAAATGTCACGTTATGGTCAGGCTTTACCAATAATATGCGCGATTACGTCCCACAAGCCCATCTGCTGGTAGGCTCTACGCTTCGTGATGCGCGTCATGACCGTCAGGGACGGATCGTCGGCGTGGATCAGTCTCGCCATGCACCGGCGATCTTCGTCGTCTGGTCCGGTCAGGCGAAAGGCGAGCGTGTGGCGCTGGAGGTCGATGAGCTCCACGGCCTGGTGCAGGCCTTCCTCGAAGCGCCCCAGCACAAGAAGAAGGCTGCATCGTCGCAGAATGCAGCACGACAATCTCCAGCGCAGACAGCGCCATCATTGCGTTATGAGCCTCGAAAGCAGGCCGGCGTGCGTTGATGTCGAGCGTAGGGCAGCACTTCGACGCCAACCCAGAACGCCCAGGAAGGGGCAGCAAAGAAGATGAATATGCCGGCCGCTAACGATCTTTCGGTACTCCCACGGCTGCTCGACGCACTGCTTGGTGCGTCGCCGGCCGTCGTATATGCCACCGATGACGGGTGGTGGCAGGGGGAGTTGCGCTATGCCAGCAGCAATATCGCCTCCCTGGTGGGGATGGATCGCAAGCTTCTCGAGCAGGCGCCGCAACATTGGCTGGCGCATGTGATCGAGCCGGCGAGCGTGTTGGTGGAACGTCTCCATGCCGCTATCGCGGCCGGCAGCACCCAGGCCAACCTGCATTACTGGTTACGCCACGAGGATGGCAGTGAGCGTTACATTCAGGACGATGTCGCCATTCACCGCGATGAGCGTGGCGTGGTCGTCGAACTGGTCGGCTCGCTGATCGATATCACCGAGCGGCATGCCCTGCTCCAGCAGTTCGAAAGGCTCAGCGATCAGCTGCCGGGCGTGCTCTATCAGTGCCGGATGGGGGCCGATGGAACGCTGTCCTTTCCGCTGATCAGCTCGGGCATCGAGCATCTGTTCGGGCTCTCCTTCGAGACGGTCAGCGCGGATCCTCGCCTGGCTTTCGAGCGCGTGCATGCCGACGATGTCGAGGGGCTCTGGCGCAGTGTCCATCGCAGTGCAAGACGCATGGAGGTGTGGCGTTGGGAATTCCGCTATCGTCACCCCAACGGGAAGGTACTATGGGTGTACGGACATGCCACGCCGCAGCCGGAATCCGACGGCTCGATCCTGTGGCACGGTTTCTGCGAGGACGTGACGGAACGCAAGACCGCCCAGATGGGGCTTGTCGAAAGCGAACGTCGCTATCGCTTCATCGTGGAAAATGTCAGTGATCTGATCCTGCTGATGGACGTCGAAGGTCGGTGCCGGTTCGTATCGCCGTCGGTGAAGGCCGTGCTGGGCTATGCTCCCGAGCGCCTCGAGGCCCGCTCGCTGCTCGAATTCCTGCCACCCGATGATGCGCCGCGCGTGCAGCGTCTGGTCCATGAGGCTTCGTGTCGTGGCGACACCCTGCGCATGGAGGTGCGCATTCGTCATCAGCAGGGCCATTATGTGTGGCTGGAGACCAGTTGCTCGCCCTATACCAATCCGGTCAATGGCCGTTATGAGTGGGTACTGGCGGTATCGCGAGACATTACCGACCGCAAGCATCGCGAACTCAAGCTGCATGAACTTTCCACTACCGACAGCATGACCGGAGCGCTCAATCGGGGCGCGTTTCTAGGCTGTCTGCGCAGCGCGCTCGAGGCGGCCGATCATACGGTTTCGCGCCTGTCGTTGATCATTTTCGATATCGATCATTTCAAGGAGATCAACGATACTTGGGGGCATGCGGCGGGTGACCTGGTGCTGGCATGCGTCGGTGAGATATGCCGTACCACTCTGCGCGGGCAGGACGTGTTCGGACGTATCGGGGGAGAGGAGTTCGCCCTGGTACTGTCGGGCCAGTCGCTCAACGAAGCCGTCATTCTGGCGGAGCGGCTACGCAAGAAGTTCGAAGGCGTCCGGGTCGAGTTCCATGGCCACTGGTTGCATTTCACCGTCAGCTTCGGCGCTGCCGAGCGCCATACCGACGAAGGCATGGAATCGCTGCTGCATCGTACCGACATGGGGTTGTATGCGGCCAAGCGCAACGGGCGCAATCGTGTGCATCAGGCACCTGCCTATCAGGGCGATAACCGCGACGGCCCTTTGGAATGACAGCATGACACATTAACGGAGGTTCTCTTGGGACGTGCATTGCTGGCTTTAATGATGTTCACCTTCAGCCTGAATGCCTGGGCGGATGTGGCCGCTGAGCAGGGGCCGCGGGTAGTGGGCGAAACCCTCTCCTACAGCACCGGTGGGCAGACCTACGAGGGCTATCTGGCACACAACGCCAACGATGGCGAACCTCGTCCCGCCGTCCTGATCGTTCATGAATGGTGGGGGCTTGACGACTATGCCAAGGTGCGGGCCGACCAACTGGCAGCGCTGGGCTTCGTTGCACTGGCAGTCGACATGTACGGCAATGGTCGGACGGCCCAGCACCCCGATGAGGCCAAGGCGTTTTCCCGACAGGTCATGGAGGACTGGCCGGCAGCCCGTGCCCGGCTCGAAGCCGCCATGGCGGCGCTCCGGCAGAACCCGGCCGTACGCGGCGATCGCATGGCGGCCATCGGTTACTGCTTCGGGGGCGGTGTGGTCATGAACATGGCGCTGGCGGGCATGCCGCTGCAGGCCGCGATCAGCTTCCATGGCAGCCCCACCCAGGCGGTGTCGACGCCCCAGGCCTTCAATGGCGTGGTGAGAATCCACAACGGTGCCGACGACACGCTGGTCGACGCTGGAGCGCTCGAGTCCATGGTCGATACGCTTAAAGCGCAGGGCGCCGAGGTGAGCGTGGTGCAGTATCCCGGGGCCCGGCATGGCTTCACCAACCCCCACGCCGATGCACTGGCCGCCGAGTTCGACCTGCCGCTGGGCTACAATGCCGCTGCGGATGCCGCGTCCTGGCAGTCGGCACTGTTAACCCTGGATCGTACGCTTAACCAGTAGACCTGCCAGCATGCCGCTTGCAGCGCCTCTTCGCTCTACGTCGCCCCGGCTCTATCCGGGGCGACGGCGTTTGAGCCGTCTCTTGTCGTTTCGGTATGTCCGCCGCGGCGCCTGGAGAAGCGTTTCAGGTCTCAGGTATGACCCGAAGGCAGCGTTGCCGGTCGAGTGCGGCGGGAAATGGCCAACACCTGCTTGGCCAGGGCGATCATCTCCGGGTCTCCAGTGTGCTTGTCGGGAACGTCGGAGAGCTTGACTACCGGCATCCAGGGTTGCCCCTCGGGCTGGGTCTCGGTCATCTTGATGACCATGTTCATCGGGGTGACGCCGACATCGTTGGTGAAGTTGGTGCCGATGCCGAAAGCCATGCCGATGCGGCCCCGGCAGTAGGCCTCGATGCGCTCGACCCGCTCCGGTGTCAGCCCGTCGGAGAAGATGATGGTCTTGGTGCGGGGATCGATGCCCAGCCGCTGGTAATGCGCGATGGTAGCTGCCGCGAAGTCCAGCGGATCGCCACTGTCGTGGCGAACCCCGTCGAAGAGCTTGGCGAACTTCTTGTCGAAGCTGTCGAAGAAGGCCGGCGACGTGAAGGTATCGGTCAGGGCGATCCCCAGATCGCCACGATACACATCCACCCAATGCTCCAGCGCCAGACTGTTGGCCATGCGGAAGCCGAAACGGGCACCGTGGAACATGAACCACTCGTGAGCATGAGTGCCGATCGGCTTGACTCCGTGGCGCATTGCCAGATGGACATTGCTCGTGCCGGTGAACGTGGCACCGCTATGGTGCTTGAGTCCCGCCACGACACAGTCGTGCACGTCATAGCTGTAGCGACGTCGGGTACCGAATTCGGCCACCTTCAGGCCGAGGTGCTCATAATGTTCGATCTTCTCGCGGGTGCGCTCGAGGACTTTCGTATCGTCGTCGCGTGTCTCGTCGCGCAGCTGGTACCAGAGTTCGCTGATCATGGCCATCAGCGGCACTTCCCAGAGGATGGTGCGATACCATAATCCTTCGATCTCGACCGAGATGTCTTCTCCATGCTGTTCGATCCGCACTTCGCCCGGGTCATAGCGATAGCCGGCAAGGAAATCCAGGTAGGTCGGGTCGAGATAGGGACAGGTGACCTTGAGAAAGTGTTTCTCCGCCTCGCTGAGGCGGATATCGGCCATGGCATCCACCGCTTCGCGCAGATGCTCGGCAAACCCCCGAGGAAAGGCATGCTTGCCGCGGTTGATGAAGGCATAGCGCGCCTGAGCGTAGGGAAAGCGCTTGATCACTGCATTCTGCATGGTGATCTTGTAGAAATCGTTGTCCAGCAGCGAATTCAGCATCCTGTCCCCAAACGGTAGTAAAAAACTTATCTAGCTTAGCTCAAAGCAACTGCCACACTCCAACGCCTCGCGTCATGGTGGGCTGAAGAGGGCATGCGACATGAAGGGCTACATGAACGCCGCGATGCCGAACATGGCGACCATGAAACCGCCGAATATCAGCAGTCCGGCAATCGACAGCAGTATCAGCAGATAGCCCAGGATCAGCGCGGCGAGCGCCCAGGTGTCGCCCTGCTCGCCGCGTTCGCGTATCTGGCGTCGTGCCAGGTGGCCGCACACCACGCCACCCAGTGCCGCCGGAGCGAAGAAGAGTCCCACGACACTCAGGCCAAAACCCACCAGTGCCATGATATTGGTGCCCGGCTCCGGCGAGGAGCCCTGACGCGAAGGGCGAAAGATATCCTGGGCCATGACTTGCTCCGTGAAAGGAAATAGCGCCACCCTAGCATGGGTGGGAAATATCGGGAATCGACGGCAGAGGACTTGCGATGGGTTGCGAAGTACAGGCAGTGGCGAGCATCGACTCGGTGCCGCAAGAGGCGTGGAATGCGCTGGTGGATGCCGATTACCCCTTCCTGCGTCACGAATTCTTGTCGGCACTCGAGGCGACCGGCGCTGTCGGCCCCGGCACGGGCTGGACGCCGCATCATCTGCTGCTGCGCGATGAAGGTGAACTGGTCGGCATCCTGCCACGCTATTTCAAGACGCACTCGTACGGCGAATACGTCTTCGACTGGGCGTGGGCGGATGCCTGGGAGCGAGCCGGAGGGCGCTACTACCCCAAGCAGGTGACAGCGATCCCTTTTACTCCCTCGGTCGGGCCGCGCCTGTTGTTGGCACCGAGTGTCGACCCTGACGTCGCGCGTCGCACGCTTGTCGAGGCCATTCGCGGGGAAGCGATGCAGAGCTGGCACTTGCTGTTTGCCGGGGATGCAGAGGTGACGGCCTGGCGGAGCGCCTGCCCGGAATTGCTCGAACGCCAGGCGGTACAGTTTCAGTGGCAGGATGACGGTTACGGTGATTTCGAGGGCTTTCTGGGCGCCATGAGTTCGCGTCGGCGCAAGGAAATCCGCCGTGAGCGGCGTAAGGTCGCCGAACAGGGCCTGACGTTGCATCGCCTTGCGGGAGAGGCGATCGATGACGCGGCACTGAGACATTTCTTTCGCTGTTATCAGATGACTTACCTGGAGAGAGGGCAGCGCGGCTATCTGGGGCTGGAATTCTTCCGTCGGCTGCGCGAGACGATGCCCGAGGCGCTGCTGCTGGTGCAGGCGCGTGAGGCGGGCGAGCCGGTCGCTGCGGCGCTGTGCCTCAAGGGCGAGAGAACTCTTTACGGACGCTACTGGGGCAGTGAGGTCGAAGCGGATTGCCTGCACTTCGAGGTATGTTATTACCAGGGTGTCGAATATTGCCTGGCCCATGGACTGACCCGCTTCGATCCAGGGACGCAGGGTGAGCACAAGCTGACCCGTGGGTTCGCGCCACAGCGTACACGCTCGCTGCACTATCTTGCGCATCCCGATTTTCGTGACGCCGTGGCGCGCTTCTGCGCCGAGGAGCGCGACTATGTGGCGGCTTATCATCGCGAATGCCTGACGCGTCTGCCGTTTCGGCGGGAGTAGGCGCACTGCGCCTTGAGAACTGAGTGGCGATGGCGAAGCGAACGTTGATGCGAAATGCCGTGGCTCCTCCCACAGCGCAGGGGTTAGCATGGGAACTATTCTGCGGAAGGAACCTGCTGTATGAATTTTCTCTACGAGGCGGCCATCATCCTGGGTGCGGCCATCATCGCGGTGCCCCTGTTCCAGTGGCTGGGGCTGGGGGCGATCCTGGGTTATCTGGCCATCGGCGTCCTGCTGGGCCCTTCGGTCTCGGGGTTCATCAGTGAGCCGGAGTCGGTGCTGCACTTCGCCGAATTCGGGGTGGTCATGCTGCTGTTCATCATCGGCCTCGAACTCGAGCCCAAGCGGCTGTGGAGTATGCGCAAGCGGTTGCTGGGGCTGGGCAGCGCCCAGGTGCTGGGTTGCGGCGCCTTGCTTTCGACCATCGGGCTGATGCTGGATCTTTCGCTCGAGGTCTCCATCCTGCTGGGACTGATCCTGGCACTGTCATCCACGGCTTTTGCGCTGCAGGTTCTCAACGAGAACCATAGTCTGCCCACTCCCCACGGCCAGTCCGCTTTCTCCATCCTGCTGTTTCAGGATCTTGCCGTGATCCCCCTGCTGGCGATACTGCCGCTGTTCGCCGGAACCGGGGGCATCGAAACGCCAGCGGAAGATCTCTGGCTGGGCATCGCCCGTAGTGTCGGTCTGGTGATGGCCGCGATCGTCTTCGGACGACTGGTCTTTCCCCGTGTGCTGGCTTTCGTGGCACGTAGCGAGGTACATGAGTTGTTCACTGCTGCGGCGCTGTTCATGGTGCTGGGCATGGCGCTGGTGATGGAGTGGGCCGGTCTATCCATGGCGCTGGGTGCCTTCCTGGGCGGCGTGATGCTGGCGGACACGGTCTATCGGCACGAGTTGGAGGCTAATATCGAACCCTTCAAGGGGCTCATGCTGGGGCTGTTCTTCGTCGCCGTGGGCATGTCGGTGAACCTGCTCCTGGTGTTTCACAATCTCGCCTGGGTGGCGGGCATCACGCTGATGCTGCTGGTCGCGAAAATGCTCGTGATCGCCCTGGTGGGCTGGGCATCCCGGCTACCGCGTACCGAGATTCCCCGGCTGGCGACGGTCATTGCCCAAGGAGGCGAGTTCGATTTCGTGCTGCTGACCGCGGCCGTCAGCGCCGGGGTCTTCGATCAGCGCATCGCCAGTCTGTGTATCGCTGCGGTGACCATCACCATGGCGCTGACACCGTTCCTGTATCGGGCCGGCGACCGGCTCGGCCGGCGGCTCAAGCAGACGCAGCCGTTCGACTCGGACTTCGGCGATGATACCCCGCCGGTGCTGATCGCCGGTCTGGGGCGCTTCGGCCAGATCGTCGCGCGTGTCCTGAAGATCCAGGACATCGCGTTTACCGCTTTGGACCCCAACATCACGCAAGTCGAGTTCATCCGGCGCTTCGGCTCGCGCATCTACTACGCCGATGCGACACGCCATGATCTGCTGCGCGCCGCCGGTGCCGAGCAGGCCAAGGTGCTGGTGATCGCAGTGGACGACGAGCATGCGGCACTGGAGATTGCCCGGTTGGCACGCTTGCATTTCCCGAACCTGAAGGTCTACGCCCGCGCACGCAACCGGCACCATGCCTGGCAGTTGATGGAAGTCGGCGTCGAGGCCGTGATTCGCGAGACCTTCTCCTCGAGCCTGGAAATGAGTCATGAAGTTCTCAAGGGGCTGGGCTATCCCAGTTCCAATGCCTTCGATGCCGTGCGCACGTTCCGTGACTTCGATACGACGCTGTTCAATGCTTCCTATGAATATCGCAATGATCAGGAGACGCTGGTAGCCAACGAGCGAGCCGCCATGGCCGAGCTGAGATCCCTGTTCCAGAAGGAGCTCAGTGACCGTCGCGACCGGGAGGAGGTCGAGCGGATTGCCCGAGAGCAGGCTGCGAGTGCGCGCCAGGAAAGGAAGGCCCGGGAAGAGGAGGCGCCAGCCGAGAGCCGCCCCGAGGCGCCTGTAGAGGAGAAGGCGGAAAACTCACGCTGACAGGGAGAGAGTCTCATGACAGGACATGGACTATTGGATCGCTTGGAGCGCCTGGGATTCGTCGTTCAGGGTACGCTACAGCCGTTATCCGGCGGCGATATCAGTGAGGTCTGGATGGGCACGACGTCGCAGGGCCGTATCGTGATCAAGCGGGATGATCCGGCGCGTCTGCGTGGCGAAGCCGACGGGCTGCGTACGTTGTATGAGGCGGGAACGCCGCTGCGGGTGCCTGAGGTGCTGGCGCAGGAACGGGATCTGCTGGTAATGGAGTTTCTGGAGCGCCAGCGTGGGCAGGGTAACGAGGCGGCTCTGGGCGAAGGGCTGCGGGCCCTGCATGGCGTCACGTACGAGACGCATGGCTGGCCGCGGGACAACGCCTGCGGCCTGACGCCTCAGCCCAACACGCCCAGCGAGGACGGTCGCGTGTTTCAGCGGGAACGGCGTCTGCTGCCACTGGGGCGGGCCTGTCACGAGAAGGCCCTGCTGGAGCGCCAGGCGCTCGAGGCATTGGAGCAGGCTGCCCGGGAAGTCGAAGAGTGGCTGCCCGATGCTCCCGCCAGTTTGCTGCATGGCGATTTGTGGTCGGGTAACGTACTGCATACGCGTGAGGGACCCGCGATCATCGATCCGGCCGTCTATGCGCACTATCCGGAGGTCGACGTGGCCATGCTGACCCTGTTCGGCTCGCCCGGCGAGGCCTTCTTCGAAGCCTACTGGAATGGGCGTCGTCCCGATGACTGGCCGAGGCGGCAGACGCTGTTTCAGCTCTATCCGCTACTCAATCACCTTCTTCTGTTCGGCGGTATCTACCGCTCGGGTGTCGAGCGCGCCATCGCCGTGCTCAACGAGCACTAGGGTCCGTTGACGTTTCATGCGCAGCAACGCGGCTCGCGCTGAAATGCCAACAGACCTTATAAAAACATTATCGTCACAATGCAGGGCGGAACTCCTGCTATGCTGCGCATGATTGTCATGCTTGTCGGCGCAGCATCATACGCAGCAGTTGATCGATGGCTTCACCGCCGGTCTCGCTGATGGCGTAGCGCTCGGGGGCGCGCAGCCAGTCGTGAAACAGCCCGCCTATCATGGAATGCCACATCATGGCGGCGGTTTCGGGCTTCAGACCGTCGATCAGTTGGTCCTGCTTCGCCGCCTGCTCGAAACAATCCTGGACGACATCTTCACACTCACGAGCCAGACGGGTCTGCAACTCGACGGGGTTGATATCGCTGACGAACTCGCAGCGATGCAGCAAGATGGTGTGCACCCGCTTTGATCGGGGGCGCTCAAGCATCGTAAAGGCATGATGCGTGGCCAGCCGCAGAGTTTCGAGTGGCGTCTCGGGGCAATGCTCGGCGTGGATGTCATCCATCAGTTGTTGCAATGGCATCTTTACCCGGTCGAGCATGGCATTGAACAGGTCGGCCTTGTTCTTGAAATGCCAATAGACGGCACCCCGGGTCATGCCAGCCTGTCGCGCAATCTGTTCCAGCGAGGTTTGTGAGACTCCTTTTTCGAGAAAGATGATCTCTGCGGCATCAAGCAGGGCTTCACGGGTCGCCTCGGCTTCGGCTTTCGTTCGTCTGGGCATGGCGTGGCCTTCGTGGTGTCGACTTCTTCAAGAGTCGTTCTGTGAATCCGATGAAACATCCTACCGTAACCTTATCGAAGTTTACATTCATGTATGTATGCTTGTAAGCTCGCGTGATTCTAATCAGCATTCCCAGGGTGAGGGCAGACATGCGTCTGACGACGATGAACAAGAGTATCGCGACCATGAGCGTGGTACTGCTGGCGTTACTGCTGTCAGGTTGCGGCGGCAGTGAAGAGGATTCGCAGCAGGCCCAGCAGGGAGAAGGGCAGAACCAGCCCCCCCAGCCGGCACAGGTCATGACGGTTCAGCCCCGCGACGTGCAACTGGAAAAGAGCTATCCGGCACTGCTGCGCAGCGAGCAGCAAGTCACGGTGGTGGCCCGTGTCACCGGCGTGCTCGAGGAGCGACACTATACCGAGGGCGCCCGGGTCGAGAAGGGGGAGTTGCTGTTTACCATCGAGCCGGCGCGCTACGAGGCCGCGGTACGCCAGCGCGAGGCCGATCTGCAGAGCGCCAAGGCCGAGCAGTCCCGGGCTCAGCGCAACTGGGAACGTTATCAGAGCCTTTATAAGCAGAACTCGGTCAGCCAGCAGCAGTTGGACGAGGCGCGGGCCACATTGCAGACTGCCCAGGCTTCCGTAGCGCAGGCCCAGGCAGCGCTTGACGATGCCCAGCTCGATCTCGACTACACCACGGTGGAGGCGCCGGTTTCCGGCCAGATCAGCCTGAGCGAGGTGGATGTCGGCAACCTGGTGCAGCCGCAGCAGGAGCTGGCCACGATCACGCCGATGCAGACCCTCGAGGCGCGCTTCTCATTGCCTGAGGAGGATGCCGTCGCCTTGCGTCGTCAGCGGCGCATACCCGACGCCCCCGAAGTTAGCGCACGGCTGAAGGCCCCTTCGCTGGGGCCCGACCTACAAGGCGAGGGCCTGAAAGGTCGTATCGAGTACCTCGGTTCGCGTGTCGACGAATCGACCAGCACGGTTCAGGCCGAGGCGGTCTTCGACAATGAAGAGCAGCTTTTCCTTCCCGGCCAGTTCGTGCGCGTCGCACTGGAAGGTCTGCAGCGCTTCCAGGTGCTGGCGGTGCCAGAAGTGGCGATTACCGAGGGGCTCAAGGGACCGCAGCTCTTTGTACTCGATGACGATAACAAGGCCACGAGCCGTTTCGTCGATCTGGGCGAGCCGGCGGGCGACTGGCAAATCATCATGGGCAACCTGCAGCCCGGCGAGCGGGTCGTGGTCAGTGCGATCGGCAGCATCAGTGCGGGTGACAAGATCGATCCACAGCCCTTCGACGGAGATCCCGAGGTGATCCAGGAAGAAGACGCTCAGACCACGGGTGGCGACAACGCGCAGGCGGAAAACGCCGAGCCTCGGGGCAATCAGGAGACGGGCGCCAAGAGCGACACCTCATCGGGCACGGCCCCGGCACAGAACGAGCAGGGCTAACGGCGGAGTAGACGGATGAATTTTTCCAGCGTTTTCATCAGGCGCCCGATATTCGCCACGGTTCTGTCGGCCATCATCACGCTGATCGGCCTGATGGCGGCACGCACGTTGCCGATCGAGCAGTATCCCCAGGTGGTGCCTCCCAGCGTCAGCGTCTCGGCAACCTATCCGGGCGCCGATGCGCAGACGATATCCGACACCGTGGCGGCCACGCTCTCCGAGGAGGTCAACGGCGTCGAGGACATGATCTACATGACCTCGACCAGTTCCGATGCCGGCACCATGTCGATGCAGGTGTACTTCAACATCGGCACGGACCCTCAGACCGCCACGATCAACGTCAACAACCGGGTGCAGCGGGCGCTGTCGCGCCTGCCCAGCGAGGTGCAGGCCCAGGGCATCACCGTCGAGCAGCGCTCGAACAGCGTACTGATGTTCATTGCGCTGATGGCAGAGGGGGGCGAGTACGACTCGCTGTTTCTCAACAACTACGCCAACCTCAATATCACCGACGAACTCAATCAGCTGCCCGGCGTGGGCGATGCCCAGGTGCTGGGTAATCAGGAGTTCGCCATGCGGGTATGGCTCAACCCGGACAAGCTGGCGCTGTATGACTTGACGCCGGCGGAAGTGCGGGCAGCCATCCAGTCCCAGAATACCGTGATCGCCGCAGGCAAGCTGGGGGCCGAGCCGCTGAACGATCCGACGCCCTATACCTATACGCTGACCACGCAGGGCCGCTTCGAGGGTGTCGACCAGTTCCGCAATATTCTGCTGCGTACCGAAGAAAACGGCGCCTCGCTGCGCCTGAGCGATGTCGCACGTGTCGAGCTGGGCCAGAACACCTATGGCGTCCAGGGATATGTCAATAACTCGCCGATCGCGCCGATCGCCATCTATCTGCAGCCCGGGGCCAATGCCCTGGAGGTGGCCACCGAGGTCAAGCAGACCATGCGGGAGCTCAAGGCGCGCTTCCCGGCGGGTCTGGATTACGCCATCCCCTATGATACGACGCTGTTCATCGATGCCTCGATCGAGTCGGTGCAGCATACCTTCATCGAAGCGTTGATTCTGGTGGCGGTGATTGTCTTCCTGTTCCTGCAGAGCTGGCGCTCGACCCTGGTCGCGATGTCGGTGGTGCCGATCTCCGTGATCGGAACGTTTGCCGGGATGTATCTGCTGGATTTCTCGATCAACCTGCTGTCGCTGTTCGGGATGATCCTGGCCATCGGGATCGTGGTCGACGATGCCATCGTGGTCATCGAGAACGTCGAGCGTATCCTCGACGAGGATGAGAACGCCACGCCGCTGAGTGCGACGTTCGAAGCCATGAAGGAGGTGTCGGGAGCGGTCATCGCCACGTCTCTGATCATGTCGGCGGTATTCATCCCGGTCGGTTTCATGGGGGGGCTGACCGGGCAGATGTATCAGCAGTTCGCCATCACCATCGCGATCTCGGTGGCGATTTCCGCCGTCGTCGCACTGTCCTTCACGCCGGCGATCAGCGCGATTTTCCTCAAGAATCACGCCAAGATGAAGGAGTCGCGCCTGGTGCACACCCTCAAGAAGCCCTTCGATTGGTTCAATGCGGGGTTCGAGAAGGTCACCAACTTCTTCATGTCCATCGCCAACTTCCTGATCCGGCACACCCTGATCATGCTGGCGCTGTTCGTGGGCTGCTGCGTCGCGTCCTGGTGGATCTACGAGCAGCTCCCCGGCGGGCTGATTCCCTCTACCGACCAAGGGGTGGCGATTGCCTCGATCAGTCTGCCGGCAGGGGCCTCGATGGCGCGCACGGATGCCTACGTCCACGAACTCTCCGAGCGGGTTCAGGAGATCCCCGGCGTCAATTATGCCGTGGGCATCACCGGGTTCGATCTGCTGTCGGGAGGGGCGAATACCGCCAGGGCGACGATGTTCATCACCATGAAGCCTTGGGGGGAGCGTGACATCACGGTGGACGAGCTGACCGGCAGGATCATGCAGATGGGAGCGCAGATTCCCGGCGGGCAGACCATGGCCTTCAATGTGCCGCCCATCCAGGGATTATCGCCCACGGGCGGGTTCACCGGGTATCTGCAGTCGTTCGGCGGCGACTCGCCTGACGAGCTGTATCAGGCTTCGCTCAAGGTGATGCAGGCCGCAAGCCAGCGGCCCGAACTGTCACGCGTCTTCACCACGCTCGATGTCAGCGTGCCGACGTACCGCATGACCATCGACCAGGACAAGGCGCGCAGTCTCGGTGTGAGCCTGAGCGATCTGAACGCCACGTTGTCGAGCACCTTCGGTAATGCCTTCGTCAATTACTTCACCCGCTTCAATCGTAACTTCCAGGTGTATATCCAGTCCGAAGGCGATTTCCGGCGTTCTCCCGAGGATCTCGCCAATGTGTACGTGCGTGGCGGCGACAATCAGCGGGTTCCGCTCTCTGCCCTGGTCTCGGTGGAGCGCGACCATGCACCCTCGGTACTCAATCGCTACAACGTCTACACGGCGGCTCAGTTCCAGGGCGGCCCGGCGCCGGGCTACAGCTCCGGCCAGGCGGTGGAGGTGATGCAGGAGGTGGTTCAGGAAACCCTGGGCAGCCAGTACGGCATGGGCTGGGCCGGTGAGGCCTACCAGCAGATCAACGTGGGAACCGCGGCAACGCTGGCGCTGAGCTTCGGCATTCTCATGATGTTCCTGATCCTCGCCGCCCAGTACGAGAGCTGGACCTTGCCGCTGGCGGTAGTCACGGCGGTGCCTTTCGCATTCATCGGTGCCATTCTCGCGGTGTTCCTGCGTGACATGAGCACGAGCGTCTATCTGCAGATCGGCCTGCTGGTGGTGGTCGGTCTGGCGGCCAAGAACGCCATTCTGATCGTCGAGTTCGCCGAGCAGCAGCGTACGCATTTCGGCAAGTCGATTGTCGAGGCGGCACAGATCGCGGCCCGCCAGCGTTTCCGTCCCATCGTGATGACGTCGCTGGCGTTCATCGGCGGGACTCTGCCTCTGGCCATCGCCACGGGGGCCAGCGCGGCAAGTCGCAATCAGATCGGTACGCCTGTCGTGGGAGGAATGCTCTCGATCACGATTCTGGCCACCGTATTCGTGCCGGCGGCCTATGTGCTGATCATGCAGACGCAGCAATGGGCTTCCGCCAAGCTTGGGCTGGGCAAGCGGGATGACGATCAGGCGGAATCGGAAGAGGCACAGCAGTCGCGTAGCTAAGCCAAGCCCCATTGTGGGGCGTTCATGAGGAAACTCGGAAGAGGAAGGCGCCGTAGCGAAGCTGCGGCGCTTTTTTATGCCGTCGGATAACGTTCACGGCGTGGCGCGTCTGGCTCGTCTCGCATGGACATGTCATGCATGGCTGGGTTTTCACACCTTTCGGCATGGGGCACTACACTTCGTTCACCATGATAGGCTTGGTGTTGTTCTTTCCAGGCGGCAGTCTGGTGACCACGGAAGTCTTTCGCCGCAGGAGGTGGCATGCCGTTTCTTCACATCCGCATCGCTGGGCTGGCCGTCACGCTGCTGAGCCTGGTCATGCTGGCTGCGCCTGTCGCTCAGGCGCAGGGGATGCTATCGCTTCCCAGTCTGGGCGGTGACGGAAACAGCGATGGCGGAGCGGCCGCAGCGCAGCAGACCGAGCAGAGCCCCGAAGAGCTTCAAACTTCTCTCGATAAGGTCATCGCCACACTGGAGAACGATGCCCAGCGTGAGGAGCTGCTCTCCCAGCTCAAGGAGCTGCGCTCGGCCACCGGAGCATCGAGCGAGGCTGAGGAGCCCACGCAACGCCAGGGGTTGCTTGGCGCCCTGGCCGATTCGTTCACCGACTATGGTGAACAGGTGGAAGCCGGTCAGGCTCCGCTGGATGTCTGGGCGCAGCGCTCGCAACGTGCCGGTGAGGACATCGAATCACTGTTCACTTCCACAAGCCGGGCCGACCTGCTACGGGACATGGCCGAGGCGGCAGTACTGCTGGCCATCTGGTTCGGGTTGCTGACGACGGCGATGGCGCTCGGACGGCTACTGGCCAAGCGCCATGGTTGGCCGCGTATCTTGCCGCCGGAGCCGCGTGGCTGGATGCTCGCGGAGCATTTTCTGCGCAAGGTACTCCCCTGGGCTCTGGCATTTGCCGTCATGCTGACCGCCCTCCAGTGGGTGAATGCGCGTAGCGCGGCGCGGGCCAGCGTGCTGGTGGTGGCTTACGTCACGCTGTGCGGGCGCCTGTTGTCAGCGGTCTTCGAAGTGGTGATTTCGCTGTTCACCCGCGGGCATCGGCGGGTGGCGGTGGCCATCCTGAGGCGCCAGGCACTGAGCCGTCTGTTTATCATCGGTGCCTTGGCCGCTTTGGGGGATGCGGCGGACAGTGAACGACTGGCGGAGCAGTTGGGCGGGAATCTCGCCGGCTGGCTGTCGGTATCCTCCAATGCCCTGGCCGCGCTATTGGGCGGCTTTCTGGTGCTACGCATCAAGCGTCCCGTCAAGCATCTGATCCGCAATCGTCCCTATCCGCAGCGCCGTGACAAGACGACCCAGAACGAAGTGCTCGGTGTCATCGGTCGGCTCTGGCATATCCCGGCACTGCTGCTCGTCGGGGCGTCGCTGGCGGCGATCTTCTTTTCCGCAGGCGAGGCCGACCGGGCCTTCACGCGGGCGATCATCTGTGCGGCACTGTTGGTAGTGACGCTGGTCATCAACGGCGTGATCCAACGTCACAGCGAGAAGAAGACGCGACGCAAGCGCCGGACCGAGTACGGCCGCCGCCTCGAAAGGTTCGGCTACACGCTGGCCTATTTCGTGTTCTGGGCCGTCTTTGCCGAGCTGGCGCTGCGTGTCTGGGGACTCTCGCTGATGGGCGTCGGTGGCGAGGGCACCATCAGCGCCCGCATCGGTCAGGCGTTGCTGGGGATTGGCGCCACGGTATTGCTGGCCTGGCTGGCCTGGATCTTCGCCGATACGGCCATCCAGCGCGCCCTGCATGCTTCGGCCCGCTCGCGTGGGCGTCGGGTGCATAATACCCGGGCACAGACCATTACGCCGATGATCCGCAACGTCATCTTCGTCACTATCGTGGTCATTGCCGCGATCGTCGGACTGGCCAACCTCGGCGTCAACGTCACGCCGCTGCTGGCGGGGGCGGGGGTCATCGGCTTGGCCATCGGCTTCGGCGCCCAGACACTGGTGCAGGATCTGATCACCGGGGTCTTCATTCTCATCGAGGACTCGCTGTCGATCGACGATTTCGTCGACGTGGGCGGGCACATGGGGACGGTAGAGCGGCTCAGCCTGCGTACTGTACGCCTGCGTGATCTGGACGGTATCGTGCATATCATTCCATTCAGCCAGATCAAGGGCATTCAGAACTTTTCTCGCGAGTTCGGTATCGCCCTGATCCGTATCCGTGTGCCGCACGACATGAAGGTCGACGATGCCATCTCGCTCGCTCGCGACGTCGCCGAGGAGCTGCGCCAGGATCCGATGATGCGTCATCATATCTGGTCATCTCTGGAGCTGCAGGGCATCGAAAGCTTCGATCAGGGAACGGCCATCATGCGTGTGCGCATGCGAACTGCGCCGATCATGCAATGGGATGTGGCGCGCGCCTTCAATCTACGCCTCAAGCAGCGCCTCGAGGACAGTGGCCAGACGGTAGCGATGCCACGGATGAGTGTGGATATCGACAATGGCGATACCGGACATGAAAGCTCATCTTCCGAAGCGGGTGCCTACAAGGCCAACGGTATCCAGGATGCCCGTGAAAGGCATTTGTCGGCACGCTCAACTTCTTAAGGATAGACATACTAGAGGAGAGGCATGGCCAAAGTATTACGTTTTTAATGTTTATCAATTGACCTTCATGGTTTAAATCCATGACAGCCTTGAAGGTGCAATTGTGGTGCAAAGTTAAACGTAATGAAACAAGCGTTCTATTATTCTCGTTGAAACATTTCGCATCTTTTTATTACAAACAATCCAATTCCAAGCGACGCTTTGACCTCGACGGTAGAGATAGCTTATATATCCATGGGAGATGGAAATTTTCGCGAGATATGACAGGTTATGCCGGTTCTGACTGAAGTTTTAGGATATGCTGGGTAGGCATATCCGATGAGTCATCCCGCTAGCTGAAGCTTGTCTGAGGCTTTTCCGGGGCAGGAGCGCTCTGCAGCAGAATTTTTGGCAGGAGTGGCTTTGCGAAAGGGCGTGACGTCAAGGCATGAAGAGCATTGCTTTGCTCTGCGTCATAAAACGCGCTGTTCGAACTGAGGAAAGGTTCTGGTTCAACAGGAATGTATGGTGGCGGGGCAGCAACAAGAAATATTAGATGCCGAACTAAAGTTTGCAATAAAAATCTAGAGTCATCGCAAATAGAGTGGCCATGTCACTACACAGGAAGCCACCATGAAAGCGGATCGATTATTTAAAAAAGTTTTGCGAATGCCCAGAAGGGCTTTGTTGACCATGTAAATCGGGCAGGGAGGTCGATCATGGGCAGTGTGGCTTTGCACGGTATTACTTCATCGGAGAATAATGTGGCGAGGCAGGCGATCAGCGCCGTTCAGGATGCCGAGACCATCGTCGCGTACAGCCGGCATATTCCGGTGGGCCGGAAGGAACGCAGCGATGATGACCAGTATCGGGTGTTGTTCGTCACTTCGGAGATCGCCGACTTCGTCAAGGTCGGAGGTTTGGGAGATGTCTCTTCGGCTTTACCGCGCGCACTGAGAGCTCGTCATGACGTGCGTGTCCTGATACCGGCCTACCGGGAGATGATCGAGTCGGATCATGACATTCATCTCATCGGCCATCTTCCGGCCTATGCCGGGCTGCCTGCCTGCGATATCGGCCAGATTACCTGTACCGACGGTCTGATCCTCTACGTACTGCTATGTCCCGAACTCTACGAGCGTGTGGGAAGCCCCTATTGCGACGAGACGGGGATCGGCTGGGAAGACAACGATATCCGTTTTGCCCGGTTGGCCCGGGCAGCGGCGGATATTGCCTGTGGCGATGCCGGGCTCGACTGGCGGCCGCAAATGCTGCACCTCAATGACTGGCCGAGCGCACTCGCCGCGGGATATCTTCGCTGGCAGGACGTCACCATGCCGAGCGTCTTCACCATTCATAACCTCGCCTACCAAGGGGTCTACGACGTCTCGCGCTGCCAGGTACTGGGGATTCCCGAGCAGGCCTTCTGCATCGAGGGACTGGAATATTTCGGCCAGATCTCCTTCATGAAGGCCGGGATCGTGTATGCCTCGCACATCACGACTGTCAGTGCCACCTATGCCCGTGAAATCACCACACCCGAATTCGGCTGCGGCCTCGATGGCCTGTTGCGCTGCAAGGCGGCCGAAGGGCGGCTGAGCGGTATTCCCAATGGTATCGATGACTCCTGGGATCCCCGTACCGATAGCCATCTTGCCCAGGCCTTCGCCATGAATGACTGGCGCGGCAAACGTGCCAATGCCGAGCACGTGCGGCGCATGTTCGGCTTGGCAATCAGCAATGGCCCGCTATTCGCCGTGGTGTCTCGCCTGGTCCATCAGAAAGGGCTGGATCTGACCATCGGCGTGGCGGAATCCATCGTGCGAGCCGGTGGTCAGATCGTCTTCATCGGGCGGGGCGAGCGGGCAATGGAAAACGCCCTGCGCAATCTGGCGGCACGCTTTCCCGGGGCCATCGGGGTGAACATCGGGTTCGATGAAGGCGAGGCGCGCTGCATGTATGCCGGCAGTGACTTCCTGCTGATGCCGTCGCGATTCGAACCGTGCGGGTTGAGTCAGATGTATGCCCAGCGCTTCGGCTCACTGCCTATTGCGCATCGCACCGGTGGGCTGGTGGATACCATCGAGGATGGCGTGACCGGTTTCCTGTTCGATGAGATGAGCCTCGAGAGTTACATGCACGCCATCCAGCGGGCCATCACCGTCTTTTACGCCACCGATCTGTTCTATGCCATGCGCCGTGCCGCCATGGCGGGGCGTTATCACTGGCGTCAGTCGATCGAGCCGTACAGCCAGTTGTACCGCAAGGTGCTGCTCGAAATGGAGGAGGACACCAGCGTGCAAGTGGCAGGGTGACCGGCAAGCTGGCGCCACCGATGGCGCCTGGGGGTGACCGGTACGGGAACGGAGTTTTTGAGCAAGGACGGTGATTATGACCAGTCATTTTCCCCTCGGGCTGCCGGCGGTCATGCCGAGCGGGCCGTTGTACGAGGCGGTCGGTAATACATGGCCCAGTGCCGTTGGGCATATCGCGGGACCTGCCGCCCAAGTCGCAGGGAGTCGCCCCCAGCAAGCCAAGGTAGCTGCCCATCGCTGGCAGGATGCCGTCTGGCTGCGCCATCGCCGGCGTGACGATCCCGTGTTGTCGCCGTTGTCGATCTACCGGCTTTATGCCGCCGCCTGGCGTCATGATGAGCAGGGACAACCGCTGCAGTGGGAGGCACTGGCGGCGCAGCTGGTGCCTTACGTCGCGGACCTCGGCTTCACTCATGTCGAGCTCAAGGGTCTGGACGAGCCGGGCGCCGGCGTGGCCTTTGCCCGTTTCGTCGATGCCTGTCACGAAGGCGGCATCGGCGTCATCATCGAATGGCCGCTGGCACCGCCCGAAACGCCGCTCTCGGATGAAGAGGGGCTCGAGCAGGCGCTCGACTGGCTGGAAAGCTTTCATCTCGATGGGCTGCGCCTGATGCAGGTCGCGCCACTGGGGAATCACACTGCAGAGCCACTGCTCAAGTCCTTGATGGAGTCGATCGCTGCACGGCATCCGGATGTACTGCTGTTTTCCGACGATCATCTGCCGGCGGCCATGTCCCAGGATCAGGCGCCGGCCCGCGCTCTGACATGGAACACGCACTGGTCGCAGGCCACTCTGTCCTACCTGAGTCAGCCTCCCGAGGCGCGAGGCGCCCATCATGGCGTGCTCATCGGTGGCTTGGCTCATGCCTTCGACGCTCACTACGTGCTGCCTCTGGTCGATGAAGAGTCTGCCGAGGGCGCCAACACCTGGCTGGGCAGAATGCCGGGGGATACCTGGCAGCGTTTTGCCAACCTGCGCGCCTGCCTGGGGTTCATGTGGGCCCACCCAGGCAAGAAGCTGGTGGGCATGGGCACCGAATTCGCCCAGGGGCGTGGCTGGCAGCAGGCGGGTGAGCTCGACTGGGGGCTGCTCGACAATCCCTGTCACGCGGGCATGTTGCGCCTGGTGGCGGATCTCAATCGCGTCTACGGCAACGAGCCGGCACTGCACTACTGCGATTGCCGTCCCGATAGCTTTGCCTGGGTCGTGGGCGATGACTCGACCAACTGCGTCATTGCCTTTCTGCGCTACGGGGCGGAGGGCACGGCACCGTTGCTGGTCATCTCCAACTTCACCCCCAACGTGCTCCATCGCTATCGCCTGGGAGTGCCGGCGCTAGGAACCTGGCGTGAAATCCTCAATACCGACAGTGAATTCTATGCGGGCTCGAATGTCGGTAATGCTAACGGTGTCCGGGCCCAGCTTTCTCCCAGCCACGGACATCCCGCCTCGGTGGAGCTGACGCTTCCGCCGTTATCTACATTGTTGTTGAGGCAAGGAGACTGGCCGGCATGATGCATGACGAGCTTGCACAAGCCACGTTCACGCCGACCTTCGGCGCTCAGGTGCTGGATGAGAACAGAACCCGCTTCGTACTCTGGGCGCCCAGTATCCACAAGGTATGTGTCGAGATCGAAGGTCGTCCCAGCCTGCCGATGACGCCAGCGGGCGAGGGGCGTTTCGAGGTCGAGGCAGACTGCGGGCATGGCGCACGCTATCGCTATCGGATATTCGGTGATGGCGACGACCAGGGCAGCCTGGTGCCGGATCCCGCATCACGCGCCCAGGCGGGTGATATCGATGGCCCCAGCTTGGTCATCGATCCACGGCGCTACGTCTGGAAACACCCCGACTGGCGGGGACGCCCCTGGCACGAAACGGTGCTCTATGAGCTGCACGTCGGTGCGTTGGGAGGATTCGCCGGGGTGCGTCAGCAACTCGGCTATCTCGCGTCGCTCGGCGTCACGGCGATCGAACTCATGCCGGTCTCCGAGTTTCCGGGAGGGCGCAACTGGGGATACGACGGCGTGTTGCCCTATGCCGTGGAAGCCGCTTACGGCAGCCCCGAGGAGATGAAGGCACTGATCGACGAGGCGCACGCCCATGGGTTGATGGTATTTCTCGACGTGGTCTACAACCACTTCGGTCCGGACGGCAATTATCTGGCCAGCTACGCCGAGACGTTCTTCCGTAACGACATCACCACGCCTTGGGGGCCCTCCATCGACTTCCGCGAACCCGCGGTGCGTCGCTACTTCATCGACAATGCGCTGATGTGGCTTCAGGAGTACCGTCTCGACGGCCTGCGCTTCGATGCCGTGCATGCCATCAGCGAACGCGACTTCCTGGTCGAAATGGCCCAGACGATCCGCGCCCAGGTGGATCCGCAGCGCCACGTGCATCTGGTGCTGGAGAACGAGGGCAACACTGCCAGTCTTCTCGAGCCCGAATACTACAGTGCCCAGTGGAGCGACGACTGGCACAACGTCATGCATGTGCTGCTTACCGGCGAGCACGAGGGCTACTACTCCGACTTCACCGACGACGCCACGGCCAAGCTGGTGCGTTGCCTGAGCGAAGGTTTCATCTATCAGGGCGAGCGTTCCCGGCATGGCCATGTCCGAGGTGAACCCAGCGCGCATCTGCCGCCCAGCGCCTTCGTCGCCTTCCTGCAGAACCACGACCAGACCGGCAACCGGGCGCTGGGAGAACGTCTGAGCGTTCTCGCCGACCCCGATGCGCTGGCCGCGGCCACGGTACTGCTGCTGCTGTCCCCCATGGTGCCGTTGCTGTTCATGGGCGAGGAGTGGGGCTCGACCCGGCCCTTCCTGTTCTTCACCGAGCATCACGACGAGCTGGCCGATGCGGTACGCGAAGGGCGACGCTCCGAGTTCGCCGACTTCAGCGCCTTTCGCGACGAGGCGACCCGGCAGAAGATTCCCGACCCCAATGCGTTGCAGACCTTCGAGGATTCCGTTCCCGATTTCGCACGTCGGGAACAGGCGCCCCACGACGCCTGGCTCTCGCGTTACCAAACCCTGCTGGCGCTGCGTCACGGGGAGATCGTGCCACGCCTGGACGGCAGCGCTGCACTGGGGGCCGAGGCCCTGGGCGACAAGGCCGTTGTCGCACGCTGGCGGATGAACGACGACAGCCAACTGGTGATCGCCCTCAATCTTGGCGACACCCCGGCAACCACTCGCGGTTTCGGGGTGGGGCAGTGCCTCTACGAAACGGCTGAAGGCATCGCGGTTGATGCCGAGAGCGGTACATTGGCGCCGCGCTCCGCTGTCGCCTGGCTGCGGTCCAATCCCGGTGAAGAGGAGGTGACCGCATGAGCGACGCAACCTTGAGGAAGCTCGCCGAGGCAGCGGGACTGGTCGTGGAGTGGGAGAACAGCGACAGCGAGCCCTGCCAGCTCTCGGAGGAGACCCAGCGCAGGCTCCTGGCAGTGCTGGGATTTCCCGCCGATGACGACAAGGCCGTACGCGACAGCCTGCAGCGGCTCGAGCGCGAGCAGAAATCCGCAGACCCCTCGCAGTGGCCGCCGTTGATCACCGCCGATTGCGAGACGTCGGTGAGCCTGCCCGGTCGGCTGCCGGCGGGTACGGAGTGCTCGCTGACTCTCGAATCGGGGCCATCCCGCTCCGTCACGGCGAATGCCGACGGCCAGCTGCCCGCCATCGAAGAGGTGGGCTACCATCGGTTGCGCATCGGCGATACGGAGCTGACCCTGGCGGTGGCACCGCGACAGTGTTTTTCGCCGGCGGATGCCTGTGAACAGTCCCAGCCCCGCTTGTGGGGGGTGGCGGCGCAGCTCTATGCCCTGCGTCGTCCCGGCGACGGCGGTATCGGCGACACCCTGGCGCTGGAAACCTTTGCAGAGAAGGCTGGCGAACAGGGGGCGGCGGCGCTGGCAATCAGCCCGACCCATGCCATGTTCAGCAACGATCCCGAGCGTTACAGCCCCTACTCGCCCTCCAGCCGGCTGCTGCTCAACGTGCTCTACGCTGCGCCCGAAGGCCTCGTCGGGGAGGACGCCGTCAAGAACGCCATTGACCGCTGCGGTCTCGAGGCCGAGCTGCGTCGCCTGGAGGCGGACGACTATCTCGACTGGCCTGCCGCGGGACGCGCCAAGCTGACCTGGATGAAGGCCCTGTATGACGATGTCATGGTGCGTACCGATGAGGCGGCCGAGACGCTGCGTGAGCAGCTGGCGCAGTTCCGCCGGGCGGAGGGCTCCATGCTGGAGGATCACTGCCGCTTCGAGGCCCTGCAGGCCCAGCGGCCCGAAGGGTACTGGCGCGACTGGCCCGAGCCGTTGCGTGATCCCGGCAGTCCCGAGGTGGCGCGCTTTGCCGAGGAAAACGCCCGGGAAGTCGGCTTTTATGCCTTCCTGCAATGGCTGGTCGCACAGGGGCTGACGCGCGCGCAGACGGCGGCCCGCAATGCCGGCATGGCGGTCGGGCTGATCGCCGACTTGGCAGTGGGAGCCGACGATGCCGGCAGCCAGTCCTGGAGTCGCCAGGCGGAGATGCTCGAAGGCGTCTCGGTCGGGGCGCCCCCCGATACCTTCAACGTGTACGGGCAGGACTGGGGGCTGGCGGCATTCTCTCCGCACGGGCTGATGCGTTCGGGGTTTCGCAGTTTCATCGACATGCTGCGCGCCAGCTTCCGGCATGCCGGGGGACTGCGTATCGACCACGTCCTGGGACTGATGAGGCTGTGGCTGGTACCGCATGGCGTCTCGCCTCGGGAGGGCGCCTACGTACGCTTTCCGCTCGAGGATATGCTGCGGCTGGTCGCGCTGGAATCCTGGCGTCATCGCGGCATCGTGATCGGCGAGGATCTGGGAACCGTGGCGCCCGGCTTCCGCGAGCAGCTCGTGGCGCGCGGCATTCTGGGCATGCAGGTGTTGTGGTTCGAACAGGATGCCCAAGGCGATTTCCTGCCGGCCAAGGCGTGGACGGACGACGCCATGGCGACCACCTCGACCCATGATCTGCCAACCGTGGCCGGTTGGTGGGCGGGCAATGATATCGACTGGCGTAGCCGTCTGGGGCTGCTGGGAGAGGATCAGAGCGCCGAGGACGAACGCCAGGCGCGCGGGGAGGCGAGAGCCAAGCTGGCCGATGTGCTGGGGCTGACCGGGAACCGTCAGGGCCCGGAGACGCTGGATGCAGCCGACTTTCCCGCCTCGCGGGTTCTCGATGCCGCGGCCCGGCATATCGGCCTCACTCCGGCCCCGCTGGTACTGCTGCCGGTAGAGGACGTGCTGGGGCTGGAGGAGCAGGCCAACCTGCCCGGTACGCTTGATGAACATCCCAACTGGCGCCGACGCTGGATGGCGGAGGCGTCGAGTCTACTGACGCCAGCCGAAGTCCGGCACCGTCTCGAGGAACTGGCTCGAGCACGAGACATTTCACGACAGGCCGCGCAGACGCCGCTGGAGCCCACTTCATGAGCGACATTCGCGCTACCGTACGATTGCAGTTTCATCGTGGTTTCACCCTCGACGACGCCGTCCATTGGGTGGATTACTACGCCGCGCTGGGCATCAGCCATGTCTATGCCTCGCCGCTGCTCGCCTCGCGGGCCGGCTCGACCCATGGTTACGACGGCATCGATCCAACCCGCCTGGATCCCGAACTGGGCGGTGAGCAGGCGCTGGAGCGCCTGGTGACCCGGCTGCATGCCAACGACATGGGGCTGATCCTGGATATCGTGCCCAACCATGTGGCGGTTGGCGGCTCGGAAAACCCCTGGTGGCAGGACGTGCTGGCCTGGGGACGGCAGAGCCCCTATGCCGAATTCTTCGATATCGACTGGCAGTCTCCCGATCCGCTGCTCACCGGCAAGCTGCTGGTACCGTTTCTGGGCGGGCCCTACGACGAGGTGCTGCACGCGGGCGTGCTGGAGCTGCACTACGTACCCGAAGCGGCGGCTTTCCATGTCGCCTACCACGAGCATCGCTTCCCCATCGATCCGCGTCACTATGGGGATATCCTGCGTCACGCCGAACACGATGGTCTGCGCGACCTCGCTGCCCAGTTCGACGACCTGCAGACGCGTCAGGATGCCTATACCGCTGCCGCCGAACCGTGCCGGCATCTGCGCCAGATGCTCGAGTGTGCCCCGGCCCGGGAGGCGCTGATGCAGCTGTCCACGCTGTTCGATACCGGGACGGATGCGGGCGCCATGCGTCTGCATGCCTTGCTGGAACGCCAGAACTATCGCCTGGCGTGGTGGCGTACGGCTTCCGATGACATCAACTGGCGACGGTTCTTTGACATCACCGAACTGGGCGGGCTGCGGGTCGAGCTGCCCGAAGTGTTCGAGGCGACG
This sequence comes from Halomonas shantousis, assembly GCF_054654615.1. Taxonomy (NCBI): domain Bacteria; kingdom Pseudomonadati; phylum Pseudomonadota; class Gammaproteobacteria; order Oceanospirillales; family Halomonadaceae; genus Halomonas; species Halomonas shantousis. The sequence continues at coordinate 2,955,882 of NZ_BAAIER010000002.1, read as the reverse complement.
CATGCCCTGGCATTTCAGCTTGTCGAGGCAGGCTGGGTAGACGGACTGCGGGTCGATCATGTCGATGGGCTTGCCGATCCGCGGGGTTACTGTCGGCGCCTGCGCGAGCGCCTCGATGCGTTGGAGGCGGGCCGCCCCGCCGACGTGCCGCGGCATGTGGCACTCTACGTCGAAAAGATTCTCGCCGACGGCGAAGCGCTGCACGACGATTGGGACGTGGACGGCACGACCGGCTACGAATTCATGAACGAAGTTTCCGGACTGCAGCACGATCCCGAGGGAGCGGGGCCGTTGGGAGCGCTGTGGCGTGAGACCAGTGGCCGCACCGATGACTTCCTCGCTGAGGTGCGCCTGGCCCGGCGCGAGATGCTCGACACCGCCTTGGCGAGCGAATTCGACGCCTGCGGCCGGGCCCTGCTCAAGGTCGCCCGCTGCGAACTGGCAACACGCGACATCACCCTTGGGTCGATCAAACGCGCCCTGAGGGCGCTGATCGTGCATTTCCCGGTCTACCGGACCTATGCCGATGACGGGGGGCGTCCCGAGCAGGACGAGCCTTTCTTCCGGCAGGCCATGGCCGGAGCGCGCAGCGAGTTGAGCCCGCCGGACGTGGCGGTACTCGAGCAACTTGACCGCTGGTTGGGTGCAGAGGCGCCGAGCGCCTGCGCCGATCATGGGGTGCGGGCACTGCGCCAGCGGGCGATCACGCGGTTTCAGCAGCTCACCTCGCCGGTGGCGGCCAAGGCCGTGGAAGACACTGCCGGCTATCGCTCTGCGGTACTGATCTCACGCAACGATGTCGGCTTCGATCCCCAGCGCTTCAGCCGGACGCCGGACGATTTTCATGCCGCGAGCCGCGAACGGCTGCGGCATTTCCCCCACGCCCTGATCACGACCGCGACGCACGACCACAAGCGGGGCGAGGATGTGCGGGCGAGGCTGGCGGCGATCAGCGAGCTTGGCCATGACTTCGCCCATCATGTGCAGCGCTGGCGGGGGCTGGCGGCATCGCTGCGTCAGGAGCATCCCGCCGGGCCGGCGCCTTCGCCGGGCGATGAGCTGATCCTCTATCAGATTCTGCTGGGGGCTTGGGCGCCCGATCTGGACCCCGACGATGCCGAGGCCATGCGGGAGTTCACCGAGCGCCTGGGCCAATGGCAGCAGAAGGCGCTGCGTGAGGCCAAGCTGCGTAGCCACTGGTTATGGCCGGACAACGACTACGAGGCGGCATGTCGCGCCTTCCTGGACGCGCTGTTGGCGGACCCGACGCTGCGCATCGACATCGCCGGAGTCGCACGCACGCTGGATCTGCCGGGCGCAGTCAATGGGTTGGCGCAGGTGGTGCTGCGCCTGACCGTACCCGGCGTGCCGGATCTCTATCAGGGCACCGAGTTCTGGGATTACAGCCTGGTGGACCCGGACAACCGCCGGGAGGTCGATCATGCCGCACGGCAGGCGGCACTACTGGAGTCGTCCTCGCCGGTGGATGCGCTGGCGCATTGGCAGGATGGCCGGGTCAAGCAGGCCGTCATCGCCCGTCTTCTGGCGCTTCGTCAGCGCTATCCCCGGCTGTTCGCCGAGGGCGACTATCTGCCGGTGCAGGTGGAGGGCGAACGTGCCGAACATGTGCTGGCCTTCCTGCGTCAGCAGGGACAGCAAATGGCATTGATCGTCGTGCCGCGACTGCCGATGCCCCTGCTCAAGAGTGCTACGCTGCCATGTATAGCGCCGCAGAATTGGGAAGACACCCGCCTGCAGGTGACATCGTCCATGCATGGAGCCTGGCGGGGGATCACGAGTGATGTCTCTTTTCACCTTGAGGAAGGCGAGCTTTCCCCGGGTGAATTGCTGGCGGACCTTCCCGTTGGCGTGTTCATGCGCGACGACACTTCGTTCTGACGACGGAATGTATCAATTGGTTAAAGGGAGAGCGAGAGGATGGCAGACGACGAACTGCGTATACGCCAGCTGGCATATCGTATCTGGGAATCCGAGGGGCGCCCCGAGGGGCAGCAGCAACGTCACTGGGACATGGCCCTGAAGATCGTTACCGCCGAGCGGACCTCAGGTGAGGAGGTTCGCCTGGAGGATGAGGAACCGCGGCATGACGAGCCGGACATGCTGGAGGATGATCTGCCGCTGGAAGATGACGAGCGGGGCATCGACGAGAATCGGCTGCCGCTGGACGAAGCCGAAGCCCCCGAGCTCGAGGACCTGGCGTATCAGGATGCGCCGGCTCAGGACGACGTACCGGTTCACGACCGGATGGCGTCTGACTATGCCCCTCCCGAAGGGCCATCGCATCCTGCCCAGGCACCCGTCACCGAATCACCGGAAGGCTCCGCTGTCGTGAAACGTGCTGAGGAGGAGGCCCGGCGCGACGAGGATACCGTGACGCCGACCGATGCGACCGATACCGCCCAGGTGCCCGGCAAGACCGCCAGGAAGACGAGCGGTGCCAAGAAGACGCCGGGCAAGACTTCCGGCAGCAAGTCCACTGCCTCCAGCAAGTCGACAACCAAGGCATCCTCTCGGACGACGAAGCCCAAGACCAAACCCAAAGGCTGAGGATACCGACCGTGCCGGTGATGCGGTCTGCATGACAGCGCCCGGCATGGTGCTTCCATAGCATCTTGGCATCTATCCAGGTACCGACCGAGTTCTGGTGCCTAACGTTTCGCCACGGATGAGAGACGACATGAGCAAGGACACTCCTAACGCCGACAAGGCGCTGGCCGACGATCAGAAGAACAGCGAGATGGAGATGGCTGCGGCCTCCGTCGAATCACCCGGTGTTCTGCAACGCTCACGGGTGAGAGAAGGGCTGCCGTTTCCGCTGGGGGCCACCTGGGACGGGCTGGGTGTGAACTTCGCCCTGTTCTCGGCCAATGCCACCAAAGTCGAGCTTTGTCTGTTCGATGCCGACGGCAAGCAGGAACTCGAGCGTATCGAGCTGCCCGAATACACCGATGAGGTGTGGCATGGCTACCTGCCGGATGCACGGCCCGGCCTGCTCTATGGCTATCGGGTTCATGGTCCCTACGAGCCTGAGCAGGGCCACCGATTCAATCCCAACAAGCTGCTGCTCGATCCCTACGCCAAGCAGATTGTCGGCGAGCTGGACTGGAACGATGCCCTGTTCGGCTACACCATCGGTCATCCCGATGGCGACCTGAGTTTCGACGAGCGCGACAGCGCCCCCTTCATGCCCCGCTGTCGGGTGGTCGATTCGGCCTTCACCTGGGGGCGGTCGCGCAAGATCCAGATTCCCTGGGACCAGACCATCGTCTACGAGACGCACGTGCGCGGTTACACCATGCGCCACCCGGCGGTCCCCGAGCCGCTGCGCGGCACCTTCTCGGGGTTGATGGGAAACGAGGTCATCGATTACATCCGCTCGTTGGGCGTGTCCTCGGTGGAGCTGCTGCCCATCCATGCCTTCGCCAACGATCAGCATTTGCTGGAAAAGGGGCTGAGAAACTACTGGGGCTATAACACCCTGGGGTTCTTCGCGCCGCATCCCAGCTACCTGGCAGGCGACAATGTCAACGAGTTCAAGGAGATGGTGGCGCGCTTCCACGCCGCCGACCTCGAAGTCATTCTCGATGTGGTCTACAACCACACCGCGGAAGGCAACGAGCTGGGTCCGACCCTGTCGCTGAAGGGTATCGACAACGCCTCCTACTATCGGCTGCTGCCGGATTATGAACGCTACTACATCGACGATACCGGGACCGGCAACACGCTCAACCTCAGTCATCCGCGCGTTCTGCAGATGGTCACCGATTCGCTGCGCTACTGGGCCGAGGAGATGCGTGTCGACGGCTTCCGCTTCGATCTGGCCACCATTCTCGGGCGTGAGCCACACGGCTTCGACGAAGGGGGCGGATTTCTCGATTCCTGCCGCCAGGATCCTATCCTGAGCCAGGTCAAGCTGATCGCCGAACCTTGGGACTGCGGGCCTGGCGGCTATCAGGTGGGGGGCTTCCCGCCGGGCTGGGCGGAGTGGAACGACCGCTTCCGCGATACCGTGCGTGCCTACTGGAAGGGCGACGAAGGTCAACTGCCCGAACTCGCGACTCGCCTGACGGCTTCGGCTGATCTCTTCGATCAGCGGGGCCGGCGGCCCTTTGCCTCGGTCAACTTCGTCACTGCACATGACGGCTTCACACTGTACGACTCGGTGTCCTATGACGAGAAGCACAACGAGGCCAACGGCGAGGACAACAACGACGGACACAGCAACAACCTGTCCTGGAATCATGGCGTGGAAGGGCCCACCGATGATCCCGGAATCCAGGAGCTGCGGCTGCGCCAGATTCGCAATTTCCTGGCGACGCTGATGTTTTCGCAGGGCACGCCCATGATGCTGGCCGGTGATGAGTTGCTGCGCACGCAGCAGGGCAACAACAACGCCTACTGTCAGGACAATGAAATCAGCTGGCTGGACTGGAACCTGAGCGGCGATGCTCACGTGATGATCGACTATCTTCGCCATGTGATTTCGCTGCGCCAGCGCTACCCGATCCTGCGGCGCGGACGTTTCCTGAGTGGCGAGTACAACGAGGAACTGGGCCTCAGGGAGGTGACCTGGCTGGCGCCCGATGGTGAAGAGATGGACGTCGAGCGTTGGGAAAATCCCGAGGCCCGTAGCCTCGGCGTATTGCTCGACGGGCGTGCCCAGCCCACCGGGATTCGGCGTGCAGGCGCGGACGTGACGCTATTGCTGCTGTTCAACGCCCATCACGATTCGCTGCCCTTTCATCTGCCTGAGGTGCCTCGCGGTAACGGTTGGGTGTGTCGGCTGGATACGGCACGCGCCCCGGATATGGCGGATTGCCGGCGAGCATTCGGCGAGCAGTATGAGCTGGAGGGACGTTCATTGGCCTTGTTGGAGTTGGTGCTGGATGTCCCGCAAGCGGCTGCGACACCAGACGGTGACACAGCCTGATCGTTTACGAATTCCGATTCAGTGACGGAAGGAGCCGCCAGTGACTATGAATTCTCCAGCGCGTCCGACGCCGGGCGCCACACCGACCCACGAGCAGGATCCGAGCAATGTACTCGTCGCCGCACGGGCGCCTCGCATCGCTATCGAGTCGGTGCAGCCTGCTCTCGATCATGGGCGTTTTGCTGCCAAGGCCACTGCCGGTGAGCCGGTGACCGTGACGGCAGTGATCTTCGCCGATGGTCATGATGCGTTGTCAGCCGCCGTGAGCTGGTGCGACGACGAAGGCCACTGTCAGCGCGCGCCGATGCATCTGGTGCGGCCGTTGGGCCGGGATATCTGGGAAGCAAGCTTCACTCCGCAGCGCGTTGGCCGGCATACCTTCGTGATCGAGGCGTGGTGGGATGTCTACGGTACCTACCGTGACGAGCTGTTCAAGAAACATCACGCTGGCGTGCCGGTCGGTCTCGAGCTGGAAGAGGGCCGGCGGTTGGTGGTCGAGGCCATCGAGCGTACGGAGGGCGAGCTGCGCGAGGCGCTGGAGGCGATACACGAACGTTTCCAGGCCTGCACCAGTGATGCCGAGCGCGTCACGCTGATGCTGGACAGCCAGACCGTTACGCGAATGCACGAAGCCGATGCGAGACCGCATCTGACGCGCAGTGACGCTGCCTATCCGCTCGACGTGGAGCGACTCAAGGCGCGGTTCGCCAGCTGGTACGAGCTGTTCCCGCGCTCGGAGACGGACGACCCGCATCGCCACGGCACTTTCGACGACGTGCACAAGCGTCTGCCGATGATCCGTGACATGGGGTTTGACGTGCTGTATTTCCCGCCGATTCATCCCATCGGGCGCACGCATCGCAAGGGGCGCAACAATATGCTCACTCCCGGTCCGGACGATCCGGGCAGCCCCTATGCCATCGGCAGCCCGGAGGGCGGGCACGAAGCCATTCATCCCGAGCTGGGAACGCGCGAGGATTTCCGTCGACTGGTGCGCGCCGCCGCCGACCATGGCATGGAGATCGCGCTGGACTTCGCGATCCAGTGCTCGCCGGACCATCCCTGGCTCGAGCAGCATCCCGGCTGGTTCTCCTGGCGGCCGGACGGTTCGATCCGCTATGCGGAGAACCCGCCCAAGAAGTATCAGGACATCGTCAATGTCGACTTCTATGCCGAGGATGCGATCCCATCGTTGTGGCTGGCGCTGCGTGATGTGGTGCAGGGCTGGGTGGACGAGGGCGTCAAGATATTCCGGGTCGACAATCCGCATACCAAGCCGCTGCCGTTCTGGGAGTGGCTGATCGCCGATATTCGCGGGCGCGACCCGGAGGTGATCTTCCTCGCCGAGGCGTTCACCCGACCGGCGATGATGTCGCGCCTGGGCAAGCTCGGCTTCACCCAAGGCTACACCTACTTCACCTGGCGCCACTCCAAGGCGGAGCTGTCGGAATATTTCACCGAGCTCAACACATCGCCCTTGAAAGAGGGATTTCGTCCCAATTTCTTCGTCAATACGCCGGATATCAATCCCTACTTTCTGCAATCCTCGGGGCGTCCCGGTTTCCTGATCCGTGCCGCGCTGGCGACCATGGGATCGGGACTGTGGGGCATGTATTCGGGATTCGAGCTGTGCGAAGGCGAGCCGATCCCCGGCAAGGAAGAGTATCTCGATTCGGAGAAGTACGAGATCAGACCGCGCGATTACGGCGCACCCGGCAACATCATCTACGAAATCGCTCAACTCAACCGTATCCGGTACGAGAACCCTGCGCTGCACACGCATCTAGGCATGGAAATCTATCCCGTGCACAACGACAGGCTGCTGTTCTTCGGCAAGCGTACCGCCGATCTGGAGAACTTCATCCTGGTGATGATCAACCTCGATCCGTTCGAGGCGCAGGAGGGCACCTTCGAGCTGCCGCTGTGGGAGTTCGGCCTGCCGGATGATGCGGCGCTGCACGGTGAAGACCTGATGTCCGGGCATCGCTGGACATGGCACGGCAAGTGGCAATGGACGCGCCTCGAGCCGTGGCATCTGCCGTTCGGCATCTGGCGTATCAGACCGGTGCGCTAAACGTTGGCTTGCATTTTCGTCCGGTACGCCGCTGGGAATGTCCGCAGGTCGGCAGACAGCCGCTTGCGGGCAGGACCTGAAACAATGACAGGGAGGGCAACCCTATGATGGATGCCAGTAGCGAATCCCACGCCGTCGAGGCCATGAACTTTCTCGACGATCCGCTGTGGTACAAGGACGCCGTGATCTACCAGGTGCACGTCAAGTCGTTCTTCGACGCGAACGATGACGGTATCGGGGATTTCAACGGCCTGATCGAAAAACTCGACTACATCGTCAGTCTCGGCGTCAACACGTTGTGGATATTGCCGTTCTATCCTTCGCCGCGTCGCGACGATGGCTACGATATCGCCGAGTACACCGGAGTCAGCCCGGACTACGGAACTCTCGACGACGCCCAGCGCTTCATCAGTGAAGCCCACAAGCGCGGGCTGCGCGTGATCACCGAGCTGGTCATCAATCACACCTCCGATCAGCACGAATGGTTCCAGCGGGCGCGTCGTGCGCCTCCCGGTTCGCCGGAACGCGATTTCTATGTGTGGTCGGATAGCGACCAGAAATATCCGGGCACGCGCATCATCTTTCTCGATACCGAGTCGTCCAACTGGACTTGGGATCCGGTCGCCAATGCCTATTTCTGGCACCGCTTCTACTCCCACCAGCCGGATCTCAACTTCGACAACCCGCAGGTGCTCGACGAAGTGCTCAAGGTCATGGAGTACTGGCTGGACCTGGGGGTCGACGGCCTGCGCCTGGATGCCATTCCCTATCTGGTCGAGCGCGAAGGCACCAATAACGAGAATCTTCCCGAAACCCACAATGTGCTCAAGAAGATTCGTGCGGTAATCGACGAGCGCTACCCCGACCGCATGCTGCTGGCCGAAGCCAACCAGTGGCCGGAGGATACGCGCCCCTATTTCGGTGAGGGCGATGAGTGCCACATGGCATTTCATTTCCCATTGATGCCGCGCATGTACATGGCGCTGGCTCAGGAGGATCGTTTCCCGATCACCGATATCCTGCGCCAGACCCCCGAGATTCCCGCCAACTGCCAGTGGGCGATCTTCCTGCGCAACCATGACGAGCTGACGCTGGAGATGGTCACCGACAGGGAGCGCGACTATCTCTGGAACCATTACGCCGCCGACCGCCGGGCACGCATCAATCTGGGTATCCGGCGACGTCTGGCGCCGCTGCTCGAGCGTGATCGGCGCCGCGTCGAACTGCTCAACAGCCTGCTGCTGTCGATGCCGGGCACGCCGGTGCTGTACTACGGTGACGAGATCGGCATGGGCGACAACATCTATCTCGGCGATCGCGACGGCGTGCGTACCCCCATGCAGTGGTCGGTGGACCGTAACGGCGGTTTCTCGCGGGCCGATCCGGCCAGTCTCGTGCTGCCGCCGATCATGGACCCGCTTTACGGCTATCAGTCCGTTAACGTCGAGGCCCAGATCCGTGATCCGCATTCGCTGCTCAACAGCATGCGCCGTCTGCTGGCGGTACGCAGCCAGCATCGCGGTTTCAGCCGCGGCACCATGCGCCCGCTGTATCCCAGCAACCGCCATATTCTGGCCTACCTGCGCGAGATGACGCTCGACAACGGCGAGTCCGAGGTACTGTTGTGCGTGGCCAACGTGGCGCGCAACGCCCAGGCGGTGGAACTCGACCTGTCGGCCTTCGCCGGCCAGGTGCCGGTGGAAATGGTCGGCGGTAGCGCCTTCCCGCCGATCGGCCAATTGCCGTATCTGCTGACGTTACCGCCTTACGGCTTCTACTGGTTCCTGCTGGCGCCGCAAAGCGCCATGCCGTCCTGGCATGTGCCGACACCGGAGCCGATGCCGGAGTATGTCACGCTGATCGTCAAGCGGCGCCTCGAGGAGATCCTCGATGTTTCCTCGCGCAGCCTGCTGGAGCGCGAGGCGCTGCCGACCTATCTGCCCAAGCGGCGCTGGTTCGCGGCCAAGCAATCGCGTATCGAGCAGGTCAGACTGCTCTATGTGACGCGTCTCGAGGATGTCCAGAATCCCGTGCTGCTCAGCGAGTTCGAAGTGCGCAATGCGCAGGGTGTCGAGCGTTATCAGCTGCCATTGGCGTTTCTCGGCGAGGACGACAAGGCCCGTGCCGTGGCTCAGCAACTGGCACTGGCCCGGGTGCGCCGGGGCCGCCAGGTGGGACTGCTGACCGACGCCTCGACGCTCGACAGCTTTGCTCTCGCGGTGATCGCGGGCCTGCGCAAGTCTGCCACGCTGCCCAGCACTGCCGGCGAGGTACGCTTCTTGCCGACATCGGCGCTGGATACTCTCGAGCTGCCGGAGAACCCCGATGTCTCCCAGCAGGGTGCCGAACAGTCGAATACCTCGGTGATCATCGACCATCAGGTCGTCATCAAGTTGTTCCGGCGGCTCGAGCCGGGGCAGCACCCCGAAGCCGAAATCGGCCGCTATCTGAGCGAGCGGGGCTTTGCCCATGTCGCCCCCCTGTATGGTGAAGTCACTCGCTACGATGAGCAGGACGAGCCGCAGACGCTGATGATCGTCCAAGGGTTCATCGACAATCAGGGCGATGCCTGGTCGTGGACGCGCAATACCCTGGAACGAGCGATCCGCGAGGCTTCCATCGAAGGCCAGAATCGCGAGGAGGGATATGGCGCACTCGACGAGCTGGAAGCCTTTGCCGCCACGCTGGGACAGCGACTCGGTGAGCTGCATCAGGTGCTGGCTTCGCCGAGCGAGAATCCCGCCTTCACTCCCGAGGTCGCCGATCAGGCGCATGTCGGAATGTGGGCCCAGCGGGTCCGCGAGCGGGTCGAAGAGGCACTGGATCTGCTGGCTCGCCACAAGGACAACGCCGGCGAGGCCGAACAGCAGATGGCCCAGACGGTGCTGGCCGAGCGTGACGCGCTGCTGAGTGCCATCGAGCCCTTGGCGCGGCGGGCTGAAGGCAGCCTGCTCACGCGTATCCACGGTGATCTGCACCTGGGGCAGGTGCTGGTCGCTCACGACGACGCCTACATCATCGACTTCGAGGGCGAGCCCGCCCGCCCGCTGGAAGAGCGTCGAGCCAAGGATACCCCGCTGCGCGACGTGGCGGGCATGCTGCGCTCGTTCGACTACGCCGGAGCGATGATCGACGAGATGCTGCCCGGTGAGGAGGGCGATGAAGCCGTGACCCATGCCGGCCACGACGTTGCCGAGCAGTATCTGTTCCGGGGGCGCAGCGCCTTCCTGGAAGCCTACCGGGCCAGCGCGGAGACACTGCCGCACCGCTGGCGCGAACAGGGCGGGGCCGAAGCCGCCCTGGAGCTGTTCATCCTGGAGAAGACGGCATACGAGATCGCCTACGAGGCAGCCAACCGGCCCACCTGGTTGGGTGTGCCTCTGCGCGGCCTGGTGACGATTGTCGGCCAACTGACCATGAGGGGTCCGCATGACTGAACTGCCTGCCAAATCCGCCATGGATCGTGCCCTGTGGCTTCCTGCGGACGATGCCGAAGCCCTGGCGCGCGGTACCCACGGCAATCCGTTTTCCGTACTCGGTGTGCACGAGACCGAGACGGGGTATGTATTGCGTGCCTATCTGCCCGGAGCGCTGGGCGTGGACGTGCTGAACCGCGAGGACGGCACGTTGAGATGCAGCCTGAACTCGGTGCAGATTCCGGGCCTGTTCGCGGCCCGGATTCCCCACGCCGCACCCTATCGGCTGCGTATCCGCTGGCCCGGCGGCGAGTACGAGACCGAGGATCCCTACGCCTTCGATCTACTGCTTGGCGAGATGGATCTCTACCTGATCGGGGAGGGCAACCATCGCAACCTGGGCCACTGCCTGGGAGCGCAGCCGATGGAGGTAGAGGAGGTACCGGGGGTACGCTTTGCCGTCTGGGCGCCCAACGCACGACGCGTCTCGGTGGTCGGCCATTTCAACGGCTGGGACGGGCGGCGGCACGTGATGCGTCTGCGCCATCCTGCTGGGGTCTGGGAACTCTTCGTACCCAGGATCGGGCCGGGTGAACCCTACAAGTACGAGATTCTCGACGCGCACGGTGCGCTGTCCCTCAAGTCCGACCCCGTGGCGCTGGCCACCGAGATGCCGCCGAGCACTGCCTCGGTGGTGGCGGACACGACACCGTTCACTTGGCATGATGCCGAGTGGATCGCCCGGCGCGGCGAGCATCAGGAGCCCGATCGGCCGATCTCCGTCTACGAGGTGCATGCCGCCTCGTGGCGCAAGCACGGCGGCGACGACGGCGAGCTCTACAGTTGGCGGGATCTGGCCGAGCACTTGATTCCCTATGTCTGCGACATGGGCTTCACGCACCTCGAACTGCTGCCGATCATGGAGCACCCCTTCGGCGGCTCCTGGGGCTACCAGCCATTGGGGCAGTTTGCACCCAGCGGGCGCTTCGGCAAGCCTGAGGATTTCGCCTATTTCGTCGATGCCTGCCACCAGGCCGGTCTGGGGGTGATCCTCGATTGGGTGCCGGCGCACTTTCCCACCGATCCGCATGGCCTGGCGCGCTTCGATGGTACGGCGCTCTACGAGTACGAGCATCCTTACGAGGGATTCCACCAGGACTGGAACACCTATATCTACAATCTGGGACGGCGCGAGGTGCACGGCTTCATGCTGGCCTCGGCGTTGCACTGGCTGCGCCATTACCATATCGACGCACTGCGCGTCGATGCCGTCGCCTCGATGCTCTATCGCAACTATTCGCGCAACGAAGGCGAGTGGATACCCAACCAGTACGGCGGCCAGGAGAATCTCGAGGCGATCGACTTCCTGCGTCACCTCAACGACGTGGTCGCCGAAGAGGCACCCGGCGCGGTGGTGATCGCCGAGGAGTCCACCGCCTGGCCCGGCGTCACGCAGCCCACTTCGGAAGGTGGGTTGGGTTTCGCCTATAAGTGGAACATGGGCTGGATGCACGACACCCTGGAATACATCTCGAAGGATCCGGTCTATCGCTCCTACGCTCACAACGAGCTGACCTTTCCGATGGTGTATGCCTTCTCCGAGAAGTACGTGCTGCCCATTTCCCACGACGAAGTGGTACACGGCAAGGGCTCGCTGATCAACAAGATGCCCGGCGACGAATGGCAGAAATTCGCCAATCTGCGAGCCTATCTCGCCACTATGTGGACGCAGCCCGGCAAGAAGCTGCTGTTCATGGGCTGCGAGATCGGCCAGTGGCGCGAGTGGAACCATGACCGCGAACTCGACTGGTCGCTGCTCGGTGAGCCGCGCCATGCCGGTGTGCAGCGTCTGGTCGGCGATCTCAACCGTCTCTATGCGAGCCAGCCTGCGCTGCACGAGCGCGACAGCGAGCCCTCGGGATTCGCTTGGGTGGTCGGCGATGACAACACCAACAGTGTCTTCGCCTGGTTGCGCTGGAGCGCGCAGGGCGAGCCGCTGCTGGTGGTAGCCAACATGACGCCGGTGCCGCGTTACGACTATCGCATGGGGGTGCCCAATCCGGGGCGCTGGGAGGAGATATTCAACAGCGACGCGGAGCTCTATGGCGGCTCGAACGTAGGCAACATGGGCGAACTCGTGGCTCAGGATTCGCCGTTGCATGGCCAGACGGCCAGCCTGGGACTGACGCTGCCGCCGCTGGCGGTAGTGGTGCTGCGTCCCGCGCGCTAGCGTCTCCAAGTGACAGCCGTACACAACAGCGGAGCCAAGGCTCCGCTGTTGTCTTTATGGGTACCGTGCTGTCCGGGAATCCAACTCCGCTTGCGATGTTCAGAGTTGCGGAGCGTCGAATCCCTGCGGCTCGTCGGTGTAGACGCAGACATTGGCGTCCTCGATATCGCCCTCGGGTGATTCGAGGTGCGTGGCGAAGAAATCGCGAATCTCGCGCCGCTGGCAGTGCGCTTCGAACGCCTCGCGGTTGGCCCAGATCTCATGGAACACGATGGGGTAACTGGTGCCCTGGGCGTAGGGGTTGTCGATATGGCGGGTCACGGTGTAGTGCAGGCAGGCATCCTCGCGGTGAGCGTTGGGTTCCAGGGCCTGCAGCGCTTTGAAGACGGCCTCTTCCCTGCCGGGCTTGGGCTTGAAGCTGGCTACACAATAGATTTTCTGGGACATGAAATCTCCGGTCGGATGACGGCTGTGGAAGCGCCCGACAATAGCATTCCGGCGACCGGTACCGGTAGGGGCCGCGCTGTTCTGTCAAGGGATATCGTTGGCTGAGATATCATCGTCGGCTTAAGCAAGGGTCAAGGCGTGCGCGGCCATGGCTATCTGGATCGAGGCGTAATGCGAGATTGCGAACCGCCGGCTAGCGGAACAGCGTGTCGACATATTCGGCACCCAGGCCGACCTTGTCGTAATGGGCGCGGCATAGGGCGATATAGTCATGCACGTCGAAGTAGCCCTCGGCATTGCCTTCGGTGTCCAGCCAGATCAGCGGGCCCTTGACGATGAAGAAGACCCGCATGGGATCGTCATGCTCGTAGGCGACCAGCGTATGACCTTCGCCCGGCGTTTCGTAGACGAAGTCGCCGGCTGTCGCCGTCCAGTCGTGTTCCAGGTAGCCCCACTTGCCCGAGATGGTATAGGCGAAGACCTCGTTGGGATGATAGTGCCGGTTGACCAGCCCGGCGCCCTTGGCCATCAGCACATCGCACCAGCGGTTTTGTGCCGGCGATATCCACAGGGGACGCGAGGACACCGTTTCCGAGAAGGGCACGTAAAATCGCTCGTCGTCCGTGGGGGCGTTGGCGATATGCACCTCGGGCAGGGTGTCGGGTTTGAAGCAGTTGGCGATCGGGGCGAGGTCTTTCCAGAATTCCGTCGTTGCGAGTTCGGGCATGGCGGGGCTCCTCATCGGTTGTGATTGTGGTTTGCCTGGCAAGGTAACTTGACTATAGCAGTGCCCTGTCGGGGGAACATTAGCCCAATGGCGTATCCGCCGCGCCGGGCGGACAGCGCCTTGCAACGGCTTGTGCAGCGTCAGGCGAGCGATAAGCCATAATGGAAGGGCGGCACTTGCCTCGCGGCAGGCTTGCTGCGCTTTTTACAGCTACGGCGGGTGTCATATCCCTTGCCTGACAATGCGTGTCTTGCCATCGAGGTGGTTCCCATGTCGATGTTTCCTTTCGTTTCGCCCAACGAAGTGGCTGCCCTGCGTGCCTCGATCCTTGCCAAGATGACCTACACGGTGGGCAAGGACCCGGCCTATGCCCACGATCATGATTGGTTGATCGCCACGGCGCTGACAGTGCGTGATCGCGTCGTCGACCGCTGGATGCCCCAGGCACGGGAGATGCATCGCCGTGACCGCAAGCGTGTCTATTACTTTTCGTTGGAATTTCTGATCGGCCAGCTGCTGTTCGACAGCCTCGGCAATCTCGGCCTGCTCGACGCGGCCCGCGCCGCGTTGCATGAGCTGGGGGTCGACCTCGACCGCATCCGCCATCTCGAACCCGATGCCGCGTTGGGCAACGGCGGGTTGGGGCGCCTGGCGGCATGCTATCTGGAGAGCATGGCCACGCTGGGCATCGCCGCGCATGGCTACGGTATCCGCTATGAACATGGCCTGTTTCGTCAGGTGATCGATGACGGCTGGCAGACCGAGCAGCCCGAGAACTGGCTGGATTTCGGCAATCCTTGGGAGTTCGAACGTCCGGACGTGCTGTTCGAGGTCGGCTTCGGCGGACGTGTCGAGCCGCTCGAGTCGGACACCAGCGGTACCCGGCATGTCTGGACGCCGGCGGAGCGGGTGCGTGCCGTTGCATACGATCTGCCCATCGTCGGCTGGCGTGGCCATCATGTCACCACATTGCGGTTGTGGCGGGCGAGGGCCAAGGTCGGCTTGAATCTGCACACCTTCAACGCCGGCGACCACGTCGGTGCGGTGCTCGACGAAGCCCGCGCGGAGGCGCTGTCGCAGATCCTCTATCCGGCTGACGACAACGAGGCGGGGCAGGTACTGCGGCTCTGTCAGGAGTATTTCTTTGTCGCCGCTTCGCTGCATGACATCCTGCGCCGTCATTTCAAGCATCACGATGACCTGCATCAGCTCCCCGACGAAGTGGCCATACAGCTCAACGACACCCACCCGGCGATCGCCATTCCGGAGCTGATGCGCCTGCTGATCGATGAGCAGGGGCTCGGCTGGGAAGACGCCTGGAAGATCACGGTCGACATCTTCGCTTACACCAATCACACCCTGATGACGGAAGCGCTGGAAACCTGGCCCGCCTCGTTGATGGAGCGGGTCCTGCCGCGTCACATGCAGATCATCTACCTGATCAACGCCCGTCATCTCGATGAACTGCGCGTCGGGGAAGGCGATGACGACGACCGGCTCTCGGCGGTCTCGCTGATCGAGGAGGGCAGCGGGCGGCGCGTGCGCATGGGCCATCTGGCCTTTCTGGGCTCGCACAGCGTCAACGGTGTCTCGGCGTTGCACACCGAGCTGATGCGGGAGACGGTCTTCGCCGAGTTCCATCGCCTCTACCCGGAGCGTATCAACAACAAGACCAACGGCATCACCTTCCGGCGCTGGCTGCAGCAGGCCAATCCCGGACTGACGAGGCTTTTGATCGACACGCTCGGCCAGGACATTCTCGACACGCCGGAGTCGACGCTGTCGCAACTGGTCGAATATGCCGACGATAGTGCATTTCGCGAGCGTTTCGTCGCCCAGCGCCGTCACAACAAGGAGAGGCTGGCCGCGTTCATCAGGGAGCAGAGCGATCTCATCGTCGATCCTCTAGCGCTGTTCGACGTGCATATCAAGCGTATTCACGAGTACAAGCGTCAACTACTCAATCTGCTGGCCATCGTCGCGCTCTACGAAGCGATTCGTGCCGACCCGACCCGGGACTGGGTGCCGCGGGTCAAGATCTTCGCCGGCAAGGCCGCTGCCAGCTATCGCCAGGCCAAACTGATCATCAAGCTGGCCCACGACGTCGCGCGCATCGTCAACCACGATCCGACGGTGCGCGGGCTGCTGAAGGTGGTCTTCCTGCCCAACTACAACGTCAGCCTCGCCGAGCGCATCATTCCCGCCACCGATCTGTCCGAACAGATTTCCACGGCGGGCATGGAGGCGTCAGGTACTGGCAACATGAAGCTGGCGCTCAACGGGGCTCTGACGATCGGGACGCTGGATGGCGCCAATGTCGAGATGCGCGAGCACATCGGCGGAGAACACATGTTCATCTTCGGGCTCACGGAACAGGGGATCGAGCAGCGCATTGTTCAGTGCGGTACCAATGCCGAGGATGCGATCACGGCTTCGCCTCGCCTGGCGGAGGCGCTGAATGCTATCCGCAGCGGGGTGTTTTCACCGGAGGAACCGGGGCGCTACGTCGAACTGGTGGAAGGGTTGGTGCATGGCGATCGGTTCATGGTGTGTGCCGATTTCGAGGCGTACTGGGCCGAGCAGCGCCAGGTCGCCGAATACTGGCAACAGCCTGAACGGTGGTGGCGCTCGGCGATCCTCAACACCGCGCACATGGGCTGGTTCTCGTCGGATCGCGCGGTACACGAATACGCCACGCGAATCTGGAATACGCTGTAACCGCGTCCGGCCGTGTCATGGCCAGATCTGGACGAGGACGGCACCCAGCGTGGCGAGGAGTGCGCCCGTACCCGCCAGCCATGGAAGACGACGGCGCCAGCCGCACAGGGCGTTATGCAGCCTGACGGCACGGGTGATTTTCACCGTCAGGTCGTCGTAGCGTGATACCCGGCTATCCGCAGGTGCAGTGAAATCGTTGGCCACGCTGCCCTGCCAATATTCGCCATGGGTCAGCCCCAGGCGTGCCCGCAGACGGCCGATGTCGTACAGCGTGCGATGCAGCGCATCGTAGTCGTCCCGGCGGGACGAAACGCTCAGCACGGCCATGGCGTCCGCTTTCAGCGCGGCATTGGGGCAGCTGTCGAGCGACGCCGTGATCCGGGGGGCGGGGGCATCGGCATCGATGCCCAGGCGTTTATAGAGATCGCGCATCGTGCATTAGAAATTCGTAGGCGTTCTTGATTCGCTGAAAGCGCCGTGACGCATTGGCCATGACGGCCTCCCCGCGCGAAAAGAACCGATCCGGATGGTGGCTCTGGGCGAGGCGCCGGTAGGCGCGCTTGATGTCCTCGCGTGAGGCGCCGGCTTCCAGGCCCAGCACGATCAGCGCATTCAGGGTTCGGCTATCGACATGAGGACGGTCGTGATTGCGTTGGTCGCCATCGCCGTGTCGTGACGATCGCTGGTGCGAGGAGTGTTGCTGCGACGACTCCCGGTGTTGATGAGAAGCCCCTTCCTGCTGGCGGGAAGAACCCTGGCGCTGATGGTGGGACTCCTTCTGCTGATGCGAGGAGCGGTGGTGCGACTGCCGGGCATGCTCGCGCTGACGCGAAGCCTCTTCCTCTTGCCGGGTGCGCTGGCGGACCTGCTCTCGCGCATGCCAATAATCGGCGCGGCTGAGATCGTCCGGCAGCTCGAACTTTCCACCTGCCACCTCGCTGTAGAGCTGCTCGAACTGACGGGGGGATGCGCCCAGCAGATCGGCCAGGAAACGCAGCAGGTAATTGCTGGTCGGTGCCAGGCGCCCCTCGTCCAGCGCCAGCCCGATGGCCTGACGCAGAAAGGCCATCGCCGCTTCGCCATAACGATCCTTCTGCAGCACTTCCGCGGCCAGCTGGATGGCTTCGAGATCCTGGGCGTTGGCGATATCGATGACGGGCTGTAGCTCATGGCCGTGGCGGAACTGCCGCGACAGTTCGGTCAGGCGTTGTCCACCGCTTTCGGTGACCGGTGCCCGGTGAGCCATGACCCAGGCCAGCAGCAGCAGGGCGGCGGTATCCGTCTGGCTCCTGCTCTTGAGCAACAGCAGCTCGAAAGGTGAAAAGCGGGTATTGACCATGCCCGGCTCCGAGAGGGTAGACACTGGCGAAGTGGCGAATCTGCCCACACCTGGCGTAACGGAGCGGGCAAGCAGCCGGTTATGGTTCACCACTCCCGCAGGCGTTGCAAGCCCTCCGGCTTGACGTCTGGCAAACGTTTGTACGGCTCATTGTACGGTTAATGCCGTATCCGATGAAAAGCCTCATCATCATCGCACTCCTTGCCCAGCGAAAATGCCTGGCGACGTGATATAACGTGCGGTTTCGCAGTTGCTCAGGGGAGTCCATCCGCAGCGTGATTACCGTCGAGAGGAAGGATGATTTCAATATCAAGATATCTAGAGTGCTCCGAGAGGCAACCTCTCATAAGTTGGATCTGTACCTTTTCGTGCCCGGTGAGCTGGATCTGAGCACCGATGTGGTGTCGGAAAACGAGTTCTACCATAACGCCATCCACCTCAAGCGCACCTACTACAGCGACAAGCATCACCTCCCGCTGGTGCATAGTCGCCTGGCCAGTCGCGGCAAACTGTCGAGCGAGCAGTACCGTCTCAGCCTGAGCCTGTACGCCTATCAGTACGTGGTGGCGCTGGAAACCTCGACGCGGGAACTGATCGATACCCGGGAGGAGAGTTCGCTCGCCCAGATCGAGGAGCTGCTGGAGCTGGCGGTCGGCATCCTGAAGCGCCTGCGGCGCAACATTCCCAGCGATGACAACCTGTTGAAATATTACGTCAACATCGACAACTACCTGTCCTGGGCGACCGAGCAGCGCCTTTTATCGCTGATCGCCGAACTGCCACGCAACGAGGACTACGACACCATCAAGGCGTGGCTGCTGGAAATCTGTGATGCGGAAAACGTCTACCGTCTGGAACAGAACTACAACTCCAGCCGCGCCACTCAGGAGCCGGAGCGGATCTCCAACAAGATGCGGCTGTTACGTCGCTTGATCGAGCATCCCGTCACGCTGAAGGAAAAGACCCAGGAACTGGGCAGCGGCGAGGAGAAGCTGGTCAAGGGTATCGCAACGGCGGTGGTGATGATCTTCGTCACGCTGACCGTCCTGCAGGCCAATAAGGCGCTCAGTGGTATCACTTCGCTGTTCGTGCTCACGCTGGCAGTCATCTACGCCCTGCGCGAGGTGTTCAAGGATGACTTGCGCAACACGCTCTGGCGCTGGCTGCGCAAGGGAAGGCCCAAGTGGCGGCGTCAGTACTACGATGTGCATAGCGGCGAACTGGTCGGGCGCCAGCTCGAGTGGTTCGACTATCAACGCGTCCACAAGCTCGACGACGATATCCGTGGGGCCCGCAAGGCCAGTGTGACCCAGCGTGAGGAGACCGTGCTGCATTACGGCAACAGCTCGCGCATGTCGCCGACGCGTTTCTTGAGCGGCTATGAAGAGGTTCGCGAGACGCTGCTGCTCGATCTGAGCGTATTGTCCAAGCTGATGGAGAAGGGCTCCCACCATATCTACCAGCGCGAGGATGACGAGGTATCGAAGACGACCGTGGAGAAGCGCTATCTGGTCAATCTCATCACCAGAGAGACGGGGGGCTATCAGCAGCAGACCCTGCAGCGCTGGAAGATCGTCATGAATCGCTCACGCATCATCGACGTCGAGGCTGTCATGTAAGGGGGCGTTAAGTAAGAGTCATCAAGACATCATGCTGGGTTCCGGTACGCTTTTTGCTTCGGCCGAATCGCTGCTACGCTCAAGGAGCAAACGATGGATTGTCCAACACGCGCGATGTACCGAGAGCGTATCAACCGAAGCATGGAGGCATCATGAAAGATTCCAAGACCGATAAGTCCGAAGGCATGATCGACAAGGCGGCGGGCAAGGCCAAGGAGGCCGTCGGCAGAGCGACCAAGGATCGGGATACCGAGACGGAAGGCAAGGCGCAGAACACTCAGGGCCACGCCAAGCAGACCAAGGGCGATCTCAAGGATACGCTGAAGTCGGGAAAAAACGACAGCTAACCCGCCAGGGGCGATAAGCCTATGCCGATTGCCCGGCACGAGCTGTCGGGCAATGCGTATCCTTGCGTATGGCTTCACTGAAACCAACCGTGGTGATGGATATGTTTGCGAATTCGAATTCGGTGAAGCGTTCACCCGAGGCGCAGGCTGACGTGGATAAGCAATGCCAGTCGCTGGCGTTGTATCAGACCAACTTCTGTCCATTCTGCATCAAGGTTCGGCGAGAGATCGAGCGACTGAAGCTGCCGATAGAACTGCGCGATCTCGGTCAGCAGCCTCAGTACCGTCGCGAGCTGATCAACGGTGGTGGGCGTGGCATGGTGCCTTGCCTGCAGATCACCCATGACGACGGTCATGTGGAATGGATGTACGAGTCCGAGGACATCAATCGTTATCTGCGCCGACGGTTCGAGCCTTCGCGCTGATGGTGACTTCCCGTTCCATCCACACCGAGTCCGGCATGCCAGGTTCATCACCGAATACCTTCTAGCAGGTAATCCTGCGTCAGCGCCCATTTTCCCTCGCTGCGGTAGGCATCCGGAGCGGCAATAACCATGGTGCAACGACGTACAAGCACGTAACATGCCGGTTTTCCTGCATTCTCAAGTGCGCTGATTGCCGGCCGAGACGTCCATGGCGAAGTTCGAACTGATAGGTACTGCCACCATTCCCGGTCAGGGCAGTGAGTTGCGTCTGTTGCAGCGCAACGATGAATTCTCGATCAAGATCGCCGGCAAAACCGGCGAATTGATGAATAGCCGCTTGCATGGTTCGGAAGACGCCCTGGCCGAACTGGCCTGCGAAGCGGTCAAGGACCGCTCGCAGGCGCGAGTGTTGATCGGCGGGCTCGGCATGGGATTCACGCTGGCCGCGGCGTTGAAGAGCCTGGGGGCCGATGCCGAGGTAGTGGTAGCGGAGCTGGTGCCCGAGGTGGTGGAGTGGAACCGTGGGCCGCTGGGCATGGCATCCGGTTATCCGCTCAACGATGCCCGCACGACGGTACGGGTAGACGATGTGGGTGCCTTGCTGCGCAGCGAGACGCAGGCCTTCGATGCCATCATGCTTGATGTCGACAATGGCCCCGAGGGGCTGACCCGCAAGGAGAACGACTGGATCTACTCGCCTCGCGGTCTCGAGGCTGCGCAGAAGGCTCTGCGCCCGGATGGCATGCTGGCGTTCTGGTCGGCGGGGCGCGATCCGGCGTTTACCGAACGCCTGCGCCGGGTCGGTTTCAGCGTCGAAGAGAGAGAGGTCCGAGCGCACCGGCCCGGCAAGGGGGCCCGCCACATGATCTGGTTGGCCTGGTAGGCCTGCCGGGTTTTCTCTTTACTTTCCCACTTCTATCCCGAGTCCCATCATGTCGGAACCCATTCGCCTTTCCAAGCGCCTGGCCGCGCAGTTGCCTTGTTCACGTCGCGAGGCCGAACAGTACATTGCCGGCGGCTGGGTGAAGGTCGAGGGCCGGATCGTGGAGGAGCCGCAGTTCAAGGTCGCTGACGAGCAGCGAGTCGAACTCGCCGCTGAGGCGCGGCTGGAACCGATCAGGCCGGTGACATTGCTGTTGCATCAGCCTCCCGGGCACGATGGCGAAGACGATGCCGCCCTGGCCAGACGGTTGATCACTCCTGACAGCCATGAGGCAAACGATTCCTCTGGCATACGCCCACTCAGGGCTCACTTCTCCCGCCTGAGTCTGGCGGCGCCGTTGGACGAAGGCATCAGCGGGCTGGCCGTCTTCACTCAGGAGCCCCGCATCCTGCGGCGCTTCCGGGAGGATATCGCACGTATCGAGCAGGAGATCATCGTCGAGGTCGAGGGGACGCTGACGGCAGAAGAGCTGGAACGTCTTCACCACGGGATGCGTTTCAAGGGCCTCGTTCTGCCACCGGCCAAGGTCAGCTGGCAGAGTGATAATCGGCTGCGTTTCGCCTTGGTAGGGCCGCGCCCCGGGCAGATCACGCATATGTGTGAAAGCGTCGGTCTTGACGTGTTGTCGATGAAGCGTATTCGCATCGGGCGAGTACCGCTGGCGGGCCTGGCCCCTGGAGAATGGCGCTACCTGCGTCCCGATGGGCGTTTCTAGGCCGCCGCGATCACCGATATGCCGACTATTGCGTGAGATAGCTCAACTTGAACCCTGCCCCAGGCGCACTATGGTCAATAGAGGGAAAGCGAAGCGCCACGCACGATATCGAGATCGACATGCCTCGGTTCAGGGAGATGAAACGACGGCGTACAAAGCGAACGAGCCGATGGCAGCAGGCTGAAACACGAGGGACGCTCGCTTCCCTGCGCCTGTTGTCCGTTTCGCCTTGCTCGCGGTGGCGCGCCGGGACCGACGACACGAGACGCAGTGGAATCAAAGGAGAAATACATGGCCGAATCCTCGTCGAACCAGCCATTCAAGGACAACCGGGTACGAGCAGTCGTCGTCATTGCCGTCATTGCCGTGATCATCGCCATTTTCGTGGAATCCAGTTCCAGCTCACGACAGGAGGAGTGGGACGCCGAGCGGGCGACGCTGCAGGAGCGGATCACCACGCTCGAAAGCGATAACCAGGCATTGATCAATCGCAATGCCGCATTCGAGCAGGCCTACTCCAGCGTCGAACAGGCGCAGCAGGCGAGTGCCGCCCTTCAGGACGACATCAAGCAGGCAGAAGCACATCTCTCCCAACTGCAGGCCCAGATCAGTGATGCCGAGAATCGGCTCGGCGATATGGAAAGCCAGCTCCAGGAGCGAGGCGAGCGCCTTCAGGCGCTACAGAGCCAGATCAGCGATGCCGAAGCGAGGCTCGAGGAACTCACTGGCCAGGCCCAGTCGGCCCGAGAGCAGTTAAATGCCGCCGAGGAGGAATTGCAAAGCGTCCAGGACAGGGCTGCCGAAGCCGAAGGGCGACATGCTGCGCTCCAGGAAAGAATCGGAATTCGGGAACAGCAGCTCCAGACGCTCGAGTCGGAGGTTCAGTCGCGCCAGTCGGAACTTGCCGATCTTGAAGGCCAGACGGTAACGGCCCAGGAGAATCTCGATCAGGTCCAGCAGGCGCTGGAAGACGCGCAGCAGCGCCAGGACGCGATCAACTCGGATATCCAGGCCGCTGAGCAGCGCCTAAGCGAACTGGAGAGTCGGATTCAGACTCGCATGCAGCAACTGGGTGAATTGCAGAGCCGCATCGAGAACGTTCAGCAGGAACTCTCTGGCATCGCCTCCATGCAGGAAGCCTTGTCCGAACTCTCCGACAGCGTCGAGTCGGCACGTGCGCAGGCTCAGAGTGGAGCGGAAGGCGCCAGCGCGGCGGGTGGCAATACCGAAGGCAACTCACAAGGCGGCCAGCAGAGCGGTGGTCAGCAAGGCAGTGGCCAGTCGCAGCAGGCCCGGCAGCCTGAAGCAAACGAGGCGGATGAAGCCACGTCAAACTAGCCCGAACGGTGTTGACCGCATGAGGCAAATCGCCCGCCGAATCCGGCGGGCGATTTGCTGTGGTCGTATCGATGAGCCCACGATCATCCGAGCGGGGTACGGGAGAATGGCCCTCTAGACTCCGAATGGGTAAGTGTCCGGGATCTTCTCCGGGCGCCAGAGTTCTCCCGCATCGAAGGGCTCGACAGCGCTCGTTTCGTCGAGGTGAAAAACGGCATCGAACTGGCCGGGCAGCGAGGCCTGGAAGTAATGGCTCCAGCGCTCCGTGTCGGGGCGGTAGATCACGCCGATGGCGCGTTCCAGCAGGGGCTCCTCCAGGGGAGCCATGCGTTCGTTGTCGAGCGGTAAATAGAAGCGATCCAGGCCGCTGTCATGAAAAAGCCGCTCGTAACTGCCCGGAAGGGAGGGGCGTACCCAGCGGTGCTCGACGGGGCCGTCCCAGTCGTGAGCGGCGGAGACATAGCCGGTATGGGTGGTAAAGCCCACCAGTAGGGTCTCGTCATGCCCGAAACGCTGACGCACCAACTGACCGATATTGTGCTGGTGACGGTCCCAGCCCATCTCGGTGCTGCGGGCGTCGCCCAGGTGAGAGTTGTGTGCCCATACCACGACCTTGCCCTGTCCGCCGTGACGGCGAAGGTGCTGGCGCAGTTCGGCAATCGTGTCAGTCATGTGGGTGTCGCGCAGATTCCAGGTATCGACCCGCGAGCCGAACATGGCGCGATAGTAGGATTCGGCATTGATCACCACGCGGGCGTTCTGTTCGGCAAAGAACTGCTCATCGGCCGCACGCTGACCATCCTGCCGCAGATAGCGGTCGGCTTGATTCATCAGGTCGGCCAGCAGTGAAACCGCCGCATCCTCGCAGGGCGGGCGCAATCCGAAAGCGGCCTCGCGGCCATATTGGATCGGGTCGTCATGGTGATCGAGGCAGGCGTATCCTTCCCTGGCAAGTCTGGCCTGTTCGGGGTCGATGCGCTCCAGATAAGTGATGACCGCTTCGGCCGAGCGATGCAGACTATAGATGTCCAGGCCGTGAAAGCCCACTTGCCGCTCGGGTGCGCACTGCGCGTTGTGTTGCGACAGCCAGGCGATGAAATCGCGAACCTCGTGGTTGCGCCACATCCACTGGGGAAAGCGCTGGAAGTCCTCGAAGGCCTGGAGCAGCGAGTCGTCGCTTTCACTCCTGGCATAGCGATTCAGCCGCAGGGCGTCAGGCCAGTCGGCTTCGACGATGACCGCTTCGAAGCCCTTCTCCTCGATCAGCCGCCGAGTGATTTCGCCACGCATGCGGTAGAATTCGCGGGTACCGTGTGACGCCTCGCCGAGCAGTACCAGAGAGCGCTCGCCGACCTGCTCCAGCAGCGGGTCGTAATCGCTTGTACCTCCCTCGAGACGAGTCGCGTTGTCGCATACGCAGCCTAGAGGTGTCGTCATGATCCTGCCTCCTTGTGGCAATGCATGGGTAGCTTGTCACTCTAGCTGAAGGGCGCCAGATCGGGGCAGGAGGTCGGTAGCGAAATGTAGACCGACAGAAAGACATGAGGCATTCACGTCGGGTTCTTCGAGAGGAGCGACAAGTCGGCGTCGGTGCGCGTATTTTCAATTGCCGCATAGCGACAGACGGAGTTCTGCAATGTTATGATTTAAAAGGATTGTCGCCACAATGGGGTCGCCGGTGCGCGCCCCCCTGCGGCAAAACGTCACTTCCGGCATTTTTGATTCGAGTGGTAATAATTGCCCGCTTTGCAATCAGGCTTACTGGAAGGCAAAGATTCAGGTGCTGCCCACCAGCCCTGATATCTGCAATGTAGTCGTTTGATGCCAGCACTCATCGACAGTTCCCAAGAGACGCTTCTGTCGTCCTGAGAAAGCTATCGGGCTATCGGGGTTAACGATAGCTCTTTCTGGCTTGTGAACTATTAGCTTGTGAACTATTGGCTTGGGTTCATGCCGCTGGTTGTCTCCATGCCCAACGAGGACGTGAAATGCCGAGAAAGAAATATTCCTTTCTTCTCCGATTTTTTTCCTTGATATCGATCATGCTTCTGAGCGGTTGTGATGCGGCACTGATGGATCCCAAGGGAGAAGTCGGTAGCGAGATAAAGTCGCTGATAATAACCTCCTTCTGGCTGATGATGATCGTCGTCATCCCGGTCATCGTGATGACGTTCGTGTTCGCCTGGCGTTATCGCAACTCCAACTACGAGGCCAAGTACACGCCGAACTGGGCGCATTCCAACCTGATAGAAGCGATCGTGTGGTTCGTTCCCATGGTGATTATCGCCTTCCTGGCCGTCATCACCTGGCAGACCTCGCACTCTCTCAATCCTGCGGAGCGTATCGAGTCCGATGCCGAGCCCATCGAGATCGACGCTGTCGCGCTCGACTGGAAGTGGCTGTTCATCTATCCCGAGCAGGGTATCGCTACCATCAACGAGGTGGCTTTCCCCGCGGGTACGCCGGTGCATTTCAATGTGACGTCCGGTTCGGTCATGAATGCTCTCATGATTCCGCGCCTGGGCAGCCAGATCTATGCCATGGCGGGCATGGACAACGATCTGAACCTGATTGCCGAGGAGGAGGGTGTCTATCCGGGGCGCTCCACCAACTATAGTGGTGCCGGCTTCGCGGACATGACCTTCAAGGCATACGCGACCTCTCAGGAGGGGTTCGATGATTGGGTGGAGAAGGTCCGCCAGTCACCGAAATCCTTGTCCTTCGATGAGGGATACCAGCAGGTCGCAGCGCCAAGCGAAGGCAACCCGGTCGAGTATTTCTCGGACGTGTCGTCTGACCTCTATCAGAACATCATTCTGAGTTTCCGGAACAGCGGTTCCGGCAACGGGCACGGAAGCGGTCATGGTGATGAACACAACGTGGCTATGAACGCCGAGGTAGCGGAGTAACCTATGTTCGGAAAACTTAGTTGGGATTCCATCCCCTATCACGAGCCGATCATCATGGTGGTGGTCGCCGCCATGGCCGTGATCATGGCCGGGCTCGTCGGTTGGATTACCTATAAAAAGAGCTGGGGCTACTTGTGGACGGAGTGGATCACCACCGTCGATCACAAGAAACTCGGCATCATGTATTTCCTTGTCTCCCTCGTGATGCTGATCCGCGGCTTTGCCGACGCCATCATGATGCGCTCGCAGCAGGCCATCGCGGCCGGCGGGGCGGAGGGCTATCTGCCGCCTGAGCACTATGACCAGATCTTCACCGCGCACGGTGTGATCATGATCTTCTTCGTTGCCATGCCCATGGTCATCGGTCTGATGAACCTGGTCGTGCCGCTGCAGATCGGCGCACGCGACGTGGCGTATCCGTTCATGAACAACCTGAGCTTCTGGCTGTTCGCGGCGGGCGTGATTCTGGTCAATCTCTCGCTGTTCATCGGCGAGTTCGCCAAGACCGGCTGGCTGGCCTACGCGCCACTTTCGGGGATCGAGTATAGTCCCGGGGTCGGGGTCGATTACTGGATATGGGCGCTGCAGATATCGGGGATAGGTACCACCCTGACCGGTATCAACTTCTTCGTGACGATCCTCAAGATGCGCACCAAGGGCATGACCCTGTTCCGCATGCCGATCTTCACCTGGACGTCGTTCTGCGCCAACATCCTGATCATCGCGTCTTTCCCGATCCTGACTGCGACCATCGCCCTGCTGACGCTGGATCGCTATTTCGGCATGCACTTCTTCACCAATGACTTTGGTGGCAACCAGATGATGTACGTCAACCTCATCTGGGCCTGGGGCCATCCCGAGGTGTACATCCTGATCCTGCCGGCGTTCGGTGTGTTCTCCGAAGTCATCTCGACCTTCAGCAAGAAGCGTCTGTTCGGTTACTACACCATGGTCTGGGCGACGATGGCGATCTCGTTCTTGGCCTTCATCGTCTGGCTGCACCACTTCTTCACCATGGGGGCCGGGGCCAACGTCAATGCCTTCTTCGGCATCGCGACGATGATCATCGCCATCCCCACCGGGGTGAAGATCTTCAACTGGCTGTTCACCATGTACCGTGGCCGTGTGCAGTTCACCTCGCCGGTGCTGTGGACGCTGGGTTTCATCGTGACCTTCAGTCTCGGTGGGATGACGGGTGTGATGCTGGCGGTGCCTGCGGCGAACTTCGTGCTGCATAACAGCCTGTTCGTCATCGCGCACTTCCACAACGTCATCATCGGCGGTGTGGTGTTCGGCATGCTGGCGGGCCTGACCTTCTGGTTCCCC
This sequence comes from Halomonas shantousis, assembly GCF_054654615.1. Classification (NCBI taxonomy): domain Bacteria; kingdom Pseudomonadati; phylum Pseudomonadota; class Gammaproteobacteria; order Oceanospirillales; family Halomonadaceae; genus Halomonas; species Halomonas shantousis. Next base: position 2,928,358 of record NZ_BAAIER010000002.1, on the reverse strand, counting down.
AAGGCGTTCGGCTTCAAGCTGGACGAGAAGTGGGGCAAGCGCTCCTTCTGGTGCTGGATCATCGGCTTCTTCGTCACGTTCACGCCGCTGTATGTACTGAGCTTCTATGGCGCCGTGCGTCGCATGCAGTCCTATGCGAATGCCGAATGGCAGCCGTTGATGATCGTGTCGCTGATCGGCGCCTTCATCATCATGCTGGGTATCATCTGCACCGTGGTCCAGTTCGTGGTCAGTCTGCGCAATCGCGAAGCGCTGCGTGACGTGACCGGCGATCCGTGGGACGGCCGCACGCTGGAATGGTCGACTTCATCTCCCGCGCCGTTCTACAACTTCGCGCACCTGCCTGAGGTCAAGTCGATCGACGCCTTCTGGGAAATGAAGGAGGCCGGTGAAGTGATTACCTCCAGACCGCCTTACCAGGACATTCATATGCCCCGGTATACAGCGGCCGGGCCGATCATCAGCCTGTTCGCAACGGTTCTGGGCTTCGCGCTGATCTGGCATATCTGGTGGCTGGCGATCGTCGGTGCCGCAGGTGTATTCATCAGCTTCCTCGCGCGCATCTTCAACGATGACGTGGACTACTACGTCCCGGCAGACGAGGTCGAGCGTATCGAGCGCAAGCACTACGAAAGCATCGAGGCGGCCATCCGCAACAAGCGTATCGAGGCGGATTCCCGTTACGTTACCGCTCAGACTAGCAACATGGGGATGCAGTCGTAATGGCTACAGATACTCTTGGCAACCGCATCGTTCAGGGCGAGGGGCGTGGCAACGGCAGTGACCACGACATACAGGCCCATCAGCACGACCATCACGATCCCGGCAGCATGAAGGTGTTCGGCTTCTGGATCTATCTGATGAGCGACCTGATTATCTTCGGGACGCTGTTCGCCACCTATGCCGTGATGCTCAATGGCACGGCGGGTGGCCCGGGGCCGGAAGATATCTTCGAACTGCCGTTCGTCCTGGTCGAAACCTTCCTGCTACTCTTCAGTAGTTTCACCTATGGTCTGGCCGTGCTGGCCATGAACGATAATCACATCAGCCGGGTCAAGGCCTGGCTGGTCCTGACCTTCGTTCTTGGTGCCGGTTTCGTGGGGATGGAAGTCTATGAATTCCATCACCTGATCGAGGAAGGCTTCGGACCGGATCGCAGCGGTTTCCTGTCGGGCTTCTTCACGCTGGTGGGTACCCACGGTCTGCACGTGACCTTCGGCCTGATCTGGATGCTGGTAATGCTGATCCAGCTTCAGACCAAGGGACTGAATCACATTACCCGGCCGCGCATCATGTGCCTGAGCCTGTTCTGGCACTTCCTGGACATCGTCTGGATCTGCGTGTTTACCTTTGTCTACCTGATGGGGGCCATGTGACATGAGCGATTCACATACTACCTACGGTGGTGCCAGCCACGGCAGCGTCAAGTCCTATGTCGTCGGCTTGGTCCTATCCATCGTCCTGACCGTGATTGCGTTCGGCATGGTCATGAGCGGTGCGTTCAGCCCGATGACCACGGTGGTCACTATCGTCGGCGCGGCCGTGCTGCAGCTTCTCGTGCAGCTGGTCATGTTCCTGCACATGAACACCAAGGCCGAAGAAGGCTGGAATCTCACTGCATTCGTGTTCACGGTGAAGATTCTGGTTCTGGTGATCGGCGGATCGTTGTGGATCATGCATAACCTGAACCACACTATGATGCTCGACTAAGCGGGCGGTGCGATGATCAAGCTCTATCTGAACCTGACCAAGCCGGGAATCATCTTCGGTAATCTGATTTCCGTGACGGGCGGCTACTTTCTGGCCGCCCGGGGGGAGTTCGATCTCCCCCTGTTTCTCGCCACGCTGGCCGGGGTCGCGTTGGTAATCGCTTCCGGCTGCGTGTTCAACAACGTCATCGATCGCGATATCGACGTCAAGATGGAGCGTACCCGTAACCGGGCCCTGGTTCAGGGCCTGGTGTCGCCACGGGTCGCCCTGGTCTATGCCACGGTATTGGGCCTGGCGGGCTTCGCACTGCTGTATTGGGGAGCCAATCCGTTGGCTGCCCAGTTCGCGGTACTGGGGTTCTTCGTCTATGTCGTGCTCTACAGCCTGTATCTGAAGCGTAGTTCGGTCTATGGCACGCTGGTGGGCAGTCTGTCCGGTGCCACGCCGCCGGTCATTGGCTATTGTGCCGCCAGCGGGCAGTTCGACATGGGAGGGGCGATCCTGCTGTTGATGTTCTGTCTATGGCAGATGCCACACTCCTATGCCATCGCCATCTTCCGCTTCAAGGATTATCAGGCGGCCTCGATTCCGGTGTTGCCGGTCAAGAAAGGCATTCCCGCGGCCAAGCGTTCCATCGTCGCCTATATCATGGTCTTCATGGTGACGGCGCTGACGCTGACACTGACGGGCTATGTCGGCTATGGCTACTTCGTCGTCATCGCTTCGATGAGTCTGTACTGGCTCTACAGCGCTCTGTCGGGCACCTGGAAGATGCAGGATGACAATGTCTGGGCCAAGAAGCAGTTCGGCTTCTCGATTCTCATGGTCATGGCGCTGAGCCTGATGATGGCGGTCGACTTTCAGGTGACCTCTTCGATGGCGCTGCTGGCGGACGTACAGCCGCAGGTCGGTGCCTTCCTGCAGTCATCCTGGAGCCTGTAACGGTCCACGGGATCGCGTTCTGTAGAACACCCATGGCAGTGCAATACGAGAAGCCCCGACGATTGTCGGGGCTTCTTTCGTTGCATGGAGCAGAGAGAAGAGCCGGTACGCTCAGCCTATCTCGTTGAGCGCCTGCTCGAGCTTCTGTACCGTGCGGTCGACGTTCTTCAGTTTGTCCAGTCCGAACAGTCCGATACGAAAGCTCTGAAAGTTCTCGTCTTCGCCGCACATGAGCGGTACGCCTGCGGCGACCTGCAAACCGACATTCATGAATTTGGCGGCGATGGCATCGTCGCCGGTGTAGCTGACGACCACGCCCGGTGCCTGATAGCCCACCGCCGCGACACTCCTGAACCCCTGGGCCTCGAGCAGGGCGCGCACCTTGTCACCGAGCAGTTGCTGTTCGGCGCGTACCTCGGCGAAGCCGTATGCCTCGGTTTCCCGCATGATGTCGCGCAGGCGGGTCAATGCGTCGGTGGGCATGGTGGCGTGATAGGCATGGCCACCACTTTCATAGGCCTGCATGATCGCCAGCCATTTGCGCAGGTCGGCGGCAAAGCTGGTGCTGGTGGTGGACTCGATACGCTCCAGAGCCAACGGACTGAGCATCACCATGGCGCAGCAGGGCGAGGCGCTCCATCCCTTCTGCGGCGCACTGATCAGGATATCCACCCCGACGTCGCGCATGTCCACCCAGAGTGCGCCGGAGGCGATGCAGTCGAGCACGAACATCCCGCCCACGTCATGTACCGCCTGGGCGACCTGGCGCAGGTAGTTGTCGGGCAACAGCATGCCCGAAGCCGTCTCGACATGGGGGGCGAATACCAGGTCGGGGCGCTGCTCATGGATCGTGGCCACTACGTCTTCGATAGGGGCGGGCGCAAAGGGGGCCTGACGTTCTTCGCTGACCGGACGTGCCTGCAGGACGGTGGCTTCGGCGGGAATGCGCCCCATGTCGAAGATCTGCGTCCAGCGATAGCTGAACCAGCCGTTGCGAATGACCAGACATTTTCTGTCGGTGGCGAACTGCCGTGCCACGGCTTCCATGCCGAAGGTACCGCTGCCCGGCACGATGACCGCCGCTTCGGCGTTGTAGACCCGCTTGAGCGTGCTGGAAATGTCTCGCATCACGCCCTGAAAGGCGCGGGACATATGGTTCAGGGAGCGGTCGGTGTAGACCACCGAGTATTCAAGCAGCCCATCCGGGTCCACATTGGGCAGTAAGCCAGGCATGTCAGCCTCCGTGAGGTTCGTATATAGGGCTTCAGGATATTCGCTGACAGACCCTGCGACCAGAGAGGAATCCCGGCTTTTGCGGCAGGTGATGACGAATGCTGCCAGTTGCCGGGACAGGACCTGCTCTCAGGAGAGCGCCCCGGTCAAGCGAAGCCTCGACGATGGCCCGGACTCTGCCATGGCATCCCGATCCGAACGGGATGCCGGGCCCGACACTCTCACCGCAGTCTCGCTGACCTTGAACTGGCCGATCATGCCCGTCATTTCCACGGCCTGCTCGTCCAGCGACTTGCTGGCGGCAGCGATCTGCTCGACCAGGGCGGCGTTCTGCTGGGTGACTTCCTCCAACTGGGCCACGGCCTGGTTGATCTGCTCGATTCCGGCCGACTGTTCGTGGCTGGCGGCGGCAATATCCGAGACCAGTGAGGTGACCTGATCGATGTGCGTGGAGATTGCGGCCAGGGTGTCGCTGGTCGCGGAAACCAGCTTGCTGCCCTCCTGGACACTGAGGACGTTGTGGCCGATCAGCTCGCGGATCTGCTTGGCTTCTTCAGCGCTGCGGCTGGCCAGCTGGCGGACCTCGGTGGCGACCACGGCGAAGCCCCGGCCCTCTTCCCCGGCACGCGCCGCTTCCACCGAAGCATTCAGCGCCAGCAGGTTGGTCTGAAAGGCAATACTGTCGATGGTGGCGATGATGGCCGTGACCCGTTCATTGTCGGCCAGGATACGTTGCATGGCCTCACGCGCCTGGCCGGCGACCTCATTGGCCTCGCGCGCCTGAGTGACGGTCTGCTCGGACACGGTCTGTGCCTGACGGGCGTTGTCCGCCGTCTGGCGCACGGTCGAGGTGATCTGCTCCATGCTCGAGGCGGTTTCCACCAGGGATGCGGACTGCTCCTCGGTGCGCTGGGCCAGGTCCTGGTTGCCCTGTGCGATCTCACCGCTGGCGACCTCGACCGACAGGGCGCTCTGGCGAATGTTGCCGACCAGATGCTCGGTATCGGTCGTAGAGAGATTGAAGACCTGATACAGCTGTGACAGCTCATCGCTGCCCGGCACCGCCAGTCGCTGGGTCAGGTCGCCGCCACGGCGGGAGATCGCCTCCAGCGTATGCTTGAGCGGCAGGACGATGCCGCGCACGATGAGGATGGCGAGCAGAATCGCCAGGCTCGTGGCCAGTGCCGCGACGATCACGTAAACAAGCAGGTCGAGCCGCGCCTCGTCACCCAGCGCTTCCGCCGTGGCCAGCACCTCCGCGACGACAGCGTCCTCCACGCTCTTGAGATGCCCGATCTTGGCTGTCTGCCATTCGAACCACTGCTGAGGGTCGACGCCAAAGCCGCCCTGGTCGGCCTTTTCGATGACCAGTGCTCTCAGCGCCTCCAACCGGTCAATGTCGGCACCTGACATGACATCGTCGAAACGCTTGCGCATGGTGTCGGTGCCCAACGCACGAAAACTTTTCTGGAAGGCCGCCTCTTCGCCGATCAAGGTCATGAAGCGCTGATATGACGCCGGGGCAATCTGGTCAGCGCTGAAGGCGTTGGCGAGCAAGGCGCGCTCGACTCCGGCGAGATCCTTGGCTTCCAGCAGGTTGTAGTAAGCGGAAAGACGTCTTGACACGCCGGCCTGCCGAGTGGCGTGGCTCAGTTCGCCGACGAGATTCATCAGTTCGGCGTTGGAGGCGGTGTACTGGGCGATGGCCTGAGAGGCGGGAATCGACAGCTCATCGACGCGCCGACGCAGCGCGGCATGGCTGGCCAGTTGCGACCGCACGGTTTCCATACGGGCCGTCAGATCGGCGGTCAGGTAGGCGTGGTCGAGGCGGGCCGCGTAGTCCTGGAAGGCTGTTAACTGACGGTCGGTGGCCGTGCGCTGCTGGGAAAGTTCGCTACGGAAGGTGCGCCCCTCGCTGCCCAGGAAGCCGGCTGTCATACCCCGCTCGCGCTGAATCTCGTGAATCAGTCCGCCTGCCTGCTGGGCCAGCACGGTCAGTGCCTGAAGGCGCTGCATGTCGCTGACGACCTGTTGCCGTTCCACGATGCCGTCGATGGCGAAGTACGCCATGGCCAGCAAGGGCAGTGCCAGGGCCAGCATGAATTTCTTGCCGATGGAGATGTGATGAAGGAGGTGTGTCATGACGTTTCCTAGCGATGTATCGTCGGGTTCCGGCAGGAGCCGAGTCGTCCATGACCGGTAGGGCTGCGGTCCTGCTCTCTAAATACATGTCGACCGGCAACGCCCGAAGCTGAGGACGCGATCCGGGGAAAGCGTGCTTCAATGATCTGCGTCAAGGGCGTGGGAACGACGCAGGAACGTTGTTTGCTGTGAGCCTGGGCCTGGATTCTTTCGCCTGGCGTGGGTGAATGGGCCACAACTGATATAGTGGATGCTACTGCACTGGCGAGTATTCCTTTTCTGAACCTTCTATGAAGACACCTCCCATTCCTGCCGCAAGCGCCACCGCCTTTCCCCGCCATCTCGCCATGGCCCTGCTGCTGGGGGTGGCCTGCATGTTCGCGGCGAACCATGTCGCCGCACGACTGGCCTTTGATGACGGTACCGGCTTGCTGCTGGCGATCATGGCGCGTTCGGCACTGGCCATGGGGGTGCTGGCGGTGTTGCTGACCGCCCAGCGCCAGCCTCTGCGCCTGCCCCCCGGGAGTGGGATCTGGCAACTCGGCGTGGGGCTGTTGATTACCTTGCAGAGCCTGTTTCTCTACTCGGCGGTGGCGCGCATACCGGTGGCGGTGGCCCTGCTGTTGATGAATACCTTTCCGATTCTGCTGGCGCTGTTGACCTGGGCGCTGGGCGGGCCGCGGCCTACCGCACGCGCCACCCTGATCATGACGATCATTCTGCTGGGGCTGGTCGTGGTACTCGATGTGCCGGCCTGGCTGGCAGCGCCGGACGCCATGGGCAACCAGTGGCTTTCCGGCATCGCCTTCGGGCTCGGAGCGGCGACGGTCTTCTCCTGCGCGCTGTGGATCACCGACCACCGCCTGGCCGGGGTGAACAATTCGTTGCGCACCTTTTTGACCATGAGCATGGTCTTCGGTTGTATGGTGATCATCGGGCTCACGGGCATCGTGCCGGGGGGGCTGACACTGCCGGAAAGTACCAGCGGCTGGAGCGGTCTGGCTGCGTTGGCGTCGCTCTATGGCATCGCCTTCTCGATACTGTTCGTGTCGCTGCCTCGTCTCAACATGGCACGCAACGCGCCGGTGATGAATATCGAGCCGGTCGCTTCGCTATTACTGGGCTATGTGGTGCTGGGGCAGATGCTTGGTCCGATGCAGTTGGCCGGCGGTGCGATCGTCCTGGGAGGCATCATATTGCTTAGCCTGTCGCAGCGTGCCTGAACAGGGCGGCAACAATGGATGTACGAGAAACGCCCCGACGCGCTGTTGACCATGCATCGGGGCGTCGGGCTTACACTTCCCTGTACAGTTCGCCGCCTTCCTCCCGGAAGCGCTCGGCCTGCTCCTGCATGCCGTTCTGTATCTCGTCATCCAGCGCCTCGAGGCCTTGGTTCACGGAACCCGAGCCAGTACCGAAGCGTTCACGCACCTCCTGGGTGATCTTCATCGAGCAGAACTTGGGACCGCACATCGAGCAGAAGTGCGCCACCTTGGCCGAGTCCTTGGGCAGCGTCTCATCGTGGTATTCACGTGCCGTATCGGGATCGAGCCCCAGGTTGAACTGATCTTCCCAGCGAAACTCGAAACGCGCCTTGGACAGGGAATTGTCGCGGCGCTGCGCGGCCGGATGGCCCTTGGCAAGGTCGGCAGCGTGAGCGGCGATCTTGTAGGTGATGATGCCGGTCTTGACGTCATCCTTGTTGGGCAGGCCGAGATGCTCCTTGGGAGTGACGTAGCAGAGCATGGCGCAGCCGTACCAGCCGATCATCGCCGCGCCAATGCCGGAGGTGATGTGGTCGTAGCCGGGGGCGATGTCGGTGACCAGCGGACCGAGCGTGTAGAAAGGCGCCTCGTCGCAATACTCGAGCTGCTTGTCCATGTTCTCCTTGATCAGGTGCATGGGCACGTGGCCGGGCCCCTCGATCATCACTTGCACGTCGTGCTTCCAGGCAATGTGCGTCAGTTCGCCCAATGTCTTGAGTTCGGCCATCTGCGCCTCGTCGTTGGCGTCGGCCACCGAGCCTGGACGCAGGCCGTCGCCCAGCGAAAACGCCACGTCGTATTGCTTGCATATCTCGCAGATCTCTTCGAAGTGGGTATAGAGAAAGCTCTCCCGGTGGTGATAGAGGCACCACTTGGCCATGATCGAGCCGCCACGCGAAACGATACCGGTGACACGCCTGGCGGTGAGCGGCACGTAGCGCAGCAGTACGCCGGCGTGAATGGTGAAATAATCCACCCCCTGTTCGGCCTGCTCGATCAGCGTGTCGCGGAAGATTTCCCAGGTCAGGTCCTCGGCCACGCCGCCCACCTTCTCCAGTGCCTGATAGATCGGCACGGTGCCGATGGGCACCGGCGCATTGCGGATGATCCACTCGCGGGTCTCGTGGATATTGGCGCCGGTGGACAGGTCCATGATGGTGTCGGCACCCCAGCGTATGCCCCAGGTCATCTTGTCGACCTCGTCCTCGATGGAGGAGGTGACCGCCGAGTTGCCCAGGTTGCCGTTGATCTTCACCAGGAAATTGCGGCCGATGATCATCGGCTCGGATTCGGGGTGATTGATATTGCAGGGGATGATCGCACGGCCTTCGGCGACCTCGCGGCGCACGAACTCGGGGGTGATCTCCTCGGGCAATCTAGCGCCGAAACCCTGACCGGGGTGCTGGTGGCCGAGGATGCGCTCGACTTCGTTGCTACCCAGCGACTGCCGGCGTTGGTTCTCGCGGATGGCGATGAACTCCATCTCCGGCGTGACGATGCCCTGGCGGGCGTAATGAAGTTGCGTGACGTTCTTTCCGGGCCTGGCACGTCGCGGCGTGCGGTTCAGCTCGAAGCGCAGCGGGGCGAGCATTGGGTCGTTGGCGCGGCGCCGGCCATATTCCGAGGTCGGGCCGTCGAGGAGCTCGGTGTCGTCGCGCTCGTCGATCCAGGCACGACGCAGCTCGGGCAGGCCCTGGCGCAGATCGATGCGCGCGTCGGGGTCGGTGTAGGGGCCGGAGGTGTCATACACCAGCAGCGGCGGGTTGGCCTCGTCGGCGCCCGAGGTCCTGGTCGGCGAGAGGGATATCTCGCGAAACGGCACGCGAATGTCGGCTCGTGTGCCCTCGACATGGATCTTGCGCGAGCCGGGCAGGGCCTGGATGGCCGCTTCGTCGACACGGGCCGTTTCGGCGAGGAAATGATCGGTCTTTGCCATCGTTGTTCTCCCATGGGGTAGCGTCAGGGAGGACAAGCGAAAGGGGGGGACAGGGGCAGGGCGGTTCTTGCCTGTAGTGTCTGCGTGTCGCTTGATCCCTACGCTGGTCCTAGCCAGATCAGGTTCAACGGGATCGATGCTGGCAACGCGTGTCGCATGCATCATCTCAGCCGGTTCCACCGGCACCCCGTCAAGCTTGCGGGAGTCAGTCTAGCAATATGTGAATGAGATGGCAGTGCCATTTTTACTGCCACGAACGAGCGCAAGGGCGCAAACATGAGCAGGCAAACCAACGCCTGGCATGCTAGCTTTGTCGGCTCTCTTCGGCCCGGCGCGCACTGACCCGCCGAGGCTGCATGGTCAAAAAAGGAAACCCGACGCATGCCATCGCCTTCCCGGCAGAGCCCCGCTTCCCAAGCCCTGTTGCCCAGCACGCCGATGGTGTGGCTGATGGCGATTGCGACCGGCGTGTCGGTCGCCAACATCTACTATGCACAGCCTCTGCTCGATGTGCTGTCTGAGGCTTTCGGCATCGCACATGGGCGGGCCGGGCTGATTGTCACCCTGACCCAGCTAGGCTATGCGCTCGGCATTCTGCTGATCGTGCCCCTGGGCGATCTGCTCGACCGCCGGCGTCTGGTACCTGCCGTCAGCCTGGGGGCCGCACTGGCAGCCGCCACTGCGGCAATGGCACCGAATTTCACGGTGTTCATCGTCGCTTCGCTGGCGATGGGGGGAGCGTCGGTGGTGGCGCAGATTCTGGTGCCGCTGGCTGCGCATCTCGCGGCGGACGAGGTGCGCGGCCGGGTGGTGGGCCAGGTCATGACCGGGCTGCTGCTGGGCATCCTGCTGGCACGTACCGTGTCCGGCGCGCTGGCCGACTTCGTCGGCTGGCGGGCGGTGTTCTGGGTGGCCTGCGTCTCGATGCTGGCCGTTGCCATTTCGCTGGGTCGGCTATTGCCGGATACCGCGCCCCAGTCCCGGCAGTCCTATGGTGCGCTGGTCGTGACCAGTCTGCGACTGCTACTGGAGGAGCCGGTACTGCGTCGGCGCTGCGTCTACGGGGCGATGGGCTTCGCCGCCTTTGCCGCGCTATGGACGGCATTGCCGTTTCTGCTTGCCGAGCCGCCTTTCGGCTACCGCGAATCGGTGATCGGCGCTTTCGGGCTGCTGGGGGCGGCCGGCGCGCTGGCCGCTTCTCAGGCCGGCAGGCTACATGACGCGGGGCGGTCGGGGATCGCCACGGGCGGCTTTCTGGCGCTGATCGCCGTGACCTTCATCCTGCTCGGCATGTGGCCTGCCTCGCTGCTGGTGCTGGTGATCGGCATCGCCCTGTTCGACGTCGGCGTGCAGGGCAATCAGATTCTCAACCAGAGCCGTATCTACAGCCTGCGCCCCGATGCGCGCAGCCGGATTACCACGGCCTACATGACCTGCTATTTTCTGGGCGGATCGCTGGGATCGGCCAGCTCGGCCTGGCTCTACGGCGTCGCAGGCTGGCGCGGTGTGATGGCCCTGGGCGTGGGGTTCATGGCGGTAGCGCTGATCGTCTGGGGCGGGGCGCGCCTCAGCGAGCGCACGCTCGACTGAGGCCACGCTCGGTCATGCGAAGGCATCCGACCCCGACCGTATCCGAGCGCGACGGTCCGGCATGACACGAGGAGATCAATCGCGCTTGTAGAGGCGAAAGCGCCGGAAATCGGGGTCGCCGGCGAGTTCTTCGGGGATCTTGCGGTAGCGCTTGTACTCCCATTGGTACTGGGCCGGCTCGAGGGCGATGGCCGCTTCGACGCAGACGTTGACGCCACGTGCCGATACGGTCTCGTCCTCGGCGTAGACGCGCTCATCGGCGGGCAGAAAACGGATGACGAAGCCGGTGCCATCGGGCAGGCGCTGAGCCACGCCGGTCACCACCCGGGCCTGGGTACGGGCCACCAGCTTGGGCAGCAGGGTCGCAGTGTAGGCCGGGCGACGGTAGAAGTCGGCGAAGACTCCGCTGCCCCAGTCGGGAACCTGATCGGGCAGGATACCCACGGCCTCGCAGCGCTTGAGTGCCTTGAGCAATGCCGCCACGCCGCGCGGATTGGTCGGTACCAGGCTGGCGCCCATGCGCTCGCGACCATGGCGGATCACCGGGTCCAGCGCGGCGATCTTGGGCGGCTCGTACATGGCGGTGAAAGGGAAATGGCTCGACAGCCAGAAGTTGAGTATCTCCCAGTTGCCGAAATGGGGCGCGAGAACGATGACGCCGCGCCCCTGGGCTCGCGCCTCGTCGAGCAGTTCGCGGCCCTGCACATCGCGGATGGCCTCATGCACCCGTTGGGGAGCGCCCATCCAGGCGAAACCCAGTTCCAGCATGGTGGCTGTGGAGTGGATGAGGCTGTCGCGGGCCAGCCTCCGGCGCTGGCGATCATCCTGGGCGGGGTAGACCTCGGTCAGATTGACCCGGGTGATCTCGCGTTCGCGGCGGCTGAAACGGTTGACCAGCGGACCGATGATACGGGCCAGTCGCCATAGCGCCGAGGGACGTAAGCGTGACAGCGCGCGCCACAGCATGGCGATGGCGCGAGCCTGGAAGGATGAAGAAATAGCAGTCTGGGTCATGGCTCCGCAGCAATTGACGAACGGCGGCGACAGTATAACGACAGGTCGCCATGGATTCAGCCAGGCAGCACGTGCCATGCAGAGGCTGCATTCGTTACCCTTTCCATTTCGTATTTCTGGAGCCCGTAATGTCCGAACGACTGGCTTGCCCGTTATGTGCCTCGGCCGGGGTCGCGCATTATCATCGCGACCGGCGCCCGCAAGGCCGTCAGCGCGATTACTGGCAGTGTGGCGTTTGCGATCTGGTCTTCGTGCCGCCCCATCAGCGGATCGGGCCGACGGAAGAGAAGGCCGTCTACGATCGACACGAGAACTCTCCGGAGGATGCCGGCTATCGGCGTTTTCTGGGGCGCCTGTTCGAACCTCTCGATGCGCGCCTGGCGCCTCGTTCTGCGGGACTCGATTTTGGCTGCGGACCGGGGCCGACACTGTCGGTAATGTTCGAGGAGGCGGGTCATGCCATGTCGCTCTACGATCCGTTCTATGCGCCCGCCCCGCACGTGCTGGATGCGACGTACGACTTCATCACCGCCACCGAGGTCGTGGAGCATCTGTTCGTCCCCGGCGAGACGCTGGCGAAATTGATCGACCGCCTGCATCCCGGGGGATGGCTGGGGCTGATGACCAAGCGAGTCTCGAGTCGGGAGGCGTTTGCCGACTGGCACTACATTCTCGATCCGACCCATGTGTGCTTTTTCAGTGAATCGACGTTTCGTTTTCTGGCGCATCGTCATGACCTGACAGTCGAGTTCCCCGCGGCGGACGTGGTACTGATGCAGCGAGTGTGAGCGATCGCGCTCCTCGCCTGCATGTGCAAAGGCTTCAATCGCTAAGGCTCGCCGGGCGAGAAGGCGGGGCGTGTCGCGGGTATCGGTGTATGCGCCTGGCGGACGGCTCGTGCCGGGTTGAAATCCGTTCTGGAAGGCTTATTTACCCACGCAAAACCCGCCTCTTCGGCGTATTCGCCTCGTCGGCTTGTGTGACAATGGCCAGCGGGTTTTCCATCTTCATGACTTGTTGAGGCTTTGCGCAATGTCACGGCAACTGCTCGCCATGGCACTGGCTCCGCTGCTGGGGCTGTTTATTCTGGGAATCGGCAATGGTTTCCTGGCTTCGCTGATCCCGCTGCGTCTCGATGCGGCCGGCGAGCCGGTGATGATCATCGGCTGGGTCTCGGCGGCGTACTATATCGGGCTGGCGCTGGGCGCGCTGTTCAACGACCGCTTGCTGCTGCGCATCGGCCATATCCGGGCCTACGCCTGCTTCGCCACACTGGTGGCGGTCACCGTGTTGCTGCAGGGCATGTGGCTCAGTGCGCCGTTATGGTTTGTGCTGCGCCTGATCGGCGGCTGGGCCACGGTAGGGGTGTATCTGGTCATCGAAAGCTGGCTGCTGACCGCCGCGGACACCAAGGTGCGGGGACGGCTGTTGGCGTTGTACATGATCTCGCTATATGCCGCCGGAGTGCTGGGCCAGCTATTGCTGGGGGCGACCGACGGCGCCGAAGCGACGCTGCCGTTCATGCTGATCGGCATGCTGGCAGCGCTGTCGGTGCTGCCGCTGGCGGTGATACCGCGCGTTTCGCCGCTGATCGAGCATGCCGAGCCTCTGCCGCCGCTGCGTCTGATCACGCTCACGCCCACCGGCGTGATGGGCTGTTTCGGTTCGGGACTGGTGATCGCTGCCGTCTACAGCCTGCTACCGCTGTACCTGCAGCGCAGCGGGTTGGACGTGGGGCGTGTTGGCCAGATGATGGCCGTGGTCGTCCTGGGCGGCATGCTGCTGCAGTATCCCATCGGGCGCTGGTCGGATCGCCACGATCGCCAACTGGTGCTGATCCTGATCGGTGCAGCGACGTCCGCGCTGTCCCTGGCAATCGTGCTGTTGCCTGCTCAGCCGGTATGGCTGGCGGTGCTGTTGTTTCTGCTTGGCGGCGGCTCCTTCGCGCTGTATCCGGTGGCCGTCAGCCACGCCGCCGACCGTGCGCCTGCCGGGGCGCTCGTGCGTATGAGTCAGGGGCTGTTATTGATCAACGCCATCGGATCCACGCTGAGCCCGCCGCTGATCACCCCGCTGATGAGCTGGACCGGCGATCAGGGATTGTTTCTGGCGCTGGCGGGTCTGGGAGCGGCGCTGGTGGTGTTCTTCGGCTGGCGGCGCAGCGTACGTCCCGCGCCGGTCCCCATGGCACCGTTCACTCCCAATCCACCGCAGTCGGTGGTGGGCGCCGAACTTAACGTCACCGACGAGCTCGTGCAGGGGGCCATCGAGCACGAGCAGATCGAGGAACTTCCGCAGATGGACCCTGAGCCGGCGCACGAGGAGGCGCGCAACGCCTGAGGCGTCGGGTATCGGCCGGGGCGGTTCATCGTGCCGGATCGATGTGTCCGTTGAGCGAGGCATTGCGCCGGAACCAGCCGGCGATGCTGGCGCGTGGCAGGCGTGTCGGCAGCACCTCGTGGGGAATGCGCTCGGACAGGAAGCAGGCGAAGTTGCCGGCCTCGGGGCGTACGCGGGCACGTTCGACGTCCGGCGTCTCGGGATCGAACAGCGCCATTTCGCCGCCGCCGTCTTTCGGCCAGTCGGGATTGAGATAGAGCACCGTGGATATCACCCGGTTGGAGCGGCCACGGAAACTGTCGAGGTGCTTCTTGTAGAAGGCGCCCGGCGGGTAATGGGCGAAGTGCGCCTCGAACTCGAACAGGCCCAGGTACAGCGCCTGATTGATCTCCTGCTGCAGGCGGGCCATGACCGCCAGATAGTCACGCTGAGCCTGGCTTTCGCGATCCAGCCAGCGGATGGCGTCGCCACGGATGTCGCGGCGCAGGGTGTGGTCCCCGCCACGGCCGATGCCGGCGGCTTCCAGAGCGGTATGGGATTCGAGCCGTCGCAGTTCTTCATGCAACTCGCGACACAGGGCGGCTTCGATGAACGCTTCGCCCAGATACCAGCCATGCTCCACCAGACCATCCACCAGGGACGGCAGGGCAGCGGTATCGAACAGGGGAGAGAGGTCGGACATGGTCACTCCGCGATCATCGGCGGTCGTTGTCAGCGGGTCGGCTGCGGCGCACCGGCAAGTGGCGCAGCGGGCTGCCTTCGGGAGCGTAGTCCAGACTGATGGTCTGCCTGAATCCCACCGCCAGCAGTTCGACCAGCATCATGGCCGACAGGCCCCAGATGACATAGTCCTCCACCGCGTAGCTGGGCACGTAATGGGGGCGGTCATCGACGACGATGACGTCGGTGTGGCTGCGCTGGTCCTCGAAGAACACTTTCAGCGGCACCTCGAAGATGGCATCGAGCTCGTTGTGATCGGGCCTGAGCGGCAAGTCCGGCGGAACGCGCGCGACGAAGGGGGTAACGCGAATGCCGTGCAACGAGATGACGTCGCTGAGCTGGCCCAGGCGCGTCACCTGATCCGGCGGCAGAGCAATCTCCTCGTGCGCCTCGCGCAGCGCAGTGTCGTAGAGACTGGCATCCGAGGGCTCCGCCTTGCCGCCGGGAAAGGCCACCTGACCGCTGTGCTGCTTGAGATGGGTGGCGCGCTGGGTAAAGATCAGCGAAGGTTCGGGGCGATCGACGATCGCCAGCAACACCGCAGCCTGGGGCAGCGCCGAAGAGAGCCGGCGAGGGGTATAGGCTTGCAGGCGTTCGTGGAGTTTCTCTAACATGCAATTTCCAGTCGGTTTCCTGTCGTTGTAAACAGCCCCGCGAAGGGCGTCAAGCGGGAGCCTGTCCGACAACCGAGCGTCGCAAGGCCATGCGAGGACTTCCATGAATTTCTGTAGCCACTGTGGACACGGCGTGCGCTTTGCCATCCCCGAGGGGGACGATCGTCCGCGTTATCTCTGCGATGCCTGCGGCACCATCCACTACCAGAATCCGCGCATAGTCGCCGGAACCCTGCCCGTCGCCGGCGACCGGGTATTGCTGTGCCGGCGGGCCATCGCGCCGCGTCACGGCTACTGGACGCTGCCGGCGGGATTCATGGAGAACGCCGAAACCACCGTCGAGGCAGCCGCCCGGGAGACATGGGAAGAGGCATTGGCCAAGGTCGACGTTCAGGGCCTCTACACGCTGATCAACCTGCCGCATATCAATCAGGTCTACATGATCTTTCTCGCCGATCTGCACGGCGAGTTCGGGGCCGGCCCGGAGAGCCTCGAAGTGGCGCTCTTCGAAGAGCGCGAGATCCCCTGGGACGAGCTGGCCTTTCCCACCATCGAGCGCACCCTGCGCCACTACTTCGCCGACCGGCCGAGCGCCACGTTCCCGTTGCATGTCAGCGACATCGGCCTCGAGGAGCGTCGCCGCTACTTCGGCTGACCGGCCGGCGCCAGGGAAGCCTTCAGAAATCCTCGAGTCGCCACACCTCGTAGGCGGGTTCCTCGTAGGGGTGAGCCCGCTTGAGAGCGGCAACGGCCTCGTGAATCAGTGCCTCGTCGCAGACCAGTTCCACCTTGAGTTCCTGGACGCGTTCCAGAGTTCCGACCTGGCCGATGTGCGGGTCGGCGCCTGCCAGGGGGCGGAACTGGCCGAGCCCGCGAACCTGAAAGCAGCATGCCTCATAAGCGCCGATGCGTCCTGCACCGGTGGCGAAGACGGCTTCCTTGACGGTTTCGGCATCGGCGAGGGGAACGAAAAAGGCCAGTTTGAACATGCTTTTCTCCTCTTGTTGCGGTCGTGGGTTGCCTGCGCAAGCGCAGTGATGATGGCATAATGCCCGTCATTAACCACCCCTCGGACAGGATGCTTCGATGCTGAAGTGGGTTTTCGTTGCCTTGATCGTGCTCATCGGCCTCTTGCAGTACCGGCTGTGGTTCGGCGAAGGCGGGCTGGGCGAGCTCAGCCATATCCAGGCCCGGGCCGACACGCTGGAAGAAAAGAATGCCCAGCAGCGGGCACGCAACGAGCGTCTGGCTGCGGAAGTGGTCGACCTCAAGAACGGACTGGACGCCATCGAGGAGCGCGCGCGCAGCGATATCGGCATGGTGCGTGGCGACGAACAGTTCTTCTGGGTGCCGGGGGTCGAGGGCCCGGCCGGAAAGGCCGGGAGGGATGCGCCATGAGCGGCCTCTGGCTGATCGTGCCGGCGGCGGGGCAGGGACGGCGCATGGGCGCCTCGCTTCCCAAGCAGTACCTGCCCATCGAGGCGCAGCCGATACTGGCGCATACGCTGGCGCGGCTTTATGCCGCCTTTCCGCATGCCACGCTCTATCTGTGTCTGGATCCTGACGACGGTCACTTCGATCCGGCCTGGGTGCCCTTCGCCGAATGGCAGCGGGTTGCCGGAGGTGACGAGCGCGTCGATTCCGTGGCCAACGCACTGGCAGCGTTGGGGGCGGTCGCGGCAGATGAAGATCTGGTGCTGGTTCACGACGTGGCCCGCCCCTGCGTCCATGTCGAGGATCTGCTGCGCCTGCATGACGTGCTGCTGGCCGACCCGGTCGGTGGGCTGCTGGCGGCGCCGGCGGCCGACACCATGAAACGTGCCGATGCTGACGGGCGCGTGGCGTGCACCGAACCGCGTGCCGGACTGTGGCATGCCCTGACACCTCAGGGGTTCCGCTTCGGCCTGCTGCGCGATGCGCTGAAGGCGGCGCGCCGGCAGGGGCTCGAAATAACCGATGAAGCTTCCGCCGTCGAGGCGCTGGGCATGGCACCGCGCCTGGTGCCCGGGCGTCGCGACAACCTCAAGATCACCCATCCGGAAGACCTGGCCCTGGCGGCGCGTATCCTTGCCGCGCAGCGCACGCCTGGCGATCTTTCCCGTTCCACCGAAGAGTCCGACTTATGTCCCTGAGAATTGGCCACGGCTTCGACGTTCACCGTTTCGGTGAGGGCGACCATCTCATGATCGGCGGCGTCAGGATCGCCTTCGAGCAGGGTTTCATCGCCCATTCCGACGGCGATGTGTTGCTGCATGCCATCTGCGATGCCCTGTTGGGGGCCTGCGGGCTGGGCGACATCGGCCGTCACTTTCCGGATACCGATGCCGCCTGGGCCGGTGCCGATAGCCGCCACCTGCTGCGCCATGTCCATGAACTGGTGAAAGCGGCTGGATACCGCCTGGGCAATCTCGATGCCACGCTGATCGCCCAGGCGCCGAAGATGGCACCGCATATCGCGCTGATGCGCGAACGTATCGCGGCGGACCTCGAAGCCGACGAAAGCCAGGTCAATATCAAAGCCACGACCACCGAGACGCTGGGGTTCACCGGACGCAGAGAGGGCATCGCCGCCGAGGCGGTGGTGGTGCTGCAGCAGGACTCATCACGGTGAGCGCGCCAAACACCGAGAGCTGGCCGCCGATGTGGCCCCGGGCCGGTGGCGGACCGCTGGGGACGGGGAATTATCGCGCCGCTCCCGAGGACTTCGTCGTCGAGGAAGTGCTGGATTTCACGCCCGAAGGACAGGGCGAGCATCTGTGGCTGTGGGTGGAAAAGCGCGACCTGACCACGATGGAACTGGCCAAGCGCCTGGCGCGCGCCTGCGGTGTGTCCTCCCGCGACGTGGGATACTCGGGCCTCAAGGATCGCAGCGCGGTGACGCGCCAGTGGCTGTCGATTCATCTGCCGGGACGCGAAGCGCCGGAAGATCTGCTCGCCCGGCTGGGGGATACGCCGGTGCGGGTGCTCGAGCAGTTGCGTCATCCACGCAAGCTCAAGCGCGGCGTGCATCGCGCCAACCGCTTCCGGCTGCGTATCACCGGCGAAGCCGTCGAAGACGCGCGATTCGCTGCGCACTGGCAGTATCTATGCGAGGCTGGCGTGCCCAACTACTTCGGTCCGCAGCGCTTCGGATCGCAGGGGCGCAACCTCGTGCGGGCAGCGGCCATCCTGGCCAAGGGCTGGCGCAAGCGCGACGATCCGCAGGGCATGATGCTGTCCAGTGCACGCAGCTTCCTGTTCAACGAACTCCTGGCCTGCCGGGTGGCCAACACCACCTGGGCATCGCCGCTGCCCGGCGAGGTGCTCAATCTCGAGGGCAGCGCGAGCCGCTTCGTCGCACCCGAGGTCGATGCGACGCTGCGTGAACGGGCGCTCCGTCTCGATGTCCATCCCACCGGTGTCTTGTGGGGGGCCGGTCGGCTGGAAAGCGAGGCGGATGTCGCCGAGATGGAGCGTGACGTCGCCGGGCGCTATGCAGCGCTCGCCGAGGGGCTCGAGCGTGCCGGCGTGCGCATGGAGCGTCGGGCGCTGCGTCTGCGCCTGGGAGAGCCGGACATGCAGCGGGGCACCCGCGAAGTGCATCTTTCTTTTCAGTTGCCGAGGGGCGGCTTTGCCACTTCGGTGCTGCGTGAACTGATAACGCATCCGAGCCTGTGAGCCGGAGTTCGATAGTAAGGAGAGCGCATGCACAAGCTGTTGTTGTCCAACGATGACGGTGTTCATGCTCCGGGACTGCGCGCCCTGTATGACGCCCTGACCAGCCACGCCCGCCTGCGTGTGGTGGCGCCGGATCGTGACATGAGCGGAGCCAGCAATTCCCTGACGTTGACACGGCCACTGGCGCTGTCGGCGCTGGACAACGGCTTCTACAGCGTGGACGGCACGCCGGCCGATTGCGTCTATCTCGGTGTCAACGGGGTGTGGGATGAGAAACCCGACTTGGTGATCTCGGGCATCAACCACGGCGGCAATCTGGGCGACGACGTTCTCTATTCGGGCACGGTAGCCGCGGCGATGGAAGGGCGCAACCTGGGGATGGCGGCCATCGCCATGTCGTTGTGCGGCTCGCATCATTTCGAGACGGCCGGGCGGGTGGCGGCGAGCCTGATCGGCGCTGCCGATACGCTGTCACTGCCGCCGCGCAGCCTGCTCAACGTCAACGTGCCGGACCTGCCCTGGGAGCAGCTCAAGGGATTTCGTGTCACACGCATGGGCTATCGTGGGCCGGCGAGCCGGCCGATTCGCATTCAGGACCCGCGCGGGCGCGATCGCTACTGGATTGCCGCGGCGGGCGAGAACGCCGATGATGGCCCGGATACCGACTTCGCGGCCGTCGAGGCGGGGTACGTCTCGATCACGCCGCTGCAGACCGATCTGACCCGGCATGCGGCACTTGATGACGTGCAAGGCTGGCTGGATGCACTGTCCTAGCTCTCGGTTCAGTCGCCAGGACGTCAGGGGGATCGGGATGACCTCCCAGCGTACCCGGGACCGCATGGTGAGACGTCTGGCGGCGGAGGGGATCCGCGATAGCCGGGTGCTCGAGGTGCTGGCACGCGAGCCGCGTCATCTCTTCGTGGACGAGGCGCTGGCGCATCGCGCCTACGAGGATACCGCTCTGCCGCTGGGGTATGGGCAGACCCTGTCACAGCCATGGATGGTGGCGAGAATGAGTGAGCTGGTTCTGGCGGCCACGCCGCAGAGGGTACTCGAGATCGGCACCGGCTCGGGTTATCAGACCCTGGTACTGGCACGTCTGATCTCCCGGGTGTGGAGTCTGGAACGGATTGCCGCGCTGCAGGCGCGAGCCCGCGCACGGCTGGCGCAGCTGCAGGCCGGCAATGTGCGGTTGCGTCATGCCGATGGCGGCAACGGTTGGCCGGAGGCCGCGCCCTTCGATGTGATCCTGTTGACGGCATGCGCCAGTGAATTGCCGGAAACACTGTTGTCCCAGTTGCGTGACGGCGGGACGCTGATTGCTCCGCTGGAGGACGACGACGGTCGCCAGTGGCTGACCCGCGTGCATCGTCGAGGCGAATCATTGGAACATGTGCGGCTCGAGGAGGTTCGGTTCGTGCCGCTACTGGAAGGAGTCATACGGTGAAGCGATCGCTTAAGCTGTTCTTGAAAGGCGCCGGGATGGGTGCCGCTGATGCGGTGCCGGGCGTATCGGGCGGCACTATCGCGTTCGTGACGGGTATCTATGAGGAGCTGATCCATACCGTCCGCCAGTTCGGCCCCGAGGCGTTCGGTGCCTGGCGCCGTGGCGGCCTAAAGGGGCTGGCGGTGCATCTCAATCTGGGGTTTCTGATCCCGCTGGTGCTGGGGATCGGCATCAGCCTGGTGAGTGTGGCGCACCTGGTGACCTGGCTGTTGGTCTCTCATGAGCTGCTGCTCAATGCGTTCTTCTTCGGCCTGGTGCTGGCCTCGGCCGTGGTCGTCAGCCGGGAGATGCCCCGGTGGCGGATATGGTATGTGCTGCCGCTGTTGCTGGGAATGATAATTGCCCAGCTGTTGCCCAGCCTGTTGCCGGCCGCCTCCGCGGCCGATACCTGGGTCTTGATCGTCGGCGGTGCGATAGCCATCAGTGCGATGTTGTTGCCCGGTGTCTCGGGCAGCTTCCTGCTGCTGGTCATGGGGCTCTACGGTACGGTCATGGAAGGAATCAAAAGCTTCGATCTGATGTTGATCATCAAGTTCGGTGTCGGCTGCCTGATAGGACTGTTCACCTTTTCACGAGTATTGTCCTGGCTGTTTCGCCATTATCGCGCCGCCACCCTGCAATTGCTGATCGGTTTCATTATCGGTTCGCTCCCTTTACTCTGGCCGTGGCGGGAGTTGGTCAGCTACCGCCTGGGACCCAACAATCAGGTCGTGCCTCTGGATTACCGCTATCTGCTTCCCGGAGACTACGCCACGATCACCGGCGAGCCTGCGCAGCTGTTTCCGGTCATCGGGCTGATGCTGCTGGGCTTGGTGCTGGTATTGATCGTGGGCGAGCGTAGTTCATCACCTTTCAAGAAGGATTGTTCCAATGCGTAAGGCTTTGTGGCTCGTGCCCGTGATGGCGATGGGTCTGCAGGGATGCGCCTCTTCCGGCGGAGCGCCGGAAGTGCGCGATCTGTCGGCCAGCCGTGTCAGCCAGCCGAGTGCCACCCACACTGTCAAGGCTGGCGAAACCCTGTACGGGATCGCCTGGCAGCAGAACATGGATTTTCGTGAGCTGGCTCAGCTCAACGGCATCAGTCCTCCCTATCGGCTGCAGCCGGGGCAGGAGCTGCGCCTGCAGGGAGGAAACGGCACCTCGGTGGCTACTGCAGGCTCGGGCAATCGTCAGCAGGGGGTAGTCATGACCCCGTTGGGAGGAAGCCAGGCAGCGGGCACGACAGGGAGCAGCGCCGACTGGCTGGCTCCCGACGAGAGCGCCATCGAGCGCAACCGCCGCCTGACCCGCCAGCCTCAGGCCGGCCAGGACGATTCGCAGCCCAGCGACAATGCCCTGGCCGCAGCGGCGGCAACGGGCGGAGCGCAAGGTCCCGGCCCCATCTACGACTACGCCAGTGCTGGCGCAGGCGGTGAACTCTCGGCTCGCGAGCGTGCCGAGCAGGTGGAGATCGCCAGCGAGCGGGAGGTCGCGGCATCGACGCAGGCGGCTTCCGAGCAACCGGCACCGCGTGGCGACACGACTCGATCCTCGACCCAGGCATCCCAGACGGTATCCCCGGAGAGGGCGTCGTCATCCAGCGCGCAGGCGGATTCGCAGAGCGCAGCGGGCTCCACACAGGCATCGGGAGCCTCCGTCGCAGACGAGTCCGCTGTATCCGAGTCACGTGCCTCGCGCACCTACACGCCGGTCAAGGAGGTGCCGTGGCAGTGGCCTGTCGACGGCGAAATCATTGGGCAGTTCAATGATGGATCCAGCATTACCGCCGGCATTGATATCGCCGGCGAAAAGGGGCAACCTGTTAGAGCGGCAGGCCCGGGTATCGTGGTGTATGCCGGCAGCGGTGTCCGTGGTTACGGCAATCTCATCATTCTCAAGCATAACGACCATTTCCTGAGTGCTTATGCCCACAACGATAGCTTGCGGGTGGCGGAGAACGACGTCGTCGAAGCCGGAGAAACGATTGCGACCATGGGACAAACCGATGCCGACAGGGTCAAGCTGCACTTCGAGGTTCGCCAGGATGGTCAGCCTCAGGACCCGTTGAAGTTCCTGCCGGCACGTTGATGCGTTGCAGGAAGGAAACGACACCAGAATAACAAAAGGTCATGCCGTCGCTTCGATGGCCGTGCGCGGCGGTCGCGTTAACCAGGCAGCAGCACAGCAATGGGGTATGGATATGAGCATGCTTGAACAGGATATTCAGGATGTTGAGCTCGACACCATCGACAACGGGGCGGATGCCGAAGTCGGTGACTCAGCGGATGACAAGGATGAGAGCGCCTTCGAGAAGGCATTGAACCGCGAGGAAAATACCTACCATCAGAGTCTTGACGCCACGCAGATCTACCTCAACGAAATCGGCTTCTCGCCGCTGTTGACTCCGGAAGAGGAAGTGCATTACGGCCGTCTTGCCCAGAAGGGCGACCCGGCCGGCCGGCAACGCATGATCGAGTCCAACCTGCGTCTAGTGGTCAAGATCGCGCGCCGCTATCTCAACCGGGGACTCTCGCTGCTGGACCTCATCGAAGAAGGGAATCTGGGCCTGATCCGGGCCGTCGAGAAATTCGATCCCGAGCGCGGATTCCGCTTTTCCACCTATGCCACCTGGTGGATTCGCCAGACCATCGAGCGGGCGTTGATGAACCAGACGCGTACCATCCGTCTGCCGATTCATGTCGTCAAGGAACTCAACATCTACCTGCGGGCCGCGCGGGAGCTGACCCAGAAGCTCGATCATGAAGCCACGGCCGAAGAAATCGCCGACCATCTCGACAAACCGGTGGGTACGGTCAAGAAGATGCTCGGGCTCAACGAGCGCGTCTCCTCGGTGGACTATCCGCTGGGCGGCGAAAGCGACAAGCCGTTGATCGATACGCTGGCCGACGAGAACGAGGAAGGGCCCGAGTCCACCCTGGTGGACGACGACGTCAAGCAACATGTGGACGAGTGGCTGGCCGAGCTGACCGACAAGCAGATGGAAGTCGTGATTCGCCGTTTCGGGCTGCGCGGCCATGAGGCGGCAACGCTCGAGGAGGTCGGGGAGGAGATCGGCCTGACGCGCGAGCGGGTTCGCCAGATTCAGGTGGAAGCGCTGAAAAAGCTGCGCCGAGTGCTGGAGAAGCAGGGGCTGTCGCTCGAGTCCATTTTCGAGTAAGCCAACCGTGCCGATGAGCAACGCCCCTGGCCCCGTCTGGAGCCAGGGGCGTTGTCGTTAGTGCCTCATGGCCTGGCGGTCATGAGACATGTCTCCGTTCCGGAGCGCTCGATTGTCTACCGGCGGTGCTGAGCGCAGTATGCGGATTGGGCAGCCTGCCATCCCGAGGAGGGCGGGAATCTGTTAAGATTGTTTGCCTGCAAAGCATATTGCCGGATTGATCTGCGTCGTTACATGCGGCATTGTATGTAAAATTGCTTCTAGGGCACAGGGTTTATCCTTGGCCATAATGCCGTTTACCGGCTTACAGGATCCTGTCGCTGCCTGAGCGTTCATGCCTATTCGCCTGCAAGGTTCTGGCCAGCCGGTGGTATCGACAACCGGACGGTGAGACCGTCCCATGAAAGGAAATATTCCGATGTCGCAAGATCCGTCATCGTCGATCGCAAAGTTCCGCTTGCTGCCGCTACTGCTAGCTGTCTCCCTTGCTTCCCAGGCACAGGCCGCCGATCTATGGACCATCACTCAGGATGCGCTGGCCAGCAACGCTGCATTGAACTCGTCCCGGGCAACCTTCAGCAGTGTCGAGGAAGCACGTGACGTTCAGCGTGGCGACCTGCTGCCTCAAGTCGGAGCCAGCGGCGAAGTGGCCCACAGCGAAACCATCGAGAGCCAGTCGTCGGGCGCTGCGGGGGGGGGCGCCGGCAGCAGCGCGGCCGGTGATGACCGTTACAACTCCGTTTCCGCCGGCTTGGAAGTCACCCAGGCATTGTTCGATGCCAGAAACTATTACGAGCTCAAGCTGGCGGAGCAGCAGATCGGACAGCAGGCGCTGCTGCTCGAGGGCGATCAGCAGAGCCTGCTGTATAACGTCGCCGCGGCCTACTTCGAGATTCTGCGCGACAAGGACGTGCTCGATGCGCTGGTGGCGCAGGAGAAGGCGATCGGGCGCCAGCTCGAGCAGTCGCGCGAGCAGTTCGAAGTCGGATTGATCGCGATTACCGACGTTCACGAGGCGCAGGCGACCTTCGATCTGGCGCGGGCGCAGCGTATTGCCGCCGAAAGCGACCTGCAGGTCAGCTTCGAGGAACTGGAGGAGCTGACCGGGCGGCGTTATGAAAGCATCGAGGGCTTGGCCGAGGATATCCCCATCGAGCCTCCCCAGCCTGTCAGCCGCGATGCCTGGGTGACGATGGCCATGGAAAACAGCCCTGTCGTGCAGGCGGCCCAGGAGGGCATCGATCTGTCCCGTTTCCAAGTGGATATTGCCCGTGCGCAGCACTATCCCACCGTGGATGCCTTCGCCAATTATCAGTACTCCGATAACGACCAGGACGCGCTGCGTGGGCACAACGAGGGAGCTCAGGTCGGCCTGAGCCTCAACTGGTCCATTTTCAATGGCGGCTCCACCCTGGCGTTGATTCGCCAGAATACCTATGAGCTGGAAGCGACACAGTACGATTTCGAGTCTCAGCGTCGCAGCACGACCCAGCAGGTGCGTTCCCTGTTCACTCTGGTCAGCAACAACGTGCAAACGATCGAGGCCCGCCGCCAGGCCATCGTTTCCAACCGCAGTGCGCTGGAAGCGACCCGCTCCGGATACGAGGTCGGTACGCGTAATATCGTCGATGTGCTGACGGCGGAGCAGAATCTCTACAACGCTCTGGCCAATTACGCCGAGTCGCGTTACGACTACATCATCAACCTGCTGAGCCTGCGCCAACAGGCGGGGATTCTCGAGCCCGAAGTCATCCAGCAATTGAATGAATGGCTGCGCGAGGACCAGACGGTTTCCCTGACACTGCCTGACGGCGGCACCATGAGCCGTGGGTTGGACGATATCGGGGCACGGCCAACGCCGCCTTCCTCCTGATGTACTGGCGCTTGCCGGTATCATGGCGTCACGGCGTGGTACCGGCAGGCGTCGAGCTCTGATTCTTTCCACTTGCGGAGGAGCTTGGCATGTCCCGGCCTCTGGTCGCTGACATCGATCTCGATGCGCTACGCTACAACTACCGTCTTGCACGCGACCTCGCGCCGCATAGCCAGGCATTGGCCGTGCTCAAGGCCGATGCCTACGGGCATGGAGCCGTGGCCTGCGCCAGGGCACTGGAGGATATCGCGCCGGCCTTCGCCGTGGCCTGCATCGAAGAAGCCGTTGTGCTGCGCGAGGCCGGCATCACCCGTCCCGTGGTACTGCTCGAGGGGTTTTTCGACGCCACCGAACTGCAACTGATCGACTCGCTGGGGTTATGGACGGCCGTGCACAGTCAGTGGCAGGTTCAGGCGCTTCTTGCCTACCACCCTCGTCGCCCCATTCCGACGTGGGTGAAGTTCGACTCCGGCATGCATCGTCTGGGGTTCGGAGCGGCAAGTTTCGAATCGGTCTGGCAGCGGCTGAAGGCGGCCCCGCAGCAGGTGAGCGATCTGCATCTGGTCACACACTTCGCGACGGCCGATGCGCTGGATCCCGAATATTTCCAGCGCCAGATGGCCAGTGTCGAGGCTCTGCGCACAAGGCTCGACGCTCCCGTGTGTCTTGCCAATTCGCCCGCTACGCTGGCCTGGCCGCAGGCCCATGGCGACTGGAACCGTCCGGGCATCATGCTCTATGGCTGCGATCCGCTGGAAGGGGCCAACGATGCCAGCCGCTCCCTCAAGCCCGTAATGACGCTGCGCTCGGAGGTGATTGCCGTTCAGGAACTGGCACCGGGTGAGCCGGTGGGCTATGCCGGACGCTGGAGGGCGCCGCGTCCGTCGCGCATCGGCGTGGTCGCGGCGGGGTACGGGGACGGTTACGATCGTCATGCCATCGATGGCACGCCGGTGCTGGTGGACGGGCAGCGAACGGGGCTGGCCGGCAAGGTGTCGATGGACATGCTCACGGTGGATCTCACCGACCTGCCCGACGCAGGCGTCGGCAGCACGGTCACGCTCTGGGGCGAGGGGCTGCCGGTGGAAGAGGTCGCCGGATACTGCGACACCATCAGCTACACCCTGCTGACCGGGGTGCTGCCGCGAGTGCCGCGCCGCTATCATGGCGCCGGTGTCGATTGACCGCTGAAGGGCAGAAATCCGCTACAATGGGGCGCATTGTGCTGACTCGAGAGTAACATGGCCAAGAAAGCCTTTCCTGACCACTTTGCGCACCCTCGCTACTGGCCTACCTGGCTTGCCATTATCCTGATGCGTATCGGTGCCTGGCTGCCCTGGCGACTCAAGCTGATGGTGGGGCGAACGATCGGCGTTCTCGCCTGGCGCTTCGCGACCAGCCGGCGGCGCATCACCGAAACCAACCTGGCGCTGTGTTTTCCCGAGAAGAGCGAGGAGGAGCGCGCGCGGTTGGTACGGCAGACCTTCATCGCCAATGGCATCGGCATTCTCGAAACGGCCACCGGCTGGTGCCGCGATCCCGAGCATCTGCGTCACCGCGTGACCTTCCAGGGCGCCGAGCATATGGAGCGCGCCATGGCCCAGGGCAAGGGGGCGCTGATCATCGGCATTCACTTCTCGACGCTGGATCTCGGCGGGGCGCTGCACTCGCTGTTCTTCCCCGCCGACGTCGTTTACCGCCCGCACGACAATCCACTGTTCGAGCGCTTCATGACCCGGGCGCGTCGGCATATCTTTGGCGCCGCCATCGACCGGCACGATCTGCGTGGCGTGGTACGGCGCATCAAGGCGGGACATGCGGTGTGGTACTCGCCCGATCAGGATTTCGGTCGCGATGTCAGCGTCTTCGCGCCGTTCTTCGGTATCCAGGCGGCCTCGATCAAGCTCACGGCCAAGATCGCCCGCATGACCGGTGCCCCCGTCATGCCGCTGATCTTTCACCGCAACCCCGATAACCGCACCTATACGCTGGAATATCTTCCTGCACTTGAAAATTTTCCATCCGGTGACGAGGTTGCCGATGCCACCCAGGTGAACGCGGTGATCGAGGGCGCGATTCGCCGTCATCCCGAGCAGTATCTGTGGCTGCACCGTCGCTTCAAGACCCGGCCAGCGGGAGAGGCCAAGTTCTACTGAGCTGCCATTCCGGTTATTCCACGGCGCACTTGTCTACCCTGAACAAGACGAATCTTGACGGAACGCCAAAACATTACGATTCTCTAAGGTGTAACCGAGGCCAACGATTGGCCAGTAAGGAAACCCAAGCCGAACAAGGATGCTGAACATGCTGAACTACGCGATCATTTTTCTGGTCATTGCGATTATTGCCGGGGTGCTGGGCTTCGGGGGCATCGCCGGTGCCGCCGCGACCATCGCCAAGGTGCTCTTCTTCGTCTTCCTGGTGCTCTTCGTCATTTCCCTGATTCGCAGCCGGAAATAGCCCTGACGGGCCGGCGTAGGCGCCGCTCGAGCAGCAGGATGTCAACCAGACAAAAGAGCCCGCGGAAATGAACTGCACCCCGAAAGTTGGACAGCCAAGCCAACCTTCGGGGTGTTTTTATGAAGAAGCAGTACGACGAAAGGTTCAAGCTGCGGGTGGTGCAGCAGTGTTTACGTGAGGACACCAGCCTAAGGGAGTTGGCTCGCCAGCATGGCCTGGACGAGTCGAGCCTACGGCAATGGCGGGACAACTACCGGCAGCATGGCGCGCTGGGCCTGCGCAGGAAGTACCGTCACCGCAGTGCGGCATTCAAGCTGGCGGTACTTGAGAGGATGTGGCGGGATGGCTTGTCACGGCGCCAGGCTGCTGTCCTGTTCGATATCCGTGAGTGTGGTGCTATTGGCAGATGGGAACAGCAGTATCATAGTGGAGGATTGAGCGCGCTGGCGCCGAAGCGAAAGGGACGACACCCGATGGCCAAGAAGCCTTCTTCATCGCCACCCCCGCCTGATCGCGAACGCTCCCACGAGGAGTTGCTCGAGGAACTGGCGTACCTGCGGGCGGAGAACGCCTACCTAAAAAAGCTCGATGCCTTGACCCGCGAGAAGCGGGCGGCGATGCGGGGCAAAAAGCCCAAGCCGTCCAAGGGTTAAGGAATGAGCATCCGCTGGTTCTGCTGCTACGTGCGGCAGAGCTGCCGCGCAGTACGTTTTACTTCCGGATCAAGGGGCAGGACGCTGTCGATCGGTACGCCTCCCTGAAGGCGCGTATCCAGGCAACCTATGAACGTCACCAAGGGCGCTATGGCTATCGTCGTATCACTGCTGTCCTCCGCCAGGCAGGCGAGACGATCAATCATAAGACTGTCCAGCGCTTGATGCAGCAACTGGGCTTGAAATCTCTGGTTCGGCCAAAGCGGTATCGCGCTTACCGAGGATCGGTAGGGCGTGTAGCTCCCAATGTACTCGACCGCCAGTTTCAGGCCCCCGGTCCCAACCAGAAGTGGGTCACTGATATCACGGAGTTCAACATCGACGGGCAGAAGCTGTATCTCTCCCCCATCATGGATCTCTACAACGGCGAAATCGTGGCCTATCAGACCGGTAGGCGTCCCGACCTCTCACTGGTGAAGCGCATGCTGCATCAGGCGTTTGGCCGCTTGAAGAACTCGGACCGGCCACTGCTGCACTCCGATCAGGGGTGGCATTACCAGCATCCCGCCTATCGTGCCCTGGTGGCAGGGCAGGCGCTGACGCAAAGCATGTCACGCAAGGGCAACTGCCTGGACAATGCCGCGATGGAGAGTTTCTTTGGCACCCTGAAAGCCGAGTACTTCCATCTGAGCCGGTTCGACACTGTCGAGCAGTTGCAGCAGGGCCTCGACCGGTACATCCATTATTACAACCACGAGCGAATCAAGATGAAACTAAAAGGCCTGAGCCCCGTGCAATACAGGACTCAGGCCTTGAGCGCCGACTGAATGAACCGTCCAACTATTGGGGGTCACTTCAAAATTCCGCGGGCTCTTTTACATCGTGGGCACGGCTGAGCGGAGAGGGCCGATCAGGCGTCGATACGCTTGTACTTCATGCGCTTGGGCGTGTCGCTGCCGACGCGCTTGTGATAGTCCGCTTCGTAGTCGCTGTAGTTGCCCTCGAAGAACATGACCTGGGACTCACCTTCGTAGGCCAGGATGTGCGTGGCAATGCGATCCAGGAACCAGCGGTCGTGGGAGATCACCATGGCGCAGCCGGGGAAGGCCAGCAGGGCCTCTTCCAGGGCGCGCAGGGTCTCGATGTCAAGGTCGTTGGAAGGCTCGTCGAGCAGCAGCACGTTGGCCCCTTGCTTCAGGGTCTGGGCCAGCTGCAGGCGGCCACGCTCGCCCCCCGAGAGTTCGGAGAGACGCTTCTGCTGATCGGTGCCCTTGAAGTTGAAGCGTCCCACATAGGCACGCGACGAGACTTCATAGCCATTGATGTTGAGCATGTCCTGGCCGTCGGAGACCGCTTGCCACACCGTCTGCTTGTCGTCGAGATTGTCACGCAACTGCTCGACATAGGCGATATCCACGGTATCGCCTACCACGACCTCGCCGGTGTCGGGCTGCTCGGTGCCGTTGATCAGCTTGAACAGTGTCGACTTGCCCGCACCGTTACCACCGACGATGCCGACGATGGCGCCCTTGGGCACCTGGAGGGAGAGATCCTCGAACAGCACCCTGTCTTCGAAGCGCTTGGAGACGTTGTGCAGTTCGATGACCTTGTCACCCAGGCGCGGACCGGGCGGAATGTAGATCTCGTTGGTCTCGTTGCGCTTCTGGTAGTCGCCGGACTGCATCTCCTCGAAGCGGTTCAGGCGCGCCTTGCTCTTGGCCTGACGGCCCTTGGCGCCCTGGCGGACCCACTCGAGCTCCTGCTTGATGGCGCGTTGACGCGAGGCCTCCTGCTTGGCTTCCTGCTCGAGGCGCTTCTCCTTGGACTCCAGCCACTGGGAGTAGTTGCCCTCGAAAGGGATGCCGTGGCCGCGGTCGAGCTCGAGAATCCAGCCGGCGACATTGTCCAGGAAGTAGCGGTCGTGGGTGATCGCAACCACGGTGCCGCTGTAGTCGTGCAGGAAGCGCTCCAGCCAGGCGACGGACTCGGCGTCGAGGTGGTTGGTCGGCTCGTCGAGCAGCAGCATGTCGGGGCTCGACAGCAGCAGACGGCATAGTGCCACGCGGCGGCGCTCACCGCCGGAGAGTACACCGACCTTGGCGTCCCAGGCCGGCAGGCGCAGCGCCTCGGCAGCCACTTCCAGCTTGCGCTCGAGGTTGTGGGCATCGGCCGCCTCGATCAGGTTTTCCAGACGCGCCTGCTCACTGGCCAAGGCGTCGAAGTCGGCCTCCGGCTCGGCATAGGCGGCGTAGACGGCGTCGAGTTTCTGCTGCGCTTCGGTGATATGCGACAGTGCCTCCTCGACGGTCTCGCGGACGGTCTTGTCGTCGTCGAGCTCCGGCTCCTGGGGCAGATAGCCGACATTGATGCCCGGCATTGCCCGGGCTTCACCGTTGTATTCCGTGTCGACCCCGGCCATGATCCGCAGCAGTGTGGACTTGCCCGCACCGTTGAGACCGAGTACGCCGATCTTCGCGCCGGGGAAGAAGGACAGCGAGATGTCCTTGAGAATCTCACGCTTGGGGGGCACGACCTTGCCCACCCGGTTCATGGTGTAAACGTATTGCGCCATGGATATCCGGTTCGTTGGAGGGTGAAGAATGGCTTTAAATGATAGTGGCCGACCGCCTTAAAGGCCAGTGTCGCCTTGGCGGCTTCCCCCCACTGCCATCGGCATGAACGAAAACGGACGCCTTCGGGCGTCCGTCACGGAACATCGGCGAAACAGCGGGGCACAGCGCTGGCTACTCTTCCTCGTCGCTGTAATCGTTGAGCCAGTCGTCCTCGATGGCCCGCTTCAGGCGACGTTCCTCGAGCAGGGCCTCCACCTGACGCCGGACGCGCAGCGTGTCGGCTCGACTGCTGCGGGGACGGCTGAAGTGCTCGTCGTTGACGGCATCGAAAAAATCCTGCTCGTCGGCGAAATCCTCACGGCTCATGCGAGACCCTCCCGTGGAATAACATCCCGTTGATGTTTTCGGCTATATAGCGTCTCGCGATGTCGGATGCAACCCCTTGCGGCGAAATCTTTCCGGTGCGCCCCGGCGCGACTACGTTTCTGCTTCCGCTTCCACCTCGGGCAGGCGGTGCGCCGAGACCGCGGCGCCCAGCGCGCAGACGGCCAGAATCAACAACAGCCCGGCGCTGCCGGCCCACTGTGCCAGTAAACCGATCATCATGCCGAGCACCAGCATCAGTACTCCCGTGAAGGTGTTGGACATGGCCACATACAGGGCGCGATGACCCTCATCCGCCATATCCAGCACGTAGGTCTTGCGGCCCATGCGCACGCCGGCATGGGCAATCATCAGTGCGGCATAGACAGCGGCGTAAGGCCAGGTCGCGTGGCTCCAGTCGCCCGGCGCCCAGGCGATCAGGGCGGCGGCAATACAGCAGGCCGCGGCGGCGATACCGCTATCGCGCATGA
The DNA here is from genome assembly GCF_054654615.1 of Halomonas shantousis. Taxonomy (NCBI): domain Bacteria; kingdom Pseudomonadati; phylum Pseudomonadota; class Gammaproteobacteria; order Oceanospirillales; family Halomonadaceae; genus Halomonas; species Halomonas shantousis. The sequence goes on along the minus strand of NZ_BAAIER010000002.1, from coordinate 2,896,118 downwards.
CGCCACGGCTCGAACGGTCGGCCCGCTTGCCCCAGATCGGATTGGCGATCATGCCGGCAAGCCCCGAGACGACGATCATCAGGCCCAGGCCGCTCAGTTCAGTGCCACTTTGCTGCTGGCCGAGCAGCGCGATGTAGGGAAGCGCCAGGGCGCTGGACAGCAGCAGGGCGCGGGACAGATTGAAATGCAGGAAGTGGCGATCCTGGCGCATCAGACGTATGCCGTCGCTAATGCTCTCCCAGGCATTATTGCCACCTTGGGTCGCGCCGGGCGCCTCGCGAATCAGGGCGGCACATGCAGCGTTGACGACCCACCCCAGAGCCGCCACGCCCAGCAGAACCGCCAGCACCGGCCCGCCGCGATCGTTCTCGAACAGCATGAGCAATGCACCGGCAGCCAGGGTCACGGCACCGGCCATGCTGGCGCTCCAGCCCATCAGGTTGCCGCGACGCTGCTTGGCGATGGTCTTGCCGAGTACATCCTTGGTGGCGATCGAAGAGAGTCCTCGGCCCAGCGCCAGCGCCGTCAGCGTCATCAATACCAGGGCACCGCCCCAGGAGCCATGCCCGAACAGCGCAAGCAGGGCGAATCCCGCAGCGCAGACGGCCTGGATGAGGCCGCCGATCATCCACACCCACTTGCGGATGGGCTTGAGCCGGATGTAGCCGGCAATCAGTAGCTGCGGCAATAGCGCACCCGCTTCGCGGATCGGCACGACCAGGCCCACCATCCAAACCGGCGCGCCTATGGCGCCCAGCAGCCAGGGCAATACCAGGCGGGCGCTGGAAAGCTCATCGGCCAATTTGTTGCCCAGTGCCGCGACCAGATGTCGAAAAAAGTTGCCTGGCTGGGCGCGGCAGGCGCTTTCAGAGATATCCCGGCACATCCGGTTGTCGTCGTCACCCGTTAGCCACTCGTACAGGCGCCTTTGGGTGATGGCTCTGTCGGCCATGCAATCCTTCCTTGTTGCAGTCAATGAACGAAACGTAAGGGACGGGCACGGCCGGCTTGAGCCATTCCGCTTGCCCAGCGCATCATGGCGACAGGAAAGCCCCGACAACCGCTGTCATGGGCGTAAAGCATCGACGACCTTTCAACATGACTCAGCGAGGAAGATATCCATGGCCCGCGTTCGTATCCATTATTGTACCCAATGCCAATGGCTGCTGCGTGCCGGTTGGTACGCCCAGGAGCTGCTCTCCACCTTCGGCGAGGATCTCGAACAGGTCGCTCTGGCGCCCAGTCATGGCGGACACTTCGAAGTGCTTTTCGACGAGGAAACCCTCTGGGAGCGCAAGCGTGACGGGGGGTTTCCCGATATCAAGGAACTCAAGCGCCGCGTCAGGGATCGGCTCGATCCGCAGCGTGACCTGGGGCACATCGATCGCTGAACCGGTCATTGTCACCGCTTGCGTGGGTGATACATCGAACGAAGCGTTAAGAAAAAAGGAACGGTCGACGACCGACAAAGGGACCGCCGCCATTCGGGACGTTACCGGAGCATGGCTCGACGTTGGGAAGAGAACATGACGCAAGACCGCGAGGCGATACTCTATGGGCTGGGGGCCGTGGCGCTATGGTCGACGGTGGCGACTGCCTTCAAGCTGGCCCTGCAGGACATGACGCCGGTGGAGCTGATGTGGATCGCCGCGATCGTTTCCTGGGCCCTGATGGGCGTGCTGGTCGCCTGGCAGGGGAAGTTCCGGCAGGCGTTGGGGGAGGGCTGGCGCACGGCGTTATGGGCGGGACTGATGAATCCCGTGGCCTATTACCTGATGTTGTTTGCCGCCTACGATCGCCTGCCGGGGCAGGAGGCCATGGCCCTCAACTATACCTGGGCGTTGACGATGGCCCTGCTGGCCGTGCCGTTGCTTGGACAACGGCTGACCGCCATGGACATGATGGCGGGACTCGTCGCCTATGCGGGCGTGTGGACCATCGCCACGCGCGGGGCGGTGTTCGAGGTGCATTTCGCCGATCCGCTCGGGGTCGGGATGGCGCTGGGGTCGACGCTGTTATGGGCGTTGTACTGGCTACTCAATGCCCGTGATCGGCGCGCGCCGCTGGTAGCCCAGTGGCAGAACTTCACTGTCGGCCTGCCGGTGTTCACGCTACTGATCGCTCTGGGACCGGGGTTCCGCTGGTATGGCTGGCAGAGCCTGGGCGCGGGAGTCTACGTAGGGCTGTTCGAAATGGGCGTAGCCTTCGTCCTCTGGCAACTTGCCGTACACAAGATATCGCGGACGGCCCGGATCTCGAATCTGATCTTCCTGTCACCTCCGGTGTCCTTGTTGTTGCTGCATCTCGTGGTCGGCGAACCGATTCTGGGTTCGACGCTGGTGGGGCTGGCGCTGATCCTGGCCGGGCTGGGGTTGCAGCAGCTGCAACGGGCGCCCGCGTCGACACCGGCCTGAACGGAATTCCGTGGCGGCTCTGTCAATCCTGGGGCTCATCCAGCATCGGCGCGAGCTTTTCCCAGACATTGTTCAGTATGGTCGCCTGTGCCTTGCCGTTGGGATGAATGCCGTCCTCCTGCATCATGTCCTCGGTCAGCGCCACACCTTCGAGGATGAAGGGCACCAGGTGCACATCGTACTCGTCGACGAGCTGGCGAAAGACGCCGCGGAACGCATCGACGTAGGTCGAGCCATAGTTGGGCGGCATCTCGATGCCGAGCAGGAGCACGCGGGCCCCGGCGGCTTGACTGTTCTCGATCATGTTGGCCAGATTGAGCTTCATCTGATGGGGCGAGAGCCCACGCAGCCCATCGTTGCCGCCAAGCTCGAGCAGCACGATGTCCGGGTCGTGTCGCTGGAGTAGCTCGGGTAGACGCGCCATGCCGCCGGAGGTCGTTTCGCCACTGATGCTGGCATTGATGACCTCGTGCTCGTCGCCCAGGCGCTCCTGGAGCTGGTGAACCCAGCCGCGTTCGCGATCGATGCCGTAGGCAGCGCTAAGGCTGTCGCCCATGACCAGCAGCGTGTCGGCGTATACTGGATTTGCCTGCACAGCGCCTAGCCACAATGTGGCCACTAATCCGCTCCACGCCAGGAAACGCGTGAAAACAGGAACACCTTCCACCATGTCCAACTCCTTGTGTGCGTCACGGAAATCCATTTTACATGCTCGCCGCCTCGGCAAGCGGGTCACCAGCGGCGAGCGGTCCTTGACCATTCTCGACGAGCTGGCCTTCGATGTGTTCGCCGGCGAGAGCGTGGCCATCCTGGGCAGCTCCGGTGCCGGCAAGTCGACACTGCTTGGCCTGCTGGCGGGACTCGACAGCCCGACTTCCGGTGAGCTGACCCTGTTCGGCGAGTCCATGCCCGACCTCGACGAAGACGGGCGTGCCAAGTTGCGTGCTGGCCGGGTCGGCTTCGTGTTTCAGAATTTCCAGCTGCTGCCGACCCTGACGGCGCTGGAAAACGTCCTGCTGCCACTGGAGCTGGTCCCTCAGGGGGACTTGGCGCGCCGTGGCCGTGAAGCGCTGGCCCGCGTGGGCCTGGGTGAACGCCTCGATCACCTGCCCAAACAGCTTTCCGGGGGCGAGCAACAGCGTGTTGCGGTGGCCCGTGCCTTTGTCACCCGGCCCGAACTGGTGTTCGCCGACGAGCCTACCGGCAACCTGGATCGCGCCACGGGTAGAAAGATCATCGATTTGTTGTTCGAACTCAACCGCGAGGCGGGCACGACTTTAGTGCTGGTTACCCATGATCATAGCTTGGCCAGACGCTGCCAGCGCTGCCTGCGCCTCGAAAACGGCAAGCTCCATGAGGTGCTTCCCGATGAGGTGGAGGCATGAGATTGCTTGCTCTGTCCGCCAAGGGGCTGAGGCGAGACATGCGCGCTGCCGACGTGCGCGCCCTGTTCCTGGCTCTGGCCCTGGCGGTCGCCGCCTCGACCATGATCGGTTTCTTTCTTGACCGGCTCGATCGCGCCCTGACGCGGCAGGCCGGCCAATTATTGGGTGGCGACCTAGTCTTGGAACAGGGTAGCCCGTTTGACGCTTCGTTGCGCCATGAATTCGAATCCGTCGGTTTGATGACCAGCACTCAGGTCGATCTGGTCTCGATGCTCAGCCATGAGGATGCCTTTCAACCCGTCAGCGTCAAGGTCGTGGACGAGGCCTATCCGCTGTACGGGCAGGTACATGTGGAGCGTCGCGAGGGGGAGGAGGCCGTGGCCCACGGGCCGTCACCCGGCACCTTGTGGGCGGCGCCAAGGTTGGCGATTCTGCTGGGCGTCGAACTTGGCGACCAGGTCCGGCTCGGCAATGCCGTGTTGACGCTGGATGGTTTCATTCAGCGTGAGCCGGATCAGCAGGCCGGTTTTGCCAGCTTCAATCCCCGCGTGATGATGAACCTGGCGGACCTCGGCGCTACCGAGCTGATCCGGCCTGGATCGCGGGTCGAATACGAGCTGCTGGCACGGGGCGCGCCCGCTGCGGTGGCCGCGGTGGAAGATCGCCTGCAGGCACTGAAAGCGCAGGGGGTACGTGTCCAGGATGTGCGTGAGGATCGCCCGCGCCTGGGCAGCGCACTGGAGCGGGCCGAAAAGTATCTCAGTCTCGCCGGTCTGGCCGCCGTGCTGCTGGCGGGAGTTGCAGTCGCCATGGCCACGCGTCGTTACGTCGATCGGCATCTGGACACGGCGGCCCTGTTGCGTTGCTTCGGCGGTACGCAGCGTCAACTGGCATGGCTTTTCAGCCTGCAGCTGCTGTGGCTGGCGCTGGCCGCGTCGGGGGTGGGGGCGCTACTGGGGCTGGTGGGGCAGGCCGGGTTGTTGGCGTTGTTGACTCGTTTTCTGCCGCTGGAATTACCGCCGCCGGGACCGCTGCCCTTGTTGCTTGGCGTGCTCACGGCACTGGCAGTGCTGGTCGGTTTTGCCGGTCCCACACTGCTGCGGCTGCAGCGTGTCAGTGCGCTCAAGGTGCTGCGCCGCGAACTCGACCCGCTGCCCGCCTCGGCGTGGGCCGTGGTCGGTGTGGCCAGCCTGGTGTTCGGCGCGCTGTTGTGGCTGTACTCGGGTGATCTCGCCCTGTCGGCCGGTCTGTTGGCCGGTGGGCTGGTGGCGCTGGCGCTACTGTGGTTACTGGGGCGGGGATTGCTGACGATCGTTTTGCACTTGGCGCAAGCCGTGCCGGGCGGAGCATCCGCAGGCGCTGGGCGAGGGCAAGCCTTGCGTCTGGGAGGGCGTCAGCTGGCCAGACGCCGACAGGCGAGTCTCGGTCAGCTGCTGGCCTTTGCCGTGACCTTTGCCGCCATGGCCATGATCGCCCTGGTGCGCGGCGATCTGCTGACCACTTGGCAGGCCCAGTTGCCCGAGGACACACCGAACTATTTCGCCATCAACATCCAGCCCGCCGAACGCGAGCCGTTCAATACCCTGCTGGAGGGGCGGACCGACGAACCGGCCGTATTGTATCCCATGGTGAGGGGACGGGTTTCGGCCATCAATGGCGAACTGCCGCGTGATGCGGTACCCGCAGAGCAACGTGATGCCAATGCCTTGCACCGTGAGCTCAACCTGACGTGGCGGGCCAGTCTGCCGGAGGGCAATCGCCTCGTGGCCGGGCAGTGGTTCGATACGCTGGACGAACAGGATATCCAGACAGGCGCGGTACCGATCTCCATGGAGCAGGGGCTGGCTGACCGCCTCGGCCTGGGGCTGGGCGATCAGACCACTTTCACCATCGGCAGTCAGGAGATTACCGGACAGATCACCAGCCTGCGCAGTCTCGACTGGGAGAGTTTCAAGCCCAATTTCTTTGTCATTTTCCCGCCGGGCGTTCTTGAGCGATTCGGGCACAGCTATATCACGGCCTTTCATCTCGACGAGGAGGGCCAGGCGCTGATCGGTGAACTGGTACGAAAGTTTCCCGGCATTTCATTGCTCAATGTCGACGCCATCCTCGGACAGGTCCGCGAACTGCTGGCCCAGGTGACCCGGGCCGTGGAGTTCGTGCTCGGGTTCGTGCTGCTGGCGGGGATCAGCGTACTCTATGCCGCGATGACGGCCAGCCGGCCGATGCGCGCACACGAAAGTTCACTGCTGCGGACCTTTGGCGCCGGCAATCGCTTGATCTCGCGAATGCAGGCAGCCGAGTTCGCCTTGCTGGGGCTGACCAGTGGGCTGATGGGGGCGCTGCTGGCGGAGGTCGCAGCTGCGGGCATCTATCTGGGCTGGCTGGACCTTGCGCCTCGCCTGCATTGGCAGATGTGGCTGGTCATGCCGCTGGGCGGTGCATTGGCCATCGGCGTGATCGGCTATCTGCTGTCACGCAGTGTCCGCCGGCAGACGCCCATGGATAGCCTGCGCCTGCTGGGCGAAGTGTGAGAGCGGGGCCGGTGTGAATGAGCCATCCTCGGGTCGGCATGACGCCGTTTCATGTGAAAGCCGCCGGGGGGTGAGGTATCATGGCGGCCTTCCTATTTGTCCTGCGGCGTTCCCGCCGTGCTGATCATCCCTGAGTCGAGGTTCCCCGCCGATGTTCACCCGTGACATGCAGATTGCCGGTTTCGATGACGCCCTGTGGCAAGCGATGGAGCAAGAGGTTGCTCGCCAGGAAGCGCATATCGAGCTGATCGCTTCCGAGAACTACACCAGCCCGCGCGTCATGCAGGCGCAGGGATCGCAGCTGACCAACAAGTACGCCGAAGGCTACCCCGGCAAGCGCTACTATGGGGGGTGCGAATTCGTCGACAAGGTCGAGCAGCTCGCCATCGATCGTGCCTGCGAGCTGTTCGGGGCCAGCTACGCCAACGTCCAGCCGCACTCCGGCTCCCAGGCCAACAGTGCGGTATTCCAGGCACTGGTCACACCGGGCGACACCGTGCTGGGCATGAGCCTCGACGCGGGTGGTCATCTGACGCACGGCGCCAAGCCGAGCTTCTCGGGCAAGCACTACAACGCCGTGCAGTATGGCCTGAACGATGAAGGCTTGATCGACTACGACGAGGTGGCCCGCCTGGCACGCGAGCATCAGCCGAAGATGATCATCGCCGGTTTCTCCGCCTACTCGCGGATCATCGATTGGGCGCGGTTCCGCGAGATCGCCGACGAGGTGGGCGCGTACCTGTTCGTCGACATGGCGCACATTGCCGGTCTGGTCGCCGCCGGTTGCTACCCCAGTCCGATGCCGCATGCGCATGTGGTGACCACCACCACGCACAAGACGCTGCGCGGTCCGCGTGCCGGCCTGATTCTCTCCGCCAGTGGCGATGCCGACCTTTACAAGAAGCTCAACTCCGCCGTCTTCCCCGGTGGCCAGGGCGGCCCCCTGATGCATGCCATCGCCGCCAAGGCGGTCTGCTTCAAGGAAGCCATGAGCGATGAGTTCAAGGCCTATCAGCGGCAGGTGGTCAAGAATGCCCAGGTGATGGCCGGTGTCTTCATCGAGCGTGGTTACGACATCGTCTCCGGCGGCACCGAAGACCATCTCTTCCTGCTGTCGCTGATCAAGCAGGGCATCACCGGCAAGGACGCGGATGCCGCACTCGGCCGTGCGCACATCACCGTCAACAAGAATGCCGTGCCGAACGATCCGCAGAGCCCGTTCGTCACCTCCGGCCTGCGTATCGGTACCCCGGCGGTCACTACCCGCGGCTTCGGCGAGGTTGAGTGCCGTGATCTGGCCGGTTGGATCTGCGACATTCTCGACGCCATGGTCAAGGGCGACGCCAGTGCCATGGAGGACGAGGTGCGCGGCAAGGTCGAAGCCGTCTGCACACGCTTCCCCGTCTATCGCTGAAATCCTTTTCCTGCGCTTTCGTATCGTCCCCGCCGGCAGCTGCCGGCGGGGATTTTTTATGTCGGCAGCCAGGCTATCTCGCCCACATTACCGAAATGAATATTCCTATATAAAACAAATGGTTAAATAGTTTTTTAGACCATGGTCTAACATGAGCGGTCGGTATCATAGGTTGCAGCTATGTCGGACATAGATTATTTCTAGTCCTACTTGATGGCAGAGAAGAGCGATGCCCACGCCTGATACCGTTAGCAGTACCCGAGGGTCACGTCCCGATATCGCCGAGCTGCTCGCCGAGGCGATCTTCAGTGGTCGCTATGTTCCGGGGGACCTGATCCCGCGCGAACTCGATCTGTGCGACCAATATGGCGTCAGCCGCAGTACGGTGCGCAGTGCCTTGCAGAACATGGTTGCGGCCGGTCTGGTGGTACGGATATCGGGGCAGGGTACGCGGGTACGCGATTTTGCCGAGTGGCACCTGCTCGATCCCAAGGTCACCGAGTGGATGGCGCGCTATGCGCAGCCCAACCCGCGCTTTCAACGCGAAATCTTCGCTTTCCGGGTCTCCGTGGAACCGTTCGTCGCCTGGCTGGCGGCGCAGAACGCCACGGCGGTGGATCTGCTGGACATCGAGAAGGCCTATGAGGGGATGATCGAGGCGCTCAAGCAACCCGACCTGCATTGGCAAGGGAAGAGTCACGACGATTACGACGTGGCCTTTCACGAGGCGATCTTCGCGGCAACGCATAATCTGGTGTGGGCGCAGTTGAGTCATGTCCTGCGCCCTTCCATCACGCTGCTGGTGCAGCGTTCCAATCATAGCGCCAACGAGCTGAACGACAGCATGATACGCCATCGGCGTGTCATGGAGGCCATTCGCCTGCGCCAGCCTGAAGCGGCGCATGCCGCGGCGCTGGCCGTGTTGGAGCGGACCGGGCGTGATCTAGGCGTGCCCGAGTCTCCCAAGGCATTGCCGTCATTGCTGCACTCCGGTGCGGCGGTATCATGAGTGCCGGCATGTCGGTGCTCGTAACGCGGCGGAATCGACCCGCCATCACAACCTCCCGAAGCTTACCGTTTCACATAATAAGGAGTGCATCATGACCGCACGCACGCATCACAAGCTCCTCGGTGTTGCCTCGGCCATTGCCCTGGGGATGATGGCATCCGTCGCCCAGGCAGCCGAGTACGAATGGACCTTCCAGACCTCGGAGACCTCCGGCGAGCCGCAGTTCGAGATCAAGAAGGAGTGGGCCGAGGATGTCGAGGCCATGTCCGGCGGACGTATCTCGATCGAGATCCTGCCGGTCAACGCCGTCGTCCAGGCCAACCAGACCCTGCAGGCGGTCAAGTCGGGCATCCTTCAGGGTCACATGACTGATCCCAGCTATTTCACGGGCCAGAACTCGGCCTTCGGCATGATCGGTAACCTGGTCGGCGCCTGGAGCGACCCCTACGATTTCCTCGACTACATGAACAACGCCGGTGGCGAGGAACTCTACAACGAGCTGGTCGAACCCTATGGCCTGCACCTGATCGGCGCGGCGGCCACCGGCCTGGAGTCGCTGCCCTCCAGCCGGCCGATCCGCACCATCGAGGACATGAAGGGGCTCAAGCTGCGTGCGCCGGAAGGCATGGTCTACAACATCTTCGAGAAGGCGGGCGCCACGCCGGTCAACCTGCCGGGCTCCGAGGTTTACACGTCCCTGGAGAAGGGCGTGATCGATGCCGCGGACTATACCGTGTTCGCCACCAACCAGGCTCAGGGCCTGCACGAGTTCGCCAACTACCCCAACTATCCGGGCTTCCACTCGCTGCCGATGGTTTCGGTGTCGCTGAACAAGCAGATCTGGGACAGCCTGCCTGACGACCTCAAGGCGATTCTGGAAACCTCTGTCGACGCCATGGCCTACGAGATGGTCGCCGAGCTCAAGACCCGCGACATGGCCGCGGTCCGCGAAGCGCGTCAGGACCCCGATATCGAGATCATCGACATGGCGCCCGAAGAGCGCGCCAAGTTCCGCAACATCGCCAAGGATGAATGGGCTGCCTGGGCGGAAAGAAGCGAGATGAACCAGAAGATCTACGATTCCGTGGTGGCCTATCTCGAAGACCACAACCTGATGTAACTCCCTGGAGCGATCGGGCCACGGGTCGGCCCCGATCGCTCTTCGACAACGATTCAGCATGAGCGGGGCGCCTTGGCGCCCCGCGTGGAGGTGTTATGTCCGCCGAGAAACCGGACACCGATTACGCCGCCCTGTCGCACCAGGAAGGCGCCGAAAGCCCCGTCGGCGGGCCCCAGAGCGAAGGCGACGAGGTGCGCAGCGCCTTCGATCGCGGCGTGGTGTGGTGCGCCCGCGGTGCCGCCTGGCTGGTATTCATCGCCATGGCCATCAGCGTCTACGAGGTGTTCATGCGCTACGGCCTCGATTCGCCCACCTCCTGGGTTCACGAGAGCGTGGTCATGCTGGTGGCGGTCTCCTTCGCCCTGGGCGGACCGGCGGCGCTGGCCAGCAATCGCCACATCCGCGTGCGCGTGCTCTACGACAGCGCCGGGCCGCGCCTGCGCCGGTGGCTCGATCGCTTCAACGACTTCGTCACCTTCGGCTTCTGCCTGGCGATGAGCTACGCCGCCTACGTGATGTTCTGGGAGGCCTCGCACAACCCGCTCGGCGAGTGGCATCTGGAGCGCTCCGGGACCTCCTGGAACCCGCCGTTTCCCGCCCTGGTCAAGGGCATCATCATGGCCGCGCTGATCCTCATGTGCGTGCAGTCGTTCATTCACCTGATCCAGTCCCTGCGCGGCAAGCCCGCCATCCCCCCGAGCGATAACGAGGGAGCCGTGTAAATGGATATCGCCGACGGAACGCTTCTGATGGTCGGGGCGATCTTCGCCCTGCTGGTTACCGGATTGCCGCTGGCCTTCATCACCGGGCTGGTGGCGCTGGCCTTCACCTTCGGCTGGTTCGGCCCGATGGCCCTGCCGCTGGTCACCAGCCGCGTCTACGGCTTCGTCACCGAATACTCGCTGGTGGCGGTGCCCATGTTCGTGCTGATGGCCTCGCTGCTCGACCGATCGGGCATCGCCAAGGATCTGTTCAACGCCATGCGCGTGTTCGCCGGGCGCCTGCCGGGCGGGGTCGCCATCCAGACCGTGGTGGTGGCGTTCTTCCTCGCCGCGCTGTCGGGCATCATCGGCGGCGAGATCGTGCTGCTGGGGATCCTCGCCCTGCCGCAGATGCTGCGCCTGGGCTACGACAAGCACCTGTCGATCGGGGTGGTCTGCGCCGGCGGCTCGCTGGGCACGATGATGCCGCCGTCGATCGTGCTGATCATCTACGGGCTGATCGCGTCCGAGTCGATCGCCGACCTGTTCACCGCCGCCATCACCCCGGCGCTGCTGCTGATGGGCAGCTACATCGCCTACGTGCTGGTGCGCTGCCTGATCAACCCCAGGCTCGGCCCGCCGATGACCGAGGCCGACCGCCAGAGCACCTTCGCCACCAAGGGCCAGGCGCTCAAGGCGATCGTCGTGCCGGGGCTGATCGCCTTTCTGGTGCTGGGCTCGATCTACGGCGGGGTGGCCTCGGTCACCGAGGCGGCGGCGATGGGCGTGTTCGGCGTGCTGCTGGCGATCGTCGCGCGCGGCGAGTTCTCGGTGAAGACGCTGCACCAGAGCCTGGGGCAGACGCTGGTCACCTGCGGCATGATCATCTGGATCGGCATCGGCGCCGCGGCGCTGGTCGGGGTCTACAACCTGATGGGGGGCAACCGCTTCATCTCGCAGATGATCATGGGGCTCGACGTGGCGCCGATCGTGGTGATGCTGGTGATGATGGCGATCCTGCTGGTGCTGGGCATGTTCCTCGACTGGATCGGGGTGGCAATGCTGACCCTGCCGATCTTCGTGCCCATCGTCGAGCAGCTCGGCTACAGCCCGATCTGGTTCGGCATCCTGTTCGCGGTGAACATGCAGGTATCGTTTCTGTCGCCGCCATTCGGCCCGGCCGCCTTCTATCTCAAGGGCGTGGCGCCCCCGGGCATCAGCCTGAAGGACATCTTCGTCTCGCTGCTGCCGTTCATCGCCATCCAGCTGTGCGTGCTGGCCTTGCTGCTGTTCTATCCGAACCTGGCCATGTGGCTAGTGTAAGGCGAGTCGAAAACGCGGGGCCCCGCAGGCCGGCCGAGCTGAGGCCCGGTTGGCCTGCAGGCCCTGCGTTTCATCGTTTCGGACTCTCAACTGCTCCGAGCTACTCATCACTTTAGATAGGTGACGTCTTGAAAATTACCAAGCTGAAAACCTGGCAGGTACCGCCGCGCTGGCTGTTTCTCAAGATCGAGACCGATGAAGGCTGCTTCGGCTGGGGCGAGCCGGTGATCGAAGGACGTGCCGCGACCGTCGAGGCTGCGGTACATGAGCTGTCGGATTACCTCATCGGCCAGGACCCGCACCGTATCGAGCATCTCTGGAACATGATGTACCGCGCCGGGTTCTATCGCGGCGGGCCGATCCTAATGAGCGCCATTGCGGGGATCGATCAGGCCTTGTGGGATCTCAAGGGGCGCGACCTGGGCGTGCCCGTGCATCAGCTGCTGGGCGGGGCGGTGCGCGACAAGATGCGCATGTACGCCTGGACCGGCGGCGATCGTCCCAATGATATCGGCAACGGCGTCAAGACGCTGAAGGCTCAGGGCTTCACGGCGTTCAAGATGAACGGCACCGCCGAGATGGCGATCGTCGATTCCCATTCCAAGATCGACGAGGCGGTAGCGCGGGTCGCCGAGGCACGCGAAGCGGGCGGCCCCGATTTCGGCATTGCGGTCGACTTCCATGGGCGTGTCCATCGCCCGATGGCCAAGGCGCTGCTGCGCGAACTCGAGCCCTTCCATCCGATGTTCGTCGAGGAGCCGGTACTGCCCGAGCATCTGCCGAGCCTGAAGCATATCGCCACCGGGTTGGGCTATCCCATCGCTACCGGCGAGCGACTGCATACCCGTTACCAGTTCCGCGATCTGCTCGCCGATGGCATGGTCGATATCCTCCAGCCCGACCTGTCGCACTGCGGCGGGATCAGCGAAGGGCTCAAGATCGCCTCGCTGGCCTCGTGCCACGATGTGGCCCTGGCGCCGCACTGTCCGCTCGGGCCGTTGACCCTGGCCGCCTCGCTGCACCTCGATGCCGTCTCGCACAACGCGTTCATCCAAGAGCAGAGCATGGGCATTCACTACAATAAGGACAATGACGTGCTCGACTATCTGGTCGACAAATCGGCGTTGACCATCCGCGACGGTTATCTCGAGATTCCGCACGGGCCGGGGCTGGGCGTCGAGATCGATGAGGCATTCGTCGAGGAACGGGCCAAGGTCGGGCACCGCTGGCGCAATCCGGTATGGACACACGAGGATGGCTCGATCGCCGAGTGGTGACCGGTGGGCGGGAGTCATCCGCGCTCGGTCATGCGGCGTTGAAAACGCCCAGGGTCACGCATTGATGCGTGCCGACACTCCGTCGCCTGGGCCGTTTTCGCCTCAGCTGGACGCCTCGGTCCGACCTTCGCTCGAAAGGCTCTGGCCGCATCGGTGAGCCTTGAAAACCTTGGAGGAAGCTATGAACGATACACGCCGTGCCGCGCTGGAAGCGGCCATGCAGGAACTGCCACTGGTAGCGATTTTACGGGGTATCCATCCGCAGGAGATCGAGGAAGTCTTCGATGCCTTGGTCGAGGCGGAGTTTCGCATGATCGAAGTGCCTCTTAACTCTCCCTTCGCCTGGCAGAGCCTGGAAAAGATCGCCAAGCGTTGCCCTGATGACGTGGTGTTCGGCGCCGGCACGGTATTGACGACCGAGGATGTCAGACGTCTTGCCGAGCTCGAGGCACCGCTGATGGTCACACCCAATACCGACCCCGAGGTGATCCGCGCCGGTGTCGAGCATGGCCTGGCGCCGCTGGTCGGCTGCATGACGCCGAGTGAGGCGTTCGCGGCGGCCAAGGCCGGCGCTCGGGGCCTCAAGCTGTTTCCAGCGGCCAGGATGGGATGCGGTTACTACAAGGATCTGCGTGCCGTGTTGCCTGCCGACCTGCCGGTGCTGGCCGTGGGCGGGGTCAACAAGGACAACATGAGCGAGTGGCATAGTGTCGGTATCGGCGGTTTCGGCTTCGGCAGCAACCTCTACATGCCGGGACACGCCTCCGCCGAGATAGGCGGGATCGCCCGCGAGCTGGTGGCCGAATGGCGTCGGCTACAGGAGCTGGCCACCCTGTCGACGCACTTCGAGCACGAGGGCGATCAATGAGTGCGGGCTCGGCGCAGCGGTTGATCGCCATTGACTGGGGAACCAGCAACTTTCGCGCCTTTCTGGTCGATACGCAGAGCGGAGAATGTCTCGACAGTCGCCGCTCGGATGCCGGCCTGCGTTCCCTGTCCACCGCAGAGTTTCCCCACTACTGCGAAGCGCAGGTGGGCGATTGGCGCGCCAATGGCGAGGTCCCGGTCTACCTGGCGGGGATGGTCGGCTCCAAGCGCGGCTGGTCGGAGGCACCGCAGCTTGATCTTCCGGTCACCGCGGCGGATCTGGCGGCGCATATCGTGCCGGCCCCGGGGCTGGCCAATGCCTGGATCGTTCCGGGGGTGAAGGTCGTCACGCCGGAGCATGTCGACGTCATGCGCGGCGAGGAGATTCAGGCGTTCGGTGCGCTGACGCTGGCCGATGTCAGCGAGGCTGATTGCTGTCTGCCGGGAACGCACAGCAAGTGGGCGCGGCTCGAGAAGAGTCGTCTGGTCGACTTCACCACGGTGATGACCGGGGAGCTGTATCACGCCGTGCGTTTTCATACGCTGCCGGGTGAGCCGGCTCGCCCGGATGCGCCGTTCGATGAAGCGGCCTTCTGTCAGGGCCTGGCGCGGGCAGGCTGCCCCGGCGGGATGCTGCATGCGCTGTTCGAGGCGCGCAGCCGCCATCTGTATGCCGGGCTGGCCGCTGAACAGGTCGGCAGTTTCCTGTCAGGCGTGGTCATCGGCGAGGAGGTACGCGCCATGCGCGAGGCGCGTCCGGCCCTGACATCGGTGATACTGGTCGGTGCCGAAAGTCTGCGGGTTCCCTACACCCTGGCACTGGAGGCCGCAGGCTTGGCGGTGACCTATTTCGACAGCGATGCTGCCACCCTGGCCGGCTTGCAGACTGTCGCTCGCCACTCTCGAACGTGACGTCAGGGCTTTTGAACGTGACATCAGGGCTTCGGCCTGGCGAATATCCCCGCACCGTATTGCATCGAAATGGTGCGGGACTTGGTCCCCATGCCAATGCGACCTGGGTGAGATGCCCCCTGGCGGCGTGCCTGTAACCCGCCAACCGGTTCAGGCATGGAAATGGCATGGTACGTGCTACCTTCCCTGTATGAGGCGCCCGTTTCGGGCGGGTGCAATGCATACAGATGGGGCAAGCCCAATGAAGGTGACACGATGATGCAACTGTCCCAGCACAAGGCCGCACTGCTGGTCTTCACCGATCTCGATGGCTCCCTGCTGGACCACGATACCTACGACTGGCAGCCGGCGGCCCCCTGGCTTGAGCGCCTGGCGGCCGAGCAGATTCCCGTCATTCCCACCACCAGCAAGACCAGCGCCGAACTGCTCACCCTGCGCGAGGAGCTGGGCCTTACCGCATGTCCCTTCATTGCCGAAAATGGCGCCGTCATCGGTCTGCCGCCTGCCTGGCAGCATGCCCGGCTGGACCGCGATCCCGCCGCACCGGACGGTATGACGATCAAGATGCCGGGGGTGGACGTCGCCTTCATCCGCCAACGCTTGCGGGTCCTGCGGGAGCGGCTGGGACTGCGTTTTCGCGGCATGGGCGAGATGTCGCTTGATGAGGTCATGGCGCTGACAGGATTGCCAGGCGATCGCGCGGAGTTGGCCATCCAGCGGGAGGGAAGCGAACCGCTGATCTGGGAGGGAGACGAGGAGAGCCTGGCATCCTTTCACCGCATCCTGGAAGCCGACGACCTGCGCCTGACGCAGGGCGGACGCTTCTGGCATGTCATGGGCGCGGTCGACAAGGGGCAGGCGGTACACTGGCTGATGGAGCGTTTCACGGCGTTGCGTGGTCATGTCCCCATGACGTTGGGGCTGGGGGATGGCCCCAACGATATCCCCTTGCTGGAGGCCGTGGATCGTGCGGTACTGATTCGAGGTCGTCACGACCATCCGATGTCGCTGGGCAAGCCGGACAGCGTGTACCGTACCCGGGAACGGGGACCTGTTGGCTGGGCCGAGGGTGTGTCCTACTGGTGGGAGAGGGAATTCGCGGCTGTGATGACATCCAAGGGAGCCTGAGCCATGAGCGACTTTTATCAGAACGGAATCGTTACCGATTTTCACAACCTGACTCGACGGCCGGTGGAGGCGTTGGAGGCCGATCTGGTCCGCTTTGCCAAACGCCGTCCCATGGGCCTGATCCTGCCGTCACTGTTTTCCGAGCTGGAGGGGCCAGCGCTGGCGCATATCGTCGATGAGCTGGCCAGGGTGCCCTATCTCTCCGAAATCGTCATCGGCCTGGACCGCGCCGACCGCGAGCAGTTTCTCTACGCGCGCGAGTTTTTCTCACGCCTGCCTCAGCATCATCGCATTCTGTGGAACGACGGCCCGCGCCTCAAGGCGCTGGATGCCGAGCTCGAGGACATGGGGATTTCGCCTCACGAGCCCGGCAAGGGGCGTAATGTCTGGTACTGCAGCGGCTATGTGCTGGCCTCGGGGCGTGCCGAGGCGGTGGCGCTACATGACTGCGACATCATCACCTACGACCGGGGGTTGCTGGCACGGCTGATCTATCCCGTCGCGCATCCGCAGTTCAATTACGAGTTCTGCAAGGGCTATTACTCGCGTATCGCGGACGGCAAGCTCAACGGTCGGGTGGCGCGGCTGATGATCACGCCCATGCTGCGTGCGCTGAAGAAGATCTTCGGCCCGCTGCCGTATCTGGACTATCTTGACAGCTTCCGCTATCCGCTGTCGGGAGAATTCTCGATGCGCGCCGATGTGCTCGATGGCATCCGCATTCCCAGTGACTGGGGGCTGGAAATCGGGGTGCTCTCCGAGGTACATCGCAACTATTCCACCAAGCGCCTGTGTCAGGTGGACATCGCCGACAACTACGATCACAAGCATCAGCCGATATCGGAAGACGACGCGTCGGGCGGGCTCAACCGCATGAGCCTGGACATCGCCAAGGCGATCTATCGCAAGCTGGCGACGCTGGGGGTGCAGATCAACGCGGAGTGCTTCCGCACCATCAAGGCCACCTACTATCGCATCGCGCTCGATCTCATCGAATCCTACGACAACGACGCCATCATGAACGGCCTCAAGCTCGACCGGCATGCCGAGGAGCAGGCCGTGGAACTGTTCGCCAACAACATCATGGAAGCCGGCTCGTCGTTCCTGGACTCGCCTCGCGACAAGCCTTTCATTCCCAGCTGGAACCGCGTGCAGGCCGCCGTTCCCGATCTGCCCGAGCGCATGCATGAAGCGGTGGAGTTGGATAACCTCGGCAAGGTCTAGAAGGGGTGTCCGTCATCAGGTCCGGAACCAGGCGTAGGTCATGATGCCGACATAGGTCATGGCGAAGGAGCCGAGCACATGGGCCAGCGTGCCCGCCAGGGCCATGGCCCACTTGCCGGACTGCAGGGCGGTGACCATCTCCACCGAGAAGGTGGAGAACGTGGTCAGTGCCCCTAGCAGACCGGTCACGGCGAACAGCCGCCATTCGGTGCTGATCGAGGAGTGCGTGAAAAAGCTGATCGTGACCCCGATCAGCCAGGCGCCGGCGAGATTGGCGACCAGCGTGCCCGGCGGCACGTGCGTGAAGCTGCCGTTGAGCTGGACGCTCAGCCACCAGCGCAGGTTGGCGCCGATGGCAGCGCCCAGGCTGATGGCGAGGATCGAGAGCCACATAAAAGGTTGTCCCCCCTGTTTCCCAAGGCATGGTTCCAGTTCTCGCGGCATGCCGCCGCGGCCATCAGACGCGTTGCGGCGATTCCGCCGTGTCAGGGGATTGTACCAGCCACAGGCTGCGATAGGGGCGCAGTTCCCGGCGTTCCCCGGGCGTCCAGGGAGCGTTTTCCAGCAGATCGAACCAGTGGCCTTCGTCGAGTTCTGCGATGGGCAGTGGCTGGCGCTTGTTGCTGACGTTGTAGATCGCCAGCAGGCGGCGGCCGTCGGCGAGCGGGCCGCGCTCGATGGCGAACAGGGCCGAGGGCGTCTCGAGCACGCGCTGCGTCGCCTCGGGATGGAAGCAGGGCTCCTTGGCGCGAATGCCGAGTCGGCGCTTGAGGGCCATGAAGACCTCCCGGGTAGGCGTGTTGCGGCTGTCGAGGAGTTCGTCGAGCTCCTCCATCTGCCAGCGGCGCCGGTTGATCGAACGCAGATGCCCGGTGCGCTCCACGCCTTCGTGATCGGACAGGGTCGCCGTCATCGAATGGATATAGACGCCGGGCACACCCTGTAGCGCCAGCATCAGGTGCTGACTGCACAGGAAGCGTTCCACTTGCCAGGGATCGGCGCCTCGCCGGGTGCCCTTCAGGGCGTCGAAATAGGTGATGTTGATCTCGTAAGGCGAGTCGATACCGTCAGGGTTGGCCTTCATGCTCACGTAGCCGCCGAAGCGATGCATCAGTTCGAGCAGCACCTCGACTTCGTGAGGCGGTAGCAGCCCCTCCAGGGCCCGCACGCCGATGCCGTCATGGCTGGCGGTGAAGTTGAAATAGGTGCAGCCGGCAGGCAGCACAGGCAGGGTACGGGTCCAATCGGCCAGTGCCGTGGCGTCGCCGCTGGTCAGGGTGTGCACCAGCAGCGGTGGCAGGGTGAACTGATAGACCATGTGCGCTTCGTCGGGCTGTCGACCCTGGCCGCCGAGGCGCTCGAGCCCGAAATAGCTGAGGTTCTCGCGATGCGGCACGTTGGTCTCGGTGATCAGCAGGGTGCCCGGGGCGACGTGATCGAGGATGGCCCGCAACAGGCGAACCACGGCATGTGTCTGGGGCAGATGGATGCACGGGGTGCCGACCTCCTTCCACAGAAAGGCGATGGCATCGAGGCGGATGATGCGTGCTCCCTGCTGGACGTAGAACAGCAGGATGCCGATGAATTCGAGCAGTACGTCCGGGTTGGCGAAGTTGAGATCGATCTGGTCATCGGAAAAGGTGGCCCACAAGTATCGTGTACCGCGGCGGGTGGCGACAGGAATCAGCAGTGGCGAGCTGCGTGGGCGCACCACCTGTGTCAGGTCCGTGTCGGGGTCCATTTCGATGAAATAGTTGCGTCCCGGTTGGGTGCCGGTCAGGTAATCGACGAACCATAGCGATTCGCGGGAGACGTGATTGATGACCAGGTCCACCATGAGATCGTAATGCTCGGCCAGGCGGCGAATGTGCTCCCAGTCGCCCAGGGCGGGGCTGACCTCGCGGTAGTGAATGACGGAGAAGCCGTCATCGCTGCTCCAGGGAAAGAAGGGCAGCACGTGAACGCCGCTGAACGTGTCGGGAAGCCGTTCGACGAGAAAGTCGTCCAGCACTTCCAGGGGCGTTCGCTCGCCATCGGTCAGGGTATCGCCGTAGGTGATCAATATCTGGTCACGCTCGCTCCAGAGCGGGCGTGGAGCCGCTCCGATGGCACCGCGCTGGTGCATCAGCAGGGTCGTGAGACGGCGCAGCACTTCGGCGGATCTCGGGCCATAGATCTCCTTCAGGCGGGCCTCGGCACACTCAAGGAAGTCGGACTCGCTGAGCCCGGGGGACGGCGAGGACGAAGAGCTGTCTGTCATGAAAGATCTCCTGATCAGGTGAAAGGCGTGTGGCGCGCCACCGCTCGCGGGAAGTCTTGCAGAGGACGTGTCAAAGCGTTCAGCGGCGGGTTTGGCGTAGTTTCAGCGGCGCACGACGCGGTACAGGACCAGCAAGATGATAGCGCCGAGGACAGCGATCACGAAGCTGCCGAAGTTGAAGCCGTCCACACTGCCCAGGCCGAGCGCAGTGCCGATCCAGCCGCCCACCACGGCCCCCAGAATGCCGATGATGATGGTGACTATGAAGCCACCGGGGTCCTTTCCCGGCATGATAACCTTGGCAATGATGCCGGCAATCAGGCCGAACACGATCCAGGCGAGAATTCCCATACAGTCCTCCTTGGCTCGGGAAGTGATGTAACGCTGTTTCAGCTTGGTTGGCCTTGCGGTTTCTCGCAAGTACGTTTCCGCCCCGGGAAGGGAAACGTTACACTGAGAGAATGCTGCGTCCGGGCTGCCCGGTAGCCGATTATCCTGCTTTTCTGTATGCGGAACTCGATCAATGCATTGTCCCTTTTGCGGTACGCACGACACCAAGGTGACGGATTCGCGCCTGGTGGCCGAAGGCGACCAGGTTCGCCGCCGCCGCCAGTGCGCCGTGTGCGGCGAACGCTTCACCACCTATGAGACCGCTGAGCTGCTCATGCCTCGGGTCATCAAGGCCGATGGCTCGCGAGAGACGTTCGACGAGCAGAAGTTGCGGTCGGGCATGCTGCGGGCTCTGGAGAAGCGTCCGGTCAGCGCGGAATCCACCGAGGCTGCGGTCGAGCGCATCCGCCAACGGCTGCGGGCACGGGGCGAGCGGGAGATCCGAGCGCGGGACATCGGCGAGGAAGTCATGCAGGCGCTGAAGCGACTCGATCAGGTCGCCTACATCCGCTTCGCCTCCGTATACCGGCGCTTCCAGGATCTCGACGAGTTTCGCGCCGAGATCGATCGACTGGCGCAGGAGCCCGGCTTCCTGCCCGGTGAGGACAGCGAGCCGCGCTGAGCGAATTTCCTGTCGAGCCCCGTGTCTGCCAAGCGTCATACAAGGAAATGCCATGGCCAAGGCCACTCCCGAATCCTACATGGTCCGCGCACTGGAGCTGGCGCGTCGCGGTCTTTACACCACGCATCCCAACCCGCGCGTCGGCTGCGTGCTGGTCAAGAATCGCCGCGTGATCGGCGAGGGTTGGCATGAGCGGGCCGGCGAGCCGCATGCGGAGATTCACGCCCTGCGTGCCGCCGGCGACCAGGCCCGGGGCGCCACCGCCTACGTCACGCTGGAGCCCTGCTCGCATCAGGGGCGCACCGGTCCCTGCGCTATTGCGCTGATCGAGGCGGGCGTCAAGAAAGTCGTGGTTGCCATGGAGGATCCCAATCCGCAGGTGGCCGGGCGTGGTCTGGCCCTGCTGAAAGATGCCGGCATCGCCGTGGAAGTCGGCATGCTGGAAGCGGATGCGCGCGCGCTGAATCCCGGCTTCATCCAGCGCATGCAGTTGGGCCGTCCCTTCGTGCGCCTGAAGATGGCGATGAGTCTCGATGCCCGTACGGCCATGGCCAGCGGCGAGTCGCAATGGATCACCGGGCCTGCGGCCCGGGCCGAGGTCCAGCGGCTGCGGGCACGCTCCAGTGCAGTGATGACAGGGGTGGAGTCGATCATCTTCGACAATTCCCGGCTGACGGTACGCCCCGATCAGCTAGGCGGGGCGAGGAGCGAGGAGATCGCCATGCGCCAGCCGCTGCGCGTGATCGTCGATTCGCGGCTGCGCCTGCCGCTGGCGGCAGCCTGCCTGCGTGAGCCCGGACGCACGCTGATCGCCACCGCCGTCCGGGATGCGGCACGACGCGAGACACTCGAGCGGGCCGGGGCGGAGGTCATCGAGCTGCCTCCCGGCGAGGATGGGCGCGTCAACCTCGACGCGCTGCTGCGCTATCTGGCCGCCGAGGAGGCGTGTAACGAGGTGCTCCTCGAGACCGGGGCGACACTCGCTGGGGCGATGCTGGATGCCGAGCGCATCGATGAAATGCATCTGTTCGTCGCGCCGACGTTGCTGGGCGGCGAAGCACGGCCATTGTTCGCCCTGCCGGGGCTGGAGCGCATGGCACAGCAGCGGCCTCTGGCGATCGACGATATTCGTGCCTTCGGGCGCGATTGGCGCATCATCGCGCGTCCCGAGCGCGTGAGCTGAGGATTCGCACGGCTCGCACTGGCGTACGTCGTGACAGAAGGGTACTCTGAGCGCCGACCTGAGCGGAGGTGTGGAAAAAGGGTGACGCCACCGTCGCCGCCCGACGACACACCTCGGTGATTACAGAGGCGGGAACGCGTGCCCGGGCACCTTCCGTCTCTTGCTAGAAACATTCGGAGAACTCATGGCGCTTCCCACACAGGGTGCGGCTTCCCAGCAGGGACTGGCCCGCATCGAGGATCTGGTCGAAGACATCCGTCAGGGCAAGATGGTCATCCTCATGGACGATGAGGATCGCGAGAACGAAGGCGATATCATCATGGCCGCCGAGAAGGTCGAGGCCGAGCATATCAACTTCATGGCCCGGCATGCCCGCGGACTGATCTGTCTGCCCATGACGCGTGAGCGCTGCGAGCGGCTCAACCTGCCGTTGATGGTGCGTGACAACGGCTCGGGTTTCGGCACCAAGTTCACCTTGTCCATCGAAGCCGCCACCGGCGTGTCCACCGGCATCTCTGCCGCGGATCGGGCGCGTACGGTACGTGCCGCGGTGGCGCGCGACGCCAAGGCGTCGGATATCGTCCAGCCCGGGCATATCTTTCCGCTGATGGCCGAGCCCGGTGGCGTGCTGCGTCGAGCCGGCCATACCGAGGCGGCCTGCGATCTCGCGGCCATGGCGGGGCTCGATCCCAGCGGCGTGATCTGCGAGGTGATGAACGAGGACGGCAGCATGGCGCGCCGCCCCGAACTCGAGCGCTTCGCCGAGGAGCATGGCATCAGGGTCGGCACCATCGCCGACCTGATCCACTACCGTATTCATAACGAGCAGACCGTCGAACTCGTCGAGCGCGAGAGGGTGGAGACCGCCAGCGGCGAGTTGATGCTTAACGTGTTTCGCGACCGTATCCAGGGCGCGCATCATCTGGCGCTGGTCAAGGGCGAGCCTCAGGCCGACCGGCCGACCACCGTGCGCGTGCATATCGGCGATACGCTACGCGACCTGCTCGGGTTGCAGCGCGAGGGCACCCAGAGCTGGACGGCACACAGTGCGCTGGCGGAAATCGCCAATGCCCCGGCAGGGGTTTTCGTACTGCTCGATGACGGCCGCCCCCGACTGGACTTCAAGGACCAGCTCGACGTGTTCCTGGGGCACCGGCGCGCACCGCGCAGCGGCGATTCCGACGGCTCCGGCAATTATCTGGCCATCGGCACCGGCTCGCAGATCCTGCGCCAGTTGGGCGTGGGTCAGATGCGCCTGCTGAGCTCACCCTGGAAATTCTCCGCACTCTCGGGATTCGATCTCGAAGTGGTGGAGCGCGTCGGTGGCGATACCCCGGAGAGCCTCTAGCCAGTAAAATGGCTTCCCCTTGTCGCCTCGCGGGCACATCTTGTGATAGCGGTGTGCCCCGAGGAGGCGAGTGGTGTCGAGCCACTTGCCAACCATGTTCAATCAGTGTGCCGCCGCGCCAGCCCGAGGGTGGCGTGACGGTATCGCGCCTTATCAAGCCGGAATCAGACAATGCAACCGATCTCTCAAGTCGAAGGGAGCTATACCGACGTCGATGGTCGTTACGTCATCGTCGTGGGGCGTTTCAACCACCATGTCGTCGATAGCCTGGTGGAGGGCGCCGTCGACAGCCTGGTCCGTCATGGTGTCGATGAAGAGAACATCGATATCGTCCATGTCCCCGGTGCCTGGGAGCTGCCATTGGCAGTCAAGCGCGCGCTGCGCGTGGTCAAACCCGATGCGGTAATTGCCCTGGGGGCGGTGATTCGCGGAGGCACACCGCATTTCGAGTATGTCGCCGGCGGCTGCAATGCCGCGCTCGGCAACCTGCAGCTGGAGTTCGACACGCCCATCGCCAATGGGGTGCTGACCGTCAATACCATCGAGCAGGCGATCGAGCGCTCCGGCACCAAGGCCGGCAACAAGGGCGCGGAAGCGGCGATGGCGGCGATGGAGATGGTCTCGCTGTTCAAGCGATTCGGGGGTGAGCAATGAGCCAGCAGCGCCGCGAGCCGGGCCAGACACGTCGCGAACCGAGCAAGTCCCAGCAGGCTCGGCGTGCCGCCCGGGAACTGGCGGTACAGGCGCTCTACCAGTGGCAGATGACCGGAAAATCGATCACTGCGGTGGAGGCAGAGTTCCGTAGCCAGGTCGCCGACGAGGATCTCGAGGTCCACGAGAACTGGGTCAAGGTGATGGAAATCGCCGATCTGGCGCTGTTTCACGATCTGCTGCACAACGTGGCGCGCCATCAGCGCGAACTGGATGACGCCATCGCGCCGCTGCTCGACCGCCGTCTCGAGGAGCTCGACCGCATCGAGCTGGCCATCCTGCGTCTGGGTGCCTATGAGCTATCGCGGCGCCTCGAGGTGCCGTATCGCGTGGTCATCAACGAGGGGGTCGAACTGGCCAAGTCCTTTGGTGCCACCGACGGGCACAAGTACGTCAACGGTATTCTCGACAAGCTGGCGGGGCGCCTGCGTAGCGCCGAGGTCAACGCGCGGCGGCGTTGAGTCGAAATGGCGAACCAGATGCCAAGCGAGTTCGAGCTGATCGCCCGCTACTTTGCGTCGCCCCGTCATCCGCAGACGGGGGCGGACGTGATACTGGGGCCAGGAGATGATTGTGCGTTACTGACTCCTGCGCCTGGCCAAACGCTGGCCGTCAGCGTCGACACGTCGGTGGTGGGGGTGCACTTTCCCGAGGATGCGCCACCCGAGGCGATAGGGCACCGGGCGCTGGCGGTCAGTCTGAGCGATCTTGCCGCGATGGGTGCCCGGCCCCGCTGGTGCCTGATGGCGCTGACGCTACCCGAGGCCGACCCCGACTGGCTGGAAGCCTTTGCGCGTGGCTTCCATGCACTGTGCGAGCGGACGGGGGTCGCCCTGGTCGGGGGGGATGTGACGCGCGGCCCGCTGGCCATCAGCGTGACGGTTCATGGCGAGATGCCTGCCGGTACCGCCCTGCGGCGTGACGGGGCACGCCCGGGCGACTGTCTGGCCGTGACCGGGACGTTGGGCGGCGGGCACGGTGGCCTCCACAACTGGAATCAGGGGGCTCGCGATCTTGCCGATCCGTTGCTCTCGGCCTACTTGCTGCCTCAGCCGCGTCTGGCGGCGGGCGAGGCGTTACGCGGACTGGCCGGCGCAGCCATGGACATTTCCGATGGCCTGCTGGCGGACCTGGGCCATCTGTGCCGAGCGTCCGGTGTGGGCGCCGAACTCGATCTCGAGCGGCTGCCCCTCGCGCCGGGGCTGGACGCGGTGCTGGGGGGCGAGGGCGCACGACACGCAGCCTTGTGCGGTGGCGACGACTATGAACTGCTGGTGGCGTTGCCCGAGTACTCCGTGACGACGGCACAGCAGCGCCTGTCCGCTCACGATCTGACGCTGAGCGTGATCGGCACGTTCACCGCGCAACCCGGGATTCGCACATTCCCGGCGGACGCCGGGGCGGAGTCGTCGGCCGGCTGGCAGCACTTTCAAGGAGGGGCATCATGAATCGTGCGCCGGCGAGCGTGTGGCGCAGCCCCGTTCACTTTCTAGCCTTCGGCTGCGGCAGTGGAGCCGTCCCTTTCGCTCCGGGTACCTTCGGCACCCTGGCGGCCATCCCTTTCTACTGGGCCATGGCCGGGCTGCAGCTGGGCGCCTATCTGGGCGTGATCGGCGTGGCGGCACTGATCGGTATCTGGCTGTGCGACAAGACTTCACGAGACTTGGGCGTCCACGACCATTCGGGTATCGTCTGGGATGAGTTCGTCGGCTACTGGCTGACCATGGCGGCGGTGCCTTTCTCCTGGGAGGCGGCGCTATGGGGGTTCGTGGTGTTTCGTCTCTTCGATATCATCAAGCCTTGGCCGATCCGCTGGGTTGATCGCCGCGTGGCGGGCGGCTTCGGCATCATGTTCGATGACGTTCTGGCCGGGGTTTATGCCTGGAGTTCGATGCATTTGTGGTTCTGGCTGCACTAGGCCCGATCCCTGGGCGTGTAGTCCCGGAGAGTAATGACAAACGGCCCTGCTTGCAGGTAGGCCTCTGCATTCATACCGGAGGGAGCGATGCGCAAGATTGCGGTGCTGTCTGGCATGGCGGTCGTCGGCGTGGCGGGCGCTGGCTATCTGGCAGGCCAGGCCTGGTCGAGTCATGTTTTCGAGCGGGAGCTGGAGCGCCGCGTCGCCGAGTGGGACCGAGCATCGGATCGGCATGTCTGGCGTGATGCCGTCGAGCGAGGCTGGTTCCATTCCGCCGGCACGTTGTACCTCGAGCCGCTCGAGCAGCAGAATCCGTCTCCTCCAAGATTGGCTCTGCCGTATCGGGCCGATCATGGCCTGCTGACGACTCGGCTGGAAGGCGAGTTGCAGATAGCGGTGGAGGACGCTGGGCCGACCCTGGCTCGACATGTCGTGCAGGGAGTGCAACCGCACTGGCAGGCCGTTTTCCAGACACTGGATGCCTCGCTGGATGCGGCGCTCGAGGTGCCGGCATATGTCTACCAGGAGCCCGCCATGCACGTGGATTTCGGCGGTGCGCGAGTGACGCTGACCGGCCAGGCGGATGATTTCGAGATACAAGCCGACATCGCGCCGTGGCAGGCCGATCAGGGCGGTGAACTTGTCGAGTCCGAAGGCATTCACTGGCTGGGCCGCTTTGAAGGCGACTCCCGGCGTTTCCAGCAACGCAATGAAGTGCGCCTTGAGCGTGTCGAAGTGCGCTCCTCTGAGAGGCCGACATTCGTCATCAAGGATCTGCTGTACCGGGACAGGGTCCAGCTCGACAAGGCATTGCGCTACCAGCTCGATCTGGCCCTGGGGGCGCTGAACGTGTCTGGCGAGACGCTGTTGAGCGGTTACGTGAATGCCAGCCTTGAACGGCTCGAGGGTGATGCGGCGCGCGAGATGCTCGCGCAGCTGACAGAGGATTGGCCTCGACTCGCCATCGACGCCACGTCCTTCGATGCGAGCGCTTCCCAGGCCTGGCGTGAGCGATTCGAGCAGTCCCTGCTGGCGCTGGCCGAGAGTTCGCCACGCCTGGTCCTGCGCAGCCTGCAGTTGAAGAGTGCAATGTTCGGCGTCGAGATGCACGGCAATGGCGAGATGACGCTCGATGGCCAGTCACTGGACGCTTCCCGCCTGGCGGGCCTGGAGGGGCAGGCCAAGTGGCGGCATCTGGCCGAACGTCTCGATGGCCGGTTCACCTGGCATAACGTGCCGCCGCTGCTGGCCATGCAGTTGGGGCTGCCTCTTGATACACGCACCCTCACCATGCTCGTCACCCAGGGTAACGTCACCCTCAATGGCCGCCCCCTGCCGGCACTGTTCTGATCCACATCGCGACAGTGGCAACTGCCTCGGTGTGAGAGGCATGCACTTGAACTTGTCTGCGTTCGCCCGCATTCCATGAGCAATGGTTATGGCCTCACTTACTCAAGGTGACCAATGAGCGAACGCGATCAGGATCAGTCAGACATTCTCACTGAGCTCGACGAGCACAACCGCCAGGACGAGCATCGGAGCAGCGAGTCAGGGCAGAAGAATGCCGGTGCCGTGGTGCCGACCCGCGACTATCTGCCCGAGCGCATCTATCTGCTGCCGATTCACAATCGGCCTTTCTTTCCCGCCCAGGTCCAGCCGCTGGTGATCAACCGCTCGCGCTGGGAGGAAACCATGGAGCGGGTGGCCAACACGCCCCACCATACCGTGGGTGTGGCCTTTGTCGGCGACGCCCATGTCGACGAACTGGGGCATCATCATTTCCCCGATATCGGTACCGCCGTCAAGGTCCACAAGGCCCAGGGGGACGACCAGCAGATCCAGTTCATCGCCCAGGGCATGCGGCGTTTCCGGGTCGTGCGCTGGCTGTCGCGCAAGCCGCCGTATCTGGCCGAGGTGGTCTATCCCAAGGAGCCGGTCAATGCCGAGGATGACGAGGCGCGTGCCTACGCCATGGCGCTGATCAACGCGATCAAGGAGTTGCTGCCGATCAACCCGCTCTACGGCGAGGAGCTCAAGAACTATCTCAACCGCTTCAGCCCCCACGAGCCGGGGCCGCTGACCGACTTCGCCGCCGCCATCACCTCGGCCAAGGGGCCGGAGTTGCAGAATGTGCTGGAAACGCTGCCGGTGATGGAGCGTATGCAGAAGGTGCTGCCGCTGCTGCGCAAGGAGATCGAGGTCGCCCAGTTGCAGACGGAGATCAGCGAGCAGGTCAACGCACAGATGCAGGATCGCCAGCGCGAGTTCTTCCTACGCGAGCAGCTCAAGGTGATCCAGAAGGAGCTCGGCATCTCCAAGGACGACCGCGAGAACGACGTCGACACGTTCCGCGCACGTCTGGAAAACCTGACCGTCCCCGAGCGGGCCATGGAGCGCATCGACGATGAGCTGGACAAGCTGGCGGTGCTGGAAACCGGCTCGCCGGAGTACGGTACTACGCGCAACTATCTCGACTGGCTGACGTCGCTACCTTGGGGGATCACTTCCGAGGACAAGCTCGATCTGGCGCACGCACGGCAGGTCCTCGATCGTGACCACGACGGTCTGCAGGACGTCAAGGATCGCATCATAGAGTTTCTTGCCGAGGGGACTTTCAAGGGTGACGTCGGCGGTTCCATCGTGCTGCTGGTCGGCCCGCCCGGGGTAGGCAAGACTTCGGTAGGACGTTCGATCGCCGAGGCGCTGGGACGCAGGTTCTACCGCTTTTCGGTGGGCGGCATGCGCGACGAGGCGGAAATCAAGGGCCATCGGCGTACCTACATCGGCGCGATGCCCGGCAAGCTGGTCCAGGCGCTGAAGGAGGTCGAGGTCGAGAATCCCGTCATCATGCTCGACGAGGTCGACAAGCTCGGTCAGTCCTTTCAGGGCGATCCCGCCTCGGCCCTGCTCGAGGTGCTCGACCCGGAGCAGAACGTCGACTTCCTCGATCACTATCTCGACGTGCGCCTCGATCTCTCCAAGGTGCTGTTCGTGTGTACGGCCAACCAGCTCGACACCATTCCGGGCCCGCTGCTCGACCGCATGGAGACGATTCGTCTGTCGGGCTACATTGCCGAGGAGAAGATGGCAATCGCCAAGCACCATCTATGGCCCAAGCTGCTCGAGCGCGACCGAATCCCCAAGAAGCGCATCAACCTGACCGATGCCGCGCTGCGTCTGGTGATCGAGGGCTACGCCCGCGAGGCCGGGGTGCGCCAGCTCGAGAAACAGCTGCACCGCATCGTTCGCAAGGCGGCGGTCAAGCTACTGGAGGGCGACGAGCCGACGGTCAAGGTGTCGGTGAACAATCTCGAGGAGTATCTCGGCGCCCCGATCTTTCGCAAGGAGAAGGTGCTGAGCGGTGTCGGCGTGGTGACCGGCCTGGCGTGGACGGCCATGGGCGGGGCGACACTGCCCATCGAGGCCACCCAGGTGCATAGTCTGCAGCGTGGACTCAAGCTGACCGGCAAGCTCGGCGACGTGATGCAGGAGTCGGCCAACATCGCCTACAGCTACACGCAGGGTCATCTCAAGGAGTACGGCGCGGACGCCAAGTTCTTCAACGAGGCCTTTATCCATCTGCACGTGCCGGAAGGTGCCACGCCCAAGGACGGTCCATCCGCGGGGGTAACCATGACCACGGCGCTGATGTCATTGGCCAAGGGGCAGGAAATCGACCGGCCACTGGCGATGACCGGCGAACTGACCCTGACCGGCCAGGTACTGCCGGTAGGGGGGATTCGCGAGAAGGTCATCGCCGCGCGCAGAAGCGATATCTTCGAGCTGATCCTGCCCGAGGCCAACAAGCGTGACTTCGATGAGCTGCCTGACTACCTCAAGGAGGGTGTCACGGTGCATTTCGCCAAGGCCTACAGGGACGTTGCCAAGGTAGTGTTTGGCTGATCGAGCCGACCGACTGGAGCGGACGAAGACACCGGCTGCGGCCGGTGTCTTCGTCTGCATGCTCGACGCGCGATCTCGGGATCAGTCGCGATCGACGGCGAAGTTCGACCATGCCTGACGTACCGGCATGACTTCCAGGCGGTTGATGTTGATGTGCGCGGGCAGGGTGGCGACGTAAAAGATCTGTTCGGCGATGTCTTCGGGCTGTAGCGGCGTGGTGTTGCCGTACAGGGCCTCATGGGCGCTCTGATCGCCCTTCATGCGCACCAGAGTGAACTCGCTCTCCGCCATGCCGGGGGCGATATCGGTCACGCGCACCCCGGTGCCCAGCAGGTCGCAGCGCAGATTGTAGGAAAACTGCTGCACGAAGGCTTTCGAAGCACCGTAGACATGGCCGCCGGGGTAGGGCCATTGCCCGGCCACCGAGCCGAGGTTGATCACGCTGGCACCGGCCCCGGTCTCGATCAGCCGGTTGAGCAGGGCGTGGGTGACGTTGACCAGCCCCTTGATGTTGGTGTCGATCATGGTGTGCCAGTCAGCGAGGTCGGAGTCCTGAGCCGGTGCCTTGCCCAGCGCCAGGCCCGCATTGTTGATCAGGCTTTTGACCTGACGGAACTCTTCGGGCAACTCTGCCACCACCTGCTTGACTGCATCGGCGTCGCGCACGTCGAGTTGTGCGACATGTACGGGCGTCAGCTGGCCGAGCTTGTGCTGAAGCTCGTCGAGACGCTCCCGGCGACGTCCGGTGAGGACCAGGGCCCAGCCCGCCTGGGCGAAGCGATGGGCGCAGGCGCGACCGAAGCCGGAGGTGGCGCCGGTGATGAAGACGACGGGGGCTGGCTGAGGCATGCAAATCTCCTTGGTTGGAATGGATAGCGATCCGTTGAGGATACTCCGAGCGACGGGGTTCGAACATGCCGCCGTGCCGCTCCGCAGATGCTAGGCAATCCGGCATCCTGCGTGACACAATAATCGACCAATCTGATTACCACACGACCGTCAGGGCCCGCGCTGCACGCTCAGCGCCTGGAGCTGCCCATGATGGCTAGCTGAATCGCTGAGGACACCATGCCCCAATATCGCTCCCGAACCACCACGGCGGGCCGTAACATGGCCGGCGCTCGCGCATTGTGGCGCGCCACCGGGATGCAGGATGACGACTTTCAGAAGCCGATCATCGCCGTTGCCAACTCCTTCACCCAGTTCGTTCCCGGCCATGTCCACCTCAAGGACATGGGCCAGCTGGTCGCCCGCGAAATCGAGAAGGCCGGCGGCGTCGCCAAGGAATTCAATACCATTGCGGTGGATGACGGCATCGCCATGGGACACGACGGCATGCTCTATTCGCTGCCGAGCCGCGACATCATTGCCGACAGCGTTGAGTACATGGTCAATGCTCACTGCGCCGACGCGCTGGTGTGCATCTCCAACTGCGACAAGATCACTCCGGGGATGCTGATGGCGGCGATGCGCCTCAACATTCCCACCATCTTCGTCTCCGGCGGGCCGATGGAGGCGGGCAAGACCAAGCTGCTCGACCACGGCATCGACCTGATCGACGCGATGATCTCCGCCGCCGACGACAAGTACAGCGACGACGAGATTGCCGAGATCGAACGCAGCGCCTGCCCCACCTGCGGCAGCTGCTCGGGCATGTTCACCGCCAACTCGATGAACTGCCTGACCGAGGCGCTGGGCCTGGCGCTGCCCGGCAACGGCACGGTGCTGGCGACCCACGCCGATCGCCGCCGCCTGTTCGAAACCGCCGGTCATCGCATCGTCGAACTGGCCAAGCGCTACTATGAAGGCGACGAAGCTCATCTGCTGCCGCGGGCGATCGGTTCCAAGGACGCCTTCAGGAACGCCATGACGCTGGATATCGCCATGGGCGGCTCGACCAACACCATCCTGCATCTGCTGGCCGCTGCCCAGGAAGCCGAAGTCGACTTCACCATGGCCGACATCGACCGGCTTTCCCGCGAGGTGCCGCAGCTGTGCAAGCTGGCGCCCAATACCCAGAAATACCACATCGAGGACTGTCACCGTGCCGGCGGGATCATGGGTATTCTCGGCGAGCTTGATCGCGCCGGCGTGCTTAACACCGCGCTGCCCACCGTCTACGGCGATACGCTCAAGGCTGCCCTCGACGAGTGGGACATCATGCGCAACCCTTCCGCCGAGGTGGTCGAGTTCTTCAAGGCCGGCCCCGGCGGCGTGCGCACCCAGGAGGCCTTCTCCCAGGCGGCGCGCTGGCCGAGCCTCGATGGCGACCGGGCCAACGGCTGCATTCGCGATCTCGACCACGCCTTCTCCCGCGAAGGCGGTCTGGCGGTGCTCTACGGCAACATCGCCGAGAGCGGCTGCGTGGTGAAGACCGCCGGCGTCGACGACTCGGTGCTGGTGTTCGAGGGGCCGGCTCACGTGGTCGAATCCCAGGATCAGGCGGTCGAGCATATTCTCGGCGGCCAGGTGAAAGAGGGCGAAGTCGTGGTCATCCTGTACGAGGGGCCGAAGGGCGGGCCGGGCATGCAGGAAATGCTCTATCCGACCTCGTATCTCAAGTCGAAGGGGCTCGGCAAGGCGTGCGCATTGATGACCGACGGGCGTTTCTCCGGCGGTACCTCGGGCCTCTCCATCGGCCATGTCTCTCCGGAAGCGGCCGCCGGCGGTGCGATCGGGCTGGTGCAGAGCGGAGACATGATCCGCATCGACATTCCCAATCGCTCCATCGACGTCAAGCTCTCCGGCGAGGAGCTGGCGCAGCGTCGGCAGGTAATGGAGGCCAGGGCGCGCGACGCCTGGAAGCCGACCATCAAGCGCGAGCGTCGGGTGTCGTCGGCGCTCAAGGCTTACGCGATGCTGGCGACCTCCGCCGATAAGGGCGCGGTACGCGATGTTTCCAAGCTGGATTGAGGGGTAGGTTGCTGCATCGTTGAGGTGACTTCGGGCCCGCAATGTGCGGGCCCGATCGCTTGGAGAAGCGAGTAGGCTGACAAGGATTGCAACAGGAAAAGGAGCGCTGCAATGAACCAGGAACTCAAGGTCGGTCTGGTGGGATACGGGTTTGCCGGCAAGACGTTTCACGCGCCGCTACTGGCGGCGCAGCGTGGGTTGTCGCTGGTGGCGGTCTCAAGTCGGGATGCGGCCAAGGTGCATGCCGACTGGCCGCAGGTCGAGGTCGAGGCGTCTCCCGAGGCGCTGTTTGCCCGTGATGATCTGGACATGGTGGTCATTCCCACGCCTAACGATACGCATTATCCGCTGGTCAGGGCAGCGCTGGATGCCGGCAAGCATGTGGTGGTCGACAAGCCGTTTACCGTCACGCTCGAGGAGGCGCGGGCGCTGAAGACGCATGCCGAATCCTGCGGCAAGGTCCTGTCCGTGTTTCACAATCGCCGTTGGGATTCCGACTTCCTGACCGTGCGCAATCTTGTCGATGGGGGAGCGCTGGGACGTCTGGTACATGTCGAGTCGCATTTCGATCGCTACAAACCGGAGGTGCGCGACCGCTGGCGCGAGTCACCCGCGCCGGGAGGCGGGCTGTGGTATGACCTGGGGCCGCATCTGATCGACCAGGCGCTGGTGCTGTTCGGCATGCCGCAGAACATCTGGCTGGATCTTGCCATGCAGCGCGATGGGGCGCAGGTCGACGACTATTTCCATGCGGTGCTGTGTTACGACCGCCTGCGTGTGGTGTTGCATGCCGGTAGCCTGGTTGCCGTACCGGCGCCGCGCTTCACGCTGCATGGCACCCGCGGCAGTTACCTCAAGCATGGTCTGGACCCGCAGGAGGACCGCCTCAAGCGGGGTGAACTGCCTGCGCCGCAGTGGGGCGAGGACACTCGTCACGGGACGTTCACGCTGGGCCCCGGGTATGACGGAAACGACCTGCCCGAGACGAGCGAGATCCCGACCTTGCCAGGCGATTACCTTGCCTATTACGCCGGGGTGCGCGATGCCATTCTCGGTCGGCAGCCGAACCCGGTGCCGATCGATGAGGCGGTCGCGGTCATGGCGGTCATCGAGGCGGGCCTGGAAAGTGCCCGCCAGGCGCGCTGGGTGCCGCTCGGGGAACGGCAGGATAACGCCTAGCGCGGCCGTTTCGGCAGAGAGCGGTTGCCGTGCGGTTACAGTTTGAAAAGCGGGAAAGTTTGCAAAATCGCGCCTTCGTTTCTAGGGTCATAACTACGCATTGATTTTGCCGTTATGTGAAACACGATCAGTGCGACACCAGCGATCAATGCTAATCACCAAGGATGAGGAGGTTCAGCATGAAAGGATTTTCAAGCGCTATTTTGGCGGCTCTGCTGATAGCACCAACCGGAATGGCTCTGGCGGCTGACAATGGTCAGCAGAACGCCATGGACAATCCGAAGATCGGTACGGCCAATACTCAGGATGGTTCTACCAAAGCGGCAGGCGGTACCGCCAGCGATGGCGCTTCCGGCCAAGGCGGCAGCACCTCCGATGTCCGACCCAACGATGACATCCCCGGCGGCTCTCAGGAAGGCTTGAGCACACAGACGGGGTCGCTCAATACCCAGTCCCATGACACCGAGGTTCAAGGTGGAAGCGCAAGCGACGGTGCTTCCGGTCAGGGCGGCGCTACCGGCAGTGCACGGCCTGATGACGATATTCCCAGCGGGCCGTCGGATAACCTGAGCACCCAGACGGGCACCGCCAATACCCAGCCGGGAGATACCGAGGTCAAGGGTGGCAGTGCTACCGGGAATTGATCTCCGGCGATAGCATCAGCAGGACTCATTGTGTCTAGCTCGATCAACGCCTTCACGGCAACCGTGAAGGCGTTGTTGCATGAATGGCCCTCACCACCAGCCGGGCGGCTGTTGCGCGCTGCGTAGTCGATCACGAGCGATGAACAGCGCCGCGATGGCGCGCGCTTCATGAAAATCCTCGCGCGTCAGCAGAGCGGAGATGTCATCGAGGGCGTGCGTCTCGACGATCAGGGGTTCGGGCTCATCACCCTCCAGGCGCTTCTCGTACAGATCGCTGGCCAACATGACGTGCATACGGTGATTCATGTAGTTGGGGGCCAGGGACAGCTCGACCAGCGGCTCGATGTTGTGTGCCCCGACGCCGCACTCTTCCATCAGTTCCCGATTGGCAGCCGTGACGATATCCTCGCCGGGATCGACGAGTCCCTTGGGCAGGGTCAGGGCGTACTCATCGAAGCCGGCGGCATATTCACGAATCAGTAGTACATGGTCCGGGTCGGGCATGGCCACGATCATGACCGCCCCATGGCCGCTGCCCTTGAGGCGCTCGAAGGTGCGCTCGGCGCCGTTGGAGAAGCGTAGATCCATCTCCTCGATGGCAAACAGGCGGCTGCGGGCCACCTCGCGCCGGGAAAGAACGCTGGGCTTTGGATGGGACGGCGATTGGGAAGAAGGCGGCTGCATGG
The DNA here is from genome assembly GCF_054654615.1 of Halomonas shantousis. Classification (NCBI taxonomy): domain Bacteria; kingdom Pseudomonadati; phylum Pseudomonadota; class Gammaproteobacteria; order Oceanospirillales; family Halomonadaceae; genus Halomonas; species Halomonas shantousis. The sequence goes on along the minus strand of NZ_BAAIER010000002.1, from coordinate 2,861,053 downwards.
GGTCTCCGTGCGTGTGGGTAGGCTCCCGAGTACAATACGGGACCCTCATATTCGATTTCCACCATTGCGGAGCCCGAGACCATGATTGACTGGCAAGCCATCGATACCGTCCTGCTCGACATGGACGGTACGCTGCTGGATCTGCATTTCGACAGTCACTTCTGGCTTGAGCATCTGCCGCGCCGTTATACCGAGCTGCACCGTCTGGACGAATCCACCCAGGATGAAATCCGGGCGCGCATCATCCGCGAGCAGGGTACGCTCAACTGGTACAGCCTGGCCTACTGGAGCCGTGAACTGGGCGTCGATATCGTGGCGCTGAAGCGGGAGGTGCAGCACCTCATCGGGTTGCGTTCGGACGCGCTGGATTTTCTCAAGTGGCTGCGTCAGGCGCATCCCCGCGTGGTTCTGGCGACCAACGCCGACCGCCTGAGCCTGGAACTAAAATTGCCGCTTACGGGTCTAGAGGAGTACTTGGACGCTATCGTCTCTTCCGCGGATGTGGGGTTTCCCAAGGAAGCCCCCGAGTTCTGGTTCGCCCTGCAGGATATCGAACCCTTCGACCCCGCCCGGACCCTGTTCATCGACGATAACCCTGCCGTGCTGGAAAGCGCCCGGGAATATGGCATACGCCATCTCCTGGGAATCCTGCAGCCCGACAGTCGGCGCCCCGAGCGCGAACTCGAGGAGTTCATCGTGCTCGATCGTTTCGCGACCCTGTTCCCCGATTCCCGACCCGATACCTGATCGCATTGCGTACCGGGACGGCTGGTGGCGTTGAAGCATGACTACTGGAGAGATATGAGCGACAGCATTCGTATTGATAAATGGCTGTGGGCGGCGCGCTTTTTCAAGACGCGTCAGCTCGCCAAGAAGGCTATCGAAGGCGGGAAGGTGCAATACAACGGTAGCCGGGTGAAGACCAGCAAGACCGTCGAGATCGGAGCGCTGATCAAGGTACCCCAGGGGTGGGATACATGGGAAGTCGAAGTGCTGGCCCTGTCCGACCAGCGACGAGGCGCCCCCGAGGCGCGCGAACTCTACCGGGAGACGGCGGGCAGCCAGGCCCGGCGCGAGCGTGAGACCGAGAATCGGCGGCTCGCCAATCAGGCCATGCAGGCGCCTCACGGGCGTCCCGACAAGAAACAGCGCCGCGACCTTCACCGCTTCCAGCGCCAGACGCTGGATGACTGACTGCTACACAAGGCTACACAAGATAGGGGCTTCCTACGCTCATGACTGATCAGATTCAACGTTTTCTTTTCGAGAATACCAACGTGCGTGGCGAGATCGTCGGCCTGCAGGCGGCCTATGCCGAGATTCTCGACAAGCACGCCTATCCCGCAGCGGTGGCCCGGCAGCTGGGCGAGCTGCTGAGTGCCGTGGCGCTGCTGACCGAGACCGTCAAGCTCGACGGTACCGTCAGTGTCGAGGTCCGCGGCAAGGGGCCGGTGCGCCTGTTGATGGCCGAATCCAACCCCGGTGGAGAGCTGCGTGCCATCGCTCGTCTCGATGAAGAGGCCGCCCTGCCTGGGGATAGCGCCACATTGCCGGAGCTGGTCGGCGAGGCGCAGATCGTGATCACGCTCGATCCGCGCGAAGGCAACCGCTACCAGGGCATCGTCGCCGTGGAGGAGACGACTCTGGCCGGATGCCTGGAAGATTACTTCGCGCGATCCGAGCAGCTGGCAACGCGCCTGTGGCTGGCCGCGGATGGGCAGCGTGCTGCCGGTATGTTGCTGCAGCAGTTGCCCGATGACGCCTCGAACCGGGACCCCGATGCCTGGGACCGGACGGTGCATCTGGCCAGCACGCTGACCGACGAGGAGCTGCTCGGTCTCGAGCAGCGCGATCTGCTGTTCCGGCTCTATCATGAAGAGACGGCACGGGTCTTCGAGCCCAAGTCGCTACGCTTCGGCTGTACCTGTTCCCGGGAGCGCATCGCTCGAGCGCTCTACTCCCTGGGCGCGGAAGAGCTGCGCAGCATTCTCGAGGAGCAGCGTGCAGTGGACACACAGTGCCATTTTTGTCATACCCGCTACCATTTCAGTGCAGCGGAGATCGAGACCCTGATAGAGTCGCCCGATGCGCCGGCACCCACGTTGCACTAGGATTGTGCACTAGGATGGGAGCGAGGCGGCCCTGGCACTGCAACCGGCCCTGTCCTGTGGCTGGAAACCGTGCCGTTTTCCGGCCGCTGGCTTTTTTGCCATAATGCCCCCTAGGCTCGTCCGGTTGGGATTAGAGGCAAACCATTGCCCACGAAGGCCGGTGCCGAGACATGACAACGCGTAGGCAAACGAGAGAGAACGGCCTTCGGGCCCAGGACACGATAATGACCATGACCCAAGCATCACCCCAGGTCCTTTCAAGGAAGAGTTCCGCCAGAGTCAATACCAATCTGAGCACTGCCGAACTGGTCGAGCGCGCCGTCACCCGTGGCGAGGGGCAGCTTGCCGCCAATGGCGCCCTGGTGGTGATCACCGGCGAGCGTACCGGTCGATCCCCGAAAGATCGCTTCATCGTCAAGGAGCCGTCCACTGCCGAACTGATCGACTGGGGCAGCATCAACCAGCCGTTCGACAGCAGCCAGTTCGACGCCTTGTGGGAGCGTGTCGAGGACTACCTGGCCGAGAACGAGTCCTTCGTGTCGGAGTTGCATGTCGGCGCCGATCCCGAACATTACCTGCCGATTCGTGTCACCACCGAAACTGCCTGGCACAACCTCTTCGGCCGCACGCTGTTCGTGCGCCCCGGTCAGTTCAATCCTCGTGACAAGCGCGAGTGGGAAATCCTCAACGCGCCGCATTTCACCTGCGAGCCTTCCCGCGACGGTACCCACTCCGATGGCACCGTGATCATCAACTTCGCCAAGCGCAAGGTGTTGATCGCCGGCATGCGCTACGCCGGGGAGATGAAGAAGGCCATGTTCTCGGTCCAGAACTTCCTGCTGCCGGAAAAGGACGTGCTGCCGATGCACTGCAGTGCCAACGTCGGCGAGGATGGCGAGACCACGCTGTTCTTCGGACTTTCCGGTACCGGCAAGACCACGCTCTCCGCCGATCCGGCACGCTACCTGATCGGTGACGACGAGCATGGCTGGGGCGAAGGCACGGTCTTCAATTTCGAGGGTGGCTGCTACGCCAAGACCATCGATCTGACCGAGAAGAACGAGCCGATCATCTACCGTGCGATCCGCTTCGGTACGGTGCTCGAGAACGTCGTGTTGACCGAGGAGCGCAAGCCGGACTACACCGACGATTCGCTGACCCAGAACGGCCGTGCCGCCTACCCGCTCGAGTACGTCGAAAAACGTGTCGAGGAGAACCGTGCCGGTGAGCCCAACGCCATTGTCTTCCTGACCTGTGACATGAGCGGCGTGCTGCCGCCGGTGTCGCTGCTCTCCAAGGAAGCGGCAGCCTATCACTTCCTTTCCGGCTATACCGCTAAGGTCGGCTCCACGGAAATGGGCTCCTCCAGCGGGCTGGAAGCCACCTTTTCCACCTGCTTCGGCGCGCCGTTCTTCCCGCGCCCGGCACGCGAGTACGCCGATCTGCTGATCAAGCGGGTGGAAGCATTCGGCTCCCGGGTCTATCTGGTCAACACCGGCTGGACCGGCGGTGCCTACGGCGAAGGCGGAAGCCGTTTCAGCATCCCGACCACCCGGGCGATCATCAGTGCCATCCAGTCCGGCGCGCTGAGAGACGTCGAAACCCGCCACATCGAAGGGCTCAATCTGGATGTGCCGGTGGCAGTCGAGGGCGTTGAACCTCATCTGCTCGATCCTCGCCAGGCATGGAACGATACGGCGGCTTATGAGCGCCACATGCATGAATTGACGGCGAAGTTCATCGACAACTTCAAGAAATTCGAAGGCGTCGACGAATCTATCATTGCCGCGGGGCCTCGTCAGGACTGAGAGCCATGCCTCCCGGCGGATACGCTGGGCATGCCGTCATTATCTAACAGGGGAAACCTTCGGGTTTCCCCTGTTTGCGTCATGTCGGCCATTAAACTGGCCGGGCATGTCAGGATAATGACAAGACGCGTGAGCACGCTTGCGCGACATGACTCCTGGCAGGATGGGAGTGCAACGACGCCATGTTCCGGGATTGCCGGGAGCCGGAGGACTGCTGGGGTAGGCGTTCGAGGATGGACCGCCCCCACCGGGCTGCGCTGGTGCAATGACGGTGCGGCGCTCAAGTTCGTGTCGGTGGCGACCGGCTAGCCAGCAGGGGCCGCTAGGCGCGGAATCCGTCGATGATGTGCCTCGCCAGCCCCTCGATGGCCGGCGAGGGCGCTTCGGCGGCACGTAGCAGTACGATGGAGGCGCTGTGCAGCGTGGGGAATCCTTCGGCCTCGCCGAGAATGCGCATGTTCGATGTCACCAGGCTCTGCATGAGCACCGAGACGGCCAGCCCGGCATTGACCACGGCCTGTAGCGTGGCCAGGCTGGGACTGCTGTACGCGACGCGATAGCGCCGGCCGTTACGCCCCAGGGCATGGCAGGCTCGCTGACGGCAGAAGCAGTTCTCGTCGAACAGTGCCAGCGGCACCGGTTCCTGTTCATGGGGCGAGTGGCTCTCCGCCACGACCCACACCATTGGCTCCTGACGCAGCAATTCTCCCATTTCCTGCCCCGGCTCGCGGGTCACGATACTCAAGTCCAGACTACCGTCCTGGCGCGACAGCAACTGGGTCGACGGTGCGCAGTGGACTTCCACATCCACCATCGGCCAGGTTTGCGAAAAGGAGCGAAGAATCCCCGGCAGAAAGCGCATCACATAGTCATCCGGTACGCCGATCCTGACCCGGCCCACCATGTCGGGTTGGCGCAGTACGTTGAGCGCTTCGCCATGCAGCTCGAGGATGCGTCGTGCATAGCCGAGCAGGGTGTTGCCCTCGCTGGTCAGGTGAACCTGGCGTCCACTGCGCTCGAACAGGGGGCGCCGGATCACCTCCTCTTCGAGGCGCTTGACCTGCATGCTGACGGCGGACTGGGTGCGGTTGACGGCTTCGGCGGCGCGCGTGAAGCCACCATGATCGACGATGGCGACGAAGGTGCGCAGCAGTTCATGATCGATGGTCTGGAACATGGTATTTCCATCAGCAGCATTGATGTAGAGGATCAAAAACATTCGTTGGATTGATTGCATCCTGAGCCCGAGACTTTCTTCCGTCAACGACACGACAGGAGAAAGCCGTTATGGCGCTCACGAAGGAAACCGCACGCTGTTTGCATCAGGAGGCCGAGCGCGAAGGCCGCGCAGGATTGGGTCCGGCACGCTGGCAGCGTCTGTTCGCGCATATTCAACGCTGGCGACAACTGCGTCGCGAACGCCTGCAACTCTGGAGTCTGAGCGATGCGACTCTCAAGGATATCGGCCTGTCGCGGGCTGACGTGACGCGGGAAGCACGCCGCCCGTTCTGGGATCACGACTGATGATCGAGAGCCGCCTCCATTCCCGCCGTGCCGCCGCGATGCGCACGCGGCGGGGTTTGTGATACCTTGTCGCCATTTCGCAGAAGCCTGCCGCCGTGCAGGCTTCCGGTTCCGCCGTGTCGCCCGCTTGTGAAGTGCCATGTCAGCGCCACGGTTCGTCAGTATTGCAAGGTTCACATGGACGCCAAACTCAAGATCACCCAACGCCTCGCCGAAGAACTCGCCGTACGTTCCCAGCAGATCAGTGCCGCCGTGGAGCTGCTCGATGGCGGGGCAACCGTGCCCTTCATCTCGCGCTACCGCAAGGAGGCCACCGGTGGGCTCGATGATGGGCAGTTGCGTACGCTCGAGGAGCGTCTGCGCTATCTGCGCGAACTGGAAGAGCGTCGCGAGGCCGTACTGGCCGCCATCGACGAGCAGGGCAAGCTTTCCGACGAGCTGGCCGGCCAGATCCGCGAGGCGGATACCAAGCAGCGTCTGGAAGACCTCTACCTGCCGTATCGCAAGAAGCGCCGCACCAAGGCGCAGATTGCCCGTGAAGCCGGACTCGAGCCACTGGCCGATGCTCTGCTCGATGATCCGACCCTGACGCCGGAGGCGGTCGCGGCAGACTACGTCGATACCGACAAGGGCGTGGAGGATGCCAAGGCCGCGCTCGACGGCGCCAAGCAGATCCTCATGGAGCGTTTCGCCGAGGATGCCGAGCTGGTCGGCCGTCTGCGTGATCGCCTGTGGGACGAGGGGGAGCTCTGCGCGCGGGTGATCGATGGCAAGCAGCAGGAGGGCGCCAAGTTCTCCGACTACTTCGAGCATGACGAGCGCTTGGCGAAGGTTCCCTCGCACCGTGCGCTGGCGATGTTTCGCGGCCGCAACGAGGGCGTGCTGGGCCTGGCGATCAAGCTGCCGAACGAGGACGAGGCGCCGATTCATCCCGCCGAGGTCGCCATCGCCCGGCACGTCGGCATCGAACTGTCAGGCGATGGTTCGGGTCGTGCCGCCGATCGCTGGCTGCGCGAGGTGGTGCGCTGGACCTGGCGGGTCAAGCTCTACACCCATCTCGAGACCGAGCTGATGGGGCGGCTTCGCGAACGTGCCGAACTCGATGCCATCGAGGTATTCGCCACCAATCTGGGGGATCTGCTGCTGGCGGCGCCGGCGGGGCCGCGCACGACCCTGGCGCTGGATCCGGGGCTGCGTACGGGATGCAAGGTCGCCGTCGTCGATGCCACCGGCCAGTTCAAGGAGCATGCCACCATCTATCCGCATGCACCGCAGAATCGTTGGGACGAGTCGCTCATGGTTCTGGAGCGGCTGGTCGAGAGGCATGGCGTCGAGCTGATCGCCATCGGTAACGGTACCGCCAGCCGCGAGACCGACAAGCTGGCCGCCGAGCTGGTCAAGCGCGTGGCACCGAAGATGGCGCCACACCGGATCTCCAAGGTCATGGTCAGCGAAGCGGGTGCCTCGGTCTACTCGGCCTCGGAGCTTGCCGCTCGCGAGTTTCCTGAACTCGATGTCACCATCCGCGGCGCGGTATCGATCGCCCGGCGCCTGCAGGACCCCCTGGCCGAGCTGGTCAAGATCGAGCCCAAGTCCATCGGTGTGGGGCAGTACCAGCACGACGTCTCTCAGGTGCAGCTCTCGCGCAGCCTGGAAGCGGTGGTCGAGGACTGCGTCAACGCCGTGGGGGTCGATCTCAACACCGCCTCGGGTGCGCTGCTCTCGCGGGTCTCGGGGCTCAACCCGGCGCTGGCCGAGAACATCGTCATGCACCGCAACAGCGAAGGGCGTTTCCGGAACCGTCGCGAACTGCTCAAGGTCAGCCGTCTGGGGCCGAAAACCTTCGAGCAGTGTGCCGGTTTCCTGCGCATCATGGATGGCGTCAATCCGCTCGACGCCAGCGCGGTTCACCCCGAGGCGTATCCGGTGGTATCGCGTATCGCCGAGAAGAACGACCGCGAACTGGCCAGTCTGATCGGTGACAGCGCATTCCTGAAGTCGCTCAGGCCCGCCGACTACGTGGATGATACCTTCGGGGTGCCCACGGTGACCGACATCCTCGGCGAGCTCGACAAGCCGGGGCGCGATCCGCGTCCCGAGTTCCGTGCCGCCGAGTTCCGTGAAGGCGTGGAAAAGCTGAGCGATCTGCAACCGGGCATGATTCTCGAGGGCACCGTCACCAACGTCACGCATTTCGGCGCATTCGTCGATATCGGTGTCCATCAGGACGGACTGGTGCACATTTCCGCGCTGTCCGACAAGTTCATCGAGGATCCCCGTCAGGTGGTCAAGGCCGGCGACATCGTCAAGGTCAAGGTCATGGATATCGATCTCGACCGGGGGCGGGTCGGTCTGTCGATGCGCCTCTCCGACGAGCCTGGCGAGAAGCAGGAGGGCCGCTCGGCAGGCGGCGCGCGCCAGGGGCGTGAGGCGTCGAAGGGGCGTCCTCAGAAGGCCCGCCGCGGTGGGTCATCACGTAACCCGGTGGAGGCATCGCCGATGGGGGCGCTGGGTGAAGCGCTGCTCAAGGCGCGCCGGGGCAAGTGACCCTGGACTTCGTCAGGCCAAGCGGGCTTACCTTGCAAGCCTGGATGCGATCATCATAATGTGACATTCATTGCCGGATCCTGGCTGCGCTCAGCATCCGGCATCGCTATCCGCTTCATGGCACGATCGCCGGATTGGTGCCGGCGCAACGTAATGGAGAAGGCCTTCTTCTCCCATGACATAGGGTATTCACCTTGTCCGAGCAACTCGCCACCGCCATCGCCCGGCTTAAGGGGCCAGCCCGCCAGGGAAAAATCGGCCGCCTGCGTCGCGGCATCGAAAAGGAGGGGTTACGTGTCGATGACCGGGGACGCATCGCCCAGACGCGCCACCCCTATGCCCTGGGGTCGAAACTGACCCATCCGCACATCACCACGGACTATTCCGAGGCGCTACTGGAGTTCATCACGCCCGTCTATTGCCGGCCCGGGGATGCCATGGCGTTTCTCGCCGATCTGCATCGCTACACCTATCGTCATCTCGAGGACGAGCTGATCTGGCCGGCCAGCATGCCCAGCCGACTGGCAGGCAACGACAGCGTGCCCATCGCCGATTACGGCACGTCCAATATCGGCACCATGAAGCATGTCTACCGCAAGGGGCTCGACGTTCGCTATGGCCGCATCATGCAGGCGATCGCCGGGGTGCACTATAACGTCTCGCTACCGGAAGCGTTCTGGCCGCTGCTGCGTGAGCTGGACGGACGCGGCGACGAGAATCTCGATGGCTACCGTTCGAGCCGCTACTTCGACCTGATCCGCAACTTCCGTCGCAACAGCTGGCTGCTGCTCTATCTGTTTGGCGCCTCGCCGGCGCTGGATCGCAGCTTCCTGACCGGCAAGGTGCCCGACAAGCTCCAGGCGCACGGGCGCGAGACCCTGGTTTCCCCCTATGCCACCAGCCTGCGCATGTCGGATCTGGGCTATCAGAACAAGGTCCAGTCGCAGCTACGCATCTGTTTCAATTCACTGTCGAACTACGTCGGCACTCTGCGCCACGCCATCTCGGCGCCCTGGCCGGCCTACGAGGCGCTGGGCGTCGACAACGACGGTGACTGGCAGCAGCTCAATGCCAATATCCTGCAGATCGAGAACGAGTATTACAGCGATATCCGTCCCAAGCGGGTGGCCCGCCATCACGAGACGCCGACGCAGGCCCTGGAGGCGCGTGGTGTCGAATACATCGAGGTGCGCTGTCTGGATCTCAACCCGTTCCTGGCAATGGGAATCGACGAGACCCAGATGCGCTTCCTGGACACGTTCCTGGTGTGGTGCCTGCTCTCGGAAAGCCCATGGATCTCCGATGATGAGTGCGATCGCCTGGATGACAACCGTCGCCTGGTGGTGGAACGTGGCCGCGATCCTGAGCTGCGTCTCGATGTTCACGGCCGCCAGTGCTATCTGCGTGAACGGGCGCAGGAGATCTTCGCCGAACTTGCCGGCGTCGCCGAGCTGCTGGATCTGATCGAGGACAGCACGCCCCATGCCGAGGCGCTGGCCGCGCTGACGCCGCGCCTCGACGATGCCGGACTGACCCCGTCCGGGCAGCTGCTGGCCGCGCTGGAGCGTGACGATGCCGAGTTTGTCGACTACATCCTGGCGCTGGCGCGGGACCAGGCTGCGCAGCTGCGCCAGGAGCCGATGGATGATGCCCGGGAGGCGCTGTTCTCCGAGTTGAACGCGACCTCGCATCAACAGCAGAACGACATCGAGGAGGCCGACCGGGAGGGGTTCGCCGAATTCCTCGATGCCTACTTCAGGCGTGCGCGGGAATCTCGTCCTGCTGCCTGAGACAGATCACGGCCTGTCATTCGGCAGGCCCGGCCGTTTCCCGTGGAGTTGGCGCTCGATGATGACAAGGCTTGCTCAAGCAAGTACCCGCCAGTGGTGTCTGGCGGGACTGTTGATGTGCATCTTGATGATGGGGGTGGCGTTGATACTGCAATACGTCTTCGCTCTCGCCCCCTGCCCGCTATGTATCTTCCAGCGTGTGGCGGTGCTGACCGCAGCGCTGGTATTTGCCGTTGGCGCACTGCACAATCCCAGACGACGGGGCGGTATCGTCTACGGCGTTCTGGCGTTGCTGGCCGTGCTGGGCGGCATAATTGTCGCCGGGCGACACGTCTGGCTACAGTCGCTACCCCCCGAAAAGGTACCCAGTTGCGGTCCGGGGCTGGACTATATGCTGGAAATACTGCCATTGTGGGACGTCCTGGCGCGTGTGCTGTCCGGCTCGGGGGAGTGTGCCGAGGTTGCCGGCCGACTGCTGGGGATGACCATCCCGCAATGGACGCTGATCGGTTTCGCCGTACTGGCCCTGGTGCCGCTGGGGCTGATCGCGAGTCGGCTGAAGAGGACGCGGGAGTAGAGAGTCTTTCCCGGTTCGCCGCTGGCTCGCGGCCAATGCGTCAATATCATGGATGAACCGGCCCGCGTTTGACGGGCCAAGCAACGTCGGAGGCGCTCATGCTTGAACACTGTAAAACCGCTCTGGAACGCTGGGGGGGCGTTCACGAACTGATCGATCGCTGGCTGGAGGAGCGTCGCGAAATGCTCGTCGCGTTCATGGATCTGCGCGAGGCCTGCGATGCCGAACTCGATACCGTGCCCAAGGTGCGCATCGACCGTTTCAGCGAGTTGCTGATGGACTACATCAGCGCCGGGCATTTCGAGATCTACCCGCAATTGCGCGAGGAAGCCAATACCTTCCAGGATGCCGAGGCACTGATACTGGCCGACAAGCTGTTGCAGCGTCTCGACATGTCCACGCAATTGGTGCTGGAGTTCGACAAGGACTATTCCAGCCCGATTCGCTGCCAGCAGCATCTGTCGCGGCTGCCGGCCTGGCTGGATCGATTGTCCAAGGGGCTGACCGAGCGCTTCGCGCTCGAGGACCAGTTGATCGGGCGTCTGCATGCCGCTCATGCGCCGCCGCCTGCCGCCTCCGCCGCCGCTCGGGTGCATCCTCCCGAAACCTGAGCGGGCCTTCGTGGTTAACGCGCCATACCTAACGAGAAGCCGCCCCGATGGGCGGCTTCTGCGTCTCCGGCGTCAGGCCCGGCCGCGCAGCCGCGCCCAGCGTTGCCCGAATCTGGCGCCGAGCGCCAGCATGCAGGGTGTCAGTAACAGGGTCAGACCGGTAGCGAAGGTCAGTCCGCCGGCGATGGCGCTGGAGAGCTGGGTCCACCACTGGGTGGACGGAGCACCGATGCCCAGGCTGGGAGCCAGCAGGTTGACGTTGACGCCCATTACCATGGGCATCAGGCCGAGCACGGTGGTAACGGCGGTCAGCAGCACCGGACGCAGACGCAGGGTGCCGGCTTCCAGGGCGGCTTCCAGCGGCGCGAGTCCCTCGGCGCGCAGCTGGTTGTAGGCATCGATCAGAACGATGTTGTTGTTTACCACGATGCCCGCCAGGGCGATGATGCCCATCCCGACCATGACCACGCCGAAGGGCTGGGCAGTGATCAATAGCCCCAGCAGCACGCCGGCGGTCGACAGCACGACGGCGGAAAGTACCAGCCCGGCCTGGTAGAGGCTGTTGAACTGGGTCACCAGGATCAGCGCCATCAGGAACAGCGCGACGAAGGCGGCAATGCCCAGAAAGCGGCTGGTTTCCTGCTGATCTTCCTGTTCGCCGGCGAAATTCACATTGACGCCTTCGGGCAGTTCACTCAGCGTTTCTTGCAGGGCGTTGAGGCGCTCGGTGACCTGATACCCCGAGGCGACATCCGCCTGCAGCGTCAGGGTGCGCCGGCCATCGACCCGGTGCAGCGTGTCGACCCGGTCGGCCGGTATCAGACGCACGAACTGGGACAGCGGGACCTGGCCTCGCGAGGTGGTCAGGGTGACGCGTTCCAGCTGATCCAGGGTGCGCCAGGCCTGAGGGAAGCGGACCCGGATGTCCACTTCGTCGGTGACATCCTGGGGGCGATACTCGGCGACCTGCACGCCGGTGGTGACCAGTTGTACGGCACTGCCCACGCTGGTCACGTCCGCGCCGAAGCGTGCTGCGGCCTCGCGATCGACCACGAAGCGCCATTCCACCCCCGGCAGGTTGCGGTTGTCCTCGACGTCACGGAAGCCACCCAGACGCGCCATGGCGTCACGCAGCATTTCGGTGGCCACGATGGCCTGGGCCGGATCGCGCGCGCTGATTTCGAGTTCGATCGGCTTGCCGGAAGTGGGGCCGTTCTCCTCCTCGCGCAATTCCAGCACGATACCGGGCAGATCGGCCGTACGGCGTTGCATGTCGGCGAGAATCCGGGATGCCGGACGGCGCTGCTCCCAGTCGATGAGCTGGAACTGCAGCACGCCGATCACGTCGGCGGCCTGTTGCTGCCGCTGGGGCGGCGTGGCGAACGATCGGGCGTAGAGCGCCTCGATCTCGGCCATGCCATCGAGGCGTCGCTCGACCCGGCGGACCACGGCATCCTTCTCTTCGACCGACAGGTCGCCCCGTGCCCGTACCCAGACCTGAGCGGAATCGGGCTCCACGCTGGGGAAGAATTCCACCCCGTGATTGAAGCGTGCGTAGCCGATGTAGGTGGCGACGATCAACGCCAGGGAGAGCGTCAGGGTCAGGCCGGGAAAACGCAGCAGGCGGGCCAGAACGCGACGATACAGGCGCCCGCCGGCACTGAGCGAGGTCTGGACCGGGCGCCGGTTTCCCCCGACCAGACTGCCGAGCGTCGGCAGGAAGATCAGCGCCATGGCCAGCGACGCCAGCAGACAGAGAATGACCGTGGCGGGCAGATATTTCATGAACTCCCCCACCACGCCGGGCCAGAACAGCAGCGGCGCAAAGACCGCCAGGGTGGTGGCGGTCGAGGCGATCACCGGCCAGGCCATGCGGCTGGCGGCATTGGTCCAGGCCTCGCGGGGGGACTGGCCTTCACCGAGGTGGCGGTCGGCCAGTTCGCTGACCACGATGGCGCCGTCGACCAGCATGCCGGCGACCAGGATCAGGGCGAACAGCACCACGATGTTCATGGTGAAGCCGATCGACCAGATCAGCAGGATGCCGGTCAGGAAGGCGCCGGGAATCGTCAGCCCTACCAGCAGGGCGGAGCGCAGCCCCATGGTGGCGATGATCACGATGAGTACCAGGACCACCGCCGTCAGTACATTGTTGAGCAGTTCCGAGAGCATGCTCTGCACTTGGGTGGACTGGTCCATGATGATGCTGGTGTCGAGCCCGGCGGGCAGTAGCGGCGCTGCCTCGTCGAGCAATGCCTTGACCTGGTCGATGGTGGCGATGATGTTGGCGCCGGCCCGCTTGGAGACTTCCAATACCACGGCCGGCTGGCCATTGATGCGGGCGAAACCGGCCGGGTCCTTGAAGGTCCGGCGGATCTGCGCCACGTCGCCGAAGGTGACGACGGTGTCGCCCTCGACCTTGACCGGCATGGCCAGGACATCCTCGAGGTTCTCGATGACACCGGGCACCTTCATGCTCAGCCGGCCGGCGCCGGTATCCAGGCTGCCCGCGGCTACCAGCCGGTTGTTGCGTGAAATGAGGTTGAGCAGGGTATCGAAATCGAGACCGTAGCTGTCGAGCACCAGCGGGTCGACGACGATCTCCAGCAGATCCTCGCGCTCACCCCCGATGTCCACTTCCAGCACTTCGGGGATGCCTTCGATCTCCTGCTGCAGCTCACGGGCAGTCTCCATCAGGATGTTCTCGTCCACCTGACCCGACAGGCCGACCGACAGCACCGGAAACAGGGCCACGTTGACTTCCATGACCCGCGGTTCGTCGGCTTCCGTAGGCAGCTCGGCACGCGCCGTGTCGACTTTCTCGCGCACGTCGTCCAGCGCCTGGCGTGGATCGAAGCCGGCATCGAACTCCAGATTGATCGAGGCATGGCCTTCAGTGGCTTGCGAGGTCATCTTCTTCACGCCTTCGATGGCGCGCAGCTCCTGCTCCATGGGACGCGCCAGCAGCCGTTCGGCATCCTCGGGGCTGATCCCCTCGAGCGACATCATCACGTAGATCATGGGGATGGTGACGTCGGGATTGGATTCCTTGGGAATGGCCTGGTAGGCGACGAGCCCCGCCACCAGCAGGAACAGCAGCAGGAGTAGCGTGGTCCGGGCACGGTCCAGCGCGGCGTGGATCAGGGTCCGCATCAGTTGGCTACCTCGGAAGCTTCATGCCGGGACTCCCTGGCAGCAGTGACAGCTTCGTCCTCGGTGATGGCCCCCACGGGAGCGGGCGATGCCGGTTGCTCGGCGGTTTCGACCTGCTGGCCGGGCGTGACGAACCCGCCTCCCAAGGTGATCAGACGCAGCTGTTCCGGCAGACCGTCGACCCAGGCGCGTGAAGCGTCGGCACTCAGCAGTTCGACTGGGGTAAAGCGTACGCGGTCCTGCGCATCGACGTGCTTGACGCCGAGTCGTCCCTGTTCGTCCAGCGCCAGCAATGCGGGAGACAACCGGTGCGCCTGACGCTCGGGCAGAGCAACGTCGATTCTGGCACTGGCGCCGGCGATGCGCAGTTGATCGGGATTGTCGAGCAGTGCCTCCACCGCATAGCTGCGGGTCGCCTCGTCGGCCACGCTGGCGATGTAGGTGAGCGTACCTTGCAGGGTGCGTCCGTCGAGCAGGGTGGCGGTGACCGGTAGACCGGGCGACAGGCCGAAAGCCTCGCGCTGCGGAACCTGGCCGATGCCCTTGAGCTGAGTCAGGTCGACCAGCGTGGCGTAGGTCTCGCCGATCTGCAGTGTATCGCCGAGTTCCACGTTGCGCTGATCGAATATGCCGGTAAAAGGGGCCGTCGGCTGCATGTGCTCCAGGGTGGCCTGCAGCGCTTCGCGCTCGGCCCTGGCCTGGGCGAGTTCACTTTGCAGACGCAGCAGATCGTTCTCTGAGGTCAGATTCTTGCTGCGCAGCTGCTTGGCGCCGCGCAGCTCGGCCTCCTGCAGGGCCACCTCCGCTTCGGCCTGGGCCAGCCTGGCCGGTAGATCCTCAGGTGCCATGCGCAGCAATTGTTCGCCGGCCTCGACCCGCTCGCCCTGTTCCACCGGCAATGCCGTGACCCGCCCGGCGGTCTGGGCACGTAACGCGACCTGACGCTTGGGGATCAACTGCCCCTGGATCACCACATGCGGCACGTAGGGTTCGCTCTGCGACAAGCGTGTCTCGACGCGAAACACCGCATTATCGGCGGCGGGGGGAGCGATGTCGGCGGGGGCCTGATCACGGGCGACGTACATGTCACCGAGACTCATCCAGACGATCAGCAGGATAGCCAGCAGGGCGGCCAGCAGCAGCGAGCCGTACTTCAAGGGGACACGCATCGGGTGCTCCAATTACGCAGGGAGGCCAGAGAATAACAGCGGAACCTGACCGGCTGTACCGTGACGCGCCATCGCCGGGTTGCGATCGTCAGGGAGAGGCATGGTCTGTCGGAGCTGAAAGATGCCCATTCATCGAATGCTGCGGGCGGAGTGGCTCGCCAGCCCTTACCCGGCGACGGCGTCCGGGTAAGGGCACGGACGGTCTCAGCCGGCAGGCGCGGCCAGCTTGAGCGTCTTGTGCGTGCGGTGGCGCACTTCGCGCAGCAGCGCACCGTCATTGGCCAGTTCGCCGGCGCGGGCGGGGACGATCTGCTGCAGGCGTTCCTGCCAGACAGGGGAGGCGAACTTCTCGGGAAAGCAGCGCTCCATCAGGTCGAACATGATGGACGTGGCGGTCGAAGCGCCGGGGGAGGCGCCCAGCAGGGCGGCGAGGGAGCCGTCGCCTGCCGCGACGATCTCGGTGCCGAACTGCAGCAGGCCGCCCTTCTGGGGATCCTGCTTGATGATCTGGACGCGTTGTCCGGCCACTTCGAGACGCCAGTCGTCGGCCTTGGCGTTGGGGTAGAAGGCTTGCAGTTCCTCGACACGCTGACCGTGGGACAACCGGACCTGTTCGAGAAGGTACTTGACCAGACTGAAGTTGTCGCGGGCCACCGCCAGCATCGGCGCCAGGTTCGAAGAGCGCACCGACCTGACCAGGTCGAAGATCGAGCCGGTCTTCAGGAACTTGGTGGTGAAGCCGGCGAAGGGCCCGAACAGCAGGGAGGGGGTGCCGTCGACGTTACGTGTGTCCAGGTGAGGAATCGACATCGGCGGGGCGCCGATGGCCGCCTTGCTGTAGACCTTGGCGTGATGCTGGGAGACGATCTCGGGCTTGTCGCAGCGTAGCCACTGACCGCTGACGGGGAAGCCCGCGTAGCCCTTGGACTCGGGAATGCCGCTCTTCTGCAGCAGATGCAACGAAGCCCCTCCGGCACCGAGAAACACGAAGCGCGCGTTCAGCACACGCTGCTTGCCGCCGTTGACATCGACCTTGAGCGACCAGCGTCCGTCACGGGTGCGCTCGAGATCACGGATCGACTGCCCGGTGCTGACACTCACCTGTTCATTCGGCAGGGCCTCGAGACGCTTGAGCAGCTGGCGTGTCAGCGCTCCGAAATCGACGTCGGTGCCGGCTTCGCTCCAGGTCGCGGCAAGCTTCTCGTCCGTTTCGCGGCCGTCGAGCAGCAGCGGGGCCCACTTGGTGATGACGTCGGGATCCTCGGTGTACAGCATGGCGTCGAAGCAGGGGTGCTGGCGCATGGCATCGAAGCGTGCGCGCAGAAACTCCACGTCCCGCTCGCCACGCACGAAGCTCATGTGCGGGACGGGGTGGACGAAGCGGGCGGGATCGCCGAGGTCGCCATGTTCCACCAGGTAGCTCCAGAGCTGCTTGGACTCCTCGAACATGGTGTTGATCTGGATGGCCTTGTCGATGTTCACCGAGCCATCGGCTGCCTGCGGCGTATAGTTGAGCTCGCACAAGCCCGCGTGACCGGTACCGGCATTGTTCCAGGCAAAGGAACTCTCGCTGGCAGGAGTCTCGAGTCGCTCGATGATCTCGATACGCGATTCCGGCTCCAGCTCGTTAAGGAGTGTCGCAAGCGTTGCGCTCATCACTCCCGCTCCTACGAGTACGATGTCTACTGCCTCATCCATAATGTTTGCCAACCGTTAATGTGATCATCAAAGAGGGTGCGTCGGTCATCCAGGCGAACGGCATCGCGGGCCGACGAGATCGATGTTTGCTGCAAGGGAGACTACGAGTATCTGACGATCTGTACTGAAGCACGGAGGGAAATGCCCCGGGGGCCCGCATGCCGTGAGCGATGTGTGCGGCATAGGCCGAGGATGCCAGGGTGAAAGTGTCGAGGTGCGACAGGATGGCATCGTGTATTGTGGCTTCAGTCAGCTCGTGCATGCATGCCCTTATGCGCGGCCATGATGAATAGCGTTATCGGAAACGGGGCCCAATATATCGTATCCGCAGCAATTAGCTCTTAGCGATACGGATAAGGCCGGTGTATAGCCGTCCCGGGGTGTCGTTGTCATGGTGCTTCCAACGCTTGCGTCACGCTGGCCGGTTCTCGTCAAAGCCTTCGAGTCTAACATATCCCGCCGACACACCGGGCCTCGCGCCGAGGTTCATCGTTCACGACCATGCCGATAATGGCGGCTGGCAAGGCTCATTCGCGCAGGCTGAGAATGCGCCAGCCACGAGCCAGGGCGGTATCACGCAGGATCTCGTCCGGGTCGACCGCAACCGGATTGTCGATGCGCTCCAGCAGGGGGATGTCGTTATGCGAATCGCTGTAGAACCAGGCGTCGTCGAGCGTGATGTCCTGCGAAGTCAACCACTGCTCCAGGCGGGTCACTTTACCTTCGCGATAGCTCGGTGTGCCCTGGACCTTGCTGGTATAACGGCCGTCGATCATTTCCGGCTCCACGGCGATGAGGTGTTCGACGCCCAGGCGCTCGGCGATGGGGCCGGTGATGAAGCGGTTGGTGGCGGTAATGATCAGCAGTGTGTCGCCACGCGCCCGATGACGGGCCAGGAGCTCCTCGGCCTTGACCAGAATATGCGGCTCGATCTTGCTGGCCATGAACTGCTGATGCCAGGCGGCCAGTTGTTCGGAAGAGTTGTCGGCGAGCGGCTTGAGCGCCAGGGCCAGGTAGGCCTGGATATCCAGCGTGCCGTTCCGGTAGTCGCGCAGAAACCCTTCGTTGGCTTCGCGGTACGTTACCGGATCGACCGCACCCTGTTCGATGAGGAACTCTCCCCAGGCGTGGTCGCTGTCGCAGGACAGCAATGTGTTGTCGAGATCGAAGATGGCCAGACTCAAGAATGTTCCCCTTGCGTATGCGTATTGTGTCGGTTATTCGATGAGGTACGCCAGGCAGGCAGCAAAACGCCTGTCGAAGCGCGAAAATTATTGCAGAACCGGCGAGGGTTGCCCACTGAGTGAGCGTCGTAAAATGCCGCCTTTTCGCTTATTGAAGGGCTTTCCGGCTTTATGGAAGAATGGACGCAACATGGTTCTATAAGGTGACGTCCGTGATCGACGCTGACGGCTTTCGGCCGAACGTTGGCATCATCATTGCCAACCCTCATGGCCAGCTGCTCTGGGCGCGTCGGGTGGGACAGAATGCTTGGCAATTTCCACAAGGAGGTATCAAGGCGCACGAAACACCGCAACAGGCCCTGTACCGGGAACTCAAGGAGGAGATCGGACTCTCCCCGGAGGATGTCGAGGTCCTTGCCTGTACCCGTGGATGGCTGCGCTATCGTCTCCCGCGACGCATGGTTAGAACGCACTCCTGGCCGGTCTGCATTGGCCAGAAGCAGAAGTGGTTTCTATTGAAGATTCGCTGTCAGGACAGCCGGATCTGTGTGGATACGACACCCAAGCCGGAGTTCGATGGCTGGCGCTGGGTGAGTTACTGGTATCCACTGGGACAGGTTGTGCCTTTCAAGCGGGAGGTCTACCGTCGCGCGTTGCGCGAACTGGCACCTCGTGTGCACCGGTTGGCCGGTGACGACCTGCGCTAGCCCTGCCCGGGCTGGCCAGGGTCACTGGCTTGTTATCCGTTCATCTGTCGTATGACGTGAGTCACGACTACAAGAAGAATGCCCATGCTCGATACCCTCCGCCGCATTGTCCAGGAGGTTAACGGAGCACGTAGCCTGGAGGCCGCGCTGGCCACCATGGTGCGTCGCATCCGCAAGGCGATGCATACCGATGTCTGCTCCGTCTACCTGTACGATTCCGAGCGGGAACGACTGGTGCTGATGGATACCATCGGCCTGCATACGCA
Source organism: Halomonas shantousis (assembly GCF_054654615.1). Lineage (NCBI taxonomy): Bacteria > Pseudomonadati > Pseudomonadota > Gammaproteobacteria > Oceanospirillales > Halomonadaceae > Halomonas > Halomonas shantousis. Next base: position 2,841,908 of record NZ_BAAIER010000002.1, on the reverse strand, counting down.
GGCCGTCGGCCATGTCACGCTGCAACTGGGCGAGGGCCTGGTAGGCCTCGTCGGCGAGCGTGAGGAGCCTCTCAATCTGGAGGATGCTCCCGCGCATCCCCAATTCCGCTATTTCGCTGAAACCGGCGAAGAGCGCTTCTCCAGCTTTCTGGGCGTGCCGATCATTCACCAGCGTCGCATGCTCGGCGTGCTGGTCGTGCAGCAGCAGGACAAGCGGCGCTTCGATGAGGGGGATGAAGCGTTTCTGGTGACCATGGCGGCGCAGCTTGCAGGCGTGCTGGCTCACGCGCTGGCGACCGGGACGCTGACACGCCGGGCCCATCCCGAAGGGCAGGCAGTGTTCGCCGGGATTCCCGCCTCTCCGGGCATGGTCATCGGCGAGGCGGTAGTCATTGCGCCGCCCGCCGATCTGGACAGCGTGCCGGATCTGATCCCCACGGATATCGAATTCGAGATCGCACGGTTGCGAGAGGCGATTGAGCGGGTGCGCCATCAGATCCAGAAGGCTGGGGCGCGGCTGGCAAGTCGCATCTCGGTGCAGGAAGTGGCGCTGTTCGATGTCTACCAGCAGATGCTGGCAGATGCCGCCCTGGGGCAGGAAGTCGAGAAGCGCATCCGCGAAGGTCAGTGGGCCCCTGGTGCGCTGGCCGACGTGGTACGTCGCCATGTTCAGTATCTCGAGCGCGTCGACGATAATTATCTGCGCGAGCGGGCCGCGGACGTCCGCGATCTGGGGCGACGCGTACTTTCCTATCTGCAGGAGGACAATCCGCAGACGCCCGAGACCTTTCCCGATCACACGATTCTGGTAGGTGACGAGATCAGTGCCGCGATGCTGGGCGAGGTGCCTCGCGAAAAGCTGGCGGGGCTGGTGTCGGTAAAGGGGTCCAGCACCTCGCACGTGGCGATACTGGCCCGGGCGATGGGCATCCCCACCATCCTGGGCATGGTCGACCTGCCGCTGCCGCGCCTCAACGGCACACGGGTCGTGCTGGATGGCCATCGCGGACGCCTGTTCGTGCGGCCTACCAAGGAGTTGGAAAGCCATTACCGGAGCCTGATCGCCGAGGAGCAGGCGCTGGCCGAGGTGCTCGAACACGAGCAGCATCTGCCCAGCGAGACGCCCGATGGGCATGTCATGCCACTGATGGTCAATACCGGGCTGGCTGTGGATGCCGTCGCATCGCTCAAGCCGCGGATCAGCGGGGTCGGCCTGTATCGTACGGAGGTGCCGTTCATGATGAACGAGCGCTTCCCCAGTGAGCAGGAGCAGACGCGCATGTATCGCGATCAGTTGGCCAGTTTCGCGCCGCTGCCGGTGATCATGCGCACGCTCGATATCGGCGGCGACAAGGACTTGCCCTATTTCCCCATCAATGAGGCGAATCCCTTTCTCGGCTGGCGCGGCATTCGGGTCACGCTGGATCATCCCGAGGTGCTGATGGTGCAGTTGCGCGCCATGCTGCGGGCCTCCCAGGACCTGGACAATCTGGGCATCCTGCTGCCGATGATCTCCGGCGTGGAGGAGGTCGATGCCGCTCTGCGCTTGATCGAACGAGCCCGCAAGGAGCTCAGCGATGACGGCCTGGAACTGGTGCGGCCCAAGATCGGGGTGATGATCGAGGTGCCAGCGGCGCTGTACCAGCTGGAATTGCTGGCGTCGCGTATCGATTTCTTCTCGGTGGGCAGTAACGACCTGACCCAGTACCTGCTGGCGGTGGATCGCAACAATCCGCGGGTGGCAAGCCTGTACGATGCCTGCCATCCGGCGGTATTGACGGCACTGGCGCGCCTGGCCGATGAGTCGGCGCGGCTGAAGATCACCACCTCGGTATGCGGCGAACTGGCCGGTGATCCGGCCGGAGCCTTGCTGCTGATGGGCATGGGCTTCGATGCGCTGTCGATGAACGCCCCGAGCCTGCCACGGGTACGTGCCGCGATACGCCGGGTGCCTCTGGCCAGTGCCCAGAATCTGGTCAGGGAAACGTTGGCACTACCGACCACCTCGGCGATTCGTGGTCATCTGCGCCAGCGCCTGGAAGAGTGGCAGCTTGCCCACCTGCTGCCGCCACGGGACTAGGTTCTGTCTGAAAAATCGGCAGGGCGCCGGTGCGGGCTGGTGCGTTCAAGCTTGAGCGATCACTTCATGCCCCAGCGGCTGGCCGTGGGGCCCGAAGCGGCGCTCCTGCAGTGTCAGTGTCCCGTCGGCCTGCCACTCCACCAGCGTGGTGGCGCGTGTTCCGTAGGTTTCACCCACGATGAAGATAGGTGACAGGAAGCGCTCCATGTCCCGGCTTACGCCGGTCTCGGGGAGTTGCTCGTCGGCGGGGCACCAGGTGTCATGCATCAGTTCCCAGCTCCGCCGTGTCCAGTCGGGAGCGGCCAGCGCCTGATGGAATTCGCGGCACGCCCGCGTCAGCTTCGGCCAAGGCGTATCCAGTGTCGCGTTGGACAGGCCATGTACACCGGCGGGGATTTCGGTGAGCGTGGTAGCCGTCGGGCCATGGTGCAGATGCCACATCCGCATGCCGTCACATGCCAGCAGGTTGAATCCGGCATAGGCGTGGGCATCTTCCCGTTGCAGGTCGTGGAGCCAGCCTTCCAGCGACGCACACTCCAGCGCCTCGTGCACCAGCGCTCCGCGGCTTGGGCCGGCCTCCGGCGCCGGGTGCTGCGGGGCACGGACATTGGTCACGGCCACGAGGCGCTTCTGTCGGGACGCCGCCAGCCAGGTTCCACCGGCGCGGAGATCCCGCCCGCCGAGAATATGCGGAGCATCCTGCCAGGTGTTCAATGCCTGGCTGGGCCGAGCGTGGACCTCGTCACGGTTGGCGGCCAGGCGGAGCGGCACTGCACTCCCGGGGCGCCAGTCAAAAACGATCAGACACATGCAGGTTCGCCTGGTAATCGATATGGGACTTAACGGACGCTCAGCCTAGCGCCTGCACGCCGAGGCGGCCAGTGTTCCGCGATGGCAAGCCCTACGGCGAACGCGTAAACTCGGCGCAGCGCCGCTGACGGTACCCGATGCCTCTGGCTTGGTGTCGTCTCATAGCGGCATGGCCGTTGGCTCTGATGCCAGGAAGCAGTTAAGGAGAAGGCATGTTGACGTACCCCCAGTTCGATCCCGTCGCGGTGGCTCTCGGGCCGCTCAAGGTCCACTGGTACGGTCTGATGTACGTGGTCGGCTTCCTCGGGGCCTGGTGGCTGGGACGCCGGCGTGCTGACCGGATAGGGCTGACGCAAGACGATATCGGCGACATGCTGTTCTACGGTGCCTTGGGCGTGGTACTGGGAGGACGTCTCGGTTACGTGCTGTTCTATGGCTTCGATCGCTTGCTGGACAATCCGCTGTGGCTATTCCAGGTCTGGGATGGCGGCATGAGCTTCCATGGCGGCCTGGTGGGCGTGCTGATTGCGGCCCTGCTGTTCGCCCGCAAGCACGGCCTGGCCTTCTTTCAGCTCACCGATTTCATCGCTCCACTGGTGCCCATCGGTCTGGGGGCGGGGCGCATCGGCAATTTCATCAATCAGGAATTGCCGGGGCGCATCAGCGACCTGCCCTGGGCGATGGTCTATCCCGGCATGGGGCCGCAGCCGCGCCATCCCTCGCCACTCTACGAGTTCGCGCTGGAAGGGGTGGTCATGTTCGCCGTCCTGTGGTGGTTCTCGAGCCGCCCGCGCCGGCGCGGCATGGTGTCCGGCCTTTTCCTGGTGCTCTACGGCTCGTTCCGCTTCTGCGTGGAGTTCGTGCGCCTGCCCGATCCCCAGCTTGGCTTCATCGCTTTCGGTTGGCTGACCATGGGACAACTGTTGAGTCTGCCCATGGTGCTTGCCGGGCTGGCTCTGATGGCCTGGTCGCGTCGCCAGCCGGTCGATGATGCACGCACCGCTTCCGCTACCTGAATTCGTCACGTTCGCGAACGGCTTCGCAACATGTTTCATTCATTCTGACAGGCCTTGCCATGCAGCCCTACCTTGACCTGATGCGCCGGGTGCTTGAATCCGGCACCGAAAAATCGGACCGAACCGGTGTCGGAACCCGCAGTGTCTTCGGCCATCAGATGCGTTTCGATCTGGCCGAGGGGTTTCCCCTCGTGACCACCAAGAAACTTCATCTGCGCTCGATCATTCATGAACTGCTGTGGTTTCTGCGCGGGGATACCAACATCGCCTACCTCCAGGAGCATGGCGTGCGCATCTGGGACGAGTGGGCCGACGAAAACGGAGAGCTGGGGCCGGTCTACGGCTATCAGTGGCGCAGTTGGCCGCACCCGGACGGTGGCCATGTCGATCAGATCGCCAATGTGGTCGAGCAGATTCGCCGCAACCCGGATTCCCGGCGCCTGATCGTTTCGGCCTGGAACCCGGCGCTGGTAGATGAGATGGCGCTGCCTCCCTGTCACGCGCTGTTCCAGTTCTACGTGGCCGAGGGGCGGCTCTCCTGCCAGCTCTACCAGCGCAGCGCCGATATCTTCCTCGGCGTGCCGTTCAACATCGCCAGCTATGCTCTGCTGACACACATGGTGGCGCAGGTCTGCGATCTGCTGCCCGGTGAATTCATCCATACGCTGGGCGATGCGCATCTCTATCTCAATCATCTCGAGCAGGCCGAACTGCAGCTGACGCGTGAGCCGCGACCCAGGCCTCGGCTGGTGCTCAATCCGGAAATCAAGGATCTGTTTGCGTTCCGCTTCGAGGATATCGCCATCGATGGCTATGATCCGCATCCCCATATCAAGGCGGAGGTGGCGGTATGAGCATGCGCGAGAATTGCATCGAGACCCTGGTGCCGGTCGCTCTGGTGGCGGCGTTGTCGCGTAATCGCGTCATCGGTATCGATAACCAGTTGCCCTGGTATCTGCCCGAGGATCTCAAGTTCTTCAAGTCCGTGACCATGGGCAAGCCGCTGGTCATGGGGCGCAAGACCTTCGCCTCCATCGGCAGGCCGCTGCCGGGGCGGCTGAATATCGTGGTGACACGGGACCCGGCGTTCGCTCACGAGGGGGTGCGCGTCTGTCATGATCTGCCCAGCGCTCTGGAGCTGGCCGACCAGCAGGCGATCATCGATGGCGCCGAGGAGATCAGCGTCATCGGCGGTGGACAGATATTCGACCAGGCTCTGCCCAGCGCCACGCGACTCTATCTCACCGAAGTGGATGTCGATATCGAGGGAGATGCCTATTTTCCGGAAATCCCGCGCGGGGAGTGGGTGGAGGCTCAGCGTGTGCCGGGACAGGGCGGCGAAGGGCGCCCTGTCTACCATTTCGTGCGCTACGAGCGCCGCAGCGACGCCGACGAGAGTTGCCAGCCCGGCGAAGCTGACACAGACTAGGAAGCATCAAGAAACGCAAACCGTCTTGCCTTGACGCTCATGGAGACCGAGCCCTGATGTCGGAACGTGCCAGAACACTGCTGGATGCACTGGAGAAACGGGCAGAGGCCAGCCTGGCCCAACTGGATGCGGCACGCGCCAGGGCGCAGGCACTGGAAGCGGAGAACCTTGCCCTGCGCAAGGAACTCGCGGCGCTTTCCGCTCAGATGAACATGACCCGCGGCGCCGAATCCGCCTCGGCCGTGCCGTCGGACCCGGCAGAGCAGGGCGCGGCGGTGGCGGAGCCCGCGCCACTCGAGCAGACCTCGGAGAGCATGCCGGCTAACTCGGAGGCGGATGCGCGGCACGATGCCATGGCCCGGCAGCCAATATCCGCTGCTGCCGGGGCGGCCCCGCCGTCGTCTTCCGAGCCGGCAGCACAGCGCCATGATGCGGGCCGTGACGCGCCTGCCCCTCAGGCGCTGCTGAAGCAATGGTATCAGCGCTACCCGAAGACCTTCTTCAAGGGGCATACGAAGCCGCTCAAAACCGGGATTCACCTTGAGCTTGCCGAACGTGAGCCCTGGCCGGAGAAGCTGGTACGCCGCACGTTGGCGTGCTACGTGCATCTGCCCCGTTATCTGAAGGCGGTGCGTGCCGGCGCCGTGCGGGTGGATCTCGATGGGGCCGATGCCGGTGTGGTCAGCGAGGAGGAGGCGCTCCATGCGCGTAAGCAACTGGAGTCCCTGCAGCAGCAGCAGCAGGAGCGCGAGCGCAAGAAATCGGAGCAGCGTCTCGATCGCAAGCTGAGCGAACTGCTCGCCAAGCATGGGCATTGAGACGCCAGGGCGTCACGGCTGCTGTTCGTCATGCCCTGGTCGGCGGACCAGGCTGTATCCACCCACTCCTTACGGCTCTTGCGGTAGGTAGGTAGGTAGGAATTCTGACTTGCCGTAAGGCTTGCCGTTGAAAATCGTCATTTGCCGTCCACTGTCACGGCCGTGAAGATGCGCCTGCCGTGAATTCATCGAAATGTCATTTGGATGATCTATCGTCGGCTCCCGACCTCAACGGGCTTGCCCAGCCGCCGGGGTGGAATAAAGGGTCAGGAACGGAATATGAAAACAGTGTTTTTTTCTTGTTGCGTTCCCGCTGGGACCGGTATAAGGTTGCTGGGCGAGCATTGGATAATTATAAGGCTTTTGTACTTGGCAGCCGGTGTTGTAGGAAGAAAGGCCGTCATGCGAGTCGAGAGCCGACTGCATCTGCAGACACGATCGAACAGAACAGTAAGCTAGTTAAGGAACTTATCGCGATGAAAAAGACGCTGTTAGCGACTGCTATTGCTGGTGCCCTGGGCGCTTCTGCCGCTGCACAGGCTGCGACTGTCTACAACCAGGACGGCACTCAGCTCGACATCTACGGCAACATCCAGATTGCCTACAAGTCCATCAAGAGCGCTGAATACGATCAGAATGGTAACGTAGCTGGTATCGAAACTCAGGACGAGGTCTTCGATAACGGTTCCACTATCGGCATTTCCGGTCAGCACGTGATCAACCCAGGCCTGACCGGCTACTTCAAGGCCGAGTGGGAGCACAACGCCGACGAAGAGAAGAGCAACGGCGGTATCAACCGCGGTGACCAGTCCTACCTGGGTCTGCAGGGCAACTTCGGTGACGTTCGCCTGGGTTCCTGGGATGCGCTGATCGACGACTGGGTCGAGGATCCGATCTCCAACAACGAATTCTTCGATCTCACCGATAGCCCAGTTGCTGGGGACGATGGTTACAACACGCAGAATAGTGTTGACCGCGAAGGCGACAAGCTGCAGTACCTGTCTCCGCTCTTCAGTGGCTTCCAGTTCGCTGTAGGTAGCCAGTACAAGGGCGATGCTGAAGGCGGTTTCGATAGTGATGGCAAAATGCACTATGAAAACGTTGATAGCTCCGGTAACGCTTCCTTCTATGGCGGTGTGAAGTACACCACCGGTGCCTTCTCCGTCGCAGCGGTTTACGACAACCTCGACAACTACGACGGCGACGTGACTGGTAACACCGTGATCGAGACCGGCGAAGAGTTCGACGCTGGCAATCAGTACGGTGTGACTTTCCAGTACACCATGGAAACTCTGCGCGTTGCGCTGAAGTACGAGCGTTACGATTCCAAGAGCGACCTGCCTGATGAAAACCGCTACGCGCTGGGTGCCCGTTACGGCTACGGCTACGGCGATATCTACGGTGCTTACCAGTACGTTGACGTAGGCGGCGATATCGGCGACTGGAGCCTGAACAACAACCCCACGCGCAGCGACTACGACGACGACGACAATCGTAACGAAGTCGTGCTGGGTGCGACCTACAACATCTCTCCGGCCATGTACACCTTCATCGAAGGTGCCTGGTACGATCGCGATAGCGATGAAGGTGACGGTGTTGCCGTGGGTGCCGTCTACGCTTTCTAAGCGTGTGATGCTCCAGGCGATCGCCTCCTGATCGCAGCATGAAAAGAGATAGAAGCCGGCCCTTGGGCCGGCTTTTTCGTTTAGGCATGGGATTTCAGTTCCCGGTGCCTTGTAGTTCCAAGCCTCTAATTCTCGCTATTTGCCTGAGGCTTCCCAGCTTTGCTTTGCAAGGTTCCGGTCAAGGTTCCGGTCCAGGCGAGGACGCCTTCGCCATCGGCGGTTGTGCATCATCGGCCATGCAAAAAAAATGCCCGCCAGAAGTATGGCGGGCCAACGCAGGGTTTTTGATCCAGGCAGCCTGAGTCACTGCGAGTGAGGCAGTGTTTCCCGGTCGGCTGCATCGTGTTTGGCGTGCGGATTTCTTAGTCTAATCGGGCTTGGGATCTGTCTTGGCAGAGGCTGTCTTGGAAGAGCCGGAGACGATCCATGAAAAACGGCTCCTGGCGCTATTGCCACCGTCCCGGTCTTGAGGCGCTTTCTGTCATCTGGGAAGAAGAAAAGCGATATGCCCGCGAGCGCAGCGGACCACCGGTGGCATTGCCACCTGTCGGTGCGTCAGGTTGAGCCTGCTGAAGGTTTATGGCGATGGCGCTCGACTCGCCAGACCGGCTCGTCTGGGGGCGTGGTGGGCTGCCGGCTTGGCTTTTTCGTGTAAAGTAGGCCGCCATGCGCGCTTCGAGTGCGGTAGCCTTGCAGATAAAGGTACCGCAATCAGCGCAATAGATGTCCTGTTGCGATGTCGTTTGTTGGGGGACGCGAAAGAGCTGGCCCAGACAGACGTCGCATTGCAGTTCTAGGGGCAGTGTCATCATTGCCTTTTTTTATCCCTTCCTTGGGCGCCATGCGGATTCGCGATGGCTGATTCTTATCGGCATGTCGCTGTTCGCCGCTCCATCGAAGCCTGTCCGATACTTCACAACAGAGCGTAGGCCTTCCATGGCCAAGTGCGCGGGTGCCTTCGCGCTTCTTCCCTGAACAGGCCCGGAGGCGGGCCAAGGTGACAACCATCGGTCGTCTTCGGGGAGCGTCTTCGTGCCGATCCTCGGCGCGAGCCTTTCATCCGAAAGACTTCCCCATCCTGGGGTAAAGACGAACCAGCGAATCCATGCCGGCTTTCTTCCTTGAGAACACCGCGACCGGTACCGTATGCCTCCTACATGTCCATTCCCTTCCCTGGGAGGTACCGGTCGCGCTGGCCTTCCTGGCCGTTCCCGTGCGCGCTCATCCTGAGGCGCTGGCCGAGCGCTGCTGTTCTGCTTCGCTCGGCAGTAACAATGGCACCGGATCAGGCGTTACGCAACCCTTCATTAGCCTAATTATTATTCGCGGTTTGGTAATGGTGCATTTTTGCATTCATTGGCGTTATTAAATAACCGTTCAAAAATGCTTCGCCAGTGTGTGGCTGCTGAGCGTTATCCGCCAGCTCAGAAGCCGTCAGTCATTGTCGGAGTCACGCAGGATTCGATCTGAGAGTCTTTCTGCAAGGGGGTTTGTCGTCCATGGCCGCCATGCAACGAAATCGCCCGCGTCATGGACGCGGGCGATGTTTTGCGGCTCGGTTTAGAATCAGGCGAGGCCTTCCTGCAGCGTCTCCTTCACGTTGCGCTTCAGTGCGGCACGTACGCCTTGGCCATAGTCCGGATGAACCTGGTCGAAGTGGGCAAGCTGTCGTTCGATGATGAAGTGCGGAGCACCTTCCATCGCGGCGGCGATGTTCGAGAACAGGCGCTCACGCTGACCTGCATCGAACAGCGTGAACAGGGCGCGGGGCTGACTGTAATCATCGTTGCCTTCGCGATGGTCGTAGCGGCTCGCGTCGCCCTCCAGCGGCAACGGCGGTTCGGCGACATCGGGGCGCTCTACCGGGCCACCGAAGGAGTTGGGCTCGTAATAGGCGTCCGGATCCGGGTTGTTGGTGAAGAAGCGCATCGGACCATCCTTGTGGTAATGATGCACCGGACATTTCGGCTGATTGACCGGCAGGGCCTCGTAATGCGTGCCCAGGCGATAGCGGTGGGCGTCGGCATAGGAAAAGACGCGCGCCTGGAGCATCTTGTCGGGCGAGAAACCGACTCCCGGAATCTTGTTCGACGGACTGAAGGCGGCCTGTTCGACCTCGGCGAAATAGTTCTCGGGGTTACGGTTCAGTTCCAGGATGCCGACCTCGATCAACGGGAAGTCAGCATGCGGCCAGACCTTGGTAAGGTCGAATGGGTTGTAGGGCACCTGACGGGCCTGGTCTTCGGTCATCACCTGAATGCAGAAGCGCCACTTGGGGTAGTCGCCCTTGTCGATGCTGGAGTAGAGATCCTCCTGGGTGGATTCCCGAGTCCGGCCGACGACCTCGGCGGCTTCCTCGTTGGTCCAGTGGCGGTGGCCCTGCAGCGACTTGAAGTGGAACTTGACCCAGACCCGCTCGCCGGCGTCGTTGATCAGCGAGTAAGTGTGCGAGCCATAGCCGTTCATGTGGCGCACGGTCTGCGGCAGGCCGCGATCCGACATCAGAATGGTGATCTGATGCAGCGACTCCGGTGACAGCGACCAGAAATCCCACATCGCGGTAGAGGAGCGCAGGTTGGTGCGCGGATGGCGCTTCTGGGTATGGATGAAATCGGGGAACTTGTACGGATCGCGCACGAAGAATACCGGCGTGTTGTTGCCGACGATGTCCCAATTGCCCTCCTCGGTGTAGAACTTCAGCGAGAAGCCGCGCACGTCACGCTCGGCATCGGCAGCACCCGCTTCCCCGGCCACGGTGGAGAAGCGTGCCAGCACGGGGGTCTGCTTGCCGACTTCGGAGAACAGCTTGGCACGTGTATAGCGAGTGATGTCCTGGGTGACGGTAAAGGTCCCATGCGCTCCCCAGCCCTTGGCATGAACGGCGCGTTCGGGAATGCGTTCGCGGTTCTGGTGCGTGAGCTTCTCGATCAGCTGATAATCTTCCAGAAGCAACGGCCCACGTGGTCCGGCGCTGAGGCTGTTCTGATTGTCGGCGATCGGGGCGCCGGCTGAAGTCGTCAGTGTCTTACGGTCGGTCATGGACATTATCCTCTGATCTGATAACCACGGTTTCGTTCCGCTTGGCTGTTAGGTTATGGCTATTGGGTTTTTAGTTACAATCACCTTTAGCTATTCAGATGATAGGCATGAGGCGATAGGCGGCTCGCAGATACGCAACGGGGAGGCATGAGGCGGTAGGCGGCTCGCAGAGACGCAACGGGGAGGCAGGAGGTGAGTAATGGCAGGGAAGGAGGCTGGTGGAAGGGGGCGCGATGCATAACATTTCTGTACACAGGCTTACTTGATAAAAACTCCACCGTTGACTGAACTGAGCAATACCAGAGGAGGGAGTTAAGGGCGTAAGGATACGCCTCCTATGCCATTACTCGCCTGTTATCGGCTTACAAATCAAAGGCCGACACTCTGAATATGCAGCATTTCTTTGAACGGATTCTTGGCGGCGGTATGAGTGAGCAGTTCAGTGCAGTAAATAGTGATTCATGGACTGCCTTCATCTGCCCGGAGTCCCCCGAGACAATAGCTAAGGAGTGAATGATGGCGACAGTTGCTGAGAAAAGACTGGTGGAGTGGCTGCGTGATGCTCATGCCATGGAGCAGCAAGCTGAAAAAATGTTGAAGGGCCAGGCCAGCCGTATCGAACACTATCCTGACCTCAAGCAGCGCATCGAGCAGCATATCGAGGAAACGGTGCATCAAGCCGAGCTCATCGAAAGCTGTATCGCTCGTCATGATGCCAGCCCTTCCGGCATGAAGGACATGGGAGGCAAGGTGGCGGCCTTCGGACAGGCCATGAGCGGCTCGGCCGCCGATGATGAAATCGTCAAGGGGGGCATCGCCAGCTATGCCTTCGAGCATTTTGAGATGGCCTCCTACAAGGCCTTGATCGCAGCAGCGGAAGAAGCGGGCGATCAGGAAACCAAGCGGATCTGCGAGGGCATTCTCAAGGAAGAAGAAGCCATGGCGGCATGGCTTGCGCAGCACCTGCCTGAGACCGTGCATCTCTATCTCAAGCGCGAGGAAGCCGAAGGCGTCACCGCCAAGCGCTGATAGAGGCCAAGCAGCGGCTAGAATCGAATAACGTCTCGTGCTGAACGCATTTCGCCCCGGTCATCGGGGCGAAATGCTGCTGGGGCCTTGGATGGCTATTTCTCGGCTAGACTAGGGAGGTCGAATACGGAGCCTTCGTCATGCAACGACTCACCCCCCAAGGACAGGCCATCGCCGAGGATCTCGCCCGGCGTCACGGTTTCAGTGTAGACGCGGTCACGCACATGATGTTTGCCGTATTCAACGGCAATGGTGGCATGGCGCAGTTTTCCCATCCCGAATTCGGCGGCTCCGGACAGTGGATGCGAGGTGGCATGCTGATGCTGAGCGACATGTTCAACCACGCTCTGAAGGAGCGTGTCGATGCCGTGTGTCACGAGATTGCCGATATTTTCGCCAGCCAGCCGGGACTGTTGCGTAGCGGCGGTTTCCAGAGCCAAAGCCAAAACCAGAGCAGCGCGGGCCAGCCGCAGAGCGAGAGCGCAGTCGCCGGGCATTCCAGCCTTTTCGCGTCCGGCTCCGGCAGTCAATGGTGGCCCGCCGAGCTGGGCGTGCCGAATGCCACGGGCGCTCAGAACGACGTGTGCTATGCCTACTTCGGCGATGCCCGCAGACTCGCCGTACAGACCGACGGCAAGGTGTGGATCTACGACACGCTGGATCATCGTATCGGCGGCTTTTCCCAGCAGCAGGGTGCGGGCGGTTCGATCACCTTCTCCAGCCAATACGGCAACGTGGATCTGGCCAGCCTGCCGGTGGTATGTCGCAATGACCAGCCGGTACCGCAACCTGCCCGCTCCCCCGGTAGCACGCCTTCCGACAGCAACCAGCTGGAGGAGAGCATTTTCAGCGCCATCGAGCGCCTCGGCGATCTCAGGGCCAAGGGTATTCTGAGCGACGAGGAGTTCGCAGCGAAGAAGGCCGAGCTGCTGGGAAGGTTATGATGTCGGGCTGTTCGATCCGGGCAGGATATATCGAGCGCCAACAGGCCCTACGCTCTGTATGAAAAATGCCTGCGCTCATTCAGGCAGCGTTAAAAATCAGCTCAAAAAGCTCATTTACACTGCGTAAACTCCGCTTTATCGCTAATTTTTGCCTTGCCTGAGTATCGCTCGCCGATTTTTAAGACAGAACTTAGGAATCATGTCATGAGAACTTATGAATGTGTCTGTGGCAGCCGGTTGTTCTATGACAACAGCCAGTGTCTCAACTGCGGACGGGAAGTGGGCTGGTGTCCGGAGTGTACCTGTATTTCGGCTCTCGAGCCGCTGTATGAGGGCGGTTACCGTTGTATGCATGCCGGTTGCGGAGCGACACTACTGAAATGTCTCAACTATCGCGAATATCAGGTGTGCAATCGCATGGTCGAAGTCGATGCCCACGGTAAAGCGGAAGGGCTATGCGACTGCTGCCGGTACAATAAGGTGATTCCCGATCTCTCGATTCCCGGCCATCTGGAACGCTGGGCGGCGCTGGAAGCCGCCAAACGGAGACTGATCTATACCCTCGACCTGCTGGGGCTGCCGCATGGTACCGCTGCGGAGGGCTTCGCACCTCCGTTGTCCTTCTCGTTCATGGCCGATGCCATGCCCGATAAGGGGCTGTGGCGGAATACCGCCGGAACCCAGAAGGTCTATACCGGTCACGCCGAGGGGCTTATCACCATCAACGTCAAGGAGGCCGATGACGTCGAGCGCGAACGACTGCGTGTCGACATGAACGAGTCCCATCGCACGTTGATCGGCCATTTCCGCCACGAGATCGGGCACTACTACTGGGAGCTGCTGGTCAAGGGGCGGGACGAGGAGAGCAGCCGTCAGGTCTTCGGCGATCACGACAACCCCACCTACGCCGAAGCGCTCGAGCGCTACTACGACCAGGGGCCGCCAGCCGACTGGCCCGATAACTTCGTCTCCGCCTACGCCACCATGCACCCCTGGGAGGACTTTGCCGAAACCTTCGCTTTTTACCTCGATATCGTTTCGGTACTCGACACGGCGCACCATCTGGGGCTGTCGCGCGTCGAGCACGACGATAGCCTGGATTCGCTGCTGGCCGCCTTTCATCAGGTCGGGCTCGGGGTCAACGAGCTCAACCGCGACATGGGTTTGACCGATCTGATGCCGGAGGTGATCACGCCGGCGATTCGCCACAAGCTCGGCTACGTCCATTGGCTGGTAAGGTCTCCGCTCGTCGAGAACACACCCTAGGGCCTGCTGCCGCTTCTTGCGCCCTGTTCTGGGCCCAACGGGCCGGCATCGCGGCCCATGAGGAAAACGTCAACAGACCCTAGTCGTCAGGCTCCTCGTCGTCATGGCTCTGCGACTGGCGCATAGCGTGAGGGGCGTCCTCGAGACGGGCGAAGTAGGCCGCGGCGATGGCTTCGTGGAGGTTGTTGAAGCCGATCTGCAGCTCGTCTATGAAGGCGTGCAGGTCGTCGGGTGAACGCGCCAGCGATTGCACGTCGGCCTCGAGTACGTCGGCACGTACCAGGGCCGCGGCCGCCAGTGCGCGATCGTGGCGTGGCAGCGATTGCAGTTCCCAGGAGAAGGCCTCGAGGCTGCGCGCCACGGCACGCGGGAAATGCTGGTCCTGCAGCAAAAAGCGCAGTACGTCGGGACCGCGCACGCGTAGCCGGATTTGCTGTCGGTACATCTGGTAGGCGGTCAGCGACTTGAGCACGCTCATCCATTGCAGATTCTCGAACGGGCGCAGTTCTTCGGGGTCCTTGGGCAGTAGATTGCCCGAGCGCACGTCGAGAATGCGGGTGGTCATGTCGGCGCGCTCAAGATGGCGGCCCAGGTCGATGAAACAGCGTGCCGAGGTGAAGCTCAGTGTGCCCTCGATCAGCCCGGTCACGGTCTGGCAGCCGCGGATCACGCGCTTGAGGAAGGCGTCACGGCGCCGCGGGGTCAGGCCGCTCTCGCCCTGGTCTCGCACCTCCAGGTAGAGTTCGTTGATCTGCTCCCAGATTTCCCGCGACACCACATCCCGGGTAGTGCGCAGGTTCTCACGAGCGCCGGCCAGCGATGACAGGATCGAGCCGGGATTGTCGCGCTCGACGCAGAGGAACTGCAGCACGTTCTTTTCGTTGCGGCGTTCGAAGCGTTGGTCGAAAAGCGCTTCGCTGCCGGTGATATCGATCAGCGTCGACCAGCCCAGCGCGGTGTGATGTGGCAGATCCAGCAGCAGGTGGCTGTTGACGCTGACCAGACGGGCGGTATCTTCGGCCCGCTCGATGTAGCGCGCCATCCAGTAGAGATTTTCGGCGACTCTCGACAGCATGGCGTCACTCCTCGTCCGTGTCCACGATCCAGGTGTCCTTGCTGCCTCCGCCTTGCGAAGAGTTCACCACCAGCGAATCCTTGACCAGTGCGACCCGGGTCAGCCCGCCGGTGGTCACCTGGATGTCAGTGCCCGATAAAATGAAGGGTCTCAGATCGACGTGGCGAGCTTCGGCAGTGCTGTCGCACAACGTCGGCGCCGTGGACAGCGCCAGAGTCGGTTGGGCCATGTAGTTGCGCGGGTTGGCCTGGATGCGCTCGGCGAATTCGGCACGCTCGGCGGGTGTGGCCCGCGGGCCGATCAGCATGCCGTAGCCGCCCGATTCGTTGGCCGGCTTGACCACCAGTTCGTCGAGATGCTCGAGCACGTAACGGCGATCGTCCTCGAACATGCAGAGATAACTGGGCACGTTGGGCAGGATCGGTTCCTGATCGAGATAGTATTCGATGATCTTGGGCACAAAGGCGTAGACGACCTTGTCGTCGGCCACGCCTGCCCCCGGGGCGTTGGCTAGCGCCACCTTGCCCGCACGCCAGGCACGTAGCAGGCCGGGTACGCCGAGCATGGACTCGGGATCGAACGCCTCGGGATCGAGAAACAGATCGTCGATGCGCCGGTAGATCACGTCGACCCGCGTCAGGCCCTCGACGGTGCGCATGTAGACGACGTCATCGTCGTCGACCACCAGGTCGGACCCCTGCACCAGTTCCACCCCCATCTGTTGGGCAAGGTAGGCGTGTTCGTAGTAGGCCGAGTTGTAGATGCCGGGCGTCAGCACCACCACCTGCGGTTCGTCATGAGGCCGCGGCGACAGGCTGGCCAGCATGTCGTAGAGCTGAGCGGTGTAGTCGTCGACCGGGAGGATGCGTCCGGTGGCGAAGACTTCCGGCAGTATGCGCTTGGTGACGTTACGGTTTTCGAGCATGTACGACACGCCCGAGGGAACGCGCAGGTTATCCTCGAGCACATACAGCGTGCCGTCGCCGTCGCGCACCAGATCCGAGCCGCAGATGTGCGCCCAGACCCGGTGGGGCGGGTCGATGCCGATGCATTGGGGACGGAAGTTCACCGACTGGGCCAGCACCTCGGCGGGCAATATGCCGTCCTTGACGATGCGCTGGTCGTGGTAGAGATCGTCGATGAACAGATTGAGCGCCTCGACGCGTTGCTTGAGGCCTGCCTCGGCATGGCGCCATTCGGCGGCGGGAATGATGCGCGGCACGATGTCGAAGGGCCAGGCGCGGTCGATCATGCTGCCTTCGGAATAGACCGTGAAGGTAATGCCCATGGTGCGAATGGCGATTTCCGCCGCGGCCTTGCGCTCGGCCAGTTCGTGGGGATCGAAGCTGGCCAGGATGTCGCAGAGTTGCTGGGAAGCCTGTCGAGGTCGGCCGGGGGCTTCCAGCAGTTCGTCGTAGAAACCCTTGCTATCGTAGGTCTTCCAGTCGATGTGACTCATCGGCATTCCTCGCCTGATACGGCCGGTCGGGCCGCTAGCTTGCAGTCCGCCAAGCGTGCTCGTTATTGCTCTTATACCAGCAGGCTATACCAGTTTCGGCCCGCCTGACAGGTAGGTGCCGTTGAATTCAGTCATTGTGCTGAGTGCGGGTCCGGCTGATAGTGAAGCACATGATCGCTGTCAGCCGGCATGCCGCCGTGGAGTTCGCAATGACGATTCGCGTTGCCCTGCAACACCGCACTCACTACCGGTTCGATCGCCCGGTCAGCCTGTCTCCACACTTGGTCCGGCTACGGCCGGCGCCGCATTGCCGCACGCCGATCGAGGCCTATTCTCTCGATATCAGCGGTGAGCATTTCCTCCACTGGCAGCAGGATCCGTTCGGCAACTTCATCGCTCGGGTGGTGTTTCCCGAACAGCTCACCGAGTTGACGGTCAGCGTCGAACTGATTGCGCCGATGACGGTGGTCAACCCGTTCGACTTCTTCCTCGATGAGTATGCCGACAACTTTCCCTTCGCTTATCCGGAAACATTGCAGAAGGAACTCGCCCCCTATCTCGAAATACGTGAAGAGGGACCCCTGCTGAATGACTGGCTCAGCCGGGTCAGCCGTGAAGCGCAGCCGGCGGTGGGCTTTCTGGTCGAACTCAATCAGCGTCTGCAGCAGGACATCGGTTACCAGGTGCGCATGGAGCCGGGTATCCAGAGTTGCGAGCATACCCTGGAGAAGGCCTGCGGCTCGTGTCGCGACAGTGCCTGGCTCCTGGTGCAGATTCTGCGCCACCTGGGCCTCGCAGCACGTTTCGTGTCGGGCTATCTGGTGCAGCTCGCTTCCGACCTCAAGGCGCTCGATGGTCCGTCGGGCACCGAGGTGGATTTCACCGATCTGCACGCCTGGGCCGAAGTGTTCATTCCCGGCGGTGGCTGGATCGGGCTGGACCCGACATCCGGTCTCCTGGCTGGCGAGGGCCACATTCCGCTGGCGGCGACGCCGGAGCCCACCAGTGCAGCGCCGATCAGCGGATTCACCGGTGAATGCGAGGTGGCGTTCGACGTTGCCATGCGTGTGATGCGCATCCACGAGGATCCTCGGGTGACGCGCCCCTACAGTGAGGCACAGTGGGAACGCATCATGGCGCTGGGCCAGCAGGTCGATGCCCGGCTGGAGGCTGGCGACGTGCGCCTGACCCTGGGGGGCGAGCCGACCTTCGTGTCGGTCGATGACGTGGAAGGGGAGGAGTGGACGACCGCCGCCATGGGGCCGACCAAGCGTGTCTTGGCCGGCGATCTGCTCAAGCGGCTGCGCCGACGTTTCGCGCCGGGCGGGTTACTGCATATGCATCAGGGCAAGGGGTATCCCGGTGAGCCACTGCCGCGTTGGGCGCTGGCCTGCTACTGGCGCAAGGATGGGGTGCCGCTATGGCGCGACGCCGCGCTGCTTGCCGACGGCTGTCAGAGAGGCGAGTTTGGGGTCGACGACGCACGGCGCTTTGCCGAGGCGCTGACCCGGCGCCTGGGGGTGAGCGCCGAGCGGTTGATTCCCGGCTACGAGGACGCCGGCTATTACCTGTGGCGCGAACGCACGTTGCCGGTCAATGTCGACCCGCGCCAGTACGATCTCGACGACGATGAGGAGCGCCGCCGGCTGGGGCAACTGCTTGAGCGTGGCTTGGGCGAGATCGCCGGCTTTGTGCTGCCGCTGCGCCACTCGCTGCCCCAAGAGCATGCCTCCCCGTCGCGCAAGCCTGCTTGGCAGAGCGGCGCATGGCCGCTCAGGCGCGATCAGCTCTACCTGATTCCCGGCGACTCGCCCATGGGGTTGCGTCTGCCATTGGCCGCGCTGCCCTGGCACGAGCGTCCCGACACGGCACACCCCCGGTCGCTGTTCGAGTTCCGCATGGGGCCGAAAGAGCGTGGCGCGGACCATCACGAGGCGCCCGGCCAGGAACGGCGGGAACCGCCACATGCTGATGCTGGAGGCGACGCTCCCGTTCACACCAGCCTGTGCGTCGAGCCGCGTGACGGTCGCCTGCATGTGTTCCTGCCTCCGCTGACCCGTCTCGAGCACTATCTCGATCTGGTGGCCAGCGTCGAGGACACCGCCGCTGAACTGACCACGCCGGTGGTGGTGGAGGGCTACCCGCCGCCCGCCGATCCGCGCCTGCAGACGTTCATGATCACTCCCGGCCTCGGCGTGATCGAAGTCAATATCATGCCGGCGGAGAGCTGGCCAGCGCTGGTCGACCACACCACGGTCCTTTACGAGGAAGCGCGTCAGGCCCGGCTCGCGACCGAAAAGTTCATGCTCGACGGTCGTCACACCGGTACCGGAGGCGGCAATCACGTGACCCTGGGCGGGGCGACGCCGATGGATTCGCCGTTTCTGCGCCGCCCGGACCTACTGGGCAGCCTGCTGACCTACTGGCAGCATCACCCCAGCCTGTCGTATCTGTTCGCCGGGCTGTTTCTGGGGCCGGCCAGTCAGGCGCCGCGTGTCGACGAGGCGCGTCATGAGTCGCTCTACGAGCTGGAGATCGCGCTCTCCCAGATCCCGGAGGGTGAGGTGCCCCAGCCGTGGCTGATCGATCAGCTATTACGGCATCTGCTCACCGACATCACCGGCAACACCCATCGCGCCGAGTTCTGCATCGACAGGCTCTATCCACCGGACAGCGATACGGGCCGGCTGGGGCTGCTCGAGCTGCGTGCCTTCGAGATGCCGCCTCATGCCCGCATGAGCCTGATCCAGATGCTGTTGATCCGCGCACTGGTGGCACGCTGCTGGGAAAAGCCTTACCGCGGCAAGCTGGTGCGCTGGGGCACCGCGCTGCACGACCGCTGGCTGTTGCCGCACTATCTCTGGGCCGATCTGGCCGATGTGGTTGACGATCTGCGTGAGCACGGTTTCGATTTCGCGTTAGAATGGTTCGCGCCGTTTGTCGAGTTCCGCTTCCCGGTGCACGGGCGGGTTGCCTATCGCGATGTGCAGCTCGAGCTGCGTCAGGCCATCGAGCCCTGGCATGTGCTGGGGGAGGAGAATGTCGGCGGCGGCACGGCGCGTTACGTCGACTCTTCGATGGAGCGGCTGCAGGTCAAGGTCAACGGCATGAGCGGCGATCGCTTCGTGGTGACCTGCAATGGCCGCCGGGTACCGCTCGCCGCCACCGGTCGGGGCGGCGAGGCAGTGGCCGGCGTGCGCTATAGGGCCTGGCAGCCGCCGTCCGCGCTGCATCCCTACATTCCGGTTCATGCGCCGCTGGTATTCGATATCGTCGATACCTGGAATCAGCGCTCGCTGGGCGGATGTACCTATCACGTGGCGCACCCGGCGGGACACCATTACGACACCTTCCCGGTCAATGCCAACGAGGCGGAAGCGCGTCGTCTGGCGCGCTTCTGGGCCCATGGCCATACTCAGGGGCAGGTTGCGGTACCGCCGGAAGCACCAAGCCTGGAATTGCCGCTGACCCTGGATCTGCGACGTCCAGTCTGACATGAAGCGTCAAGGTAGCCGGGCGAACAGACGGTGTTCGAACCTTCCCTGAACGGGCCTGCCGTGTATCGTGGTCGGAACTGAGTCTAAAGGACCGGGATGCGTAGCCGCGCTGCGCGTCCCGGTCGACTTTCGGTGGATGCCAGCGTGCGTCGATGCGGGGTGTTGAAGTGTACAAGTCGGTAGGTGTCGCTGCAGCGGGAGAGGGGCGTGTGGACTTCGCGCCGCTGCAAGACTATGCACCCGGGCAGGGTTTCGATGCGCTCTTGACCGCCGATGGGCAGGTGCGAGGCCACTGGAGCGACCTGCTAGCCGGACTGGCGGCGCTGGGCGAGCGGGGGCTGGCCGAACGTGCCGACGAGGCGCAGCGGCTGCTCTACGAGAACGGCGTCACCTTCAATGTACACGACGATATGCGTGGGCGGCCGCGTACCTGGCGAGTCGACCCCCTGCCGCTGGCCATCTCCACGTCGGAGTGGCAGGAACTCGAGGCGGGACTGATCCAGCGCAGCCGCTTGCTCGATGCACTGCTCGCGGATCTCTACGGTCCGCGGCGGCTGATCGATGAGGGCTATCTGCCCCCCGAGCTCATCTATGGCCATCCCGGATTTCTGCTGGCGTGCGACAGGAGTCTCGCCGAGGCGCGCCCCAACGTGACGTTCCACGGCATCGATCTGGTGCGTGACGATCAGGGGCGGTGGCGGGTCGTCGGCGACCGGCTGCAGGCGCCTGCGGGGGCGGGCTACGCGCTGGAGAACCGTATCATCCTGGCCCGCGCCATGCCCACGCTGTACCGGGAGGCTCCACTGCGCCGGCTGGCGGGTTTTCTCGAGGCCGAGCATCACGCGCTGTCGGCCCTGGCGGCACTGCATCGCGAGCAGGCCAACGTCGTGCTGCTGACGCCGGGGCCGGGCAGCGACGGCTACTTCGAACATGCCTATCTCGCCAACTACATGAACCTGTCGCTGGTCGAAAGTCTCGATCTGGTGGTGCGGGACGGACGTGTGTGGATGCGCACCTTGGGCGGGTTGAAGCCGGTGGACGTGATCATGCGCCGCCTCGAGGACGCCTGGTGCGATCCGCTCGAACTGCGGGGCGATTCGCTGATCGGCGTGCCCGGCCTGGTACAGGCGGCCCGCAGCGGCGGAGTGGCGCTGGCCAATCCCCTGGGAGTGGGCGTGCTCGAGCACCCCGGCCTGGCGCCGTATCTGCCGACGCTCTGCCAGCGTCTACTCGGCGAGCCCCTGCAGCTCCAGGCACCGGAAAGCTGGTGGTGCGGTGAGGCCGCAGCGCTGGATCGGGTACTGGCGGAGTTCGAGAAACTGCTGCTGCGCTCCGTCGATCCCGGTGCCTTGCCGGTAGACATGGCGGCGTTGAGTGACTCTCAGGTGCGCGAATGGCGCGACAGAGTGACGGCGAATCCCGAACGCTACGTGGCGCAGCGGCCCATTGTCCCGGCCACGGCGCCGGTCTATGACGACGAAAACCGGACATTCGTGCCGCGACCGTTGAATCTGCGTGCCTTCGTTACCCTGGAAGCGCGGGATCGCAGCGCGGGTGAGTGGGGCTATCGCGCCATGCCCGGCGGGCTGGCGTGGGTCGGCGCGCCGGGGACACCGTCGCTGTGCAGCGAGGTGGTCAAGGATGTCTGGGTGCTGGCCGAGACGCCGCAGCCGCATGTCAGCCTGTTGCGTCAGGCCACCGGGCCGATCGTGGTCACCCGCGATGGTAGCGATCTGCCCAGTCGCGTCGCCGATAGCCTGTTCTGGCTGGGACGCTACGGGGAGCGGCTCGACGTGCGCTCACGCCTGCTGCGCGAGGGATTGATGCGCCTGCTCGAGCAGGATCAGGATGAGTTCACCGATGCGACCCTGACCGACCTGTTCGAGGCGCTGGAACTCGAGATGCCGGTACTGAAGGCCAGTCAGGGACGTTTCAGCGACCTGCGTTCCGCGCTGTTGAGGCTGTTCGAGGACGAGACGCCAGGCAGCCTGCCCGGATGCTTCCAGCAGATGCTACGCAATTGCCGGGCGGTACGCGATCATCTGGGGGACGATTCCTGGCGGGTGCTCAATCACCTGCGCCGTCACATCAGCGTGCTGCCCAAGCTACCCTCGGCGAGTGCCGGCCGGCGTGCCTGCGAGGAAACCGTCACCCAACTGGCCGCCTTCTTCGGCTTGTGCAACGAGACCATGCCGCACCATTACGGCTGGCGTTTCATGGATATTGGACGCTTCATCGAACGCGCCCAGCGTACGCTCGAACTGCTGCGCCTGGCGCTGCTCGAAGCCCGCGAGCCGGGCGTGGCGCTCTGGGAGGTGGTGCTGGCCACCACCGACAACTTCACGGCCTACCGGCGGCGTTACCGCAGCGAGCTGCACCCCACGGCGATTCTCGATCTGCTGCTGTTCGACGAGGGCAATCCGCGCTCGGTGGGCTATATGCTCAAACGTCTCGGCCGACAGATAGAACACCTGCCGCAACCCAACGGTACGCCGTACCGCTCCCGCGAGCAGCGCCTGATCCTGCAGGCGTCCAGCACGCTGCAACTGGCCGATGTCGCCCTGCTCGCCGACGTGCATGCCTCCGAGACGGCGCGCGAGGCGCTGGCCTCGTTGTTCGAGGCGCTGCACGAACCGCTGGAGCAGTTGTCTGACGCCATTCACCATACCCATTTCAGCCATGCCGAAACGCCCCGGCAGCTGCTCAGGATGCAGGCGCCGTCGTGATCTATCAGCTTCGTCATACGACTCGCTACGCATACAGCGCGCCGGTGGCGCTCTGCCACAATGAGGCGCGCATGTTGCCCCGCGAACTCGCCTGGCAGCATTGCGAGCCCTCGCAGATCGCCATTGCGCCGGCACCGGCCGTGCAGAGCGAGCGTCTGGACTTCTTTGGCAACCGGGTGCTCTACCTGGCGATTCAGGATATTCATCAGGTACTCGACGTGACCATCCGCACCCGGCTCGAGACCCGGCCGCGACCGCCGCTGCCGGGCGCCATGTCGAGCCTGTCCAGCGGTGACTGGCGGGCATGTCGCGATATTCTCGCCGGTGCCGCCGAGCGTGCCTGCCTGCACGCCAGGCTGTTTCGTCTGGACTCGCCATTCGTGCATGGCGACGCGAGGCTGGCCGAGTATGCCGCTCCCAGCTTCGCGCCCGGCCGATCCCTGATCGAGGGGGTACAGGAGCTCAATGCGCGCATCCACGCCGATTTTGTCTACGACCCGAGCTTCACCACGCTGGCCACGCCGCTGATGGAGGTACTGGAGAAACGCCGCGGCGTATGTCAGGACTTCGCCCATCTGGCCATCGGCTGTCTACGGTCGATGGGGCTGGCGGCGCGCTATGTGAGTGGTTACCTTGAGACGCTGCCGCCGCCGGGACAGCCCAGGCTGGTCGGCGCCGACGCCTCGCATGCCTGGGTGGCGGTATTCCTGCCCGGATGGGGGTGGCTGGAGTTCGATCCCACCAACGGCAGCCTGCCCGGCGAGCAGCATATCGTCGTCGCCTGGGGGCGCGACTATGCCGACGTGCCGCCGCTGACCGGTGTCATGAGCGGTGGGGGGGAACATACTCTCGAGGTGGCAGTGGACGTGATTCCTGAGCGGGACGTCGCCTGACGAAGTCGTCCTCAAACGTGTTCCAACCCGGCCCAACGATTCGCCCAGAGTGTTTATGAGTTTCGAACTTGCATTACGTCGCTTGTCGGTAGGCAAGCGGATGGCGATGGCCATCCTGTCGCTGGTGCTGCCGATGAGCGTACTCATCGCCGTCAGTGCGACGGTACTGCAGCGTCAGGAAAACGCGCTGCAACATACCATCGACCAGGCGGTGACGCTGCTGCTGCCGCTGGCCACGCTGGAGTACGACCTGCAGCGTGCCCTGACCGATGCGTTGTCCGCCGAAACGGGCCAGTCGGTCCCCGAATACGGCGGCTTGACCCTCTCCATCGATCGCCTGTTCACGGAACTGCTTTCCACGCAGCCGGATCGCGACGTGGAAATGCAGACGATTGTCGATGCCCAGCGGGCATGGCGGATGGCCCGGCCTTCCATCGAGGAGCTGGTCCTGCAGGCCCGGCCATGGCATTTGAACGACCAGGCTTCCGATGCCATCCACATGCGTGAACAACTGACCACGGCCATCGAGGATCTTCAGGAGGTGCATGTGCATCTGGCCACGGCGATCAGGCACCACGCGGCAGAGGCGAGCGCCGCCCAGCGGTATCAGCTGCGGGTGCTGGTATGGGCCTGGGTGGCCACGCTCGTTGCCGCCTTCATGGTGTTTGCCGCCATCGTCTACACCATCGTCAAGCCGGCTCGGGACATTGGTCGCGCCGTCCAGCAGCTGGGTAACGGCGATCTGTCCGTGCGCGTGGATAGCCGTGCCGACGACGAGCTGGGCATGATCGCTCGCCATCTGAACGACATGGCCAATCGCTTCGCGCTCTGGAAGCGCATGCTGGAGGACGAGGCCCACCAGGACTCGCTGACACGATTGCCCAATCGCCGTGCAACGCTGGCCGCTCTCGATGCGGCGCTGGCGCTGTATCACCGGCAGGGGGCGCAGGTCAGCGTGCTGATGATCGATGTCGACCACTTCAAGCAGATCAACGACCGCTTCGGTCACGCCGTGGGAGACCAGGCGCTGACAGGGCTGGCAGAGACCATGCGACAATTGTTGCGTGCCGAGGACATCCTGGGACGCTACGCGGGAGACGAATTTCTGGCGGTCCTGCCGGGGACACCGCACGCGGAGGCCAAGCGGATCGCACAGCGCCTGTGCGAAAATGCGGCGCAGGAGGCCGGCAACGATCCCAGAAGAGCGTCGATCACCGTCGGCGTGGCGACCACCGGCGCCGACGTGAATACCGCGGAAGGGCTGATCGAGGCGGCGGATCGAGCGCTGTATCAGGGGAAGCGGGCAGGGCGCGGGCAAGTCGTGACGGGGTGAGCGTTCTCATGGCGGGGTGCCGGCCGATTCGCCCGGTCCTCGCCGGATGAACATACGACCATAAAGCGGTTGCCGGGTGTTCCGCGGCATGCTCAGATGCGCCATCAGGCCGGTCGAGGCCTATGGAGAAGTGACATGCTCAAGGGCATTCTGTTCTGCATGATGTTTCTGGTGGCGCAATTGCTGTTGCTGGGTCATGTAGACAGGCGCGTCAACCACAGCGGGAGCGAAGTCCGGTACACGAATAGCGATCCACTCACGTCCCAGACAAGGCAGCGCAGTGACACGCGACACCAGGGAGCGGATGAGGACGCCGCTGATAAAGACGCAGCATAGCCGTATCGTCTGCGACGCAGCATGATCTCGCGGTTGCCGGGAGGTTCCGTTACAGTAAGCGCCAGAGCGGACGGCAACCAATGCGGGGAGCGGCATGCAGGAGACGCAACGGCAGGACAATTCATCCTCATCCAGGCAAGGCAGGCTGGAGCGTGGTTTCGAACAGGTGTTGTGGAGCGCCCGCTATCTGGTGTTGCTGGCCGTGTTGCCCAGCCTGTTTGGTGCCATCGTCCTGTTCATCATCGCCAGCCTGGACATCTTTCAGGTGATGGTCGATAGCTGGGCGTATTACGTCCAGGACAGCGGCCAGGACATCCACGATACGGTGGTGACCAACATCATCGCAGCGGTGGATATCTACCTGATCGCTCTCGTGCTGATGATCTTCGGTCTGGGCACCTACAAGCTGTTCGTCTCGCGCATCGAACAGGCGGAAGCGCGCACACCCGCGCATCCTTTCGACGTGCATTCTCTGGACCAACTCAAGAACAAGATCGCCCGGGTCGTGATCCTGGCGGTGGTCATCGAATTCTTCCGGGCGGTTGTCGGCATCCAGTTCCGCAGTCCTCTTGACGCCATCTATCTGGCCCTTTCGGTGCTGGCACTGGCGGCGGCACTTTATCTCATGAGCCTGGCCCACAAGAGCGAATAGCCGATGGTCGTGCGTGACAACCCCGGTTTCTTCAAGCTGTTCCTGGCGATGCGGGGGTCGACGCTGCCCCGGGTCGTACCGCAGATTCTGGCCATCATGGCGATCGGCATTCTGGTGGCCGAGCTGCACCGCCATTTCCCGCGCCTGTTTCCCGATTACACCACGGCACCGTTCACCCTGCTGGGGATCTCGCTGTCGCTGTTTCTGGGCTTTCGCAACAATGCCTGCTACGACCGCTGGTGGGAAGCGCGTCGCCACTGGGGGCAGTTGATAAACGATAGCCGCTCGTTGATGCGTCAGGTCGACACCTTCCTCGATACGAATGCACCGCAGGAACGGGCCGTCAGACAGCGGGTCGGGCATCTCGTCATCGCCTTTGCCCACGCCTTGCGCCATCGGCTGCGCGAAACCGATGCCTGGCCGGATATCGCCCCGCACCTCTGCGAGGATGAACGGCACCGGCTCCAGGGGCATTCGAATCTAGCGGCGGGCATATTGCAACTGCTCGGCCAGGCGCTGGGCCGCTGCCGGCGGGAAGGCCGGGTCTCGGACATGCTGCTCGGTGATCTGGACCGCACATTGAGTTCCATGTCGCAAATTCTAGGCAGTTGCGAACGTATCCACGCCACCCCCTTGCCGTTTGCCTACATGCTGTTGCTGCACCGCACGGCCTATCTCTACTGCTTCCTGCTGCCGTGGGGGCTGGTGGGATCGTTGGGGCTCGCCACGCCGATCATCTGCGGCATCATCGCCTATACCTTCTTCGGCCTGGACCGGCTCTCCGAGGAGCTGGGTACACCGTTCGGGCTGGATGCCAATAGCCTGCCGCTCGATGCCATGACGCGCACGGTCGAGATCGATGTGCGGGAAGCGCTGGATGAACCCGCGCCTCCGCCATTGCTGCCGCAGGCGCATATTCTCCTCTGAGACGCTTCTCCTCTGCGCGTCGGCGTTGTGGGGTGGCTACCGGCACCATGCCGCGCCGGGAGCCTCCCGCATCTCATCAGTCGTCGTGATGCATCGCCCCGGCCGAAGCGCTCTCGGGCGTTGCCGGGGCCGGCCCTCGGGCTCCCCCCAGCAAGCGTTCGCGATGCTCGGCGATGGCCTGCACGACGATCTCGCACAAGTGTGGCTCGCTGGCGCCTTCATGATCGTCGACATGCTCGATCAGGTTGCGGCGCATCATGGGCGCCCAGAAGCGCTGCATGTGATCCGCGATCTGCTGACGGGCGTGGCGAGGGTCCGGGTCGGCCATGAAGTGCATGCCGATCTGGTTGGCCATGGCGATGAGCTTTTCGGGCGTCATGAGCGCTTCTCCTGCTCCAGAGCGGGAGCGGCCTTCGCCGTCGGCAGCAGGGTGTGTTGCCGGGCAGTGAAGGCGTGATGTTCGCGTTGCCACTCGGAGGGCTGCATCACGCGCTGGACCTCGACGCTGGTGACCTTGTATTCGGGACAGTTGGTCGCCCAGTCCGAGTTGTCCGTGGTGATGACATTCGCGCCGGATTCGGGGTGATGGAAGGTGGTATAGACCACGCCTGGCTGCACGCGCTCGGTGACCCAGGCGCGCAGGGTGGTTTCGCCGCTGCGGCTGGTGACGGCAACCCAGTCGCCGTCGCGGATGCCGCGGTTTTCGGCATCGCTGGGGTGGATCTCGAGCCGGTCCTCGGCATGCCAGTGGACGTTGCCGGTGCGGCGTGTCTGGGCGCCGACGTTGTACTGCGACAGGATGCGGCCGGTGGTCAGCAGCAGCGGGCGCTTGCGGCTGGTACGCTCCGCCGTGGGTACGTAGGCGGTGAGCATGAAGCGGCCCTGTCCGCGGACGAACTGCTCGAGGTGCATCACCGGGGTCCCGTCGGGCGTGGCGGCGTTGCAGGGCCACTGAATGCTGCCCAGCGCATCGAGCCGGGCGTAGCTGACCCCGGCGAAGGTCGGCGTGAGACGGGCGATCTCGTCCATGATCTCGGCAGGGTGCGTGTAGCCCATCGGGTAGCCCAGCGCCTCGGAGAGAGCGGCCGTCACTTCCCAGTCGGCCTTGCCCGACAGCGGCCGCGTGACCCGCCGGACCCGCGAGATGCGCCGCTCGGCATTGGTGAAGGTGCCGTCCTTCTCGAGGAAGGAGGCGCCCGGCAGGAAGACGTGGGCGTACTTCGCCGTCTCATTGAGGAACAGGTCCTGCACGATCACGCACTGCATGGCCTTGAGCGCCGCCTGGACATGCTGCGTGTTGGGATCGGACTGCACCGGGTCCTCACCCTGGATGTAGATGCCATGGAACTGGCCGGTCAGCGCCGCATCGAGCATGTTGGGCACGCGCAGTCCCGGCTCGGGATCGAGCGTCACGCCCCAGTCCCGTTCGAACAGCTCCCGTGTCACGGCGTCCGAGACGTGGCGATAGCCCGGCAATTCGTGCGGGAAGGAGCCCATGTCGCAGGAGCCCTGCACGTTGTTCTGCCCGCGCAGCGGATTGACGCCGACACCGGCGCGCCCGAGGTTGCCGGTGGCCATGGCAAGGTTGGCGATGGCCATCACCGTCGTCGAGCCCTGGCTGTGTTCGGTCACGCCCAGCCCGTAGTAGATGGCGGCGTTACCGCCGGTGGCGTAGAGCCGCGCCGCGGCACGGATCTCCTCGGCGGGGATGCCCAGCTCGTCGCTCAACCGCTCGGGCGAGTTCTCGGGCCTGGCGACGTCGTCGCGCCAGTTCGCGAAGCTGTCCGTCTCGCAACGCGCGGCCACGAAGGCCTCGTCGACCAGTCCCTCGGTGACGATGACATGCGCCAGGGCGTTCAGCAGCGCCACGTTGGTTCCGGGCTTGAGTTTGAGATGATGCGCGGCTTCGACGTGCGGCGAGCGCACCAGGTCGATACGGCGGGGATCGGCGACGATCAGCTTCGCCCCTTCGCGCAGGCGCTGCTTCATGGCGGAGCCGAACACGGGGTGGGCATCGGTGGGGTTGGCGCCGATGACGAAGATCACGTCGGTGTGGCGCACCGAATCGAAATCCTGGGTGCCGGCGGACTCGCCCAAGGTGGCTTTCAGGCCATAGCCGGTGGGGGAGTGGCAGACGCGGGCGCAGGTATCGACGTTGTTGTTGGCGAAGGCGGTGCGCACCAGCTTCTGCACCAGATAGGTTTCCTCGTTGGTGCAGCGCGAGGAGGTCAGCGCACCGATCGATTCCCGGCCATGCTCGGCCTGGGCGCGGCGAAGTTCACTGGCGGCGTGGCGCAGCGCCTCCTCCCAGCTGACCGGCTGCCACGCGGCGTCGATGGAGTGACGGATCATGGGGGTGGTGATGCGGTCGGGGTGCGTGGCATAGCCCCAGGCGAAGCGTCCCTTGACGCAGGAGTGGCCGTGGTTGGCCTTGCCGTCCTTGTGCGGCACCATGCGAATCACTTCCTCGCCTTTCATCTCGGCACGGAAACTGCAGCCGACGCCGCAGTAGGCGCAGGTGGTGATGACGGCACGCTCGGGCTGGCCCCGCTCGACGACCGATTTTTCCATCAGCGTCGCCGTCGGGCAGGCCTGGACACAGGCGCCGCAGGAGACGCACTCCGAGTCGGCGAAAGGCTCGAGGGCGCTGGGCGAGACCTGAGAAGCGAAGCCGCGGCCATCGAGGGTCAGCGCCAGCGTTCCCTGGACCTCGTCGCAGGCGCGCACGCATCGGCTGCACACGATGCACTTCGACGGATCGAACTGGAAGTAGGGGTTGGAGGTGTCGACCTCGGCGGCAAGGTGGTTGGCGCCGGGCGCGTAGCGCACCTCGCGCAGGCCGACTGCGCCGGCCATGTCCTGCAGCTCGCAGTTGCCGTTGGCCGAGCAGGTCAGACAGTCCAGCGGATGATCGGAGATGTAGAGCTCCATGACGTTGCGGCGTAGCGTGGCGAGCTTGTTGTTCTGCGTATGTACCACCATGCCCTCGGCAACCGGCGTCGTGCAGGAGGCGGGGTAGCCGCGGCGCCCTTCGATTTCGACGAGGCACAGGCGGCAGGAGCCGAAGGCCTCGAGCGTGTCGGTGGCGCAGAGCTTGGGAATGGACAGGCCGGCCTCGGCAGCGGCGCGCATCACCGAGGTGCCTGCCGGGGCGGTGACCGCCATGCCGTCGATCTCGAGTGTGACGAGAGTGCCGTGGCGGGCGGGCGTGCCGAGGTCGGTTTCACGTATCGTTGTCGTCATGATCAAGCCTCCGTCAGGCTTCGGCGGTTTCGGCCACCAGGCCGAAGTCTGCAGGAAAGTGTTCGAGCGCACTGAGCACGGGGAAGGGGGTCATGCCGCCCAGGGCGCAGAGCGAGCCGTACAGCAGGGTGTCGCAGAGTTCGCGCAGCAGGGCCAGATGGGCGGGATCGGTTCCCCGGTCGCGCTCGGCGATGATGCGTTCCATCAGTTCGGCACCGCGCGTCGAGCCGATACGGCAGGGGGTACACTTGCCGCAGGACTCGAAGGCGCAGAAGGCCATGGCATGAAGCGCCATGCGGGCCATGTCGGCGCTGTCATCGAAGACCACGATACCGCCGTGGCCGACGGTGCCCTGAGCGGCGATGAACGTTTCATAATCCAGCGGCATGTCGAGTTGGGCAGCCGGAATGTAGGCGCCGAGCGGACCGCCGACCTGTACGGCCTTGACCGGCCGGCCGGTGGCGGTGCCGCCACCGTAGTCGAAGATGAGTTCCCGGAGCGTGATGCCGAAGCCGAGCTCGATCAGTCCGCCGCGACGGATGTTGCCGGCCAGCTGGATGGGCAGCGTGCCGCGTGAACGCCCCATGCCGAAATCGCGATAGAACTCCGCGCCCCGGTCGAGGATGGTCGGGATGCTCGCCAGCGAGATGACGTTGTTGACCACGGTCGGCCGGTTGAACAGCCCCTGCAGCGCCGGTAGCGGCGGCTTGGCGCGGACCTGACCGCGCCGGCCTTCCAGACTTTCCAGCAGCGCCGTCTCCTCGCCGCACACGTAGGCTCCGGCGGCACGGCGCACCTCGAGGTGAAAGCGCTTGTCGCTGCCCTGGATGTCGTTGCCCAGATAGCCGGCTGCCTCGGCCGTGGCGATGGCCTGGGCAAGAACACGCTCGGCATGGGGATATTCCGAGCGCAGGTAGATGTAGCCCTGTTCGGCACCCACGGCCAGACCGGCGATGGTCATGCCCTCGATCAGCAGGAAGGGATCGCCCTCCATGACCATGCGATCGGAGAAGGTGCCGGAATCGCCCTCGTCGGCGTTGCAGACGATGTACTTGGTCGGCCCCGGGGCGTCGAGCACGGTCTGCCACTTGATACCGGTGGGAAAGGCCGCACCACCGCGACCGCGCAGTCCCGAGGCGGTCACCGTCTCGACGATCTCCGCCGGGGACATGGCAAGCGCCCGCGTCAGCCCCCGATAGCCCCCATGGGCGCGATACTCCTCGAGACGCAGCGGATCGATGACACCGACACGCTGGAAGGTCAGGCGCTGCTGGGCCTTGAGGTAGGGGATCTCCTCGGTCGGGCCGAGAGCAAGCGGATGCTGGCCGCCATGGAGCCCGGTGTGAAGAAAGCCGGCTTCGAACAGCCCGGGGACATCGGCGAGCGTGACCGGGCCGTAGGCCATCCGGCCCTGTGGCGTCTCGACCTCCACCAGCGGCTCCAGCCAGTACAGCCCTCGCGAGCCGTTGCGTACCAGTCGAAGCTCGATACCGCGTGCATGGGCCTGGGCGGCAATCGTATCGGCGACACCTTCGGCACCGACGGCGAGCGCGCCGGAATCCTGGGGCACATAGACGGTAATGCTCATGCCGGGGCCTCCCCGCGATCGTGCAATGCGTCGAGCAGCGTCCGCAGCCGCGCTTCGTTCACCCGGCCGTGATAGCGGTGGCCGATTTCGACATTGGGCGCGCAGGCGCAATTGCCGATGCAATAGACGGGCTCGACCCCGGTCTTCGCCAGGACCGTGGCGGCTTCCAGCAGTGCCGACGAACCCATGGCCTGGCACGCCTCGCCCATGCAGATGCGCACCTGCGGCCCGGGCTCGTAGCGAAAATCGTGATAGAAGCTGATGACGCCATGGACCTCGGCACGGGAAAGGTTGAGCGCTTCGGCGATCTGTCCCACGGCCTCCCGGGGGATGTAGCCGAAGGCATCCTGGATCTCGTGCAACGCCGGCAACAGGGCGCCGGGTGTGTGCCGGTGGCGCTCCATGAGCGTGGCGATAGGCGACGCGGCGTGCCCCACAAGGTTCGACATGGCCATATCTCCTCTGCAAATAGGTATTGTTGTGCATAATGTCTGGGCTGCAGGTACCCTTTGATGAAACCTAGCACCGTGACTATCCGCAGAGGAATATGAAATTTCATGCCTATTGTCAGGGTCCATATCCGGCCGCAGTGGGATCTCATCAGCCATGGCGAAGAGTCGCTGGGTCCGCATTGTCTTCCGCTGCTGATCGCCATCGACGAAAGCGGTCGGCTGACGCATGCTGCGCAGAGTCTGGGGCTCTCCTATCGTCATGCCTGGAACCTGCTGAAGCGCTGGGAGGCGCTGTTCGGGCAGGCGCTGGTCGAGCTCGAGCGGGGACGTGGCGCCAGGCTGTCACGTTTGGGAAAGTGCCTGGTCAATGCCGAGCGGCGCATTCATGCGCGTCTCGAACCCCAGCTCATGAGCCTCGCGGCAGAGACCGAGACGGAGATCAATCGGACCCTGCAGGGGCCGGTGCCGCTACTGCGTATCCACGCCAGTCACGGTTTTGCCGTGGCGAAGCTGCGCGAACGCCTGGAGCAGTGCCAGGAGCTGCGCTGGGAATTCCAGTTTCGTGGCGGACTCGATGCGCTGGCAGCCCTGGCCGAACGCAACTGCGAAGTCGCCGGTTTCCACCTGCCCTGCGATACGCTCGGCAGCCAGGCCATCGAGCGCTTTCGCCCCTGGTTCGATGACACGCAATGTGTGCTGCCTTTCGTCATTCGTCGCCAGGGATTGATCCTGCCGGCGGGCAATCCTGGCGGTCTTGCCGCCATCACCGATCTTGCCCGTACGGGGCTGCGCTTCGTGAATCGCCAGCCGGGGTCGGGGACGCGGGAGCTTCTCGATCAGTTGTTGCGACGTCACGGCATCGATGCCATGCACTTGAGCGGCTATCGCCACGAGGAGTTCACCCATTCCGCCGTGGCGGCTTTCGTCGCCAGCGGCATGGCGGACGTGGGATTCGGCGTCGAGGCGGCGGCGCGTCAGTTCGGGCTCGCTTTCGTGCCTCTGGCCGAGGAGTTCTATTCGCTGATCTGCCGACGTGAGCTACTGGAAACCGTGCCCGTTCGTATGCTGGTGAACCTGCTGGCCGATCCGGCATTCCAGCACGAAATCGATGCCATCGCGGGCTATCGCTGCTTTCACGCCGGCGAGATATGGGAAATGCCCCAGGCCGTCGAGATGTGGCAGCGCCATGCGAGCTGAAACGTTCACGCTTCTCGGCCGGTCGGCTCGGGAGAGCTTCACGGGGCGAATCGGGGCGATCGTCCGGCAGGAAGAATCGAGACTAAAGTTGTCTGTTCGTCATCGCGACTTACCCGCCACAGTGACTTCATAACGGAGCAGCTTCACCTCACATTGCAAGGCCATAACAATAATGAGGTTGGCTAGGCACTGGCCAGCCAAGTAAGAGACCCGGTTCTCATGGATAACGCCTGTCTTTCGCGATATTGCGGTACATGGATTCCCCGCTGGCGGAGAGATGGGGGGGGCTGGCCTATCGCTCTTCTCGTGGCGTTCGTGGCGGTGTGGGTCGCTACCGTTTCCTTCATGTCCCAGGCGGTAGCTCAAGCCGAGCCTGAAGCCGTGTCCCAGGCCTCTCCTTCGGTGCTGCGTGTCGGCGTGCTCAAGTTCGGCACCGTCAACTGGGAGTTACAGGTGGTACAGGAGTACCACCTGGCCGAACGGTATGGCATTCGCCTCGACATCGTGCCCCTGGCATCCGAAAACGCGCTAGCCGTGGCCCTGCAGGGCGGGCGTGTCGATCTCGTGGTCTCCGACTGGCTATGGGCCGCCCATCAGCGTCAGGCCGGGCGTGACTATCAGTTCGCGCCTTATTCGCTGTCGGTGGGCGCGGTCATGGTGGCGCCCGATGCCGGCATCGCGCGCCTGGAAGATCTCGTGGGACACAAGCTCGGCATCGCCGGCGGGCCGCTCGACAAGACCTGGCTGCTGCTGCGGGCCTATGCCCGGCAGACCGCGAATCTCGATCTCGACACGCGGGTCGAGCCCACCTACGCCGCGCCGCCCATGATCAACCGGTTGATGCTGGACGGGGGGCTGCCGGCCGCCATCAATTTCTGGCACTACAACGCACAGCTATCCGCTGCGGGCATGCGACCGCTACTGACGGTCGAGCAGATGCTGGCCGGCCTGGGAATCGACACCGTGCCGCCGCTGCTGGGCTGGGTCTTTGCCGAGGAGTGGGCGACGGAGCATCGTGAGGCGCTGCAGCGTTTCCTGCAGGCCACCTACGAAGCCAAGCAGATTCTCGCCGACTCCGATCAGGCCTGGGAAGGCGTGCGCGATCTCGTCAGGCCCGAAAGCGAGGCCGTGTTCACCGCCATCAAGCGGGGGTATCGCCGCGGTATTCCCCGCCGTTACGGCAGCGCCGAGATCGCCGCGGCCGAGACGCTGTTCACCATCCTGGCCCGGGAGAGCGGAGACGACCTCACCGGGGGGATGCCAGCGCTGGACAAGGAGGTCTTCTGGGATGGATTTCGTCTGCCATGATAGTGAGGCAGGGATTATGGCGCCTGGGCTCTCTGGCGGTTCTGGTAACGCTGTGGGCCGGAGCGGCGTGGATCGTCGACTCCTTCATGCTGCCTTCGCCATGGCAGGTCATGACGAGCTTGTGGCGACACGTCCAGTCGGGGGAGTTGCCCTACCATCTGGGCATCACGCTGTTGCGCGTGCTGGCGAGCTTCGTATTGGCGATGTGCGTGGGGACACTGATCGGTATCGTCATGGGGCGCTATCGGCAGTGGGACATCCTGCTGGATGGCGCGCTGGTGCTGGGCCTGAACATTCCGGCGCTGGTGACGATCATTCTCTGCTACATCTGGTTCGGCCTGACGGATGTGGCGGCGGTCGTGGCGGTAGCGCTCAACAAGATTCCCACCGTGATCGTGACGGTTCGCGAAGGCGCCCGGGCGGTGGACACGCACCTGCTGGCAGTGGCACAGGCGTACCGCCTGCCTCACCTGCGCGCGCTGCGCCATGTCTATCTGCCGCAATTGTATCCCTACCTGATGGCGGCGGCCCGCGGCGGGCTGGCGCTGATCTGGAAGATCGTGCTGGTGGTGGAGCTGCTCGGCCGCAGCAACGGTGTCGGCTTTCAGCTGCACGTCTATTTCCAGTTCTTCGACATCACCAGCATCCTGGCCTACACCCTGGCCTTCGCCGGCGTCGTGCTGCTGATCGAGGCGCTGATCCTGCGCCCGCTGGAAAGGCACCTGACGAGGTGGCGCCAATGAACGGGCTGAACGTGCGGATCGAGGAAAAGCGTTTCGGCAGCGCCGTGGTGCTGCGCGACCTGGCGTTTGCCGCCCGACAGGGGGAGTTCATCGCCCTGGTCGGCCCTTCGGGGGCCGGAAAGAGCACTCTGCTGAATATCCTCAGCGGTCTGGATACCGATTTCGAGGGCTCGGTGCAGTGGGATGACCGGCCGTTGTACACGGCCGGCCAGTCGCCGGAGCGGCTGGGCATGATGTTTCAGGAGCCGCGTCTGATGCCGTGGCTCAGCACGCTGGATAACGTGCGCCTGGTCCTTGCCGATCCCGCAAAGGAGACGTCACGGGCCGTGGAGTTGCTGCATGAGGTGGGGCTGGGAGATGCCCTGAGCGCCTGGCCCGGTCAGCTGTCCGGCGGCATGCAGCGGCGCACGGCGCTGGCCAGGGCCTTCGTGGTCGCGCCCCGGCTGTTGCTGATGGACGAGCCGTTCGTGTCGCTGGACATGCCCACCGGCAACCGACTGCGTGATCTGCTGCTCGCGCTATGGCGGCGTGAGCGACCCCTGGTGCTGTTCGTCACGCACGATCTGCGCGAGGCCTTGGCCCTGGCCGATCGGGTGCTGTTTCTGTCGCATGCCCCGACCCGGGTCATGCTGGATTACACCGTGGAGCTTTCGCGGCCGAGGCGCCTGGAGGGCCCCGACGTCGCCCGCCTGCAGGAGGCGCTGTTTGCGCAGCATCCCGATCTGCTCTCGGGCATGCTGGCGCTCTCGAACCCGGCGCAGGAGGCCTGAGCCGATGATCCCTGGCATGTTGCATGTCGATGCGGTCAGCAAGTCCTATGGCGCGCTCAAGGCACTGGATGAGGTGTCGCTGGAGGTCGGGCGCGGTGAGTTCGTGGCGTTGCTGGGGCCCAACGGCGCAGGCAAGAGTACGCTGTTCCAGCTGCTGAGCGGGCTGTTCGTACCCGACGCCGGCACGATCGCCATTGCTGGTCACGATTTGCGTCGGCATGGGCGGCGGGCGCTGGCGTCGCTGGGCGTCGTCTTCCAGCAGCCGACGCTGGACCTGGACCTGAGCGTACGCGCCAATCTGCGTTTCCATGCCCGGTTGCACGGGATGGGACGTCGCGCCGGTGAGCGTATCGATGCCGAGCTTGTCCGTATCGGCCTGGCCGAGCGGGCCGACGACAAGGTGCGCGCCCTGTCCGGCGGCAATCGGCGCAAGGTGGAACTGGCCCGCGCCCTGGTGCATGAGCCGGCGCTGCTGCTGCTGGACGAGCCCACCGTGGGGCTCGACCCGGCATCGCGCCAGTCACTGCTGGCGTACGTACATGAGCTCTGTGCGGGGCGTGGCCTGGGGGTACTGTGGGCGACGCACCTGGTCGATGAAGTCGAGGGCGCGGATCGCGTGATCGTGCTGCACAAGGGGCAGCGTATCGCCGCGTCCACCCCCGGGGCCCTGTGTGAACAGGCGGGCAGGGCCAGTCTGGGTGGGGCCTTTCTGGCTCTGACCGGCGAGCCTCCTCGCTCTCGGGAGGAAACCGTCTGATGATTCCTTGCCACAACGACAATAGAAGGGGAATTCGCATGAAGCACGCCTCGAAAGCGCTCGCCTGCCTGCTCTGGGCCGGCATGACCTCCTCGGCGCTCGCTGCCGGTACCGGCAATCTGTTCGTCTCCAGCGAGGACGACGATGTCGTCACGGTGCTGGACGGTCGCAGCCTGGAGAAGATCAAGGCCATCGACGTTTCGGAGCGTCCGCGCTGGCTGGCGTTCTCGCCGGATCATACGCGGCTGTATGTCGCCTGCAGTGACAGTGATTCCATCGACATCATCGATGTCGAGCGCATGGAGGTGGTCGATCGTCTCACCGATATCGACGATCCCGAGATCTTTGCGCTGGGGCCGAAGGGCGAACGGCTGTACATCTCCAACGAGGACGATGCCCAGTTCTCGATCTACGACATCGCCTCCAAGGAGGCCATCGAGCGGATCGACGTGGGGGAGGAGCCCGAGGGGGTGCTGGTCTCGCCGGATGGCAAGACCGCCTACGTGACGTCCGAGGTGGCCAACATGGTGCACCGGATCGACCTGGAAACCCACGAGCTCACCGCCAATATCGTGGTGGGGAACCGCCCACGCCGGTTCGCGCTGTCGCCCGACGGCAAGCAACTCTGGGTCTCCAACGAGCTGTCCGGATCGGTCAGCATCATCGACACCGACAGTAACCAGGTGGTGGACGAGATCAAGTTCCAGCCCGAGGGCTTCCGCCCGGAAGACGTCACGCCGGTGGGCATCCTGCTCACCCCGGACGGCAGCACCGCCTACGTGACGCTGGGCCGGGCCAACCATGTCGCCGTGGTCGACACCCAGTCGCATGACATCGAGGACTACGTTCTCGTGGGCAGCCGCGCCTGGGGACTGGCACTGTCCGCAGACGGCAAGCGCCTGTATGTCACCAATGGCCTGTCGGACGATCTGTCGGTGGTGGATACCGAGGCGCGCGAGCAGTTGCGGTCGGTGCCGGTGGGACGCGTACCGCACAGCGTCGTCATCGACACGGCGGGGGGCTGACCATGCGCCGTGTCGGCATGGTGCTGTCCGGCGTGCTGCTCATCCTGCTGCTGATGCCCCTGGCCCGGGCGCAAACCGAGCGCGAGCCTTTCGTGTTCGGCTATGTGGGGCTGGCTGACGATCCGCGCTACGCCGAGGCACGCCTGGAGAGCGAGTTTCAGGGCGAACCCTGGGGGCGGCCGGTGGCGGGCGCCGAGGTGGCGCTGGCGGAGTCGCGCTTCCCGGGCATGGCGGCCGGCGTCGAGTTCGCGCTGGACGAACAGGAGGTGGCCGACGCCCGTGAGGCGGTCGAGAGCGTCGCCCGGATGCAGGCGGCGGGCCGGCACTTCGTGCTGCTGGACTTGCCGGCCGCGATGGTGACGGAAGTGGCGAGCGCCCTTGCCGATGAAGACGTGGTGCTGTTCAACGTCTCCGCGCGGGAGGATCGGCTGCGTGGCCAGGATTGCCAGGCGAACCTCCTTCACACCATTCCCAGCCATGCCATGCGCAATGATGCGCTGGCGCAATACCTGCTGTCGCGCCAATGGAGCAATGTGCTGGTGCTGGTGGGGCCGGACGCCGCCGACCGCGAGCTGGCAGCGTCGTTTTCCCGCTCCGCCAAACGCTTCGGGCTGAAGATCGTCGATGAGCGGGCGTT
This sequence comes from Halomonas shantousis, assembly GCF_054654615.1. Classification (NCBI taxonomy): domain Bacteria; kingdom Pseudomonadati; phylum Pseudomonadota; class Gammaproteobacteria; order Oceanospirillales; family Halomonadaceae; genus Halomonas; species Halomonas shantousis. Next base: position 2,803,234 of record NZ_BAAIER010000002.1, on the reverse strand, counting down.
CTTGTTGGGCAACAATCCCCGCGAGCGCGAGCGCAACAATCCGCGGCTGCTGACCTCGGGGAGCAGCTACGACGTGGTGTATGTCGCCGATGCGCAGGGCGAGTTCGCGCGGGAATTGCCGTACCAGACTCAACTGCCGCGCCCGGTGGTCGGCAGTGGCGGGCTGGTCCCCCAGGCCTGGCATTGGGCTTGGAACCGGCATGGAGCGCCCCAGCTCAACAACCGTCTGGAGAAACTGGCCGGGCGTCACATGACGGCTTATGACTGGGCGGCCTGGATCGCCGTGAAGGGGGTGGTCGAGGCGTTGCTGCGAACCCGGACCACCGAATTTGCCGCGCTGCGGGACTATCTGCTCGGCGACGAGATTGTGCTGGATGGCTTCAAGGGGTACCGCATGGGCTTTCGCGCCTGGGACCGGCAGCTACGTCAGCCGATACTGCTGGGGACGGGTAACTGGGTCGTGGCGCGCGCGCCCTTCGAGGGGTTCCTTCATGAAACCAATGCCCTCGATACGCTGGGATTCGATCCACGCGAAAGCGCATGCAAGCTCGCCAATTGATGGAGACGCCAGGCAATGAGTGACGCCAGTCATGCCATGCAGGCCCTGCTTGCCGTGGCTTCCCGGGAGACGGTCAAGTTCCTGCATCAGCGCGGGCGGCTGCTGTCCGCGGTGGTGCGCCCCAGTCTATGGCTGGTCATCTTCGCGGCCGGTTTCAAGAGCGTCTTCGGCGTGGCGGTGTTGCCCCCTTACGAGAGCTACATCGAATATCAGGTCTACGTGGTGCCGGGGTTGATCGGCATGGTGCTGCTGTTCAACGGCATGCAGTCTTCCTTGGCCATGGTCTATGATCGCGAGATGGGCATCATGCGCCTGCTGTTGACGGCACCGCTGCCGCGCAGCTATCTGCTGTTCTGCAAGCTGCTGGCGGGGACCTTCCTGTCGATCCTGCAGGCGTATGCCTTTCTGATCGTCTGCGCCTTGTTCGACGTCAATTTGCCCTGGTGGCCGGGGCTGCTCTATGCCCTGCCGGCCATGGCGCTCACGGGCATGATGCTGGGCGCCATCGGCCTGCTGCTCTCGGTCTACATCAAGCAGTTGGAGAATTTCGCCGGGACCATGAACTTCGTGATCTTTCCGATGTTCTTTCTCTCGCCGGCCCTCTATCCGCTATGGAAGCTGCGCGAATCCGGCGCGCAGGTCATCTATCAGCTGTCTCTGCTCAATCCCTTCACTCATGGCGTCGAGCTGATCCGCTTTGCCATGTACGGCCAGTTCAATGCGCTGTCATGTGCGGTAGTGTTCGCCAGCCTGCTGGTATTCTTCCTGATTGCCGCGTGGGGCTACGATCCTCAACGAGGGCTGGTGCGCCGGAAAGGCTAGGACCGCGTCGGCAGGGGGCGGCAAGTGGCGCGCTACTCTGGTGGCTGTTGCCGTTGGGGTGAACGTTGCAGCTTGCGCTGGGTGGCCTGATAGCTGCGCATCAGTTCGCGGTTCAGCAGGTATTCGGCGGCGCGGGTCCAGGATTCGTCGGTGTTGCCCCGCATGTCGACCGAGGCGCCTGCCAGGTCGCGTCCGCTATCCGCTTCGCGAATGACGGCATTCATGTTGAGAATGAGGTTGCTGACCTTCTGCACCCAGCCCACCATGACCAGCTCGGCGCCCAGGGAGCGGGCAATGTCGCGCTCGCATCCGTTGCAGCTGTGCAGGTAGCGATAGCGGCCTTGGGCATTGTCGGTCAATGCCTTGGCCGCTGCATTGTCGAGTAGCGTGAATTCCGCGCGTGTGGCGATCACCTGGCGTATCGTCTGCTGGGTCCGTTCTAGCCGGGCCAGGTCCGCAGCCTGGGGCCCGTGATTGAGTTCGCCGAGCGGGCTGGTGTCGATCAGGTCGAAGGGCAGAACGACGATCGTTCTAGGAGAGGGCGCCGGTGTCTCGGCGCCAAGAAGCGGCGATCCCCAGGCCAGCAGACAGCAGGTGCAGGCTGACCAGAGGGTGTGTCGCAGCCATGACGCTCTCCATTGCCTGGGGGCCGTTCGCTCTCTCATCGGGTCCGCTTCCTCCGTGCATGGCGCGTCTATTCGCTCAATCGCTCGATGTCTTCCAGCACCAGTTGTTCCACGATCGGGACATCACTGGTCTGGGGAGTGGAGGTTTCCAGCTCATAGACACTGCCTGGCACGGCATCGGAGAGTGTGAAGCGGTAGGTCTTGTCGAGATAGTCGGCCAGTTCGCGGCGGTGCTCCCGTTCATCGCTGAATGGCTGAAGCGTGATGCGCTGACCTGCGACCGGGTGACCCTCGTAGTCCAGCGTGACGGCTTCGACATCGGCCGCGTTTTCCAGCGCCAGCTTGATCTGGCGCTGAAAGTAGCGCCAGTTGCCCCCTGTCAGCTCGGACATCTCCGCCACGTCGCGTTGCAGGAACATCATGATGACGGGATTGCCCCGGGCGCTGTCGATATCGGGCACATGCTTCTGGCGTTCACCGCTGAAATATTCCAAGTGAACCTGCTTGGCCTGGCCGCTACCGTCACTATCGCGTGCTTCCATGACGATCTCGTCGTCGAAGTCGTTCAATGTACCGCTTTTAGAGAAGCGATAACGATAGCGGGCAGGGTAATCGACACCGGTAAGATGATCCTGCATGAACAGCAGCCGGTTGGCCTGAGAAAAGCTCTCCTCGCCGGGTGGATCGGCAGCGACGGCACTCTGTACAGACAGCGCGAGAGCGATGACGCCGGCGGCAAGAAAGCCACCGATGACCGGTCTCCGGCGCAAGGCGTGCCGGGCGGGTCCGGGTGTCGGCGGGAAAAGAGACTCAGTCATCGTCGTCGTCCTCGCGTGGCTCGAGGTCCTCCGGCTGCAGAGCAACCAGCGGCACGTTGTAGTCCTGCAGGATCTGTCGAATCTCCTCCCGATTGTCCTCGATGAGTTGCTGTACGGTGGCCAGCCACTCGTCATTGCCGTAGCGCACCCCCATCGAGACCGGGAAGTCGAACCTGCCGTCGTCGCGCTGGAAGGGCACGACTTCGATATCCACGTCATCGAGTGACTTGGCGTAGTAGCCGCCGATGGGCCCCCAGATCATGGCGATGTCGATATCGCCATTGACCAGATCCCGGGTCACCATGTCGCTGGGATCCTCATCCCAACTGCCCGACTGGGCGCGATAACTGACCAGTTGGCCGATCAGGCCGTGCTCGAGCATCCAGTCGACGGTCGGCGAACCGGTAAAGGCACCGATGCGTAGCTCGCGCTTTCTTTCCTCGGGCAGGGCGGCCAGATCGGCAGGCGAGGTGATGTCATCCAGGCCACGCCCCTTGACGTAGGCCAGGACATAGGTGGAGCGATAGTAGGGTTGCGTCGTCTTGCCCACCTCGAAAGCGCTGCCGACACTGAGAATCAGATCGCAGGCATAGCGCTGCTCCTCGGGCAGCCAACGCTTCAGGGTGTTGCGTGCAAAGCCCATCTGCTCGGGAAGCCAGTCGTACTCCACCGGGACGTTCAGCTCTCTGCCGAACAGCGCGGCGATCTGATTCTCGAAACCTTCGCGTTGTTCATTGGAAAAGGGCATGTTGCTGGGATCCGCGCAAACGCGTAGCGCTTCGTCAGCCGGAGGGGGTGCAGCAACGGCGGTATGGAGCGTCAGGGCTACTCCTAGGCAGCCCAGGCATCCCCGGGTACGCCAGCGACGAAAAGCAGAGAAGAGTCTATTCATGGCTCGAGCCGAACGTGGGTCCGGTTCCTTTTGCTGTTGGGCGCTCGGCAGGGAGCGCAGGATGTCATGGCATGTCTCATGCGATTTGTGCGCGCAAACGGTTCAGTGACCAAGGCGGGCGGAAGAGGGCGGCCAATACCGGACCGCCAGTGCCGACAAACCAGCCTTTAGCGTGCACAACTCGAACGACGCGTTGGGCTACGCCGGTCGTCTACATCGGTTCAGGGCGTCCCGCCTTGAGTGCGCCGTCGGAACGGGCCTTGAGGAATGCCCAGATATTATCGATATTGCTCATCACGGATTTGTTGCCACCCCAGGGAGGCATGACCGCATATGTGCCGGTGCCGGGGTCCTGCGTGGTCTTGCCGTTGGTCACGACCTGGAGAAAGTGGGCCTTGTCCATCCCTTGCAGGCGCTGCACGAGGCTGGGCGCGAATGTGCTGCCTTCGGCCGTTTCGCCGTGGCACTGCGAGCAGTGGCCGACGAATTTCTCGTATCCCACGACCACGGGTTGGTTGGCCTTGCAGGTGTTGCCACTGCAGTCGACCTGATAGGGCTTGCCGTCGCTTTGCGCATCGCCGCTGGCCAGCGCATTGTCGCCATTGCCTGCATTATCGCCTGATGCAGCGGATCCGCCGGACTCGGCTGAGCTTCCGTATTCCGCTGCCCCGTAGTCGCTGTAGTTGTTGACGATGGGGCCATCGGAGGCCTGCGAGGCATTGTCGGTACTGGAAGGCTCCTCCTTCGGGCCGGTGTACTCCGCGGCGCCGTAATCGCTGTAGTCGTGGGTCACGGGATCGCCGTTGTTGGCGAAAGCCGACGAGACGGACAGGGGAGCCAGCAAAAGTGTCAGGGCATAGGCGAGGGGGAATAATTTATATGTCATGGCATGCACTTATATCGAGAAGCTGGACATGGCGGGCCAGGAGTAACCCTTACCCGGCCCTGAGGACCGGGATAAGGGTTAGCTTCGCTGACTCGAGATAAGGGTTCTGCGCTTGCCGTCGCTCAGTTTGCGGCGACATCCACCGCCGTGTCGGGCAGGGTGAAGACCGTCAACACACCGCCCAGTTGGGTGTAGTTGGACAGATCCTTGTAGCCCCCGACGGCGCCGAGTCCCTCGTTGGGGTCGGTCAGGCCCGCTGCCATGCCGATGCCGGCCCAGCCGCCGATGCCCGACAGGACGCCGATATACTGCTTGCCGTCATGACGCCAGGTGTTGACGTTGCCGATGATGCCGGAGGGCGTCTTGAAGCTGTAGAGTTCTTCACCGGTATTGGCATCCACTGCCTTGAGATAGCCTTCGAGCGTACCGTAGAACACTACGTCACCGGCGGTGGCCAATGCCCCGCTCCATACCGAGAAGCGCTCCGGAATCGACCACTTGATCTCGCCCTTGGTGGCATCCCAGGCGATGAAGGTGCCCATGCGGTCCGCATCCAGCTCCTTGACCGGGTTGGTGATGTCATCCGGGCCGGGGAACATCGACAGCGTGGCGCCGACATAGGGCTGGCCGGCGGTATAGTCGACCTGGTACGGCTCGTAGTTCATGCAGACGTGGTTGGTGGGGACGTAGAACAGGCCGGTCTTGGGCGAGAAGGAGGAAGGTTGCTGATCCTTGGTACCCAGTGCCGACGGGCAGATGTTCTCCACGTTGACGTTTTCCTTGCCTGCGGTGGCGTACTGCTCGTTCACCTGCGGCCGGCCGGTCTCCATGTCGACGCTAGAGGCCCAGTTCACCGCCGGATCGTATTTCTTGGCCAGCAGCAGTTCGCCGGTTTCGCGATCCTGGGTGTAGGCGAAGCCATTACGATCGAAGTGCACCACCAGCTTGCGTGGCTGGCCGTCGATCTCCTGATCGACCAGGATCTTTTCGTTGACACCGTCGTAGTCCCACTGGTCGTGGGGGGTCATCTGGAAGACCCACTTCGCTTCACCGGTATCCGGATCCCGCGCGAACAGCGACATGGACCACTTGTTGTCGCCCGGACGCTGGGTCGGGTTCCAGGTCCCCGGGTTGCCGGTGCCGTAATACAACAGGTCCAGCTCGGGATCGTAGGTGAACCAGCCCCAGGTGGTGCCGCCGCCGATCTTCCACTGGTCGCCTTCCCAGGTTTTCAGACTGGAGTCCTGCCCCACCGGTTGGCCGGTGGCGCCGTCGATGGTGTTCTGCGGGTCGATCAGCATCGAATCGTCGGGGCCGGTACTGTAGGCTCGCCAGGCCAGCTTGCCGTCGGCGATGTTGTACGCGGTCAGATAGCCGCGGACCCCGAATTCGCCTCCCGAGATGCCGGTGATCACCTTGTCCTTCACAACCAGGGGAGCATTGGTGGCGGTCTGGCCCCTGGAGGGATCACCGTTGATGCTCTGCCACACCACTTCGCCGGTGTTGGCGTCGAGCGCGACCAGCGTGGTGTCGGCCTGCTGCAGGAAAATCTTGCCATCGGCGTAGGCCAGGCCGCGGTTGACCGTATCGCAGCACATCACCCCTATGACCTGCGGATTCTGGGTGGGCTCGTATTTCCACTTGATGGCATGGGTGTCCAGGTCGATGGCGAGGACCTTGTTGGGGAAGGGCGACTGAATGTACATCGTGTTGCCGAGGACCAGCGGGCCCCCTTCATGGCCGCGCAGAACGCCGGTGGAGAAGGTCCACGCCGGTTGCAACTGGTTGACGTTGGACTTGTTGATCTGATCCAGTTCGCTGTAGCGCTGGCCGTTGTACTGACCTCCCCACATGACCCATTGATCGGGATCCTGCTGAAGCTCGAGCAATTCCTGGTTGGCGACGGCTGCGCCGGAGACAGCCATTGCCAGGGCGGTAAGGCTGCCAGTGAAAAGCCGTTTGGCAGTGAAAAGCCGCTTGGCATCCCCGTTCAAACTCTTTCCTTTCATGACGTTCTCCGTAGCAATCTTATATTTATTCTCAATCCGGGGCGGTTAGCGAATCCGAGCCCGTTAAACACGATTATGGTAGGCCCGGCAGCACCGTCAATTACTAATTTTGTGCCTACACATAAAGGCGAATAAGTTAGAGAAAGCCGTAACTTGTTTACGTGTTGTGGGGCACAATACTGTTGCCGTACGGCAATAATGAAACCATGCTCAAGCATGGTTTCATTATTCAGTTAATAAGCGGGTAATGGATATGAATGTGGGGATGGAACAAGAAAAATGGTGGGTAAGTGTGAGTGAGTAGCGGGTTTTTCCAGATGATAAGTGAGGCTTGCGAGCGGCGCTGCAACAAGTAAAGCAGGGGCTAAAGAGGCGTATCTGGAAGGCCTTGTTGGCAACTCCGAGCAATTGCGTGGCCATGCGCTGCCAGGGACGGAAAATCAACGATACGGCAGGGGGGGCGCCATGCCTGCCTGCATGGTCATGACATGGCTTTGCATGCAACTCCGGATCTGGACTTGCGCCGTGAGGCGGCGTAGATCGCGTTGCGACTAGCTGTGGTCGGTATCGTCGATCAGGCATTGCGTGGCGGCGCGGTGCTTTACCTTGGCAAACGTCGAGCGGCTCGACTCCGCCTGGCGACCTTCGCGCAACACCTCTGGACGCTCCCCGCCGGCCCGTTGCCCGCGAGCGAAGGTATCCATGGCGACAAAGTCTTCATAGGACACCTGATCCGCGATTCGGTCGATGCTGCAGGAACACTTGTAAAGGTTGTCGTAATTCTCGCCTCCCAATTGCTGCATGCAACCAAAGACATACTCCACGCGAGCCTGGGTGGGGTAGTCGTGTTGGGGCGAATCATTGGCGAGACTATTGACTGACCATAAGGATGAAATTAATAGAATGGCATAAGCGGGTTTCATTTTGTTCTCCATTGTAAGTAATCGGTGTCGAAATGCTCCATTTCCGCCTTGTCCTGTCCTGGTGTTCATCATCCGGAAGCGATTTTCTGTTTTATCTTTATAGGGTTACGAAAATGGCTCGTTAGTTGCGTTGCGTATGTATCGGAAGATTAGCATTCCCTTTCGAGGGCAAGAGTGCAATTCCTCCCAAAGTATGGGATCTATTTCGAAGCAATAGTGCTTTACTGCTTTTGGCAGTGGCCAAAAAATTATCGTTAGGGAGAGACCTCCATGTGGACGAAACCCGCTTACACCGATCTGCGCCTTGGCTTTGAAGTCACGCTCTACATTGCCAACCGTTGATACGGGATATGAGTCGATACTGGATATTGTGAGCTGATATTGGATATCGATAGCCGCAACACGCAAGACGCTCCATTAAACCAATGGAGCGTCTTGCGTTAACCGGGTGAGGAAACGTTATGCATGTTCTGGTATTGGGGTCGGCAGCGGGCGGTGGTTTTCCCCAGTGGAACTGCAACTGCGCCAACTGCCGGGGCGCGCGTAACGGTAGCATCACGCCTTCGCGCACTCAGTCCTCGATAGCCATAAGCAGCGACGGGGAGCGCTGGCTGCTGTGTAACGCCTCGCCGGATATTCGGGCGCAGATGGCGCATAACCCTGAGTTCCATCCCCGGCACCAGCTGCGTGGCACGGGGCTCGCCGGCGTACTGCTCGTCGATGCCCAGATCGACCATGTGACGGGGCTGCTGTCCCTGCGGGAGGGCTGCCCTCTGGACGTGTGGTGTACGCCTAATGTGCATCAGGATCTGAGCACCGGGTTCCCGCTGTTTCCCATGCTGGAGCATTGGCAGGGCGGGTTGCGCTGGCGCTCCATCGATATCAATGCAAGCCGGCACGAAGTTCGCTTCGAGATCGATTGCTGCCCGGGACTGAACTTTACGGCAATTGCGCTGGACAGCAACGCGCCACCCTATTCTCCCCGGCGTGGGGCGCCGACGGCGGGCGACAATCTGGGCCTGTTCATCGAGGATTCCAGCAGCGGCGCCGGGCTGTTCTATGCGCCGGGGCTGGGCCGGTTGAACGAAGGTGTGCGCGCCTGGCTGCAGCGTGCCGACTGCGTTCTGGTCGATGGCACATTGTGGCACGACGACGAGATGCAGCGCCTCGGGGTGGGCCGGGCGACGGGAGTCGACATGGGCCATCTGGCCCTAGCGGGAGAGCAGGGGCTGATCAGCGAGCTCGACAGACTTCCGGCGGCCACGCGGCGCATTCTGATTCACATCAACAATACCAATCCGATTCTTGACGACACTTCGGCCGAACGGGCAGTGCTGGAAGCCCATGGCATCGAGGTGGCCCATGACGGAATGCGTCTTGCGCTGTAGCCCGTCAATGCGTCTCGTGTTGAGTCGCTCATGCCGTCGTCACGGCAGGATAATGAGATAACAGGATAGATAAACAAGGAGCCGCCATGACGTCGATCGCATCCCCATTCGTCACTCCGGCTGCCGACTCGAGCAGCGATCCGTCCACCGCGCTCGATCAGGAAGCGTTTCGTGCCGCTCTGATGGCCAAGGGCGACTATTACCATATTCATCATCCCTATCAGATGGACATGGCCGAAGGACGCGCCACGCCCGAGCAGATTCGTGGCTGGGTCGCCAACCGCTTCTACTATCAGATCAACATTCCGCAGAAGGATGCCGCGCTGCTGGCCAACTGTCCCGATGCCGACACCCGTCGGCGCTGGATTCAGCGGCTGCTGGATCACGACGGCCACGACGCGGATGCCGGCGGGATCGAGGCCTGGCTGGTGCTGGGTGAAGCGGTAGGGCTGAGTCGGGAGGCGCTGTGGTCGCAGGAGTATGTGCTACCCGGCGTGCGCTTCGCCGTGGATGCCTACGTCAATTTCGTGCGCCGTGCCGACTGGCGCGAGGCGGCAATCTCCTCGCTCACCGAACTGTTCGCTCCGGCGATTCACCAGAATCGCCTGGATACCTGGCCAAAGCATTATCCGTGGATCGAGCCCGACGGCTACGCCTATTTCCGCAAGCGGCTGGGCGAGGCCCGGCGCGATGTCGATCATGGCCTCGAGGTGGCCCTGTCGGTATGCACGACCCCTGCAAGCCAGCAGCGCGCGCTGGAAATCCTGCAGTTCAAGCTGGACGTGCTGTGGAGCATGCTCGATGCCATGACCCTGGCCTACCAGCTGGACCGCGCACCGTATCACACGGTGACCCCTGAGCGGGTCTACCATCGGGGGCTGGCATGAACATGCATGACGTCTATCGCTTGCGGCCTGGCTGGCGGCTGCAGTGGGAGCCCGCCCAGCAACGTCATGTCCTGCTCTATCCGGAGGGCATGGTCCAGCTCAACGACAGTGCCGGAGCGGTGCTGACACTGCTCGACGGGCAGCGTGACGTGGCGGATCTGGTGGCCGAACTGCAGCAGCGCTATCCCGACGCCTCTTCCCTCGAGCAGGATGTCCAGGAGTTTCTGCTCGATGCAGCCCAACAGGGATGGATACGCCATGACTGATCAACTGCGCTCCCATGCCGAGCTCAGCGCCGGTGCACCGCTCTGGCTGCTGGCCGAGCTCACCTATCGCTGTCCGCTGCAGTGTCCTTATTGTTCCAACCCGCTGGACTTCGCGGCACGCCGCGACGAACTCTCCACCGACGAGTGGCGCGACGTGCTGCGCCAGGCACGCGCCATGGGCGCCGTGCAGATGGGTTTTTCGGGCGGCGAGCCGTTGACCCGTCACGATCTCGAGGCGCTGGTGGCCGAGGCGCGCGGGCTGGGCTTCTATACCAATCTGATCACTTCGGGCCTGGGACTGGACGAGGCGCGCATCATGGCGCTTCGCGATGCGGGGCTGGACCATATCCAGATCAGCCTGCAGGCAGCGGATGACGACATGGCCGGTGCCCTGGCCGGGTCGAGGAAGGCTCATGCCAAAAAACTGGCCATGGCCCGTGCGGTCAAGGCGGCCGGCTATCCGATGGTGCTCAATGTCGTGCTGCACCGTCACAACATCGAGCAGATCGACCGCATCATCGAGTTGTGCGTCGAGCTGGGAGCCGATGCCGTGGAGCTGGCCAACTGCCAGCACTATGGCTGGGCCCATCTCAACCGGGCCGGCCTGCTGCCCAGCGAATCCCAGCTGGTAACAGCCGAGGCGACGACTGCCCGCTGGCGCGAGCGGCTGGCCACCGAAGGCAACGAGATGCGTCTTCTGTTCGTGGTGCCCGATTACTACGCCGAGCGCCCCAAGGCCTGCATGGGCGGGTGGGGCGCGATCTTCATGACCGTGGCACCGGATGGCACGGTATTGCCGTGTCATAGTGCCCGGGAGCTGCCCATGGCATTTCCCTCGGTGCGCGAGCAGTCGTTGACGAGCATCTGGTACGACAGCTTCGCCTTCAATCGCTTTCGTGGCGATGCCTGGATGCCGGCCCCCTGCCGCGATTGCGACGAACGCCATCAGGACCATGGAGGATGTCGCTGCCAGGCTTTCCTGCTGACCGGCGATCCTGCCGCCACCGACCCGGTGTGCGCCCTGTCTCCCGCTCACGGTGTGATCGAGGCGGCACGCGACGAGGCTGCACAGGATTCACGCGCGATAACGCAACTGACGCCGCGCAACGTGCACGAATCGCAAGTCTTCTGTCGTGCGTGAGCCGTTGCAGGAGGCGGCGCGTCCGGCGGATGGCCTGAGCGAGCTGAACGTCACGGCGCAAGGCGCGTTCTGGCTGGCGACCGATCCCGAGAGCGGCCGGCGAACGCTCTGCCACTGGTATCACGGGGAGGCTCGTCCGCTCTCGCCCGTCGATCGCGATGTCGGCAGCCGCGTCAACGGCTACGGCGGCAGGGCGCATGCCTGCCTCGACGATGGCGTGATCTGGGTCGACCGGCCGAGCCAGGCGCTGCTTTACCAGCCGCTCGATGGCCGTAGTCCTCGTCCATGGTGGGCATGCCCCGAAACGCGCTACGGCGGCCTGCTGGCCGACCCGCAGCGGCGCCGCCTCCTGGCCGTGGAAGAGCAGGGCGACGGTCGTCGAGGCACCCAGCACCTGGTGGCGATCGGCGACGGCGCCCGCACCGTCATGGCGACCGGGGCGGACTTCTATGGCGCCCCGGCGCTCTCGGCCGACGGCCGGCGACTCGCCTGGGTGGAGTGGGATCTGCCTCACATGCCGTGGCAGCGCTCGCGCCTTCGCATCGCCCGGCTCGACGTCGAGGGGCAGTGCATGCATGTCGCGACCTGGGATGGCGGAGCGGCAGTCGCGCAGCCGCAGTTCGCCCCTGACGGGACGCTGTTCGTCATGAGCGATCACGGCGGCTGGTGGCAACCGTATCGTCTGGCCGGGGAGACGGCCCAGCGGATGAGCGACTGCCCGGCGGATCACATCCCCACCCCGTGGCAGTTGGGCGAGTGTCATCACCTCTGGCCCGGTGAAAGCGTACTGACCGGGATCGTGACGCGCTTCCGCGAGGGAGCGGCCCATGTGCTGCAGTTCGATGCCCGGGAACAGACCAGCGTTGCGCTGTTGCCCGGGGCGACGCGTGTCAGCGGTCTGGCCTACGCCATGGGCTGGCTCTATGCCATCACCCAGGGGCCCCGGCATGCTGCGCGCCTGGAGCGGGTACATCTGCGCAGCGGAGAAGTGCAGTGCCTGGCGGCGCTGGAGACTCCGGTGGACGTGCCCGAGCCTGACACGATCGAGGTGGCGGTGGGCGACGGTGAGCGGGTCTCGGCCTTCGTCTATCGTCCCGAGGCGGCAAGTGAGCGGCCCGCGCCGTTGATCGTGCGTGTCCATGGCGGGCCCACGTCGGCGAGCTATCCGGTCTACGATCCGCTCGTTCGCTGGTGGACGCACCAGGGATTTGCCGTGGCCGACATCAATCCACGGGGAAGCGGTAACCGGGGGCGGGCCTTTCGCGAGCGCCTGGCCGGCGAATGGGGACGGTTGGACGTCGAGGATGTGATCGCGCTGGCCGAGGCGCTGACGGTGCGGGGCATCGCCGACCCCGAACGGCTCTTTATTCGGGGGCAGAGCGCCGGTGGGTTCACGGTGCTCAACGTCCTGGCCTCGACATCTCGTTTTCGCGCCGGCGCCAGCCTGTACGGCGTTACCGATGCGCCGCGTCTGGCGGAACTGACTCATCGTTTCGAGTCGGGCTATCTCGACTGGCTGTTGGGCGATGCCGAGACCCAGCGCTGTCGCAGTCCGCGTTACCGGGCGGCAGACATCCAGGCCCCGGTCATCTTTTTCCAGGGGGAGCAGGATCCGGTCGTCGTGCCCGAGCAGACGTTGATCATGGCCGAGACGCTTCAGGCGCGTGGTCTTGTGGCTGAAGTGGTGTTGTTCGAGGGCGAGGGGCATGGCATCCGCCATCCCCAGCATCGCCAGTGCATGATCGAGAAGGAACTGGCGTTCTACCGGGCGGCGTCAGCGTCCTGGAAGACGCACCTCGAATGACGCCGCCTGGGATGACGCCGCCTGGGATGACTCGGACGCATACCGCCATGACGACATCACGTGCCCGCATATCCTCGACAATCTCCTTTCCCGAACTGCCTGCCGGCAGTCGCGTCGCCGTGCAGTGTCTGGACAATGGCCTGCAACTGCTGGCCGCCGAGGTCCCCTCGGCCCGACAGGTCCGTCTGGTAGGGGCGGTCGGTACCGGCTACCTCGATGAGCCCGAGGCCTTGCCCGGGCTGGCCCATCTGCTCGAACACGCCTTGTTTCTGGGATCGCGAAACGCACCGGCACCCGGCGCCTTTGCCGCCTGGATCGGCGAGCGGGGCGGGCGCTACAACGCGCGTACCGATGAGTACGTCACTGACGTTCACCTGACGCTGCCGCTCGATGCCGCTCGAGCGGGACTGACGCGTCTGGTCGAGTTGCTGCTGTATCCGTGTCTGGATGAAGGGGCCGTCGCACGCGAGGTCGACGTGCTCGATGCGGAGTTCCAGGCGCGCCTGGCGGACCCGGCGCTGCACCGTCAGGCCGTGCTGTCCCGGCTCTGCCGGGACATGCATCCCGCACATGCGTGTCATGCGGGCAATCGGGCCAGCCTGGGCAGCGATGCCCTGGGGCTGTGTGCCCAGATGGCTGAATTCCATTCTGCGCACTACCGCGCCGAGCGCATGAGTCTGGTCATGCTCGGGCCAATGCCGCTGGAGGAGCAGATGACCTGGCTGGTCCAGGCGGGTGCGGAAATTCCGGCCGGAGCCGGTGCATTGCCGCCACGCCGATGGCGCTGGAAGGCACCTGCGCACCTGCAATGGTGCCTGCCGGAAACGCTGCCGACACGTGCAGCGACGCTGGAAATGCTCTGGCCGTTTCCCCCCGATCTGATGACGACACGGCGCGCCTCGCTCGAGCGTCTGACGGCGGGGCTCGGCGATGGCACGCTGGCGCAGACGTTGCAGCATGAAGGCGCTATTGCCGATCTGAGCGTCAGTCTGGCGGCACCCGCCACCGATACGGCGCTTTCGCTTTCGCTTTCGCTGTCGATGACCGAGGCGGGATCGCGATGCGTCGAGACGCTGCTGGCGACTTGCCGGGCTGCGGTGCGCGAGCAGGTCGAGCGTGTCTTGCGTCCCTCGAAGCGCCACCCTGGCGGCGTTATCGCGCCGCAGGCCCTCGACGCCTGGCCGCTTGTCCAGGCCCGCCGGCTGGCACGCGGGCTGCTGCCTGGACGTCACGTCAATGCGACGCCAACGAGTGACGAAACGCTGCGTGAATGGCTTGCGCCCTCGCAATGCCGAGTGCTGGAGGAGCGCGCTTCGCTGACGGTGGATTCCGAGGCCCCGTTCATGGCCCGCGTTCGGTATGTGCCGCAGACGCTGACGGCATTTCGCAAAAAGGCCGACACCTCCGGTGCCAGCCCCTTCATGCAGGGCAGGCCTCTGCCACTGCGCTCGGCGCCAGTTCTCGCCGTCCAGACGCCTATCGTCGATGCAGCGTCACGTGCGCCCGGACTGGTCGAGAATGATCCGATCGCCCTCTGGTGGGGGAATGGCCCCGAGCAGCCGGGCGCCAGCTGGTGTCTTGGCTGGCCGGCGTCAGTGTCTCGTCAGCCCGAGCGCCTGGCTGCCTGGCGCCGGCATGCACTGGCCCTGCGTCAGGCATGTCAGGCGCAGGGCGTGTTGCTGTGGCTGGAGGGCGATGCCCGGGGCGACTGGCTAATGGCGAGAGGCCCGGCGGAGCGTCTGGCGTCCGCCATCGAGCAGGTACTGGCCGCCTGGCCCGAGGCCGCGAAGCTCGCCGCGGATACCGGGCCGTCTCGAGATGGGGCAGGGCTTCTGGCACAACGCCTGCTGACGTATCTGGAGCGGCCGTCGCGTCACGTGACGCAAGCGACACGCAAGCCACGGGCATTGGCCTGGATCAGCGGGGGCCTCGGCGTGAGCGAGGCGCGTGCCGGCTGCCGGTGCCTGAAGCCGCAACTGGCGGCCCTGGCGGGCTGGGCCGAAGAGGAGCAGGACCAGTCGGCAGCGGCGGTGTCCTCCCTGCACTGGCTTGCGCCTCAGGCAGACGATCATGCGCTGATGCTGCAGGTCGATGCGGCGGATGACAGCCCGATGAGCCGGGTGCTGATGCAGCTGCTCGGCGGATGCCATGACGCAGCGTTCTTCAACGAGATGCGCGAGAAACGTCGGCTGGGCTATGTGGCCGCCGTACGCTATCGCGAAGCGGGCGGCTGGCCTCGGCTGGGCTATGTCATCCAGTCGCCGCATGCCGGCATCGACGAGCTGAAACAGGCCATTACCGATTTCATTGTCGAGCGGGCGGTCGCACTGGCGCGTCTGGACGTAGCGACGCTACGGCGACGATGTGTCGGTCTGCGTGCCACGCTGGAGACTCCGGAAACCCTGGACGCTACCCTTGTGGGGTACTGGCAGGCACTGCGTGCCTCGCATGGCAGGGACGCCGCAACGATAAACCCTTTCGAGCCGCCCCCCTGGGTCATCGCTGCGACGGCATTGGAAACATTGACTATCGAACACCTGACGGCCCACGCTGAAGCGCTGACCAACGGTGAGCTGCGCTGGCAGTGGTGGGCTCACGCGCCGAGGCGAGCCTGAGCATGCGATTTGCGAATCCGGCTTGCCGTCGTGTCTGCCTGCCTCGCCATTATTGCTCCCTGGCAACGGTGTTATGCGTCCAGCTTCGTTAATCATCTCGCCAAGTTTCACCTAGACTCTAGCTATGCTTCGGTTCCTCCTGAGGAGGAATGCAGCATCACGATAACGATAATAACAAGGAGTATGTCTTGATGAAGTCACGTGCCGCCATCGCCTGGGAAGCCGGCAAGCCGCTGGAAATCGCCGAAATCGACGTCGAGGGGCCCAAGGAGGGCGAGGTGCTGGTACGCATCGCCGCCACCGGTGTCTGTCATACCGATGCCTTTACGCTCTCCGGCGCCGACCCGGAGGGGCTGTTCCCGTCGATTCTCGGCCATGAAGGCGCCGGCGTGGTCGAGGAAGTCGGCCCGGGCGTGACCAGCGTGCAGCCCGGCGACCACGTCATTCCGCTGTACACCGCCGAGTGCGGCAAGTGCAAGTTCTGCCTGTCGGGCAAGACCAACCTGTGCAGCGCGGTGCGCGCCACCCAGGGCAAGGGCGTGATGCCCGACGGCACCTCGCGCTTCTCGATCGACGGCAAGATGATCCACCACTACATGGGCACCTCGACCTTCTCCGAGTACACCGTACTGCCGGAAGTCTCCCTGGCCAAGGTGTCGAAGGAAGCGCCGCTGGACAAGATCTGCCTGCTCGGCTGCGGCGTGACCACCGGCATCGGCGCAGTGCTCAACACCGCCAAGGTCGAGCCGGGCTCCACCGTGGCGGTATTCGGCCTGGGCGGCATCGGGCTCGCCGTCATTCAGGGGGCGCAGATGGCCAAGGCCAGCCGCATCATCGCCATCGACGTCAACCCCGACAAGTTCGAGATGGCGCGCCAGTTCGGCGCCACCGAGTTCGTCAATCCCAAGGATTACAGCGATCCCATCCAGCAGGTCATCGTCGACATGACCGACGGCGGCGTGGACTACTCCTTCGAGTGCATCGGCAACGTCAATGTCATGCGCTCGGCGCTGGAGTGCTGCCACAAGGGCTGGGGCGAGTCGATCATCATCGGCGTGGCCGGCGCCGGCGAGGAGATCTCCACGCGGCCGTTCCAGCTGGTGACCGGTCGGGTATGGAAGGGCTCCGCCTTCGGCGGGGTCAAGGGGCGCAGCGAGCTGCCGGGTTATGTCGACCGCTACATGAAGGGCGAGCTGAAGATCGACGAGTTCGTCACGCACGATCTGCCCTTCGAGCAGATCAACGAGGCCTTCGAGCTGCTGCATGAAGGCAAGAGCATCCGCTCTGTGCTGCACTACTGAGGGAGGTGGAGTATGTCGTGGCTATCCAACGTCATGTCTGGTTTGCGTAACGATAAAAGCCCCCACGCGAACGAACAACAAGGACAACAAAAAATGAGCAACATTCACATCCATCCCATGGTCGACAATGGCACCCACACGGCCAGTACGGGGTTCGATGGGGGAACGCTGCATTGCCACTGTGATCATGACAAGGTCGAAGTCACGGTCAAGGCCCAATGCGCCCACAACCACGTATGCGGTTGTACCAAATGCTGGAAGCCCGAAGGCGCGCTTTTCTCCCTGGTAGCGGTCGTGCCGCGAGATAGCGTGAGCGTCACGGCCCACGAGGAAAAGCTCAAGGTCGTCGATCCGTCAGCCGTCATTCAGCGCCATGCCTGTCAGGCATGTGGCGTGCACATGTACGGGCGTATCGAGAATAAAGACCATCCGTTTTATGGACTCGATTTCATCCATGTCGAGCTTTCGGACGATAAAGGCTGGGCAGGGCCGGAGTTCGCGGCTTTTACATCATCGATCATCGAGTCGGGGGCCGATCCGGACAAGATGGGAGAAGTAAGGGCGCGACTCAAGGAGCTGGGGCTGGAGCCTTATGACTGCTTGTCGCCTGCGCTGATGGATGCCATTGCGGCCCACAATGCCAAGACGAGCGGAGTGACGAAAGGCGCTGCCTAGCCGCTTGCGGCCTTATCTCTGCTTTCTAACGCACTGCTGCCGGGAATTTTCCGGCAGCAGTCTCGGCTATTTACCTGTACGCATATCAAGTATACGCATCTTAAAACATGTGCGTGGCGTGAGTGATCGCGCCCCCGGCGCGGATGGCAGCCGCCACTAGAGCCGTCTCACTCAGTTCGGCATCTCCTGCTCCGGCATCCCGGGCCGCCTTGGTGTGTAGTTCGATACAGTAAGGGCATTGGGTAGTCATGGCGACAGCCAGAGCCAGCAATTGCTTGGTCTTGCCATCCAGAGCCCCTTCGGCGAAGGCTGCCTTGTCGAACGCCCAGAAGGCTTCCATGCCCTGTTTTGCATTGTCTTCGAGTATTCCGATCTTTTGCAGATTCTTTGAATCGTACATTACGTCACCTGTGTGGTTTTTGTTATCGATGGCGGACCATCATTCATGACATGCTGTGTGGAAAATACGCAACGGTTAACGCCTGAATATTGTGCTGCATGGCGTGGTTCTACACACTATTTCAATGTAGTGGAGCCTTATGGGTTGTGCCATGTGCAAGCCGATACGGCATGAAAGCGATAGCGGGTGACCCGCTGGCGGGACAATGCTTGGGATTAGAGCCGCTGCAGTCTTGCTTATGAAAAATCCCTGGAACCTGCCTGGTCCCGTCTGAAAAGCCGATGAGCGATGCTCAGGCAAGACAGAAATATTTGAAGAGCGGACTGGGCTTGTACACGAACCCACGCGGTGAAATAACTGTTTGAGTTGATCTCTTGCACGGCATGAGCAAGTGCCGGCGCTTTTCAGGCCGTATCAAGACACTTTGCTCGCAAGGCTGAGCAAATCCCACTCATCGTGATCACACACAGCGATGTGGTGAAAGGCGAGTGATGGCACGTTCTCGCGTCAGCTGTTCGGCTCGTACCTGGGCCTCGCGATAGGTATTGAATCGCTCCACGACCACGGGGGGTTGGCCGTGGCGATCCTCGATGACAGCCCAATAATCCGGCATGTTGGCAAGACAGGCTTGGCGCTTGATTGCGGCTGGTCGATAGGCAGGCACAATGAGATCTCTTTTATTGAATGGCTGGTCAATTATAAAGACGCATAGTGTCGTGATGATTGATTTTTTTAATCGCGGAGCATGGCTATTCTGATATTTTTCCTGCTGCCGCCGCGGGGCAGTAGGTGACGCTGCCCCTTTCGTTATATGCGAAATCGCTTCTTTAGATGTTGTTCCGGTACTTGGAGCAGATCGCTGCGAAACCGGGTTTATACTTTGGTTGGGCGCGGCTCAGTTTTTCCGCTGTTAGCCGATATGAGTAACTCGGGGATGCCGTGGGCGCGGCATACATGGCCCGACACTCAACGGCGCAGGTCATCATCAGGTTATGCAAAACTTATCGATCAAAAAGATATTGCTAATAGCGTTATCTGTTTTGTTGCTAATGATTGTCGCGATCAGTGCGTTGGGGTTCTACTCTAACCATGTCAGTGCGAAATCAATAAATGAGCTTTCGGAAATAAACGTAACGCAGACCAATACCATTAATCGGACGCAGGTTAATCTGCTGCGTGCGCAGCGGATGCTTGACAAGTATGTACTCTTGAGCCGCCAGGCCAACTACGATAGTGCCAGAGAAGTTAAACAATCTGCCGAGGAGGCGCTGGAGTTAGCGCGCCAGCGTTTTGCGGAATTCCAGAATATTCCCATGTCGGAAGACAGCCTGCGCGGTCCTTATGTTTCGAAAATTAGTGGTTTATATAACGAACTTGTGACGAATACTCTGGTGCCGCTTCTCGAGAACGGTAATCCCGATGAGATTCAGAACCAGGATAAGCGTATAGATGAGTTGCTAAAAGGTTTGGATATTGCGGTGCGCGATTTCATTCGTTACGTGGAAAAGCGTGGCGATGAGCTTATTGCCGAGGATAGCGATTCGAGCCGCCTTGTCGAGATCGTCGCTATTGCGCTTCTCGTGTTGGCAGCATTTGCCGCGTTGATAGTGCGTGCCGGGATGGTTCGTATCGTTGTAGCGCCTCTTCAAGAGGCCATCGAACATTTTGACCGTATCGCTCAGGGTGATCTGACGGCAAACATCCAGGACCGAGGCAACAACGAGATCGGCCAACTCTTCAATGCGTTGAAGAACATGCAGGGAAAGCTAAGCGAGCTCGTTCTGTCTCTGCGAAGCAATAGCGAGAACGTGTTTACGGGGGCTGGCGAAATCGCTGCGGGTAGTCAGGACCTCTCGACGCGAACCGAGCAACAAGCCGCTGCCTTGCAGGAGACGGCTTCCAGCATGGAGCAGATGGCTTCTACCGTACGCCAGAATACCGAAACGACCGCCGAAGCCGATCAGTTGGCCTCGAGGGCTTCCCAGGCCGCTGAGGCGGGTGGGCAGGATGTGCAGCGCACCGCTCAGCTCATGAGAGATATCGCGGATAGCTCACGCAAGATCCAGAACATTATCGAAGTTATTGACTCCATTGCCTTTCAAACCAACATTCTGGCACTCAACGCCTCGGTCGAGGCAGCGCGTGCGGGAGAGCAGGGCCGAGGATTCGCTGTTGTTGCGAGTGAAGTGCGTTCACTTGCGAGTCGTAGTGCGGAATCCGCCAAACAGATTCGGGCCATGATTGAAGAGACCACTTCAAAAATCATCAATGGTGCTGAGCAGGCGGAGCGAAGCGGGAAGTCCATCAGTGAAACCGTGGGCGCCATCCGACAGGTTTCCCAACTGATGGGTGAAGTGTCCTCGGCGACACGGGAGCAAAATAGCGGAATCGAGCAGATCAATGCTGCGGTGAATCAGATGGATTCCGTGACTCAGCAGAATGCCTCGCTTGTCGAGCAGACAAGCGCCGCTGCCACTTCCTTGGAGGAGCAAGCCAAGCAGTTGGCGCAGTTGATTGCCCAGTTCCAGATCAAAGGACAGGGAAATACCGTTACGAGAAGTGCATCATCGAGTACTCACCTCTTGACTGGGCGAAGCGAGTCCAAAACTGCTTCTGGCAGGCCTGCCTTGCCGGCCGCATCCCGATCAGGAAACTCTGGCCGTGCCAAAGTCGAGACAGAGGATTGGGCTGAATTCTAGGCAGCAAGCGTTCAGGCGGGGATATCCTTCCTTCGCCATCTTGTCCGAATCGAGGCCGCCAAGAGCGGCCTCGTCGGGGACAGCCAGCCGCTGATGCTTCGCACAGCGTCGTTTTCCCCGAGCCGTTGGGGCCGACGGCGCGACTCGCGCCGTCATGTCCGCTGATCGCCGGCTTATCCTGACGAGAGGGGCCGCCACACATGCTCGTAGCCGATCGACAGAGCGACGCCGGCCAGCAGCGCCGCCATGGCGAGGCTGAAGCCCTTGAGGATGGCGGGATTCTCGACCCGCCTGCCCAGCACGGCGCCGATCAGTGCATAACTGCTGGGAGCGCCGACTGCCAGCGCGGCCAGGCCGAGCGACCAGGCGATCAGGCTCGCACCGTGAATGCCCACGGCAGGAAACTGGATCGTCGCGATCGGCAGGGTCGCCACCACGCCCTTGGGATTGCAGAGCTGCATGATCAGCCCGTCACGAAAACTCATCACCCGCGGCGCCTGGCGCACGGCGCCCAGATCGATGCTCGACCTGGCGATCTTGACGGCAAGATAGAAGATGTACCCGCAGCCCAGTGCGCCCACCACCGCGAGCATGTCGCCCTGCACCCAGGCGGCGCCGGCCAGGCCGAACAGCACGAACAACATGAGCATGGCCAGCCCCACGCCGAGGTAGAACCCCAGCGAGGCCTTGGCCTGCCCGTGGAGCCCGGCATTCAGGCCGAGCAGATTCACTGGCCCAGGCGTGTACATGACGCCCAGGGCATAGGCGATGATTTCCAGCATGGCAGGAGTTCCGAGTCAGTTGGCGAGACTGCGCTGATACCGATACGGCGTCATGCCGTAGATGCGCTTGAATCGGCGGTTGAAGTGGCTGAGATCCGCAAAGCCGTAACGGAAGGCGACGTCACTGGGCCCGGCGCCGGTGGCCAGCGCATGACGCGCGGCATTGATGCGGCAGTTGAGCACGTACTGGTGCGGCGTCATGCCGACCTGCTGACGGAACAGCCGCAGGAAGTGGTATTTCGAGAGATGTGCGGCCTGGCTGATGTCGTCCAGCGACATATCCTCCTCGAGGTGCGCGAGGATGTACTCCCGGGCTCGCCTCAGCAGAGCATCGGGCCGGCTGGCCGTGCCTTCCGGCTGAAACCTGCCGGCGCGCTGAACGAGGCGTGCCGCCACCTGGTAGAGGGCATGTTCCTGGTCGATGCGGCTGCCGACCTGACGGGTCACCAGGCGCACCAGCTCCAGAATGGCGCCACGTAGTGCCGGGTCCGGTATCAGCGTCTCCGTGCTTCTGAAGCGACCGGCGCTCGCGTGCCCCGCCGCGTCGGCAAACAGTGCCTCGAGCTGAGCGGAAGGCACATAGGCCATCACGTAGCCCAGCGCGCTTTCGCCGCCCGACTGCCCGTCGTGCACTTCCTCGGGATTGAACTGGATGACGTTGCCGGGCGGACTGCGATGAAACTGGCCGTTGCTGAAGAAGTCCTGGCGGCCGGCGAGGGTGACACCGAAGGCATATTCCTCGTGGGCATGGCGGTCGTAACTGAAATCGCTCATCGCTGCTTCCAGCACGGTAAGCGCGGGAACATGCCGACTCTTGAAGAACCGGAACTGACTGGTTGATTTCGCCATGATCCATCTCCTGAACGCTGACCTGGCCTAGCTTAGGCCGACCGCCGCGTCCACCGCTTGGACATTATTGCGCAAAGCGCGGGGGAAGCCGAAACGCTCACAAGAGCGTCGATGCGGGCATCGGCATGGTCGGCCAGCGCCGGGGCGTTCAGCCATTGCCGCGTCGCGGCACGATCCGTATTCCCCCCACCCAGCGTTCGCCCGGCACGTAATCGAGCCAGTTGCGCCGCCCTGCGAGCACATCCCGGCCCAGTTCGGTCAGGGCAAGACGCCGCTGTGGCCATTCCTGGTGCGTGTCGGATATGTCCATCGCAGGCTCCGGAGCCGTGATCAGTGGCTGGATGAGCCACCAGAACATCAAATCGCCCAGGTAGGGCAGCGGTTCGTATTCGCGCATCAGATACGCGAATGCCTGGCCGACCGTCAGCGGACCATGGTCGCGGACGATCTCGAGCGTGAGCCGCTCGGTCAGCCCGAGGCCGGTATGTGGATCAGGCAATTCCTGCCGGTGCCGTTCGAGCCCGCGACACATCATCGCCAGTGCCGGCGTCCCCGTGGCGATCAGAGCCTCCAGTGGCTCGGCGCGACTGGCGGTCAACGCTTTCCAGGCCTGGCTGCCGAGTTCCAGCAATGGCGTCTCCACCGGCCGGCGCTGCCGCCATAGCCAGGCCAGCAGATCGGGCGCGAGCTGGCCGATGCCGATGAAGCGATCCACGCCGGGAACGCTCTCCACCGCGATCAGCTCGATCCTGGCCCTGGACGGGTTGCGGTGCAGCCGATGCAGGAGATAGGCGAGCAGTAGCTGATCGTAGCTGTCGTGTTCGAACCACAGCACGATCCGCTGGTAGTCATCGAGCCTTTCCAGGCATTCGTAGCTTCTGCGCAGGCGACCCAGGGCATCCGGCTCGGCCATGTCGAAGGCGCTGGCCAGAAACCGGGCGCGCAGGCGCATCAGGGCGTCCGGCGGCAGGTCGGCAAGCGGGCCGAGGCAGAAAGGGTCGGAAAACTCGAGAAAATCCCCGACGAACCCCGCCGTGCGCAGCGTGTGCTGGATATCGTTGCCACAACGGATGTGCAGTGTGGCCAGGTCCCGGTCGCCATGTTCGCGGGTGAGTCTTAGCGAGGTATCCAGTGCCTCGATATGGGCCTTCAGCCGGGGCCAGCTGGCAAAGCCGCACTCGCGGCCAATCACGAGCTGAGCATCGGCAAGTCTTAGGGAGGATTCACGCAGTGGAAGATGGCGAGTCACGCGGGCCAGCGCAGCCGGCTCATGGGCGCGCGCGGCCTTGAGCAGTTCCTTGGCGCGCTTGCGCTGCTGTTCGAGATTGAGCCGGCCGTGAGAGATGGCATCGCGCCGGAAGTGCGTCGTCATACGATTTCCCCATGCGCCTGTGTCCGCCAGCCAGGCTGGAATCGTATGGATGTCGGCAATCGAAGCGATGGGCGCAGCCCTTTCCGCGGACGGGGACGCCTGTGCGGCGTTTTTCTAGGGTATCCAAAGGCCGGGGGATGTCAATCCGAGCGCCCCACGATCGGAGCGGGCGGATCGATGAGGGCGCTCCTGCCTGCAACGATCCGGCATTCAGCGGCTGACCAGAACGATGCCGACCAGTATGGCGATGCCGCCCGCCACGAAGTTGAGCGTCAACGGTTCGCCCAGCAGCGCGGCACCGAAGACGACACCGAACACGGGCGAGAGAAACGAGAATATGCCCAGTTGCGAGGCGAGATAACGGCGCAGCAGCGCGAACCAGAGCAGCAGGGCGCCGAACGAGATCACCAGCGTCTGGAAGGTCAGGCTCGCGATCACGGCCTCGTTGATCTCGAGCGCGCCGAGTTCGCCCAGCATGGCGGAAGCGGGCAACAGCAGCAGCCCCGCGGTGACCAACTGGTAGCTCAGGCTCTGGACGGGAGGCGCTTCCGATAGCGAGGTGCTGCGCAGGATGAGCGTGGTGGCCGCCCACGACAGGCCGCCCAGCAAGCCGAGCATGTCGCCCAGCAGCAGTTCCGCGGTATCGGCGTCATGTGCCGTCGGCGCCATGGCGAGGATCATGCCGCTGAAGGCCAGGGCGACACCGGCCCATTGTCGCGGACGCAGTTGTTCGCCCGGCACGAGAAAGTGAAGCCCCAGGGCGGCAAAGACCGGCGCCGTGTAGAGGAAGACGGACATGTGCGAGGCCAGCGTATGGTTCAGCCCCATGGCCACGAAGACGAACTCGCCGGTGAACCCCAGCCCCACAAATACGCCCGGCACGAGATGGGTCCGGAAATCCTGCATGCCGATACCGCGCGACCGCGCCAGTATCAACACGAGCACGGCGGCCAGCGAGGAGCGGATGGCTACCTGACTCAAGGGCGAGATGTCGCTGGCCACCGCCTTGATCGCCACTTGCTGCAAGCCCAGCGCCAGGCAGAACAGCGTCATCAGCAGGCCTGCCGGCATGTCGATGGGGCGACGTCGCGATTGGCCGGAAGCACGGGAGACGCTAGATTGCGTGAGTGGCCTAGGAAAATTCATGCTTATGACTCCATGCTGGTCAGACAAGCAGTGAAGCAACCATGGCGGTTGTGGCCAAACGATATTGCGTCTGCCTAGACTCAGGAAAACTCACCCATGAAAATCGAACGGTTGCCTCTCAATGCGCTGCGGGCCTTTGCGGAGGCGGTGCGTACCGGCAGCTTCAAGACGGCGGCCAGTCGCCTGGGCGTGACGCCCGGCGCCGTCAGTCGACAGGTGAAACAGCTCGAAGGCAGGCTCGGCGTGACGCTTTTCGAGCGTTCCCCGAACGGTATCCAGGTGAATGATGCTGGCCGCCGGCTGGCCGAGGAGGTCGAAGCGGGTCTTGAGCGCATCGCCTCGGGGGTCAGGGCAGTGACGGAGCACGCCACCCGTGGGACGAGACTGACGCTCAGCGCGCCGCCGAGCTTCACGCAGCTCTGGTTGCTGCCTCGCCTGGCCGATTTCGAAGCGGCGCAGGGTCCTGTCGAAATCACGCTCGATGCCAGCCAGGCCTTCATCGCGCCGAGCTGGCAGGAAGAGGGCGCCTGTCTCGCGATACGCTATGGCCGTGGCCCATGGCCGGGCGTGAAGAGCCGGCGGCTGTTCGACGACGCGCTGTTTCCCGTCTGCGCGCCGGCCCTGCTGGAGCGGGCGCTCGTGAAGGAACCGGCCGATCTCGCCCGACAGCCTCTACTGGACGTGACCTGGGACTCCCGGCAGGGCGCGTCATTTCCCGGCTGGCAAGCCTGGTTCGAGGCCATGGGAGTGGCGGACGCCTCGGTGACGACCCTGCATCGCTATTCACTGTTCGGACTGGCGCTGGATCAGGCCATCGCGGGGCGGGGCGTCGTGCTGGCCAGTTATCCCGTCGTGGCCGACCGGTTGGCCAGCGGCGTGCTGACGCGCCCCTTCGGCAACCGGCATGGCCTGGCTTCCCCCTTCACCTACGACCTGATCCTGCCGGCCACCGGCCAGGCCCCGCCCGTCGCCCGGCACTTCATCGAGTGGCTGGTCGCCGAGGCCCGGCGCTTCCAGGACGGCGCCTGAGTTCTGTCTGAAAGAGGCAGCGAGCCATACCGTCGGTTCATGCCTTCCAGAACGGCTTGCGACCTTCCTGTTCGGCATCGAACCGCGACAGGCCGATGTCCTTGAGCTGGCGGACGTCGAGGCTCAGCAATTGCCGTCTCGAGCAGTGTCGCTGCCGATAGAGGCGGAGTCTGGCCAGCAGCGAGTCGAGCGGTACTAGGCGCATGAGAGTTCTCCCGTTGGGTGGCGGACTCACAGGCTACGGCGGGTACTTTTTGCGATACAGATTCAGTATTGTTGGATTGCCACGATACAGATTGCCGTTAGCGCCTACTGTACCGGGCCATATGACGGGATCTGTACCGGTAAAACTTCAGCCTGGGAGCACTGTCATGAAACGCTACGAGCAGGTGGCTTCGCTGCTGCGCCAACGCATCGAGCATGGCCTTTACCGCGTCGGTGATCGATTGCCGTCGATACGGGCGTTGTGCCGCGAGCTCGATATCAGCGTCTCCACGGCACAGGAGGCCTATCGGCGCCTGGAGGACACGGCACTGATCGAGACCCGCCCCAGATCCGGCTATTACGTGTTGCCGCGGCAGGTACCCGCCGTGCTGCCGGCGATGACGCGGCCGGCTCAGCGCCCGCTGGACGTCTCGCAGTGGGAGCACGTGCTGGCGCTGGTGGAAATGCGGGGCGATGAGGACATGTTGATGCTGGGGCAGGGCGTGCCCGATCTCGAAAGCGCCACGCTCAGGCCCCTGTCGCGTCTGCTCGCCGGCCGGCACCGGCGGGGTGATGCGGATGGCCTGAGCTACGACCGGCTCTCCGGCAGCCTGGAGCTGCGCCGCCAGATCGCGCGCCTGGCGACGGGCTCGGGCTGCCTGCTGCATCCCGACGACGTGCTGATCACCACCGGCTGTCAGGAAGCGCTGTCGATCGCCATCCGCACGCTGACCGCGCCGGGCGACGTGGTGGCCGTCGACTCGCCGAGCTTCTACGGCACCATGCAAATTCTCAAGGCCAATGGCCTGAAGGCGCTGGAGATTCCCACCGATGCGCAGACCGGCATCAGTCTCGAGGCGCTGGAGATGGCTCTGGAACAGTGGCCGATCTGCGCCATCCAGATCACGCCGACCTGCAACAATCCGCTGGGCTACACCATGCCCGAACCGCGCAAGCGGGCCCTGATGGCACTGGCCCAGCGCTTCGACGTGGCGATCATCGAGGACGACATCTACGGCGATCTCGCCTTCACCACGCCGCGCCCGAAGACGCTCAAGGCGCTCGACGACGATGGCCGGGTGCTGCTGTGCAGCGGCTTCTCCAAGACATTGAGCCCCGGGCTGCGGGTCGGCTGGATCGCCCCGGGCCGCTACCGCGACCAGGTCATGCACATGAAGTACGTCTCCACCGGCGCCTCGGCGACCCTGCCGCAACTGGCGGTGGCCGACTTCATCGCCAAGGGGCATTACGAGCGCCACCTGCGCGAGATGACCCGCCAGTATCAACGCCACCGCGACATCCTGCTGGGCTGGGTCGAACGCTATTTTCCCGCCGGTACCGGTGTCAGTTATCCGCAGGGCGGTTTCCTGCTGTGGCTGGAACTGGCGGCGGGCATCGACTGCATAAAGCTCAACGAACGTCTGGCCGAGTCGCACATCCACATCGCTCCCGGCGCCTTGTTCTCCGCCTCGGGCAAGTACCGCCACTGCCTGCGTCTCAACTACGCATCGACCCTGTCGCCCGCCGTGCACCAGGCCATCCGCACCATCGGCGAAACGGTAACGATAATGACGGAAGAAGTTCGCACACTGCAGACAGCCGGAGGCTGAGCGGTATCGGGCGTTAACGCGCTGCCACCATCTGGCGCGTTTTGAGTAGAGAATTGGTCTACCTGGACGTTACGTCTGGTAATGTTTGGTTTACATTAGTGGAATGCGGGATGGGGCGGGGCCGCGAGAGGCGAAGGGAATTAATGCTT
This sequence comes from Halomonas shantousis, assembly GCF_054654615.1. Lineage (NCBI taxonomy): Bacteria > Pseudomonadati > Pseudomonadota > Gammaproteobacteria > Oceanospirillales > Halomonadaceae > Halomonas > Halomonas shantousis. The sequence goes on along the minus strand of NZ_BAAIER010000002.1, from coordinate 2,775,382 downwards.
GGTAAGGCATTAAGGCAGCTTGCGACCCAAAGTGGTCATGATATCAAGAGCAGTAGGTACTCTCGTCGGTGTTGGATAGCCGTCACGATGCTTAGTATTATGTAGCGAAGCTTTGACTAGAATTTGTATTTTAAGTTTGTTAGGAGGCGGCATGTGAAAAACACGAATGAACGGGCTGGAACGTTCATGTAATTATAAGGTTGGCAGTCTGATGCCATTTTAGTCGATTGTGCGACGGAGTGTATCGTCCCACGTAAACTGCAATAACGAACTGGGGGAGTTCTCATTGTCAGCATCCACGGGATTAATCGAAGAAATCGATCAGAAGGTGGGAGAGGTACGTTTCGAAGGGCTTGATATGAGCTTTGGCGAACTCGTTAGCCTTCATTCTTCCGAACAGCGCGAGTTGGTAATTGCTCCTGAGTATCAGAGACTATTTAGATGGTCGACGGAGCAGAGATCGCGGTTAATTGAGTCGGTCATTCTTGAGCTTCCGATTCCTCAGATATTTATGATTGAAAATGAGAACGGAGTGCTTGAGCTTATAGATGGGCTTCAGCGCGTTAGCAGTGTTTTTCAGTTTATGGACTCAGAGTCACTAAACTTAGAGCCTCTGGTCTTGCAGGGGTGCGACTTAGTTCCATCATTGAATGGGAATGCCTTTAGCGATCTGCCGCTAACGCTCAGGCTGCGGATCAAGAGGTCCTCCGTCCGAGTAATTATTATTAAGAGGCAAAGCGAATCTTTTCTCCGATACGAGATGTTTAAACGGCTTAATACCGGCGGCGCTGAATTAGCGCCACAAGAAATCCGCAACTGCTCTGCGCGCATGCTTGGCGAGAAAGGGAAAGCATTTTATATATTCCTAAGAGAGTGTGCTGAGTTGCCAGCCTATGCGGCATGCACCCAGACTATCTCTTCTGCAGAAGCTGAAAAAATGGGAATAGAAGAGCTGGTTCTACGCTTTTTTGCGGTAAAGAACGCTCAGAATAAATTTAGGGGAAGCGTTCGGGATTGGCTCGATGCATATATGGAAGATGTCATTCTTGAGAGAGAACCATTCGATTACGAAATGGAGAGAACATATTTTGCTAGAACATTCGAAATTATTGCACGCTCGTTAGGGGCTCAAGCTTTTGTGAAGCACCGTGAAGGGTCGCCAATTGGAGCATTGGCGCCAGCTTATTTTGAGGCAGTCGCAGGTGGGATTACACTAAATATTCACAATGCGGAAACCCTAGCGCCTGAACACATTAAAGAACGGGTTATTTCCTGTGTTCAGTCTGATGATTTTAAGAGCCAGACGGGCCCCGGCGCAAATTCCAAGCCGAAACTGGAAAGAAGGATAGCTTTAGTTTCCGAAGCTATTTTTGGTCAGTAAAATGAGTAGGTTTGAATCTGAGTTGACGCAGGATCTCCTTTGGCGTGAAGCGGAGATCGCGGCGATGAAAGCCTTATTGGTAAAAACTAAGGAGAACTCCCGCACACGCAGCGCAATGCTTAGAGCATGCACTGCTTTTATTTATGCGCATTACGAAGGGTTCTGTAAATTCTCTTGGGAGACTTACCTTGACGAGATCGAACAGGACGCCTCTTTGGTCGTAGAGAAAATGGTTCCCGACTTGGTGCTTTTGGCTCTAAGGAAGTTGTTTAAAGAGGCCCGTGGGAATCTTTCTGATGAGGCGCTATGGTCACTCGCTCATGCGTCGTTGCCGGCCAAGCTGGGATTGCAGCCAAGGTTTCATATCCGTCCTGAAACAGATTCTAACCTGTGGCCCAATCTATTGGGGGATAATCTTAAGTGTATGGGGCTCGTTTCCGAAGAGCTTGAAAAGTACTCTACGTCATTGAGAAGCTTAGTCGGCAAGCGAAATGGTATCGCGCACGGAGAAAGGTTGACCATTAAGGACATAGACGAATTTGTGAGGTACGAGAACGCAGCACTAGTTGTGATGCACGATATAGCGTTGACGATGATCGACTCAATAGAGAATCGATCATATGCGATTGATTAAATCTTCCAGGAGCGAGGAAAACGGGCCGCTCGATAGGAGAAAGTTATAAGGAAAACTATGTCCTTGGGCAGAAGAAACAATAGCTTAACGAGGCGCTACAACCGATGGCTCCGTCGCGGCTGAGCTGGCGCGTTATATTAGCCACCTGAACGTGCGCTCCTGACAGGAAGCGGACTTCTTCCTCAACCCGCAGAGTTTCCGATGGCGTGCAGTTGTGCCCCATTGCTCCCTCCGCCGTGAATGGCTGAGAAGAAAGGTCGTGGCGCCATGCTTCATCTTGCCCCTCACCGAAGAAGCTGCCATCGTCATCCGACAGTTTCCATCCACTGGTCGCAAGGAGCCTCACCATGTTCATCGCCATGAATCGTTTCCGGGTCAATCCCGAGAGAACGGAAGAGTTCGAGCAGATCTGGCTGGAGCGGGAGACCCACCTGCAGGGCCTGCCCGGTTTCGTCGAGTTTCATATGCTGCGCGGCCCCGAGGAGGAGGATCACGTCCTCTACGCCTCGCACACCCTCTGGCGCTCCCGCGAGGATTTCGAGGCGTGGACGCACTCCGAGGCGTTCCGCGCCGCCCATGCCAACGCCGGCCAGACGCGCCGTGAGGGACTTTATCTGGGCCCGCCGAAGTTCGAGGGCTTCGAGGTGATCCAGACGGTCGGCAATGACTGATCCCGGTAGCGAAGGGAGATTGGCGGTCGTCACCGGCGCTAATACCGGGCTGGGCTTCGAGACCGCCAAAGGGCTGTTACAGCAGCATTACCGCGTCGTCGTGGCGGCGCGCAACCCGGGCAAGGGCCATGCGGCGGTAGAGGCGTTACGCAATCACTGCCCGGGGGCGGAGGCGCGTTTCGAGCCGCTCGACCTCGACGACCTCGACTCGGTGCGCGACTTCGCCGCCAGGCTGCGCACCCGCGAGACGACGCTGGATCTGCTGGTCAACAACGCCGGCATCATGGCGTTGCCGACGCGGGAATCGACCCGGGACGGCTTCGAGCGCCAGCTCGGCGTCAATTACCTGGGCCACTTCCTGCTGACCGGCCTGCTGCTACCACTGCTGCGGGCGGCACCGGCGCCCCGCGTCGTGCAATTGTCGAGTCTGGCGCACCGTGGCGGGCGCATCGATTTCGACGATCTGCACGGCGAGCGCCGCTATGATCCCTGGCGCGCCTATCGTCAATCCAAGCTGGCCATGCTGCTGTTCAGCCAGGCACTGCAGCACCACAGCGATGACCAGGGCTGGGGACTGCTCAGCGTGGCGGCGCATCCCGGCCTCTCGCGCACGGCGCTGTTCGAGCATGGCGTCACCAGCCGCGGCATGACGGGACGTCTCTTCAGACTGACGATGCCGTTCATCAGCCAGACCGCCGCCGAGGGTGCACGCCCCGTGCTTCATGCCGCCACCGCCGGCGACATTCGCCCCGGCGACTATATCGGTCCCGCCGGCCTGGGTGAGACGCGCGGTGCGCCCAGGCGCGCCCACATCGGCACGAACGCCCGGGATCCGGCCGTTGCCGAGCGCTTGTGGCAAGTCTCCTGCGCGCTGACCGGGGCGACGTGGGGCGGGGCATGAGTTGCCAGTAGGAGTGACGCTTCATCCGGTCTTGGCTACAGCCCTCCCTGGCTGGCGAGGCCATAGATCAGAGCGCCGGCCAACGTGGCCAGGCCGATGTTGCCGGTCTTGCGCAACGTCACGAAGACACCCAGCGTGCCGGCCACGATCGCGACCGAAGCGATGGCCATATCCTCGGCAGCCCACCATACCTCACCGGCTGACAGGACGATCAGGGCGGTGAGGGCCGCCACGCCCAGCGCGGTGAAGAAGCGTTCCAGCCGGCTTCCCGCGTGGATCAGCCGCTGTCCGTGGCGAAGCGGCAGGTAGCGAATGAGGAAGGTTCCCAGTCCCGTTGCCAGCACGAGCCACCAGAACGTCATGCAGCCTCCCGATTCGAGCGTGGCATCATCGTCCCGGCAAGGGCACCGCTCAGCATGCCCAGCAGCAGGGCCCAGTGCGCCGGGAGCCATGCCAGGCCAATGACGGTCGTGACGAGCGCCGACAGCACGATCGGCCAGTCGCGGCGCTGGTAGGCCTGCATCGACAAGGCCAGGAACAGGGCGGGGAGCACGAAGGCCATCGCCCGGGAGATCACGCCGTCTCCTGTCTGCCATTGCCCACCGAATCCGGCGCCGAGCCCGGTTCCCGCTACCCAGGCTGCATAGGCGCCCGTGGCGAGTCCCAGACACCAGGCGCCGTCGAGCGGCTGGCGCGCGGCATGTGCCATGGCGGTGGCGAACACCTCGTCGGTCAGGCCGAAGGCCAGCCAGGGGCGCAGCCGGCGGGGCGGTTTTTGCAGGCGGGCCATCAGGGCGGGACCATAGAACACATGGCGCAGGTTCATCAGCAACACCGTCGAGAGCACCGCCAGCGTGCCACTGCCGGCCGCCAGCATGGCGACCATGAGAAACTGACTGGCGCCGGCAAAGATTCCCGCCGAGATGGCCAGGGTCTGGCAGGGAGAGAATCCCGATTGCACCCCGATGACCCCGAACGAGAACGCGATGGGGGCGTAGCCGACCATCAACGACACGCTGGCACGCAGTCCCGCCGCCCAGGAGGAGAGGGCGCCATTCATGGAAGTTTTCCCGTGTGCTGGGGATAGTGAACCATCACGATCAGTTTCGCCTCGCCCACGAGCGCTTCGTAGCGGTGGGCGACGTCCGCGGCGAACATGTGATGCTCGCCTGGGCGACATACCGCCAAGTCGTCTTCACGACCCAGGTGCACCACGCCCGATACCACCAGGACCCGTTCGATCACGCCCGGCGGATGGGCGCGGGAGCGCTTCATCTCCATCCCGGCCAGGGACATGACATACACCTCGATGCGCGGCTCGCCTGCCGAACGCTCCACGAGCCGAACCCGGGCGCCGCCGGGTTCGACGAGGGTCGGGCTCGGCTCATGGTCGGGGTTGACGGCAAGGTCGCTGAACCTGACGCCAAGCGCATTGGCCAGGGTCCACAAGGTCTCGATGGTTGGATTGCCCTTGCCTGCCTCCAAGGTCGACAGCGTCGACTTGGCGATACCGGTGTGCTGAGCCAGGGCGTTTATCGACCAGCCGTGGGCGAGGCGCAACTGCTTGAGGCGATTACCGATGTTTTGAGTGAGATGCATGGTCGAGGTGTTCGTTATAAAAAACATATTTTGTTCTTTATAACGAACATTGCCGGGTAGACGCAATGGAATCCATGTCATATTGAACGGCATGCGCCTGACCTCTCAGGCTGTCTGCAGTTCACGCTCCGGCCCGGGACGATATGTCGCTGCCATGGTCACGAGGGCCATGCAGGCGAAGACGGCGAAGGTGAAGAGGGAAGACGTCGATCCCATGAGTGCACCGGCGACAGGTGCGCCGATGACCTGGCCGACCGCGATCATCAGAAACGGCAGACCGAGTCCGACGGCGGGCCTGTCCGCGTAGACGTTCACGCCCCAGACCAGGTATGTCCCCGCCAGCATCATGTAGGCAACGCCCAGCAGCGCGGCCGAGATCAGGACCATGGCCAGCGAGGCGGGAAACAGGGCCAGGCCCAGCGTGGCGGCTGCCAGCATGACGAGAAAGAAGCGGTGGACGACGGTCACGCCAAGATGGCGAATCAGGTCCCCGGCGGCCCCACCCAGCAACCCCGCCGCGCCCATGGCGACCCATACCAGGCTGACGCTGCCCTTGGACAGGCCGCCGACCTCGACCACGACCTCGCCGGCAAACACCCAGCAGGCGGTACTGGCAAAGCCCATGCCGGTCGCGGCGTAGATCAAGGGCAGTGCGTCACGGCGGTACAGACCGTGTCCCGGCGTTTTCGAGGGGGCCGTGGAGGAACGATTCCTGCCGTGCACCCGGGGCATGGTGCGTGCCAGCCAGAGTGTCGTGGCCACGGCCAGCACGGTGAACAGGAGATAGGCGCTGCGCCAATGATCTCTGGCCACCAGGGCAATCGCGCCCGAGAAGGCGATGCCTACGCTGGTGCCGCTGCTGATCAGCGTGTTGGCCCGCGCCTGGCCCCGAGGAGAAATCGTGCGGGCCACGGCATCCGCCATCGGCGGCGAGGCCAGGCCCGTGCTCATGCCGGCAAACAGCACGGCGAAGGCGAGCACCCAGGGCGAGGGGCTGACGGCGATCATGGCCATGCCCAGCGAGGCCACGAGACCGGCGAGCAGCGCTACCCGGCGGGCCCCCAGACGCTCGACCAGCAGCATGCTGAGTATGATCGCGAGGCAATAGCCCAGGTAAGAGCCACTGCCGACCACGCCGGCGATGGTCGGCGTCATGCCGACCGTGTCGCGCATGCCGGGCAGAAACAGGCCGTAGGCGAAGCGGGCCAGGCCGTAGCAGACACCGGTCAGCACCAGGCCGGGAAGCACGATGCCAAGCTTGGGTGATGCAGTTTTGTTCATTGCCGGCCGCCCTCGCTGACATGATTGGCCCTGACATGATTGGCGTTTCGCTGACGTCGTCGCTGTTCCAGCGCCGCGAGGGCATCCTCACGCAGCGGCAGGCGGGAAGCCCATACGATATCGCTGCGCCGATGGCCCATGTCTTCGAGGATGCGGTCGTCATGGGCCAGCAGGGGCAGCAGGTAGCGGCGGAAAAGGCACCGTCGTCGCCAGGCATACCAATGGTTTTCGAGCGCCGCGATCAGCCCCAACGGGGGCATGGCCGGCATGAAGAACTCCGGTTGGAACGGAGGGCAGGGGCGCGGCAACTTGTCTAGGGCACGGCGGACGTGTTCGAGATCGGACATGACGATACCTCCCGGCAATAGCCAGATCAGGGATTGGCAAGACTCAGGAACCGTTGAGGGTCGCGACCTCATCGACAGGATGGTGGGCGTCCTGTATTCAATCAAACAAAAAGAACTACACTTCGCTTTAAGGAATTCTGAAAAGTATGGCCATGACTTCGACACCTCCGACGCTCGAACGCAGTTCCCTGCCGCTACTGGATGCCGACGTATTGCGCATGTTCGTGGCGATTGCCGAAAGCGGCAGTTTCACTCAGGCCGCCAGGCAGGTATTTCGCACGCCCTCGGCATTGAGCATGCAGGTCAAGCGCCTGGAGGAGACGCTCGGGCAGGCGCTGTTCGTGCGCGAGGCCAGGCGGGTCAGGTTGACGCCGGAAGGCGAGGTGCTGCTGGGGTACGGTCGCCGTCTGCTCCGCCTCAACGAGGAGGCGGTGACGCATTTCCTGGCGCCCGCCCTGGATGGCACGGTGTGCTTCGGGACGTCCGACGACGTGGGGTCGCGCATCCTGCCGCGTGTGCTCGCGCACTTCGCCCGGTCGCATCCGGGCGTGCGTGTCGATGTCGTCGTCGGGCGCAGCGTGGAGATGCGCGAACGCCTCGAACGGGAGGAACTCGACCTGATCCTGACGACCACCGGTAGCGATGGGCCGGCCAAGGAACTCGGCGAGATCGTGTATACGGAACCGCTGGTCTGGGCAGGACTGGAGGGCGGCGTCGCCGCGCGGCGCTCACCGTTGCCACTGGCTTTGGCGAGTCACGGCTGCCCTTGGCGCGGGATGGCGCTTTCCGCGTTGGATCATCTGGGCCTGGCGTACCGCATTGCCTATACCAGCGAAAGCTGCGGCGGCCAGGAAGCGGCGCTGCAGGCGGACCTCGCCGTGGCGCCCCTGCCGCAGAGCATGATACGCCCGCCGCTGCACCGGCTGGACAACGAGACAGGGCTACCCCCGCTCGGCAATTCTCAGGTCACGATGATCTGCCGGCCCGGCGCCGGGGCGGCGACCGAGACACTGGCCGAGCACGTCAAGGCGGCATTCCGGGAGTTGCGCTAGGCTCCACGACGGCACGGTCGGGCAGGGGGCATTCATCCGCATTGCCGAGCGTTCAGATAACCGGCGATGGCGACCCAGGCGAAAGCGATAACGCCGTATATCAGCATGAAGATTATCGAGGCATGGCGGCGTTGCGTACTGCCGAGCCGGGTGTAGTGGCTTTCGTAGTTTTGCTCGAGATGCAAGGCCAATATATTGAGGTACTTCGCATTGAGCCATTCGATGTAACTGAATGCCATTGCCAGTACGGCGCCGAAGAAGCTGAACATTGTTCCCAGAAACGCAGAATTACTGACCATCGCGTTCTGAAAGACCAGTGTGACGAGCCCGGCCGTTGCAGTGAAAAAGAGGGTGAATGCCGCCAGGCGGAAGTTGCTGTAATGGCGGAGCGTGGCAAGTGTCTCCTGATATTCGAGGTTGAGGCTTATCGTTGTCTTGTGACTCGTCATGATGGCAGGCCCCGGGAACTCCCCTGTTTCAGCATAGGGCATGATGGGTGAGGTTTCCCTGCTCGGCTGCCGGCCCCTCGGATACATGGCAATGCATGGCGCCGGCAACGCCGTTTCAGACCATGTCGGCCCGAGGCCCAAGGATTGGCATCGTGATCAGCGCAGCGGGCCCATAAGGGGCAAGTCGGGGGTGACGGGTGTGCCGATCAGCATTCCGATCCCCAGCGCCAGAATCAGTACGCCGCCACAAAGGGCCAGGCCGTGAGCGGCCAGCTGTCGCCAGTGAGGCGTGTTGCGCGACATCAGGTGCATGGCGCGTTGCCGGGCGAAAACGGCGAAGATGGCCAGGCAGGAGGTGGTGATTGCCGTGCCGACAGACATGGCCAATACCGCCAGTACACCGGCCCACCAGTAGCCCAGCAAGCTGGCGACTCCCAACACCATGACGGCGCCGCTGCAGGGGCGCAAACCGATCGCCAGCACTGCGCCCAGGCTTTCCCGGGTATCAGTACCGGGAGCGATATGATGCTGGCCTCCGCAACAGTCGCATGCCGTGTCGGTGCGTGCACCGACGAGTCCCGCCGTGGGCGGCGGTGAAAGCGTCGACATGGCCTGCCGACTCGCTGAGGCGTCGAAGGCCATGGGGGTGAAGGCGAAGGGCGTGCTGGCCTCGGTGGCGACGGCCTGGCGGGGTATCCGGTTCAGGCTCCGGCGGATCCGATTCAGCGCGCGCAGGGTCAACCAGCCGCCGAGCCCGGCGAGGACGAGAAAGCTGAGCCGCTCGAGATATCCCGTCTGTGCCATGGCGTCGCGTGTCAGCAGGCCCATCCCCCATACGAGCCCGCCCACGAGAAGAATGGCGACCATGCCCTGGAGCAGGGCGGCGGCGACGGTCAGCAAGAGCCCCCGGCGCAAGGCGGTGGGGTGTGACAGCAGATAGGCGGAGATGACGGCCTTGCCGTGCCCCGGCCCCAGGGCGTGAAAGATGCCGTAGCCGAGGCTCAAGACCATCAACTGCAGGCTGTTATCCAGCGTGGGCTGACGTGACAGAGCCATCGTCGACAGGGTCAGGCCGCGCTGCAGGGAGCGCTGCCAGTCATGCGTCTGGGCCATGAGGGATTGCGCTATGGACTGACCCCAATCGGTCATGGCGAGCAGGGAAAGCCCCAGCAGGGGCAACAGGGCGGTCAGTAATCCTAGCGTTCGGGACATGTCACTTCTCCCGTCTCGGCGAAGAATCGCCCCAGGCCGACCGGGGCGTCGCCATTGCTGTCCAGTGCGGAGGCTTCGACCACTTTCTGCGGGTCGGGGTGGGCCTTGATGACGCGGCTCGTGCAGCCGTCGGGAGCGTTGCGCAAGGCAATCGGCTCGTCAATGTCCGTATCGTACAGAAATTCCACATAGTAGGTGTCGTCATAGATCTTCCACGTGACGGGCGTGTCATCGAGTGCCAGCGGTTCGGCCAGCGAGACCCTGAAAGCATACTCCAGGCGCTGATCGTTCAGTCGTGTGGTGTAATCGCTCAGTTCGCCCAGGGCGACCTCGTGGCCATCATGGAACACGTGGGTCAGGTAATGCTCGCGGCGCAGGTTGGCGGCGATCTCTCCACCGAGCAGATCCAGGCGCTCTTCCATGCTTTCCTCGCCTTCGGCCCGGGCCAGTTCCTCCGTGAGGGTCAGGCTGTAGAAGGGATCCATCTTCCAGTCCTGCTCCAGGGCAACCAGGCGTGCCTGGTCATCGAAGTGCAGCGTCACGCGATAATCCACCCAGCCATGGGGATGCGCCAGGGCCGACGTGGTGAAGAAAAGGGCCGTCAGGAGACAAAGTCCGCCACGGATGACATGACGGCGCTGGAAGAGGCGAGACAGCATGGGACTTCCTCGGGAGCGGGAGATCGAGAATCATGGAACGACGCATGGAGTTGGGCCAGGACAGGGCAATACTATGCCTTCAATCGTGTTGGCAAGGCTACGGTCGTAAGTGCTTAAAACGCTTACGGTATGACGTCGGATAACGAGCCAGGCAAGCATCGTCGCGGCGAACCGGTGAGGGAAACGCTCACTTCCCTGGAGTACGCCGGTAAATTTACGCATGTTGCCACTAAAGTCGTAATGGCGTGACGCGGCTCGGTTCTTAGAATGTCGTCCACCCGGTCGCCCCATGGGGCGGCTTTCCGTTGTTGGCTTTCCCTTACCGGTGCCCGTCGGCACGAGATCGCGCCGACCCGATGCCGGTCGCAGCTTCAAACGACTCCAGAGGATTTCGATGTTCACCTTTATCGCTGCTATCGCGCTGTTGGTGGTGGGGTACTTCACCTACGGCAAGTTCGTGGAACGCGTGTTCGTCACCGATCGCAAGCGGCGTACGCCAGCGTTCACGATGCGTGACGACATCGACTACGTGCCGATGAACACGCGCCGCAATTCATTGATTCAATTGCTCAACATCGCCGGTGTCGGGCCGATCTTCGGACCCATCCTCGGTGCCCTGTACGGCCCGGTGGCCTTCTTGTGGATCGTCATCGGCTGCATCTTCGCCGGTGCCGTGCACGACTACCTCACCGGCATGATCTCGATCCGCAACCATGGCGCTCACCTGCCGCAACTGGCGGGCAAGTTTCTGGGCAAGACCATGAAGCACGTGGTCAACGGTTTCGCGATCCTGTTGCTGCTGCTGGTCGGCACGGTATTCGTGACCTCCCCGGCGACGCTGCTGGCCAACATCTCGCCGTTCTCGATGACGCTGATCATTACCGCGATCTTCGCTTACTATCTGCTGGCGACGCTATTGCCGATCGACAAGATCATCGGACGCATCTATCCCTATTTCGGTGCGCTGCTGCTGTTCAGTGCGGCGGGCATCGGCATCGGCCTGGTGGTGACCGGCGCGCCGATTCCTGAACTGTCGTTCGAGAACATGCATCCCCAGGGGGCGCCGATCTTCCCGCTGCTGTTCCTGACCATTTCCTGTGGCGCGCTGTCGGGTTTCCACGCCACCCAGACGCCGATCATCTCGCGGACCACCGAGAACGAGACCAACGGGCGCCAGATCTTCTACGGCATGATGATTGCCGAGGGTGTGATCGCGATGGTCTGGGCGGCGGCCGCCATGAGTCTGTTCCATGGCGACAACAGCCTGTCCGCCGTGCTCGCCGAGGGCGGCCCGGCCGCGGTGGTCAGCGCCGTGTCCACGCAGATGCTCGGTGCCATCGGCGGCACGCTGGCGGTGCTTGGGGTCATCGTGCTGCCGATCACTTCCGGCGATACCGCCTTCCGCAGCGCGCGCATGATCATCGCCGACTATCTGAAGATCGACCAGAAGGCGCTCAGCAAGCGTCTGTACATCGCCGCGCCGCTGTTCGTGGCTTCGTTCGCGCTGACCAAGATCGACTTCACTCTGCTGTGGCGCTACTTCTCCTGGGCCAACCAGACCACTGCGGTCATCGCACTGTGGGTTGCCACCATGTATCTGGTGCTGGCGCGCAAGCCGTACTGGATCACGTCGATCCCGGCGGTGTTCATGACTCTGGCGACCTTCACCTACCTGGCCTACGCGCCGATCGGTTTCGGCCTGTCGCTGCAGATGAGCTATGTCGTCGCCGTGCTGGCAACGCTGGTATGCATCGCGCTGTTCATGAAGCGTGTCCGCCGGCTTTCGGGCGGACTGTTCGCCGTCGACGAGCCTGCCGTGCCGGTAAGCACGACGCAGCGAGACGAGGACGCTGTCGCGATGGGGTGAGCGCACACTACGCTTGATGGCGCCCTGTCATCAGGCCGTGTTCCACATCTTGACTGACCCGCTGCCCACCAGGTGCCTGGTGGGCAGTTTGCGTTTGGTACCCGCAAACCCGGCATGGGTGTCTTGGTGGTCGGTTCACGCTCGTGTCCAGAAAAGACAGTCCATCAGGACGCCAGGGCCTCGAGGCGAGGCCATTGTCGCGGTGGTCAAACCGTTTTCCCTGACGATGATATGCTTCACCTTATTCGTTTTTGAACTATTCTGGTAACCAAATATCAGGTTGCCGAGGAAGACCATGAGGACCTTTCAGCTTTCAGCCGGCAGGCCAGAGGTGGCTGGCTTCTATGATTCCAGGACATCCAGCGTTCAATACGTGGTGAGTGATCCGATGTCTCGACGCTGTGCGATCATCGATCCGGTGTTGGACTTCGATGAAAAATCCGGGGCCACCGCGACGGACCATGCCGACAAGCTCATCGAGTACGTCGCGGATCAAGGACTCGAGGTGGAGTGGATCCTCGATACTCATCCTCATGCCGACCATTTTTCGGCAGCCCAGTATCTCAAGGAGAAAACCGGGGCACCGAAGGCCATCGGCAGCCATGTCACGCAGGTTCAAGCGTTATGGCGGGATATCTACCACTGGCCCGACTTTCCTGCCGATGGCCGTCAGTGGGATCGCCTGTTCAGCGCTGGGGACACGTTCCGGGTCGGTGAAATTGCAGGCCGTGTCATGTGGTCGCCGGGGCATACGCCAGCCTCGGTCACCTATGTCATTGGTGACGCGGCCTTCGTTCACGACACGCTGTTCCAGCCCGATGGCGGAACGGCGCGTGCCGACTTTCCCGGAGGCAGTGCCCATCAGCTCTGGGAATCCATCCAGGCCATCCTGACGCTGCCGGATGATACCCGGCTCTTTACCGGACATGACTACATGCCCGGTGACCGGGAACCGGAGTGGGAAAGCACGGTACAGCGCCAGCGCGAAGAGAACATCCATCTGCGTAACGGACAGACCCTCGAAGACTATGTCGCCATGCGCAACGATCGGGATGCCGGACTGTCCATGCCGAAGCTGCTCCTGCCTTCCCTGCAGATCAATATTCGAGGCGGGGCTCTTCCGGAGCCGGAGGCAAATGGCCGGCGCTATCTCAAGATCCCTCTCGACGCACTGCCCGGGGCCGCCTGGGATTGAGCACGTAACTGAACGAGATGAGAACGCCAACTGAACAGGAGGAAGAGAGCCGTATGGATATCCGTCCCCTTGATGAGTGTCTGCATGTCACCGCCCAGCCCCGGCTCGAAGAGCTTGATCAGCTTGCCGAACAGGGCTTCAGAACCCTGCTTTCCAATCGTCCCCGGGGCGAAAGCGAGGATCAGCCGGATCATAATGCCATGAAAGACAAGGCGGAATCCCTGGGCATGGCCTGGCACGAGGTTCCGGTCAAGCCGGGAGAATATTCCCAGGCGGATATCGACGACTTTGTCCGCATCCTGAACATGTCACCTGGTCCCGTTCTCGCATTCTGCCGCACGGGCAAGCGCGTCACGCATCTCTGGGCCTTGTCGCAAGCCCCTTATCGCCCAGTATCGGAACTCGAAGAGACGGCCCGGTCGGCCGGATATGACCTGGAGCCCTTGCACGAGCGTCTCGAGCAGATGGCAGGTCGGGCAGGTGATCGAGAGCGGTAAGCGGCATGGTCCGCAACATTCAAACGGCGCTCGCCTGACATGGATCACGGCGAGCATCTCGTAGCGGTCCTAGCTTGAGAAAGGCATTACCTGCATGACAGAACCGTTGCCTGACTCAATATCTCGAAATGGACGGAGGCAGATCATGAATATCCTATGGCGTTCGCTGCTACTCGCTTCTTCTCTTGGCCTCGCTGTCAGTACCGCCCAGGCGCACCAGCCGATGATGGGTGGCGGCCAAGGCATGATGGGTGGCGGCCAAGGCATGATGGGTGGCGGCCAAGGCATGATGGGTGGCGGCCAAGGCATGATGGGTGGCGGCCCAGGCATGATGGGTGGCGGCCCGGGCATGATGGGCGGCGGCCAAGGCATGATGGGCGGCGGCCAAGGCATGATGGGTGGTGGTCAAGGCATGATGGGTGGCGGTCAAGGCATGATGGGTGGCGGTCAAGGCATGATGGGTGGTGGCCCGGGCATGATGGGTGACTATAACTGCGGTCCGGGTAACGGTCCGTTTAGCGATCTTGACGAGCAGCAGCGCCAACAGCTGACTCAGATCCATGACCAGCTTCGCCAGCAGCAATGGCCGCTGATGCAACAGATGCATCAGTACATGTGGGAATTCAACAATCTCACTGCCCAGCCGGATGCTGACGCGGAGGCAGTTGGCGACAAGTACGCCCAGCTATTCGAATTGCGTCAGCAAATGGCACGTAACATGCGCGAAGCGCAGGAACGGATGCAACAAGTAGTCAATCCGCAGGAATGATCCATCATGAGCCCCCGCTGTCAGGCGGGGGCTCAGAAGGGCGGGACGCGGCATCACGTGTACAGGAAAGCCAGCGCTACATCCAAGGCGAAATCGGCAAGGCTGTCTATGTGCAGATGCGCAAGAATCTTGAGAACCCTCGATAACATGAAGATGGCTCGTTTTATGGCGACAAGCCCGATGTTGCCCACCATGGTATCGAGCACAGCGAACTGGAGCATCGACTGCAGGACGCCAGCCACGAGTATGTACGTTTCACCACGCCGGACGTCATGGAAAAGCAGGGCGATGATGGTAGCGTCCGTCACTATCCGCTTTTTCTGGTGTGTGCCGCCCACCCTCATTAATGGGGCGCCCAGGTTCCACCTTGAAAGGGGAAAGAGATATACGGAGGTAGTCATCCTCCATCAATGACAACATCCAACGACAACAATAACGTCCCAGACTGCAGAGGCAGTACGACGGGGCAATGACCGGAGCATGGCGATGAACAACATGACAAGACAGGTTGCCGGTCTGCTCGCATTGTGGGGAGGGTGTGGCATGCCCCTCTCTTGGGCAGACAGCCTTCAACAAGGCGAAACCATTACACAACAGGGCAATGGCCAGGGGGCGGTTGCCTGCATGAGTTGTCATGGTCCACGGGGCGAAGGCAACGCCGCCGGCGGGTTTCCTCGGCTGGCGGGGCTGCCGGCCGACTATCTTGGCCATCAGCTACGCAGCTACCGTGACGGCACGCGTCAGAGCCCGATCATGCAACCGTTCGCCCTGGCACTGAGTGACGAGGATATTCAGTCAGTGTCCGCTTACTACGCCAGTCTGGAAGGGCCGAACCTGCCGACGGCCTATCATGCGGCTGACCCCGAAGATGCGGCCGAGTGGCTAGCCGAGCGTGGCGGCTGGGGGAACACCATTCCCGCTTGCAACCAGTGCCATGGCCCCAACGGGCAAGGCGTAGGCAATAACTTCCCTCCTTTGGCCGGCCAGCATGCCAGTTATCTGGCGTCCCAGCTCAATGCCTGGCGCAACGGTACCCGACGCAATGACCCCAATGGCCTGATGCAAGGTATCGCCGAACGTCTCAGTGAGAAACAGATAGAGCTGATTGCTGCCTATTACGCGACATTGCCCGAGCATCTGCCTATGCAGACCGCCGCCGGTCAGAAGGAGGCACCCTAATGAACGTGCCCAATTTTTGCCGACTGGCCACAAGTCTCGTATTGGCCAGCGTCACACTGGCAGCGATAGCCCAGGACACGCAGCCCGAACGGGACTTCCAGGTTCCGCTTCCGCCTGCTCCGGCCGGTGACGCCGTCTTTCAACCGCCGTTGGAGCGGGCGATACCCGACAACCAATATGGCGACATGGTGCGCAAGGGGCGCGATCTCTTCGTCGATACCCAGCAATTGCGGGGCACGTACGTCTTCAATGACCAGAATTGCAGCAATTGCCATCTGGACGCCGGGCGTCTTGCCCACTCGGCGCCCATGTGGGCCGCCTTCGGCATGTATCCGGCCTACCGAGGCAAGAACGACAAGGTGAATACTCTGGCTGAGCGTATCCAGGGGTGTTTCACCTACTCCATGAACGGCATTCCTCCCGAGACCGGCAGTGAGCCCCTGGTGGCGCTGGAAACCTATTTTCACTGGCTGGCCACCGGCGCTCCCGTCAACCAGGCCATGCCCGGCCGCGGCTATGCCAAGCTGGAAACTCCCCAGGGCGGCTACGACCCGCAGCGAGGTGCCCGGATCTATGCTGAACAATGCGCCATCTGTCACGGTCCCGACGGCGCCGGACAGAAGGTTGGCGACCGTCAGGTATTCCCGCCGCTGTGGGGCGATGGTGCCTATAACTGGGGCGCCGGTATGCACCGAGTCAATACGGCGGCTGCCTTCATCAAGGCCAACATGCCCTTGAGCAAGCCCTACTCGCTGAGCGACGAGGACGCCTGGGATGTCGCCGCCTTCATCAACAGTCACGAACGTCCTCAGGATCCCCGCCGTCGTGACATGGAATCTCTGGAAGCCACCGACCGCACCTTTCACCAGCACTCCGGCTATTACGGCGATGTCGTCGACGGCCAGCGCCTTGGCGACCATGACAACTACGGTGCCAATCCGGGACCGGGTGAATAGCCAGCAACCTTCGTGCATTGGCAGCCGGGCAGGCGTCCGGCTGCCTGTCATCGGTCAGATGTCGGCGAGCCCGGTCCGTGCTTCCATGGGGTTGAGCTTGGCCCCGTGCCCCGGTCCTGCCATCGCTCGCCGACATTCAGGCCTCGGGAAAAGGCAACGCTATTTGCTTTTTCGAAACGCCAGGTTGGGCTCGTTGGCTAAACTATTAACGTGGCGTGGAATTCGTAAACGTGGGTTCGGCGGGAGCAAGCTCTCCAAGGAGGCGAAGTGGCTGACAGGAACAGTGTCCTGGTTCTTTACGATGACCGTGTCCTGGCGCATCAGCCTGACAGCCACGGTGCCTTTCTTTCCCGTCGCATGGACAAGCACCTGAGCGAGATCCTGGCAGGGCTGGGAGTGGCCTGGAAATACCCGGAGCATCCCGGCCGCCTCACCGCGATCGTGGAACTGCTCGAGCGTGAGCCTGTCGCCGGCGTGCGCTTCGAAGCGGGAACTCAGGCCACCCACGAGCAGTTGAGCCGGGTGCATACGACGGGTTACCTGGAGTCCATCTACCAGCTACGTGGCCAGAAGGCCTGGCTGGATGTCGACACGACTGCCGTATCGCCCGGCAGTGTCGAGGCGGCAGAAGTGGCCGCCGGCACCGCCATGGCTGCGGTGGAAGCGGTCATGTCCGGACGGGCGGAGTCGGCTTTTGCTCTGGTGCGTCCACCGGGACACCATGCCGAGTCGGTGCGTGCCCGGGGCTTCTGTCTGTTCAACAACGTGGCCGTGGCGGCTGCGCATGCGAGGGCCGTGCTGGGCTGCGCTCGCGTGATGATCGTCGACTGGGACGCTCATCATGGCAACGGGACGCAGGAGATATTCTGGGCCGACCCCAATGTACTGTTTGTCGACATTCATCGGGCCTCTCCGTTCTTCCCCGGCTCGGGCAACCTGGAGGACATCGGAGGCGGTCTGGGGGAGGGCATGACGGTCAACGTGCCGATGCCGGCCGGTGCCGGAGACACGGCTTACCTCAAGGCCTTCCATGAGATCCTCGTTCCCGCCGCCGAGTGGTTCCAGCCCGATCTGATTCTCGTCTCGGCGGGATTCGATCCGCACTGGAACGACCTGGCACTCAGCGTCTCCTATGAAGGCTTCGGCGCCATGGCCGGCATTCTACAGGAGCTGGCCCGACGTCACTGCGACGGACGCCTAGCCTTCGTGCTGGAAGGCGGATACAACCTCACGTCCCTGGCGCAAGGGGTCAGAAGCGTGCTCGAGGTACTGGCGGGAGGCGAGCCACCCGTACCGGGAGTCATCGGCCTCAAGGAAGTCGACAATGCCATCGCCTTCCATCGGGATGCATTCACGCCGCCGGAAGACAACGGCTGAACGCCCCGGCCTTCCTGAACACGACGCATAACGCTACGTTCTGCCTGAAAAATCGGCGAGCGAGCGCAGGCATCTTTCAGATAGAACTTAGGTACGCTGAACCGTTTCCCCGCCAGTCATGAGGTCGCGATAATGCATATTCCTCCTTGGCTTGGCCGGCTTGTCGGCAACCGGGAGTCCTTGATTGCTCTGGTGGCCCTGCTGGCCATCGTCACCCATCTGATGTTGCGCTTCGCGCTCGGGGTTCGGGTCGAGCAACCTGGCGTCGGCATAGCCGATCTTCCCCTGCTGGTGGCCCTGGCTGCCGGCGTTCCCCTTTTGGTCGACTTGGCGAAGAAGCTGGCACAACGCGAGTTTGGTGCCGACCTGCTGGCCGGGCTGTCGATCCTTACCGCCGTGCTGCTCGAAGAGTATCTGGCAGGAGCACTGATCGTGCTGATGCTGTCGGGAGGGCAGGCGCTCGAAGGTTGGGCGGTACGCCGGGCCTCGTTCGCGCTCGAGGCACTGGCGAGTCGCATGCCCAGCGTGGCGCATCGTTACCGGGATGGACGGATCGAGGATGTCGCTCTGGAGGTAATCGCCGTCGGTGACACGGTCTCGGTCTATCCGCACGAGACATGCCCCGTCGACGGTGTCGTTCTCGAGGGGCAGAGCACCATGAACGAAGCCTATCTGACGGGGGAGCCCTATCTGCTGCCCAAGGCCGTCGGCGCAGCCGTGATCTCCGGTGCGATCAATGGGGAAGGTAAGCTGACGATCCAGGCGACATCGCGTGCCGTCGACTCGCGCTATGCCAAGATCATGCAAGTCATGCGCGAGTCGGAGCAACGGCGGCCCCGGCTTCGTCGGCTCGGCGATCGTATCGGTGCCTTGTACACGCCGCTGGCACTGGGCATCGCCCTGCTGGCCTGGGCGATCAGCGGCGAGTCCATACGTTTCTTGAGCGTTCTCGTGGTGGCAACGCCTTGCCCGTTGCTGCTCGCCATTCCGGTAGCAGTGATTGGCTCGGTCTCGCTGGCGGCACGCCGCGGGATCATCATTCGTAATCCCGGCGTGCTCGAGCAGATCGCCACCTGTCGGGTGGCGATCTTCGATAAGACCGGCACGTTGACGTATGGTCGCCCGACCGTCACGGACATCCTGACGGCGCCCGGCATGATGCGTGATGAGGTCCTGGCCTGGGTCGCCAGTCTCGAGCGATATTCCCGACATCCCCTGGCGTCCGCGATTCTAGCAGCGGCCCGAGAGGAAAACCTGCTGCTGCGCGATGCCGATGAAGTCAGCGAACGTCCCGGAGAGGGATTACAGGGCAGGGTGGCGGGAAAACGCATCGAGGTCACGGGACGTAGCAAGCTTCTGGCCCGCCAGCCTGACATGGCGTCACGCCTGCCTCCGCCTGGCGGTGGGCTGGAATGTATCGTCCTGGTGGACGACGCCTACGCGGCCTTGTTCCGGTTGCGTGACGAACCGCGCCTGGAAGGACGTGACTTCATCCACCATCTGTCGCCCTTGCACGGCTTCGAGCGGGTGATGATCGTCTCGGGCGATCGCGAGAGCGAGGTGCGTTACCTGGCCGACAGGATCGGCATCCATGAGATCCACGCCGGCCAGAGCCCGGAACAGAAGCTCGATCTCGTACGCGAGGCGACTCGGCAGGCATCGACCCTGTTCATGGGCGACGGTACCAACGATGCACCTGCGCTCACGGCAGCCACTGTCGGGGTCGCTTTCGGTCAAGGGAGTGAAGTCGCCTCGGAAGCCGCCGACGCCGTCGTGCTCGACAGCACCCTGGGCCGTGTCGACGAACTACTGCATATCGGACGACGCATGCGGACCATCGCACTGCAGAGTGCCATCGGTGGCATGGGCCTGAGTCTGGTGGCGGTCGGCATAGCCGCCATGGGCTACCTCCCTCCCGTCAATGGGGCGATTCTCCAGGAAGTCATCGATGTGCTGGCGGTAATGAATGCCTTGAGGGCCGCATTCACGCCTCGTCAGCTTTCCGACTATGCATTGGGTTAGCGGAGGATTCCGGGAAGCTGCGTCAGGCTCTTGTCATCCAGTCAGATCAGTCTGCCGGAACCGCTGCTGTCACGGTACTCCTGTTATCCTGCACGCTGGTCGATGTGCCTTTGGTCCGTCTGGATGTGAAACTAACTGCTTCAGAGGATGGCCCACGGCAACGGTCGTATATCATGGTGGACAAGCCTATAACAGCGAAGCGTGAGAAAATTGGAGAAGCCTTTGGCCATCCTGATGACGGCACCATGGTGGCTGTTTACCGAACGCTGGCGGTACTCGTGGGTTTTTCCTGTAGGGAGTGTGGGGCTTTGTCATCACTAAAAACACAATATCAGGTGCACTGGTTGACGGGGCAGTTTTGCGAAGATAGCAGGGAAGCGATGTATCGCAGCTTCGTCAAGACGAGGTTGCGGTTTGAGTCCTGTCTGTCTTTGACTCTGGCAGCCTTGGTCTTTGGCATGTTTGCCATTACGGACTATTACCTGCTCGGCTTGAGCAGAGAGTATTATTTGCTGATCACCATACGTATTGTAGTGGTTAGTCTCTGTCTTCTCTTGGCATTCATTATCGGACGCTGGGGCAGCTATTCCCGTAAAGTCTGGCTGCACGCTTTGCCGCTCTGGATACTGGCGACGGGAATCATTTTGATCGTTCCCTTGCGCCCCGAGAGCCTCTCCTCTCAGATAACAGCGGTGGTAGTAGCCACCATGGCGTTCTATCTCCTGATCCCTAACCTGCTGACAGTGGTAACGTTTGCCAGTCTCTATTTGAGTGTTGGCTTTCTGGCCGCTGCAGTGCTGTTTGCAGATATCGCACTGGTGGTGACGCTTCGCATAGCGCTGTTGTTAATCATGACCAATGTCGTGGGCTTCTGTGCCTTGTTGCGTTTGGAGAGTCTGCAACGCAAGCAATTCGCGCTGCTTCACGAAGAGCGCGATCACAATCGCCAATTGCTCAAGGAAATCGCTCACCGAAAATCACTGGAAGCACAGTTGCGCATGATCGCCGAGCGGGATGCTCTGACGGGACTCAATAGTCGTAGTCATTTCATGAAGCGGGCCAAGGCACTACTGCAGCGCTCGCGATTGGAAAAGATGCCGTTCAGCCTTTTCATGATCGATGTGGATCATTTCAAGAGCATCAACGATACCTGGGGCCACAGTCACGGCGATTGGGTTCTGACCAAAGTCGCGGAGGCTTGTGTGCAGTCTCTTCGCCCCACGGATGTGACAGGGCGTTTCGGAGGTGAAGAGTTCATGGTGGCCCTACCGGATACCAGCCCCGACGACGCTCGAATCTTGGCTGAGCGCTTGAAGAAGAAGGTAGCCGAGCTGCCGTTAAAGGAAGAAATGAGCGAGTTGTGCCTGAGCGTCACCGTTGGTATCGCTGTTGCGCACATTGAAGAGGTCGACCTCGAGTCCCTGATCGCGCGCGCGGATCGGGCGCTTTACGTTGGCAAACGCGATGGCCGGAACCGGGTAGTGATGTGTCGTGAGGGAGTGGAAGAGGCATGACCGGGAGCGGCCATAACGATGTCAGCGCGAGCTAGCCTGTTCCACGTGACTGTGTCGTCACCCTGGGTGCAAAGAGCACGAGAAGGGTGTTACTGCTTAGAGAAGAAATCGAGAAGTGTACTCGCCAGCGTCTCTGGCGCTTCCTCTGCCATATGATGACCACAGTCGAGACCGTACCCTTCCAACGTCGTCGTCCATGGACGCCAGACCTCCAGCACGTCGCCATACAGCCGTTCTAGATCATCCCTCAATGACCATAGCACCATGGCCGGGCACTGAATTCGCCTGCCATGCTTGCGGTCTTCTCTGTCGTGGAGATGATCAATGCTTAGGCCGGCGCGGTAGTCTTCGACCATGCCGTGTACAGTCGCCGGGTCGTGAATCGCGCGCCGGAAGTCAGCAAACGATGCCTCTCCAATCGCTTCGACATCGCCACCGTACCAGGCATCGGGATCGGCCAAGATGGCACGTTCTGGCTTCTCAGGCTGCGCAAAGAAAAACCAGTGCCACCACTCGGTGGCAAAGCGTGCATCGCAGCGTTCCAGCGCCTCGAGAATCGGCACACCATCGAGCATGACGGCCCGTTCGACGGCTTGGGGGTGATCCATCGCCATTCGGAAAGCGGTGTAGCTGCCTCGGTCATGACCGACAACGATGAAGCGGTCGAAACCGAGGTAGTGCATCAGCTCGACACAATCCTGAGCCTTGGCACGTTTGGACGATCCGTTGTGATCGGGTGTGTCGACAGGCTTGGAAGATTCCCCGAAGCCTCTCAGGTCGGGGCACACCACGGTGTGATGAATGGCCAGGATCGGTGCGACGCGGTGCCACGTCGTGTGAGTTCGGGGATGACCATGCAATAGAAGGACAGGTGGACCGGACCCGCCGTGCCGTACCCTTAACGTTGCTTCCGAAAGTGCAATCATTTCCAACCGGAATCCGTCGAACATCGATGCCCCCCTCGTTCTCGTAGCTGACTGAACTCAGAGTACACGCCCCGAAACCCATCCGCTCGCCAGGGGATGGGTGATTGTCATGTGGTTGCGCAAATTGGTGCCGTGTGAGAGTCGAAAATTGTTCTCATCTATCCAATGCGTTATTACACACGTGATTTTTTAGTGGGACACCGGGAACAAGGCTCAACCATGCGGGTTACAGCGTGGGTACATCGTTTTGGCTTTTGGGAACAGAATCGCCATCTCTCTTAGGAGCAGGCAAGTTCCTTGTCTCTTGGCGAACGAATAGGTGGGGTTTCGAGTTGAGGCGAGGCGAAGGTCGGAAAAGCTTGAGAGGCTCTAGAATGGCTTCATCTGGTGCCATCAGGATTCTCTTATTCAAGGTAAGTCGTTGATTTTTAAAAGGTAATATATGGAATATGAGGCTGCTTATACCAATCGATATACCATGAAACCTAATGAGCTTTTCATGGGGCGACCCGAAATATGACAGCTCAAGGGGCTGGCCGCTTACGGCGAGGAGCAGACATTAAGCCAGAGTAGATATAAAGCTGCTCAGCACGCGCGGCTACGGAATGGAGGCGAAGCCGCAATGTAGTCGACTCGCCGTGCCTGGCCTTGTTAGCTTATAGCTATGCATCTACACCAAACAACATGGAATCTAACTGGTCGCTGCTGGGCACAGAGCCATTCTCAATAATCTTCATCAGTACCTCTCTGAGTAGATTGAAAGTGTCCAGCAAGTGCTGTTGGTCGTGTTTGGGTCTTCCATGCGCCGCAGCAGACCGCTTGTCATAGAGTTTTGCGATTTTCTTTTGCCGTTCTCGTCGGCTTGGCCCCGGTACTTCCAAAAAAGAGGCAACCAATGCGGAAACTCTAAACCTCAACTCTGAAGTGCTCGGTGAAAATAATGCTTCCAGAGCACCCCACAAAGATACGAGTGTCAGTGCTGTGTTATGGATGAATTGCCCCTGATCAATTGCTTCTGTAGCGAGCGTGAACTCTGAACTGCCATTCACCAACTTTTCAGTAACCTGCCAGTGGTCTCGCACCCACTTGAGAGAATCAACGCTGGCGCTCTCTTCGTCTACTGCAAGGGCAAAGGAACGGTTTTGAATCTCAAGCAGATGGAGGGTCTGATGTTTTCCGTTGGCATTTTCTTGGGAGAAAGCTAAATTCGAGAAGACTGGTAGCGTAATGGCAGGGTTAACACCAAGTCGAAGTAAAAAAAGTATTACACGCGCTGTTTGAAGGGTCTTTTCCGTTCCACCCTCGTTCTCAATTGGGACAACTAGTTCTGCTGAAATATCGTACGATATGCCACCTGACGCAGCAGACCAAGGACCTGGATGGTGTTTGGTAGGCGTGTCGGGCGGGGCAAATGCTACCATAAAGGGGGCAAAGATGTGTGCATAAGTTTCACGCACCACAATTCCCTTCCCCAGCTCAAGGCTCGACTCGGGTAGCTGGAGGCCGTGTAGCCCAAAGAACAACGATTTTCTATGCACAGAGTTTCCTTTTGCTCAACAGCTAACGCCGCGCTCTGTGGCAAATTTGGAGCGCAGCGTAGATTTTTCCGACAACAGCGCCTTGTTAGTCATTTTATGCACCAACTAACCCTTTGAAATCTGGGTTAGATTGAATGACAAAGCGCCACAAGGGGAGGTTTTTCCCTTTGTACTCTTGGGGTATTAGAACCTTAAATACCGACGGGTCCAATCCAAGCTTCAGAGCAAAAACATCACCATTCTTAACCGTGTGATTTCTAAATCCATTTGTGATCATCGTACTGAGATGCCCAATAATAGCAAAGTTAGACTCCTCTTGACTTTCAGGTGAATACACGAACTTAATGCCTAAAAGTTTGTTGTCACTTACAATTGCTTCTGTCTCGCTCTCTAACCACGTACCGAATCGAATTAGGTAAAATGCAATTTTCTTTTCTTCTTCATCGGTAACTTCATTGCCCGTACAATATATTTTTACATCTCGAGTAATAAATAGAGCCCGTCCAGAATCATCAATTTCACCAGCCTCTGCAGCCTCTGCAGCATCGGCTAGTAGGTGTAGCTCAAGGTCAGGCGCTGTCCCAACCATACAATCACCTAAGTGAGCCATTTCTGAGCATGCCATCGCTCGAGCAAGGTCAATCGTGTATGAATTTTTATTCTCCTCAAACGATTCAATACTTAGCAATGCCCAAAAATTCCATGAAGAAAAATAAATGGCAAGCTTAAGGTCCAGCCCGTTTAAATCTGCATATTTTTTTAACTTATTAAAATAATCTTTCTTGATGGAATACTTGTTGGCAGGATTTTTATGGTGGCAGTTTTTAACCTCTACCAAAAGCTGCTCGTTGTCATGGAAAGTAATCCGGTAGTCCGGTGCTAGCATCTCCTCTCCGGAGAAATAAATGTCACCAGAATCTTCTTGCTTTAAAAGTATTACCTTGCCAAGAGCACCAGCAACATAAGCAAATAAAGATTCAATTCTTTTGCCAAATATTGCGTTTTTACTTTTTTTACTTTCTTCAATGGAAGATCTAACACGGATTACAAAATCTTCTTGGTCAAGAGGATCGTTGAGATCATACCCATGTTCCGTAGCCATATCTGCAAACAGCTCCAGAACATCAAATTTTTCGGCGTTCCTTTTTAGTTTTTTCATTGTGTTAGATCAGTTCCATCTCGTATGGCTAACGCCCGCAACACGGGCAATTTGTAGTGGAGATTTTTGGCATAAGATGGCGGAGCCATGCCAAAAAACGTAACGGAAAATTGTCCCTGTGCTTGCGATTGTTATGCGCACGACACATCCCTAACGAGATACTCGCTCCATTTACCATTAGCTCAACTACGTTTTAATTTAGGTTTCAAAAAACTCACGACATTCTCAACATCTTCTCTCAAAGAATTCTTATGCATTTCTACTGGAAATGCCTCAATATCTCTTTTCGCCTTTTCATACAACACTGTTAGCTCTCGCTGTTCTGCTTCCTGGAGCATCTCGTCACTCAACGAATGGAGATATGAAATCTTAATGTGGTCATTGACATACAAAGAGCAGGCAATTTCATGGGAAAAGAGCTTATCAAACAATTCCTGAGCGGAATCGCTAAAATGGATTTTAGCTTCAACAATATCTGAATATAGCTCAGACTTGATCCTCCGCACTTCAACCCAGCGACTTTCATAAATTGAGGCAAACTCTCGATGTTCTTCATAGGATTTGGTATTCGAGTAAACTCCGAGTTCTTTGCGTTTTTCGTAAGGCAAGATGAAAAACTTGAATATACTTTCCTCAAGGTCTAGAACCGTTGCTTCTCTATATAGATTATCCATGGCATCCTGATATTTGTAAGTATTTTGAAGCAAGCGCTTAGCCAGATCGTAGCGATTCTTACCTTCTAATTCGCGATGCCATGCATTAATCCCAAATATTGCGATGGACATTCCAGCAATCGCTGCAGCAGCCAACACCACATCTTTCGCCAAACTTACAGTGGCAGCCAATTCCAAGGGGTTCTCCTCGATTAACAATTCCGGCCTCGAGCTTTTCTATTCACGGGAGATCAATTTGAATACGCATAACAGGTATTAGACAGCGCGCTCGTTTATTTACTTGAACGCGCACGCGCGTTCAACAATGTCATTGCGCATAGTGACTGGACATTAATTTTTTGAAATTGCTCGTCATTAATTATGGCTCGGCAACATAACACCAATAACAGTGCTTGCTGCATAACACTCTTGAACGCGCATGCGCCTGTCCTCGGACTATCCGCCCTGGGTCGGGAGCGCTCAGCTTTTTCAAAGCCTGCCGGAAAATCTTGTGCATCGACTTGCCGCCCCCACCTCGTGGCTCTATACAGCCCCCGCGTCTTTTGTCGGGGGCAGCAAAACGCATCATTCCGCATCATTTTTCTGCCCCCTGAACCGCTCCGCAGCCCAGCAACGGCGGGCCCTGGCATCCCCTGCAACGTTGCATCAAAACCGACCCCTTTAGCCCGCAGGCGGGGCGGGGAGTCGACAGCGCGCCGGCGCCCAAGGGCGTAGCCGGGGCGTTTCGGCCCCAGGAGCGGCCACAGCCACCCCTGTTTGATGCCTTCGAGAACACTCTGGACCATACCGGATCATTCAGGAATGCCTAATTCGTCTATCGGCTCGGGCATGGTCTCGCTTGAACTTTTCTCGCCTGATCGGCCGGTCGAGAGCGCATAAAACTGCATGATTCCGCATGAAGTTTTGCAACCTGAAAAGCCCGCTCGCGCCCAGTAGTGGCGCGGCCTGGAGCCCGGTGCATGAGTGCCTAAAAACCGACCCATTTAGTGCGCGGGCGGGGCGGGGTGTCGACAGCGCGCCGGGGGTGTTGGCCGCAGCCGGGCGGGGGCGTTGCGCTGAAGTGGCCACAGCCGCTCACTCGGTACCTTCCTTGGAGCATTCGAACGCTCCAAGCTAGCCAATGGCGTTGCCAGCAGCAGCGAGCTGTAACGGGGCAGGGGCTTAGAGCACCAGACTAAGTTCGAGGACGTGGCGGATTCGCTCGCCATCCCAGTCATAGCCCAGGTGGCGGCCCTGCCGGGTAGCGGACATTACCGGCGGGCGCAGTACCGCCGCGCACTCACCATCAGGATCCCTCACGCTGGGGTAGACGATGCCGTCTGAGAGGGAGTCCCGGGCTTGCCGACCAAACGCCTGCCCAGCCTTCCAGTCGTCGGGAAACAACAGCGGAGCGGCGTCAGGGTTATCCCGTAGGTCGAGCAGGTCACCGGCCAGATCGGACAGGTAAACGCGCTGCTGTAGCTGCATGGGCGGCTCGCTGGAGTCGCGCATGAATCTCTCGGCGTGATAGCACGTTTCGGCAATGGCCGTGGCCTCATTCAAGGCGCAGTAGTAGACCCCGAAGGTACCATCACTGAAGCGCGAGCCCTGGCCGTTGAAATGGCAGAAGGCCGCCATGACGGGTGTCCAGCCGGGACCGTAGCGGCGATCCTCTTCCCTGACCATGTGGATGGCACCGGCCTCTTCGCGCAGGCGGGCGGAAGTCTCGCCCTCGAGCTGGTTGAGAAGATCCCAATCGTTGGACGTGGCTACCCGTTCGAACAGGTCAATGGGCGGAAACCGGGAGGGCACGACCCGATAGCTGGGCCGCCACTGGACGGGCGAAAGCGGGAAGGTCACGCGTGGCCGCCGCCCCGGGCGGCATCGAGGTACTGGCGTACCACATAAAGATCGGAAACCAGCCCGCTACGCAGCCGCTCCAGAGGCGCTTGCCCTGAGAACAAGGGGTTGCGGTTTGGCCGGCGCAACCAACTGTCCGCCGCATCACTGCGCGGTAACAGTATCTGCAACGCCTTGTAGATCCCCAAGATCAAGGACATGCGCTCCAACTGGTTGATATCCAGCACGGCCTTGTCGGGATTCTTCTGCCAACGGCGATAGGTGGAGCCGGGCACGCCGAGGAGTAGGGCGGCTTCCTGCTCCTTCAACTGCCAGTCTCTGGCAATGTTGGGGTAGGAGCGCATGGCAGCGGCGCTCATATCCTGACGCTGATCGTGTGACATCGTGGCGATAGTCATATTACCTCCCGGCCAGATGGCGGTTTATTGAAATTATCCGCCAAATGGTTGGTCTTGTCACTTGCTGGATAAACCCCTTTCGCTCGCCAGGGGGGGATTGATCGGCGCTCGATTGGGCAAATCGGCGATGTGTGAGAATTGATAACTTTTCTCATCTATCAAATGCGTTATTACACACGTGATTTTGAGTGAGAACAGTGGGAACACCGGGAACAAGGCTCAACCATGCGGGTTACAGCGCGGTGTTCCCACTGTTCCCACTGTTCCCACTGTTCCCACTGTTCCCGATGTTCCCACTATTTTTCAGGTTTACGTGAGACATTGCTTGTCTATTCCTGAATTTACCCTTGAGCGTGTCGATCTACAGCGATCATAGGATTAGGCAAATCCATTCTCTCCTGGCGAGCGATTGGGGGTGGGGTGGAACGGCGCGGCCTCGCCGGTTCCTTCGGTGGCCGATAGACACGCACGGAAACGGCCCCGCGCTGGGCGGGGCCGTCCTTCCTCGTGAGCAAGCGGATATCAGTGCTCGGCAATGCCAAGCTGCGCCTGTAGCTTCTTGACTCTCCTGGCCCGTCCCAGTTGGCCACTGTATACATTGCAGCCATCCTCGCATGGCAACGGCTCGATGCTTTCCAGAGACTCAATGCGTGCCGGCTTAATGCCTTTGGGAATAGCACCTAACACCATCTCGCCGAGCGCGGCGCAGTAGCGCTTGTGCACTTCGCCTTCGAGTTCGACCCATTGTGTTGCACTCAGACGGACTCTCGCAGGTCTTGGTTTCCTGGGTGGCGTGCGGAGTTTGCTCGGTTGTCGTCATGGCGTCGGTCTCTCCGGTCTGTAAGGTAGTGTCCTGACGGTTCTCGGTTGGCGTGGTCATGCGGGTTGGCTCCGGGGCATGGCGGTTGCGATTGGCCGGGCGGCGGGGTTGCCGCCCGGTCGTGGTTGGCTCGGGTCTGTCGAGTGGTGCGCATCGTGGGCGTATGTGGTCTGTTCGGGTCGCATCAGGTGCCTCCCTCCGGGTCGAGCCGGTCGGGATCGACGACGAAGAAGCGCCCCATGCCGCCCCCTGGCAGGCGATACTTTTTCTGCTTGCGTCCCTCGTCCATCTTGGCCAGCACGTCGTGCATACCCAGCGTGCGCAGGATGCGGGCGCGGCTGTAGCCCTCGGCCGCCTCGGTGAGCGCGGCGCGGTTGAACAGGTACAGGCGCTTGTCACCCTCGATCTCGAAATAGCCGGCACGTTGGCGAACGGTGGTGTCGGCAAGCTGGGCATGAATGCTCGAGAACCGGCTATCGCCGTGCAGGGCGATGAAGTCGGACAGGGCAGTAAGGATCTGCCGATCCTCGGCGTTGCCGTCACCGATGGTGGCCAGCCAATCAGCAAACAGCGTCCGGCACGCCTGGGTGGTGGCGCCCGCCGACCAAGGCAGGATGCCCCGTTCGCTGGCCAACTCTCCGGCAAGCGCCATCACAGCGAAGCGATCCGCCACGCGCCCGGCCTGGGAGCTCGAGACGTTGAATGCCTTGCGGATCTCGCCGAAGCGCCATGTCAGGCCATCGGCGATCTCAGCCTTGAGTAGCGCTTCCACCAGGGCAGGGCTGGCGTAGACCTCGTAGCCCGGCCGGTCGATGTTTAGGCGTTTCGGCGCGACCGGCTCGCCGACCACGGTCAGGTGGGGCTGCGATTCACTCATGGCTACCTCGCGCCTGTTCGGCCTCGAATCTCGACCGGTGCCAACGGCACAGGTCGTTGAAGTCAGTGAGGTCGTCCGGGCAGCCCTCGGGCCACTTGGGATAGAGCACCATCGCGCCCACGGCCTGGGCGGCACCGTTGGCTGCCTGCCGCCCCGGATTGCCCGTCGCTTAGCGGTCATCGTCGCCGGCAATCACCAGATCCAGCGAACCGTTCAGGCTGGCTCGCATGGTTTCCGCGACGGCGCGCAGGTTGTCGGCATGCATGGCGCACACCACCGGCTCGCCGGTAAGCCGGTAAAGCGTCGCTCCGGTAGCCCAGCCTTCGCAGACGAACAGTCGCCCCTCGGCAACGGGTTCGCCCAGGGGCGAATAGGCGCCCTGGACTTGGCCGCCCTTGAGAAAGCGCTTTTTGCCGTTGGGCAGGATCCATTGCAGATTGACCAGCTCGCCACCGGCGTAAAGGGGACCGGCAGCCAGCCCCGCTGACACTGGCGCAGGCCATAGGCCGAGACACCCCGACTCATCAGGTAAGGATGGGTAGCGCTGGCCGCCCTGGCGGCGTCCTATACCGACCGGGCCCGGGCCGCCGCTTCCTGGCGAGCGATCTTCTTCTCGGCGGCGAGCCGCTCCACTATCTAGGCACGACTTCTACCCTTATTCCGTTAATAAGGGTATGGCTGTTAGAGTGGCCTATATCCCCGAAACCGGCCCATGCGCCATTCTTTCCTTCATATTCTTTATCGCCTACGTAAGCATAATATTTTATATCATAGGAGTTTGCTCTTGTTCCTGAAAGACGAAATCTTATGCCTTTAATTCCATTACCATATCTTCCGCCATCGTTAGCTTGCATCCAGTTTGTATGTCTACCTTGGGGGGAGGTTGAAACCCTCCGCCTGAATACACTTTCAAATAATTTATTTGATACTCAATTTTTAAGTCAGGAAAAGGTCTATCAGCTTGTGCTTGTATGCTATGCAACGTCCACCCGCTTGGCAGGCGAACCCTTTCTCCCTCATCCCCCACGACTATTCTTCCAGCACTTCTCAATATAATATTTAAAGGTAAGGGGCGGTTTATAAAGATAGGCGAATTCATGTGAGGGGATAAATCATGAGGCGTAACTGTGGGGGGCGATTCATAGAAATCGCGCTGAATAGAAGCGGCTATATTCGCTAAATTCAAAATAATTTTTTCAAGCTCTTCACAATGATGCTCTGCTTCTTTTATCAAGCTGGTATTCGGTTCTTTTCGGAATCCAAAGCTGTGCGAAGTAATATGAGCGTTGGGAATGAAAAAATCCTCAGGATGGCTTTTAGCAAAAAGCCACTTTTCAAGTAAGCTCACTGCATCAGCTTTATGCTCTGCAAGCTCTTGCAGAGCCATAATCTGAGTCTGAAGAGTCGGCACATTTATATTAGGGGGGCGTGGAACGCGCAAGTAGGAACTATAAAGTCTATGTATCTCGCTTCCACCACTCTCCTTTATTTCATTGGGAAAAGCTTTTGCGTACTGTATAAGGTCCTGGTGGTCTGGTAATGTTCCGGATGATCCTGATCGATAGATCCTAATAACTAAGGTTGAGTTTCTGCTAATGCTATTAATTTTTTCTTCAAAATTTGATTCCAAGCTCGCAGGTCCGGATATAGCCTTTATCTGTGCGCTTACGTATTCTCTTTCCTCTCGGTTTATTGACGAGAATTCAGCCACAGCGAAAAGGTCGCCACCGAAAGTAACCTCTTTGCAAAACATATCCCCGTAAGTTTGTAAAAACTGCTTGTAATGCTTCCCTTCTAGTAACTCTTGTGCGTTGGTGGTTAACGCTGGATTAATCAAGCTAAGCTTTCTAAGCTCATGATGCACTCGTACCATCATATAAGAGTTGTATGAGTTATAGCTTATTTCTCTTGCAAACTGATATTTTGCAGACGCCTCGCCTACAAAGCCTGAAAAACTAGCTTTAATGTCCACTCTAAGTTTATTGTATAAATCTTTTTCGCTTTCTATTAAACTAATATCAGCCAAAGTTCCTTTTTCAGAAACATTTGCCATTTCCCTACGTTCCACCCCCTCAGCCATCCTTTCCCCAGTGATGGATAGAGAGCCGAATCCCAGGCTGCCAAAATCTTCTACTATAGGTGCTCCATCATCATAGAAAAAAAATGGGCTTCTATACCACTCCTCGGTTTTACTATCAAACTCTATGGAGTTGCTCTCTATTTCTTCATCATGTAGCGACCCTTCTCGATAACTAATTATTTTTGCAGCGCTCAAGGGGGGGTGTTCATGGCTGTTAGCAGTCCCATCGTAACACTTGCAACGAATGGTGCTTTTGTCTACCGTTACATCAAGTAATTCAAGGTCATTTGGCAAGAGCAGGTCGTAATATATAATAAATGCTTTTTTTCCATGGGTCCTTATCCACACTTCTGACTTCCTGTCTCTGTAATTAATCCCCTGACTGTCGCTATAAATAAAATCGAATTCAAACTCGCCGGCGCTATCAGCGCACTTACCAGTTTTGATTTTGAAAGCTATGGTTCCTTGCGAATTATAACTTTCAATACTGATGTCTGCTTTGTAGTTAGCCATAACTACCTCCAAGCTAAACCTTAAGCGCGGTCTTGTTGTCTTTGGTTTTCACAAATGGCTTGGCTTCGTTTTTCTTACATTAAATGACTATAGATCAAGTTGAGGAGAATGGAGAAGCGTAACAAGCTAAATTTTAAATTATGATATTTTTGTTATATTTGGTAATATAGAATCTATTTTTTTAACTTTTTTTGACTAAAGGGCGCAGCGGAATTTGCCGAGCATCAACTAGCTCTGCTTCAGTTTACTTTAGCTTCTTCCATCATCTTCGCTTCAAATGCCTCCAGTTGATCCATTCGCCAGCATGTGCACCCTCGGCTGAAACGTATCGGCTGAGGGATCTTTCTGGTTGAGGCCCAGCGCCACATAGTTGGCCTCGACACGCCATAGCGTTTTGCCACTTGTACATCTTTCAGGAACATGAAGCGCGTCTCCATCATTCATTTGGTAGGGCTAGCGTAGCCTTCCTGCCAACGTGAGGAAGTGCCCTAATTGCCCGAATATGGTGATTTGAGACAGAGGGGATCAATAAATCGGGTCCGGACTGGGACGGAACCTTTCGTCTAGAGGAAGGGGCGGGCTTTGGGAAAGCCATGCCTCCTATAAGCGTTAGACCGGAGAAGACGCAGTGAATCAGCTTGCATCTAGAGTGTTACCAGATATCGGTTGGTACCGGTGGGGTCAGGCTATAGTATGTCGAGTGTGGGGGCGGATGTGGGGGCGAGCCGGAGTTTCTTGCAAATCAGGGCTTTATTGTTAATCGTAACATATTGATTTTATTGGTGCCCCCATCAGGATTCGAACCTGAGACCTGCCCCTTAGGAGGGGGCCGCTCTATCCAGCTGAGCTATGGGGGCTTGTAGCGGATGGCGGACAGTATAAAGCGCTGATGCATCAAGATAAACCCGTACGGCAGGGTGCATTGCATGTGGGGAGCCGTTCTGCGCCCACGGGCAGTGGTGTGTGGCTGGCGTCGGCCCTGCCAGGCTGGAGTGGCGGGGAGGAGGGCGCTAGACTGGCACGCTTTGTCGGTGGGAGGCGGTGCCTTGAATCATCCCGATCGCGTCTTCGATGGGCTGGCGGAGAAGTTCGCGGCCAGTCTGTACGGGGCTTCCCGGGGCGAGCTGCGTCTGGCGCTGCTGGAGCATCTCCTGCCGCGCACGCTGCCGCTTGCCGGGCAGCCGGCTCTCGACGTGGGCGGAGGCCTGGGGCAGATGAGCGCCTGGCTGGCGGGGCGCGGCCATGAGGTGACGCTGGCCGAGCCTTCCGGCGACATGCTGACGCGCGCCCGCGAGGCCCTGGCCAAGGAGTCGCTGGAGAGCAGGGTGCGTTTTTTGCAGTCGCCGCTGCAGGCGCTGCCCGAATGTGCGCCGGGCCCCTGGCCGTTGATCGTCTGCCACGCCGTGCTCGAGTGGCTGGCCGATCCGCGTGCAGCCGTCTCCGTACTGGCGTCGCTGCTGGCGCCCGGCGGTCATTTATCGCTGATGGTGTTCAATCGCGATGCCCTGCGCTTTTCCAACGTCGTCAAGGGCAACCTGAACAAGGCGCTCGATGACCGTCTCGAAGGCACCGGCAAGCGCCAGCGCCTGACGCCGATCTCGCCGCTGACTCATGGGCAGATAAGTGACTGGCTGCGTGAGGAGGGGCTGCGTATCGAGCATGTCGCGGGTATCCGCGTCTTTCACGACTATCTGCGTGAACGCGAACCGGAAGGGGAGACGATGAGTCGGCTTTTCGAACTGGAGCGGCGCTATTGCGACGTCGACCCGCACTGGCGTCTGGGCCGTTACCTGCTCTACAGCGTTCATAAGCCCCGGTGACGATCCGTCAGAGACTCGCCTCGCGACGCCTGAGCGGATAGGTGGGGCAAGTGAGGGGCGTCAGGTAACGCTCGTAGAGTTCGTGTTCCGGCATGGGGTAACCGAGATAATAGCCTTGCGCCAGGTCGCAGCCGATCTCGCGGATCAGCTGAAACTGCGCTTCGCTCTCGACGCCTTCCGCCAGCACCTGCCGATGCGTGGCTTGCGCCATCAGCGTGACGCCTCTCACGAGTTCGCGCTGATCGTTCCGGTCGGCAATCCGCTTGATCATGCTGCGGTCGATCTTGAGCGTATCGATGGGCAGTGCGGTAACGTAGGTCACCGAGGAGATGCCGGCACCGAAGTCATCGAGAGCCACCATGGCGCCCAACTGATGGGCTTCCTGAAGCTGGCTGCTGACGAGCTCGACGTCATGGAAGTGGCTCGATTCGAGAATCTCGATGGTCAAAAAGGGCGTCACCAGGCCCAGCTTGTCGCGAGTTTCAGCCAGGGTCTGCAGGAATCCGCCGGCCTCGATCTGCTCCTGCGTCAGGTTGATGCTGACTGTGGCCGTGGTGCCCTGATCCTGCAGTTGCTTCACGACACGTCCGGCTTCATGGATCAGCCAGCAGCCGAAGGGAAGACTGAGCGACGAGCCGGTGACCATGTCGATGAAGTGCTGAGGGCCAAGCACGCCGCGTTGCGGGTGACGCCAGCGGGCCAGAGCCTCGAACCCTACGGTGGTCAGGTCCGCCAGACTGATGATCGGCTGATAGAAGAGTTCGAGTTCGCCGTTATCGAAGGCGTGACGGATCCGGGTAAAGACATCGTCTCGGTGTTGCACCGGCGTCGCTCGGGCGGTGACGATACGGTTCTTGCCGGCCTGTTTGGCCTCGTACATGGCGCTATCCGCGGTGTCGATCAGCGACTCGGCGGTATTCTTGTGACTGGCAGTGAAGGCGATGCCGATCGATGCCGAGACCCGGACACCCTGGCCATTGCTCAGCGTGAAGGGGCGTACGGTCTCCCTGAGCACCTTGTCGGCGACCAGGCCCGCCATGTCGGGATGGGCCATGCCGGGCAGGGCCACCATGAATTCGTCGCCACCGAAGCGGGCGATCATGTCGGTATGACGCATCAGGCGTCTCAAGCGCCGGCTGATCTCGATGAGCAGCTCATCCCCGGCGGCATGGCCGAAGCTGTCGTTGATCGGCTTGAAGTCGTCGAGATCCAGAAACAGCAGGGCGAGCCCGGACTCGGTGTACTTGAGCCCCTCGAGCAGGTTGTCCAGAGCGTTGCCGAAGTGCTCCCGATTGAACAGTCGGGTGAGGGGATCGTAGATCGCCAGACGTTCCAGCCGCGCCTGGGTGAGACGCGATTGGGTCACGTCGCGGAAGATGGCGATGTAATGGGTGAGCGTGCCGTGCGCGTCGTGAACCGCGGTAATGGAGGTCTGGCTGACGTACTTCCGCCCCTGCTTGTGGCGGTTCTTGATGTTGCCGGTCCAGTATCCCGTTTCGGCGATGTCGGCGAACATGTGCTGATAGAATTGTGACCCGTGCTTGCCGGAGGAGAGGATGTACGGCTTCTTGCCCAGCACTTCCTCGCGGCAATAGCCGGTGATACCGGTGAAGGCGGGGTTGATGTCGATGATCACCTTGTCGACATTGGTGATCAGAATACCCTCCTGGCAGTGCTCGAAGACCGAACGGGCCAGCCAGTAACGCTGCAGGTCGGTGAGCTCGGCGCCACTGCGGAAGATGTCCTCCATCAGATCGGGAGGCGAGGGAGGAGGCGTGGTCACTGTGGAATTCCTTGCGCGCTGTCTGAGGGCGTTGAAATTATTGTCTTGGCTGCTGCTTTTTCCGAACGGGAGTCATCGCCTGTCAGAGGGTAACCAACAATGTTATCCCCGATGGGTCCGGGGAGTTTGACCTGTATCATCCGCTATTAACATAGGTTGCGAGAGTTTTATCATGACCACCGTCACGCCCCCTTGTCAGTTGCTCGAACGCCAGGCTGCGGACTATCGCGACTGGCTATGGGTCGCGCCGCCGCGCGATGCCTGGCTGGAATCCGCGCAGGGGCGCGTGTGGAGTGCCGACTTTGGCGTATGCGAGGCCTGGCGGCTACGCAATCAGCCGGTGCATGGTTCACTGGCTCCCGAGTTGGGCGCACCGCCAGGTGCCGTGCTGTTCTGGCCCAAGAGTCACGCCCTGGGCGAGTGGTGGTTACTGGCGCTATGTACCCATCTTCCCGAGGGGACCCGGCTGCAGGTGGTGGGCGAGAATCAGGGCGGCATCAAGCGGGCGCCGAAGACCCTGGCATCATTGGGGCTCGAGGCTTGCAAGCTCGACAGTGCCCGGCGCTGCACGCTATTCGAGACCCGGACCCGGCCGGTAGCGACACAGCCGGAGTCATCCTGGACGCATTTCGAGGCCGCGGGCGTGACGCTCGCCAGCCATCCCGGTGTGTTCGGACACGGTAAGCTCGATGAAGGCACACGACTGCTGCTCGAGCAGTTGCCGGACGTGTTGGGGGGAGCGCCGAGGTCGGTGCTCGACGTGGGCTGCGGCGATGGTGTCATCAGCGTGAATCTGGCGCTGCGCGGTCAGCAGATGACCGCCACCGACGTCAGCGCCTTCGCCTGCGAAGCCACCCGGCGCAGCCTGGCGCTCAATGGGCTGGCGGGAACGGTCTGCCAGGGGGACGTCTACTCCGCCACGTCCGCTGTCTTCGATGCCATCGTCAGCAACCCGCCGTTTCATCAGGAGCGGGCCATCGATTATGGCCCGGCGGGACGCCTGATCCGTGAGGCGCCGGCACATCTCGAGTCCGGCGGCAGCCTGACGCTGGTTGCCAACGCCTTCCTGCCCTATCCCGACCTGCTCGAGGCGGCTTTCGGCGGGTTTCGCATCCTCGCCGACAATCGTCGCTTCCGGGTCTATCATGCCGTCAAGCGCTGAGACCGGCCTCAGTCGCGGTAAGCGATCTCGGTGATGATATAGCTTGTCTCGCCGCCGGGGGCGGAGACGGTGACATCGTCGTCGAGCGCCTTGCCCAGCAGGGCGCGGGCCAGCGGAGCGTCGACGCTGATCCAGCGCTTGGCGGTATCGGTTTCGTCGTGGCCGACGATACGGATGGCCATCTCTTCGCCGTTCTCGTCTTCGAGTGTCACGAAGGCGCCGAAGTAGACCCGATCCCGATCCGCCGGCAGGCGATCGACGACCTGCAGTTCGTCGAGGCGCTTGCCCAGGTAGCGGATACGCGCGATGACCCGGTTGAGCTCCTTCTTGTTGTAGGTGTAGTCGGCATTCTCGCTGCGATCGCCCAGGGCGGCAGCTTCGCCGACCTTGGCCGAAAGTTCCGGACGACGCACGCGCGCCAGGTGGTCGTGAATGCCCTTGAGCCGGGCGTAGCCCTCGGGTGTGATCAGATGGCTCTTCTTTTCCTGGCGCGGATCCTTGGCCGGGTCGCGCCAGCGGGTCATGTTGCGGCCTTTCATGTGAATCTCCTGTCGCGCACGGTCATGGCGATTGATCATGGCGATACCCTACGCAAGCGGGAGCTTGTCGCCAAGACGGCGGCGCTCCGCTCTTCGCCGAAAGCCACATGGAGAATGATTCAAACGTTCGTTACATTCTGGCAGGTGCGGCACTGCCGCGAGTAAACGACAAGCGTCAAGGAGATCGAAATGTTCCGTCGTACCTTGCTGGTCGCCGGGCTCAGCCTGGCATTGAGCAGTTCCGTCCTGGCCCAATCGGCACAGGACGAGGTCTATCCGCTGATGCAGCGCTGGGGCAACGTCGAATATCAGATGCAGGGCGACGCCCAGGAGAAGGCCTTCGCCAGTCTGGCCGAGGAAGCCAGGCAATTGGCTGCGACCTACCCCGACAATGCCCAGGCACTGACCGCGGAGGGCGTCGTGCTGGCCTCCTATGCCAAGGCCAAGGGCGGGCTGGGGGCACTCGATCTCGCCAAGCAGGCCCGAGATGC
Organism: Halomonas shantousis; assembly: GCF_054654615.1. Taxonomy (NCBI): domain Bacteria; kingdom Pseudomonadati; phylum Pseudomonadota; class Gammaproteobacteria; order Oceanospirillales; family Halomonadaceae; genus Halomonas; species Halomonas shantousis. The sequence continues at coordinate 2,737,201 of NZ_BAAIER010000002.1, read as the reverse complement.
GCTGGAGCATGCCATCGAGCTCGATCCTCAGGGCGACAACGGGTCGGCCTATGTGACCCTGGCGGCGCTTTATGACCGCGCACCGGGATGGCCGGTGGGCTTTGGCGATGATGACAAGGCCGGTGAACTGTTCCGTCAGGCGATGGCGATTCGTCCCGACGGGATCGATACCAACTACTATTATGCCACTTATCTGGAATCCGAAGGGCGCACCGATGAGGCACGCCAGCATGCGCAACAGGCCGTGAACGGGACGGCGCGTCCCGGGCGTCGCTCCGATGAAGCGCTGCGCGAACAGGCGCGCGCACTGCTCGGCGAGCTGCAGTAACCCCAGGGAGCGATCCAGCCGGAGCTGCTGTCGGGCTGCGGTTGGAATTACCCGTCGGTGCCGGGATAATAGGACGTATCGTGTTGTCGAACCGGACCGATCAGGAGGCTCCATGGATCAGGATAGCGCGCCTCATCAGCCCCGTTTTGGGGTGAAGGATATCGAGCGCCTCGAGACCGAGACACCTTACACGGGATTTTTCCGCCTGGAGAAGCGTCACCTGCGCCATCGCCTGTTCAACGGTGGCTGGAGCGAGCCGCTGGTGCGCGAGGTGCATGTGCGTCACGATGCCGTGGGCGTACTGCTTTACGACCCCGAGCGGGACGCGGTGGTATTGATCGAGCAGATCCGCGCCGGTGCGCTCGACGATCCGCGCGGGCCTTGGAAGCTGGAGCTGGTGGCCGGGTTGATCGAGCCGGGTGAATCGCCTGCCGACGTGGCGCATCGCGAGGCCATGGAGGAGGCAGGTTGCAAGATTCACGAGTTGATCGAGCTGCATCGTTACTACCCCAGCCCCGGCGCCTGCGACGAGCAGGTCACGCTGTTCTGCGGACTGATCGACAGTCGGGGGCTGGGTGGCGTGTACGGGGTGGAAGAGGAACAGGAAGACATCCTGGTACATGTCATGCCGTATCATGCCGCCTGGGAACTCCTGGAAGCAGGGAGACTCGACAATGCCATGGCCCTGATCGGGTTTCTTTGGCTGGCCCGTGAACGGGCCTCACTGCGTGCAAGGAGATAACTGTATGGCGAAAACGGCCTACGTCACCGACTTGAAGAGCCTGCAGGCAGAGTGTGCCGCCAACTATCTGCGCATGAGCCAGCTGCTGGGCGACATGAGCGCCGGCGAGGCACGCGAGGTGCCTCTGTCCGGCAGCCGGGCGCGTTTCGGTACACTGCTGCTGGAAGTGACGGAGCGCGCGCCCTATACCACCATGGTGCGCGTCTCCCAGAGTGGCGTGCTCGACGGTATCATCGAGACGCCGCGCATGAAGGTGCATCTCTATCATGACGTGCGCATGGCGGAAGTCACCGATTTCCAGCGCCAGCGCCACTTCAACGGACGCTATCGCTATCCCAACCCGCGCATGCACCAGCCGGACGAGAAGCTGCAGCTCAATCGCTTCCTCGGCGAGTGGCTGGAGCACGGCCTGGCGCATGGCCATGCGCTGGACGTGCCGGAGCTGCCCTGAGCGGCTGTGCCAAAGGTAGGTGAACCCAATGATGGCGAGATGTACGGCGCAGCGGATGCGACATGACATGCAGTCAGGCGGAGCGGCCCTTTTGCGGCCGGGTAGCGGAATGCGGAGCCGTCCGCGCGTGACAGTGGCGGGGGCGATGGCCTGATGCGGCTGATTCAGATTACCGACTGCCATCTCCATGCGGATCCCCAGGCGCGGTCACGGGTGGGGTTTCCCCTGCGTCAGCTCGAGGCCGTGGTCGAACGGGCGCGGCAGCTGCGCCCCGACATGGTGCTGGTGACCGGCGATGTCAGCCAGGACGAGACGCCGGCGGCCTACCGGCATGCCAGCCAAGCCTTTTCGCGCTTCGATTGTCCCTGGTTCTGGTTTGCCGGCAACCACGACAATCCCCAGTGCATGGAAGAATTGCAGCCCTTCCATGACGAGCTCGATCTCGGCGACTGGCGTCTGCTGATGCTCGACTCCCGGGTCGCAGGGCAGACGGGGGGCGAACTGGGACAGAGCCAGCTGCAGGAACTGGCCTGGCGCCTGGAGGAGGACGAGCGTCCGACGCTGCTGGCCATGCATCATCCCCCGGTCGAGGTCGGCTCGCGCTGGATGGACAGCCTCGGCCTCGCCGATCGCGATGCACTGTGGCAGACCCTGGCGGCCTATGGCCAGGTCAAGGCCATCCTGTGCGGCCATATTCATCAGGCGTTTGCGGCCCATCAAGGAACCGTCGCGGTCTATGGTTGTCCCTCGACGTCCGACCAGTTCCTGCCGGGGTCTGCCGAGTTTGCCGTGGACGAGGCCTCGCGTGTGGGGTTTCGTGTCGTGGATCTGGATGGCGACATGCTGGAGACCTGGATCGAGCGTGTCGATCTATGATGAATCGTATATAGCCCGAAATGCTAAAAAGATAGTCGTTAATTCTTTGACGTTATCACCCCGCCCTCGTAACGTGTCCCCATCATTGCTGCATTCGTTGCTTGAAACACAAGAACGCAGCGTCACGTCGTATTCACGCCGTCCCTGCGGTCCGAACAGGCCATCGCCGGGACGCATTGCCATGAGAGGTTGCCTGACCGCGATGCTTTCTCCCGAGCGACAGACCCACTTGAAGCAGCTCGAAGCGGAATCGATCCATATCATTCGCGAGGTGGCTGCCGAATTTCGCAATCCGGTGATGTTGTACTCCATCGGCAAGGACTCCTCGGTGATGCTGCACCTGGCGCGCAAGGCGTTCTATCCGGGCACGCCACCGTTCCCGCTGATGCACGTCAACACCACCTGGAAGTTCCGCGAGATGATCGAGTTCCGCAACCGCATGGCGGCGGAGGTCGGCATGGAGCTGATCGAGCATATCAACGAGGAAGGCCGCGCCGCGAACATCAACCCGTTCGAGCATGGCAGCTCCAAGTACACCGATATCATGAAGACCCAGTCGCTCAAGCAGGCGCTGGACAAGTACGGCTTCGATGCCGCCTTCGGCGGGGCGCGCCGCGACGAGGAAGCTTCGCGGGCCAAGGAGCGTGTCTACTCCTTCCGCGATCGCTACCATCGCTGGGATCCCAAGAACCAGCGCCCCGAGTTGTGGAACCTCTACAACGGCAAGGTCAACAAGGGCGAATCGATCCGCGTCTTCCCGCTCTCCAACTGGACCGAACTCGACATCTGGCAGTACATCTATCTCGAGTCGATTCCCATCGTCCCGCTGTACTACGCCGCCAAGCGTCCGGTCGTCGAGCGTGACGGCATGCAGATCATGGTCGACGACGAGCGCCTGCCGCTCGCCGAAGGCGAAGTGCCGCAGGAAAAGTCGGTGCGTTTCCGCACGCTGGGCTGCTACCCGCTCACCGGCGCCGTGGAGTCTGAGGCCGCCACGCTGCCCGAGATCATCCAGGAGATGCTGCTGACCCGTACCAGCGAGCGCAGCGGTCGTGCCATCGACCACGATCAGGCCGGCTCGATGGAGCGCAAGAAACGCGAGGGGTACTTCTAGCGCGCCTAAGGCGCGCTAGAAAGACGGAAGGACGAAGCCGGAAGAGGGAAGACGGCATGGATTTTGAGCAGTTGGATGTCTGGAAGCGGTCAGCGCGCTTATCCGCTGATCTCTACCGCTACTTCAACGATTCCCGCGATTTCGGCTTCAAGGATCAAATTACGCGTTCCGGTCTTTCCGTACCCAGTAATATCGCTGAAGGCATGACAAGGCCAACCGCCAAAGATCGCACCAAGTTTCTTCATATCGCCAAGGGATCGTGTGCCGAGTTACGGACCCAGATCTACATCGGTATAGAGATCGACTACATCAAGAGAGAAAAGGGGCACCAATGGGTAGCGGAAACCAAGGAGATTGCCGCCATGTTGACAGGGCTGATTCGTAGGCAAGCCGACTTTGACGTGGGGTGATTGGGTTTCTTCCCTCTTTCTTCTTATTTCTAAGGTTTTGCTATGTCACACCAATCGAACCTGATTGCCGAGAATATCGAGCAGTACCTTCAGGAGCACGAGAACAAGGATCTGCTGCGCTTCATTACCTGCGGTAGCGTCGACGACGGCAAGTCGACCCTGATCGGGCGGTTGCTGCACGACTCCAAGATGATCTACGAGGATCAGCTTGCCGCGATTACCCGTGATTCGAAGAAGAGCGGCACCACCGGCGACAAGGTCGATCTGGCGTTGCTGGTCGACGGTCTGCAGTCCGAGCGCGAGCAGGGCATCACCATCGACGTGGCGTATCGCTTCTTCTCTACCGACAAGCGCAAGTTCATCATCGCCGATACCCCGGGGCACGAGCAGTACACTCGCAACATGGCCACCGGTGCCTCGACGGCGAGCCTGGCGGTGATCCTGATCGATGCCCGCTACGGCGTGCAGACCCAGACTCGCCGGCACAGCTTCATCGCCGATCTGCTGGGCATTCACCATCTGGTGATTGCCGTCAACAAGATGGATCTGGTGGACTTCTCCGAGCAGCGCTACGACGAGATCGTCGCCGAGTATCGCCAGTTCGCCGAGAAGCTCGATGCCCGCGACATTCGCTTCGTGCCGATGTCGGCGCTGGAAGGCGACAACGTCGTCAACAAGAGCGAGCGTACCCCGTGGTACCAGGTGGATGGCGAACAGGGCCCGGCGCTGCTCGAACTGCTGGAGAGCGTCGAGATCGACCGCGACAAGAACCTGCGGGATCTGCGTTTTCCGGTGCAATACGTCAATCGTCCTAACCTCGATTTCCGCGGCTACTGCGGTACTCTCGAGGCGGGCATCCTGCGCCCCGGCCAGGCGGTCAAGGTGCTGCCCTCCGGCAAGTCCAGCAAGGTCGAACGCATCGTCACCTTCGATGGCGATCTGGAGCAGGCGGCTCCGGGGCAGGCGATCACCGTGACGCTGGACGATGAGATCGATATCTCTCGCGGCGACTGGCTGGTGGCGGCAAATGATCAGGTAGCGCTGGCGCACACGCTCGAAGCGGACATCGTGTGGATGCACGAGAACGCGCTCGAGCCCGGCAAGCTCTACGACATCAAGCTGGCTACCCGTGACCTGTCGGGTCAGGTCTTCGCCATCGACTACCAGATCGACGTCAACACACTGGACCATCACCCGGCCGAACGTCTCACGCTCAACGCCATCGGCCGTTGTCGCCTGGAACTGACCGCCGAGGTGCCGGTGGACGACTACCGCACCAGTCCGGGTACCGGCAGCTTCATCATCATCGACCGACTGACCAACGTGACCGTAGGGGCGGGCATGGTGCGTGGCGTGGCCGAGGGTGAGGGCGGCCAGTACGACGCTCGCGGCGAAGTGGATTGGCAGGCCTTCGAACTCGAACTCAATGCCCTGATCCGCAAGCATTTCCCGCACTGGGAAGCCAAGGACGTGCGCGAACTGCTGAAACGATAAGACGCTTTCTGGCGTCAAGCGTCAACGCCCCGCCGGTGCATTTGCCGGCGGGGCGTTTTGCGTCGGGGCCTGTTCGTTCGGCGCGTGAGCGGCCGACCTCTTATGCGGGTTTGCGGGCGATGAGTACGGCCCGCCGTGGAGCAGGATGACCTTCGAGAGTCAGCGAGCGATCCTCGGGATCAAGAAAATCGGCCAGTGACTGGAAGGTCATCCACTCGGTGGCGCGCTGCTCCTCCAGCGAGGTCGGTGCCTCATCCACCACGCGCACGTCGTCGAAACCGCAGCGCACGAGCCAGTGACTGAGTGCCTCCGAGGAGGGCAGAAAGTAGACATTGGGCATGGCCGCGTAGCGCTCACCGGGCATGAACACGGTCGTTGCGTCGCCTTCCACCACCAGCGTTTCCAGTACCAGTTCGCCTCCCGGGCGCAGCGCGTCCTTCAACTGCAGCAGGTGATCCAGCGGCGAAGGGCGATGGTAGAGCACACCCATGGAGAATACCGTGTCGAAGGCGGCAAGCTTCTCGGGGACGTCCTCGATGCCGACCGGCAGGAAATGGGTGCGGTACCCGTCGGCATCGCCGATGAAATGGCGCAGCGCCTGAAACTGATAATAGAAGCGTGGCGAGGGATCGATCACCAGCACGAATGCCGCCCCGGCACCCGTCATTCGCCAGGCGTGGTAACCACTGCCGCCGCCGACATCGAGAACGCGTCGGCCGCGCAGATCGGCGAGATGCGGCGCGACTCGCTGCCATTTCCAGTCGGAGCGCCACTCCGTATCGATGACGATGCGGCCCAGTCGGTAAGGGCCCTTGCGCCACGGCATCAACGCACGCAGCAGATTCTCGCTGCGTCGGTGTTCGGCATCCGTCAGCGTAACCTCGACGGTGACGGTGTCGCTATCGAGATGCACGCCGCGTTCTCCGGGCAGGTCGGGCAGCTTGGCCACCGCCTTCTCCCACGCCGGCAGGTCGCCGTGGCGCTTGCGGTCGAGTCCGCGCGCAAACTGCTCGGGCAGGCGCGCCAGCCACCTGTCCAGGCCCTGGTCGACGAAGGCGTGATAGAGACGGCGCTGGGCATCGTCGGTCATCGGCTCATCCCTCATCCGATGGCGTCTCTCGGGACCGGGCGTCCTTGAACGCGATCATCGAGGCGAAGTTGAGGTACTGGAACCAGGTGGTGCTGCGCGAGAAGCCGGCGCGAGCCAGGCGCGCGTGATGTCTCTCGAGGGTGTCGGGGACCAGGACATTCTCCAGGGCGTTGCGCTTCTGGCTGATTTCCAGTTCGCTGTAGCCATTGGCACGCTTGAAATCGTGATAACGTTCCACCAGCCAGGCATTTTCCTGCTCGTCGCCCGCGACGATCTTCTCGGAAAGGACCAGGACGCCGCCGGGTTCCAGGGCATCGTAAAGCCGCTGGATGAGTACGTCGCGATCCGCGGGCGCGAGAAACTGCAGCGTGAAGTTGAGAATGATCATGCCCGACGGACGATAGGCCAGATGGCGGATGTCGCCCTGCTCGATGGTCATGGCATGTTCGGGAAACTCATCGGCCAGGACCGCTCGGGCGCGTTCGACCATGGCGGGGGAGAGGTCCACCCCGGTCAGGGTGAAGGCCTCGGGAGGGAGCCGCAAGGCCAGGGCCAGGCCCACGGCGCCGAGCGAGCAGCCCAGGTCGTAGACGTGGGCGCCGTGACGCAGATGCCGCGTCGCGATCACACCGAGCATGCCGAGGATCTGACCGTAGCCCGGCACCGAGCGGCGGATCATGTCGGGGAAGCAGGCCACGACCTGCTCGTCGAAGGAGAAGCTCGCGACTCGATCCAAGGGTGTCGAAAAGAGGGCGTCACGGTAAGATGCGTTACTCATGGAAACGGTTTCGTATCGGTGAGGCAGACATGTCGCGGCGGGGTACAGTACCGCCGAGCTGCGGGAGAGGGCATTATTCTACGCACCCGGCGGTAGGCTTGCATCTCCTTGGCGATGCGGAAACGGCGAGCGCCGATGCAACGCTGGTGACGAACCGAAGCGTACGTGGCATGGTAGGAATTCAGGGAAGACAACTTCTAACCAAGCAAGGAGAGAGCTGATGAACCGTCCAACATTGATCAACCAGCATCCGGCCTGGCAGGCGCTGGCGGCGCATGCCGAGGAGATGCGCGACGTGCATCTGGCGGAGCTGTTCGCCGAAAGCGAGGGGCGCCATGCGCGTTTCACCCATCGCGCGGCAGGGCTGACCATCGACCTTTCCAAGCATCGCTGGCGTCCACGCACCCTGGAGCTGCTGCTCGAGCTGGCGCGGGCCGCCGATATGCCGGGCGCCATCCAGCGCCTGCTCAACGGGGAGCGGGTCAATCTCTCCGAGGATCGTCCGGCGCTGCACACCGCGCTTCGCTTGCCGCAGGACGCCCAGCTCGAGGTCGAAGGCCAGGACGTGGTTCCCGCCGTACACGACACGCTGGCGCACATGGAGGCGATGGTCGCCAAGGTCCATGCCGGTCAGTGGCGCGGTGCCACGGGCAAGGCCATTACCGATGTGGTCAATCTGGGCGTCGGCGGCTCGGATCTGGGGCCGTTGATGGTCTCGCATGCCCTGGCCGACTATCGGCCGCGTGACATTCATCCGGTCGAGGTCCACTTCGCCTCCACCATGGACGGCTCCCAGCTGGTCGACTGCCTGGCCCGCCTCAATCCCGAGACGACCCTGTTCATTCTCTCCTCCAAGTCCTTCACCACCATCGATACGCTTTCCAATGCCGGCACGGCACGCGACTGGCTGATGACGCGTCTGGTGCACGATCCGGAAGAGCCCGCCGAGTGCGACCAGGCGCTGGTGATGCGTCAGCACTTCATCGGGGTGTCGGCCAGCCCCGAGAAGATGAGCGAGTGGGGCATCAGCGAAGCCAATCAGCTCGAATTCTGGGAGTGGGTCGGCGGTCGCTACTCGCTATGGGGGGCCATCGGCCTGCCTATCGCTCTGGCCGTGGGCATGAAGCACTTCCGTGCACTGCTTGCCGGGGCGCATGACATGGACCGGCATTTCCGCGAGGCGCCGCTGGAGGCGAACCTGCCGGTGCTGCTGGGGCTCGCGGGTATCTGGAACAACAATTTCCTCGACATCCGCGCCCACTCCATCCTGCCCTACGACGGGCGCCTCGAATATTTCGCCAGCTATCTCGAGCAGCTGGAGATGGAGTCCAACGGCAAGTCCACCACCAATTCCGGCGAGAACACCCACTATTCGACATGCCCGGTGCTCTGGGGACAGTTGGGGCCGAACGCCCAGCACGCCTTCTATCAGTTGCTGCACCAGGGAACCCAGCCGGTCGAGTGCGACTTCATCGCCCCGATGCGCCGCTACGACCGGGTCGAGGATGAGGCGACACGTGCCCATCTCAAGGCACAGCATCGCCTGACGCTGGCCAACTGCTTCGCCCAGTCGCGTGTATTGATGCTCGGTGATGAAGCGATCAACGAGGATGGCCCGCGCCCCAGCCACAAGCGTTATCGCGGCAACCAGCCCTCCACCACGCTGCTGCTCGACCGTCTGACGCCAACCACGCTGGGCGCACTCATCGCGCTATACGAGCACAAGGTGTTCGTGCAGGCCACCGTCTGGGACATCAACCCCTTCGACCAGTGGGGCGTGGAACTGGGCAAGAAGATCGCCACCGAAACCGAGCAGATTCTCGCCTCGCATCGCGGACTGGAATCGCTCGACGATTCCAGTCGCGGCCTGATCGAGACGGTATGGGCGGCTCAGGAGCGCTCCTAGGTGGGCAGGTAAGTTCGTGATACTGGTTATTGATACAGGTTTTGCGTTATGCTGAGCCACGATTCAGGATCGGTGGCTCCCGTTTCGAGCGTGCTCTATCTGCATGGCTTCAATAGCGGGGCGGCATCGCCCAAGGCGCGCCTGGTAGAAGCGGCGTGCCGGGCGTTGGCGGCGGATTCCGGCAAGGCGCCGAAGTTCATGGCGCTGCAGCTGCCCCATCGCCCCCAGGCGGCGATGGAGGCAGCGGAGACGGCGCTGGCGACGCTGGGGCAGGACACGCTGGTCGTCGGGAGCTCCATGGGCGGCTTTCTCGCCACCTGCCTGGCCGAACATCACGGGCTGCGAGCCGTGCTGATCAACCCGGCGGTGCGTCCGGCGCGGTTGGTCAGCGAATGGCTGGGCGCCGCCTTCGTCAACGACTACACGGGCGAGCACTTCGTGGTCGGGGCGGAACATGCCGATGAACTCGAGAGGCTCACGCCGCGCGGCATCAGCCGCCCGCAGCGTTACCTGCTGCTGCTGGGCAGTGCCGACGAAACCCTTGACTGTCGTGACGCTCTGCATGCCTACTCGGGATGCCGAACCATCATCCATCCGGGGGGCGACCATGGTTTCAGCGCTCTTGCGCGTTACCTGCCGGCGGTACTGGCCCATGGCGGGCACCCTCTGCCGGTATCGCGTGTGCCCGGCGATACCGTGACGCACGGCGCCTGAAACGCTATCGCCGGGTTCATTGCAGAACCGGGTTCAGAGCGGGGTTCATTAGAGAAAGGATCGAGGTCCTTCCCGTATCCGAATGTATCGAATATCAGCCACTTCTTCGGACGACGCATGACGCAATACAGTGCCAGCTCCATCGAGGTCCTCTCCGGTCTCGAGCCGGTGCGCAAGCGCCCCGGCATGTACACCGACACCACGCGCCCCAACCATCTTGCCCAGGAAGTCATCGACAATAGCGTCGACGAGGCGCTGGCCGGGCATGCCCGCGAAATTCGCGTGCGTCTTATCGACGAGGGCGGAATCGAGGTCAGCGATGACGGGCGCGGCATGCCCATCGACATACATCCCGAGCATGGCGTCTCGGGGATCGAGCTGATCCTGACCCGGTTGCATGCCGGGGGCAAGTTTTCCCAATCCAGCTACCGCTTTTCCGGCGGCCTGCATGGTGTCGGCGTTTCGGTCGTCAATGCCCTGTCGCGGCGGCTCGAGGTCGAGGTGTGCCGTGAAGGAAGCCGCTATGCCATGGCCTTCGAGAAGGGCGACAAGGTCGAGGAGCTGTCGGTCATCGGCAGCTGCCCCAAGCGGGCCACCGGCACGGTGGTGCGCTTCTGGCCCGAGGAGCACTACTTCGACAGTCCCCGGCTTTCGCTGCCGCGCCTGAAGCACCTGTTGCGCGCCAAGGCGGTGTTGTGTCCCGGTCTCAAGGTGGTGCTGACCGAAACCGACGGCGCCGAAAGCGAGTGGCAGTACGAGGACGGCCTTCGCGACTATCTGGCCCAGACCACGGATGGCTTCGAGGTGCTGCCGGCCTCGCCGTTCACCGGCCACTTCGAGGACGAGGAACAGGCGGTGGACTGGGCGATCCAGTGGTTGCCGGAAGGCGGCGAACCGCTGACCGAGTCCTACGTCAACCTGATTCCCACGCCGCTCGGCGGCACGCATGTCAATGGGTTGCGCAGCGGCCTGCTCGAGGCATTGCGCGAGTTCTGCGAGTTCCGCAACCTGCTGCCGCGCGGCGTCAAGCTCACCCCCGATGATCTCTGGGAGCGGGTCTCCTTCGTGCTGTCGGTGAAGATGCTCGATCCGCAGTTTGCCGGCCAGACCAAGGAGCGCCTGTCGTCGCGTACGGTGGCGGGGTTCGTTTCCGGGGTGGTCAAGGACGCCTTCTCGCTGTGGCTCAACCATCATGTCGACCAGGCCGAGGCGTTGGCTGACATGGTGATCAATGCCGCCCAGCGCCGCCAGAAGAGCGCCAGAAAGGTGGTGCGCAAGAAGGTCACGGCGGGCCCGGCCCTGCCCGGCAAGCTGGCCGACTGCTCGGGACAGGACCCGGTGACCAGCGAGCTGTTCCTGGTCGAGGGGGACAGCGCCGGTGGCAGTGCCAAGCAGGCCCGCGACCGAGAGTCTCAGGCGATCCTGCCGCTGCGCGGCAAGATTCTCAACACCTGGGAGGTCGACTCTCACGATATCTTCGGCTCCCAGGAGGTGCACGACATCGCCGTGGCGATCGGCATGGACCCGGGCAGCGATGACTTCTCCAAGCTGCGCTACCACAAGATCTGCATCCTCGCCGATGCCGACTCCGACGGGCTGCACATCGCCACGCTGCTGTGCGCGCTGTTCGTGCGCCACTTCCCGGCGCTGGTCGATGCCGGTCATGTCTTTGTCGCCATGCCGCCGCTGTATCGCATCGATCTCGGCAAGGAGGTGCACTACGCCCTCGACGAGAGCGAGAAGGCGGCCATCCTCAAGCGTCTGGAAGGCAAGCGCGGCACGCCTAACGTGCAGCGTTTCAAGGGGTTGGGCGAGATGAGCCCGCTACAGCTGCGCGAGACCACCATGGCCCGCGACACCAGGCGGCTGGTCCAGCTGACCCGCGAAGAGGGCGACGGTACGCTGGAAATGATGGACATGCTGCTGGCCAAGAAGCGCGCCTCGGATAGAAAGAGTTGGCTGGAAGATTATGGCAATCTTGCCGACATAGAGGTATGAACCTGCCTGCGCTCGCCAATACGGCGTTGGACGGCGAGCGCCAATTGCTCATTTACAGCATGTAAACTCCGCATTGTCGCTCGCCGTTCGCCTTGTCCTGCCTTCGCTCGGCAAGGTTCTCGGCCTCTGGAATGGTTGAGATAAAACCGTCAGCGTGAGCAGCGCTGGCGGCAGGTATGAGCGAAGCTCCTTTTTCATGGAGGAAAAAGGGAGCGCCCAGGGAAGGGGTATAGCGTCTTCGCGATGGTCCGGCACCCCGGGGCCTGACGCCAGAGTAGCTGCGTGATACATGAGGAGAGGCATGCCCCTGATTTCACAACTTGATCAAGGTCGTTTGCTATGATCATGGATATCCAGGTGGCGGAGGGCGACGTCGAACGCCTTTCCCTCAAGGAATACACCGAGAAGGCGTACCTCGACTACTCGATGTACGTGATTCTCGACCGCGCGTTGCCGCACATCGGCGACGGCATGAAACCGGTGCAGCGGCGCATCATCTATGCCATGCGCGAGCTGTCGCTGACCGCCAATGCCAAGTACAAGAAGTCGGCGCGCACCGTCGGCGACGTGCTGGGCAAGTTCCATCCGCATGGCGACAGCGCCTGCTACGAGGCGATGGTGCTGATGGCGCAGCCATTCTCCTATCGCTATCCGCTGGTCGACGGCCAGGGCAACTGGGGCAGTCCCGACGATCCCAAGTCGTTTGCGGCGATGCGTTACACCGAGGCGCGGCTGTCGAAATTCTCCGAGGTCCTGCTCAGCGAGCTGGGGCAGGGCACCGTCGACTGGATGCCCAACTTCGATGGCACCATGAACGAGCCGGCGGTGCTGCCGGCGCGTCTGCCGCACGTGCTGCTCAACGGCGCCACCGGCATTGCGGTGGGGATGGCCACTGACATCCCGCCGCATAACGTCAACGAGGTGGTCGAGGCGACCTGCCATCTGCTGCGCCATCCCGAGGCGACGGTTGCCGATCTGCTCCAATATGTCCCGGCGCCCGATTTTCCCACCGAGGCGGAGATCATCACCCCGCGCAGCGACCTGCGTAAGCTCTACGAGAGCGGACGCGGTTCGGTGAAGCTGCGTGCCCGTTACGTCCTGGAAGAAGGCAATGTCGTGGTCACCGCGCTGCCCTATCAGGTCAGCGGGGCCAAGGTGCTCGAGCAGATCGCTGCCCAGATGCAGGCCAAGAAGCTGCCGATGGTGTCCGACCTGCGTGACGAGTCGACCCATGAGACGCCGACGCGCCTGGTCATCGAGCCGCGTTCCAACCGCGTCGACGTCGAGGCGCTGATGGCGCACCTGTTCGCCACCACCGACCTCGAGAAGAACATTCGCGTCAATCTCAACATCATCGGGCTCGACGGGCGTCCGCGGGTCATGCCGCTGTCTGACATGCTCGGCGAGTGGCTGACCTTCCGCCGCGCCACGGTACGCCGGCGCCTCGAGCATCGTCTGGGCAAGGTCGAGGATCGCCTGCATATCCTCGAGGGGCTGCTCACCGCCTACCTCAACATCGATGAGGTGATCCGGATCATCCGCGAGGAGGACGAGCCCAAGGCGTCGCTGATCGCGGCGTTCGGCCTCTCCGAACGCCAGGCCGAAGCGATTCTCGAACTACGTCTGCGTCATCTGGCCAAACTCGAGGAGATGAAGATCCGCGGCGAGCAGGACGAGCTCGAGAAGGAGCGCAAACGGCTCACCCGGTTGCTCGGCAGCGAAAAGGCACTCACCGATCTGATCGAGAAGGAGCTGCGCGAGGCGGCACGCGAGCATGGCGATGTCCGGCGTTCGCCGCTGGTCGAGCGCGAGGAGTCCCGGGCGCTCTCCGAGGTCGAGCTGATGGGGGCCGATCCGGTGACCGTGGTGCTCTCCGACAAGGGCTGGATTCGCAGTGCCAAGGGCCACGAGATCGATCCGGCCGGTCTGTCGTTCAAGGCCGGGGATCGTTTCCATCTGTCCGCCCGTGGCAAGACCAACCAGCCGCTGGTGCTGCTCGACGACAGTGGTCGGACCTATACGCTGGCCGCACACAATCTGCCCAGTGCACGCAGCCAAGGCGAACCGATCACCGGGCGCATCAATCCCGCCGCGGGGGCGCACATGATGGGGCTGATGCTGGCGGCGCCGGAAACCCGCTTCCTGCTGGCTTCCGATGGCGGTTACGGCTTCGTGGCCCGGTTGGAAGATCTGATCGGCAAGAACAAGTCGGGCAAGGCGGTGCTTTCGGTGCCCAAGGGCTGCAATGTGCTGCCGCCGGTGGTGATTCCCTATCCGCAGGAGGATCATGCCGAGCTACGTGTCGCGGTCGTCTCCAACGAGGGACGTCTGTTGATCTTCGGTCTCGATCAGTTGCCCGAGATGGCCAAGGGCAAGGGCAACAAGATGCTCGACATACCCGGTGCGCGAGCCGCGAACCGCGAGGAGTTCGTACGGGATATGCTGCTGCTGGCACCCGGTGCGACGCTGACCGTGCATGCGGGCAAGCGCAAGCTGACCCTGAAGCCGGCCGATCTCGAGTATTATCTCGGCGAACGCGGACGTCGCGGCAACAAGTTGCCGCGTGGCTTCCAGAAGGTCGATCGACTCGAGACGGAGGAGGGACGATAGAAGAGGGAAGACGGACGGTGGCCGTTATGGTTTTCTTTCCTTCTTGCAGGCGCGAAGCGCCGCACTTCCTTCTTTCTTCTAAGGGGTAATATGACGCAACGCATTCTTATCCGTGCCACGGGCCATGCCCGGCCTGGCCAACTGGCTGGCCTGGGACGGGCGCTGGCGCAAAGCGGCGCCCGCTTGCTCGACATCAACCAGAGCGTGACCTTCGGTATCGTGTCGCTGGAAGCCCTGGTGGCGCTCGAGCGCGACGCCGATCTCGAGACGGCGCTGAACGACACCGGAGAAGCCCTGGGACTGGATGTGCAGGCTTTGCAGGTGAGTGCCGAGGAGTATCAGCGCTGGAGCACGCAGGCCAGCCGTCCGCGACTGATTCTGACGTTGCTGGCGCCGCGCCTGCCGGCCGGCATCCTGGCCGAGGTAGGCGCCCTGACCGCCGAGCATGGGCTCACCGTGGAGCTGATCCACCGCCTGTCGGGGCGCGAGCCGCTGGATGGCGAGATCACGCCGCGTGGTGCCTGCGTGGAGTGCTGGCTGCGCGGTGAAGAGATCGATCTCGAACGGCTGCGCGAGAAGGCCTTGGCGCTGGGCGCGATGCATGGCGTCGATATCGCGCTGCAGGAGGATTCCATCTGGCGCCGTCACCGCCGTCTGATCTGCTTCGACATGGACTCCACACTGATCCAGGCCGAGGTCATCGATGAGCTCGCGCGCCGTCACGGCGTCTATGACGAGGTGGCGGCCGTCACCGAGAGAGCCATGCGCGGGGAGCTGGATTTCCAGCAGAGCTTTCGCGAGCGCATGAGCAAGCTCGAGGGGCTGGATGAATCGGTGCTCGTGGAGATCGCCGAGAGCCTGCCACTGATGGATGGTGTCGAACGTCTGATGGCGCACCTCAAGCGGCTGGGTTACCGCACCGCCGTCCTCTCTGGCGGCTTCACCTATTTCGCCCGTTATCTTCAGGCAAGGCTCGGCTTCGATGAGGTGCATGCCAACGAACTGGTCATCCGCGACGGTAAGGTCACCGGGGAAGTACGCGAGCCGATTATCGATGCCGACCGCAAGGCCGCGCTGCTCAAGGAGATCGCCGAGCGTGAGGGGCTATGCCTGGAGCAGACCATTGCCGTGGGCGACGGCGCCAACGATCTCAAGATGCTGGCGACCGCCGGGCTGGGCATTGCCTTTCGTGCCAAACCGCTGGTACGCCAGCAGGCGCGTCAATCGATTTCTACGCTGGGTCTGGATGCCGTGCTCTATCTGATCGGCTACCGGGAAGGGGATCTGGAAGAGCAGCGTACACGACTGCCTTGAGGCCCGGTATCGCCGGGTGATCACCGTCACTCCCGCCGTGAACGGCTCCGGAGGCTGGATGTCCTGCCTCCGGTTTTTTATGCCCGGCAAGAAAATCGATAGCTGACGAAATATCACGCCCGAACCCGTTCATTGACTCAAGTCAGAACCATCGCTGCCGATAGTCAGGAAAAGCATCCATGTCCATGGTTGGATCCGCGTCTTCCTTCATCGCAACGAGAGGCCCATATGCTGGAGCCAAGCATGTCTCCCACCGAAGTCAATCATCCAGGCGAGTTGCTCTCGCTGCTGGAAGCCTTGTGTCAGCCGGGGGGAGCCAGCCTGTGCTTCGAAGAAGCGGCGGGGGTCCTGTGGCCGGCACTGCTGATGGAGATATCTCCCGGCGAGAAACTGATCCTGGACGTGACGGCGACGCCCGAAATCGCCCAGCGCCTCATGGCGGGGCAAGCATTCTGTCTGATCGGCCAGGCCCACGGCGCCATGGTGAGGACGGCTTCACTGGTCGCTGGCGAGCGCCTCGAGACGCCTGAGCGGCTACAGTTTCGCTGCGAATATCCGCAATCGGCCAATGTCGTGCATCGGCGCAACGCCTTTCGTGCCGAACTCAAGCCCGGCATGGACGTCCACGCTGATCTGTTCCTGCCCTCTCAGCCTGAAGCGATCCGGGGCGAGCTGAAGAACCTGTCGCTGGGCGGATGCATGCTGGAAGTGTCACTGTCGAACGCCGTGCTGCTGAAGAACGCCCGGCACGCCACCCGGCTGAGAGCCCACTTTCCCAATGGACAGGCGCTCGAGGCGCAGGCTCATATCCGCCACGTGCGGACCAACGATACCTGGACCACGGCGCTGGTCGGTTGCGAGTTCGTCGGTGCCACGCCCAGCGTCGAGCGTCTGGTGTGGTACTTCGTCAAGGAGATCGAGCGGGAGAGTGCACGCAACGCGCTGGAGGGCAATAGCGCCTTGTCACCTTCCGCACTGTTCCAGCCGGCGAACGACGCGACGAACCGGGCGCTGGAATCCGAATCGGCGGTACAGCTCGCGGGGGGGGCGATGACCCGACGGCTGGCCAAGGTGGCCGCCTACCTCAATGCCCAGCTGCTGCAGTTGCAGGCCGGTGAAGCGGTTGAGCCGGCATTGCTGTCACGCCAAAGCGATGCCTTGCTGGCGCTGCTGCAGCAGGACCGCGAAGCGCTGCTGTACTCCACGGTATGCCTGCCCCAGCAGCCGCTGCTGGTCCAGCACTCCCTGACGGTGGCGGTACGCCTGGCCGATCTGGGCCAGGCCCGGCGTCTGGCGCCGGATGTGATCAAGGCGATGATCGCCTGCGCTCTGGTGCACGACCTGGGCAAGGCCTTGCTGCCCGAGACACTTCTCCAGGCCACCGCGCCGTTCTCTGCCGCTCAACGCCAGGACATGCAGCAGCATGTGGCGCTGCTCATGGCGCGTCTCGAGACGTGTCGTTGGCTGTCACCCGAAGTGGTGGCCGCGGTGATCGGCATGGGCAACGAACGGCTCGACGGCAGCGGCTATCCGCAGGCGACGCAGGGGAAGCAACTTCCCGAGCTGGCGCGGATGATGGCTATCGTCGATGTGGCGGATGCCATGGGACGCAAGCGCGTCGACCGGCCCGCCTGGCCGCTGATGGACATCTATCGCCATCTGCTCGGCAGTCCGGCCCAGTTCGACAATGTCTGGGTGCAACGCTACATCAAGCGCTTCGGCATGGCGCCCATTGGCTCGCTGGTCAAGTACTCCAGCGGCACGCTGGCCTGGGTGCAGCGCCTGGATATCCGCGGGCAGCCGGCCCAAGTCCGGGCGGTGATGAATCTCAACAACCGCGAACGACGCTTCGATCAGCGTCTCGACGAGGGCCAGATTGGCCAGTTGGGTCGCCTGGAGGGAACGGTCGAGGCGCGAGAGTTTGGCCTGACACCGGTGTAGCCATGGGCGGCGGTGTTCGCGGGCCCCAGAGCGTGGCCGGGACGTGAATCATTTCCGGCGACGAACGTCGCTGGGACTCTCTCCGAAATGACGCTTGAAGGCGGTGGCAAAGTTGGCGGCGCTGGTGTATCCGGCGAGCGCCGCTGCGGTTTCTACACTGATCCGCTCATGGCATAGCGCGTGACGTGCCGCATTCAGCCGATGCTGACGCAGGTAGCGTCCCAGACTGATGCCGAAATGGGCGCGAAACTGGCGCTGCAGGCTACTGTTGCTCATGCTGAGGCGCTCCGCCAGCTCCCCCTGCGTCAAGCACGCGGCTTCGCCACTCTCGATCATCTCGCGCAGGCGCTTCAAGCGGCGGCTCTCATGAGCGCTTGCCCGGGCGGTGGCAGGCTCATCCGGCGGGTGTACCGCGGCTAGCGCCTCGCTGATGAGCGACAGGGCGCATCCCTCGACTTGCAGCCGTTGCGCAAAACTGCCCGGATGCGCCGGCGAGGGTTCAAACAGCCCTCGGGCCAGGGCCTGCAAGGCAGGTGACGGCAACCAGGTCGTCAGCGTCAGGTGCCGCTCAAGGCATCTGCTGAGCTCGCTGTCCATTTCGGAGACCAGATGACGCTGCAGCCATTCGGGCGTGAGGGTGATCGTCAGGGTCCGCTCGTGTCCACCGGCATGCCCTTCGCGCCGGAAGGCTTCCGCTTCGTTCAGCGAAACCAGCATGGCCTGTATTGCGGGGCCCTCGGCGTTTTCCGGTCCCAGAGTGAGCTGATGTTGGCCGAACCTGACTCGAGCCTGCCCGGACAGGACCAGGGCCAGTCGAATGCCGGGCGGTAACTCAGCCTCGCTGAGCAGATCATAGAAATCCCTGACGTCCGTCAGCCGGACATACATGCCGGGCTGGGGCTGAATCATGCGCATGCTGCCCTCAAGCAGGGGCGCATGCTGATCCCAGTCCAGCGCATGCAGTTGATGACGCGTTACGAGTGGTGATGCCATGGCACGAAGTCGCTGCTGATCGATTGTCGGCGAGGAAGTGGCAGACATGGTGCGGACTCTTGTGTCACTGGTTGCGGCTGAGAAAGGTTCCAAGGGGCTGGACATTTTGCCCGATTCACAAAGCAATTCGCTGATTTCGCAAAGGCAAGGCGATCTTGTAACTGGAATAATGCTTGGCTTCGGCATTTGTTGCAATAGATTATCATTGCCACTTGATTGGGTAGGTGCAAATGGGAACCAACACCTTGAGCGACACGAGTAGAAAAACGGCCTTGCCCCTGGCGGTTGGCGGGATCTTGCTGCTAGGCACGTCTTCTCATGTTTGGGCGCAGGAGACTTTGGCAACGGAAAATTCCAATGCTCGCCTTGATACCATTACCGTGGAAGGTAACCGGCTCTATGAAATGCTGCCCTCGGAGGAGACCGAAGGCTACAGCGTGGATGCCGCTACCGTCGGGACCAAGGTGCCCGCAGCGCTGCGCGACATTCCGCAGTCGATCACGGTAATCACGCGCGATGCCATCGAGGATCGCAATCTCGACACCCTCGACGAGCTGGGCCGGCGTACGCCGGGTATGCGCGTGCTGAGCAATGACGATGGCCGCTCGTCGATCTATGCCCGCGGCTATGAGTACGACGAATACAACATTGACGGCCTGCCGGCGCCGATGCAAAGCATCAACGGTACCGTGCCCAACCTTGCCGCTTTCGACCGGGTCGAGGTGATGCGCGGCCCGTCGGGGCTGTTCAACAGCACCAGCGAGATGGGCGGTATTGTCAATCTGGTGCGCAAGCGTCCGACCCATGATTTTCAGGGCCATGTCACCGGCCGCTACGGCAGCTGGGACCAGCGCTACCTGGAAACCGACATTGCCGGACCGATCGATGCCGAAGGACGGGTGCGCGGGCGACTGGTGATTACCGACCGCAGTACCGACGGTTTCGTCGATCACAACGATAACGAGAACCAGACCTTCTACGGGGCGCTCGATTTCGATCTCGACGAGGCCACGACGCTGTCACTGGCCTTCCTGCGTCAGCTCAAGGACATCACGGTCAACAACGGCCAGGCAACCGACGCGAATGGAAACCTGCTGTATTCCGATCGTTCGGCCTTCTTCGGGGCGGACTGGAACGACTTCACGATGCAGAGCAACGACACCTTCGCCGAGCTGACCCATCGGTTCAGCAATGGCGGCTACGGGCGTTTCGCAGTGCGCTATTCCGATCGCAAGGCCGACTACAACTACGCTTTTGGCGGTGGCAGCATCACCGATGCCGGCACGCTAAGCGTCGCGGGCACGGCGGGGGACATCGATCAGCAGGCACTTTCCATGGATGCCAGTTACAGCCAGCCCTTTGCCGCGCTGGGCAACGTCAGTGAATTCGTGGTCGGAGCCGACTACAAGCACTACGAGACCGATTCGCTCAACGGTCGGGCGCGTCTGGGCACTACCACCGTCGACGCGTTCGACGACATCGCCTACGTCGATATTCTCGACAATTACCTGTCGGCTGATACGCGGGAAACGCTCAAGGAAACCGGGCTATATTCCAAGCTGACGTTCCGGCCGGTCGCGCCGCTGGCATTGATCGTCGGCGGCCGCATCAGCGGGTATGAGGTCGAGCTGGAAAACCACCTGTCCGGAAACGACTATACGCGCGACGACAACGAGTTCACCGGCTACGCTGGCGCGGTCTACGACCTCGACTCGCATCATTCGCTGTATGCCAGCTACTCCGAGGTGTTCAAGCCGCAGACCGACTACGACGCCGAGGGCGATCTGCTCGAGCCGCGCGAGGGCACCCAGTACGAAGTGGGCGTCAAGGGTAGCTACTTCGGCGGCGATCTCGGCGCGCGCCTCTCCGCCTTCCGCCTGTACGACGACAATTTCGCGGCCAGCGTGCCCAGCGAGAGTTATTCCGACGCAATCGGTGAGCGTCGCATCCAGGGAGGGGAAATCGAACTCACCGGCAGCGTCACCGAACAGTGGGACATCATCGCCGGTTACGCCTACATGGAAACCGACGTGGATCGCGGCGATGTGCCGACCACGTTCATGCTGATGCCGCGGCATACAGTCAATCTCTGGACCCAGTACGGCTTCGCGGGAGGTAGGCTCGACGGCGTCCATCTGGGGGGCGGTGTGACGGCAATGAGCGACTTCGAGACGACTGCCGTGCATGCGCCGGGCTATGCCGTGTTCGACGCCATGCTCGGCTACGATTTCACCTCGCAACTGACGGGCCAGCTCAACTTCAACAATATCTTCGACCGGGAGTATTACACCCGGGTGGGCAGTACCGGCACCTTCAACATGCTGGGCGAGCCGGCCAGTGTCGTGGCGTCGCTGCGCTATGATTTTTAAGAGGGGCGTACGAAGCGGCAGGCGTTCGCCAGGCTCCGTGCGAGCCTGGCGGCGGCGGGGAGGCTGGCAGACGATGGCGCTCTGGCTGATGGCGAGCGCGCTTGCGAATGCCAATGCCGAGCCGGTGCAGGACGAGGCGTTGGCGGTCTCGCTGCCGCTTACCCGGGAGTTCGTTCTCAACTCGACAGAGACCGGTCGCGATTACCTCATTCAGGTGGCGGTGCCCAGTGCGGCACCTCCTCCCGAAGGGTATCCCGTCCTGTACGTCCTCGATGGCAACGCCCGGTTCCCGTTGCTGCGTGAAGCCCGCGAGACCCTGACCCGCGGTGGACCGCGGGGCGATGGCAGCCCCTTGCTGATCGTCGGTATCGGCTATCCCGGTGCCGAGCGCTTCGCCGTCGAGGCGCGGGCCGAAGATTACACGCCGCCTGCAAGCCATCGTGGCAGGGGAGAAGAGGAGGATGAGTCGCCCGGGCGTCTTCACGGCGGTGCGGATCGTTTTCTGGATTTCATCGAACGACGGCTCAAGCCTGAAATCGCCTCGCAGTATCCGATCGACGGCAGGCAGCAGTCCCTGCTGGGGCACTCCTATGGAGGCTTGTTCGCTCTGCATGTCCTCTTCACGCGTCCCGAATGTTTCACCAATTATCTGGCGATCAGTCCCTCCCTGTGGTGGAAGCAGCGTGTGGCGTTCGAGGAGCTCGAGACGTTCCTGGCCAGCACCGGCGCCGAGGCTGCCGGACGTCGCCTGTTGATCGGCGTGGGCGGGCTCGAGCAGACCCCCTTTGCGTCCGAGCGGGGCACGCCGCATGGCGAGCGTCGCCGCGCCAATGCCATGGTCGACAATGCCCGTGAGCTGGCGCAGCGCCTGGTTCGTGAACGACCGGCGCTGGCGACGACATTCGTGGTCTATCCCGGCGAGGATCATGGCAGCGTGATGTGGCCGGCTGCCCGTCAAGCCATCGAATTTCTTGGTCCGGTTCAGAAAAAGAGCATTGGAGAGACGCCGCGATCGAAGGGCCTCGACCCCCATTAACGCCAACTTGAGCCACACTGGCAGTCTTGAGCCACACTGACAGTCACGACGCCCGGGAATGCGCCCGGTCGTCACTGCCAGGAGGCTCTACATGGCTTACCCCCTCCTTTCCCGAACGCCGGGAGTGATTCCCCCCTATGTGCTCGAGCGGATCATCGCGCACGGCACCGATCGTCTGCGCCAGAGCGCCGAGCACACGTTGCGGGCGGACCAGCAGTTTCGTGCGCGGACGTCCTTTAGTGCCGCCCCGAGGCCCGAACCGGGATCACGACCGGGCCAGCCGATGCGCTATATCCATACGGCCGAAAACCGGCAGACGCTTCCCGGACGCCTGGTGCGAAGGGAAGGGCAGCCCGAGACCGGGGACCTGGCCGTGGACGAGGCCTATCACGGCCTGGGCGCGACCTATCGCTTCTTTTGGGAAGTCTTCCAGCGCGACTCCATCGACACGCGAGGCATGCCGCTGCTCGGCAGCGTGCACTTCGGTCAGGATTACGACAATGCGTTCTGGAACGGCGCGCAGATGGTGTTCGGCGATGGCGATGGCGAACTGTTCAACCGCTTCACCATCGCTCTGGACGTGGTGGCGCATGAACTTTCGCATGGCGTGACGGAGCGCGATGCGGGGCTGGTCTATGCCTATCAATCCGGCGCGCTCAACGAGTCGCTATCGGATGTCTTCGGTAGCCTGGTCAAGCAGTACCATCGCGGCCACCGCGTCGATCAGGCCGACTGGCTGATCGGCGCCGGGCTGCTGACGGAGCGGGTGGCAGGCCGGGCGCTGCGCTCCATGGCGGCTCCCGGGACGGCCTACGACGACCCGGTACTGGGGCGCGACCCCCAGCCGGGCGACATGAGCGGCTATGTCGATACCCAGGCCGACAATGGCGGCGTGCATATCAATTCGGGCATTCCCAACCACGCCTTTTATCTGGCGGCCGTGGCGCTGGGCGGATACGCCTGGGAGACGGCTGGGCGCGTCTGGTACGACACCCTGCACGATACTCGCCTCACGCGTGAGATCGACTTCGAGACCTTCGCCAGCCTGACAGTGGACAATGCCGATCGCCGTTTCGGCAGGAGCAGCCGCGAGATGGAAGCGATCTTCGCCGCCTGGCGCGAGGTGGGGGTGCTGGCATGAAA
The DNA here is from genome assembly GCF_054654615.1 of Halomonas shantousis. NCBI lineage: Bacteria > Pseudomonadati > Pseudomonadota > Gammaproteobacteria > Oceanospirillales > Halomonadaceae > Halomonas > Halomonas shantousis. The sequence goes on along the minus strand of NZ_BAAIER010000002.1, from coordinate 2,713,894 downwards.
CCGTCACCGCCGCCTCTGGGAGCGTCCAGCGTCGTCGCCGTCAGTCGCGAGGGCGGGCTGGCTCACCTGCCGGGGCTGGCCGCGCCCCGGCGTATTCCCTGTGCACAGTGCAGTGACGAGCAGCGCCGACACCTGCACCAACTGCTGACGTGGGCCGCCCAGCATGACGTGAGCGAGGAGCCGGTCTGCGGAGCCGACCGGCGTATCTTTCGCCTGGCCGTGGAGGAGGAAGCCCAGCCTCGATGGACGGCAGTCGTGTCAGAGGAGCAGACGCCGGATGAGTTGATCATGCTATGGAAGCGCGGCGGCATGGACCGGTGACATCGTCCGGTTGTCTGGCGCTCCTGCAGGAGTCCGTTGCTTCCCGGGCAGTCACGCCCGGTCTTCTGCGATATCCTCGGAAGCAAAGGCTCCCGCCTTGCCATCTCGCTTTACCTGTCAATCGAGGAACCACGCCATGATGCTGCAGGACCCAACGGTGAAATATCGCCCCTTCGAAGCTGTCGATCTGCCCGATCGCCGCTGGCCGTCAAAGCGCCTTACGCAACCGCCGCAGTGGTGCAGCGTGGACATGCGCGATGGCAACCAGGCGTTGATCGATCCCATGGATCTCGAGCGCAAGCAGCGTTTCTTCGAAATGCTGGTCAGGATCGGTTTCAAGCAGATCGAGGTCGGCTTCCCGTCGGCCTCGCAGGTCGACTTCGACTACGTGCGCGATCTGATCGAGAACGACCGTATCCCCGACGACGTGACCATCCAGGTGCTGACCCAGGCGCGGCCGCATCTCATCGATCGTACCTTCGAGGCGCTCGAAGGGGCCAGGCGTGCCATCGTGCATGTCTATAATGCCACGGCACCGGTCTTCCGCCGGGTAGTGTTCGACGTCGACAAGCCCGAATGCATCCAGATCGCCACCGATGCCACGGCGCGGATCAAGCAGCGCATGGCCGAGCATCCGCAAACCGCCTGGCAGTTCGAGTACTCGCCGGAGGTGTTCACCTCCACCGAGCTGGATTTCGCGGTGGACATCGTCGAGGCGGTGATGGACGTCTACCAGCCGACGCCCGAGCAGCCGATGATCGTCAACCTGCCGGCGACGGTGGAGGTGGCCACACCCAACCACTATGCCGACCAGATCGAGTGGTTCTGCCGGCACGTCAAGCATCGCGACAGCCTGGTCGTCAGCGTGCACCCGCACAACGACCGGGGCACCGGCGTGGCGGCGGCGGAGATGGCGATGATGGCCGGTGCCGATCGGGTCGAGGGGACATTGTTCGGCAACGGCGAGCGCACCGGCAACGTCGATATCGTGACCCTGGCGATGAACCTCTATACCCAGGGCGTGCATCCGCAGCTCGACTTCTCCAACATCACGCCGATCATGCGCGAGGTGGAGTACTGCAATCAGCTACCGGTTCACCCGCGTCATCCCTATGTCGGCGATCTGGTATTCACGGCGTTCTCCGGCTCGCATCAGGATGCGATAAAGAAGGGCCTGGCGGCGCGGCGCGAGCAGGGCGAGGGCCTTTGGGAAGTGCCCTATCTGCCCATCGATCCGATGGACGTGGGACGCAGCTACGAGGCGGTGATTCGCGTCAACAGCCAGTCCGGCAAGGGCGGCGTCTCCTATCTGCTGGAGCAGGAGTACGGCATCGAGCTGCCGCGTCGACTGTCGATCGAGTTCAGCCAGGTCGTCCAGCAGGTCGCCGACCGCACCGGGCGCGAGATTACCTCGAAGATGATCTATCAGGCCTTCGCCGACGAATATCTGGAGGCAGCCTCGCCCTATGCGCTGGTCAGCCACCGCCTGTCCTCCGAGCCCGACAGCGCACGTATCCGGCTGGATGCGGTCATCGAAGAGCGCGGTGAGCGCAGGGCGGTCTCGGGCGACGCCAACGGGCCGCTGGCGGCCTTCGTCAAGGCGTTGGGAGGGCACGGCCTCGATGTCGAGATCATCGACTATCATGAGCATGCCCGCGGCCAGGGAGCGGATGCCGAAGCCATCGCCTATGTCGAGGTGCGTATCGACGGGCAGCCGATATTCGGCGTGGGACTCGACGAGAGCATCACCAGCGCGTCGATGAAGGCGGTACTCGCTGCGTTGAATCGCCATCAGGCGGCAGGGCAGGTGGCGGCGCCCAATGTCACGGCCGACACGCTGGGATGAGAGAGGCGTGAATGCTCGTGAAAGCGCGTAACGCTCGCGAACGGCCGCCGAGGCGGCCCACGTGAAGCGCTATCTGATCGTCTTCGTCCTGGCGCTGGCAGGTGTCGGCTATGTCGTCGAACGGACCGACATCGCGCCGGCGATGCTGCAGTCTTCGGTGGCCGAAACGTCACTCGAGGAGGCCTTCGAAGATCGGCGCAGCGATGTGCAGGTCCAAGGCCACGGCCGGGTCGTGCAGGTACTGGCGGACGACAACCGGGGCAGTCGCCATCAGCGCTTCATCCTGCGCCTGCCCGGCGGGCAGACGGTACTCGTGGCGCATAATATCGACCTGGCGCCGCGCATTCCCGAACTGCAGGAGGGCGACCACGTCGCCTTTCATGGCGAGTACGAATGGAACGAGCAGGGGGGCGTGGTGCACTGGACGCATCATGATCCCGCGGGACGTCATGTCGACGGCTGGCTGGAGCATGACAACAGACGCTATCGATGAGAGCGACATGGCCTGTCGTTAGCCTCGTGGCCAAGCCGTGCCAGCATAGGCGCAACATCCACACAACCGACCATACCTCACCGGGAACGCCACCATGTCATCCGATCGTTTTGCCATTGCCGTCGAACGCCTGGACGCCGCTCACGCCGAGGATCCGCGCCAGGAAAGAGTGGCTGGCGTGGATTATCCCTACGAGCTGCTGTACGCCCGGCGCATGAGCGCCTGGCTGGAGCGCGTGGCTCCCGAGGCCTCGGAAACGCTGCGCCTGGCGGTGCGTGCGCAGCACCTGCGCCGCTGGCAGAGCCCGAGGGAGGATTATCCCCAAGGGCGGCCCGCCTATCTGGCCTGGCGCCGCGAGCTCGGCAGGACCCAGGCGGAGCAGGCGGCCGAGATCCTGCGCGACGTGGGTTACGACGAAGCGACCTGCGAGCGTGTCGCGAGTCTGATCCGCAAGGAAAATCTGCGCCAGGATGCCGATACCCAGGCGCTGGAAGATACCGCCTGCCTGGTCTTTCTGCAGTACTACTTCCCCGAATTCGCTAACGGCCACGACGAGGAGAAGATCGTGCGTATCGTGCAGAAGACCTGGCGCAAGATGTCGCCGCATGGCCATGAACTCGCCGCGACCATTACCCTGCCGGAGCGGGAGCAGGGGTACGTCAGGAAGGCGCTCGGCATTGCCTGAGCCTGGCCAAGACTGCTGCGCGTCGATCGAACGTCGTTGAAGACGGCTTCGGAACTCGCATTTACGCCTTGTAGGCTCGTACGCGAGCCCGGTCCTTTCCTCAGCCGTTTTCCCTGGTGGGATGCCAGCTTGCAGGCCTCGAGCAGGCTCAATCTCCGAGACCGGTCGTCAAAGCGGCGTCTTCGAGCCTTCGCCGGGCACCTCCCGCACCAGACGCGGCAGCAGGAAGCCGGGCAGTTGCAGGCGTAGCGCGTCCATCAGCGCTCGGGCCTCGGCGTCGGGCACATCGAAGTGGGCCGCACCGCTGACCGGGTCCAGCACATGCAGGTAGTACGGCATCACTCCGGCGGCGAACAGCGTCTCGGAGAGCTGGGCGAGCGTGGCGACATCGTCGTTGACGCCACGCAACAGCACGCTCTGGTTGAGCAGCGTCACGCCGGCGCAGCGCAGCCGGGCCAGGGCATCGACCACCGCAGGATCGATCTCCTGAGGATGGTTGATATGCAGCACCATCACCGTCTGCAGCCGGGTGGCCGAGAGCCAGCCGAGCAGGGCGTCGTCGACCCGGTCGGGAATCACTACCGGCAGGCGCGTGTGGATCCGTAACCGCCTGAGATGCGCGATCCCGCCGAGCTGCCCGACCAGCCAGGCCAGACGCTCGTCGCGGTTGGCCAGCGGATCGCCGCCGGAGAGGATCGCCTCGTGGATCGAGGCGTCCTGGCGCAGGTAATCCAGTGTGGTTTCCCATTCGGCCCGGGAGGGTGAATTCTCGGCATAGGGAAAGTGACGGCGGAAACAGTAGCGGCAATTGATGGCGCAGGTCGGGCTGCCGATCAGCAGCACCCGGCCCCGGTACTTGTGGATCAGGCCCGGACGCGGCGTATGTTCGGCCTCCTCGAGCGGGTCGGTGACGAAGCCCGACACGACATCGCGTTCGGCCGTTAGCGGCAGGACCTGACGCAGCAGCGGATCGTGGGGATCATTCGGGCGAATGCGTGCCAGGTAGGCCTCCGGTACGCGCACCTCGAACAATGCGTGCCCCTCCCGGGCGCCTGGCAGCCAGGCGGGATCGAGGCCCAGGCGCCGGCACAGAGCGTGCGGATCGCGTACGGCATGGCTCAACTGAGCCCGCCAGTCGGTGGAGCGGGCAATGGTCTGCACAGGAGAGAAGGTTCGGGTTATCATGCGGCCCACTTGATCACTGTATGCGAAACGCGCAGGCGTTTCGGGAAAATATGACGATCGCGGGCCCGGCCCGCGACGCACTCAATAGCGAGGACTCATGGCGAACTATTCTACCAACGAATTCAAGGGCGGTCTGAAAGTCATGCTCGACGGCGACCCCTGTAACATTCTCGAGAATGAATTCGTCAAGCCGGGCAAGGGGCAAGCCTTCAACCGGGTCAAGCTGCGCAACCTGATCACCGGGCGCGTCTGGGAGCGCACCTTCAAGTCCGGCGAATCCCTGGAGGGCGCCGACGTCATGGATATCGAGATGGAGTATCTCTATAACGACGGCGACATGTGGTACTTCATGAAGACTGACGGCTCCTTCGAGCAGTATGCGGTCGAGAAGCGCGCCCTGGGGGACACCGAAAAGTGGCTCAAGGAGCAGGTGCCTTATACCGTTACCTTGTGGAACGACAACGCCATCGCTGTATCGCCGCCCAACTTCATCGAGCTGGAAGTCGTCGAGACCGATCCGGGCCTCAAGGGCGACACCGCCCAAGGCGGTTCCAAGCCGGCCACGCTCTCCTCCGGTGCCGTGGTCCGCGTGCCGCTGTTCATCAACCAGGGCGAAGTGCTGAAGATCGATACACGCAGCGGCGAGTACGTTTCCCGGGCCTGAGCGGCGCTATTGCGCTTGGTAATGCAGCGTTAAAACAGGCTCGCCAAGCTCATGACACGCCTGGGGGCATGGTTACTGCTATAAGGCCACGCTTTCAAGCGTGGCCTTTTGGTTTCGGTAAGGAGCACACATGACTGACGACTGGCGCCCTTCGGCGGGCATCGAGACGCTACGCGAGCGGGCGCGCCTGTTGGCTGGCATTCGAGCGTTTTTCGCCGAACGCGACGTGCTGGAGGTGGAGACACCGATCCTCGGTCACGGTGGCAGCACCGATGTCCATCTGGATGCGCTTTCGCTGACGGCACTGACGCCGCATGGCCGCGAGCGGTTGTGGCTGCAGACCTCGCCGGAATTTCACATGAAGCGCCTGCTGGCGGCGGGAAGCGGGCCGATCTTTCAGCTGGCGCGCAGCTTCCGCGACGGTGAGGTCGGCCGGCGTCACAACCTCGAATTCACCATGCTGGAGTGGTATCGACCGGGATTCTCGCTGGCCGAGCTGATCGACGAGAGCGAAGCGCTGATCCGCGAGGTGCTGCCGTTCGATCCCGGGCCGCGGCGCCTGCGCCGCTATCGCGAGCTGTTTCGCGAACGGCTCGACATCGATCCCTTCAATGTCCCCCTCGAGGCGCTGCGCCGGCTGGCCGAGGTGCAGGGCGAGCTCGACATGGCCACGGCCGAGCGCGACGAATGTCTCGATCTGCTGATGAGCGTGGCGATCGAGCCGACGCTGGGTTGCGAGGGGCTCGATGTGGTCATCGACTATCCGGCCAGCCAGGCCGCGCTGGCCCGCCGTCATCGCGATCCGGAGGATGGCGAATGGGTCGCCTCGCGTTTCGAGGTCTACCTGCAGGGCCTGGAGCTCGCCAACGGCTACAACGAGCTGACCGATGCCGACGAACAGGCCCGGCGATTCGACGCCGACAACGCCGCGCGCCGACGCCTCGGCAAGTCCGAGGTCGATGTCGATCGGCGCCTGATCGGGGCGCTGCAGGCGGGCATGCCGGCAGGCAGCGGAGTGGCGCTGGGCGTGGACCGGCTGCTGCAGCTGGCGCTGGGCAAGCTGCAGGTCAGCGAGGTGATGGCCTTTGCCTGGCAGGATTGTTAGGCAAGAGCGCTGGTCTCGAGCGAAGCGGGGTAGGCCGGGAGAAAAGGTGAATCAGGCCGGTGTCGGCCAGCCGCCCAGGTGCTGCCCCATGCGCACGATGAAGTTGTCCGTCAGCTCGCCGGAGAAGTCGACCTCATCGGCGAAGCACATTACCACGGTGGAGCCGAGCTTGAAGCGCCCCATCTCGTCGCCCTTGGCGAGCGTGATCGGCGCGTTGTAACGGGTCGTCTGCACCTGTCCCGTCCTGGGCGTGATCTGGCCGGCCCAGACCGTCTCGATGGCGGCGACGATCATCGCCCCCACCAGTACCATGGCCAGCGGCCCGTGCTCGGTGTCGAAAATGCAGACCAGACGTTCGTTACGAGCGAACAGGCCGGGAATGTGGTTGACCGAGGCCTGGTTGACCGAAAAGATTCGGCCCGGCACGTAGGCCATTTCGCGCAGCGTGCCGCTGACCGGCATATGGATGCGGTGATAGTCGCGCGGCGCAAGATAGACAGTGGCGAAGCTACCGTGACGGAAGGGTGCGGTGCGTTCGTCATCCCCGCCCAGCAGGGCGTTCAGGGAATAGGAGTGTCCCTTGGCCTGCACCAGTGTACCGTTATCGATGCGACCGAACTGCGCCAGGGTGCCGTCGGTGGGCGAGACCAGCCCTGTCTCGATGGGGCGTGCCCCCGGCTTCAGCGCTCGGGTGAAGAAGTCGTTGAAGCAGGTATAAGCCGTGGGATCGGGCTCCAGCGCCTGGCTCATGTCCACGTTGTAGGCGCGGATGAAACGCTGGATGAAGGTATCCTTCACCCAAGCGGTGCGGCTCTCGGCAACGTATCCCACCAGACGCGAGATGAGGTGGTGGGGCAGGGGATACTGGATGAGGGAGAACAGCTTGTCGCGATCCACGTTGCAGATTCCTGGCACGGATGAGCCCGCCACGATAACGGGCGGGCCCTGTTGTCGCAAGATCGAGGGCGCAAGACGCGCTCAGGTTTCGACCGGCGTGTCGTCGCGGTTGCCCCACTCCTGCCAGGAGCCGGGATAAGCGCGGATGTTGGTAAAGCCCAGCGCCTTGCCCACCAGCCAGGTGAAGCCGCTGCGGTGATGAGTCTGGCAGTGGGTGACGATCTCCATGTCGGCGTTCAGGCCGCTGGCCTCGAGCTCGGTGGTCAGTTCGGCATAGTCGCGGATGCGTAGCTGACGCTCCGGGTCCATGGCACGGGTCCACTCGATGTTGACCGCGCCGGGAATGTGGCCTAGCCGCGCATTCTGGCCCTTCTCGCCGCGGTACTCCTCTGGGGAGCGGGCATCCCACACCGCCAGATTCTTATCCCCCAGACGCTCGACGATTTCCTCTCGGCGGATCATCGCCTCCGGGTGCAGAGTCTGCGCCTCGTAGTCGCTGCGCGTCGGCATGCTGGGTTCGGTGGCGACGGGTTGGCCGTCGGCGCGCCAGGCATGAATGCCGCCGTTGAGATAGGAGTAGCGGGTATGGCCGATCAGCTCCAGCGTCCACAGCAGGCGGCCGGCCCAGCCACCGCCTTCGTCGTCGTAGGCCACCACATGGGTGTCCCGGGTCAGGCCCAGCGACGAGAACAGCTCGGAAAGCGCGGCCTCGTCGGGCACGTCGTTGGGCACCTTGCCGGTGCCGGCCAACAGGCGCCGGTAGTCGAGCAGGACCGCACCGGGAACGTGCCCGTCGGTGTAGCTCTCGGCCTTGAGCGGGACATCGATGATCAACAGTTGGGGATCGCCCAGATGGGCGGCGAGCTGTTCGGGCTCGACGATCAGCGGTAACGGGTTGGTCTCGGAGCTCATGGGGCCCTCCTGAAAAGCGATGGATGAAGCGGATTGGGCGGCTTGCGGTGATGATGGCATAACCGTCAGGACGGGACGAGCGGTAAGTCCGGTCCGGGTAGACAGATGGGAAGTGGGACATGAGTTGGGCGAGAAGGATGAGGCCGATGGGGACGATTGGGTATACTCCGTGCCGCTCTCTCATCCAACCTCATGGAGAACCGTCGTGTTCGAACGACTCTTCGGCATCCGCGCCCAGGGCAGCACCCCGCGCATCGAGATCCTCGCGGGGATCGCCACCTTTCTGGCCTCGATGTACATCATCGTGGTCAACCCCTCGATCCTGAGTGCTGCAGGCGTACCGTTTTCCAGCGCACTGACCGCCACCGTGCTGGTCAGTTTATTCGGCAGCGTGATGATGGGGTTCTATGCCCGCAACCCGGTGCTGGTCGCGCCCGGCATGGGCGTCAACGCGCTATTCGCCTACACCATGGTGCTGGGCGCCGGCATCGCCTGGGAAACTGCGCTGGGCTGCGTGTTCTGGGCCGGGGTGCTGTTCGCGCTGCTGGCGGTATTCAACGTGCGCCAGAAGGTCATCGACGCGATTCCCGAACAGTTGCGCTATGCGATCGCCAGCGGCATCGGCCTGTTCATCAGCGTGATCGGTCTGGTCAATGCCAAGTTCCTGGTGCCCAACCCGGTGACGGTGGTGGGCATGGCGCCGCTGGATCCGGTGCTGGTGACCTTCCTGATCGGCCTGGCGGTCACGGCAATTCTGGTGGTGCGCAAGATTCCCGGCGCACTGATCCTGGGCATCGCCTTCACCACCCTGGCGTCGATCCCGATCGGACGCTGGTGGGGCGACGGCAGCCGCTATTTTCCCGAGGAGATCGCCTCGTCGACGCTGGTCAATTTCAACGGCGTCTTCGCCATGCCGGACTTCAGCGGCCTGCTGGCGCTGGATATCTGGGGGGCGCTGCATATCGCCTATGCACCGTTCATCTTCGTGCTGTTGTTCACCACCTTCTTCGATGCGCTGTCGACCTTCATGGGCGTCTCCGAGGCGGGCAACCTGAAGGACGCGGATGGCAACCCGCGCAACATCCGTCAGTCGATGATCGTCGATGCCAGCGCCGCGCTGCTTTCCGGCCCGCTGGGCACCAGCCCGGCCAACGCCTACGTGGAGTCCGCCGCAGGCATCAGTCAGGGCGGGCGGACCGGCCTGGTGGCAGTGGTGGCGGGGCTCTTGTTCCTGCCGTTTCTGTTTCTGTCGCCGCTGTTGTCGCTGGTGCCGGGCATCGCCACGGCCCCCGCGCTGATTCTGGTCGGGGTGTTCATGATGGAGCCGATTCGCCAGATTCACTGGCACAGCTTCGATGACGCCATTCCCGCCTTCCTGGCCATGCTCCTGATCCCGCTGACCTATTCGATCACCCATGGCATCGTGTTCGGCTTCCTGGCTTTCGTGCTGATCAAGCTGGGCGTGGGCAAGCGCCACGAGATCAAGCCCACCATGTGGGTGCTGTTCGTGCTGTCGCTGCTATTGCTGTTCGAAGGTTGAGCCGTTGCGGTTCGAGGACTGAAAAGGACGCCAGGCGCGCCTCGCATCAGCGAGGCGCGCTACGACCTGATGAAGTTCGCGACGCCGCTCTTCGGACGCTTCCGGGCGCTAGACGCTCAGGTCAGGTACGATCAAGCCTTCCAGTGCCGCGCGGCGGTCGTCGGGAATGGTGATGGCCTTGCGCGCATCGAGGTCGAAAAGCACCACGACCGCCTCGGACGTCGCCAAGGCCTCGCCGGTGCTGGCATCCAGCAGCCAGTGGCCGAGCTTGTAGGCCTTGGGCCCCACTTCCTTCACTGCGCTGTGCAGGGTGATCACGTCGCCTTCGCGGGGCGCCTGATGATAGACGAAGCGATACTCCAGGGCGGCACCGCCGATGCGCCCGCGGGAGCGGTCATCGCCGCCGGCTTCCACCAGCAGGTTGGGAACGGCTTCGGCAACGATCCCCATGTAGTGGCGGGTGGCCATGAAGCCCTGGCTGTCGCACTGGGCGGGACTGACGGTATTGAGGTAGGTCACGGGCATGCCCCGTTGCCGGGCCTCGTCCCGTGTCGGCCGCTGGCGCGGCGGATAGGGTTCCAGGCCGCGCGGTTGGCCGTGAGCGGGCAGGTCGCAGCGTAACGCCCCGGCGGCATCCAGCGCATGGGCCGGAATCGACCGGGTTTCCCGGGTCCCGATGTCGGCGAGGTGCGCTCGGGTGACGAAGGTGGCGGCCACCTCGCCATTCGAGCGGCTGATCATTTCCAGATAGACGCGGATCTCCTGCGGGCCGGCTTCGAGAACGCCGGCGCGAATGGCCAACGCCGCGCCGGGGTGCTGCTCGCGCAGGAAGCGGATGTGCTGATCATGGGCGACCAGTTTCGCGCCCTGTTGGCGAACGAAGACCGGGCCAAGGCCGATCCTCTCGCCGAATACGGCCAGGGCGGAGGTTGCCTTCTCCACGTAGAACTGCACATTCAGGTGGCCCATCTGGTCGCATTCCCAGGTCTGGACACTGCCACGGTAGACGTCGATCAGCTCAGCCATGCTGTCATTTTCCTGTGGTTGTTATTGAAATCACGCGGGGGGTAACGATGCCAGAATCTGGCGATAGCTGGCGAATCGTTCAGGCGCGATGTCGCCACGCTCGATGGCTTCGAGTAGCGCGCAGCCGGGTTCGTTGTCGTGACGGCAGTCGCGGAAGCGGCAGTGACCGAGAAACTCCCGGAACTCGATGAAGCCCTCGGTGACCTGACGCTCGTCGAGATGAACGAGGCCAAACTCGCGGATCCCCGGCGAATCGATCAGATCGCCTCCGGCGGGAAGGTGATAGAGCCGTGCGGTGGTGGTGGTGTGAGTGCCCTTGCGCGAGTCGACCGACAGGGCGCCGACGCGCAACTCTTCGTCGGGCAGTAGCCGCCCGATGAGCGAGGACTTGCCGACGCCGCTCTGGCCGACGAATACCGATGTGCGGCCGGTAAGCCGCTCGTGCAGGGCGTCGAGTCCGTGCGCGTGCTGGGTCGTGGCACTGACCACGCCGTAGCCCAGGGCAGCGTAGCGGCCGAGCAGGGCTCGCAGCTCGCCACCTTCCGCCGGGAGAAGATCGACCTTGTTGAGCACCAGCACCGGGGTGATGCCGGTCGCTTCGGCGGCGACCAGATACCGATCGATGAGGTTGGCGTGAGGCGCCGGTTCCACGGCGAAGACGATCAGGATCTGATCGATGTTGGCGGCCACCGGCTTGAGCTGACCGCGCGGATCCGGGCGCTCGAGCACGTTGTCGCGTTCGCCCTTGGCCACCACCACGCCGCTGCCGTCGCCGGCCTCGCGCCACACCACCCGATCGCCGGTGACCAGCGCATCGAGGTTGGCGCGCAGATGGCAGCGATGCAGCGAAGCATTTTCCCGGGTGTCGGTGGCTTCGACATCGAGCGTGCGACCGAAGTGGGCGATCACCCGGCCGGGGCGCTCGGGCCCATATTCGCCGGCATCCATCTTCAGGTCATCCTCGGACGACTTCCTTTCGGCCCGGGCGGCACGTTCGGCCTGGATCTTTTCGATACGCCAGCGTTGCTGGCGGGACAACTTGCGTTTGCTCATGCGACCTCGGGAGAGCGTACAATGCCGGGCATTGTAGCGTTCACATTCTTTTCTGTCCGCCCTGCGGCACGTCGTAAGGAGACCTCATGAGCGATATTCAGCCCCGCGAACCGCGCTCCGATCTACTCGTCTGGATCGACCTGGAGATGACCGGGCTCGACCCCAACAAGGAGCGTATCATCGAGGTGGCGACGCTGATCACCGATGCCGACCTCAATCTGATCGCCGAAGGGCCGGTCATTGCCGTTCATCAGCCCGACAGTCAGCTCCAGGCCATGGACGAGTGGAACACCCGCACCCACGGCGATTCGGGACTGATCGAGCGGGTCAGGCACAGCAAGGCCGACACGGCCGAGGCCGAACGCCAGACGCTGGAATTCTTGCGCGCTTACGTGACCCCGGGCAGTTCGCCCTTGTGCGGCAACAGCGTGCACCAGGACCGGCGCTTCCTGGAGCGCGAAATGCCGGCGCTGGAAGCCTTCTTCCATTATCGTCATCTGGACGTGTCGACGCTCAAGGAACTGGCCAAGCGCTGGAATCCCAAGGCGCTGGAGGGCTTCACCAAGCGCAACACGCATCAGGCCTTGGATGACATTCGCGAGTCGCTGGCGGAGCTGGCGCACTACCGCAAGACGTTTCTCAAGACCTGAACACGCTCCCGGTGTCGGACCGTGTCGGACGCCCTCAGCCCCGGGCGATGAGGGCGGGGCGCTTGCGCTGCTGACGTGCCAGCGCCCAGCGGACATGTTCGCGGACCAGGTCGGACGGGTAGGGCAGTCGCGCGCGCAAGGCACTTTCGACGCTCTCGCTCCACGGGGCGTTGCCCAGGCCCACGGCGAGGTTGCGCAGCCAGCGCTGATAGCCGATGCGACGGATGGCGCTGCCGGCGGTACGCTCCAGGAATTCCTCCTCGCTCCAGGTGAACAGCGTGACCAGCGATGCGCGATCGAGATCGTGGCGGGGGGCGAAATCCTCTTCGTGGCTGGCCCGGGTGAAACGGGTGAACGGACACACCAGTTGACAGTCGTCGCAGCCGTAGACCCGGTTGCCCATCGCCTCGCGATACTGCTCGGGAATCGCACCGTGCAGCTCGATGGTGAGATAGGAGATGCAGCGCCGCGAATCGACGATCTTGTCATCGACGATGGCGCCGGTGGGGCAGGCACTGCGGCAGCGCGAGCACTTGCCGCAGTGCTCGCTCTCGAAGGGGGCGTCGACGGGCAGCGGCAGATCGGTATACAGCTCGCCGAGAAAGAACAGCGATCCCGCCTGGGGATTGAGCAGCATCGCATTCTTGCCGAACCAGCCCAGGCCGGCCTTCTGCGCCAGGGCGCGCTCCATCACCGGGGCGGAGTCGACGAAGGCGCGGTAGCCGAAAGCGCCGACCTCGCTCTCGATTCTGCGAGCCAGTTCGGCCAGACGCTTGCGGATCAGCTTGTGATAGTCGCGCCCCAGCGCGTAGCGTGATACATAGGCACGCTCGCCCTGGCCGAGCACGCGGGTGGTTTCCACCTCGGGAGGCAGATAGTCCATGCGCGCGCTGATGACGCGCAGGGTGCCGGGCACCAGCTCCGCCGGGCGGGTGCGTTTGGTGCCGTGCTTGTCCATGAAGCCCATTTCGCCGTGATGACCTGCCGCCAGCCAGCGCTCGAGATAGCGTTCATGCGCCTCGAGATCCGTGTCGGCAATGCCGATCTGTTGGAAGCCCAGCTCGCGGCCCCATTGCTTGATGGTGTCGGCCAGCGTGGCGTAATCGATGCTTTCGGATAGGGAATCGGTACTTTCGGGCATGGAATCGGTATTTTCAGGCATGGAGTAGAAGAAACCCGCGCCAGTGTGGGCGCTCACCCTACATCAAGCTCAGTATGACGTCATGCCGAATGACATAATCGTGGAGGACAGGATGCCGACTTCGACCCTGAAACCGCTGTATTTCTCCGCCCAGACGCGCGAGTTCGACCGGCGCGCCATCGCGGGTGGCTTGCCCGGTTTCGCCCTGATGCAGCGCGCCGCGATGACCGCCTTCGGGATGCTGCGCGAACGTTGGCCCCAGGCGCAGCGCCTGAGTGTGGTGTGCGGCGCCGGCAACAATGCCGGTGACGGCTATGTCATGGCAACGCTGGCGGCGAGTGCAGGACTGCCGGTTCAACTGGTTGCAGTGAAGGATCCTGCCGAACTGAAAGGCGATGCGGCGCGTGCCCATGCCATGGCCCGTGACGCCGGACTCGAGGCGATCTCCTGGCGTGACGGAATGAGTCTGGAAGGCGACGTGATCGTCGACGCCCTGCTGGGCACCGGACTGTCCGGCGAGGTTCGCGAGCCCTTCCGTGGCGCGATCGAGACGATCAATGCCAGCGGGATCCCGGTCCTGGCGGTGGATGTGCCTTCGGGGCTTTCCGCCGATACCGGTAACGTGCTGGGCGTTGCGGTGAAGGCCACGCTGACGGCTACCTTCATCGCCGACAAGTTCGGTCTGCACACCGGCGCGGCGGCGGATCATGTCGGTGACCTGCATCTGGCGCCGCTGGGGGTGGAGCCGAGAGCCCACGGGGATCTCGCTCCCGCCGGCGAGCTGCTCGATGCGGACCTGCTCGCCAGGTTCCTGCCGCCGCGTCCGCGTACCAGTCACAAGGGGCACAATGGACACGTGCTGGTGATCGGCGGTGCGCCCGGCTTCGGTGGGGCGGCATTGATGGCCTGCGAGGCGGCGGCACGCACCGGCGCCGGCAAGATCAGCCTGGCCACCGATGCCGTACACGTCACGGCGGCCCTGGTGCGCCTGCCCGAGGTGATGGTGCGCGGTGTGCGCGGGGCGCCGGATCTTGCGGCGCTGCTGGAAACGGGCGATGTCCTCGTGGTGGGGCCGGGGCTGGGCAAGGACGCCTGGGGGCAGGGGCTGCTGCAGGCCGCGCTTCAGTCCGGCAAACCGTTGGTCGTGGATGCCGACGGCCTGAATCTGCTGGCACGCGACTATCCCTGTCACAATCGCTCCCATGATACCGGTTCCAATAACAGCGACTCCGCTGACACCGCCGACGCTTCCTCCGGCGCCGGAATCCGTCGCGACGACTGGATCCTGACGCCGCACCCCGGCGAGGCGGCACGCCTGCTGAACTGCTCGACGCGTGACATTCAGCATGACCGGCATAGCGCAGTCGTCGAACTGCAGCGACGCTACGGCGGTGCCATTCTGCTCAAGGGGACCGGCTCGTTGATCGCGGATGCCGACGGCGTGACGGTCTGCCCGTTCGGCAATCCGGGCATGGCCAGCGGCGGCATGGGCGATGTGCTGTCCGGTGTGCTGGGGGCGCTGCTCGCCCAGGGTCTCGGGCCGGGAGATGCCGCTCGCGTTGGCGCGATCCTGCATGCCATGGCAGCCGATGAAGCCGCGCGTGACGCCGGGGAACGTGGTCTGCTCGCCAGCGATCTGGCATGCTATGTACACAAGTTGGCCAATCCGTAAATTGAAGATGAAGCATGCGCATCACACTGCCTGATGAAACCGCCCAGGTCGCCTTTGGCGAGGCCTTGGGGCGGGCGCTCGACGGCCGAGGCCGCGTCCACCTGGAAGGCGAGCTGGGCGCCGGAAAGACCACGCTGACCCGAGGCGTTCTGCGGGCCTACGGCCATCGGGGCGCGGTCAAGAGTCCCACCTATACCCTGGTAGAACCCTATGAGCTGGGCGGTATTCACATTCAGCACTTCGATCTCTATCGCCTCGGCGATCCCGAGGAGCTCGAGTTCATGGGGGCCCGCGACATGCTCGGTGACGACAGCCTGAGTCTGATCGAGTGGCCCAGCCGGGGCGCCGGGTGGCTGCCTGAGCCGGATCTGACGGTGCGACTGGTGGTGGTCGGCCCGGGGCGGGAAGCCTGGCTCGAGGCCGGTAGCGGCCATGGCGAGGCGGTGATCGCGCAGTTGGAACGCAGTGTCGGCGACAAGGAAACATGATGCAGATGAATTGCCGTTGGCCGCGAGTGGGAGGCGGTCTGCTGCGCGCAGGAACGACGAGGCTTTTGCTGTCCCTGGTCATGACGGGAATGATGATGCTGCTCTCGGCAGTGGCGGGCGCCAATGACGTCAACAATGTCCGCTTGTGGGCGGCGCCGGATCACTCGCGGCTGGTCTTCGATCTGACTGAGCCGGCCAAGGCGAATGTCTTTACCCTCGACAATCCGCAGCGGCTGGTGATCGATCTCGACGACAGTCGCCTGCAGATCGATCCGGAAAGCATCGAGCTCGACGGCAGCGCCATCGACGCGATACGTACCGGCGTGCGCAATGGCACCGGGCTGCGCGTGGTGCTGGATCTCAAGCGCCAGGTGGTGCCGCGACACTTCGCCCTGGCGCCCAACGACCAGTACGGCAACCGTCTGGTGGTGGATCTCGAATACCCCGGGGAGAGCGCCATCGAGGATCCCATCGATCCCATCGAGGCCAAGATCCGCGAACAGGAGATCGCCGCCGGCCGGGCTCTGGCCAAGGCCGAAATGGCCGGTGTCGAGCCGGCCGAAACCGTCGTGAATGCCAAGACCAAGGCGCAACCGCATCCCAAGCGCGACATCATCATCGCCGTCGATGCGGGGCACGGGGGGGAGGACCCCGGCGCGATCGGGCCTCACGGCACGCGGGAGAAGGATGTCGTGCTCGGCATCGCCCGCAAGCTCAAGGCGCTGTTCGATCAGACGCCGGGATTCAAGGCGTTCCTGACCCGGGATGGGGATTACTACGTCGGGTTGCAGCAGCGCACCATCCTGGCGCGTGAACAGAAGGCCGATTTCTTCGTCTCGATTCATGCCGATGCGGTCAAGAGTCGTCAGCCCAGCGGCAGCTCGGTCTATGCGTTGTCGCAGCGCGGGGCGACGTCGGAAACGGCCAAATGGCTGGCGGCGACCGAAAACCGCTCGGACCTGATCGGCGGTGTCGAGGGCAGTCTGAGCCTGTCCGACAAGGACGAGGTGCTGCGCGGCGTACTGCTGGATCTGACCATGACGGCGACGATGAACGACTCGCTGGCGGTGGGCGCCCAGGTGCTCGATCAACTGGGCCGCATCAACCGTCTGCATCGCTCGCGGGTGGAGCAGGCCGGCTTCGTGGTGCTCAAGTCGCCGGACATTCCCTCGTTGCTGGTCGAGACCGGGTTCATCTCCAATCCCACGGAGGAGAGCAAGCTGCGCTCCTCGGCGCACCAGATGCAACTG
Source organism: Halomonas shantousis (assembly GCF_054654615.1). NCBI lineage: Bacteria > Pseudomonadati > Pseudomonadota > Gammaproteobacteria > Oceanospirillales > Halomonadaceae > Halomonas > Halomonas shantousis. Next base: position 2,696,966 of record NZ_BAAIER010000002.1, on the reverse strand, counting down.
GCCAAGGCGATTCTGGGAGGCATTCGTGCCCATTTCCAGCAGCATCCGCCGCCCAGCAGCCTGTTGGCATGGCAGCGCGACCAGGGGCGCGGGAGCGGCGCCGACGAGTATCGCATCCAGCCTGGCGATACGCTTTCCGAAGTGGCTGCGCGTCACCAGGTGTCGCTGCAGGCGCTCAAGCAGAGCAACGAGCTCAACGGCGATGTCATCCGCGTGGGGCAGGTGCTGAAGATCCCGCGGACGTGATCGATGCCACGCTCAGCGCAAGAGGCCACATGATCCATAGTCGAAGAATTCAGGTACTCGACCCGCGTCTGGCCAACCAGATTGCCGCGGGTGAAGTCGTCGAGCGTCCGGCCTCGGTGGTCAAGGAACTGGTCGAGAACGCCATCGATGCCGGCAGTCGGCGTATCGAGATCGAACTCGAGTCCGGTGGGGCGCGGCTGATCCGGGTGCGTGACGATGGTTCCGGTATCGCTCAGGACGATCTGCCGCTGGCCCTGGCGCGCCACGCCACCAGCAAGATCCTGTCGCTGGAGGAGCTCGAGGAGGTCGCCAGCCTGGGGTTTCGTGGCGAGGCCCTGGCCTCTATCAGCTCGGTGTCCCGGCTCGAACTGATCTCCAATGCCGAAGAGGATCCGCGCGGCGGCTGGCGCGTCGTGGCCGAGGGGCGTCAGATGGAGCCGCGCGTCTCGCCCGCCCCGCATCCGCGAGGCACCTCGGTGCTGGTGCGCGATCTGTTCTTCAACACGCCGGCGCGTCGCAAGTTCATGCGTACCGAGAAGACCGAGTTCGGCCATGTGGAAGAGGCCTTCCGCCGCCTGGCGTTGTCGCGCTACGACATCGGCTGGGTGTTGCGTCACAATCAGAAGACCGTGCACCAGCTGCGCGCCGGTGACGACCAGCACGCCATGGAGCGCCGGGTGGCAGGCCTGCTCGGCAGCAAGTTTCTCGACAATGCCCTGCATCTCGATCTCGAGGCATCCGGCCTGCGCCTATGGGGTTGGGTCGGGTTGCCCACGCATTCCCGGGCCCAGGCCGACCAGCAGTATTTCTTCGTCAATGGCCGGGTGGTGCGTGATCGGCTGGTCGCGCATGCAGTGCGTCAGGCGTATCGCGACGTGCTGTTTCATGGTCGACATCCGGTCTTCGTGCTGTACCTGGAGCTCGACACCCGGGTCGTCGACGTCAATGTCCATCCGACCAAGCACGAGGTGCGCTTTCGCGATGGGCGTCTGGTGCACGATTTCCTGTTCTCGAGCCTGCATCGGGCGCTGGCTCAGGTCCGGCCCAACGAATCGCTGCGCTCCGAGGAGCCTGCGCCTGGCGACGCCTCGTCGTCGGTCTCCGAGCCGCAGACCGGTGCCGCGCCGGCTGGGGGCGTTGACGCACCTCGCTGGCAGCAGCAGCCCATGGCGCTGCACTCGCGCTACGACGAGGGCCGGGAGCCGCGCCCGAACGCGGCGCGGGTTCGCGAGTTCATGGCCGGTTACCGGGCACTTCATCCCGATCATGAGGAGCAGTTGCTGACGCCGCAATCACCGTCTTCCGCTACTCAAGGCCCGGCGTGGGGCGAGGGGCAGTCGGCTTCGCGACCCGGCGATGGCGCTCTGGCCGAGCCCGGTGCTGCTCTTCGATCAGGTTCCGATACCGCTGATTTCCCCATACCCGATTCCGCTGTTACTGCTGAGCGCGACGTTGCTGCCGTTCCCGGGCCCGACGCTACTGTCATTCCTGAGTCCGATGCTACTGCCATTCCTGAGCCCGATGCTACTCAGGCGCCGCCGCTGGGCTATGCCGTGGCCCAGTTACATGGCGTCTACATTCTGGCGCAGACGGCTCGTGGCCTGGTAATCGTCGACATGCATGCCGCCCATGAACGGATCACCTATGAGCGTATGAAGCGCCAGGTGCATGGCGGTGCGCTGGACGCTCAGCCGCTGTTGGTGCCGGTTTCGCTGGCGGTGAGTGGCGGCGAGGTGGAAACCGCCGAGCGCGAGCGCGAGGCCTTCGCCCGGCTCGGGGTGGAGCTCGACGTGGCGGGCCCGGAAACGCTGCTGGTACGTCAGGTGCCGGCATTGCTGGGGCAGGCGGATGTCGAGCCGCTGATTCGCGACATGCTCGGCGACCTGGAACGCTTCGGCCGCTCCGACCGGTTCGAGGTGCATATCAACGAACTCCTGGCCAGCATGGCCTGCCACGGCAGTATCCGGGCCAACCGCAGGCTGACGACTCCCGAAATGAATGCGCTGTTGCGGGATATGGAACGTACCGAGCGTAGCGGACAGTGCAATCATGGCCGTCCCACCTGGACCGAGATGTCCATGGCCGAGCTCGACAAGCTGTTTCTGCGAGGACAATGAGCATGGGGGATCGCCGGCCGCTGGCCATCCTGCTCATGGGGCCGACCGCCTCGGGCAAGACCGACATGGCCATGGCGCTGCACGAACGCCTGGGCTGCGAGCTGATCAGCGTCGACTCGGCCATGGTCTATCGCGGCATGGACATCGGCTCGGCCAAGCCCAGCATCGAAGAGCTGGCACGGGCACCGCATCGCCTGATCGACATCCGTGATCCTGAGCAGACCTACTCGGCGGCGGAATTCCGCCTGGACGCGCACCGCGAGATGCAGGCCATCAGCGCCGCCGGCCGGATCCCGCTGCTCGTGGGCGGCACCATGATGTATTACAAGCGGTTGCTGGAGGGCGTGGCCAACCTGCCCGGTGCCGATGCCGCGTTGCGTGCCGAGCTGGCCGCCTGGGCCGAGCGCGATGGGCTGGGGGCCCTGCACGCCGAACTGGAGCGGGTCGATCCCGCCTCGGCGTCGCGCATTCATCCCAACGACCCGCAGCGGCTGATGCGCGCGCTGGAGATCCAGCGCGTCAGTGGCCGCCCCATGAGCGAGCTGTGGCAGGAACAGCAACCGGAAAACTTTCCCTGGAGAACGTTGTCCATAGCTCTCGTGCCGGCCGAGCGCAGTGTGCTGCATGAGCGTATCGCGGCACGCTTCGACGCCATGCTGGCGGCGGGGTTCGTTGAGGAAGTCGCGGCGCTCAGGCAGCGTCCGGAACTGCATTCGGGGCTCCCCTCGATGCGAAGTGTAGGCTATCGTCAGGTGTGGGAGTATCTTGAGGGTGCCCACGATGACGAGACCCTGCGCCACCGGGGGATTGTCGCGACCCGGCAACTGGCCAAGCGTCAGATCACCTGGCTGCGTAGTTGGAAGGACGTACTCTGGGTCGATGCGCTCGGCGCAGATCCTTTGGGTGAAGTTCTGAAAATCGTGCGCGCAAGCGGTACTTAGCGTAAGATGCTCGGTCACGTAAAATGCCGGGGGCAGCGCCCGGTGAAAGACTGAGACGGGCCATCCCCGTGACGGCCGTCATGCTGAAAACGAACCATAATCTAGAGACAGAGTTAGGGAGAGCGAAATGTCCAAAGGGCAGTCCCTTCAAGACCCATACCTGAATATTCTGCGCAAGGAGCGCATTCCGGTATCTATTTTCCTGGTCAACGGTATCAAGTTGCAGGGCCAGATCGAGTCCTTCGATCAGTTCGTCATCCTGCTGCGCAATACCGTCAGCCAGATGGTTTACAAGCACGCGATCTCGACGGTCGTTCCGTCACGTAACGTGCGGCTGCCGGCCCAGGATCCCAATGCGCCGGCGGGCCAAGACAGCTAATTCGTGAGGCGCTGATTGTTTTTCGAACGTCCCGACGCCGGTGAAACGGCAGTTCTCGTCCATATCGATTTTCATGACGAGCAGGAGCGCGAAGATCCAGGTGAGTTTCTGGAATTGGTGCGCTCCGCGGGGGCCGAGCCGGCGACCCTGTTGCAGGGGAGCCGGCACCGGCCCGATCCCAAGACTTTTATCGGTAGCGGCAAGCTGGAGGAGCTGCGCGAACTGCGCGAGCTGCACCAGGCCGAACTGGTCATTTTCAACCATTCCCTTTCCCCCTCCCAGGAGCGCAACCTCGAGCGTGTCCTGCAGTGCCGCGTTCTCGACCGCACCGGTCTGATCCTCGATATCTTCGCCCAGCGGGCCAGGACGCACGAGGGCAAGCTGCAGGTCGAGCTGGCTCAGCTGGAGTACATGTCCACGCGCCTGGTGCGCGGCTGGACGCACCTCGAACGCCAGAAGGGCGGCATCGGCCTGCGCGGGCCGGGTGAAACCCAGCTCGAAACCGACCGCCGCCTGCTGCGGGCGAGAATCAAGTCGATCCACAAGCGGCTCGACAAGGTACGCAAGCAGCGTGACCAGAACCGGCGCGCCCGAGAGCGTGCCGAGATTCCCAGCGTGTCGCTGGTCGGGTACACAAACGCCGGCAAATCGACGCTGTTCAATACCGTGACCAGTGCCGAGGTGTATGCCGCGAATCAACTGTTCGCCACGCTGGATCCGACGTTGCGGCGTCTCGAAGTGCCGGACGTGGGACCGGTGGTCATGGCCGACACGGTCGGCTTCATTCGCCACCTGCCGCACAAGCTGGTCGAGGCATTCCAGGCCACCCTGCAGGAAGCTACGGAAGCGTCGCTTCTGGTTCACGTCATCGATGCCGCCGACCCCGATCGCGATCTCAACGTGGCCCAGGTCGATGAGGTGCTCAAGGAGATCGGCGCCGATAGCGTGCCGCGCCTTCTGGTGATGAACAAGATCGACCTGCTCGACATGGCGCCGCGTATCGAACATGGCACCGATGGGCTCCCCAAGGTGGTCTGGCTTTCGGCCCGGGACGGCCAGGGACTCGAGCTGCTGGCGCAGGCGCTGAGCGAGCTGCTGGCCGACGATGTTCTCGATACCCGTCTGACGCTGCCCCCCGAACAGGGGCGCCTGCGTGCCGGATTGCACGAGCTGAATGCCGTACGCGAAGAACAATTTGACGAGCAGGGCCAAATATTGCTGGATATCCGTCTACCGAAGCGAGACTTTCTTCAGCTACTGGCCCGACTCGGGGAAAATGCGCTCGATTATTTACCGCTCAAGGATGATGACGTACCGGAGTGGGAACGTGCCTGAAGGGCGCTCCGGACGTGGCGGTGACTCTTGCATCGCAATCAACGCATAGTGGAGACAACGTATGGCTTGGAACGAGCCTGGTGGTGGTGGTGGTGGGAACAAGCAGGACCCCTGGAGTGGCGGGGGACGTCGTCCGGGAGGGGGCGGCAACGGAGGCAACAATCAGGGGCCACCGGATCTCGACGAAGCGTTGAAGAAGTTCCAGGACAAGCTCAACCGGATGCTCGGGGGCCGTGGAAAGCGCGGCGGTGGCGGCACGGGCGGAGGTGGTGGCGACCATGGCGGGCGCAACACTTTTGCCCTGCCGGGGCTGCTGGCCGTGGTGGTGATCGCCATCTGGGCCGCGTCGGGCTTCTACCTCGTCGATCAGGCCGAGCGGGGTGTCGTGCTGCGCTTTGGCAAGTATCTCGATACGGTCGGACCGGGCCTGCATTGGAGCCCGCCGTTGATCGATGACGTACGCGAAGTCAACGTGACCCAGGTGCGCTCGCTGTCGTTGAACAAATCGATGCTGACCCAGGACGAGAACATCGTCGAAGTGGAAATGTCCGTGCAGTACCAGGTCGCCGAACCGCGCGACTATCTGCTCAACGTGCGTACCCCCGAGACGAGTCTGGAAAACGCCGCCGATTCGGCCTTGCGCCACGTGGTGGGCAGCACCGACATGAACGCTATCCTGACTTCGGGACGTGAACTGCTGGCCGACACCGTCTCCAGCCGTTTGCAGACCTATCTCAACAGCTATGGGCTGGGCATGGAGATTCAGGCAGTCAACGTCGAGTCGACGTCCGCTCCCGACCCGGTGCAGGATGCCTTCGATGACGTGATCAAGGCGCGCGAGGATCGCCAGCGGACCATCAATGATGCCGTGGGCTATGCCAATGCGATCATTCCGCAGGCCCAGGGCCATGCCCAGCGCTTGATCGAGCAGGCCGAGGGTTACCGTGAGTCGGTCGTGGCCGAGGCCCAGGGGGAAACCAACCGCTTCAATTCCCTGCTGACGGAGTATCGCAGTGCGCCGGACATCATGCGTGATCGTATGTATATCGAGACCCTGAGTGATGTGATGGGCAATACCAGCAAAGTACTGATCGATGTCGACCGCAATAGTCCGCTGATGGTGCTGCCGCTCGACAAGTTGACGGGGGCGGCTAGCCAGGCGCGTCAGGACAGCGCCGATGACAGCGGCACCGAGATGAGCGGGGCGCAGAGCGGCAATGTCGATCCGAACGTGATTCAGCGACTTGGCGATCAGCGCAGCAACACGATCCGTCGGGAGGGCCGTTAATGATTAACAACAAAGCCCTACTTATCGTTGCCGGCGTGGCCGTTGTCGCCTGGGTGGGCAGCAGCAGCCTGTACATCGTCGATGAGACGGAGCGGGCCATCAAGCTGCGCTTTGGCGAAGTGGTGGAAGGCAACATCAAACCTGGCCTGCATGCCAAGCTGCCGGTCTACAATACCATTCGCATGTTCGATAGCCGCGTGCTGACTCTGGATGCCAACGCAAGCCGTTATCTGACCCGGGAGAAGAAGGCGGTCATCGTCGACTCTTTCGTCAAGTGGAAGATCGTCGATCCGGTGCGTTACTACGAGGCGACATCGGGTAGCGAACAGGTCGCGGAACGGTTGATCGAACCACGCGTTGACGAAAGCCTGCGTAACCAGTTCGGCCGTTACGAGCTCTCCGAGATCATTTCGGAGAAGCGTGACGATCTGATGCAGGGGCCGACCCAGACGCTGAACGAGCTGCTGCGCGAGGAGCTGGGGATCGCCATTCTGGATATTCGCATCAAGCGGATCGATCTCCCCGAAGAGGTGTCGCAGGCCGTGTACGCGCGGATGCAGACCGAACGTCACCGCGAGGCGCGTGAGTATCGGGCGCAAGGGGAGGAGGAGGCCGAGAAGATCCGGGCCAATGCCGACCGTCGCCGCCAGGTGTTGATCGCCGAAGCGCAATCCAAGGCGCAGACGCTGCGTGGTGAGGGTGATGCCCAGGCGGCGGCCATCTATGCGCAGGCCTATCAGCAGGATGCGGAGTTCTTCCGCTTCTACCGTAGCCTCAATGCCTATCGCGACAGCTTCAACGGCAAGGACGACGTGCTGGTGCTGGAGCCGAACAGCGACTTCTTCCGCTATCTGAACAGCCCGACGCCTGGTGGCGCGGGGTCGGAGGAAGGGGCCGGGGAGTAGGACTCCCGTTGGCCTCCGGACACCCCGCGCGGGGTACACCCGGGGGCCAAACGTGATAGACTCATGAGACCGGGCGTGGCCCGGTTTTTTTGTGCCGGGTGAGGTCGTCGCGATGGATATCTTCAGCATGTCCGGACCCGATGCGCCTTGCCCGCCTGCGTGTTTTCCCGGACAGCTTTTCTTGGACGGCTCCGGTATCGCTTTCTTTTGACAGGCTTTTGACAGGCCATCCATTTCTGGCAGGACAGGCTAATGACCATCGCTGACCGCTGGCTGCTTCCCGACGGCATGGACGAGGTGCTTCCGCCGCAGGCGACCCGCATGGAGGAGCTGCGCCGGACGTTGCTCGATCTCTATCACTGTTGGGGCTACGATCTCGTCATGCCGCCTCCGGTGGAGTTCCTCGACTCGCTGTTGACCGGTACCGGCACTGATCTGGATCTGCAGACCTTCAAGCTGACCGATCAACTCACCGGACGCATGATGGGGGCCAGCGCTGACGTCACGCCGCAGGTGGCTCGCATGGATGCGCATTCCCTGCGGCGTCAGGGACCGGTAAGACTGTGCTACTGCGCCAATGTGCTGCGTGCCAAGGCGGACAAGCATCAGGGCGGGCGCAGCCCGGTGCAGGTGGGCGTCGAGCTGTTCGGGCATGCGGGGCTTGAGGCCGATCTCGAGGTGTTGCGTCTGGCGCTGTCCAGCCTGGCGGCGGCCGGAGCGCAGGAAGTGCACCTCGCTCTCAGCCACATCGGCATCTACCGGGCCCTGATCCAGTCCGCGGCCATCGAGGCCGAACGTGAGCGTGCCTTGTTCGAGGCCATCGAGCGCAAGGCGTATCATGAGGTCGACCGTCTGGTGACCGAGGGCGTGAGCGATCCGGCTCTGGTGGACATGCTGACCGAGCTGCCGCGTCTGCACGGCGGCATTGAGATACTGGCGCAGGCACGTGAGGTGTTCGCCGGTGCCCCGGCGGCTGTGGCCATGGCCCTGGATCAGCTCGATGCGTTGTGTCAGGGCGTGGCCAACGAGCATCCCAATGTGGACATGTACTTCGATCTTGCCGAAATGCGTGGCTATCAGTACCACACCGGCATGGTGTTTGCCGCCTATGTCCCGGGCTATGGACAGGCGCTGGCCAAGGGGGGACGCTATGATGATACCGGTCGCGCCTTCGGGCGGGCGCGACCGGCCACGGGGTTCTCCATGGACCTCAAGCTGCTGGCGTCGCTGGCCGAGCGAGAGCCGCCCCACGAAGGGATCTGGGCACCGGCCGTCGACTCCGCCGAGCTGCGGGCTGCCATAGTGCGCTTGCGCAACGCCGGCGAGCGGATCGTCCAGGGCTTGCCGGGACAGCGAACCGGTCCCGAAGCGCACCGCTGCGACCGCCAGCTGGTGCAGGTGGGCGCGGAATGGCAGGTTTCACCCCTGGAATGAGCCGGGCTGGCGCAGACATCTTTCAGTCAAGACCTTAGTTCAAGAGACGAGAGCAATGGGCAAGAACGTAGTCGTACTGGGCACCCAATGGGGCGATGAGGGCAAGGGCAAGGTCGTCGACCTGCTGACGGAGTCGGCCTCGGCAGTCGTGCGCTTCCAAGGGGGCCATAATGCGGGCCACACGCTGGTCATTGACGGTGAGAAAACCGTTCTGCACCTGATTCCTTCCGGCATTCTGCGCAACGACAAGACCTGCGTGATCGGCAATGGCGTGGTGCTGTCTCCCGAGGCGCTGATCAGCGAGATCCGCGAGCTGGAAGCCAAGGGGGTGCCGGTACGCGAGCGTCTGCGCCTGTCGCCGGCCTGTCCGTTGATCCTGTCCTATCACGTGCGCCTCGATCAGGCCCGTGAGAAGGCGCGCGGCGTGGCCAAGATCGGCACCACCGGTCGCGGCATCGGGCCGGCCTACGAAGACAAGGTGGCGCGTCGTGGCTTGCGCCTCGGCGACATGCTGCATCGCGAGCGCTTCGCCTCCAAGCTGGGCGAGGTGCTGGACTATCACAATTTCGTGCTCCAGCACTATCACGGCGAGGCGCCGGTCGATTTTCAGCAGGTCCTCGACGAGGCCATGGAAATGGCCGAAGAGTTGCGTCCGATGGTCTGCGATACCGTCAGTCTGGTTCACAATATCCGCAAGCAGGGCGAGAATATCCTCTTCGAAGGGGCTCAGGGCTCGCTGCTCGACATCGATCATGGCACCTATCCCTTCGTGACCAGCTCCAATACCACTGCAGGGGGTACGGCCACCGGCTCCGGAGTGGGACCGCTGTATCTCGATTACGTGCTGGGCATCACCAAGGCCTACACCACGCGCGTCGGTTCCGGCCCGTTCCCCACCGAGCTGTTCGACGAGTTCGGCCGCCACCTGGCCGAGAAGGGGCACGAGTTCGGTGCCACTACCGGGCGCGCGCGCCGCTGTGGCTGGTTCGATGCCGTGGCGCTGCGTCATGCCGTGCAGATCAACTCGGTATCGGGCATCTGCCTGACCAAGCTGGATGTACTCGACGGCCTGGAAAACATCCGCGTGTGTGTGGGCTATCGCAGCAAGGACGGCGAGATGCTCGACACGCCCATCGACTCCGAGGGCTATGAGGCCATCGAACCGGTCTACGAGGACCTGCCGGGCTGGAGCGAATCGACACTGGGTATCAAGCGTGTCGAGGATCTGCCCAACAATGCCCGCTCCTATATCAGCTATCTCGAGCAACAGGTGGGAACTTCCATCGATATCATCTCGACCGGGCCGGATCGCAACGAGACCATCGTGTTGCGCAACCCCTTCGGATGAGCGTTGCTGACACTCTGCTGAGGACAGACGCAAAGAAGCCGGCGATTTGCCGGCTTCTTCGTCTCGGGGCCACATAGCCAAGTATAGCCGAGTGCCAAGTACAGTTGATGCAGAGGAATGCGGCGTTCTCCGCCCCGCTTGAACGGGGCGGAAACAGAGCTTCTCAGATCTGCTTGGCCTGTTCGGCCGCGGCCGCGATGGCCTTGTCGTTGGTGAGCAGCTCACGCATGATTTCCAGCGCCGTCTGGCTGTTGCCGTCGATGACCTTGTCCAGCCACAACAGCGCCTGTTCCTGGCTGGCATTCTCCAGCCCGTTGGCCCAGAGATACGCCTTGGCCAGTGCCAGTCGCGCCGTGGGGTGGCCCTGCTGGGCGGCCTGGAACAGATATTCCGCGCCGCGGTCACGATCCTGAGCAAGAATATCGCCACGCAGGTATTCGCGGCCCAGGGTGGCCATGGAGGCCACGTGGCCTTTGTCGGCGGCTTGGGTCAGCAGTTCGAGACCTTGGTCGACGTCCTGCGGGACACCGTAATCGCCATACAGGTAAGCGCGGCCCAGATAGTACCGAGACGTCAGGTCGCCGGCGTTCATGGCCTGCTTGAGCATCTTCACGCCCTGCTGGGTATCCTGATCGACCCCGTCGCCGGTGAGATAGGCCTGTCCCAGGACCATTCTGGCCGAGGTGTTGCCTGCAGAGGCTGCACTGCGTAGCAGGGAAAGGCCGCGTTCCGGATCGGCGGGGACTCCCTCTCCCTTGAGCAGGATTTCGCCCAGATCGGCGCGGGCGCCGCTATGGCCGCGGGCAATCGCCTGTTCCAGATATTGGATCCCCTTGTCGGGATTCCTGGCGACACCGTTGCCCTCCAGATACATGCGGCCCAGTGTGGCGGTCGCGCCCGCGTGTCCCTCGCTGGCAGCGCGCTGCAACCATTGGCGTGCCTGACGGGAATTCCCTCTATCGAGATAGACACGTCCGAGGTCGGCCATGGCGGGGGCGTCACCCATTTCGGCTGCCTGACGCAGGGCATCGATATCACCGCGCCGGCCTTGCTCGCGGTAGGTTCGCGCCAGGGCTTCCTGGGCGGAGGGATGACCCGCTGCCCGCGCCTTGTCCAGCCACTCCTTGGCCTTGGCGAAATCGCGTGGCACGCCGGTCCCCTCGCGGTAGGCGCGCCCCAGCACCACCATGGCGTAGGCATCGCCCTGATTGGCGGATTTCTCCAGCATGGCGATAGCCTGCTCCGGCCGGCCATCGGTGAGCTGACCGCTCAGGTAGGCGTCGGCCAGCTTGGTCGCCGCGGTGACGTCGCCTTCATCGGCGGCTCGACGCAACCAGCGTTCGGCCTCGGAGGGTTGGAAGGGGAGCGTGTTGCCCTCCAGATAGGCTTCGCCCAGGCGTCGGGCAGCGGTCGTCTGGCCCTGGGAGGCCGCTTCGCGAAGCAGGGATTCGGCACGTTCGGGATCCGGGGCGACACCCACTCCGGCGAGATAGGCATCGCCGAGTTGCGCGGTGGCATAAGGGTGGCCCGCCTCGTGCCCACGCTGCAGATAATCGATGGCACGCGAAGGCTGGGCCGGAACGCCATTGCCTTCCATGTAGGCATTGCCGAGCACGGCATAGGCCAGTGGATCACCCTGCTCAGCGCCACGCTCGAGAAGCTCGATACCCCGTTGGGGGGCATGGCCGAGCACGTCGCCGGCGAGATAGGCGCGGCCGAGAGCGATCGCGGCATTGGTCGCCCCTTGGTCGGCGGCGGCGCTCAACCAGCGTTCCGCTTTTGCGGGATCCGGCGGAACGCCTTCCTGTCCCAGATAGGCCTGGCCCAGGTGAGTCATGGCTTCCACATCACCGGCTTCGGCCGCCTGTTGCAGCATGGACAGGCCGCGCTGGGTGTCGCCCGAAGACAGCAGGAGCTCCCCGGCTTCGCCCAGGGCGTCAGGGTCGCCCGATTCGGCCGCTCTCATCAGCCATTTGCGTTGCAACTGGGGCTGCGGACCGAGCAGACCGTCATCGGCGTAGAGCCGGGCGAGGTTGACCATGGCCTGGGTGTCACCGGCCTGAGCCGGCTCCTGAAGTGCGTCTGCATAACGCTTCGCATATTGTTGGGCGAGTTCTGGGTCCTCTTCGAGCCAGCCGCCGGGCGCGTGGGCCTCGGCCAGCTCATGCAGTCCTCGAGTGCCGCCGAGCTCGGCGGCTTGCTGATAGAGTTCCGCAGCCTGCTGGGGATCGGCGGCAGTGCCCCGGCCGGCCACCAGCATCTCGGCCAGATCCAGCCTGGCGCTGGCGGTATCGCCGTTCTCGACGGCCTGGCGCATCAGGAAGTACGCCAGCGTGTCGTTGCGCTCCACGCCATCGCCGTCGCGGTAGAGGCGCGCCAGGCGCAGGGAGGCGTTGTCGAGAATGGAGGAGGGCGTGCGGATGGCTTCCCCGTAAAGCTCGGCGGCCTTGGCGGGATTGCGGGCCACGCCGATGCCGTCGTCGTACATCCTCGCCAGCTCATAGTAGCCGGGAGGGAATCCCTGGGCCTGCATGGCCTGCAGGATGCCGATGGCCTCCTGGGTGTTGCCGGCTTCCAGGGCCTGATGGGCAAAATCGATGTGGTTCCAGTCGAAGGAGCTCATCTCCACCGGTGTGCCGCCATCGAACCAGTCGTAGTACTGGGGATCGAGACGCGCATGCACCTCGTCCATGTGTGTGCCGCCACCCGTGGCACACCCTCCGAGCCAGGCCACGGCCGTAACCATGACCAGCGTCTGGACGGCAGTGCCGCGCGAGTGTCGAAGATAGTTTCTCGGATCTTTCATGGTATCCCTTCCTTGGTGTTGTGTAGCGGCGCGACTCGAAACAATGCGATTCCTATCAGCATGAAAGAGTCGGTCCGCTTATGCCAATCGGATTTCGACGGCCAACCTGGATTCGACGGCCAATTTTGGCTTCGACAGTTGGCACCGTGCGGTTGCTTCTTACGGTCTCATAAAATCGTGATTGCCATTGAATCGTTGCCGGTGAGCAACTGGCGCATGGTTTCCAGCGCCATTTGACTGTCACCATCGATGACCTTGTCCAGCCACAGTAGCGCCTGCTGCTGGTTGGCGTTCTCCAGCCCGTTGGCCCACAAATAGGCCTTGGCCAGGGCCAGGCGCGCAGTAGGGTGGCCCTGTTGCGCTGCCTTGACCAGGTATTCGACGCCTTGGTCGCGATCCACCTGGAGGTGTTCTCCAGTCAGCAGCTCGCGTCCCAGCGTGGCTTGGGCACCGGCGTGTCCGCGTACCGCCGCACTGAGTAGCAGTTGTCGGCCACGCTCGATGTCCTGGGCCAGGCCATCCTCGCCGCGCAGCAGTGCCCGCCCCAGCAGGGTGCGTGCCGACAGGCGCCCCGCCTGGCTGGCCCGTGAAAGCCATTGATCGGCCTGTTGGGCATCCTGCGGCATGCCCTGGCCTGTCAGATAGGCCTCTCCGAGCAACTGCGCGGCGTAGGCGTTTCCGCCATTGGCTGATCCGGTGAGATAGCGCCGTGCTTGATCGCTGCTCTGTCGGACGCCCGTGCCTTCGAGATAGGCGCGACCCAGGATCAACTGGACGGAGGCATTACCCGGGGCTGCCTGGCGTAGCAGGGCAACGCCACGTTCGGGGTCAGCGCATACGCCGTCGCCGTGCAGTAGCGCTTCACCGAGATCGGCTCGGGCGCTGGCATGTCCCTGGGCAACGGCCTGCTCGAGATAGCGGACCCCCTTGGCGGCGTCGCGCCCGACGCCACGGCCATGCAGGTACATGCGCCCGAGTGCGGCCGCCGAACTGGCAGACCCCCGCGAGGCGGCTTCGGCCAGCCAGTGCACGGCCTGACCGGAGTCGGCTGTGACACCGTTTTTCCCCTGATAGGCCCGGCCCAGGTGCATCATGGCTTCGACATCACCGGCTTCGGCCGCATTGCGCAGCATCGTCAAACCGCGTGCGGCATGGCCTTCGTTCAGCAGGATCTCCCCGGCTTCCCCCTGAGCGTCGGTGTCTCCCGCCTCGGCTGCCTGCAGCCACCAGTCACGGTGCCTCTCCGGTCGGGGCAACAGGCCATCATCGGCATATAGCCGGGCGAGCTGCGCCATGGCACCAGTGTCGCCTGACTGCGCGCGGGGCTCGAGCATGGCTTCATAGCGCTGAATGTACGTGCTGGCGCTGTTCTGGTCCTCCGGCAGCCAGCCGCCGGGGGAGTACGCCTGCGCCAGAGCATAAAATCCCCGGGAACTGCCAGCCTCCGCCGCGGACTGGTAAAGAAGACGCGCTTCCTGGAGATTGGCCGTGGTGCCGCGTCCGGCCACCAGCATATCGGCCAGCTCCAGTTTGGCATTGGCGTCACCGCCGGCGTCGACGGCCTGACGCGTGAGGAGATAAGCCAGAGTGTCGTCATGTTCCACGCCAATGCCGTCGCGATACAGTCTGGCCAGACGTAATGAAGCATTGTCGAGAATGGAAGATGGGCGGCGGAGGGCCTCTCCATACAACTGGGCCGCCTTGGCTGGGTCACGGGGCACGCCGAGTCCCTTTTCGTACATCTGGCCAAGTTCGTAGTAGCCCGGGGGGAAGCCCCGCTCCATCATGGCGTGCAGGATGCCGACGGCTTCTTGCGTATTCCCGGCTGCCAGGGCCTGATGGGCGAATTCGACGTGATTCCAGTCGAAAGCGTTCATCTCGACCGGCGCTCCGCCATCGAACCAGTCATAATATTGCGGGTCCAGCCGCGCAGTCACTTCGTCCATGCGCTGGCTGCTACCCACTGCGCAGCCGTTCAGCCCGGTCGCAGCCATGACCGAGATCAGTGCGGTATGCATCATGCGTAACCTGGCGGGACGGTTTTTTTTCAGTCCGGACATAAGCGGTGCTCCCTGCATGACATCATGCATTTCTTGTGTAGATCACTCCTCGTCGGGGACGACAATCTCGGTTCTGTTGGCCGACGTCTCGGTGACTACGGCCTGTTGCTGCGCCTCGGGATCCATGAAATAGAGCGTCACGTAGCCGCCTGCACCGCGATTGTCGATGGGGCGATATCGTCTAATGAAGTCCTCGAGACGGGCGTCGTCGAAATGGGAAAGATAGATCTCGGCCCAGGAAAAATACTGACCGTCCTCGAGGAAGCCGCGGTACTGTTCGTGCGGTGCATAATCCTTTAGCGCTTCGGGGTTCTCGATGATGGTCAGGGCATAATCGACAGCATCGTGAATGGTGCGCCCGTCGATTTCCAGATTGAAAATGTCGTAACCCTGGCGGTAGATGACCTGCATGTTGGTAATCAGGTAGAGCAGGGCGTAATTCTGGTAGTGCGTGGCGCGGCGACCACGTAACAGCTCGAGGGGAATGCCGCCCTCTTCCGTCAGGTCGTGCAGAGCGGAATAGATGGCACTGACACCGAAACGGAAAAGTTCATCGTCATTGGTCAGAACGCCGATCATCGAGGCATAAAGGGCACGACGGTAAAAGTGGTTGTTACAGCAACTGGCCTCGCCACCGGGAATTTTAGAATGCTTGTGGGCAAGGCGATTCAGCCAATCGTTGATGCGAGCCTTCTCCTCGGTCATGCCTTCCACCCGAGGCCGGACGATGGAGTAGGCCATGGCGGCGGCGAACATCATCGATTCCGTGGCGTACCAGGCCTGACGGTCGCTGGGAGCATGATAGAAATCCATCAGGGCATCGGCTTGGGCCCAGTGATCGAGAAAGCGGATCAGACATTGCCCGTAATAGACATCTTGCGTGGACATGTAAGAACCTGCCAGGCCGCTGACTGTCGTCTCGAACTGGAACAGCGGCTCCGAGGCCAGGCGCCAGGCCTCGGGGCTCGGATAAAAACCGGGTATTCGGATGCGCTTATCCAGGGGCGGGATCTCCAGCAGTTGCTGACAACTGGGGCCTATCTGTAATTGATCCATTTGTCCGAGCAAGATCGAGTTTTCCGTTTCCGCCAATGTCTCGAGACGCTTGTCCACATCGAAGTAGGACGCATCGGTGTCGTTGACGACGTACGCCGAGAGATCCAGCTTCTGGCGCTCTTCATAGCTGAGTGCACGAGCCGGATCGGCACTGAGAGCGCTGCATAACGCCACTCCCATCCAGAGCCCGAAGCCCGTCAGATAACGCGTAAGTTCATTGGGTGAACGCATAGCAATGATCATCCTGTGATCCAGTGGTTGTCGGCCTGTTCAGCCGTTCATGCCGATGCGTTCCCTGCGTACCGCCGACTCTTTTTGGTCCCGGTCGTGCGGTCTTGTCCGTGATGCCTCGCTGTCTTGGCAGGGCTCCGGACAATGCCGTCGTGGCAGAGCCTGCCTCTAGGAAAATGCTTCTCCGTCCTGTTGCGAACCTCGGTTCTACCGTGCTGCTGATGTCTGGCCGACCTCGGCCATGCTGCAAGCCGGCCCCTCGGCGTCGAGCGGCCGGCATGGCAGGGGATGACGACTTATCCGAGTTCTTCGGCCGGGTCGGCAGCCGGTCTGCACGTGCCCGGCTTCATCCCTGTTCATCGGGCAGCACCACGTCGACTCGCTCCTTGACCGAGTCGCTGATCACCACCTGCTGCTGGGCATCGGGGTCCATGAAGTAGAGCGTGACATAGCCCCCCGCGCCACGGTTGTCGATGGGGCGGTACTTCCTGATGAAATCCTTGATACGAGAGTCGTCGAAGTGGGTCAGATAGAGTTCCATCCACGAGAAGTACTGCCCATCCTCGAGAAAGCCGCGATACTGCTCGTGGGGGGCGTACCCCTTCAGCTCGCTGGGGTCTTCGATGACGTCCATATCAAAATCGACGGCATCCTTGATGGTGTGGCCGGCAACCTCGAGATTGAAGACATCGTAGCCCTGGCGGGCAACGACCTGCATGGCCGTGATCAGATAGAGCAGGGCATAGTTCTGATAGTGGCTGGCGCGGCGGCCGCGATGCATCTCCAGGGGGAGCGCACCTTCCGGGGTCAGGTCGTTGAGAGCCGAGTAGACCGAGCTGACGCCGAAGCGGAAAAGTTCGTTATCGTTGGTCAGCACACCGATCATGGCGGCATAGATGGAGCGCCGATAGAAGTGGTTGTTGCAGCAACTCCCGTTGAGACCACCAACGATGCCGGAGTGCTTGTGCGCCAGGCGGTTCAGCCAGTCGTTGATGCGGGTCTTTTCCTCATCCATGCCTTCCACCCGCGGGCGCACGATGGAGTAGGCCATGGAGGCGGCGAACATCATCGACTCCGTGGCATACCAGGCCTGCCGGTCATCACTCCTGTAGTAGAAGTCCATCAGCGCGTCGGACTGGGCCCAGTGATCGAGAAAACGGATCAGGCACTCGCCATAGTAGGTATCGCCGGTGGACATGAAGGAGCCTGCCAGGCCGCTGACGGTATCCTCGAACTGGAACATTGGCTCCGACGCCAGACGCCAGGCTTCCGGGCTGGGATAGAAACCCGGCATGCGGATGCGTTGATCCAGCGGCGGGATTTCCAGCAACTGCTGGCAGCTGGCACCGATCTGCAACTGGTCCATCTGTCCCAGCAGCAACGGATTCTGAGTATTGGCCAGTGTCTCGAGACGCTTGTCGACATCGAAATAGGAGGCATCGGGATTCTTGACCACATACTCCGAGAGATCGAGTTGCTGGCGCTCTTCGTAGGTCAGGGCGTAGGCCTGTGGCATGACGCTGAACAGACAAGACGCGAGCAGCACGCTGCACAACAAGAAGCGTACCGTGCTGTAAAAAGAGACGGGCATGAAACGCATAGCCGATCATCCTTGATCTTACGCCATCGCGAAGCCGGCTTCCGCCGAGGATGGCGTTCCATTGAGTGATTGCTGCTGCTTATCCGGGAGCTGCAGGGCTGGACCTGCAGACTCACTCAGCGGTCGGGTGCATAGACCTGGAAATCGCCGAAATCCACGACCTGATCGCGCGGGGTGCGCCACCCCTTGCCATGGCCGCCGAAGAAGGTGGAGAACATGACGCCATCGATCGTCACGTCGCCGGTCGTGCGGTAGACGATACCGTGCTGCTCCAACTGAGGTTCGCCGTCTATCCAGACGCGCGCGATTCCATTCTCCCTGTCGGGGTCATTGAGAATGATCTCCTGCTCCACGCTGACCCATTGCCCGGTCGGGAACGTCCATTCGCCACGCCCGACGGACTCGCCATACTTCGTATCCTTGTTGACCACGTACTCGTAGAGTTCGCCCTGGCCATCCTGGCGCCACATGAAGCGCATGGAGAAGCCGTTGGTTCCCGTCACCTCGTCCCCGCCGCTGGGCGCGTCTCCTCCGTACAGCCCCGGTAGCTTGCCGCCCTTGACGAAATCGAAGCCGGGCTCGAAACGCACCTTGTAACGCAGGCAGGCCCGTTCGGTGCCATGCAGATCGTCGAGGCGGGCATAGAAGCCGGCACCTCCGCGCCCTTGATCGCTGGGCGCCGAAGTCCCCTTGGGGTATAGAACGCGCATGGCGGTTCCGCTCAGGCCGGATTCCGCAGATGAGAGCAGGGTGACGTTGCGGTCGAGCCCCCAGTTCTTCTCGGCCCGATAGCCCGTTTCGATGGCCCGCTCGGGATCACCCATGCCTGCAGTCGGGGCAGGAGAGGCCACCAGGGGGTAGCGAGCCGAGCAGGTTGCGACGGTAGGACGGGAAAGGTCATCCTTTTCCTCGTCAGCGAAGGCGGAGGAGGACAGTCCCATGAGTATCCCCGTCACGGCCAGCGCCATGAGTGGCGTGCATCGCTTGTCTGGGGCCGTCTGACCTGTCATCGACGCTTGCCGGAGAAACCGACCGGAGCAGATGCGTGGCATTACGGACTCCTTGAGTATCATTGACAGTGTATGGACCGGCCCGACTTCGAGAAATTCCGAAGCCGGGGCCTGAGCACGGTTATTGAACCGCGTCATACACCGTGGATTTGGCTGCATTGAACAGCTGTGCCGTCTGTTGAGCCACGGCCCGGCCACCCTGCCAGACCCACTCGACCGCCTCGTCGAGTACAGGCGCTTCGGAGAAGCGGACATCTACAGGTACACCGACCATGGTGGCGGGCAGGGGCTCCTCGGGGACCAGTAGCACACTGGCGACGTTCTGCTGCTGGCGGACCCACTCGGGGAAGCCGGCACGGGGCTGGCGCTCGACATCCAGTGCCACGGAGCGTACGCGAGCGGCGATGGGCTCGGAGGCGTTGGGCAGCGCGATATAGGCACGTTGGTGGGGCTCGATGTCACCAATCTTGTCCATGTGGACCAGCGCTTCGACCATCACGTCGTTGGGACCGGTACGAATGAGCGTCATGATGCGGTCGCTCTCGTTGATATAGGTCCCGCCACCACTACTCAGCGCCCAGGCGACGAGGCATTCGCAGGGGCTATAGATCGTGTTGGAGGCCATGCGAGCCTCGAGAGCGTCGATGCGGGCATTCTCATAATCCCGGGCGGTCTCGAACTGTTCGATACGCACCTTGGCGATCTCGGGCGAGACGGTCTCGAAGCTCGGCGGACGCCCATCGGAAGGGGTGGTGGACTGTGCCATGCTGACCTGCTGCACGCTGGGATCGTCGAAGCGCTGACGCATGTTTTCGATCAACTGAGCGTTGTAGCTGTGTGCCGCTCGTGCCAGGATCAGGTCGGTTTCCAGATCGCTGTCCTTGACTCGCGCCAGCGGCTGATCGCGCTCGACCCGGTCGCCGGCCTGCAGGTCATGTTCGCTCAGCTGACCTGCGCCGGGCGAAAGGATGTCGATGCGCGGGGCCGTGACAGCGGCAAAGTCGGGCTCGATCAGCATGAAGTTGCGATAGGCCGTGGCCACCGCGACGGCACAGAGCACGATGGCCGCGAGAGCCAGCGCGACATAGCGGCCCCAAGGCTTCGAATGACGCTCGGGCTTGTCGGCAGCGGGTGCCGCCCGGCGCTTATGCGGCGTCTGCGGGTCCTCCTCGTCCAGCAGCGCTTCGACGCTGGCATAACGGCCGCTGAGGTGGGCACGAATCACGCGGCGCAGCAGCTCGCGGTGGCGTCGGTCGATCTGGGTGAATTCGAAGGCGACCGTGTCGCGGCTGCCCTGTGCTTCGTCACGGATGACGCGTGCGGCTGCCGGCACGATCAGCTCCGCGGTACCTGCAGTGATCAGCAGGGAGACCGAAACGACCTTACCGGTATCGAACGACTCCTGGCTGACCAGGGAGAAGCCGCCCAGGGAAAGGTCGTGACCCTGGAAGGAGCGGCCATCTTCGAGCTTGACGCTGAAAGGGACCTGGACGCGAATGAAATGTCGCTCATCGCGGCGCTCATGGCCCAACTGGTCCTCACGGGCGGCATCCATGCGCGAAGACTCATCGGCTCCGCGTCCGCCCTGATTGTTCGGCCGAGGCGTCTCCTGGCCACCGTTGGGAGGGGTGTGATCAGACATGTTCGTGGTCTCCTCGCGTTATCTCTTGATCCAGTCATCCTGTGGAACGCCACGTTCAGGTGCCGTGACGTAGCCTTACTTCCATGTCAGATAGCCTTACGAGGCTTTCATTGACGTGCATGCTGCAAGCGGCCTGCCTATCGCAGCGAAGGGAGCCGATGTCTCCCAATGTCCGACCACGAGAGTCGGTAATGATGGCGGCGACGTCCGGGGTGACTTCCAGAATGGTGGGCTCTGCCGCGTCGGCCCCATATATCCAGGCTGCCCGGATCCGATCGACGGTAGCGAGTTTCTCGGTCAGTTCGGAGCCGAGCACGATCGTCTCGGGGGGAAGATAGACCTCGCCATCCTGGGGCGCGTCGCTCATCGCCAGCGCTACCCAGTAACCGTCATTGCGTGTTTCGTCCCGCCGCTCTTCGGCCAGAGGGTTTTCATCGCCATTCATGGCGGCGATGGATACCCGGTCGGGTGGCGCGAGTACACCGACCGAAATCGCCAGTATCAGCAGCAGTGTTCCCATGAACAGACCATGCATGACATGCCCCATGCGACGCTGGCGACGGGCTGCCTTGAAATCGTCGGGCTCACCGGCGGAGATCCCCTGACGTGACCACTTCTGACGGTTGAAGCGGAAGCTGACATAGGTCTTGAGTGCGGCGCCCAGCACCTGGTTGTAATAGAGCAGCGGCACCCACAACAGGCTGGCGCGTCCGCGTTGCGCCGCCAGGACCAGCGTCGCCATGCTACGAGTGAACAGGATCCACAGCATGTAGGCGAAGATGAACGACGGGCGCACGAAAAGCGTCAGCATGATGGCCACGGAGGGACCGATCAGCGTCGTCCACATGGAGAGTCGCTGGTCGACCAGGCTCCACCACGTGAACATGCCCATGGAACGAGGTCCCAACTGGATCGCTCTGTCACTGGTGCGCAACATGTTGCCGAACCAGCGCCGCATGAGATCCATGGAGGATTTGAAAAAGCGCTTGCGGTCAGGCAATTCCTCGAAGCCCGTCACGTAGACATCGGGAATATAGAGCATCTTCCAGCCGTTCTTGAGCAGCCAGAACCATGTCGACTTGTCATCGCCGGACAGGAACTTGAAGTTGCCGAAGCGCCAGTGTTCGACGTGGTCGTTCTCGACCAGATCGATAAAGCCGGGATCCGTTGCCAGCTCGGCGCGGAAGGCGCTGTAGCGCCCCGTCAGCACCAGTAACCGCTCGGAAAGCGACATGGAACTCATCACCAGGTGGCGTTGGGCATAGCGCAGGTCGTACCACTCCTTGGTGACGTCATTGCCGGTAACGATGGAATTGTTGTTTGTCGTCAGGGCGCCCAGGTCATCCTTCATCAGGAAGAAGGACAGGGAGCGCGATAGGGTACCGGGCTCGATGCGAATATCGCCATCCATGGTCACTACCAGCGTCCGGTGCGATGGCATGCGCCGGGAAATGGCACGTAGCACCTCGGCCATTGCCGAGCGCTTGCCGTCGCCTTTCTGGAACATGTAGCGGATCTCGACGTTACTCGGCCAGCCGTTGTCCGACATGACGTGATCGATGATGTCGACATCACTGCGATCGGCGATCGCTGCAAAAATGGTGGTAGGCACGTCGTAGTGTGCCGCATCCTTTATCAATGCATCATAAACGGCGAACGTCACGTCGGATTCGATGCGGTAGGAGGTGCACAGGATGTAGAGTGCATCCGGCTTCTGCTCCGCGCCGACGGCGTCGGCCTGGGCCCGCATTCGGGGAAAGACGCGTCGGTTGTACCAGACGGAGCGAATGGCCTGTGTAAACCACCATGAGTAACGCCAGGCACCGATCAGGCCGATAGCCAGAATGAAGCTCTTCGATTGTGGCGAGAAAACTTCCCGAGGTAACTCGGAAATCAGCAGGACGAGTAATGCCGCCATGAACAGCAGTGTCGCTAGCTCGGTCACTCGCGACGCCTTGGTCGGCTGTGCTTGTGTCTTCGGTTGTTCGGACATGGGCTCTGCCCCTCAATTCGGCCAGAGTTGGCTATATCATTACCGTGATTGCATATGGCGTATTGCCAGAGCACGTCGGAAAAACGTCAACAGTAATGGCGAATACATAACTGCATCTGATCGGTGACTTTCTGATCAGTCGTAATGTTATTTAAAGTAATTATATTTTTAATTACTGTAATTAACGCCTGCAGTTCTTGTATTAAAAGATATTGAGTGGCAGCCAGATATCCCGGTGCTTCGCGTCGATACTCTTGAGCGCTTCAGTCCACCTGAGCGATAGACGGAGCGCAGGGAATTGGCTAGGGATAAATTAAAATTTATCCGGCCTGGGGATTTATGCAAGAGTTGCCGTGTTTGCATATAACATCCTGTCATTTGCATTAACGGTGCGTGTATAAGTCAGGTATTCCAGCGATAGTCATTACCGCTTACCCTGCCTTGTGAATGGCTCGACAGTCGAACGCATGTCGTGTCAGGCCCCGCAGGGCAGAAGATCGTTCAACATCCGTTTGATCTTCTACCCTGCGTTATTGCATTATCGAGCCGATAATTCAGGCACCGGCGGCTTGTTTGGTCGCTGTTTCGACCGCAGCCTTATGACCGGCGTCGTATGCCATGCGCAGTGAGTCACCCCGTCCCACCCCATAGTAGAGTAGGCCTGCGGCCTTCACGCTATGCGGTTCGAAGAGGTTACGGCCGTCCACGATCACCGGCATGGCGAGCTGACTCTTCAGCCAGGCGAAATCCACGGTGCGGAAGGCCTTCCACTCCGTGCAGATCACCAGGGCATCGGCGCCATTGATGGTGGCGTTACGGCTCTCGCACAAGGTGAGGTCGTCCCGTTCGCCATAAATGCGACGGCACTCTCTCATGGCTTCCGGATCGTAGGCCTGAACCTTGGCACCTGCGGCCCACAGCGCTTCCATGAGAGTGCGGCTGGGCGCTTCGCGCATGTCGTCGGTGTTGGGCTTGAACGACAGTCCCCACACGGCAATCGTCTTGCCTTTCAGGTCGCCATCGAAAGCCTGGGAGAGCTTGCCGAACAGCGTGGCCTTCTGCCGATGGTTGACGGCTTCCACGGCATTGAGCAGCTCGGCGTCGTAGCCGATCTGCCCGGCGGTGCGTGACAGGGCCTGGACGTCCTTGGGGAAGCAGGAGCCGCCATAGCCACAGCCGGGGTAGATGAATTCGTAGCCGATACGCGGGTCGCTGCCGATGCCGCGACGGACCTGATCGACATCTGCTCCCAGGCGCTCGGCAAGGTTGGAGACTTCGTTCATGAAGCTGATCTTGGTGGCGAGCATAGCGTTGGCTGCGTACTTGGTCAGCTCCGCGCTGCGCACGTCCATGAACATCAGCTTTTCCTGACGGCGGTTGTAAGGCGCATAGCATTCACGCATCAGCATCTTCACCCGCTCGGAATCCGTGCCGACGATGATCCGGGCGCCTTCCGCGAAGTCCTTGACGGCAGAGCCTTCCTTGAGGAATTCCGGATTGGAGCAGACGTCGTATTCCAGATCGCTGCCACGTGACTGCAGGACTTCACGAATGGCATCGCTCACTTTGTCCGCTGTACCGACGGGTACGGTGGACTTGTCGATGACCAGCTTGTAATCCTGCATATGCTCGGCAATGGTACGGGCTACCGCCAGCACGTACTTGAGGTCGGCGCTGCCATCCTCGTCAGGGGGGGTGCCGACGGCAATGAACTGCACGGTGCCGAAGGCGACGGCTTCAGCGGCATCCGTCGTGAAAAACAGGCGCTCTTCGGCGACGTTGCGCTTCACCAAGGGTTCCAGGCCTGGCTCGTAGATGGGAATTTCACCCTGCTTGATGCGGGCAATCTTGTCTTCATCCACATCGACGCACATCACCTCGTGACCTGCATCAGCTAGGCAGGTGCCGGTGACCAGGCCGACATACCCAGTGCCGAAAATCGTTACTCTCATCTTAAACCTCCCTGTTGGTTAACCTTCTTTCCCTGTTCAAGGCTAAGCATGTTCGAACTGGCAACAAGTATAACCTCACCTTACTGAATTCATACGTTGGCTTCAAGCTGAGAACGCTGAATTACAAAAGCTAATATGATTTCTGTAAGTATTCTTGGTTAAGAAGAACTCAAACCTCTCGGCGAGACTCTGCAATTACTTAATAAATCAGTGCTAGAAGACACGTGCAGATCCGCGATGGTCTGTTTCGACACAAATAACTGATTCCTGCGTAGCGATACGAAGCCGTGCCTAACAAAACTAGCACAAGCTCTTGCGCATGCCAGAAATCGATGAGCGTATTGCGCCATTATCCTGAATCGTTTCAGTCGCTTCGCCTCGGGTTTCGTTTCGTGTCGCTGTAGGGCGCATTGTAGGCGCATTTCCTTTCTGGCGACAGGGGTGGTTGTCCACATGGCCAAATAGCCGTCGAATCAGAGGGCGGTGCGCGTTCCTTCCCGGTTCGACTCAAGAGTGCGCGTTGCCATAAAAGGAAGATTATACCGAAGTGCCTGGGGCGTTTCAGTACGGGCGATTCTGCATTGGGCGCAAGGAGAGAAGGTGGGGCAAGATAAGTAAGTGAGAAATTTTTTCACATCCTTTCTTTTGTCAGGAAAGTTGGGAGGTTATGGCCAAGAAGAGCTTACATTATTTTAAATGGTTAAATTTTGTTAATTTTATTTATTTTTTTATGGCCGCTCTTGTCGCCCGTTTGCGCCCCTCATCGCGTGGCCGGGCGGGTCATGCTTCACATGCGGGCCATATAGGACTAAAATGGTACCGAATCCAACATGGTGGAGCAGGCATGTTGAAGTTGTCCAAGCTGACCGATTACGCCGCTGTCGTGATGGCGCAGATCGCGCGCCACCCTCAGCAGGCGCATGCTGCCGCGGAGCTTTCCGAGGTGGTGCAGCTGCCTTACCCCACGGTAAGCAAGACACTCAAAATGCTGGCGCGGGCAGGATTGCTGGAATCGCGGCGTGGCGTGCTGGGAGGGTATCGTCTGGCGCGCCCGGCATCCAGCATCACGGCGAGCGATATCATCGCCGCCATCGAGGGGCCTGTTGCCGTGACGGAGTGCAGCCACGCCGACGGAGGATGTGATCTGCTCGGCACCTGTGGCGTGGCAGACAACTGGCAGCGCGTGTCGCTGGCGATCGGCGCCTTGCTCGATAGCGTGACGCTGGCGCATCTGGCCCAGGACTCACCGCTCAAGCTACCCGTGCAACTACCTATACAGAGCGTGACGCTGGCCAGTTCGGCCAAGGTCTAAGCGCCCGACATTGACCGCGTATTCTGTTCGACAGCATACCGCCCGGGAGGGGAGATATCATGGCAAGTCAGGAAATGGAGCAGCTTGTCCGTCGCGAGTACACCCAAGGGTTCGTGACCGACATCGAGAGTGACACGGTTCCGCCCGGTCTGGACGAAAGCGTCATCGCCTTTATTTCGGAAAAGAAGGGCGAGCCCGAGTGGATGCTCGAATGGCGCCTGGATGCCTACCATCAGTGGCTGAAGATGAAAGAGCCCTCCTGGGCGCATCTCAACTATCCGCCGATCGACTATCAGGGAATCTCCTATTTCAGCGCCCCCAAGAAGAAAGACGATGCGCCGAAGAGTCTCGATGAGGTCGACCCCAAGCTGCTCGAGACCTACGAGAAGCTGGGCATCCCTCTGCATGAGCGCGCGGCCCTGGCAGGCGTGGCGGTAGATGCGGTATTCGACTCGGTTTCGGTGACCACGACCTTCAAGGAGAAGCTGGCGGAAGCGGGTGTGATCTTCTGCTCGATTTCCGAGGCGATTCGCGAATATCCCGAGCTGGTACGCCAGTATCTGGGAACGGTCGTGCCCAAGGGCGACAACTTTTTTGCTGCGCTCAATTCGGCGGTCTTCACCGATGGCTCCTTCGTCTATGTGCCGGAGGGCGTGACCTGTCCCATGGAGCTGTCCACCTACTTCCGTATCAACGCCGCCAACACCGGCCAGTTCGAGCGGACGCTGATCATTTGCGACAAGCAGGCCCAGGTCTCCTATCTGGAGGGATGTACCGCGCCGATGCGCGACGAGAACCAATTGCACGCCGCGGTCGTCGAGCTGGTCGCGCTGGAAGATGCCTACATCAAGTACTCCACCGTACAGAACTGGTATCCGGGAGACGAAGAAGGGCGGGGCGGCATCTACAACTTCGTCACCAAGCGCGGCGACTGCCGCGGCGATCGCGCCAAGATCAGCTGGACCCAGGTCGAGACCGGCTCCGCCATCACTTGGAAGTACCCCTCCTGTGTGCTGCGCGGCAAGGACAGTGTCGGCGAGTTCTACTCCGTCGCCGTGACCAACGGTCGTCAGCAGGCGGATACCGGCACCAAGATGATCCATATCGGTGAGGGTACCCGTTCCACCATCGTCTCCAAGGGTATCGCTGCAGGCAACAGTGATCAGGCCTACCGCGGGCTGGTCAAGATCGGGCCACGGGCCAAGGGGGCGCGCAACTTCACTCAGTGCGACTCACTGCTCATCGGTGATCGTTGTGGTGCGCATACCTTCCCTTATCAGGAAATCGGCAACAGCACGGCGACTCTCGAGCATGAGGCGACCACCTCGAAGATCGGCGAGGACCAGCTCTTCTATTGCCGTCAGCGCGGCATCTCCGAGGAGGATGCGGTCAACATGATCGTCAACGGCTTCTGCAAGGACGTCTTCCAAGAGCTGCCGATGGAGTTCGCGGTGGAAGCCGAGGCGCTGCTGAACGTGACGCTCGAAGGCGCGGTGGGATAAGAAACGGCTGCGCAACGCCTGCACGGCGTTGGAAGCTGGTTCGAGAATGCTCATTTACTTCAGTAAACTCCGCTTCTCTGCAGCTTCCGCCGTGTTCAGGCGCCGCTCGCTCGTTTCTCGAAACGTTTTAGAGAGGACGCGCTGTCGGCCTCGCGAAACCAGAATTCAAAGGTGGCAAACATGCTCGAAGTCAAAGATCTTCACGTCACGGTGGAAGACAAGGAAATCCTCAAGGGCCTGAATCTGACGATCAATTCAGGAGAGATCCACGCCATCATGGGGCCCAACGGGGCGGGCAAGTCTACCCTGTCGGCGGTGATCGCCGGAAAGGATGGCTACGAGGTAACCGGAGGATCCATCACCTTCGAGGGGCGTGACGTGCTCGACATGGAAATCGAGGAGCGGGCGCAGGCCGGGCTGTTGCTGGGCTTCCAGTACCCGGTCGAGATACCGGGCGTGAAGAACATCTATCTGCTCAAGGCAGCCCTCAATGCCCAGCGTGAAGCACGCGGTGAGGGCGAGATGCCGGCGCCGGAGTTCATGAAGCTGGTCAAGGAAAAGCTGGCTTACATGAAGATGGATGCGAGCTTCCTGCAACGCGCCGTCAATGAAGGTTTCTCGGGAGGCGAGAAGAAGCGCAACGAGATTCTGCAGATGCTGATATTGCAGCCCAAGCTGGCGATGCTCGACGAGATCGATTCCGGATTGGATATCGATGCCATGAAGGTCGTGGCCGAAGGGGTCAATTCGCTGCGTGCCGAGGATCGCGCGATTCTCATGGTCACTCACTATCAGCGTCTGCTCGATTATATCGTGCCCGATGTGGTGCATGTATTGGTCGACGGCCGCATCGTCAAGACAGGCGACAAGAATCTGGCCCACGAACTTGAAGCCCGCGGTTATGAATGGGTACTGGAGGAATCAGCGGCATGAGTGCACCGGAACTGTTTCTGCAGCGCCTCGCCGAGCGTGACGGCGCTGCCGACCCGACCTGGGTCGCGGCACGTCGCCAAGCCGGCGCGGCGCGCTTTGAAGCGATGGGGTTTCCCACCTCGCGCGACGAGGCGTGGAAGTATACCGATGTGCGCCGCATCGCGCAGACCGACTTCTCTCTGCCTCAGGATGCCCGGCTCGACAGGGAACGTTTTGATGCGCTGGCACTGTCCAGCGATGCTCATCGGCTGGTCTTCGTTGATGGTCTCTTCTCGGCGGAGCTCTCCGATGTCGACAGCCTGCCTGCCGGGGTCAGCGTCGAGCCGCTGTCGGTTGCCATGGAGATCAATCACGAGGCGATCGGCGGTGCGCTGGGGCGTCTGGCGGGGGTCGAGTTCTCGCCGTTTACCGCGCTCAACACGGCCTTTGCCCATGAAGGTGCCGTGGTACGTCTAGCGCCGGGCACGGTGGTGGAAGCTCCCATCTACCTCTGCTTCGTTTCTCGCCAGAATGCCCAGCCGGTCATGAGTCACCCGCGAGTGCTGATCATGGGCGGTGGGCGCAGCGAGGCCACCGTCATCGAGCACTATGCCGGCGAGTCGGGTGCCGCCAACTTCACCAACGTGGTCACCGAAGTGCTGCTAGAGCGCGGGGCGATACTCAAGCACTACAAGCTGCAGGAGGCCTCGACCGATGACCTGCACGTGGCCAGTATCCATATCGATCAGAGTCGCGACAGCCGTTTCGCTTCATTCAACCTGAATCTGGGCGGTGCCCTGGTGCGCAACGATCTGGTGGCCGATCTCAACGCCGAGGGTGCCGAGGCCAACTACAACGGCCTGTTCTTCGGTCAGGGGCGTCAGCACATCGATAACCACACGCTGGTCAATCACAATGCGCCGCGCACCTTCTCCAACGAGAACTACAAGGGGATTCTCGGCGAGCGTGCCCGGGGCGTGTTCAACGGTAAGGTCATCGTCAAGCGCGACAGCCAGCAGATCGAGGCTTACCAGAGCAACGCCAACCTGCTGCTGTCCGACCGGGCCGAGGTCGACACCAAGCCGGAGCTCGAAATCTATGCCGATGATGTCAAGTGCTCCCACGGCACCACCACGGGGCAGCTCGACGAAGAAGCGGTCTTTGCCCTGCGCACCCGCGGCCTCAGCGAACAGCTGGCGAGAGGACTGCTGACTCTGGCGTTTGCCGGCGAGGTCATGGAGCAGGTGGGATTGCCCGAGGTTGCCGAACGTGTCGAGCGAGCCGTGGCCGGCAAACTGCCGGAGCGCTTCAACCTGACCGGCCTGGTCGAGGCTGCCGACAGCGCAGAGGAGGCATGATCATGACCTCCTTCGAGGATCTGACACTTGATGTGGTAAAGGTACGTCGGGACTTTCCCATTCTGAATCGGCAAGTCCATGGCAAGCCGCTGATCTACCTCGATAATGCGGCAACCAGCCAGACCCCGACTGCCGTCATCGAGTCGATCGAGGATTATTACAGCCGTTACAACGCCAACATCCATCGCGGTCTGCACACCCTGGCCGACGAGGCCACTGCCGCCTATGAAGGCACCCGTGACAAGGTGCGCGCCATGCTGGGGGCCCGTGAGACCCGTGAGATCGTGTTCACACGGGGCACCACCGAAGCCATCAATCTGGTGGCCAACAGCTGGGGGCGGGCCAACCTGAAGGCCGGTGACGAAGTGCTGGTCTCGCTGATGGAACATCACTCCAATATCGTGCCCTGGCAACTGCTGGCCGAGCAGCTAGGCATCGTGATCAGGGTGATTCCCGTCGACGATCGTGGCGTGCTGGACATGGCCGCTTATCGCGCTCTGTTCGGCGAGCGTACGCGTCTGGTCTGCGTCAACCACGTCTCCAACGCATTGGGAACGGTGAATCCGATCCGTGAGATGGCCGAGGTGGCGCATGCCCATGAAGCGCTGATCCTGGTCGATGGTGCCCAGGCGGTTCCTCATCAGCGGGTGGACGTGCAGGAGATCGACGCCGATTTCTACGCTTTCTCCGGTCATAAGGTCTACGGACCGACGGGAGTCGGCGCGCTTTATGCGAAATCGGAGCTGCTCGAGGCGATGCCGCCCTGGCAGGGAGGCGGGGAGATGATCAAGACCGTGTCGTTCGATCGCGGCACGGTCTACAACACCATTCCCCACCGCTTCGAGGCGGGTACGCCGGCAATTGCGGAAGTCATTGCCATGGGCGTGGCGCTGGACTGGGTGAGCGCTATCGGTATCGAATTGATTGGTGCCTGGGAGCAGCGTCTTCTCTCGCATGCCACCGAGCAGCTGTCCGGCATCGATGGTCTGCGGATCCTGGGTACGGCACCCGACAAGGCGGGTGTGGTGTCCTTTATCGTGGATGGCGCGCATGCCCAGGATATCGGGCTGCTGATCGACCAGCTGGGCGTGGCGATCCGTACCGGGCATCACTGCGCGCAGCCGGTGCTGGGCCACTTCGGCGTCGATGCGACCTGTCGCGCGTCGTTTGCTGCCTACAACACGCCGGAAGAGATCGATCAGTTCGTCGAGGCGCTGATCCGCGTCATCGGCATGGTGCGCTAGGAGACGGCATGGATCAACTGAAAGGCCTGAACAAGGGGCAGCAGATGCCCCTGCAGCGCGATGTCGAGGCCATTTCCATCCCCTTTGGCAAGGTGGTGACGCTCGTCGAGGACAGTATCGTCAGTATCATGCAGGCCAAGGGCAGCTCGGTCAGCGTGTCGTTCGAAGGGCGCCTGTTCCTGATCGAGGGCAGCGACCTGGACGCCCTGGGCCTCGAGTCGCTGCCTCGTCCCACCTTGCCCGAGGATGCCAGTGAAGAGGCATTGGAGCAGTTCATCTGGGATCAGTTACGGACTTGCTATGACCCCGAGATTCCGGTCAATATCGTCGACCTCGGTCTGGTTTATGGTTGCCGCATCGAGCATCTGCTGTCCGGTGAAAAGATCGTGACGATCCGCATGACGCTGACCGCGCCCGGCTGCGGGATGGGAGACGTCATTGCCGAAGATGCGCGCCGCAAGATTCTAGGGGCGCCGCAGATCTCCAAGGTCCATGTCGAAACGGTCTTCGATCCTCCCTGGAGCCGGGAAATGATGAGCGAAGAGGCGCGACTTGAACTGGGCATGTTCTAGACGCCTGCCTCAGAGCGTGACAGATCAGGCGGCAACCCCGTATTCTCCACCGAGTTTGATGGGTCAGGAGCCGGCCAGAAGGGCCGCTGGCCAACGGGATTGATGGCGGGTGGAGATTCGCATGTGGCGCGTATTGAAGCGTCTGTTACTCGCGCTGTTCGGTGCATTGCTCACGCTCTGCCTGATTGTCGTGGCGCTCAATGTCTGGGTTCTCGCCAAGACGCACTCTCGAATCGAGCATGACCTGCCGCTATGTGTCGCCGAGCCGGTGGGGCTGGTCTTCGGAACGGCGCGGGGATTGCGTGGAGGCGGTCGCAATCCCTATTTTTCGGCACGGATCATGGCGGCAGCGCGCCTGCTGCGTCTGCAGCGCGTTCAGCATCTGCTGCTGTCGGGTGACAACCGCACGCGCTTTTACAATGAACCCATCACCATGTGGCGTGATCTGCGGGGACATAACGTGCCCAAAGGGGCCATGACGCTCGACTATGCGGGGTTCAGTACGTTCGATAGCATCGTGAGAGCCAAGGAGGTGTTCGGCGTCAGGCGAGTGCTATTGATCTCTCAGGCCTGGCACCTGCCGCGAGCGCTTTTCATCGCCGATGCGATGGGAATCGAGGCTTATGGTTGCGCTGCGCCCGGAGAGCCGGCGACCGGCGCCTGGCAGCTCTGGTTGCGTGAATGGCTGGCACGAGCTGCCACCGTAGGAGATCTCTATCTCTGGGGACGTAAACCCTACTTCCTGGGCCCTTTCGAGCCCTTGCCTCTGCGGGAGCCGACTTCAAGGCTGTCGGACAGCGCTTGAGTCAGCGTTTGTGTCGTTGGTTCTGGAAGCGGTTGAGTTCACGGATCAGGGCGCGGCAATTCTTCCAGCACTGCTCCAGTGTCGGCTCGATGGGATCAGGCAGCGGATGGGTAAAGGCGGTGCCCAGCGCCTGCATGAGAACACGTTCCTGTTCGAGCAACTCGCCGATCAGCACCTGGCTGTCGTTGCCGACGAAGCTCTTGATGCGGCTCCAGAGCCACAAGTAATCGTCACGTTCGACATCGGCATCGCGCGGCAGCAGATCCAGGTGCTCCCTGGCCAGAACCTGGAGTTCCCGAAGGGCCTTCTCGCGCTCGCCGTAGTAGGGTTTCAGGGTTTCACGCAGGGCGGGACGCAGGCGTTCGAGATTGTCCTGGAAGTAGTCAAGGCTGTCAGCTAGCGCTTCCAGCACGCTATCCATCGCCACCTGGCGATTATCGAGAAACATGGGCGGTCACCTCCTCCGGTGACGCAAATTGTGCGTGTGGAAACACTGTTTTGCTACCCCCATGGACAAGAATTTTTATTATTGACGATATTCGCGTATCGGCGATGACAAATCCTTTACCCCTTGGGCTTAGGCGGTGTCGTCTTGCGGGGTGTGCTGGCGTTCTTTTCCAGATGCTCGACGATCAGGCCGGCGATATCCTTGCCGGTTGCCGTTTCGATTCCCTGCAGTCCGGGGGATGAGTTGACTTCCATGATGACCGGGCCATGGTTGGAGCGCAGCAGGTCGACACCCGCCACGAGCAGACCCATGGCCTTGGCGGCACGGATAGCGGTGGAGCGCTCTTCCGGTGTGATGCGGATCACGCTGGCACTGCCGCCACGGTGCAGGTTGGAGCGGAATTCGCCCTCCGCCGCCTGGCGTTTCATCGCGGCCACGACCTTGTCACCGATCACGAAGCAGCGAATGTCGGCGCCCTTGGCCTCCTTGATGTACTCCTGGACCATGATATTGGCTTTCATGCCCATGAATGCCTGGATGACCGACTCCGCCGCCTGGTTGGTTTCGGCCAGTACCACGCCGATGCCTTGGGTGCCTTCGAGCAGTTTGATCACCAGCGGGGCACCACGGACCATCTTGATCAGGTCGGGAATGTCATCGGGAGAGTGCGCAAAGCCGGTGATGGGGAGACCCAGGCCCTTGCGTGACAACAACTGCAACGAACGCAGCTTGTCACGTGAGCGGGTGATGGCGACGGAATCGTTGAGCACGTAGGTTCCCATCATTTCGAACTGCCGCAGCACGGCACATCCATAGAATGTCACCGAAGCGCCGATCCGCGGCACGATGGCATCGAAGGGCTCGATCTCCTCGCCCTTGTAATGAATCGATGGGCGATGCGAGGCAATGTTCATGTAGCAGCGCAGCGTGTCGATGACACGCGCACTATGTCCTCGCTGTTCGGCGGCTTCCACCAGCCGCCGGGTGGAGTACAGATTACGGTTACGCGACAGAATGCCGATATGCATGTGACTCTCCAGTGGCTCAACAAGGATCGGATACGGATAAGGGGCGAAGCGGATGCCGACGCTCAGAAGGCGTCAGGGTTTTCCGTCCGGCAACGCCTGGACAGGTCCAGTGCCGGGACGCGAGTCCCCGGTGGCATGATGCCATCGGACGTCACTAGGGTTCGCCATGCAGGAACGCGGCTCCCGGGGCAACCAGCAGCCGGCGCATGGCTCGGCGACCCAGCAACATGGGATGGCGCATGCTGCGACGATCGCTGAGGGTCAGCTCTATGGGGTAATCGAGGCCGCCCAGCAGCATGCGCGTACGAATGACATAGCGCCACTGCTCGTGACCGTTGGAGCTCTTGACCTTGCGACGATCATGAAGAGGTACACGCAGTTTGTGCGCCGGGGTGTCGGTTCCGCCCATATGGGTGATGAAACTGACCCACAGATGACCTTCCTGCTCGAAGGGTTCGATATGCTCGGCGTGCAATGCCGATGTCCTGGCACCGGTGTCGACCTTGCAGCACAGCGTCAATTGCAGATCGGGCAGAGTGACCATCTCGCGGCGGCCGATCACGGCCTTGGCCTGATAGGGCAGTGCTTTCATGAATTATCGACTCAGTTCGGCCAATCGTTGTCCCACTGGCGATGCCGGCTCGGCCTGACGCAGCGTCATCAGCACCGGCAGGCGCAGACGCGGAATCAGCGCCAGATCACGTACCAGTGCAGCGAAATCCAGCTGTGAATTTTCGGCAAGCCGGGCCAGAAAGCGCGGCAGGCGTTCGGCATGCTCGAGATGCGCCCAGCCGCGGGCCGCAATGGCGGTGAGCAATCCCGGGTCCTCGGCGGCGTCTCCCGCGAGCAGCTCGTCATACCACTCTCCCGCCAAGGGCGACGGACTGGCGCCCAAAGCACGCACGATGGCGTGGAAGGTCTCCATGTCGCTTTCCTCCCGGGCGCGTCTGCCCCGCTCATGAAGCGCCGTCGCCAAGGCGTCTTCAGGCCCGACATGCTCCATACAGTAGCAGAGAGGGCGCACCACCTCGACCGGGAGACCTGCCAGGCGGTTCGCCAGGATGCGGGCCTGTTCGTCGTCGTAGCGCACACTGAAGTCGGCGATGCCCTGCAAGCCGAGAAACTGCCAGTCCACTTCCTGCGCTCCGGTCAGGTACGCCTCGGTCAGCTCATGATGCTGGCTGGCGGGACGTGAGAAATCGTATGCAGCCCGAGCATGCAGGATGGCCCGCTGCGTCAGTTCGGGTGTGAAGGCCAGTGGATTGTCCTTCATCAGATTGCCCGCTTCGTCATCCCCCCGATGGCCGGCCTGTTCGGCAGTGTGCCCCAGTGTCTCGATCAGGCGGCTGATGAAAGCATCGCGTGGTGCGAGAACCAACCGTCCCTCCTCGTCGAGTGGCAGGGCGAGAAACCAGATCAAGGGGTCCATGCTTTCATCGGCGAAGCGGAACACGCAGGCAAAACGTGCCTGTCCTTGCCAGGGAAGCGGCCAAGGCACCGTACCGCTCTCGAATTCGGCCAACCGGGCCGGCGCAAAAGGTGCGACGCAGCGTCCCATGTCATAAAAGTGTACGTCGGCCCCGGTACGTGTAAAGAAGTCGGTCAGCGTATGGATCGGTTGCATGGTCTCTCTCCGTATCGGGCCGCGCACTGTAACCTGACATTGAAAGGCTTTCCAGCGCCTGACCAAGCAGTCCTGCCCGGCATGTGTGGCTCGGTATCGTTCTCCGGGACAGCGGTCTGATCAAAAAACGTACAACCTTTGCAGAGCGCCGCGATGTCGCGGCGAGCACGACTTTTCCAGAGGTTATCCACACGGTCTTGCAGGATTTCTGTGAATTGCTGCGCAGGCTGGACGCGATCCGTTCACCATCAGTCGGGAGCCCTTCAGCCGGGCAGTGGAATAGTCGGCTGGCCAGTGCCCCTGTCGAACAGGATAATAGGCGTCCGATGACGAGATGGAGAAGATGACATGGATTCACATGCCGAACTCGCCCAGGCGCTGGTGCGTCTCGAGGCTACGTTGAAAAGCGCGGACCTCTGGGGCTTTCCCTCGCCTCCGGCCTCTGCATATGACAGCTCCGAGCCTTTCTGCATCGATACCATGGAGCTGCCGCAGTGGCTCAGGTACGTCTTCATCCCCAGGTTGGAGGCGCTGATCGAGGCCAACGCGCCGCTGCCGGCGAAATGCGATGTCGCCCCCGCCGCCGAGGCCTGGTTGCAGAATGCCTCGTCCAGTATACGTCTGACCGTGGTCAGTGCCATTGCCGAAGTCGATCGTGTCATCACCGAGGCATGAATCCCGCATGTCCTATTACTTCGCTTACGGTAGCAACATGAATGCCGATCGGGTCATGGCACGCATCGGTGCGCCATGCGGGGTACGCTCGAAGACTACCGGCTGACGTTCAACAAGCGCTCGCGCGTGCCGGGAGTCGCACATGCCAACATCACGCCGCAGCCGGGGGCGCGGGTCGAAGGCGTGCTTTATCGTCTGCAGGAAGATTGCCAGATCCGGGCCATGGATCCTTTCGAAGGTCACCCACGTCATTACATTCGCGAGGTGCTGCCAGTGCGCACTGCGGAAGGCGACGTGCCCGCCTGGGTCTATATTGCTTCGCCGATCATGACGGCACCATCACTGAAACCGGCCCGGGAGTATCTCGAGCATCTCCTGGCGGGACGCCCCTTTCTCTCGTCGGAATACCATGCGCAGCTAACGCAGGTGGAGTGTGTCGGTGGATTGTGTGAGATCTCGCTGACGATGCTGGGTCTCTCTCGCGATACCTCCCGCTGATTCGCTGCCAATCGAGCGCATGAGTCTCTGGAATGCAAAACGCCAAGGCTCCGGAGCCTTGGCGTTGCGAATGATCCTGAGCACTTAGAAACGGAAGCTGAGGGCGCCCATGACCACGACCGGGTCGATGTCGACATTGCCGAGGTCGGTGCCATCGAGGCTGGCATCGGTGTCGATGTCCAGATACCAGGCGGCTGCGTTGAGTGCCCAGTGCTCGTTGATCAGCAGATCCACGCCCACCTGGCCGGCTGCGCCCCAGGAGTCGTCCAGCTCGAGATTGCCCAGTGCGCTGTTGTCGTCCGAGAAGTGCGTGTAGTTGATGCCGGCGCCGACATAGGGCTGCACGCGGGACGGGGTACCGCCCAATGGGTAGTACTGCAGGGTCAGCGTCGGCGGCAGGTGCTTGGTCGAGGCGAGATTATCGCCATTGAGTTCGATGTCATGCTCGAAGCGGTCGGCGGCCAGCAGCTCGACGCCCAGCTTGTCATGGAAGCGATAACCGAACGTGATGGCAAACCCCTGATCATCCTGTACGTCGACGTCGATTCCTCCGCTCAGAGTGCCGTTGTCGCTTTTCGGCGAGACCTTGGCGACACCGACTCGGGTGAAGATGTCACCCGCGCCGTAGGCGAGAACCTGGCTGCTGATGACGAGGCCGCCAATCATGAGGCCCGTGGCTAGCGCAGAAGTGAGGAGGGGCTTACGCATGATGCTGTTCCTTATGAATGTCTTGCTCAGAAGAGGTACTACCAACGTGGTAGAAGTCTATTCCGGTTGCGGAAAAGCGTTTTGATCCAGCGCAAGCCTTGCGTAGGTAGGTGTAAACGGTAGAAGGGCTATAAACGACATCGCCGGGCACGAGGCCCGGCGATGGATGAAGCTGAACTGCTCGATGTCAGAAGCGGAAGGTAATGCCGCCACCGATGGTGACCGGGTCCAGCTTGGCTTTACCCGAAGCGGAGTTGCCGCCGTAGTTCGCATTGATATCGGAATCCACATCGGTATACGTGGCAAAACCGTTCAAGGCAACGTTTTCCATGATCGCCAGATCGACACCCACCTGGCCGACCGCGCCCCAGGAATGGTCCATGTTGAGGCTGCCGCCATCCAGGCTTTCATCAGAAAAACGCGTGTAGTTGACGCCTGCCCCGACATACGGCTGAATGCGCGCATCCATCCCGCCCAGCGGATAGTACTGCACCATCAGGTTGATCGGCCGCTGCTCGAAAGAGCCGCCAGAGAATTCGTGCTCGAATTTTTCGGAGCTGCTCAGTTCCAGACCCAGCTTATCGTGGAACATGTAGCCGACTCCGCCCACGAAACCGTTTTCGTCGTTGAGGTCCAGATCCTGGTTGCGGATCTCGGCGTCATCCGCGCTGGACTTGGCAACGCCGGCGCGAACGAAGATATCCCCAGCACCGTAAGCGAATGCCGCTTGCGTGGCAAAGATGCAGCTACCTGCCAGTACGGCAGCGGAAAACAGTTTTGTCTTGGTCATGAGTCTCTCCTCGAGTCTCGGCGATATGAGATACACACAAAGTATAGGAAACACTGTTTCCTAGTCGAGTAAAATTTTGAAACACTGTTTGTAAACTTTTGTGCAACGCAGGGAGAGTTTCGAATCGACTCGAGGCGAGATGAGGTGAGCTAAAGCGCTTCGAAGGAGGCAGCACGGGATACTGGAAATGCTTGAGAACGCAACAGACCGCCGTGTGGCGGTCTGTTATCCAGCGCAGGATGGCGATCAGATCTTGCTGACGCTATCGAACTCGTCGGTTACGGCGGTGCTGGGTGCCTGGGTGACGAGACTTGCCACCACGATGGCAATGTAGGCAAAGATGACGCCCGGCACGATCTCGTAGAGATCGAAAATTCCACCGGTCAGTTTGCTCCAGACCACCACGGTCACGCCACCGACAATGATACCGGCGAGAGCGCCCCAGCGATTCATGCGTCTCCAGAACAGCGCCATGATCAGCGCGGGACCGAAGGCGGCACCGAATCCGGCCCAGGCATAGGAGACCAGATTCAGAACGCTGGAATCCGGGTCCAGCGCCAGCAGATAGGCGGCGATGGCAATGCCGATCACCGACAGGCGGCCAACCCATACCAGCTCTTTCTGCGAAGCGTCCTTGCGGAAGATCGCCTTGTAGAAATCGTCGGTCAGCGCGGAGGAGGAGACCAGCAGTTGGGAGTCCGCCGTCGACATGACCGCGGCGAGAATGGCGGCGAGCAGGACGCCGGCGACCACCGGGTGGAAGATGAAGTTGACCATGATCATGAAGATTCGCTCGCCGTCGGCCAGGTCGCGGGGGACATAGACCAGCCCCAGCAGACCGATGCCCACGGCACAGATCAGACCCAGCGCAGACCAGGTCACGGCGATGCGGCGGGCGGCGGGAATATCCTTTTCGCTGCGGATCGCGGCAAAGCGCGCCAGAATGTGCGGCTGGCCGAAATAACCCAGTCCCCAGGCCAGCGAACTGACGATACCGATGAACGACAAGGCCTCGCCGGTCGATGCGTCACGGAACCACTCGAGCAGTTGCGGGTTCTCGGCCGTGATGCGCGAGGCCGCCTCGGAAAGTCCCCCCATGTCGGTCAGGGCAATGACCGGCACGATCAGCAGTGCCACGGCCATCATCAAGCCCTGGATCAGGTCGGTCCAGGATACCGCCAGGAAGCCGCCGAAGAAGGTGTAGGAGATGATGGCAATGGTACCGATGGTGACTGCCAGGCTGTAGTCGAGACCGAAGACCGTCTCGAACAGCTTGCCCCCCGCGACCAGACCGGAACTGGTGTAGAAGAGGAAAAACAGCAGGATGAACAGCGCCGAGATGACCTGCAGCAGATGCGAGGTATCACGAAAACGCTTGGCGAAGAAGTCGGGCAGCGTCAGGGAGTCGCTGGCGACAAAGCTGTAGATGCGTAGTCGCCTGGCGACGATCAGCCAGTTGAGCCAGGTGCCCGCCAACAGACCGACGGCGATCCAACTGGCCGAGACGCCGCTGACGTAGGCCGCGCCAGGCAGACCCAGCAACAGCCAGCCGGACATGTCGGAGGCGCCGGCGGAGATCGCCGATGTCCAGGGACCCAGCGAACGGCCCCCGAGAATATAGTCGGAAAGATTGGTGGTGCGCTTGTAGGCAACGATGCCGATCCCGAGCATTACGAGGAGGTAGACGGCAAAGGTGATGCCTATGGTGATATTGTTTTCAACCATCGTCAGTTGTTCCTGTTCGTTTGTTGTTGTCGAACCCGAGAACGCCGCTGTCTCGGCGGCATTTCCAGGTTCCCGTCACTCAGGCAGTGATAGCGTGTCGGAGCATTTCTCGCAGCCATGCTGACGTCGTGACGACGTTTCGAAAGGCTGTGCCCTGACACGTCAGGCACTGCCTGGGATGGACGAAGCGGCTAGCCGCTTCGTCCGACGGCCTTGCTCACGGCTCATTCATCACCGAGTGCCAGCAGGGACGCGTTGCCACCCAGAGCGGCGGTATTGATGGTGCGTGTCTTCTCGGTAACAAAGCTTAACAGATAATGCGGTCCGCCGGCCTTGGGGCCGGTCCCTGAAAGGCCCTGCCCACCGAAAGGCTGCACACCGACCACGGCGCCGATGATATTACGGTTGATATACACATTTCCCGCACGAATTTTCTTGCTGATCTCGTAAGCGTAGGACTCGTTACGGCTGTGAATGCCGAATGTCAGCCCATACCCGGTGGCATTGATGGTGGCGATGACCTTGTCGATGTCGCCCGCCTTGTAGCGTGCAATGTGCAGGATCGGACCGAACTGCTCGCGCTCGAGCGCCTCGATACCCTCGATGGAGAAGGCGACGGGCGCCACGAAGGTGCCATGGGCGGTATCGGCGGGATTCATCGGCGTTTCGGCGATCAACCGGCCTTCGCGCTTCATTGTCTCGATATGCTGCATGAGGCCCCGACGGGCCTCCTCATCGATGACCGGGCCGACATCGGTGCCCAGTTGCCGCGGATCGCCGACACGCAGTTCGGCCATGGCGCCCTTGAGTACCTCGATGACCCGGTCGGCCACATCCTCCTGCAGGTACAGTACCCGCAGCGCCGAACAGCGCTGTCCAGCGCTCTGGAAGGCGGAGGCCACGACATCGGCGACCACCTGTTCGGGCAGGGCCGTCGAGTCGACGATCATCGCGTTCAGTCCGCCGGTCTCGGCGACCAGAGTGGGTAGGGCGGCCCCTTCGCGCGCAGCCAGGGCGCGGTTGATGATCTGCGCGGTATCGGTGCCGCCGGTGAACACCACGCCGGTGATACGCGGATCGGAAGACAGCACGCTGCCCACGGTGGGGCCATCGCCCGGCAGCAGTTGCACTACGTCGCGCGGCATGCCGGCTTCGTAGAGCAGTTCGATCACCCGATGCGCCACCAGCGAGGTCTGCTCCGCCGGTTTGGCGAGCACGGTGTTGCCCGCTACGGCAGTGGCAACGATCTGGCCGCAGAAGATCGCGACCGGAAAATTCCACGGGCTGATGGCGGCAAAGACGCCCTTGCCGGAGAGCACCAGCTCGTTGGATTCACCGGTCGGACCGGGCAGCGGTGTCGCCTCGCCGAGCAGCTCCCGGGCGCGGGCGGCATAGTAGCGGCAGAAATCCACTGCCTCGCGAATCTCGTCGACGCCATCGGTGAGCAGCTTGCCGCCTTCGCGGGAGCATAGCGTCATCAGCTCCGCCATGTGGCTTTCCATGAGATCGCCCAGGCGCTCGATGATCAGAGCCCGCTCTTCCACCGGCGTGATCTCCCAGCGCGGATAGGCGGCCCAGGCGG
This sequence comes from Halomonas shantousis, assembly GCF_054654615.1. Lineage (NCBI taxonomy): Bacteria > Pseudomonadati > Pseudomonadota > Gammaproteobacteria > Oceanospirillales > Halomonadaceae > Halomonas > Halomonas shantousis. Next base: position 2,655,840 of record NZ_BAAIER010000002.1, on the reverse strand, counting down.
CATCAAGCGCCTGTTGCGCCTGCGCCTGGGTGGTCCACTGCACACTGCCGACGCGTTTACGATTGTCGAAGGGACAGAGCACGTCATGGCGCTGCGGGGCATCATCGGGAACGTTGAAAGCCAGTAGCGGCTTGATATGGTGCTCCCGGTCCATGAAGGTGGCCATCTCATCCATCAAGGGCCGGTACTGGCTGTTGATGTTGAGGTTCACCCCGCGCGAGTTGCGGCGTTTCTCGCCGTAGAGATCGCATGGCAGGGGAATGCGCGGGTTGGCATAGCGTGTATATTGCCGCAGCTGTTCCACCGGGTGAACGCACAGCGTTTCCACCGGCACGCGAGGGTCGACCAGCTGATGGACGAAGGAGGAGTTGGCGCCATTTTCGAGCAGCCGGCGTACCAGATAGGGCAGCAGGTCCTTGTGGGCGCCCACCGGTGCATAGATACGACAGTAGGTGCCTTCGGGAGCGCGTTTCAGCGCCGCGTCGTAGAGCGCCTCGCCCATGCCGTGCAGGCGCTGGAATTCGAAGGCGCGCTTGGCGGCGTTGGCCACCTCGAGAATCGCGCTGATCGTGTGAGCGTTGTGGGTGGCGAACTGCGGGAAGATGCGCCCGCGGGTGTTTTCCGAGAGTAGAAAGTGGGCGCAGACCAGATAGGCGACATCGGTATTGGCCTTGCGGGTGAACACCGGGTAGCCCTCCACGCCATGCTGCTGGGATTCCTTGATCTCGGTGTCCCAGTAGGCGCCCTTCACCAGGCGCAGCGGAATCTCGTCGCCCTGCCGGTCGGCGAGGCGGTTGAGATAGTGCAGCACGGACAGCGCGCGTTTAGAGTAAGCCTGTACCACCAGGCCGAAGTGGCCCCAGCCCTTGCAGGTATCACTTTCATAAACGGCACGGAAGACTTCCAGCGACAGCTCGAGACGGTCGACCTCTTCGGCATCGATGGTAATGGCCACATCATGTTCGCGGGCCATGGCGGCCAGCTCCCGGACGGTGCCCACCAGCTCCTCGAGTACCTGCTCGCGGCGGCCGAACTCGTAGCGCGGATGCAGTGCCGAGAGCTTGATGGAGATCGACGGTGCGGGAGTGCGCTCGGAGAGGGTTCTGCTGGTTTCACCGACACGCTTGATGGCGCTGGCATAGTCTTCGAAATAGCGCCGCGCGTCGTCACGGGTGCGCGCAGCCTCGCCGAGCATGTCATAAGAGTAGGTGTAGCCCTTGTTGAAAAGCGGCTTGGAGCGCTTCAGGGCCTCGTCCACGGTGCGGCCGAGCACGAATTGCCGGCCCATGATCTTCATCGCCTGGTACATGGCACTGCGGATCACCGGCTCGCCCATGCGATTGGTCAGGCGGTTGATGAAACTGGCCGGTCTGCCGTCCCTGGGCTGGTCCATCTTGATGACGCGACCGGTCATCAGCAGGCCCCATGTCGAGGCATTGACGAACCATGACTCGCTCTGGCCGAGGTGGTTCTTCCACTCGGCCACTCCCAGCTTGTCCTCGATCAGGGCATCGGCAGTCGCCTTGTCGGGAATACGCAACAGTGCCTCGGCCAGGCACATCAGCAGTACACCTTCCTGAGTGTCCAGACTGTACTGCTGAAGCAGCTCGTCGATGGAGTCGACGGCGGTGTCCATCTCACGGACTTCGCGGATCAGCTCGGCCGTCTTGCTGGCGATACGCCGGAAATCCTCCTCGTCAACCGAGAGCACCTTGACCAATTCCTCGACGTAAGTGTCTTCATCGACGATGTAATGCTCACTGACGCGACGGAACAGCGTATCCAGGTCTTCCCGCCAAGTGGCGGCATCCAGCATGGTATGGGTATTCAGCATGTCAGGTCCCCGTGATGAGCAGCTGCGCGTTGTCGTTGTCACTGCGGGCTCGTCGTCCGTCTTGGCAATCGGTCGTCATGCCGGGGCTCGACGGGCGACATCGCATACGCTCGAAAAGCGCGTGTTACAGGCATTCTGCCTTGACTGTAGAGTGAGAGAGGCGGGCAAGTCTTGCCAATTTCACGGCAGGATTTGTCAAAATCCGGGGAAAACGGACGGGGCGAGACCCGTTCGGAGGCGCGCGGCTTTGCCTCTCAGCTCATGCGGGCCTGAAGCTGCGTTGCAACAGGTGCCTGGCGCAGAGCGCTCGGCGGATGATCGTAGGCGCGACGAAACGCGTGGGACAGGGCACTCTGACTGGCGAAGCCCGTGCGTGCTGAAATCTCGCCCAGCGGTAGCCGGGTCGTCACGAGGAGGTGGCGGGCCGTCTCGAGGCGCTGTCGCAGGACATACTGGTAGGGGGAGACGCCGGTCTGAATGCGGAATCGCTCGCTGAAGTGCGCCTCGCTGAGGCAGGCTTGTCGGGCGAGGTCCGCCACGCTGATTCTCTTGTCGAGATGTTGCTGAATAAAACGGTCGAGCGCGGCAATGTCGAGTCGACGTCCGCCATCGGCCGATAGCGCCGGATGAAGACGGGCATGCAGGCAGCTCAGAAAGGTCGCGGCCAGCAGATCTCCCCGGGCATGACGGGGTTGGGTCAGTTCCTGCACCAGAAAGTTGCAATAGGCCCGCAGCGGTTCGTCCAGGGCAAAGTAACGCGGTGCGTCGAACAGGCGCGACAGCTCGCGTTGCACGCCGGTCAGGGCCGGTGCATCGTCGGGAAGATCGAATATCAGTTGGCGGTTCTCACCGATGCCCTCGTAGTGGTGCACATGGTTGGCGGGCACGATGCAGCCCGAGAGCGGTGCGATGGTGCCGCCCAGGCCCTCGATCTCGAATTCGGCGTGGCCGGTCACACCGATAACGATCTGATGGTAGTCGTGATCGTGGTGCTTGATGATGTTGTCGAGAGGCGTCAGGCGAATGGCGCTAGACATGTCGCAACCTCCAGTGAAACTATCGAACGAGCCTGATACGAGAGATGCATTCTACACTGGCCGGCAGGGTGGCGAACGGGTGGGATAACGAACGGGTGGAGTGTCAGGCGCGATAATTCGCTTCACCGAGTGCCATGTGGGCGGCGAGATGATCCCGTAGGGACTTGAGTTCCTCGCGCCCGGTGCGTGAAAAGAGCGAGCCGCCCTGAGCCGCCTGCCAGGGTCGGCCATGTTCTTCCATGAGATGCTGGGAGCGGCGACGCACCCCTTCGAGATACTCGTTGTGTCGGATGGGATAGCCGATGATGGCGTGCCACTGGGCCTCGCTGGCGCGATTGTCGAGAACCTGGTCGAAGAGGCCGATCAGATCCTCGGCCTCGGTACGATAGCGGGGCGTGCGTGACAGCATCAGTAGCGTGACGGTGCCTACCGTGACCAGCAGGCAAACGGTGAAAACGAGCAGATAAAGCGCCATGTCAGCAGCCGGGTAACAGAAGTATCAGGTAGCAGTCTAGCATGCCCGGCATTCCGAACCGAGAGCGCCCAGCCGAGGCAGGCGCGGGCTCACTGCACCAGTCCCAGAGTATCGGACAGGGTGCGAATGTCGCTGATCTGCTGGGTGACGAAATGCTCCATCTCCTCGCCGGACTTGTGGAAGGGTAGCAGGCCATTGTGCTGCATCACCGTCTGCCACGCCTCGGAGTCGTACAGGGAGTCGAAGGTTTCAACCCACCATTGGTAGGCTTCATCGGAGACTCCTCCGGGCAGATAGAACCCCCGCCAGTTGGGCGCGACGACGTTGATGCCTTGTTCGCGGGCAGTGGGGATGCTGTGCCATTCGCCTGGCAGGCGTTCCTCGGCAAATACAGCCAACAGGCGTAGATCTCCGCTTTCGACGAAGCCCAGTGCCTCCGACAGGTCGCCGGTGAAGGCGTCCAGATGTCCACCGAGCAGCTGCGTGATGGCCACCGAGCCGGAATCGAAGGCCAGATACTTGATGCTGCGCAGCTCTTCGACCCCGGCCTCGCGAGCCGCCATCAATACCTTGAGATGATCGAAGCCCCCGACCACATCGCCGCCGGCGAAGTTGACGCTGCGCGGATCGTCACGCAGAGCATCGAGCAGGGAGGACAGGTCCTGAAAGCGTGAGTCGCTCGGCACGGCAATGATGCCGTAATCGGCGCCCAGAGCTGCGGCCCAGCGGACCTGATCGGGACGTCCCTGGGCATAACGGCGCTGAGCGAGACGCGTCGTGGTAGCCGTCGAGGCCGCGACGATCATGTCCTCGTTGCCTTGCTGCTTGGCAAGCACATGGCTGAAGGCCACACCGCCACTGGCACCGGGAATGTTGACGGTCTGCATGCCGGCCGGAATCAGATCCAGCTCTTGCAGGGTACGGGCCACGGAGCGGCAGGTGAAATCCCAGCCGCCCCCCGGTTGCGCAGGGGCGATGCACTCCGTCTTGCCCTGGGGGGCTGCCAAGGCCATCGAGGCCGTTCCGGCAAGGAGCGAGGTGCCGAGCACCAAAGCCCGGATAAGCGAGCGTTGAGTTGTCATGATGGTCTGTAGTATCCGGCTAGTGTCCAGAAACGTTAGCCTAACCAACTTTTTGTCCTTGGGGAGACGTCTCATGCGAAAGGTGAAGACATGACGGCGGCCAGCTCTGCGTCGGTCACTTGCCGGGAGGCATCCCGGCATTGCAAAAACGCGGCATGGCGCCTGCGGGACTGCCTATACTCGAAGGACAACAACGATGACATCGAAAAGAGGCGTTTCGTATGGACAAGGAAACGTTGACCCCCGAAGACGCGTCGCGCTTTCTCATGGATGCGTTCAATGATTATCAGGTTATCGTCAAGGAAGAGGGATCGGGTGGCTTTCTGCGTCTGCGTGTCATGGATAAGCACAGCGGCGCTTTATATATCGACAGGCCTATAAGTCCAGGCCTGTACAGCGATCCCCGGCGGCTCGACGAACTGGTTGCCAAGACGCGCAACACCATGGGTAGTGGTACGGACATCGCACAATGAGAAGCCGCCTGATATCGAAGGCGATTATGAAGTGAAGAGTGAAATAGAGCGTGAGATAGCGCTTACTCACCGTTTCGGCCCGGTGTGTAGGCTCCTAAAATGGATGGCGATATCCTTAACTTTTTCAGCCCAGCGGTCTGTCGAACGCTGGGCTTTTTTTTGGTTCCGATTCCTGGCCTGGACGAGGCGCTGGACTCTAGTAGGTATCAGGCTTCTCGTCAGGGAAGCTCAGGCCATCGTCCCACTCGGCGTTTCCCTGTTGGCGAATCCTGACGAAGTTGAACCAATGTGCCGTCAGCCCGCCTTCGCTCGCTGTCTCGTTCGTATCGGAGGGCGGCCCTCCTTCAAGAAGTTGGACCCGATAGCTGCTGTCCGGGTGGCGTTCGATGATCTTCAATGTCAGGGCCCGGTTTCCGGCACGTGCCTGAGCCTGATCGCCGGGCTGCAGATCCTTGGCCCGTTCGATAGGCGGATCGATGATATCCAGCTTCATGATGTGGCCTCTTCCCGTTGACGATGACACCCCCAACATAGTGAGCGTCAGCAGGAAGATTCAAGCGAGCCTGCCCACGCAAGCCTGTGAATCCGGCCGCGGGTAGGCTCCCTGGAAAGATGTGAAGGAACGAAGAGACGACTCAGCGCTCCAGTGTTCGGGCAATCTCCGGGTCGCTGAAGACTCGGTTCAAGGCATCGCTGAGCAGATCGCTGACCATGCGGTTGTTGGTTTCCCAGTCCGGCTTGATGGCATAGCTCTGGTCGCGCTTGGCGGTATAGGTACCGGTATAGGTGTTGCGCCCGTTAACCGCCCTGGCTTCGATCACCGCCTGCAGGTGAGCGGCATCGAGCAGCGGTTTGTCGGCATTGCCTCGTGTGTACTGCAGCTGCTGCAGCGTCAATGTCAGGCTGGGATGGTTACCGGCCTGTTGAGTCGGCACGAAGCCCATGCTGCGCAGTGCGATCTCCGCCTGCTCCTGAAGCTTGGGCACCACGTCATGCGGTGAGACGCTGATGGTGGCAGTGGAGGCGGCCGAGCCTGAGCGCGTACCCAGCACGTCCGAAGTCCGGCCGTCGACTGCCGTGACCGTGACTTCCTGGCCTTGCCCCGCGTGCAGGAAATTCCCGCTGACCTTGGGACTGACCCGAAGTACCTGAGGGCTCTGGGCACAGCCTGCCAGGACCAGCATGAGCACGGCCAGCAGCAACGTGCCAAGGCCTGAGTTCCAACGTTTATGCATTCCTGAACTCCTTGCAGAATTGACGCGTGAGGCGTCCGAGTATAGCGGGATGCCCTGGCGTTGAGGATAGGGTCAGGTGGTGGCTAGGGATTCGAGCGAGGCGGGCCGCTGTTCGAAACGGTGCCAGCGTCGTGGATGAGCGAACAGACGCTGGCCACGCTTGACGGCGAGGCGATCGAAATCGCCATGGCTGATGGTGGCAAGCCATGGCTCGCCCAGCCAGTCGGCTTCCAGTTCCACGCGGACCTCGGCACCGACCGGGGAGATCGAGGTGACGCTGACCGGCAAATGCGCCGTAGTCTGCGGTTTCTCGGCCAGTGTGACCTCGTGAGGGCGCAGTAACAGCTCCTGACGGCCATTCTCCATGCCTTCGACCGCCAGGCGCGCATCGCCGCAGGTCAGCACTCCCCTGCGGACGTCGCCCTCGAGGCGATTGACATCACCGAGAAACTCGAACACGAAGCGGTTGGCCGGGTGGCGGTAGAGTGTGTCCGGCTCATCGATCTGCTCGATCCGGCCGTTGCTCATGACCACCACGCGATCCGACAGCTCCAGTGCCTCCTCCTGATCGTGCGTGACGAAGACGCTGGTGAAGTTCAACTCGTCGTGCAGATGGCGCAGCCAACGGCGCAGTTCCTGACGCACCTTGGCATCGAGTGCGCCAAAAGGCTCGTCGAGCAGCAGTACGTCAGGCTTCAGCGCCAGGGCGCGAGCCAGGGAAACACGCTGCTGCTGGCCGCCGGAGAGCTGGGCCGGGTAGCGGTTGGCGAACTCCTCGAGCTTGACCATCTCCAGCAGGCGCTGGACCCGCTGACGGATTTCGCCGCTCGAGGGGCGCTCGCGCTTGGGCAGGGCGGTAAGGCCGAAGGCAACGTTGTCGAACACGCTCATGTGACGGAACAGGGCGTAGTGCTGGAAGACGAAGCCGATGCGCCGCTCGCGCACATGGACATGCGTGACGTCACGCTCGCCGAAGCGGATGGTGCCGCTGTCGGCCTGCTCCAGGCCGGCGATGATGCGCAGCAGGGTGGTCTTGCCGGAACCGGAGGGCCCCAGCAGACCGACCAGTTCGCCCTCGCGAATATCCAGGTCAAGCGGTTCGAGCGCGGTATTGCGACCGAAGGTCTTGGCGATGTTCGTCAGACGGATGCTCATGCGGCATTCTCCCGGCGCGTGGCGCGCCATTCCAGGCCGGCCTTGGCGGCCAGCGTGAGCAGAGCGATCAGGGCCAGCAACGAGGCGGCGGTGAAGGCACCGACCGTGTTGTAGTCCTGATAGAGCAGTTCGACCTGCAAAGGCAGGGTGTTGGTTTCCCCGCGTATGGCGCCGGAAACCACCGAGACGGCGCCGAACTCGCCGACGGCGCGGGCGTTGGTCAACACCACGCCGTAGAGCAGCGCGCCGCGGATATTGGGAAACGTCACCCGACGGAAGATCGTCCATCCCGAGGCGCCGAGCGTCACGGCGGCCTCTTCCTCGCGCGACCCTTGGGCCTGCATGAGCGGGATCAGTTCCCGAGCCACGAACGGGCAGGTGACGAAGATGGTGACGAGCACGATGCCCGGCCAGGCGAACATCAACTGGATGTCGTGGCTGTCCAGCCAGCCGCCGATCCAGCCGTTGCGCCCGTACAGCAGCAGGTAGACCAGCCCCGCGACCACCGGCGATACGGCGAACGGGATATCGATCAATGTCTGCAGCGCACGACGACCGGGAAAGCTGAAACGGGTAATCAGCCACGCCAGGAAGACGCCGAATACCAGATTGACCGGCACCGTCAGCAGAGTGACGAACAGCGTCAGCCAGATCGCCGCCAGGGTATAGGTGTCGGTCAGGTTGGCCCAGAACACGTCGAAGCCCTTGACGAAGGCCTGGGTGAAGATCGCCACCAGCGGCAGGAGCAGGAACAGCGCGGTCAGTACCAGCGCCAGCGCGATCAGAGTGCGGCGTATGCGCGGCGCGTCACCGATGCGGTACATCAGCCTTTCCCTCCATGCAATCGCTTGATGAAGCGGCCCTGCCAGAGATTCAGCACCAGCAGCAGTACAAGCGAGGTCGCCAGTACCACCGAGGCGATTGCCGAGGCGCCGGCGTAGTCGTATTCCTGCAGACGTACGAAGATCATCAGCGAGGTGATCTCGGTCTCGTAGGGGGTATTGCCGGCGATGAATATCACGGCACCGAACTCGCCCAGCGAGCGCACGAAGGCCAGGCCGGTGCCGGTGACCAGCGCTGGCCACAGATGCGGCAGGATGACGCGACGAAAGGCCATGGCGTCAGTGGCGCCGAGCGTCAGCGCCGCCTCGTCGATCTCGTTGGGCAGATCCTCGAGCACCGGTTGCACGGTACGTACCACGAAAGGAATGCTGGTAAAGGCCATGGCCAGGGCGATGCCCACCCAGGTATAGGCCACTTGCAGGCCCAGCGGTTCGAGCAGACGGCCGACCCAGCCATTGCTCGAGTAGAGCGTGGCCAGGGTGATCCCGGCGACGGCGGTAGGCAGCGCAAAGGGGAGATCCATCAAGGCATCGACCATACGCTTGCCCGGAAACTCGTAGCGCACCAGCACCCAGGCCATCAGCAGGCCGAACAGGGCGTTGATGATCGCCGCCACGGCGGCGGCGAAGATCGTCACGCCGTAGCTGGCCACGATTCGCGGCTCGGTGATTACCGCCCAGTACTGCGCCAGGGTCAGCTCGGAGAGCTGACCCACGAGGCTGGTCAATGGCAACAGCAGGACCAGCGAGACGAACGTCAGGGTGATGCCGAGCGACAGACCGAAACCCGGCAGGACCCGTTTCGACGTGGCGGCCCTTGTCATGAAAGCCGGCGCAGTCATCGACGCTGCAGTTGGTCCAGCTCACCGCCGGAGGCGAAGTGCGTCTCCATGGCCTGCGGCCAGCTGCCGAAGACGTCCTCGACGCGCAGCAGTTCGGTCTGCGGGAAGCGGTCGGCAAACTCCTCGCTGACGGTGTCGTTGTTGACGCGGTAGTTGAAGCCCGCCAGCAGACGCTGGGCTTCCTCGGTATAAAGATAATCGAGGTAACCGCGGGCCAGGTCGGTATTGCCGTTGCGCTCGGCATACTCTTCGACCACCGCGACCGGGAACTCCGCGAGAATGCTGACCGGCGGGACCACGACGTCGTAGTCATCCTCGCCGTATTCCTTGCGGATGTTGTTGACCTCGGATTCGAAGCTGATCAGCACATCGCCGATGCCGCGCTCGACGAAGGTGGTGGTGGCGCCACGTCCGCCATTGTCGAAGACCTTGACGTTATTGAGGAATTTTTTCATGAAGTCATGAATCTTCTCCTCGTCGCCGTCATAGGCCTTATCGGCATAGGCCCAGGCTGCCAGATAAGTGTAGCGGCCATTGCCGGATGTCTTGGGGTTGGGGAAGACGATGTCGACATCTTCGTTGACCAAGTCGTCCCAGCTGTCGATACCCTTGGGGTTGCCCTCGCGCACCAGGAAGGCGGTGGTGGAGTAGTAGGGCGAGGCGTTGTTGGGGAACTGCTGCTGCCAGTCCTCGGCTACCAGGCCAGCCTCGGCCAGCACGTTGACGTCGGTCACCTGGTTATAGGTCACCACGTCGGCCTTCAGGCCCTGCATGATCGCGCGGGCCTGGGTCGAGGAGCCGCCATGCGACTGCTTGACCGTGACGTCATCGCCATGCTCGGCCTGCCACCACTCGACGAAGTGCGGATTGATCGTGGCGAACAGCTCGCGGGCGATGTCGTAGGAAGAGTTGAGCAGTTCCCGCTCGGCCGCGGCGGCAGGTGCAGCGATTCCGGCGATCAGGCCGGCGCCGAGAAGAGAAGAGGCAACGAGATGACGTGCGGTAGGAAGCCAGGACATAAAAACCCTTATCAGCCAATGACACGGAGAATATGGATGTCAAGGCTAATCACTGCGTAAAGGAATTACAATCCTGATTCTTATTCTTTATTCGAATAATCGATGCGCCGCTTCCCATATCCCACCCGACAGCGTCACCTGTAGCAGGAGGTCACACGACCTGGCGGGAAGTCGCCGGGATCGGTTGGCGAAGCGCCCATAACCCCAGCAACGGGCCAGGCAGCAGGGCCCAGGCCAGTTGCGGACCCAGCACGGGCCACCAGGGCAGCAGCAGCGCCAGGGACATGGCGGTAATGGCGAAGCCGATGGCGTTCTGCAGGGTCAGGGCGCTGCCCACCAGCGAGGCCGGACAGGCCATGGCCGAGAGGGCGGAGAACTGGGGCGAGTCGATCACCGCCAGCAAGCTCCATAGGGCGAGAACGCCGATCACCATCAGGGCCGGCCCGCTGGCTAGCCAAGGATACAGTAGGCAGCAGGTGGCGGAGCCTGCCAGACCGAACTGCGCCACGCGCCGGCTGCCCAGGCGCAGGCTGAGCCACCCGCCCATCCAGCAGGCGGGCCCGCCAACGGCGATCAGCACGAAGGCGCCGAACGCGGCGTCGCGGGGGGCGAGTTCCGGCAGGCGCTGCAGTAGCAGTAGCGGAATCAGCGTCCACAGGGTGTACAACTCCCACATGTGGCCGAAGTAGGCGCTGGCGGCGCGGCGGAAACCGGCGATGCGAAAGGCGCCAAGCCCGGCCAGACGGGAAGCGTTCCCCACCCCGGCCTTGCGCAGGTCGGGAGCCTCGCCCAGACGCCAGATCAGGACGCCTCCGAGCAGAGCCAGGAGTGAGGCGCCTGTCACGCTCAGGCGCCAGTCCCAGCCCAGCGAAAGGGCGGCCAGGGCATGCGGCATGGCGGTACCGATCACCAGCATCCCGACCAGCCAGGCCAGGCCCAGGCCGGTACGCCCCGGGGCCCAGCCCACCATCAGTTTCATACCCACCGGATAGATGCCGGCCAGTGCCATGCCGGTCACCAGGCGCAGGCCCACGGCGGGCCACAGGCCACCGGCCCAGGGCAGAGCCGCGTTGCTCAGGGCACCAAGCAGGCAGCTCAAGGCAAAGATGCGACTGGCGTCACGCCGATCGGCCAGCCCGCTCAGGCCGATGCCCAGGGTGCCGCAGAGAAAACCGACCTGTACGGCACCGGTCAGCCAGCCCAGATCTCCCGGGGCCAGTTGCCAGAGCGAGGCCAGATCGCCCATCACCGCATTGGGCGTAAACCACAGGGCGGTTCCCAGGAGTTCGGCGATGGCGATGATGACGATTGGCATAACGAGGTTACCCGGCGAGGGAAACCTCGGTTGTGCCATGGCACAACCGGGGTGTCGATGACACCAAGGTCGTGAGCCGGGCGTACAACCGAGGAGGCTCCGGCCGGCACTTGCCGAGTCCGGAGCAGGCGGAGTTACCAGCCGATGGCAGAGGAGGTGGCCCGGCGAGGATCGCTGCCGCCGTAGAACATGGCGTCACGGACCATGATCGATTGCGCGGCTCCCATGGCGTCCTGGCGGGTGACGGTATGCCCCATGGCCTCGAGCAGGCTCACCGTGTCGGGGCTGATGCCCTGTTCCACGCGGATCTCGTCGGGCAGCCACTGATGATGTATGCGTGGCACGCTGACGGCGGTCTGAATGTTCATGTCGTGGTCGATGGCGTTCATGACCACCTGCAGAGTGGTGGTGATGATGCGCGAACCGCCGGGGCTCCCGGTGACCAGAAAGTTCCGGCCATTCCTTTTGACGATGGTCGGCGTCATGGAGGAGAGCATGCGTTTCTCGGGGGCGATCCTGTTGGCATCGCCGCCGATCAGCCCATAGGCGTTGGGGACGCCGGGTTTGGCCGAAAAGTCATCCATCTCGTTGTTGAGCAGGAAACCTGCACCGTCGACGACGATTCCCGAGCCGTAGCTGAAGTTGATGGTGTAGGTATTGGATACCGCCAAGCCCTTGTCGTCGGCCACGGAAAAATGCGTGGTTTCGTTGGATTCATAGGGCAGCGGGTTGCCGGGTGCGATTTCGGTGCTGGGCGTGGCCCGGTTGAGATCGATCTGCGCGCGCAGTTCGTCGGCATAGGCCTTGGAGGTGAGGCCTTCGAGAGGCACGTCGACGAAATCGGTGTCGCCCAGGTACTGGGAGCGGTCGGCGTAGGCGCGCTTCATGGCCTCGGCCATGACATGGATCGTGCGTGCCGAATTGAAGCCCATGGCCTTGATGTCGTACCCCTCGAGGATGTTGAGCATCTGCACGATGTGGACGCCACCCGAGGAGGGTGGGCTCATGGCGTAAACGTCGTAGCCGCGGTAGGTGCCGTGGCTGGGCTGGCGTATCGCCGGCTGGTAGTCGGCCAGGTCCTCCCGGGTCATGAGACCGCCATGTTTCTGCATTTCCGCCACGATCAGGTCGGCTGTCTCGCCTTCATAGAATTCACGCGGGCCGTGCTCGGCGATACGCCGGAGCGTCGCCGCCAGGTCCGGTTGACGAAAGACGTCCCCCACTTCATAGGCGCTGCCGTCCTCCTTGAAGAATACCTGGCGCGTCGAGTCCCATTTCTGCAGGCGACCTTGCGCCTCGCGCAGCCCCTCGGCAAAGCGCGGCGGTACCACGAAACCCTCTTCGGCAAGGCGGATCGCCGGCGCCAGCGCCTCGGCCAGTGTCAGGGTGCCGTACTTCTCCAGCGCCAGCGCGAGACCGGCGACGGTACCCGGTACGCCGGAGGCGTTGTGGGTGTAGCGCGACAGCTCTGACACCGCATTGCCCTGCTCGTCCTGAAACATGGTCTCGTAGGCACCGGAGGGCGCCTTTTCCCGATAGTCGATGGCGATCACCTCGTCGCTCTTCTCGTCGGAAATGAGCATGAACCCGCCGCCGCCGATATTGCCCGAGCGCGGCTGCACCACGGCCAGCACGAAGCCTGCCACCACGGCGCCATCCACGGCGTTGCCACCCTTGGCCATGACGTCGCGGGCAATCCGGCTGGCCAGATAGTGACTGGTGACCACCATGCCATGGCGGCCCTGTTCGGGGTGGAAGCGCTCGCCTTCGAGGATCGCCTCCTGGGCGCTGACCGAGAGGGAGACGGTGCTGAGTGCGACGAATATTACGAGGATACGGTGCCAGCCTTGCAATCCGGTGCGCATGGGATCTCCTTGTCATGACCGAAGGGGGGAGCGGAACAATAACGGAAGCCGCGTCATCCGGCACGGCCCTGGCCAGCGAGAGGCTGCCCGCGAGTGAGTATAGTGCTTTTCACCGGAACGCTGGGCAGGCCCTGCGCGGGGGAAGAGCCTGAGCGCACGCCAGGAGGCGTCGGCAATGGAGAAGGAGCGCTTCATGCAGCCCGTCTCCCATTCCTTTAGAATGCGCTCGACGCTCTATCATTGAACTGCGGAACATGCCAATGCCCGATTTCAAGATTGCCCCTTCGATACTCTCCGCCGACTTCGCTCGCCTGGGGCAGGAAGTCGAAAACGTCCTCGCTGCCGGTGCGGACATCGTGCATTTCGATGTGATGGATAATCACTATGTACCCAACCTGACCATCGGCCCGATGGTATGCGAGGCCCTGCGCCGGTACGGCATCACCGCGCCGATCGATGCCCACCTGATGGTCAAGCCGGTAGACCGGCTGATCGGAGATTTCATCGATGCCGGGGCTTCCTACATCACTTTCCACCCGGAAGCGTCCGAGCACATCGATCGTTCGCTGCAGCTGATCCGCGCTGGCGGCGCCAAGGCGGGTCTGGTGTTCAACCCGGCCACGCCGCTGTCCTATCTCGATTACGTCATGGACAAGGTCGACATGATCCTGTTGATGAGCGTCAATCCCGGCTTCGGCGGGCAGTCGTTCATTCCCGCCACGCTCGACAAGCTGCGCGAGGTGCGGGCACGCATCGATGCCAGCGGGCGGGCGATTCGCCTCGAGATCGATGGGGGGGTCAAAGTCGATAACATCGCCGAAATCGCCCGGGCGGGGGCCGACACCTTCGTTGCCGGGTCGGCAATCTTCAAGGCGCGCCGGGAAGAGGATCCCCATCATTACGACAGCGTCATCCAGGCGCTGCACGACGAACTGACCAAGGCCTCGAAGTGAGCGAGCCCTCACGGGAGCCGGCGCAGGAAACATCCTCCGGTGAGGCGTGCGCGTCGGGACCCACATGGTACCTGTACATGATCGAGACGGCGGCAGGCGCGCTCTATACCGGCATCACCACCGATGTCGAGCGGCGCTTTCGAGAACACCGCAATGGAAAACGGGGCGCACGGGCCTTGCGCGGTAAGGGCCCGTTGACGTTACGGCATTGGCAGACGGTGGGATCGCATGGCGAGGCGCTGCGTCTGGAGGCCTACATCAAGACATTGAGTCCGCCTGCCAAGCGAGCCTGGATCGTCGGGCAGCAGCGCTGAACGGCCTGCGTACCGATGTCCCGCTGAGGCAAGGCACCGTCTTTCGCGAGGCGGTGCCTTGCATGCTCTACAGCGCCTCCGCCAGTGTGGCAAAGACGCGGGCCACGGCTTCTGCGCCGGGATCAACGACCCCTTTGAGTGCGCTTTCCGGTACGTAAGCCGAGCGACCTGCCTGAGCGTGTCCCATCTCTGCCGTGCGATCGGCGCCCTGACGGGCCGCCGCTGCGGCTTCCTGCATGGACTGACCGGCGTGTAATGCTTCGAGGGCGGGAATCAGCGCGTCCAGCATGGTGCGATCGCCAAGGCGGGCGCCGCCATAGGTTTGCATGCGCTTCACCCCTTTCTGCAAGGCCGCGACGAGCGAGTGTCGTGCGGTCTCGGCTGCAGCGGCGGTGAACAGAATGGAAAGCAGCACACCGCTCGAGCCGCCCATGCCCTGCGAGAGGCACTGCCCGATGCCGGCAAAGAGCTTGTCCGGCTGTGCCGTGTTCAATCGGCCTGCTTCGAGGGCGCGCTGAATGGCGTCGGCTCCCTCCACCATGCTGCTGCCCGCATCGCCATCACCGCTCTTGGCATCCAGCGCATCCAGTGGCTGTTGTGCCTGACGCAGTGTCGCAATGACGCGATGCAGCGCCTGCGTGACGGACGCTTCCTGCGGTGCATTGTCTTGCAGGCCGGCATCCGCGCTGTTCAGGTCCGGCGAAAACGTTTCGGGTGTGCGTATGCGGGAGAGGCCGGGCCATGCGGGGGCTTCGGTCGGGGCGCAAAGCGCTTCCAGCAGCGCGTCGTCCGCAGCCAGCAGGGTAATGGAGAAGCCATGCATGTCCAGCGAGGTCATCAGAGGAGCCGGGCCGATCAGGTGGCTCAAGCGCTGCGTGCCCAACTGGGTGATCACGTCGTGAGCAAGCACTCCCATTTCCTGGGTGGAGCAGCTACCCAGGTTGTTGAGAAGCGCTATCCAGCGCTGCGGGTATCCCCGTGCCTCCAGGTGGGCCATCAGCGGGGTCAGCACCATTTCTACCGCGGCTTGGGCGCTTTGGGGCTCAACCTGTCGGGCACCGGATTCGTTGTGGATTCCCAGCCCGAGTTCCGGCCCCGATTCACTGACCGGCTGGCCCGGTAGCGCGGCGTGTGCCAGGGCCATGCCAAGGGACGCCATACGCTCGCATAGTCGAGTGGCTTGTGCATGAACTTCCTCTAGCGAGGCCCGCTGCTGAGCGGAGTGACCCGCGACCTTGTGAACCAGCACGGTCCCGGCAATGCCGCGTGGCTGCGGCGAGTCGGGGAGGGCGATGTCATCGCCGACGATGACCATGGCAACATCCAGCCCTTCGCGTCGCGCCTGCTCCGCGGCAAGGCCGAAGTTGAGACGGTCTCCCGTGTAGTTCTTGACGATGAGCAGGCAGCCCGCGCTGCCGCAGGTTTCTCGTATCGCCGCCAGCACCGCGTCAACGCTGGGAGAGGCAAACAGGCTTCCCGAAATGATGCCGGTCAGCATGCCTTGGCCAATGAATCCGGCGTGGGAGGGTTCGTGGCCGGCGCCGCCACCGGAGAGTATCGCCACCTGTTGCCGACCCTGGCCGTCACGCGACCAGTCGGCGCGAACCAGAATCCTGACCCCGCTTTCCGGCGTCGCGATGCGCAAAGGCGCCACGTGGCTGGCGGCGAAGAGTAGCTCATCGACCACGTGGGCGGGTTGATTGTAGAAGTGCTGCATGTTGGGCTCCATGATCGGAAATGTTCCGATCATGGTCGCCATCGGGGGGTTAGTGCAACTTCATGCGGGGGCGCAGGTAGCGGTTCAGCCCATCGACCACCACGGTCATGCCGGTCTTGACCGCGCCATGAATGGCGAACTGGTGCATGCGATACAGCGAGGCGTAGAAGAGCTTCGCCAGGCGCCCCTCGATGAACAGACTGCGCGCCGAGGCGCCGCGCATCAGGCTGCCCACGGCCTCGAAGTGGGCCAGCGAGATCAGCGAGCCGCGATCCTGGAAGACGAACTCCTTGAGCGGCCGTTGCGCCATGGCCAGGCGCAGGTTGTGATAGAGCAGGCTAGCTTGCTGATGGGCCGCCTGGGCGCGGGGCGGCACACGCTTGTCGCCCGGCTGGGGACAGGAGGCGCAGTCGCCCATGGCGAAGATGCGCTCGTCATCGATGCTCTGCAGCGTCGGGTGGACCTTGACCTGATGGTTGCGTTCGGTGGACAGCCCCAGTTCCGAAAGAAACGATGGTGCGCGAATGCCTGCCGCCCATACGCTGAGGTCGGTCTCGATACGCTTGCCGTCGGCGGTCATGAAACCGTCTTCATCGGCACAATTGACCCGGGTATCGGTATGGATCTTCACTCCCAGACGCTCCAGCTCGGCATGTACGGCATTGCCGATCCGTTCCGGCAGCGCCGGCAGGATGCGCGGTGCAGCCTCGATCAGGTGGACTTCCAGCTGGCCGCTGTCGAGCGCCGTGAAACCGTAGCTGTGCAGCATCCTGGATGCGCCGAACAGCTCGGCGGCCAGTTCCACGCCCGTTGCGCCGGCGCCCACGATGCCCACCGCGAGCTTGGGATGCACACGTCGCTCCGGATCGCTGTAGCGCAGGAAGGTGTTGAGCATGTCATGGTGAAACACCTCGGCCTGTTGCGGGCTGTCGAGGAAGTGACAATGCTTGGCGACACCGGGGGTGCCGAAATCATTGGAGACACTGCCCAGTGCCAGCACCAGGTAGTCATATTCCAACGTGCGGGCGGGCAGGATCACGGTGTCGTCGTGATCGAGAATCGGCGCCAGGGTGATGGTGCGGGCCTCTCGATCGAGATTGCTCAGCACGCCGCGCTGGAAACGATAGCCATGAGCCTTGGAGTGGCCCTGGTAGGAGACCTCGTCGAGGCCGGAGTCGAGAACGCCGGTGGCGACTTCGTGGAGCAGGGGTTTCCAGATATGGGTGGGGTTGCGATCGACGAGCACGATCTCGGCCTGACGGCGCTTGCCGAGCTTGTGCCCGAGCCGGGTGACCAGCTCTAGCCCGCCGGCGCCGCCGCCGACCACCACGATGCGTGGAGTGGACATGCATGACTCCTGAGATTGTTAAAAGCTGAAAGCGGAAGAAGAAAAGGGTTCGCCCGGGTCAGGCAGACGTCTCCACGGTGCTTTTGATCGGCCGCGGGACGTGGCGCCTGGAGTCGGCGATGAATGGCGCATAGGATAACGCCGGTAACATTGAAAAAACACGGCATTACGCGCCGGATGGTGCGAAGAGCTCGTAAAATGACGACCTTCTGTTCCGCTATCTGTTTGGGAGAGTTGCATGCATTCCATCCTCGACGACGTTCGTCTGGTGACGTTCGATCTCGACGGCACCCTGATCGATTCCGTACCGGATCTGGCGGTGGCCATCGATACCATGCTGGAAGAACTGGGGCTGAACCGTGCCGGGGAGGATGCCGTACGCGACTGGGTGGGCAACGGATCGCACAAGCTGGTCGAGCGGGCCCTGCGCAGCAGCCTGAATGAAGAGCCCGGAAGCGACAGGGTGAATGCCGCTCACGAGCGGTTCCTGCACCATTACCGGGACGTGCTCAGCCGGTTCTCAGCCCCGTTTCCCGGCGTACGGGAGGGACTGGAAGGGCTTCATCGGCAGGGTCTGACTCTCACGGTGGTGACCAACAAGCCCCAGGCGTTCATCGCACCGATTCTGGAAAGCTTCTCCCTGACCGGGTACTTCTCGTTGACGCTGGGCGGGGACGCGTTGCCGCAGAAGAAGCCTGATCCCGCTCCTCTGCTGCATGTGGCGGAGCGTTTCGGCGTTCCTCCACGCGCCTGCCTGATGGTGGGGGATTCGCGGCATGACGTCGAGGCCGGCAGGCGGGCCGGCTTTCGCACCCTGGCCGTACCCTACGGTTACAACCATGGCGAGCCGGTCGCCACGAGCCGTCCCGATGCGATGGTTGAATCGCTGGTGGAACTCCTTTAGGGTGGCTCGCTGGTACCCCGCATTCTCATGGAAGGCGTTCATGACGTTGGATTCCCGGCTCTCCCGGAAGGCTCACGCGTTGATGCGTGAAGTGAAGCGTTGGCGATGGTGACGCTGTCGCTTTTCGCTATGCCCGCTATGCATTGATCCGCAAGAACCTGACCGAGGAACCGCCGGGCCATGATGACCCCTGAGCGTTTTGCCGAGCTGGCCGATGCCGGCTACAACCGAATTCCGGTCACCCGCGAGGTGCTGGCCGATCTCGATACCCCCCTTTCCACATACCTTAAACTGGCCGATGCGCCCTGGACCTTCCTGCTCGAATCGGTGCAGGGCGGCGAGAAGTGGGGGCGTTATTCGATCATTGGCCTGCCCTGTCGCGAGCGCATCGAGGTGCGCGGCCATGTGGTGCGACACATTTCCCACGGCGAGCAGATCGGCGTCGCTGAAGTCGAGGACCCCCTGGCGTGGATCGAGCAGTTCCAGGCACGCTTCAAGGTGCCGCTGCTGGACGATCAGCCGCGCTTCGATGGCGGTCTGGTCGGCTATTTCGGCTACGACACCATTCGCTACATCGAGCCTCGTCTGCAAGGCGTGGAGAAGCCCGACCCGATCGGCGTGCCCGACATCCTGCTGATGGTCTGCGATGAGCTGGTGGTGTTCGACAATCTGTCCGGGCGTCTGACGCTGTGGACGCATATCGATCCGGCCCTGCCGCAAGCCTATGAGAAGGCGCTGGCACGTCTTGACGGTCTGGAGCAGCAGCTGCGCGGCGCCAGTCTCAGTACGGTCAGTCCCGGCAGCGGACGCAGTGCGGTCGAGGAGGGCCACTTCACCTCGGGCTTCACCGAGGAGGGCTTCAAGGCGGCGGTGGAAAAGATCAAGGAGTACGTGCTGTCCGGAGACGTCATGCAGTGCGTGCCCTCGCAGCGCATGTCGATTCCCTACCAGGCGCCGCCGCTGGATCTGTATCGTGCCCTGCGTAGCCTCAATCCCTCGCCCTACATGTTCTTCTTCAATCTCGCTGACCACCACGTGGTGGGCTCGTCACCCGAGATCCTCACGCGTCTCGAGGATGGCGAGGTCACGGTGCGTCCGATCGCCGGGACGCGCAAGCGCGGACACAACGAGGAAGAGGACCTGGCGCTCGAGGCCGACCTGCTGGCCGATCCCAAGGAGCTCGCCGAGCACCTCATGCTGATCGATCTCGGCCGCAACGACGTGGGGCGCATCAGCCAGACAGGTTCGGTCAAGCTCACCGACCGCATGGTGGTGGAGCGCTATTCCCACGTCATGCATATCGTCTCCAACGTCACCGGGCGTCTCAAGCCGGGACTGTCGGCAATGGACGTGTTGCGCGCCACCTTTCCGGCCGGCACCGTCTCCGGCGCACCCAAGATTCGTGCGCTGGAAATCATCGACGAACTCGAGCCGGTCAAGCGGGGCGTCTATTCCGGGGCGGTAGGCTACCTCTCCTGGCACGGCAACCTGGATACGGCCATCGCCATTCGTACCGCGGTGATCAAGGATGGCCAGTTGCACATCCAGGCTGGCGCAGGGATCGTGGCGGATTCGGTACCCGAACTCGAGTGGCAGGAAACCCTCAACAAGGGGCGTGCTCTGTTTCGGGCCGTGGCCATGGCCGAGCGCGGTCTGGATAACCTGTCATAGCGCAGCCTTTCACATTGCGCGCCTTTGCGCGCGCTTCTCTGGCCACCGTGGCGTCGACCTTCCCGCAGCGCCACGGCGGTCAAGCCGCTAGCCGGTTAAGCATGTTGCCTTTCGGTTGACCATAATGACAGCTCCTGTCATTGCCAAAGCGGAGCCGCTTCATGTTCGACTGGAGGTCATGGGACGCCTGGATGGCGTGGGCGTATGGTCCTGTCCTGGTAAATTTCGCGTTGGTGCTGGGCATCGCCATCGTCAGCTACCTCGTGCTGCGGGCCGTCATGAGCATTGTCATCAACCGTACGGTCCATTGGCTTTCCCGCACCCCGGGGCGCTGGGGACATTACGCCGCCGAGATATTCAAGCATACCAAGCGTTGGCTCATTGCCGTGATGGCCTTGCAGATCGGGCTTCTGGTCGTCGATCTGGGGCCGGGATGGGATGCGCGGATCAGCCACCTATGGTTTCTGGTGCTGGCCGTGCAGTTCGGGCTATGGGCGGATGCTGCCATTACGCTGTGGAAAGCCGAGTCCATTCATGGCGGGTTCGGCCTGGACAACCAGTTGACCGTGACCATGATCGCGCTGATGCTGCGCGTCGTGTTGTGGGCGGTGGTCGTGCTGTCGGTCCTGGCCAACCTGGGCGTGAACATCACTGCATTCATTGCCAGTCTGGGGATTGGGGGGATCGCCATTGCACTGGCGGTACAGGCGGTGCTGGGCGATCTGTTCGCATCGATGTCCATCGGTGTCGACAAGCCCTTTCGGACCGGTGACTTCATCGTGTTCGGGGATATCGCAGGGACGGTCGAGTACATAGGGCTGAAGACCACGCGTATCCGCAGCCTGAGCGGAGAGCAGGTGATCTGTTCGAACACCCAACTGCTGCAGCAGACCATTCACAACTACAAGCGCATGCAGGAGCGGCGCGTGGTGTTTTCCTTCGCGATCTCCTATCGCACCCCGGGTCACAAGGTTCGCGAGATTCCTCCACTGCTCAAGCGGATCGTCACTTCGCTCGACGATACCCGCTTCGATCGCGCGCACCTGCTTGCCTTGGATGAGCATGCCCTGAAGTTCGAGGTGGTCTACTACGTCCTGAGTGCGGACTACAACCTCTATATGGATGTGCAGCAGGCCATCAATCTGGCCCTGCTCGATGCGCTGGACGAGCGTGACATCAAGTTCGCCATGCCGGTGCGTTCACTCGAATTCCTCGACGATATCCCGCTGGCGCGGGGAGAAGGGACAATATCGGCAGGGGAACCGTCGGGAGAGGCATCGTCGCTGCCAGGAGCCTCATAGAAGCTGGCAGGAGCCGTGATCCTGATGGCGCACGATTCGTATCCGGAATCCATGTCTGGCATGCCTGCGGTTGCGAGCAGAGCAATGATTGCTAGGCTCTAGGCGTAAACATGCAGAAGGCAAGGAGGATCGTACATGGATATCACGATTCACAATGCTGGAATGGGTGAGGATACCTTCCGTGCACTGACCACGGGGGAAACCGGTACGGCGTTGAGAAAGGCGGGTAACGACTATATCGGCGGCAGGGACCTTAGCGAAAATGACCTGTATGCCCTGCAGGAGCGCGATCCCGACGCGCTCAGCCAGTTGGAGGCCGACATGACGGCGCATGCGCGTAACGTCTGTGGTCTGGACAAGGAAACGGGCATTGCTCTGAAGCTCAACCTGGGAACCGCAAGACGACCGTAAATGGCGGCGGCTTCGACTCAGTTGCCGAGTCTGCGCATCATGTCATTCTCGTAGCTATCTCGTTAGCCCGTCCTCGATTGGCGGGCTATTTCGTGCATGTATGCATTTTCTGATACCTCCGGAAGGAAGCGGTACGCATTGCTTCGTTCCTCTCTCATCCCGTTTCGAATGCTGCAGGAAACGCTTTAGCTGGGGTTCGGCCTTCTGCTAAGGTAGCGCTCCTTTACGGGAAGGATTCGAGAAACGCGGATGAAGCTGGGTGACCTGAACCCATGGCGGCCGGCGGTCGCATGGCATTGCCCACAAGTGTTGTGGGCGGTGGGTGTGCTTTGCACGGTACTGTACGCCCTCTGCCGGGTGATGTGGCCCCAGCTGGGGAGTCCCGCGGAAACGGCGACGGCCGTGCTGGGCCTGGTCGCCTTGTTGGTCTGGGGGCGTGGTCTGCGCAGGAGCGCAGCAATCTGGCTGCTTCTCGCGGCCATTGCGGTTCAGGTATTGTCCTGGGGACTGGGCTACTATCACCACCCCCAGTGGATCGATGACAATCCGCAGATCGACCGTCTCGCCAAGTTGTTCATCTTCATCGCGCTAGCCTGGTGGTTGGGTGGCAGCACTCGCAACACATTGTTGCTCTGGTCGCTGGCGCTGGTGGCGTTTCTCGCGGCGCTGTTCGTCCAAGGTAATGGCCTCCCGGAATGGTGGTTGGGGCTGCAAGGGACTCGCGTCGATTTCAATATCCGTAACGCCCAGCATACGTCGATGTTTTTCGGTTCGGGACTGCTGGGACTGGTCGCATTCTCGCATCGCAGCATTTACCGTCAGCGGCTCGTAGTGTGGCGCTTAGCTCTCTGGAGCGTGGCTGTCACCCTCTGTCTGGCAGGGATTGTCATCACCCAGACCCGGGCGGTGTGGCTGGCCCTGGTGATCGCCTTGCCTGTCATGGGAGGGCTATGGCTATGGGCCTTCCGGCGCAGACAAGACACGAAAATTACCCGAAGGAATCTGGTGACGGGGGCGGCAGCCCTTGTCGTCCTGGGGATAGGGACGGGTGATTTAGCCTACGATACGGTCGAGACGCGTCTCGAACAGGAGCGTGCGGTCATTGAGATGTTGGCGTCTGGCGATATTGCCGAGGTGCCCTATTCCAGTATCGGTATCCGTGTCCAGACCTGGCGGGCGGCCAGTGAGTGGATTGCCGAGCGTCCGCTCGTAGGATGGGGGAGTGACGGACGCAGTCTGGCCATTGATCAGACGGCGTGGCTGCCCGAGGAGATCAAGCAGCAGTTCGGTCATCTGCACAACTATTTCCTCGAAGTCTGGGTCGCCTACGGGGTGCTGGGGCTCGCCGTGTTCATCGGCTTGGCCGCATGGGTCGGGCGCGCGACATGGCTGGCGTGGCGGGGCGGCGTCATGCCGGGCGACATGGCGCTGTTCGGGGCCGCATTCTTTGTCTTCTGGGTCATCGTCAACCAGTTCGAATCTTACAACTCCTTCTGGACCGGGGTTTACGTGCACAATCTGGTTCTGGGAGGGCTGGTGACGCACTACTGGCGCTGGCAACTGACGGGAGGGAGCGATTCCCTTGGCCCTGAGCGAATGCACCATGCCGGAAGCGAGGAAAACTGATTGCGTACTCTGGTCGTCGTCAGAAGCCTGAAAATGGGAGGGATGGAGCGGGTTGCCTGTAACCTGGCCGATGCCTTCGCGGAAGCGGGACATGAGAGCCATCTTATGGTGTATCGCAAGCGCAGCGATGGCCTGGCGCCCGAAAACCCCAACGTCCGGATGCACGTCTTTGCTCTGCGCTGGTGGCAGCGCCTGACCGGGGTCGGCTTGTTGCTGGAGCTGATTTCACGCTTGCTGCTCAATCCTCTGATTCGACGCTCGCATTTCGTCTGGACCGGCTTCCTTGGGGGGTATCTGCTGCGTTTTTGGTTGTGGCGCTTCGAGAGGCGTTATGGCCGGTTGGATCGGATCATCTTTCGCGGGATTGGTACAATCGAGCCGGTCTGGAGTTACCGTGATGATCGGGCCCGCTTCGTCCTTGAAAACACGCTTCCGATCAACAACAAATCCTGGAAACACAAGCTGTTTTCCCGATGCCTGTTTTCAGGGAAACCTCTGGTCGCCGTGTCCGAAGGGGTCGCGGAAACCGTGCGTGAGGCCCGGGAGCGCTGGGGCTTTCGGCCCGCCTCGCTGACGGTGATCGTCAATCCCTGCCCGGTAGGCAGCATCCGTCAGCACATGCTTGCAGACGAGCCCGATGTGCCTGACGAGCCATACATCGTCAATGTGGCGCGTCTGGTGCCGCAAAAAGATCATGCGTTACTATTGCGGGCGTATGCGCAAGCCCGTCCGGATGAGTTGCTGGTCATTGTCGGTGATGGGCCGCAGAGAGCCTCCCTGGAAACGCTGGCGGCATCCTTGGGAATTGCCGATAAGGTGCGTTTTGTCGGGCACCGGGCCAATCCCTATCCCTGGATGTATCGCGCTCGTCTCTTCGTGCTGAGCTCGCGTGTGGAGGGAATGGGCATCGTGCTGACCGAATCCTTGGCATGTGGTACCCCCGTCATTGCTGTTGATTGTCCTGGCGGTATTCGTGAGGTGCTCAAAGGCGAGCTGGAGAGTGCGATCGCCGCTCATGATGAGACAGCGCTGGCCGATAAGATTCAAAGCAGTCTGCAGGAGCCGAAACCAGTCATTAACGATGCTTGGTTGCAGGATTTCCTGCCGCAAAGAGTAGTGGAACGCTTTATCGAAGCCTCGGTTTGTCCGTATGAGATTAAAGAAAAGACAAAACAATCATAATCCTTGATGGGATGATGCCATCTATTTGTATCCAGCGTTCTCAATATCTTCGGAGTGGCTTTTTAAACTATTCACTGTCCTGAATAGTGTCTTTTCCTGACGCTTCCACTGACGGTAGGTCTTAAGCCTTGCTATCGAAGGGAAGCGCTGATATAGCGTAAACTTTCTATCCGCTTTACGGCTACCCAAGCCATCGATGAAGACAAAGTTCAGCTTGCCGTTATGGTTTTCGACCATGAGATTGTCCGTGTTCAGGTCGGCAATCACTACGGCATGTTGAAAAGCCCAGCGCTTAAGCTCCGCTAGCATGAGCTTTGTGTCCTTGATGTCGATCCTGTCCTTGATCAGCGCTTTCCTTAGCGTTAAGGCAGAAGAGCCATCGGCTTCACGTATGCGTTTCATGATCAGGCCGGCACCATAATTGGTGTTAACCCATCCATAGCAATCCGCCGCGTGGTCGAGCGGGACCCCACTTTGCTTTAAATGGTTGGTGTAATGCCATTCGACAATGTTCTGCTCTTGGCACTCTCTCCAGCGTTCAGGGTGACGAGCCACCTTGATGCATAGCTCGGGATTGGTAGGGTGAGCATGGCAATCGCGCTTGTTTCCACGACCTATGAGTGTGGCGTCGGAGAGTTGATAGCAAGGCTGGCTGGGGAAGTCGGGTATGGCATACTTCAACGTCGTATTTCCTGTTCAAGCTTCAATCCGAAAGATGTTTTCAAGTACTCAAGGAAGAAAGCGAGTGTTTGAGCTTCTCATCTTGCTGTTGGTAAGAGTAGTTTGAAGCCAGTTGAGCCAGCTGGACTCCAAGGTCCTGAGGAGTGTCGTTTAATATTTGTTCGATACGCGATGCCCAGGCTTCCAAACTGGAATCGTCCAATATCAGTTCCGCGAAGCTGTCCTGCAGCAGTTCGCTAGCGCCTGTCCATGGCGATACGACAACGGGAGTGGCACAGGCCATCGCTTCCAGCACAACACAGCCGAATTCCTCGATATGCGCTGGCAAGACGAATATATCCAATGCTCCATACAATGATTCCACCTCGGATATGGTCGAGCGCCAGATAAAACGCTTGCCCAAGCCGAGCGATTCCGCCTGCTGCTGGTAGGGAGAGGCGTCGTCCTTGCCGACGACGATAAATCGGCAGCGCGAAGGCAGATGCTTTTCGAGACGCGCGGCAATATCAACGAAACCCGCCACGTTGCGCTTCTTGAAGTTGCCCGAGGTAATCAGGCCGATCAGGTATTCATCCTCGGCGACGCCGAGCGAGGCGCGTATGGCCTGCCGCTCGCGACGTGCGTGCTTCGGGTTGAATTGCTCGGGGTCGTAACCGGGATAGTTGATCTCGATCCGATGGTCTTCGATACCGTAACGAGCCTTGAAGTCATCGGCCATCATCTGCGAATTGACCACGACTCTCTGGAAATGCTTGCCAGTCAGGACGTGGTCGTGGATGGCGGCGACTTCATGATTGGCAGGCAGTTCTCTGCCATGAATACGCTGGCTGGCCAGATGCACGCAGTTGTGCATGTAGATGACGTCTGGGCTCTCCGCATCGCCATGACTGACCAGCAGATCGGGGTGATGGCGCTTGCACCAGGACTTGACCCGGCGGTTGAACCAGAATCGTCGGAAGGCGCCCTTGAACGGCCAGCGTGGCAAACGCACAAGCGTGGCACCTTGTGCCCCGACCAGCTTCCGATCGGCCCGTTCAGCCAGGACAGTCACGCGGTATCCCTGTTCAGCCAAAAGTGCCATCTGCTGAAACGCGATGCGTGAAGCTCCGGTGCTCTTTTCGACCTGGCGAATAGCGATGACGGCCAACGGCTTCTGTTTCGATTCTTTCAAGATCGGCTTGGGTCTGTTCATGTCTCTATGAGAGGTCACCACCACCCTAAACAAGGGGATGGGGCGCAGCGTCATTCGTTGGGGGTGTGATATCTTAAGGTACTCTTAACATCATTAATACCCTGTCCTTCGTTGCGGCATCACTTGAGTATCTGGCGCATGTGGAAACGAAGTGACCCGGCGGGAAGGGGGCAGAGCAACGAGATGGCGGTTAGAACACCCTCTGGCGAAGAAGTCCATGCTGCGCTGTACGATCCCCATCTACGCTGGAGCATGCTGCGTGCACGCTGGGCATACGTCGTACGCGAGTCATTCACGGCCCGACTTGTCCGGCCGGTGGAAGATCGTCTGTTCGAACGCTGGCTGAAGCAGGATCCACCCGGCCATCAGATCGAAGCCATGGGACTCCCTTATCGAAGCGTTAGCGCTTATCTGGGACCTGCGCTGGAGTTGCATGTCGATCCGCAGCATTTAGTGCAGTCGCTTTCGATGAAAGCGTCGTTTCCCGGCAAGCGCGAGCGAAGCCGGGCGGCCAGCGCCTTCATCTGGAAGGGCGACTGGGACCTGGCGCGCTACGACTTCCGCGAGGGTTCCCGCTACGTCTTTATTCAGGATATCTGGCAGCATCGCCTCGATCTGTCCCGGAGCGACGCCTATCGACAGCTCCTGCAGCGCCTGGAGGCGGGGAAACCGTTTCGCTCGCACCAGAAGGGCATCCTGCTCAATACCCCGGACAAGATACTGGCGTATCTGCAGATCTATATCGGCTATATGGAAAGCATGGCAGGCCAGGGATTCGACAAGGGGCTGGGGAAGGATCCGCTGGGCGTGGTGATCGGTCGCCACGGGGATATCCTCAAGGTCAATCGAGGTCTTCATCGCCTAGCCATGGCGCAGGTGCTGGGCCTGGATGACATCGTGGTGCGGGTTCGGGCGGTACATGAACTCTGGTGGGAGAGTGTCACTCAGGGGGAATACGGCGAGCCGGCGCTCAAGCGGATGGTGCAGGCCCTGTCGGAATGCCGGCCGGCATCCTAGGGCATGCTCTCGTCTTGACACCTCATCCTGCAATCCGCACTATTGAGGCATGCAAAAACCAGTACACTCGACTTCAAGCCTGCAGTGGTGGCGCGCTTAACCTGGCGCGGCGCTTTCACTCGTCTTGAAGGAAAATGCCGCCGTGAGGGCGGCTTTTTTGTGTCTGGGGTCCTTCACGGTTGGCGATGACGACTTGAACGATCTAGGTGACGTGCTGGATAGCGCATCGAAAGATTTTGGTACATTCAATATATTCAAGGATTTATCGCTATGTCCGTGCTGATGATCGACAATTACGATAGCTTCACCTACAACGTGGTGCAGTATCTTTCGGAACTGGGCGCCGATGTCGAGACGATACGCAACGATGCCCTGACGCTGGAGGAGATCGAGCGCATGGCGCCGAGCCATCTGGTCATTTCTCCAGGCCCCTGCACTCCCAATGAAGCTGGTATTTCCCTGGAGGCGATTCGCCATTTCGCCGGCAAGCTGCCGATCCTGGGCATCTGCCTGGGGCATCAGGCGATCGGCCAGGTCTACGGCGGCAAGGTGATTCGGGCGTCTCAGGTCATGCACGGCAAGACGTCGACGATTCATCACGGCCATCAGGGAGTTTTCGAAGGGCTTCCCGATCCCATGGAGGTGACGCGCTACCATTCGCTGGTGGTCGAGGCGCAGAGCCTGCCGGACTGTCTCGAGGTAACCGCCTGGGCGGGAGAGGATGATGTCACACCGGGGCTGATCATGGGATTGCGCCACAAGACGCTGGATATTGAGGGCGTGCAGTTCCATCCTGAATCGATTCTGACGCAGCAGGGCCACGAGCTGCTCGCCAACTTCCTGAAACGCCGCGCTTAACAGAGGATACGCAGACATGCAGATGCGGGATGCCATCGGTGCGGTGATGCGCCGTCAGGACCTGAGCTTCGACGAGACGCATGCAGTCATGCGCGCCATCATGACGGGGGAGGCCACGGATGCCCAGATCGGCGGCTTTCTGATCGGCTTGTCGGTCAAGGGCGAGACCGCCGAGGAGATTACCGCCGCGGCCCAGGTCATGCGCGAGCTGATGCTGCCGGTGAGGGTCAATGTCGAAAACCTGGTGGATATCGTCGGTACCGGGGGCGACGGGGCGAATCTGTTCAACGTTTCCACGGCGGCCAGCTTCGTCGTCGCGGCAGCGGGAGGACGTGTCGCCAAACATGGCAACCGCAGCGTGTCCTCCTCCTCGGGTAGTGCCGACCTGTTCGACGTGGCGGGCATCAAGCTCGATCTCGATGCCGCTCAGGTGGCGCGCTGCATCGAGGAGGTCGGCGTGGGCTTCATGTTTGCGCCGATGCATCATCAGGCCATGCGTCATGCGATCGGCCCGCGCCGTGAAATGGGGGTGCGCACCGTCTTCAATATCCTGGGGCCGCTGACCAATCCCGCAGGAGCTCCCAATCAGGTGCTGGGGGTTTACGATGCGGCGCTGGTCCCGCTGATGGCGGAAGCGCTCAAGCGACTTGGCAGCCGTCATGTGCTGGTGGTCCATGCAGAGGATGGGCTGGATGAAATCTCTCTGGCGGCACCGACCCAAGTGGCGGAGCTCAGGGATGGCGAGATTCGCGAATATACCATCGCCCCCGAGGAGTTCGGCATCGAGCGCCAGCCACTGGCGCCGCTGAAGGTGGTGACCGCCGAGGATAGCCTGAGGCTGGTCAAGGAGGCGCTGCAGGGCGAAGGGGCGGCTGCGGATATCGTGGCCCTCAATGCTGGCGCGGCCCTGTATGCGGCGGATGTCGCCGATAGCATCAAGGAGGGCGTGGCGATGGCGCAGGATGCCCAGGCATCGGGATTGCCGCTGGAAAAAATGAAGGAGCTGGCGCTCTTTTCGCGCGTTTTCTCCGCATAGCCCGTACCCAAGGACACGAGATGAATCAGAACAACGATGCGGCGCTGCCGACCATCCTGGCCAGAATCCTCGCGCGCAAGGACGAGGAAGTTGCAGAGCGTCGGGCCCGGATTACCGAGGCCGAGCTGCTCGAGCGGGCACGCCTGCAGAGCGCGCCGCGCGGTTTCACCCGTGCGCTTGTCGAGTGCATCGGGGCGGGCGATCCCGCCGTGATCGCCGAGATCAAGAAAGCTTCACCCTCCAAGGGGCTGATTCGCGAGGACTTCGACCCTGCCGAGATTGCCCGGGCCTACGCCGGCGCCGGTGCGAGTTGCCTGTCGGTGCTCACCGATGCGGATTTCTTCCAAGGGCATGAGGACTATCTGGTGGCCGCGCGCGAGGCCTGCGAGCTGCCGGTGATCCGCAAGGACTTCATTACCCAGGGGTATCAGGTCGCGGAAGCCCGGGCCATCGGAGCCGACTGCATTCTGCTGATCGTAGCGGCGCTCGACGATGCGCGCCTCAAGGATCTCTACCAGCAGGCCGTAGCGCTCGGCATGGATGTGCTGGTGGAAGTGCACGATGCGCTGGAACTCGAGCGCGCCATGGCGCTGAACCTGTCGCTGGTGGGGATCAACAACCGTGATCTGCGCACCTTCGAAACCTCGCTCGACACCACCTTCGAACTGCTGGGCAGGATTGCGCCCGACGTGGTCGTGGTGACGGAGTCGGGCATTCATGGCCGCGGCGACGTGGAGCACATGCGCGAGCACAACGTGAATGGCTTTCTGGTCGGTGAGGCCTTCATGCGCGAGGCGGATCCCGGCGATGCCCTGCGCAGGATGTTCTTCTAGCCGGAATGCCTTGGTACGGGGCGCATGGGCCAGCCAAGTGCCCCGTACCGGTCGGTATCAGAAACCGATTTCCACTCCGGCATAGAAGGTACGTCCGGGAGCCGGTTCGTAGTAGCGGCCGTAGTTGGCATTGATGCGTACGTTGGCGAAGTGTTCCTCGTCGAACAGGTTGCGTACTCCGCCATACAGTGACAGGCGTGTATCACTGCCCCCCAGACGCCAGCCGTCGCCGGCACGCAGGTTGACCAGCCAGTAGCTGTCGACGTCGACCTGGTTGGCGTTGTCGGCGTAAAGATCGCCGATGTACTCGGTTTCCAGCGTGGCGAAACGCTGATCGAGCCCCTGCCATGTCAGCTGGTTGATCCACGTCCTCTCCGGCAGGCCGGGGAGGCGGTTACCGTCGTACGCGCCATCTTCGCTATCGAAGCTATCGAATTCGTAACGCGCCAGCGTCAGCGCACTATCGAGACGCCAGTGGGGCGTCAATCGCCAGCCCAGGGCCACTTCGATACCGTCACGATCCGTGTCACCGGCGTTGCGGTAGAAAGAGCGTCCGGCGATCTCGTAGGGGACCAGTTCGTCGCGTACCCGGACCGAGAACAGCGCGACGTCATAATCGAGTCCATTGGAGAAATTGCCGCGCAGGCCAATCTCGCGATTCCAGGCCTTCTGCGGCTCGATGTCCGGGTTGAAGCCGCCGCCACCGTAGGGGTTGGCGAACTCCGAGAAGGTCGGCGTCTCGTAGGCGGTGCCGGTATTCAGGTAGACCTGATGATTCGGCCGGTAACGGTAGCTGAGCCCGGCGGACCCGCTCCATTCGTGAAAGGTGCGCTCGCCGCTGTTGTCGCCGTCGCTGAGAAAGTCGTCATCGATATCGAGTTCGACGCGGTCGTAGCGCGCCCCCAGCGCCAGCGTGAGCCGATCGGTCAACTCGAGGTCGCCCTGCAGAAAGATCCCGGCCGAGGTGGCTGTCTGCGTCTCGTCCGCCACCTCGGCGAGAGCCTGCCCGGTCTCGTCGACATCGCGGCGCCCACGATCGTCCTCCTGGCGCGCCATGTCGACGCCGGCGACATAGCGTAGCGGCATGTCGCCGAGCGTCAGGGAATGATGGAATTCGGCGCTGCCCCCATAATAGTCGCGCTGATAATCGATCAGACTATCGCCGACATAGGGCAATTGCTGTTCGAAATCGCGTTGCGATACGAAACCCCTGACATACAGCTTGCCAGGCCCCATCGAGAGATCTTCGTACTGCAGCCCCAGCAGTTGCTGATCGACGCTCTGCCCGGCGTCCAAGGCCAGCGAATTGGGCGCGGCCTGCTGACGGTCCTCGGCCACCTCGCCGGCATTCAGCCCGCCGGGATCCTCGGAGCGTGGATTGTCGAGGAGGTTGACGATCGCCGTCAGCGCACGGTCGCTGCCCAGCTCGCGACGTAGCTTGGCGTTGAGCAGGTACTTTTCCACCTGGCTCTGTTCGCGATAGCCGTCGTAATTCAGCGCCGAAAGACTGACATGGTGAGACCAGTCGCCCTGCTGCCCCCCGGCCTGGATGGCCATCTTGCGATAATCGTCGCTGCCGCCTTCCACGCGTAGCGTGGGGCTGGTCTCCGTATCGCGCCCGTCGGCGGTCGTGACCGAGATCACTCCGCCGGCGGCATTGCCGTAAAGCACCGAGGCCGGGCCGCGAATCACCTCGATGCGCTCGGCGCTGTCGAGATCGATGGCATCGAGCTGGGCCTGACCGTCGGGCAAGGTATAGGGAATACCGTCCACCATCACGGTGATGCCACGCACGCCGAAGGGCGCCCGGGCGCCGAAGCCACGAATCGCGATGCGCTGGCCTTGGGCGAAATTGTTGCGGTTCTGCAGGAACACACCGGGCACCCTATTCAGCGACTCATCGAGGCGGACGCGCTGCTGACCGCGCTGAATCTGCTGCTCGTCCAGGGTGGAGACGGCGGCTGGCGTCGCGTAGAGTTCACGCTCGAGGCGCGGGGCGCTGATCTCGATCGTCGTCAACGTTTCGGGGGCATCCTGCCCCCAGGCCGCTCCTGCCGACAGACAGCTCAACATCGTCAGATGACGGAACACATTCCTTGTCATGATCCCCTCCTGGTCGGTGGTTTTCTCCGACCCTAACATGCAGCGTCCCGATGCGGGACCGTTCGAAACGGCTTAAGGCTATTCTAGTTGCGGACAGGTCTAGTTGCGGACAGGTCTAGTTGCGGACAGGTCTAGTTGCGGACAGACGCTAGGTTTCCGGCGAGTCGGGGAAAATCAGGCTGATCAGCGTTTCGCCGGGCTTGGGCGCGAGCGGCGTTTCGGCAGTGGCGACCCGGATTCGGCCGTTTCTATTGATGCCGAACAGGGGCAGCAGGCGCTGCTGATGAAGCGCAAGGTAATCCTCGAGGCTGAAGCTTTCGGTCAGCTTGGTACTGCGCAGCTTGGCGCCCTGAGCCAGCAGGCTCGACAGGCGGGCATAGGTGGTGTCCTCGTCGAACAGCCGCGGCAGATGACCGAGCGCCTGTTCCTGGTGACGCCGTGCGTTCTTGCCTACATCCACGGCCAGACGGAAGACCTTGCCGTGCCCGAGCAAATGCTCGAAGTGCAGGGCGGCGAGGTTGTTCAGCTCACGATAGGGCGACAGCGGCAACAGATGGCCGATGCCGGTCAGCTCCAGGTGTTGGGCGGCGTGTTCGGAAAGCGGATTGCCGTAATAGACCGGCAGGCCCGCCATGCGCGCCTCCTGTACGGCATCCCAGTTGTTGTCGGTCAGGCGCACGGTGAAACCGGCATCGACCAAGGCTCTGCCGATGGCACGCGCCACGGGATTGGCGCCGATGATGAGAAAGCCGGAGGGCGATGCTTCGCTGACATCCAGCAGGCGGGCAACGTAACGCGACAGCAGGCTCTGGATGACCACGGTACTGATGATGATCAGGAAGGTGACGGGAACCAGCATTTCCGCACCGGGTACGCCGGCTTCCTCGAGCTTGATGGCGAACAGCGAGGCGACGGCAGCGGCGACGATGCCGCGCGGCGACAGCCAGGCCAGCAGTGCCTTCTCGCGCCACTGCAGACCGCTGCCCAGTGTACACAGCCATACCGCCAGAGGGCGGGCTACCCAGATCAGGACGACCAGAAACGCCCAGGCCGGCCACGACAGCAGGGCGAGCTGCTCCACCGTCAGGCGAGCGGCGAGCAGGATGAACAGACCCGAGATCAGCAGGACCGAAAGCGTCTCCTTGAATTCGATGATCTGCTGAGTCGGCACGCCGCGCATGTTGGCCAGCCACACGCCCATCACCGTGACGGTGAGCAGGCCCGATTCGTGAAACAGTGTATTGGAAGCGGTAAACAGCGTAAGCACCATCATCAGGGTGCCGAAGTTGTGCAGATGTTGCGGTAGCCAGTGATGGCGCAGCACCTGCCCCCATAGGTAACCGCCGCCCACCCCCAGGCCAAAGCCGATGGCGGCAGTCTGGGCAAACAGTTGCAGGGTATGCGTGGCCGCGCCGTTGGCCTGGCCCAGAGCGACGAACTCGTAGACCAGAACCGCGCCGATGGCACCCACCGGATCGATGAGGATGCCTTCCCAGCGCAGGATCTGCGTCAGATGGGCGCGGGCGCGCAGGGTCTGCACCAGCGGCAGGACCACGGTGGGGCCGGTGACGACCAGCAGTGTCCCCAGTACGCTGGCCATCTCCCAGGACAGGCCGAGCAGGAAGTGCGAGGCGGTGGTGGCGATCAGGGCGGTAATCAGCGCGCCCCAGGTCACCAGGCGGCGAACCGTGTGGCCGTGACCGCGCAGGTCCTTGAAGTCCAGGGTCAGGCTGCCCTCGAACAGGATCACGGCCACCGACAGCGATACCAGCGGAAACAGCAGATCGCCGAGCAGAGCGTCGGGCTCCAGCAATCCCGTGACGGGGCCCGAGGCGATCCCGGCCAGCAACAGCAGCAGAATGGACGGCAGGCGCAGGCGCCAGGCAACCCACTGACAGATGAGGGCCAATAACCCGATCGCTGTCAGCGCCAGGGCGGAATGCTGCATCGTCGAGCTCCATGAAAAAGAGCGCGCAGCCTAGCGTCGTGTCGGTGGCCTTGCAAGGCCATGTGCCTTGGCACATGGCTGCGGAGGTTCGGTTACCCGCGCGATGATCCGCCAGGGCCTGCAGTGCCGCCATGGTGGTGGCGGCATCGCGGCGGCGGAGATGAAAGAGGCTTTCGTGTCGTCAGGCGTGACGATGCTCACCGGATGTCAACGGTTGAACAGCCATAACACGGCCGAAATCAGCGCACTGATGAGAATCATGGTGGTGATGGGAAAGTAGAAGGCGAAGTTCTCGCGCTTGATGACGATATCGCCGGGCAGATGGCCGAAGGGGAGTTTCGACAGCCACGGCCATAACAGTCCGATGACCACGACGAGCAGACCGATGACGATCAGCGTGCGAGACATGCCGATATCCTCTTTGAGGGTGGAAAGCGGCGGGGCGCACGATGTGCCCTCGCGATGCAATCGGACTTTATGTGGCTCAACTGGCGCGCTTGAGCGCCGCGAGAAGTCCCTGCAGCGGATGCAGCAGCGCCTCATCCGACAGGCGTTTGGTCTGGCTGCGGCAGGAGTAGCCGGTGGCGAGCAGGCGTCCGCTGTTGGCCGGATCCTCCGTCACCTCCCGCCAGGAAAGATCATAGATCCGCTCGGAGGTGTCGCGGTTGCGCGCCTCATGGCCGTAGGTGCCGGACATGCCGCAGCAACCGGTAGCGACCAGTGCCAGGTCCAGGCCGAAGGTGGCGAATACCTGCTGCCAGGCCTTGGGCGAGCCGGGAGCGGTGGTCTTTTCGGTACAGTGCGAGAGCAGGCGGAAGCCGGGATCGTCCAGCGCCACGCCAGCAGGCGCCAGTTGACGGCCCAGCGACACCAGCCACTCCTGCAGCAACAGCACCTCGGGCACCGCCTGCGGGCCCAGCGCCTTCACGTATTCCTGGCGGTAGGTCAGCGTCATGGCCGGGTCGATGCCCACCATGGGCACGCCGAATCGCGCCAATGCGCGCAGATGCTCGGCCTGCCTGGCGGCGGTGCGCTCGAAGCGGCCCAGGAAACCCTGAACCTGCAGTGGCTTGCCGTTGGCATTGAATGGCATGACGAACACGCGGATATCGAGACGCGACAGCAGTTCAACGATGTCCATCACCAGCTTCGACTCGAAGTAACTGGTGAAGGCGTCCTGGATCAGGATGACGCTGCGCGCCTTCTGGCGTTCGGTCAACAGCCCCAGCGCGGTGGGCGTGGCTTCGCTGATGCCCCAGGCCTTGAGTTGCCTGGCGAGACTGGCCCTTGAAATCGAGGGGCTATCGACCATGCCGATCCATTTGCTCATCAGACGATCGACCAGCCGGTGCTGGAGCAGGGCGTTGTAGAGCGGCGCGACCCGCGACAGCGTGGGCAGCATGAACTCCAGCCCGCCGATCAGGTAGTCACGCAGCGGACGCTGGTAGCGTCCGTGGTAGACCTCGAGGAACTGCGAGCGAAACTCCGGCACATTGACCTTGATCGGACACTGCCCGGCGCAGGACTTGCACGCCAGACAACCGGCCATGGCGTCGTAGACCTCATGGGAGAAGTCGTCCTCGCCGCGTCCCTGGCGCCAGGAGTTGCGCAGCCGCAGCGGTAGGTCGCGAATGAATCCCCAGGCGCCCTCGGCCTTCTTCTTGCGCGACTCCTCGACCACGTCGGTGCCGACGTTACCCTGCAGACGCAGCCATTCGCGCATCAGGCTGGCACGCCCCTTGGGCGAGTGGATACGCTGGCGGGTGCCTTTCCATGACGGGCACATGGCGTCGAGCGGGTCGTAGTTATAGCAGGCGCCATTGCCGTTGCAGTACACCGCGGCTGCGTGATGCCGCCACACCCGCTCGTCGATCTGACGGTCGAGCTGGCCCCGGGTCGTCACCTCGTCGATCCTGAGCAGGCCGGGGTCGGCCAGTTGTACGGCTTCGTGGCCATCGACCGCCGGCGTGGCGATCTTGCCCGGATTCAACTGATTGTACGGGTCGAAGGCGGCCTTGAGGCGCTGCAGGCTGGGATAGAGTTCGCCGAAGAACCTGGGCGTATATTCCGAGCGCACGCCCTTGCCATGCTCGCCCCACAACAGGCCGTGGTACTTGTGCGTGAGCGCGGCGACCTCGTCGGAAATCTCGCGAATGAGCGTCTCCTGCTTCGGATCCTTCATGTCGATGGCCGGGCGCACGTGCAACACACCGGCATCGACATGGCCGAACATGCCGTAATCCAGCCTACGGGCATCGAGTGCGGCGCGAAACTCGGTGATGTAATCGGCAAGATGCTCGGGCGGCACCGCCGTATCCTCGACGAAGGGAATCGGACGCTTCTCGCCCTTGGCGTTACCCAGCAGACCCACGGCGCGCTTGCGCATGGCATAGACGCGTCCGATCTGCTCGCGCCCCTGCGCCAGGGTATAGCCCAGGCGCTCGACGCTGACGTCCGCGCCGAGATGGTCGGTGAACGCCTTGACCTTGGCGGCAAGCGCCTCGGGATCGTCGGCGTTGAACTCGACCAGATTGATACCGTGGATGGCGGGGGCGGTACGCGCCTCGGCCCGGGGCGCGGCGGACGCCACTGCCACGTCGCTGTCGGGCTCCTGTACCGCCGTCGCGCGCGCTTCGCTGTCCGGAAAGAATTCGGCGACGCTGTCCCACACGAAATCCTCCATGGCCAGCGCCAGCACCTTGTCGTCCACGGTCTCGATGGAGGTGGGGCGGGGCAGCCCGGCCGACGCGGCGGCGTCTCCCAGGCCCATCAGCGACCGGGCGTCACGCAGGGCGTCCATGAAGCTGGCATAGCGCACATTGACCAGCGTCGAATGCTTAGGGATCGGCAGCACGTTGAGCGTCGCCTCGCAGAGAAACCCCAGCGAGCCCTCCGAACCGCACAGGACGCTGTTGAGATCGAAGCGCCCCTGGGCATCGCGCAGATGCGCGAGATCGTAACCGGTCAGGCAACGGTTGAGTTTGGGAAACTTGGCCTCGATCAAGTCGCGCTGGGTGTCGATGATCTCGCGAACGGTACGATGAATGTCGCCTACCGGATCATCGCGTTGACAGAGCGCCTCGAGCTCGCTTTCTTCCAGCGGACGGCTGGTCCAGCGCTCGCCACCCAGCAGTACGGTGTCGAGTTCCAGCACGTGATGGCGCGTCTTGCCGTATTCACGGCTGCCTTGGCCGCTGGCATCGGTGGAAATCATCCCGCCGAGGGTGGCGCGATTGGAGGTGGAGAGCTCGGGAGCGAAGAACAGCCCGTGGGGCTTGAGCGCGGCATTGAGCTGGTCCTTGACCACACCCGCCTGCACGCGCACGCGACGGTTCTCGACATCGATCTCGAGAATGTGGTGCATGTAGCGCGACACATCGACCATGACCCCTTCGGTCAGCGACTGGCCGTTGGTCCCGGTGCCACCGCCGCGTGGCGCCAGGGCGATCTCGCGGAACTCGTCGCGTGCCGCCAGGCGGGCGATGCGTTGCAGATCGTCAGCGTCGCGTGGATAGAGCACCGCCTGCGGCAGGCGCTGGTAGATCGAGTTGTCGGTGGCCAGCACGGTGCGGTTGGCGTAGTCCGGAGCAATGTCGCCGGTGAAGCCGTCGGCGCGCAGCGCCTCGAGAAAACGCAGGGTGCGGTCGTCGATCCGCGAAAGAGAGTCTAGGCGTGCGATCATAATCTCGGCATCAAGCGTTGCATGTGGCCGTCGACAGCGGTGTCAGGCGCCGCGCAGCCAGTCTGGAAGATTCATCGATGGCGCTAAGTGTACCCGACCCGCCACCACGCCGTCAGCGAGCGTGGCCGCGGACGGCGCTTTTCCCTACAATAATGGATTGTTTTCAATCTCCCGCATTTTTCACGCGATTCGACGGACAGGATTCCATGCTCGATCCGAAACTGCTGCGTGGCGACCTCGAGCAGGTAGCCCAACGACTGGCCACACGTGGCTTCACTCTCGACACCGGCAAGCTCGAGGCGCTGGAGTCCCAGCGTCGCGAGTTGCAGACCCAGACCGAACAGCTGCAGAACGAGCGCAACGTGCGCTCCAAGGCTATCGGCAAGGCCAAGGCGGCCGGTCAGGACATCGAACCACTGCTCGCCGAGGTCAGCGACATGGGCGATCGCCTCGACGCCGCCAAGCGCCAGCTCGCCGAGGTGCAGGAGGCGCTCGACGCCATCGCCGCCAGCCTGCCCAATCTGCCTCATGAGAGCGTGCCGCAGGGCGCCGACGAGGCCGACAACGTCGAGCTGCATCGCTGGGGTGCGCCGCGTGAGTTCGACTTCGAGGTCAAGGATCATGTCGATCTGGGCGCCAAGCTGGGATATCTCGATTTCGAGATGGCCTCCAAGCTGACCGGGTCGCGCTTCGCCGTGATGCGCGGGCCGATCGCGCGGCTGCATCGCGCACTCGCCCAGTTCATGCTCGACAAGCAGACCCTCGAGCACGGTTACG
This sequence comes from Halomonas shantousis, assembly GCF_054654615.1. NCBI lineage: Bacteria > Pseudomonadati > Pseudomonadota > Gammaproteobacteria > Oceanospirillales > Halomonadaceae > Halomonas > Halomonas shantousis. Next base: position 2,617,112 of record NZ_BAAIER010000002.1, on the reverse strand, counting down.
AAGAGTGCTACGTGCCGTACATGGTCAATCGCGACTCGCTGATGGGCACCGGTCAGTTGCCCAAGTTCGGCGAGGATCTGTTCCGGCTGGAAGGCGACAACGAATACTATCTGATCCCCACCGCCGAAGTGCCGCTGACCAATTTCGCCCGCGACCACATCTTCGAGGCCGCTCAACTGCCGGTGAAGCTGACCGCGCACACGCCGTGCTTTCGCAGCGAGGCAGGCGCCTATGGCAAGGACACCCGCGGCATGATTCGCCAGCACCAGTTCGACAAGGTCGAGATGGTGCAGATGGTCGATCCCGAGACCAGCTACGAAGCGCTTGAAGAGATGCGCGGCCATGCCGAGGCGATCCTCCAGGCGCTGGGCCTGCCCTATCGGGTGGTCACGCTGTGCACCGGCGACATGGGGTTCGGCGCCGCCAAGACCTACGATCTCGAAGTGTGGCTGCCCAGTCAGGCGACCTATCGCGAGATCTCCTCGGTATCCAACTGCGAGGACTTCCAGGCCCGGCGCATGCAGGCGCGTTTCCGCAGCCCTGCGCAGAAGAAGCCGCAGCTGCTGCATACCCTGAACGGCTCCGGCCTGGCCGTGGGGCGCTGCCTGCTGGCGGTGCTCGAGAACTACCAGAATGCCGACGGCTCGATCACCGTACCGGAAGCGCTGCGCCCCTACATGGGCGGGATGGAAACGCTCAATACGTGAAAGCGCCCGCCAGGGTGACGGCAGTCCATGCGGCCGCCACCCTGGTGCCTCCTGCAGTGTCCACCCCGGTTATATCCTTCCAACCAAACGTTCCCTGCGCCGAATACGCCAAGGCTTACTTTTGGCTATAAAAAACGCCATTATTGCTCGCCCCTGGATATAAGCGATGCGACATGGAACTCCTCTCCCTGCAGTGTGACCCTCATCAGCTCGATATCCGCCTGATCGGTGGCGGCCACGAGGCGTTTGGACTGGCCGCGCCACTGGCGGGCTTGGTGCCGCGCCTGCGCGTGCATGCCCGCCACTGCATGCCGGAGCTGAAAGCCTTGATCGAGGCTCAGGGGTGGCAGTCGGCAGGTGCGGAGGAGCCGGCCCCGGCGCTTGGACAATTATGGCTGGTGGCCACCGGACAGGAAGCGCTGGATACGCGCTGGGCCGAGATGGCGCGCCAGGCTGGGGTGATGGTGTACGCACCGGCATTGCCGGGCGCTTCCAGCGTACGCCTGCCTCCTCGGATCGGGAGGGCGTCGTCGCGTGCCGAGGTACGGCCCGCGGACCGCACGGGGCGTGTCTCGCTGGTCGGTGCCGGGCCGGGGGATCCCGAGCTGCTGACGCTCAAGGCGCTCCGGCGTATCCAGCAGGCCGACGTGATCATTCATGATCGCCTGGTCAGTCACGAGGTTCTGGCGCTGGCCAACCCGCAGGCCCGGAGGCTCTATGTCGGCAAGGCCCGCTCGCAGCACAGCGTGCCTCAGGACGGCATCAACCAGGCTCTGGTCGACTGGGCGCAGGCCGGGTATGACGTGGTGCGCCTGAAAGGAGGAGATCCGTTCATCTTCGGACGCGGAGGCGAGGAGCTGGAAACGCTGGCGGCGGCAGGTGTCGAATTCGATGTGGTGCCCGGCATCACGGCCGCCTCGGGATGTGCCGCCTATGCCGGTATTCCGCTCACGCACCGTGATCATGCCCAGTCGGTGCGCTTCGTCACCGGCCATCTCAAGGATGGCAGCTGCGATCTCGATTGGGCATCGCTGGCGCGTCCCGAGCAGACCCTGGTGTTCTACATGGGGCTCGGCGCGCTCGACGTGATCCGTGAACGACTCCAGGCGTATGGCCTGCCGGGCGCTACGCCGCTGGCGCTGGTCGAACAGGGCTCCACGGCACGTCAGCGTGTTCATGTCGGAACGCTCGAGGCGTTGCCGCCAGGGCTCGACCGCCTCGGCATCAAGCCGCCAACGCTGGTGATCGTCGGCCATGTCGTCACGCTCCATCATCGGCTTGCCTGGTTCGCTCCCGCCCAGGGCGGCAGTCTGGGATGGGAGGAGGGCAAGCATCCCTCTCCATGAGCCTGTCGTTCGCCGAATGCGGCACCGCGGACCTGTCTTCTGGCTCGCTCTTGTCTACGCCAAAGGTCGGCGTGACGCGACTTATCCCTTCGGCTAGGATTCAATCGTTCGTTTGAATCTCGCCGAGGAGTTGTCATGGCCAAGTATCAGGCACCGCTGCGCGACATGCGGTTCGTATTGAACGAGGTGTTCCAGGCCGGTGCACTATGGGCACAAATGCCGGCCACGGCCGAGTTGGGTCCAGAGCTGGCCGATGCCATCCTCGAGGAGGGCGCGCGAGTCACGTCGGCCGAGCTGTTTCCTCTCAACATGAGTGGCGATGCCGAGGGCTGTCGCTTCGACAATGGCCAGGTATTCACTCCCAGCGGGTTCAAGGGGGCCTTTCGCACCCTGGCCGAGGGCGGCTGGTTCGGCCTGGGCGGCAATCCCGACCATGACGGCCAGGGCATGCCCAAGATGCTGACCGTGGCCTTCGAGGAGATGCTCTACGCCACCAACACCAGCTTTGCGCTCTATCCCGCCCTCAACAATGGCGCCACGCTGCTGCTCGACAGCCACGCCCCCGAAGCGATCAAGCGGCGCTTCCTGCCCAGAATGTATTCGGGGGAGTGGATGGGCACCATGTGCCTGACCGAGCCGCATTGCGGCACCGACCTCGGGCTGATCAAGACCCGTGCCGTGCCAGCTGGCAACGATACTTATACCGTTACCGGAAGCAAGATCTGGATCACCGGCGGCGAGCACGACATGGCGGAGAACATCGTGCATCTGGTCCTGGCCAAACTGCCCGATGCTCCCGAGGGATCTCGCGGCATCTCGCTGTTCCTGGTGCCCAAGTTCAAGGTCGACAGCGAAGGTAACCTGGGCGAGCGCAATGCGGTGAGCTGCGGCTCCATCGAGCACAAGATGGGCATCAAGGGCAGCGCCACTTGCGTGATGAACTTCGACGGTGCCGAGGGCGTGTTGATCGGCGAGCCCCATCAGGGGCTGGCGACGATGTTCACCATGATGAACTACGAACGTCTGTCGATCGGCATTCAGGGGCTGGGGCTGGGCGAGGTGGCCTACCAGAGCGCCATGGACTTCGCCCGCGAGCGCCTGCAGAGTCGCGCGCCCAATGGCCCGGCGGCCCCCGAGAAGCCCGCGGATCCCATTCTGGTGCATCCGGACGTGCGACGCATGGCACTGGACGTACGCGCCTGGAACGAAGGGGGACGGATGTTCGCCGCCTTCGTCGGCATGCAGCTCGATCGGGTCAAGTATCACCCCGACGCCGATGTGCAGGCCGAGGCGGGGGACCTGGTCGCTCTTCTTACTCCGGTGGCCAAGGCGTTCCTCACCGATCGTGGCTTCGATGCCACGGTGGAAGCGCAGCAGCTTTACGGGGGCAATGGTTACTGCGTCGAGTGGGGCGCCGAGCAGTTCGTGCGCGATGCGCGCATCGCCATGATCTACGAGGGCACCAACGGTATCCAGGCCATGGATCTGGTAGGGCGCAAGCTGTTCCGCAATCAGGGCGCCTACGTCGAGCGTTTCGCCGCACTGGTGCGTGAGGATATCGGCACGCAGTCCGCAGATACGCTGAAGCCTTTCCATCAGGCGTGCGAACGTGAGCTGGCACGTCTCGAAAGCGTGACCGGCCGGCTGCTCGACCAGGCCAGAGGGCGTCCGGAGGAACTCGGCGCGGCGGCAGCGGATTATCTTCATCTGTTCGGCTGCGTCGCCTACGCCTGGATGTGGTGGAAGGCGGCCCGCGCCGCGCAGACGGGGCTGGCCGAGAATGGCGAATCGGGACGGCCGTTCTACCAGGCCAAGCTGACCGTGGGACGCCACTTCCTGACGCGTCTTCTGCCTCGAACCGAAGCCCTCGAACGTCAGATCATGGCCGGTGCCGAAGAGCTGATGAGCCTGCCGGAGGAGGCCTTCTATCCCGAGTGATGCCCGCTTCGAGCTTGAACGACAACACCGGCCCAGGGCCGGTGTTGTCGTTTATGCGTGGTGCTGGTGCATGTCGATACGCGGCATCTGATGTGGTGCACGAAAGAGGTGCGCTGCGCTCTGTTGGTGCATCGGGCGACGACAGAGATTCGTCAGGCGGTTATCAACTTATTGTAGATAAAGGATTTAATAGGGAAACGCACTAAATTGGCACACGCCTTGCGAAGCAGTGAACGAGGTTATCTCGGATGGCGTCATCGCTGGATACCCCGCCATAACAATCATTACGCAAGGAGATTGCTGTGAAAAAGGTGAACGTTTCCCCTCGCTGGCTGGCTGCTGCCTCGCTAATGAGCCTGAGCGTGGCGCTGCCCGGCCAGGCCTTCGCTCAGGAAGACACCATCAAGGTCGGTATCCTGCACTCTCTTTCCGGCACCATGGCCATCAGCGAGTCGACGCTGAAGGATGAAATGCTGATGCTCATCGAGCAGCAGAACGAGAACGGCGGGCTGCTGGGCAAGCAGCTCGAGCCGGTGGTGGTCGATCCGGCCTCCGACTGGCCGCTGTTCGCCGAGAAGGCGCGCCAGCTGCTCGCGCAAGACAAGGTCGATGTCATCTTCGGCAACTGGACCTCGGTATCGCGCAAGTCGGTGCTGCCGGTCGTCGAGGAGCTCAACGGCCTGCTGTTCTATCCCGTCCAGTACGAGGGCGAGGAGTCCTCGGAGAACGTTTTCTATACCGGCGCCGCGCCCAACCAGCAGGCCATCCCTGCCGTCGACTATCTGATGAACAATGTCGGCGTCAAACGTTGGGTGCTGGCCGGCACCGATTACGTCTATCCGCGCACCACCAACAAGATCCTGGAGGCTTACCTCAAGGATCATGGCGTGGCCGACGAGGACATCATGGTCAACTACACGCCGTTCGGCCACTCCGACTGGCAGAACATCGTCTCCGAAATCAAGCGCTTCGGTAGCGCCGGCAAGAAGACCGCGGTGGTCTCGACCATCAATGGCGATGCCAACGTGCCGTTCTATCGCGAATTGGGCAACCAGGGCGTCGACGCGGCCGACATTCCCGTCATCGCCTTCTCGGTGGGGGAGCAGGAACTCTCCGGCATCGATACCGCCCCGCTGGTCGGACATCTGGCCGCCTGGAACTACTTCATGAGCGTCGACACCGATGCCAACTACGACTTCATCGATAGCTGGATCGACTACACCGGCAACGACAACGCCGTGACCAACGACCCGATGGAGGCGCACTACATCGGCTTCAACATGTGGCTGGAAGCCGTGCGCAAGGCCGGTACCACCGATGTCGATGCAGTCAAGGACGCCATCATCGGCGTGAGCGTGCCCAACCTCACCGGCGGCTACGCGGCGATGATGCCCAACCACCACATTACCAAGCCCGTGCTGATCGGCGAGATTCAGGACAACGGCCAGTTCTCCGTGGTCTGGCAGACGCCCTCCACCGTGGCCGGCGATGCCTGGTCCGACTACCTGCCGGGCTCGCGCGATCTTATCAGCGACTGGCGCAAGCCGATGGAGTGTGGCAACTACAACGTTGTCAAGGGCAGCTGCGGCGGCGCGCAGACGGAAGCCACCAGTCCGTAGACGCGTGACGACAATGCCCGTCCCGTAAGACCTGCCGGCCGCTGCGCTCGTGCACGGCGGTCGGCCTTCTTCACTGACATGACACGCCACTCAAAGGACACCCGCATGAAGCTTCTGCGGATCATTACCGCGCTAGTGCTGTTCGGGTACGGCTTGCTGATGCTGGGCGCACCCGCCCTGGCTCAGCAGAACGACGCGGCTGCCGGGCTGACACGTCAACAGGAGACGCCGCCAGAGCTCGAGGCGCTGGCGGCCGACTCCTATGCCGACAAGGCGCAGGCGATACAGGATCTGATCATCAGCGGCCACCCGCGTATGCGCATCTGGCTGACGACCCTGCTCGACGGCAAGCTGCAGCGCCTGAAGGACAGCGGCCGTTTCGTCATCGTCACCGACAATCGCGGACGCGACTGGACGGTGATCGATGCTGTCACCGAGGCCGAGCTGGGAGAGATGTCACGCCGCAACATCGATCGTGTCTCGATCAACAACGCCTTGCGTAATCAGTTGCGTAGCGCTCTGGCGGTACTCGACCTCGATGCGCCGACGGTGGAGGAGCGTCGGGAGAGCGCGGATCGTCTGCTGGGCAAGGTCGACGAGCCCATGGCCGCGCCGCTGATGGCACGCCTGGAGGTCGAGGATGACCCCGCCGTACGTCAGAAGCTCGAACAGGCCCTGGCCCTGTATCGCCTGGAGCAGGGCGATACCGCGGTTGTCGAAACCCTGTCGGGCAGTCTCGATCCCACGGTGCGCGCCGCCCTCAATCGAGTGGCCGGCGGTGACGGCGAGGCCGCCGAGGCGGCACGGCAGGCGCTGGCGAGCATCGAACAGAAGCTCAAGCTCAATCGCGCTGCCGAAACGCTCTACTTCGGCCTCAGTCTGGGCTCGGTGCTGGTGCTGGCGGCGATCGGCCTGGCGATCACCTTCGGCGTCATGGGCGTGATCAACATGGCACATGGCGAACTGATCATGCTCGGCGCCTATACCACTTGGCTGCTGCAACAGCTACTGCCGGGCCAGCCCGGACTGGCGCTGATCCTGTCGATTCCCGCCGGTTTCCTGGTGGCGGCGCTCGCCGGGGTGATCATCGAGCGCAGCGTGATCCGCTTTCTCAAGGGGCGGCCGCTGGAAACGCTGCTGGCGACCTTCGGTGTCAGCCTGATCCTGCAGCAACTGGTGCGCACGCTGATCTCGCCGCTGAACCGGACCGTGATCACGCCGGAATGGATGAGCGGTTCGCTGGTGATCAACGAGGCGCTGTCACTGACCCTCAATCGCCTCTACGTGCTGGGCTTCGCCCTGGTGGTCTTCGCGGCGCTGATGCTGGTGATGCGTAAGACCCGTCTGGGCCTGGAAGTGCGCGCGGTAACCCAGAACCGGGCGATGGCGCGAGCCATGGGTATCCGCGCCACGCGGGTCGACATCATGACCTTCGCGCTGGGGTCCGGCGTCGCCGGGCTGGCCGGGGTGGCGCTGTCGCAGCTCACCAACGTGGGCCCCAACCTGGGGCAGAGCTACATCATCGACTCCTTCATGGTGGTGGTGTTCGGCGGGGTCGGCAACCTGTGGGGCACGCTGGTGGCGGGCATGTCGCTGGGCGTGATCAACCAGGTGATAGAGCCCTGGGCGGGAGCCGTGCTGGCCAAGGTCATCGTGCTGGTGTTCATCATCCTGTTCATTCAGAAACGCCCCCGCGGACTCTTTCCGCAGAAGGGCCGGGCAGCGGAGGGCTGAGCCGATGTGGTTGACCAAACCTTTCAACGAGCGCTCGACCCTGGTTTTTCTGGGCGTACTGATCCTGGCACTGGCTGCGGTGGTGCTGTCGCACGCCCTGCTGCCGCCGGAACATCCGCTGCATGTCTCCACCTACACGGTGACGCTGCTCGGCAAGTATCTGTGCTATGCCCTGCTGGCGGTGGCCGTGGATCTGGTATGGGGCTATCTGGGCATTCTCAGCCTGGGACATGGCGCCTTCTTTGCGCTGGGCGGCTATGCCATGGGCATGTACCTGATGCGCCAGATCGGCGACCGCGGCACTTACGGCCACCCGGAACTGCCCGATTTCATGGTCTTTCTCGACTGGGAGTCGCTGCCCTGGTACTGGCACGGCTTCGACATGGCGTGGTTCGCCTTCCTGATGGTACTGCTGGCACCGGGCCTGCTGGCGCTGGTATTCGGCTTCCTGGCGTTTCGCTCGCGGGTCACCGGCGTGTATCTGTCGATCATCACCCAGGCGCTGACCTTCGCCCTGATGCTGGCATTCTTCCGCAACGAGATGGGCTTCGGCGGCAACAACGGCCTGACCGATTTCCGCGAGCTGCTCGGCTTCGACCTGCGCAGCGACGCGACGCGGCTGGGACTGTTCATTGCCTCGGGCGTGGCCCTGGCGCTGGGCTACGTGTTGTGCCGGGCCATCGTCGCCAGCAAGCTGGGCCGCGTCTGCGTCGCATCCCGGGATGCCGAGGCGCGTACCCGTTTCCTGGGCTATCGGGTCGAGCGCGTTCAACTGTTCGTCTTCGTGATCTCGGCGATGCTTGCCGGTGTCGCCGGTGCGCTCTACGTGCCGCAGGTCGGCATCATCAATCCCAGCGAGTTCTCGCCGCTGTTCTCTATCGAGATCGTCGTCTGGGTGGCGCTGGGCGGGCGGGCCACGCTCTACGGGGCGGTGCTCGGGGCGATGCTGGTCAACTACGCCAAGACGGTGTTCACCGGCGTGATGCCCGATGCCTGGCTGTTCGCCCTCGGTGGGCTGTTCGTGGTCGCCACGGTACTGCTGCCGCAAGGCATCGCCGGGCTGCTCAAGGGGCGTAGGCGTCGGCCTGGCGAGACGCTCCCCGTATCGGACAACAAGCCACGGGAGGCCACCGCATGAGCCTGTTGCAATCCCTGGCCCAGCGCGATCGGGTTTTCGATTTCCTGGTGCCCAACGAATCACCGGTGGATGTCCGACATGGGCCGATCCTCTATCTCGAGGACGTCAATGTCAGTTTCGACGGCTTCAAGGCGATCAATGACCTCAACCTGACCATCGACGATGGCGAACTGCGTTGCATCATCGGTCCCAACGGAGCCGGCAAGACCACCATGATGGATATCATCACCGGCAAGACCCGACCCGACAGCGGTCAGGTGTGGTTCGGCAGTCGCCATAATCTGCTGACCATGAACGAACCCGAGATCGCCACGCTGGGGATCGGGCGCAAGTTTCAGAAACCTACGGTGTTCGAGGCGCTTTCGGTCTTCGAGAACCTCGAGCTGGCGATGAGCGCCGACAAGCGGATCCTGCCGACCCTGGTGGCGCGGTTGTCCGGCGACGCTCGGGAGCGTATCGAGGAGGTCGTATCGCTGATTGGCCTCGAGCAGGCCCGCCATCGCCCGGCAGGCATCCTGTCGCATGGTCAGAAACAGTGGCTGGAGATCGGCATGCTGCTGATGCAGCGCCCGCGTCTGCTGCTGGTTGACGAGCCGGTAGCCGGCATGACCGAGCAGGAGATGGAGCGCACCGGCGAACTGCTGGTGAGCCTCGCCGGCAGGCAGTCGGTGGTGGTGGTCGAGCATGACATGGGCTTCGTGCGCTCGATCGCCCGCAAGGTGACGGTGCTGCATCAGGGCAGCGTGCTCGCCGAAGGCAGCATGGATCAGGTCTCTTCCGACCCCCGCGTCGTCGAAGTCTATCTGGGCTCGGACAGCGATGGAGGGCAAGCCTGATGCTGAAGATCGATAAACTCAACCAGTTCTATGGCGAGAGTCATACGCTGTGGGATCTGTCCCTCGATGTGCCGCAAGGCGAATGCACCTGCGTGATGGGCCGCAACGGTGTCGGCAAGACCACGCTGCTCAAGTGCATCATGGGGGAAGTGCCGGTCAAGAGCGGCGCGATTCGCTATGCCGACGAGGTGGAGCTGACCAGCAGGCGCGTCGAGGAGCGCTCGCGCCTGGGGATCGGCTACGTTCCCCAGGGGCGCCAGATCTTTCCCATGCTCACCGTGGAGGAGAACCTGCGCACCGGGCTGGCGGCGCGTCGCGACAGCCAGCGCACGATTCCCGAGCGCATTTACGAGCTTTTCCCGGTATTGGCCCAGATGCGCCATCGCCGCGGCGGCGACCTCTCCGGAGGGCAGCAACAGCAGCTCGCCATCGGCCGCGCCCTGGTGCTCGAGCCGCGCCTGCTGATTCTCGACGAACCGGGAGAGGGGATTCAGCCCAACATTGTCAGCGAAATTGGCGAGGTGATCCGCAAGCTCAATCGGGAGGATGGCATGACCGTGCTGCTGGCCGAGCAGAAGCTGCCGTTCGTGCGCAAGTTTGCCGATCGCTTCGTGATCCTCGATCGCGGGCGGCCGGTCGCTCGTGGCATGATTGCGGAGCTTTCCGATTCGCTAATCAAGCAGCACCTGACGGTATGAGTTGCAACGAAAAAACATGGGCGAGGCATGCGGCAAATGTCGATCACGGCCACCGCTTCGATGCCTCGCGGCGCTGGGCGGCAACGCTCGAACTGGGATTTCGCAAAGACATGCGCCGAGACGCGCGCGGCGACGTCGAGCGCACCTTGCTGACACGCGCACGCCACCAGGGGCCGCTACGAGTGCAGCGGCCCTTCTATCCCGAAGGCGCTCCCTGTCACGTGTATCTGCTGCACCCGCCCGGCGGGCTGGTCAGCGGCGATGCCCTGCACATCAGTGCGCGTGTCGGGCAGGGCGCCCATGCGCTGCTGACCACGCCGGCCGCGGCCAAGCTTTACCGGGCCGACAGTCACGGCGTCGCCTGGGCGCAGCACACCCGTTTGCATGTCGAGACGGGAGGACGGCTGGAGTGGCTGCCCCAGGAGACGCTGTGCTTCGATGGCTCGCGCGGCGAACAGCGCACCGACATCATTCTGGAGGGCGACGCATGCTGCCTGGGCTGGGAGATCATGGCGCTGGGGCGGCCCGCCAGCCGTCTGCCCTTCGTCAGCGGCCGTGTGGCGCAACACTTTCGCCTGACGCGTGACAACCGGCCGCTATGGCTGGAACGCCAGCCGCTCGACCCGCAGCATCCGCGTTTTCTCGGACATTGGGGGCAGGGCGGTGCCACGGTACAAGCCACGTTGTGGGCGGCGGGGCTCGAGTCGCCTCAAGCGGCAGTGGAGTTCCTGCGCGAACGGCTCTCCGCCTCGACCCGTTGGGCCGTCACCCAGCGTCACGATGTACTGTTGCTGCGCTACCTGGGGCATGAACGCAACGAGGCATGGGATCTGTGCCAGCGTGCCTGGGAGGTGCTCCGACCCTTGATGCTGGGACGTGAGGCATGTGTGCCGCGCATCTGGTTGACCTGAGCCGACGAGCGCCCGTTTCCAAACACGAATGAAAGGACACCTGTATGGAATTGACTCCCAGAGACAAGGACAAGCTGCTGCTGTTCACCGCGGCTCTGCTTGCCGAACGCCGCAAGGCGCGTGGCCTCAAGCTCAACTATCCCGAGGCCGTGGCGCTGATCAGCGCCGAGATCATGGAAGGCGCCCGCGACGGCAGGAGCGTCGCCGAGTTGATGGGCTACGGGCGCGAGATCCTGACCCGCGACGACGTGATGGAGGGCGTGGCGGAAATGGTCGACGAGGTTCAGGTCGAGGCGACGTTTCCCGATGGCACGAAACTGGTCACGGTTCATAGCCCAATCGTCTAAAACAGGCTGCACTCGGCCATGCTGTGTTGGCTTCGCGACAAAAAAGTGCTCATTTACAAAGTAAACTCCGCCTTTTTTCGCTCGCCGCCTTGCCTGGCCTTCGTCCGCTCGGTTTTAGCTGCTGAAACAGCCATAACGTAGAGGGAAGATTCCAATGATTCCCGGTGAATACCAATTGAAGGACGGCGAGATCGAGCTCTGTGCGGGGCGCGAGCGCATCACCGTCGAGGTCGCCAACACCGGCGACCGGCCGATTCAGATCGGCTCGCACTATCACTTTGCCGAGGCCAACCCGGCGCTGATCTTCGACCGCGACAAGGCGCGCGGCTATCGCCTCGACGTGGCGGCGGGCACGGCGATTCGCTTCGAGCCCGGCCAGAGCCGCGAGGTGACCCTGATACCTTTCGTCGGCAAGCGGCATATCTACGGCTTCCGTGGCGACGTGATGGGAGCGCTACTCCCTACCGCGCCCGCTGCCGCGCGAACCCCGCCTACTGCCGGTCCCGACGGCAAAGGAGATCAATCATGAAGATCAGTCGCCAGGCCTATGCCGATATGTACGGCCTGACAGTGGGCGACAGAGTGCGCCTGGGCGACACCGAGCTGTGGATTGAGGTCGAGAAGGATCACACCCATTACGGCGACGAGGTGAAGTTCGGCGGCGGCAAGGTCATCCGCGACGGCATGGGCCAGAGCCAGCGTCACGACGACACGGTGATGGATACCGTGATCACCAACGCGCTGATCCTCGACTGGTGGGGCATCGTCAAGGCCGACGTGGGGCTCCAGGCCGGGCGGATCAAAGCCATCGGCAAGGCCGGCAATCCCGATACCCAGCCGGACGTCGATATCGTCATCGGCCCCGGTACCGAGATCATTGCCGGCGAGGGCAAGATTCTCACCGCCGGCGGCATCGACGCCCACATCCATTTCATCTGCCCGCAGCAGGTGGAAGAGGCGCTGATGAGTGGCGTGACCACCATGCTCGGTGGCGGCACCGGCCCGGCCACCGGCTCCAACGCCACCACCTGCACGCCGGGCGCATGGCATATCGGCAAGATGCTTCAGGCGGTCGACGAGTTGCCGATGAACATCGGCCTGCTCGGCAAGGGCAATGCCAGCCTGCCCGAGGCGCTGGAAGCGCAGCTCGAGGCCGGCGCCATGGGGCTCAAGTTGCATGAGGATTGGGGCACCACGCCGGCGTCCATCGACAACTGCCTGAGCGTGGCCGAGCGGTACGATGTGCAGATCGCCATCCACACCGACACGCTCAACGAGTCGGGCTTCGTCGAGGACACCCTGGCGGCGTTCAAGGAGCGCGGCATCCATACCTACCACACCGAGGGGGCGGGTGGCGGGCACGCACCGGACATCATCACTGCCTGTTCCAAGGACTACGTGCTGCCGTCATCGACCAACCCCACGCGGCCCTACACGGTGAACACCATCGACGAGCACCTCGACATGCTGATGGTGTGCCACCACCTCGATCCCAACATTCCCGAGGACGTGGCCTTCGCCGACTCGCGCATCCGCCGCGAGACCATCGCCGCCGAGGACATCCTTCATGACCTGGGCGTGATCTCGATGATCGCCTCCGACTCCCAGGCCATGGGGCGGGTCGGCGAGGTGATCTGCCGGACCTGGCAGACTGCCCACAAAATGAAGGTGCAGCGTGGCCTGTTGCCGGAAGACGCCGAGCGCGGCGCCGACAATTTCCGCGCCCGGCGCTACATCGCCAAGTACACCATCAACCCGGCGATCACCCATGGGCTCAGTCACGAGGTCGGTTCGGTGGAGGTCGGCAAGCTTGCCGATCTGACGCTATGGAGCCCGGCCTTCTTCGGCGTCAAGCCGGCGCTGATTCTCAAGGGCGGCATGATCGCCGCCGCGCCGATGGGCGATCCCAACGCCTCGATTCCCACGCCGCAGCCGGTGCATTACCGGCCGATGTTCGGCGCCTTCGGCAAGGCGGCCAGTGCGACTCGATTGTCCTTCGTCAGCCAGGCGGCCATCGATGCCGGCATTGGGGAACGGTTGGGGCTGGTCAGCCCGCTCTCGGCGTGCAGGAACGTGCGCGGCGTGCGCAAGGGCGACATGAAGCTCAACGACGCCTGTCCGCAGCTCGAGGTCGATCCGCAGACCTATGAAGTGCGCTGCGACGGCGAGTTGTTGACCTGCGAGCCGGCGACGGAACTGCCGTTGGCCCAGCGGTATCATCTTTTCTGAGGTAGGACATGTTGAAACTGATTGAACGCCTGGGGCCGATCGCGGCGGAACAGGCCGGCGATACCCTGACGCTGCCGTTCGAGCTGCGCTGCCGCGGCCGCCTCAAGGCGGTGAGCGATGCGGGGCATGATCTGGGATTGTTTCTCGATCGGGGGCCGGTTCTGCGCGATGGCGAAGGGTTGCGCGCCGAGGGTGGCGAGATCGTACGCATCCGGGCAGCCGACGAGCCGGTGGTGACGGCACGGATCGAAGGTGCGCTGGCCCTGGCGCGGCTGTGCTATCACCTCGGCAACCGGCACGTCTCGCTGGCCATTGGTGGCGATGAACACGCTTCTTCAGGTCAGGGCTGGGTGCGCTTTCCGCCGGACCATGTCCTCGAGGAACTGGCCGAACGCCTGGGAGCGACACTCGAGCATCACCAGGCGCCGTTCGATCCCGAGCCGGGCGCCTACTCGCAGGGTGAAGGCCACAGCCACGGACATGCCCATGGACACGGTCATTCATACGGCCATCGCCACCATGATCACGAGCCTGGCCATGCCCACTGAGCCCCGTCAGACCGGCAGCGACGATCTGGCCCTGCTGGGGCTGCTGCAACTGGTCAGCCCGGCGCTGCCGATCGGTGCCTTCGCCTGGTCGCAGGGATTGGAAAGCGCCTTCGAGCTGGGCTGGGTGCATGATGAGGCGACGCTGGGGGAATGGTTGGACGGGGTCCTCGAGGACGGGCTGAGCCGTTGCGAACTGCCGGTGCTGGCTCGCCAGCAGCGGGCCTGGGCGGAACAGGATGGCAGCCGGCTGGATGAGTGGAATGCCTGGCTGCTCGCCAACCGCGAGACGGCCGAGCTTGCCGCCGAGGATACGCGTCTGGGCGCGGCGCTGGTACGACTGCTGGATAGCCTCGACCGGCTGCCGGCGCAGCCGGTCATGCCGGTGTCACCGGCCTATATCAGCGTATTCGCCTTGGCGGCGCATCAGCGCGGTATCCCGGCCCGTGACAGCCTGCTCGGCTTCGCCTGGGCGTGGCTGGAAAACCAGCTGGCGGTGGCCTGCAAGGCGCTGCCGCTGGGGCAGACCGCCGCCCAGCGGCTGATCGAGCGCCTGCGTCCGGCCCTGGTGAATGCCGTGGATGTGGCGCTTGCGCTTGAAGATGACGATCTTGGCCCGGCGCTGCCGGGGCTGGCGCTGGCCAGTGCCTTGCACGAGACCCAGTATTCCCGCCTGTTCAGAAGCTAAACGAGAGATAGGGAGCTAGAAACCATGAAACATTGCCTGCGTGTCGGCGTCGGCGGCCCGGTTGGGTCCGGCAAGACCGCGCTGCTCAAGCAACTGTGCCTGGCGCTGCGCGATCACTACGATATCGCCGTGGTCACCAATGACATCTATACCCGCGAGGATGCCGACTTCCTGCTCAAGCACGATGCGTTGGCCTCCGATCGTATCCTGGGCGTCGAGACGGGCGGCTGTCCGCACACGGCGATTCGTGAAGATGCCTCGATGAATCTCGCCGCCATCGACGATCTGCACAGCCGCCATCCCGATCTGGAACTGGTGCTGGTGGAGTCCGGCGGCGACAACCTGTCGGCGACGTTCAGCCCCGAGCTGTCGGATCTGACGCTGTACGTGATCGATGTTTCCGCAGGGGACAAGATTCCGCGCAAGGGCGGGCCGGGCATCACCAAATCCGATCTGCTGATCATCAACAAGATCGATATCGCCGAGTACGTGCATGCCTCGCTGGATGTCATGGAGCGTGACGCCAGGATGATGCGGGGGGAGCGCCCCTTTGTGTTCACCAACCTGTACGACGGTGTCGGGCTGGAGACGATCATCCGCTTCATCCTCGATCGCGGGATGCTGCCCGAGCGGCGCCCCGAGGCGCTAGCCGCGTCCTGAAACGATCTCTTATTCCACTGCCCTGAGGAGAATCCCATGTCAGGCAACGCAACACGTTACGCTCTCGCCCTGGCGCCTGTCCTGTCACTGACGGCCGCGACCGCCTTTGGCCATCCGGGCCACGACGGCGCCGGTCACGGTGGCTTTGCCGCTGGCCTGATGCACCCGTTGTTAGGTGCCGATCACTTGCTCGCCATGCTGGCCATCGGCCTGTGGAGCGTCCGGCAGGCCGGCGTATCGCGGCGTTTCATGCCGCTGCTGGTCCTGGGCGGAATGTGGTTGGGCGCCGCGCTGGCCTGGGGCGGTCTGGGTCTGGCTCTGCCGGGCGTCGAGACAGGTATCGCCATGTCCGTGCTGCTGGCGGGGGTGCTCATTGCCACACTGGCCCGGCTGCCAGGCGCCCTGGGGAGTACGCTGGTCGTGGGCTTCATGCTGTTCCACGGCTACGCGCATGGCAGTGAACTGCCCCATAACGCCTCGCTCGTGACCTACCTGCTGGGCTTCTCGCTGTCGACGCTGGCCATCACCTGGGGCGGCAAGACGCTGGGGGGCTGGCTGATGACTCGTCGGACACGTTGGTGTCGTCTGCTGGGGGCAGCCATCGCCGTGGTCGGAGGTGTCTTCGCGCTGAGCTGAGCGAAAGGTCGTGTCCCGAGGCGTGCCTCGGGACACGCATGAGACGCGATCAGTAAAAAGTGGGGGCTTTTGCGCTTCGATGCGGTTGCAGGGGCAGGCATCCGTGACTAAGGTTGGGGGTGTGCGGTAAGCAGCGGCCAGGCAGGGCCGCCAGTACAGGAAGTGCGCGATCAGGAAGATCGAGTCTGAGGGAAGGAGGCTTTGAAGGCAGGAAGCCAGTCATTTGCCAGGATCCTTTTACGTCTTACCCATTGCGGAGCGCTAAGCTCCAAGGCCCAGCACCCCCTGCTGGGCATTTTTTTGTCTGGATACTTGCCCCCTGTTTTCCAAGACATGGGTTACCATCGAAACGGTACGCAACGAGCGCTGCCACTGTCTGGTTTGCCAAGTGGCATCGCTTCACTTCGCACGTTCGGGTATGCCCTTATCATGGATTCCAGAAATTTCGTTTACGTTCCCCGCTGGGTCAAGACCATCGCGCTGTTAGTGTTGATTCTTGCGTTGTTCATCTCGCTGCTGGTCAGCTATCAGTACATCGGCAGGGGAAACAAGGAAGATTGGATTTTGGCCGGGTTGTCGCTGGGGCAGATTGCCGCTTCGGGCATCGTCATCTCGCTGGTGGTGTTCTTCTCGGAAAAGGATGTGAACTCCACGGGACTGCAGAAGCGTTCGGAGGCGTTCTTTTACAAGACCTTCCCTCGCGCCTGTTCATTGATCGACTACCCCCGCGCCGCTTTCGAGCCATGGGAGGAGAAGTCCGTCAATGACGCCTGCATCAAGGCAGTGCCCCGGCATTCGAATACGCAGATTCGCATCATGCACAACCCCGGCGAGATCGATGCGTATTACGAGATTGCCGCCTTCGCTACCAAACTGGTGCTCAGAATCCAGGTGAACATCGGTGAAGTCGTGATCAGTTACTACATTCCGGCTCAGGACGAGCAGGAGAAAGACGCTATCCGGCACAAGCTGGCATGGGCTTTCTCGCGTTACACGCAGGTAAGCGGCTACATGGCAGGTGACTGGTATTTCAGCCGCGAGAATTTCGACGGTAATCACTATGCTTCATTGCATCTGACTCAGGATTTTGGCCCTGACTTTCTCGAGGACGAGCGCAAGAAGCTGTTCGTGGCCAATGATATTGCCGCCAGTACACGCGGCATCCTCAAGGAGTGCGTGCAGAAAGGGGTCAGGACGACCTATTCCTGAAAGCAAGCGCTATTTGTCGACAGGCGGCCAGGCCGCCTGTCTTGGCGATGGCGAGTCGCTGAAGATACTGTCGTCTTTCATATCGCTTGTGTTCGGTTACTTGTCTTGCATGTCGCCGCGAAAGCGGTCGAACTCGTCTTCGTTGAGCGAGTCGTCGTTATTGTCGTCATAGGTGTTGTAGAGCGCATTGCCTTCATTGGTATCGGACGATGATTGATCTTCCTGCAACCCGGCATTGGCCTCGGTGGCCAGACCGGCGTTCCATTCGTCCTGATCGATGCCGCCCGAGCTATCGGTGTCCCAGTAGGAAAAACTGTCGCTCTGGTTATCCTCTTGTGCGTAAGCGCCCATGCTGGCCATTGAAATCGCCAGCAGCGTACCGCCCATGATCTTGATCAAAACATGTTGCATGGTCTTTCTCCCAACGGGTTCAGGTAGGTCCTTCTTCACTGTAGGAATCCCTGGGCGAAAGAGACAAGCGCAGCGGGATGGCATACCGTAATGCAGCGGATAAATTTGCGAATTCGTCGTTGTCCATATGACTAAAGTTTGATGGGGTAATGTGCGTGGAATTGTCACTATGCCGACAGTCATGCCATAGACGACTAAGGTCGTAATCACAAAGGGGTAGGTATGAAGGAATTGGCTGAACAGCGCTGCCGTCTGGACGGCTGGCGTGATCGTGTAATGTCGGCTGAAGAGGCGGCGGCATTGATTCAGGATGGCATGACCATCGGCATGAGCGGTTTCACTCGCGCTGGCGAAGCCAAGGATGTACCGCTGGCATTGGCGCGCCGGGCCAAGCGCGATCCGTTGAAGATATCGCTGATGACCGGCGCCTCGTTGGGTAACGACATCGACAGGCACCTGACCGAAGCCCATGTTCTGGCACGTCGCATGCCGTTTCAGGTCGACTCGACCCTGCGCCGTGCCATCAACAACGGCGAGGTGATGTTCATCGATCAGCACCTCTCCGAAACGGTGGAACTGCTGCGCAACAAGCAGCTCGGCAAGCTCGACCTCGCCATCATCGAGGCATGCGCCATCACCGAGGATGGCGGTATCGTGCCGACTGCCTCCGTCGGCAATTCGGCGAGCTTTGCCATTCTGGCAGACAAGGTCATCATCGAGCTGAACCTGTCGACGCCCGAGGCGCTGATCGGGCTGCACGATATCTATATTCCGCAGATGCGCCCCACCCGCCAGCCCATTCCGGTCACGGCACCCGACACTCGCATCGGCACGCACTACATTCCCATCGATCCGGACAAGATCGCGGCGATTGTGCTAACTCGAGGGCAGGATAGCCCCTCGAACGTGCAACAGCCCAATGAGGATACCCGGCAGATCGCACGGCATCTGATCCGCTTCTTCGAGCATGAGGTCGAGGTCGGACGCCTGACACCGTCACTGCTGCCGTTACAGGCGGGGATCGGCACCATGGCCAATGCGGTCATGAACGGCCTGATGGAGGGACCCTTCGAGAATCTGACGATGTACTCCGAGGTCTTGCAGGACAGTACTTTCAACCTGCTCGACAGCGGCAAGATGGTCTTCGCTTCGGGCAGTTCGATCACGCTCTCCGAAGAGTGCGGCAAGCGTGTCTGGAACGACCTCGATCATTACCGCGACCGGATCGTGCTACGTCCCCAGGAGCTGTCGAATCACCCCGGCATCGTCAGGCGCCTGGGCATCATCGCCATCAACACGGCGCTGGAAGCGGATATCTACGGCAACGTCAATTCCACCCACGTCAACGGCACGCACATGATGAACGGTATCGGCGGCTCGGGCGATTTTGCCCGCAACGGCCAGCTGTCGATCTTCATCACCAAGTCCACGGCGAAGGATGGCAACCTGTCGAGCTTCGTACCGTTCGTCAGCCACGTCGACCATTGCGAACACGATGTCGACATTCTGGCCTCCGAGCACGGCCTGGCGGATCTGCGCGGTCTGGCGCCGCGCGAGCGGGCCGTGGCCATCATCGAGAACTGTGTCGATCCTTTCTACCGTCCGGCGCTGCGTGCCTATTTCGAAGAAGCCTGTCAGCGTGGTGGGCATACGCCTCATTGTCTCGAGAAGGCGCTCGCCTGGCATCAGGCCGCGCAACAACACGGCTCGATGAGGTCGCTGGCCGAGGCGTAAGCCGCGTCAGGCTGCGCGCGCAGGAGAAGCCGAGAAAAGCGGGCCGAGGCTCCGCTTTTCTCGCTGGGGCATTACGCGGGTGGAGGATTGCCCAGTGGCGGTTCTTCCACGGGCGGCTCCTCGTCAGGCGGTTCCTCCACCGGTGGCTCTTCGTTCGGCGGCTCCTGAGGCGGTGGGTCCTTGGGAGGCGGCACTTCATCGGGGGGATCGGGAGGCGGGGCCTCCTGAAGCTGCGGGTCAACGTAAGTTGGCGGCTTGACGATCATGGTGTTCTCCCTGCGCTGTCCAAGAAGGAGTGTCGGGGCGTCCCGCCTGGTCGGGGCGTGACTGATACGACGGTGTCGCAATCTGGCCAACGGAGTGTCTGGTCAAGAGCATGTCTGGTTAAAGGAGGGGCGGCTCGTTACATGGCCCGGCACTAGAGAATCGGAACGTAGCTCACGCCTTCCCTTTCCAGCTCCCTGACGTAGTTGAACTGGATCTCGACGCCCTGCACGTCCTCGGGAGGGTGCGATCGGCGGGTCTCGGGGGCTTCCGCGGTGTCCGATGCCTTGAAGATGATGCCGACGCCTGAGGTTCCGGCGACCTGGCCGGTGTAGGTCGCGCCGTCGTAGTCGACGACGACACGCTCGCCTCCGGTGCAGCCCTTCAATAGCTCGACCATCCTGTCCTGACTGACGCTTTCTGTGGTCACGGCGTGCTCCTGAGTGAGTGAATTCTTATCACAAGGTAGCGAACATTCCCCGTTCGAGACAGGCAGCGGCCTCATCTGCTTGATCGCAGCGTGCTTCAGCGGGCCGCGGAACGGTAGGCCTGTTCGGCAAGGTCGCGGTCCAGCCCCACACCGCTGTAACGGGCAACGGCCTGATCGATGGCTTCTTCTGCATCCATCTGCCCGTTGAGTTGGGCAAGCTTTGCGATTTCCGAGCCGATGGCGCGCAGGGCGGTGGCTTCGGGGCCAGTATCGGCCTGGTGGTGAGAATGCAGCCCGGGAGCTTTCCGGGCCAGGTCGATAGCTTCCTTGGTGATCATACGGCTCCCGATTCGTCGTGTTGCCTGAATGCTATCCAGACTGTAGTTGCTACCGGGCATCCCGACAAAGCCGCATAGTAGTGGCATCGCTGCTATCAGCGCAGAAAAGCGCCATCGAAGGGAGGGGGAGCGCAGGGCGCTAGCGGATCCTGATGCGGGGAATCTCGTCCCATCTCGTCGTCCAGCGGGGCGTGCGTTGGGCACAGCGCAGCTGCCAGGCGGCATCATCCGACGCCATGCCCAGCCTGACCGTGCCGCGCCCCATCCTCCGGTTCAACTCGTCCAGGGTTGCCATCAGCGTTTCGCTACGTTTGCGCTCGCCGGCGCTCTGCGGCGTGTCGAGCAGTGACAGTTGTTGCCGACGGGTGTCGATCAGATCGAGCAGCATCACCCCGGCTTTCATGTACGAAAAATGCGGGCGATAGATACGCTCGAGAGCGTGTCTGGCGGCGGCAAGGATCGGTCGGCTGTCGTCGGTGGGGCGCTCCAGTTCGACGGCCAGACTGGGGAGGTATTGCGGCAGATCCTGCCGGTGGCGGTTGGTTCTGAGAAAAACCAGGACGGCGCGGGCCAGGCGCCCCTGCTGACGGAGTCTCTCGGCGCCTCGCTGTCCGTACTCACGTACGGCTTCCCGGAGATCGGCAAGCTCGCCGGTGGGCTGGCCGAAACTGCGTGAAGTCACGATGCGTTGCCTGGCGTCGTTGATATCGTGCAGCTCCAGTGCCGGAATGCCACGCAGTTCGAGAAGGGTACGTTCGAGCGTCACGCTGAAACGGCGTCGCAGGTGCCGAGGGTCTGCGTTGCGCAGATCCCAGGCCGTACGCAAGCCCAACAGGTAGAGACTTTCGGCCAGGCGGCGGCCGATACCCCATATATCGCCCGGGGCGACATGCTGCAGCAGCCCCTGCGTGACGGGGCCTTCCGCCTCGAGAATACAGACGCCGCCGTAGGCTGGGACTTGCTTGGCGGCGCGACTGGCAAGCTTGGCAAGTGTGCGGGTTGGGGCGACGCCGATCGAGACCGGCAGGCCGGTAGATTGCCGTACTTGGCGGCGTAGTGCGTGACAGTGAGCGGCCAGCGCGGCGGCTTCAAAACCGTCGAGGCGAACGAAGACCTCGTCGATGGAGTAGGGCTCGATGCCCGCCGAGAGCGCCTCGAGCACTGCCTGAACGCGGCTTGACATGTCACCGTAAAGCTCATAATTCGAGGAGAGCAGGATCACGCCGCGTCGGTGGATCTTGAAGGCGGGGGTCCCGATCTCGACCCCCAGCGCCTTGAGTTCCTGCGAGCGGGCGATGACGCACCCGTCGTTGTTGGACATGACGCCGAGAGGGACGCCTTCGAAATGAGGCTGAAAGACACGTTCGCAGCTGACATAGAAATTATTGCAATCGATGAGGCCGATCATACTGGATACTCGTGGATCACCGAGCGGACTACACCCCAGATCTGGCAGTCGTGGCGGTCGAGAGGGATCGGTGCATAGCGGGGATGAGCGGAGCAGAGGTGAGGTCGGCCCTCGAGGATCTCGTAGCGCTTGACGATGATTTCACCCTCGACGAGCGCCGCCAGAATCTGGCCGGGGCGGGGCGTCAGGGAGCGGTCGACGACGAGAAGATCACCCTCGTGCATGCCGAAGCCGGTCATGCTGTCTCCCGCGACCTGCATGAAGAAGGTCGAGGCGGGGCGTTTTACCAGACGCTCGTTGAGGTCTAGTGTCCGCTCCTCATAGTCCTGAGCAGGTGATGGAAAGCCGGAGACTCCAGCCCGAGCGAGGACTTCCGGGAAGGGGAGCGCCATTGGCTGGGGCGCCGTAGTGGGAGTCTGCAAACATATCCGTGGCATGGCACTCTCTCGCTATGCTGTTTTTATATACAGTATTCAGCGAAATGAAGCCTTAGGCAAACGCTAATGCAAAGGCAGCAATGCCGTGATCGGTGTCAGGCGCTGCCGGAATGTGGCGAGGCGGCGGGGGCTTGGGCGTGTTGCTGTTTGACAGTTGCTGTTTAACATATGTGGCGATACCGCCCACGTTGCCGGTCAGTAGGCGGGTGAACCGGCCTGGCGGGGAGGGTGAAGAGCCGATCGACTTTTCAGGCGGAACTTTTTCAGGCAGAACCTGGAGAGGAAATTAATAAGGCCCGGCCATTGCTGGCCGGGCCTTGCAGGGGAGAAACACTGCATCACGATAAGCCTATGGGATCCTTGGCATCACTGGCTTCCTGCCTCTAGCGCCTGCATTCCCAAGCTTCGGTCATCCTGACCGCGCACAACCTTGAACTGGCAACCGTCCCTGGCCGCTGCTTACCGTAAATGCGAATCTAGGCGTTTCGCTTCGCTTCGTCAAGCTGAAATGCTATAAAAATCAATAGGCAAAGTAATCTTAACGTTACTGTTGTGGACCATTGTTATCCCACGAACCTTTACGGCCCTGGCGCTTGTTCCACAGTTTCTGCGCTGTACGCTTGGCTTTCTGCCGGTTCTCGGGCTTTCTCAACCAATTGGCTACTGCCATCCCAATCGCGCGCTTCATCGTTACCTCCTTGTCTCTGGTGTCCTCATTCAGCGTTAGGACAGTCGGCAGAGAATCAACGTGGACTCTATACGAAAACAGGTGTCTCGGTCTCTCAGTCTAGGTTGCCGGGTGCTGATCGGCCATGCCGGGGGCTTCATTGTCGAGATCGCGACATGCCGTTTCCCTCTCGGTTACATAGACATCGTGTCCTCTGCCTGCCTTTCTCCTCCACGCAGTGGCCTTTCTTCGAGGTTAGATCACTCCCTGGCAGCGGCCAAGCGAGTCGATGCAGAAGCGACCGCCACCCATAGTGTGGCCCGAGAGCAGGTTGCATGCTGTTAGCGAGGCCGAGCGAAGACCTGGGTCCAGTAGGGAGAGTACATCTTCCCGACATTCTCGGCCTTTGCCACGCCCATCTCGGTGAACGTGTCATTCATGATGTTGGCGCAGTGCCCCGGACTCGCGAGCCAGCCATCGACAACGGCAGCGACAGAGTCCTGCCCGACGGCAATGTTCTCACCCACCGCCATCCAGTCGTAGCCTTGGTTCTTCACCCGCTCACCGATCTGCACGCCCTCGGGACTGGCATGGTCGAAATACTCGTTTGCCGCCATGTCTTTTGAGTGAACCTCGGCAGCAGCTTCGAGCCGGCAGTTCCAATCCAGCGGCCTCACTGCCTCGAATTTCTCGTCGCCGCACTGGCGGGCCTGCCCCCTCGCTTCGTTGACGCGCTCGAGCAACTCGCGCTCCATGTCGTTCAACGGGCAACTGCCGCCCTCATGGCCATTGCCGGTACTCCCTGCAACGGACGAGGTCGATCCTTGTTCGGCCTTGGAAGGTGTCGGAGCGGCCTGGGCAGCACCCAGAGCTGAGCCGAGAACGGCCAGCGCTGCCAGCGTGTGCATGCAACGCGATACGGCGGCGATCATCGTAAATCCTCTTGCAGATATGTTGCTACAGCGCATAACGCTGACAGGGATTGTCTTCAGGACTGTAATGGCTCGTCTTTCAGGATTAGGCATTCGATGACAAGACTTCCTTCCACGTTATGGCATGCCCCGTTAACGCGTACCGGGATCTCGCTGCCGTCACTGGCGAGCAAGCTGAGATGAATGTCTTCGGCCCTGCCATGCAGACGTATCATCGGAAAGAAGTACATCTGGTAAAAGAGAATGCTCGATGCCGTCAAGATGGCGTCAACGGGCTTGCCCTGAAGGGTTTCGAGGCGATACCCAAGCCAGCTCTGCAATTTGTCATTCACGATGGAGATATTGCCTTCCAGAGTAAATGACAGGAAGCCGCATGGAAGCTGATGTACCTGCATGGCCGGCTCCTTGGCGCTCAAGGCATGTCCGCTTGGGAGATATTCCCTGATGGACCTGACGATCTCTCCGGGGTGGCTCATGTGCGGACAATGTCCGGTAGCTTTCAGGAGTTTATAGGTACTCTGGGGCATATGACGGTGTATATATTCCCCTACCGCAACCGGGGCGATAGCATCGTCCGATGCCTGTAGCACCAAGGCGGGGACAGGCGCCCTGGGCAGGTCCTCGCGGTTATCCGAGAAGAAGGTGACTTTGGCAAAGTTGCGGGCGATAGCCGGATCCGTGGAGCAGAAGCTCTCCTTCAATTCCTCTGTCAGTTCCGGTCGGTCATTGTTCTGCATGATGACAGGCGCCAGGAAGCTGGCCCACTCGATATTGTTCCTGTCCATCATCTCCAGCAATCCTTCCAGAGCTTCCCGCTCGAACCCGCCTGTATAGCCAAGTGGATCATTCAAGTAACAGGGGGAGGGGCCGATCATCACGAGTCGGTCAAAGAGATCGGGGTGGCGGATCGAGGCAAGCAAGCCGATGATGCAGCCGACGGAGTGCCCTACGAATACCACCTTCTTCACTTCCAGTGCCGCGATGACATCGATGACATCCTGAGCATACCCATGAAGCTCGCTGTATCTTTGCGCATCATAAGCCTGGGTATCGGATGCTCCGGCACCGACATAGTCGAAAAGGACGACACGGTAATCATCGGTAAAAGCCGGCGACACAAACCGCCACATGTTCTGGTCGCAGCCAAATCCGGCTGCAAATATCATCGCTTGGGTACCGTGGCCGGTAACCTTCACGTTGTTTCTCAAAAGAATGTTCTTCTTTACTTCCTCTTGCACATGGAATTCCTTTCGGTTGGTGCCTGGCGAGCCGGGGCTGCGCAGCTTGGCCAGCCTGACGATGAAATCATTTCAATCCCAGGCGTCTTCCCAGGCGATGTAGATTGCCACTGTCTGTCATCAATGCGCGGGCCGTCGCCGCCCAGTTGTTTCCATGGCTATTCAGGGCCTGCTGAATATACTGGCGCTGGAAATGTTCGGTGGCTTCTCGCAGGGCCATCCAGTCCCGAGGGGGCGCCAGAGAGGAAGTGGCCGGTTCCATGATGCTCTCGGGGGCGAGCGATCCATCAGGCAGATCCAGATGATGGCGTGTAATGCGTGCCGTAAGCTGATGACGGCTCTCTTCGGACATGCTTTCCTGGATGATATCGCCAAGTGCCCGCAGTGCGGCCCGGCTCAGCGTGTGCTCGAGTTCTCGGACATTACCGGGCCAGTGCCAACCCTGAAGGGCCAGTTCGGCATCCTCGGCCAGACGCAGATTGGTCAGTCCCAGGCGTATGCGATTCTCCTCGAGGAAGCTGCCGGCCAACAGCGGAATGTCCTCGCGGCGGTCGCGCAGGGCCGGCACTTGCAGGGGAAAAGCGCTCAACCGGTGATAAAGATCCTCGCGAAATCTTCCGGCCGCCACCTCCGCGGCCAGGTCTCGGTTGGTGACGGCGATGATTCGCACATCTATCCGTTGGGGGCGCTCACTTCCCAGAGGCTGGATTTCACCTTCCTGAAGCACGCGTAACAGTTTGGGCTGCAGGGCCAAGGGCAGTTCACCGATCTCATCGAGCATCAGTGACCCGCCATCGGCTACGGCAAAGTGACCGCGATGATCCTTGATAGCGCCGGAGAAGGCGCCGCGACAGTGGCCGAAAAGCTCGCTCTCGATCAGATGTTCCGGCAGCGCGGCACAATTGACCCGGATTAGCCGACGTTGGTGACGCGATGACGACATGTGCAACTGACGCACGATCCGCTCCTTGCCGACGCCGGTTTCGCCGTGCAGCAAAACGTTCATGTCCGTGGGCGCGACCAGCTTTACGGCCTCATCGAGCCGGCGCATCGCAGGGCTATGCCAATGCAAAGGGGGCGATTGAGAGTACTCGATATCCAAGGCTTCACTGAAGCGCGAGCGGGTCACCCTGACCTGGCGAGCCAGACGCAGACAGGAGCCCAGCAATGTGGCTACCGTGTACAACTCCTGCTCATCGAGCCCGCCGAGTTGGCCGGGCTTCAGAGCATTCAGGGTCAACATGCCAATGAGCCGGTCACCGTCGCGTAGAGCCACGCCCAGACAATCCTGCACTCTGGCCAGCTCTTCATCGATCAGCCCATCGAAGGGATCAGACGGGGAGCCGTCCGACTCGAAACGACAAACACCCGGATGTGCAGCAATCGCCGCCAGGCGGGGATGAGCCTCCAGAGTGAAGCAGCGGCCCCAGACGTCTTCAGGCAGGCCGAGTGTGGCGACTGGCCGAAGGCCATCTTCACTGGCGACCAACAGAGCGCTTGCGTCGGCAGGGTACGAACCCACTAACGCCCTGAACAACTGGGCCCAGGACTTGTGCAACGTCTCAGTGGGGTGGCCTTCGCTCAGCCGGGCGAGCAAGTCTCGCAATATCTGTAGGAAAGAGGTCATTTAATGTCTTTTTGACTATGCAGTATCAATTTGCCACTGTCATTTTTTCATTCACCCTGCCCCTAGGACAACCTAAATTGCCGCTTAATCTCTTTGATGTCTCTTGAATTGGCGCCATGCCACTGCGGGATGGCTATTTTAATCAGGAATTAAACGAGTGGCATATAAATTGCTAGTAAAGCGGTATTGTCAGCATTACGACGAATGAATTTCTGCCAAGAATTGGAGTGCTGGCAGCTAGGGATGGAGGCGGGCGCATAATCATGGAACCGGACGCTGTCGGGATATTCCCGGCTGTATTGTTTTGCCGGTAATCGCATTTTAATAGACTCTCAACCCGGCATCCTTCTGCAACATCGAACGCTTCCGTTCGAGTCTCTTAGGCGTGCTTCATGTCCGGCTGTTTAACTACGTCGTCTGGTAAGCGTGGTTCTTGAAGTGCACGATTTCCTTATGGAAATTCGGGTAAGCCTGCATGGCACTGCTGCAGGGGAGTTTTTCGCATGGAAGTAAGGGATCCACGGGGGTCTCGTTTCTTGTTTTATTATTATAGGGAGAATCAATGCTTATCTTGACCCGCCGTGTCGGTGAAACATTAATGGTTGGCGATGAAATAGCGGTGACCGTGCTGGGAGTAAAAGGCAATCAGGTTCGGATTGGCATCAATGCACCGAAGAACGTGTCCGTGCATCGTGAAGAAATCTATCATCGCATCCAGAAGCAGGACTCCGAAGAGGAGCAGGAACGAGTCGAAATACTGCCATGATGAATATAAGTCACACCTGTTCTCAACAGGCAACCATGCTGTCACGGCGCTTCTCGGCGCGTACGGCTAGTACGGATGGTATGCCTGATGAGACTGACTGGCAGAGTGCATCGCCACCCTCTGGTCTCGGGTAAATACTTTATGGCTGCCTTGCTCGGAAGGATTGCTCCAACCACTCCATAAACCGAGGGACCGCGAGGGGAACAGGCATAGCGGCAGGACCGCCAGCATGGCTGCGGCAATGAGCGGCGATCCATTGGATCGGCACGACACCGGTGGAAAGCATCTGGCTGATGAAGGTATAGCGGGCATTGTTGGGGCCTTGGTACCGAACCCCCGCTTCCTTGAGGTGGACGCGCCAAAATTCCTCGCGGATCGCCTGGTCACCCGCGAATGGCCCCTTTTCGTTGTTCAGGAACACGGGCCGTACCTTCTGATCGCGAATGGTTCGGTCGTCTCGATCGGTGATCTCGACCGGAGTCAGGTGGCTAGTCAACTTTCATTGCGCCTTCAGCGCTTCATGTGCTGGCTTCAGTAGCCGATACCGGCGTTGGTCTTGGTCACCTTCCAGTTGCGCTCTCTACGTAGGCCCGCTGATAGCGGATGACGCCCGTGTCGAGGTCTTCGACATCCTCCCAGCAGAGCCCGATTCCCTCCGTCAGGCGTGGGCCATCCCACTTCATGGAGCGCATCAGGTTGAACGGCTGCGGGCGCGGGCCGGTGTTGTCGAGACCAGCCGCAATTATCTTTAGGCATTCGCCGGAACGCCGCGCGAGCCTGGACGAGGTGGGCAAGGCATTCGCGTCGGCATCGTCTGCCCAGGACAACGGGAAAACCGCTTCCGAGTAGGGGGGCGGTTCGTCTAATTCGTGTTCGTTAGTGTTGCAGGGTAAGATGCAGTAATAGCCCGACAACACATCATGCTATTTCTGTAACAATCGGAATTTAGTCAAGTGCGATAGAGAGTTACGGCAGGCGACACAAAACAGGGCGAGGGATGGCGACACCCAAAGAGTGCTAGTTCGTGTCGGTTGAAGGGTTAGAAACCTGGTTTTTAGAAGCGCAGAAAAGCCACACAAGGAATTGATGCGGGGATGGCGTGGCTGGATTTACGCAGGAACTCGGTGCGCGACTTAACCAGGAGCGTGAGCGCCTCGAGCTGACAGTTGAGGGCTTGGCAACACAAACGGGGTTATCGATCGGCAGGCTTTGTCTTCTCGAGGAGGGCGGTACCGAAAGCGGGCCCGAGGCAGAGGAGCTGGCCGCGCTGGCGATGGCTGGAGTCGACGTGGCTTACCTGCTGACCGGGCAGGGGATGCTGGATCGGGACGAGGATGTGTTGATCGAGAACTACCGGGCCGGTTCGGATGAACAGCGAACGAGCGCTGCGCCGACAGGCGATGCGGTTGAGGAATCGCAGCTAACTACAGAGAGCCGCAGAGCGGCCGAATGCAGGGGACAAAATGAAATTCAAGCTGCTGGCAGCCGCCGCACTGTTGTGCGCTGCTGCGCCCGCCATGGCCGACGAGTTGGCATCGATCGTCAAGGGCATCGATGCCGGTGCCGAGATCCAGCGCGATGGACGTGAGGCAACTATTGTCACCACCGCCCAGCGTGTCACACCCCACGATGCGCCTTTCACTGAGATCATCCCGGCGCTATGCAACCAGCCTTCCAGCCTTCCAGCCTTTCTGGCCTGGACAAGGTCATCGTGCTGAATAGTCATGCCTTCAAAGGCGTGGAGCTCTGGACGTATGACGAGACGGATGACCTGGTTGGGACCTGCGAGAAGGTCAGCGAGTGCACGGCAATTCAAATGTATGCGGTGATGCATTAACGGTGATCGGTTACCTCCCTGAGACAATGGCTATACACAGTGAGTCGCGGACGAACAAGAAAGGAAAATCATGCATATTCAAGAAGCCATCATTCACGGGCTAAAGAAAGAAGCTAAAGCTAGCGTAGTTACTGAGAATTTCCGGCACAAACTTTCCGACATTGACGGAAGGATGGAGAACTTGGGCGAAGGGGTTCTCAGAGAATATGCACGTCAGTCCGATAGCTATGGCACATTTGATCCTGATCAGCAGACCTATACTTTTTCTACGCGACTGGACGAATATTTCAACGGGCAGGTTGATCTTATCGATTTTTCCATCTCGGCTGCTCGGTTAATAGCTGCAAAAATGAAAGACTCTCCCCTTTCTACAGGGGGGTATGTGTTGTTCATAAGATACACGAATCAAGGTCGTGATTGGCTACTCGTGGTAATGCTAAAGCTAAAATCTAGCACGGGAGTAGATCCTCAAACGCTTGAATTGCAAGAAAACCTCTCCTTTGACATTAATAATTTGCATGAAGCAGCAAGGATTGACTTAAGTAAGTGGGTAAATGATGAACAGCCATACCTTTCATTCATAAAGAAGAGCAGTAGCAAAGATGAAGTAACGAAATATTTCCGGCTTGCCCTAGGCTGTACGGAATACACTGACTCTCATCACAATACAGCGCAAGCTGTGGCGGCACTTGAAAGTTACTGCAAAGCTAAAGGGTGGGAGGGGGACAGGGCGCAAGCTGCTAGAAGCGCTTTGTATGCTTACTTTGACGAAAAGTACAACTCAGAAGATAAGGTGGTTCATCTTAAATCTCTTTCAGGCCAGATAAATGATACTGACCCGGATGATTTTTATAATCATATTAAGCTAGAGGGCATCCCAGTCAGTGACACATTTTCTCCAGCTAAAAAGGTTTATGCTAAACTTAAGGTCATAAGAAGAAAGTTTGGAACGGTCTCGGTTCGGTTTGAGGCTCAAGATGTTATGAATGATATCGTTGACTATGATGAAGATAATGATATGCTTTATATAAAAAATATCCCTCAGTCTTTGAAAGACGATATCCTCAGAGCGAAAGGCTATGACCCCGAATAAAAATCTTACGCTTGCGGTTAAGCTATTCCGCGAGAGTACTGTTCGGGACGAGCTCGCTGGCAATAAAGTTGAGTTGCAGCTTAAGCCAGGCGTGAAGCTAGAACCCTATCAAGAGCTTCTAGATCAGGGGATAATATCTCGTGTTGATGGTGGCGATAACGTTCTTGTCTTCCATAAAATCACTAATTTTTTTTGGGATGCAGATGATTTTTTGTTAAAGCCAGAGCGGCGGATAAAGCCCCTGTCATTATTTTACGTTGCCGCCCAGGATTGGTGCAGCACAGACGAGCCTCCGCATGAACTACAAGAGGCCTTGACGAGAATTTTTAAGCTTCTATCAATATTGAAGGAGGTTGCGGAACATATAGAAACTAAAGGCAATAACTTAAGCCTAATTATGTTCCATAAAGAAAAATTAATCATAGGTAGTGATTACAGTCCTTCTGATATGCAGGCGCTACCCTCGCTAGATAAGCTTGAAGAATTTTTGAATTCTGATTCACATCGTGATAAGAAGATTGAAATATTTAAGGCGGTGCTTTCAGAATTCTATGCTGGGAAAAAAAGAGTCGAACTTGGTAGGGTAATAGTAGACTTAAAAGAAATAATTTCTCGTGCAATTCATGGTTATGATCTTTTTGTTGCGGACTTTTCTTTCGATAAAATAAGATCAGAAGTTGAGCGGGATAAGCTTGAGTTTACGACAAGACTTAATAAAGTATTTTCTGATGTGCAGAACCAGCTCTTGGCAGTTCCCGCAGCACTCCTGCTTGTGGGTAGCCAGATGAAAAAGGGGGGTACTGCGGAGTTGCAAATAAGTAATGTGGCAATATGGCTAGGAGCTGTATTGTTCTTCGCTCTAATGGAGCTTCTTATTAGAAACCAAAGAAATACATTGCAAGCAATAAAGAATGAAATCGATCTTCAAAAAGATATTTTTGAGGATCGCTATACTCTGGTGTATAAAAAATTTGAAGGTGTTTACATAAACTTGGCCGATCGCTTCACTCACCAGTGCCGCCTCCTCTGGTTTATTCGTGGGTTGGTTGGAGCAGTGCTTGGATTCACTACTGGAATGTTGGTGTGGTATTCAAGCTTATCAATTGGCTATGCCACTATTTCAGGGATACTGCTTACTATACTTCCCTTCGGCGTATCCCTTATGTTGAGTGATTTTTCAGAGTTGAAGGGAAGGAAGAAGAGTTAAGCCCTTTTCTTATATACGCTTCGTGTCGGTTTAGTTGTTAGCTGAACTAATTGCTACGATTCTAGTTTCCTATTACCTCACACCGCATCCGGGTTTCAAACCCGCTGTCGCTGAGCGAATGCTCGACCTCGGTAACCAGCCAGGGCGTGCCGTCGATGTCGGGTTTGAAGCCGCTCACGCGTAGCGGTGACTCGGGCAGGATATCGGGGCGCCCGTAGGCCATGGTCAGCTCAAACTCAACCAGGCCGCGCTGAATGCACTGTCATGGGAGCTACCGTCGCGGCGGGTGTAGCGCTACCTGCGCCGCCTTGCTGGTTGGTAACTTATAAGTTACTATATCTACCATGAAGATCGAGCTCCGAGAATTTCTACGCGATGATGGCTCCAGCCCCTACCAGGAGTGGTTTGAGGGACTCGATGCCCAGGCGGCGGCAAAGGTGGCCACCGCCGAGTACCGCATGTCGATGGGCAACACGTCGAGCATCAAATGGTTCGAGGGGATCGGTGAGTACCGCATCGACTGGGGGCCGGGGTATCGCATCTATCTGGCTCGCGATGGTGAGCAACTGATCGTTCTGTTCGGTGGTGGCATTAAGAAACGCCAGCAGGCCGATATCGACAATGCCAAGGCGCTGCGCGACGAGTACAAGCGGCGCAAAAGCCAGGCAAAGAAGGGAGGGAAGTGAGATGGCACTGACCCGTGATTTCAAGGCGACAATCGCCGCACGCGTCGAGCGCGATCCAGCGTTCGCGAAAGCCATGCTGGACGAGGCTGTCACCCTGTTTCTCAATGGCGAGCCCGACACTGCACGCCTGATGCTCCGCGACCTAGTCAACGCGACCGTGGGATTCGAAGCATTGGCCGAGGATACTGGCAAGCCCAGCAAGAGTCTGCATCGTATGCTCTCCCCGTCAGGCAACCCGGGCATGGATAACTTGGCCGCTATCATTGGCGCAGTTCGCAAGGCATTGAAGGTCAATCTCGAGGTGCATACCGTCAGCGCGGCGTGACCATGACGCTGCTCGCGAAAAGTAGCGCACTCGGCGGGGAGGATTCCCCGCCAATTTCAAATCTAGCCACTCCCTTCCTCTGTTGTGCCCTTCACCTCGCACCTTATCCGAGCGCCGAAGCCGCTACCGTTGAGCGAGTGCTCTACCTCGGTCACTAGCCAGGGCGTGTCGTCAATCTCGGGCTTGATCTGGCAACTTGCAGTGATGACTCGGGTAGGATATTTGGCCGTTCGTAGGCTAGGGGCAGCTCAAGCTCGGCCAGGCGGCCCAGCTACACATTAGTGCGCAGTATGCCAAGGCGTGGGACCTCAAGGACCGGATAGAGATGGTCCGCAAGGCCGGCGATAGGGAGACGCTGGAAAGCGTTACCTGGTGAGCCGCCCAGCTGCAGTGTGCAGGCTGAATTGCCCTAATGATTCTAGTTGGTAGTGAATATTTTGTTATCCTGTATCAGCGGGTAACAATATTTTTCTATCAGCAAGGGTAACAAGGGGGCAACATGGCCTTAGTCGCGTGTCCAGAATGTAGCCATCAAGTCAGCGATTCAGCGCTTAAATGCAGCCAATGCGGTGTGCAGCTTCGTAAGCCAAAGCGAGGGCTTTTTGGCAAGCTCTGCAAGTGGAGCTTCATTCTCTTTAATATCTTGATGGTCATCTGGCTATTCAGCTACATGGCTGACATCGGCGACATGATGAATTCCACAACCAACGAGTACGAGCAGAGTGGCACCGCGATAGGTGGGACGCTCGGTATCGGCATGCTCGTTATTTTCTGGGCTCTGATGGATGTCATTCTGGGCCTTTTTGTCCTCTTCACCCGTCCGAAGGCGGCCTGAGATGAAAACGAAAGGCGTATTGGCCGTAGCGATCCTGGTGGCAGTTGCCTTCGCCGGAAATGCATTGGCAAGAGATCTGCCCCGCTTCGATGTTGAAAGTCATTGCCAAGAGGTTGCCGAGTTCGGTGGTGGGAGCAACATGGTTTTCAACGGATGCATCGATATGGAGCAGGCGGCATACCACAACCTCAAAGCGACCTGGAGCAGCGTGCCTGCGACGACTCAGGCACACTGTACGGAAGTCGCAAGCTTCGGCGGGGAGAGCTACTCGACGTTGAGTGGATGCATAGATATGGAAGTAGCTGCTGGCAGTAATCGGAGCACTTTTAGCTTTGAGTAAGCCAGCAATAGCCAGTGCAACAAAGCCTTGGCCTCAAGCTCACAATCCAGCTGCTGGGGCTCGTGCCCCATGTTTGCACCTGACCGCCGGCCCCACGTGGGGCCGGTTTTTTTGTGTCTGGCCGCGACGTTTGTTTGATGGCGCTCATGCTGCGCTCCGGGGTTTACTCAGAGCTCAGGGACGGCGCCGCCCATGGATGGGCCATTCAGCCCATCGCCTCTGCCGGATTCCAGCGCAGGGTGACGCTGCCATCTTCATGCGGAATCATTGTCAGCTCTTCGACCGTCTCGAATTCCTCGAGGAGCCGTGCCCAGTCATCGGCAGACTCCTCCTCGAGACGAGAGATAACCAGATGCTTGTCTCGCTGAGCTCTCGGGGAGGTGATGAGCTTCTGGATCCGTTGGCCCAGCAGTTCGTAGCTGGACGGGGGCTTCGGTGCCTTATGCTTCTTAGCCATTGATGCCTCATGATGCTGTATGCGTGTACAGTATCGGCGGAATACAGAGGAGGCGGCAACCCTTTGACTTCCGTTTTGCTGGCAAACGAAAACGCCCCGCTGGTTAGCGAGGCGTAGCGAGAATTGCGTCGGGAAAAGCTGACCAAAAAACTGACCATGTGAGCCGAAAACAGACGATATAGAGCGGGTTTTCGATCATCCTCCATCTATAACTCACTGTTTATAAAGGCTTTTGTGGTGCGGATGGGGAGACTCGAACTCCCACGCCGTGAGGCACTGGAACCTAAATCCAGCGTGTCTACCAATTCCACCACATCCGCAGTAGTCGTGTTGCGACGCGCATATTCTACCGATGGCCCTTGTGAAGTCAACGATGTGCTGCGTTCTTGAACGAGAACTCTGCATGCTTGTCTGGGTTCGGTAGGTACCATTCTGGTAGGCTGGAGCCATTGGAGAGTCACGTATATACCGGTCAGGAGGGCGGGGGAGGCGCATGACGAACCTTTTCAGCGTGCTGACACGATGTCGGCGGCTCCCCGCCGTAGCTCTGGCGCAAGTGGATCGGGGGCTGCAGACAGCATTGCCGGGACACTGCTGTTTCTGTCTTGGCGACACTCAAGGCGAACTGCCCTGGTGCACGGCATGTGCCCTCGAGCTGCCTTGGAACCGCCATGCCTGCATGCGCTGCGCCGAGCCGCTGCCGGCGCCTGCCGAGCTATCCCACTCATCGGGGCTGTTATGTGGCCGCTGCCTGCGGCATTCGCCGCTGTTCGATACAACATTCGCCCCCTTGCGTTACGAAGGGTACGTTGCGGCGTTGACGCATCGCTTCAAGTTCATGGCTCAGCCGCGCGCCGGCGAGATCATGGCGCGGCTTTTCGTTCAGGCGTGTCTTGAGCGCAGCGACAAGTCCAGGCCCCAGGCGCTGATTGCAGTGCCGCTGCATGCCGCGCGTGCCCGAGAGCGCGGATTCGATCAGACCCGTTGGCTGGCGCAACGCATAGGGACAGCGCTGGACATTCCGCTCATCGCTGCCCGCCGCGTGCGCCTGACCGGGCCCCAGCGAGGGTTGAACCGCCGTGAACGCCAGCGCAACCTGCGTGAGGCCTTCGTGATGACGAAATCGCTACCGGTACATGTCGCATTACTGGATGATGTCATGACCACTGGCGCGACATTGGGTGCGCTGGCCAAGGCTTGCCGTGCTGCCGGTGCGGAGCGCATCGAAGCGTGGGCGGTAACCAGGACGCCGGCACTGCACAGGTGACCGGTGGTAAATCAAGTGACGAGACGGGAATGACGAGACAAGAGTGACGCAAGCGCTCGTCGATAACGTCACTCGGATTCGCTCGGACAACCTGTCGAGCAGCAGCATCAACCTCTCTTGGGATCCCAACAGGACATTCATGGCTTCAACATCGCATCCGTTCGAGAGTCTGACACCGGCCCGTATCGTGGCGGCTATCGAGTCGCTGGGGTTCTGGCTGCCTGGCGAACCCTTTGCGCTGAACAGTTACGAAAATCGTGTCTTCCATCTTCATGATGACGAGCAGCGACGCTGGGTGGCCAAGTTCTATCGTCCGGAGCGCTGGAGCGACGCTCAGATCCGTGAGGAGCACGCTTTCCTGGTCGAGCTGGCTGATGCCGGCGTTGCGGTCGCGCCGCCCTGGCGTGACGCTTCGGGGGAGAGCCTCCATCAGGCTTTCGGGTTTCGCTTTGCGCTGTTCCCGCATGTAAGCGGACAAGCGCCTGAGCTCGAGAATCCGGCACATCTCTTCGCCCTCGGCGAACTCATTGGCAGGATGCATGCCGTTGCCCGGCAGCGCCCCTTTTCCCGGCGACTCACCCTCGAACCGGCTGAACTGGCCGAGCAGAGCCGGGCCCGGGTGATTAGCGGCTCCTGGCTCAATCGCCGGCAGCGGCAGGCGTACGAGCGTATCAGCGATGCGCTGCAGACGCTGCTGGCAAGCCATACGTGGCCGGCATCGGCCTTGCAGCGGGTACATGGCGACTGCCATCTTGGCAACATCCTGGGCCGAGACGAAAGTTTCACCCTGGTGGATTTCGATGACTGCTGCATGGCGCCAGCGGTACAGGACCTCTGGATGCTGCTGACGGCTCAGAATGAGCAGGAGTGGCAGATGCAACTGTCGGAAGTCATCGAGGGGTATGAGCAGTACTGCGATTTCGATCGCCGTCAACTGCAGTGGATAGAAGCACTTCGCACGTTGCGCCTGATGCGTCATAGCGCCTGGCTGATCCATCGCTGGGAAGATCCTGCCTTTCCCCGCGCTTTTCCTTGGGTGGCCGGCGAGGACTATTGGGACCAGCATATTCGTACGCTGGAACAGCAGCGGCTGGCACTCGAATCGCCACGTTGGCTGGCGGACTTCGAACGGTAAGAACAGCGGAGCGGGCAAGACGACAGGGGAATGCCCTTCGCCGCAGGATCGGTGCGAAGGGCGTGGCGCAATGGGCCTCAGTCGGCGTTCGGCGCCTCGGCAGGTTCGGGGCGCTCGGCAGGCAGTGGATTGGCGTTGCCTTCGCCTTCGGCATGACGGCGCATTTCATTGATCTGCTTGGAAGGATTCTCGAGAGCCGGGATCTCGGTATCCTCGTTGATCACGAGCTGGAAATGGTGGTCCGGTGTCAGAACGGCACGCTGGCAGGTCTCTTCGCGCTGGTTCTCGCAGACATTCAGCCCGTAGCTGCCGTCGCGCTCCATTCCGGAGGCCTGCAGATGGCCGCTGAAGATGTCGGGTTCATCCGTTTGAGCGTCGATACAGGTGGCCGCGTGAGATATCACACGCATCCTGTCACCGTCGAGGCTGGCGTTGGCCATGATCAGGCAATAGTCAGGCAGCGAATGCTCGGCCCCTTCCCGCGTTACCGGACGCAGCAGTACATTGGTCTTTTGCGCATCATCGGACGTCAGCGTCACGGTATCGATGGACTGCACATCGATACGGGCGTCAGCGGGCAGGCTCATGGTCGCGTCCGCGGCGAAGGCTGGTATGGCAAACCCTGCCAGCAAGGCACAAGCGATTCTC
Source organism: Halomonas shantousis (assembly GCF_054654615.1). Taxonomy (NCBI): domain Bacteria; kingdom Pseudomonadati; phylum Pseudomonadota; class Gammaproteobacteria; order Oceanospirillales; family Halomonadaceae; genus Halomonas; species Halomonas shantousis. Next base: position 2,579,789 of record NZ_BAAIER010000002.1, on the reverse strand, counting down.
TTCATCATATCGGCGTAATCTCGGCGTCTTGTCCTGTCACATAGGGTGAGACGACCTCTGGATACGTTCACCCTCCCACAGTATCGTCGGCACGCGACCGATGGCGCCGCCTGCCCGTCAGGCATGCCGCGCGAAGGCACGTTCCGCCGGAAATGTTATCACACGCGGTCCTGTCGACGAAGATGCGGCCGGGGGTCCGCCCCGGTGCCGGTCTGGGGTAGAATACGCTCCCTGGCATGGGACGGCTTCTCCGGTCGACGGGGCAAGCCGTTACCTCCACGAACCCCTGAGCGCGGAAGCAGACATAGGCACACCCATGACCGAAGAACTGGCCAACCATTATCGCGAGATCATTGCGGGGCTCGGAGAAGATCCCGAGCGGGAGGGGCTGCGTGATACGCCGAAGCGGGCAGCCAAGGCCATGCAGTTTCTCACCCGAGGGTACACGCAGACGCTGGAAGAGCTCGTCAATGGGGCGGTGTTCGCCTCCGAGACCGATGAAATGGTGCTGATCAAGGACATAGAGCTGTATTCCATGTGCGAACACCACCTGCTGCCCTTCATCGGCAAGTGCCACATCGGTTACCTGCCCCGGGGCAAGGTGCTGGGCTTGTCCAAGTTCGCGCGTATCGTCGACATGTATGCGCGACGCATGCAGATCCAGGAAAACTTGACCCGCGAAATCGCCGAGGCCGTGATCCAGGTGACCGGGGCCCGTGGGGCCGCGGTGGTGATCGAGGCCAAGCACATGTGCATGATGATGCGGGGGGTGGAGAAACAGAACTCCAGCATGACGACTTCGGTCATGCTCGGGTCCTTCCGCGACAACCAGCCGACGCGTCAGGAGTTCCTGAATCTGATCCGCAGCTGACCCGCCTTCAGGCTCTCCCTGATTTCCATGGCAAGGGCATGCGCAATCGCCAAGCCAGGTAGTGTGCGTCGCGAAGCGAACTTGATCCGCATCATGACAGCGCGGATGGGGTTTGTTCGCCCTGGCGCGCACGCGTAGCATCCGGCGCAAGACAACCTCGACAGGAGCGGCAGATTGAACGGCGAACTGGTGTCCTTCGACGATGAAACCCAGACGGGCATGATCCGTGCTTCCGACGGCAAGACGTACAGCTTCCCGCTGGGCCGTTGGAAAGGGCGTGGTCTGCCGGCTCCCGGCGTTGCCGTGCGTTTCGACGTGCGCGACGGGCAAGCCTTGCATGTATTCAATGCCCCTGTCGCGCAGCGCGAGGCGGCGCATGCTCGCAGCGCGTCGGGAGATGTCATCGCCAAAGCCTACTCTCACTGGGCGATCGTTGCGGTCGTGGTGGCGATTCTCGGTCTGTTCTTCGACCGCTTGGCGCCATTCGTCGAAATTGTCGCCGCGATATGCGCGCTCGCCGGGCTGCGGCAGATCCGCCAGGCGCCTCAGCGCTACAAGGGACGCACCTTCTGCTGGGGCGCCATTGTCCTGGCGCTGATCATCGCTCTCATGGCCATGCTGATCGAGGCGCCGCCAGCGGCGGCCATGATGATGGGCGTATAAACTGGCGTCTTGCCACTACAGGCGTCATTCTGTAGCAGGCCATGCGGATATCATGGGTATTCGCGTTACGCATCACCATTCGTGACGCCACCGGGCAGCGTCCTGGGGGCGTCCCCAAGAAGGAGAACGCCATGGTTCCTCTGCAAGACAGCCCCCTGTTTCGTCCTTTCGCCTACATCGATGGTAACTGGGTAGCAGCGGACAGTGGCGAGCAGATCGAGGTCGATAATCCGGCTACCGGCGAAATCATGGGCCGAATGCCCAAGCTGGGGCGTGCCGAGACGGAGCGCGCCATTGACGCCGCGGATGCGGCGCTGCCGGCCTGGCGCTCAACGACGGCGCTGGAGCGGGCCGACATTCTGATGCGCTGGTACGAACTGATGCTCGAGCATCAGGACGAACTGGCGGCCATCATGACCGCCGAGCAGGGCAAGCCGCTCAAGGAGGCCGCCGGCGAGATCGCCTATGCCGCCAGCTTCATGCGCTGGTTCGCGGAAGAGGCCCGGCGCGTTTATGGCGATATCATTCCGGCTGCCAAGGGCAGTCAGCGCATCCTGGTGACAAAGCAGCCGGTAGGCGTGGTCGGGGCGATCACGCCGTGGAACTTTCCGTCCTCGATGATCACTCGCAAGGCCGCCGCCGCATTGGCTGCCGGCTGTACCATGGTGATCAAGCCTGCCAGCCAGACGCCTTTCTCGGCCACCGCGCTGGCGGCACTGGCGGAGCGGGCCGGGGTACCACGCGGCGTGTTCAACGTCGTCCCGGGGCGTGCCGGCGAGATTGCCGCGGCGCTTACCGAGTCCGAGCGGGTTCGCAAGATCACCTTCACCGGCTCCACCGAGGTCGGCAGCAAGCTGATGCAGGGTGCAGCGCAGCACATTCAGAAAATTTCGCTGGAGCTGGGGGGCAACGCTCCCTTTATCGTTTTCGAGGATGCCGACCTCGATGCCGCCGTGGAAGGCGCCATGGCATCCAAGTTCCGCAACGCCGGACAGACTTGCGTGTGCACCAACCGCTTCCTGGTGCAGTCGCGCGTCGTCAATGCCTTTAGCGAAAAGCTGGCGGTGGCGATGAACTCGGAGCTGCACGTCGGTGTGGGAACGGAGGAGGGCGTGAATATCGGTCCGCTGGTCGATGACAATGTCGTGGCCAAGGTCAGTGACCACATTCAGGATGCAGTGGACAAGGGCGCCGAACTGCTGCTCGGCGGGCATTCCCATCCCTTGGGCGGGCGCTTTTTCACGCCGACGCTGATCAGCCATGCCACCAGCGCCATGAAGGTGGCCCATGAGGAAACCTTCGGGCCGCTGGCAGCGGTATTCGCCTTCGATGATGAAGAGGATGCCGTGGACATGGCCAACGATACACAATTCGGTCTGGCGGCTTACTTCTACGCGCGTGACCTGAGCCGGGTCTGGCGCGTTGCCGAGGCGTTGGAGTATGGCATGGTCGGTATCAATACTGGCCTGATCTCCAACGCTAGTGCGCCCTTCGGTGGCATGAAGGCTTCCGGGCTGGGACGTGAGGGCTCCAAGTACGGGCTCGAGGAGTATCTCGAAACGAAGTACCTGTGCCTGGACCTTGGCTGAGCTTCGCCAGAACCGATGTCCGGCTCTGCCTCAGGCCGGATATTCGGGGCGATGAGCGATAGCTAGCCATAATGTTTGCCGTTGCTATAATTCATTGGGCGGTGGGGTTGAGAACCACTAACCTGATAAATCATGGTGACGGAGACGGAAAATGATCAGGGCACAAACGTTAGGCGTGATTCACTTCGCGATTGCCTTTACCGTCACGTGGCTGCTGAGCGGGAGTGTCGTGATCGCGGGGTTGGTTGCGCTGATACAGCCGGTAAGCAACGCCGCTGCCTTCTATCTGGACGGGAAATTGTGGGGAGGCCTGACCGGGCATGATTGTCGTCGCTGCCCGGGACCGAGGGCCTGCATGCGCCTGCGTGAGCAGACCTGAACCTGATTGAGATACAGGGTTCCATTTTGTCCCGATAGCTGCTGATGAAGAAGAAGGGAGAGTATAGGCACCCTCTAAGAGGTGGATGTACCCTGCCTCGATCCTGTTTCCAGGAAGGCCACAAGAAAGCCCCACCCAGCCTCGAAATGAAATGCTCAAGGCTGGGTGGGGCTTCGTGCATCCAGAGCGCAGGCTGGCCTGGTGGCGAATATCGGTCTAGTGGCGGAAGTGGCGCATGCCGGTGAAGACCATGGCGATACCGGCCTCGTTGGCGGCGTTGATTACCTCCTGATCGCGCATCGAGCCGCCGGGCTGAATCACCGCGGTGATACCGGCCGCCGCTGCGGCATCGATCCCATCGCGGAACGGGAAGAAGGCATCCGAGGCCATCACCGAGCCGGGAACCTCCAGACCCTCGTCGGCGGCCTTGATGCCGGCGATGCGCGCGGAGTAGACGCGGCTCATCTGCCCCGCGCCGACACCGATGGTCTGACCATGCTTGGCATAGACGATGGCGTTGGACTTGACATACTTGGCGACTTTCCAGGCAAACGCCAGATCACGGAACTCCTGCTCGGTGGGAGCCCGCTCGGTCACGATCCGCAGCTCATCCCGCCCGACCATGCCCAGGTCCCGGTCCTGCACCAGCAGGCCGCCGGTGACACGCTTGAAGTCATGGGCGCGCTCGCGTGTCCCCGGCCATTGAGCACCGGCATCCAGCAGACGCACGTTGGGTTTGGCGGCGATGATCGCGGCGGCATCCTCGGAGATGCCGGGCGCGATGATCACCTCGACGAACTGGCGTTCGATGATTGCTTGAGCGGTATCGCCGTCCAGCGGCACGTTGAAGGCGATGATGCCGCCGAAGGCGCTGGTGGGGTCGGTCGTGAAGGCCTTGTCGTAGGCCTCAAGCGCGCTCTTGCCGATGGCTGCGCCACAGGGATTGGCGTGCTTGACGATCACGCAGGCAGTATCGGTGAACGCCTTGACGCATTCGAAGGCAGCATCGGTATCGGCGACGTTATTGAAGGAGAGGGCCTTGCCCTGGCGCTGCTCGGCGGTGGCTACACTGGCCTCGGTGGCGTGCTGCTCGACATAGAACGCGGCCTGCTGGTGCGGGTTCTCGCCATAACGCATGGACTGCTTCTTGTGGTACTGAACATTGTAGGTGCGCGGAAACTCCTCCTCGCCTCCCGCGACCTGGCCTCCCAGGTAATTGGCGATGGCGGCGTCGTAGCGTGCGGTGTGCTCGAATGCCTTGACCGCCAGATCGAAGCGTGTGCCCTGGCTGACTACGCCGTCGTGGGCCGCCATGTCCTTGAGCACGCGCGGGTAATCGGCGGCGTCGACAACAACGGTGGTGTGGACATGGTTCTTGGCGCAGGCGCGAACCATGGTCGGCCCACCGATATCGATGTTCTCGATCGCCTCCGCGAGGCTGCAGTCGGGCCTGGCGACGGTCTGCTCGAAAGGATAGAGATTGACCACGACCAGGTCGATGGCATCGATGCCGTGCTCGGCCATCACCTCGTCGTCCTGCCCGCGACGTCCGAGAATGCCGCCATGGATCTTGGGATGCAGTGTCTTGACCCGACCATCCATGATCTCGGGAAAGCCGGTATGCTCCGAGACTTCGGTGACCTCGATGCCTTCGTCCCTGAGCAGACGGAAGGTGCCGCCGGTCGACAACAGCGCCACATTGCGTGCCGCCAGTTCGCGTGCAAAGTCGACAATGCCCGCCTTGTCGGACACGCTGATCAGTGCGCGGCGTACCCCTGGAAGTTGTTCAGCCATGGTTCTCCACTCGTCCAGCCGTATCACGGCTTCGTGCTCGATAACGCCGACCTGCGGCCGGCGACGCTTCAATAACGTGGCGGGGGAGGCCGCTAGCCTCCCCCGTGCAGATATCGATTCAGATGAGAGCGTACTGCTTGAGTTTCTTGCGCAGCGTGCCGCGGTTGAGCCCCAGCATTTCGGCGGCTCGCGTCTGATTGCCGTCGGCATAACGCATGACTTCGACCAGCAGCGGGGCCTCGACCTCGGCCAGCACCATGGCATAAAGGTCGGTTACGGTCTCACCGTCGAGGTGGGCGAAGTAACGCTGCATGGCCTGCTCGACCGACTCGCGCAGCGTCTGCTGCCGGGGAGGCAGGGCGTGTGCCGCGACATCGAGCGGGTCCTGATCGATGGTGAAGGATTGCCTGCTAGTCATGCTGCACTGATTCCGTCCGTTGCCAGTCCCCGGGAGTGGCGAAACAGTTCGTCCACGAAGCGGTATTGAGCGGCGGGTTCCTCAAGGGCATTGAAATGCGCTTTGAGCGCCCTGTCATCCTCGCGGGTGGCCAGGTACCAGCCGATATGCTTGCGCGCGATGCGCACGCCCATATGGGCGCCGTAAAATTCATGCAATGCTTCCAGATGGCGATACATTATATCGGCCACTTCGGCATCGGCTGGACGTGGCAATATGTCGCCCGTGCGCAGGTAATGCTCGATCTCGCGAAAGATCCAGGGGTTGCCCTGGGCGCCACGCCCCACCATCACGGCATCCGCTCCAGTATAGTCGAGGACCGCCGCCGCCTTGGACGCATCCGTGATATCGCCGTTGGCGAATACCGGTATCGTCACGGCTTGCTTGATAGCCGCGATGGTGTCGTACTCGGCGACACCGTTGTAGCGCTGCTCGCGCGTACGGCCATGAACGGCCAGCGCCTGAATGCCGCAGGTCTCCGCCAGACGTGCCACGCGCACGCCATTGCGGCTGTTCTCGCACCAGCCGGTGCGGATCTTCAGCGTCACGGGGATGTCGACCGCGCCGACCACGGCCTCGAGAATCTCGCCCACGAGCCGCTCGTCACGCAACAAGGCCGATCCGGCGGCCTTGTTGCATACCTTCTTGGCCGGGCAGCCCATGTTGATATCGATGATCTCTGCGCCGTGGTCGGCGTTGAGGCGTGCCGCCTCGGCCAGCATCTGCGGGTCGCCTCCGGCAATCTGGACGGCGCGAGGGCCGGGTTCGCCACGGTGATCGAGCCGCGAACGGGACTTGCGCGTATGCCATAGCCGACTATCGGCGGTCACCATCTCCGAAACCACCAGCCCGGCCCCCAGCTCACGGCACAATTGCCGGAACGGGCGATCCGTCACCCCGGCCATGGGGGCGAGAATCACCCGGTTGGGCAGCTCATGCGGCCCGATGCGGGGAAGCGAGGATAATGTCGTGCTGGGTGTCGTGGTCATGAGCATCGCGGCTGGCGGCTCTGGCTCCAAGGGGGGCATATGATACCGGCCGCGACGCCTTTCTTGAAGGCTCAATCGGCTGTCATGGGGCGATAGCCGCTCAGTCTGACCCATCCATCCTGCTCTGCCGGGTCCTGCATGTGCAGCCCGAACTGGCGATAGGTGTCGAGCACTTCGTCAGCCTGGTGCGCAAGGATGCCCGACAGGCTCAACTGACCGCCCGGCGCCACGCTGCCGGCGATGGTGGCGGCAAGTTCGACCAACGGCCCCGCAAGAATATTGGCGATCACCACATCGTAACTGGCCTGCTGCAGCTGCTCCGGATAGCACAGCGTGAAATCCGCTTCATCGATCGCGTTGCGCTCGGCATTGTCGCGGCTGGCCTGAAGCGCCTGGGGATCGATGTCCGTACCGACGGCATGTGCCGCGCCGAGTTTCAGGGCGGCAATGGCCAGTATGCCGGAGCCGCAACCGAAATCCAGGACGCGGTGTCCTTCCAGATCGAGCCCGTCGAGCCATTGCAAGCATAGCGCCGTGGTCGGGTGGGTGCCGGTGCCGAAGGCCAGCCCGGGATCGAGCAGCAGATTGACGGCATCGGGTGCCGGCGCCTCGTGCCAGCTGGGCACGATCCACAGCCGCTCTCCCATCTTCAGCGGCGCGAAGCCATCCATCCACTCGCGTTCCCAATCGCGATCGGCCAGCAGCTCATATTCGATGTCCGGACAAGGCTCGTCCGGAAGCTCGCTGGACCAGGCCAGGCGCACGCGCTCGAGCATGGCCTCGATGCCCTCGAGATCATCGTACAGGCCGGTCAATATCGTCTCCGGCCAGAGTGGCGTGGTGCCACGCTCGGGCTCGAAGACCGGCTCGTCATGGGCGTCCTGCAGGGTGATGGCGCTGGCCCCTTCGGCCAGCAGCAGCTCCTCGAGCGTGTCGGCATGTTCCGGCGCGATGCGAGCCTTGAGTTGTAGCCAGGTCATGATGATTGCCTCGAAAAGCAGGCGGGGTGGCGTCGGCCACCCCGTCGATTGCTCAGAGAGCGGAAGACCCCGTATCAGAGGCCCAGCTTCTTCTCCAGATAATGGATGTTGACCCCACCATGCTGGAAGGCCGTGTCGCGCACCAGATCCTTCTGCAGATCGATATTGGTCTTGATGCCTTCCACCAATAGCTCATCGAGGGCGTTGCGCATGCGCGTCAGCGCGGTGTCGCGATCGGCGCCCCAAGTGATCAGCTTGCCGATCAGCGAATCGTAGTGCGGCGGCACGGTATAGCCGGTATAGAGATGCGAATCCATGCGCACGCCCAGGCCACCGGGGGCATGGTAGAGGCTGATCTTGCCGGGGGAGGGCATGAAAGTGCGGGCGTCCTCGGCGTTGATGCGACACTCGAAGGCGTGGCCCTTGAGCTGAATGTCCTCCTGCGAGACCGACAGCGGCAGACCCGAGGCGATGCGCAGCTGTTCGCGGACGATATCGACACCGGTGACCATTTCGGTAACCGGATGCTCGACCTGCACGCGGGTATTCATTTCGATGAAGAAGAACTGGCCGTCTTCATAGAGGAACTCGAAGGTGCCGGCGCCCCGATAACCGATCTCGATGCAGGCGTCGGTACACGCCTTGAGTACCTGAGCGCGCGCCTGTTGATCGAGATGGGGGGCCGGTGCCTCTTCCAGTACCTTCTGGTGGCGACGCTGCAGCGAGCAGTCGCGATCGAAGAGATGCACGGCGTTGCCCTGGCCGTCGGCGAGCACCTGTACCTCGACGTGGCGCGGATTCTCGAGAAACTTCTCCATGTAGACCGTGCCGTCGCCGAAGGCCGCATTGGCTTCGGTCTGGGTCACGCTGACGGAAGAGAGCAGGTGGGCTTCGCTATGCACGACACGCATGCCGCGCCCGCCACCGCCGGCAGCGGCCTTGATGATCACCGGGTAGCCGATACGCTTGGCCGTGCTCAGCACCTGTGCCTCGTCCTCGGACAATGGGCCGTCGGAGCCCGGCACGGTAGGAACACCCGCCGCCTTCATGGCCTCGATGGCGCTGACCTTGTCGCCCATCAGGCGAATGGTTTCCGGGCGTGGCCCGATGAAGACGAAGCCCGAACGCTCGACTTGCTCGGCAAAGTTGGCGTTCTCGGAAAGAAAGCCGTAGCCGGGATGAATGGCGGTCGAGTCGGTGACCTCGGCGGCACTGATCAGCGCCGGGATGTTGAGATAGGATTGCGCGGAGGATGCCGGGCCGATGCAGACGGCTTCATCTGCCAGGCGCACGTGCATCAGCTCGCGATCGGCCTTGGAGTGTACCGCCACGGTCTTGATGTCCAGCTCCTTGCAGGCTCGCAGGATGCGTAGCGCAATCTCGCCGCGGTTGGCGATAAGTACCTTGTCCAACATGTGGGTGTCCGCCAGTGTCTAAGGGTGTCAGGAGATGATGAGCATCGGCTGGTCGAATTCTACCGGCTCGCCATCCTCGACCAGGATGGCTTCGATGACACCGTCCTGGTCGGCCTCGATCTGGTTCATCATCTTCATGGCTTCGACGATGCAGATGGTGTCGCCTTTCTTGACGCTCTGGCCCAGTTCGACGAAGGGCTTGGAGCCTGGCGCCGGCGAGCGATAGAAAGTGCCTACCATCGGCGAGGTGACGGGATGGCCCGCCGGCTGGGAAGGTGCCGTCTCGGTGGCTGCAGGCGCGGCGGAGGCCGGAGCGGCGGCCGACGCCTGGGGCATGCCCTGCGGCATCATCTGCATGTGCATCATGGGTTGTTGTTGCCCGGCAAAGCCCTGCGGATGTCGACTGATGCGAACCGATTCCTCGCCTTCCTGAATTTCGATTTCGCTAATGTTGGATTCTTCCAACAGTTCAATCAGCTTTTTGACCTTGCGGATATCCATGAGACTGTCTCGATCGGGTGTGTGAAGTGAAACGGCAGGTGGCGCAGCCAGGCTAGGACAGCTGGCGCAACGCCGCCTCCAGGGCAAGTTCGTAACTGTCGGCGCCGAAGCCGGCGATGACCCCCTTGGCCACATCGGAAAAATAGGAGTGTTTCCGGAAAGGCTCGCGGGCATGCACATTGGAAAGATGCAGCTCGATGAAGGGAATGGCCACGCCGGTCAGGGCATCGCGCAACGCGACGCTGGTATGCGTGAAGGCGGCCGGGTTGAGCAGGATGAAATCGGTACCATCCTGACGGGCGGCATGGACGCGCTCGATCAGGACATGCTCGGCATTGGATTGCAGCCAGTCGAGTTGATGACCGGTCTCGAGGGCGCGCTGGGTCAGCCTCAGGCGAATGTCCTCGAGCGTGGTAACACCATAGATTTCGGGTTCGCGCGTGCCGAGCAGGTTCAGATTGGGACCGTTGAGTACAAGCAGTCGGGCCATAGGCATCCTTACGCTGAATACTGTCAATCTGTCCAACGGGGGACTGCCGTATGAGAGGATCCCGTCCGGTGGCGCCACGAAGTGCCCGTTTGGGCAGGTCGGCGGAGTGTGCCGAAAAACGCTGGTGCTGTCCAGCTCACCGGGGATCGCTATCAAGAAATGCAGTTTAAACGACCGTTCGACGACGTTTGATTTTTAAAACGATGTTTTCAAGTGTCGAACGTGTTCAGCACTTGATCAAGGTGTTTTGCCAGCGCCTCACGCTGAATCTCTCCCTGGATGCGGGCGCTTTCGAGTTCCTTTCCCCGGTGGAAGAAGAGCAGGCTGGGGGGGCCGAACAGGCCGAAACGTGCCAGCAGGGCGCGCGAGTCGGGAGTGTTGTCGGTCACGTCGGCGCGGATGAGCACGAAGCTGTCCAGCCGGTCGGCGACTTCCGGCGCCGGGAAGACGTCACGTTCCATGAGTTTGCACGAGATGCACCAGTCGGCACTGACATCGACGAATACCGGTCGTTCGCCGGCGAGCGCCAGCTGTGCATCCAGTTCCGCGCTCGTGGTGACGGCGGTGAAAGCGGGCTTGGTGGGTGTTGCGGTGTGGCTGGAAGTGGCCACTCCCGCCAACGGACGCAGTGGATCGTGCGCGCCGTGGGCCGCTCCCCACACCAGCGCGATGCCCCAGATCAGCAGCATGATGCCCCCGGCCTGGCGGACCCTCGGCCAGCCCTGGGGGGGATGGAGCGTCAGCGCGCCCAGGGCGAGTGCCGTGCCGATGGCAAGCGCTCCCCATAACAGCAGCACCGATGGCCCCGGCAGCAGTCGCTCGACAAGCCAGATGGCGACAGCCAGCAGCAACACGCCGAAAGCGCTCTTGACGCCATTCATCCAGGCGCCCGCATGCGGCAGCAGAGTGGAGCCGAGGGTGCCGACCAGCATCAGGGGCACCCCCATGCCCAGGGCCATCACGAACAGGGCACCGGCACCGACACCGGCCTGACCGGTGGTCGAGATGAACATCAGTGCACCTGCCAGAGGCGCCGACACGCAGGGGGAGACTACCAGCACCGATAGGGCGCCGGCGGCAGCCAGCCCCAAGGGGCCGCTGCGTTGCAGGCGAGCCTGCCAGCCATCGACACGGGTGGCCAGCCGGGCAGGCAGGCGCAGGTTGAAAGCGCCGAACATGGCCAGAGCGAACGCCACGAAGAGCAGGGCGAAGGGGATCAGTATCCAGGGCGACTGCAGACGGGCCTGCAGATTGAGCCCGGCGCCGAACAGGCCCATCAATATTCCCACCAGGGCATAGGTGACCGACATGCCGGCGACGTAGCTGGCTGACAGCATGAAGGCGCGGCGGCGCGAGGCGCGTTGCCCGACGATGATCGACGACAGAATGGGAATCATCGGCAGCACGCAGGGGGTGAAGGTCAGCCCCAGCCCGGCCAGAAAGAACAGGCCCAGCATGACGGGAAGATGGCCAGTGTCGAGCAGGCTGCGAAAGCGGCCATCCTCGCTCAGCGGCAGCTGCTTCGGTGATGCCGACGAGGCGGGACTGGCCATGGGGGCCCGAGATTCGACAGTGCCTGCGGACGTCTCGGCCCCGACGGGACGAGCGTTGGCGAAATCGGCAGGGGGAGATCCTGGCAGCGCGGTCAATTGGAGATGCTCGGGGGGGTAGCAGAGCCCGGCATCGGCACACCCCTGAAAGGTCACACGGATGGGGATGGGCGTGTCGTGCACCGAAGCGGCCCGAGAGTTGTCGATGGGGGCGCTGAGCACGACCTGACCGTAGAAGACGTGCACCTCGCCCAGAAATTCGTCCTGCTTGAATTCACCCGGGGGCAGCGAGATATCGCCCAGCTTTACTCCGTCGTCACGGCTCTCCAGCGCGAACTGATGACGGTAGAGATAGTAGCCCTCGGCATTGCGGAAGCCGACATAGACGCGTGATTCATCACGCCAGGTGCTGGCCTGAAAGGCTTGGTTGACGGGGAGGAACTGCTCGCGGGAGGCGTCGCCGAAAAGGTTGCGGTTACTGCTGTCGGAGAACAGCTCTCCAGCGCTTGCCTGACCGAAGAGCAGCGAGAGGCAGGCAAGCAGCAGGAAGATGAGGCGAAACATGGGATGACGGTATCCTTGGTAACACGGCAACTCGAAGTGCGACAATAGCGCGGAATGTAAGTTCCTGTAATGGCCTTTGAGGCATGACGCGGCCCATCAGCCATCGCGCAGGAAAGATACTTGTGCGAGACATCTCTTCTCAAGGCGCTATTCAAGACCTTATTCAAGGCACTATCGGGAAGCGTTGGCGACGACGCATGATAGGATAAGGGAATCGCTAGCCCAACCCTCACAAGTCAAGGATGTCGATATATGGCGCTCTTTCGCAAAGGGGATCGCAGCCGGAACGCCCAGGTACTGGAAACACCGGAATACGGGTGGATATGGAAGCCTCTGGTTGCGCTGTTGGTCATCTACTTGCTGGTCTGTCTCGTGCTCGGCATCTGGTGGAGCCGAACGCCTGATGAGTTCGATGTGGACGGTGCGATTGCCGAGCAGCGGGGCATGCCTCTCAAGGCGGTCGACCCGGCACCGGCACTGGCCGTGCAGGATGAAGCGGTGAATTTCACGGCGAACCCGGACGTGCCGCCGGAGGTCGATCCTGCCGAGGCGCTGGCCATGCCGGGCGCGGATGCATCACAGCTCGTCGATCCGGCGCCGGCACTGGCGGTACAGCGTGGCGTTGCACAGGTAGCACCGGAGGGCGCCAACGATCTGCAGCGGGAAATCGCCAGCGAGAGCCTCAATCCGGCCAAGGCCCTGGCGGAACAGCGCAGTGTACCCGTCGTGCCGGGCGAGGCCACGGTGGCCACCACGATCACGCTCATTTCCACCCTGCTCGACAAGCCGGGGGGGTATCTGCGTAACGATGTCATGCCACCGGGGCTATGGCTCGACAATATGCCCAGTTGGGAATACGGGGTGCTTTCGCAGGTACGTCTGACGACCGCCGTCCTCGGCGACCACCTTGCCGAAGGGACTTCGATCGTGGACGAGGCACGCGAGGCGCTGAGTGCCGACAGTGAGCGCTGGCTGTTTCCCTCCGCAGAAGAGCGCTACGGCGAAGCGGCGGAGTCGCTGGAGATCTACCTGCACCAGTTGCGTGCGGAAGGTGGCGCTCATGCGACATTCAATAACGGCTCCGAGGGGCTGGTGGCATGGCTGGACGAGGTCGAGAGGCAGCTGGAAATGCAGACCCGGCAACTGGCAGCCAACGTGAGTGATGGGCGTGGACGGGATGCCGAACTGCAGGCCATGGCCGATGCGAGTAATTCCTGGTTCGAAATCGACAACGTCTTCTATGAGGCGCGCGGCAATACCTGGGCCCTGATCCATCTGTTGAAGGCCGTGCAGCAGGATTTTGCCGAGGTGCTCTCGCAGGAGTCGCGCAATACCATGTCCCAACTGCTGGCCGTGCTGGAGGCCTCGCAGGCGCGCTTGTGGAGCCCGGTCGTGCTCAATGGCTCGGGATTCGGCTTCTTCGCCAATCATTCGCTGATGATGGCCAACTACACGCTGCGCGCGACGTCATTGGTCCAACAGCTGCGCCAGCAGTTAAATGCCTCCTGAGCGCTAGCGTAACGATGAAGCTTGGCGCAACAAAAAACCGCCCTCGGGAAGCCGGGGGCGGTTGTGAAACGCGGCAGGGCTGCCGTGTTCGTGCTGGGGGCTACTGCTTGTCGTAGGCGGCGACGGCTTTCTCGATGGCCTTGCGCGCGGCATCGGCATCTTCCCAGGACTCGACCTTGACCCACTTGCCTTTCTCGAGATCCTTGTAGTTCTCGAAGAAGTGAGCGATCTGCTGGCGCAGCAGCTCCGGCAGATCGGTGATTTCCTGCACGTCGTCGTAGAGCGCCGAGAGCTTGGGGTGGGGGACGCAGATCAACTTGGCGTCTCCTCCCGCCTCATCGGTCATGTTGAGCACACCGACGGGGCGTGCACGAATCACGCTGCCAGCCTGCACCGGATAAGGGGTCACGACCAGCGCGTCGAGCGGATCGCCATCGTCGGCCAGCGTGTGGTTAATGAAGCCGTAATTGGCCGGATAGAACATCGGCGTGGCCATGAAGCGGTCAACAACCAGCGTATCCATGTCCTTGTCGATCTCGTACTTGATCGGGGCGTGATTGGCGGGGATTTCGATCACCACGTACACGTCGTTGGGGAGTTCCTTTCCGGCGGGGATCTTGTCGAAACTCATGTTCGAGTCCTTGCTGTTTGCGGGTTGAAGGCCTGCGAGAGAAAATCTGCCGAATTATACGAACAGCGCCCGGCGATTACCAACCCGGCGAAGGGCGTGTGTCGGGCATGATTCCTGCTTGGTAGGGTAGCGGATGGCGACCGAGTATTCCCGGCTAGCCGGACGACAGCAGAAGTGACGGTCGTCGATGGGCGACAAAGGAGACGATTCATTGGCAGGAAGTGCGTTATCCCTGAGCTACGGTCAGGCGTTCGTGGCGCCGGAAAGGCGTCGTCATCGCAGCTCCATGTCGGTCCAGATTCCCCAGGACGCTCAGCTCTCCGCCAAGGGCGGCTGTGCGCTGATCAGCGACTCTACCTGGCGCAATGCCATTGCCAAGCAGGCTGGCGATCTGAGCGTGCGCGGCTTCCTCGCCGATTACTATTCCACGCCCGATCACTGGGACGTGAAGACCTCGGCCACGCGGGTGTTGCTTGCGCTGAATGGGTGGTGCTACAGCCAGAGCGGCTACATCGAGGGCGGCAGTTACATCTGCTCGTTGTCGGCGGTGGTGTTTCGTGGTCGCGAGGCGCATCTCTTCCATATGGGCGACACGCTGGTATTCCGGCTGCGTGGGGCGGAGTTCGAGCAGCTGACGCGGGATCACGTCACCGATCTCGGCGGCTATCGCTACCCCTCCCGGGCGCTGGGGCTGGATGGCAGTCTCGACATCGATTATGTGAGGCAGCCGCTCAAGCAGGGCGATCTGTTCCTGTTCACCACCCGGGCCGTACGCGGCACGCTGATGCCTTCGGATTACGTGCAACTGATCCGCTCCGACGTCAGTGATCTGGACGCTGCCTGCGAGCGCCTCGCCCAAGCGGCCAGGACGCGTGCCGTGGAGCGGGGGTACGGTGCCGATCAGTTCTGTTTCCAGCTGGTACGGGTCGATCGGCTGCCCGAGGAGGAACCCGACCATCCGACACGGCTCTACAGCGACTTGCCTATCCCGGCGGAGCTGGCGCCCGGCGATCGGCTCGATGGACTGGAGGTGATGAGCGTGCTGTCCCGCACCGCCAAGGCGCGCGTCTACTGCGTGCGTGACGTCAAGAGCGGCAGGGAAATGGTCATGAAGGCGCCGAGTCCCGAGCTGTCGCTACGCAATGCTTATCTGGAGCACTTCGCGTTGCAGCAGTGGGTGGTGGGGCGGGTCAATTCGCCCTTCGTGGCGCGTGTGGTCGAACCTTCCCGGCCGCGCCGCCATCAGTACTACTTGATGGCTTATATCGAGGGGGAGTCGCTGACCGACTGGCTGCGGCGCCATCCGCAGGCGAGCCTCGAGCAACGGCTGGATATCGCCAGGCAGCTGTGCAAGGCCGTGCAGGCGTTGCATCGGCGTGACATTCTTCACCAGGGCATTCATCCCAACAACATGTTGATCGACCGGCATGGCCAATTGGTGCTGATCGATTTCAGCACCTGCCATCTGCGCGAGGGAGACGGCCATGCGGCGGCCCGCGAGTTGGCCCGCCAGGTGGGGTTGACCGTGCACAATGCCCCCGAGTATGCCCTGGACACCAACGTGAGCCGGCGCAGCGATCAATATTCGCTGGCCTCCACCATCTACTGGCTGCTGACCGATCATCTGCCCTATGAATTGACACCGGACCAGCTGCGCAGCCACACCGACCTCGAGCGCATGACCTATCGCCAGGCGCGTTTCTACAATCCCGAGATCAGCCCGGAGCTCGACGATGCGCTACGTCGGGCGCTGGATCCTCAGCGTGCACTGCGTTTCCGGCGGCTGTCGGAATTCGTCTATGCATTGCGGCCCTACAGGACGCGTGGCGAGGAAGAGTCGCCACGCACCGCGCTCAGGGAACCGGCGAATTTCTGGCAGGGCATCGCCGGCATTCTGCTGCTGTTGCTGGTGCTGTCGTGGCTGCTGAAATAGCGAAAGCGTACAGCCGAGAGGTGGGCAGCGATCCTGCCCTGCGCTCCAGACGCCAGGCAACCGGACTTCCCGGACACCCCAAGGTGCCCGGGAAGCGGCTTACAGAGCGTCGAGCTTCTGCTTGAGCAGGGCATTGACCTGCTGGGGGTTGGCAGTGCCACGCGAGGCTTTCATGATCTGGCCGACGAAATAGCCGATCATCTTGCCGCGCTTTTCCGGATCCGCTTCGCGGTACTGTGCGACCTGGACCGGGCTGTCGGCAATCACCTGATCGATCATCGCCTCGATGGCGCCGGTGTCGGTCACCTGCTTGAGTCCGCGAGCTTCGATGATGGCATCGGCGGAGTCGCCTTCGCCTGCCCATAGCGCCGCAAAGACCTGCTTGGCCGCCTTGCCATTGATGGTGTCATCGATGATCCGGGCGACGAGCTCACCGAGCTGTTGCGCCGTGACGGGGCTGTCGGTGATGTCGAGATTCTCGCGGTTCAGGTGAGCGGCGAGTTCGCCCTGGACCCAGTTGGCCGCCAGCTTGGCATCGCCGCATACGTCCTTGACGGCCTCGAAATACTCGGCCATGGGGCGTGTGGCGGACAGTACGCTGGCATCATAGGCCGACAGTCCCAGTTCCTCCTCGAAACGCCGACGCTTCTCGGTAGGCAGCTCCGGCAGGCTGTCGCGCTGATGATCGATATACGCCTGGTCGAGCATCACCGGCAGCAGGTCGGGGCAGGGGAAGTAACGGTAATCGTTGGCTTCCTCCTTGGTGCGCATGCTGCGCGTCTCATCGAGCTCCGGGTCGTACAGGCGCGTCTCCTGCAGCACTTGACCGCCATCCTCGATCAGCTCGATCTGACGCTCGACCTCGAAGGCGATCGCCTTCTCGACGAAACGGAAGGAGTTGACGTTCTTGATCTCGGCACGAGTGCCCAGCGTTTCCTGCCCCTGGGGGCGGACCGAGACGTTGACGTCGCAGCGCATCGAGCCCTCGGCCATATTGCCATCACTGATGCCCAGATAGGTGACGATGGCGTGCAAGGCACGGATATAGGCCACGGCCTCCTTGGCGGAGCGCATGTCCGGTTCGGAGACGATTTCCAGCAAAGGCGTGCCGGCACGGTTGAGATCGATACCGGTCATGCCGTGATAGTCTTCGTGCAGGGACTTGCCGGCATCCTCCTCAAGATGCGCGTGATGGATGCGCACGGTCTTGAGGGTGCCGTCATCGAGCGTGATCTCGACGTTGCCCGGCCCAATGATGGGCTGCGCCATCTGGCTGGTCTGATAGCCCTTGGGCAGGTCGGGATAGAAGTAGTTCTTGCGCTCGAAGAGACTGGTTTCGGGAATTGCGGCATCAATGGCCAGTCCGAACTTCACCGCCATCGCCACGGCGCCCTCGTTGAGCACCGGTAGCACGCCGGGCAGCCCCAGATCGACGGCGCAGGCCTGGGTGTTGGGCTCGGCACCGAAGGCGGTGGAAGCGCCGGAAAAGATCTTCGACTGGGTCGCGAGCTGGACGTGAACCTCGAGCCCGATCACGGTTTCCCATTGCATCATGCTGTCTCCTTGGCGAACGCCGGCTGCTGGCGGTGCCAGTCGGTAACCTGCTGGAATTGATGGGCAGCGTTGAGCAGGCGGCTCTCGGCGAAGTGCGGCCCGAGAATCTGCAGGCCGACAGGGCGTTTGCCGACGAAGCCGGCGGGCACGCTGATGCCGGGAATGCCGGCCAGGTTGATGGCAATGGTATAGATATCCTGCAGGTACATCTGTACCGGGTCCTTGTTGGCTCCCAGATCGAAGGCCGGCGTGGGCGCGGCCGGCCCCATCAGCACGTCGCACTCCTCGAAGGCATCGAGGAAGTCCTGGCGGATCAGGCGACGGACCTGTTGAGCCTTGCGATAGTAGGCATCGTAGAACCCTTCGGAAAGGGTATGGGTGCCGATCAGAATGCGCCGCTTGACTTCCTCGCCGAAGCCTTCTGCACGGGTGCGCTTGTAGAGATCCTCGAGATCGGCGGGATTGTCGCAGCGGTAACCGAAACGCACGCCGTCGTAGCGTGACAGATTGGAGGACGCTTCCGCTGGCGCGATGACATAGTAGGCCGGAATCGCCAGGTGAGTATGCGGCAGGCTGACCTCGCAGATCGTGGCACCCAGCGATTCGTAGACCTTGATGGCCTCGCGGATGGCGCTTTCCACGCCCGATTCCAGGCCGTCGCCGAAATACTCCTTGGGCAGGCCGATCTTGAGGCCCGACAACGGGGTGTCGAGTTCGCTCAGATAGTCCGGAACCACACGTGCCACGCTAGTGGAGTCACGCAGGTCGTGCCCGGCGATGGCGCCCAGCAACAGCGCGCAGTCCTGCGCGCTGCGCGCCATGGGACCGCCCTGGTCGAGGCTGGAAGCGTAGGCCACCATGCCGTAGCGCGAAACGCGGCCATAGGTCGGCTTGAGTCCGGTGATGCCGCAGAAAGCCGCCGGTTGACGGATCGAGCCGCCAGTGTCGGTGCCCAGGGCCGCCGGTACGAGGCCCGCGGCCACGGCGGCGGCGCTACCGCCCGAGGAACCGCCGGGAACGGCGGACAGATCCCACGGATTCTTCACCGGGCCGTAGTGGCTGTTCTCGTTGGAGGAGCCCATGGCGAACTCGTCCATGTTGGTCTTGCCCAGGGTAACGGTACCCGCCGCGGCAAGTTTTTCAACCACCGTGGCATCGTAGGGCGAGACGAAGCTGTCGAGCATTTTCGAGCCGCAGCTGGTCCGCACACCCTGGGTGCAGAAGATATCCTTCAACGCCAGCGGCAGACCGGTCAGAGGGCCGGCACGGCCCGCACCGCGTACGGCGTCAGCCGCATCGGCGGCCTTGAGCGCCTGCTCTGCGGTCACGGTGATGAAACTGTTGAGTTCGCCATCGAGACGCTCGATGCGTGACAGCAGCGCCTCGGTCAGCTCACGGCTGGTAAAATCACCGGCGGCAAGCCCCGCGGCGAGTTCCGTGAGAGTCTTGTCATGCATGGAGGATGTCGCTCCTGAGTCGTATTGCCTAATGCGGCTCCCTTGGGGGAGGGCCTCAGTATGAGTTGACGGATATCGAATTACTCGACGACGCGCGGCACCAGGTACAGCCCGTCGGCGACGGCCGGGGCATGAGCCTGGTAGTGCTCGCGACGATCGGCTTCCGTCACTTCGTCGGCCCGTAGCCGTTGTGTCATGTCGAGCGGATGCGCGAGAGGCTCGACGCCCTGGGTGTCGACGGCCTGCAGACGATCGACCATCTCCAGGATACGCGTCAGGTCATCCACGTATCCGGCAGCTTCGTCATCGCCAAGGCCTATGCGGGCGAGGTGCGCTGCCCGTAGCACGTCTGCATGTTCAAGCGCCATAGATCGGTTGTCCCTTGTTCTGCATGGAAATGTTCTGCATAAATACCGCGAGTGGTGTGCCGCCTGGCCGGCAGAATAAAACGGGCTGGCAAAGCTTTCTGTTGAAATAGACACAGAAAGTTATCATATCTCGCCTTTACTGACAGGCTCTCTCGCTTGCTGCCTTCCCCCCGCAATGATACCGTTTGCGTCCGCACAGGGTTCCGGTCTGGACTAGGTGAAAGACTTCCATGTTTAAACGTTTACGGGGGCTGTTCTCGAGCGATCTGTCGATCGACCTGGGAACCGCCAACACACTGATTTATGTGCGCGGTCGCGGTATCGTACTCGACGAGCCGTCAGTGGTCGCTATCCGCCAATCGGGCAACATGCGCAGTGTCGCGGCGGTTGGCGTCGACGCCAAGCGCATGCTCGGACGTACCCCGGGCAACATTACGGCCATTCGCCCTATGAAAGACGGCGTCATCGCCGACTTCACCGTGACCGAGCAGATGCTGCAGCACTTCATTCGCAAGGTTCACCAGAGCACCTTCCTGACACCGAGCCCTCGGGTGCTGGTGTGTGTGCCCTGCATGTCGACTCAGGTCGAACGTCGCGCGATCAAGGAGTCCGCCGAAGGCGCGGGCGCCCGCGAGGTGTTCCTGATCGAGGAGCCGATGGCGGCCGCCATCGGGGCCGGATTGCCGGTCGAGGAAGCGCAGGGCTCGATGGTGGTGGACATCGGGGGCGGTACCTCGGAGATCGCCATCATCTCCCTGAACGGCGTGGTCTATTCCGAGTCGATCCGCGTCGGGGGGGATCGTTTCGACGAGTCGATCACCGCCTACGTGCGCCGCCATTACGGCAGCCTGATCGGCGAGGCCACGGCCGAGCGCATCAAGGAGGAGATCGGCTGCGCCTACCCCGGTGGCGAACTGCGTGAAATCGACGTTCGCGGCCGCAACCTGGCCGAAGGCGTACCGCGCAGCTTCACGCTCAATTCTCACGAGATCCTCGATGCGCTGCAGGACCCGCTGTCCTCCATCGTCGCGGCGGTCAAGAGCGCGCTCGAGCAGTCCCCGCCGGAGCTGGCCTCCGATATCGCCGAGCGTGGCCTGGTGCTGACGGGCGGTGGCGCGCTGCTGCGCGATATCGACAAGCTGATCGCCGAGGAAACCGGCCTGCCGGTCATCGTCGCCGAGGATCCGCTGACCTGTGTGGCACGAGGTGGCGGCAAGGCGCTGGAAATGATCGATCAGCATACCTTCGAGCTGCTGTCCAGCGACTGAATCTGACCGCGACCACGGGTGACGCGAGCGTACCGGTGGTCGTCGGCCTGCGGGGGGAAGGCCTATCAAACCTCTGTTCACGCACGGCCCTGTGCCCAGTTACCGCATGCTGCTGTGTGCGGTCATGGCCTTTGCGTTGATGTTTGCCGAACATCGCTTTCCCATCATGGAAGAGTTGCGTTCCCAACTGACGACGGTCGTGGCGCCGGTGCAATGGGCGGTCAGCCAGCCCAGCGAGATGCTGTCCTGGGGGGCGCTGGTGCTTTCGGACCAGCGTCAGTTGGTCGAGGAGAATCAGCGTCTGCGCGAGCAGCTGTTGACCCTGTCTCACCGGGCCCAGCGCATGGCCAGCCTGACGGCGGAAAACGTGCGCCTGCGCGAGCTGTTGCATGCCGCCGAGCGCGGCGACGTGCCCTATATCACTGCCGAACTCCTGGCGCTGGATTCCGATCCTTTCACACAGCAGATGGTCATTGACCGGGGCTACCGCGACGGTGCTTATATCGGCCAGCCGGTAATGGATGCCTCGGGTCTGATCGGGCAGATCACGGCGGTATCCGCCTACACCAGTCGGGTGCTGATGGTGGCGGATGCCAGCCACGCCGTGCCGGTACAGATCAATCGCAACGGGCTGCGCTTCATCGTCCAGGGCACGGGCAAGTTCGATACGCTGAACGTGCTCCACGTCCCTGCCACAGCGGATATCCGCGAGGGCGACCTGCTGGTCACGTCCGGCCTGGGCGAGCGCTTCCCGCAGGGGTATCCGGTGGCCAAGGTGGTCAATGTGACGCAGCAGCCCCACGAGCCTTTCGCCCGGGTGGAAGCCGCGCCGTTGGCCCAGCCCGAACGCTCGCGCCATTTCCTGCTGCTGTTTCCCCCTCCCGTGCCTTCCTTTCCCGATGATCAGGACGAGGCTGACGCCTCTCGGACGCCCGGCGCCGATGATGTGCCGGAAAGTGATGCCCAGAGCAGTGATGCCCAGGGCAGTGATGCGTCAGGAAACGACGAGCAGGCCCCGGCGGCCAGCACTGAGGAGGCGGGTTGATGGCGAAGCGCTTGTCCGGTGTGGCGACGATCTGGTTGACCCTGCTGCTGGGGCTCTGCCTGCAGGTCATGCCCCTGCCGGATGCCTGGCTGATGTGGCGCCCGGACTGGCTGGGACTGATGCTGGCCTACTGGTGCGTCGCCACGCCGCAGCGGGTCGGGGTGTTCCACGGGTTCATTCTGGGCATCCTGCTGGACCTGATCGAAGGAGCTCCGCTAGGGCAGAATGCCCTGACGTTGTCGCTGCTGGCCTACATGTGTCTACTGCTCTATCAACGCCTGCGTGCCTACAGCATCTGGCAGCAGGCGGTGATGATCTTCGTGCTGCTGGGGATCGTGCAGTTGATCGAGCAGTGGTTGCGCACGATCTTCGGGCCGGTGTCGATCCATCTGGCCTTCCTTCTGCCGGCGCTGATCGGGTCGGTATTGTGGCCATGGCTGTTCACGATGCTGCAGGCGCTGCGTCGACGTCTCGATATCGCCTGAATTCACGTCAACTCTTCGCGTCGTTTCAGGAGCTCGTCATGGATGAATCTCCGCATCCCGTATTATGCCTGGCCTCGGCGTCACCACGACGTCGCGAGTTGCTGGCGTCGATCGGCGTCGCTGTCGAAGTGGCGCCCGCCGACATCGATGAAACGCCTCGCCCCGACGAGCCTCCCGGCGATTATGTCGTGCGGCTGGCACGCGCCAAGGCCTCGGCGGGAGCCCGGCATTCCCGGCTACCCGTGCTGGGATCGGACACCGCCGTGGTGCATGCCGGGCGTATCCTGGGCAAGCCGCGTGACGCGGCGCACGCCCGTGACATGCTCATGCGGCTCTCGGGCCACACGCACGAGGTGTTGACCGCGGTTGCGGTACATGGACCTCGGGGACTCCTCGATACCTGCGTGACGACGCGGGTCACGATGCGTGAATTGTCGAGTGAGGAGATCGAGGCCTACTGGGCCACGGGAGAGCCCGCCGACAAGGCGGGAGCTTACGCGATTCAGGGATTGGCCTCGATATTCGTTGCGCATGTCGAAGGCAGTCACTCTGCGGTGGTCGGCTTGCCGCTGTTCGAGACGGCGAGGCTGCTCGAGGCTCAGGGAGTGCCGCTGTGGGCGGGGCGGCGAGCTATGTCATAATCCTGGGATAGCACATGACAGCCAGCATAAGGATTCCTGCATGAGCGGTGAGGTTCTGATCAATCTGACGCCGATGGAGACCCGGGTTGCCGTCGTCGAGAATGGCGTGCTGCAGGAAGCCTTCATCGAGCGTAGCTGGCGTCGGGGAATCGTCGGTAATATCTACAAGGGCAAGGTGGTGCGGGTCCTGCCGGGCATGCAGGCCGCCTTCGTCGATATCGGCCTGGAGCGTGCCGCCTTCATTCATGTGCATGAGGTGCTGCCGCCGAATACGCCGCCCGACGAGCATGTCTCGATCAATCACCTTCTCCATGAAGGACAGTCGCTGATCGTTCAGGTCACCAAGGACCCGATCGGCACCAAGGGCGCGCGCCTGACCACGCACCTTTCGGTACCGTCCCGCTATCTCGTCTACATGCCCGATTCCCCCCATACCGGTGTCTCGCAGCGCATCGAGGACGAGCGTGAGCGCGAGCGGCTGCGGGCCCTTGTCGAGGAGTGCCATGCCGAGCAGGACGGTGAGGTGCCGGGGGGCTTCATCATTCGCACGGCGGCAGAGGGGGCCGGCAAGGAGGAGCTCTGCGCCGACATGCATTTCCTGCTGCGTCTGTGGCGCAAGGTCAGCGAGCGCAAGATCACCGCGCCGGTGCCCAGCCCCATCTATGACGACCTGCCGCTGTTCATCCGTACGCTGCGCGATGTCATGCGCGACGAGATCGAGAAGGTGCGTATCGACTCGCGGGAGAACTTCGTCAGACTCAAGGAGTTCGCCAGCGAATTCATGCCCGGTATCGAGGAGCGCATCGAGTACTATCCGGGCGAGCGTCCCATCTTCGATCTCTACAGCGTCGAGGATGAGATCCAGAAGGCCCTGGGGCGCAAGGTCCAGCTCAAGTCGGGGGGCTATCTGGTCATCGACCAGACGGAAGCGATGACCACCATCGACGTCAACACCGGGGGATACGTCGGGCACCGCAATCTCGAGGAAACCATCTTCAAGACCAATCTCGAGGCGGCCACGGCGATCGCGCGGCAGCTACGGTTGCGCAACCTCGGCGGCATCATCATCATCGATTTCATCGATATGGAAGAACCCGAGCATCAGCGTCAGGTGCTGCGTGTGCTCGAGAAGTCACTGGAGCGTGACCATGCCAAGAATAAGCTTACCGGGGTGACGGAGCTGGGGCTGGTACAGTTGACTCGCAAGCGTACCCGCGAAAGTCTGGAGCAGACACTATGCGAACCCTGCCCGACCTGCCACGGACGCGGGTCGCTCAAGACCCCGGAGACGGTGTGCTACGAGATATTCCGCGAGATAATGCGCGAGGAGCGCGCCTACAGTCCCGATACCTACATGGTGCTGGCCTCACAGCCGATCGTCGATCGCCTTCTCGACGAAGAGTCGGCCGCCGTGGCGGATCTCGAAGCCTTTATCGGCAAGACTATCCGTTTTCAGGTCGAGGGACGTTACTCGCAGGAGCAGTACGACATCGTGCTGATGTGATGCCATGAGTGCCTTTCGCCTCCTGCAGCGCTGGGCACTGACACTGCTGGCCCTGGGGCTGGTCGGTATTGCCGTCGTATTGCTGCTGCTGCGTCTGGCGATGGGGCTGATCGGGGATTATCGGGACGAGATCGAGACGCTGCTGTCCCGCCAGTTCGCTGCCGATGTTCAGCTCGAGTCCCTCGAGGGACGCTTCGAAAGACTGGACCCCGCGCTGGGCATGCGTCATCTGCACATGACCTCGCAGGTCGAAGGGAACGATCGGCCCCTGCTCGATATCGAGGAGGCGCAGGTACGCCTCGACACCCTGGCGTCGCTGGGCGCCGGTTATCCGGTGATTGCCGATGCTCATGCCGAGCGCGTCACGTTGCACCTCTACCAGGCGGCGGATCATTCCTGGAACTGGCCGGGTGAGGCGGACATGCCGGATTCCGATCCTCTGGATCTTCCTGTCGACGTGGAGCAGATCGACTTCTGGGTCGAGGCACTGCTGCGTCAGCGGGTTCAGATCGAGCAGGTGCGGGTGCTGATGCATGGGCTGGATGAAACGGTGACGTTGGTGGCGCCACGCCTGCTGCTCACGGGCGGTTCCGGGCGGGCCCATCTTGAAGGCGTGTTGCAGGTCGAAGGCCAGCCGGACACCGCGCTGAGCACGGTATTGGAAGTCCTGCCGGGTGAGCAGGGACGGGGGCGTTTCAATGCCGCGCTGCAGGTGGACATGAATGCCGGCAGCCTGCTGGCGCTGGGGCGGGTGTTGACGGCTCAGGAGCGTTTCTCGCTTCAGCACGTGGAGGGTGAGGCCACGCTGTGGGCTCGCTGGCAGGATGGCCAGGCACAGGATGTCCGCCTGCGCCTGGACGTGCCCGAGCTGACCCTGGCGGATGCGGTTCGCGATACCGACATCAAGCTGCGCGATCTGGGACTGCGTGCTCAGGCCATGCGAGCCGAGGACGATAGCTGGGACGCTTGGGTCAACGGCCTGTCGTTGCGCCGTGAGGAAGATACCGAGTCGCACTGGCCGGCGCAGCTGACCGCACATTGGGATACCGGGCAGTGGTGGGTGCGAAGCACTGCCTTCGAGTTGCAATCCCTGGATCCCTGGCGATTGATGCTACCCCTGCCTGCCCAGCTCGATCGGGCGCTGACTCAGCTCTCTCCCCAGGGCCGTATCGAAGGTGCCGAGCTGGGACGTCGGCAGGGTGTCTGGCAGGGCCGGGTTGCCCTGCTCGGCGCGCAGGCCACGGCCTGGGACGGCGTGCCGGGAGGCGGGCCGCTGGATGCCTGGGTGGAGTTCGAAGGGCGTGACGGGACGGCGAAGTTTCGGGGAGAGGATGGCATGCAGCTGGCCTTTCCCGAGGTATTTGCCGCGCCGCTCGATCTCGACTACGGCCGGGGTGAAGTGGCATGGCATCTCGTGGATGGTGGAGCCGACCTCGAAGGCCGGAAGCTGCGGGCAGGCTGGCACGGGGCGGACGCCAAAGGTCAGTTCGACGTGGCGCTACAGGAGGCGGGGCCTGGCCATCTCGACCTCGAATTAACGTTCGCCAATGTCGATGCCCGCCAGACGCCACTCATCGACTGGCTACCCACCCGAGTGCTGGAGCCCGAACTGCAGGAGTGGCTGTCGGGCGATATGGGCGGGCTCGTCACCGAGGGACGGCTCTCCCTGTCGCAGACCCTGACCCGGCGCGAGGCTCCCGAGGGTGAGATGTTCGCCAATCCCGACGATCGTCTGTCGCTTGCCTTGGATATCGTCAAGGGCCGCTTGCAGTATGCCCCCGAGTGGCCGGTGCTCGAGGACGTTGCCGGCCATCTGATGCTGGAGAACGAGACGCTACGAGCGCAGATCGAGCAGGCGAGTGCCATGGGGCTTCAGGCCCGCAACGGGCTCGTGACGATGCAGGACGAGCAGTTGACGGTCACCGGCGAGGTGGCGGGCAACAGCGGAGCCCTGTTCGATTTCCTGGCGGCGGCTCCTCTGGAGGAACTGAGCCAAACCTTTGCCGAGTGGGAGAGCCAAGGCCAGGTGGATGCCGAGTTGCACATCGCTCTGCCCATCGAGACGCCCGAAGCGGTGGAGGTCGATGCAACAGGCCGTATCGCCGAGGGGCATCTGGCGTTTCAGGAGCCCGAGCTGGCCCTGGACGGTATCAATGGCGAACTGCACTATCACCATCAAGATGAGCAGGACATCCTGACGGGGACGCTCGGCGCCAGAGCGTTCGAGGGACCGCTTCAGGCGGAATTCGACGTCGGAGGCAGCGGTATCCGCATCGAAGGTCGCGCCCTGGCCCGCGGGCTACTTGACTGGGCGGGGCTTGCCGGCGCGGAATCCCTGCTGTCGGGCTATTTTCCCTATCGGGCCGATGTGGCCTTCGACACATCCAATAACGCCACGCTCAAGCTCACCAGTCATCTGCAGGGGCTGGCGATCCATCTCCCGCCCCCCTTCGGCAAACAAGCGAGCGACGAGGTGGCACTCATCATCAATGCGGATATCGCGGCAGGCAGCGGTCAGGTGGCTCTCGATGACTGGGCCACGGCGCGCTGGCGCCATGTCGGGGAGCTTCAGCAGGGGCAGGTATGGCTGGAGCAACAGCCGCAATCTCCCCGCTGGCCGGAGGGAACGGGGTGGCGAGTGGCCTGGCAGCCGGCGAGCATCAATCCGCAGCAGTGGGCAGACGCGCTCTCCGGCATCGATGTCACCGCCCTGCCGAGCCAGCGCGACGAGCTGGCTGATGAGTTGACCTCAAGGCCCGGCATGCTGCAGGGCGTCAGCGTGTCGACGCCGTGTCTTTACGTCGAGCGCTGTCTGGGCAGTATGGAAGTCAACGCCCAGCCGCGTGGCGAGGACTGGGTCTTGTCGATTGCCGGCTCCCTCGGCGAAGGCCGCGCAGAGTGGTCCGGGCAGGCGGATACGCCCATCGACGTGGAGCTGACACGCCTGAATCTGGATGCGTTATTGCCAGCGGAAGAGGCGGCTGCGACCACTCGGGAAGATACCGCGCCTATCACCCTGACCGAGCAGATTGCCGTGGCGCCCACATCCGCCCCATTTCCTGCGTCTCTCGGAATGCTGCCGGCCGGTCGGCTGCGCGTGGCGACGCTCGAATACAACGAGGCTACCTTTGGACCTCTGGATGCCCGTTGGGAAGCCTCCGACGCGCGATTGAACGTAGCACCGCTAACGCTGGTCATAGATGACATGACGGCCAGCGGGGAACTGACCTGGGAGGCGTCGGGAGAGGCTGCCAGTCTGACCCGGGCCCGACTCGACATGACAGGAACGAATGTCGAACGCACGCTGGAAGCGTTGGGCCAGCCCCCGATCCTGACCAGCAAGCAGGCCAGCCTGGATGCCCAACTGGCTTGGCCGGGCGCTCCCTGGCAGTTTGCTCTGGAGCGTTCGCGCGGCAGTCTGGGCGTGGAGCTGAGAAACGGACGGTTTCGCAATGTCGACTCGGCATCCGCCAAGCTGCTCGGGCTGCTCAACTTCGACAATATCTTGCGGCGGCTGGCCCTGGATTTCAGCGACGTGACCCGGCAGGGCACTGCATTCAACAGTGTCGATGGCCGTGCGACGCTCTACGATGGCCGGCTGGAAACGCAGGATGCCGTTGAAATCGATGGTGTCGCGACCCATTTCTCCTTGCAAGGCGAAGTGGACCTGCTCAGACAGCTTCTCGACCTGCGGCTGGGCATTACCGTCCCGGTCAGCCAGAACCTGCCGTTGGCGGCTCTGCTGGTCGGGGCGCCACAGATCGGTGCCGGATTGTTCGTCGCCCACAAGGTCTTCGGTCGTTGGCTTGACCAGGCCACTCAGATTCACTATCGCGTGCACGGCCCCTGGTCGTCGCCGCAGATCACCCAGGAAAGTGTCCAATGACGCCACAGCGTGACAATGCCCTCAACGAGGCGACTTCCACCCTCCTTGTCCCCGGCGGCCTCGACATCGCATCGCTGGATGCGGCCCTGGAACATGCCATGGGGCCCGGCATCGACTATGCCGATCTCTATTTCCAGCGCAGTTGGCACGAGAGCTGGGTGCTGGAGGACGGCGAGGTCAAGGATGCCAGCTACAACATCGATGGCGGTGTCGGCGTACGCGCCCTGGCTGAGGAGAAGACCGGCTTCGCCTACTCCAACCAGATCACCCCCGAGGCACTGGCGGAAACCGGACGTACCGCCTCGGGAATCGCCAGAAGTGGCGCCCGCCAGCGAATCCAGGAAGTCAGCTCGCCCCTGGCCGTGTCACGCTACGCGGGCACGGACCCGCTGACCGGACTGTCCGCCGAGGACAAGATTGCCATGCTCAAGGAGGCGGATCGTGCCGCCCGCGCCGCCGATCCCGCCGTCTCCCAGGTCAGTGCATCGCTGACCGGTGAATACGAGGTGGTGCTGGTGCGCGCCAGTGACGGGACGCTGGCCGCCGACATCCGCCCGCTGGTACGTTTCAATGTCAGCGTCATCGCCGTGCGCAACGGTCGACGCGAACGCGGCAGTGCCGGCGGCGGCGGGCGCTATGCCATGTCGCGCCTGCGCGACGAGGCGGTTGCCGAGCGCTATGCCAAGGAGGCGGTGCGTCAGGCCCTGGTTAACCTCGAGGCCGTCGATGCGCCGGCTGGGCAGCTGCCGGTCGTGCTGGGTAGCGGTTGGCCGGGCATCCTGCTGCACGAGGCGGTGGGGCATGGCCTGGAGGGGGATTTCAACCGCAAGGGCAGCTCGGCCTTTGCCGGACGCATGGGCCAGCGGGTGGCGGCACGCGGCGTCACGGTGGTCGATGATGCCACGCTGCCCGATCGGCGCGGTTCGATGACCGTCGATGATGAAGGGACGCCGGGAGCTTATACCCCGCTGATCGAGGATGGCATCCTGACCGGCTACATGCAGGACAAGCTGAACGCCCGACTGATGGGCATGGCGCCTACCGGCAACGCCCGTCGTGAATCCTATGCGCATCTGCCGATGCCGCGCATGACCAACACCTACATGCTGGCGGGTGAGCACGACCCCGAGGAGATCATCAAGAGCGTCAAGCGGGGCATTTACGCGGTCAGCTTCGGTGGCGGGCAGGTTGATATCACCTCCGGCAAGTTCGTGTTCTCGGCCAGCGAGGCCTATCTGATCGAGGACGGGCGGATTACCGCTCCGGTGAAAGGGGCCACCCTGATCGGCAACGGTCCCGAAGCCATGGGGCGCGTTTCGATGATCGGCCACGATCTCGAGCTGGATACCGGAATCGGGGTGTGCGGCAAGGAGGGGCAGGGCGTGCCGGTAGGGGTCGGTCAGCCGACGCTGAAGCTGGACGAGCTGACCGTCGGCGGCACGCAGTCCTGAGCACATCCGGCTTGCCGGCACCCCGCCATGCCATCATGGCATCTGCTGGACGCCGGCAAGCCGACGGATTACAGCCTGCAGCGAACTACAGCCCTGCCGTGTCGCGCAGGAGTCGAAACAGCTTGCGGGCGTTGGTCGGGGGCTTGTCGAGTTCATTCTCACGCTTGGCATTGCGAATCAACTGGCGCAGGGCCTGGCGGTCGACATCGGGATATTCGGCAATGAAGGCTTCGACGGTTTCGGATTCTTCGGCAATGAGCCGGTCACGCCACTTCTCGAGCCGGTGGAAGCTCTGGTCGCGGCGTGCCTTTTCCTGGTCGAAGGCCTCGAAGGCGTTGCGGATGCCTTCCAGATCCTCGCCGCGCATCACCTTGCCGACATATTGCATGTGGCGACGGCGCCCTTCGTGGGAGCGGATCCGTGACGTTTCCTCCACGGCAGCCAGCATGTCGTCCGACAGCGGCAGGTGGGCGCGCTCGGCGTCGTTCAGCGCGATAATTCTTTCGCCCAGCGCCTGCAGAGCGTGCATTTCCTGCTTGCGCTGGGTTTTGCTCGGCCGCCCGTCCGGGTCGGCGGGGTGATCGAATGACATTCCACTACCATTATCGTTGGGGAGAGCGGGACAGTATATCAGCCCGCCCCCCTTTCCCATCAGGGCAAGAATACAGGAGCACACCATGAGCCAGGCTTTCGATGCTTTCGAGCAGCAGGCGCGTCTGGAATCCCGCGTCACGCAGGCCCTTGAGCTGGCCAAGCAGCTGGGCGCCGACGCCTGTGAGGTGGGTGCAAGCGTCGATCAGGGCATTGGTGTCAGCGTCCGCCTCGGAGAGGTGGAGACCGTCGAGCTGTCGCGCGATCAGGGCATCGCCGTGACGGTGTACGTCGGCAAGCGCAAGGGCAGCGCCTCCTCTTCGGATGCCTCCGAAATGTCGATCCGGGCCGCGGTGGAAAAGGCCCTGGACATTGCGCGCTATACCGGCGAGGACCCGGCATCGGGGCTGGCTGAGGCGGAATTGATGGCGACCGACTTTCCCGACCTCAAGGTGCATTATCCCTGGAGCCTGAGCACGGAGGATGCCATCGAGCGGGCGCTGGCATGCGAAGCGGCCGGGCGTGACGTGGCCGGTATCACCAACTCCGACGGGGCAAGTCTGTCGAGCGGTGAGGGCGTGCGCGTCTATGGCAACAGTCACGGCTTTCTGGGCAGCCAGCGGGGTAGCCGTCATTCGCTGTCGTGCATGTTGATTGCCGGCGACGACAAGGGCATGCAGCGCGACTACGACTATTCCAGTGAGCGCGACCCG
The DNA here is from genome assembly GCF_054654615.1 of Halomonas shantousis. Lineage (NCBI taxonomy): Bacteria > Pseudomonadati > Pseudomonadota > Gammaproteobacteria > Oceanospirillales > Halomonadaceae > Halomonas > Halomonas shantousis. The sequence goes on along the minus strand of NZ_BAAIER010000002.1, from coordinate 2,548,511 downwards.
AGCAAACTGCGTCGTGCGGAGGAGATCGGGCGAAGCGCTGCCGAAAGAACGCTCAGGCGCCTGGGGGCCAAGCGTCCGGCGACGGGCCGTCTGCCGGTACTATTCGCGCCCGAACTGGCCAGCGGGCTGATCGGTCATTTCCTCAGCGCCATCGCTGGCGGATCGCTCTATCGTCAGGCCTCCTTCCTCTGCGACCAGTTGGACGAGATGGTCTTTCCCGAGTGGTTCAGCCTGGAGGAGAGGCCGCGCGAGGTGGGTGCGATGGCCAGCGCGGCCTTCGATAATGATGGCGTGGCCACGCGCGACAACCGCTTCATCGAGAGTGGCCGACTGGCCAGCTACATGCTGTCGGCCTACAGTGCCCGGCGGCTGGGCATGACCACCACGGGAAATGCCGGCGGGGCGCGCAACGTGCGTCTGGAGGCCCCGTTGGCGTCGCATGACGAACTGCTTGCCCGTATGGGGCGTGGTGTGCTGGTCACCGAGCTGATGGGGCAGGGCGTCAATACCGTCAGTGGCGACTACTCGCGCGGTGCGGCAGGATTCTGGGTCGAGAACGGCAGGATTCAGCACCCGGTGGAAGAGTTCACCATCGCTGGCAATCTGCGCGACATGTTCGCCAACCTGGCGGGCGTGGGCAACGATGTCGACACCCGCGGCAGCATACATACCGGAAGCTGGCTGATCGGGGAGATGACCGTCGCCGGAGAATGATGGGAGATCGCTTGGCAAACCATGCAACGCCCCGCTTCAGCGGGGCGTTGCATGAGAGGTTTCGTGAGTCGGGCCCGGCAAATCAGAGATAGAACAGCGTGGCCAGGCCAAGAAACGCCATGAAGCCGATGACATCGGTGATGGTGGTCAGGATGACGCTGCCCGAGAGGGCCGGGTCGATCTTGGCTTTCTTGAGCATGACGGGCAGCAGAGTGCCGGCCAGCGCTGCGGTGAGCAGATTGATGATCACCGCCGTGCCGATGATCCAGCCCAGCGTCAGATCCTTAAACCAGACGATCGCGATGCCGGCCACGACCAGGGCCCAGAGAGCGCCGTTGAGCATCCCCGTGATGAGCTCGCGATTGAGCAGCCAGCGGATGTTGCTGCCCGAAACGTGCCCCAGGGCGATCCCCCTGATCAGCACGGTCAGGGCCTGGGAGCCGGCGATTCCTCCCATGCTGGCGACGATCGGCATGAGAACGGCCAGTGCCGTCACCTGCTGGATGGTCGTCTCGAACAGGCCGATGACGGCCGAGGCCATGAAGGCGGTGATCAGGTTGATGCCCAGCCATACGGCGCGCCGCCGACTGGTGCGCAGCGCGGGAGCGAAGGTGTCTTCCTCCTCGTCGAGGCCGGCCATGCTCATCACGCGATGCTCGGCGTTGCCACGAATGACGTCGACGACGTCATCGATGGTGATGCGTCCGAGCAGCCTGCCATCGGTGCTGATCACTGGCGCGGAGATGAGATCGAACTTCTCGAACAGCGTGGCCACCTCGGTTTCCGCCGCCGTCGCCTGGATGGCCACCGCATCGGTCTCCATGACTTCACGTACCGACATCGAGGGATCCGATACCAGCAGAAGGTTGATCGGCAGAGTACCGATCAGCTCGTCCCGACGGGTCACGACCAATAGGGTGTCGGTCGAGTCGGGAAGACGCTCATGGCGGCGCAGGTAACGCAGCACCACATCGAGGGTGATATCGGGGCGGATGGTGATGGTATCCGTGTTCATCAGGCCGCCCGCGGTGTCCTCGGGATAGGACAGCACCGTCTCGATACGCTGGCGTTCCTGAGTCTCCATCGACTGGAGAACCTCGAGAATCACGGTATTGGGGAGACGCTGTAACAGGTCGGCCAGATCATCGACATCGAGCCCTTCGGTTGCGGAAAGCAGTTGTTCCGCGTCCATTCGGTTAAGAAACTCGGTCTGGATGTCCTCGTTGAGATACTGCAGCACTTCGCCCTGCAGGTCGGGGTCGATCAGCTCCCAGAGCAGGTTGCGTTCGCGCGGAGGCGTCGACTCCAGCAGATGTGCCACATCCACGGGTGCCAGCCCCCGATTGAGCATGCGCCGAGCCTGATCCAGTGCACCGCTCTCCAGTGCCTCATTGAGCCTGGCCAGTCGGGGCTGAAGCTTATCGGGGTTCGTGCTCATGCAGAGACACCTTCTGTCGACTCTCGCTGGGATGGGGTGCGCTTGCAGTACGCTTTCGCTGCGCCGATTCTATCATCGTCGGCGAGACAGGCGAGGGGAAAAGAAACGATGTTCGGCCAGGCCGACGCTGCCGATGTCAGTCGGGGAATCAGGCGTCTTCTTCGAAGCGGGATGCGAACAGTGCTTCCAGTGCGTCAATGGCGGCGTCGGCGTCTTCGCCTTCGGCATGAATCTCGAGGATCGTGCCGCAAGGTGCGGCCAGCATCAGCAACGACATGATATTGGCCGCATCGGCGACTCGCGTACCGTGCGTCACGCTCACGCGTGCCTGGTAGGGCTGGCAGCACTGCACCAGCTTGGTTGCCGCGCGAGCGTGCAGCCCGCGCTGGTTGATCAATGTCAGCTCACGACGGGGCACTGGAGGAATCCTGTGGCGTGCTCTGAATGCCCAGTTCACGATGGCGTAGCCGAACGCCAGACAGGTGGCCGGCAAAGTGCCGGGCCAGTCGCTCGACCAGATAGACGGAGCGATGCTGTCCCCCGGTGCAGCCTACGGCCACGGTAAGGTAGCTGCGATTGCTGTCCAGATAGGCCGGCAGCCAGCGTTCCAGCCAGTCTCGAATGTCATCGCCCATGGCGGCGACGTCGGGGTACCCTTCGAGAAAGCGGATGATTTCCTCATCACGCCCGTTGAAAGGCCTCAGTCGTGGGTCCCAGTAGGGGTTGGGCAGGCAGCGGACATCGAACACCATGTCGGCATCGAGGGGCACACCTTTCTTGTAGCCGAACGATTCGAAGGTCAGCGTCAGCGAGCGTCCGGTGTGACGTGCCACCTGCTCGGCGATACGGCCCCGCAGGTCGTGCACGGAAAGGTTGGAAGTATCGATGATGAGATCCGCCAGATGACGGATCGGCGTCAGGTAGTGCTGCTCATGCTCGATGGCTTCGGCCAGGCTCATCTCGCTATCCCGGGTCAACGGATGGCGCCGTCGGGTAGCCGAGTAGCGTTCCAGCAGGATCTTGGAATCGGAGGTCAGATAGACGACCTGGCTATGGATGCCGCGTTCGCGGATACCTTCGAGCAAGCCGGGAAAACGCTCCAGCGACTCGGGCAAGTTGCGTGCATCGATACTTACGGCAATGTTGCTGCGTGCCGGTGGCGCGGATTGCAGCTCGCCGATCAACGCCACCAGCAGATTGGCGGGCAGGTTGTCGATCGCATAGTAGCCGAGATCCTCGAGAGCCTGCAGGGCGACGGATTTTCCTGAGCCGGAGCGGCCACTGATAATGACGAGCTGCATGGGATTTCCTAACGGCCGGTATCGGAGTGACGTATCGCATCGATGAGGATGTCGTGGAGCTCACGTTGACTTCCCGCCTGGCGCAGCTTCGTGCGGGTCGTGGCGTCGTTCATGACCCCGGCGACCTGGGCGAGCAGCGCAAGATGCGTATCGTCGGCTTCCTCCGGCACCAGCAGGACGAAGATCAAGTCCACGGGCTCGCCATCGATGGCATCGAAATCGATGGGAGTCTGCAGGCGAAGGAAGCCGGCAATCGGTGTCTTGCAGTGCGGGTTGCGTGCATGAGGGATGGCGACGCCGTTGCCGATTCCGGTACTGCCCAGTCGCTCGCGACCGATCAATCGGCTGAAGACCTCCTGACTGTCGAGACTGGGGGTATTCTGGGCGATGAAGGTGCTGAAGAATTCCAGCACCCGCTTTTTACTCCCCCCGGTGACACCGAACAGCGTGCGCTCGGGGGGTAGGATATTTTCCAATCTCATGATAGGGAGTTAGCGGGCACTGGTGCCTTGGGCACGTGCCTGAGCTTTTTCCTTGTGTTTGACCAGTTGGCGATCGAGCTTGTCGGCCAGCGCATCGATGGCCGCGTACATGTCATTATCCTGAGCTTCGGCATGCAGGTCTGCGCCGGCGACATGAAGCGTGCAGGCGGCTTGTTGTCGTTCCTTCTCGATGGAGAGCGTTACCTGGGCGAGGGTGATGCCGTCATAGTGACGCGCCAGGCGCGCGAGTTTTTCATTCATATAGTCACGCAGGGCGTCACTGACTTCAACATGATGGCCGGTGATGTTGACTTGCATGGCACGCTCCTTTTCCAACGGGTGCCATTTGATTGTAATCCTTTTTATGCTGCTGCATACCCCTTCGCTTGGGTTGGGCCACGTCAGGCGAGACGCTTGCGTTCGCTGGATGAGGGGATGCCCATCGCCTCGCGATACTTGGCGATCGTGCGGCGTGCCACCTTGATGCCGTCCTTGGCCAGCAGGTCGACGAGCTTGCTGTCGGAAAGCGGCTTGCGTGGCGGCTCATCGCCGATCAATTTCTTCAGGCGGGCGCGAATCGCGGTGCTGGAGTAGGCGTCGCCCTCCCCATCCGAGCCGCCCACATGGCTGGAAAAGAAGTACTTGAGTTCGAAGACGCCGCGAGGGGTGTGGATGAACTTCTGCGTGGTGACCCGCGAGATGGTCGACTCATGCATGTCCACGGCCTGGGCAATGTCGGCCAGTACCAGGGGCTTCATGGCCTCTTCGCCGTGAGTCAGGAAATCGAACTGGCGGGTCATGATCTCGCGACCCACGCGAAGGAGGGTGTCGTTACGACTGGACAGGCTCTTGAGCAGCCAGCGGGCTTCCTGCAGATGCTGCTTCATGAAAATGTTGTCGTCGCTCTTGTCGGCACGGCGGATCAGGGCGGCGTAATCGGGCTGGATGCGAACCCGGGGCAGCGCCTCGGGATTGAGTTCGATGCGCCAGCCATCCCGACCATGGCGAGCCACGAGATCGGGGATCACGTAAGCGCTGCTGCTGTCGTCGAAGGCCTGACCCGGCCGGGGATCGAGCGCGCGGATCATGGCGATGACCGCGTCGAGTTCGGCATCTTCCAGGCGTAGCCGTCGCTTGAGCTGTTTGCGGTCATTGCCGGCCAGCACGTCGAGGAACTGGCGTACTAGGCGCTTGGTCTGGGGCAGCAGCGGCGTGTTCTCGGGCAGGTTGCCAAGCTGCAGCAACAGGCATTCGCGAAGATCCCGTGCGCAGACACCGGTAGGGTCGAACTGCTGTATCCGCATCAGGACCTGTTCGGTATCGTCGAGCTTGAGCGCGTCGAGACCCTGCTCATGCAGCCCTTCGGTCAGCTCGTCCAGCGGCACGCTGAGATAGCCATCGCTGCCTACGGCGTCGATCAGACTCTCGGCGATCGCGCGGTCCCGTGGCGAGAAGTCGGCCATGGCCAGCTGCCAGTTCAGATGGTCCCGCAGGCTCGTACCGGCGGCATTGCGATCGAAATCGGGCCCGTCTTCACCGCTGCCCGCCGGCCCGCTGGCGGCCGGGGCCGCATCCTGGAATGTGTCCGACCATTCACTGTCCAGAGCCAGCTCATCGGGAATGTCGCTGGCCCACTCGTCTTCCGGAGCCTCGCTGACTTCCTGCTCGCCAAAGGCCTCGTCGAGTTCCAGCATGGGGTTAGCCTCGAGCGCCTGCTGGATTTCCTGACGCAGATCCAGAGTAGAGAGCTGGAGAAGCTGAATCGCCTGCTGGAGCTGGGGAGTCATGGTCAGCTGGGTGCCGACACGAAGCTGCAGCGTAGGTTTCATGGCCATGGTGATGTGGGGTCACTTGCCGTTGATAAATAACATACGTTATCTGCGTGGAGCATGACATGCAAGCGGTAAGCAACAATCATGCCACGCAGGATTGTATGGTGGTATGTCATTGACTGGCAAGCGGAAGCTTCCGGTAGTGTTCGGAACGCCGTTAAAGGCGGAATTCGTGGCCCAAATAGACGTCGCGCACCCGCTGGTTGGCCAGGATCGCTTCGGTACGACCCTCGGCGATGATGCGTCCGTCACCGACGATATAGGCGTTATCGCAGATGTCGAGGGTTTCGCGCACGTTGTGATCGGTGATCAGTACGCCGATGTCGCGGTCACGCAGCTGGCGGATGATGCCCTTGATTTCGCCCACCGAGATGGGGTCGACTCCTGCGAAAGGTTCATCGAGCAGTATGAAGGCAGGCTCGGTGGCCAGCGCGCGGGCGATTTCGACCCGACGGCGTTCGCCACCGGAGAGGCTCATGCCGGCATTGTTGCGGATGTGGCCGATGTGAAACTCTTCGAGCAGCTCTTCGAGGCGTGCCTTGCGATCGGTCTTGCCGAGCTCGGAGCGGGTCTCGAGTATCGCCATGATGTTATCGGCCACCGATAGCTTGCGGAATATCGAGGCTTCCTGAGGCAGGTAGCCGATCCCGGCCCGGGCGCGCTTGTGCATGGCGGCGCGTGAGAGATCCTGCTCGTCGATCTGCACGCTGCCCGCATCGGCGCGTACCAGGCCGACGATCATGTAGAACGAGGTGGTCTTGCCGGCCCCGTTGGGGCCGAGCAGCCCTACGATGCTGCCTTGGCGAATCGCCAGACTGATGTCGTGAACGACCCGTCGTCCCTTGTAGCTCTTGGCCAGGTTGGTGGCGCTCAGGGTCTTCATGAAGAGGCATCCTTGTCGTGCGCGTGATTTTGCCGAGCCGCCCAAGGGCGGCTCGGTAGACCGTTGGGGTTACTGCTGCTGTGGTGTCAGGGTCATGCGGACACGTTGGCGCTCGCTGCCCTGAGTCTGGGAGCGGGCCTGCACCTGACGGCGATCGAGAAAATACTCCACGTAGGCGCCGTTGAAGGTGTCACCGCCCTGGTGCAGCTCGGCCTGATCGATGAGTTCCACGCGGCGTTCGCCGGCATGATAGATGATGGTCTTCCCCCAGCCCTTGACGACGGGGTCCTCAGGGGCCGGCTTCTGCTCGAGATAGGCGCGATCGGCGCCTCCGGTGGCGGTCACCCGAGTCACCTGGCCGCTGTCGTTGCGCTGGATCTCGACACGCTCTGCACGCAGTTTCATGCTGCCCTGCTGCATATCGACATTGCCACTGTAGACGGCCGTACCCTGGCGCTCGCTCAATTCCAGGCGATCCGCGGCGATCTCAATGGGCGCACTGGCGTCACCTTCGAGGGCGATAGCCGGCGCGGGAAGGGCCGTCAGCAGCACGAGAGACAGAGCAGCGGTGATAAGTTGCATCATGAGGAATCCTTGGCAAGCGGGGGGTGATGGCCGCGAACATCGCCGGTCAGGCGCATGCGCTCTTCGTTGATCCAGGCGTCGAAGCGCTCGCCGCGCACGCGCTGATCCTGCTGGCGCAGGACGGCTTCGGTATCGCTCCAGGCATGCGCTTCGACGCTATCGTAGTGCAGCACCTGCGTGTCGAGCCGCCAGCCTTCTCCCGGTTGCTGCAGCTGTGCCTCGCCTTCGAGCGTCAGCAGTCGACCGTTGGGGCCAAGCCGCCCCTGAGTGGCGCTGGCGATCCACTCGCGCGATTCGGCATCCAGCAGACGCGCTTCAGGCGTTACGGTGCGAATCACGTCGTCGACCGGGGTATGCACGAGCCTCGGTGTCTCGAGATGCTGATAAGGACGGCCCTGGGTATCGAAGCGGGTCAGGGTGACCCCCTCGAGGAAATAGTCGGGCTCACCTGCTGCGTCGCTGGGCACCGGGCCGGGCTGCATGACGTCACGCTGTTCGAACAGGGCCAGGATGCCACCCAGAACGACCAGTATCACGACCAGCCAGATGCGGGGCAGATAGCGGGAAAAGAACCGCGTCCTCACGATCAGCCTCTGCGCTGGCCGTGGAGGTAGGTGTCGAGTACCGATGCCCAATGCCCCTGAGCCTCGAGCAGGAGATCGCAGATCTCGCGCACCGCACCCTGGCCGCCGTGGCGTTCGGTCACCCAGGCGGCATTCTGACGAATGTAGTGGGGCGCATTGGGAACACTGATGCCGAGCCCGACACGACAGATGGCGGCGAGATCGGGCAGGTCGTCACCGCAATAGGCGATCTGGGGCATTTCCAGGCCGAGCTTGTGGCGTAGCTCGGTCAGTGCGCTGAGTTTATCGGAATGACGCTGCATGACATGCTCGATGCCCAGTTCGTCGGCGCGACGGCTGACCATGGGCGACTCGCGCCCGGTAATCAGGGCCACCTGCATGCCGCTCTGGAGCAGCAGCTTGATGCCCTGTCCGTCGAGAATATTGAAGCTCTTGATCTCCTGGCCGTCCGCCTGGAAATGCAGGGAGCCGTCCGTCATTACGCCATCCACGTCCAGTGCCAACAGGCGAATCTGGCGGGCCTTTTCCAATAAACGCGTGTCCTGGGCCATGAGTTATCTCCTTATATGACGCCGTGAGCCAGCAGGTCGTGCATGTGCAGGGCGCCGATGGGGCGCTCCTGCTCATCCAGGACCGCGAGGGCAGTGATGCGACTGTCTTCCATTATACGTACCGCTTCGGCGGCGAGGACACCCGGACGGATCGTTTTGCCGCCGCGGGTCATGACGTCATCCACCGTCAGCGTACGCAGATCGGCATGCTGATCCAGCGTACGACGCAGATCGCCGTCAGTGTAGACCCCGGCAAGATGTCCCTGCGGGTCCACCACGCAGGTGAATCCCAGCCCCTTGCGGGTGATCTCCAGCAGAGCGTCGCGCAGAGGGCTGCCCAGCGTCACGCTCGGTAGCCGCTCGCCGGTGTGCATGAGATCCTCGACCTTGAGCAGCAGGCGCCGGCCCAGGCTGCCGCCGGGGTGGGAGAGGGCGAAATCCTCGGCGGTGAAGCCTCGGGCCTCGAGCAGCGCCACTGCGAGTGCGTCACCCAGTGCCAGCGCCGCGGTGGTCGAAGAGGTCGGGGCCAGATCCAGCGGACAGGCTTCGCGCTCGACGCCAGCGTCGAGATGGGCGTCGGCATGTCGGGCCAGCGTCGAGGCGGGGCGTCCGGTCATGCTGATCAGCGGGGCGCCCATGCGCTTGAGTAGCGGGAGCAGGGCAATGACTTCGCTGGTCTCGCCGGAGTTGGACAGCGCCAGTACCACGTCCTTGGGCGTGATCATGCCCAGATCGCCGTGGCTGGCCTCACCCGGGTGGACGAAGAAGGCGGGAGTTCCGGTGCTGGCCAGCGTGGCGGCAATCTTTCGCGCCACGTGACCGGACTTGCCCATGCCGGTGACCACGACTCGTCCCTGGCAGGCCAGAGCCAGATGACAGGCGCGATCGAAATCCTCGGACAGCTTGGCGATCAACGCGGCGATCGCCTGCTGTTCAAGTGTCAGGGTACGCCGTGCGCTGGCGCGGAAGTCGTGCTCGGTAGGTGTCGTCATGCGATGATTGTTGCTCCCTGCGAGAAATGACTCAAGTGGTAGGGCTTCCCGGCACGGCACCCAGCACGAGAATTGTCATGTAAGTCAGGTAGGTTGCCAGCAAAAGCGCCCCGGTGGGGCGGCCCAGCGTCGCGTGTCGGCGAATGACGAGTGCCGCGCCCAGCAGCAGTGTCAGCCCCAGCATGACCGGATAGTCGCGTGTGGGAGCCTGCGGATCCGTGGGCCCGGGTGACAGCAGGGCAGGAATGGGCAGTACGATCAGCATGTTGAACAGGTTCGAGCCAATGATGTTGCCAATCGCAATGTCATGCTGGCGCTTGAGTGCGCTGGCCACGCTGGCAGCCAGTTCGGGAAGGCTGGTGCCGATGGCGACTACGGTCAGCCCGATGACCAGGTCGCTGATGCCGAAGGCGGCGGCGATGTGGGAAGCGCCCCAGACCAGTAGGCGCGAGCTGGCTGATAGCAGTACCAGACCGACAACCAGCCACGTCAGGCCCCGACCCAGCGTCATGTTGGGCACTTGATCCTGCTCGTGGCCGGGGGCGTCGGTGCGTATCCACGCCCATAGGCTTATCGCCAGCAGCGCAAGCAGCAGAACGCCTTCCTTGATTCCCAACATGCCGTCGATCAGTACCGCGCCGGCCAGTAGCGTGGCAACCATCAGCAATGGCAGTTCGCGGCGTACCAGTGATGCATGGATGGGAACGGGGGCGACCAGCGCCGTAATGCCCAGCACCAGCCCCAGATTGGCGATGTTGGAGCCCAGGGCATTACCGGTTGCAAGATCGGGCTTGCCCGTCAACGAGGCCATGAACGAAACCAGTATCTCGGGCGCTGACGTGCCGATGGAGACGATCGTCAATCCCACCAGCAGCTTGCTCATGCCGGCACGATATGCCGTCGCGGCTGCACCTTCGACGAAACGGTCGGCGCTCCAGACCAGGCCGATCAGCCCGATAACCACGGCGATGAGGGGCAGCAGCATGGGAATCCGTGCGTCGACAATGGGCTGCCCATTAAACGCACTCATCATCTGCGATGCAAGGCGAATGCTGGCGGGAAGAGAGGGGTTAGGATACGATGTTCGATAATTTATTTGGGTTAAGCACAGGAGCCGTATGAGCGACCCGGTACTGGTCGAGGTCGAGGGGCTGCGATTCGTGCGCGGAGAGAACGAAATATTCCGTGGCATCGATCTGCGCATCCCCCAGGGCAAGATCACGGCAATCATGGGCCCCAGCGGGACAGGCAAGACGACGCTGCTCAAGCTGATCGGTGGCCAGCTGACACCCGATGCGGGCCATGTGCGTATCGATGGCCAGGATGTGCATCGATTATCGCGGCGGGCGCTGTTTCGTCTGCGTCGCCGTATGGGCATGCTGTTTCAGAGTGGAGCGCTGTTCTCCGACCTGAGCGTGTTCGAGAACGTTGCCTTTCCCATTCGGGTGCATACCGACCTGTCGGAAGCCATGATTCGCGACATCGTCCTGATGAAGCTGCAATCGGTGGGGCTGCGAGGCGCACGCGACCTGATGCCCGCTGAGCTATCGGGCGGCATGGCACGTCGCGTGGCTCTGGCGCGGGCGGTGGCGCTCGATCCGGAACTGATTCTCTACGATGAGCCGTTCGTGGGGCAGGATCCCATCTCCATGGGGGTGCTGGTACAGCTCATCAAGCGGGTCAATCAGGCGCTGGGGCTGACCGCCATCGTGGTGTCGCACGATATCAAGGAGACCCTGACGATCGCCGACTACGTCTACATCATTGCCGACGGCCAGGTGATGGCCCACGGGACTCCCAAGACGCTCAATGTCGACGAGGATGCGCGGGTCAGGCAGTTCGTCCATGGCGAGCCGGATGGTCCGGTACCGTTTCACTATCCGGCGCCCGACTTCTACAGCGATATCCTGTCGACGGGGAGCAGACGCACATGATACGGCGTGTCGCCGCGTTGGGGCGCGGCACTCTGGAAGTCTTCTACGCACTGGGACGAGCCGCGATGTTCCTGGGTCAGTCGGCTGTCTCGGTTCCTTCCCGGGAGGGCATCCATCTCTGGCTGCGCCAGATGCATTTCGTGGGGGTCATGTCGCTGGCGATCGTGCTGGTGTCGGGACTGTTTATCGGGATGGTGCTGGCGCTGCAGGGATATACCATTCTGGTGGGTTTCGGTGCCGAGGATGCGCTGGGACAGATGGTGGCGCTATCGCTGTTGCGCGAACTGGCGCCCGTCGTCGCCGCGCTGCTGTTCGCCGGGCGTGCCGGCTCGGCACTGACGGCAGAGATCGGCCTGATGAAGGCCACCGAACAGCTGACCAGCATGGAGATGATCGGCGTCGATCCGCTGCGCCGCGTCATCGCGCCGCGCTTGTGGGCGGGCTTCGTCTCCCTGCCTCTGCTGACCGTGGGCTTTAGTGTCGTGGGGATCTGGGGCGGTTACCTGGTGGGCGTGCAGTGGCTGGGCGTCTTCGAGGGGTCCTACTGGAGCAATATGCAGGACAGCGTCGAATTCTTCGACGACGTTATGAACGGCATGATCAAGAGCCTGGTGTTCGGCCTGGTGGTGACCTGGATTGCGGTATTCCAGGGATACGATCTTATTCCCACTTCGGAGGGCATATCCCGTGCCACGACACGTACCGTGGTCTATGCCTCTCTGGCGGTGCTCGGACTGGATTTCGTGCTGACCGCGGTGATGTTTGGAGAACTTGGATGAAGCGCAGCAAGATGATGGAGTTCGGCGTCGGCGTTTTCGTGCTGGCGGGTATCCTCGGCATGGTGTTTCTCGGTCTGCGCGTCAGTGGGCTGGGGTTGGGACTGCCCGATGATACTTTCACCCTGCATGCCAACTTCTCGAACATCGGCGGCCTGAAGCCTCGCTCCCGCGTGACCATGGCCGGTGTGACCGTCGGGCGGGTGACTGCGGTGGATCTCGATCAGGAGTGGTTCGATGCGCGCGTCACCATGGAGCTCGACGCGGAGCTGGAAGACAAGCTTTCCCGCGACACGACGGCGGCGATTCTGACAGCGGGACTGCTGGGCGAGCAGTATGTCGGGCTGAGTGTCGGCGGCGATCCGGAAACGCTGGCGGATGGCGATACCATTCGCGACACGCAGAAAGCGCTCGTGCTGGAAGAACTCATCCAGCAATTCGTGTCCAACATGGTCAGGGATTGATCCGTCCTTACAAGGAGACTCTATGATGCGTTTTTCACCGATGATGGTATGGCGTCGTGCGGTACTGGCTCTGGTGGCCTGCCTGGTGGCGTTCTCTTCGCTGACGGTTCAGGCTCAGCAGTCTCCCGAGCAGCTGATCCGCGAAAACGTCGATGCCCTGATGGGCAAGCTGGAAGGGCGCAAGGACTACTTCGCCAGCCACGAGGATGAACTCAAGTCGCTGGTCAATGACAGCCTCGATGACGTGGCTGACTTTCGTTATATCGGCGCCAGTGTCATGGGACGCTATTTCCGCAACGCCACGCCCGAGCAGCGCTCGCGCTTCGTCAAGACGTTTCGCCAGACGCTGGTGGATACCTATGCCAAGGGGCTGGTAACGTTCGATTATGATTCGTTGCGGGTGCTCGACAAGGAACAGGGCAATCGCTACGAGGATCAGGCCAGCGTCACCATGGAGGTTGTGTCCACGAATGGCGAGGTCTATCCGGTCAGTTACACCCTGCGTCAGCAGGAGGATGGCGAGTGGCGCGTGATCAATGTCATCGTCAACGGCATCAACCTGGGACTGACGTTCCGCAACCAGTTCGATCAGGCGATGCGGGATCACAATCGTGATCTCGACGCGGTGATTTCCAACTGGGCGCCGGAAGTGGCCGTGGAGGAGCTGGAGCAGGGCGGAGAGCAATGAGCATTCTGCTCGATCGCGACGATGCGCGCCTTGAGGTCTGCGACGAGCACCGCCTGACGGTCAGCGGCGAGGCGGATTTCGAGAGCGCCGCCCACCTGGCGGCCGCGGGTCGGGAATGGCTGCAGAAACAGCCCTCGGAGACACCGGTCTCGCTCGATCTGCGGGGCGTGGTGCGTCCCAGCAGCGCTGTATTGAGCGTGTTGCTCGAGTGGATACGCACCGCCAAGGCACGCGATCTGGTCATCGAGTCGGTTCTGCTGTCGGCGCCTCTGGCACGCTTGACATCCATTGCCGAACTCGACTGCCTGTTGCCGGGTATCAGACGCCCGGCGGATTGCGAGCCTTCCTGAGCCGATCAGTCGTGCCGACCGTCAAGACGGGCATCGCCATGGATGCCCGTTTTCCTTTACTATGGGCATCCATTTTTCATGCCCCTCCATCGTGCGCCAAGTGCGCATCGTTTACAGGAGTCATCGCGACCCATGCAACCCAATGATGTCAAGACGCTGCTCGAGTCTCGTATCGATGATTGCCAGTTCCATATCCAGGGGGAAGGCTGCAATTTCCAGGTGATCGCCGTTGGGGACGTCTTCGCCGGCCTGACGCCCGTCAAGCGCCAGCAGCTTATCTATGGTGCGCTCTCCGAGGAGATTGCCAGCGGGGAGCTGCATGCCGTGAGCATCAAGACCTACACTCCCCAGCAGTGGGAGCAGGCTCCCGAAAACGCCGGAGCCTGAAGCGGACATCCATGGACAAGTTGATCATCACCGGCAACGGGCCGCTGGAAGGCGAGGTCTGGGCGAGCGGTGCCAAGAACTCCGCCCTGCCGATCCTGGCCGCCACTCTATTGGCGGACGGACCGGTCACCATCGGGAATCTGCCGCACCTGCAGGACATCACCACCACCCTGGAACTGCTCGGGCGGATGGGTGTCGAGCCCGTAATGGGCGAGAAAATGAGCATTCAGTTGGACGGCTCCCAGGTGCGGGATTGTCACGCGCCGTATGAGCTGGTCAAGAAGATGCGCGCCTCGATTCTGGTATTGGGGCCGCTACTGGCCCACTTCGGCTCGGCGGATGTCTCGCTACCCGGAGGGTGCGCCATCGGTTCCCGCCCCGTCGATCTGCATATCCGCGGGCTCGAGGCGATGGGCGCCGAGATCCGTGTCGAGAATGGCTATATCCGGGCGCGTGTCGATGGCCGTCTGAAAGGGGCGCATATCTTCTTCGATACCGTCACCGTCACCGGCACCGAAAACCTGCTGATGGCAGCGACTCTGGCGGAAGGCACCACGATTCTCGAGAACGCGGCGCGCGAGCCGGAAGTGGTCGACCTGGCCGAGTGTCTGATCGCCATGGGCGCCAATATCCGCGGTCATGGTAGCGATACCATCACGATCGAAGGCGTCGAACGACTGCATGGCTGTCATTACGATGTCATGCCCGATCGCATCGAGACCGGGACCTTCCTGGTAGCCGCCGCCGCGACGGGAGGACGGGTTCGGGTGCGCAAGACCCGTGCCGACATTCTCGAGGCGGTGCTGGCCAAGCTGGAAGAGGCTGGGGCGACCATTACCAGCGGGGACGGCTGGATCGAGCTGGACATGCGCGGTCGTCGCCCTCGGGCGGTCAATGTCCGTACGGCACCGTATCCGGCTTTTCCGACCGACATGCAGGCGCAGTTCGTGGCGCTGAATGCCGTCGCCGAGGGCACGGGTACGGTAGTGGAGACCATCTTCGAGAACCGCTTTATGCACGTGCAGGAGCTCAATCGCATGGGCGCGAAGATTGCACTCGAAGGCAATACCGCCGTCGTTACCGGCGTTTCGTGCCTGTCCGGCGCGCCGGTCATGGCGACCGATCTGCGAGCCTCGGCGAGTCTGGTCGTGGCGGCCATGATGGCCAAGGGCGAGACCCTGGTCGACCGCATCTACCACATCGACCGTGGATATGAGTGCATCGAAGAAAAGCTACAGTCGCTGGGGGCCAGGATCCGTCGCATTCCGGGCTAGGCGCATACGAGAGGCGGGTGTCGTCAGCGCAGCCGCCTGCTCTGGATGCGGATCATCCATGACCGGCCACAAGTCACCAAATATGCCGTTGAGCTGCGATCACGACCCATGAGTAAGCAACTGATTCTTGCCCTGTCCAAGGGCCGCATTCTGCAGGAAACCCTGCCGCTTCTGGCTTCTGCGGGCATCACGCCGGCCGACGATTTCGGCAAGAGCCGCAAGCTGCTGTTCGATACCAACCTGCCTGACGTCAAGCTGGTGGTGATCCGTGCCACCGACGTGCCCACTTATGTGCAGCTGGGGGCCGCCGATCTCGGTGTGGCGGGCAAGGACGTGCTGCTCGAACATGGTGCCGAAGGCCTCTATGAGCCCCTCGATCTGGAGATTTCCTGCTGCCGGCTGATGACGGCGGGTATCTGCGGTGCCCAGCCGGCACGGGCGCGCCGCCGCGTGGCGACGAAATTCGTCAATGTTGCGCGCCGTTACTATGCCGAGCAGGGTATCCAGGCGGAAGTCATCAAGCTCTACGGTGCCATGGAACTGGCTCCCCTGATGAATCTGGCCGATGAAATCGTCGATATCGTCGACACGGGCAATACCCTGCGCGCCAACGGTATGGAGCCGCGCGAGCTGATCGCCGACATCAGTACCCGGCTGGTGGTCAACAAGGCATCAATGACCATGAAGCACGAACGCCTCAAGCCGCTGATTGCGCGCCTGAGCGACGCCGTCCAGGCGCGCCGCTCGGCATACGATAAGCCATGACGACCCTATAGCGCAGGTGAATGCCATGACAGAACGCTTTCTCGATATTGCCCGTCTTTCCACGCTCGATGCAGATTTCGATGCCCGGCTTGATGCGTTGCTGGCCTGGGAAGGGGTTTCCGATGCCGACGTTCAGCAGCGTGTCCATGAGATTCTCGAGGCCGTCAGACACCGTGGTGACGAAGCACTGATCGAGTATTCCAACCGTTTCGATCGACTCGCCGTGTCGAGCATGGCCGAGCTGACATTGAGCGCCGAGCGTCTGCGTCAGGCCTATGAAGGGCTGGCGGAGAGCCAGCGCGAGGCGCTATCACAAGCTGCCGAGCGTATCCGCGACTATCATCAGCGCCAGAAGCCCGAGTCGTGGCAATACACCGAGGCGGATGGCAATGTGCTCGGGCAGAAGGTCACCCCGCTGGACAGGGCCGGCATTTATGTTCCAGGCGGCAAGGCGGCCTATCCGTCGTCGGTCCTGATGAATGCCATTCCGGCCCATGTAGCCGGTGTGAAGGACATCGTCATGGTGGTTCCGACACCGGACGGCGTGCTCAACGAGCTGGTCCTGGCAGCTGCCTATCTGGCCGGAGTGGAGCATGTCTTTACCGTGGGGGGGGCTCAGGCCGTGGCTGCGCTGGCCTACGGTACCCAGAGCGTGCCCCGGGTCGACAAGATCGTGGGACCCGGCAATATCTATGTGGCTACCGCCAAGCGGGCAGTCTTCGGGCAGGTGGGCATCGACATGATCGCCGGTCCTTCCGAGATTCTCGTGGTGTCCGATGGCGAGACCGATCCCGAGTGGCTGGCCATGGACCTGTTTTCCCAGGCCGAGCACGACGAGGATGCCCAGGCGATTTTCATCACCTGGGACGCCGATCATCGGGCAGCCGTCGAGGCCGCCATCGCGCGGCTGTTGCCGACGCTGGAGCGTGAGGCGATCATCCGCGCCTCGCTCGAGCGCCGTGGCGCGCTGGTTCTCTGTCGTGATCGTGACGAGGCGCTGGAAATCGTCAATCGCATCGCGCCGGAACATCTTGAGCTGTCCGTGGCGGATCCCGAGGCGATGGCCGAGAGGGTGCGACATGCCGGGGCGATCTTCATGGGACGCTATACGGCCGAAGCGCTGGGCGACTACTGCGCGGGCCCCAACCATGTGCTGCCAACCTCTGGCACGGCGCGCTTCTCATCGCCGCTGGGAGTCTATGATTTCCAGAAGCGTTCATCGCTGATCCACTGCTCGCCCGAAGGCGCGTCGCGCCTGGGCAAGACGGCTTCGGTACTGGCCCGGGGCGAGTCGCTGACAGCGCATGCGCGCTCGGCCGAGAATCGCATCATCGACGAGGCCTGAGCTTGGTCGCAAATCGTGCCGCCTGGTAATGACCGGCCCCCGCTATTCTGCGGGGTCCGGTCGTTCTGTCAGAGGTCGGCTAAAGAATAGATATTGCCGGTCGGCTCAGGGCGTGGAGAGCGCGGGGCGCTCACCGACCGCGACGGTAAACTCCTGCGTTTTTCCGTCGCGCATCACTTTCAGTGGCAATGAGGTGCCTGGCTTGATCTCGGCGATGTCGGCCATCGCGGCGCGCGCATCGACAATCGGTTGATTGTCGATTTCGAGCAGAACGTCGCCGGTCTGCAAGCCGGCCTGCGCCGCCGGGCCGTCATGCAGAACGCTGGTGACGACGACGCCCCGCAGGGCGTTGAGTCCGAACGAAGCGGCCAGGTCGGGCGTCATCTCCTGTGCCTGGATGCCCAGCCAGCCGCGAATGACGCGGCCCTGCGTCACGATGGCATCGAGTATCTCGCGGGCCAGGTTGGCAGGGATGGCGAAGCCGATGCCCTGGGAACCGCCCGAGCGCGAGAAGATGGCGGTGTTGATACCGACCAGCGCGCCTTCGCTGTTGATCAAGGCGCCTCCCGAATTGCCGGGGTTGATGGCGGCATCGGTCTGGATGAAATCCTCGTAGGCGTTCAAGCCGAGATGATTGCGGCCCAGTGCACTGATGATGCCCATGGTGACTGTCTGACCAAAGCCGAAGGGATTGCCGATGGCCAGCGCCACATCGCCTACGGCGGCCTGTTCCGAGTCGCTCAACGCGATAACCGGTGGGTTCGGAAGATCGATCTTGAGAACGGCCAGATCGCTCTCCGGGTCGCTTCCTACCAGCTTGGCGAGGGTTTCCCGGCCATCTCTCAAGGCGACCTGGATCTCGTCGGCGCCGCGAATGACGTGATGGTTGGTCAGGACATAGCCCTCGGGACTGACGATGACGCCGGAACCCAGGCTCGACAGCATGCGCTGTCGGCGCGGCACGTCATCGCCGAAGAACTGGTTGAAGAACGGGTCCGACATCAGCGGGTGTTGCTCGCGTTCGATCATGCGCGATGAATAGATGTTGACCACCGCGGGTGCTGCCTTCTCGACGGCCGACGAGTAGCTGGCCGGCCCCTGTTCCCGGGCCAGGGGGCGTGCCTCGACAATCTCCGGAGCCTGGCGCGGGGCGCTGGTGGGCCTGGCCGAGGCGGGAGGTGAGGAGGGCTCCATGGTCGGCTGGGAAGTACGGTTTCCCAGCAGGCCCGGAAACAGCTCGAGCAGCACGATGGCCAGTAGCACACCACAGATGACGGGCCAGATAAACGGCACCCAGGAACGACGCATGGAGGATTTTCCTTGTCGATGGCAGGCGGGTCGATGGCTGTCGACGCAGCCGCTACAATGGCGCCGAGTGTAACATCCTCTGTAACTTCACGCCTGGGGAAGCCAATGATCGCACGCCACGTCCTGCTGGACGCCATCGATACGCAGCTACAGCCGTCGCGTATCAAGGATTACACGCTCAACGGACTGCAGGTCGAGGGGCGTGAGCGCATCGGGCGTATCCTGACCGGTGTCACGGCCTGTCAGGCGCTGCTGGATGAGGCCGTGGCCTGGCAGGCCGATGCGGTGCTTGTCCATCATGGCTACTTCTGGAAAAACGAACCGGTCGAGGTGACCGGCATGAAGCGCCGCCGCCTGGCGACGCTGCTTGCCCATGATCTCAATCTGTTCGCCTACCATCTGCCTCTGGATGTGCATGCCGACCTGGGCAATAACGCCTGCCTGGGACAGGTGCTGGGTTTTGTTGCCGAGGGGTGCGCCGATGGTGAACTGGGTCAGGGGTTGGTGTGGTGGGGAACGCCGGATGCCGAGATGGACAGTGCCGGTCTGGGGCGGCGCATTCACGAGCGCTTGCAGCGGGAGCCGTTGATAATCGAAGGGCATGACCGGGTGATTCGCCGTGTGGCGTGGTGTACTGGCGGGGCGCAGGACATGCTGATGACTGCCTGGCAGGCGGGGGCCGACGCCTTCGTCTCGGGAGAGATATCCGAACGTACCACGCACATGGCACGGGAGCTGGGCGTGACCTACGTGGCGGCAGGCCATCATGCCACCGAGCGCTACGGTATCCGAGCGCTGGGCGAGTGGCTGGCGGAGCGCTTCGGAATCGAGCACCGTTTCGTCGATATCGATAACCCCGCCTGACGGCCAAGCGCGAAGAGGCCTGCTGGGCCTCTTCCTGCGGTTTCATGAGGGCGTCGCTAGGGGTGGTATGAAGGGATCAATAACGGGGCGGGATGTTCGGCTCGGTCTCGAGCTGGCGTCGTAGGCCATAATCTTCGGACAGCGTGCCCTGGCTACCGTCCGCATAGTCGCGCGGTACCTCGGGCGGCGGGGTCTCATTGTTGTCGCTGTCGGCCTGGCTCTGCTGATGCAAGCGGCGCTTGAGCTGCAAGTCGTCACAAAGGCGATCGGCTCCCAGGGTCAACTGCTGTTCCAGCTCCTGACTCTGACGCTGGATGTTGGCGACCAGATCCGCCGCCTTGGCAAAGTGGTCGTTCAACGCATCCTTGACCTGGCTGAGCTCAAGCTCGGTTTCGGCCAGGCGTTGGCGAACCTTTTGGTTGC
Organism: Halomonas shantousis; assembly: GCF_054654615.1. Classification (NCBI taxonomy): domain Bacteria; kingdom Pseudomonadati; phylum Pseudomonadota; class Gammaproteobacteria; order Oceanospirillales; family Halomonadaceae; genus Halomonas; species Halomonas shantousis. The sequence goes on along the minus strand of NZ_BAAIER010000002.1, from coordinate 2,528,571 downwards.
GTGCCACGTTGGCATTCAGCAGGTGGTAGCCGAGTGCACCGATACCGATACCTGCCAGAAAGCAGGCAATGGCCAGGATCCAGTCGATGTTGCTCTCGTTCACTGCGCTCTCCTTGTGGTCATGGCCGAGCATGGAAGCATGGAACGCTCCTGCATGCGACCTGGCGTAGGGCCATTATATCGGTTCCGCTGCGTGTTGGGTCAAACATGGCGGCACAGAGGGAGATAAAGCAGTGCAATGCCATGACGATGCGCGATGCGTATAATATGCCTACTTGTGATTGCAGCCCGAGGATCATCCAGTTTCCATGAGTGCCACCATGCCACCCAGCACATCCAGAGCCCCGACGCCGTTGGAAAAATATCGGCAGGACCTGCAGCGGGAAGATTTCCAGTATGATCCGGCACAGGAGGAAGCCGTCAAGCATCTGCAGCGTCTTTATGACGATCTGCTGAGCTCGCCGAAACCGACGCCCAGCACCGCGCAGGGGAGCGGTCTCAAATCGAAAGTGGCAGGGCTGTTTGGCAAGAAGAAGGCGCCGGAGCCCTTCGAGGAGCCGCCCGCCGTCACGGGACTCTACTTTTGGGGTGGGGTGGGACGGGGCAAGACCTACCTGGTCGATACGTTCTACGAGTCCCTGCCTTTCTCCGACAAGATGCGTACTCACTTCCATCGCTTCATGCAGCGTGTGCACAACGAGCTGACGCATTACAAGGGGGAGAAGAACCCGTTGACGCTGATCGCGGCCAAGTTTGCCGCAGAGGCGAGGGTGATCTGCTTCGATGAATTCTTCGTCAAGGACATTACCGATGCGATGATCCTGGCCAACCTTCTCGAGGCATTGTTCGCGCAGGGCGTCGTCCTGGTGACAACCTCCAACATCGTGCCGGATGACCTCTACAAGGATGGCCTTCAGCGGGCGCGGTTCCTGCCGGCCATCGACCTGCTCAAGCGCCACTGCGAGGTGGTCAACGTCGACTCCGGCATCGATTACCGGTTGAGGGCGCTCGAGCATGCCCAGATATTTCACCATCCCCTCGACGATACCGCGGAGGTGCAGCTGGAGAAGAGCTTTTGTGCCATCGCGGGCAACCGGGGAGAGGAGGATGCCGAGATTTCCGTCAACCATCGGGTGCTGCGCGCGCGTCGGCTGTACGAGGATGTGGTGTGGTTCGAGTTCCGCGAGTTGTGTGACGGGCCGCGTAGTCAGAACGATTACATCGAGCTGGCCCGCGAGTTCCATACGGTCGTGCTGTCCAACGTGCCGCAAATGGGCGTGCAGAAGGAGGATCAGGCGCGGCGCTTTCTCAATCTCGTCGACGAATTCTACGACCGCGGCGTCAAGCTGCTGATGTCGGCCGAGGTGCCGGCGGAAGCGTTGTATACGCAGGGCAATCTGACATTCGAATTCCAGCGCACCCTGTCCCGCCTGCAGGAGATGCAGTCCAAGGAGTACCTGGCGCTGCCGCACAAGCCTTGAACTGCGGTATCGGAAAGGATTGAAGGGGGCGAATTACCTCTTAACGTTGCCGCAGGGGGTATGTATAATGCGCCCTCGCTCGACCGTTGCCTTGTCTTTTGATGAGGCAACCAAGAAAAATAGGGACTGGCCCGAGACCGCAAGGTACAGGGGCCCAATCGATTCTATTGGTGATTAACTCATGAAGACGTTCAGTGCTAAGCCGCAGTCCGTCCAGCGCGACTGGTATGTCGTCGACGCGACTGACAAGACGCTCGGTCGTCTGGCTACCGAGATCGCTCGCCGCCTGCGTGGCAAGCATAAGCCGGAATATACGCCGCATGTCGATACGGGCGACTACATCGTGGTTGTCAACGCCGAGAAAGTGCACGTGACCGGCAACAAGGCACAGGCCAAGAATTACTACCGTCACACCGGTTATCCGGGCGGACTGCGCTCAATGTCCTTCGAGAAGATGATCGATCACGCACCGCAGCGCGTCATCGAATCTGCCGTCAAGGGCATGCTGCCGAAGGGACCGCTGGGTCGCGCCATGTATTCCAAGCTCAAGGTTTATGCCGGTGCCGAACATCCGCACGCCGCGCAACAGCCGCAAGAATTGAACATCTGAGGGGTTTCTCACCATGGCACAACAGTATTACGGTACCGGACGCCGCAAGACGTCTACCGCTCGTGTGTTCCTGAAGCCGGGCACCGGCAAGATCTCAATCAACAGCCGCGAACTGAGCGAGTACTTCGGTCGCGTCACCGCGCAGATGGTCGTGCGTCAGCCGTTGGAACTGACGGAAACTACCGGTCAGTTCGATGTCTACGTGACCGTCAAGGGCGGTGGTGGTTCTGCTCAGGCCGGCGCCATCCGTCACGGTATCACCCGGGCGCTGATGGATTATAACGAAGACCTCCGCAAGCCGCTGCGCGCTGCCGGTTACGTCACGCGTGATGCTCGCGAAGTCGAGCGTAAGAAAGTGGGCTTGCGCAAGGCTCGTCGTCGTCCGCAGTTCTCCAAGCGTTAATACGTTCCAGAGATGCGGCAGCAGCGCCCAGACCCTACGGGGTCTGGGCGCTTTTTTTTGGGCGTTCAATGACTTGTGTCAAGCTTGAGATGGCAGGTTCGGGCCCCTTCGTCTTGTCTTGTAATACGCCTTTTTTTACCATAAACGGCACTTTGTATCCGGGCGTACGGCGGCTTGTGCATTCGGTAAGTTGACTGGAGAAACGTAAAAAAATGGCAAATAACGGCGTAAACAAAGGGCGACGCCGTTTCCTCGTTGGTGCCACTACCGTCGTCGGGGCGGTGGGTGCTGTCGGGGCAGCGGTCCCCTTTGTGGCTTCCTGGCAGCCAAGTGCCAAGGCTTTGGCCGCTGGCGCTCCGGTGAGAGCGGATATTTCCAAACTGGACGAGGGGCAGCAGGTCACCGTCGAGTGGCGTGGACGTCCCATCTGGGTGCTCAAGCGTAGCCCGGAGATGATCGAGCAGATCCAGAGTATCGATCCCGATCGGTTGCGTGATCCCGATTCCCAGGCGGCGCAGCAGCCAGCCTATATCAATGGCCCGCTACGCTCGATCAAGCCTGAGGTGGGTGTTCTGATCGGCATCTGTACGCATCTCGGCTGTGTGCCGACATACCGTCCCGAGCCCGGGGCCGCCGACCTGGGCGGCGACTGGCCAGGTGGCTATTTCTGCCCCTGCCACGGTTCTCTCTACGATTTGGCCGGCCGTGTATTCACTGGGGTTCCCGCTCCGCTGAATCTGGAAGTCCCGCCTTACAGATACGATAGCGAAAGCGTCATTGTTGTCGGTGAAGATGAGGAGGCGGCCTGATGGGTAATCCGAATCGCGCTAAGGCGGAAACGGGGTTCATGCGCTGGGTCGATGATCGATTTCCCGCGACCCAGATGTGGAAGGAACATCTGGCCGAGTACTACGCCCCCAAGAATTTCAACGTCTGGTATTTCTTTGGCTCACTGGCCATGCTGGTACTGGTCAACCAGCTTCTGACCGGGGTGTGGCTTACCATGAGCTTCAACCCCAGTGCCGAAGGGGCCTTCGCCTCTGTCGAGTACATCATGCGTGATGTGGAGTACGGGTGGCTGATCCGCTACATGCACTCGACAGGCGCGTCGGCGTTCTTCGTCGTGGTCTATCTGCACATGTTCCGGGCCATGCTTTACGGTTCCTACAAGGCGCCGCGTGAGCTGGTGTGGATCTTCGGCATGTGTATCTATCTGGCGCTGATGGCCGAGGCCTTCATGGGCTACCTGTTGCCTTGGGGGCAGATGTCCTACTGGGGTGCCCAGGTCATCATCTCGCTGTTCTCCGCGATTCCCGTCATCGGAGACGATATTTCCCAATGGGTGCGTGGCGACTTCCTGATTTCCGGAATTACCCTGAACCGCTTCTTCGCGCTGCATGTCGTGGCATTGCCGATCGTGATTCTCGGACTGGTGGTGCTCCATCTCATTGCGCTGCATGAAGTGGGATCCAACAATCCCGATGGTATCGACATCAAGACCATGAAGGATGAGGCGGGCAAGCCGCTCGATGGCATTCCGTTCCATCCCTATTACACGGTCAAGGATCTGGTGGGGGTTGCCGTCTTCCTGTTCGTGTTCTGCGTGGTGATCTTCTATTTCCCCGAGGGGGGCGGCTACTTCATCGAGCAGCCGAACTTCGAGCCATCCAATCCGCTGAAGACGCCTGAGCACATCGCGCCGGTATGGTACTTCACGCCCTTCTACGCCATGTTGCGCGCGGTAACCTTCGATTTCCTCGGCCTCGATTCCAAGTTCTGGGGCGTAGTGGTGATGGGCGCAGCCATCGCGATCCTGTTCGTGCTGCCGTGGCTGGATCGCTCTCCTGTCAACTCCATGCGCTACAAGGGCTGGATATCGAAGCTGATGCTGCTGCTGTTCGCGATCAGTTTCGTGGTGCTGGGAGTGTTAGGCACGTTGCCGGCGACCGGGACGCGAACGCTGATTGCACAGATCGCCACCCTGGTGTACTTCGCCTTTTTCGTACTGATGCCGTTCTACACCAGGTTCGAGAAAACCAAAATCGCTCCGAAAAGGGTGACTGGCTAATGAAAAAGCAATTGTTCGCTCTGCTGTTTGCGCTGGTGCCCTTTGCTGCGCTGGCGGCGGAAGGGGGGCATGCGCATCTGGAGAGCATGACACCCGACTTGCACGACCAGGCTTCGCTTCAGCGAGGAATGAAGACTTTCGTCAATTACTGCATGGGATGTCACTCACTGCAGTACCAGCGCTTTGCACGTGCCGCGGAAGACCTCGACATTCCGCAGGAACTGGTCACGGAAAATCTGATCTTCTCCGAGGATCTGGCTTTCAATGATCAGATGCGCAATGCCATGCACGGCGAGGATGCCGCCAACTGGTTCGGTGCACCGCCACCGGACCTGACACTGGAAGCGCGTCTTCGCGGCACGGATTGGATCTATACCTATCTGCAGAGCTTCTATCGCGATCCGGAGCGTCCCTGGGGCGTCAACAATGCCGTGTTCCCCGATGTGGGGATGCCCAACGTGCTGGAGCCGCTGCAAGGTGTGCAGGAAGTCGTCTGTGCGAGTACCGAAAAGGCGCTGCCTGGCGCTGAGCTGGATCCGCTTTCCGGACTTTACAAATCCTGTGATGTTCTGCAGGTGACACAGCCGGGACAGTTGGAGCCGGAAGAGTTCGAGCAGACCGTGTACGACCTGACCAACTTCCTGGCGTACGTCGGTGAGCCTTCCCGGCTCAAGGCCGAATCTCTGGGGCCGAAAGTATTGATCTTCCTGGTGATTTTCGGCGTGATCTCCTATTTGCTCAAGCGCGAATACTGGCGCGACATTCACTAAAGTCGTGATCCGGTGAAGCATGGGGCGTGCGGCCGACGGTCGCGCGCCCTTCTGCGTTGAATGATGTGCCAGCCAATAACCCTGTCTTACATGGATCACTCGTGCGACAGGGCGCAATACGCCAAGTGTGTCGTGTTATCATCATGGCTTGAACCAATGCGAGGAAAGTTTTCATGGGTGTAGTGGCCAAGCGGTCATCAATGACCTTCTACTCCGGCAGCGATGATCATTACAGCCATCGCGTGCGTATCGTGCTGGCAGAGAAAGGCGTCGCCGTGGATATCATGGAGGTATCGGAGTCAAATCGCCCGGAGGAACTTGCTGATCTCAATCCCTACAATAGTGTGCCGACGCTGTTGGATCGGGATCTGGTGCTCTATGAATCCAAGGTGATGATGGAGTACCTCGACGAGCGTTTCCCGCATCCGCCGCTGTTGCCGGTCTATCCGGTTGCTCGCGCCCAGAGTCGCTTGTGGATGCATCGTATCGAGCGGGAGTGGTCGCCGATGATCGAAACGATCCAGCAGGGGGCCAAGAAGGATGTCGACAAGGCGCGCAAGGAGCTGCGGGAGAGCCTGGCGGGCATTTCGCCCATCTTCGAGGACATGCCGTATTTCATGAGCGAGGAGTTCTCTCTTGTGGATTGCTGTATCGCACCGATTCTCTGGCGTTTGCCCGCGTTGGGTATCGAGCTGCCGGAGAAGCAGGTCAAGCCGTTGATGGGTTATATGGAGCGTCTCTTCAGCCGTGAATCCTTCAAGGCCTCGCTATTGGAAGCCGAGCGGGAAATGCGTTCCTGAGTCGAGATGAATCTGGGTTCCATCCCAGTGGACAAGGAGGACACGACATGCTTTCCAGTCGTCCCTATCTGGCACGGGCTCTGTATGAGTGGCTGCTGGATAATGAACATACCCCTTATATCGTGGTGGATGCAGAACGCGAAGGGGTCCAGGTGCCTCGGCGCTTTGTGCAGAATGGCCAGATCGTGCTCAATATCGCGCCCAGTGCGGTGCGCGACCTGACGATCGAGAACAGTGCCGTGATGTTCGGCGCCCGCTTCGGCGGTCAGCCGATGACGGTTGTGGTACCCATGGAGGCGCTGATTGCGCTTTATGCGCGAGAGAACGGCGTAGGAATGGTATTCGGTCACGAGCCGGTCATGCCGAGCTACGGGGCGGAAACCGACGCAGACGACAGCGAACGGCCCAATCTCGAAGGCGTCGAGGGCGGGGGACAGACCGAGGGTAGCGAGGCTCCCTCCGGCCAGTCTCAGAGCGAGACATCCGAAGGGGAGCGCACTTCGGACAAGAAGGGGCGCCCCTCTTTGCGCGTCGTCAAATGATCAATCGAGATACTCGAACACTTTGACGATACGTTGAATGCCGCCGACTTGTGAGGCGGCGTTCACTACCCGTTCGGCTTCCTGGTGGCTGACCATACCCATCAGGTAAACGGTGCTGTTCTCTGTCACGACCTTGATGCGCCCTGAGTCGATATTCTCGTCACTGGCCAGTTGGGTCTTGACCCGAGTCGTGATCCAGGTATCGGTCATGCGCTGTCCGACCGGGGCATTGGCGGAGACGGCCAGTTCATTGTAGACCTGCCGTACCATGCGCACTTGCTCGGCAATCTCGCCGGCGCGCGTCTTCAGCTCCTCACTGGCCACTTGGCCGGTCAGCAGGACCCGTCCATTGTAACTGTCGACATTGATGCGTGCGTCGCGAAAACGCGCGTCGGTCTGCACAAGGTTGTTGTAGACCTTGCTTTCGATGCTTTCGTCCTCGACCTGCATGCCCAGAGTGCGTGTACCGTAATCCTCGTTCACGGACTGGTTGGCGCAACCGCCCAGGACGAGGAGCATGCCCAGGGTGGCCGAGACAAGTAATTCTTTCTTCATGGTCATCACTCGATGCTGCCGAAAAGCTGTTGGTCGATCAGGTCGCACAGGCAGTGAATCACCAGCAGGTGCACTTCCTGGATGCGGGCGGTGGAGGTGGCGGGAACCCGGATTTCACAATCTTCCTGGCCGAGCAGCGAGGCCATGTTGCCTCCGTCTCTGCCGGTGAGTGCCACCACGCTCATGTCTCGATCATGTGCCGCCTGGATGGCCTGGACGACATTGGCGGAGTTGCCGCTGGTCGAGATCGCCAGCAGGATATCGCCCGGCTGGCCCAGTGCGCGTATCTGCTTGGAAAAGACTTCGTTATAGCTGTAGTCATTGGCAATGGACGTCAGCGTCGAAGTGTCGGTGGTCAACGCCATGGCGGGGAGGCTGGGACGCTCGCGCTCGAAGCGATTGAGCAGTTCCGAGGAGAAGTGCTGGCTGTCACCGGCACTCCCGCCATTGCCGCAAGCGAGAATTTTGCCTTCATTGACCAGGCACTGCACCATCATCTGGCTGGCGACCTCGATGAAGGGCGGTAGCACTTCGCTGGCATAGGTCTTGGTATCAATGCTGGCATTGAAGTGATCAAGAATGCGTGATTGAAAGTCCATGGCGAGCCTTGTTCAGGTGGCGGTCAAAAGGCGTCAAAGGCGGCACGTATCCAGTCGAACGCGAGATTGGGTGGCGTGCCGGTGACGCCGACGACATCGAAGCGGCAGGGGCATGATAGCCCGTTGCGCTGAAGATAAAAACGTGCCGCCAACACGATCCGCCGCTGTTTGGCGGCGGTGACGGTTTCCAGCGGATGGCCATAACGCGTGCTGGCGCGATGGCGGACCTCGATGAAGACGAGTTGCTGGCCGTCGCGCATGACGAGATCCAGCTCCCCGTGCCGGGCATGCTGGTTGCGGTTGACCAGCTCCAGGCCATGTTGCCGTTGCAGCCAGTCGGCCGTGGCGCGTTCCACGGCTTCACCGCAGGCACGCGGGTTAGCGTGGCGTGGCATCGTCGAGTTCCAGCCTCTGAGACTCGATGAGGACCGGTTGTGGCATCCCGTTCTGGAACTGGGCCCAGGGCAGGGTGCGCTGAATGCGGCCGTCATCACGCGCCTCGAGGTCGCCGGTGGCGCCGAACACATCCATGTTGGGCAGTGTTTTGAACAGTGGCAAATGGCGGGCCAGCTCATAGGCGTCGACACCCATGGCGTTGAGCTTGAGCTCCCCGGGCTCGGTGCCTTGCTGCAGTTCACGGTACGTTGCGGCGAAAGGAAGGGCATCCTCGCCGCCCACCGCGGCGTCGGGAATCAGCCAGGGAATCTCGACGAAGAGGACGCCATCGAGGTCGTGATCCACGCGAGGTTGAGGGCGGCCTTCGTAAAGATGTGACGTGGCGTAGATCGGCAGGTTGCCGGCATAGAAGAAGTCGAGCGTGGGCGGTACCTGTCGGGCATAGCTGGGCAGGGCGAGCAGGAACAGCATGTCGATGTCATTGCGGCTGGCGCGGTCGCCTCGCACGCCCAGCAGCGGGCGCACTGCACTGGCGACCGATGCCTTGGGATCGTAGCTGATGGTCGAGGCGACACGTCCGCCCTGGCCTTCCCAGGCCTGGCGGAAGGCGTCCTGTACACGTGATCCCCAGTCATTGTCGGGAACCAGAACGGCGGCGTTGTGATGGCCGTCCATACGTGCCCGGGCGGCAATCTGGCGTGCCTCGTCCTCGGCGGAAAGGCCGTATTGATAAAGCTGACCGGCCTGATTGTTCGGGTTCTCTCCATAGTTGAGTGCCAGCGTCGGTAGCGGAACTTCCGGTCGCGTTTCCAGCTCGGTGACCTGCGTCTTGTCCAGCGGGCCGATGACGACTTGGGCGCTATCGAGCATGGCTTGAGCGTAAAGTGAGTCCAGGTCGGCCTGGCTGGTATCGTAATAGGTGACCTGCGGCGTCTGCTCGCCCTGGTTCAGGGCGTTCATGTGGCGTGCCTGGATACCGTTGCGAATGGCGCTTGCCACATTGGCCAGCGGACCCGATTCGGGCAGGAACACGGCGACGCGCGTGATCTCCTTTCCGCGCAGATCGCGCAGGGCCGCCAGGTCGGCTGGCAGGCGGCGTGCTGCCGGATGGTTGGGGTAACGGCCGCGCCATTCGTCGATGGCGTGGAACAGGCGACTGAGATCCCCCCCGTTGCGGCGGTGAATCAGGGCCAGTTCAATCCAGCCCTGCGCCAGCGGGTCGTCGCCCAGCTCGAGGGAGGCAAGCTGTTCGCTGTTGAAGCGCGACAGCACTTTCCAGATGTCATCGCTGAGATCGAAGGGTGCAGCATTGCGCTGCAGGTCGATCAGCGTCTTCAGAGACGCTTGCGGTTCACCCACCATGTTCAAGGCCAGCCCGCGACGATAACGCAGGGTCTGGGCATCGCGGGGGGGGGTGTCGAGACCACTTTCGAGAATCTGCGTGGCCTGGATGACGCTCCAGCCATCCTCCTGGCGAAGGCCGACATCGGACAGCAGCAGCGCCCACTTCACCCGGTCGGCGTCCTCCAGCAGTTGAGCATCGATGCGAGTGGCGACCTCGAGAGCCTGCGCGTCGTCACCCTGGCGTGCTAGGATATCCGCCGCCTGGAGACGGCTCTGGACCGCCTGTTGGCCGCTCTGATTCTCTGCCTGAGCAAGCAGTTCGTCAGCGCCGGGGCCGGTGAAGCGTTCGGTAAATCCGCTCTGGCTGACGCAGCCGCCCAGAAGCAGGGCAACCATGAATAGCCCGGTCAGGCGTTGCAGCGATTTCTGCATATTTGTCATTTCCTTTGTTCGACGAGTCCTGGTTCGCTGAGCCTGATTCACGGGCAGCCGAGCCGCTCCTTTCATTGGCCGGTAGGGGCTCTGCCGTCAGGTCAAACCTGTTGAAGCCGCTGGTATCGGCGGTTTCGAGAAACCGATTATCCGGATGTTACCGATGACCAAGTTGTCAGAAGGCGTATTGTACGTGGTCGCCACGCCGATTGGGAATCTTGAGGATCTCAGCCCGCGTGCCGCTAGGATATTGAATGAGGTCGCGCTCATCGCGGCCGAGGATACCCGTCATACCTCACGACTGTTGCGCCACCTCGGCATCGATTGTCCTCTGCTGTCGTTGCATGAACATAACGAAGTCTCGCGTGTCGAGCGTCTGAAACAATATCTGGAAAGCGGGCAGTCGGTGGCGCTGGTCAGCGATGCCGGAACCCCGTTGATTTCCGATCCCGGCTTCGTCGTCGTGCGGGCACTGCGTGAAGCGGGTCAGCGCATCGTGCCGGTTCCCGGCCCCTGCGCGCTGGTGGCCGCCTTGTCTGCGGCGGGACTGCCGACCGATCGGTTCACTTTCGAGGGGTTCTTGCCCCCCAAGCGTGGCACGCGTCGCCATGCGCTGGAAGCCCGGATCGAGCGGGAGGAGACGCTGGTCTTCTATGAATCCCCGCATCGTATCCAGGAAACCCTGGGCGACATCGCCGAAGTGTTCGGTGAACGCAAGGTGGTGTTGGGACGTGAACTGACCAAGACCTTCGAAACCTTCCTGGAAGGCGATGCCACGACCCTGCTGGCGCGCATGGAGAGCGATCCCGACCAGGCGCGGGGCGAGTTCGTGGTCATGGTGGCCGGTGCACCGCCTCGCCAGCAGGAGGAAACCCAGGCCGTGCAGGCCGATGCACTGCTGATCGCGCTGCTGGCCGAAGGCGTCGGCGTCAAGCCGGCCGCCGCCGTGGCTGCCCGCGTACTCGGAGGACGCAAGAATGCCTGGTATCAGCGTGCCCTGTCGCTCAAGAGTGACGCTTGAGAGGGCGGCGGGCGGCTGGTATTCTTGCGCGCTTGGGAGTTGGCCAGACAGTCGCCGCCGCAGTTATGCGGGGGAGGAAAGTCCGGGCTCCATAGGGCAGGGTGCCAGGTAACGCCTGGGCGGCGCGAGCCGACGGAAAGTGCAGCAGAGAGTAGACCGCCTAAGCAGCGCAAGCTGCCGGCAAGGGTGAAAGGGTGCGGTAAGAGCGCACCGCACGGCTGGTAACAGTCCGTGGCACGGTAAACCCCACCTGGAGCAAGACCAAATAGGAACCCATCGGTGTGGCCCGCACTGGGTTCGGGTAGGTTGCTTGAGGGCCGTGGTGACGCGGCTCCTAGAGGAATGACTGTCCACGACAGAACCCGGCTTATCGGCCGACTCCCATTCCATTTCCTTTCTTTGTCCGAGTGATTCATGTCGCATCGCACCAACGCTTCGAGTGCCCCCGCTTATCGTCATGCCAGCGTGCTGCTCGATGGCGCGGTCGAGGCGCTGGTTCAGGATCCACACGGACAGTATCTCGACGGTACTTTCGGTCGGGGCGGTCATTCCCGGGCGATCCTCGAGCGGCTGTCGCCCGAAGGGCGTCTGCTGGCCATCGATCGGGATCCCATGGCGCTGGCGGAAGCGGGGGCCATCACCGATCCGCGCTTCTCCATCAGTCACGGTACCTTCGCCGAACTGGGCGAGCTGGCCCGTGAGCGGGGCGTGCACGGGCGGCTGGCGGGCGTGCTGCTGGATATCGGCGTCTCGTCGCCGCAACTCGACGATCCCGAGCGGGGGTTCAGCTTTCTGCGTGATGGCCCGCTGGACATGCGCATGGACCCTGGCCAGGGGGAGAGCGCTGCCGAATGGCTGGCGCGTGCCGATGCGCACGAGATGGCGGATGTCTTCAAGACCTATGGCGAGGAGCGTTATGCCAAGCGTATCGCCCGTGCCATCATCGAACGACGTCAGCAGGCGCCGATCCTGCGTACCGTCGACTTTGCCGAACTGGTCAAGGCCGCCCACCCCGCCTGGGAAAAGGGCAAGCACCCTGCGACCCGCGTCTTTCAGGCGATTCGTATCCACCTCAATGGCGAACTCGAGCAGCTCGATGCTGCGCTTGCAGCAGCGCTCGAGGCGCTGGCGCCGGGTGGGCGGCTGGTGGTGATCAGCTTTCATTCGCTTGAGGATCGTCGCGTCAAGCGCTTCATTCGCGATCACGCGCGCGGAGACACTCATCTGCCACGTGGCATGCCGATTCGCGAGGATCAGCTCAACAAGCGCCTGGTGGCGGTGGGCAAGGCGCAGCGCCCCGGGGTTGCGGAAGTCGATGAAAACCCGCGGGCACGCAGTGCCGTGATGCGTGTCGCGCAGAAGCTTGCCTGAGGAGTGTCATGGCTGCTCAAACAGGACGCTATTCATCACGCATGGGCAACTGGCCCTTCGCCGCGCGGCTGGGCTGGCGGCATATCGGTTTATGCGTGCTGATCGTGGCGTCACTGGCCAGTGCCGTGGCGATCACCACTTGTGCCCACCTGACGCGAGTCCAGTATGCCCGCTTCCAGGGGCTCGAGCATGAGCAGGACCAGCTCCAGACCGAGTGGGGAAGGCTGCTGCTGGAGGAGAGTACCTGGTCGGCGCCGGCGCGCATCGAGCGCCTGGCGGCAGAGCGCCTCGAAATGCACGTGCCGGACGTCATGGACGTCGAGGTGATCCGTCCATGACCTCCGAGGCACGCCGCCGCGCGACGCCCAGGTCGGCAGCACCCGATGCGCCATTGGGGCGCGGCCGTTACGTCTTCATGCTGATCGTGATCCTGGCTGCCTTGGGCGTGCTCGTGGGGCGCATCGTCGATCTGCATGTCATCGACCGCACCTTCCTCCAGGGGCAGGGCGATGCGCGTACGCTGCGTGTCGAGACCATCGGTGCCCACCGGGGCATGATCACCGACCGCAACGGCGATCCCCTGGCCATCTCCACGCCGGTCGTGACGCTGTGGGCCAATCCTCAGGAGCTGCCCGACGATCCCATCCAGCGCATGGTGCTGGCGCGCGCCCTGAAGATCGACCCCGACGAACTCAACGCTCGCATCGCGCGCTACGCCAGCCACGAGTTCATGTTCCTGCGTCGCCAGTTGACGCCCGCGGCCGCCCAGCCGGTGCTCGAGCTGCAAATGCCCGGTGTCTATTCCCAGAACGAATACAAGCGCTATTACCCTTCCGGCGAGGTGACGGCCCAACTGGTCGGAGTGACCAATGTGGACGATCGCGGGCAGGAGGGGCTCGAGCTGGCCTACAATGGCGAACTCGCTGGTCAGCCGGGCAAGCGGCGCGTGCTCAAGGATCGCAAGGGGCGCCTGGTCCGCGATCTTCATCTGATCAAGGAGGCTCGGCCGGGCAAGGATCTCACGCTGGCCATCGACCTGCGCCTGCAGTACATGGCGTATCGCGAGCTCAAGGCCGCCGTGGCCGAGCACGACGCCGACGGCGGTAGCCTGGTGATGATGGATGCGCGCACCGGCGAGGTACTGGCGATGGCCAACCTGCCGTCCTACAACCCCAACAACCGCAATGGGCTGGATATCCGCGGCCTGCGTAACCAGGCGATCACCGATGGCATCGAGCCCGGCTCGGTCATGAAGCCCCTGGCGATGTCCGCGGCGCTGGCCACCGACAAGTTCTCGCCCGATACCGTCATCGACACGTCTCCGGGCTACATGCGGGTCGACGGCTTCACCATTCGCGACTTCCGCAACTACGGCAAGCTGGACATGGGCGGTATCCTGCTGCACTCCTCCAACATCGGTATGTCGCGTGTGGCGCTGCAACTGCCCGAGGACACGATCTGGAATCAATACCATGCTCTGGGGCTGGGGCAGGCCCCGGGAACCGGTTTTCCCGGCGAGGCCACCGGCAGCCTGCCCACGCCCTATAACTGGTCGAAGAGCAAGCGCACCTCGATGTCCTATGGCTATGGCCTGGCGGTCACTCCGCTGCAGCTGGCCAGTGCCTACACGGCCATCGCCAACGATGGGCGGCGCCTGATGCCTTCCCTGTTCAAGCTCTCTTCAACGCCGACCGGCGAGCAGGTCATGTCACCCGAGATCGCCCATGATCTGCTGCGCATGATGGAAAAGATCGTGCAGCCCAATGCCGGAGGCTCGCGGGCCGCGGTGCCGGGGTATCGCATCGCGGGCAAGACCGGCACGGTACGCAAGGTGACGAGCGAAGGCTACCAGACCACGGCGTATCGTTCGCTGTTCGCCGGCATCGCCCCTGCCTCGGATCCGCGCATCGTGACCGTGGTGATGGTCGATAATCCCAAAGGGCAGGAATATTACGGCGGTCTGGTCGCAGCGCCGGTCTTCGGACGTGTCGTCGGCAAGGCGCTACGTCTGCTCGACGTACCGCCGGATTCAAGGGAGGTTCGCCATGAAGAGTGATGCACGAAGCCTCAGGGCCGCAATCGAAACCCTGTGGCCTAACGCCGCCACTCCGGAGTGGTTGCACGAGGATAGGGCGCTGTATCTGAGACTCGATAGCCGGCAGGTGACGACGGGTGACGTCTTCATCGCCGTGCCTGGCGTGCAGCGCGATGGGCGCGAGTACATCGATGCCGCCCTCGCCTCGGGAGCGGCGGGCGTGCTCTGCGAAGGCGAGTTCGACGCTCCCACCGAGGATGGCGAGCGTGTCATGACATTGCCGGGGCTTCGTGACTCGCTGGGAGCGTTGGGACAGCACCTGTTTGCCGTGCCGCAGTCGCTCGAGCTGATCGGCGTGACCGGCACCAATGGCAAGAGCTCCGTGACGCACTACATCGCTGCGCTCTCCGAGCGGCTGGGGACCGCGGCAGGCGTGGTGGGCACTCTGGGCCATGGTCGTGTCGGACGGCTGGCCGCGGGCAAGCAGACCACGCCGGGTGCGCTCGAGTTGCAGGCCATGCTCGGTGACATGGCCACGCAAGGCGTGAGGCGCGTGGCGATGGAAGTCTCTTCGCACGCCCTCGACCAGCAGCGCGTGGAAGGGTGTCGCTTTCGAGCGGCACTCTTCACCAATCTGAGTCGCGATCACCTCGATTATCATACCAGCATGGCAGCCTATGCCGCGGCGAAGGCACGTCTCTTTCAGCGCGAGGAGCTGGCACTGGCAGTGGTCAATGGTGACGATCCGCTGGCCCGTCTGATGCTTGCGGGACTCAAGCCCGGCGTGCGCGTGCTGGCGAGCGGACAGGCGGAGGCGACGACGCTGCGCGTCATCGACTGGCGGCCTCACGCCGCGGGGCAGCAGGCGCTGATCGCCACCCCCGAGGGGGAGCGTGAGCTGACGCTGGCGCTGCTCGGTCGTTTCAATCTCGACAATGTACTGTTGGCCATGGCCGTGCTCTACGGGCTGGGCGAGTCGCTGGAGGCTCTGTTCGACGCCGCGCCGCATCTGGCGCCGGTGCCGGGGCGTATGCAGCGGCTGAGCCGACCCGATTCGCCCACGGTAGTGATCGATTACGCCCATACGCCGGATGCCTTGCGCAACGCCTTGGAAGCGCTGCGCGAGCATCTGCCGCGCCAGGACGGCGGGCGTTTGTGGTGCATGTTCGGCTGCGGCGGAGAGCGTGATACCGGCAAGCGTCCGCTGATGGCTCAGGCGGCCCAGACATTGGCGGATCAACTGGTCATCACCGACGACAATCCACGCAGCGAAACGCCTGCGAAGATTCGTGAGCAGATACTTGCCGGCCTGGACGAAGGCGAGCGTGCCGCAGCCTGGAATGTGGAAGGCCGTGAGGCTGCGCTGCAGCGTGCCATTCACGCGGCAGGGCCCGACGATATTGTCCTCGTCGCCGGCAAGGGGCACGAGGACTACCAGGAAATCGCCGGAGAGCGCCATCCGTTTTCCGATGAAAACGTGGTTAGACGGGCGTTCGCCGCCCGGGAGAACGGAGCATGACTTCCATTTTGGGCAACCTGACGACGCTGGCGGAGGTTCTTGGCATCCCGGCTCCCGCCGATACCGACGTGGCGCGGATCGTGACCGATACCCGCCGTGTCGGCCCGGGAGACGTATTCGTTGCCTTGGTCGGCGCGCGCTACGACGCACACGATTTTCTCGCCCAGGCGCGGGAGGCCGGTGCGGTCGCTGCGGTGGTGTCGCGCCCGGTCGAGGATAGTCTGCCTCAGCTCGTGGTGCCCGATACCCGGCTGGCCTTGGGATTGTTGGCCCGGGCACAGCGCCTGGGCTGGGGCGGAGAGCTGATTGCCGTGACCGGCAACAGCGGCAAGACCACGGTCAAGGAGATGCTCGCCTCGATCCTGCGCCAGGCCGCGCCGGTGTTGGCGACGCATGGCAACCTCAACAACGATATCGGCGCTCCCTTGACACTGCTGGGTCTGCGCGAGGAGCATCGCCGGGCCGTGATCGAGCTGGGGGCCAATCACCTGGGCGAGATCGCCTGGACGGTCATGCTGGCGCGTCCGCATGTGGCGGTGATTACCAACGTCACCGGCGCCCATGTCGGCGAGTTTGGCGGCATGGGGCAGATCGCCCAGGCCAAGGCGGAAATTCTCGCGGGGCTGAACGATGACGGCATCGCCGTGCTCAATCGCGACGATCCTTTCTATCCGGTATGGCGCGCCCTGGCCGGACGACGAGAAGTGTTCGATTTCGGGCTTGATGAGGCGGCTAGGGTGCATGGTGGCCATCTGGCATGCGAGGCGGAGGGGCGTTATGCTTTCTCGCTCATCGTGGATGGCAAGGATCTCGGCCGGGTGCGTCTGGCCGTGCTGGGGCGTCATAATGTGCTCAATGCACTGGCGGCGGCGGCCGCCGCGT
The DNA here is from genome assembly GCF_054654615.1 of Halomonas shantousis. Taxonomy (NCBI): domain Bacteria; kingdom Pseudomonadati; phylum Pseudomonadota; class Gammaproteobacteria; order Oceanospirillales; family Halomonadaceae; genus Halomonas; species Halomonas shantousis. The sequence continues at coordinate 2,511,743 of NZ_BAAIER010000002.1, read as the reverse complement.
TGGCGCTGGGCATTCCGGCGGCGGAGGTGATCGGCGGGCTCGAGGCGTGCCGGCCCTTGCAGGGACGTCTCTCGCGGCTCAAGGGGCTGCGCGAGAGTTGCATACTGGATGATACTTATAACGCCAACCCCGGCGCCGTGCGGGCAGCTCTGTGCTTGCTTGCGGACATGCCGGGGCCGCGCTGGTGCTTTCTCGGTGCCATGGGCGAACTGGGTGCGGATGTCGAGCGGCTGCATGCCGAAGTCGGACGTGCCGCGCGGGAACTGGGGATCGACTTTCTCGGCACCTTCGGTGCGCCGGCACGAGCGGCGGCCGAAGCCTTCGGCGAAGGCGGGTGTCATTTCGATGACTGGGCGGCGCTGACGCGCTATGCCCGTGACTCTCTGCCCCCGGGCGCCAGCGTGCTGGTCAAGGGGTCGCGCAGTGCCGGCATGGAACGTCTGGTGGCCGAGCTGCGTGCAGAGACTTCAAGGTGAACGCGATACATGCTGCTTTTCTTGGCTGAACTCCTGGCGCAGTACCAGAGCGCCTTCAATGTCTTCAATTATCTGACCCTGCGCATCATCCTCGGCACGCTGACGGCTCTCTTGCTGTGCCTGTGGTTCGGTCCGCTGATGATTCGCCGCCTGGTCGAGCGCCAGATCGGCCAGGCCGTGCGCGACGATGGGCCCCAGTCGCATCTCTCCAAGGCCGGCACACCGACCATGGGGGGCGCCATGATTCTCATGGCGATCGGCATCAGCACCCTGCTTTGGGGCGATCTTTCCAACCACTATGTGTGGGTGGTGCTGGCGGTGACCATGGGATTCGGCGCCATCGGGTGGGTCGATGATTATCGTAAGGTCGTCGAGAAGAATCCGCGCGGACTGCCGGCACGCTGGAAGTATTTCTGGCAGTCGGTGTTTGGCGTGGGGGCGGCTGTCGTCCTCTACCTTACGGCGGCCAGCCCGGTCGAGACCAGCCTGATCGTGCCGCTGTTCAAGGAGGTCGTCGTGCAGTTGGGGCTGTTCTATGTCGTGTTGGCCTATCTGGTCATCGTCGGCAGCTCCAACGCCGTCAACCTGACCGACGGTCTCGACGGGCTGGCGATCATGCCCACCGTCATGGTGGCCCTGGGGCTGGCGGTATTCGCCTATGCCAGCGGCAACGTGGTGTTTGCCGACTACCTGCACATTCCCATGGTGCCGGGAGCCGGCGAGCTGGCGGTCTTCTGCGGCACCATCGCCGGTGCCGGGCTGGGGTTCCTGTGGTTCAACACCTACCCCGCGCAGGTGTTCATGGGCGATGTCGGTGCGCTGGCACTGGGCGCGGCACTGGGGGTGGTGGCGGTCATCGTGCGCCAGGAGATCGTCCTGTTCATCATGGGGGGCGTGTTCGTCATGGAAACCGTGTCGGTGATCCTTCAGGTGGGCTCGTACAAGCTGACCGGACGACGCATTTTTCGCATGGCGCCGCTGCATCACCACTTCGAACTCAAGGGCTGGCCGGAGCCGCGGGTGATTGTGCGATTCTGGATCATCACGGTCGTACTGGTCCTGATGGGGCTAGCCACGCTGAAAATCCGCTGATCATCAGGGCCGATCAGGTTCGGCATGCGGAACAGCTAGACGTGAGGGGCTAGACGTGAGGGAGAGTGACATGGTGGTGCCGTCCGGACATACGCTGGTCGTCGGGTTGGGCGTCTCGGGGCGGGCCATTGCCCGGCATCTGACGCGCCGGGGCGTGCCGTTTATGATGGCCGACACTCGCGCTCAGCCGCCGGGCCTCGAGGCGTTCTGCGCCGAGAATCCCAAGGTTGAGGTCCACTGCGGGCCCCTCACCGCAATCGACCTGCGTCAGGCCCGTGAGGTCGTGCTGAGTCCAGGAGTCGATCCGCGCACGCCTGGCCTGGAGGGGCTGCCCATCGGTCAGGGAAGTGCGGGGAAGCCCGGCATCGTCGGCGAAATCGCGCTGTTCCGGCGTGAGTGCCAGGCCCCGGTCGCCGCAATCACCGGCGCCAATGCCAAGTCCACCGTCACCACGCTGCTGGGAGAGATGGCCCGCGAAGCGGGGCTGCGTGTGGCGGTGGGCGGCAATCTGGGCACGCCGGCGTTGGACCTGCTGACCGAGCACGCCGATGCCGAGCTGTTCGTGCTGGAACTCTCCTCCTTCCAGCTCGAGACCACGCCCTGGCTGGGTGCCGAGACGGCCGCGTTTCTCAACCTGTCGGAGGATCACCTGGATCGCCATGGCGACATGGCCGGTTATCGGCGTGCCAAGCAGCGCATCTTCAACGGGGCCCGACACGCCGTGGTCAACGCCGAGGATCGAATGACCTGGCCCGATCAGACGGGGCTGGACGTGGACTATTTCACGACTCGGCCGCCCCGGGCCGGCGAGTGGGGCATCCGCGAGCACTCCGACCGCAAGCCGTGGCTAATGCATGGGGAGCACGCACTGATGCCGGCAGTCGCGGTCCGCCTGCCTGGGCGGCACAACCAGGCCAATGCACTGGCGGCGCTGGCCATGGGAACCCGTCTGGGATTGCCGCTGGCGGCGATGCGTGCCGTGCTCGAGCGTTTCCCGGGACTTGCACATCGCGGTGAACTGGTCACCGAACGCGATGGGGTGCGCTGGATCAACGATTCCAAGGGGACCAATGTCGGCGCCACGCTGGCCGCGATTGCCGGACTGGGGCCGACACTGGAAGGCCGGTTGATCCTGCTTGCCGGCGGTCTGGGCAAGGGGGCGGATTTCGCTCCGCTGGCTCCTGAGCTTGCACGCTATGCGCGGGAGGCCGTGCTGTTCGGCACCGATGCCCCGCGTATCGCCGAAGCGCTTGCCGATAACGTCGCCGTGACCCGGGTGGCGGATCTGGCTTCCGCCATGGTGCGTGCGCGGCAGATCGCCCGGCCCGGGGACTGCGTGCTGCTGTCGCCGGCCTGTGCCAGCCTCGATCAGTTTCCCCATTACATGGCGCGTGGCGAGGCGTTTCGTCGTTGGCTCGAGAATCCGGAAAACGCGCAGGGAGTATCGGCATGTTGAGCACCTGGAGCGAGCGGCTTTCCACTCGGCATCAGCCCACCGACGGCTGGCTGTTACTGTCCGCCCTGACGCTGATTCTGACCGGCTGGGTGATGGTGACGTCCGCATCCACCGAAATCGCCACGGGGCTGACCGGCAATCCCTTCTATTTCAGTATCCGTCACGGCATCTTCGTGATGCTCGCCTTGTGTGCCGCGCTGGTCATGCTCCGTGTGCCGCTGGACTGGTGGCGCGACAAGGGACCTGCGCTGCTGCTGCTGGGGATTGGTCTGCTGGTCGCCGTGCTGGTGGTGGGGCGTGAGGTGAACGGCAGCAAGCGCTGGATCTCGCTGGGTTTTGCCAACCTGCAGGCTTCCGAGGTCGCCAAGCTGTGTCTGATCGTCTATGTGGCCGGGTATCTCGAGCGCTATCTGCCCGAAGTCCGGCGGACCTGGGGGGCGTTTCTGCGTCCTTTGCTGATCATGGCCGTGTTCGGCGTGCTGCTGATCCTGGAGCCCGACTATGGCGCCGTGGTGGTCATGACCGGCTGCATGATGGGCATGCTGCTATTGTCGGGCGCGCCGCTCTGGCGCTTCGGACTGCTGCTGGTCGTCGTCGTGACCGGCGCCGTCTTCCTGGCGATTTCCGAACCCTACCGCATGCAGCGAATCACCAGCTTCGCCGACCCCTGGGCGGACCAGTTTGCCAGCGGCTACCAGCTCACCCAGGCGCTGATCGCCTTCGGGCGCGGGCACTGGCTAGGTCTGGGGCTGGGCAACAGCGTGCAGAAACTGTTCTATCTGCCTGAGGCCCACACCGATTTCGTCTTTGCCGTGCTGGCCGAGGAGCTGGGTCTGGTCGGAGCCGTCGGCGTTGTCGTGCTGTTCGCGATTCTGGTGTTTCGAGGCTTTCGAATCGGACGCAAGGCCGAACTCGCCGGTTTGCCGTTTGCCGCGTACCTCAGCTACGGTATTGCGCTGGTATTCGGGGCGCAGTCCTTCATCAACATCGCCGTCAGTACCGGGATGCTGCCGACCAAGGGGCTGACTCTGCCGTTGCTGAGCTATGGCGGCTCCAGCCTGGTGGTCAGCGGCGTCATGGTCGCGCTGCTGCTGCGGGTGGATGCGGAAACCCGCCAATTGATGCACCGTCGAGCTTCGGCCAAGGCCAAGCGTTCCCAGGGAGAGCAAGAGTGAGCGAGTTGAGTCAGCACCGAGCCTTGATCATGGCCGGTGGTACCGGTGGCCATGTGATTCCTGCACTGTCGCTGGCACGGGGTCTGACGGCGCGGGGAGTGGAGGTGCAGTGGCTGGGCAGTCCGCGAGGTATCGAGAACCGCCTGGTACCGGCGGCGGATATTCCCTTGCATCGCATCGATATTGCCGGCCTGCGCGGCAACGGCGTTGCCGGCTGGCTCAAGGCCCCGTTTCGTCTGGGACGTGCCGTCCTGCAGGCGCGCCGGATCATTGCCGATTTCGACCCGCAGCTGGTGATCGGCCTGGGGGGCTTTGCCAGCGGTCCCGGGGGGCTGGCGGCCTGGTTGATGCGGCGCCCTCTGATCATACATGAGCAGAATGCCGTGGCCGGCATGACCAACCAGTGGCTGGCGCGTCTGGCGCGGCGTGCCTATGCCGCGTTTCCCGGTGCCTTCGATGCGCGGGATGCAGTGGTCGTCGGCAATCCCGTGCGTCGCGAGATCGCGGCTCTGGGTGAGGTGCCGCGTCCTGCCGACGAAATGCGGGCACGCCCGCTACGGCTACTGATCATGGGCGGCTCGCTGGGGGCGCAGTCGCTCAACGAGGTCTTGCCCGAAGCGTTGGCGCGCCTGCCTGAAACCGAGCGTCCCAGGGTTCGTCACCAGGCGGGGCGCGACAAGGACCACCCGACCCGGGAAGCCTACCGTCGAGCTGGCGTGGAAGGCGAAGTCACGGCGTTCATCGACGACATGGCCGAAGCCTATGCCTGGGCGGATCTGGTGGTCTGCCGGGCGGGAGCGCTGACCATCGCCGAACTGGCCGCCGCTGCCAAGCCCGCTCTGCTGGTGCCGTTTCCGCATGCGGTGGACGATCATCAGACCGTCAATGCCGGGCAACTGGTGCAGGCCGGCGCGGCACGTCTGATGCCGCAGCAGGAGATGAGTCCCGTCACCCTTGCCGAGGCGCTCTCGACACTTCTCGAACCCGATACGCTCGCCAGCATGGCGGCCGCGGCCCGCGCCTGTGCGCGGCTCGATGCGGTCGACCAGATGGTGGCCGGATGCATGGAGATAGCTTTTGACCGATAGCAAAATGTCGCGCCCGGCGGCGTCGAAACTGGGCATGCGCCGCATTCGCCGCATCCATTTCGTGGGCGTCGGCGGTGCCGGCATGTGCGGTATTGCCGAAGTGTTGTGCAACCAGGGTTACGAGGTCAGTGGTAGCGACCTCAAGGAGTCGTCCGTCACCGCTCATCTGCGTGATTGCGGGATTCGCATCGCCATCGGTCATGCGGCGGAGAATGCCGGTGGCGCCGATGTGATCGTCGTGTCCACGGCAGTGGACCCGGCCAATCCCGAGATCGCTTGGGCCCGGGAGCATCGCGTTCCCGTCGTGCGTCGCGCCGAGATGCTCGCGGAGCTGATGCGCTTTCGCCACGGAATCGCGATCGCCGGTACGCACGGCAAGACCACGACTACCAGCCTGACTTCGACGCTGCTCGCTGAGGGCGGGCTCGATCCCACCTTCGTGATCGGCGGCAAGTTGACCAGCGCCGGGACCAATGCGCGACTGGGAGAGGGAGAATACCTGGTCGCCGAAGCCGACGAGTCCGATGCTTCCTTTCTGCACTTGCAGCCGATGATGGCGGTCGTTACCAATATCGATGCCGATCACATGGCCACCTATGGTGGCGATTTCGGACGCCTCAAGGAAACCTTCGTCGAGTTTCTGCACAACCTGCCGTTCTATGGCATGGCGATCCTGTGCATCGATGACGATAACGTGCGCTCGCTGCTGCCGCAGATACAGCGCCAGTTCGTCACCTACGGCTTCAGTCCCGATGCCGATTATCGCATCCGCGATTTCGTGCAGGCGAGTGGCGAGATTCGCTTCACTGCCCTGCGCCCCGAAGGTCATGCGGACCTCGAGGTGCGTCTGGGCATGCCCGGTGAGCACAATGCGCTGAACGCCCTGGCGGCGATCGCCGTGGCTACCGATGCCGGCCTGACGGATGAAGCCATCGTCCAGGGGCTGGCGGGATTCGCCGGCGTGGGCCGCCGCTTTCAGGTACATGGCCACTTCCCCGCTCCCGGTGGAGAAGGGGAGATCATGCTGGTCGACGACTATGGTCACCATCCGCGCGAGGTGGAAATGGTCATTCGTGCGGTGAGGGCCGGCTGGCCGCAACGGCGTCTGGTCATGATGTATCAGCCCCACCGCTATACGCGGACTCGCGACCTCTACGAGGATTTCGTCCGGGTGTTGTCGGGGGTCGATGCCTTGCTGCTGCTGGATGTCTATGCGGCGGGCGAAGCATCGATTCCGGGCGCCGAAGGACGGACGTTGGCCGGTTCGGTGCGCCAGCGCGGTCAGGTGGATCCGCTGTTTATCGAAAGCAAGGCGGAGCTGCCGGCACTGCTGCGCAATGTCCTGCGCCCCGGCGATATCCTGATCACGCAGGGAGCCGGGGATGTGGGGGGCATTGCTCAAAAATTGGCCGGTAGCGGGTTGAGGTTGGATGAGGTGGCGTTATGAGTGAAAAATCCGCAAGCCTTTCCGTGCAGCCGCACGAGGGCTCTTCAACACGCCCGCAGACGCACGGGGACTCCTCTCTGCGCCCACAGACGCGCAGGGACTATGGCCGTGTCGTGGTGCTTTTCGGTGGGGAGTCCGCTGAGCGCGAGGTGTCGCTGGTCAGCGGTAGCGCCGTGCTCAAGTCGTTGCAACGCAGTGGCGTGGACGCACGCGGTTTCGATTTCGCCGCAGGGGGGCTGACCGGACTGGAAGCGCTGGAACCGGATCGGGTCTTCATTGCCCTGCATGGTCGCGGTGGCGAAGACGGTACCCTGCAGGGTGCCCTCGAGTTGCTGCGCATTCCCTACACGGGAAGCGGTGTGCTGGCCTCGGCGCTGGGCATGGACAAGCAGCGTACCAAGCGCATGTGGCAGGCTTATGGGCTGCCCACGCCTGAAAGCCTGACGCTGACCGAGACAACCGAGTGGTCCGAGGTGGTGGAGACCCTGGGGCTGCCCATGGTAGTCAAGCCCGTGCATGAAGGCTCGACCCTGGGCATCAGCATCGTCGACAGTCAGCAGGCGCTGGAGAGCGCTTATCGCGAAGCGTCGCGCTTCGATGCGGCCGTCATGGCCGAGCGCTTCATCGCCGGACCGGAATATACCGTGTCGCTTCTTGGCAACAGTATCCTGCCGGCGATTCGTGTGGAGGTGCCCAGCGGCTTCTACGACTACGAAGCCAAGTATCACTCCGATGAGACACGTTATCTGCTGCCCTGCGGCCTGAACGATGCCGAAGAGGCGGCATTGGGGCAGCTGTGTCTCGAGGCCTTCGAGGCGGTAGGTGGCGAGGGCTGGGGACGGGTGGACGTGATGCGTGACGCTCAGGGCGCGTTCTGGTTGCTTGAGGTCAATACCGTACCGGGCATGACGGATCATAGCCTGGTCCCCCAGGCCGCCGCCCATGCCGGTATCGGCTTCGACGAGCTGGTGTTGCGAATTCTCGACACGACCTTCAGGGACTGAGCGGCCGATGACCGATTCCGGGCCGCGCAGCGCCCTGCTGGGGCTGATTCTGATCGCTGTTCTACTGGGGGCGGGAGGCCGCGCCCTGTGGTTGTGGCTGGACCGTCCCATCGAGCGTGTCTCGATCAGCGGAGAGCTGCACTACGTGAGTGCCACCTACCTGCAGCAGCACCTCGCTCCGCTGGTCAGCGGTGAAAGCTGGCTATCGGTGAATCTTTCCGATCTGCGCAACCGGGCCCGGGATATCGAGTGGCTCTCCGAGGTACGCGTCTCCCGCGAGTGGCCCAGTACACTGCGTTTCGAACTCTTCGAGCAGGTTCCGGTGGCGCGCTGGAACGATGAATCGTTGCTGAATCCGCGTGGCGAACCTTTCCTTGCCGGTCCGGTGAGCCATTTCGACAAGCCTATGGCCGATCTGGCCGGCCCAAGAGGTAGTGGAGCCGAAGTGCTGGCGTATCTGGATACGCTGCAGAATCGCCTGGACGATCTGGGATTGAAAGTGACACAGCTACGTCTGGAGGCGCGTGGCGCATGGCGCTTTCAAGTTAATGATGGTGTCTGGGTGATGCTCGGTCGTAATGACCGCAATGCCCGATTGGCTCGCTTTACCGTCGCCTGGCGGCGCCAGCTTGGACAACAGGCGTCGCAGATCCGCTACATTGATCTGCGCTACCCCAATGGGGTGGCTGTCGCCTGGCATGGAGAGACAGAGGCCTCCACATCCGTTCAATGATTGGTGTCGGCCTTTTCTGACGCCAGTGCCCGCCAATCGTGGCCCCAAGGTTTTCATTTCAACGAAAAACGCCATATTCTCGCTCATGTTTTCTTGTTAGGCTGGTGCAATTGGGCGTGTAGTTCATATAATCGCTTCAATATACGATTTGGCAAAAAACGCTTTCCTAACCCAGCAGTGATTGAGGAGTGACCCCGACCTATGGCAGGACAATCCAATGCTTCCAATATGGTGGTCGGGCTGGATATTGGGACATCGAAGGTCGTGGCGATCGTAGGCCAACCTACGGACGATGGTGGACTCGAGATTGCCGGCATCGGTTCTCACCCTTCTCGCGGGATGAAGAAAGGGGTGGTCATCAATATCGAATCGACCGTGCAGTCGATTCAACGCGCCATCGAAGAGGCCGAACTGATGGCGGGCTGCGATATTCATTCGGTTTATGTCGGCATCGCAGGCAGTCATATCAGTTCGATGAATTCCGATGGCGTAGTGGCGATCAAGGAGCGCGAAGTGGCGTCCTCCGATATCGAGCGCGTCATCGATTCGGCCCGGGCCCGGGCGATCTCCGAAGGTCAGCGTATCCTGCATGTCCTGCCTCAGGAATTCGCTATCGATACCCAGGAGGGGATCCGCGAGCCGCTCGGCATGTCGGGAGTTCGTCTCGAGGCGCGGGTGCACCTGGTCACGGCGGCACTCAATGCAGTACAGAATATCGAAAAATGCGTGCGTCGCTGCGGGCTTGAGGTTGACGATATCATTCTTGAGCAGCTTGCCTCGAGCCATGCGGTACTGACGGAAGACGAGCGCGAACTTGGCGTCTGCATGGTCGATATCGGTGGCGGGACTACCGATATCGCTGTCTTCACCGAGGGAGCCATTCGGCACACCGCGGTCATTCCGATTGCCGGCGACCAGGTGACCAATGATATCGCGATGGCGTTGCGTACACCGACGCAGTACGCGGAAGACATCAAGGTCAAGTACGCCTGCGCCCTGACGCAGCTGGCCAGTAGCGATGAAATGATCAAGGTACCCAGTGTGGGAGAGCGACCGGCCCGCGATCTGTCGCGTCAGGCGCTGGCGGAAGTCGTCGAGCCGCGTTACGAGGAACTCTTTACACTGGTGCGGGAGGAGCTGCGGCGCAGCGGTTACGAAGACCTGGTGGCAGCCGGTGTAGTGCTCACCGGGGGTACGTCGCGGATGGAGGGTGTCGTCGAACTGGCGGAAGAGATTTTTCATATGCCGGTGCGCATTGCCTGTCCCCACAATGTCCGGGGACTCGCCGATGTCGTACGTAATCCGATTTATTCCACTGGCGTAGGTTTGCTACTCTACGGAATGATGAATACCAAGCATGTGCGTGCGGTATCGACCCAGCCCCGTAGGGAGAGGGAAGAGAGCTACTCCCGGCGTGGTATCAAGGATGACATCTCGGCATTGGAACGGATCAGAGGCTGGTTCAAAGGAAATTTCTGATTAGGGGGCCGCATCGAGCGGTCACAGGAGACGGGGCTTATGTTCGAACTGGTAGATAACGCACCTTCCAGCAGCGCAGTTATTAAAGTCGTCGGCGTGGGCGGTGGCGGTGGCAATGCTGTCAATCACATGGTGGAAAGCAGCATTGAGGGCGTCGAGTTCATCTGCGCCAACACGGACGCGCAGGCGCTCAAGCGTGTCGCCGCCAAGACCGTTCTCCAACTCGGTAGTGAAATCACCAAGGGGCTGGGCGCCGGTGCCAATCCCGAGGTTGGCCGACAGGCGGCAATGGAAGACCGCGATCGGATCGCCGAGCTGTTGCAGGGCGCCGACATGGTATTCATCACTGCCGGCATGGGCGGCGGAACCGGGACCGGTGGCGCACCGGTAGTGGCCGAAGTGGCGAAGGAGCTTGGCATCCTCACCGTAGCCGTCGTGACACGTCCCTTCCCGTTCGAGGGACCCAAGCGTATGCGCGCCGCGGAAGAGGGCATGCGCGCTCTGTCAGAGCATGTCGACTCGCTGATCACGATCCCCAACGAGAAGCTGCTTTCCGTGCTGGGCAAGAACGCCAGCCTGCTGACGGCGTTCAGTGCCGCTAACGATGTTCTGCTGGGAGCGGTGCAGGGGATTGCCGAGCTGATCACCAGCCCGGGCATCATCAACGTCGACTTTGCCGACGTGCGCACGGTCATGTCCGAGATGGGCATGGCGATGATGGGCACTGGCGCGGCCACCGGGGAGAATCGTGCCCGCGAGGCGGCGGAGAAGGCGATTCGCAGCCCCCTGCTCGAAGACATCGATCTGCATGGTGCGCGCGGTATCCTGGTCAACATTACCGCCGGGCCCGATCTCTCCATCGGCGAGTTCAACGATGTGGGGGCGACGGTGCAGGAGTTCGCTTCTCAGGAGGCGACCATCGTGGTGGGAACCGCCATCGACATGGAAATGTCCGATGAGCTGCGTGTCACCGTGGTGGCGGCAGGGCTCGATGGTCGCAAGGACAAGGCGGCGCCCCGGGAAGCGCAGGTGGCACGCCCCGAATCCGATTATCGCAAGCTGCAGCAGCCGACCGTGATGCGTCAGCAGGCGGCCAAGGCTGAGCAGGAAGCTGCCAGCAAGGCCAAGCAGGATCGGCGCAAGTCCCAGGAACTCGATGATTATCTTGACATTCCGGCCTTTCTGCGTCGACAGGCGGATTAGGCGCAAAAATAGCCTTTAGGATAATTGCGCACAGGGATCGTGGGCCGAGCGATATTTTTTGTTGAAACACTCGTTCGGTGTTATAGTGAACAGCGTTTCATAATGAATTTACAGCCTGGCCTACGCCCATGATCAAACAAAGAACCCTACAGAACACTATTCGTGCTACCGGTGTCGGTCTTCACTCCGGCGAGAAGGTCTATCTGACCCTGCGGCCAGCACCCGTCAATACCGGTATCGTCTTTGTGCGCACCGACCTCGAACCCGAGGTACAGATCCCGGCCAATGCCGAGAGCGTGACGGACACGACGTTGTGTACGGCACTGTCGCGCGACGGCGTGAAGGTGGCGACGGTCGAGCACCTCATGTCCGCTTTTGCCGGGCTGGGTATCGACAACGTCTTCGTCGAGCTCAGTGCGGCGGAAGTGCCGATCATGGACGGTAGCGCCGGTCCCTTCGTTTTCCTGATCCAGTCTGCCGGCATCGCCGAGCAGGCCGCGCCCAAGAAGTTCATTCGGATCAAGCGCGAGATATCGGTAAAGGATAACGACAAGGAAGCCAGCTTCCTGCCGCATAACGGATTCAAGGTCAGCTTTGCCATCGATTTCGACCATCCCGTCTTCGAGCAGCAGAAGCAGACCGCCAGCGTGGACTTTTCCACGACGTCCTTCGTCAAGGAAGTCTCCCGGGCGCGTACGTTTGGCTTCATGCGTGACCTTGAGTTCCTGCGCTCCCACAATCTGGCGTTGGGTGGCAGTCTCGACAACGCTATCGTGGTCGATGACTACCGCATCGTGAATCAGGATGGTCTGCGCTACGAAGACGAATTCGTCAAACACAAGGTGCTGGACGCCATCGGTGACCTCTACCAGCTCGGTTACAGCCTGATCGGCGAGTTTCGTGGCTTCAAATCGGGCCACGGCCTCAACAACCAGCTCTGTCGCGCGCTCATCGAGCAGCCGGATGCCTGGGAAATCGTCACCTATGAGGATGAGACGCAGTTGGCGCCCATCTCCTACGCGGCACCCGCGATGCCCTGAATCAGGGCTTGCGCGGTTCGCTGCGCGATATCATGTAAGTCAGGCTTTTTGCGCCGACCGTCGAGGTCGGCGTTTTTTTGCTGTGCATGGGCTGTTTGGGGGCGGGATCGCTGCCGGTGGTTACTGCTGCGATGGTCACTGCTGCGAAGAAGAGACGCGGCCGTGTGCCGCCAGGCGCGACAACGCGCGCTTGAGGCGCGGATCGTCGACATCGGCGGCGCAGGCTTCGAGCTGGTCGGCGGCTTCCGAGGAGAGCTGGCGTGGCTGCCGGAGGGGCGCCTTGACTGGCCGTACGGGCCGAACCTTGAGTGTGATGCCCAGAACGGCCTCCAGCTCCGGAAGCTGACGCAGCAGAGCCAGGAGTCGCGTCTGCTCGTAGCGCAGCCACGTCAGCCACACGGCGCGATCGGTAATCAGTGTCAAGCGCCCGTCACGGTACCCACCGACGAAGACATGCTCGCGAACTTCCTCGGGAAGATGGGTTCGTAAGTGACTCTGAGCGCGATCGAGAAGATCTGCCACCCGCATCAGGCTGCCCAGTTCGCCGGGCTTGCCCAACAGGGTGGACATGGACTGGGCTCGGAAACGCTTAGCCTTTATACTCATGGGCTTGCACGCGCGAAGGAAGCGGAATGTCTGCGCAATCTATCATGAGCGGATCAGCATGACGAGCGGCAACGGAGACGTGTACAGCACGGGGCGGCGTTATCGTCATCGCACCCACTGGTGGCTGGCCAGCCTGTTGGTGGGCTATCTGCTGCCTGCCGGGCTGGTACAAGCCGAGGCGCTGCGCGTCGCGGAGCGTCTGACATGTATCTGTCTGTTGGCCCCGGAAGCGATTCGCGCCGAGTCCCGTCGCGTCGCCGACCGGCGCTTCTGGCGGCCCTTCACTGCGCGCGTCCCCCGCTTCGAAACGCAGCTCTCAAACGGGCTTCCCCCCTGGCACGCTCCCAGTGCCGATCATGATGTCCTGTCCCGGCGTGGGCCTCCCGGCGGTGAACAACACCGCGTGGCATAACCCAATCTCTGAGGTGTATGGACGATTCCAGTACCCGACGCCTCGCATTCAGCGTTTCAGGACATGACATGTTAAACACGATAGTACGCAAACTGGTCGGCTCCAAGAACGACCGCGAAGTCAAGCGCATGGGCAAGGCCGTCAATGACATCAACAAGCTCGAACCGCAGTTCGAAGCCTTGGATGACGCGGCTCTGCAGGCCAAGACGGCTGAATTTCGCGAGCGTCTCGCAGGCGGCGAGGATATCGACAAACTGCTGCCGGAGGCTTTCGCCACGGTGCGCGAGGCGAGCAAGCGGGTCATGGGCATGCGTCACTTCGACGTGCAGATGATCGGCGGCATGAGCCTGCACAAGGGCCGCATCGCCGAGATGAAGACCGGCGAAGGCAAGACGCTGGTCGCGACCCTGGCCGTCTACCTCAATTCGCTGCCCGGCAAGGGTGTGCACGTGGTCACGGTCAACGACTATCTCGCCCGGCGTGATGCCGACTGGATGCGCCCGCTCTATGAATTTCTGGGGCTGACGGTCGGGGTCATCTATTCGGGGCAGACGCCGCCGGAGAAGCGTGACGCCTACCGGTGCGACATTACCTACGGCACCAACAACGAGTACGGCTTCGACTATCTGCGCGACAACATGGCCTTCTCGCTCGAGGAGAAGGTCCAGCGCGCGCTGCATTACGCCATCGTCGACGAGGTCGACTCCATCCTCATCGACGAGGCGCGTACCCCGCTGATCATCTCCGGTCCCGTGGAGGAGAACGTCAGTCTGTACAAGGTGGTGAACCGCCTGTCGGGCGAACTCACGCGCTGTGCCGACGAGGAGGACCCCACCAGCGGCGACTTCACTCTCGACGAGAAGCAGAAGCAGGTCGAGCTGACCGAAGAGGGGCATCTCAAGGTCGAGGAGCTGATGCGCCGTGAGGGACTGCTCAAGGAGGAGGATTCGCTGTATGCGGCGCAGAACCTCGGGCTGCTGCAGCATGTCCACTCCGCCCTGCGTGCTCGTCACCTCTATCATCGTGATGTGGACTATATCGTCAATAACGGCGAAGTGGTCATCGTCGACGAGCACACCGGACGCTCCATGCCCGGACGTCGCTGGTCCGAGGGGCTGCACCAGGCGGTGGAAGCCAAGGAGGGCGTGGCCATTCAGAAAGAGAGCCAGACGCTCGCCTCCACCACCTTTCAGAACTATTTCCGTCTCTACGAGAAACTCGCCGGCATGACCGGCACCGCGGATACCGAGGCCTTCGAATTCCGTCAGATCTATGGTCTGGACGTGGTGGTGATCCCCACCAATCGGCCGCTTGCGCGCAAGGATCTCAATGATCTCGTCTACCTCTCCGCCGTGGAGAAGTTCGAAGCGATCATCGAGGACGTCAAGGTCCAGCGCGATGCCGGACGCCCCATCCTGGTGGGCACCGCCTCGATCGAGACCTCGGAATACCTGGCGCGGCTGATGCGTGAGCACAAGATCCCGCACAACGTACTCAACGCCAAACAGCACCAGAGCGAGGCCGAAATCATCGCGCAGGCGGGGCGGCCCGGTGCGGTAACCATTGCCACCAACATGGCCGGGCGCGGTACCGACATCATGCTGGGCGGCAACTGGGAAGCGGAGGTGGCCAAGCTCGACAACCCCAGCGAGGCACAGGTCGAGGCCATCAAGGCCGAGTGGCAGAAGAACCACGATGCGGTACTCGAGGCCGGCGGTCTGCACGTGGTCGGTTCCGAGCGCCATGAGTCACGGCGTATCGACAATCAGCTGCGCGGCCGCGCCGGACGTCAGGGCGACCCCGGTTCCACGCGCTTCTTCCTGTCGCTCGAAGACAACCTGATGCGGCTGTTCGGCTCCGAGCGCGTCCAGCGACTGATGCAGGCGCTGGGCCTGGAGCGCGGCGAGGCCATCGAGCACAAGATGGTGTCCAACGCCGTCGAGCGTGCCCAGAAGAAGGTCGAAGGCCGTAACTTCGACATCCGCAAGCAATTGCTGGAATACGACGATGTGGCCAACGACCAGCGTCGTGTGATTTATGAACAGCGCGACGATATTCTGGCCGCCGATGATGTCTCCGACAATGTCGCCGGTATCCGCGAAGAGATGCTCGATCAGGCCATCAGCGACTTCGTGCCGCCGCAGAGCCTGCCGGAACAGTGGGACCTGCCGGGACTCGAGCAGTATCTCAAGCAGGAGTTCAACCTCGAGGTGCCGTTGACGCAGTGGGCCGAAGAGGACGAACATTTCCACGAGGAAACCCTGCGCAATCGACTGCAGGAACAGCATCGCGATCTCTATGCCGCCAAGTTCGAGGCGGTCGGTCCCGAATTGATGCGCCGTTTCGAAAAGCAGGTCATGCTGCAGGTACTCGATACGCGCTGGAAGGAACATCTCCAGGCCATGGATCATCTGCGCCGCGGCATTCACCTGCGCGGCTACGCCCAGAAGAATCCCAAGCAGGAGTACAAGCGCGAGGCTTTCGAGCTTTTCCAGGCGCTGCTCGGCAATATTAAGCACGATGTGATACGTATTCTCAGCCACGTTCAGGTACGCCGCCAGGAGGAGGTCGACGACCTCGAGCGACAGCGTCGCGAGGCCTTGGCGCGGGAACAGGCGAGCAGCCAGTCGGTGCATGAGGACACGCTGCCCACGGCTGAGGAAGACGGAGCCGAGGAAGGCAACCGCGACGTCGCTGCCGCTCAGCCCGTCCGTCGCGAAGGGCCCAAGGTCGGGCGCAACGATCCTTGCCCCTGCGGCTCCGGGAAGAAGTACAAGCAGTGTCACGGAAAGCTGAGCTAAACGTTGCGTAAGGAGTTTGAAGCCGCCCTGGGAAGCGTGTCGGCTATCAAGAACGCTTTACAAGGCGGCTTCGCTCCGTGTTGTCCTGGCCTGCTTTATCCGGCCGTGCTTTATCCGGCCGTGCTTTATCCGGCCCTGCTTTGGCCTGACGAGATGAATCGACCTTACCGATGCTGACGCATCAAATGCGGCGCGGTGCGCCCAAGGAGAATGGAATATGGCGGTGGGAGAGGCGTTTTTCCCGGAGATGCCAATCATCGATGGCGTGCGTCTGGGAACCGCGATGGCGGGCATCAAGAAGCCCGGGCGGCGTGACGTTGTCGTCATTGAGATCCCCGAGGGTGCGCGCGCCGCGGCAACCTTCACTCGCAACGCTTTCTGCGCCGCACCGGTGCACGTGGCACGGCGCCATCTGAGCCAGGGGGCGCCGCGCTACCTGCTGATCAATACCGGCAATGCCAATGCGGGCACCGGGGAGCAGGGCATGCGTGATGCCGAGGCCTGCTGCGAAGCGCTGGGCGCGCTGGGCGATGTTGCCGCCGAGACGGTGCTACCCTATTCCACGGGAGTGATCGGTGAGCCGCTGCCGGTCGAGCGTATCCGGGCGGCGCTGCCCGGGGCGCTGGACAGTCTCGATGCACGGGGCTGGCGTGAGGCGGCCGAGGGTATCCTGACCACCGACACGCGCGCCAAGGGCGCCAGCGTAACCTGCGAGATCGCCGGCGAGACCGTGACCATCAATGGCATCAGCAAGGGCTCGGGCATGATCAAGCCCAACATGGCAACGATGCTGGGCTTTGTCGCGACCGATGCGGATGTCGAACAGTCAAGGCTCGACGCCATGCTGCGCGAGGCGGTGGATATCTCCTTCAACTGTATCACCGTGGATTCCGATACCTCGACCAACGATGCCTGTACCCTGATCGCGACCGGACGGGGCGCAAGGATCCGCAGTAGCGAGGACGAGGCGCGTTTTCTCGCGGCGCTGTCACAGGTGCTGGTAGAATTGGCCCAGGCCATCATTCGTGACGGCGAGGGCGCTACCAAGTTCGTCACATTGCAGGTAGAAGAAGCTGCAAGCCGTGATGAAGCGCTGGATGTCGCCTTCACCGTGGCACATTCGCCATTGGTCAAGACGGCGCTTTACGCCTCCGATGCCAACTGGGGGCGTATTCTTGCCGCGGTGGGGCGTGCGCCGGTCGAGGCGCTCGACGTCTCGCGGATCGTGATCGATCTGGGCGACGTGCGCCTGGTCGAGCAGGGCGGCCGTGCCGCCAGCTACACGGAAGAGGCCGGCAGCGCCGTCATGGCCCGTGACGAAATCACGATCCGCATCCGTCTGGGACGGGGCGACGCGCAGGCAACGGTCTGGACGTCCGATCTCTCCCATGACTATGTTTCGATCAATGCCGATTACCGCAGCTGAGGCCCGGCCCCGCTCGCGTCTGTCGATTCGGCCCTTTCCAGATTAGATAGCAAGGTGAAAAAGCAGCATGGTGAAGAGAAGGGTACACGTCGCGGCAGCCGCCATCGTCCGCAGCGATGGCCAGGTTCTGATCGCACGCCGTCCCTCGACCGTCGACCAGGGCGGGCTGTGGGAGTTTCCGGGGGGCAAGCTGGCCCCCTACGAGACGGGCTTCGAAGCCTTGAAACGCGAGCTGCATGAGGAGCTGGGTATCCAGATTCAACGGGCCCAGCCGCTGATCCGCGTGCACCACGAATATCCCGACAAGCACATTCTGCTGGATGTCTGGCAGGTCCACGAATTCGCCGGTGAGCCGTTCGGGCGTGAAGGGCAAGCGGTACGCTGGGTCAAGGTCGAGGATCTCGCCAACTATGCCTTCCCCGCCGCCAACCTGCCCATCCTGCGTGCCGTGGCACTGCCTCAGGAGTACCTGATCAGCGGTGACGCGGAGGACGATACGGCATTTTTCTCGCGTCTGGAGCGTGCCCTGACCGAGGATGGCGTGCAATTGGTGCAACTGCGTGCCAAGTCGCTCGACGAGACGGCCTATGTGGCCCTCGCCGAGCGGGCGCTGGCGCTCTGTCGCGAGCATGACGCCAAGCTGATGCTCAATGGGGAGCCGGAACTGCTGGAGCGGATCGATGCCGATGGTATTCACCTCACCAGCGAACGTCTGATGCAGCTCGAGCGTCGCCCCATCGAGACGCGCAAGTGGCTGTCCGCCTCGACGCACGATCGTGCTCAACTCGATCAGGCTGCCCTGATAGGCTGCGATTTCGTCACCCTGTCACCGCTGCGGGTAACGCCGACCCATCCCGGTGCCGCGCCCCTGGGGTGGCATGATTTCCAGCAACTGGTGGAGATGGCCGGCATGCCGGTGTTCGCCCTGGGCGGAATGACACGTCACGACGCCAACCATGCCCGCGCTGTCGGCGCACAGGGAATCGCCTCGATTCGCGATTTCTGGAAGTAGCACCCGTTCCTCGGGCAGGATCGAACCCGCGTCATTGTGAAGTGACCCCCAATAGTTGGACGGTTCATTCAGTCGGCGCTCAAGGCCTGAGTCCTGTATTGCACGGGGCTCAGGCCTTTTAGTTTCATCTTGATTCGCTCGTGGTTGTAATAATGGATGTACCGGTCGAGGCCCTGCTGCAACTGCTCGACAGTGTCGAACCGGCTCAGATGGAAGTACTCGGCTTTCAGGGTGCCAAAGAAACTCTCCATCGCGGCATTGTCCAGGCAGTTGCCCTTGCGTGACATGCTTTGCGTCAGCGCCTGCCCTGCCACCAGGGCACGATAGGCGGGATGCTGGTAATGCCACCCCTGATCGGAGTGCAGCAGTGGCCGGTCCGAGTTCTTCAAGCGGCCAAACGCCTGATGCAGCATGCGCTTCACCAGTGAGAGGTCGGGACGCCTACCGGTCTGATAGGCCACGATTTCGCCGTTGTAGAGATCCATGATGGGGGAGAGATACAGCTTCTGCCCGTCGATGTTGAACTCCGTGATATCAGTGACCCACTTCTGGTTGGGACCGGGGGCCTGAAACTGGCGGTCGAGTACATTGGGAGCTACACGCCCTACCGATCCTCGGTAAGCGCGATACCGCTTTGGCCGAACCAGAGATTTCAAGCCCAGTTGCTGCATCAAGCGCTGGACAGTCTTATGATTGATCGTCTCGCCTGCCTGGCGGAGGACAGCAGTGATACGACGATAGCCATAGCGCCCTTGGTGACGTTCATAGGTTGCCTGGATACGCGCCTTCAGGGAGGCGTACCGATCGACAGCGTCCTGCCCCTTGATCCGGAAGTAAAACGTACTGCGCGGCAGCTCTGCCGCACGTAGCAGCAGAACCAGCGGATGCTCATTCCTTAACCCTTGGACGGCTTGGGCTTTTTGCCCCGCATCGCCGCCCGCTTCTCGCGGGTCAAGGCATCGAGCTTTTTTAGGTAGGCGTTCTCCGCCCGCAGGTACGCCAGTTCCTCGAGCAACTCCTCGTGGGAGCGTTCGCGATCAGGCGGGGGTGGCGATGAAGAAGGCTTCTTGGCCATCGGGCGTCGTCCCTTTCGCTTCGGCGCCAGCGCGCTCAATCCTCCACTATGATACTGCTGTTCCCATCTGCCAATAGCACCACACTCACGGATATCGAACAGGACAGCAGCCTGGCGCCGTGACAAGCCATCCCGCCACATCCTCTCAAGTACCGCCAGCTTGAATGCCGCACTGCGGTGACGGTACTTCCTGCGCAGGCCCAGCGCGCCATGCTGCCGGTAGTTGTCCCGCCATTGCCGTAGGCTCGACTCGTCCAGGCCATGCTGGCGAGCCAACTCCCTTAGGCTGGTGTCCTCACGTAAACACTGCTGCACCACCCGCAGCTTGAACCTTTCGTCGTACTGCTTCTTCATAAAAACACCCCGAAGGTTGGCTTGGCTGTCCAACTTTCGGGGTGCAGTTCAGGGGGACTCGCGGTTTTTTATTGACTGGAAGCGGTCCTTACCGAGGACTCTTCATGGCGGGCTTCTTTTGGCCTCTTCTCGAACGCGACGGATTTTCATTGTGGCAGAAATGGCGAGGCGCCGAATTTATCAGGAAGTTCTGCACCGATCCGAGCGAATTTCTCATTCAAGGATGCCTGTCCGAGCCTTAAGTTTTTCCTGTTTCTTGCGGAGATTTTAATGAATGCAAGCGCATGATGGCGCGGTATTTCTACTCTCGGAGTAAGCAGCTGGCTAAGGAATAGCGCTAAACAGGCAAGGTGGAGAGGCAGGAAGCTTGGCGATGGTGGCAGGAGGTGGTGGAAAAGGTGAAACTGCCGACTCCATCAATTGACGGAACGAAGCAACAATGGATTTTCTCCATTTCCTCGTGTTGGGCATCGTGCAGGGCATTACCGAATTCCTGCCTATTTCCAGTTCAGCTCACCTTATTCTGGTCCCGGTATTCACTGGCTGGGTGGATCAGGGGGTCGGTTTCGATTTGGCGGTACATGTCGGCACGCTGCTGGCAGTGGTGCTCTATTTTCGGCGTGATATCGCATTGCTGGTCGTGGATGGCATGCGCTCGGTGTGGCTGCGGCGTTCTGTCGGGCAGAGCCGTCTGGCCTGGGCGGTCGTCGTGGGAACCGTTCCGGCGGGGCTGGCCGGGCTTGCGTTGTTGGGCGTGATCGAGACGACCCTGAGATCCATTCAGATCATCTTCGTGACCACCCTGTTTTTCGGCCTGCTGCTGGGCATTGCCGATCTCAAAGGGCGACACGGCCGCGCACTGTCGGCAATCACCTGGAAGGATGTTCTCATTATTGGCGGTGCCCAGGCGTTATCGCTGATTCCGGGCACTTCGCGTTCGGGGGCGACCATTACCGCTGGCTTGTTGCTGGGGTTGAGCCGTGAGGCCGCTGCGCGGTTTTCTTTCCTGCTGGCCATTCCCATCACCGCGCTGGCAGCGGCAGCCACGCTGCTCGAACTGGCCGAATCCGGAGCACCGGTGGACTGGCTCGCCTTTCTGATTGGCGGAGTGACCTCCTTCGTCACGGCGCTGCTGGCCATCCATTATTTCCTGAAACTGCTTAACCGCTTCGGCATGTGGCCTTACGTGATCTATCGCCTTGCTCTGGCGCTGGTGATCTATCTGGTCTTCTTGAGCTGACACGCCAGGCTTTCGGACACTGAAGGCAGTGAGACCGGAACAGGACCAAAGCTTACGGTTCGCTCTGCCGACCCTCCCGTCCCGATGGCGGGAGGTGAAGGCAAGAGAGCTTTAATGGCCACTCATGGCATGGCATGCCTCGAGAAAGACATGAGGGAACGCCACTTTACTCTTGGCGGCCGCGTTCCAGACGGTCGATGAGCGTGTCGAGATCGGCTTCGTCCATGGCGGGCTCGCCGGCGATACGATGGGATTCGTCGGCCCAGGCGCCAAGATCGAGCAGACGGCAGCGCTTGGAGCAGAACGGGCGATAGGGATTGTCGGGTGTCCATACCACCTTGGTGCGGCACTGCGGGCAGGCTACCTCAAGCGGGCGTTGGGAGTCGCGGGAAGTATCAGTCATGTCGTGTTGTCAGTCGTCCTGTCGGCGAGTTGTCGATAATTGGCGATAGTAGCGATCGAGATCGAGGACCTGTTCGCGAAGTCGCAGGGGGTCGCCCTGATTGTCGATGATGTCGTCGGCTCGGTTCAGACGCTCCTGGCGCGTCATCTGCGCGGCCACGATGGCGCGAGCCTGGGCGGTGTCCACCCCGTCGCGGGCGGCGGTGCGCGCGATCTGCAGGGCTTCGGGAACGTCGATGACCAGACGGCGATCCACCAAGGCGGCCTGTCCGGACTCGAACAGCAAGGGCGAGACGAGCAGGCCGTAGGGTGCCTGGGAGGCCCGAATGGTGTCGAGATGCGCCTGCAGACGTTCGCGGATGCGCGGATGTGTGACCGACTCCAGCCAGGATCGTTCGGCGGGATCGCCGAAAACGATCTCGCGCAGTCGACGCCGATCAAGGCCTCCCCGGTCATCCAGCAACTCGTGGCCATGACGGGCGACGATCTCGGCAAGCGCAGGCTCGCCGGGCTCGACCACTTCGCGGGCGACATGATCGGCGTCCACCCAGGGAATCCCCAGCTCGCCGAAAGCCTCGGCGACGGTGGACTTGCCGGCGGCGATGCCGCCGGTGACACCGATGATGAGCGTTGTCATATTCCTCCCAGCAGCCAACTCTGATACGCCGCGATCAGCGGCTCCCCGCAGAGTAGCGTGATCCAGCCGGCGAAGGCCAGATACGGGCCGAACGGCATCGGTGCCCCGCGCAGGCGAGGGATGGCGAGCTGCAGCACGATGCCGATCAGCGCTCCCAGTCCGGCGGAGAGAATCAGCAGCAGCGGCAGCGACTGCCAACCCAGCCAGGCACCGAGTGCCGCCAGCAGCTTGAAGTCACCGTAGCCCATGCCCTCCTTGCCGGTGACCAGCTTGAACGCCCAGTAGAAACTCCACAGTGCCAGATAGCCGAATACGGCGCCGAGCACCGCGCTCTCGAGCATCAGCGGCTGGAACAGCCATTGATAGAGTAGCCCGGCCCACAGCAGTGGCAGCGTCAGCACGTCGGGCAGCAGCTGCAGGCGGAAATCGATGACCGCCAGGGCGAGCAGCGCCAGGCAGGCACCATAGAGCGCCAGGCTAACGAGTGTCGGGCCATGCAGGGCAACGACCGCGACCGCCAACAGGCCGCCGGCCAGTTCCACCAGCGGATACTGCGGACTGATGCGGGTCAGGCAGCGTGCACAGCGTCCACGGCGCTTGAGCCAACCCAGCAGCGGCACGTTGTCGTGCCAGGCGATCGGGGTGGCGCAGGCGGGACACTGCGAGGCCGGCAGCAGCAGGTTGAAGCGCGGCGACGCCTCGGCGGGCATTTCCAGCGCCTCGAGAGCCTCGGCCCGCCACTGGCGCATCAGCATCACCGGCAGGCGTACGATGACCACATTCAGGAAACTGCCCAGCACCAGGCCCAGCACGAAGATCAGCGGCCAGAACAGCCAGGGAGAAAGGTCGGATAGCAACATAATACCTTGCATGAAAAATCAAAAGCCGTTCACGACGGTCATGAACAGGGACGAGGCAGGGCGAAATCCGTCGAGGGAGCGAAGTTTACACGAAATGAAATCCGCATTCCGAGACAGATCAACATCGCGACGCCGAGGGCGAACATTCCAGCGTTTAGATGGCGGAGCCCATCTCGAAGATCGGCAGGTACATCGAAATGACCAGGCCGCCCACCAGCACGCCGAGCACCACGATGATGAACGGCTCCAGCAGCGACGTCAGCGCGTCGACCTTGTTGTCGACATCCTCCTCGTAGAAGTCCGCCACCTTGTTGAGCATCGCGTCCAGCGAGCCGGCTTCCTCGCCGATGCTGACCATCTGAATCGCCATGACCGGAAACTGACCGGCGTTGCGCATGGCGAAGTGCAACTGCTGGCCGCTGGAAACATCCTCGCGGATGCGCGTGATGGCCTTCTGATAGACCCGATTGCCGGTGGCGCCGGCGGCGGTATCCAGCGACTCCACCAGCGGCACCCCGGCATTGAAGGTGGTGGCCAGGGTGCGCGAGAAACGCGCCACCGAGGACTTGTCGAGAATGTCGCCGATCACCGGCAGACGCAACAGCAAGTGGTGAGCGCGATAGGCGAAGGCCGGCGAGCGCCGGATGGCCAGGCGCAGCGCGAAGACGCTGACGACCATGATGCCCAAGGCATACAGCCAGTACTGCTGGGCCATCTCCGAGAGCGCGATGGTCAGGCGGGTGAAGGCCGGCAGCTCGGCGCCGAAACCGCGAAACAGGCTCTCGAACTGGGGCACGACCTTGATCAGCAGCAGCGCGGTCACGCCGATACCTACCAGGATCACCGCCGCGGGATAGTACAGCGCCTTGCGCACCCGCGCCTTGAGCGAATCGATCTTCTCCTTGTAGGAGGCGACCCGCTCGAGCATGCGATCCAGCGTACCCGACTGCTCGCCGGCGGCGACCATGTTGACGAACATCCGATCGAAGTGCGCGGGATGCTGGGCGAGGGCCTCGGAGAAGCTCGAACCGGCGGCGACATCGTTCATCAGCGTCTCCACCATGTTGCGCATCGCCGGGTTCTTGAGACTCTCGGCGACCACGCCGAACGCCTGCAGCACCGGCACGCCGGCGCGGATCATGGTCGCCATCTGGCGGGCGAACAGGGTGACGTCGCGGGGCTTGATCTTGCCCATGCCGAACAGCCCGCTCTTGCGCTGGATGCGCTTGACGACGATCTGCTGGCGCGCCAGCGTCTGGCGTACCTCCAGCTTGCTGGACGCGACCAGCTGTCCGCTGACCAGTTCACCGCGGGTGTTCTTGCCCTTCCAGTTCCAGCGATGGATCGTGACCCGCTTGGGAGGCTTGCGACGTGTCGTGCGTGTGGCCATGTGCTTCCTTGTGAATTCCGACTAGCCGTCGCTCAGTCGATGGTAATGCGGTTGACTTCCTCGAGGCTGGTCATGCCCTGCAGCACCTTTTGCAGACCGCTGCGGCGCAGGTCGGGGTGCCCCTCGCGGCGTGCCGCTTCTGCCAGTTCCAGCGCGCCGCCCTCGGTCATGATCAGCCGGCTCATCGCCTCGCTGACCGGCACCACCTCGTAGATGCCGACCCGGCCCTTGTAGCCCAGCGTGCACTGGTTGCAGCCCACGGCGGTGAACAGCGTGGCGCCGGCCAGCTCCGACTCGCCGAAGCCCTCCTTGAGCAGTGCCTCGCGAGGAATGTCGGCAGGTGCCTTGCATTGTGGACACAGCTTGCGCGCCAGGCGCTGGGCGATGATCAGCGACACCGAACTGGCGATATTGAACGGTGCCACGCCCATGTTGCGCAGGCGCGTGAGGGTCTCCGCCGCCGAGTTGGTGTGCAGCGTCGACAGGACCAGGTGGCCGGTCTGCGACGCCTTGACGGCGATCTCGGCGGTTTCCAGGTCGCGTATCTCGCCGACCATCACCACGTCCGGGTCCTGGCGCAGGAAGGCGCGCAGGGCGCTGGCGAAGTCCAGCCCCACCTTGGGTTGCACGTTGACCTGATTGACCCCTTCGACCTTGATTTCAACCGGGTCCTCGGCGGTGGAGATGTTGCGCTCGGGCGTATTGAGGATGTTCAGCCCGGTATAGAGCGTCACCGTCTTGCCGCTGCCGGTGGGGCCGGTGACCAGGATCATGCCCTGGGGCTCGCCCAGCGCCTTGAGAAACAGTGCCTTCTGCGCCGCCGAGAACCCCAGCGCGTCGATACCCAGGCGCGCCGAGGCGGGGTCGAGCAGGCGCAGCACGATCTTCTCGCCGTAGACGGTGGGCAGCGAGTTGACGCGGAAGTCGATGGAGCGGCTCTGGGACAGGCGCAGCTTGAGGGCGCCATCCTGCGGCAGGCGCCGCTCGGAAATGTCCAGGCGCGCCATGACCTTGAGGCGCGCCCCGATGCGCGAGCGCAGGTTGAAGGGCGGACGCGCCACCTCGACCAGCATGCCGTCGATGCGCAGGCGCACGCGGTAGGTCGACTCGTAGGGCTCGAAGTGAATGTCCGAGGCGCCGCGGCGGATGGCGTCGAGCAGGATCTTCTGCACGAAGCGCACCACCGGAGCGTCCTGGCTGCCGGCGCCGAGCTCCTTGTCGTCGAGCTCGATCTCCTCGTCGCCGGCGTTCTCCAGCGCATCGAGCGCCTCGCTGACGTCGCCGAGCTCGTCGAGCAGGCCGTTGCCCTCATGGTGGGCCAGGTAGCGCTCGAGCATCGGCCCGAGCTGATCGACGCTGGCCAGCACGCCCTCCACGCCGAGATCGGTAGAGAACTGCAGTTCGTCGAGACGGTTGAGAGTCGACGGATAGGGCACGGCCACCGTCAGGCGGTGGGTACTGATCGCCAGCGGCAGCACACCCAGTTTCCTGAGCAGTTTCTCCGACATCTCTCCCGAGGCGGGCAATGCATCCAGGCGCACGGCGTCGAGGTCGAGAAACGGCAGGCCGTACTCATGAGCGGCAGCGAGAGTCGCCTCGCGGGCCGGCGCCAGGCCGCTGGCGATGACATGCTCGAGCACGGAAATCTCCGCCTGGCGCGCCTCGCGCTGGGCCTGCTTCGCTGTCGCCGTATCCAGCAGGCCTTCTTCCACCAGACGCGCCGCCATCCCGCGCAGCGCGGTGGAGGGTGAGGTGCTGGAAGAGGAAGCAACGGAATCGGTAAGCGAATCGGACATGGGACTCCTGGGCCTGGCCGGCTGAGGACATTTCGATTTTTCAAACGTTTGCCGCACTCGACAGGCCGAGGCGGCGGCTCGGCATCATCTTAGCGTATGAGGCGTGCCCTGCGTGAGCATGAGCTCCTGCCTACTCCTTATCGCCACGCCATCGCAAAACTGTAATGCATTATCGCAGCGTCATGTTGCGTTATTTAGTGTAATTTTGTGAGTAGCATTGATACGATTCGTAGGGCCCGCGGCGGCGCGGCAGCCGTCACGACATCAGTCGCGACGCCGGCACGAGCGGCGCAGCGTCAAACGGGCAAGGCGCGGGCAGGGCGCGAATGGTGTACAGGGCGCGGGAAGATCGGGACAGACACCGCACGCCGCCGCTTCGAAATGGGCGGTTCCGACGGGCCTAACCGGCGAATTGGTGCGGCGCGAAGGTGGTAGTTTTTCGGCACTCAAGGTGGGCCGGCAAATGCCGGCAGGCAATGAACGACACGGCAGGCATTTCAAGGGAAGGCAACATGGCACGTAGACAGAGCGGTTTCACTCTTATCGAACTCATGATCGTGGTGGCGATTATCGGCATTCTCGCCGCCATCGCGATTCCGCAGTATCAGAGTTATGTGGCGAGATCGGAGGCAAACTCAGCATTAGCTTCTTTAAAGGGAATGCAAGTAAATGCTGAGGATCTTCTGATGCGGGGTTTAAAACCAACAACTGATCCTAACGCTGATATGAATGCTGGCAATGGTTATATTGGCTTGGAGACAGATGATATTCCGATCGGTTCCTTCAGTGTTTCAGGCTTTGCGGTTGATGCTGATGATGACAGTTCTGCTACTACAAAAGGCTCGCTTGATCTTAGTTTGACGAATGCTAGCGCAGCAAATAAAGGGAAAAAAATACAACTAGTTAGAGATGAGAATGGAAGCTGGTCTTGCAAGACTGACATTATTGATGATTATTTGCCTAAGGCTTGTACAAACGATTAATTAGATTCAAGGCCGGCAACGCCGGCCTTTTCATTTCTAAAATCAATAAAGCGCCTTCTCCTCATCCACCACTTCCTTCAAGACCTCCAGAAACAACCGATCGGCGTCGGAGTGCTCTTCCGGCGATTCGGGAATATGCACGCTGGTGGTATCCGAAATCTCGTTGGCGATGCGCGCCATGATCTCCCGGCTGTTGCCCGCTCTCCCGCCTTCGCCGCTCTCGTCGAGGCAGCGTCGCGCCACGGTGAGTGACTGTTCGAGAATGTGCGGGTCCTGCAGCAGTTTCTTGATGAAGCCGCGCAGTTCGCTGATGGCGCGGCTTTTCTGCATTTCGGAGGCGGAGCTCATGAGGGTTTCTCCTGACATGTCACGGAAAGCGTCTTGATGCGGAAGTTAGCATAACTGTGCCTGTGCTACCTACTCGGACGTGCTGTCGCGAGCGCACCTCGATACCGATCATGCCGGGTGCAGCGCCTAAACGAACCAGTCCTCAGTGCAGTTGCCGAGCGGGTCCCTTCCAGATGCGCAGCTCGCCCAGCCAGTCGAGATCGTGGGCGCGCTGGCGCAGTTCCCGGGCGATGTCGCTGAGCGGGGCGTAATCGATCTCCTCGGGGATGTAGAGCGAGGCGTCGATGCGATTGTCGAGGTAGTGCAGTTCCAGCGCCAGGCGCCGGCGCCAGGCGGGAAGCACGTTCCAGCGCGCTTCCAGCTGGGTTTCGACGTCGGCGCGCAGTGGCAGTGCGGGCAGAGTGGTGGCGTCGCCGAGCTGCGAGTCGTCCTCGGGATCGATATGGAAGATGATGTCGCTGAGGTCGTCATGCTTCAGGCGCAGCCGCCGGCAGACTTCGTTGCCGATCTCGTGGGCCTCGGAGACCGACAGGCGCGGGGCGACCAGCAGGTGCAGGTCGAGCATGACGCTGCCGCCCACGGTGCGCGTGCGCAGGCAGTGCAGCCCCTCGACGCCCGGCACGCCGAGCACGGTGTCGCGCATCGCCTGCTGGCGCTGTTCTGGCAGGGCGGTGTCGACGAGTTCCTGGCTGGCCTCCCACAGCAGTTCCCAGCCGATCTTGCCAACCAGCACGCCCACCGTCAGCGCGGCGACGGTATCCAGCCAGCCCAGGCCGAACTGGGCGCCGAGCAGGCCGATCAGCACCACCACGGTGGAGAGCGCGTCGCTGCGCGAATGCCAGGCATTGGCCGCGAGCAGCTTCGAGCCGATCCGCTGGGCGACCCGCAGCGTGAAGCGAAAGATCCACTCCTTGCCGAGCAGGGCGACGACCGTCAGCGCAATGGCCCATGGGCCGGGCCGGGAGATCGGCGTGCCCTCGAGCAGGCGCGAGACGCTGTCCCAGGCGATGGCGCCGGCGACGAAGATCAGCACGCTGCCCAGCAGCAGCGTGGCCAGTGTCTCGATGCGTCCGTGGCCGTAGGGGTGGTTGCTGTCGGGGGCCTGACGGCCGTAATGCATGGCGGCCAGCACGAAGCCATCGGTGACCAGATCGGAGAACGAGTGCACGCCGTCGGCGATCAGCGCGCTCGAGCCCACCCACACGCCGACCATGACCTTGGCTACACCCAGCAGCGTATCCAGCACCGCCCCGATCAGCGTGACCCGATGCGCTTCTCGGGTCTGCTGCGTGTCGAGGGCCGCGGCCTGTTGCGTGGCACTGGTCCGTGCAGTGGAGTCGGAATGCCGGGAGGAGTGCGCCATGTCGAAACTCGTCAGGGGGCTGGGAACTGCCGCGATTATACGGGCACGAGGCGCCCGATGTCTGGGGAGAGGGGCGGCTGGCGCCGCCCTCTCTGTCGTGGGCCGCTGCGATCCGTTGCGACTGTGGCAGCCACCCCGGCCATGACGGCGGATCGGATTATCCCGATACGCGCCCGGCGCGGTTGAGTACGGGATTGGCGTATTGCACCAGCCACCACTCGCGCAGATGCGCGGGAACTTCGGCCAGGCGCGCGTTGAAGCGGGCGCGGTCGCTGTCGCGTACCTGGCCGAGATCGACGAGGTCCGGTGCCAGGCCGCTGGCCTCGAGTGCCAGATGGTGGCTGGGGAACTGGTGATAGTGATCCAGTACCTGGCGGTCGATCTCGCGAGCGGCGGTATCGGGCGTGTCGCATTCGGCCCCCAGCGGGGTGCCGAACACCAGCTTGACGCGGCCCTTGTCGCCGGTGATGCCGGCCACGATGGAGCGGATATCCTCGAACTCGACCTTCTGATACCGGCCTTCGGCGTGCATGGCATACAGCTCCTGCGCCTTGTACAGATCGCAGGGGTCGTACTCGTAGCTGATCGATACCGGCACCAGCTTGAGCTCGGCAATGGCGTGGCCGAAATCGGTGCTCTTGTCCGCCAGGCGCCGGGCCATGGTCAGCATCTTGATGATCGCCGGGTCGGTACGGTCGATGCCGTCCTTGGCGCGGCCCTCGCGCTGAGCCAGCCATACCGAGTGGTTGTCCTCGACGATGGAGTGGCGAATATAGCCCGACAATGCCTGATAGGCGGCGAGCATGGCGCGCTTGCCCTTGGCCGATCGCGGCACGATGAAGCTCTTGTTGAGCCGCATCAGATCGGTGACGAAGGGCTTCTGCAGCAGATTGTCGCCGATGGCGATGCGCACGGTGTCGCGGCCCTGCTGATATAGCGCGTAGTTGACGAAGGCCGGGTCGAGCGCAATGTCCCGGTGGTTGCCGATGAACAGATAGGCCTGGTGCGGGTCGAGCTTGTCCAGACCCTCTACCTCGAAGGCATCGGTCGTGGTGTTGATCATCCGCACCATGTACTTGGCGATGCGCTGCTGAAAGCCCTGCACGCTATCGACACCGCGCACCTGACGCTGCAGGCCGAAGCTGGCCAGTGCGCGCGCCAGGGGCGGCGCGAAGCGCGCCAGCCGTGGCAGGCGAAAGCGGGTGATGGCATCGAGCAACTCGTCGTCGTGAACGAGGCGAGCCAGTACCGCGGCGACTTCGTCGTCGTGGTAGGGGCGGATATTGGCGAAAGGATCCTGAACGGGCTCTTGGGTCTGTTGTTGTGTCATGGCGTCGGCAGGGCCGGGTCGGCTTCGCCGCCCAGCCAGTCGATGAGTTGTTCGATGAATTCCGCGAGAACATGAGTCATGAGAGCGAAATCGGTTTCCAGGCGCAGCGCGGGATCGTCGCCATCGTCGCTCTGGCTGGCTTCGTCGAGCACGGCATCGGCGAAGCGCAGCGACTTGAGCGCCAGATCGTCGTGCAGCACCAGGCTGAGCTGGCCCTCGATCTCCAGTGCCAGTCGGCTGGCCTGGCGGCCGCCCTCGAGCACAGTCTGGATCTCGTCGCTGTCGAGGTCGACCTGGCGCGCGCGCAGCACGCCCTCGTCACCGGCGGGCGCCTTGAGCTCCACCTGATCGCCCAGCATCAGGGCGGGGGGGCGCTTGCCGGGGTCGCGCAACCATTCGGTCATGGCGCGGCTCGGCAGGGTCTTGCTGGCCAGCGGTGTGACCTTGAGGCTGCCCAGGGTCTGGCGCAGCAGGTCGAGGATGTCCTCGGCGCGCTTGCGGCTCGAGGCGTTGACCGCGATCAGACGACGGCGCGTATCCCACCACAGATCGACGCGCTGGGTGCGAGTGAAGGCGCGCGGCAGGAACTCCTCGATCACCTGCTCCTTGAGCGCCTGGCGTTCGCGGCGGCGCAGCGGGCGACCCTCGGCGGTCTCGCGCTCGGCGGCGCGCTCCTCGACTTCCTCGCGAACCACCGAGCCGGGCAGCAGACGCTCCTGGCGCAGTGCGGAGAGCAGCCGGTGGCCCTGGATTTCATGCACGCGCTGCTCGCTGCCGCGTCCGGCGGGAGCATGCCAGCCGAGGCGCTTGGCCTCGGCGGGGCCGACGGGCCGGAAAGCGTTCTCGGCCAAAGCGTCCTCCAGAACGTCGAGATCCAGTGTCGCGTCGTCGTGCAGGCGATAAAGATGTAAATGCTTGAACCACATGGTCCCGTCCCGTCAGAAAGGAGGCACATTATGGCGAAACGGACAACGCCATGCCACTGTCCCGGCATTACCCGCTCGGGTGTCGGCAATATATGAGGAGAGGAATGGTACTTTAGCGCCTTCTGTTAGCAGCTCGGCGGCGCTAGAATCGGGCGTGCAGGCAACCTCTCGCATGGCCATCCATAACGCACAACGATACGACAAGGAAGCAGGTATGGATCACCGCATCAGTCGCTCCGTCATCCGGGTGCGCGGCTTTCATCTCGACGGCTACGCCCACGTCAACAATGCCCGTTACCTGGAGTTCCTCGAGGAGGGGCGCTGGGCCTATTTCGAGGATATGTTCGATCTCGCCGCGCTGTTCAACGAGGGCCTGGCCGTGGTGGCCACCAACTTGAACATCAACTATCGCCGCGCGGCGGTGATGAACGACGACCTGGAGATTCTCACCTCGCTCTCCCAGCTCAAGCACCGCAGTGCCGTCATGCATCAGGAGATTCGTCATGCCGTCACCGGCAAGCGCATCGCCGATGCCGACTTCACGTTCCTGCTGGTCGATACCCGTACCGGCCGCGCCATGGCCATCGAAAACGATCTGCTCGACAAGCTCCGGCCACTGGTAATCGAAGCATCTCCCCAGCCGTTGCGCGCCGTGACGGAATGATCCAAGAGGCGGACTCTGTGTCTGCCGCATCGGTCTTCAAAATGGTATCATGACGTGATCCGAAGCCGCCCTGTGCGGCTTCGTTCTCGACGCTTCATTAAATGCCGTGATGACCATCGTCATGATGGGATGCGCGGTGCTAAGGATTTGACGACCCATGGGTGAGATCGCCAGAGAGATTCTGCCAGTCAACATCGAGGACGAACTCAAGCAGTCGTATCTCGACTATGCCATGAGCGTGATCATCGGCCGGGCACTGCCGGACGTGCGCGACGGGCTCAAGCCGGTCCATCGGCGGGTGCTCTACGCGATGCATGAGTTGAGCAACGACTGGAACAAGCCCTACAAGAAATCGGCTCGTGTCGTTGGCGACGTGATCGGTAAGTACCACCCGCACGGCGACAGTGCGGTGTACGACACCATCGTGCGCATGGCCCAGGATTTCTCCATGCGCTACGTGCTGGTCGACGGGCAGGGCAACTTCGGCTCGATCGACGGCGACAGCGCCGCGGCGATGCGTTACACCGAGGTGCGCATGTCGCGGCTCTCTCACGAGCTGCTGGCGGACCTGGAAAAGGACACGGTCGACTGGGTCGATAACTACGACGGCACCGAGCGCATCCCGGACGTGCTGCCGACCCGGGTGCCCAATCTGCTGGTCAACGGATCCTCCGGAATCGCGGTGGGCATGGCGACCAACATTCCGCCCCACAACATGCGCGAGGTCGTCGACGGCTGTCTGGCGCTGATCGACGATTATACGCTCAGCGTCGACGACCTGATGGAGTACATTCCCGGGCCGGATTTCCCCACGGCGGGCATCATCAACGGCCGTGCCGGGATCATCGACGCCTATCGCACCGGGCGCGGACGCATCTACGTGCGGGCGCGCCATACCATCGAGCACGACGACAAGACCGGCCGTGACCACATCATCGTCACCGAGCTGCCCTATCAGGTGAACAAGGCGCGGTTGATCGAGAAGATCGCCGAGCTGGTCAAGGAGAAGCGCATCGAGGGCATCGCCGAGCTGCGCGACGAGTCCGACAAGGACGGCCTGCGCGTGGTCATCGAGGTCAAGCGCGGCGAGAGCGGCGAGGTGGTGGTCAACAATCTGTTCGCCCAGACTCAACTGGAGAACGTGTTCGGCATCAACATGGTGGCGCTCGACAACGGCCAGCCGAAGACGCTGAACCTGAAGGAGATGCTCGAGGCCTTCGTGCGCCACCGTCGCGAGGTGGTCACGCGGCGCACCCTGTACGAACTGCGCAAGGCCCGCGAGCGTGGCCATATCCTCGAAGGTCTCGCCGTCGCCATCTCCAACATCGATCAGGTCATCGAGCTGATCAAGGCATCGCCCTCCGCGGCCGAGGCCAAGGAGAAGCTGATTGCCCAGGCCTGGCAGCCGGGGCAGGTCACCGGCATGCTCGAGCGTGCCGGCGCGACGTCCTGCAGGCCCGACGATCTCGATGAGGGGTTCGGCCTCAGCGACGATCAGCGCGAGTACTTTCTTTCCCCGGCCCAGGCCCAGGCGATTCTCGACCTGCGTCTGCATCGCCTGACCGGGCTGGAAACCGAGAAGCTGCTCGACGAATATCTGGGCATTCTCAACCGTATCGCCGAGCTGACCGAGATCCTGGCCTCGCCGGAACGGCTGCTCGAGGTGATCCGCGAGGAGCTGACCGCGATCCGCGACCAGTACGGCGACGAGCGCCGCAGCGTGATCCAGACCAGCCGGCTCGATCTGACCATCGAGGATCTCATCACCGAAGAGGACATGGTGGTGACCATCTCGCGCAGCGGCTATGCCAAGACCCAGCCGCTGTCGGATTACCAGTCCCAGCGGCGCGGCGGACGCGGCAAGTCGGCGACGAGCATGAAGGACGAGGATGTCATCGAGCATCTGCTGGTGGCCTCGACCCACGATACCGTGCTGCTGTTCTCCAACCGCGGCAAGGTGTACTGGCTGAAGATCTACGAGATGCCCAACGCCAGCCGCGGTTCGCGCGGCAAGCCGCTGGTCAACCTGCTTCCGCTGGACGAGGGCGAGTCGATCAGCGCCATCCTGCCGGTACGCGAGTATCGCGAGGATAGCTTCATCTTCTTCGCCACCGCCAAGGGGACCGTCAAGCGCACCTCGCTGGACCAGTTCTCGCGGCCGCGCAGCGTGGGGCTGATCGCGCTGGATCTGGAGGAGGGCGACCGCCTGGTAGGCGCGTCGATCACCAACGGCGGCGATCATGTCATGATGCTGTCCTCCAACGGCAAGGCGATCCGCTTCGAGGAGAGCAACGTACGCCCCATGGGCCGCACCGCCCGCGGTGTGCGCGGCATGCGCCTGCTCGGCGATGCCGAGGTGATCAGTCTGATCATCCCGCAGACCACGGTGATCGACGAGAATGCCGACATCGACAGCGAGGCTGACGTCGAAGTGACCGCGGCACAGGGTAACGACGAGCAGATCTACATTCTCACCGCCTCGGAGAACGGCTACGGCAAGCGTACGCGGCTCGAGGAGTTCCCGCTGCGCGGACGCGGTGGGCAGGGGGTCATCGCCATGCAGACCAGCGAGCGCAACGGCGCACTGGTCGCCGCCATGCAGGTCCGTGACAGCGACGAGATGATGCTGATCACCGACCGCGGCACGCTGGTACGCACCCGGGTCGCCGAGGTGTCGATCAGCTCGCGCAATACGCAGGGCGTCACGCTGATCCGTACCGCCGAAGGCGAGCATCTGGTGTCCACCGTACGGGTCGACGAACCGGGTGACGACACGCCGGTCGATGAGGCCTCGGACGACGATGCGACGCTGGACGTCGGCGTGCCCGGCGAGGCCCGGGACGTGACCAATCATGGCGTCGAGACGCCCGTCGACGACGAGGCTGGCGCGCCGACCGGCGATTCGCCGGACGCAGAGGAATGATCCACCACGACCGCAGTCATCTGCGGTCGTTTTCCATAGAGATACCACGCCGATGAAACGCTATCACAATTTCTGTGCCGGCCCCGCCGCATTGCCGACTGCCGTGCTCGAACGCGCTCGCGACGAGATGCTCGATTATCAGGGGCGAGGTCTGTCGGTCATGGAAATGAGCCATCGTAGCGATGAGTTCGTCTCCATCGCGGAGAAGGCCGAAGCCGATCTGCGCCACCTGCTGAACGTGCCGGATAACTACAGAGTGCTGTTTCTGCAGGGCGGCGCCTCGACCCAGTTCGCCATGTTGCCCTACAACCTGCTGGGCCAGGGCGGCACGCCCAACTATCTGTATACCGGTATCTGGGGCAAGAAGGCGATCACCGAAGCCAAGCATCTCGGCGGGGCGCACATCGCGGCGTCCAGCGAGGCCAACGGGCTGAGCGCGGTGCCGCGTCCCGAGGAGATCCGGCTTTCCGCGGACGCTGCCTATCTGCACTACACCGATAACGAAACCATCGGCGGGCTGGCCTTCGACTATATCCCCGAGGTGTCCGTGCCGCTGGCCTGCGACATGTCATCGTCGATCCTTTCCGGCCCGCTGGACGTGTCGAAGTTCGGCGTCATCTATGCCGGGGCTCAGAAGAACATTGGACCGGCGGGCCTGACGCTGGTCATCGTGCGCGACGATCTGCTCGAGCGTGCCCGGCCCGATACGCCGACCATGTTCAATTACCGGGTGATGGCCGAGAACGGCTCGATGTACAACACGCCGCCGACCTATGCCTGGTATCTGGCAGGGCTGGTCTTCGAGTGGCTGAGGAACGATATCGGTGGCCTGGCGGCGATGGATGCACTCAACGACCGCAAGGCGCGCAAGCTCTATGCGGCCATCGAGGGCAGTGACTTCTACTCCAATCCGATCGTCGAGGCCAACCGTTCACGCATGAACGTGCCCTTCGTGCTCGCCGACGAGCGTCTCAACGCGCCGTTTCTGGCCGAGGCCGAGGCCAGCGGTCTGCTTAATCTCAAGGGGCACCGTAGCGTGGGCGGCATGCGTGCCAGCCTTTACAATGCGGTGCCGGAAGCCTCGGTGGATGCCTTGGTGACTTTCATGGCCGACTTCGAAAAGCGCCGTGCGTGAGTCAGGAGACAGAAGATGAATGACAACCTGCCGGATCTCGACTCCCTGCGCGAGCGTATCGACAATCTCGACAGCGAAATCCTCAAACTGATCAGCGAGCGTGCCAGCTGCGCGCAGCGGGTCGCCCAGATCAAGACCGCGGCGGACCCGGATGCTACCTTCTATCGTCCCGAGCGCGAGGCGCAGGTGCTGCGGCGCATCATGGCACTCAACAGCGGGCCGCTGGATGCCGAGGAGATGGCCCGGCTGTTTCGCGAGATCATGTCGGCCTGCCTGGCGCTGGAACAGCCGGTGAAGGTCGCCTATCTGGGCCCCGAGGGCACCTTCACCCAGCAGGCGGCGCTCAAGCACTTCGGTGCCAGTGCGGTCAGCCTGCCGATGGCGGCGATCGACGAAGTGTTTCGCGAGGTCGAGGCCGGTGCCGTGAATTACGGCGTGGTGCCGGTGGAGAACTCTACCGAAGGGGTCATCAACCATACCCTGGATTCGTTCATGGACTCCTCCATGCGCATCTGCGGCGAGGTGGTGCTGCGTATCCATCACCATCTGCTGATTTCGGGCATCACCCGTCAGGACAAGATCTCGCGCATCTATTCCCATGCTCAATCCTTCGCCCAGTGCCGCAAGTGGCTCGATGCCCACTATCCGCATGCCGAGCGGGTACCGGTATCCTCCAATGCCGAAGCCGCCAAGCTGGTCAAGAGCGAATGGCACAGTGCGGCGATCGCCGGCGACATGGCGGCCAAGCTCTACGAGCTGGAGCGGATCGCCGAAAAGATCGAGGACCGCCCCGACAATTCCACGCGCTTCTTGATCATCGGCAATCAGGACGTGCCGATGTCCGGCGAGGACAAGACCTCCATCGTCGTGGCGATGCGCAACCAGCCGGGTGCGCTGCACGATCTGCTCGAGCCTTTTCATCGCCACAAGATCGATCTGACCCGTGTCGAGACGCGTCCGTCCCGCTCGGGGGTGTGGAACTATGTGTTCTTCATCGACTTCAAGGGCCACGTCGCCCAGCCGCAGGTGGCGGCGGTACTCGAGGAGGTGCGCCTGCGCGCCGCCGAGGTGAAGATCCTCGGCTCCTATCCGGCGGGTGTGCTCTAGGATGGCGAGGCGTCCGGCATCGGTGCTGCCCGACGAGTCGCGTATTCTGATCGTCGGCCTGGGCTTGATCGGCGGCTCGCTGGCCGCCGCGCTCAAGGCGGCGGGCTTCGCCGGCGAGATCGTCGCCTGCGATCGCGATTCCGACGAGATCGCGCGGGGCATTGCGATGGGCGTGATCGATGCCGGCGATACCGAACTCAAGGCGCTGGTAGCGGACAGTTCGCTGATCGTGCTGGCCGTGCCGGTGATGGCCATGGAGATGGTAATGCGCGAGCTGGCGCCGTATCTCGCGGACCAGGTGCTGACCGATGTGGGCAGCACCAAGGCGGCGATACGCGATGCCGCAGTCCGCGCCTTCGGCAGGCTGCCCGCACGTTTCGTGCTGGGGCATCCCATCGCCGGGTCGGAGAAGAGTGGGGTGGCCGCCTCCAATGCGCAGCTCTACCGTCAGCACAAGGTCATTCTCACCCCGCAGCAGGATACCGATCCGCAAGCGCTATTCCGTGTGCGGGCGTTATGGGCAGCTTGCGGTGCGGAGCTGCTGGAAATGGAGGTGACGCGCCATGACGAGGTGCTGGCGCGCACCAGCCATCTGCCGCATCTGCTGGCCTTCTCGCTGGTCGACACGCTGGCCCGGCAGGATCAGCGTCTGGACATCTTTCGCTATGCCGCCGGCGGGTTTCGCGACTTTACCCGTATCGCCGGCAGCGATCCGGTGATGTGGCGCGACATCTTCACCGCCAACCGTGATGCCGTGCTGGCGGCGCTGGACGACTTCGAGTCCGGTCTGTCGCGGCTGCGCCAGGCCGTGGCCGGTGGCGACGGCGATGCCATGCTGGGCATCTTCGACCGTGCCAGTCATGCACGACACTATTTCGATACGCTTTTGAACCAGACGAGTTATCAGGCGATGGAACAACGCAATATCCACTACCGCGTCAGTCCCGGTGGGCAGGTACAGGGGCGTATCCGGGTCCCCGGAGACAAGTCGATCTCGCATCGCTCGATCATGCTGGGTGCGCTCGCCGATGGCGTGACCGAAGTTCAGGGCTTCCTCGAAGGGGAGGATAGCCTGGCGACACTGCAGGCCTTTCGCGAGATGGGCGTGGCGATCGAGGGGCCGCATCAGGGCCGCGTCACGATCCATGGCGTCGGGCTGCATGGCCTGAAGGCACCGGCAGGACCGCTGTATGTCGGCAACTCCGGCACCGCCATGCGTCTGTTCGCCGGCCTGCTGGCAGGCCAGGCCTTCGATACGGAGCTGACCGGCGACGCCTCCTTGACCAAGCGTCCGATGGCGCGGGTGGCCGACCCGCTGCGTACGATGGGCGCGGTGATCGAGACCGCCGAGGGAGGCAGGCCACCACTGAGGATCAAGGGTGGGCAGCGGCTCAAGGGCATCCACTACGAGATGCCGATGGCCAGCGCCCAGGTGAAATCCTGTCTGCTGCTTGCCGGTCTGTATGCCGAAGGCGAGACGCGTGTGCGTGAACCGGCGCCGACGCGTGATCATACCGAGCGGATGCTCAATGGCTTCGGCTACCCGGTACGTCGTGAAGGGGACGTGGCCATGCTGTCCGGTGGCGGTCGGCTGAGCGCCGGTCCCATCGACGTGCCTTCCGATATCTCCTCGGCCACGTTCTTTCTGGTCGCGGCAGCGATCACGCCCGGCTCCGACCTGACGCTCGAGCACGTGGGCATCAATCCGACGCGTATCGGCGTGATCAATATCCTGCGGCTGATGGGGGCCGACCTCCAGCTTGCCAACCAGCGGGAGGTCGGCGGCGAGCCGGTCGCCGATATTCGTGTCCGTCATGTCCCCCTCAAGGGAATCGACATTCCCGTCGATCAGGTGCCGTTGGCCATCGACGAGTTCCCCGCGCTGTTCGTCGCTGCCGCCAATGCCGAGGGCACGACCCGGCTGCGCGGGGCCGAGGAATTGCGCGTCAAGGAGTCCGACCGTATCCAGGCGATGGCCGACGGCCTCAGCGTGCTGGGGGTGGAAAACACCGTCTACCCTGATGGCATCGACATCATCGGGAGTGGCGACAGCGAGCCGCATTACGGAGGCGGGCGTGTCGACAGTCTGGGCGATCACCGCATCGCCATGGCCTTTACCGTAGCGGCACTCCGGGCTCGTGAAGCCATCATGGTGGATGACTGCGCTAATGTGGCGACCTCCTTCCCCGGTTTTGTCGAGTTGGCCGGGCGGGTAGGCTTGCAGGTAGAAGAGCAGGAGGCGGAATGAGCCAGACCCATGACGATGACTGCGTGCCGGTGCTGACCATCGATGGTCCCGGAGGGGCGGGCAAGGGGACCATCAGTCGCTTGATCGCCGAGCGGCTCGGCTGGCACTTGCTCGATTCCGGCGCGCTGTACCGCCTGACCGCGCTGGCGGCACTGAATCACGGCGTGGGCCTGGATGACGAGACGGCGCTGGCAGCCCGTGCTCGGGATCTCGACGTGGTATTCCTGGCCGATGGGGGCGCGACGCGTGTGCTGCTCGAAGGGCAGGATGTCTCTGCGACGATTCGTACCGAGCAGGTAGGGGACAGCGCCTCGCAGGTGGCGGCATTGCCGCAGGTGCGTCAGGCATTGTTGGCGCGGCAGCGCCACTTCCGCCAGGCACCGGGGCTGGTTGCCGATGGGCGCGACATGGGCACGGTGGTGTTTCCCCGGGCATCGCTGAAGATCTACCTGACCGCTTCCGCGGAGGAACGGGCCCGGCGGCGGCTCCTTCAGTTGCAGAAAGCAGGGCATTCTGCTATTCTTTCGAGTCTTTTGAAAGAAATACAAGCTCGTGATGCGCGCGATATGCAGCGTGCGGTAGCCCCGCTCAAACCGGCCGAAGACGCCGTTGAGTTGGACACCACGAGTCTTGCGATACCGGACGTGGTGGATCGCATCGAGGGACTTCTTGCCGGTCGGGGACATCATCCGGCGGCATGACGTCCGGGCATGACGACAATGCCTTTCCGGAGACCCCGGTCAGATGTCATGGCATGGGTGGGCAACCTCTGAAAGCCTGCTCAGGTCGAACCAGCGTCAACATCCCCGGGGATATGTGTATTAGGCCCGTGCTTGCTGGTGGTGCGGAGAAAGGCGGCGCGACCGCCACTCAACGTTGATCACGTAGGAATATCATGAGCGAAAGCTTTGCTGAACTGTTCGAACAGTCTCTCCAAGACATCAATATGGAACCCGGTGCCATCGTCATGGCGACCGTGGTTGACATCGATGGTGACTGGATCACCGTCAACGCTGGTCTGAAATCCGAAGGCCAGATTCCCGCAGCGCAGTTTCGTAATGATAACGGCGAATTGACCATCGGTATTGGCGATGAAGTCAAGGTCGCTCTGGAAGCTGTCGAAGACGGTTTCGGTGAAACGCGTCTGTCTCGTGAGAAGGCCAAGCGTGCCGAAGCCTGGATCGAGCTGGAAGCTGCCTTCGAGAAGGACGAGATCGTCAAGGGCGTGATCAACGGCAAGGTCAAGGGTGGCTTCACGGTCGACGTGGCCTCCATTCGCGCCTTCCTGCCGGGCTCTCTGGTAGATGTGCGTCCGGTGCGTGACACGGCTCACCTCGAGCACAAAGAGCTGGACTTCAAGGTCATCAAGCTCGATCCGAAGCGCAACAATGTCGTCGTTTCCCGTCGTGCCGTTCTCGAAGCCGAGAACAGTGCCGAGCGTGAAGCGCTGCTGGCAACGCTTCAGGAAGGACAGCAGGTCACCGGTATCGTCAAGAACCTCACCGATTATGGCGCCTTCGTCGACCTTGGCGGTGTGGACGGTCTGCTGCACATCACCGATATGGCTTGGAAGCGCATCAAGCATCCGAGCGAAATCGTGGCCGTGGGCGACGAGATCAACGTCAAGGTGCTGAAGTTCGACCGCGAGCGCAACCGTGTTTCTCTGGGTCTCAAGCAGCTGGGCGAGGATCCCTGGGTCAACATCAAGGCGCGCTATCCGGAAGGCACCAAGGTCACGGCCCGTGTCACCAATCTTACCGACTACGGCTGCTTCGCCGAGCTGGAAGAGGGTGTCGAAGGCCTGGTTCACGTTTCCGAAATGGACTGGACCAACAAGAACATCCATCCGTCCAAGGTCGTTCAGGTCGGCGACGAGGTGGGCGTCATGGTGCTGGACATCGACGAAGAGCGTCGTCGTATTTCCCTGGGTATCAAGCAGTGCACCACCAACCCGTGGGAAGACTTCAACAGTCAGCACAACAAGGGTGACCGCGTTTCCGGCACCATCAAGTCCATCACCGATTTCGGTATCTTCATCGGTCTGGACGGTGGCATCGACGGTCTGGTTCACCTGTCCGACATCTCTTGGAGCGAGACTGGCGAAGAAGCGGTACGTCAGTTCAAGAAGGGCGACGAAGCGGAAGCCGTCATCCTGTCCATCGATCCGGAGCGCGAGCGCATTTCGCTGGGTATCAAACAGCTCGAGACCGATCCGGTTTCCGAGTTCCTGGCCGTGAATGACAAGGGCTCCATCGTGACCGGGCGTGTTGTCGACATCGATGCCAAGGAAGCTCATGTAGAGCTGGCCACTGACGTCGTCGCCGTGCTGAAGGCTTCTGAAATCAGTGCTGACCGTGTCGAAGACGCGCGCAACGTCCTGAGCGTGGGTGACAGCGTCGAAGCCCGTATCATCAGCGTTGACCGCAAGAGCCGCGGCATCAACCTGTCGATCAAGGCGAAAGACCAGGCCGATACCCGCCGCAACATGACCAAGCTGCGCGAGCAGGAAAGCGAGTCTGC
Source organism: Halomonas shantousis (assembly GCF_054654615.1). Lineage (NCBI taxonomy): Bacteria > Pseudomonadati > Pseudomonadota > Gammaproteobacteria > Oceanospirillales > Halomonadaceae > Halomonas > Halomonas shantousis. The sequence goes on along the minus strand of NZ_BAAIER010000002.1, from coordinate 2,469,992 downwards.
CGGTCCGACCACCATCGGTGATCTGATCAAGCAGCAGATGGGACAGGAATAATCCTGCCTGTCGGTGGCCGGGTGGCATTGGGCTCATGCCCGTTATGAAGCTACCCTAGCCACCAGAATAAAAACCGCTGCCATTGGCAGCGGTTTTTTTGTGGCCGGTATATATATGAAAGCGCTCTTTAACCGATCCTGGGAAGATCGCTCGGGGGCTTATTCCTTGTCCCGGCCGTCTTCGAGAGTGGCCAGGATGCCGCGCAGTATGGAAAGCTCCTTGCGGCTCGGCTGTGCCCGGGCGAAGAGCGCGCGCAAGTGATCCTCGGTTTTTGCGTGAGGCTGGGTCAGGAAGCCGGAACTATGCAGGGCACGATGCAGGTGCTCGTAAAAATGGCTCATCTGCGCCTGGGTTGGCTGGGGACTGCCGATGGCAGGGCGCTGGAAGTGAAAGCCGCTGTCCGGTCGCTGGCGCCAGGCGCGAAACAGCTCGTAACTGATCACCTGCACTGCTTGGGAGAGATTGAGTACCCCGTAGTCAGGGTTGGCAGGGATGCTGACCTGATGGGTGCAGTGACGTATTTCGTCATTGGTCAGGCCGAAGCGCTCACGACCGAAGACGACGGCCACCGCGCTTTCCTGCGCTGCATCGACGAGCTGCCGGGCCATGACGTCTGGTTCGTCAAAATGGGGAAGCGGGAGACTGCGTAGCCTGGCGCTGGCACCGACGACCCGGGTACAGTCCGCCACCGCTTCTGGCAGCGATTCGACAATGCGAACATTCTCGAGAATGTCGGTGGCGCCCGCTGCCAGTCGCGTGGCTTCCTCGTCAGGGAAGCTGCGCGGATTGACCAGCGTCAGGCGATGTAATCCCATGGTTTTCATGGCGCGTGCCGTGGCGCCAATGTTGCCGGGGTGATAGGTCTGTACCAGGACGATATGAATGTTGTCGAGCATAGAGGTGGCATCATTGCAGAAATAAATGGCAGAAGCCTAGCGTTACCGGAAGCAGAACACCACATGAGGATATAGCTTCTGCGCATGAAAAAGCCCCACCGAAGTGGGGCTTTTGCAGTGATTCACTGCATTACAGACAGAGTGAGTGGCTTACATCATGCCGCCCATGCCACCCATGCCGCCCATGTCGGGCGCACCACCGGCCGGCTTCTCTTCCGGATCCTCGGCGATCATCGCCTCGGTGGTGATCATCAGGCCAGCTACGGAAGCGGCAGACTGCAGGGCGCTACGGGTCACCTTGGCCGGATCCAGCACACCCATTTCGAACAGGTCGCCATATTCACCGGTCTGGGCGTTGTAGCCGAAGTTGCCTTCACCGTCCTTCACGCGATTGATGATGACCGAAGCCTCTTCGCCAGCGTTGGTGACGATCTGACGCAGCGGAGACTCCATGGCACGCAGGGCGATAGCGATACCGTGGGTCTGGTCTTCGTTGTCGCCCTTGAGATCCTTGATCTTGTTCAGAACACGGACCAGAGCAGTACCACCGCCAGGCACGACGCCTTCTTCAACGGCGGCGCGAGTGGAGTGCAGGGCGTCTTCGACACGCGCCTTCTTCTCCTTCATCTCGACTTCGGTCGCGGCACCCACGCGGATGACGGCAACACCGCCTGCCAGTTTGGCAACGCGCTCCTGAAGCTTCTCGCGATCGTAGTCGGAGGAGGTGTCCTCGATCTGAGCGCGAATCTGGCTGACGCGCGCTTCGATGTCGCCTTCGGCGCCGGCACCGTCGATGATGGTGGTATTTTCCTTGGACATGGTGACGCGCTTGGCGTTACCCAGATGGTCCAGGTTGGCCTGCTCGAGGGTCAGACCGACTTCCTCGGAGATGACCGTACCACCCGTCAGGATAGCGATGTCCTGCAGCATGGCCTTGCGGCGGTCACCGAAGCCGGGTGCCTTGGCAGCCGCAACCTTGACGATACCGCGCATGGTGTTGACGACCAGAGTCGCCAGCGCTTCGCCTTCGATGTCCTCGGAGATGATCACCAGCGGCTTGCCCGCCTTGGCAACGGCTTCCAGTACCGGCAGCAGTTCGCGGATGTTGGAGATCTTCTTGTCGACCAGCAGCAGGTACGGATCTTCCAGTTCCACCGCCATGGTGTCCTGGTTGGTCACGAAGTACGGAGACAGATAGCCGCGATCGAACTGCATGCCTTCGACGACTTCCAGCTCGTCTTCGAAACCACGGCCTTCGTCGACGGTGATAACCCCTTCCTTGCCGACTTTTTCCATCGCTTCGGCAATGATCTCACCGATGCGAGAATCGCCGTTGGCGGAAATGGTGCCGACCTGGGCGATGGCCTTGGAGTCGGTGCAGGGGACGGACAGCTGACGAATCTCCTCGACAGCCGCCACGACGGCTTTGTCGATGCCGCGCTTGAGGTCCATCGGGTTCATGCCAGCGGTTACGCCCTTCAGACCTTCGTTGACGATGGACTGAGCCAGCACGGTTGCTGTCGTGGTGCCGTCACCAGCGACATCAGATGTCTTGGAAGCCACTTCCTTGACCATCTGGGCACCCATGTTCTCGAACCGGTCCTTGAGTTCGATCTCCTTGGCGACGGAAACGCCGTCCTTGGTTACGGTCGGCGAGCCGAAGGATTTCTCCAGCACCACGTTGCGGCCTTTCGGGCCCAAGGTTGCCTTGACGGCATCGGCTAGAACGTTGACACCGCGAGCCATGCGCTTGCGAGCGTCATCAGAAAACTTGACCTGTTTCGCTGCCATTTTTCGATCTTCCTAAATCAGTGTGCTTGAAACGTAACGCAAATCACCGTGCGAAAGGCGGGGCTCAGCCTTCCACTACGGCAAGAATGTCCGATTCGCTCATGATCAGAACTTCTTCACCGTCGATTTTCTGCTTCTCGACGCCAAAACCTTCCTTGAAGATCACGGTATCGCCGACCTTGACGTCCAGCGGGCGAACTTCACCGTTCTCGAGGATCCGGCCGTTACCTACCGCAAGGATTTCACCCCGGGTCGGTTTTTCCTGGGCATTGCCCGGAAGCACGATGCCGCCAGCGGTTTTCTGTTCTTCTTCCACGCGACGGACGACGACGCGATCGTGCAAGGGACGGATGTTCATTGCTCACGTTCTCCTGATGTTTGCATGTGTCGATGCATATCCCTGTTGAGCATGGCTCAGGGCGAAGGCGAAGCCTTCTGGGTTACATGGCCTTGCGGCCGAAACTGTGTCTGTAACTGCTGCTGTGCCCTTGATTGGGTCGGGTAGGCCACTTTCAAGGGGTGGACCATGAATTTTTTCAATGCCTCGGCTCGTCCTTGGCAATGAAATCGCCCTCCAGGGGCGTCTTGTCCGGATCCTGTTCAGTCTCGTGGCGCGGCGTGGCCTGGGGAGTCTCGTCCTCGCGCTGCGGCCACTCCTGACGTACCCCGCCTGTCCGGGTATAGGAGGACTGCTGGAAAAAGCGGAACCGGGCATTGCCGCGTGTGACTCCTTGTCTCAGCCACTGTCGCGAGCGAGGAAACAGGCAGAGCAGGCCCAGAGCATCGGAGAGAAATCCGGGCGCCATGAGCAGGGCGCCGCCAAAAATCAATGCTGCTCCGGTCAAAAGCTCGTCGGAGGGAATTTCCCCTTGGGCGAAACGTAGCTGGGCTCGCTGGAGTGTTGAAACTCCTTCACGCCGTATCAGATGCAGGCCGATGCCACCGGTCAGCAATACCAGCAGCAGTGTCGGCAGCAGGCCAATGTGTCCACCGATCATGAATAGAACGACGAAATCCAATAGAGCAAAGAGCGTGATGAGAAACAATAAAGGCATAACGCTTCCTGAAAGCCGGTATGTCTGCTAGATGGTGGCATTCCTCACGATTGCAAGATATGGCCGGTAATTGCCTTGGCGGGGCGGCTTACGGGTCGATGTATAGTAAGAAGGTGAGAGGCCAAGTGACAACGGGGAGAGGAAAGAGGGGGAAAGTAACGAGAGTGAGAGTAACGAGAGTGAGAGTAACGAGAGTGAGAGTAACGAGGAGAGTGGCCAGGTCAGCGTCATGGGACTGGCAGGGAGGAGGAGGGTAGGCTTGAGTGAGCATGTCAGCTCCTGACGGAGACCGGCTTCGTCAGGAGCCTTCAGGCTGTAAAACGTGCCCGGCGCACAGATCAGAAACTGACGTGATCCTTGAGCTGTTCAACCGTTGCCGGACCGATGCCGTCCACACGCGTTAGATCTTCAGCGCTCTGGTAGGGGCCATTGGACTCACGGTCGGCGACGATGGCCTGAGCCTTGACTTCTCCGATGCCAGGCAGCTGGGCCAGTGTCTCTATATCGGCATTGTTAAGGTTTACGCTGGGCGTATCGTCGGCGTACGCCGTGGCTGCTGTACCCAGCAAGAGGGCGAACAGAAAAGCGTTCAGTATGTTTTTCATGTTGATTCCCTGCTCATGATTCAGATGATAAAGGCGGCATCCGGAGGCCAACCCCACCGTAGCGAGCAATTTCGTCGGCGGCATCCGCCTATGACGACTGTTTATGTAAGATATATGCGACAATTTTAAATTAGTTTTTATTTGTTATTGTGGCGCCAGATACGTGCCTCGGAAGCTTGCGTACGCTTCCGGTATAATGCCCCCTTTGCCTGCGTTGCTGGAGAGGTCATGTCGTCGCCTGAATCCCCCCTAATCATTGCTCTCGATTATTCGAGCCTGACAGCCGCACTCGAGATGTCCGACAGGCTCGATCCGGCCCGTTGCCGGGTCAAGGTGGGCAAGGAGCTGTTTACCCGAGTGGGTCCTCGGGTCGTGGACGATCTGCATGCGCGCGGCTTCGAGGTGTTTCTCGATCTCAAGTTTCATGACATTCCCAACACGGTTGCCGGCGCCGTCGAGGCTGCTGCGGATCGGGGCATATGGATGGTCAACGTGCATGCGAGCGGGGGACGACGGATGATGGAGGCGGCTCGTGAACGTCTGACGCAGCGCGGCCTGAAGACCCATCTGATAGCCGTCACGGTACTGACCAGCCTTGAGCGTGATGATCTTAGGGACGTTGGCCTGGATGTCGAGCCGCTTGCTCAGGTTGAACGTCTTGCCTGTCTGGCTCAGGAGAGCGGCATGTCCGGCGTGGTGTGTTCCGCGCAGGAGTCGCAACGGTTGCAGACGCTATGCGGCAAGGCATTTCTCAAGGTGACGCCGGGAATCCGGCCGGCTTACTTCCAGGCCGGCGATCAGCGAAGGGTCATGTCGCCTGCGCAGGCCATGTCGGCGGGGAGCACGCATCTGGTCATAGGGCGCCCTGTCACGCAGGCTTCGGACCCCATGGCGGTCCTGTCGGCGATCGAGCAGGAGCTGAGAGAAGGGCGTTGATCGAGACGCTGGAATGCCCTTTGTCGAGACTATTCGCCTTCAAGGCCGGTAACCGGCTTGCTGGTCCCCCAGTTTCGACAGCTTGGGCACTGCCAATGGAGTTGCGCCACGCCGAATCCACAGCGATGACAGCGATAGCGAGGCCGAGTCTCGAGTAGTTTGTGAGTATGTTGTTTGAGCAGCAGAATTCGCTTGCGTTCTTCGGCACTGACTTCGGTGAGATAAAGATCCATCAGATAGTCGAGACCACGCAGGCTAGGGTGACGCTGAAGCTGGTTGCTGACAAAAAGCGTGGCGACTTCGGGGCCTTCGCGCTGATATAGCGTCTCGGCCAGCATGATTACGACACTGGTAAAAGGGGCCTCCTGAACCTGCTGCTGTAGAAAGGTCTTCAGGCCGCCTTCATCGTCCAGCATGAGATAGGCGTTGCGGATCGGGTCGAGAATGATCGGCAGAAAATCCCGGTCCTGAGTCGTGACGCGTCGCAGCGTTCGGATGACGGCTTTATAGTGGCCATTTTCCTGCTCCATTTCGGCAAGCAGGCAGGTGGCCCTGACGCAGCGAGCATCGATGTTCAATGCCTGCTGCAGGTGTCTGCGAGCGAGAGCGGGGCTGGCGCCTTGCCGGTCCTGCTGAGCGATTTCGCATAGCCAGTGAGCCGCCGCGCGCCGGATATTGGGATCCTGCCTAACGAGTTGAGGTTGCGCGACCTTGAGGGCGGCCTGCCATTCGCGCTCCCGTTCGAGCAGATCGATGAGCAGGCGCTTGGCCGACAGTGACAACTCGTTATCGCCGGTCTCCTTGATCATTGCATGAAGCAGACGTTCGGCGCGATCGAGCAGGCCGAGATTGAGAAAATCCCGAGACAGCTCAAGCTGAACGAGACCGCTCTGATGCGCTGTCAGGGTCGGGCGCGCCAGCAGATTCTGATGGATCTTGACGGCGCGGTCCGCTTCTCCGCGTGAACGAAACAAGTTGCCAAGCGCTATGTGGGTCTCAATGGTGTCGCTGTTGACTTCCAGTGCCTGAACGAACGTCTCGATGGCACGATCCGGCTGCTCGTTGAGCAGATGGTTGAGACCCACGAAGTAATCCCGGGAGAGGGCATGATCTTCCCGGGGCTTGTGCTGACGTGAATGTTCGCGACGGCCTAACCACCAGCCGATGGCGATCGCTGCCACCAGCAGGGCCAGCAGCAGAGGGTCGAGCATTTACGGGGCTTCCTTGTACTCCTGAATGCGCAGACGGTCGAGTTCCTTGCGCTGCTGCTGATTATGGCGCTGGGCACGGGTCAGCAGCGCACGCAGGCGCAGGTAGAGGCCGCTCATGGCCAGCATACCCAACAGAACGCCGCAGGCCAGGGCGATGAGCAGCCACAGCGAGAGCGATGCCGACGGCAGTTCGACCCATATGAGGTTCAGTGGTAGAGATTGCTGGTTGTTGACGGCAAACAGGATACCGAACAACAAAACGACAATGAGAATAATGGCTAGCACGACACCTTTGAGCCAACGCATGGCAGATTCCTTTCCTACTTTGATATCAAGAATATAGCGCGCACTTGCGTACGCTGCGAAACTTGTGAGGCGATATCCGTCCGGCGTTCCGGTAGCACTGGCAAAAGAACTCTGGCCAGACGGTTGCCCGTGTGGCTTGATATTACCACCCTGAGAGCGAATCGGCCCTATAAGCGAGCATGCGATCTATATCGTTGCGTCAGCGTCGGCGAGCCATGAAGTCAACGTCACGATGATGGCTTGTCAGTAGCCCAGGGCCCGACTGGCGTTGACCTGCTCACGAAGCTCCTTGCCCGGTTTGAAATGCGGTACGTATTTCCCGTCCAGTTCTACCGGATCGCCCGTCTTGGGATTGCGTCCGACACGGGGCTCGCGAAAATGCAGGGAAAAGCTACCGAAGCCACGAATCTCAACGCGCCCGCCATCCGCCAAGGCATCCGTAATGTCGTCGAGTATGATGCGAACCGCCGCTTCGACTTCCTTGATCGACAGTTCGGGTTGTCTCATCGCAATTTGTTCGATCAGTTCGGACTTGGTCATCTATTTTCTCCATGCGAGGCTTGCGCGCGTCACATATGACTGAGCGCCGTTCCCGTGCGTTGTTGTTTTCATCAGCATACTGCTCAAGTTTAGATAAAACAACGCATTAGCAGGGCGGTCAAGTGCCTGGCATTGTGGCGCATCGGCTTGGCGTGTCGCTGCCGCAGCTGCTCGGGTATACTTGCCGTCCATTCATCATGCAGTACTGCGAGGCGTTCGTGACCGAAAACGTCAACATCAATCGGCTCTACTGGCATTCGCGGCGGGGGATGTGGGAGCTGGATCTACTACTGGTTCCCTTCCTGGAACATCGCTATCGCGAGCTTTCGAGCCAGGATCAAGCGCTTTATCGCACGTTGATCGACAATGAAGATCAGGATCTGTTCGTATGGCTGATGCGCCGTGAGTGGCCCGAAGACGATGGTCTCAGGCGCATCGTGAAAATGATCGTCGAATATGCCGAAACCACTTCCAACGATCAGTATCGTACCCTCTAGGATCGAGGCGGGCCTCCAAGGAACGGCGATCGTCGGCATCATGGGCCTGATGGCCTGGCTGGGGCCCTGGTGGTTATGGTTGCTGGCCGGTGTGGCGGCTATGATCCCGATCAGGGGCATATGGCGTACGCCGCCGTGGCGGCTGCGTCAGGTTTGCAGTGGGACGGGGTGTCATTGGGAGCAGGAAACGGATGGAAAGTGGCGCCCGGTATCGCTGAAGGTGGTTCGCCTCGGTCCGGCCCTGATCGGTCTGGTTATCGAGGGACGATACTGCTGGCTCTGGCCCGACAGTAGTTCGCCGCAGGCGTTGCGCAGATTGCGTCAGACTCTGGTCTGGCCTCCGTCAGGGGCCGGCGATGAAGTGTCCCTGCTCTGATGGGAACGAGGCTTTGCCGTCTCTTCGGGGGCAGTCGACATTATAGTGCAGTCCACACGAATGGCGTCGCGCGAGCGCAGCGTCGACGACCAGGCAGGCCAGCCTGGCCGTATGCCGGGTCTGGACGAGCGCAGGAGAAGGGCGGTGCTCGTTCCAGAGTACGTCTAGCCGTTCGCGCTGTGCCTGCAGAATCCGCCGGGCCTCCTGCAATCCGGCATCATCCCGCACGATTCCCGCACGGGCGGCCATCGTTTGACGTATCGTCTTCAGCATGGCTCGCATCTCCGGCTCGCTAGGGCCGTGCCGAACTCCCAGCGCCGGCATGAGCACTTTGGCCTCCGGACGAAAGTGCGTGCTGGCCAGCCTCGCGGCTGCGGATCTACCAAACACTACACACTCCAGCAATGAATTGCTGGCCAGTCGATTGGCGCCATGCAGCCCGGTGCTGGCCACTTCGCCGATAGCGGACAACTGGGGAATATTAGTGCTGGCATCCAGGGCGGTGACAACTCCGCCGCAGCTATAGTGCGCCGCCGGTACCACCGGTATGGGGTGGCGTGTCATGTCCAGGCCACGAGTCAGGCAGTGAGCGTGAATGGTGGGGAAGTGGGCCGTGATCTTGGCCGCTGGCAGGTGAGTGACGTCCAGCAGGACGTGATCAAAACCGTACTGCTTCATCTGCGCATCGATGGCGCGCGCCACGATATCCCGGGGAGCCAGTTCCGCACGTGGGTCATAGTCGGGCATGAAACGATATCCCAACGGGGTCCTCAACAGTCCGCCTTCACCGCGTACGGCTTCACTGATCAAGAAGGGTCGCCCCTGCGGATCGTGCAGGCAGGTGGGATGAAACTGTTGAAATTCCAGATTGGCGAGTTTGGCACCGATTTCGGCTGCCATGGACATGCCGATGCCCAAACCTGGCGAAGGACTGGTCGCGTGGGGGTAAAGCCCGCTGGCTCCGCCGGTCGCGATGACGGTTTCGCTGGCCACATGCTGCGTCACCTGGCCATTCATCCCGAGGCATAATGCCCCACGGCAGTGGCCTGCTTCATCCTTGAGCAATGCGAAGGCGTTCTGGCCTTCGATGAGGCGAATGCGGGGGTGACGGTGGGCGTGCCATGACAGTACATCTATCACGGCCTTGCCGGTGGCATCGGCGGCATGAATGACACGCCGCCGTCCATGGCCACCTTCCTGAGTGAGATGGAACGGGAAGGTGGCAGCCGCGGCTTCATCGGGAGAGAAGGGAACGCCCAGGGAGATCAGCCACTGTATGGCTGCCGGGCCCTGCTCCACGGTAAAGCGTACGGCTGCCTCATCGCACAAACCGTCACCGGCGGTGAGCGTATCCTGCACGTGGGAATCCAGACTGTCTTCCGCGGAAAGCACCGCTGCGATCCCGCCTTGGGCCCAAGGGCTGGCTCCGCTCGGGGCCATCGAGGATTCTAGCAGGGTGATGGGGCGCCGGTCCGCCAGCATCAGAGCGAATGTCAGGCCTGCGATACCGCCGCCAATGAGCAGGACATCATGTTCGTGTCTATTGATCATTACCGGTCCTTGACTGGCGTGGTGCTTCGGAAAGCGTCACTCGCCTGTCGTCACTAATGAGCGTGTGATGACTGGCGCGTCGGCGTAGCCGGGCGCTAGGAAGGTGTCTCAGAGTGCCGAGATTATCGACCATTTCATGGGTCAGGCGTGCCAACTCGCGGTTCAGCCAGAGGTAACCTGCTGGACTGTACAGAGCACGGCCCTTATCGGAATAGACGTTACGGGCCTTGTCGGCATGGCGCTGCAGATCGAAGGCAACCACTGTCACGTCGATCGGCTGTCCGGTGCGGATCTGGAAAGCCAGTGTGCCCAATGCTCGAGCGAGGCGGTGCTGTTCCTCGCGCAACCCTTCGAGGCCCATGATGAGATCATGCCCGGCACGCGTGGTCCAGTGGGTTTCCAGTAGGAGTTCAATCGTGGACAACATGCGGCGCTCGAGAGAGAGGATCTCTTCGAGTTCATCTCGATGCAGGCGCCTTTCGCTATGTATGGCATCGACGATACTGCGTTGTTTGACCAGTTGGGCCGTCATGACTTTAAGCAGTTGACGAGTATCGAGGTCTTCACGTGTCTTGGCATTGGTATGAACGTGATAAAGACGCGCGAGTTTGTCGAGATTGTCCGCCAGTAAAAAGCGCATCACGTCGGTGGCTTTCTGTGGCAATACCAATACCGTGACCAGCATGCCGATCGAAGTGCCAATGAGTACATCAAAGGCGCGCCATAACGCTATGCTCAGATCATGCTCCCCATCGCCGACGACCATGAGTAGCGTAATGCCGAAAATCAAGGCACTGTACGAGTACCGTGTGGCAAATGTAGCGTGCGTGGCAAACGCTATGCCGATCAAGGTCCATATAGGGACCATTCCTGGGGCAGGTGCAGGAATCAGAATAAGTAACAAACCCCATATGGCTCCCAATACCGTGCCCAGCAGGCGCTGCCCGCCCTTATCAAGCACGCCGCCAATATGCGGCAGATTGCCCATTACCATCAAAGTGCTGATCAGGGCCCAGCTTCCATGAGGAATATCAAAAACGTGTATGACGCCATAGGTAATGGCCAAGGCCAATGAAGAACGCACGACATGCATGCGGTGGCGATGGTGATAAATATAGTAGGGGTCGCGGAAGCGAAGCTTGATCACGGGAGACCGATGTTGTATGCGATGGAAGTCGTAAGACGTGGCTGGGTGCAGAAAAGAAACAAATCAAGAGGAAGTTGAATGAACCTCCAAATGGAGCGACCAGTGTCAGCGTATCCTGCAGCAGTAAGTCAATGAATGATGCCACTGCGCTATATGCTTGGCAAGGTCGGCCAAGACAACTGGTGGCAGGGCATCGCTATATTGAAAAGCCATGTCAAAAAGGCCTTTTTTGCGGCTTTGCCGAGAGGCGCCAGGCAATAGACTGTATCCGCTATATCCCTACTTGCCCAGCTGCCTCGCGGCGCTGGGCTTTTTCTTTCTTGAATGGAAGATTGCGCGAGATAGGGGAATCACGAGGCCAAGGTGCTTTCCTGAACTCCTTTTTTATGAACGAGTAATGGTTGCAGCATGGCCAGCACGGCAAGGTAGTCAGGAAGATTGTCTCTGACCAGTATAAAGTAGCATGCGTCATTGTCCGTATTGACGTCGACAATATAGCGAATGCCTTCAAGTCTATTTTTGATTGTATGGCTGGCAGACGAATGCTCGGTAGTACCATACACCGTATAGGCTTGGTCAAGGGTGTCGATGATTCTGTAACCTGCTTTCTTCAATGCTTCTTCTTCATTTAAACAATCGATATCGAATTCAATTAATTCATCGAGTTCGTTATGACGCTGAACCAGTTCACCATCAATGTAAAGATAAATGGCCCTGCCTGAAATATCGCTTCTCATCATTGTGTGCCTTTATTGTCCAATCTTGGTGTTGAATTTATTGGAAAATGATATTGCAGGGAGATGAGGCAACGCCAATTCCGTTAGCCTGTTACTGACTGGTTGACGTTTTAATTGCAAGGTAACACGTTGATTGTTATTGGTTTTTCAGTATTTTGGTACTGAGAAGAGAGGTCTGGTAATTTGGTACTAAGCTTTTGGAGAAGCTCAAGGGCACACGGTAAGGTATTGATTTCCTGTATAAGCCCTCTCTTGAGGGGCATATGTCTGTAGCACTGCCGTGGCCTGACCGGGAAAGGAATAAGAAGACTGCGAAAGTGAAGCAGGAAGGTGTGAATCAGCAATCAAGTAGCGATGCAGCGTCGGTTGGCTTGAAGTTGGCATACAAGAGTCATGAAAGCGAGCCCATCATGTCGGCAGGTCCAGCATGTGACCCAAGGCTTTAGCCGCCTGCTCCTGTCGAGGAACCTTGAGAGGCTCATAGTCCTTGACACGGCATATCGGGCAGGGGGGGCGTTTGGGCGGAGGAGTCTCAATGTACACCTCGGTACCACAAACACGACATCGGTGAAGGCCCTTCTTTTGAGCTGACATTTATATCTTTCCCCAAGATATTACCAGTAAGGATAAACAGCTAACAGCGTAGTAGTTATTCCTAACCAGTTGGCAGCTAAATGTTTAAAGGAAGGTAGATATTTGTGAGTGAATGTACGTGCGCATCACGATGAAAGCTGCAAGGGAAAGGGGAGGAATCCATAATGGTAGATGTCGCAAGGAAGCGATCTTGAACAGCGAGGCGTTGCATCTGAAGCGAAAGGGATAGAAAGAGGCTATGGTGCCCGGAGCCGGGGTCGAACCGGCACGGAGTCAACCTCCGAGGGATTTTAAGTCCCTTGCGTCTACCAATTTCGCCATCCGGGCGGGAGAGGGCTGCGGGGACAACTCTTAACGAACAAATGGAGGCTGGAGTCGGAATCGAACCGGCGTACACGGAGTTGCAGTCCGCTGCATAACCACTCTGCCATCCAGCCTTTTGGAGCGGGAAACGAGATTCGAACTCGCGACCCCAACCTTGGCAAGGTTGTGCTCTACCACTGAGCTATTCCCGCTCAACACGAGGACGTAGTATACGGATAAGTCCGTGTATGTCAAACGTTTTATGGTCTGGCCATGCTCTACATTGATCGGGAAAGTTCTGGCCAGGCTGCGCGCAGGTACTGTCCCATGGACCAGAGAGTGAGCACGGCGGCCACATACAGCATGACCACGCCGACATAGGCGATTGGCGTTCCCGGAGCGAATCCCAGGAGTAACAGTAAGGAGATCATCTGCAGCGTGGTCTTGAGCTTGCCTATCCAGGACACGGCTACTCGGCCTCGTTTGCCAAGCTCGGCCATCCATTCGCGTAGTGCCGAGATCACGATTTCACGCCCGATGATCACCAGTGCCGGTAAGGTCAGCCAGATGGCCTCATAACGTTCCACGAGCAGGGCGAGAGCCACGACGACCATGAGCTTGTCGGCGACAGGATCGAGGAAAGCGCCAAAAGGGGTGCTCTGATTCAACCGTCTGGCGAGGTAGCCATCCAGCCAATCGGTGAGGGCGGCGAGACCGAACAGCCCGGCCGCTGTCAACAGGCTCCACGCATAAGGCAAATAGAAAACGACCACCAGCAACGGGATGAACGCGATTCGAGCCAAAGTAAGAATATTGGGGATGTTCATCGGAGCGTCGCGAGTCCTTGCCGGTATAAGAAGAGTCTATTCTATATGCTATATGACCATGTGCCACTCATCCATGCAGGGCCTGATGAATAGTGATGGCCATACGTTCGCTGATCCCCGGCACCCGTGCCAGTTCGTCCCGGGTAGCCTGACGTACCCCCTGCAATCCGCCGAAGAACCGCAGCAGCTCACGACGACGCTTGGGGCCGATACCCGGAATATCCTGCAGCGTCGAGGTGCGCCGCTGTTTGTCGCGGCGCTGGCGATGCCCTGTAATGGCAAACCGGTGGGCTTCGTCACGGATATGCTGGATCAAGTGAAGCGCAGGCGAGCCGCTATCGAGATTCAAGGTCCGATCCACCGTCTCGACGAACAAGGTCTCCAGGCCGGGTTTGCGGGTTGTGCCCTTGGCGACGCCAAGCAGGCATATATCGCTGATATCCAGTTCGGAAAAGACATCACGGGCCATGTTCAACTGGCCCTTGCCGCCATCGACGAGAAGGATGTCGGGGCGCTTGCCCTGGCCCTGCTGAAGTCGCTTGAAACGTCTTGTCAGTGCCTGGCGCATGGCGGCATAGTCATCGCCCGCCGCCACTCCCTCGATATTGAAACGACGATAATCGGATTTCACGGGGCCATCCTGATCGAATACCACGCATGACGCCACCGTGGCCTCTCCATGGCTATGGCTGATATCGAAACACTCGAGCCGCTTCGGCGCCTCTTTCAATGCCAGTGCTTCCCGTAACGCTTCGAAGCGGCGTGACAGTTGGGTTCGATTGGCAAGCTGCGTCGCCAGATGCTGCTCGGCATTGGTGTGTGCCAGTCGTTGCCATTGTGCGCGATACCCACGCACCTGGTGTGTCAGACGGATGCGCTTGCCGGCATGTTCCGCGAGAGCGGCCTGCAGGACATCGCTGTCCGTCAGAGCGTGTGTGGTGATGATTTCACCGGGCGGCTCGCGATCCTGCCCCAGGTAATACTGGCTGACGAACTCGGCGAGGAGCTCCTCGGCAGGTAAGTCGAGACCGTTGTCGGGGCAGTGATTGCGTGCCCCGAGCATCTGACCCTGTCGCACCGTCAGGACGCTGACGCACAAGGCGCCGGGGCGCTCCGCGAGGGCAAAGATGTCGGCATCGTTGGCTTGGGTATCGACGAACTGACGCTCCTGCAAGCGGCGCAACTGCTGAATCTGGTCACGCAGGCGTGCCGCCTCCTCGAATTCGAGCGCTCGGCTCGCCGCTTCCATCGTTTGGGTCAGTTGTTCGGTGACCTGTTCGCTGCGCCCTTCCAGGCACATGATGGCGTGCTCGACATCACGGCGATAATCGTCTTGAAGGATGTAATCGACACATGGCGCGCTGCAGCGCTGAATCTGATATTGCAGGCAGGGACGGGTGCGGTGCGCGAAAACGCTGTCTTCGCAGTTACGAATGCGGAAGACCTTCTGCATCAGCGACAGACTTTCGCGAACGGCGTGGGAACTGGGGTAGGGGCCCAGATAACGGCCATCATCACGTTTGTGCCTGACACGCTTGAACTCGAGAGCAGGATAGGGATGGCGATCCGAGACGAACACGAAGGGATAGGACTTATCATCGCGCAGCAGAATGTTATAGGGTGGCCGTAGCTGCTTGATCAGAGTCTGCTCGAGCAGGAGCGCTTCCGTTTCGCTGCGCGTGATCGTGACCTGAATGTCATGGATCCGGGCGACAAGGGCCTGCGTCTTGACGTTGAGTGACCCGCGAAAGTAACTGGCCAGCCGCGCCTTGAGCCGTTTGGCCTTGCCGACGTAAAGAACATTGTGTTCCTCGTCTAGCATGCGGTAGACGCCTGACGATTCGGACACGCTTTTCAGAAAGTGCCGGGCATCGAAGACCGTGTCATTTGTCGCTTGTTCGCTCATCATTTTGACATTGTACCAAAGTCGCCTGGGGCGAAATACTCTGATCGGTTACCTGGAGGATGCTGGCCGATCAGATATCCACCAGTCCATGCCGTAATCCGAGATGGGTCAGCTCCACGTCTGAAGTGACGTTCAGCTTGTCGAAAATGCGATAACGATAAGTATTGACGGTTTTGGTACTGACAAACAGACGGTCCGCAATGTTTCTGGTCTTATGGCAGTTGATCACCATTAATGCGACTTGCCGTTCGCGTGGCGTCAGCTGGTCGAAGGGATTCTCCTGGAAGCCGAGCTTTGACAGCGCCAGTTGCTGAGCGAGATCCAGGCTGATGTAACGCTGGCCGGCGGAGACGGTACGAATGGCTCGAATTGTTTCATTGACTTCCGTTTTCTGATTGATGAGACCGGTGGCGCCAGCTTTCAGCAAGCGCCGGACAAGAGCGGTCTCCACCGCGTCCAACAGCATCAGGGGGCGTACGCGGGGCGCGTAGAGCAGCATCCGGCGTAGAATATCGACGCCGTCCATGTTCGGTGCGCGAAGCTCCATCAACACGACATCCGGACGAAGCTCGCAAGCCATTAGGGGAATATCTTCACTGCGGCTGGCTTCTCCCGTGACTTCGATATCTTCCTGCGAATCGAGCGCCCGTGCCAAGCTGGTGCGCAGCAGGCAATGGCTGTCTGCCACTAGAATCGTGATCACGGTGGCTCCCTTTAGATTAACTTCTGCTTATAAAGTTGTTGCGAATTGTATGTGGAAAATATGTCGAATGCATTTACCGAGGCCAGAAAAGCTTTGCAGAGACTACGCAGCATGGCGCAATCAAGGCTGCGGTATCGAATGCCCATGTTCGGCAAACAAGGTTGACATTCGCTCGGAGCATCCTTAAGATGCGCATCGTCTTCAAGGCAAGGCAGTGCTTGCCACGCAATACTTGAAGCGAATGGGGCCTTAGCTCAGCTGGGAGAGCGCAACGCTGGCAGCGTTGAGGTCATCGGTTCGATCCCGATAGGCTCCACCAAAAGGATTCGAGAAAAAGCCGCCTTGAGCAATCGCTCAGGCGGCTTTTTCATGTTGTGTATTTTCATGTGATGTGTAGCTGCGCGGACTTTCAGGGAGTGTCGTCTGGACAAGGCAGTGCCCGGCGAATGCTGTCTGCCGTTCTTCTTCTGTTTCTGAAACTTCCTTTCACTTGAACGTCCCGCAGTTCTGGAATGGCCCGATGGACTCGCTCCCTATCGTGCGAGACGGCAGCCACTCGCGAGATGAACGAAGCGGGGGCTAGCGTTTGAACATGACGGGCTGACAGATATCGAGGCGTAAGGACAGTCTGTCGCCCGGCATGAACGGATGGCGACTGTCGATAATGACTTCGAACTGGCGGGAGGAGGGGAGGCGAATCCGATAGCGTATCGTGGCGCCGTTGAAGCAGCATGTCTCTATCGTACCCTGCAAGGAGCCGAGACTGTCCCATACGATATTCTCGGGTCGCAGCAGCACTTCGACTTCAGTTCCTGGTGTGAAGCCCTGCGCACGGGTGGTTGCAATGGTACCGAGTTCAGTGGCGACACCGCCTTGAGCATCCATGATGCCCGGCAGAAAGTCCCCCTGGCCAATGAAGCGGGCCACGAAGCGCGTCATCGGGCTCTGGTAGAGCTGCAATGGGGTGTCCCATTGCTCGAGGCAGCCCTTGTTCAATACACCGATCCAGTCACTTGTCGCGAACGCCTCGTGCTGGTCATGTGTGACCATGAGCGTCGCGATCCCGAGCTGCTTCAGCAGATGACGAACCTCCTGGCTGAGCTGGCGGCGAAGCTCGGCATCCAGGCTGGAGAAGGGCTCATCGAGCAACAGCAGACGTGGCCGGGGGGCAAGTGCCCGAGCCAGAGCGACACGCTGCTGCTGGCCGCCCGAAAGCTGATGCGGAAAACGCCGGGCAAGCCGGCTCAATCCCGTCAATTCGAGAAGTTCATCGGTACGTGATTGCCGCTGCCGGCGTGGAAGGTGGGGCAGGCCGAATGCCACGTTATCGGCAACGGTCAGATGGGGAAAGAGCGCATGATGCTGAAACACCATCCCCACATGGCGCCTTTCAGGCGCCATGTGAGTGTCGGGTGACGACAGGAGTCGATCGGCGAGATGGATCGAGCCGCGCGTGGCCTTCTCGAAGCCGGCCACCGCGCGCAGGAGCGTGGTCTTACCGCTTCCGGAAGGCCCCAACAGGCAACCGATACTGTCTTGGGCCAGGCTGAAGGTCGCTTCCCTGACCGCGACGTTCGTGCCGTAGTGGCAAGTCAGATTCTCGATGTGCAGTGACATCTTGGCTGTGTCCGGCGCTTCCGAGAGCGTTCGGTTTATTCGGTGCGACCGAGCAGCAGGAACTCGAGCAGCGCCTTCTGCGCATGGAGACGGTTGCCTGCTTCCTGCCAGACGAAGGCTCGAGAATCGTCGAGCAGCGTCTCGCTGATCTCTTCTCCTCGATGGGCCGGCAGGCAGTGCAGGAAGATCACCTCGTCGGAGGCAGCATCCAGCATGGCTTCGGTGACCTGGAAACCCCGGAAGGCATTCGCTCGTTCAGCCTGTTCCTCTTCCTGCCCCATCGATGCCCAGACATCGGTCGTCACGAGGTCGGCACCTCGTGCGGCCGCCTGCGGGTCGCGCAGCAGCGTTACCCGATCGCCGGCCGCCTCCATGATGGTCGGGTCGGGATCGTAACCCTCCGGACAGCAGACGCGCAGGTTGAAGTCGAACTGGCGTGCGGCGTTGATCCAGGAGTGACACATGTTATTGCCGTCGCCGATCCAGACGGCGGTCTTGCCCCGGACCGGGCCGCGACGCTCTGTCCAGGTCATGATATCGGCCAGCAGTTGGCAGGGATGATAGTCGTCCGTCAGGGCATTGATCACCGGTACGCTGCTGGCATGGGCAAACTCTTCGAGACCGGCATGGGAGAAGGTGCGGATCATGACCGCATCCACCATTTCGGAAAGCACTCGAGCAGTGTCGCCGATCGGTTCGCCGCGGCCTAGCTGGGTGTCGCGAGAGGACAGGAATAGGGCATGTCCTCCGAACTGGGCCATGGCGGTTTCGAACGAGACGCGGGTACGAGTCGAGGATTTTTCGAAGATCATCGCCAGGGTGCGGTTGGCGAAGGGCGTATAGGTAGGCCCATGGGTCTTCAGGCGATTCTTGATCGTGATCGCGCGCTGAATGAGATAAGACAGCTCATCAGGAGTCAGGTCGAGCAGGGTCAGAAAGTGACGTGTAGCCATGGCAACGATCCTTGAAAGTGAAACTGAACGACATGGCGCTCAATCTGGCGGTACTGTTGTAATGTCGAATTCGGGCCTTGCGCAGATAAGAATGCCGCTACCGTGAGGCTGAGGCACATATCATGTACATGAACGAAAAAGGCGCCGGAAGCGCGCCTGCACCGATCCAAGCATCGGCACAAACGCACCTGCGGCGCCCGGACCCACTTTTAGTACCGCTTGACGCGGGCCGTGCGAAAACGATCATCCTAGCTAGGCTGCGCCTTGCATGCAATGCATGAGAGCGGGAGGATGTATTCAAGGCCATGCATCGGTAAAATGGGTCTACGCTGACATAAACGCGAAGCCACGCGGGGATGCCCTTCATCCCCCCGTCGAGGAGTCTCCATGAGCAACACTATCGAAACCATCAAGCAGCAGATCAGCGAAAACCCGATCCTGATCTACATGAAAGGTACACCGCAGCTGCCGCAGTGCGGGTTCTCCGCACAAACGGTCCAGGCCCTGATGGCCTGCGGTGAGCGCTTCGCCTTTGTGAACGTGCTCGACAATCCGGATATCCGTGCCGAGCTGCCCAAGTATGGCAACTGGCCCACTTTCCCCCAGCTGTGGGTCAATGGCGAGCTGGTCGGCGGATGCGATATCGTGGTCGAGATGTATCAGAATGGCGAACTCGAACCCATGATCAAGAGCGTCTCTCAGGAGACCGCCGAGAAAGGCAATGCCTGAAGCCTGATAATTGCGCTTTCCCCAAGGCCCGCAAGTTCCGCTTGCGGGCCTTTTGCTGCGATTGGTAATGCCAGTTTACTGACCGGTAAATGTGCGATTTTGCGTTGAAAACCCTTGCCGTCGCTACCACGCTGTGGAGTAGAACCGGATGATGAGTTCTCTGGTTCTATTACTTGCGCATGACCAGGGAGGATAAACATGCAGATTCCACTTGAGATCAACTACAACGGTGTTTCTCGTTCCGACTGGATCGACGACTACATCAAGACCCGTGTAGACAAGCTCGAGCACTTCAGTGACGACATCATCGGCTGTCGTGTGGTCATCGAGCAGACCCAGAACAACAACCGCACCGGCAACCCCTATCGTACGCTCGTCGAGGTGACGATCCCTGCCAAGGGCGAACTGGTGGCCGAGAAGACGGAGCGGGTCACGGATCCTCAGGTGCAATTGCGCCCCATCATTCGTCATGCCTTCGAAGCGATGGAGAAACAGCTTAAGAAGCAAGTTTCAAAGCGCAACGGCGACGTCAAGCACCACAACGATGTCACCAACCCTCCCGTGGCTATCGTGGCCAGGATGTTCCCCGAGGACGATTACGGTTTTCTCAAGGGGCTCGATGGCGAGGACATCTACTTCCATCGCAACTCGGTGTTACACAACGACTTCGATCGCCTGACGGCGGGCACGCAGGTCCGTTACGAACCCGAAGAGGGCGAAAAGGGACCGCAGGCCAGTACGGTACAGATTCTCGATAAGCCGGGCGTGGGCGGCTCGGAGGAAGACGATGTCGATATGCCGTCTGGCTGGGAGTCCCGCTAAGACGAGCGCCCGTTGCGCGCTTAAGTCCGTTCGACACTGATGGCCGTTTAATGAATGGGGGACGGCGATAGAAGCCGGCCCCCATGTGTCATCAAGTCTCTTCCAGGCCCTGCTCACGCTGGGCCAGGTTCCAGCCGCCCAGGTCCTTGAAGCGATTGACGATGGCGCAGAACAGTTCGGCAGTGCGTTCGGTATCGTAGCGCGCGGAGTGGGCGGAGCTGTTATCGAATTCGATGCCGGCTGCACGGCAGGCTCTGGCGAGCACCGTCTGCCCATAGGCCAGGCCGGAAAGCGTCGCGGTATCGAAACTGGAAAAAGGATGAAAGGGGTTGCGCTTGATGCCGCATCGCGTGATGGCGGCGTTGAGAAAGGTATGGTCGAAGGCGGCATTGTGGCCGACCAGAATGGCGCGCGTGCAGTTGTGTGCCTTCACCGCCTTGCGTATGGGCTTGAAGATTTCGCCCAATGCCTCGGACTCGCTAAGCGCAACCTGCTTGCGAAAGGGGCTGTGCAGGTCGATACCGGTAAAGTCCAGGGCCGATTGCTCGACATTGGCACCCTCGAAGGGTTCGATGTGAAAGGCGTAGGTGGCATCGGGTAACAGATTGCCCTGATCGTCCATGGTCAAAGTGACCGCTGCGATCTCGAGCAGGGCATCCTGCTGGGCATTGAAGCCACCGGTTTCGAGATCGACCACGACGGGTAGATAACTGCGAAAACGTTGAGCCATCAAATCGCGTGCGCTGGCGTCGGTCATGCCCTTGCTCCGTCCCGTGAACTACCCGGCGAATCGCCGCTTGGCAGAAGAGCCTCCGGCTCCCCCGTGAAATGCCCGGGATTGTAGCATTTTGGCATGGGGGCGTCCCGCTCGTCGGTATTCGTGTGCTGCCGGCGGCGCTATAATCGGGCGATTATGGTACCCGGCGCCAGCTCGGGTCCGATTCCCCAACGAAGGAGCCCAGCATGTCCGATGTGAAAAAGGTCGTCCTTGCCTATTCCGGCGGCCTAGACACTTCCGTCATCGTCAGATGGTTGCAGGAGACCTATGGCTGCGAGGTGGTGACGTTTACCGCCGATATCGGTCAGGGCGAGGAAGTCGAACCGGCACGTGCCAAGGCCAAGGCGCTAGGCGTCAAGGAAATCTACATCGAGGATCTGCGCGAGGAGTTCGTGCGCGATTACGTCTACCCGATGTTTCGTGCCAACACCATCTATGAAGGCGAGTACCTGCTGGGCACTTCCATTGCCCGGCCGCTGATCGCCAAGCGTCTGATCGAGATCGCCAACGAGACCGGCGCAGACGCCATCTCCCACGGCGCTACCGGCAAGGGCAACGACCAGGTACGCTTCGAACTCGGTGCCTACGCACTCAAGCCCGGCGTCAAGGTCATTGCCCCGTGGCGCGAGTGGGATCTCACCTCGCGTGAAAAGCTCATGAACTACTGCGAGCAGCATGAGATTCCGGTCGACTTCTCCAAGAGCAAGAAGAAGTCGCCATACTCGATGGACGCCAACCTGCTGCACATCTCCTATGAGGGTGGCATCCTCGAGGATCCCTGGGCCGAGGCCGAGGAAGACATGTGGCGCTGGAGCGTTTCGCCCGAGGCGGCACCCGATCAGCCCACCTACGTGGAGCTGACGTTCGAGCGTGGCGATATCGTCGCCATCGATGGCGAACGGCTGGCGCCGCACGAGGTGCTGGCCAAGCTCAACAAGCTAGGCGGCGACAACGGTATCGGCCGTCTGGATATCGTCGAGAACCGTTACGTCGGCATGAAGTCGCGCGGCTGCTATGAAACGCCGGGTGGCACCATCATGCTGCGTGCCCACCGTGCCATCGAGTCGATCACCCTCGATCGCGAGGCGGCGCACCTCAAGGACGAGTTGATGCCCAAGTACGCCGAGACCATCTATAACGGCTACTGGTGGAGCCCGGAGCGCAAGATGCTGCAGGCGGCCATCGACGAGACCCAGCAATACGTCAATGGCGTGGTGCGCATGAAGCTCTACAAGGGCAGCGCCAGCGTAGTGGGGCGCAAGTCCGAGCAATCGTTGTTTGACGAGTCGATCGCCACCTTCGAGGATGATGCAGGGGCCTATAATCAGAAGGACGCCGAAGGCTTCATCAAGCTCAACGCTCTGCGCCTGCGCATCGCCGCCGGCAAGGGGCGCAACGCCAGCTGATTCCACTACTCATGCATCATCATGGAGGAGGAGAGCATGCTCAAACGTCTCATTGATGGCTTGTTCCGTAGCGGGGATGTCTATGCCGAAGAGGTCCCTCCTACGGAGTACAAGGGATTCGAGATCACTCCCGATCCGCAGGATGCGGGAGGACAGTATCGTGTCAGTGGCTGGATTCGTCAGCCTGTCGAGGGAGGGCAGGCTCGCGAGCATCGCTTCGAGCGTTCCGACATTGTCTCCGATCGGCTCGAGTGCATCGAGTTGACCCTCGACAAGGCGAAACGCCTGATCGACGATCGCGGCGAAGACATCTTCAACGATTGATCCTCCGCCGGCATGTCACGATAGACGGCGCTTCTTCGGAAGCGCCGTTTTTTTGCGTCTGAGCTCTTGCTCTCCGGTTGCTTCTAGAGGGCGGAGAGATGCTGGATGGTACGCCGGGCGCCGGTGCGGCATGATGATAAAGCTCTCACTTCATAGGCAGCTTCGCATGATTCAGGTCCACCATCTGGAAAACTCCCGCTCACAGCGCGTGTTGTGGTTACTCGAAGAGCTGGGGCTCGACTACCGGATCGTTCACTATCGGCGCGATCCCAAGACCCTGCTGGCGCCGCCCGAACTCAAGAAGGTCCATCCGCTGGGTAAATCGCCGGTGATTACCGATGGCGATATTACCGTCGCCGAATCCGGAGCGATCATCGACTATCTGATCGACACCTACGACACCCGCAGAGAGCTGATTCCCACCGTGGACAGTGCCGATTACCGGCGCTACCGTTTCTGGCTGCACTACGCCGAGGGCTCGGCGATGCCTCCGCTGGTCATGAGGCTGGTGTTTTCACGGCTCGACAAGCCACCGGTGCCCGCACTGATCCGGCCTGTCGGACGCCTGCTGGCCGTCGGCGTGCAGAGCCGTTTTCTCGATCCGCAAATTCGCCAGCACCTGGATTTCTGGGAAGATGAACTGGCACGCTCGACCTGGTTCGCCGGAGAGCAATTCACTGCGGCAGACATCCAGATGAGCTTCCCTCTGCTGGCACTCGAGTCGCGCGGCGGCTTCGGCGATCATGCCAACGTGAAGGCATGCCTGGCGCGCATGCGGGAACGGCCCGCCTATCGTCGGGCCATGGAGAAGGGCGGTGAGTTTCGTATGTCGACTTGATCTCGCTCAAAACGGGGCGCCGGAATACCGAAGCGGGCTTTACCCGAGGCGAAAGGTGTTCTTAGCTTGAAGGGGAGCCAATGTCCATCGGGAAGAGAGGAGACACCGGATGTCACGCTTGATCACCGCCCTGCTGCTGGCCGCAATGACGATGCCGGTAGCGGCGCAGACCACACTCGAGAAAGCGCAGAACGAGGCCACCGATCAGGAAAAGCCCGATACGATCGGCGTCGAAGAGGCGAGAGCCGAGAGGGAGATCCGGCCCTGCAAGCAGGTCAGGGTAGAAGTCGATCGCGAGATCCAGGCGTCGGGCGCCAAGGACTACTCACTGGAAATCGTCCCGGAAGCCCGTATCGAGCACAGCGGCGAGCAGGATAGGACTCAGGGGCAGACGTATCAGGATGAGGAGCTTCAGGACGGCGACATCGTCGGCAGCTGCGACAGCGGCGAGAAGCGCATCATCTTCAGGCGTGACTGATTCACGCGTAGCCAATCACACGTGTCAGGCACATCCAGCGGGATCACGACGCTGCGGAGGTGCGGCGCAAGCTGTAGACCGCGCGTCCCAGCCACTCGTGTAGCGCCTGAGTACTCTGACGCAGATGATAGGCGCGCGGTATCCATGCCACCACCCCGGGTGGCGGGGCGCTGGCGAACTCCGTTGGCGCAGGAATCACATCGAATCCGGCTGCCTCGAAAGCGGGCACGGCACGCGGAAGATGCCAGGCCTGACTGACCAGGACGATACGATGGATATGCTCCGTACCGAGTACCTGGGCCGTGTAGCTGGCGTTCTCGGCGGTCGTGCGGCTAGCGGTTTCCACCCAGCGCACCGGGATATCGAAAACCTGCTCCAGTGCCTTGGCCATCAATGTCGCCTCGGCCTGCGGCTCATCGAAACCCCGCCCGCCGCTGACGAGAATCGGCAGTCCGGTCTGGCGTGCCAGCTTGGCGCCGTAGGCCAGGCGCCGCCACGTTGCATTATTCGGTGCATCTCCCCAGCCAAACTCGGGTGACGCATAGTCCCGTCCGCCGCCCACGATCACGATGGCTTCGGCATACTCGAGTTGCTCGACGGTCGGCGGTGAATAGTTTTCCAGTCCCTGCCGAAGCGCGTGACTGACGACAGGGGTGGCCAGCAGCAGCAGGCTGGCGATACCCGCGCCGATCAGGCTGGCGCCCAGCCAGGGCATGCGGCGCCAGAGCAGGATACCCGCCACGATGAGCACAACGTTGAACAGGGGAGGCAGCAGGGCATATTTGAGCAGGTTCAGCATGGGGAAGCGTAACTTGGCCGGCGAAAGGCCGAAGTGTAACGGAAACGCCGGCTGGCGGCAGCGCCATGGAGAACTGGCGTCCGGCAGTGGTCCCGCACGCCCTGCATTGCGGGACCGTGCCGGGCCCGCGTGAAGAAGGCGTGGCTCTAAGCGAGATCGGTCTTGTCGGGATATTCGCAGAGATCCTCGATCACGCAGCTGCCGCAGCGTGGCTTGCGTGCCACGCAAGTATAACGGCCATGCAGGATCAGCCAGTGGTGAATGTCCTGCTTGAACTCCTTGGGCACGCAGCGCAGCAACTTCCTTTCGACCTCGATGACATCCTTGCCTGGTGCGATGCGGGTGCGGTTGGAAACCCGGAAGATATGCGTATCCACGGCAATGGTGGGATGGCCGAACGCCGTATTGAGGATCACGCTGGCGGTCTTGCGGCCTACGCCGGGCAGCGACTCCAGCGCCGTGCGGGTCTGCGGCACCTCTCCCTGGTGCTGGTCGACCAGGATCCGGCAGGTTTTCATCAGATTTTCGGCCTTGGTATTGTACAGACCGATGGTTCTGATGTGTTCCTTGAGGCCGTCGAGACCCAGGTCGAGAATCGCCTGCGGTGTGTTGGCTGCCGGGAACAGCCGTGCGGTGGCCTTGTTGACCCCGACATCGGTGGCCTGGGCGGAGAGCAGCACGGCGGTCAGCAGCTCGAAGGGCGTCGTCCAGTTCAGTTCGGTGGTCGGATTGGGGTTGTGCTCGCGTAGCCGGGCGAAGATCTCGTAACGTTTTTGGGCGTTCATGGGCTCGGTCGAATTATTTGATGATGCCGGTCACTCGGACCCGGCGACTCTCGCGGGGCGTGTCGACCCGCCGAGCCTGACGATGCCGCCTGGCCCGGTCGTCGATCACGTTCTTGAGCGCGATCAACAGCCCCGTGGTGAAAAAGGCCCCCGGTGGAAGCACCAGAAACAGGAAATCGTAATCGGGAAACACCTCGACCTGCCAATCGGCGGCGAGCGGACCCAGCAGCAGGTCCATGTCGGCCAGCAAAGTGCCCTGGCCGAACAACTCGCGCAGCGCGCCCAGGACCAGCAGTACGGCACCGAAACCGAGCCCCATCATCAGGCCATCCGTTGCGGCCGGCAGCATGGGATTTTTCGAGGCGAAGGTATCGGCACGGCCAAGGATGGCGCAGTTGGTGACGATCAGCGGAATGAAAATGCCGAGAACCTGGTAAAGCTGGAAGGTATAGGCCTGCATCAAGAGCTCGGCACAGGTGACGAAAGCGGCAATGATCATCACGAACGCTGGCAGGCGTACCGCTTCCGGCACATGGTGGCGGATAAGCGATACCGAGACGTTGGCGCCGACCATGACCAGCAGCGTCGCCAGCCCCAGTCCGAGCGCGTTCACCACGCTGGTGGTCACGGCCAGCAGCGGGCACAGCCCCAGAAGCTGCACCAGCGCGGGATTGTTCGTCCAGAGACCGTTGCGCATGAGGGAGTCGAACTGGCTCATTGAGGGTCGTCCTCGCTTGCATTCAGAAGTCTCTGCCGGTTGTCGGCGAAGTATTCCAGGCTACGACGGACGACACCGACCACTGCACGTGGCGTCACGGTCGCGCCGGTGAAGGCGTCGAACCGGCCGCCATCCTTCTTCACCGCCCATTGCGAGGGCGGCGGGTCGTCGAGGGACAGGCCGGTGAAGCGAGTGATCCAATCGGATTTGCGCACTTCGATTCTATCGCCAAGCCCCGGCGTTTCCCGATGCTGCACGACCCGCACGCCGCTAAGGCGCCCGTAGCTGTCGATGCCCACCAGCAGATCGATAGCGCCGCTGTACCCGTCAGGTGCCGTTACCGGCAGAATGACGGCACTGACCTGGCCCCGGCGCATGGCCCGCCACGCCGTGAAAGGAACGCTGTGTCCCAGTTCGGGAGCCGCCGGAAGCAGTACGCTCGCATCGAGCAGGTCGTTGTCGTGCAGAGCATCGGGCACTACCTGCTTCAGCACACGATATTCGTTTGCCTGACGATTGTCAGCGATGCGTTCTGCCGTCACTGCATGGGTCATTGCGATCACGCCGGCGGTGACCAGCGCGAACAGCCCCAGGCCTGTGGCGTTACGGACAATGCTGCGTGCCAGTTCGGTCATGGAGCGTCTCTGTCGTCGAGCCGCGTCACCTTGATGCCGCGATGGGAACGGGCGTGGCCGTAGACGCGGGGCCGAGTGTAGTAGTCGATGAAAGGCGCGGCGAAGTTCATCAACAGTACGGCGAAGGCGACGGCATCGGGATAGGCGCCGTAGACGCGGATCAGGATGACCAGCAGGCCGATACCCGCACCGTAGACCCACTTGCCTCGGCGGCTGGTGGCGGCGCTGACCGGGTCGGTGGCGATGAAGAAGGCGCCGAAGATCGCCGCGCCGCCCAGCAGATGGAACAGCGGACTGGCGTGGTGACTGGGTTCGCCAGCATAGAGCAGCGTGGCCACCAGCGTCAGGGTGCCGAGCATGGCCACGGGGATGTGCCAGCCAATCACGCGCTTGTAGAGCAGCAGCCCGCCGCCGACAAGCCAGGCCAGGGCGGCGTGGTGCCAGGCGGCCAGAGTGCCGTCCGCTAACGGGTCTCCCGCCCAGAACTCGCTGGCCATCAGGCTCTGCGGCTTGTGCTTGAAGGCATCCAGTGGGGTGGCGCCGGTCATGGCGTCGGCCGGGGGGATCAGTCCCGCCACGTGGCCCAGTGCCTCGCCCAGCGAGATCGCGTCGGGGCCGAACACGCCATGCGGCGGCACCCACTGGGTCATGGGAACAGGGAAGGCGACCAGCAACAGGGCGTAGCCCACCATGGCGGGGTTGAAGAGATTCTGTCCCAGGCCACCGTAGAGGTGCTTGGCGACGACGATTGCCGCTGCCATGCCGACCAGTATCAGCCACCAGGGGGCGAGCGGCGGTAGCGACACGCCGAGCAGCACACCAGTCACCAGGGCACTGTTGTCGCGCAGGGTGGCAACGATGGGGCGACCACGCAGCGCCAGCATGGCCGCCTCCAGCAGCACACCGGTCATCATGGCCAGCGAGACATTGATGACCACGCCCCAGCCGAAGTGCCAGGTCAGCGTGACAACACCGGGGAGGGTGGCGAGCAGTACCCAGCCCATGACCCGGGCCGTAGAGGCGGGTATCGGTGGCGGCGAGGAGGGCGGCGAAGCATCGGCATGGATCAGGCTCATGACTTCGCCCCCTCGGGGGAGTTGCTGGGAGCGGAACGTGTCTCTTTCGTTGTCTCTGTCGTCTGCAGCTCGTCGAGGGCGGCCTGGGCGCGCTCCAGGTTGGCCTGCGTTCTGGCAAGCTTCTGCTTTGCAGCGTCACGGGCCTGCGGGTCGGCACTCGGGGTATCGAGCCGCTCCCACTCCTTCAGTGCCTTGCGTTGTGCTGACTGGGCCGCGGTCACGGCAATCCGGCGCTGCTTCAGTGCCTTGTCGCGTGCCGGACCGTCTTCGGTGCCCTTGTCCGGCCGGGTCTGCAGAGGGGACGCATCCCGTCCGGTATCGGACGGGGATCCACCGGACTGCGCGGCTGCGAGGCGTGTCTCGGCGGTTTGCAGATGTTCTCTGGCCGTGGCGAGCTGAACCTCGAGATCCGCGAGCTGTTCTGCTCCATCCTCTCCGGCTTCGCTGGCCCGCGCCAGGGCCTTTTCCGCCTTCTTCACCGCCGCCCGGGCCGCGGCCTGAGCGATTTTCAGGTGGCGGACCTGAGCTTGCGGCACGGACGTCGATGCTGACGGGGTCTCGACGGGGCCGGTACGAACCGGAGTCGCCTCGTCCGGGACTGCCGGGAGGGCTGAGGCGGAGGCGTCGTCATGACGCGTTTTCACCGCCTGTGCCCGGCGCTGACGCTTGGCTTCCTTCTCGGCTTCCTCCCGGGCCAGGCGCGCCTGGCGGAATTCGAAGCGGTGGCGGGCATGCTCGGCCCGGTGTGTTTCATGTCGATGCAAGCGGATCTCGTCCTTGGCGGCGCGGTAATACTGTACCAGCGGAATGTGGCTGGGACAGACGTAGGCGCAGGCGCCGCATTCGATACAGTCGAAGAGATCGAACAGCTCGGCCTTGTCATGTTCGCGTCCCTTGGCGAACCAGTACAGCTGCTGCGGCAACAGCGAGGCCGGGCATACGCTTTCGCAGGCGCCGCACCGGATGCAGGGCTGCTCGGCCGGCGGCGCGGGAAACTCCTCGGCGGTAGCTGCGATCAGGCAATTGGTGGCCTTGACCAGCGGCAGATCGAGGCGCTCCAGAGTAACGCCCATCATCGGGCCGCCCATAATCAGGCGGGCCGGCCCGTCGGCATGCAGTCCGGCTTCCGTCAGCAGCGTCTCGATCGAGGTGCCCAGTCGGGCCTCGACATTGCCGGGGCGCTCCAGCGCTTCACCGGTCAGCGTCACGATACGCGAGATCAGCGATTCGCCGTCACGTACCGCGCAGATGGCGGCCAGCAAAGTGCCGGGGTTGTGGCAAAGCACGCCGATATCGGCGGGCAGCCCATGACTGGGTACCTCGCGGTCGGTCAGCAACTTGATCAGTTGCTTCTCGCCACCGCTGGGATAGCGGGTGGGCACGACACGGAGTTCGATGGATCCGGCATCTTCTGCCGCAGCGCTGATGGCGGCTTGCAGCGCCGCGGCGGCCTCGGGCTTGTCGTCCTCGATACCGATCATGATTCGCGTGGCCCCCGAAAGCTTGGCGAACAGTCGGGCACCTTCGAGCACGTCGGTAGCGTAGTGGCGCAGGGTGATATCGTCTGCGGTGATGTAGGGCTCGCACTCGGCGGCATTGACGATCAGAGTGTCGATGGCATGACGCTCGCGTACGCGCGCCTTGACCGCGGTGGGGAAGCCGGCCCCGCCCAGCCCCACGATGCCCGCCTCGCTCAGGCGTTCGATGAGGATGTCATCGTCACTTTCCTGCCAGAGCAATCGAGGCAGGATGAATCTCTCGTCGCGGCCGTCGCTCTCGATCACGATACACGGCGCCGTCTCCCCCGAAGGGTGCGGAATCGGCAACGGTTCGATGGCGCTGACCGTACCGCTGATGCTGGCATGTACGGGGGCCGAAATCAGGCCCTGGGAGCGGGCAATCGGCTCGCCGGTGCGCACATGCTGACCCACGCACACGATCGGCTCGGCCGCGGTGCCGACATGCTGGCCTAGCGGCAGTACGGCCCGGTCGGGAAGCGGCGCCTGGCGCAGCGGGACTCGATTGGAACGCGACTTGCGCTGCGGGGGATGGATGCCGCCGGGGAAGCCGAAATGCCTAGCCATGTACCCTCTCCCCGTCCGTGGCGATAACCCGGTCCGGACCGCCGGGGTAGGGCCAGCGCCAGGCATCGAGCCCGCTTGTCCGGGGCAGCATGTCGATGCAGTCCACCGGACATGGTTCGACACACAGGTCGCAGCCGGTGCACTCGTCGATGATCACGGTATGCATGTACTTGGCGGCGCCGAGGATGGCATCCACCGGACAGGCCTGGATGCACTTGGTGCAGCCGATGCACTCGTCCTCGCGGATATAGGCCACCTTCGGCAGGTTATCGTTTGCATCCGCATCCGGGCCGTCCAGCGGCAACGCCTCGCGACCGAGCAAGTCGGCCAGCGCGGCGACGGTATCCTCGCCACCCGGCGGGCACTTGTTGATGGCATCGCCTTCCGCAATGGCTACGGCGTAGGGCTTGCAACCCGGATAGCCGCATTGGCCGCACTGGGTCTGCGGCAGCAGTGCGTCGATGTTGTCGATGATCGGATTGCCTTCGACCTTGAAGCGCTGGCTGGCAAAGCCCAACGCCGCGCCGAAGGCCAATGCCAATCCCGGCAGAGTCAGCATCGCGGTCAATACGCCGTGATCATTGAGCCATTCCAGCATGAATCATGTCCGCATTGTCATAGGAGATTTACGGTGCGTCGGAAGAGTCTCGGCTTCGCTCGTCGACTTTTCGGACAGGGCCGGATCACTCGAGGGGCGTCGCCTGCAGGGCGGAAGCGAGGCGCTTTGGCCTTCCTTCAAATCTGCACCAGGCCGGTAAATCCCATGAAGGCCAGTGACATCAGGCTGGCAGTGATCATGGCGATGGCGGCGCCCCGAAACGGACGTGGGACATCGGCCGTGGCCAAGCGTTCGCGCAGCGCGGCGAACAGCACCAGCACCAGCGAGAAGCCGGCCGCTGCACCGAAGCCGAACAGCGCAGCCTCCATGAAGCTCGACTGCCGGTTGAGGTTGAGCAGCGCTACCCCCAGCACCGCACAGTTGGTGGTTATCAGCGGCAGGAAGATGCCCAGTATCTGATACAGCAGGGGGCTGGTCTTGCGTACCATCATTTCGGTGAACTGCACCACGACGGCGATCACCATGATGAAGGTGAGGGTACGTAGATACGCGAGTCCCAGCGGTACCAGCAGATAGTGATATGTCAGATAACTGGCGATCGACGACAGGGTCAGCACGAAGGTTGTCGCCAGCGACATGCCCATGGCCGATTCCAGCTTGTTGGACACGCCCATGAAGGGGCACAAGCCCAGAAACTGTACGAGAACGAAATTGTTGACCAGAACGGTGCCGATCAGAATGAGGAGATAATCGGTCATGAAACCCGCAAGCCGTGTCGAGACTGTCGTGCCGTCAGGGTGTGCGTGCCGCCGCACGATGTCAGGCCCGGCATTATACGCGTCCTGCCAGGCACCGTATACCGGCTATCGGAGTGGCCGGGATCACTCGGCGGGAGGGGCGACCGCTTCGGTGTGCTCGTGGCTGACACGGTTGCGTCCGGCCTGCTTGGCCACATACAACGCTGAATCGGAGATTCGCAACAGGCATTCGGGGCTGCAGGGTGCGTCCGGCGTCGATATGGCAACGCCGATACTCACGGTCACGACCGGTGCGGTGGGCGACGCTTCGTGGGGGATATTCAGGCATTCGATCTTGTGGCGCAGGGCTTCCGCCTGATGCAGGGCTTCGTCCATTGACGCCACCGGCAGGACGACGATGAATTCCTCGCCACCGGTGCGTGCCACCAGTTCCTGGCGGCGCATGAAGTGCTGCATCATCGTATCGGCAAGTGCGATCAGGCAGGCATCACCGGCCTGATGGCCGTAGTGATCGTTATAGGCCTTGAAGTGGTCGGCATCGATCATGAGCAGAGCGAGTGACTGCCGGTCGCGCTGAGCACGGTTCAACGATGCCGTCAGAAAGCTGTCGAACAGGCGCCGGTTGGCGAGACCGGTCAATGGATCCTGCTGGGACAGCTCGATGAGAACCGAGGTCTGGCGCTGCTGATGTTCCAGAAGCCGCTCGAACTGGCGAGACAGGGTGCCGATCTCGTCACGCCGTCGCAGCAACGAGAGGGGGGGAGCGGCATTGATGTTGTGGCGTCGCAGAGTCTGAGTGTAGTGAGCGAGCTGGCGCAGAGGAGCGAGCACCATGCGCTCCAGCAGCATCAGCACGACGGTGACCACGACTACCAGCAGGCCGATGGTCCAGCACAGTGCGAAGTAGAACGCGCCCATGCTGCTTTGAAAGTGTTGACGGGGCAGTACCACCTGCATGTCGAGACGGTAGTCACTGGGCAGCGCCTTGAGGGAACGAGTGGCGACCATATGCTGTGCATTTGTTCGTGCCAGCGTCGTCGCGCCGGGGGTAGTGTTGTTCCCCTTGACGTCACTCCCCTTGACGTCACTCCCCTTGACCACATGAATGGAAATATTGTGTCCGGTCTGCGTTCTGAGTTGCTTGAACCATTGATCGTTCATGGTGCGCACCATGCCTAGCCAGCCGGCCGCCGGGCCACTGCCGTCGCTCTTGACGATCGGCCACAGGCTGACCAGTGCCCGCTCCGGCGTGGCCAGCAACCACGTATCTGCCTGCTCGACGGCGCCACTGTCGATCTGGTCGCGCAGCACCTTGATGAAGGGCGCTGACCAGGCACAGTCGCCCTTGTCGGTGGCACAGGAAGTGTAGGTATTGTCGTCGGGCATGAGGCCGGCGATTCGGTAGGGCGAGCCATCGGGCCGGAAATAGGCAATCAGCTGTAGATTGGCGTCTTCGAAGACCAATGCGTCATTGAGATTGGACGTCAGATAGCTGGGCATCAGTCCCTTTATAAAAGCATAACTGTCGTCCCAGGTTGCCCAGTCCTTGGTCAGTAGGCTGAGATGGGCCCGCTCGCTGGCGATCACCCGCTGCGCCTTGTCGAACTCCAGAGCGGCATATCTTTCTTCTTCGGCCAGCATTTGGGGCATCACGAACACGTAAGTCACCAGTGCCAGCACTGTCAGGGCCAATAGCAGTACGACGCCCAACGCCAGAAAGAAGCGATTGCGTAGAGAGGACAAGACTTGATTCATAGAATCTCTATTGCTGGTTGGGCGTCCCTTGGGGCGGCCTGTTTCAGGCCGATGAGAGTCGTGGCATGGCCAAGGGTTTATCGGCAGATGAGAGGCGATCTTGAGTCGGCGCTGCCATTCTTTGGTCGGATACCTCCTCGGGCATCACGGCAGGCAGCCAATACGAGATGATGGTGAGACGAGGCAAGGCGGGGAGAAACATGATGGAGGACGGCGAGGTCGCCGGAAGGACAGCGAGCGCATGATGCGCTCGCTGAGGAAAAACCGGGCATCAGGTGACGCGTGTGCCCGGTTCGGCGCCGGAATCGGGCTCCAGCAGATAGATACCGTTGTCATTGCCGGCCGCAAGCACCATGCCCTCGGAGACGCCGAAGCGCATCTTGCGCGGTGCCAGGTTGGCGACCATCACCGTCAGACGGCCTTCCAGGGCCTCCGGGGCATAGGCGGAGCGGATGCCGGAGAATACCGTTCGTGTTTCACCGCCCAGGTCCAGGGTCAGCTTGAGCAGCTTGTCGGCACCTTCGACATGTTCGGCAGAAGCGATACGCGCCACGCGCAGGTCGACCTTGATGAAGTCGTCGAAGGTGATTTCGTCGGCAATGGGCGTATCGACCAGCGGGCCCTTGGCTTGCGCTTTCAATTTCTTCTCCTCTGCCAGGTCCTCTTTGGAGGCCTCGATCATCGCATCGATCCGGTCGCGCTCGACACGGGTCATCAATGGCTTGAACTTGTCGATGGCGTGGTTTTCCAGCACATCGTGGCGGGTGTGCCAGTCGAGGCTGTCGAGATTGAGGAACTTGCGTGCCTCGTCGGCCATGGCCGGCACTACCGGCGCTAGGTAGACCATCAACTGGCGGAACAGGTTGACCCCCACCGAGCAGATATCGAGCACTTCCTGCTCGCGGCCTTCCTGCTTGGCCAGCACCCACGGCTCCTTGTCGGCAATGTAGGTGTTGGCCTCGTCTGCCAGTTCCATCACCTTGCGCATGGCACGGCCGAACTCGCGTACCTCGAAGTCTTCGGCGATCTCGTCGCCGGCGGCGATGAAGCGCGCCACCATTTCCGGCTCGGCGCAGGTCGCGGCGAGCTGGCCGCCGCCGAGCTTCTTGACGAACCCGGCGCAGCGGCTGGCGATGTTGACCACCTTGCCCACCAGGTCCGCATTCACGCGGAAGGCGAAGTCCTCGAGGTTGAGATCGAGGTCGTCGACGCGCGAGGTCAGCTTGGCGGCGAAGTAGTAGCGCAGGTACTCCGGATTAAGATACTCGGCGTAGGTCTGGGCCTTGATGAAGGTGCCGCGCGACTTGGACATCTTCGCGCCGTTGACGGTCACGAAGCCGTGACAGTTGACGGCGGTCGGCGTGCGCATGCCGGCGCCTTCGAGCATGGCCGGCCAGAACAGCGCGTGGAAGTAGACGATGTCCTTGCCGATGAAGTGATACACCTCGGCCTCGGACCCCTTCTGCCAGTAACTGTCAAAGTCGATGTCTTCACGCTCGCAAAGGTTCTGAAAGCTCGCCAGGTAGCCGATCGGCGCGTCCAGCCACACGTAGAAGTACTTGCCCGGGGCATCGGGAATCTCGAAGCCGAAGTAGGGCGCGTCGCGGGAGATGTCCCACTCGTTGAGGCCGGCCTCGAACCATTCCTGAAGCTTGTTGGCGATCTGCGGCTGCACGTGGCCGGCGCGAGTCCAGCGTTGCAGGAATTCCTCGAAATCGGGCAGCTTGAAGAAGTAGTGGGTGGAGCTGCGCACTTCCGGCGTGGCGCCGGAGATCGCCGAGACCGGATCGATCAGCTCGGCCGGGGTATAGGTCGCGCCGCACGCCTCGCAGTTGTCGCCGTACTGGTCCGGCGTCTTGCACTTCGGGCAGGTGCCCTTGATGAAACGGTCAGCCAGGAACAGACCCTTGACCGGGTCATACATCTGCTCGATATCGCGGGTCGAGATGTGACCGGCATCACGCAACGCCGTGTAGATGCGCTCGCTATGTATACGGTTCTCTTCCGAGTGGGTCGAATGATAGTTGTCGAAGGCAACACCGAAGCGCGCGAAGTCCGCCTGGTGTTCCTGCGAGACGCGCTCGATCAACTGCTCCGAGGTGATACCTTCCTGCTCGGCGCGCAGCATGATCGCGGTACCGTGGGCATCGTCGGCGCACACGTAATGGCACGCGTTGCCACGACTCTTCTGGAAGCGCACCCAGATGTCGGTCTGGATGTACTCCAGCAGGTGGCCAAGGTGAATCGAGCCGTTGGCATAGGGCAGGGCACTGGTGACCAGGATCTTGCGCTGGGCGTTGGCGGTAGTGGGCATGGCGGCTCTGTGACTGGTTCGAAAACGAAGAATTCGGGCGTCATCCAGGACTCGGGCACGAGCTAGGACGAAAGGGCGATTGTAGCCCGCTTGGCCGCCGGGTGCATCCGTCACCCGTCGCAGCCTGGATTGCGCTCATGTTCGGCGCTCAGACTGCTTCTATGCTGGACGGAAAATATGCGAAATGCTCAGTACTACTATCCATGAGCAATTGACTGGCTAATTCATTTGCGGTTTTTTGGAATCTTATTGTCAGGACTTGGCAACAAGGTTGGCTCCGAGACTTCTGCAAGCGCCACGAGGAATAAAGAAGCGATGAAAATCTGTGCGGCACAGTGTAGGTCAGTACCCGGTGATATAGAGGAGAATTTACTTAAGCATCAGGAGTTGGTAAGTCTGGCAGTATCATATAATGCCGATTTTATCTTCTTTCCAGAGCTTTCAGTGACGGGTTATGAGCCGAGCCTGGCTAAAGAACTGGCAATGGACCAAGATGATGCCCGACTCAATGTGTTTCAGGAATTGAGCGACACTTACCGTATCACTATTGGGATCGGTATCCCTACGATAGCCCCAGCGCGTCCTCGAATCAGTATACTCCTCTTCCCGCCTAACGCTGCTCGGCAGTTATATTCCAAGCAGCAATTACATCCTGACGAGCTACCATTCTTCACGCCCGGGGACCAGCAGACCGTTCTTTATTGCGGGAATCATGCTTTGGCTCTTGCCATCTGTTACGAGTCTCTTCAGCCAAGCCATGCAGCCAATGTCGCGAAACTCGGCGCTAACGTTTATCTGGCGAGCGTTGCAAAGCATGACCGGGGTGTGGCTCAGGCGTACGAGTACTATCCCAATGCGGCAGAGAAGCATGCCATGACGGTTCTCATGGCCAATTGCGTTGGCCCGTGTGATGACTACATCGGGGCGGGCAGGTCAGCGGTTTGGAGCCAACAGGGTAAACTGGCTGGAGCTTTGGACGAAGTCCAGCAGGGAATCGTCATGGTCGATACACTCACTGAAGCAGTAAGTATTCTAGACTATCAGCCATGATGTAAGGCTTGCCGGTGAAGGCCGCATGCGAGACCGAGGCAGCCAGGAAGCGGCCGCTTGCCGTTCCCGACAGCGGCCGTTCCCTGTCTCAACTCAAGCGCTGCATGTAGTCCTCGTAACCGAAGGTCTTGACCGTTCTCACCTCGCGGCTGGTCTCGTCGATCCGGCAGATCGCCGGCAGACGAATGCCGTTGAAGGTGGTGGTCTTGACCATGGTGTAGTGGGCCATGTCGGTGAATACCAGCCGGTCGCCGATGGCGAGCGGTCTGTCGAACGAGTAGTCGCCGATCACGTCGCCGGCCAGGCAGGTGGTGCCACCCAGGCGGTAGGTGTGAGCCTTCTCGTTCGGCATGCCGGCGCCAAGGATCTCGGGCCGGTAGGGCATCTCCAGCACGTCCGGCATGTGCGCGGTGGCGGAGGTGTCGAGAATGGCGATGGGGCCGTCATTGTCGACGATGTCCAGCACGCTGCACACCAGATAGCCGGTATTCAGGGCGATGGCTTCACCTGGCTCCAGATAGACTTCCAGATGCGGATAGCGCGCCTTGAAGTCACGGATTATCCGCACCAGACGCTCCACGTCGTAATCGGCACGGGTAATGTGATGGCCGCCGCCGAAATTCACCCAGCGCAGGTTCGGTAAATATTGGCCGAACCTGGCTTCGAACACCTCGAGTGTGGCTTCCAGCGCGTCGCTGTTCTGCTCGCAGAGCGTATGGAAGTGCAGTCCGTCCAGGCCATCGAGGACCTCCGCATTGACGTGCACGGCCCGGGTACCGAGCCGTGAGCCGCGTGCGCAGGGGTCGTAGAGGGCGACCTCGCCCGTGGAGTGCTCGGGATTGACCCGCAGCCCGCAGGAGATCTGGCGTGGCGCTGCTGACACCTTGTCACGAAAATGCTGCCACTGCCCCGGCGAATTGAAGCTTAAGTGGTCGGCGTAATGCAGTACCACCTCCATCTCCGGGTCGGTGAAGGCCGGCGAATAGACGTGGACCTCGCCGCCGAAGTGATCAAAGCCGAGGCGTGCTTCATCCTGCCCGCTGGAGGTCGTGCCCACCAGATACTGGCTGACCAGCGGGAAGGTATCCCACATGGCAAAGCCCTTCAGTGCCAGCAGGATCTTCGCCCCGCTGGCTTCCTGAACCTGGGCCAGCTGCTCGAGATTGCGGCGCAGCAGGGCGTCGTCGACCACATAGGCCGGCGACGGGCAGGCCCCGATGTCAAAGGGGTAAGCGTCGAACGGATAGCTGTCGAACGGGTACGTCGCTTCCGCCATCACGAATCCGCCAGCGGATCGTCGTCGGGATCGAGCTCGACCATCTGCCACGGCAGGCCCATGTCGCCGATGCGCTCCATGAACGGGTTCGGATCGAGCTGCTCGACGTTGAACACGCCTTCGCCCTTCCAGAGGCCCTGGAGCATCAGCATGGCGCCGGTGACGGCAGGCACACCGGTGGTATAGGAGATCGCCTGGGACTTGACTTCGCGATAGCTCTCTTCGTGGTCGCAGATATTATAGATGTATACCTTGCGCCGCTTGCCGTCCTTGATGCCGTCGAGGATCACGCCGATGTTGGTCTTGCCCTTGGTGCGCGGGCCGAGCGACGCCGGGTCGGGCAGCACTGCCTTGAGGAACTGCAGCGGCGAGATCTCGCAGCCGTTGACCTTGATCGGCTCGATGCTGGTCATGCCGACGTTTTCGAGCACCTTGAGATGCGTGATGTACTTCTCGGAGAAGGTCATCCAGAAGCGGATCCGCTCGATGCCCTTGATGTTCTGGGCCAGCGATTCTAGCTCTTCGTGATAGAGCAGATACATCTCCTTCTCGCCGATACCGTCGAAGTTGAACTTACGCTTCTCGGCCAGCGGTGGGGTTTCCTTCCACTCGCCCTTTTCCCAGTAGCGGCCATTCGCGGTGATCTCGCGAATGTTGATCTCCGGGTTGAAGTTGGTGGCGAACGGGTAGCCGTGATCGCCGCCGTTGGCATCCAGGATGTCGATGCGGTGGATCTCGTCGAACAGATTCTTCTGGCCATAGGCGCAGTAGATGTTGGTCATGCCGGGATCGAAACCGCAGCCCAGGGTGGCCATGTTGCCGGCCTTGGCGAAGCGCTCCTGAAATGCCCATTGTTCCTTGTATTCGAACTTGGCTTCGTCGGGATGCTCGTAGTTGGCAGTATCCAGATAGGGCACGCCGGTCCGCAGGCAGGCTTCCATGATGGTCAGGTCCTGGTAGGGCAGGGCCACATGGATCAGCACGTCCGGCTTGAATGATTCGATCAGCGCCACCAGCGCCTCGACGTCATCGGCATCCACCTGCGCGGTCTGGATGGGACGGTCCAACTGTTCGGCAATTGCCTTGCACTTCGCTTCGTTGCGACTGGCTAGACAGATTTCGTGGAACACCTCGGGGTGCTGCGCGCACTTGTGAGTCACGACACCACCGACGCCGCCGGCGCCAATAATCAAGGCTTTGCTCATGCGTTCGCCTCCAGATCAGAAAATTCAATAGTGGTCGAGTCTAGGCCATGCCCAAGAACAGGCTGCGCTCGCCGATTTCTCAGACACATCCTAGTCGGTAATGAACAGCAAGCGGCATATCCGGCCTGATGTCACTCCGTCATGGCCTCACCCGGCCCCGAGGAGCCTGGCAAGAAGGCGCCGATAATGGCCAACTCGGGGGCAGGGCTCAAGTCTTTTTCACTCACAATGTAAACACCCGTTGTTGAGATATGATGACGGGTCGATGCTCGACGGCTTGAGGCCGGCTTCCGGCAGCTTTCTTCATGCTATCGTCCTGGCCTCGGGAGTGGCCAAGGCTCCTGTTTTGCGACAAGCATTTCGATACCCGGTAACATTGTCGATAATACTCCCCAAAGAAAGATCCCCGTGCAGCAAGGCTTCGTCCTGACCCGCCATTGGCGCGATACTCCAGAAGGCACCCAGGTGACGTTCTGGCTGGCGACGGACGCTGGTCCGCGTTACGTATGTCTGCCGGTGCAGACCTCGGTAGCGTTCGTTCCCGTAGCGCAGCGCGCCCGGGCCGAGCGGAGTTTGAATGGCGAGGCCGAGCTGCGTCCGCTGGAACTCTGCGATTTCCATCATCGCCCTGTGCTGGGGCTCTACTGTCGCCAGTACCGCCAGTTGATGAACCTGGAACGGCGCCTGCGCGAAGCGGGCATCGACGTGTACGAGGCCGACATTCGTCCGCCGGAGCGTTACCTGATGGAACGCTTCATCACTGCGCCGGTAGTCTTTGCCGGACAGGAAGTGGCGGCAGGTAGGTTGGTCGGTGGGCAGCTGAAGCCCGCTCCCGACTATCGTCCGCGTTTGAAGTTGGTCTCGCTGGATATCGAAACCAGTGAGCGCGGTGAGCTGTACTCCATCGCCCTGGAAGGCTGCGGGCAGCGTCAGGTCTACATGCTGGGCCCGGCGAATGGACTGGAAGACGCTAAGCTCGGCTTTTCTCTGCATTACTGCGAGAGTCGCGAAGCCTTGCTTCGGCAACTCAACGAGTGGATGGCCCGCCATGACCCCGATGCCATCATCGGCTGGAACCTGGTGCAGTTCGATCTGCGCGTCCTGCAGCGCCATGCCGAGGCGCTGGACGTGCCGCTGCTGCTGGGGCGCGGTGGCGAATCGATGGAGTGGCGCGCCCACGGCAGTAATGCCAACCATTTCTTCGCATCGATGCCGGGGCGCCTGATCATTGATGGCATCGAAGCGCTGCGTGCGGCGACCTGGAGCTTTGCGTCGTTCAGCCTGGAACACGTCGCGCAGACGCTGCTGGGCGAGGGCAAGGCCATCGACAACCCCTACCAGCGCATGGACGACATCAATCGCATGTTCGCCGAAGACAAGCCGGCCCTGGCTCGCTACAACCTCAAGGATTGCGAGCTGGTCACGCGGATCTTCGAGAAGACCGCACTGATCGAGTTCCTACTCGAACGGGCTTCGGTGACCGGCCTGCCGGCCGATCGCAACGGCGGCTCGGTGGCGGCCTTTTCACATCTGTATTTGCCACGTATGCATCGGCTTGGCTTCGTCGCTCCTGGCCTGGGGGCGCAGTGGGGCGAGAACAGCCCCGGTGGCTTCGTGATGGACTCGCGCCCCGGTCTCTACGATTCGGTGCTGGTGCTCGATTTCAAGAGCCTTTACCCCTCGATCATCCGCACCTTCCTGATCGATCCGGTGGGGTTGGTACAAGGCCTGCACGAGCCCGAAGACGACACGGTACCCGGCTTTCGTGGGGCGCGCTTCTCGCGGACACACCATGCACTGCCCGACATGGTGGAACGGGTATGGCAGGGGCGCGAAGCTGCCAAGCGCGATGGCAACGCTCCGCTCTCCCAAGCCCTGAAGATCATCATGAACTCTTTCTACGGCGTGCTGGGCGCCTGGGGCTGTCGCTTCTTCGACCCGCGGCTGTCGTCGTCCAT
Source organism: Halomonas shantousis (assembly GCF_054654615.1). Classification (NCBI taxonomy): domain Bacteria; kingdom Pseudomonadati; phylum Pseudomonadota; class Gammaproteobacteria; order Oceanospirillales; family Halomonadaceae; genus Halomonas; species Halomonas shantousis. The sequence continues at coordinate 2,429,042 of NZ_BAAIER010000002.1, read as the reverse complement.
TACGCTGCGCGGCCATGACATCATGAAGCGGACCCGCGAGTTGATCGAGGCCGATGGGTATACCGTTATCTACGGTGATACCGATTCGACGTTCATGTGGCTGGGGCATAGCCATGAAGATGACGAGGCCGCAAGGATCGGGCAGCAGTTGGTGGAACGTGTCAACCGTTGGTGGCGTGAACATCTGCGGCAAGAGTACGGCGTGGAGAGTGCACTGGAGCTGCAGTTGGAGACCCATTTCCGGCGCTTTCTGATGCCGACCATTCGCGGCGCCGAGGCCGGCAGCAAGAAGCGCTATGCCGGGCTGGTGATCGACCGCGACGGAGACGAGCGGCTGCTGTTCAAGGGGCTGGAGACGGTGCGCGCCGACTGGTCGCCGTTGGCCAAGGTCTTCCAGCAGGAACTCTACCGACGCATCTTTCTGGACGAGCCTTACCGCGACTTCGTGCGCGACTATGTCAATCGCACCCTGGCCGGGGAGTTCGATGAGCGCCTGATCTACCGCAAGCGACTGCGTCGCAGGCTCGCCGACTATCAGCGCAACGTACCGCCCCATGTGCGGGCTGCACGCCTCGCTGACGAGTACAACACCCAGCTGGGCAGGCCGCGACAATACCAGAGCGGTGGCTGGATCAGCTATGTGATGACGCTGGCGGGGCCTGAGCCGCTGGAAACGCAGCGCTCAGCGATCGATTATCACCACTACCTGACCCGCCAGTTGCAACCGGTGGCCGACGCGATCCTGCCGTTCGTCGGCGATACCTTCGAGGCGCTGATCGATCGCCAACTGGGGTTGTTCTAGCAGGCCCTTCGCTCCCGGCATGCTGGCAACCCCGGCAGCGGCGGCAACTAGGCTTTGTACGAAAACTGCCTACACTCGGCCATACGGCGTTAAAAATCAGCTCAAAGTGCTCATTTACCTCTCGTAAACTCCGCCTTTTCGCTGCTTTTTGCCTTGCCTGACCATCGCTCGCCGACTTTTCGTACATAGCCTAGGCTGCAGCCCTGAAGTACAAGGATAAGCCCGCTGCCAGGAGGCGCCACGACGGAGAAGTCCGACGCGTACCTTGCCGCCGGCTTGCCAGGCGGTGCTGGCCGAGTAGCCAGCAGCTCCGGTGTCGTAACCGATGCCGGGCTCCGCGGCTCTTCTCGCCGTTGGATTGTCCAGCGTCTTCCGGTCCCGACCGCTAAGCTGATGTTATCCCGATACCCAACCGAAAGCAGGAGACAAGCTTGGATCTGATTTTCTTCGATAACTGGCAGGCCGTGATACGTACCGGGGTGCTGGCGGTGCTGGCTTATATCAGCCTGGTAGTGCTTCTACGCATCTCGGGGCGGCGCACCCTCTCCAAGATGAACGCCTTCGATCTGGTGGTGACCGTGGCGCTGGGTTCGACGCTGGCCTCGGTCATCCTCAGCAAGAACGTGACACTTTCGCAGGGCGTCCTGGCCTTTGCTCTGCTGATCGGCATGCAATACGCCGTGACATGGACCAGCGTGCGTGTCCCTTGGGTGCGCCAGGTGGTCACGGGAGAGCCTGCGCTGCTGTTCTATCAGGGAAGCTACCTGCCGGCGGCCTTGAAGCGGGCGCGGGTGACCGAGGATGAAGTCCGTGCGGCGATGCGGGCCTCGGGGTCGGCGGCAATGGGTGACGTACAAGCCGTCGTGTTGGAAACTGACGGTTCGTTCAGTGTGGTCCCGCAGGCGGCCGGCAAAGGTCGATCGAGTCTCGAAGGTGTCAAGACACCCGGGCCACGCGATGTCAGCCCGGAATGAGATCTGTGGCGTCTACATGAAAATGCGCAAGGATAAGCATGAGGATTTGGTCACTGCATCCGCGTTATCTGGATACCAAGGGGTTGCTGGCGCTCTGGAGAGAAGGGCTCCTGGCGCAGAAAGTGTTGTTGGGGCAGACGCGAGGCTATCGCAATCACCCCCAACTGGCGCGTTTTAAACAGGCGGAGCATCCCGTGGGGGCAATTGCCAGTTATCTGAGCGGTGTGGTCGATGAAGCCGAGCGCAGGGGATACAACTTCGATAGAAGCAAGATAGTCGAGGAGAACCTGCGGGGAAAACTGCCGGTGACCCATGGGCAGCTGGCGTATGAGTTTCGCCATCTGCTGAACAAGCTGGAAGTGAGGAGCCCGGCGCTGTATCAACAATTGAACGGTGTGGAGAAGGTCGAACTGCACCCGCTTTTCGATCAAGTGGAGGGCGGCGTCGAAGACTGGGAGGTGGTGTAACCGAAATCGTCGGGCTCCGGTGTATCGATCCACTCCGGTGTGCTGGTCAACAGAGGATGAGACATGGATGATTCAGGCCTGCGGCTCATTGAGGAGCCATCGCTGAGAACGCTCTTCTCGGTGCCTTCGGCAGCGGCACCTGCGTCGGGGTGGCCGGTGCTGTGCTTCCTTCACGGTTACGATGAAGCCGCGCCGCTGGATATCCAGGCCGCTCTGACCCGGCATGGCCCTCTGTCATCAGCAAGCGCATCTCTGGCACGTGAAGCGTTCATTCTGGTGGCGCCTCAGTTGCCCGCTGCGGGAGATCACTGGCATCGCCATGCCGCCGAGGTGCAAGACCTTGTACGACGCCTGCACGAGCAGCATGACGGCAACCCGCAGCAGACCTATCTGAGCGGTTTCAGTTTCGGGGGCAACGGCGTGTTCGATCTGGCTATCGCGCAGCCCGGGACGTGGGCGGCACTATGGCCGGTGGATCCCACGCGGGTACCTCGAGAGGACCCGAGATGCCCGGTCTGGCTCTCTTTCGGTGAGGCGGCACGCAGGAACAAGAGCGGGTTCGTCCGCTCGCTGGGTCTGCAGGCAGTGGGTTCCATGCCGGAGGAGGAGGGCGAGCGCCTCTACCTGGATGAGGGCGAGGATCATGTCGGCTCGGCCCGGCGGGCCTACGCCGATGAGCGTATCTACCGTTGGCTGCTGTCGATATCGCTGGCCGAATCCGGAGCGACTCGGGCCTGATGATGAGACGGGATAAGTCTCTTGGAGACACTGGGCGATATGCCCGGGAGCGCCTGCAGGAGCAGGTGGTCAGCGTCGATGGCTGCGCCCTGTACGCACGTTACGTCAAGACAGCCGGGCGCAGGACGCTTCCCGTTGTCCTGGTTCATGGCCTGGGGGTGTCGGGCGCCTATTTCGGGCCGACCCTTGAGCGACTGGGAAGGGATTTCGACGTCTACGCCCCTGATCTGCCGGGCCATGGCAAAAGCGGCACTCCCTCGCAGGCCCTGGATATCGCAGGGCTTGCCGGGGCGCTGCTCGGCTGGCTGGAAGCCATGGGAATCGAGCGAGCGATGCTGGTGGGGCATTCGCTGGGCTGTCAGACCGTGGTGGAAGCCGCACTTCGTCAGCCTGCGCGAATCGAGCGGCTGGTCCTGATCGGGCCGACGCGAGATCCTGCGGTACATGGACTGCCGGCCCAGTTCCTGCGTGCCGTGGTGGCGTGTTCCTTCGAGCGGCCGACATTGATTCGCCATTTCATCCGGGATTATGCCCGTATGGGGCCACGGTTGCTGCCCGAGGCCCGCGCGATGATGAAAGACCCGGTCGAGACCAAGCTGGCGGAGCTGATGCAGCCGGTCATGCTGGTACGCGGCGGGCGGGATCTGATCGCGTCGCAGCGTTGGCTCGACCGGATGGCTCGACTGCTACGGACGGATCGGGTCGCCGTAATCCCCGCCTGGGGGCATAACGTGAACTACAGCGCCGCCGAACGGTTGAGCGCTGCGATCCGGCCCTTTCTTTATGAAACCTACGCAGAAATTGCGCCAGACGACTGATTCGCCCTGTCGAAGGTGTTCTCCGGTATTGCCATCCTTCGGGCCCTCATCCCCCCAATTGACGCAGGAACATCGTCAGGGCCGCCGGGTCGAGCAGGATAGCGATCACCACGCCGCCCAAGGCGCCTCCCAGGTGAGCTTCGTGCGCCAGGCCGCCGGTCTGGGTCGAGCCGCGGTTCTTCATGGCGTACATGGAAATCGCCACGAAGCCGATCGCGAAGACGATGGCGGGGATGGGGATCATGAAGAAGAGGTAAAGGAGCTGAAAGGGTTGGTAGAGACAGAACGCGAACAGCACGCCACTGATGGCACCCGAGGCGCCGACCGCCGAGTAGCGGGGGTTGCCGCGCTGGATGATCAACGACAGTCCGTGCGCGGCCAGTTCGGAGCCGAAATAGAGAACCAGGAAACCGACCGGCCCCAGCAGGATCTCCATCCATGGCCCGAAGAAGTAGAGCGTGATCATGTTGACCAGCAGGTGGGCACCATCGGCATGCACGAAGCCGGCGGTGACCAGGCGATAGATCTCGCCATGGCGCAGGACCCGTTCGGGGCTGAGGGCCAGACGGCTCACCAAGCGAGCCCCGCGCTTCAGGGCATACAGGCTGATGATCACGTTGGCGATCAGCAGTAGCAGGGTGAAGGGTGTCTGGGCGAGGTTCATCATGTCAGGTCTCCGCTGAAATCAGGCTTCCGTTAACGACATGGTGCCAGAGCGAGGACGCGGGGTCTTGTCAGATGACATGAATCGATCAACGGGGCCTCTCGAAGCGCTTGATTCATGGCAGGACTTGCCAGCCTGATATCCTGGCGTCAGGATGCGTGACTGGCCGTTTCGGCCACGAACTCAAGGAGTACGACGATGGCACAAGCAACAGCGCGGCATATCCTGGTGAATAGCCAGGAGCAATGTGAGGCCCTGAGGGCCGAAATCGAAGGCGGATGCGATTTCGCGGAAGTGGCCAAGCAGCATTCTACCTGCCCGTCAGGCCGTAACGGTGGTGATCTAGGTTCGTTTGGTCCGGGGCAGATGGTGCCTGAATTCGATAAAGTCGTGTTCAGTGCCGATGTGAATACCGTGCAGGGGCCGGTGAAGACCCAGTTCGGCTACCACCTTCTGGAAGTGACCAGCCGGTCATAACCGCCTCGTGTGTTCAGAGCCGCGATCGGGTGCCGTATCGCGGCTTATTCATTTGTCAGCCTTGTTACTCGGAAGCCGGGGCTGGATGAATGGCGCTGACGTGATCTTGCCCGTGGCGAGACGATGCTAGTCAGGGGGACGATAGCGCTGTTCGAAATGGGCTCGCAGATCGTTCTCGTTGATCTCGATGATCGAGGTCTGGAGCCTGCCTCGGGTGTCCTTCCACAATATCTCGTTATTGCCCTTCACCAGGGCACGGTTGGCTTCGGCCGCCGTGGTGACGTGCTGACGATTGATATTGTAAATCACCGCCTTCTCTGAAATGTGGCCCCGCAAGGGACTGTTATAGCTCATTCGCAGCACCTTGAGTGCGAGCTGGGTATTGGGGGCGTCTCTGTCCGACTTTTCGCCGTTCTGGAGGAGGGAAGACGGGGCGCTATCGCTCTTGAGTCTGTTGTAGAGATTCACCACGCTCTTGAAGTCATCATTGATCATCGAGCTGATGATGGCCAGCAGGATGATGGCAAGCGCCAGGCCAATCGAGCCGATGATGATGAAGTAGTTGTAGCTATTACCCGAAGAACCACTGGACGAGGAGGCTGCGGGAAGCTTGACCACGCCGTGACGGATGATGATGAAGGTGGCGCACAATGCCGAAAGAGTCGCCAGTACCCATACCAGCACAATCCATACATCCCATTTCTTAGGTTGCATGTGCATCACTCACTGTTACTTATTGTATTCGTCAGAGCTTACGTTGCTGGCAAGCACTGTCAATGGGAATCCCTATCTCCCCTGAAACAAGTATGAGGCAGAACATTTTTACGGTCAGGGCGACTGTTCTACGGTTGACTATACTGGCCTGTCGACTCGGACGAAAAATCAAGGAGCCTGGCAGCTTATGGGTGAGCGGCAGGGAAAGGATGAAGCGTCTCAGGACAGGGAGCCTCAGGACATAAAGAACCTGGAGCAGTTGCTGGATCAGATCGGCAGAGCCGGGCATGGCGGCAGGCAGGTCACCATGGAGGATATCATCGGCATGATCGGTCGGCGCTCCTTCGGCCCCCTGCTGCTGCTGGCGGGAGTGATCATCATGATGCCCCTCGTTGGCGATATCCCTGGCGTCCCGACATTGATGGCAATGCTGGTCATACTGGTTGCGGGACAGCTCTTGCTGCGCCGCGATCATTTCTGGTTGCCGCAATGGCTGCTCAAGCGCTCCGTTGATCATGACAAGCTTGACAAGGCGCTGCACTGGATGCGGCCTCCGGCACGTTTTATCGATCGTCCCCTGCGTCCTCGGCTGACCTTCTTCACTCACGATATCGGCACCTACGTCACCGCAGGTATTTGTGCAGTCATCGCCCTGGCCATGCCTTTGATGGAGTTCGTTCCGTTCAGTGCCAACGGGGCGGGAGTGGCGCTCACCGTCTTCGGGCTCGCGTTGATCGCCAACGATGGTCTGATGGCGCTGCTCGCGATCCTGTCTACGGTAATGACGTTCGGCTTCGTGATTTATATGCTGATCTGATCGAACCCGACCTCGTCCTGAACCTCTATGATCGGCCTCGAGTAGCCCCGATGGGTGCCTCGCGGTCCGTTGACCGAAAGCCATGGAAACCCTATGCACCCAAGGATCAAAGCGGTATTCGACCTTCCTCTGCATCAATACCTGGGCGTCACTTCACTCGAATCCAACGATGGGCAAGGCAGGCTGACCTTTGAAGTGACGGAAAACGCCATCAATCCCGCCGGCGTTCTGCACGGCGGGGTTCTTTATACATTATGCGACGTCTGCGCCTACGCAGGGCTTCTGAGCGCGCTCCCCACCGAGCAGGAGGCGGTCACGCACGACCTGCATGTCTCGGTGATGCGGGCCGTGAAGCGGGGGGAAACCGTGGTCGTGACGTCCCGCATCGTCAGGCAGGGTAGAAGCCTGTGCTTCATTGATGTCGTGGCTGAAGTCGCGGACAGGCCGGTCGCTTCTGCCCGTGTGACGAAGAGCATCATCGAACTCGCCCGCTAATGGAGAAATACGGAAGCTGATGATCCAGGTCTACGGTCTGGCTGTTCATGGGCGGGACAGGTTGTCAGGCATGGGAGGTGTGGTGCGGGCAGGATCCCGGTACCAGGGGATTCCCAACCTGGCGCTGCATTCCAGTTCGGCGATGACTTGGGCGCCCAACAACAGGATGACTGCACCGATCTCGAGACTCAGCAGCAGCACGATAATCGTCGCCAGCGAGCCATACACGGCGTTGACCAACGAGATGTTGGCAAAGTAGTACACCAGAAACAGCCGTACGCCTTCCCAGAGTGTCGCGGCGACAAAGCCGCCTACCAAGGCCCGCTTCAGGTTGATACGCGCGACCGGCAGCACTTTATAGATGGCGCTGAACAGACCGAACATGCCGATGAAACTGATCAGGTTGAGGATGAACTTGGAGGTACCCGCAAGCGACAGCTGAGCGCCGAACAGGGCAACCAGCGTGTCGTTGAAGGCGTTGGCCATGGCCACGAGAATGGTCAGCAACAACAACGCCACGCCTAATACCAGCATGAAGGCGTAAGGCAGAAGCGCGGATATCCAGAAGCTGCGTGGCGTGGGTGTGTCCAGCCGGTGGAAGATGATCGCGATCGAGTCCTCGAGCATGCGAAAGGCAAAGGAGCTGAAGAACAGCAGCGCCAGCGCGCCGACGAGGCCGATTACATCGGAGGAGTCCACCAGCGTGCGCACCGCATCCAGTAGCAGGTCGGCGTGGGCGGGCGCCAGGTGCCGCGCCTGAATGGCGATGATGCCCAGCAGACGCTGTTCGTCGACCACTTGCGTGAGGATGACGCAGATAATGGCGAATAGCGGCACGACCGAGAGCAGGACGTTATACCCGACGCCGCCGGCAAGCAGAATGCCGTGATTGCCGAGAAATCTTCCCACCACGCGTAGCGCGAATCGCGGTAGATGCCCAATGACCTTGCCAACACCCTGTCGGCCATGTCTGTCTTCGCTCATACGGCTCCTTATTCATGCTTCAGACATGCCTCCCGCAACGTCTACCGAGCCTGAACGACTCTGCTCATGTGATCCTGCTCATGCAGCTCAGCCCATGCGGCAACGAATCATGGCACCTGTTTGGCCTGTCGGGAAGATGGAGGGGCCTGCGATGCTGTCGGTCTAGCCGACTTACTCATTGATTTGGAAAACAAAAGACAAGTGCACGGCAAGATTGAGTCAAAGTGGCGTATAAATTCGTTTAATAATCGTTTAATGCATAAGTTTAAATGGTTTTAGTCCCTGCATCTGGTGCCGATAACGCTACTACGGGGCGAGCGTACCTGATAAGCGTGACCTCCGTGTGACTCTGGTAATGCCCAACGGTACATAAAATAACGATAAGGCCCCTCGCATTGGACCGTATCCATTACCTGCATCTCGGGTTTGTCAGCTCAGCCTTGTAGCAAGCTCCGGAGGGAGCGGCTCACGGAGCGATAAAGTCGACCGACAGCCAAGTATCGGCTTGTGAAAGCCGATAAAGTGGGGATATCTATGAATCGTGTACTGCGTAACTTGTCCATCAGTGCCAACCTGACCGGGGTACTGGCGCTATTTACAATCTTGATCGTGCTGGTGGGAGGACTGGGTTACGCTGCCAGTAGCCTGGGCACTCGTACCCTCGCGCTTCTGGATAACGTCAATGTCGAGCAGCTCAACTCCGTCAATCTGACCCGGGCGCACATCACGGATGCGCAACTGCATCTCGAGCGATACGTGGATTACCGGAATGAAGGCCGTGATCAGGACGCTCAGGCGTATTTCACTGAATCGCAGGCCGCCCAGCAACGGGCCCAGCAGCGTTACGAGCAGTATATTGTTACGCCCAAGACAGAGCGGGGAAAGCCGTTCGCCGAGGCCATTCAGGCTACCTATCAGCCCTTGATGGCCACTATCGAAGCCCAGCGCCAGGCGCTGTCACGCAACGACATCGAGGGGTTTCACGCGCTTCAGTCGCAGGTCGAGGCTGATAAGGAGAAATTCAAGCAGGCCACGCAGGCATTCATCGACTATGCCGATGAGCGCGGCGATATCCTAGTAGCGGATTTTGAACGCGATATGGCGCTCTTCGAAGTTATCGGGCTCGTGGTCATCCTTGTCGCGGCGGCGATCGTGATCCTGATGCGAGTCGCGATGATGCGTGTCATGATCCATCCGCTCAACGATGCCGTCGAGCACTTCGAGCATATGGCCCAAGGGGATCTGGCGCGTCCGATCGCCGATCGCGGCAAGAATGAGATCGGCAAGCTGTTTGCCGCCATGCAGCATATGCAGAGCGGCCTGACCCGGACCGTGGCCACGGTTCGCGACAGCAGCAGTTCGATCCATGTCGGTACCCGCGAGATCGCCAGCGGTAACATCGACCTCTCCTCGCGCACCGAGCAGCAGGCAGCGTCCCTCGAGGAGACGGCCGCCAGCATGGAGCAACTCACCGCTACCGTGAAGCAGAACGCCGACAATGCCCGCCAGGCCAGTTCCCTGGCCAATGATGCCTCGACCACGGCCGGGCGTGGCGGTCAAGTCGTGGAGCAGGTCATCACCACCATGCATGGCATCTCGGACAGCTCGAAGAAGATTGCCGATATCATCGGCATGATCGATTCGATCGCTTTCCAGACCAACATCCTGGCGCTCAATGCGTCGGTCGAGGCAGCGCGTGCCGGCGAACAGGGCCGCGGTTTCGCGGTGGTGGCGGGCGAAGTCCGCATCCTGGCCAGTCGTAGCGCCGAGGCGGCCAAAGAGATCAAGAGCCTGATCGAGGCGTCCGCCTCGCAGATCCATCAGGGTGCGACGCTGGTGGAAGATGCGGGCTCCACGATGCGCGACGTGATGGCCTCGGTGAAGCGAGTGTCGGACATCATCGACGAGATTTCCGCCGCCTCTCAGGAGCAGAGCGCGGGTATCGATCAGGTTCACCAGGCCGTGTCGCAGATGGACCAGGTGACTCAGCAGAACGCTTCACTGGTCCAGGAGGCCTCAGCCGCAGCCACCTCGCTCGAGGAGCAGGCGGAGCGTCTCGAGGAGGCGATGCGCTTCTTCCGGCTCGCTGAAGGCCATGGAATTCAGGAGCGTGTCGCGACGACACCACGAGCGGTGATCAGTGCCCCGCCCGCCACCAGCCACCAGAAGCCCGCCGGGCGGGGTCGGAGGACGCCGCAGAAACAGGAGGAGTGGGCGGAGTTCTAAGGCTTCGGCCTGATGTAAGAAAGCGTCTCCTCACTCGTCGATACTGACATGCACTGAGCGTTCAAGCGCAGGGCTCTGACTGATCCTCAAGTCGGAGCCCTGCTTTTCGATGAAGTAAACGGGTAGCTGCAATGCTTTGGCGACTTGCATGCCTTCCTGCTGCCCGAGACAGAGCATGGCGGTAGCCCAAGCGTCACTGACGGGAGGTGTCGTGCCGAATACCGAGACGGAAACCAGATCGTGCGTCACAGGGTGACCGCTGCGCGCATCGATGATATGACCGTAACTTTGACCGTTGTCGGTGAAAAAACGCCGGTAGGTGCCGGACGTGTCCAGTGATATTCCCTTCTCGGCCGTGAGCGTGACGAACTTCTGGGCACGCATCTGGCCCGGCTCGGGCGCCATGATGGCGATACGCCAATGGCTGCCGTCGGGCTTATGGCCCCGTGCATAGAGATCCCCGCCAAACTCGATCAGATAGTGAATGATGCCCTGGGCTTCGAGGACGTCGGCGAGACGGCGGATCGTGTAGCCTTCGCCCATCGAGGAGAAATCGATGGAGAGACCGGGCAGATCCTTGCGGATACGTCCATGGGCTGTGTCGACATGCAGATGCTCGAACCCAACGCGCTCGAGCATGCGAGTCAATGTCTCGTTAGCCGGGACTTGAAAACGGTCGTTCTGAAATCCCCATAGTTCGAAAAGCGGTGCAATGGTCGGGTCATAGCAGCCATGGGACTGCCGGTGCACATCGTCTGCGATACCCATGAGATCAATGACCTCCCGGGGCGCCTTCTGCCATGCAGTGCTCTGGCTCTGGTTGAAGCGGGCCAGCCATGAGTCGGTGCGATAGGTCGACAACGAGGCATCGATTTCCTTGAGCGTGGCAGCAAAAGCCTCGGCCAGCGCAGCGTCGTCGAGATCATCCTCACTCCAGTAACTGACGTGATAGCTGGTGCCTTGGGCTTCGCCCTGTATTCGGTGAAGTTCGGGAACGTGTCGCCCACAGGCGGTCAGCAACATGGCGAGGCATGCCATGCCGAGGAGGCTGATATGGCGCATTAGAAACGTACGAGGAAAGCAAGGCATGAGGTGTCTTTTCAGGTGAGTCGCTAGCGGGGTCCACAGTATATCGCAAGCCGTGCAAGCCATCGCTTTTACGCGCTTTCCCTGCCCATGAGCTGGCGGTGCCGAGGCAGATGATGATACGGCGCGAACCTTTCGCGTATGCGTTGTCGTAATGAAACATAATCCCACGTGAGGACGTGTCATGCTCGAGGCCATACAACAGTTCTTCAATCGCCGGTTGGCAGGGCCCGGGGCCACGGAGAACCGGGCGATAACCCTGGAGCTGGCGACGGCGGCTCTGCTCTGCGAGATCGTGCGTGCCGATTACCACACCGACCCGAGTGAGCTTAAGGCGTTGCGGAAAATGTTGCAGGCGCGCTTCTCGCTGGACCCTGACGAGGTGGAGGAGCTGATGACTCTGGCCGAGCAGGAGGCCGACCAGGCGGTGGATCATTTCCAGTTCGTGCATCTCATCAACGAGCGTTACGACTATGATGACAAGGTCGCGCTGGTGGAGCTCATGTGGCGGCTGGCCTATGCCGATCAACAATTGGATGCCTACGAGGAGCATCGCATCCGCAAGCTGGCGGATCTGCTCTTCGTCAGCCACAGCGACTTCATCCGCTGCAAGCTCCAGGTCCAGAGCGATGAGCAGCGTCAAAGCAATTAAGCGTCAAAGCAATTAAAGGATACCGGCAGGGCGCTGTCTGAGTCGTCCCGGTTGCAGTGACGGGACAACGCGAAGCGCTTCCAGCGAATGGAGAGAAAATGGATTGCCGGACGCCCCCGCGTTTTCTGGCGGACGAGATGCTGGGCCGCCTGGCGCGTTGGCTACGCGTGCTGGGGTTCGATACCGTCTATGGTGTCACGTGTGACGACCATGGGCTGGTCGAACTGGCCGATGCCGAAGTGCGGACACTTCTGACGCGCGACCGGCATCTCGTGGCCTATTTGCGTCCCGCGCGGTCGCTGTTGATCACTTGCGATGCCCCGCTCGCGCAACTGCGAGAGGTCATCGAGACTTGTCGACTCACTCCACCCGCCAGGCTCTTTACCCGCTGTCTGGTGTGCAACACCCTGGTACGTGAGGCCAGCGCGGAGGAGATCGCCGCCTTTGTCCCGCAACGTGCGCGTAGCCTTCCCGGGACAGTGACGCGTTGCCCGGGATGCGGACGCGTCTATTGGCCCGGTTCCCATGCGTGGCGTATGCGCACCACCCTGGAAGACGCCTTTCCCGGCTGGCTTGGACCCGAACGGCTCGGGAAGAGCGACTGAGCCATGTCGAAGTGATGTCCTTTTCTTATTATACCGTTATCTAGCTATGCTACTTGCCGAACGGCAAGGTATAGACGAGGCTATGAAAGGCGTTGACAATATCATGCTGTCTTTCTCGGCTACCGAAGCTTGAAGATAAGCCTTCGGCACCGTATTCGTTGCGCTTTTGGAGTCTCGAATGTCCGAATCCTCGGAACCTGCCTTGGCAGAGAAAGGGCAGGATCTGTCTGCTGCCAATGGCCCGGCCGTTTCACTGCAGTTTCTACTCAAGCGCCTGCTGGGTCCTGGTCTGCTGGTGGCGGTCGGCTACATGGACCCGGGCAACTGGGCGACCGACATTGCGGCAGGGTCCAAGTATCATTACTCGCTACTGTCCGTGGTCATTGTCGCCAGCCTGCTGGGAATGCTGTTTCAGATACTGTCGGTACGCCTGGCCATGGCCACGGGGGAAGATCTTGCCCAGTTGACGCGCCGCATGCTGCCGGGTGTCGTCGCTCGGGTCGCCTGGATTGCCGGCGAAGCGGCGATTCTCGCCACGGCGCTGGCGGAACTCGTCGGCGGTGCGGTCGCCCTCGAGCTGCTGTTCGATCTGCCCATGTCGTTGGGACTTTTGATCACCGCGGCGGGTACATTGCTGGTACTGATGTTGTCGGGGCCCAATCACGCGTGGCATGAACGTATCGTCAATGCGCTGCTGGGGGTGGTGGCTCTTGCCTTTCTGGTCCTGCTGGTGCGTTCGCACCCTCAGGTGGGGGAAATGTGGAGCGACGTGCTCCAGTCGCCCGCCACGCTTGTCAAGCCGGATGCGCTGGTCATTGCCCTGGGGATTCTCGGGGCGACGGTGATGCCGCATAACCTGTACTTGCATTCGGGCCTGATCGCCGAACGTCGGCGCGCGCTACCGGCAAGGCAGCATGGCCAGGCATTGCGCCTGGCCACCGGAGATACCGTCATGGCGTTGACGATTGCGCTGTTCGTGAATGCCGCGATTCTGATCGTCTCCGGTGCGTCGCTGTCGGGACTGGACGTCGCCATCACCAGTCTGGAAGGGGCCCATCAGGCCATCGGCCTGTCTCTGGGCGCGATCGCCGCGCTGCTGTTTGCCGTGGCGCTCTACGCCGCAGGACAGAGCTCGGCCATCACGGGAGTGGTGGCGGGCGGCATGCTGACCCGGGGCTTTCATGGCCGGACCGGTTCGATGTGGATGCGCGGCATCGTGACGCGTGTCATCGCGGTGTCACTGGCCTTTCTGGTGATGACCACTCAGGCCGGCACCCGTCCGGATACCCTGCTGGTATGGAGTCAGGTGATCCTGAGTCTGGCGTTGCCTTTCGCCCTGGTGCCGCTGGTCTGGCTATCCATGCATCGCGAGCTGATGGGACCGCTACGCCTGCGTGGCACGTTCAAGGCGGTGGCGATTGGCGCCACCGCTCTGGTGGTGGTCCTGGATCTCTATCTGCTGATGACGGGATGGTGACCGTCGCTCCCGTTCACATTTCAACATTGCGAGACATCATGCTGCAGCTATCAAGAAACGTCGCCATTCCCGACAATGAAATCGAGATGCAGGCGGTACGTTCGCAGGGGGCTGGGGGGCAGAACGTCAACAAGGTATCCTCCGCGATCCATCTGCGTTTCGACATTCGTGCCTCTTCGCTTCCGGAGGGTTTCAAGGAGAAGCTGCTGGACCTGAACGATCGGCGCGTCAGCAAGGAGGGCATCGTCATCATCAAGGCTCAGCAACACCGGACCCAGGAGCAGAACCGCGCAGAAGCATTATGCCGCCTCAAGTCGCTGATAAAGAGCGTGATGTACGCTCCCCCCAAACGTGTCGCGACAAAGCCCACCAAGGGCTCGAAGAAGCGACGCCTGGACAGCAAGGCGAAGCGAGGACAGCGCAAGACCCTGCGCGGTAAGGTCGATTACTGATCGACACCTTCGATATCGGCACCCTGCAAACCTTTACGGGAGCGGAATCTTCAATAGCCTATATATTTTAATCCGCAAGTGCCTCATTGGCTGAATTAATAGCCTCTATCGAAACACCCGATAAACCCTTCCGGCGGCCTCCTGCTACGCTGAAACAGCCATCATCATGCCTCGCCTGCATGCGGAAGATGCGTAGTTCGATAAAAAGGAGATCACCATGACACAAGACGATAAGCGACGCTCGACGGGGCAGACCCTGACCAACCGGCAGGGCCATCCGGTCAGCAACAACCAGTCCCAGCGCACCATCGGCAGCCGTGGCCCGGCAACGCTGGAAAACTACCAGTTTCTCGAGAAGATCAGCCATTTCGATCGTGAGCGCATTCCGGAGCGCGTGGTGCACGCGCGCGGTTTCGTCGCCTATGGTGAATTCGAGGCGACCGGGCAGATCGGCGATGAACCGGCCTCGAAGTATACCCGCGCCAAGCTCTTCCAGGAGGCGGGCAAGAAGACCGATCTGGCGATCCGCTTCTCGACTGTCATCGGTGGTCGTGATTCCTCCGAAGCGGCGCGTGACCCGCGCGGTTTCGCAGTCAAGTTCTACACCGAAGAGGGCAACTGGGATCTGGTCGGCAACAACCTGGCGATCTTCTTCATTCGCGACGCGATCAAGTTTCCCGACGTCATTCACTCGCTGAAGCCCGATCCGGTCACCTTCCGTCAGGAGCCGAACCGGATTCTCGATTTCATGAGTCAGACGCCGGAATCGATGCACATGCTGACGCACCTGTTCAGCCCACGCGGCATTCCTGCCTCCTACCGGCACATGGAAGGCTTCGGCGTCAATACCTACAAGATGGTCAACGAGCAGGGCGGCACCGTCCTGGTCAAGTATCATTTCCATCCGCGTTGTGGCGTGGCCAGCCTGACCGAAGAGGAAGCGGCCAAGGTGCAGGGCCAGGAACTCGGCTCCGCTTCCAAGGACCTGTACGAGGCGATCGAGCGCGGTGACTATCCGCAGTGGGACGTCTACGTGCAGATCATGGAAGACCATGATCATCCCGAACTGGAGTGGGATCCGCTCGACGACACCAAGATCTGGCCGGAAGATCAGTTCCCGCTGCGCAAGATCGGCGTAATGACGCTCAACCGCAACGTCGACGACTTCTTCAACGAGAACGAGCAGATCGCCATGGGGACCGGCGTGCTGGTCGACGGGCTCGATTTCTCCGACGACAAGATGCTCATCGGTCGCACTTTCTCCTATTCCGATACCCAGCGTTATCGCGTGGGTCCCAACTATCTGCAACTGCCGGTCAACCAGGCCAAGAACGCCAACGTGGCCACCAATCAGCGCGGTGGCCAGATGGAATACTACGTCGACCGGGCGCCGGGACAGAACCCGCACATCAACTTCGAGCCGTCGATCCACAATGGCCTGCATGAGGCGGAGATGGATCGGCCCAACAACCCGCCCGAGGTCAAGGGTCAGCTGACACGCAGCGTGATCGAGCGTCGCAACGATTACGTCCAGGCGCGCGCACGCTACAACACCATGATGGACTGGGAGCGCGACGAGCTCGTCAATGTTCTGGGGGGAATGCTGCAGCAGTGTGAGCGCGACGTGCAGGAGCGCATGCTGTGGCACCTGTTCCTGGTTCACGATGACTACGGCAATCGTGTCGGCCAGATGATCGACATGGGGGCGGACGACGTACGCCATCTCCAGCCGCTGGCCAAGCAGGTGCTGACCGACGAGGACCAGCAGCGTCTGCAGAATCTCGGCAACAATGGCGACAAGATCGATCCGACCATCTGGGGCAAGTGGACCAGCTCGGTCGAGAACCGTCCGGCCACGGCCGAGGAAGTGCTCAGCGGGATGATAGGAGGCAAGCAGACCTATTCCGGGCAGAAGAAGAGCATGGAACCTGCCAAGTAAACACGCCTGATAAGCAGACGTGACGGGGCCCGGATGTTCATGACATCCGGGCTCTTTTAGTGGTGGCGCGTTGGATTCCGGTCGGCGGAGAAGTTGACTGCCATACTGGGATAAGCATGAAAATCCCATAAAGGATGGTAAGCTGAGCCTTCATGAAGAGCCAAGCCTGAAGGAGGATGCAGTGGTCGAAGGAGTGAAGCATATTGTGGCGGTGGCCTCCGGGAAGGGTGGCGTGGGCAAATCCACCGTGACCGCCAACCTGGCGCTGGCCATGGCGGCGGAAGGTTACCGCGTCGGCCTGCTGGATGCCGATATCTACGGTCCCAGTCAGGCGCAGATGCTGGGTATACTGCCGGGTGTGCGGCCGGAACAGGCGGGGCAGAATCGCGTCAAGCCGATCAAGGCGCATGGCATTCAGGCCATGTCGATGGCCTTCATGGTCGATGTCAACGAGGCCATGGTATGGCGGGGGCCGATGGTCTCCAGCGCTTTCCAGCAACTGTTGACCCAGACGGTATGGGAGGATATCGATTACCTGTTCATCGACATGCCGCCGGGGACCGGTGATATCCAGTTGACCCTGGCGCAGAAGGTGCCGGTGTCGGGCGCGGTGATCGTGACCACGCCGCAGGATATCGCTACGCTGGATGCCAAACGCGGCGTCGAGATGTTCCGCAAGGTCAACGTGCCGGTGCTGGGTGTGGTCGAGAACATGAGTCTGCATCTCTGTTCGAATTGCGGCCATGTCGAACCGATCTTCGGCAGCGGGGGGGGCGAGCGTATCGCTGAGCAGTATCAGACGAAGCTGCTGGGGCAGTTGCCGCTGCAGCTCTCCATCCGTGAGCAGGCTGATGGGGGACGCCCCAGTGTCGTCGCCGAGCCTGAAGGCGAGGTGGCGGCCATATTCCGCGACGTGGCACGTGCGGTAGCCGAAGGGGTCGAGAGCCAGCAGGAGCAGGACGGGCCGACCATTTCATTCAGCGATTGATCCGCCGTCAGCGGCTCAAGCCGCTTCAGTAACTGTCACGGGGCCGTTATCATGACGGCCCTTTCCTTTACCTATCGTGCGCAGCTTCCAAGGACGCCCAATGAGTATCAAATCCGACAAGTGGATTCGCCGCATGGCGGAAAGCGAAGGCATGATCGAGCCTTTCGAGGCCGATCAGGTTCGCCATGTGAACGGTCAGCGTGTCATTTCCTACGGGACGTCCAGCTATGGGTATGACGTGCGCTGCGCCGATGAATTCAAGGTCTTCACCAATATTCATTCGGCGATCGTCGATCCCAAGGCCTTCGACGAGAAGAGCTTCGTCGATGTCAAGGGTGACGTCTGCGTCATTCCCCCCAACTCCTTCGCTCTGGCGCGTACCGTGGAGTATTTTCGTATTCCGCGTAGCGTCTTGACGATCTGTCTGGGCAAATCCACCTATGCACGCTGCGGCATCATCGTCAATGTCACGCCACTGGAGCCGGAGTGGGAAGGGCATGTGACCCTGGAGTTTTCCAACACTACCAACCTGCCGGCGCGCATCTACGCCAACGAAGGGGTGGCGCAGATGCTGTTTCTCGAATCCGATGAAATCTGCGATGTCTCCTACAAGGATCGTGGCGGCAAGTACATGGGCCAGCGCGGCGTGACGCTTCCCCGGGCCTGACTCCGGCCCATCTCGTCTTCACCTTCCACCGGCCCGCTTGCGGGCCGGTGGTGTTTGCGCAGATGCCCGGGCATACACGACTGAAGTCGTATTACGTCGGCGTTCAAATAAACGTTTGATAGTGTCATGTGAGGATGACGTGGCGTTTCGGCATGTCGCCCACCGTCGATAATAACAAGGACGATATGACATGAAGCTGCCCGTTCCTCGAGTCTCGCCAGTCCTTCCGGTGTCGCGCAGCCTGGGGCATCCGGCCAGGGTGTTCTCTCGGTTGATGGCGGTGGGCCTGATCGCTGCGTCGCTACCCGCCGCCGCCTATTCTCAAATGGTCGTGTTCGGCGACAGCTTGAGCGACTCCGGACAGTTTCCGGATGCCGAAAGTCTCGCCCTGGGGGAAGTGGCAAGCCTGCGCTTTACCAACCGCCAAGGCCCCGACTATCAAGCGCCGTCGCCCTACGGCGAGGTCATGACCCAGCGTCTCGCCAAGGCGCTGGGACTGGGACCGCTGCTGCCTTCGACCTCAATCGTGCGGGAACGGCTCGGCCTGCCCGACGGAACCAACTACGCCACGGGCGGCTACACCACGGCGCAGATTCTGGCCTCGCTCACCCAGCCGCAGGGCTCCATCGTCTCGGCCTCCGGTATATCGAGAACACGTGACGGCTACTTGATCAGCCATGACATGGCGGATCCTGACGCCCTTTATTACCTCAATGGCGGCGGTAACGATTTCCTGCAGGGCCTGGTGACGAGCCCCGCCACGGCGGTAAACGCCGCCAACACGCTGGCGGACGCCGTGGATGCGCTGGTGGCCGCCGGAGCGGAGAGCGTGATCGTCTCCGATCTTCCCGATGTCGGCTTGACGCCCGCAGGAGAGCTCAGCGGTCAGCGTGCGGGGTTCTCCGCGCTGGGCGATGTCTTCAACCAGGCGCTGGGCGCTCGCCTGGCGAGTCACGACGGTGAGGTCGACATCATCCGCCTCGATGTCGGCGGGCTTGTCGCCGACGTGCTGGCGGCACCGGCCGATTTCGGCTTTGCCAGCGACGTGGCGCTGACCGATGTCTGCTTCAGCGATGTGCGCTGCGATACCAGCACCTACGGCCTGGCGTCGGGCAGTCCGGACCCCGACAGGCTGTTCTATGACGACGCGGTGCACCCCACCACGGCGGCACAGCAGATCTTCGCCGATTATGCGCAGGCCCTGATCGAGGCGCCGCAAGTGCTGTCCCTGACAGGCGAGCTGGCCACGGGAGCGTTGAATGCCGAGCAGCAGGCGCTGAATGACGAGCTGCGTCCCGGCGTGCAGCGTGACGGCCTGCGACTGTTCGCCCAAGGCGACTATCGGCATGTCGATAGCGATGAGTTCTACACGGGCGAAGCCTCGGACGTCACCCAGCGGGGAGGAGGTATCGGTATTGTGGTACCGCTGGGGATGGGCTGGGGAGGGATTGCCGTCAGTCAGCGCTATGCCGAGATAGACGACCCCGCGCGCTTCGAGCTCGATGGGCAGACATTCAGTCTGTTCGCGCGACAGCATCTGGGGCGTGTGGGCGCGCAATTGATTGCCAGCTATGGCGATTTCGATCTCGACCTGCGTCGCTCTGTCATGCTGGGGCAGGCCGAGCGCACTCTGCAAGGCAATCCGGATGCCGATGGATGGGCGGCCGAGGCACGCCTCGATTATCGTCTGACATCGAAGACATCACCCTGGTACACGGCGCCCTTCATCGGTTATCGCCATACCGAAGCGGATGTCGATGCCTACCGGGAAACGGGTTCGTCCGCCAATGCCCTGGCGGTTTCCGAGCAGCATCGCGAAGACCGGCGGCTCGAGCTGGGGCTGATGGCGGACCGGGCGCTTCAGGATGGCTTCGGATTGTATGGCGAGGTTGCCTGGGGCGAATATCTCGAGGATGAGCGAGAGGGCGCGGAGGTGATGCTGGTCTCGCTACCGACCAATCACTGGACCGGTGAAAGCGTGGCTCGAGAGGACGATCATTATCTGCGCTTCGACGCGGGCTGGAGGATGGCGCTGGGCCGTTCCGCGATGCTGCAGGCCGGCGTGGGGGCCGAAGGCTGGGACGACATGACGGCCCATTTCCGCCTGGGGGCGAGCCTGGCCTTCTGATGCGGTGGGGCCGCTTCTGTCGCGTGTCCAGGAAGTTAAAAAGAGAAAAGCGCTGCAGACGTGCCTGCAGCGCTTTTTCTGTTGGCCAGCCGATTTGGACTATTCGGTGTCGCCGTTCTCGTCGAGTTCCTCTGCAGCATCCTCATGGGATAGCCGCAAGCCCTGAGGCGGCAACAGGGTGCTGTCGAGCATGGCACCCTCCGGGCCGAGCTGCAGTCGTCCTTCGAGGAACCAGCGCACGGCGATGGGATAGATCAGATGCTCGCGGGCATGGATCTTCTCGGTCAACGACGCCACGCTGTCGCCCGGCATGACGCGTACCGCCGCCTGGATGACCACCGGGCCGCCATCGAGCTCGTCGGTGACGAAGTGCACACTGACGCCATGCTCTTCCGCTTTGTCGGCCAGCGCCCTGGCATGAGTATCGAGCCCCTGATAGGAAGGCAGCAGTGAGGGGTGGATATTGAGTACGCGGCCGTAGAAGCGCTTGACGAATATCGGGGTCAGAATGCGCATGAAGCCGGCCAGGACGATCAAATCCGGCTCATGACGTTCGATCACCTTGATCAGCGCGCCATCGAAGGCCTCGCGGCTGTCGTATTCCTGATGCGGCAGTACCACCGCCGGCACACCGGCCTCCTTGGCCCGTACCAGCCCGTAGGCATCGGCCTTGTTGGAGACCACGGCGACGATCTCGCCGCCGAGTTCGTCATGCTCCTGGGCATCGAGCAGGGCCTGCAGATTGCTGCCGTTACCCGAGATCAGTACCACGACGCGGCGCTTGTCGACGGACTCCGCCTGGAAGTCGGTGAGGGTATCGGTTGCATCGCTCATGCCGACAGATTCTCCAGACGTACCTGCTCTTCCTGACCGCGACGGGAGGTGATCGAGCCCAGGCGATATACCGTTTCGCCGGCTGTCTGCAGGTGGGACATGGCCTGCTCGGCCTGGCCTGCCGGCACGACCGCCACCATGCCGATGCCACAGTTCAGCACGCGATACATCTCGCGCTCGGCGACGTTACCCTGACGCTGGAGCCAGTCGAACACCGCCGGGCGCTGCCAGGCATCGACATCGATGGAGGCGGCAAGGTGCTCCGGCAGAACGCGCGGCACGTTCTCGAGCAAGCCGCCGCCGGTAATGTGAGACAGCGCATGCACGTCGACGCCGCTCTCCTTGATCAGCGACAGCAGCGACTTGACATAGATCCGCGTCGGCGCGAGCAGCGCATCGCGCAGCGGCTGGCCGTCAAGCGCTTCATCCAGACTGGCCCGGCTCACCTCGAGAATCTTGCGGATCAGCGAATAGCCGTTGGAATGCGGGCCGGAGGAGGCCAGGCCCAGCAGCACATCCCCCTCGGCGACCTTGCGGCCGTCGAGAATCTCGGACTTTTCCACCACGCCGACGCAGAAGCCGGCCAGATCGTAATCGCTGCCCTCGTACATGCCCGGCATTTCCGCGGTCTCGCCGCCCACCAGGGCGCAGCCGGCCTGGGCGCAGCCCTCGCCGATGCCGGTAACCACATCGGCCGCGATATCGACATCGAGCTTGCCCGTGGCATAGTAGTCGAGGAAGAACAACGGCTCGGCGCCGGCCACGACCAGGTCGTTGACGCACATGGCGACCAGATCGATACCGATGCTGTCGTGGCGATCAAGATCCATGGCCAGGCGCAGCTTGGTGCCAACGCCGTCGGTGCCCGACACCAGCACCGGTTCACGATAGCCGCTGGGGAGCTGGCAGAGTGCACCGAATCCGCCCAGCCCGCCCATGACCTCGGGACGACTGGTACGTTTGGCCACACCTTTGATGCGCTCGACGAGGGCATTGCCGGCATCGATGTCTACGCCGGCATCCTTGTAGCTGAGCGAGACGGAGGTGGACGGCGGAGTATCAGAGGAACTGCGGGTCATGGGCGTACCTGTAAAAAAGTGAGCCTGACGAGAGAGAGGGGGCGTATTGTAGCATCGCCCCCCAGGCGACGCATCGCCATCCGGCGGGCCGTGACCGGGTACCGGAATGAAATTTCGACTGACAAGGAAGCAATGACACGATGACGCGGCTGCAATGGTGGGCTCTGCTGGGGGCCGTGGTAACGATCTGGTTGCTGGTTCTGCTCGAACCGATCCTCATGCCGTTTTTCGTCAGCATGATCCTGGCCTATCTGGGCGATCCATTGACGGACCGGCTGGAGGCAAGAGGGCTGTCGCGGCGTCTCTCGGTCAGCGTGGTCTTCATGATCCTCATCGGCGCGCTGATTCTGGCCAGCTTGATTCTCATTCCCATGCTCGGACGTCAGCTGGGGCAGCTCATCGAGGCGTTCCCGCTCATTTTTACCTGGGTCCAGACGCGCATCCTGCCGGAAGTCCAGTCGCTGACGGGCATCGACTTCACGGCGGATCTCGACCAGCTGCGCAGTACCCTGATGGCCAACTGGCGAGAAACGGGCACCTATGCCGCCGCACTGCTGGCTCAGGTATCCCGCTCGGGCCTGGCCTTTGCCGTGTGGGTCGGCAACCTGGCGCTGATTCCCGTGGTGACGTTCTATCTCCTGCTCGACTGGGATCATCTCAAGGGGCGTATTCAGGAGCTACTGCCTCGGCGAGTCGAACCCTCGGCGACACGGCTTGCCAAGGAGTGTGACGAGGTACTGTCGGCATTCCTGCGAGGGCAGCTGCTGGTGATGCTGAGTCTGGGAGCGATCTATGCCACTGGGCTGAGTCTGCTTGGGGTACGCTTTGGCCTGTTGATCGGTCTGCTGGCGGGGCTTGCCAGTATCGTGCCTTATCTGGGGGTGATCGTGGGGATTACCATCGCCGCCGTGGTGGCGTTCTTCCAGTTCGGAGAGTGGCTGCCGCTGCTGGGCGTGGGGGCTGTGTTCGCCGTGGGGCAGATCGCGGAAAGCACCCTGTTGCAGCCCTTGCTGCTGGGCGACAAGATCGGTCTGCACCCCGTCGCGGTGATCTTTGCCGTTCTGGCCGGCGGGCAGCTGTTCGGTTTCACCGGCATCCTGCTTGCGTTGCCGGTCGCGGCGGTCATCATGGTACTATTGCGCTTCGTGCTCGAGCGCTACAAAAACAGCAATTTATACGACTCTCGGTAGGAGCGGGATACCGGCAGCGACGAGGAAACGCCATGACATCAGGGTCCGCGCAGTTGCCTCTCGGACTAGGCCTGCGTGACGATGCCACCTTTGCCAATTTTCTGGCCGGCGACAATGCCACGCTGGTCGAGCGTCTGCGTACCCAACTGGACGAAGATGGCGAGCCGTTCCTGTTCTTGTGGGGAGGCGAGGGGGCCGGGCGGAGTCATCTGCTGCAGGCGGCCTGTCATGCGGCAGGTGATCGCGATCGGCGGGCCCTGTATCTGCCGCTGGCGGATCTTGGGCACTTTCCCCCGCATGTGCTGGAAGACCTGGAGCGGCTCGATCTTGTGGCCATCGACGATCTCGAGATGGTCCTGGGCCGCAAGCGCTGGGAAGAGGGCCTGTTTCATTTCTTCAACCGCATGCGTGATGCCGGCAAGCGGTTGGTCATTGCCGCCCATGGCGCGCCGCGCCAGCTCGATGTCCGGTTGCCCGATCTCGCTTCCCGTCTCACCTGGGGCGTCACGTTTCATGTGCGTCATCTCGACGACACGGGGCGTTTCGAGGCATTGAAACTCCGTGCACGTGCGCGTGGCATGCAGCTTCCCGATGAGGTGGCCCGCTATATTCTGCACCGTGGACCGCGCCGACTCACCGATCTCTTCGATGCGCTGGCTCAGCTTGATCGCGCCTCGCTTTCCGCCCAGCGCAAGCTGACCATTCCCTTCGTCAAGCAGGCGCTGGGCTGGTAACTGACGCTTCTCCGCCCCGCTTCCGGCTCATTCGCCCATGAGGGTCGCGAGGATGCGGCGTTCACCGCCATGATTCCGGTGTTCCCCCAGCCAGATACCCTGCCAGGTTCCAGTGGCCAGGCGTCCCTTTTCCACCGCCAGCGTCAGTTGTGTGCCGAACAGGCTGGCCAGTACGTGAGCCGGCATATCGTCGGACCCCTCCAGCGTATGACGGAAGTAGGGCAAATCTCCCGGAACCAGACGTCGTGCGAAAGCATCCATGTCATGACGAACATCGGGATCGGCGTTCTCGTTGAGTGTCAGCGAGGCGGAGGTATGCAACAGCTGCAGGTGTAGCAGGCCCGTTTGAATCTCTCTTAGAGGCAGGGCATCGACAATTTCGTCGGTGACCAGATGAAAGCCGCGAGAGCGGGCCTTGAGTGTCAGTTGGATGCGTTGCCACATGTGAAATCTCCTTGAAAGGTTAGGGCAGGGCCGCAATGGTTAGGAGGCTACGGCCACGGACTTCCCGATATCACGGGATGCCGGTGGCGCTCTCCTGAGACTATCATGGTCATCGGCAGGACCCATTGGCCCACGGCGGCCCGGCTCGGGAAGACTATTTGCTCAACCGGACAGGAGGATGTCATGAGCGAGACCCGCATTGAACGCGACAGCATGGGGGAACTGGAAGTCCCCGCAAGCGCCTTGTACGGCGCCCAGACCCAGCGAGCCATCAACAATTTTCCGGTCAGTGGCCAGCCGCTGCCGAGCGAGTTCATTCGCGCCGTGGCTCGCATCAAGCGCGCTGCGGCCGAGGTCAATCGCGAATTGGGCCTGCTCGACGAGGGCTATGCCAAGGCGATCATCGATGCCGCCCAGCAGGTCATCGATGGCGAGCATGCCGATCAGTTCCCCATCGATGTCTTCCAGACCGGTTCCGGAACATCGACCAACATGAACGTCAACGAGGTCATCGCGCATCTGGCCTCGCGCGCAGGCGACAGCATCGGCCCCAATGATCATGTCAACATGGGCCAGTCCAGTAACGACGTGATTCCCACCGCCATCCACCTGGCTGCGGCAGTGGAGGTCAATCAACAGCTGCTGCCGGCGCTTCGCCATCTTCAACAGGCCATCGAGAAGAAGGCCGCCGAGGTGGATGACGTGGTCAAGACCGGCCGCACCCACCTGATGGACGCGATGCCGGTGCGCATGAGTCAGGAGTTGGGCGGCTGGGCCAGCCAGATCGCTCAGGCCATCGAGCGGCTGGAGAGCGGGCAGACACGGCTGACACGACTGGCGCAGGGCGGTACGGCGGTGGGCACCGGCATCAACGCGCATCCCGAGTTCGCCTCGCGTATGGCTCGGACGCTCAGCGAACAGACAGGCCTCGATTTTCAGCCCAACGACAGTTTCTTCGCTAGCCTGGCGTCTCAGGATGCCGCTGTGGAACTGTCAGGACATCTGCGCACCTTGGCCTGCGCGGTGATGAAGATCAGTAACGATCTGCGCTGGATGAACTCCGGGCCGCTGGCCGGGTTGGGTGAGATCGAGCTCGAGGCCCTGCAACCGGGCAGCTCGATCATGCCGGGCAAGGTCAATCCGGTGATTCCCGAGTCGGCTGCCCAGGCCGCCGCTCAGGTGATCGGGCTGGACACGGCGGTCACCGTGGCAGGGCAGAGCGGGAACTTCCAGCTCAATGTCATGCTGCCACTGGTGGCGACCAACGTGTTGACCTCCATTCGCCTGATGAGCAATGTCAGCCGTTTGCTGGCGGATCGGGCCATCGCGACCTTTAGCGTGCGTCGTGACAACATTGCCGAGCCGTTGGCCAGAAACCCCATTCTTGTCACGGCGCTGAACTCGGTGATCGGTTACAACGCAGCGGCCGCCGTCGCCAAGAAGGCCTATCAGGCGGGACGCCCCATCCTGGACGTGGCCGAAGAAGAAACCGATCTGTCCCGTGAAGAACTGCAGCGTCTGCTGGACCCGGCACAACTGACCCAGGGTGGCATCCCCGAATAGCACCTTGCCTGAAGGTTGAAGATGTCCGACGTGAAACGCCCCGGCTTGCCGGGGCGTTGTCGTCTGTAGCGAAGAAAAGGTGCTATCAGGGACGGGATTATTTCAGACCGGCACGCGGGCGATCCAGAGCCTCCGGTTGCGAGCGCGCCTCGGCAATGGTCTCGGTGGCATCGATGCGCTCTTCGCGATCCGCCTCGATGACCCGGTTTTCATCGGCGCGGGAGGGGCGGTAGCACAGCGAGATATAGATGGGAAAGTGGTCGGAGCCGAAACGTGCCAGGCGGCGCATCGCCACCAGGGTGAAGTGATCGCTGACGAAGATATGATCCAGTGGCCAGCGTAGCCAGCGGTAATCGGCATGGAAGCTGTTGAACAGGCCGCGGCCGCGTCGAGGGTCGAGCATGCCGCTAACGCGGCAGAACAGCTTGGTGGTGCGTGACCAGGCCACGTCGTTGAGGTCGCCCGCGACCAGGGTGGGCGCGTAGTGCTGATGGATAGCCTTTCCCACCAGTAGCAGTTCGGCATCGCGCCAGAGGGACTCCTCGCTTTCCGAGGGTGCCGGCGGGCGGGGATGCACGGCATAGAAGCGTACCCGCTGGCCATTTCTGAGGCGTACCCAGGTATGAATGGAGGGAATGTCTTCCTGAATCAGCCATTTGACTTCGGTCTCCTCCAGCGGCAGACGCGAGTAGAGGTGCATACCGTATAGATTATCGAGGGGGATTCTGACGGCATGGGGCCAGCCGTCCGATAGCGCCTCGTCGAGGCGCGTCTGCCACCACTGATCGGACTCCAGCGTCAGGATCATGTCAGGATCCTGAGCCAGGATCTGATCGGTCAGCCCCTTGGCGTTGTGATTGGAGGTGAGCACATTCGCGACCATCAGCGAAAAGCAGCGCTGTGCAGGTTCGCCATGCGCGTCGACGACCTGGCGTGGCCAGAGGCGTGTCCAGGCCATGACCCGCCAGCCCTGAAAGGCGAAAACCAGCAGACTGATCGCGAGTCCCCAAACGCCGACAGCAGTCAACGGCCAGGTCAGGAGCAGCGCCAGCGCGGTGACGAGAGCCAGCGTGGCAATTTGCAGACGCGGGAAATCGAAGCCGCGTACCTACCAATGCCGAATCCGCAACTGAGGAATTAGCGTTGCAATCAATTGCAGGCCCGCAAATCCAGCGAGTCCCATTTGCAGCATGTTCTGGCTCCCATGGCCTGACGGAGTATGCCGAGCGAGTCTCGAGCAAGTTACCTGCCCGATCGTCACGGCATCTTCATCATAACGGGACATGACTCAACCGCAACCGAAGCATGCGCCGGGGGGGGCTCCTTCAGGCCGCGTGCAAGGTCAACCGACTGGCCATGTAAGCGATCAGACGCTCACGCTGCGCAGGCGTGAAACGCAAACCGAGCTTGGTACGCCGCCAGAGGATGTCATCGGCATGCTGGGCCCATTCGTGATCCATCAGGTAATCCACCTCCGCACGGGTGAGGCCGGCGCCGAACTCTTCGCCCAGATCCTCGACATGTCGGGCGCCATCGAGAAAATGCCGGCACAAGCTGCCGTAGCTCGAGGCGAAGCGATCCGCGCGTGCATCGCCAAGGAAGGGATACCCCTCGAGGAGTCGTGTGCGAAACGTATTGCGGGACTCGATGTCGCCGCCCGGTAGCTTGGCATCGTGGGTCCAGGGACGGCCCATGTCGGGAAAGAAGGGCGCGAGCTGCACCATGGCCGCCTCGGCCAGCTTGCGGAAAGTAGTGATCTTGCCACCGAAAATGGACAGCAGCGGGGCGCCGAGATCGTCCAGTTCCAACGTGTAATCGCGTGTCATCGCCGAGGGTAGCGTCGATTCGTCGTCGCACAGCGGTCGTACCCCGGAGTAGCTGGCGACGATGTCGTCGCGGCTGAGCGGCTCGCGGAAATGGGCGTTGATCACCTCGAGCAGGTAGTCGACCTCCGCGTCGCTGATCCTGATCTGCGACGGATCGCCGGTGTAGCTGACGTCGGTGGTCCCGATCAGGCTATAGTCGCGCTGATAGGGCAGCACGAAGACGATGCGGTTGTCCTTGTTCTGCAGGATGTAGGCGCGGTCGTCGCCGTTGATGCGCCTGGTGATGATGTGGCTGCCCTTGATCATGTTGATGCCGTAGCGCGACTTGCGCTCCGTCCTGCCGCGGATGAACGATTCCACCCAGGGACCGGTGGCGTTGACCAGCGCCCGTGCCCGGCGGGTGAAGGTCTCGCCGGTCAGGGTATTCTCCAGGGTGATTCTCCAGACACCGTTTTCCTCGGCCGCGGCGACGCAGCGCGTGCGCACCATGATCTCGGCACCGGCGTCCCGGGCCTGCAGGGCGTTTAGAACTACGAGACGCGCGTCGTCTACCCAGCAGTCGGAGTATTCGAAGCCCTTCTTGATCGCTGGCTGCAGCGGGTTGGCACTGTCGAACCGGAGCCCTCTGGCGCCGGGCAGGCTGTCGCGGTGGCTGAGGTGGTCATAGAGGAACAGCCCGGCGCGCAGCATCCAGGCCGGACGCAGATGGGGGCGGTGCGGCAGGATGAAGCGCAATGGCCAGACAATGTGGGGCGCCTTCTCGAGCAGTACCTCGCGCTCGTGGAGTGCCTCGCGTACCAGGCGGAACTCGTAATGCTCGAGGTAGCGAAGCCCTCCGTGAATCAGCTTGCTGCTGGCCGAGGAAGTGGCGCTGGCCAGATCCGACTGCTCGCATAGCATCACCGACAGGCCGCGACCGGCGGCATCGTTGGCGATGCCGGTGCCGTTGATTCCTCCCCCGATGACGAAAAGGTCGAGTACGGCAGGAATTTGTGACGAGTGGGGCTGATGGGAAGACATGCGCCTCTCCGCTCAATTGATTGCCTGGCTGGCGTGAATGCGAAATGCGAGGGTATTTTCGTAAGTGAAAATAGACCAGGTTCGAGTGAACATCAAGAGTTGCATAATGACGCCCGCGCTTCTCGAACGAGACGCGGAGCTTGCCTGATAGGGCTCAGTCCTGGTGGGCGATATGCAGGGCGATGCCGTGGGTGCTTAGCAGCTCCTTGATCGGCTCGGGTGGCTCCCGGTCGGTGAACAGGGCATCGAGCTGGCTGAGATTGCCCTGGCGGACCACGGCATTGCGCGAGAACTTGGAGTGGTCGGCGGTGAGAAAAACGGTGCGGGAGTTCTCGATGATCGCCTGCGCCACGCGTACTTCCTGATAGTCGAACTCGAGCAGTGAACCGTCCAGGTCGATGCCGCTGATACCGATGATGCCGTAGTCGACCTTGAACTGTCTGATGAAGTCGATCGTTGCCTCGCCGATGATGCCACCGTCGCGGGAACGCACCATGCCGCCGGCAATAATGACGTTGAAGTCCTCCTTGCGTTGGAGAATGGCGGCGACATTGAGGTTGTTGGTAATGACTTCGAGACCGCGATGCTTCAGCAGGGCTTCGGCAACTAGCTCGGTGCTGGTACCGATGTTGATGAACAGCGAGCCATGGTCGGGAATGTGAGCGGCAAGCTGCGCCGCGATGCGCCTCTTTGCCTCGAGATTGAGCGTCTTGCGCGTCGTGTAGGGGGCGTTGACCGTGCTCGACTCCACCAGGCCGGCACCACCGTGGACCCGGCGGACCAGGTTGCCGTCGGCCAACTGGTTCAGGTCGCGTCGAATGGTCTGGGGCGTGACGTTGAAATGCTTGGTCAGCTGTTCGATGGAGGCATAACCCTGACGCTTGATCAGATCGATGATGGCGGTATGGCGATGATGCTGGGGCATGTACGTTTTCCTAGGGTCTGTTGACGTTTCAGCGCGAACCGCGTTGCAGCGTCAAATGGTGCCAGGCAAGGCGCGGGATGCAGAGAAGGGTGGCTCCCTTGCCCAATCCCGCAACGCCGCATGGCACCATTTGACGCGCAACCTCGGCGGCCCCACCCAAAGGGCCGGGCCAGTTTTCGCACGGTGCTGCGTTATTCGTCGTTCATTTGAAACAACCAAACCACTCTCCTCATGCCTTGCCCCGTACAAAAACTGGCTCCGGCGCGGCCGTGCATGAACGTCAACAGACCCTAGCGTTCTGTCCTGCAGTGATCGAAGCCGGTGCCACACTATGGGGTGGCACGCCAAGCCGTTGGACCATGGTCTAAGGCGTTAAATGCGCTTTTCGTTTGTAATGCCGGGGCGAGGCGAATAAGTTTTTCATGTTCGAAATCGAAAAATCGCAAAAAGCTAAAGCGAACATCTCGAGCGCCATAGCGCAACTGACCACGCCGAGCGAGGTAGCGAACATGCCATTTTACATTCTGGATATCGATCAACCCATCATCCCTTCATGGCGTCTTGCGCAATGGAGGTGCACCCAAGCGCTCTCCCACCCATGCGCGGAAGGAGAGGGGCAATGAGCAGGCAACTCGTCGGTGAGCTGATTTCCGAAGCGGTGGCCACCTTCATTATCATCGCTTTCGGCGATTCGGTCGCCTGCATGTATGTGCTCTACGATCCCAGCCCTTACCTGAACGCCTACTGGGGCGTATGCATGGCCTGGGGGCTTGGCGTCACGCTCGCCATCTATGTCACGGGCTCGGTATCCGGTACCCACGCCAACCCGGCCGTCACGATTGCCTTGGCGACGTTCCGCGACTTTCCATGGAAGAAGGTGGTGCCTTACTGGGTGGCTCAGGTCGTCGGTGCCTTCGTCGGTGCCATGATCGTCTATACCCTGTTTTCGCCCGTCATCGATCATTTCAACCAGACCCACGGCCTGACACGTGCGGATGGGGGCGCCGCCGGTGTGTTCTTTACCCATCCTGGGCTCGCCATCACGCCAATGCATGCGCTACTGGATGAGATCATCCTGACGGCGCTGCTGCTGTTCGGCATCTTCGCCATTACCGAGCAATACAACGAGACGGCGCCCATGGCCAACTCCGGCGCGCTGATGATCGGTCTGCTGGTGGCGATCATCGGGGCTTCGATGGGCTACCTGGAGGCGTGGGCGATCAACCCGGCGCGTGACTTCGGGCCGCGACTGTTCGCCTACTTCGCCGGCTGGGGCGACTCCGCACTGCCGGCGCCGGGCAACTACTGGTGGATTCCGATCGTCGGGCCGCTAATTGGTGGCGTCATCGGTGGCGGCGGCTATCGACTGTTGATCTACCCCTTCTTGCCGGCGCGTATGCGTGCGCTGGAGGAGGCGAGCCGGAAGACCCTGGAAATGACCCCGGTCAATGATACCGGCGGCACGCTTGCCGGTGACACGGCCAAGTAATTCCGCACTGCCGCTGCCTTTCATTGGGCGAGCCGACCTGAGCCGAGAGTGATATCGGCACGTACGCATGCTTCGGCGCCTGTTCGTAACACAACGCTCGGTTGAGGTCGGAGCCGCTGAACCCCTTAAATTGAGGAAGACCCTGATGGAAAAGAAATACATCCTGGCCATCGATCAAGGAACCACCAGCTCACGAGCGATCCTGTTCGATCACATCGGGAGCATCGTCGGTACGGCACAGCGCGAGTTCTCGCAGATATTTCCCCATCCGGGCTGGGTCGAGCACAATCCCCGCGAGATTCTGACCAGCGTCTTGGTAACCGCCACGGAGGTGATGAACAACGCCCAGGTCGATGCCACCGAAATCGCCGGTATCGGCATTACCAACCAGCGCGAGACGGTGGTGGTCTGGGAGAAGGCAACCGGACGCCCGATCCATAATGCCATCGTCTGGCAGTCACGCCAGACCAAGGATATCTGCGATCGGCTCCAGCAGGAGGGTTTCGAGTCGATGGTGCGCGAAAAAACCGGGCTCCTGATCGACCCCTATTTCGCCGGGACCAAGGTGAAGTGGATCCTCGATCACGTCGAGGGCGCTCGGGAGCGTGCCCAGCGGGGCGAGCTGCTGTTCGGCACCATCGATACGTGGCTGATCTGGAACCTGACAGGCAACAAGGTCCATGTCACCGACTATACCAACGCCTCGCGTACGTTAATGTTCGACATTCACAACCTGCAATGGGACGACGAACTGCTGAAGATGCTCGACGTGCCTCGTGCGATGCTGCCCGAGGTTCGTCACTCCAGCGAAGTCTACGGCAAGACCCTGCCGCAGCACTTCTTCGGCAGTGAGGTGCCGATCGCCGGTGTCGCCGGTGATCAGCAGGCGGCGCTCTTCGGTCAGGCATGCTTCGAGCCGGGCATGGTCAAGAACACCTACGGGACCGGCTGTTTCATGCTGATGAACACCGGCGAAAAGGCAGTGAGTTCGAGCAACGGACTGTTGACCACCATCGCGTGCGGACGGGATGGCAAGGTGGAGTATGCCCTGGAAGGCAGTATTTTCGTCTCCGGCTCGGTGGTTCAGTGGCTGCGCGACGGTTTGCGCATGTTCGGCAAGGCCAGCGACTCGGAGGCCTACGCTGAGCGGGCGGGCTCCAACGAGGGGGTCTATATGGTGCCGGCCTTCGTCGGGTTGGGGGCGCCTTACTGGCGCAGCGACGTGCGTGGGGCGGTGTTCGGGTTGTCCCGCGGCACCACCAAGGAGCATTTCATACGTGCAGCCATAGAATCGATGGCCTATCAGACCCGTGACGTACTGGCGGCGATGGAGGCGGATGCGGGCCTCAAGCTGAAGGAGTTGCGTGCCGACGGTGGGGCAATAGCCAACGATTTCATGGCGCAGTTCCAGAGCGACATCCTGAACGTGCCCGTTTGCCGGCCCAGGGTGGCCGAAACCACAGCACTGGGAGCGGCCTACCTGGCGGGGCTGGCGACCGGCTTCTGGTCGAGCTGCGAGGAGATCGCCCAGCAGTGGGCCACGGACAGGCGCTTTGAGCCGGCGATGGCCGAGGATACCCGCGAAGCGCTCTATGCCGGCTGGTGTCAGGCCGTGCAGGCGACGATGGCTTTCACGGTCAGGTAAGGGCACGGCGGGTCCGCCGGGCCTGCCTCAGGTAGTGCAAGGCCGGCAATTGCTTGAATCGAGAGAATTTTTCCTAGGGCTTGCATTTATGTGGGCGATGGGTAGAATACGCATCCGTTGTCGCGGCCAAGCCGCAGCCTGCAGGACCGTAGCTCAGTTGGTTAGAGCGCCACGTTGACATCGTGGAGGTCAGCGGTTCAAATCCGCTCGGTCCTACCATCAGGCATGGCATCATGCAGGACCATAGCTCAGTTGGTTAGAGCGCCACGTTGACATCGTGGAGGTCAGCGGTTCAAATCCGCTTGGTCCTACCAGTTTTCAGCACCCCGAAGCGTTCGCTTCGGGGTGTTTTCGTTTGGGGTGGCCAACCCCGGCATTCATCACAACATGTCATGCGCTATCGAGATTGCTGGCTTGCAGGAAGACTGCTGCAAGGTGCTCGATGCCGGCCTGGTCTTCGGCGCTAAAGCGCGCAGGGAGCGGGCTGTCGAGATCCAGCACGCCCCACAGCCTGTCGTCCTTGACCAGCGGAATCACCAGCTCCGAACGCGACGCGACATCGCAGGCGATATGGCCGGGAAAGGCGTGCACGTCATCGATGCGCTGAGTGGTTCGAGTGCGGGCGGCCGCGCCGCATACCCCCTTGGTGAAGGGGATCGGGTTGCAGGCGGGCTTGCCTTGGAAAGGGCCGAGAATCAACTGTTCCGGCTGGCGGTGTAGATAGAAGCCGGCCCAGTTGAGATCGGCAATCTCTTCCTTGAGAAAGGCGCTGGTCTGAGCGGCATTGGTAAGCCAGTCGCGAGTGTCGAGCAGCATCTCGAGCTGGCGCGTCAGCAGAGTGTAGTCGGGCATGGTGATGTCCTGGCGATATACGTGAGGTGTGAAGCGCGTCTCAACGCAACGAGCCGGCTGGCAGCCGGCTCGTGAGTGCATCGGTGGAAGAGCCGTTACTCCCAGCCGGGAACCGCGGCACCCTGGAAGAGCTCCTGGGCCTTGTCGACTACGGCTTGGCTGTGATAGGCCTCGACCAGATGCTGGATCGCCTCGCGATCCTGATCGCCTTCACGGACCACGATCAGATTGACATAAGGAGATTCGGGGCCCTCCTTGATCAGCGCGTCCTTCTGCAGGTTCAGACCGGCCGGCTGCGCGAAGGTATTGTTGATGAAGGCCAGGTCGACATCCTGCAGCACCCGCGGCAGCTGAGCTGCTTCGATTTCACGGAACGTGAAGTTATGCGGGTTCTCGGCGATGTCGATGGGCGTCGCCTCGAGATTGGTCGGGTCCTGCAGCGTGATCAATCCTTCATTGTGCATCAGGATCAAGGAACGACCTTCATTGGAGGGGTCGTTGGGCAGTGCGATGGTGGTCCCGTCCGGCAGCGCCTCGATACTGTCGTACTTGTTGGAATAGGCGCCGATCGGGTAGACGAACGTCTTGCCTGCGATGGCGAAATCATAACCGCGATCCTCGACCATGCTGTTCAGGTAGGGCTCGTGCTGAAAGGCATTGGCGTCTAGGCTGCCATCCGCCAAGGCCGCGTTGGGCGAGACATAATCGGTGAACTCCACGATCTCGACGTTCAGATCGTATTTATCCTGGGCGATCTGCTTGGCAACTTGCATGACGTCGGTTTCAGGTCCGGCAACGGTGCCGACCTTGATGCTGTTGGCGTCGCTCTCGTCGCTTCCGCCGCAGCCGGCAATCAGGCCGGCCCCCAAGAGGGTGGCTGCGCCCAGCAGACGGACCGGACGAAAGAGTTCTGCCAGCGTGTGATTCATGCTTCCTTTCTCCTTGCTCGCAAGTGCGAAGCTCAATGGTCATGCCTCGCCGGACAGCGTATCCGGCGTTTACATGCGGATTCTGACCGAAAAGCTATAAAAACGCCATTGCTTATAAGCAGATTGCTCGGCTTGGGTACCCTCGTCTACTTATGGTCGGCCTTGCGCACCAGGTGGTCACCCAGACTCTGGAAACCCTGCACCATCACGACCAGGATGGCGACCGTCACCAGCATGACCAGGGGGTCGAAACGGTTGTAGCCGTAGCGGATGCCCAGATCGCCCAGGCCGCCGCCGCCAACGGCACCGGCCATTGCCGAATAGCTGACCAGCGTCACCACGGTGATGGTCAGGCCGTTGATGATGCCGCCTCTGGCCTCGGGCAGCAGCACCTTGGTGATGATCTGCAGCGGCGTGGCGCCCATCGCCTGAGCGGCTTCGACGAGCCCGGGCGGCACCTCGTTGAGCGCACCTTCCACCAGGCGCGCCACGAAGGGAATCGCGGCAATGGTCAGCGGCACGACGGCAGCGTTGATGCCGATGGAGCTGCCGACGATCATCCGTGTGAAGGGAATGATCGCCACCATGAGAATGATGAACGGGATCGAGCGGCCGATATTGGTGATCGCGCCGAGGATGCGGTTGACTGCGGGCCGGGCGAGAATCTGCCTGGGGCGGGTCACGTAGAGCAGTACGCCAAGCGGCACGCCGACCAGCGTGGCGATTACCCCCGAGAGAGCCACCATGTAGAGCGTCGCAAGCGTCGCCTGCCACACCAGTTCAAGCATTGCGCTGGACATGGCCGAGCACCTCCACTTGCAGGTCATGAGTTTCAAGATACGTCAGCGCTTGCGCCGTGCTCTCGGGTGGGCCGATCAGCTCGGCGATCATCAACCCCAGGGTTCGGTCCTGGATCGACTCGACCTTGGCCTGGAGTACGCTGACGTCGATACGGCAGTCGCGGGCCAGCCGGGATATCAGCGGCGTGGAGACGGCGTCGCCACTGAACGCCAGGCGCACCACCGGATGTGTGCTATCGCCTGGCTGGGCCTGCAGCCGCTCGAGCAGCGCCTGGGGCGGTTCGAGTTCGAGGAAGGCGTTGAGAAATTCCCGCCCCAGTTGGGTGCGAGGTGCGGTGAAGAAATCGCCTACATCGGCCTCTTCCACCAGCTGGCCATCCGAAATCAGGCCCACGTGATGGCAGATGCTCTTCACGACTTCCATCTCATGGGTAATCAGCAGGATGGTCAGCCCCAGCTTGCGATTGATGTCCTGCAGGAGTTCGAGAATGGAAGCGGTCGTCTGCGGATCAAGTGCGGAGGTGGCCTCATCGCATAACAGCACCTTTGGGCGGCTGGCCAGGGCGCGAGCAATGGCGACGCGCTGCTTCTGCCCGCCGGAGAGTTCGGCGGGATACTTGTCGACCTTGTCGCTGAGGCCGGTGAGATCGAGAAGCGGCATGACCCGCTCGCGAATCTCGCGCCGTGGCACGCCCATCAGCTCCAGCGGCAGAGCGACATTGGCATAGACCGTGCGTGAAGCCAGCAGGTTGAAATGCTGGAAGATCATGCCGATCTGATGACGAGCCTGACGCAACTGGCGCTGATCGAGGGCGGTCAGCTCCTGTCCGTCGACGCTGACACTGCCCTGCGTCGGGCATTCCAGCAGATTCACACAGCGTATCAGCGTGGACTTGCCGGCACCGGACAGGCCGATGACCCCATAGATACTGCCTTGGGGCACATGTAGGTTGACGCCACGAAGGGCGTGAATCGCCTCCGGGCCGATGCCGTAAGTCTTGGAGACGTTATCGAGTCTGATCATGGCTCTACGTATGCGGGAACAAAACGCCACAGTATAACGCGTTCGGCACTGAATGGGGGCTGCCGGGAGTGCGCCGTTCTGCCACGCTATTGCTACGCTGAAAAGTCGGATAGGCGTATCGGCCATCGTTCATCAACCAAGGAATGGAGGGAACATGAGCCAACTGAACATTGCACTGGCTACGGTCGGTGCCGTGGTGCTGATACTGGGACTGATCAATCGACCGCTCAATCGTGCCTGGCTATCGGTTCCTCTGCTGGCCTTTCTGATCGGCGTGGCGGTCGGGCCCGAGGTACTCGGTTGGTTGAATCCGGCGCGCTGGGGCAATGCAGAACATATCCTCGAACAGGCCACGCGGCTGACCTTGGGAATCAGCCTGATGGCCATCGCGTTACGCCTGCCTGCGCGTTATCCCCTGATCCATTGGCGCCCGCTGCTGATATTGCTGTTGATCGGCATGCCGGCCATGTGCCTGATCAGTTCGTGGCTGGCCGGCTGGCTGCTGGGCCTGCCGGTGCTCGTGGCGCTGCTGGTGGGCAGCAGCATCTGTCCGACCGATCCCGTGGTGGCCTCGTCGATCGTCACCGGTGGGGTCGCCAAGGAAAACCTTCCGGGAAATTACCGGCATATGCTCTCGACCGAATCGGCCGCCAATGACGGGCTGGCCTATCCGCTCGTACTGCTACCGGTATTGCTGCTGACGAAACCGGATGCCTCGGCCTGGACGGAATGGCTGGTGAAGGTGCTGCTCTGGGAAGTGGGGGGCAGCATTCTGCTGGGGGCATTGATCGGACTGGGCGTTGGTTGGGCGCTGCGTTGGGCGGAGCGTCACGACATGATCAGTCAGCCCTCCTTTCTCTCCCTGACCATAGCGCTGACCTTGTTGACGCTGGGAGTAGGCAAGCTGCTGGGCACCGACAGCATCTTGGCGGTGTTTGCCGCCGGGGTGGCGTTCGATCAGCAGACCGGCGGCAAGGAGCGTAGCGAAGCCGAGAACATTCAGGAAGCCGTCAATCAGTTCTTTACCATACCCATCTTCATTCTCTTTGGCCTGATGGCGCCGTGGAGTGCCTGGTGGGGACTGGGCTGGGGAGGCATTCTGCTGGTCATCGGTGTACTGCTGCTGCGGCGCCTGCCGGTGATCATCGCCTTGCGCCCCTGGCTGGCACCATGGCGCGAATGGCGTATTGCTCTGTTGGCGGGCTGGTTCGGGCCGATCGGCGTTTCGGCGCTTTTCTATACCATGCTGATCGCGAGCAAGACGGGCGATCACACGGCGTGGCATGCGGGAAGCCTGGTCGTGTTCGCCTCGCTGATCGCCCACGGTGTCAGCGCGGCGCCTCTAGCCAAGGCGTATGGCCGCCGAGCACGCCAATGATGCATCTGGGGCGGGCATAAAAAAGGCCACCCATTGGGTGGCCATCAACGCTGGACACACCTTTTTAGCTGTCTTCCAGCCAGCTTGGCCGGAACGCCCGCAATCCAGGTGCAAATCGGCGTATAACCTGCGCCAGATTTTAGGCTCGCGGCTGCAAAGTGTCAATCTGGCAGGCCAGCATCTTACCGATACGTCGATCTTCGGAAAATTCATCTGAATCAAGATAGAGTTCTGGTTTATATTGCGGTTTTGTGGGGCGCGGTATATGGCGTGATAAGATCGTGATTTTACGCCGTGGCCTTGCCGTGAGGGAGGCCGGGCGTACCAGGAGGCAAGCATGTTCACGGGCATCGTACAGGGCACCGGCACCGTAGTGGCGGTGGAGGAAAGGGAGGCGTTCCGCACTCATGTCGTCGAGTTGCCGCCGGCGCTGGTCGAGGGGCTGGCGCTGGGCGCATCCGTTGCACATAACGGCTGCTGTTTGACGGTGACCTCCGTCGAAGGATGTCGTGTAAGCTTCGATCTGATGCGGGAGACCTTGCGCCTGACCAATCTCGGCGCACTGAAAGTGGGCGACCGTGTCAATATCGAGAGGGCCGCTCGCTTTGGCGACGAGATCGGCGGTCATGCCATGTCGGGCCACGTGATCGGACAGGCTGAATTGACGCAGGTTGACGAAGCGCCCAACAATCGCCGGCTCTGGTTTACGCTGGCGCCGGAATACACCCGCTTTCTGTTCGAAAAGGGCTATATCGGTATCGATGGCATCAGCCTGACCATCGGTGCCGTGGAGGGCGCCAGCTTCTGCGTCAATCTGATTCCCGAAACGCTGGCGCGGACGACGCTGGGCGATCGCGCTCCGGGAGATCGCGTCAATATCGAAATCGATCCGCAAACGCAGGCCATTGTCGAAACCGTGGAACGGGTATTGGCCTCGCGGGTTTCATGATCCTGGTCCCAGCTGCCGCCCTGCCATGGCCATAGGCTCGATTCTGCGCGCGCCTTTGGGTACCATGTGCGGCTTTTCGCTTTCCCGAGACGGCCCGTACCGTTACTGCCGATGGAGCCCATAGATGAGCATTTATAGCGACTATATCAAGTCCGTTATAAGAACTGTCCCCGATTGGCCGCAGCCGGGCGTCAATTTTCGCGATATCACGCCGGTATTGCAGAACAGTGCCGCGTTTCGCAAGCTCATCGACAGTTTCGTGCATCGCTATCAGGAGATGGATCTGGATGCCGTGGCCGCCATCGATGCGCGGGGCTTCATCATCGGGGCGCCGCTGGCCTATGAGCTGGGCTGCAGCTTTGTGCCGGTGCGCAAGAAGGGCAAGCTGCCGTTCAGGACGCTCAGCGAGACGTACAAACTGGAATATGGGGAAGCCTGCGTCGAACTGCATTCCGACGCCTTCCGCCATGGCGACAGGATTCTGGTCATGGATGATCTGATCGCCACCGGCGGGACCATGCTGGCGGCGGCCAAGCTCATCCAGCGCAGTGGCGGGCAGGTGGTCGAGACGGCGGCGATCATCGATCTGCCCGAGCTGGGCGGATCGAAGAAGATTCGCGATGCCGGTCACAATGTCTTCGCCGTGTGTACGTTCACCGAAGACGAATGATCCCGATGGTGTCCGGTATGATCCGGCGCCCGTTTTCCCTCACCCAGCGTGATCGAGCCCATGACAGCCAACCGTTACCATCAGCACTTCACCGTTTCCTGGGACCAGTTGCACCGTGACGTGCGGGCCCTGTGTCATCAACTAATCGAGCGTGACTTCAAGGGCATCATCGCGATCACTCGCGGCGGGCTGATCCCGGCGGCGCTGATCGCCCGTGAGCTCAATGTGCGGCTCATCGATACGGTGTGCATCAAGAGCTATGAGCACATGGATCAGAGCAGCCTCAATGTCATGAAGGGCGTGGAGCATGACGGCGAAGGCTGGTTGTTGGTGGACGATCTGGTGGATACCGGCAAGACGGCCCGCGCGGTGCGCGAAATGTTGCCCAAGGCGCATTTCGTGACGATCTACGCCAAGCCGGAAGGGCGTCCGCTGGTGGATCAGTGCCTCACCGAAGTGGCCCAGGATTGCTGGATCCAGTTTCCCTGGGACATGGGCATCGCCTATGTCGAACCGCTCGTAGACCAGATCCGCCCGCGCCAGGAATGATTTTCCACCGTGGTGTGCTGCCGCTGACGAAGGTGCCGCATGAGTGAGGTATTGCCCGAAGACTGGAACCGGCATCTGGGGCAGGAGTTCGAGTTGCCCTATATGCTGGCGCTGCGTGATTTCCTGGCGCGTGAAAAGGCGGCGCGCAAGGTGATCTATCCGCATTCCTCGCACTGGTTTCGCGCCTTCGAGCTGACGCCTCTGGAACAGGTCAAGGTCGTGATCCTGGGCCAGGACCCGTATCACGGCCCTCACCAGGCCCACGGCTTGTGCTTTTCCGTACGCCCCGGGGTGGCCATTCCCCCCTCGTTGCAGAACATCTACAAGGAGCTTGCCGGGGACGTGGCGTTCCGTCCGGTACCGCATGGCTTCCTGGAGCACTGGGCGCGCCAGGGCGTGCTGTTGCTCAACAGCGTGCTGACGGTGGAGCAGGGGCGGGCGGGCTCTCACCGTGGTCAGGGCTGGGAGCAGTTCACCGATCGCGCCATCGATGTCATCAATACCCGGTGCGATGGCGTGGTGTTCCTGCTGTGGGGCAGCTATGCGCAGAAGAAGGCGGCTTTCGTCGACCGCGACAAGCATCTGGTGCTGCATGCCCCGCACCCCTCGCCGTTGTCGGCGCACCGTGGTTTCTTCGGTCAGCGCCATTTTTCCCGGGCCAATGCGTTTCTCGCGTCGCGCAAACGGGAGGCCATTGAGTGGCAACTGCCCGAGGTGGCTGTAGAAGCCTGATCTTTCGGCGATGCCCGCATGGCCTGGCCCAATATCAGCGAACCTGGCACGTGCAGCGAAATCCGGGTTAACCCCGGCGCGTGGGCGCGCTAGAATTGCCCGCAACTTCGGATCCGGTGATATCCGGACATCGCGCAGTCGTCGATGTTCTGGAATACGCGGCCAGCAGGCCGGCCGATTCGTGATTGCTCCCACCTGTTGAAAGAGTACTGCCCATGAGCGTCCATGCCATCAATCATCCGCTGGTCAAGCACAAGCTTGGTCTGATGCGGGCCGCCGGTATCAGCACCAAGAGTTTTCGTGAACTGGCGAGTGAGGTGGCGAAACTGCTGACCTACGAGGCCACGCAGGACCTCGAGTTGCAGCCGGCCACCATCAAGGGCTGGAGCGGTAAGGCGGTGGAGGTCGAGCAGCTCAAGGGCAAGAAGGTCACCATCGTGCCCATCCTGCGGGCGGGGCTGGGTATGCTCGACGGCGTGACGGACCTGATTCCCAGCGCCCGCATCAGTGTCGTGGGACTCTACCGCAATGAGGAAACGCTGGAGCCGGTGCCCTATTTCGAGAAGTTCGTCAACGATCTCGACGAGCGTTTGGCCATCGTCATCGATCCCATGCTGGCGACGGGCGGTTCCATGGTGGCAACGCTCGATATGCTCAAGGAGCGCGGCTGTCAGCAGATCAAGGTGATCGTGCTGGTCGCGGCCCCGGAGGGTATCGAACGTGTCAGGAATGCCCACCCTGATGTCGAAATCTATACCGCTTCCGTCGACCAGCGTCTCGACGAGAACGGTTATATCGTTCCGGGACTCGGTGATGCCGGAGACAAGATTTTCGGCACACGCTGATCCCACCGATTTCAAGGCCCCTGTCTCAGGGGCCTTTTTTTGAGCGCAACACGCCGGGAAACCGGCACTTACCGATACATTCGTGGAGAAGTGAATCCATGTCAGACTCCGCCCTGACGCCGGCGGCAACCTCGTTGCCACGTACTGTCCTGACCGGTGCACAGATGCTTTTCGTCGCCTTCGGTGCCCTGGTGCTGGTGCCGCTGTTGACCGGGCTCGACCCCAGTGTGGCCCTGTTCACTGCAGGGGTCGGGACCCTGGTCTTCCAGGCCGTCACCAAGCGTAGCGTCCCGGTCTTCCTGGCGTCTTCGTTCGCGTTCATTGCTCCCATCCAGAGCGCCACGGCCAATTTCGGCATTTCCGCCACGCTCGGAGGCCTGTTCGTGGCCGGGCTGGTGTATGTGGCCATTTCCCAGATCGTGCGGCTCAAGGGCACGGCCTGGCTGACCCGCCTCCTGCCGGCCGTCGTGGTGGGACCGGTCATCATGGTCATCGGTCTGGCGCTGGCGCCGGTGGCGGTGAGCATGGCGACCGGTGAGACCAGCGATGCCATCGGTTACGGTCAGGCCGTCACGCTGTCGATGGTCAGCCTGCTGGTGACGTTGGTACTGGCCGTCTTCGGCCGCGGATTGGTGCGTCTGATCCCCATCATGGGCGGAATTCTGGTCGGTTACCTGCTGGCGCTGGGCATGGGCGTGGTCGATCTGACTCCGGTCCATGAGGCGCGTTGGCTGTCGCTGCCCAACTTCGTGGCGCCGAGCTTCGAGTTGTCCGCTATGCTCTTCATGATTCCGGTCGCCATTGCGCCGGCGGTCGAGCACATCGGCGATATGGTGGCGATCGGCTCGGTCACCCGCCGGAACTATCTGGAAGAGCCCGGCCTGCACCGTACACTGCTGGGAGACGGCCTGGCGACGTCCTTGGCAGCGCTCTTCGGCGGGCCGCCCAACACCACCTATTCCGAGGTAACCGGGGCGGTGATGCTGACCCGCAACTTCAATCCGGTGATCATGACCGTGGCCGCCATCGTCGCCATCCTGCTGGCATTCGTGTCCAAGCTGGGGGCACTGCTGCTGACCATTCCCGCTCCGGTCATGGGCGGTATCATGACGCTGCTGTTCGGCTCGATTGCGGTCGTGGGCATGAATACACTGGTCAAGGCCGGACACTCGCTGACCGCGCCGCGCAATCTCGTGGTGGTATCGCTGATCCTGGTCTTCGGTATCGGTGGCATGCAACTGGGCAACGGGCAGTTCGCTCTGCAGGGCGTGAGCCTCGCTGCCGTGGTGGGGATTCTTCTCAACCTGTTGCTGCCACCGGCCAGGGAGGGGGAGTGACCGCTCGACCGCGTTCCGGTGATCTTGGCCAGGCCGCTGTTTCCGATGAGCCGGCCGAGGCCCCGAGGGTAGGGTCAAGCGTGACTGGCACCGGTGAAAGTTTCATCATGGCGCAGACGAGGAGCCGAGCATGCGAGCAGACGATATCACTGCGGTGATCCTGGCGGGGGGCGAAGGGCGTCGCATGGGCGGTCGCGACAAGGGCTGGGAGCCATTGCTGGGGCAGCCGCTGATCCGCCATGTGCTGGCTCGTCTCGAAGACCAGGTGGGAGCCGTGCTCATCAATGCCAACCGCTCGCTGGAGACCTACCGACAACTGGGCTATCCGGTGATCAGCGATCGCGACTCGGGATATCAGGGCCCGTTGATGGGCATCTGGAGCGGCATGTGGGCAGTCGAGACGCCATGGACGTTGATCGTGCCCTGCGACTCCCCTGCCTTGCCCGAGGATCTCGTCGAACGCCTGCGACGCGGTGTGAACGGCCATTCGATTGCCGTGGCCCATGACGGGCAGCGTGCACATCCCGTCGTGGCCTTGTTGCGCACCGAACTGCGAGACGATCTTGGTCGGGCCTTGGCAGAAGGGGAGCGCAAGATAGACCGTTTCTATGCGCGCCACGCCTGGTGCCATGTCGACTTTTCGGATGCGCCGCACGCTTTCGTCAATCTCAACTCACCCGCCGAGCGCGACGCATTGGAACATGCCATGCGTGAACAGCGT
Source organism: Halomonas shantousis (assembly GCF_054654615.1). Lineage (NCBI taxonomy): Bacteria > Pseudomonadati > Pseudomonadota > Gammaproteobacteria > Oceanospirillales > Halomonadaceae > Halomonas > Halomonas shantousis. The sequence goes on along the minus strand of NZ_BAAIER010000002.1, from coordinate 2,385,337 downwards.
TAAGTCCGCATGCGCCTGGATGTCCAGGCGAGGCATCTCCCTGCTGCCTGGTCCCAGCCGTTTCCATGAATCGGCTGGGGTCGGGCGGCATTCGATGCAATACTAGGGCAGTTATTCTTCACACAAGCCTTTCGTATTCTGACAAGGATTTATCGTTCTTCATGGCACTGCTGCTCGAATCTCTGAGTACGCCACTACTGGGTATTGCCGCCTGGAGTGGGACGGGCAAGACAACGTTGCTGGAATCGCTGCTGCCTCGTCTGGCCGAGCGCGGTGTGCAGGCGGCGGTCATCAAGCATGCCCATCACCGCTTCGACGTCGACCAGCCGGGCAAGGATAGTCACCGCCTGCGTACGGCGGGGGCGGCACCCATTCTGGTGGCATCACGTCAACGCTTTGCGCTGATGATGGAGACGCCGGGGCAGGAGGAAGCCGACCTCGCGCAGCTTATCGCCCAGGTCGAGCCGCTTTCGCCCGCGCTGATTCTGGTCGAAGGCTTCAAGGAGTGGCCGATCCCCAAGCTTGAGCTGCACCGTGTGGCGTTGGGCCAGCCCTTACTGGCGCAAGAGGATCCCTGGGTACGGGCCATTGCCGTGCAGGGTGAGGCCGCGATCCCGTCCGGGGTGGAGTGTCTGGATCTTGACGATCATGATGCGTTGGCCGACTGGGTGGCGGCGTGGCCGGCACGTTGGGCACGGATGCGCTGCGGTCCGCGCAGCATTTCCTCGGCGGAGCCGGCGACGTGAAACTTTCCTGTTCCGACCTGCAAGATCGCCAGCTCAGTGTGAGCGAGGCACTGTCGGCCCTGCTGTCCATGGCGCCCGAGGCCGTCCCGGCGGAGCCTGTTGCGCTGACCGACCTGCTCGGCCGGGTGCTGAGCGAGGATCTGATCTCACCGCTCAATGTGCCGCAGAACACCAATGCCGCCATGGATGGCATCGCCGTCGCCTGGCCCGATACGCCGCCGGAGCACTGGCACCTAGCCGGGGAGGTCCTGGCCGGAGAACATTTTGCCGGCACGCTGGGCGGCGGCGAAGCGGTTGTGATCACGACCGGCGCGCCCTTACCCGAAGGCGCCGACACGGTCATCATGCGCGAGCAGCTGGCTTGCGAAGAATCTCGCGTCAGGGTCCTGCAGCCCGATAGGGTACAGAAGGGCCAGAACGTCCGCCGGGCCGGAGAGGACCTGGCCAGAGGGACGCTGGCGTTAACGCGGGGAACCCGCATTCGGCCGCAGCATCTGGGGCTGGTCGCTTCTCTGGGGCTGGCGCAGGTGAACGTTCATCGACGGCTCCGCGTTGCCATCTTCTCGACCGGTGATGAGGTGAGCGCACCCGGTGAGCCCCTGACGGCTGCGGGGATCTACGACGCCAATCGCTTTACCCTGAAGGGCCTTCTGAACCGGCTGGATTGTGACGTGCTGGATATGGGTATCCTGCGCGACGACGCCAGGGCCATCGCTCAGGCGCTATCGCATGCCAGTGATGCCGCCGATATGGTGCTGTCCAGCGGTGGCGTCTCGGTGGGGCAGGCCGACTGGATCAAGCCGGCGCTGCAGCAGGTCCACGGTGAACTCGGCTTCTGGCGTATCGCGATGCGCCCCGGACGCCCGCTGGCGTTCGGCTGGCTCGGCGCCGGGGCGGGGCGGTTGCCGTTCTTCGGTCTTCCGGGCAACCCCGTCGCGGTCATGGTGACGTTCCTGCAGTTCGTCCAGCCGTTGCTTCGCCGCTTGCAGGGGGAGGCGCAGTGGCAGCCGGCTCGTCTTTGCGCGCTGGCGGCCGAACCGTTGCACAGCCGTGAAGGACGCACCGACTATCAGCGGGGCGTTTACTCCATGGGAGAGGATGGCCGGCTTTGGGTGCGGACCACCGGGCCACAGGGCTCGGGGATGCTGAGTTCGATGGTTACAGCCAACTGCCTGATCGAGATTGCTCCCGAACACGCCGAGATCGGCGTCGGGATACCCGTGACGATTCAACCCTTTGGTGACTTGATATGAGCCTGTCCCATCTCAACGCCCGCGGCGAAGCCCACATGGTGGATGTCGCGGACAAGCCCGAAACCCAACGCGAAGCCATTGCTCGCGGTCGTGTTCGCATGCTGCCGGAAACTCTGGCGCTGCTCGCCGAGGGCGGCCTGCCGAAAGGCGATGTCCTGGCCACGGCACGTATCGCCGGTATTCAGGCGGCCAAGCGTACCCATGAGCTGATTCCGCTATGTCATGCCTTGATGCTTTCCAAGGTCAGTGTCGATTTCCAACTGGACGAGGAGAACGCCTGGATCGATGTCGAGGCACGCTGTCGCCTCAGTGGGCGCACTGGCGTCGAGATGGAGGCGCTGACGGCGGTGTCGGTGGCGTGCCTCACGCTGTATGACATGTGCAAGGCGGTCGACAAGGGAATGCAGATCACCGATATCCGTCTGGAGCGCAAGCTGGGCGGAAAGTCGGGCGATTGGCATCGCCAGGAGGATGCCGTCGAGCACGGCGCGCCCGTGATCGCTAGTGCCCAGGATTCGCTGCTCGACATGCCGCGGGTACACGTCAAGTTTCTCGCCGAGCTGCGGGAACGGGTTCATATGTCAGAGGTCGATATTCCTCTCGAAACGATTGCGGGAAATGACATTGCCGGATTGAAGAGGGCACTTGTCTCCCGGGATGAGTCGTTCGCCATTCTCGATGAGTCGCGTGTGCTTTGTGCCGTCAATCAGGTCATGGCGACCGACGCCAGCCTGCTCACCGATGGAGATGAGGTGGCATTCTTTCCGCCCGTGACAGGAGGCTGATTCATGATGATACGTGTGCAGGAAGCCCCGTTCGATGTGGCGCAGGAGCAGCGGGCCATGAGTGCGCATCGCTCGGACATCGGTGCCGTGGTCAGCTTTACCGGCATGGTGCGTGATTTCAACGAACGTCCCGACGTCCAGGCACTGACGCTCGAGCATTATCCGGGTATGACCGAACAATCGTTGACGGTGATCGCCGAGCAGGCCATGGACCGCTGGCCACTTGCGGACATACGCATCATTCATCGAGTCGGAAGGCTCGAGCCAGGTGATCCCATCGTGCTCGTCGTGGTCGGTAGCGCCCATCGCCGCGCCGCTTTCGAGGCCTGCGACTTCGTGATGGATCACCTCAAGACGCGCGCACCTTTCTGGAAGAAGGAACACACGACAAGCGGGGACTATTGGGTATCCGAGCGTGACAGCGATCACCGGGATGCACACCGCTGGGAGGAGATATGACTGAGCTGGTGGACAATTTCCAGCGTACGGTTCGGTATGTGCGGATTTCGGTAACGGATCGCTGCGATTTCCGCTGTGTGTATTGCATGAGCGAAGACATGACCTTTCTTCCGCGGGCCCAGGTGCTGACGCTGGAAGAACTGAAGCTGGTGGCGCGTGCCTTTGTCGAACTGGGCGTGGAGAAGATTCGATTGACCGGCGGTGAGCCGCTGGTGCGTCGAGGTATCGACGAGTTGGTGGAAGATATCGGGACCTTGCCGGGTCTCAAGGATTTCGGCATGACCACCAATGGCGCTGGCCTGGTCAAGCATGCCGGGGCGCTCAAGGCTGGGGGGCTGTCGCGCCTCAACGTGAGTCTGGATTCACTCGACCCCGAGCGGTTTCGACGATTGACGCGCACCGGGGATCTGAACCGGGTCATAGAGGGGATTCGTGCCGCTCGCGAAGCCGGTTTCGAGCGTATCAAGCTCAACGCGGTCGTCCTCAGGGGGCGTAACGATGATGAAGTGCTGGATCTCGTCGAGTTTGCCAGAAAGGAGCGGCTCGATATCAGCTTTATCGAGGAAATGCCGCTGGGGGACGTTTCCGACCATTCGCGTGACGAGACATATTGCTCCAGCGACGAGGTGCAGGCGCGTATCGAGCAGCGTTATCCGCTGCTGCCGACTACCGAGTCGACTTTGGGACCGTCGCGCTATTTTCGGATGAGTGACAGCGATTCGCGTGTCGGGTTTATCTCCCCGCATAGCCATAACTTCTGCGCCACGTGCAACCGGGTTCGGGTAACCGTTGAAGGGCGATTATTGCTTTGTCTCGGTAATGAGCACTCGGTTGACTTGCGAGAAGTTCTGCGTCGTTATCCAGGCGATATCGAGCGTTTGAAAGAGCGGATTATCGCGGCAATGGCCCTCAAGCCGGAGCGACATCATTTTACGACGGACGGCGATGTTCAAGTGGTTCGTTTCATGAACATGACGGGAGGGTAGGCAAAGCGGATATCTTTATGGCTTGGGTCCCGACTCTCTCAGAGGACTAAAACAGAAAAATGTTGCCCTTTCTCAACTGACATTTCTTGCTAAAAAGCATGCGGGGCATATACTTTTTACAACAAATCGCAGTGGTACTGAATCGTGACCTCGGCATGGAGGAGGACAATGTCCACCGACTCTCTCGAGCGCATTGCTCGGAACAAGAATGTAGCGCGCGCAGCAGCTCGTCAACTGAGCATGGAGCAGTTGCATAAGCTCGCTGAAGTCATCGGCGAGGTTATCGAGCAGAAGCAGCAGGAGGAGCAGCAGCGTCAGGCAGAAAGCGCCATGAAAGAGCGCAAGCTTGCCGAAATTCGAGAAGCCATCAACGATGCCGGCCTGTCGCTGAACGATCTGATGGGAGAGCAGCCGCGTAAGCGTCGCGGTCGTCCGCCCAAAGGCGAGCGTAACGAGTGAAGGGGCTGGAGATAAAAAAACGGATCGCAGGATCCGTTTTTTTTATGGTCACGAGATATCACGACAGCGGCGTGAAAGTGTCATCCGCTCGTTAGACGCATGTCATGCCGGCATGACATGCAGGTGGATATCGGGAAGATGACGCAGATGCTGGTCGAGCCATTGAACCAGCGGCGAGTGGAGTTGCTGGCGAACCTCGGCCACGTCCTCGGCATCCAGCGCCGCAAGCGTTTCATCCAGCCAGTCGGCAAATGCCACATCGTCGAGCGGGGTCTCGGCGCTGGCATCCCAGAGCAGACGGCCGATGCGTGTCCATCCGCCATCCATGCGCCGCACCGGTAGAGTCAGTGCAAGGGTGCCGCCGCGTCGGTAGGCGGTGGGGCGGTTCCTGCCCAACCCCTCCAGTGGTCTGACGGTATTCTGGTCGATGATCCGGGGAATCAATGAATAGTGTCTTTCCAGGGCCAGTCCCTCCCGGTCAAAGCGAATCAGATCACCGTTTCGAGGAATCAGCGGCACCTGAATGCCTTCGGCTTCGGCCAGCTGCTGGTGGGCCTGCTGGTGGGGCCGCTCACCATGGACCGGCAGCAGATAGGTGGGCTTTACCCATTGATAGAACGTTCGCAACTCATCCTGCGCGGGATGTCCGGAGGCGTGGAGCTCCGGATGGTTGCGTTCGTCGTAGATCGTGACCCCAAGACGCTTCAGGCCATTCTGAAGCCGCTCGATCATTATCTCGTTGCCCGGTATGGCGCGCGCCGAGAGGATCACCGAGTCGCCGGCATGGAGCTCGAAGTGGGGGTGGCTTCCTCGGGCCAGGCGCGATAATGCGGCACGTGGCTCGCCCTGACTGCCGGTGGCGATGACCAGGATTTCCTCCGCAGGCAAGTATCCCAGATCGTGTATCGGCACCAGAGGGGGAAAGTCCTCTAGGTAGCCGAGTCCGCGTGCCACGCGCACCATACGCTCCATGGAGCGTCCCATCAGGCTGACGCGACGACCGGTGAGCCGGGCAGCGCGGCCGAGCGCCAGAACGCGGGCGAGGTTGCTGGCGAAACAACTGACCACGACGCGTCCCGGGCATTGCGCCAGAGTGGTCTGAAGTGCACGGGCGACCTCACCTTCGCTACGCGAGTGGCCGGGGTCGAGCGCGTTGGTCGAGTCGCCGACCAGGAGATCCACCGGTGCGACAGCGCGGAACAGGTCGGCATCCACCGGATCACCGATCAGCGGATCGGGGTCGAGCTTCCAATCGCCGGTGTGCAGTACCCGATGATCCGGCGTCAGCATGAGCAGCGCGCAGCTTTCCGGAATCGAATGGGTGAGAGGCAGGAAGCGCAGCGAAAAGGGGCCGGTCTCCATGGCTTCACCTGGCGTGATGACGTGAATGGCATCGGTTGCCAGACCATGTTCGGCGAACTTGGCCCGCAGCAGTCCCGCAGCCAATGGCGTGGCGTGAATGGGACAGCCCCAGCGTGGCCATAGCCAGGCCACGGCGCCGAGATGATCCTCATGCCCGTGAGTGAGCACAATAGCGCTGGGGACGATACCCAGGTTCGGCAGTTCGTCGGTATTCGGTACCTGCAGGGGCGTGTCCGCCAAGTCCTGACGAATCATCATGCCGCAGTCGACGACGATCCAGTGTCCGTCGTAACCATACAGGCTGAGATTCATGCCGATCTCGCCACATCCTCCCAGCGGCAGGAAGCGTAGAGGGGGGCGGGGACGGATACGGACGTGCACGCGGGGCTGGAACATCACTGACCTGGAATTGCGGTAAGACTTCACACTATACGGGATGTGACCGGGCTCTCACAACGCAGCCCCGGTACCGGCCGGACGAGCCTCGAGCGTGGCACGGCGGCAATACTGACGAACACCAAGCTAATCGCTACAATCATGCCCCCTTGGCGGTATTGCCGGTTGCAATAGCCGTTCGCTGTCGGCGGGTCCGACGTGATTTGCTGATCAGTCTGTCGTCGGATTCTTCATCCACCCTTTGTTATGGCGGTTGCTTGCATGTCTCATTCGTATCGTTTGGTCGTTTCCTGTCCTGACCGTGTAGGTATCGTATCGCGGGTTTCAGGCTTCATTGCCAGTCAGGGCGGCTGGATCACCGAAGCCAATCAGCATTCCGATCTGGCGACTGGACGTTTCTTCATGCGCTATGAGATTCAGGCCGACTCCCTCGGGCTGGATGCCGGGGGGGTGCGCGACGCCTTTGCGCCCATCGCCGACGAGTTCGAGATGAGCTGGGCGCTGACCGATACCACCTGTCGCAAGAGGATCGTGCTGCTGGTGTCCAAGGCCTCGCATTGTCTGGTGGACCTGCTGTACCGCTGGACTGCCGGGGAACTCGATGGCGATATCGTCGGCGTCATCTCCAACCATGACGACATGCGTTCACTGGTGGAGTGGCATGGCGTGCCTTATCACCATGTACCTGTCGACACCGACTATAAATCCAGCGCTTTTGCCGAGGTCGAGCGGCTGATCGACAACGCCGAGGCGGACACCATCGTGCTGGCGCGATACATGCAGATCCTGCCGCCGACGCTATGTCAGCGCTACGCGGGGCAAGTCATCAATATCCATCACAGCTTTCTGCCCTCGTTTGCCGGAGCGAAGCCGTATCATCAAGCTTACGAGCGAGGGGTGAAGCTGATCGGCGCGACCTGTCACTATGTGACGGAAGAGCTCGACGCAGGGCCCATCATCGAGCAGGACATTCATCGGGTGAGCCACTGTCACACGGCAGACGATCTGGTGCGCTTCGGTCGTGATGTCGAAAAGAGCGTCCTTGCACGTGGGCTGCGTTGGCACCTGCAGGATCGGGTCCTGATCCACGGCAATAAGACGGTAGTTTTTGCTTGAGTAAAATGGCGCCCGGATGGTTACGTAGTCCGAGCGCCAGCCGCTGCATGAGGCTGGATACATCTTCGTTGGTTGCCTGCGGCATCCGGGCAAGCCAAAGTGTCATGACTGAGTGACGACATGTCCTTTTCAACCCTCGTGCTGGCGCCATGGAGTCTCGTACTGGCGGCTCTGCTGGCTATCTTCTCCCTCACGCTGGCCGTCTGGCGTGTCCCCTGGAAAAAGCTGATGCAGAACCGGGGGCTCCAGCATCGTCTACTCGGAGCTTCAGTCAGCGTTCTGCTGCTATGGCAGCTACGTGCTCAGGCAGTGGACTGGCTGACCCTGCATCTCATACTGGCCACGCTGTTGACCCTGATCTTTGGCGCCCCTATGGCGCTGCTGTCGCTTGCCGCCGTCAACGTCGGCATGGTGCTGGTAGGCAAGGTCGACTGGCCGTTGCTGGGTATCAACTACCTTGTGACGGCGACAGTGCCCACACTGGTGGCGTACGGCATATGGCGCGGCGTCGATCGTTTTCTGCCCGACAATTATTTCATCTACGTCTTTCTCTGCGGCTTCTTCGGTGCCGCGTTGTCCCTGCTGGCTACCGGAATGACGGTCATCGCCTTTGCATGGCTGGGTAGCGATGAGCCCGAGGTTCATCATCAGGTTCGGGAATACGCCCTGTTCCTGCCCATGCTGTTGCCCTCCGAGGCGTTCATCACCGGCATGCTGTTGAGCATCATGGCAGCCTATCACCCTGACTGGGTGGCCACTTTCGACACGCATCGCTACTTCGATACCAAGTGATACCGCCGATGGGCTCGGTTGGCAGCCGCCAGCCGAGCGGGTATGATGCTCGCAGTTTTGGGGGAGTAGTCGCTTTCCATCTGCCAGATTCACGATTTCCTTCCTGGCAGGCGTCCATGAAAGGTTTGCGTCAACATATTTGGTTCGCTACGCGGCCCATGGCGTGAACAGCCGAAAGGCCTGACGAGACCCAGGACATCTCCCTGCCATCGGGGCTGGCGGCAGGTTGATGTTCTGGTCGCGGTATTGTCAGCCCTGAGGAGCCGTTGTTGGACGCCCTGTTGACTTCCGCACTTGCCGTCGGATTGGCCGAGATCGGTGACAAGACGCAACTGCTTGTCTTGCTGCTTGCCGCTCGTTTCATGCGTCCCTGGCCCATCTTCTGGGGCATGCTGAGCGCTACGCTGATCAACCACGGCGTTTCGGCCTGGTTGGGTGCCTCGCTGGCCAACGTCATCGACGAATCGACCCTGACGCTGGTCGTCGGGTTTGCCTTCGTGGCGATAGGGCTGTGGCTGTTGCGTCCCGATGACGAGGATGACCTCGATGCCGGGTCGGCCCTTCACGGCGTTTTCCTGACGTCCTTCGTCCTGTTTTCCCTGGCCGAGATCGGCGACAAGACGCAACTGGCGACAGTGCTGCTAGGGGCACGGTTCCATGACATGCTCGCGGTAACCGTGGGAACGACCCTGGCCATGATGATGGTCAATGCGCCCGTCCTCTGGGCAGGCAATCGTTTCTGCAAGAAACTACCGCTCAAGAGCATTCACTTCGGCGCGAGTATGATGTTCATCGCCATCGGGCTGTGGACGCTCGTCGTCCAATCCGGATGGCTGGTCTCCTGACGATCTCGGCTAGTCATCTGACGGCCTCGGCTAGTCATATAATACGGTCGGCTTGCCTGCCCCGGCAGAACCTAATCGAACAGTCCCAACTGCTGCGTGTCGCTTTGCGCCGCCAGTCTTACCCCGACGCCGAGCAGCCTGACGGGACGCTTGCCGCGTTGCCAGGCGTTTTCCATCAGCGGCAGGAACTCCTCCATCTCGACAACAAAGCCACGGCATTCCAGCGTCGTGCTGGTGAAATCGTCAAAGCGAACCTTGACGAACAGCTTGCTTGCCGCTGGGTTTCCATGCCGTGCCAGTCGCTCTGTCAAGCGCTCGACAAGGGGATGCAGCGCCTCCCGGCAAGCAGCCAGGCCGGGAAGGTCATGGGCGAACGTCGTCTCCACGCTGACCGACTTGCGCTCTCGCTCCACCTTGACGGGACGCTCATCGATACCGCGAGCCAGTTCGAACAGCCGGTAGCCGAACTTGCCAAAGCGCTCGTTCAAGGCCTCCAGGGTCCAGCGGCGTAGATCCGCACACGTGCGAATCTCCATGCTTTCCAGTTTCGCAGCGGTTGCGGGCCCTACGCCATGGAGTCGCTTCACCTCGAGCTGATTGATGAACTGCTCGACTCTGTCAGGCGTGATCACGAACAGGCCATCGGGTTTCTGCCAATCACTGGCTACCTTGGCCAGGAACTTGTTGGGAGCGACGCCGACGGAAACGGTGATGCCGGTCTGGGTAAGCACTTCCTGTTTCAACCAGTGCGCCATCCAGGTGGCGCTGCCATGCCAGCCGGTGACGGCGGAAACGTCGAGGTAGGCCTCGTCCAGAGAAAGCGGTTCGACCCAGGGGGTGAGAGCATGAAAGATGGCCTGGATCTGAGCGGACACGCTACGGTACTTGCCGAAATCCGGGGGCAGAAGCGTCAGGTGGGGACATAGACGCAGCGCCCTGGCAGTCGGCATCGCCGAATGGATGCCGAAAGCACGGGCTGGGTAGTTGCATGTCGCCACCACACCGCGCTGCGCAGGACTTCCTCCGATGGCCAGTGGAACATGGCGCAGGCCCGGATCATCGCGCATCTCCACTGCGGCATAGAAGCAGTCGCAATCGGCATGGAGGATCTTGCGCATCGTTGCGGATCAGTGCAGGCCCTTGCCGTCTCCACCACGGATCACGCCGACGCCCAGGCCTTCGATTTCCAGCTGCTGGTGTCGCAAGTCGATCTCGATGGGGGCAAAGTCGGCATTTTCCGCGATTAGCCAGACATGGTGTCCCTGGCGCTTGAAGCGTTTGACCGTGACATCGTCCTCGAGGCGCGCCACGACGATCTGGCCGTTCTGCACGCGCTGGGTGCGATGCACCGCCAGCAAGTCGCCATCGAAGATGCCGACATCCTTCATCGACAGGCCGCGCACGCGCAGAAGGTAGTCGGCCCGTGGCGTGAAGTAATCGGGAGGCAGCGGGCAGTGGCGGTCGATGTGGGCGGCGGCGAGAATGGGGCTGCCGGCGGCGACTTCGCCAATGATGGGTAGCCCCTGATCATTGGCGGCAGTGAGGGCCTCCGCTTCCGGCGCTGCCAGGCGTATGCCTCGAGAAGTGCCGGGAATCATGCGAATCACGCCCTTGCGATCCAGCGCACGCAGATGCTCTTCCGCGGCGTTGGGAGAGCGAAACCCCAGTGCCCGTGCGATTTCAGCCCGCGTCGGGGGGTAGCCGAATTCATTCATGGTCTTGACGATGAAGTCATAGACGTTTTGCTGGCGCGGCGTGAGCGGGCGGGACATGCAACCTCCGCGGAGTTGTGTGGAGAGCTGGAAGTGTTCAAGCGTACAGTATGGGATTGTATCCAGTATTTGCGCGGCTGCAACTGCTTCCTGTCGCGTATCGGCGGCAAGCAGGGGGCGTTTAATTGCGACATTGAGGGAAAATCGCCGATCGCGTAGAATCGAAGGGCGTTTAAAACAACTGTTTATGCTGGGAAGCGAGGCATCCCCATGGCTCAGACCGATACCGTGACGCGCATCCTGGACACTGCCGAAGTGCTTTTTGCCGAGCGCGGGTTTGCCGAAACGTCATTGCGCAACATCACCAGCAAGGCCAAGGTGAATCTGGCTGCGGTGAACTACCATTTTGGCTCGAAGAAATCGTTGATTCAGGCGGTCTTTGCTCGCTATCTCGACCCCTTCACCGAGCGTTTTCATGCTGCCCTGGACACTCTCGAGGCCCGCCATCCCGATGGTGTGATTCCCCTTGAAGTGTTGCTGGAAACCATGGCGCGCAGCGTACTCGAGGTACCTGCCGAGCGAAACAGCCTGAAGGTGTTCATGCGTCTGCTGGGGCTTGCCTATACCCAGGCGCAAGGGCATCTGCGCCGCTATATCCAGGAGCACTACGGCAGTGTCTTTGCGCGTTTCACGGCGCTGGTGCGACGTGCGACGCCCGACCTGCCGGATGGCGAACGTTTCTGGCGCCTGCACTTCATGCTGGGATCGGTGATTTTCACCTTCTCCGGTCTCGATGCGCTGCGCGATATCGCCGAGAAGGATTTTGGCGAGCATGTCAGCGTACGCGAGCTGATCCGGCGTCTGCGTCCGGTGGTGGTCGCGGGTATGACGGCTCCCTTGCCGACTACCGAAATCAAGCAGGCGGGGTGAGCGATGCGAGCCCCCTGCCTGAGACAGTTGCCTCCCGAACAGGGAGTCTGGCTGGAAATCGATGTGACTCAGCAGCAACTCTGCGTGTGGCAGGGGCGCGAAGCTCAGGTCCGGTATGCGATCTCGACGGCGGCGGCGGGGGCAGGGCAGCGTGAAGGCAGCGGTCAGACCCCGCTGGGCTGGCATTATGTCCGGGCCGCCATTGGTGCAGGTCAGCCCGTCGGCAGCGTGTTCCGCGGGCGTCGTCCTACCGGCGAGATCTACAGCGCGTCGTTGGCGCAGGCCAATCCTCACCGCGACTGGATACTGACGCGCATCCTGTGGCTTTGCGGACTGGAGCGTAGCGTGAATCGCGGTGGTGAGAATGACAGCCAGCGACGCTATATTTATCTGCATGGCACGCCACCCAGCGAGCCGATGGGTGTTGCCGCTTCGCACGGCTGCGTTCGCCTGCGCGATGAAGATCTGCTGGAGGTCTTTGAGCGGGCCGGGCCTGGGACGCCTGTCTGGCTGCATCTCTAGAGCTCCGGCATTTCAGCATGGGCCGCGTTGCTGCCAGGACGAAATGCCATGGACCCCGATCCTCTGTTATGGTCCGGACGGCTCGATTAGAATTCTTTTTTCATATTCCAGGAACGTGACGATGACCCAACCTCTCGGGCCGGTAATGCTGGATCTGGAAGGCATTACCTTGACGCAGGAAGAGCGGCAGCTACTGGCGCGTCCCGAAGTCGGCGGCGTCATCCTGTTTGCCCGCAACACGCAGAGCGCGGAGCAGGTACAGGCACTCAGCCGGGCCATACGCGAGATTCGCCCTGACATTCTGCTGGCGATCGATCAGGAAGGAGGGCGAGTGCAGCGTCTGCGCGAAGGGGTGACCCGCTTGCCGCCAGCGGCACATTTCGGAGCGCTTTATCAGGCAGCGCCGGAGGAGGCTCTCTCCTTGACCCAGGACGCGGGATGGCTTCTTGGCATGGAAATGGCGGCGTGCGGGCTGGATCTGTCGTTCGCGCCGGTACTCGACATCGATGATCATGCCTCGCCTGCCATCGGCAACCGCAGTTTCGCGCCCGATCCGCAGGCGGTCAGCGCTCTGGCAGGCGCCTTCGTCGATGGGTTGCATGAGGCGGGGATGGTGGCCGTTGGCAAGCATTTCCCGGGCCATGGCGGTGTCGGTGTCGACTCGCATCTGGCACTGCCGGAAGATCCGCGCCCGCTTGACGAGTTACGTGTGCGCGATCTGGTGCCTTTTGTGGCACTGGCGTCACGCCTGGACGGGATCATGCCGGCGCATGTGGTCTTTTCCGCCTTCGATCGGCGACCGGCCGGCTTTTCACCGAGCTGGCTGGGTATGCTGCGTGAGGAATTGGCCTTCAAGGGCGTGATATTTTCCGACGATCTGTCGATGGCCGGCGCTCATGTCGCGGGTGGTCCCGCCGAGCGGGCCCTGGCGGCTCTGACGGCAGGATGCGACATGGTTCTGGTGTGCAACGACCGCCAGGCGGCGCTGGAAGTGGTCGAGGCCTGCTCGGATCGCCACTCCCGACGCCTGGGCAAGCTGCGCTATGCACGGGCCCGGCCGGGCCTGGAGACGCTGCCGGCCCTGACCCGCTGGCGCCGGACCCATGCGCGCCTGCTGGCCATGTCCGAGGAAATGCCCGAATAGCCCGGTAGGCGCCCCGATCGCCGGGCGTTGATCCTCGAACGACAAGACGCTAGGGTGCCGCTGACGCTGCCATGGGTCGCTAGCCGCTTTCATCATCCCGGGGCCACATCATCGTGGCACCCGCTCCAGCCGTGATAAACCAAGAGTCCGATGACTACACAAGCTTCTCCCGTTTGCCATGAATCCCTGGCCACCATGCGTGATGTCATGGCCCACGCCGACTGTTTGATCTCCCAGGAGGAAGTCGAGACCGCTCTCGATCGGATGGCGCAATCCATCACCGCCAATCTGGGTGACAAGATGCCGGTATTCTATTGCGTCATGAATGGCGGCCTGATCACGACCGGGCATCTTCTGACGCGTCTGGGGTTCCCTCTTGAAGTCGATTACCTGCACGCGACCCGCTACCGCGGTGGCCTGCGTGGCGGAGAACTGTTCTGGCGGGTATCGCCCGAGATTCCCATGGCGAACCGGCATGTGGTCATCGTCGATGACATTCTCGACGAGGGTGCGACACTGGCGGCGATCCTCGAATACTGCCGAGACGCCGGTGCGGCTAGCATCTCGACGGCGGTACTGGTCGACAAGCGTCATGATCGCAAGGCGGTGCCCGGCCTCAAGGCCGACTATTGTAGTCTGGAAGTCGCCGATCGCTACGTGTTCGGTTTCGGTATGGATTACAAGGGCTACTGGCGTAATGCGCCGGGGATCTTCGCTCCAAAGGGGTTGTAAGGCGGGAGAACGCCATGCTGGCAATCATTGGCGGTACCGGCTTGACCGAAATGGAGGGACTGGAAGTCATCAGGCGTCACTCGTCGGAGACGCCGCTGGGCGCTGCGTCGGCGGGTGTCGTGCACGGTGCGATCGGCGATCAGGAGCTGCTGTTCCTGTCGCGTCACGGGCATACCCATAAGCTGCCGCCGCATCGGATCAACTACCGAGCCAACCTCTGGGCACTGAAGAATGCCGGAGCGACACGTATCGTCGGTGTCACCGCGGTAGGCGGTATCGATCCGGCGCTGGCCCTTGGATCGCTGGTGCTGCCTGATCAATTGGTCGATTACACGGTGGGGCGTGAGTCGACCTACTTCGATGGACGCTACAAGCCGTTCAGGCACGTCGATTTTTCCTGGCCCTATACGGCGTCGCTGCGCGAGACCATTCGTGAAGCAGCGCAGCGGGCCGGCGAATCCCTGCACGAAAGAGGCGTGTATGGCTGCACGCAGGGGCCGCGCCTGGAAACCGTGGCCGAAATCGTCTGCATGGCTCGGGACGGCTGCACGCTGGTAGGCATGACGGGCATGCCCGAAGCCGTGCTGGCACGTGAACTCGAGATCCCCTATGCCTGTCTGGCCCTGGTGATCAATCCGGCTGCCGGTGTCGTCGAGCGCGAAATAGCGGAAGCCGAGGTCGATGCCGCCCTGGCCGGCGGCATCGCGCGCGTCAGACACATCGTCCATACGATGCTCGAGAGCTGAATCGCTGAAAATGGCGCCAGGCATAAACGGCATTCGATGAATTTCGTCGGATGCCGTTTCCCGGTACCCGACTGTTTGATCGGCCAACGTTTCTTCGCTTGTCGGCTTGCTGGGACAGGAACTAAGTTCAATAGCAAGGCAGGACGGAGCAAGGCAGTATCTTCTCTTGCACGGACAATGAAGACGGGAGCTGTAATGAGCACACTACCGGTGCTGTTCGATGAACTGCCCGCTCGGGAAGGCGGATATATCGGCGTGGCGACGCTCAATGCGCCGCGCTCGCTCAACGCACTGTCGCTGGAGATGATCCAGACGTTGCACGCCAGACTGGAGGCATGGGCGGCCGATCGCTCGATTGCCTGCGTATGGCTTGAAGGCGCTGGCGACAAGGCGTTCTGTGCCGGAGGGGACATCGTTTCCCTGTATCGGGCCATGACCGAGTACAGTGGAGGGGAAAGCGCCTTTGCCGAGACTTACTTCACCGCCGAGTATCAGCTTGATCACTATCTTCACTGCTACCCCAAGCCCCTGATCGTCTGGGGCGATGGCATCGTCATGGGAGGTGGCCTGGGATTGATGGCAGGCGGCAATCAGCGGATCGCGACCGAGACCACGCGAATGGCCATGCCGGAGATCAGCATCGGGCTGTACCCCGACGTCGGGGCCAGCTGGTTTCTGAGCCGCATGCCCACGGGGATAGGCTTATACTTGGGGCTGACCGGCGCCCAGTTCAACGGGCGCGACGCCATCGCGCTGGGGCTGGCGGACAGATTGATACCCGGCGAGCGGCGCAATGCCGTGCTCAGTGCCCTGGAGGAGGCCGACCTGCGTCATCCGGAGGCCAAGGTGCGCCATGTGCTGGCGGAATTCGAGGCGCGTGAGGCCATGCCCGAGGGGCAGGTCATGCCGCGCATCGATGTGTTGCAGGCACTGACCGATGGCAGTGACGTGGCCACGGTGGTCAGGCGTATTCTTGCCGATACCCGTGACGATGCCTGGTTGACCGCCAACCGGGAGCGTCTCGCTGCAGGCTGCCCCACGACGGCACATCTGGTGTGGCACATGCAAAAGCGTCACCGTCACAGTCGGCTGGCCTGCGCTTTTCGCGACGAGCTCAATCTGTCGGTACAGTGTTGTCGGCACACCGAACTTGCCGAAGGGGTGCGGGCACTGCTGATCGACAAGGACAAGGCACCCCACTGGGCCTATCCCGACGTTGCCAGTGTCACGGCCTCATACATCGATGGCTTCTTCTTGCCCTTGTGGAGTTCCGATGAGCATCCGCTGGCGGAGCTGTAGGCCTGTGCGAAAACGCCTGCGCTTGGCCATGCTGCATTAGGTACCCGCCCGTGCGAGCCCGGTCTGCCTTCGCTCGTCGATCTTGCGAACATCCTGGCAGCGCCGGGTCTGGGCCGTGAAAGCTGACGTAGCCGAGGACAGGCCACTACGCTTGACGAGTCGAGCGTCCACTGCG
Organism: Halomonas shantousis; assembly: GCF_054654615.1. NCBI lineage: Bacteria > Pseudomonadati > Pseudomonadota > Gammaproteobacteria > Oceanospirillales > Halomonadaceae > Halomonas > Halomonas shantousis. The sequence goes on along the minus strand of NZ_BAAIER010000002.1, from coordinate 2,368,878 downwards.
AGGAGGAACCTGATGCCGCATGTACTGTTGCCCATTGCTCATGGCAGTGAAGATATCGAGACCGTGACCCTGATCGACGTGCTTCGCCGCGCTGAAGTCGAGGTCTGCGTGGCCTCGGTAGAAGACGAGGAGACCGTCACGCTGGCGCGGGGCAGTCGCTTGGTGGCCGATGTCAGGCTCAACTCGCTGCGCGAGGATCAAGTCTACGATCTGATCGTGTTGCCGGGCGGCATGCCGGGAGCCGAGCGCTTGCGGGACTGCCAGGCGCTGCGCGGCTTCCTGACCCGCCAGCAGGAAGAGGGGCGCTGGATCGGCGCGATCTGCGCGGCGCCCGGTGTGGTGCTGGCGGCTTACGACATGGTTCGGGAGCGGGCGGTGACAGGCTTTCCGGCTTTCCAGACGCCTCTCGAGGATGCCGGCGGGCGCTTGGCCCACATGGCCGTGGTGGAGGACGGCCGGCTGATTACCAGTCAGGGACCGGGTACGGCCCTGACCTTTGCGCTGCACCTGGTGCGCCGTCTGGTCGATGACGCCACGGCACGCCGCATTGCCGACGCGATGCTGGTGGACTTTACCTGAGCCGCGACTCCCGTCTTGCTTGTGTCGCTATCCTCCGACGGCACAAGACGATCAGCGCGAGCCGAAGCGCCGTTGCAGGCCGGTCTCGGCGATCATGCGCGTGGATATCTCCTCGATCGAGAAACGTGTCGTATCGATATAGGGAATATGCGCGCGCCGATAGAGCGCCTCGGCCTGCTGCACTTCCAGCATGCACTGATCCAGAGAGCAGTAGCGGCTATTGGGTCGCCTCTCGGTACGTATCGCGGCAAGCCGGCGCGGATCGATGGTCAACCCGAACAGCTTGTGCCGATAGGGGGCCAGAGATGCGGGCATCTTCAGCGTGCCGTTCTCGTCCTGGTCGTCTTCGGTGAGAGGGTAGTTGGCGGCTCGCACACCGAACTGCAGTGCCAGATACAGCGACGTGGGCGTCTTGCCGCAGCGGGACACCCCGACCAGGATGATGTCCGCCTTGTCGTACTGGTGGGTCCGCGCACCATCGTCATTATCGAGAGCGAAGTTGACCGACTCGATGCGGTGCATGTAGACATCGTCGTGACCGATGGCGTGGGTGCGGCCCACGGTGTAGGAGGAGTGGGCGCCGAGTTCTTCCTCCAGCGGGGCGAGGAAGGTCGAGAAGATGTCGACCTTGAAGCCCGGCGACTGCGAGATGATGTCGCGAATCGACTGGTCGAGGATCGTGTCGATGATGATCGGTCTCGCACCATCGCGTACGGCAGTCGACTCGATGATGGCCACCAGGGAGCGTGCCTTGTCGGGAGTGTCGATGTAGGGTTTGGTGATCAATTGGAGATCGATGTTCTCGAACTGAGCCAGCAGACTGCGGCCCAGCGTTTCGGCGGTGATGCCGGTACCATCGGAAATGAAGAAGGCGGTGCGGGTCATCGAACTCTCGCTTGGGAATGGCTGACATCTCATTGTCGGTGTTGTGGGCGGGTCAGGCAATGCAGGGTCGCGTCTCACTACACAAGCGGAGGAAAACGACCATTTGTTGTAAAAATACTCCAACCCCTTCGCTATTAGACCAATGGCGAATACCCGGGGTGGCTGTTAGGGTGAAGGCACTCACCATACGTGACGCAGCGAGCCTGTCACCGGGCCGTACTGCGAGCATGGATGCACCTTGTTACCTTAATGAGCCTGATAGGGGGTCTTCTTGGAACAGTACATTGTCTGGTTCGACCAGCTCGGTATGGGCGACGTCGACCGCGTCGGTGGCAAGAACGCCTCGCTTGGCGAGATGATTTCCAACCTGGCCGATGCCGGCGTTACGGTACCGGGTGGCTTTGCCACGACCGCATATGCCTATCGTCAGTTTCTTGCCCACGAAGGGCTCAATGAACGGATCAATGCCGAGCTCGATGCACTGGATGCCGATGACGTTCACGCCCTGGTGGCCACCGGGGAGCGCATTCGCCGCTGGGTCATCGAGACGCCGCTGCCTCCCGAGTTCGAGAATGCGCTGCGTGATGCCTACGGTCAGCTCCAGGTCAAGCACCCCAATCTCAAGGTGGCGGTACGTTCCTCGGCAACCGCCGAGGATCTGCCCGATGCCTCTTTCGCCGGGCAGCAGGAAACCTTCCTGAACATCGATGGCTTCGACAACATCAAGCGCGCGGTACATGAAGTCTTCGCTTCGTTGTTCAACGACCGTGCCATCTCCTATCGCGTGCATCGCGGTTACGACCATGCTCAGGTGGCGCTGTCCGCCGGCGTTCAGAAGATGGTGCGCTCCGAGACGGCGTCCAGCGGCGTGATGTTCACCCTGGACACGGAATCCGGCTACCGCGATGCGGTCTTCGTCACCGGCTCCTGGGGGCTGGGCGAAACGGTGGTGCAAGGGGCGGTCAACCCTGACGAGTTCTACGTGCACAAGCCGACCCTGGCGGCGGGCAAGCCCGCGGTACTGCGCCGCACGCTGGGTTCCAAGCTGATCAAGATGGTCTATACCGATGACGCCTCCGCCGGACGCTCCGTGGCGACGGTGGATGTGCCCCTGGCGGATCGCTCACGCTTTTGTCTGTCCGATGAGGATGTCATGGCCCTGGCGCGCCAGGCGGTGATCATCGAACAGCACTACGGGCGTCCCATGGATATCGAGTGGGCCCGCGATGGCGATGACGGTCGGCTTTACATCGTGCAGGCGCGTCCCGAGACGGTGGTATCGAACGTTGAAGGCGGTGTGCTGGAGCGCTTCCAGCTCAAGGAGAAGGGGCGGCTGCTGGTCACCGGACGCGCCATCGGCCAGCGTATCGGTCAGGGAGCCGTCAAGGTGATCATGAGCCCCGACGAGATGGACAAGATCCAGCCGGGGGATGTTCTGGTCACCGACATGACGGACCCCGACTGGGAGCCGGTCATGAAACGCGCCTCGGCCATCGTCACCAACCGGGGGGGACGCACCTGCCACGCTGCGATCATCGCGCGCGAATTGGGGATTCCCGCCGTGGTGGGCTGTACCGATGCCACTCAGGCATTGGAGGAGGGCCGCGAGGTGACGGTGTCCTGCGCCGAGGGCGACGCCGGTCATGTCTATGCCGGACTGCTGGATTTCGAGTGCCAGACCTCCAGTGTCGACACGATGCCGGAGATTCCCTTCAAGATCATGATGAACGTCGGCAATCCCGACCGCGCCTTTGGCTTCGCCAGCCTGCCGAACGCCGGTGTCGGTCTGGCCCGTCTGGAGTTCATCATCAATCGCATGATCGGCGTACACCCCAAGGCGCTGCTGGAATACGCCACGCTACCGGCCGATCTGAAGCAGATCATCGATGTGCGCACGGCCGGCTATGCCGATCCGGTGAGTTTCTATGTCGATCGCCTGGTGGAAGGTATCTCGACGCTGGCGGCATCCTTCTATCCCAAGCGGGTCATCGTGCGGCTCTCGGATTTCAAGTCCAACGAGTACGAGAACCTGATCGGCGGCAAGCTCTACGAGCCGGGCGAAGAGAATCCGATGCTTGGCTTCCGTGGGGCATCACGCTATATCTCCGAGTCGTTCCGCCCATGCTTCGAGCTGGAGTGTCAGGCGCTCAAGCGGGTCCGTGACGAGATGGGGCTCGACAACGTCGAGGTCATGGTGCCGTTCGTGCGGACTCCTGACGAGGGGCGCGAAGTGGTCGAGCTAATGGCTGCCAACGGTCTCAAGCGCGGCGACAACGGGCTCAAGATCATCATGATGTGCGAGCTCCCGGCCAATGCGTTGTTGGCGGAAGAGTTTCTCGAATATTTCGACGGCTTCTCGATCGGCTCCAACGACCTCACGCAGCTGACCCTGGGGCTGGATCGCGATTCCGGCATCGTCGCGCACCTGTTCGATGAGCGAAACCCGGCGGTCAAGAAGCTGCTGGCCATGGCCATCGCTGCATGCAAGGTGCAGGGCAAGTACGTCGGGATCTGCGGACAAGGGCCTTCGGATCATCCGGAGCTGGCCAAGTGGCTCATGGAGCAGGGCATCGACTCCGTTTCCCTGAATCCGGACGCGGTGCTGGAAACCTGGTTCATGCTGGCGGGAGAGTCGCCGTCCAGCTGAGCCCTGCCGGCTTACCACGCCTACGCCCCCGGCTTGTCCGGGGGCTTTTTTTTTGCTTCATCGCGCTTAACGATAGCCGGGCTCAGTTGCGCAGCCAATTGCGCAGCTTGACGAGCAGCAGCTCACCGTCCGTCAGTGACTGACGCTCGTCGAGGAGGTCCGCCAAGGCATCGGGACGGTCGGTGATGATATTGTCGACGCCCATGTCGACATAACGTGACATGGCGCCTGTATCGTTGACCGTCCAGACATGCAGTTCACGGCCACTTCGATGGACATCGCGCACGGTGTCCGGTGTCGCCTGGGTATGACGCAGGCCGATGATGTCGGCATCGGTAGTGAAAAGGGCTCCGGGCAGCAGGAACTGCAGGAAGAGCGTCGTGCGCACTTCCGGAGCCAGTCGTTCCACTTCGTTGATCACGGCGGGATCGAGTGAGGCAATCACCGAGCTGTCGAGAATGTCGTGCTGACGCAGCCGGGCGATGACCGCTTCCGCGAGGCGGGTGGTTTCGCCCTGGTCGGGCTTGAGTTCCACATAGAGGTCGACGCGTCCTTGGCTGAGTTCGATGGCTTCTTCGAAGGTGGCGAGACGCTCGCCGATGAAGGCATCGCCGAACCAGCTGCCGACATCGGTCTCCCTCACTTCATCAAGCGTCAGTTCGCGCAGGTCCTGATCGAAACCGGTAAGACGCCGCAGATTGCGGTCGTGGGACAGCACGATATTACCGTCCTTCAGCAAGCGCACATCCATTTCGATGTAATCGGCTCCATCGGCTATGGCCTGCTCGATGGCTGCCAGGGTGTTTTCAGGTGCCTTCATGGAACTGCCGCGATGCGCCGTAACGGTCACATCGTCACGTAGCTCGAAGCCGCCGAGCACCAGCGCTGCCTGAGTGACGGCGAACAGCAGCAACAGCAGTTCGGCTCCCCACGCCAGCAATCCCGAGCGCTGCGATGCCGGCGGTGCGTGAAAATCGGGCGTGATGCCGCTGAGCCGATGGAACAGATTGATGACCAACAGGCTGTTGGCGGCAATACCGAGGAAGGTGATGGCCAGTGTCGAGACGATGTAGAGGGCGAGATAGACGACCATGGCGGGTACCAGGACACTGACATGATCGGGCAGGCGGCTCAGCAGTGGCTCGCCCACGGCATCGAAGATGAAGGTGAATGCCACCGGAAGCATCGCCACGCAGAGGGCGACGCCGACAACGAGGGGGGCGATGCGGCGCCGTCTTCCGCGGGTCAATTCCCGGCTGTGCTTCAAGGCGGCAATCGGGCCGAGCCCCTCGAACATCATGGCCGGCAGGGCCAGAAACCAGCGAAAGTAGAGCCAGGCATTCAGCAGTACCGCCAGAGTGAGGAAAGGCACGGCCACGCTCAGGAAACCCCAGAAAGCCGGCGGCTTCAGGTGCACCAAGGCATACAGCTCCTGGCTGCCGAGCAGGACGTCATAGGCTTGGCTGAGTATCAGCACAATGGGAATCGTCAGCAGGAAATGTCCACTGACCTGAATGAAGGTCAGGGCGGTCAGAGGAACGAAGCGTCGAATCACCTGGATCATGGCACTGATTGCCATGCGGTAGCGTCCCCCCGCCGAGTTGGCCAGCGTCAGCATCATTCCCGCCTGTTGCAGAAAGATGATCAAGAAGCTGAAACTGACGGCGACGATCAACCATGCCAGTCCGGCAGGGGATAAAGCCACTTCGAGTATCTGCCCGTTGCTGAGTATGGGGCGGCCGATATGACGGAGCAACTTGGCCAGCGTCCAGGCCGAGAAGGGCACCCATATCGCCGTCGCCAGCAGGGTGAAGAAGAGGTGGAAGATCAGCAGTGATCGTGCATGAGCCCGCAATTGGGAAAGGATATCGGCGAGAAGCGAGCGGGATGCAATCATGGCTACCTGTCAGCAGAGGTTTATCGGTAGCGTCTCATTGTGTCGATAGTGTGACAACACATGGCGATGTTTTCTGGCGGCAGTGCGATGTTTTCTGGCGACAGTGCGATGAGTTCTGCGTGGTATCATTGCCATGAAAAAGGCCTGCGTCGAAGCGCAGGCCGGCCATGCATCATGCAGGGAGGAAGAAGCGACCTGGCAGGCAGAGAAAGCGCTCTTGGGCGTTGTACGAAAACTGCCTACACACGGGCCATACGGCATTAAAAATCAGCTCAAAGTGCTCATTTACCTCTCGTAAACTCCGCCTTTTCGCTGCTTTTTGTCTTGCCTGACCATCGCTCGCCGACTTTTCGTATATAGCCTAGTGCTCGAGAGGCAGACGTTCCCTGGCGACCAGAATACCGTTGTTGTCGGCATAGACCCATTGCCCCGGTACAAAGGTGACGCCGGCGAATGTGACTTCGATATCGCGCTGGCCTTCGCCGCGTTTCTCGCTCTTGCGCGGGTGGGTACCGAGGGCCTGGACGCCAAGCTCGGTTTCGGCCAGGACATCGACATCCCGTACGCAGCCATACATGATCACGCCAGACCAGCCATTGTCGGCCGCCTGGGCGGCAAGCATGTCGCCGAGCATGGCGCAGCGCAGCGATCCCCCGGCGTCCACCACCAGTACGGCACCTTCACCGGGTTCAGCGACGGCTTCCTTCACCTTCGAGTTGTCCTCGAAGCATTTCACGGTGCGCACCGGGCCGCAGAAGGCTTCGCGCCCCCCCAGATTGACGAAGATAGGATCGAGCGCCTCGACATCGGGGTGTGCATCGCAGATGTCGGGCGTGACGATATGGGACATGGGACTCTCCTTGAACGGTGGGATTCGATCATGCCACAACCGGAAGCGCTGAGAATGCTCCCTTCGGCTATTGGCGTGAGCCGGATGCCCCGGCTAGCCACAGTCGCTCGATGCTGCCAGGCATGGCCAAGGATTGCGGGAAGCCCGCTTCCTTGCCGGTCTCGCCATGCCTGGACGGCGAACGCCGACTTCCTGCAACGCTAGAATTGCCAACCGACGGATGCCGTGAAGCTGTCGATCTGATAGTCACTGTCGAAATCGTAGCGTTCGTACTCCGCGCGGACGAGAAACGAGGTGATGTTGAACTGTGCGCCGATGCCATAGACCGGGTCGATGCCATCGTTGTCTTCCAGATCTGCATCGATGTCACCGAGACTGCCGTCGATATCCGTATCCCACTTGGCCAAGCCTGCCTTGGCATACAGTTCGAACCACTGGGTCAGGGGCAGCTTGCCGACCAGGTTGAGACCATACGCGCTGGATTCGAGGTCCTTGTTGGCGAAGTCATTGCCTTCAAGGGTTACCTTGCCTAGATCGGCATAGAAGGCTTCGGTCGCAAAATAGGGATTGAATTCATAGCCGACGAAGGCTTTCCAGCCGTTATCGTCGTCATCCAGATCGAAATCCTCGCTTCCCGACTCGATGAAATCGCCCACCTCGTCACTGTCGTTCTTCAGCGAACTGAAGCCGGTGCCGATGCCGAGATAGAGCCCATCGGCATTGTAGGGAGCGGCTAGCGCAGTGGGAGCATGAATGAACAGCGGGGACGCGGCCAGAGAAAAGGCCATCAGAATCTTGCGTTTCACGAAACTCTCCTTGGAGGTTGACGCCCCGCGAACATGAAGGTTCGCGTGAAAGCGTGAGGGGGCGGTGGCTTCCTGCCAGGCTCCCGATATGCGATGAGACAAGCACTACCATAGGACGGAGAACGAACCCTGCGCAAGCCGGTCGAGATGGAAGGTGCACGACACAGAAAAAAACGCCCCGCACGGGGCGGGGCGTTTCGTTCACCTGCACACTCTATCTTTTATTGCGCGAGCATTGGAGACGAGTGATCAGGCTTCCTGTGCGACCGGAATAACGCTTGAGGCCGCTTTCTGGAACTCTTCGATCTCATGGAAATTCATGTACCGGTAGATCTCGCCGGCCATGGCATCGAACTGGCTCATGTAGCCCTTGTACTCCTCCACGGTCGGCAGTCGGCCTTCCACCGCTGCGATGGCCGCCAGCTCGGCGGACGCCAGGAACACGTTGGCGCCATCGCCCAGGCGGTTGGGGAAGTTCCGCGTGGAAGTGGAAACCACGGTGGATTTCGGTGCCACGCGTGCCTGGTTACCCATGCACAGCGAGCAGCCGGGCATTTCCATGCGGGCTCCGGCACGACCATAGATACCGTAATAGCCTTCCTCGGTCAGTTGATGCTGATCCATCTTGGTCGGCGGTGCCAGCCACAGGCGGGTCTTGAGGCTACCGGCCGGCTGTTTTTCGAGCAGTTTGCCCGCAGCGCGGAAGTGACCGATGTTGGTCATGCACGAACCGATGAAGACTTCGTCGATGCTCTGACCGGCAACATCGGAAAGCAGACGGGCATCATCCGGGTCGTTCGGCGCGCAGAGAATCGGCTGATCGATCTCCGCCAGATCGATCTCGATGACGGCGGCGTATTCGGCGTCCTGATCGGGGCGCATCAGTTCCGGGTTGGCCAGCCACTCTTCCATGCCCTGAATGCGGCGCTCCAGGGTACGGACGTCGCCGTAGCCGTTGCTGATCATCCACTTGAGCAGGGTAATGTTGGACTTGAGATATTCCGACACGCTGTCTTCGGACAGGGTGATGGTACAACCCGCAGCGCTACGCTCGGCAGAGGCGTCGGAGAGTTCGAAAGCCTGTTCGGCGGTGAGATCCTCGAGACCTTCGATCTCAAGAACGCGTCCGGAGAAAATGTTCTTCTTGCCGGATTTCTCCACGGTCAGCAGGCCCTGCTTGATGGCATACAGCGGGATGGCGTGGACCAGGTCGCGCAGAGTGATGCCTGGCTGACGTTCGCCCTTGAAGCGCACCAGCACCGATTCCGGCATGTCCAGCGGCATCACGCCGGTGGCGGCAGCAAAGGCGACCAGACCGGAGCCTGCCGGGAAGGAGATGCCCAGCGGGAAGCGGGTATGCGAGTCGCCGCCGGTGCCCACGGTGTCGGGCAGCAGCATGCGGTTCAGCCAGGAGTGGATGATGCCATCCCCGGGACGCAGCGATACGCCACCACGATTCATGATGAAGTCGGGCAGGGTGTGCTGCATCTCCACGTCGACCGGCTTGGGATAGGCCGCCGTGTGGCAGAAGGACTGCATGACCAGGTCGGCCTGGAAGCCCAGGCAGGCGAGATCCTTGAGCTCGTCGCGGGTCATCGGACCGGTGGTATCCTGGGAGCCGACGGTGGTCATCTTCGGCTCGCAGTACATGCCCGGGCGCACGCCTTCCATGCCGCAGGCCTTGCCGACCATCTTCTGGGCCAGGGTGTACCCCTTGCCGGTATCGACCGGCTGCTCCGGCTTCTTGAAGACATCGGACGGACCCAGGCCCAGCTCGGTACGCGCCTTCTCGGTCAGGCCGCGACCGATGATCAGCGGAATACGACCGCCGGCGCGGACCTCATCGAGAATCACGCGGGTCTTGAGTTCGAAGGTCGAGATGACTTCTTCGCTATCGTGACGAGTGACCTTGCCTTCATAGGGATAGACGTCGATGACATCGCCCATGTCGAGCTTGTCGACATCCATCTCGATGGGCAGAGCGCCGGCATCTTCCATGGTATTGAAGAAGATCGGCGCGATCTTGCCGCCGAAGCAGTAACCGCCGGCACGCTTGTTGGGCACGTAGGGAATGTCGTCGCCGAAGAACCACAGCACCGAGTTGGTGGCGGACTTGCGCGAGGAGCCGGTACCGACCACATCGCCGACATAGGCGACCGGGAAGCCCTTGGCTTTCACGGCGTCGATCTGGGGCAGCGGGCCCTTGGTGCCCGGCTCGACCGGCTCGATGCCTTCACGCGGATTCTTGAGCATGGCGTTGGCATGCAGCGGAATGTCCGGACGTGACCAGGCGTCAGGCGCCGGGGAAAGATCGTCGGTGTTGGTTTCGCCGGGAACCTTGAAGACGCTAAGAGTAATCTTTTCGGCGATGGCGGGCTTGGCCAGGAACCACTCGGCTTCGGCCCAGGAGTGCAGGACATCCTTGGCTACGGCATTGCCGGTCTTGGCACGCTCGGCGACGTCGTGGAAGGCGTCGAACATCAGCAGGGTATGCTTGAGTTGCTCACCGGCCTCCTTGGCGAGGGTCTCGTCGTCGAGCAGTTCGACCAGAGTGGCGATGTTGTAGCCGCCCTGCATGGTGCCCAACAGCTTGACCGCATGTACCTTGTCGATCAGCGGCGACTGCGCCTCGCCCTTGGCGACGGCGGTCAGGAAGCCGGCCTTGACATAGGCGGCTTCATCGACACCGGGAGGAACGCGGTCAGTAATCAACTCGAGGAGAAATTCTTCTTCGCCAGCCGGCGGATTCTTGAGCAGCTCGACCAGATCGGCTGTCATTTCGGCATTCAGCGGCTTCGGCGGCACGCCCTCAAGAGCGCGTTCCTCGACATGTTGGCGGTAAGCTTCAAGCACGTTGGGGATCCTCATCAATTATCGAATCCAAAGCGGCAGTGACCACGGCGAAATTCCGCGAACATCATCAAAACTGGGCACTTTGGTGCTTGCATCAACCAGGTTGATGAGCGAGCGGATTCTACTTGAAACTGTCGACAATGTTAAGACGGCTCCCCTTGGCATCGCTTGAACTTTGGTGGAGCGATGCTTGTCTGTAGCAAACGGAGCCGGTCTGCGGGGCATGATGGCTGGCGGGCAGCGGGGTGGTGCGGTCGCTGTCCGACGCGACTCGCGATACCATGAACGCCCGGACCCAGGTGAGATGTCATGACCGAACGTATCGTTTCCCCTTGTGTAGGGCTGTGCTCGACAACGGTAGGTGACCGGGTGTGCCGGGGCTGCCAGCGGACCGACAGGGAAATCCATGACTGGTTTGGCTTCGGCGATGGTGAACGCCGCCTGCGGGTGTGCCAGCTCGATGCCCTGCGCATCGACGTGGCGGGCCGCTACCTGCGGGTCGTCGATGCGGAAAGGCTGGAAGTGCAGCTGCTGCGCTACGGCATTCGTTTTCGCGATGCGCAACCGCCGCTATCGCGGGCCGTCGAGTTGCTGCGAGTCGGGCGTACGCGGATCAATGACATCACCCGCTATGGTCTCGTGCCCTGCGGGCTTGGCGTGGGGCTGGAACCCGTGATGCTCTATCAGGCACTGCATGCCGAACTGATGCAGGCCGCCGAGGCGCGTCTTAACTCGCTGTCTTTAGATGAATCCTTATCGTGACCGATCTCATGCAAGATTCGCCAGATACGTTGTTGTCTCCCGAATTGCGGGATTTTCTGCCATGCCCCACGCCTGCGGCCTGGGTCGATGCGGCGCTGGAGCAGCAGGAACTGTTGCTCATCGATCATGCCCAATGTGAGAAGAAGGCCGCCTCGACGGCCATGAGCCTGATGTACCGCTATGTCGATCATCCCGACTTGCTGGAGAAGATGTCTCAGTTGGCCCGCGAGGAGCTGCTCCACTTCGAGCAGGTGGTCACGATCATGCGGGCGCGGGGAGTCGACTACCGTCATCTGAGTGCCTCGCGTTATGCCGAAGGCCTGCGGCGGCATGTCAGGGGCAAAGATCCCGAGCGGCTGGCCGATATACTGATTGTCGGCGCCTTCATCGAGGCACGTTCCTGCGAACGCTTTGCATGTCTGATTCCGCATCTCGATAACGAGCTTGCCAAGTTCTACCGGGCTCTGGTCAAGTCGGAAGGGCGCCACTATGAGGATTATCTGATGTTGGCGAGGCGTTACGCCGAGGAGCCGCTCGATGATCGCATTGCCTTCTTCGCCCGCTGCGAGAAGGCCTTGATCGAATCGCCGGATCCCAGCTTCCGCTTTCATAGCGGTTTGCCGTCGGCCGCCTAGCAAAGCACCGTTCATGGCAGCACAACGCAGGAAACGATAACAATGATGCAGGACAACCCGGGCAACGTACGGTTATCGCTGTTTGGTCACTTTGCGCTGACGTCAGATGGCGAAACGCTGACCCAGTTCAGCTACGACAAGGTCAAGGCCTTGCTGGTCTATCTGCTGCTGCACGGCCGCCAGCCCGCCAGCCGTGCCGCGCTGGCCGAGATGCTCTGGCCTGATCAGGGCGTCTCTTCCGGGCGTACCAACTTGCGTCATGCCCTGCATTGTCTCCGTCAGAGTCTGGGGGAAGATGCCGATCAGGTGCTCAGCGTATCGAGGCAGACCATCGCCCTGACGCTGCCAACGGCCTGGTCGCTGGATCTGTCCCGGGTGGATGAACTGCTCGGCTCGCCTCCCTCGATCGACTCGCTCGAGTCCCTGCTCAAGCTCTATCCCGGCGACCTGGTCGAAGAGTTGCACCTTCCTCAATGCGGTGAATTCCAGCGCTGGCTGCTCAAGGAGCGCGGCGAGTGGCGGCAACGCGTCATCGAATTCGCCGAGAGCGTGCTGGCAAGCGAGTCCCGGGTGCCGGACGTCGTGCTGCGTCAACTGGTGAGCCGGTTTTCGGGATACGGGCCTTTCCATGAGCGTCTGGTGCGTCAACTGGCGGAACAGGGGCAGGCGGCGGCGGCCCATGAACAGTTCAATGCCTACCTGCAGCTGTTGGCGCTTTCCGGACAGCAGCCCGAGCCGGGATTTCTGCAGTTGGCCCGCTACTGGTCGGACAATGGGCTCGACCCGGCGTCCGAAGTGACGCCTCAGGGTGCGTTTTCCCGGGTGCTGTCGCTGGACAGCGCACCCTTGCATCCCGGTGAGATCGAGCATCGCCAGCTATCGGTAATGGCGATCCGACTGCATCTGCAAGGCGATTGGCAGGATCGCTCCCAGATATGTGCCTGCCTGACGTTGCAGCTCGACCTGATGCGCTGGCTGGAGCGTCAATGTCGGCATTTGGGGGGATTCTGGCTACCTGGCGCGACGGGCGGGCTGGGGCTGGCGTGTTTTGGCACGCACGGCCCGGCACATCAACTGGCCGAGCTCGTGGCACTCTACGAACATTGCCGCCAACAGCTTCCCGAAGAAACTGGCCGGTACTGGAGCGGCGAAGGGGAGGCGCCCTGTTTCGAGTTGTCGGCCGGTCTGCATAGCGGGCAGGTCGTCTACCTGCCGGAGCGTCAGTTGGCCGACCCGTTGGGGCAGGTCACCCAGCCGGCACTGGAGCTGATGAGTGCCGCCCAGGGGAGCGAGCTGGTCATTTCCCAGGACGCCAGCCAGCACATGCCGCCGGCTCTCGACCTGCAGCCGCGCCTGTCCTCGCGACTGATCTCGGCGGATGGGCGTGTGCGTCTGCGCGCGCTGGTGCTGGGGACTAGCGAGAGCGGACGAAAGACCGCGTTGCCTAGCCTGATCGGACGCGAGGGAGCGTTGCGGCAGTTGCGTGATGCGCTGGCCCGGGTCGGGATCGGCCTGCGCCAGAGTGTGCTGGTGCAGGGAGCGGCGGGAATGGGCAAGTCGGCACTGATGGTCAGCTTTCGTCAGTTGGAAGAGAGCAAGGATCTGGCCTTGTGCTGGCTGCCCGCCACGCGGTTACTGGCACAGGCGCCGTTCGGGGTGGCCCGGGTACTGTTGCGCTGGCATTTCGGCCGTGACCTCGATGAGGCGAGCCTGCAGAAGCTGCTCGAAGCCCAGCCGTTGCTGTCGGGACTGACGCCGGAGCGGATGGCCCTGCTGCGCGGTGCGCTGGGCATCAGCGAGGCTGCGCCGGAAGAGACGATCCCGCAAAACGGTGAAGTCATCGAATGGGTAGTGCGTACGCTGCATGGCCTGGTCGAGCAGATTACCGCCGCCAAGCCGCTGGTGTTGATGATCGATGATCTGCAGTGGGTGGATGAACCTTCTCTGAAGGTGCTGGCCGGCCTTCAGGTACGCCTGCCCATCAACAGTCCGTTCCTGTTCATGGCCAGCCATCATGGGCGCGAACCACTGCCTATTCGCCTGCACTGGGACCAGCAGGTCGTCCTCGAGCGTCTCGATGCCATGCAGTCTTCACGGCTCCTGTCACATCTGGCGAGACGTTACCGCCTGCATCTGAGCCCGCGGCTGCGGGGCCAACTGATCGAGCGTTGCGATGGCGTGCCGTTGTATCTGCAGGAGATCTGTCGGCGTCTCGACATGGATCGCCGCGAGGGGCGCAGCTTTCAACCCGACGAGCTGCCACGCGGCCTGCTGGGCCTGCTGGCCAGTCGTATCGATCAGTTGGAAGGGGATCGCAGCGTCGCGCATGTGGCTGCCGTGCTGGGGCGGCAGATACGCCTTAGCCTGCTGCGCGAATGTACAGGCCTCGAGGAGAGTCGCCTCAAGCAGGTCATCGATCACATGCGGCGTCTCGAGATCATCGAGCCGTGTACTCCCGACTCCGAGTTCGAGTACGAGTTCACCCACCAGTTACTGCAGGAAGCCGCTTATCTCTCCTGTCCTCGGGACGTGCGTACCCGCACTCATCAGCAGATCGTGTCGCTGATCGAGGAGCGCTTTCCTGCATGGATCAGCCGCCGTCCGGGATACTTCGCCACACATCTGCATCGCAGCGGCCATTACGCACGGGGAGCACGCTACTTCGAACTGGCGGCACGCGAGGCGCTCAAGGTCAGCGCTAACCGCACGGCGCTGCAGATGGCAGATGCCGGACTGGCCAGCCTGCGCCATATCGAGACGGGGCAGGCAGAGCGGGAGATCAGTTTGCTGACGGTGCGTGGCCAGGCGGCGTTCGCGCTCGAAGGCTATGGGTCGCCCCTGGCTCACGACAGTTTCGTTCAGGCCCGCAAATTGCTGAGCTATGAAACCAGTGGCCCCGACGACGAGCCGGACCTGGAGCAGTTCTTTCTGGTCAAGTGGGGCCTGTGGGTAGGGTGCAGCCAACGCCATGCACATGCGGACGCCTTCTCGCTGGCATCGCGCCTGGCGTCGCTGGCCGACCAGCTTGCCGATCCACGCTATCGCCGCCTGGCCGACTATGCTCAGGCACACTGCGAATACTGGGCGGGTCGTATCCGTCACGCCTATGAGCATCTCGAGGAGATCGATCCCCTGCATCAGCCGATGATGCTCGACTGGTTGCCGTTTTCCGACCACCCCCAAGTGGCGGCTGCCTGCTACCAGGGCTGGACGCAATGTCTGAGAGGCGAGTATCGGCGTGCCGAGCAGCAGGCCGAGGCGGCGATCCGCTTGGCTGAAACCCTCAATCATCCAGGGTCGCTGGCCATGGCGCTGCTGTTTGCCGCTGCCATGTATCGGCAGTTGGGCCATATCCGATTGGCGAAACTGCGTGCAGAACGTGCCTATGAGCTGACGCGCACACCGGATTTGCATCTCTGGCATGTGTCGGCACAGGGGGCACTCGGTTGGTGTCAGGTACTGTCAGGCGATCGGGGCGGGCTGGGCATCCTCGAAACCAGCATGGAGCAGTTTGCGGAGGTGGCCGGGCAGGACCGCTATCAGCGTCCCTTCCTGCTGTACGGCGATGCATGCCTGGCGCTGGGAGAATATGCGCGTGGCGAGGATTATGTGGATCAGTGCCTGATGGTGGCACGCGAGCGCAATACGCTTTATCTGCCCGAGCTTTCGATGCAGCTGGCCAGGATTCGCCATCACCTCGGCTATTCTTCCGCCAGTGTGCGTACGCTGGCCGAACAGGCGCTCGGCTATGCCCGTGAGCATGAGAACCGGCATCATCAGCTCAACGCCCTCGAGTTGTGGTTAACCCTGGTCAACCCGGGCGATGTACAGGTGCGCGAGGAGTTCGCTCGCCTGCTGCGTCAGGTATCGATGACCGATGCGCCGGTACTGATGCGCTGGCGGGCCCTCTCGGAGCAGTCAGGCTCTGAGGTTCGTGCCAGGCTGCGTCAGGTGTGACGCGACACTGGCGACATGATTCGGCCGGCACGCTCCGTGCGTCGCGTCAGAGGGGGAGGGGACGTAGCTCGGGGGAATGGCCTTCCTCGATAACGATTTCCCAGCCACGCTCGGGCTGCCAGTCGCCAAGGACAATGCGCCTGGCGGGATGTCCATCGATCTCGAAGTCATGTACTGCGGGGCGGTGGGTGTGGCCGTGTATCAGCGTGAACACGCCCTGAGCTTTCATGACCCTGACAACCTCGTCCGGCGTGACATCCATGATGTCCTCCGCCTTGGATGAGTTGGCATCGCCGGATTGCATGCGCAGGCTGTTTGCCAGCTCGAGGCGCTGCTCGATCGGAAGCGCGAGAATCTGGGCCTGCCACTCGGGACTGCGCGCCATCGCACGAAACTTCATGTAGGCCTCATCGCGGGTGCACAGGCTGTCGCCATGCATCAGCAGAACAGGGGCACTGCCGAGCCGGACGACGCTGGGATCGTCAAGCAAGGTCGCACCAGTATCCCGAGCGAAACCTTCACCGATCAGGAAATCCCGATTGCCATGCATGAAATAGAGCCGTGTACCGCCGGTCGTCAGGCGGTGCAGGGCATCGATGATCCGCTGTTCGAAGTCGCTGCGGTAATCGTCTCCGATCCACGCTTCGAAGAAATCGCCGAGGATATAGAGCGCTTCGGCGTGTCGGGCTCGCTGTTGCAGGTAGTTCAGAAAACCCTGGGCAATGGCGGGAGCGCCGGGGTGCAGGTGGAGGTCGGAGATCAACAGCGTGGTCATGTCGTGCCTCGGTCAGGCCTGAAAATGACACGCCCGCCGTGGCGGGCGCGCAGCAGAAGCGACGATCGGGCTCAGTCGTTTTTGAGTTCGGCTCGTTCGATGACGACATCGTCGGCAGGGACATCGGCATGCATGCCGCGGCGTGTCGTCGAGACTGCCTTGATCTTTTCGACTACATCCATGCCTTCGATGACCTCGCCGAACACGCAGTAGCCCCAGCCTTGCATGTCCTTGCTACGATGGTCGAGAAAATCGTTGTCGGAGATGTTGATGAAGAATTGCGCGGTCGCGGAGTGAGGGTCCTGGGTCCGCGCCATGGCGATGCTACCCTTGCGATTCTTCAGACCATTGTCGGCTTCGTTCTCGATCGGCTCTTGGGTGGGCTTCTGCTCGAAATCCTGATCGAAGCCGCCCCCCTGGATCATGAAGCCGTTGATGACCCGATGAAAGAGAGTGCCATCATAGTGCCCGTCACGCACATACTGCTCGAAGTTGGCTGCAGTCTTGGGTGCCTTGTCATGGTCCAGCTGCAAGGTGATGTCGCCGTAATTGGTATGCAGAACGATCATGATGAGTTCCTGATTTAGCAGATTGAGTGCGTCTTGGCTTTGCGCGCAGGCGTCGCGCTATAATAGCGGTTTTGTACCGAAGGGCGAAACAGCGGGCGGCTTGCCAGCCGCAAAGTTCTGTCTTTTCGTCTCCGCCAATGCATAGAGGTTTTTTGACGCCCCATGAGCAACGACAGCCCCAGCGCCCCGAATTTCATTCGTAATCAGATCCGCGAGGAAGTCGAGGGGCACAAGATCGAGACGATCGTGACCCGCTTTCCGCCGGAGCCCAACGGGTTCCTGCATATCGGCCATGCCAAGTCGATCTGTCTGAATTTCGGGCTCGCCGAACAGTTCAATGGGCGGTGCCACCTGCGCTTTGACGATACCAATCCTGCCAAGGAGGAACAGGCTTACATCGATGCCATCAAGGCCGATGTCGAGTGGCTGGGATTCCAGTGGGCGGGGAAGGTGCGCTACGCCTCCGATTACTTCGATCAACTTTATAGCTGGGCTCAGGAGCTGGTGCGCGAAGGCAAGGCCTATGTCGATGACCTGTCGCCGGACGAGATTCGCGAGTATCGCGGCACGCTGACCGAGGCGGGACGGCCAAGCCCGTATCGGGATCGTTCGCCGGAGGAAAACCTCGATCTGCTCGAGCGCATGCGCAAGGGCGAATTCGCCGAAGGCGAGAAGGTGCTGCGCGCCAAGATCGACATGGCATCGCCGAATATCAATCTGCGCGATCCGATTCTGTACCGTATCCGCCATGCCAGTCATCATCAGTCGGGGGATAAGTGGAAGATCTATCCCTCTTATGATTTCACGCACGGCCAGTCCGATGCCATCGAGGGCGTGACGCATTCCTTGTGCACGCTGGAGTTCGAGGACCATCGGCCCCTTTACGACTGGTTCCTGGCCAATCTGCCGGTGCCGTCGCAGCCGCGCCAGATCGAGTTTGCGCGGCTCAATCTGGCCTATACCGTGACTTCCAAGCGCAAGCTCAAGCTGCTTGTCGACAATGGGATCGTCGATGGTTGGGACGATCCGCGCATGCCGACGATTTCCGGAATGCGGCGTCGCGGTTACACACCCGCGTCGATTCGCAAGTTCTGCGACATGATCGGCGTGACCCGGGCCGATGGCGGCCTGGTGGACATCGCCATGCTCTATCATGCCATCCGTGCCGACCTGGAAGACAACGCGCCGCGTGCCATGTGCGTTCTCAAGCCGCTCAAGGTGGTGTTGACCAACGTGGCCGAGAATCATGACGAGGCGTTCGAGGTGCCCGGGCATCCGGCACGTGAGGATATGGGGACTCGGCGTCTGCCGTTCAGCCGCGAGATCTGGATCGATCGGGACGACTTCATGGAGGAGCCGCCCAAGAAGTTCTTCCGTCTGGCGCCGGGGAAGGAGGTGCGCCTGCGCAATTCCTATGTGATCCGCTGCGACGAGGTGATTAGAAACGAGGCTGGAGAGATCGAGGCGCTGCACTGCAGCGTGGATTTCGACACCCTGGGGCAGAATCCCGAAGGCCGCAAAGTCAAGGGTGTGATTCACTGGGTCAGCGCGGCACATGCAGTGCCCGTGGAGGTGAGGCTTTACGAGAATCTGTTCCTGCTCGAGGCGCCCGATCGCGATCGTGACGGGGACTTCCTCGATCATCTCAATCCCGAGTCGCTGGAGGTGGTTCAGGGCTTCGCCGAGCCGAGCCTGGCGCAAGCCAAGCCGGAAAGCCGCTTTCAGTTCGAGCGGGTGGGCTACTTCTGTGCGGATCGCCATGCCAGTCGCGGCGACCTTCTGGTCTTCAACCGTACGGTAGGGCTCAAGGACAGCTGGGCGAAAGAACAGCACAAGCAGGCGCAGAACAAGGGGTAGGCGCACCATGCAGATCTACAACACCCTGACGCGGCGCAAAGAACCCTTCGTCCCTCTCGAGCCGGGGCGGATACGCATGTATGTCTGCGGTATCACCGTCTACGACTACTGCCATATCGGTCATGCTCGGGTGATGGTGGCGTTCGACGTCATCACGCGTTATCTGCGTGCCCGGGGATACGATGTGACTTACGTCCGCAACATTACCGATATCGATGACAAGATCCTGCGGCGTGCCGACGAGAATGGCGAGCCGTTCGACCATCTCACGGCCCGCATGATCGAGGCCATGCATGAGGACGAGGATCGCCTCGGCGTTCTGCGTCCGGACCAAGAGCCTCGTGCCACGGCACATCTGGCCGAGATCGTGGCCATGATCGAGCGCCTCGTGGACAAGGGATATGCGTATCCCGCCGCCAACGGCGATGTCTACTATCGGGTGCGCCGGTTCGAAGGCTACGGCAAGCTGAACAACCGTGACCCCGACGAGATGCGGGCCGGTGCGCGGGTCGAGATTGACGAGTACAAGGAAGATCCGCTGGACTTCGTGCTATGGAAAGCGGCCAAGTCCGGAGAGGCAAGTTGGGAATCCCCGTGGGGGGCGGGACGTCCCGGCTGGCATATCGAATGTTCGGCCATGTCGACCTGTTGTCTTGGCGACACGTTCGACATTCATGGTGGCGGACCTGACCTGACCTTTCCGCACCATGAAAACGAGATCGCCCAGAGCGAGGCGGCAACGGGCAAGAAGTATGTCAACACCTGGATGCATGCCGGTGCCGTGCGGGTCAACCGGGAAAAGATGTCCAAGTCGCTGGGCAACTTCTTCACCATCCGCGAGGTGCTCGAAGTCCACGATCCGGAAGTGGTGCGCTACTTGCTGCTGGCCAGCCATTATCGCAGCCCGATCAACTATGCACCCGATGCCCTGGTCGAGGCTCGCAAATCGCTTGAACGTTTCTACAACGCACTGGACGGTGTC
Organism: Halomonas shantousis; assembly: GCF_054654615.1. Lineage (NCBI taxonomy): Bacteria > Pseudomonadati > Pseudomonadota > Gammaproteobacteria > Oceanospirillales > Halomonadaceae > Halomonas > Halomonas shantousis. The sequence continues at coordinate 2,348,824 of NZ_BAAIER010000002.1, read as the reverse complement.
GAGCCTGTCGAGGGCCAAGTGCGAGAGGACTTTGCCGAGCGCTTTGGCACTGCGATGGATGATGATTTCAATACACCGGAAGCCCTGGCGGTGCTGTTCGAGATGGCACGCGAGCTCAACCGTGCCAGAAAGGAGAGTCCCGCTCAGGCCCCGGCACTCGCCTTCGAGTTGAGGCGTCTGGGGGAAGTGCTCGGACTGTTTGGTCAGGACCCGGCGCTGTTCCTCAAAGGGGAGGCCGTGGCGCTGCCGATAGCCGAAAGCGACATAGACGCACGCATTGCCGAGCGGGCGCAGGCCAAGAAGGCCCGGGATTTTGCCCGAGCCGATCGGATTCGTGACGAGTTGGCCGCCATGGGAATCGTGCTCAAGGATTCGCGGGAGGGCACAACCTGGCTGCTTGAGCGTTGATGGGGCCATGAGGCGCTAGTCGGGCGCAGAAAGCAAAAACCCGCAGCCGGGACTGAAGTGCCCCCCAATAGTTGGACGGTTCATTCAGTCGGCGCTCAAGGCCTGAGTCCTGTATTGCACGGGGCTCAGGCCTTTTAGTTTCATCTTGATTCGCTCGTGGTTGTAATAATGGATGTACCGGTCGAGGCCCTGCTGCAACTGCTCGACAGTGTCGAACCGGCTCAGATGGAAGTACTCGGCTTTCAGGGTGCCAAAGAAACTCTCCATCGCGGCATTGTCCAGGCAGTTGCCCTTGCGTGACATGCTTTGCGTCAGCGCCTGCCCTGCCACCAGGGCACGATAGGCGGGATGCTGGTAATGCCACCCCTGATCGGAGTGCAGCAGTGGCCGGTCCGAGTTCTTCAAGCGGCCAAACGCCTGATGCAGCATGCGCTTCACCAGTGAGAGGTCGGGACGCCTACCGGTCTGATAGGCCACGATTTCGCCGTTGTAGAGATCCATGATGGGGGAGAGATACAGCTTCTGCCCGTCGATGTTGAACTCCGTGATATCAGTGACCCACTTCTGGTTGGGACCGGGGGCCTGAAACTGGCGGTCGAGTACATTGGGAGCTACACGCCCTACCGATCCTCGGTAAGCGCGATACCGCTTTGGCCGAACCAGAGATTTCAAGCCCAGTTGCTGCATCAAGCGCTGGACAGTCTTATGATTGATCGTCTCGCCTGCCTGGCGGAGGACAGCAGTGATACGACGATAGCCATAGCGCCCTTGGTGACGTTCATAGGTTGCCTGGATACGCGCCTTCAGGGAGGCGTACCGATCGGCAGCGTCCTGCCCCTTGATCCGGGAGTAAAAGGTACTGCGCGGCAGCTCTGCCGCACGTAGCAGCAGAACCAGCGGATGCTCATTCCTTAACCCTTGGACGGCTTGGGCTTTTTGCCCCGCATCGCCGCCCGCTTCTCGCGGGTCAAGGCATCGAGCTTTTTTAGGTAGGCGTTCTCCGCCCGCAGGTACGCCAGTTCCTCGAGCAACTCCTCGTGGGAGCGTTCGCGATCAGGCGGGGGTGGCGATGAAGAAGGCTTCTTGGCCATCGGGCGTCGTCCCTTTCGCTTCGGCGCCAGCGCGCTCAATCCTCCACTATGATACTGCTGTTCCCATCTGCCAATAGCACCACACTCACGGATATCGAACAGGACAGCAGCCTGGCGCCGTGACAAGCCATCCCGCCACATCCTCTCAAGTACCGCCAGCTTGAATGCCGCACTGCGGTGACGGTACTTCCTGCGCAGGCCCAGCGCGCCATGCTGCCGGTAGTTGTCCCGCCATTGCCGTAGGCTCGACTCGTCCAGGCCATGCTGGCGAGCCAACTCCCTTAGGCTGGTGTCCTCACGTAAACACTGCTGCACCACCCGCAGCTTGAACCTTTCGTCGTACTGCTTCTTCATAAAAACACCCCGAAGGTTGGCTTGGCTGTCCAACTTTCGGGGTGCAGTTCAGGGGGACTCGCGGTTTTTTGTTGGACGGCGTTCTTTCAGGCGTCGCTTAAAGCCTTGACCGGCGTACCCAGGCGCTTGACCATCGCCTCGACGACCTCTGCCGAATGCGTGGCGGCCTGATCGATGAATGTCGTGAAGGAGATATTGGACTCCTGACCGGCGATATCGGAAAGCGCACGGATCACCACGAAAGGGCAACCATAGAGATGGCAGGTCTGGGCGATGGCAGCGGCTTCCATTTCAGCGGCCAGCATCGACGGGAAGCGCTGGCGGGCGCGTTCGACAGACTCCGGACAGGCCATGAAGGCATCGCCCGTGCAGATCAGGCCTTCGACGACATGCAGATGGCCCAGGCTCTCCACGCATTCGCGTGCCACCTTGACCAGCTTGGGGTCGGGCAGATAGGCCGCCGGCATGCGCGGTACCTGGCCATGCTCGTAGCCGAAGACCACGGCATCCACATCGTGGTGGCGTACCTCGCTCGAGATGACCACATCGCCGACACTCAGGCCTTCACCGAATCCTCCGGCGGAACCGGTGTTGATCACGACATCCGGATGGTACATGTCGAGCAGCAGCGTCGTGCCGACAGCGGCATTCACCTTGCCGATACCGGATTGTAGGATGACGACTTCAACCCCGTGCAACTGACCGGTGTAGAAAGTCGAGCCGACGCGTTGATGGGTTTCGCAATTCTCGAGATGCGAGGCCAGCAGAGCGACTTCCTCTGCCATGGCGCCAATAATGCCTATTTTCTGCATGTGTCGGAGAGAACCTTGTGATGGGCGAGAGGGGAGTAGGGGATCAGGCGAACACCTGGCTCCACTCGTTGCGCTTGTCCAGAAAGCTGCGTGCCAGCTCCTTGGCGCCTTCCAGGCTGTGGCTTGCCGCCCAGCCACACTGCATTTCGTTGCATGCGGGAACCTCTTCCGCTTCCAGCACGTCACGCAGTGTCTTTTCCAGTAGATTCAACGTGTCGTCGTAATCGTCATGATTGATCAGTGCGACGTAAAAGCCTGTCTGGCAGCCCATGGGGCTGATGTCGACGATCTTGTCGGTATGGTTGCGCGACAGTTCCGCCATCAGATGCTCGAGAGAGTGCAGCGCGGGCATCTCCATGTGAGCCTGGTTGGGTTGGCAGAAACGCATGTCATACTTGTGGATCTCGTCGCCATGTTCACCCTTCTTGATGCCGGCCAGGCGGACGTAGGGGGCCTTCACCTTGGTGTGGTCAAGGTTGAAGCTTTCCACGTTCATGGTCTTCTCGTCGCTCATTGCGTTCTCCTCGCTCGTGTCAGGCATCCATTTTAACGTGAATGCCTTAGTCATGCATGGCGTCATGAAGTTCCGCCGCGAACAGCGTGTTTTCAAGCAGTGTCGCGACGGTCATGGGACCCACTCCACCTGGCACCGGCGTGATGTAGCTGGCTCGAGCCGCTGCCGTATCGAACTCCACGTCGCCGTGCAACCGACCGCTGGCGTCACGATTGATGCCTACATCAATGACGACGGCACCCTCCTTGACCCATTCTCCCTTGACCAGACCCGGTTTGCCGACCGCAACGACTAGAATGTCCGCTGCGCCGACCTGAGCGGCCAGATCCCGCGTGAAGCGGTGGCAGATGGTCGTGGTGCATCCCGCCAGCAACAACTCCAGCGCCATGGGGCGGCCGACGATATTGGATGCTCCGACAATCGTGGCGTGGAGTCCACGCGGCTCGATACCGCTTGCCTGCAGCAGTGTCATGATGCCCTTGGGGGTGCAGGGGCGTAGTACCGGCAGGCGCTGCGCCAGCCGACCAAGATTGTAGGGATGAAAGCCATCGACGTCCTTGTCGGGATGGATACGTTCGAGGATGGGGCGCGAGTCGAGATGTTCGGGTAACGGCAGTTGCAGCAGAATGCCATCGACGCTGCGGTCGGCATTGAGGCGGTCGATCAGGGCTTCGAGTTCCTGCTGGGAGGTGTCGGCCGGCAGCTGGTGGCGAAACGAGTGAATGCCGGCCTGCTCGCAGGCGCGATGCTTGTTGCGAACGTAGACTTCGGAAGCGGGATCCTGACCGACAAGGACGACGGCCAGGCCTGGAATGTGCTTTCCTGCTTCACGGCGAGCCTCGACTTGGCGAGCCACGTTCTCGCGCACATGTGCGGCAATTGCCTTGCCATCGATCAATTGAGCGGTCATCCCCTCTCCCTTGTATGCCAGACTGTTGAAGACGCGAGTAGCGAGGAGGCAATTCTCGCATGCCCCGGGCGCCAGTCAACGCGAGTTCTCCTGAAACTCTCCTGGCGATCCATGCCAAGCCCCGATAAGGGCATATTGTCTGTAAGGGCTTGACCCGACATTAAAGTTGCGTAAAATACGCAGCGCATCGACGGGCTCGATTGGCGATGTTCCGGTCGCGCCGAAAGGACGGGGTATAGCGCAGTCTGGTAGCGCGCCTGCTTTGGGAGCAGGATGTCGGGGGTTCAAATCCCTCTACCCCGACCATACGGTTCGCCCCTTCAGGGGCAAGGCTCGGAGTGACAGCCTCGGAATGCGCCTATAGCTCAACCGGATAGAGCAACGGCCTTCTAAGCCGTAGGTTGCAGGTTCGAGTCCTGCTGGGCGCGCCAAGATGACGCATCGGTCAGCCCGGCGAGAGTGTTTGCAGGTTATGGTGGATGTAGCTCAGTGGTAGAGCCCCGGATTGTGGCTCCGGTGGTCGTGGGTTCGATCCCCATCATCCACCCCATTGCCTGTGTTAGTGATTGGCCGACCTGTCGGCATGCTTCATATACGTCATGGTGGATGTAGCTCAGTGGTAGAGCCCCGGATTGTGGCTCCGGTGGTCGTGGGTTCGATCCCCATCATCCACCCCATTGACGTATTTCTATGTTTCTCTCCGCTTCATGTCTTCCTTCGTTCAAGCATCGAGTTAGCGGGCGCCATGTCAGTGGCGGTACGTTTAATTCCGCCCATCATCCTCGATGTAGGGCATTCTTGCTGTTCCGCTACCGTGATGAACCCGCTTGGGGTTTCGCTGTCTGTCGCCCTGTCGCCCTGTCGGCCAATTCGCGTCTTTCTTGAATGCGAACCGGCTGAGCGCCTTGTAATTCGTGCCTGTGCCCCCATAAAAGACTCCAAAGCGTGCTTGCCAGCACGTACCGGGATTCTTAGAATCCTCGTCTTTAACGCATTTCGAGAACGCCCCCAGTCGGTAGAGGATCATTCATGCAAGTTTCCGTTGAGACGACTTCCCAGATCGAACGTCGCGTCACCGTTCAAGTGCCGGCCTCCGAAGTGGATCAGGCAGTAGCCGCACGCCTTCAGGAGACCGCCAAGAGCGTTCGTCTGAATGGTTTCCGTCGCGGCAAGATTCCCATGGCGGTCGTGCGTCAGCGCTTTGGTCGGGATGTGCGTAACGAAGTGGTGGGCGAAGTAATGCGTCAGCAGTACGTTCAGGCCATTACCCAGGAGAACCTGAACCCTGCCGGCTTCCCGGCCATAGAGCCGACAGTCAATGAGGACGGCAAGGATCTCGAGTTCGTGGCGACACTCGAGATCTACCCTGAAATTGAACTGGCCTCTATCGAAGGGGTCGAAGTTGAACGCCCCAACGCCGAAATCACCGACGCCGACGTCGATCAGATGATCGAAACGCTGCGCAAGCAGAATGCCGCTTGGCAGGAAGTCGAGCGTGAGGCTGCCGAGGGCGATCAGGTCACGATCGACTTCCAGGGCTTCCTGGGTGACGAACCCTTCGAAGGGGGGCAGGCCGAAGGACACGATCTGGTACTCGGCTCAAACAGCTTCATCCCGGGTTTCGAAGAGCAACTGGCTGGTGTGAAGGCGGGCGACGAGACCGAAATCAAGGTCACTTTCCCGGAAGATTACCAGGCCGAACATCTCGCCGGCCAGGAAGCGACTTTCAAGGTCAAGGTGCACAAGGTATCGGCCCAGCAGCTGCCTGAAGTGGATGCCGACTTCATTCAGAAGTTCGGCGTCGAAGATGGCGATGTCGAGAAGTTCCGTGCCGAAGTCAAAAAGAACATGGAACGCGAAGTCAAGCAAGCCGTCGAGAATCGCGTCAAGCAGCAGGTACTCGAGGCGCTGAAGGAAGCCAACGAGATCGTCGTGCCTCAGGCTCTGGTGCAGCAGGAAACGGATGGCCTCAAGCGTCAGGCTGCGCAGCAGTTCGGCCTGGGGGAAGATTTCGACGTTTCACAGTTGCCGGATGAGCTGTTTGCCGAGCAGGCCAGGAGCCGCGTTCAGGTGGGCTTGCTGCTGGCAGAAGTCATCAAGGTCAATGAGCTTGATGCCAGCGACGATGAAATCAAGGCACGCGTCGAGGAGCTGGCCCAGCAGTACCAGCAGCCCGAGCAGGTGGTCGAGTATTATCTGAAGAACGACCAGATGAAGAGCCAGATCAAGTCCGCTCTGCTGGAAGAGAAGGCGGTTGACAAGCTGCTCGAGCAGGCTCAGGTAAATGAAGTCACCATGTCCTACGAGCAGGTTCTGCAGGCGGCCCAGCAGGAAAATGAGGCCGAAGAAGCGGCAGAGGAAGAACAAGGCGCCTGAGCCTGAATCATGTACGGCTTCTTGCCATCGAAGCGGCAGAAATGCTAAGTACATAATGCAGTTATGAGCTTGGATAGGATAAAGCGCAGCGAGCCTCCAGCGTCATGCTGCTGGTGGTTTGCGATACAGGCGCACATCAGGACCCGGCTTCGGCCGGGTCACTAGTCAGGACTCTCAGTCACCGGATTAAGGAAGTCACGCAATGGGTAACGAGTTCGACATCAGCAACGCAGGCGGCCTGGTTCCGATGGTTGTGGAGCAGAGTGCACGCGGTGAGCGGGCCTATGACATCTATTCCCGTCTGCTAAAGGAGCGTGTCATCTTCCTGGTCGGCCAGGTCGAGGATTACATGGCCAATCTGGTGGTTGCGCAGCTGCTTTTCCTCGAGTCTGAAAATCCGGACAAGGATATTCATCTCTATATCAACTCACCGGGTGGCTCGGTGACGGCCGGCATGTCGATTTATGACACCATGCAGTTCATCAAGCCGGACGTTTCCACTGTCTGCATCGGCCAGGCGGCCAGCATGGGGGCATTGCTGCTCGCTGGGGGGGCGGAGAACAAGCGTTACTGCCTGCCGCATTCCCGCATGATGATCCATCAGCCGCTGGGTGGGTATCAGGGCCAGGCGGCGGACATCGAAATTCACACGCGTGAGATTCTGACGATACGTCACAAGCTGAATCGGATCCTGGCTCACCATACCGGTCAGGATATCGAAACGATCGCGCGGGATACCGATCGTGACAACTTCATGGATGGTGGCCAAGCGGTTGAATATGGCCTGATCGATGCCGTGCTGGATAAGCGCCCTGCATCCTGATAGCGTTTAACCTATACATGCATTTCCGGCGGTCTATGACCGCCACCATCAAGAGGTAAGCGAATGGCCGACGGCAAAGGCAAAGACGAGAACGGCAAACTGCTGTACTGCTCGTTCTGCGGCAAGAACCAGAACGAAGTGCGCAAGCTGATCGCGGGTCCTTCCGTCTATATCTGCGACGAATGTGTCGATCTGTGTAACGATATCATTCGCGAAGAAGTCCTGGAGGCCGACGCTGAAGGCGACGAGGATCGGCTGCCGGTTCCGCGTGAGATACGCAATACGCTCGACGACTACGTGATTGGCCAGGATCGCGCCAAGATGGTGCTTTCCGTCGCCGTTTACAATCACTACAAGCGTCTGCGTGCTGGTGTGAAGTCAGAGGACGTTGAACTTGGCAAGTCCAACATCCTGCTGATCGGTCCTACCGGCAGCGGCAAGACGCTGCTGGCCGAGACGCTGGCGCGCCTGTTGAACGTTCCTTTCACGATCGCCGATGCAACGACACTGACCGAAGCGGGCTATGTCGGGGAGGATGTCGAGAACATCATCCAGAAGCTGTTGCAGAAGTGCGATTACGATGTCGAGAAGGCACAGCGCGGCATCGTCTATATCGACGAAATCGACAAGATCTCGCGCAAGTCCGATAACCCCTCGATCACACGTGACGTTTCCGGCGAAGGGGTGCAGCAGGCTCTGCTGAAGCTCATCGAGGGCACCACGGCCTCGGTGCCTCCCCAAGGAGGACGCAAGCACCCTCAGCAGGAATTCCTGCAGGTCGATACCGGGAATATCCTGTTCATCGTGGGTGGCGCCTTCGCCGGACTGGACAAGGTCATTCGTGACCGCGCCGAGAAGGGGGGGATCGGCTTCAACGCCAGCGTCAAGAGCAAAGATTCGGCCAAAGGTGTCGGGGATGTGCTGGCTGACGTCGAGCCTGAGGATCTGGTCAAGTTCGGTCTGATTCCCGAGTTCGTCGGGCGTCTGCCGGTGATCGCAACGCTGACCGAGCTCAGCGAGGATGCCTTGATCCAGATTCTGACGGAGCCCAAGAACTCACTGGTCAAGCAGTACGCCAAGCTGTTTGAGATGGAGGGCGTGGAACTCGACTTCCGCGAAGACGCTCTGCGTTCCGTCGCTCACAAGGCCATGGAGCGCAAGACGGGGGCCCGTGGGTTGCGCTCGATTCTCGAGTCGGTTCTGCTTGACACCATGTATGAGGTACCTTCGCTCGAAGGCGTTACCAAGGTCGTGATCGATGACTCGGTCATTGCCGGTGACAGCGAGCCATTGCTGATCTATTCCAAGCAGGAAGAGAGCAAGGTGGCAGGCCAGGACGGTTGATGCGTCAGACAGGCTTGCAGAAGGGGGCCGACAGGCCCCCTTTTGTTAGGTAGATCCTATCTTTATTGCCGTGCTATCGGGCCCGGCCGCGGTTGCATCTTTCTTCTTCACCCCCATATTACTGGGCATGCGAGTGCCACCCCCCGGTGGCCCACCCACCCGAATATCGAGGAACGTCTGCGATGGAGCAGAACGCTGAACAGACCCTGAGTCTGCCCCTTCTTCCCCTGCGGGATGTGGTTGTCTACCCGCAGATGGTCATTCCCCTGTTCGTTGGTCGTGAGAAGTCGATCCAGGCACTGGAAGCCGCCATGGAGAACGACAAGCGTATTCTGCTCGTCGCGCAGCGAGAGGCGGGACAGGACGATCCGGAGTCCGGCGACCTTTTTTCAGTCGGTACCGTGGCGGATATCATGCAACTGCTCAAGCTGCCCGACGGAACCGTCAAGGTGCTTATTGAAGGCAGCTTTCGTGCCGACATCCGCTCCGTCGATACGGTTGAGCAGGGCTACAGCGTAGCCGAAGCCGTGGTGCGCGAAAGCCATCCGCTGACCGAGCGCGAGCAGGAGTCGCTGGTTCGCGTGCTGCTCAATCAGTTCGAGCAGTACGTCAAGCTGTCGAAGAAAGTGCCCAACGAAGTGCTCAACTCGTTGCAAGGCATCGAGGATCCTAGTCGTCTGGTCGATACCATCTGCGCCCATCTGTCATTGAAGATCGGTGACAAGCAGGAGCTGCTCGAGATGGATCGCGTCCGCGATCGGATCGAGCATTTGATGGCGCTGATCGAGTCCGAGATCGATCTGCTGCAGGTCGAAAAGCGCATCCGGTCCCGCGTCAAGGACCAGATGGAGAAGTCGCAGCGCGAGTACTATCTCAACGAGCAGATGAAGGCCATCCAGAAGGAGATGGGCGAGCTCGAAAATGTGCCCAACGAGGCCGAGAAGTACGAGCAGAAGATCAAAGACTCCGGCATGCCTCAGGAGGCGATTGACAAGGCCACTCAGGAGCTGGGCAAGCTGAAGATGATGGCGCCGACTTCGGCCGAAGCCACGGTGGTGCGGTCCTACCTCGACTGGCTGTTGGCCGTGCCGTGGAAGAAGCGTACGCGTGTCAAGCATGATCTGGCGCGGGCGGTCTCGGTACTCGACGAGGATCACTACGGCCTCGAGGAAGTCAAGGAACGCATTCTCGAATACTTGGCTGTACAGAAGCGGGTCAAGAAGCTCAAGGGGCCGGTGCTCTGCCTGGTCGGACCTCCTGGGGTCGGCAAGACATCGCTGGGGCAGTCCATCGCGCGAGCGACGAATCGACAATATGTGCGTCTGGCGCTTGGCGGTGTGCGTGATGAGTCCGAGATTCGGGGCCACCGGCGTACCTACATCGGTTCCCTGCCCGGCAAGCTGATACAGCGCATGAGCAAGGCTGGCGTCAAGAACCCTCTGTTCCTGCTCGACGAAGTCGACAAGATCGGCATGGACCATCGTGGCGATCCGTCCTCGGCGCTGCTCGAGGTGCTCGATCCGGAGCAGAACGACAAGTTCAACGACCATTACCTGGAGCTGGATTACGATCTTTCCGAGGTGATGTTCATCTGCACCGCAAATTCGATGAATATCCCCGGGCCCTTGCTGGATCGTATGGAGATCATTCGTCTGCCGGGGTATACCGAGGACGAGAAACTCGCCATTGCCAGGCGCTACCTGCTGCCCAAGCAGCTCAAGGCCAACGGCCTGAAAGAGGATGAGCTGTCTATCAGCGACGATGGTCTTCTGGAATTGATCCGTTACTACACGCGTGAGGCCGGTGTGCGCGAACTGGAGCGCCAGATCGCCAAGGTCTGCCGTAAGGTTCTGCGTGAGCGGGTCGAGGCTGAGGGCAAGGCCGGAGCCCAGGCGCCCCAGTCGCTGACGGGAGATGATATCGAAACCTACGCGGGGGTCAGGCGCTACAGTTATGGTTTGGCCGATCAGCAGGATCAGGTGGGGCGCGTCACCGGTCTGGCCTGGACATCTGTCGGTGGTGAGCTGCTCAATATCGAGTCTGTCGTCACGCCGGGGAAAGGCCGCGTCAACAAGACGGGCTCGCTGGGCGATGTCATGAAGGAGTCGGTCAGTGCTGCCCATACCGTAGTGCGTGCCAAGGCCGAGCAACTGGGAGTCGACCCCGAGCGCTTCGAGAAGGAAGACCTTCATATTCACGTGCCCGAGGGCGCAACGCCCAAGGATGGCCCCAGTGCAGGGATTGCCATGGTCACGGCGATGGTTTCGGCCTACACCGAGCGGCCGATACGCTGTGATGTGGCCATGACGGGGGAGGTCAACCTGCGTGGTGAAGTGATGCCGATTGGCGGTCTCAAGGAGAAATTGCTGGCGGCGCGGCGCGGTGGTATAAAGATTGTGCTTATCCCGGAAGAGAATCGTCGGGACCTGAAAGAGGTTCCGGACAATATCAAGAACGCTCTGGATATCCGCCCTGTACGGTGGATTGATGAAGTTCTTGACGTGGCGCTAGCAGGCAAGAAGGAAAATGACGGGGAGGATAACCGTCCGGAAGGTTCTTCTTCTTCGCGCACATCAATTAGTACGCATTAAATGTAATTTCCCCATCATGGCGGGGCAAGAATCCCGCCATGATGCGGTTTGGCGCGGGTATTGCTTGACATGCGTTTCATGGCATTGCTATAAATTGCGGCTTTGCTGTGATCGCGTTAACCACCTGAGTTTTTGCGCCGATTTCCAGTAATTCTCGTAACAGTCAAGGGGTGAAGAGTGAACAAGTCCGAGCTGATCGAAGCCATTGCCGCATCCGCCGACATTCCGAAGGCGGCCGCAAGCCGTGCACTCGACGCAATGATCGAGAGCGTCACCGACAGCCTGAAGAAAGGCGATTCCGTGGCTCTGGTAGGTTTCGGTACTTTCTCCATCAAGGAGCGTGCTGCACGCACTGGCCGCAACCCGCAAACCGGTCAGCCGATCGAAATCAGCGCTGCCAAGGTGCCGAGTTTCAAGGCAGGCAAGGCGCTGAAGGATTCGGTCAACTGAAACCTGAAGACTCGCGGGCCGCTGGGGCGTCTGCCGTTTGTTCGACAAGTCGATAGTCGTTCCGCTGGCAACATGCTGCTTGGATCTGGTCCGCTCAAAATAAGCGCATCGCAAAGCGGTGCGCTTTTTTATTGCTTCCGTACAGTATACGGAGCTCTTGGTGTCTTCTCACTTTGAGCCGGTATAATGCGGTTCGGAACAACAACCCGTCATTTTGAGGCCAGCATGCTGCAACGTATTCGAGAAGGCTCCCAGGGATGGATTGCCAAGGTCATCGTCGGGGCGATTATCGTGACATTCGCATTCTTTGGCGTGGAGTCACTGGTCGGCCTCTTCAGTGCGAGTAGCGATGCCGTAGCGACCGTCAACGGTGAAGATATCAAGCGCCAGGAGGTCGAGCTGCAGGTACAGCGCAGCATCCGCTCCGGTCAGGTGCCACCGGAGCAGGAGCGCGAACTTCGCGCAGAGGTCATTGACCAGCTCATCTCCCGGACGCTGCTCGAGCAATATGCCCAAGAGGGCGGAATGACCCTTTCTGAGGCCCAGCTGGATCAGATCATCGTCGGCCTGCCTGAATTTCAGGATCAGAACGGCCGTTTCTCCAGTGAGCTGTTTCGCAACAAGCTGGCCAGTGCAGGCTATACGCCGCTGTCGTTTCGTCAGGAGTTGAGGGTCGACATGTTGCGCCAGCAGCTGCAGCAGGGGCTGGCGCAGGCAGCCTTCGTGCTTCCTTCCGAGCGTGAACGCCTTGCGGCCTTGCAGAACCAGGCTCGCGACTTCCGTTATGCAGTGCTGGGCCGGGACGATCTGAGCTCACCGGTTGAGGTGAGCGACGAAGAAGCCCAAGCCTACTATGCATCGCATCAACAGGCCTATCAGCGTCCCGAGCAGGTTCGGCTGCGTTACATCGTCCTCGATAAGGCCGATCTGGCGGAAGGTATCGAGGTGAGCGAGGAGCAGTTACGGGAAGCTTATACGGCTGAGTTGCGTGAGGCGCCTCGACGCGTATCGCACATCATGGTCAGCTTCGGTGAGGAGCGGAGCCGAGAGGAAGCGCGCGGCGTCTTGCAGGAGGTACAGCAACGCCTGGCCGAGGGCGCCGATTTCGCCGAATTGGCGGCTGAGTATTCCGATGACGCGGCGACGGCAGAAAGTGGCGGCGACCTGGGCGTCATCAATCGGGGCTTTTTCGGAGAAGCGTTCGAGAACGCCGCTTTTGGATTGCAGAAAGGGCAGGTGTCCCAGATCGTCGAGACGGAAAACGGCCTTCATCTTCTCAAGGTGACGGGTCTGGAGATTCCGCCGTACGAGGAGATGCAGGACCAACTGGCCGAGCGGGTACGCCTTGCCGCTGCCGACGATGTTTTCAACGAACGGGCTCAGCAGCTCATCGACGAAAGTTTCGCAGCCGATGATCTGGCCAGTGTCGCTGAGGATCTGGACCTGACCGTGCAGGAGTCCGACTGGGTGTCTCGTGATGATGCGTCGGGAGTACTGGCGGAACCGGGGGTGATGGACGCGGCTTTCACGCCGGATGTTCTCGAGGAAGGCTACAACAGCGAAGTGCTGGAACTGGACGATCAGCGCCGCATGGTGCTGCGTGTTGCCGAGCACCGCCCGGCCACGACGCTACCGCTCGAGGAAGTGGAGCAGCAGGTGCGTAGTGCCGTGGAACAGAACAAGGCTCGCGAAGCCCTGATGGAGCAGGCTGCGACGGCAGTAGCTGCGCTGCGCAATGGAGAGTCGCCGGATCTGGACTGGCGCCAGGTGCAGGGCGCGACGCGTCAGGGCGCTCAGGAGGTTCCTCAAGCCGTGCTGGCCGAGGCATTCCGCCTACCGCATCCTCAGGATGATCCCACTTATGGCACTACGCAGATGTCGGATGGTGTGGCGGTGGTCGCTCTGACGGCCGTCAACGAAGGAAGCAGCAACGAAGAAATAAATGGCTTTGTCGTGCAGCTGGCAGAGCGTCTACGGGCGCAGACAGCTATTCAGGGACTCAATGCCACCTTGCGGCAGGACGCCGAGATCGAACGTCACTGAACGCTGAGTGAAATCCCTGAGGCGATTGCGTATCGCTTGCAGGACGACAGGGCGCAGTCAATCTGCGCCCTTTTTGTAATTCTCAGCCCTGACAGGAAGTTGCGAGCCTCACGGGAGCCTCCTACCCTGAGAGCATCGAATATTTCCTGGTTAGGAGAAAAGCCATGACCGTATCTCGCTATTTCACGCTCGATGAGCATCCGCACGGGCTGCCGGCACGTGAGTTGTTTCAGCTGCGTGAAATGCCGCTGGAAGATATCGCCGAGGGTGAAGTGCGTGTACGCAACACATGGCTGTCCGTGGATCCGTATATGCGCGGCCGGATGAACGGGGTGAAGACGTATGTCGAGCCCTACAGGCTGGGGGAGCCTCTGCAGGGAGGGGCGGTCGGCGAAGTGGTGGCGTCCCGCCATCCCCGCTTTCATCAGGGGGACCGGGTGCGCCATATGTACGGCTGGCGCGATGTCGCCCAGGTGCCGGGAGATCATCTGGATCCCTTGCCGGTATATGACGTACCGGAACAGGCCTATCTCGGCGTGCTGGGAATGCCGGGCATGACCGCTTGGACCGGGCTGAATCTGATTGCACAACTCCAGGAGGGAGAGCGAGTCCTAGTCAGTGCCGCCAGCGGGGCGGTCGGCTCGCTGGCCGTGCAACTGGCCAAGAGCAAGGGATGCCAGGTGGTAGGCGTTGCGGGTAGCCAGCCCAAGCTGGATTGGCTCGAGTCACTGGGTGTGGGAGCCGTCAGTTACCGTGACAAGGATGCCCAGGCGCTGACCGAAGCGCTCAAGGAGGCCTGTCCCGAGGGATTCGATGTCTACTTCGAAAACGTCGGCGGAGTATTGCTGGAGGCGGCACTCACCACTCTGCGGGATCACGGTCGCATTGCCGTCTGCGGGATGATCGGGCGTTACAACGAAGAGACTCCGCAACCGGGACCTTCCAACCTGTTCATGCTGACCACCAAACGGGCGCGCATGCAGGGCTTCATTGTCGGTGAGCATTGGGATCATTACCTGCAGTTTCTCGATGAGGTGGCGCCACATGTCGAGCATGGCGACATCGACTATCAGGAAACCGTCGAGGAGGGGCTTGAACGGACTCCGGATGCATTCCTCAAACTTTTCGAAGGTGCCAATCAGGGTAAAATGCTGGTGCGCCTGTAAGTCCTCTCCGGCCTCGCCATGATGGCGAGGCTTCGCATTGCCTGGCGGCTTCTTCAGCCGCCGTTCCCCGTCTCTTTTTCCCACCAGCTCAGGGTAGCCAGGGCCTGTTCCCGCCGGTCGCCGCAGATATCAGCAGCGTATGCGAACTCCCTACACACAGCCGGGCGGCGAGGGTCGTCGAACAGCTGGCATCGGTTGGCTGCGTCCAGCTGCACGCAGCGGATACCGGCCGGCTTGCCCTGCGGCATGCCGGGAATCGGAGACGTGATGGAGGGCGCGATGCAGCAGGCACCGCAACCGATGCGACAGGCCATGATATGAGTCCGAGCCGAGGAGCGGGGAGTGTAATCCAGTCAGGCTTTTTCGCCGAGTCTTTGCGCCAGGTTCGCATCCCTGCGGGTGGGCATGTCCCGCGGGGAGCGCTCTCCCGGCTCGATGCGCAGTTGTGGCAGAGCATCAGGATAGTGAGCGTTGATATAGGCCACGAGCTTCTCGCGGACTTCACAACGCAGGTCGAAGGCGTCGCCGCCGCTTCCGGCACTCACCAGGATGCGAACTTCCATGGTGCGCTCGCTGAAATCGGTGGCCTGAACCACGCACACCTTGCCGTCCCAGTATTGAGAGGCCTCGACGATACGCGCCAGTTCTTCCCGGATAGGATCCAGAGGAAGCGTGTAGTCGACATAGAGGAAGACGGTACCGATCAGGTCGGCATTGTTGCGTGTCCAGTTCTGGAAGGGATTATCGATGAAGTAGTTGATGGGCAGCACCAGGCGTCTCAGGTCCCATATCTTGATCACCACATAGGTCAGGGTCAGCTCCTCGACACGGCCCCATTCGCCTTCGACGACCACGGCGTCATCCAGGCGTATGGGCTGTGTCAGCGCGATCTGGATGCCGGCCAGCAGATTGCCGAGCACCTTCTGGGCGGCGAAGCCGACAACGACGCCAATGATCCCCGCCGAGGCCAGAATGCTCGCTCCGAGCTGACGGACCTTGTCGAAGACCATCAGCATCGAGGCAATGGCCAGCACGATAATGATGAAATTGATCAGCTTGCGCAGCATGGCGACCTGAGTATGGACCTGGCGCGCGCGCAGATTGTCCGTCACGTCGGTGCGAAAGCGAGAGTGCAGGATGTTCTCACCGATACCCACCATGTACATCAACACGCCTGCGATACCCGCGATGAGCGTCAGACTGGCGAGATTGTGAAGGGCTGTCTGCAGGCTGGGCGAGTCGGTCACCAGCGGCAGCAGGGAGAAAAGCAGAAGTACCGGAAAGAGCACGGCACAACAACGCGCCAGAAAGGGTAGGAAGTAGCGATCCAGGGCGCCGTTGCGTCGCTGCGACCAGCGGTCGAGATACCCGATCATGCGCCGGGCCACGCGCAGGAACAGCCAGACGGCGAGTATCGCCCCGATGGTATGGGCCGTGACCAGCACCGCCATGCGTGCAGGAACGTCGGGGAGCAGCGTTGCCAGGGCCAGAGCGGGGCCATAGAGCCAGATCAATAGCTGGATCGGAACGTAGACTGCCTGACCGAGTACCCTGATGGCGCGCAGGCGGGGGTGAACGCTGATCTGCACATACCTGTGCAACTGGCGGAGCCCCATCGACAGGGCAGACAGGAACAGCACAATGGCCAGGGCGACGGCCCAGCTTGAAATCGAGGTACCGAGTTGGCGTTCAAGCCACTGCATTCCTTTGGTCTCCATCGGCAAAATGATCTTGGCTCGGGCGTCCGCTTGCCCGTGTGCTGCTTGTTAGCCTAGATGAAATTCATCCTTTCGTGACATCAGGGCAGCACTGAAACTACCGGCGCAGCGCCGCTAGTGACAGGCCTCGGCGAAAGCGCCCTTGCCGATGCCTTCGAAAGCCTGGACGCGAATGCGCGATCCGCAGTTGCTGCGGGCAATCTCGTCGGCCAGCCAGGCGGCAATGTGCTCCACAGTGGTCGGTGTCGGCAACACCTCGCAGCGCTCGCGCGGCAGGCGCAGGAAGAAACGTCCCTGGGCCGACCGGTAGCGCACGGTCAACTGGCCGTGCGGAGCGTCATCGTCGACGATATCCTCCACATCTATCAGATAGCGGTCCGCCAGCCGTTGCGCCCACTGGGCTTCGAGTTGCGGCGCACGTGTCCCGTCGTGCCAGATCCGTAACCGTGAGCGGTGTCCATGCGTGATGCGCTGGCAATTGCCTGCATGACGCTTGAGGCCGTGACTGTAGGTATAGACGGCGCCCTCGACATGCTCCTCTCCCAGTTCGAGTCGAATGGCCGTGACCCGTGGCGGCGGACGCCGTGTCAGGGCCTTGCCATAATAGTGGGCCAGACGCTCGGCGGTGACTTCGCTCCAGGGCAGCAGGGTGAATGCCTGGCGCGGTCCGCGGACCTCCATGTCATAGGGCAGGGTCGCACGCAGGCACAGTCCCTCGCTGCATTCGTGAACGGTGATGCCAGGGGCCTTGGTGGGCACCAGCAGCGTGTGGTCCGCCTCGGCATCGAGGCGGGACTTGATCCAGGGCTTGACCTCGCCGAAATCGAACAGCATGCCATCCTCGCCAAGCTCACCGTCGAGCTCGGCGTCGACCTGCCAACTGGCGCCGACCAGGCCGCGGCTTGGGCACCAGAGCGAAGCGTCGATCTGAGTCAGACCGTTAACGAAGAGTGTCATCAGTCGATCTCCGCGATCTTGTGAGTCTGCAGCGAAAGTCGCCATTGCGGGTGGGCCAGACAATAGTTCACGGTAGCCGTCATCGTCGTGCCGTTCATGCCTTGCGGGTGCAGGTCCATGGGCTGGAGATAGAAATAACGAAAATCGCACCGGGCGAAACGCTCGGGAGGGGCGTCGCTCTGCGGATAGACCAGCTTGAGCTCGTCGCCGCGGACCACTGCCAGCTCCGAACGCCCCTTGGGGCTCACGCACAACCAGTCGATGCCTGGCGGGGGAGTGAGTGTGCCGTTGGTCTCTACCGCCACCTCGTAGCCGCGTGAATGCATGGCCTCTATCAACGCGATATCGAGTTGCAGCAGCGGTTCACCCCCAGTGAACACCACATAGGGCGTCGCACACGAGTCCATGCATGGCCACAATGCTTCAAGATGCGCGGCAAGCGCCTCGGCATCGCGGAAACGCCCGCCATTCTGCCCGTTGGTACCGATGAAGTCGGTGTCGCAGAAGCGACAAAGGCTGTCGGCCCGGTCCTGTTCGCGTCCGGACCATAGGTTGCAGCCGGTAAAGCGGCAGAACACGCTGGCGCGACCGGCCCGCGCGCCTTCTCCCTGCAGGGAATAGAAGGCTTCCTTGACGTGATACATTCAGCCCTCGCGCTCTGCGGTGGGACGGGAGACGTCACGTCCGCGATAAGGCAGGGGATCGTGCAGGCCGTGAGCGGCGAAGGCGGCCAGACGCTCGCGGCAACTGCCGCATTCACCGCAGGCCTCGGCCTCGCCCCGGTAGCAGGTCCATGTCTGGGAATAGTCGAGTTGCATGGCGATCCCGTCGGCGAGAATGTCGGCCTTGCTACGGCGAAGATAGGGGGCGCGAATCTCCACCGCTTCGAAATTGGCAATGGCCGCCACGTCATTCATGCGTTCGACGAATTCGGGACGACAGTCGGGGTAGAGCACATGGTCGCCTCCGTGGGCGCCGTAGAAAACCACCGTAGCCTCGATATTGACGGCCTGCGCGATGGCCAGCGACAACAGAATCATGTTGCGGTTGGGTACTACGGTGGCCGCCAGGTTGTGGCTGTCGTAATCGCCGCTTGGTATGACGCGGCTGGTGTCGGTCAGTGCCGAATTGCCGATCAGGCCATGAATGGCGCGGATGTCGACGATCTGATGGGCAACGCCGAGCTGCTCGCAGACCCGCCGGGCAACATCGAGTTCGCGGGCGTGACGTTGGCCGTAATCGAACGACAGGGCGTGGACCTCGAAACCGTCGACAATGGCCCGGTGGAGTACGGTAAAGGAGTCCATGCCGCCGGAGTAAATGACCACGGCGCGTGATGAAGGCGATGCAGATATCATGAGAGCCTCGTTCGGAGAATTTATAAAACTGCGTGAGCGATCATCCGGGATCCGGTCCGGATGCGAGCCGGGTATTCTAGCGGGGCCTGTCAGGATGGGCCAGCCGCGTGGACTATCCCATGTCACCGCCGTGGCGGCCGCTCGGAGAGAGGGTGGCCGTCGAGGTGCGTTATCGTTACTCTCATGAAGACATCTCGAATGGGAAGAGTGCATGGCGATTATCGAACACAGCGCGGTCCTGCATGCGCCGCCGGAGCAAGTCTTTGCATTACTCGAGCGCGTCGAGAACTTTGCCGACTATTCGGACATGATCGAGACGATCGAACCTTTGGGAGAGTCCCGCTATCGCTGGCATGTGCATGCCGTAGGAATGGATTGGAGCTTCGACGTGCTGATCACGGAGCGAAAGGCGCCCTCGACACTGGCCTGGGAGTCCATCGATGGCGTACGCAACCAGGGGCGTTACGAGCTGAGCTCCGTTCCCGAAGGCACCTGCGTACGGCTGACGGTGGAGTACCAGCTCCGCAACAAGCTGGTGGAGAAGGCGGTGAGTCGAGCCGCTCAGCCATTGGTCAATCAGGTCAGTCGGCAGATTCTCGAGCGTGTCGAGGCGAGGCTGCACGCTTCGGGCTGAGGCTCTTTACATCGAGTGCTTGAGGGTCCCGGCCGGTATTCAGCGCTCTCCTGCCAGCGATGTCAGGAAGCGTTCGCGCCGATCCTCGGCGCCCGATGGTTGTGCCAGCAGATGAATCAGCTTGGTCATGGCCGCCTCCGGCGTCATGGTATCTCCCGACAGGACTCCGGCCGCTACGAGACCCTGCCCCGCAGCGTAGGTGCCTGCTGCCATCGGCCCGCGAGGGCATTGACTGATCGCGGCGATCAACTTGCCGGCACCGCTGGCTTCGGCCAGCACGCCCAGCAATGCCGGATCATCGGGTAAGTTGCCGCTACCCCAGACTTCCAGCAACGCTCCGTTGACTTGCGCATCTTGCAGCCAGTTTTCGATCTGTCGGGCCGTAATGCCAGGCCAGAGCGCGATGCGCACGACCGGCGATGCCGGCAGGGCGGCCAGGTCAGGCAGCTCGAAACGCGGCGCTCCGCGGCGCTGTCGCTCAAGCCCGCGGGAAGCGTAAAGAATGGCATCGTGATCGACGATTTCCCCTAGCAGGGGACAGTTGGGGCTAACGAATGCCTCGAACGCCTGGGTTTCCCATTTTCGAGTACGGCAACCCCGCAGCAGCTTACCGCCGAAACAGACGGCGACTTCCTGCAGTTCCGGTCGGGTGGCAAAGCGCAGGGCCGCTTCGATGTTGGCCAACGCGTCGCTTGCGTCGGCCTCTAGCGGCTTCTGGGCACCGGTGATGATCACAGGTTTGCCGGTTCCTTGCAGTTGGAACGCCAGGCTGGAAGCCGTCCAAGCCAAGGTGTCGGTGCCCTGTAGCACCACGAACCCGGCATAGGCGTCATAACGGCTGGCGATATCCCGAGCCAGAACTTGCCAGTCACTCGGCATGGCACTGCTCGAATCGATGGGGTGGGCGTACTCCAGCATGGCGAAATCGGGAAGCGATGCCTGGCGTGCCGGAGGCAGCCGCGTCACTGCCTGACGCAATCGGGGTTCGAAATCTCCGCCAGGCTGTAGTCCGCGCGCTCCCGGCACCATGCCCAGCGTGCCGCCAGCGTAAATCACGAGAATGGAGGCCATGAGAAATCCTTCATACGGTCAATGGACAATAGGCTAGCGTCGAATCACCAGGTGACCTTCGGTATCGGTGTCCAGGCGCCTGTCGCGCCCGGCGAGGCCGCCGAAAAAGGCGGAGACGACAATGATCGTGGCGAACAGCATGGCCATCACGTTCAGGCTGTCGGTGTAATGCAGAAGAACCCCGACTGCCAATGGTCCCAGCGCCGCCAGACAGTAGCCAAAACCCTGTGCCATGCCCGAAAGCTCCCCCGCCAGGCGCGAATTCGCCGTACGCAGCACGATCAACGAAAGTGCCATGCTGAAACTGCCTCCCTGACCGAGCCCCAGGAGTACGGCGCTTGCCCAACGCCATTCGAGAGGGGCCAGTAGCAGGCTGAGTAAGCCGGTGCCGGTAGCGAACAGCATGAGCCAGATCGCGGGACGCTGATCGTTGCCAAGGCGGGCCAGCCAGGGGGCGCCAAGTGCGGTAACCAGTTGTGCCATGAGGGAGATGGCCAGCAGCCAGCCCGATTCCGCCTCGCTCAATCCTCGTCGCTGCAGAAGAACCGGCAGCCATCCGAACACGATATAGGCGAGCGAGGACTGTGAGCCCATGAATAGCGTGACATGCCAGGCCAGGGACGAACGTCCTAGCTTCACGGGCACAAGCTGCGAAGTGGAGGATGTCGTTTCAGGCCAGGGGTGCGGCATGCGCCAATACCAGACCAGCAGGGCGACGAAGGCCAGCAGGGCCCAGATACCCAGGCCGATACGCCAGTCGCCGAAAGCGTCAGCGATCGGCACGCTGAAGCCGGCGGCGAGAGCGGCGCCCAGGCATAAGGCCATGGTGTAGACACCGGTCAGCAGATCGGCCTGATCGGGGAGCTCGCGTTTTACCAGCGCAGGAAGCAGGGTGCCGGCAATGCCGATGGCGGCACCGGCCATCAACGTTCCCAGATACAGACGCCAGGGGTCCGCGCTGGCACGGACCAGTAATGCCACACCCAGCAGCAGCAAGGCCAGCGACAACGTGCGCTCGGCGCCAAGACGCTGGGTCAGGCGAGGCGCCATGGGCGCGAATAGTCCCAGGCAAAGCACGGGAAGCGTGGTCAGGGCACCGATGGCCAGCTC
This sequence comes from Halomonas shantousis, assembly GCF_054654615.1. Classification (NCBI taxonomy): domain Bacteria; kingdom Pseudomonadati; phylum Pseudomonadota; class Gammaproteobacteria; order Oceanospirillales; family Halomonadaceae; genus Halomonas; species Halomonas shantousis. The sequence goes on along the minus strand of NZ_BAAIER010000002.1, from coordinate 2,327,094 downwards.
GGACAGGCCCGTGCTTTGCTGAATGCGCAGCAGCATGGGCGCTAGCGAGGAGAGAGCGGGGCGCAGGTTCAGCGCCACCAGAATCATCAAAGGAAGAAACGAAAGAAGGCCTGCCTGCCTTGAGATTCGCGTCATGCGGAACTCGCCTTGAAAGAAAGGCAGGTAGGCTATCAGGGACGTGCCCTCAGGTCACGGTGCGCTGACGTTTCGCTGCGTCATGCGAAAGTGCGCCGTCAGCCGATCTCGTGACCCAGAATGACCTGACAGATCGCGGCGAAGGAGCGGGCTTCGGGCGGGTGGTCGAGATCGATGCCGAGAGCCCGGCTGATGTCCGAGGCGGATACCAGACCGCGGATCTGACTGGCACCGTCCGGCGTTGGCTCCGTGACCAGAATATGCTGATCGCCGAAGGTCTTCAGCGTTTCGACCAGGTCGCCGACGATGGCGCGCTCCAGTCTGGCCAGCGGCAATGCGTGCAGTTGTTCCCGGGGGGTCTGCACCATGTCCACGGTGACTTCGTCTCGTCCCACCTGGTGCTGATGCATGGCGAGCGTGACGCGGCGGCCTCCGATGAGTTCGCGAGCCGTCACCACACCGGTGAAGCGGCCATCGGTATCCATGACCATCAACAGGCGGACGCCGGCCTGTTTCATGGCATTCAGCGCATGCGAGATGGTGTTCGTGGCCAGGATGCTCTGGGCCCGTGTCACCTGGAAGTCGGTGAGCAGTACACGCGCAGGACTGTCGAGATTCAGCGTGTGCTCGGGTGCAGGTGGCTGGGCGATATGCGTGACGTTATCGAGGCTCTCGAGATTGAGTGCTGCATAACGGCTTGGAGCAGGAGGAGTCGTGGTAGGGGGCATGGCGACAGAGTCCTTGTTGTCGGTAAGCCCCGCGATCGGCATATTCAGCAATCACGGGGCGGGGCTAATCAAGCTATCACCGGAAAGACCGTGAGTTCCGTTACAGGTTCAATTCCCAACGCGAGAAACATCACGTGCCGAGGTACTGGCACCAACGACGACCATGGCAGGTCTCGTGCCGAAGGCCCGGCGATGAGCGAGCGGATCACAAGTGGGAGCGAAGGTCACCGCGGACGCTATCGAGAAAAGTGATGAATCGCGTATCGTCCGGGGCGTCATGCCGATCGACGCGACAGCCCAGGCTCATGGTGCGTTTGACCAGAATTTCATCGAAGATCTCCAGCGTGACCTTCTGGCCGGGCTTGGTGCCGGGAGCAATGATGCCGTCCTCGAGCGTGAAGCTCTCCAGCAGCGTCGCCCGGACCCGGGTCGTCCCGCCCTCGGCCAGCACCCGTCGGATGAACAGCCAACCTTCGCAGGCCAGTACCTCGTCGTTTTCACGCTTGCGCTGGAAGAGGGTGCGATAGCAGGCGCCTTCCTTGGCACCCTTGTCGGCCATGCTGCGGTAGGCCTGGGTCACGCGGGTGGCCATGGCACCGGATTCGGCCATCTTGCGCAGGGCGGCCTGATGTTCGCGGCTCAACTGGTCCTGACGCTGGAAGCGCTGCCAGAGATGGTAATCGGTAAAGAGGCGGGTCGAATCCATTGCAACTCCTGCGGGGGTGGGGCAGCCAAACCCCTATCTTCTCTCATTTCGCCCATGGCTGGCCAGGAGACCGGCCGGCAACGGGATGAGCGGATGTCATGTCGCGTGGTACATGGCAATGACTAACGAGGTTATGAGCAAAGAATGGTTCGGCACACTAAAGTTCGGCGTCAAAAAGCCGATGTACAGGAATAGCGTATATATACAACGCCTTTTCGTGTCATGGGGCATGTTCCGACATGGTACAAAAGGCACCATCTCAGAGGGATGCCATGGCTACGATTTCATCATTGGGGATCGGCTCGGGACTGGATCTCAACAGCTTGCTGGACCAGCTGAAGTCTGCCGAGCAGGAAAAGCTCACCCCCATCACCAATCAGCAGACCAGCTACAAGGCCAAACTGTCCGCTTTCGGTCAGTTGGAGAGCGCCCTGGACAAGCTGCAGACCTCGGCGAAAGCGCTGGGCAACGCAGAAACCTTCCAGGCGGTAACCAGTAGTGTTACAGGCAGTGCCGTGACGGTCTCCACCGATAGCGAAGCCGTGCCCGGACGCTACGAGGTTTCGGTAACGCAACTGGCCAGGGCGCAGACACTCGCTTCTCAGGGAGTGGAAAAAACCGATCCGGTGGGCGCAGGCACGCTTACTTTCAACAAGGCGGACGGTTCGAGCTTCGACGTGACCCTTGGAGCCGAGGATTCCCTGGAAGATCTTCGTGATGCGATAAACGACCAGAAAGCCGGTATTTCCGCAACGATCATCAATGATGGAAGCGCTGACCGCCTCGTATTGACTTCCGAGAATACCGGAACCGAGTCTCAGCTTACTGGAATTGTAGATAACCGGGGTGCCTCGACAGACTTCAGCTATTCGGGAGGCTCGGATGTCGTTGACGCAGGAATGGATCAGAAAGTTGCAGCTCAAAATGCCCAACTGACGGTCAACGGCATCGATATTGCCAGTGCCTCTAATACGGTAGAGGGGGCTGTCCAGGGCGTGACGCTGGAGTTGTCTTCTGAAACCGAAGGAACGTCAGATATTCTGACAGTGTCGCGTGACAGCAAGACTATCAAGAGCGCTGTAACGGATTTTACCGCTGCCTACAACTCACTGCAGAGTACGATTACCAGCCTGAGCAAATATGATCCCGACCCGGATGCCTCAGGGGTATTGATCGGCAATGCCACCTTGCGTGGTGTCGAGTCGCGTTTACGCAATATCACGAGCGGTGCAGAAGGCGAGGGCGATTACAAGCTGCTTTCCAATCTCGGTATTACCTTGCAGCTGGATGGATCGTTGAAGGTCGATGACGAGAAGCTCGATGAGGCGATCAGTGGCAACCTGTCGGGAGTGAGCGAGTTCTTTGCCGGGCCTGATGGCGAGAGCGGTTTTTCTGCGAGAATGGGTAACAGTCTTGAGGCGATACTCGGTGACAAGGGGTTGATCCAAAATGCTACAGACGGCATCAACACGACATTGAAGCGTCTTGACGAGCGTTATGATCGTGTCGAGCAGTCAATAGATACAACGATCGCACGTTATCAGACCCAGTTTGCCGCCATGGATAGCCTGGTCAGCCAGATGAATTCGACCAGCACCTACCTGACCCAGCAGTTTAATGCCATGAGCGCTCAGCTCAAGCAATGATGCCGAGGAGACCAACCATGAATGCCATGCGTGGCGCTAATGCCTATGCGCGGGTCGGCATCGAGACCGGCGTGATGTCGGCCAGTCCTCACCAATTGATCGTCATGCTGTTCGACGGTGCCCAGGCCGCGATTCGTGCTGCCCGACTGCAGATGCAGGACGGCGATGTCGCCGCCAAGGGACGCTCGATCACCAAGGCGCTGGATATCGTCAACAATGGCCTGGCGGCGGCGCTCGATCATGACAAAGGCGGGGAGATCGCCGGCCGCTTGTCAGAACTTTACGATTACGTATCGCGGTTATTGTTGCAAGCCAATCTGCACAACGACGAGGCCCGTCTGGAGCAGGCTGCGAAATTACTCGATGATATCGGTTCGGCCTGGCGACAGATCGGACCCCAAGCGAACGGCACCTGATCCTATGCAGACACCCGCAGAACTCCTGACCATCTATGAGGCATTGCTTGCTCAGTCCAAGGCCATGCTCGAGAGTGCACGACGGCAGGAATGGGACCAACTGATTCAGCAGAAGTCCCGCTATGTCGTGGACGTGGAGCGCCTGCGGAGTCTGGAGTCGGATTGTCAACTTGCCGGCGAGGAACTTGACGCCAAGGCGGAGCTGTTGACGGGCATCCTCGAGAACGACGGCGAAATCCGCCGCCGTCTCGAGGCTCGCCGTGACGAACTCAGCGACATGCTGGGCAACTCGAAGCGTCAGCGTGCCCTGTCCCAGGCGTACAATCAGGGGTTGGGTAACATCTCGACCCGTATTCGGGCAGCCCGGCATGAAGGCCGCTCGTGAGTGGCATCACGCCGATACTCGATACTCTGTTGCATCAGGTGCTGGGTCGGCGTGTCGACATTCCCGTAACCCGGGAGTTGCCGGAGCCGGTCAGGCCGGCCTCGCCCAAGGATGCCATCAAGGCGCTGCATAGCGATTCCCGTCTGCAGGGTGGAAATGCGCCGACCGTCTCCTCGGATACCCCGCTGGAGGCGCAGGGTAGGCGGCCGGCTCGGGATCTCTCCCTGGCGCCTCTGGCGCCGTCTTCCACACGGACTCACTTCAGCTCGGCGGCGCGCACCATCGCCGACATTCTCGTCAAGTTCCCTGCGCCACCCTCCGTGATCAGTCCCGCTGCGCCGCTTGCTTCGCAGGAGGTTTCCGCACCGGCACTTGCCACGGCGCTCAAGCAGAGCATAGACGAGAGCGGGCTGTTCTATGAATCGCACCTGGCCCGCTGGTATCGGGGCGAACTGCCGCGGGAAATGCTGATGCGCGAACCGCAGATGTGGCGCTTCCTGGCATTTCGTTCCCTGACGCCAACTGCGACACAGCAGGGAGACGGCCCACCACCTGGCACGCAGGCTTCGCCGATGCTCTCCGCTTCCCGTGAGATGTCATCTACGCCGGCAACTTCGAGATCGTCTCTTCCTGCCTCGCCTTCCGTCTCTCCCGCCATCGTTTCACCGCCGCCTTCCGCCTCTCGATCCACCGAGGCGGGAGGCGAGCGAGTGGGACAGGGTAACGCCTATGCGTCGCATATGAACGGTATCTCGCAGGAGGCGGCGGCCGAGGCGTTCGAGAGGGCCGGTCACACGCATGAGAAGTTGTCCGATCCGCTCCAGGGTCTCGTCAGGCATCAGCTTGAGCTTCTGGTGACACCGACATTGCGCTGGGAGGGCATGATATGGCCCGGCGTCATGCTGGCCCTGCTGATCCACGAAGGTGGCCATGGCGAACAGGGCCATGCCGAGTCGCGTGGGGAGTCGGGGCCGGACGGAGCGCCTTGGCGTAGCGAGCTGGCGTTGACGCTACCGGGTTTCGGTCGGCTGGAGGTCGAACTCATGCTGTACGAAAGGCGTGTATCCATCCGGCTGGAGACGGAGAGCGCTGACAATCTGTCCCGGCTCGAGCAGGGAGTGCCGACACTCAAGGAGAGGCTGAGCGGGCTGGGGCTCGCTGCCGACATAAAAGTCGACAGACGTTTGGAGGCTTTCGATGAGTGAAGAAGCCAAGCCCCGGCCCGACAAGCGACGGCAAGCGGTCGCGCTGGCATATCATGAGTCGGCGTCGGCCCCCTCGGTCGTGGCCAAGGGGTATGGCGACCTGGCCGAGCGCATCATTGCGGCAGCGAGAGAGCAGGGGGTCTTCGTCCACGATGCGCCGGAGCTGGTCAGTCTGCTGATGGGGATCGATCTCGATGCCCGTATTCCTCCCGAGCTTTACCAAGTCATCGCCGAGCTGCTCGCCTGGGTGCATGAAATGCAACCCGCTCACCCGCCACAAGACATGTAGGCAGGTCCTGTGGCGGGCCTCTCTGGCCGCTTCAGCCATTCAAGCAATCATTCTCTGGATGCGTCGCAGGGCGCCATGGCGCTGATGATCGTGCATCGGGCGCGTTGATGCGCTTCGCAATGGCTGCGAGAGTGTCTCCGCCTCGAAAAACTTGTCTTTCCGGGACCCTTCTCCTCAAGGCCGGGCCCTCTGCTGCCGATAGAAGATTCAACACGTCAGTCACGTATGCAGCCAGGGGAATTTTCAGTGTTCATTTTGATTGGTCTTGTGATTGTGACCCTGTCGGTATTCGGCGGCTTCGTCCTGGCCGGCGGAAGCTTGGGGCCGCTCTTCCAGCCCACCGAATTTCTCATGATCGGTGGAGCAGCCGTGGGTGCCTTCATCGCCGCCAACAATGGCAAGGCGATGAAGGCGACATTGCAATCCGTCTCGAAGCTCAAGCGCACCACCAAATACAACAAGGCCATGTACATGGAGCTCATGGCCCTGCAGTACAAGCTGCTGTCCAAGGCGCGTCGCGATGGCATGCTGGCCATCGAGCGCGACATCGATTCGCCTCAGGAGAGTGCGTTGTTCGCCGAGTATCCGCGCATTCTCGCCGATCCGATGATCATGGCCTTCATGACCGATTATCTGCGCATCATGATCAGCGGCAACATGGATCCGCACGAAATCGATGCGTTGATGGAGCATGAAATCGAAGCCTTCGAACATGAAGCGCACGTGCCGGCGGATGCTCTGGCCAAGGTGGGTGACGGCTTGCCGGCCTTCGGCATCGTGGCGGCGGTCATGGGGGTGGTCAAGGCGCTGAGTTCGGCGGATGCCGGGGCGGAGCAGATGGGCATCATGATCGCTCATGCATTGGTGGGAACCTTCCTCGGCATTCTCCTGGCCTATGGCTTCGTGACGCCGATGTCGCACCGTATCGATCGGCAGGTGGCGGAAGGCGTGAAAATGCTCCAGTGCATTCGGGTCACGCTACTGGCCAGTCTCAACGGCTATGCCCCGCAACTGGCCGTGGAGTTCGGGCGCAAGGCGCTGCACAGCGCCGAGCGACCCACGTTCAACGAGCTTGAGGATCACGTGCGTAATAACAAGCCTGACGCAGGTGCCGCATGAGTCAGGATCGTCGCCCGATCATCATCAAGCGCAAGAAAGTGATGCACGGCCATCATGGCGGTAGCTGGAAGATCGCCTATGCCGACTTCATGACGGCAATGATGGCGCTGTTTCTGGTGCTATGGATTCTGTCATCCGCCAACGAAAACGAACTGCGCACGATCGCGGAATATTTCCGCACACCGATCGCGGTCGCGCTGACGGGGGGCGACAAGAACACCGCCAGTACCAGTGCGATTCCCGGCGGTGGAGACGATCCGACCCATGCCGAAGGCGAGGTCAGACGCATCGACACGCGTCTGCAGACGCGGCCGAGCGAGGAGCAGCAACGTCTGATCAACCTGCGCCAGCGGCTGGAAAGGATCATCGAAGCCAATCCGAGATTGCGGGAGATGCGCTCGCAGTTGCGCATCGACATGACGCAGGAAGGTCTGCGCGTCCAGATCGTGGACACCGACAAGCGACCGATGTTCGAACTGGGTAGCGACAAGCTCGAGCCCTACATGCGCGAAATCCTTCAGGCCATCGCTCCGGTTCTCAACGAGATGCCCAATTCCATTAGCCTGAGCGGTCATACCGACGACATTCCGTATGCCGGAGGCGAGAGAGGGTACAGCAACTGGGAGCTGTCCGCAGACCGGGCAAATGCCTCGCGTCGCGAGCTGGTCGCATCGGGGCTGGACGCTGGCAAGCTGCTGCGGGTCGCCGGCATGGGGTCGCGCATCAACCTTGCCGAGACGAATCCCAGTGACGCCGTGAACCGGCGTATCAGCATCATCGTGCTGGACAAACGGGCAGCGGCGAGGATCGAGGCGCAAAGCATGATGGGCTCCCTGCCGGCAACGGCCATCGTGCCCCAGCTCGAAACGCCCGAGCTGCCGGCCGTCGAGCCGCAATCCCCCGTGGCGGAAGCGCCTGCTTCGGAACCTGACGTGACGACTACACCCCCGGCGGGACAGTAACTGGTGGACCGGGGCCCACTGACTCTACTTGTGTGGAAATGAGCATGGATATTACCGATTTCTACGACACCTTCTTCGAAGAAGCGGAAGAGCTTCTGGGTGACATGGAACGGCACCTGCTGGAAATCGACGTCGACGAGCCGGACGCCGAACAGCTCAACGCCATCTTCCGTGCCGCGCATTCCATCAAGGGCGGTGCCGGCACGTTCGGTTTCACCATCCTGCAGAACACGACGCATCTGCTCGAAAACCTGCTGGATCATGCGCGCCGCGGCGAGATGGCGCTGCGCCGGGATATCGTCGACCTCTTTCTGGAAACCAAGGATATGCTTCACGACCAGCTGGATGCCTACCGCAATGGCTCCGAACCCGATCCGGAGGCTTATGCCCGTATCTGCGAGACGCTCAAGCAGCTCGCGCTGGACGAGATGGGCAAGAGTGTCGATGGCGGTAGCGCTCCGGCAAAGGCAGCCGAACCTAAGCCCGAACCCGCCCCCGAACCCGAGCCGGCCAAGAGTGGCGCGGCTGCGGAAGGCACCGGTGAATCGTTGCTGAGCGTCGCGCTGCTTAACGTTTCCGACAAGGATCGTGAACTGCTCGTCGAGGAGTTGGGGCAGCTCGGGACTATCCTCGAAAAGAGTGGCGATACCTCGCGCTACGTGGTGCGTCTGGAATCCAATGTCGGCGCCGAGGACATCGAGGCGGTGATGTGTTTCATCATCGAACCCGAGCAGTTGGAAATCGGCAAGGCGTCCGGCACCGCGGAGAAGCTGCCCGCCGCGCCTGAAGCCCCGGTTGAAACGCCGGCAGCGGAGCGTTCGTCGACCCAGGTGGCTGCGCCGTCGTCGAAGGACGAGGCGCCCAAGCCGGCCAAGGCGCCGGTCAAGGCCGGAGCCAAGCCGGCAGCCAAGGGCGGCGGTGGGGAATCCGGCACCATTCGTGTCCCTGTCGACAAGGTCGACCAGATCATCAACCTGGTGGGTGAGCTGATCATCACCCAGTCGATGCTCGAACAGACGGCAAGCGAACTGGATGGGGTAACGCATGGGCCGCTGGCCAACGGCATGAACCTGCTGCAGCGCAACGCTCGTGACCTGCAGGAAGCGGTGATGTCGATCCGCATGATGCCCATGGACTACGTCTTCAGCCGTTTCCCGCGCCTGGTGCGCGATCTTGCCGCCAAGCTCGGCAAGGACGTGGAACTGGTGACCGAAGGCAAGTCCACCGAACTCGACAAGAGCCTCATCGAGCGCATCATCGATCCGTTAACGCACCTGGTGCGCAACAGCCTGGATCACGGTATCGAGACGCCGGAAGCGCGCGAGGCCAAGGGCAAGTCGCGGACCGGGCGTCTGACCCTGTCGGCGCAGCATCAGGGCGGCAACATTCTCATCGAGGTCATCGATGACGGTGCCGGTCTCAACCGTGAAAGGCTGCTGGCCAAGGCCGAGAGCAATGGCCTGGCGGTATCGGAGAGCATGAGCGATGACGAGGTCTGGCAGCTGATCTTCGCACCGGGCTTCTCCACCGCCGAGCAGGTCAGCGACGTCTCCGGGCGCGGTGTGGGCATGGATGTGGTCAAGCGCAACATTCAGGCCATGGGCGGCCATGTGGAGATCTTCTCGCAGTCCGGCCAAGGCACCACGACGCGTATCGTCCTGCCGTTGACCTTGGCCATCCTCGACGGCATGTCGATCAAGGCAGGCGAGGAGATGTTCATTCTGCCGCTGGGCGCCGTACTGGAATCGCTGCAACCGCAGGAAGACGACATCTACTCCATGGCGGGTGACGATCAGCTTCTCAAGGTGCGCGACGAGTATCTGCCCGTTGTCGCCCTGCATTCGGTGCTGGACGTTGCAGGAGCCAAGACCAAGCCGACCGAGTGTATCGCCGTGATCGTGCAGGGCGGCGGTCGGCGCTATGCCCTGCTGGTGGACGATCTCATCGGACAGCAGCAGGTTGTGGTCAAGAACCTCGAAACCAACTACCGCAAGGTCCCGGGGATCTCCGCTGCCACCATCCTGGGCGATGGCAGTGTGGCGCTGATTCTAGACATTGCCGATCTACAACGACTCAACCGCCGCAAGAACCCGGCGACACGCCGTGACAACCAGGCGGAACCCAAGCAGGAGGTCCTAGCATCATGACGAACCTATCCCAGGCCACGATGGCGGCCAGCGACGCGGCAAGCAGCGAGTATCTGGTTTTCTCGCTGGGCAGCGAGGAGTACGCCATCGATATCCTGAAAGTGCAGGAGATACGCGGTTACGAAAATGTCACGCGCATCGCCAATGCGCCTGCCTTCATCAAGGGGGTGACCAACCTGCGCGGCGTGATCGTGCCGATCGTGGATCTGCGCATCAAGTTTCACCTCGAGAATGTCGAGTACGGTGGCCAGACCGTGGTCATCGTGGTCAACGTGGGTGAGCGTGTTGTGGGCATCGTCGTTGACGGCGTCTCCGACGTCATGAGCCTGACGCCCGAACAGATCAAGCCAGCGCCGGAATTCGGCGTGGCGCTGTCCTCGGACTACCTCAGCGGTCTGGGCAGCCTGGAAGACCGCATGCTGGTACTGGTCGATATCGACAAGCTGCTCACCAGTGACGAAATGGCGCTGATCGACAAGACCAGCAAATAACGCCGACAGGATATTCGCTTCGAGGTGGTCGGCTACGACCTCTCGTTGCGCTGACTGGTTACGCCCGCTTCTGGACAGGAGGCGGGCGTTTTTTTGGCAATGTCGGGTATCGCCAACAGGCGGGGCATTGCCGCTCGTATGCGGCATTTGCTGGACGAGCGCCGACACCGAGCGGATCAGCCAGGCGATGGGGCAGATAGGGCAGGTTATTCATCGGAACGCCACGCTGGGCAGCAGGCCGAGCGTCTGATGAAAGGCGGAGCGGTTTCGGATCGCCGAAGGCCAGCGCGTGAGTCTGGCCCGACGTCGAACATGCACCGGCTGTCTGCCTCTGCCGAGGCATCGTTCTAAAGTCGTTTTCTGCCCTCAAGATCATACCCATATCGCCGATACTTTAAGAACCGAACGGGCCCGGATGTTCGCTGCATCCGTGCACCCGGTGCTGGCGATGCGGGATAGCAGAAAACCAACAACGTCCCAATGCCTCTTCCCGGTACCGGGGGAGGTTTTCCAGGCCGGTGTGGCCGACGAGACATGCAGGGGAGGCAAGGTGAAGTTAATCGATAACATGACGGTCCGCGTTAGCTGGATACTGGTGCTGGCGGCGTTTACGGGGCTGATACTGGCCGTAAGTGCGCTGGGCGGATATGCCGTGCAGTATGGCCAGGGTGCATTGGATGCCTTCAACAAGGTCGATATCACGCAGAAGTCGACCCTGAATCGTGCCAACAGCGAGTTGATGAACCTGCGGCTGGAAATGCAGGAGTATTTCTATCATTTGCAGTCGTCGACTTCGCAAGACATCGATGCGTCGGCATTCGATGGTCGCTTTGCCGAAGTGAACGGTCTCTTCGCGTCATTCTTCGACATGGACATTCCGCCTCGCCACCAGGCGCTGGTCGACAGGATCAAGGCCGACTATCAGCCGCTGATCACGGCCATGCAGCAGCAAATGGCAGCGCTCGAGGCGGGGGATCTGGATGCATACACTTCCCAGGTCGAGCGTGTCGGACAGCTCAACGACACCCTCTATGCCAGCGCCAACGACTATTTCGTGACCGTCGAGAAGCAGGGGACCGATCTTTATCAGGCATTCAAGGCCAAGTCCGTTGCGTTAGAGGTGGCTATCGGTATCGCGGTCGCGCTGGCATTGGTCGTGGTCGCCATCGTGCTCTGGGGCGTCACCGTCAACGTCATCAACCCGCTCAAGCGGATCGTCGGTCACTTCGAACGCTTGTCCCATGGGGATCTGTCGGCCGAGGTGGAAAGTCGCGGCGACAACGAGATCGGCAAGTTGTTTTCGGCCCTGTCGCGCATGCAGGAGAACCTGTCGCGTACGGTAGGAACGGTACGCGAGGGTAGCGACAACATCTATGCCGGCTCACGCAACATCGCTCAAGGCAACATCGACCTCTCTTCACGAACCGAACAGCAGGCCGCCTCGCTGGAAGAGACTGCCTCGAGCATGGAACAGCTGACCTCCACGGTACAGCAGAACGCCGACAATGCGCGCCAGGCCAGCCAGTTGGCATCCAACGCCTCGCAGACTGCGCAGCGCGGCGGAGAAGTCGTGGGTGAAGTCGTCGCTACCATGCGCGGCATCACCCAGGGTGCCCACCAGATGGCCGAGATCGTCGAAGCCATCGACTCCATCGCCTTTCAAACCAACATTCTGGCGCTGAATGCTTCCGTCGAAGCCGCACGGGCCGGCGAACAGGGGCGCGGCTTTGCCGTGGTGGCCGGTGAGGTTCGTTCGCTGGCAAGTCGCTCGGCGGCATCCGCCAAGGAGATTCGCGACCTGATCGGTACCTCGGTAGAGCGTGTCGAGAGTGGCTCGGTGCTGGTCGATCAGGCCGGACGCACCATGGGAGACATCGTCGCGGCAGTTCAGCGGGTCACCGACATCATGGATGAGATTGCCGCTGCATCGCAGGAGCAGAGCAACGGCATCGGCCAGGTCAATCAGGCCATTGCCCAGATGGATCAGGTCACCCAGCAGAACGCCTCCCTGGTTCAGGACGCCGCCAGCTCCGCCGCCGATCTGGAGCGTCAGGCTGCCGCCCTGCGTGAGGCCGTTGCAGTGTTTCGCCTGTCCGGTAGCGCCGGCAGCGATCAGTGGACTGCGGCGGAGGTGTCGCACGGAGCTGAGCCGAAGCCTGAGGGAAGGGGCGACAATGGGTCCCGGACGGCTCAGCGCCTGGCTCACGACACGCCCAAAAACCGGGCGACTGATCAGACGAAGGGGCAAGCGGGCAGCGAACTGGAGTGGGATTCCTTCTAATTCCTATGGCCGCCGAGTGGATACCTCGTGCCCTTGACGATGCAGGCGGCCACGACGACAAACGATTCACGAATATCTGGATAACAACTGACGCAGGGGACAAAGTGAATGCGTAACAACCAGCCGGTTACCGGGCGCGAGTACGAAATCAGCGATGACCAGTTCCTGATTTCCCGCACCGATGCCAAGGGACAGATCACCTATGCCAGCCCCGCCTTCATTGAAGCGAGTGGATTCAGTCGGGAAGAGCTGATTGGTGCGTCACACAATATCGTGCGCCACCCCGACATGCCCTCTGCGGCCTTTGCCAACCTCTGGGAAACCTTGAAGGCCGGGGAGGTGTGGACCGGGCTGGTCAAGAATCGTCGCAAGGACGGGGATCACTACTGGGTCCATGCCACGGTCACGCCGATCGTCGAGTCGGGCCAGATCGTCGGCTACACCTCGGTCCGGGTCAAGCCGGATACCAAGTCCCGCCAGCATGCCGAGAAGAGCTATGCGCGTCTGGCGGCAGGTCAGGCGAGCGGCATCCGTATGGTGCGGGGGCAGCTCAAGGCCGGCGGCGTCCTGTCACGTCTGCGCAGCGTCAAGTTCGGCACATTGCGCGGCCGCTTGATCGGCATGATCAACATTGCCGTGATCACCCTGGCGCTCAGCGGTGCGCTCTCTATCTACAGTCTCATGGCCGCCAGTGACCGCCTGCATGCCCTCAATCAGGATGGTCTGGAGGATGTCGTCCGCCTGCAGGAGCTCGATCAGCTGATGGCCAAGGGGCGCCAGCTGGTCAGTCGCCCGGTGAGCAATCCCATGTCGGATGACATGGCGGCGGTTGACGAGAAGGTCGGCAAAGTACTGACCAAGCTCGAAAACATCTGGTCGGAATATGAGGCGCGCGAGGTCAATCACACGGCCGCGGCCGAGACCTTCGGCAAGGGGCTTCGCCACTATATCGATGATGGCCTGTCGGCGGTCATGGAATCACTGAACAGCGGCGACTTCTACCAGGCCTATGTGGCCTATAACGATGTCATGGTCGGCGAGGGAGAAGCCGTCAGCACGGCACTCAACGGTCTGATCCAGGAAAAGCGCAATGCCGCACTGGAGATGGCTGCCCAGTCCGAAACGCAGGAGCGCACCATGCTGATGGCGCAGGGTGGGCTGCTGATCGTTGGCTTGGTGCTTTTGATCGCGCTGGGAATTCGCACGATCCGCGCGACGCTGCGACCGATTCGTGAAGCGCTCAACGTCACGCTGCAGATTGCGGCGGGCAATCTCGGTGTGCGCATGTCCAAGCACAAGGACGATGAGATCGGCCGCCTGACCCAGGCGTTGGATACCATGCGTCGCAGCCTGAGCAACATCATTCACGACGTCAACAGCGGTGTCGGCGTGGTGATTCCTGCCACCCAGGACATTGCCAGCGGTAACGTCGACCTGTCGTCACGCACCGAGCAGCAGGCCGCTTCGCTGACCCAGACGGCATCGAGCATGGAGGAGATGACCGCGACGGTGAAGCAGAACGCCGACAACGCACGCCAGGCCAGTCAACTGGCCGGTGGAGCGACGGATACCGTGCGTCACAGCGGCGAAGTCATGGGGCAAGTCGTCCAGACCATGGATCGCATCACCCAGAGTTCGCGCAAGGTCGGCGATATCGTCGGCGTGATCGACTCGATCGCCTTCCAGACCAATATCCTGGCGTTGAATGCTTCCGTCGAGGCGGCGCGTGCCGGCGAGCAGGGCCGCGGTTTCGCGGTGGTGGCCGGTGAAGTGCGTAACCTGGCCAGTCGCAGCGCGCAGGCGGCCAAGGAGATTCGCGACCTGATCAATGCCTCCACGAAAGAGGTGGGTGATGGTGCCGATCTGGTGCGTCAGGCCGAGCAGTCGATCGAGGAGGTCGTGGCGTCGGTCAAGCGTGTCAACGACATCATGCATGAGATCTCAGCGGCTTCCGAGGAGCAGACCAGCGGTATCGAGCAGATCAATCAGGCCATCACGCAGATGGACGACGTCACCCAGCAGAACGCCCAACTCGTCCAGACCTCGGCGACCACTGCCGCTGAACTCGAGGCCCAGGTGCGTTTCCTTTCGCAATCCGTCGCAGTATTCCGCCTGGAGGGCAGCGAGTCGGAGAGTCGTACTCGTCCCATGCCTGCCAAGGCCCTCGGCAATGCACGTCCCTCGCTGCCCCATGGCGCGCCTCGTGCGGCCACAAGCAAGCCTGCCGCCGCGCCCAAGCAGGTCGCGCCGGCTCATGATGATTGGGAGGCCTTTTGAGCGATATTTCCCGTGACGTTCTGGCGCCGCAGCGCGGCCTGACCAGTGGCTTCGGCGCCCTCGAGCGGGATCTCGAGCTGACCGATTCCGATTTCGAAAGGATTCGCAAGCTTATTTATCAGCGTGCCGGCATCGTGCTGGCGGAGCACAAACGCGAGATGGTCTACAGCCGTCTCGCCAAGCGGTTGCGCCTGCATCGCATGACGCGTTTCTCAGAATACCTTGACCGCCTCGAGCGTAATGCCGAGGCCAAGGAGTGGGAGGCCTTCACCAACGCGTTGACGACCAATCTCACGGCATTCTTTCGCGAGTCGCACCATTTCCCCCTGCTGGCCCGGCATGTGGCGCAGTCATCGGGTGCGGTGCGGATCTGGTGTGCTGCCGCCTCCACCGGCGAGGAGCCCTACTCCATTGCCATGACGCTGATCGAGACCCTGGGGACGCGCGCCAGTCAGGCCAAAATCGTCGCCACCGATATCGATACCGAAGCCTTGGCCAAGGCCAAGGCGGGTGTCTACTCGCTCGAACAGGTCGGCAAGCTCTCCGAGGCGCAACTCAAGCGCTTTTTTCTCAAGGGCAACGGTTCCCGGGCCGGCATGGTCCGGGTACGCCCGGAAATTGCGGAAATGGTTGATTTCCAGCCTCTGAACCTGCTGGCGCCCAGCTGGGCCGTGAAAGGGCCGTTCGATGCGATCTTCTGTCGCAACGTGATGATCTATTTCGACAAGCAGACCCAGACGCGGATTCTCGAGCGCTTTGCGCCCTTGCTCAAGCCCGACGGGCTACTGTTTGCCGGTCATTCGGAGAATTTCTCCTATATCAGCCAGGCGTTCCGGTTGCGGGGCCAGACGGTCTACGAATTGTCGCGCAAGACCTCAAGCCCGGCGTAGCGTCGCCGATAACCCTTACACGGCGCCAAATGAATGGCCGGTTTGACAGAGCCGGTCAACGCAACAGCGATTCACGCGGCCATCACCCGCAGGGCGGGCTCCAAGAGGAGACGTTGCATTGTCCCCCAACAAGATACAGGTGCTTTGCGTCGACGACTCGGCGCTGATTCGCGACCTGATGAGCGAGATTATCAATAGCCAGCCGGATATGGAGGTCGTGGCCACCGCGCCGGACCCGCTGGTGGCGCGGGATCTGATCAAGCGCACCAATCCGGACGTGCTGACGCTTGACGTCGAAATGCCGCGCATGGATGGGCTGGATTTTCTTGAACGGCTGATGCGTCTGCGTCCGATGCCGGTGGTCATGGTGTCGTCCCTGACCCAGAAGGGCTCGGAAATCACGCTGCGTGCGCTGGAGCTGGGGGCGGTCGACTTCGTCGCCAAACCCGAGATCGGTATCCGAGATGGCATGCGTGAGTATACCCAACTGATCGCCGACAAGATTCGGGTAGCGGCCCGCTCGCGACCGCGAACCCTGCGCCGTGACACCCAGGCGCCGGTCAGCCTGCCTCAGAACGTACCGCTGCTCTCCAGCGAGAAGCTGATCATCATTGGCGCCTCGACCGGCGGAACGGAAGCGATTCGTAGCGTGCTCGAGCCATTGCCCGCCAACAGTCCGGCGATCCTGATCACCCAGCACATGCCGGGCGGCTTCACTCGCTCCTTCGCCGAGCGCCTCAATCGGTTGTGCCGGATCACGGTGAAGGAAGCCGAGGACGGCGAGCGCGTACTGCCGGGGCATGCTTACATCGCACCGGGCGATCACCATCTCAAGCTGGCGCGCTCCGGCGCGAACTATGTCGTGCGGCTGGATGACGGTCCGCCGGTCAATCGGCATCGTCCGTCGGTGGATGTGCTGTTCCATTCCGCGGCGCAGTCCGCCGGGCGCAATGCGGTGGGCGTGATTCTTACCGGGATGGGCAAGGACGGCGCTGCCGGATTGCTCGAGATGCGTCAGGCCGGGGCGCACACGCTGGCTCAGGATGAAGAGAGCTGTGTGGTGTTCGGCATGCCGCGGGAGGCCATCGCCCTGGGCGGTGCCGTGGAGGTGGCCTCTCTCGAGGAGATTCCGACGCGGCTGCTGGGCCGGGTAGCGGCTTCGGGAAGAGCTCAGCGGGTATGAGGCAATGGCCTGACGAAATGGATGCTGAAACCACGCGGTGATAACACGGAGATGTTAGTGATGAAGCGAAAGATGCGCGACCTCTCGGTCAGGCTGAGCCTGAACCTCGCCATGGGCGTCATGGTGGTTCTGATTGCGATAGTCACGGGCCTGGGATACATGGCCGAAAACGTCAGTGGCGACGCGATAGATGAGCTAGCGCAGATCAACGTGGAGCAGACCAATGCGCTCAATCGCGCTCAGGTGAATCTGCTGCGCGCCCGAATCCTGATGTCCAGCTACGTCAGCGCCTATCAGGAAGGGCAGGCCGACCGGGCCGAGAACCTCCACGCGCAGGCTGCAGGGGCCCTGGAGGAGAGTCGGCAACGCTTCGAGGAGTTCCAGGCCGTTCCGGTGCCGGAAGGCAGCCCGCGACAGCCCTATGTCGAGGCCATTACCAGCGCTTATGGCGCGTTGGTCAACGAGGGGCTGATGCCGTTGCTCGACAGCGCGGACCCGGAGTATCTCGACGGTCATGACGAAGGCATCTTGCAGTTGACTCGAGCCTTCAACGATACGGCCGACGATTTCATTCATTACGGCGAGGAGCGTGGTGAAGCCCTTGTCGCCGATAACGCGCACTTTGCCCATCTCATCGACCTGGCATCGCTGGGACTGCTGGGGCTGGCGGTTCTGATCGCCTTGGCGGTACGTTTCGGATTGATGCAGGCGGTGGTCCGGCCATTGGACGAGGCGGTCGTGCATTTCGACAGGATTGCCCAGGGGGATCTGTCCCGGCGTATCACGGACCGGGGTAACAACGAAATCGGGCGTCTGTATGCTGCCATGAAGCGGATGCAGGAAGGGCTGGCGCGTACCGTGGGGACGGTTCGCCAGAGTAGCGGCTCGATTCACGGCGGAGCCCGTGAGATTGCCGAAGGCAATGCCGACCTCTCCTCGCGAACCGAGCAGCAGGCCGCTTCGCTCGAAGAGACCGCCTCGAGCATGGAGGAATTGACCGCCACGGTGCAGCAGAATGCCGACAATGCCCGCCAGGCCAGCCAACTGGCATCCGATGCCTCGCTGACTGCCGGACGTGGCGGTGAGGTGGTAGACCAGGTGGTACAGACCATGCGCGACATCACCCGCGGGGCCCATCAGATGGCCGAGATCATCGGCGTGATCGACTCCATCGCCTTCCAGACCAACATTCTGGCGCTGAACGCTTCCGTCGAGGCGGCACGGGCCGGTGAGCAGGGCCGCGGTTTCGCGGTGGTCGCCAGTGAGGTGCGGACCCTGGCCAGCCGTTCGGCCGCTTCTGCCAAGGAGATCCGTGAACTGATCAATACCTCGGTGGGACGCATCGAGAGCGGTTCCAAGCTGGTGGATCAGGCGGGTAGCACCATGGGCGATATTCTGGCGTCGGTACAGCGCGTCACCGACATCATGGATGAAATCGCGGCGGCATCGCTGGAACAGAGCAATGGCATCAGCCAGGTCAATCAGGCGATCAGCCAGATGGATCAGGTCACGCAGCAGAATGCCTCGCTGGTTCAGGAGGCGTCGGCGGCGGCGGCTTCACTGGAAAACCAGGCGGGTCGGCTCGAAAAGGCGGTCGCTTCGTTCCGACTGGACGGCGATGCGACGCAGACGCCGGATGCTTCTGCGAACCGAATGCTGGCGTCGGGCGGCTCCCGCGAGGCGCGCTCTCTAGCGCCACTGAAGCAGCCCCGCGCAAAGGCACCGGCCGCCGAGGTGGACGATTGGGAAGAATTTTAACGGGTTGACTGGCAGTCGCCGGCTCATCCCCATTCATAGATAGTGCCGGCGTACAGGCCGATGCATCGAGCCAAGCATGACGAGGAAATACGATGGCTGACAAGAACATGAGTATCCTGGTGGTGGACGACTTTCCGACGATGCGCCGTATCGTCCGCAGCCTGCTGAAGGAGCTGGGATTCACCAATGTGGAAGAGGCCGAGGATGGCCAGGAGGCGCTTAACAAGCTGCGGTCGGGAGGATTCGAGTTCGTGGTGTCCGATTGGAACATGCCCAACCTCGATGGTCTGGCCATGCTCAAGGAGATTCGTCAGGATGCCAGCCTTTCCCATCTGCCCGTGCTGATGGTAACGGCCGAGGCCAAGAAGGAGAATATCATCGCGGCTGCCCAGGCGGGCGCCAACGGCTACGTGGTCAAGCCTTTTACCGCGGCGACGTTGGAAGAAAAGCTCAACAAGATATTCGAAAAACTGGGTAAGTGAGCCTGGAGGAGCACAGATCATGAGCGGAGAAGCGCTTAAAGAACAAGAGGGGGCCACGCGTAACGTGCCCGCCGACGATCTGATTCTGCGGATCGGCCAGTTGACGCGCATGTTGCATGACAGCATGCGCGAGTTGGGGCTCGACAAGGAGGTCGAGAAAGCGGCGCAGGCCATTCCCGATGCTCGTGATCGTCTCAACTATGTGGTCATGATGACGGAGCAGGCAGCGGATCGCGCGCTTAACGCCATTGACCAGGCCCAGCCTATCCAGGAAAAGCTCGAAGCCGAAGCGCAGCAGCTCGATCAGCGCTGGCAGTCCTGGTTCGAGTCTCCCATCGAGCTCAGCGATGCCAAGGAACTGGTCAAGGATACCCGCACCTACTTGCAGGATATCCCCGCGAAGACCCAGGCGACCAATGCCCAGTTGCTGGAAATCATGATGGCTCAGGACTTTCAGGACCTGACGGGCCAGGTGATCAAGAAGATGATGGAAGTCATCCGCCAGATCGAGAACCAGCTGGTTCAGGTGCTGGTGGACAATGTTCCCGAGGGGCATGAGCGTCGTGAGCTGCAGCGTGCCGCCGATGAAAAGAAGGAACAGGAAAATACCCTGCTCAATGGTCCCCAGATCAAGCCCGATGGCGAAGATGCCGTCAGCAGCCAGGATCAGGTCGACGACCTGCTCGACAGCCTGGGATTCTGAGCGGTTTGCCTCTCCAGGGCCCTTGCTTGGGCCCTGATCCTTCGCATCGGCAGGGGCCGATGCGTTTTCATCGGGGCCAGTGTCCCGGTAAATAGCGTGTGAATCGGCGCGCTTTTCTCATGATTGCTTCTCGCCCTGTCCCGCCAGAATACGCTGCATCCACCCGACCATCCGACGCCCGTGGGCGGAGAGGGACATGGCAGCGGAAAGCGACAGCGATGATGACAAGACCGAAGCGGCCACGCCCAGGCGCCTGGAAAAGGCGCGTGAGGATGGCCAGGTTGCGCGCTCCCGCGAACTGACCACTTTCCTGCTGTTGGCGGGAGGCGTGGCCGGGCTCTGGTCGATGGGCAGGCTGCTTTACGACCAGCTCGGTCTGGTCATGGAGCAGTCGTTTCTCTTCGAGCGGGGCATCGCCTTCGACACCTCCATGATGCTGGCGCACATCTGGCAGCTGGGACAGCGGACGCTGTTCGCGCTGCTGCCGCTGTTCGCGCTGCTGACGGTGGTGGCGCTGGTGGCGCCGATGCTGCTGGGCGGTTGGTTGATCTCCGCGAAATCGCTCAAGCCCCAGGCCAGCAAGCTCAACCCCGTCAAGGGCATCAAGCGCATGTTCTCGTCACAAGCCTTGGCCGAGCTGGCCAAGGCGATCGCCAAGTCGATTCTGGTGGGCGGCGTGGCGGTGATGTTCCTCTGGTCGCATCGTGGACAGCTGCTGGGGTTGGCGGGTCAGTCGCTGCATCAGGCGCTGGCGACGGCGATGGAGCTGGCCGCTCTGGGCTGCGCGCTGATCGTTGCCTCGTTGATCGTGGTGATCCTCATCGACGTTCCGTACCAGTTGTGGAGCCATGCCAAGAAGTTGCGCATGAGCAAGGAAGAGGTTCGCAAGGAGCACAAGGAGTCCGAGGGCGATCCGCATGTGAAAGGGCGCATCCGCTCGCAGCAGCAGGCGATGGCGAGACGGCGCATGATGAGCAAGGTGCCCGAGGCGGATGTCATCGTGACCAACCCGACTCACTATGCCGTGGCGCTCTCCTACCGTGACCAGGAGATGGCAGCACCGCGCGTGGTGGCCAAAGGCGCCGATCATGTCGCAGCCAAGATCCGCGAGCTGGGCCGGGAACACGATATTCCTCTGCTCGAAGCGCCGCCTCTGGCTCGGGCGCTGTATCACCACGTCGATCTCGATCGCGAGATACCGGCGGATCTCTACACTGCGGTGGCCGAGGTGCTGGCCTGGGCCTATCGCCTGAAGCGCATGCGCGAGGAGGGCGGTGTGATGCCCGAAACCCCGAAGAACCTGCCGGTACCCGATGAACTGGACAGCCAGACGCAGGCCTCTCAACACGACGATCGCCGCCAAGCCGCTAGCGATGCCAAGGAATCCGAATGAATGCGCTGAGTGACCTGCTGGGCCGTCAGACCTGGCTGAATGACGCACGCTTCAAGCTGCTGGCGGGGCCCGTACTGATCATCATGATTCTGTCGATGATGATCCTGCCCCTGCCGCCGTTCGCGCTGGACATGTTCTTCACCTTCAATATCGCGCTGTCGATCATGGTGCTGCTGGTCAGCATGTTCACCCAGAAGCCACTCGACTTCGCGGCATTTCCGGCCGTGCTGCTGTTCTCCACGCTGTTGCGCCTGTCGCTCAACGTCGCCTCGACCCGGGTCGTGCTGATGGATGGGCATGAGGGTGCCGGCGCGGCGGGCGACGTCATCGAAGCCTTCGGCGAGTTCCTCATCGGTGGCAACTTCGCCGTGGGCCTGGTGGTGTTCCTGATCCTCGTGGTCATCAACTTCATGGTCATCACCAAGGGTGCGGGGCGTATCGCCGAAGTCGGGGCGCGCTTCACCCTGGATGCCATGCCAGGCAAGCAGATGGCCATCGATGCCGACCTCAACGCCGGCCTGATCGGCGAGGAGGACGCTCGCAAGCGGCGTAACGAGATCGCTCAGGAGGCGGACTTCTTCGGCTCCATGGACGGTGCCAGCAAGTTCGTGCGCGGCGACGCCATGGCCGGCCTGCTGATCATGGTCATCAACCTGATCGGGGGACTGATCATCGGCGTGGCCCAGCACGGCATGCCGTTCGGCGAGGCGGCGCGCACCTACACGCTGTTGACCATCGGCGACGGTCTGGTAGCGCAGATTCCTGCGCTGGTGATTTCCACGGCGGCGGGCGTCACGGTGTCGCGGGTCAACACCGATCAGGACGTTGGCCAGCAGTTGATCAGCCAGCTTTTCAACAACCCTCAGGTGATGTTCCTGGCCGCCGGCGTGATGGGCCTGCTGGGCCTGGTGCCGGGGATGCCCAATCTGGTGTTCCTGCTGTTTGCCGTGCTGCTCGGTTCGCTGGGCTGGTGGATGACCCAGAAGGAGCAGCGTAGCGCCGAGGAGGAGGTCAATGCCAAGGTGCCGCCGCCGACGCCGGAGACGCCCGAAGCCAGTTGGGATGATGTACAGTTGGTCGACACCCTGGGACTCGAAGTGGGTCATCGCCTGATTCCGCTGGTCGATCATCGCCAGCAGGGCGAGTTGCTCGGACGTATCAAGAGCGTGCGCAAGAAATTCGCGCAAGATGTCGGCTTCCTGCCGCCAGTGGTGCATATCCGCGACAACCTCGAACTGGGACCCAACACCTACGTGATCACTCTCAAGGGCGTTGAGGTCGGGCGTGCCGAAGCCTATCCGGGCAAATGGCTGGCGATCGATCCCGGGCAGGTGTCGGGCAGCATCGAAGGTACCGCCACCAAGGATCCGGCCTTCGGCCTGCCGGCGGTATGGATCGAAGGCAGCCAACGCGAACGGGCGCAGGTCTACGGCTATACCGTGGTCGACGCCAGCACCGTCGTGGCCACGCACCTCAACCATCTGCTGCACGGCCATGCCGGAGAGATGCTCGGTCGTCAGGAGGTTCAGCAACTGCTCGACAAGGTCGGTGAAGAGAACAAGGCCCTGGTCGAAGACGTGGTACCCAAGACGCTCTCGCTGACCACGCTGCAGCGCATCCTGCAGAACCTGCTCAGCGAAGAGGTCTCGATCCGCGACATGCGCACGATTCTGGATGCGCTGGCCGAACACGCCACACCGCAGAGCGATCCCTACGATCTTACGGCGATGGTCAGGGTCGCGCTGGGACGGGCGATTACCCAACAGTGGTTCCCGGGCGGTCAGGAACTGCATGTCATCGGCCTGGATGCCAATCTCGAACAGGTGCTGTCCCAGGCGATGGGCAACGGTGGTGCCCTGGAGCCGGGGCTGGCCGATACGCTCATGCAGCAGTCCGTTTCCGCCGTGGAGCGTCAGGAAGCGCGCGGCGAACCGGCGGTACTGGTGGTCCAGCACGGACTGCGCGCGTTGCTGGCCCGCTTCCTGCGCCGTCGCATCACGCACCTGGTCGTGATGTCCCAGGCTGAAATTCCCGATGATCGCACTCTGCGCGTCACGACCATGATCGGAGGTCACTGATGAGCGTGCATCGCTTCACCGGCGCCAACAGTCGCGACGCCATGCGACAAGTGCGCGCCACGCTGGGCGAGGATGCCCTGATCCTGTCCAATCGGCGTGTCGAGGACGGGGTCGAGGTCCTGGCCCTGGCCAACGATGAGCACGAGCGTCTGACGGCAGGCGAGGTACGCGACGTACCTGCGCCGCGTGTCGCTGCGCCGCTGCAGCCGGGCGCCCCATCGCCGAGTCATGCCGTCGCGGAGACGGGCACGGCGGTGTCGAGTGGACCCCTTGATTTCGCAGCACTGAGCGAAAGGCTGCTGGGCGAAATGCAGGGCATGCGCGAGATGCTGTCTCGCCAGCCCGGCAGCGGGACGCAGGAAGCGTTGCCTGCGCCGGGCGTGATGGCATTGCGTCAGCGCCTGCTGCAGGCGGGTTTCGGGCCGCGTCTGGTACTCGATCTGCTCGAGACCCTGCCGACCGAGATGGGGGGCGATGCTCCCCGTGCCGGAGCCTGGCTCGAGCGGCAGCTGGCTGCGCGCCTGCCGGTGCTGGATGACGAGGCGGCGCTGCTCGATCGGGGCGGCGTCTTTGCGCTGGTCGGACCGACCGGCGTGGGCAAGACCACCACGACGGCCAAGCTGGCGGCGCGCTACGTGATGCGTCATGGCGGCACCGGGGTCGCGCTGGTGACGACGGATAGCTACCGTATCGGCGCCCATGAGCAACTGCGTATCTATGCCCGGCTGCTGGGGGTCGAAGTTCACGCCCTGCAGGCCGATGCGCCGCTGGGCGGATTGCTCGACCAGCTTGCCGACAAGAAACTGGTGATCATCGATACCGTCGGCATGAGCCAGCGCGACCAGCGTCTGGCCGGGCAGATCGCCCGTCTGGGCGGCGGCAGCCGGCCGGTACGCCGCCTGCTGCTGCTCAACGCCGCGAGTCACGGCGATACGCTGGAGGATGTCATGCAGACCTACCAGGAGGCTTCGCGCGAAGCGGGTACCGGGCTGGACGGCTGCATCCTGACCAAGGTCGACGAGGCGCCGCGCCTGGGTGCCGTGCTGGATACCGTAATGCGTCATGGCCTGCGTGTGCTGTATGTCTCCCACGGCCAGCAGGTGCCCGAGGACCTGCGCCTGGCCGAACGCGAGGGATTGTTGCGTCAGGCCTTGGCGGTGCATGGCGATTCGCCCTTTGCACTGGATACCGTCGTGCCACGCGAGCAGCCCGTCGCAGGTCGCAAGCTGCAGGCGCTGACCCGCGGACTGCTGGGCCAGGGCCGGGCCTTGGCGGCAACGCTGGACATACTGCGCCGGGAAGTCTCCGGTTTCGCCAATCTGGAATGGGCCTGGCAACTGACCGGCAAGTCGTCCGCCAAGCAGGCGAGCGGCATGGCCGAGTTGCTCGATCCAGTGGCATGGGCAGCGGATGGACAGGGGCGCGGTGATTCGAGGGCAAAGGTGCTGTTGTGGCCGCGTCTGGGCGCTCCTTCGGGAAGTACCTGGCAGCTACCGGCTCTGGCGCTGGACAGGCAAGGCATCCCGCTGACCTTCCCCTGGCTGATGCATCGCCTCCCGGCGGGAGAGCTGGCGCGTCTGCTCGATATCGCGCACCAGCAGGAAGTCGATTGCCATCTGCTGCCGGCCTGCCCCGGACGCGATGTGCGCCGTCACCTGGCTGGGCTGACCGGGGAGTGCCCGCCGACCTGGTGGCTGGCCAGCGCCAAGGGCAATACACGGGTAACGCTGGAAGGTGAACGGCACATGCTCAGTGCGCTTGGCGATGAGGTCGGGGAGCAGCACGAGGCGTTGACCTGTCGCTACCGAGGCCGTACCGCGCGTCTGGTGTTGCGCACGCTTGGCGTCAAGCTGGCGGATGGTCAGCCGGTGAGGGCCTGGTGGGGCGATCTGACCGATAGCGACAGTGGCCAGTGGCTGGCACAGCGCTACTGGCTGTCTCCCGTCATGCCGGGGCGGCAGGACGAGGCATTCCAGCAGCGGGCGATCTGCCACCAACTCGCTCAGGAGGAGCAGCCGGCATTGATCAAGCGTGCCTGGCAGCGTGTGGCTGACAGGGGTCATGCTCCCTGCGATCCCGAGCTGCAGCTACTGCTGGCCGGTGCGCTGGCGGCGGTTGCCAGCCGGCTCGACCAGGAGAATAGCGAGTGGGCGCTGGATGTGCGGGCGCAACTGCTGGGCCTGCTGGGTGGGAGACGTTCACGCTCGGCCGTCGCGCTACTCGAGGCGCTGGTACAACTGCTGACGGCCTGCGACGCCTTCCGCGATCTGGGTGGGGCGGGCCTGGTACCGGAGCGTGCCATATGAGTCTGGATCAGGCCGCAGGGCTACGTCGCTGGGCCGAGGCGCAGTCAGGCGACAGCCCACTGGGCGCCGAGTCGTCTGTATCCCGAACTTCGGCACCGGAGAGTCCGGCACCGGGGAGCTCGACACCCGTACCGCAGGTTCGTCGCATGCTGATGACGGTGGGGTTGCCGACGTCGCCTCCCGCGGCGTCGCGTCGGGTGATGGAAGCCCTTGAGCGCTGGCAGCGTCAGGGGCATCGTTGGGTCGGCAAGGCCCATGCCTGGCGTGTGGTGGCACTCGACGTACGCAGCCCGCATCTGCCCGCCCTGGTGCAACAGCAGACACACTGGGCGTTGTGGGTCGAGCATGATCCCGAGGGCTTTCGGCGCGCCTACCTGGCAATCAAGCGGTTGCGTCTGGCAGGAGGGCCGCGTCGCCTGCTGGTCGTGCACGCGGGGCTATCGCCCTCGGCGGGTCTATTGGTCAACTTGCAACAGTCGGCTGCGCGCTTTCTGGACACCGAGCTGCTGATCCTGCGCGAACGCGACGCTCATGTCGCCATGGTCGGATAATGTCTTTCCTGCGTCCTGCATGCAGAACCGCTGCCACGCTGGGGCTCGTGCTGATGTTCGGCCTGACCTCGGCGGAAGGCGCACTGGCCGCCGCGGGCAGTTGGGTCGCCCAAGGCAAAAGCGTGTTGCTGACCACTCCGGGGCGACTCGAAACCTCCAAGGCGCTGTCACCCCCTACAGGCGGCCCTGCTCGGCAGGGACGCATCACCCGGATTCACTGGCGCTACCAGGCCCCGACGGAGGCCATGTCGAAGCTGGAAGCCTGGCTTTGCCACTTTGACCGTTGCATGACCCTGCCTGCGGGCCGTGGCATGAGTGATGCGCTTGCAGGCCTGCCGGCGCAAACGCCTCTGACGTTCCGCTTTCGTCTGCACGCCGATAACGGCCAGGCCACGCATATGCGCGTGAAAGGGCTCCAGATCATCGTCGATTACCGCTAGAGCGGAGCCTGGAACCGCGCAGGTGCTTCGCCATGTGCCGCAGGATTACAGTTCTTAAATTGACAGCCGATATAAAAGGGAGCTGGCCGCTGAGTACGTGCCGGCTCGGCTTGCTTTGTGCAAATGACTGGCCTTCTGCTGAGGCGTTTATCCACTGACACGACTGTGGAACCTACTATGGCGCTGTCCAATTCGCCCAATAACGATTTGTCTCTTATCGAACGCCTGCTCCTGGAGGGAGAGGGCGGCGATAAGGTCCGGGAGATGGCCGTCGCTTATCGTCATGGCAGTTTGCAAGAGGGGCTGCAGGCGTTGCTGAGTGGATTGATCGAAGCGCAGGAGGGCTGCGTCGAGATCATCGACGATCGAGGGCTGGTGTGTTTCGTAGGGCAGCAGGGGCGGGTTCTGCTGGGGTATCCGGAAAGCGAGACGATTCCCGGCGATGCTTGGGTGAAGCGATGGCCCGAGACGCAGCACGCTGGTCTGCTGGAGTTGCTTGACAAGGCGCTGCAGGGGGTACGCCAGCAATGTGTAGCCAGGCGGCACCACTGCCAGGGAGGTTGCTGCGACTGGCATTTGTGTTTTGTCCCGTTGAGCGTCTCGGGACGACGCTTCGTGCTGGTGGTATCGCGGGACGTGAGCGAGCAGTACCGCCTGCACGCGGCACTGGAGCGCAGCGAGTCACGCTTTCGTGAACTGATCGACAAGATTGCCAAGGTCTTTTGGGTATTCGATGTCCGAACGCGACAGTACGAATACATCAGCCCTTCTTTCGAGCAACTGCTGGGTATCGGGCTCGACACCCTGAACAGGGATCCCTCCGCGTGGACGCATAACATCCATCCTGACGATCTGCCTCGTGTCCGTGAGATGGTCTACGATTGCGACACTTGGCTGAAGAATCCCGCTCCCATCGATCTGCAGTATCGCATGACGCGCCCCGACGGTAGCCTCATCTGGGTTCACGATCTCAAGTATCCGGTGATCGAGAAGGGTGAGGTGGTACGTCTGGTGGGTATCGTTTCCGACATCACCGAGGATCGGGAGCGTCAGCAACGTCTGCAGTACCTTGCCAATCATGATCAACTGACGGGGCTGGCCAACCGCACTCACTGCCAGGAGTGGCTGGAAGAGGCTTGTCGGCAGCGCAAGCCGTTTCAATTGCTGCTCGTCGGGCTCGATCGTTTCAAGCAGATCAATGACAGTCTCGGGCCTCATCAAGGTGATGAGCTGCTCAAGCAAGTCGCCGGGCGTATCCATGTGTCGTTGAATTCGGCAGCGCTGCTGGCCCGGCTGGGAGGGGATGAATTCGCGGTCGTGCTCGAAGGCGAGCGCAGCCAGGAAGAGCAGCGTGTCGTGGCTCACAGCATCACCGTGGCATTGGGGCAACGCTTCATGCTTGGGCGCAATGCCGTCTTCATCACGGCCAGCATCGGTATTTCCAGCTATCCGCAGGATGGCGAGAATACCGATATCCTCATGCAGAACGCCGATGTCGCCTTGTCAAACGCCAAGTACCAGGGACGCAACACGATACGTTTCTTCAAGTCGGGCGACGACGAAACCACGCTGAGTCGGCTGTCGTTGGAGAGCGCGCTGAACCGGGCCTGGGAAAACGAGGACTTCGAACTCTATTACCAACCCAAGGTCTGTGCCCGCAGTCTGGATCTGGTCGGTTTCGAGGCGCTGTTGCGCTGGCGCGGACCGGACCGCATCCCGGTATCCCCGGCACAGTTCATTCCCGTGCTTGAGGATACCGGATTGATCGTGCCGGTGGGCTACTGGATTCTCGAGCGTGTCTGCCAGGACCTGCAGCGCATGAAAGCGCGGGGATGCAGCTCCCAGATAGCCGTCAACATCGCGGCACGCCAGTTCATGGAGAGCGATTTCGCCGAACAGCTGCAGCGCGTCATGCGTCGCCATCACGTCTCGCCGGGAGAAATTGCCCTGGAAATCACCGAAAGCTCGCTGATGCAGGAGCCGGCCCGGGCGGCGGAATTGCTGACTCGCCTGAGAGCGGCAGGGGCTTCGGTGGCACTCGACGATTTCGGTACCGGCTATTCCAGTCTGAGCTATCTCAAACGTTTTCCCGTCGATACGCTCAAGATCGATCGCAGCTTCATCATGGACATGGTCGATGATGACGACGATCGCAATATCATCGACGCCATCATCCGCATGGCGCATGCATTGAATCTGATCGTGGTGGCCGAGGGGGTGGAAAGTGCCGAGCAGCACCAGCTGCTGCGGCAGTACGGCTGCGATCAACTGCAGGGGTATCGCTTTGCCAGGCCCATGCCGCTCGAGGAGGTCTTCGCCTGGCATGCGCTACATATTGATACAAAGCGGAAAATAGGACCCGGAAGTACCGGGTATTCATGACTTGGGACGTGTGCCGTCGCGTCAATAATGCCAGCGTGGGTCATGGGTCAGTAAGCAAGACGCTACTGGACTTGAGCTAACTTCGACCCGAGGCGAGGCGATGTATACGGCACAGGGTAAAATCGATCATTCAGAGCTGCTTGAACAATACCTGCCCATGGTCAGACGCCATGCGCTGGGCCTGCAGGTACGCCTGCCGGCGAGCGTCGAGCTGGAAGATCTCATTCAGGCAGGCATGGTCGGGTTGCTCGACGCACTGGGACGCTACGACACCTCCCAAGGGGCGAGTTTCTCCACCTATGCCAGCCAGCGCGTCCGTGGTGCGATGATCGATGAGTTGCGCAGCCGCGACTGGATCCCTCGTAGCGTTCGCCGTAACGCGCGGGCGCTGGATCAGGCGGTTCGGCGGCTCGAGCAGCGCTTGGGGCGTCCGCCCGAGGAGCGCGAAATCGCTGCGGAGCTGGACATGGCGCTCGCTGACTATCAACAGTTGCTGATCGACGCCAACAACGGTCACCTGCTGGCATTCGATGAAGTCGTCGAGGAGAGTGGTGAGCCGGCTGCCGCCGGGGAGGGAGCTCCGCTATCTCCTCTGGAATCGCTGCTTCAGGGAGACCAGCGCGAACAGCTGATCGGGGCGATTGATGGCCTCCCGGAGCGCGAGAAGCTCCTGTTGGGCCTGTATTATCAGGAAGAACTCAATCTCAAGGAGATTGGCGCAGTACTCGGCGTCAGTGAATCTCGTGTCTGCCAACTACACAGCCAGGCCGTGGCGCGGCTGCGCTCACGGCTGGCGGCTTAGCGGACGAAACTTCCTGCTTCAGCGGCTGTTCTGACGACCGGCGCTGCTCCGGCGGCGCTGACGTGCCGGCTTGTCGCTAGCCTCCTGTCGGCGTTGGCCCGACGAGGCGTTGCTGCGGTTACCGGCACCGCTGCCCTGACGACGCTGGCCGCCATCCCGGCGTCCCTGGCCGCGACGACCGTTCTCGATGGGTTCGGGACGGGCGTTGGGGTCGGGTTCGAAGCCCGGTTCGACGTGGCTGGGCAGCTTGCGCTTGATCAGCCTCTCGATATCCGTCAGCAGCTTGTCCTCATCGACGCATACGAGCGATACCGCCTGACCCTCGCTACCCGCGCGGCCCGTGCGGCCGATACGGTGCACATAATCTTCGGGTACGTTGGGCAGCTCGAAGTTGACCACATGCGGAAGCTCGCTGATATCCAGGCCGCGGGCGGCAATATCCGTGGCCACCAGTACCTGCAGACTACCATCCTTGAAAGCGCCGAGCGCCCGGGTGCGCGCCGACTGGCTCTTGTTGCCATGGATGGCCATGGCGGGAATATCCTGCTTGGAGAGCTGTTCGGCGAGACGGTTGGCACCATGCTTGGTACGGGTGAATACCAGTACCTGATACCAGCGATGCGTCTGGATCAGATGGGCCAGCAGTTCGCGCTTCTGGCCGCGATCGACCCGAAAGACGGCCTGGTCGACGGTTTCGGCCGTGGTGTTGCGGCGCGCCACTTCGATATGGGTCGGCGCGTTCAGTAGCCCGTCGGCGAGCGTCTGGATCTCGGTCGAGAACGTGGCCGAGAACAACAGGTTCTGGCGCCGCGCCGGCAACAGCGTAAGGATTCGGCGGATATCGCGAATGAAGCCCATGTCGAGCATGCGGTCGGCTTCGTCGAGCACCAGTATTTCTACCTGGGAGAGGTCGACGTGACGCTGCTGTTGCAGGTCGAGTAAGCGGCCCGGAGTGGCGACCAGGATGTCGACGCCGGATTTCAGGGCATCGATCTGCGGCTGGGCACCTACGCCACCGAAAATGACCAGCGAACGCAGGGGCAGATTCTGTCCGTACGTCTGTACGCTGTCGCCTACCTGGGCGGCAAGTTCGCGAGTCGGCGTCAGCACCAGGGCCCGGACCTGCCGGGCGCGGGGGCGTGCGCCGCCACTCAGGCGCTGCAGCATCGGCAGGGTGAAGCCGGCAGTCTTGCCGGTGCCGGTCTGCGCGCTGGCCAGCAGATCGCCACCCTTGAGGACAACCGGGATTGCCTGGCGCTGTATCGGTGTCGGGGTCGTGTAGCCTTGTGCCTCGATGGCACGCAGCAGCTCGGCGGAAAGGCCAAGTTCGGAAAAGGACATGAAAACTCCACAACGCACATCCGCCGGTCACCCGTCGTCAGGGTGCCAGTCAGGGGCCGATGTGTCTCGAAACGGGATCAGGGCGGTAGCGGGAATCGTACGCCTGGAATGGGCGCGGCGAGGTGACTGGTCGTAAGCCGCGTCCAGTATGATGCCAGAAATCAATGCGATATGCACCTCCCGACATGACCCACGCGGATTCCCCCGCAAGCCTCTTGCGTCATCAGCTGGCGGATGGCGGGTTGGCGATGTCCGCGGCCAGTTGCTCGACTACCGTCTGCCAGGCACGGCCCAGAGTGCGAACCAGTGCCGGGTAGCCGTCTGCATCGAGAGGGCGTTCGACATGAAAACGCTGCACTGAACGCAATTGGCCCTCGGCATCTCGCAACTGCCATTGTCCGCTGACGACGGCCATCCCATCGTGACGCCCCTGAAACTCCTCCACGTCGAGCCTGACGCTGAGAGCCTCGCCGGCATCCGCTCCGCGACTGTCGCGCAAGACGCGTACGTTGGGCAGCGCAAGGCTCAGATGATGGCGCAGGCTCCTTTCGAGCTGACGGCTGAGATTTTCGGCCCACAAGTGATTGCTGGCCTGATGTATCTCGATGTCGCTGAGCTGCATGACGATGCCGTCACTGTCGAGGTAGTCGGCGATGCGGATGGGCTCGAGGACCAGAGCGCGTGTCGCGGAATCCGTATACTGCACGGTATCCTGCGGCGCGGGTAACGTATACCGCGCTGACGGCGTCGAGGTGCCGGCGCATCCCGCGAGCACGCTCAGCATCAGGCTGAGCAGGGACGTCGCGAGACAGTGCCGGCGCCATGAAAACGCTGGAGACGGGAGCGGTCTGTGACTGGCGGTGGCCGATTCTATCGGTAAGCTCATCGCGGGGCCCTCGGTAGCGGATCTTCGGAACTGCGCTTGTCGAAGATCAAGGCATTGGGTTGTTCGCTCAGGGTGCGGGCGACCGGTTGCAGGTCGCGCAGCAGCGTTTCCAGACTGGAAAGTGTATTGACCAGCTCCTGATAGCCTTGGGAATCGGCAGAAAAGCCCTCCAGCGTACTGCGCAGTTCCTCGATGGTGTCGTTGAGGCTGCGGGGCATGTCCTTGAGAGCCGGATCATTCAGCAGGGCATTGATGGAGGCGGCCGTGTCCTGAACCTCCTCCAGCGTAGCCTGTGAAGCCTGCAGATTGCCGTTGAGCCTATCCAGGATCGGTTCGATCTGCAGGCCATTGATCTTCTCGAGCAACTCCGTGACTTGCTGCTGAATCTGAGCCAGGCCTCCCGAGGTCGTCGGGAAAATGGCTTTGCCCTCGAAGGTCTCGGCGTTGTAATTCGGGGCGTCCTGCACGAAGTTGAGATCGACGTATAGCGCCTGGGTCAGTAGGTTGCCGGTCTTGAGCGTGGCGCGCAGTCCATGCTCGAACATGCGATCGATCCGAGCGCGCCACTGTTCGAGGCTGTAGTCCATCTTGCCATCCTCGAGCCGCTGCGGCTCGAGATGGATGAGCACCGGTATGGCAAAGCGCTGGCGTGAGTCGGGCTGGGGCGCGGTGAAGTGCCAGGGCACGCTGACCACCGTGCCCACGCGTACGCCACGATACTCCACCGGTGCGCCGCGGCTCAGCCCGCGAACGGTGTCATCGACCAGCAGAACATATTCGATATAGCGATTGTAGGTGCCTTGCCGGGCGCTCTCTTCGTCGGCATAGAGCGTGAACGTCTCGCCAGCGGTAACGGGCTGTCCCATGACGACGTCTTCCGGAACGCCGAAAGTCACCCCGCCGCTGAGCAGGGTCTCGAAGGACTCCACGTTGAGACGAAACCCTTCGGAATCCAGACGCAGACCGAAGCCGGAAGCCGTCCAGAAGCGAGTGGTGTCGGTGACCAGTACATCATAGGGCGACTGGATATAGAGCTGGTGACGCATTTCACGGGTTTCGGGGTTGAATTCTGTACTTTCGACCCTTCCCACGGTATAGCCCTGATAAGTGACCGGATCCCCGGTACGGAGGGAGTTGCCCAACTGGCTGACCAGTTCGATACGCAGCCCAGCGGCATCGGGAGGCGCGACAGGAGGATGATCGAGCACCTCGAAATGGCGCTGGGGTTCTTCACTCTGGCCGGGCAACAGCTGGATGTAGGCCCCCGACAGCACGGTTCCCAGGCCGCTGATACCTTCGCGATCGATGCGTGGCTTGATGACCCAGAATCGGGTGCGATCGTTGAGCATCCGTTCGGTATCCGGATCCATGCGCACGGTGGCGATGGTATGGCTGAAGTCCTCGGAAAGCTCGACCTCCGCAACGCGGCCGACCTCGACATTGCGTGACTTGACCAGCGTCTTGCCGGCCTCGATCCCTTCGGCGTTCTGCATGGTCAGCGTGATCACCGGGCCACGTCTGGAGTAGCTGTCATAGACCATCCACAGCCCGATCAATACGGCGACCAGAGGAACGATCCAGATCGGCGACAGGCGACTCTGTCTTTGACGTATGGCACGGCGGGGGGTGTCATTCATCATGGACATCCTGGGTTGATGACGGGGCATGGAGCGGGGCTCGCGTCCGCCTGCGGGACGAGTGCGAAGGAGTATCCCAGAGAACACGGGGATCCAGGCTCATGGCGGCCAGCATGGTGATGACGACTACCGAGCCGAAGGCCAGCGCTGCAGGGCCGGGAGTGATGGACATCAGGGCGCCGGCACGGATCAGGGCGACGAGAATGGCCACCACGAAGACATCGATCATGGACCAGCGACCGATGAACTCGGTCAGGCGATAGAGGCGGATGCGGTGCATATGGCTCAGAGGCGGAGCACCGCGGCGCGTGACGACGCACAGCCAGGCCA
This sequence comes from Halomonas shantousis, assembly GCF_054654615.1. NCBI lineage: Bacteria > Pseudomonadati > Pseudomonadota > Gammaproteobacteria > Oceanospirillales > Halomonadaceae > Halomonas > Halomonas shantousis. Next base: position 2,293,145 of record NZ_BAAIER010000002.1, on the reverse strand, counting down.
GGGCCAGGATCTTGCCGATCGGCACCACGACGCTGGCGGTGAAGATGATCAGCGCGATGGGCCAGTCGCCTCCCTGAAGAAAGATCAGGACACCGCCAATGATGGTTGAAGGTATCTCTTCCCCCAGGGTGGTCGTGGTCATGATCGGATAGGTATTGGCCGGCACATACAGGACCGTCGCGGCGATAAGTAGTGCCCAGGTTCGCTGAAGCGTATGGGGCTCTCGAGCGTGCAGATGTTCGCCGCAACGCTGGCACGAACCCCGGCAGTGTTCATCGAGGCGATTGAGAAGTCCGCAGGTTGGGCAGCCGGCAAGGCGCTGCGGTGCCGCCGTCTCGCCGGTTCGGGCCCCTTCGGGTGCCAGAGGCTCGCTGGCCAGCGAAAACCACATCCAGTCTTCATCGAGCGACTGGCTGGTCATCAGCAGTAACACAGCAAAGATGCAATATGCCCAGAAGGCCGGGCCAAGGCTGATTTCGGCCATGCCCGCCACCTTGATCAGGCTGACCAGAGCGCCGATGACGAATACGTCGGCCATCATCCAGGGCGTCAAGTGGGCCAGTGAACGCGCGATTTGCCGGCTACGTGGCAGAGGTCGACGACGCATCAGCCCCACCTGCAGCCAGATCACACCCAGCAGGTAGACCATGGGCAGTATCACCACGGTCAGCAGAATGATAGCGGCAACGATCGGCTCATGAAAACCGATCAGCGTCGTCGCGGTCTCGGTCAGGTCGATACGGTTACCGACACCCCGCACCTCGAAGCTGACGAAGGGGAAGGAAACGGCCAGTCCCAGCGTAATCAGGGCCGCCAGCGCCAGTGCCAGGCTGCGCTCGGCGGGGTGATGGTAACGCCGTGCAAGGGTATGGCGGCAGCGGGGACAATCGGCTTTGTCACCCGCATTCAGGGGAGGAAGGGCCACCACCAGATCGCACTCGTGACAAGCACGCAGCCGACGTCTGGATACCGACGCGACGCGCGACGACATGGAGGGTCTGGGGGAGTGGTCAGGAGCAGTGAATGCGGTGTCTACCAAATTGTACCGTTCCTCGTCGAATGCGGATCCATCGTTACCAGCATCGGAGCGAGACTCTCGGCTCATCCGTTGGCTTGCTGACTGGGACGATTTACTTACATGCAGTGCTGCAGGTTAGCAGTCTTCTCCCATGAATGGCGACTCTCTCCGTGAAATCTGGCTAGAATGCGCGCCATGCCAGAGCATTATGCCATGTTCGCTTTCTGGTCAGGGGCCGTTAGGCTGGGGAGTGGAAAGTTTAGGAGAGCCTCGTCTGGCGGGGCTGCCCGACATGGATTTTCATTATAGGGAGAAGACATCTTGCTGATTGCCTTGATTGCCATCGGAATTGGCCTCGCACTGTTGGTATGGAGCGCCGATCGCTTTGTTGACGGTGCCGCTGCTACTTCGCGCCATCTGGGACTGCCGCCGTTGCTGATCGGTATGATCGTCATCGGTTTCGGCACGTCGGCACCCGAGCTCATGGTGTCGGTACTGGCCGCATCGCAGGGCAACCCGGGGCTTGCGCTGGGTAACGCCTATGGTTCCAACATTACCAATATCGGCCTGATCCTCGGGGTGGTCGCGCTGATGAGCCCTCTGGCCGTGCATTCACAGGTGCTGCGAAAGGAGTTACCGGTCCTGGCGGTCGTCACTCTGTTCTCCGTCTGGGTGCTGATGGATGGCGTGATATCGCGCTTCAATGCGGGAGTATTGCTCGTCATCCTGCTGGCTTTCCTGGGTTACAGTATCTGGCAGGCCCGTCAGAATAACGATGACGACGTCCTGGCCACGGGAGCGCAGAAAGACCTCGATGAACATCCCATGTCGCTCAAACAGGGTGTGATATGGACGCTGATAGGGCTGATAGTGCTGATTGGCAGTTCGCGCCTGTTGGTGTGGGGAGCGGTGACGATAGCCGAAAGTTTCGGCGTCAGCGACCTGATCATCGGCCTCACGGTAGTGGCGATCGGTACGTCGCTGCCTGAACTGGCCTCGTCGATCAGCGCGATAAAGAAGGGCGAACATGATCTGGTCATCGGCAACGTGGTGGGCTCCAATCTGTTCAATACGTTGGCAGTGGTCGGCCTGGCCGGAATCATTACGCCCATCGAGGCCGGCGGTGATGTACTGATGCGCGATTGGCCGGTCATGGCAGGGCTAACCCTGGCGCTGATGATTTTCGGTATCGGCTGGAAAGGGCGGCAGGGTCGCATCAATCGCTGGGAGGGAGCGGCATTGCTGACGACCTTCGTCGGCTATACCGCGTATCTGGTCATGACGGTCATCGCTGAGCGGGGTGCATGAATTCACCCTCCGATGACTGGCGAAGCCTTGCCATGACGCTCTACGCTTTAGAAGGCGCGAAGTGCCTTGTCCTGAAGCGTTAGAGTTACGGTTGGTGATGTTCTGCCGGAGAGGCGGGATGCCTCCCGGCGATTGCCTGCGACGACAAGACACACCCGACTGGGGCAAAGAGACTTTGGTAACAGGACGAGTCGCCGTACGATGTTGCTTGCCGTGAAGTCATGTCGCCTCCGGGCCGTTCGCCGTATCCGCTAGCTGCGCCGCTCGTGCCGATCAGCGCCCGGCGCGGGCTTCGTGGCTCGGAAGAGGCTGTCGAGGTTCCGGTAGAGACACTCCCTGGCGGCTGCGGCAAAAAAACATTCATGGGTTTGCAAGGAGTCAACCATGGAGCTTGATCCCCTATTGCTGTCGCGACTTCAGTTTGCCTTCGTCGTGTCCTTTCATGCCATTTTCCCAGCGTTCTCGATCGGTATCGCATCTTTTGTCGCACTCCTGCAGGGACTTTATGTCGCGACCCGCAACCAGGCCTGGGAGCGCCTGTCGATGTTCTGGACCAAGGTGTTTGCCGTGGTCTTCGGCATGGGGGTCGTGTCGGGTATCGTGATGGCCTTCCAGTTCGGCACCAACTGGAGCAACTTTTCCCAGGCCGCAGCCAACTTCTTCGGGCCCATGCTCAGTTACGAAGTACTGACCGCCTTCTTCCTCGAGGCGGGCTTTCTCGGTGTGTTGCTCTTCGGCCGCGATCGCGTTCCGCCCGGTGTACACCTGTTTGCCGCGCTTATGGTCGCGCTTGGCACGCTGATCTCGTCTTTCTGGATTCTCGCCGGCAACAGCTGGATGCATACCCCGGACGGGGTGGAGCTGCGAGACGGTGTCTTCCATGTAACCTCCTGGATAGATGCCATCTTCAATCCCTCCTTCCCGTATCGCCTCATGCATATGGTCATGGCCTCCTTCCTGTGCGGCGCCTTTATCGTTGCTGGGGTCAGTGCCTGGTACTTGCTGCGTCGCCATGACGTCGAAGCCAACAAGAAGGCGCTGTCGATGACCTTGTGGCTATTGCTGTTCGCTGCGCCGGCCCAGGCGGTCATTGGCGATTTCCATGGTCTCAATACATTGGAGCATCAGCCGAGCAAGATCGCCGCCATCGAAGGGATCTGGGAGACAGAATCCTCGGTGCCGCTGCTGCTGGTCACGATTCCCGATCAGGACAATCAGACCAGCCGCTTCGAGATTGGCATCCCCTATCTGGCGAGCCTGCTGTTGACTCACGACCCGCATGGTGAATTGCCGGGCCTCAACGAGATTCCCCGCGATGAGCAGCCTCCGGTGTGGTTCACCTTCTACGGTTTCCGCATCATGGTGGCGCTGGGCGTGCTGATGATCGCGTTTGCCGTGGCGGGTCTGGTGCTGCGGCGCGGAGGAAGGATCTATACCAGCCGGCCCTTCCTGCAGGGGCTGAGATTGATGAGCGTGGCGCCTTTCATCGCTCTGCTGGCGGGCTGGATTACCACCGAGACAGGCCGTGCGCCTTGGGTGGTCTACGGCATGATGAGCCAGGCTGAGGGCGTCACGCCGTCGCTGACCGGAGGCATGGTGTTGTTTACCCTGCTCGGTTATGCCGCGGTCTACGCAGTGATTTTCTGGGCGGGAATCTATTATCTCACCCGGGTCATCCGCAAGGGGATGCAGGAGGGCGAGGATCATGGCGCAGTGCCGACATCGGCATCGATGCCTTCTCATGTATCTGCTGCTGGCAACACTGCATCAAGGAGGGGGTAACTCATGGACATGTCCGGTCTGCCGATAATCTGGGCGGTCATCATCGCCTTTAGCATCATCATGTATGTACTGCTGGATGGCTTCGTGCTGGGAATGGGGATTCTGTTTCCATTCGCTCCCGACGAAGAGGCCCGCGACATAGTGATGAACACCGGGGCACCCATCTGGGATGGCAACGAAACCTGGCTGGTGCTTGCCGGCACTGCGCTGCTGGGCGCCTTTCCGCTGGTCTACACGATCATTCTGCCTGCCCTGTACATCGGGGTTTTCCTGATGGTGGCGGCGCTGATCTTTCGGGGAGTGGCCTTCGAGGTGCGCTCCAAGGCCCAGCGTTCACGGAAGTTGTGGAACATCGCCTTTGCCGGCGGCTCTGCGGTGGCGGCTTTCGCTCAAGGCGCAGTGGTGGGAGCCTACATACTGGGCTTCAAGACGGAGAGCGGTACCTTCGCGGGTGGCCCCTTCGATTGGCTGACGCCTTTCACGATCATGACCGGTCTCGGCATGATGGCGGGTCTGGCGCTACTGGGCGCCACCTGGATCATCATGAAGACCGAAGGGCACGTGCAGGAGTGGGCCTATGGGCTGATTCCCAAGCTGCTTGCCATCGTGCTGGTCGTATTCGCCATCGTCAGCCTGTGGACCCCCTATGTCGATCCCGGTGTCTGGGAGCGCTGGTTCAGCAACATTCAAGTGATCTGGATTCTGCCGGCACTGGCGATACTCTGTGCAGCAGCACTTTTCTGGTCAGCCAGAGCCCGGCGTGAAGTACTGCCTTTCGTTTTCACGATGGGCATGTTCATCTTCACTTATCTGGGATTGCTGGTCAGTCGTTGGCCCTATGTCGTGCCGCCCGACCACACTCTTTGGGACGCATCCTCGGCACCTGAGTCGCAGATGTTTCTGCTGGTAGGGACCCTGTTCGTCATTCCCATCATCCTCGGGTATCAGAGCTGGTCTTATTGGGTCTTCCGTGGAAAGGTGCGCGCCGATGAGGGCTATCACTGATACGGCCCGAAATGTCGCGTAAGCGCAGCAATAACGACCGCCACGCTCTAGAGCGTGGCGGTCGTGTGTCGGCGTAGCGAATCCCCTCCCTGAGTGAAGCTGAGCCAAGCCGGTATTCCTTGACCGACAACAGGATGCGCAGGCATGGTGCCGGGCGGTATTTGAGCGGTCTCGAGCCTGTTTCGCAACGTCGATAGCAACAACCTCAATAGCAATAAGAACGGTCAATATCATGCAGCAGCTGCTGGCCCGACTGGTACGCAAGAAGTTCGTTCGCAATGTGGCAACCGTGGCCTCGGGGGCCGCGCTTTCGCAGATCATCGCTTTAGCCCTGGCGCCGATCATCACGCGCCTCTACGACCCGAATGTCATCGGCATACTCGGCACGTTCATGACCGTGGTGGCAATACTGGCGCCATTGGCGTCGCTGACGTATCCGGTCGCCATCATCCTGCCCAAGCATGACGGACAGGCCGTGGGGTTGGTCAGGCTGGCGGCACTGATCGCCGTGGCTACGGCACTGGCCACAAGCCTGATACTGCTGCTGTGGGGGCATGACGTCGTTTCGTTACTGGGGGCCGAATCGCTGTCGTCGTTCCTGGCGTTTCTGCCTCTCGCCATGCTGTTGATGGCAGGCGTCCAGATCGCCGAACAGTGGTTGATCAGGAAGCACCGCTACAAGGCGACAGCCAAGGCGCTCATTGCGAAGGCGCTGGTGCTGAACGGTAGCAAGGTGGGCGCTGGGCTATTTGCCCCGACGGCGCTTGCCCTGATCGTTCTGACCATACTGGGCACGGCATTTCATGTCCTGATCCTTGTGAAATATGCCTTCCAGGGCAAGACACTGACGCAGGAGGCGGCAGATGGAGGCGAAGAGCGTCGTTCGCTGAAACATCTGGCCAGGCAGTATGGCGATTTTCCCATGTACAGGACGCCACAAGTGTTTCTCAATGCCCTGTCTCAGGGATTGCCGGTGCTGATGCTGGCCAGCCTGTTCGGGCCTGCCGCGGCCGGGTTCTATACGCTCGCCAAGCAAGCGCTGGGTGCACCTGCGCAGCTGCTGAGCAAGTCCATCGGAGACGTTTTCTACCCGCGCATCAGTGCCGCCGAGAAGAACGGCGAGAATCTGGCGAAGCTGCTTATCCAGGCGACTCTGGCGCTGATGGCTCTGGGGATCGTGCCTTTCGGGCTGGTCATGCTGGCCGGCCCCTGGCTTTTCGGCCTGGTATTCGGCGATGAATGGAGTGTGGCCGGTGAATATGCCCGCTGGCTCAGCCTGTGGCTCCTCTTCGCCCTGGTCAACCGGCCGGCCGTCAGTGCGTTGCCGGTATTGAAGCTGCAAGGCTTGTTTCTGGTCTATGAGGTGGTAAGCGTCGTGGTGCGTTTCGGCGCACTTGGCGCTGGGTTCTATCTTCTTGCGGACGACATCGCAGCCGTTGCACTGTTTTCGCTCGCAGGTACCGTGTTGAATGCGGCATTGATTCTTTTCACCATCCTGTACGCGAAAAGGCTGGATTACGACACATTCCATGGCAAGGAGCCTGCCTGAAGCGGTCTCTTCGGGGCGGGTGCAGGCGGTTCGGCCCATGGGGGCCTGAGGCGGCACATTACGGCCCACGGCAAAGGGAGGCAATGGGCATCATGGGGCGACCTGGGCCCCAGAGGAATGGATAAGAGAGAAAGAGCCAGGCCCAGCCCGGCTCTTGTCGGCGCGTAGAGCTTTGCGGTGAAGTGAGCTGTTATGACGCGCCGAGTGACGGGTTCAGCGGAGCCTTGATCTGCTCGACCAGATCGCGCAGGCGAGGGCCGAGATTTTCGGTCAGAACCCGATGGCTCAGGCGTAGCGAGGATCCACCACAATTGATCGCCATGACTTCAGCGCCGTCTTCCAGTACCAGCGGGACGGCCACTCCACTGATCTCGCGCTCCCAGTCGCCCTCGGAAATGCAGAATCCATATTTGGCGTAGTCCTTCATGGAGTTCTGAACGTCTTTCTCGATGGCGGGCCAGTTATCGGGGTCGCGCTTGCGCAGGTCGTGCAGGACCTGTTCTCTTCTGGCCTCCGTGATACCGCACAGCCAGGCGCGCCCCACCGCGCTGGTCACCATGGGGATGCGTGATCCGGTTTCGAGCCGCATCACCAATGGGCCACTGCCCTGACAGACTTCGATATAGGTCATGGCCAGGCGGTCCTCGTTGCACAAGGCCACCATGCAGTCGGTGGCATCGGCCAGGCGCTGCATGTGGGGGCGGGCCAGATCGCGAATGCCCATGCTCGCCAGATAGCGGTACCCCAGGGCCAGGACGCCCGCTCCCAGACGGTACTTTTCCAGCCGCTCGTTGTGCTGCAGATAACCCAGTTGGGTGAGCGTATAGGTCAGGCGCGAGACGGTAGGCCGAGGGATTCCCGTGCGACTGGAAAGTTCGGCATTGCCCAGATATTCCTCGCCTGCCCCGAAGGCCCGAAGCAACTCCAGTCCCCGGGAGAGGGCGGTGACGAAATTGCGATCCTTGGCGTGTGCGGCTTGGTCGTCGTCAATGCTCAATGGCTTGTTCATGTTTCACCCCATGGATCTTCAAATATCGGTCCGCCTCGTTGTTGTATTGCCACCAAGCGCTCCAGACGTCTATTCCTGTTAGTTGTCCCTGACAGGGACGTATCTTGCCACTTGTCGAACGTTGATAGCCAATCGGCCAGGTCGCCAACCGGCGATGCTCTCCCTTTCAATGCCATCAAGTGATAGTGATTGTCAATGTGATTCTGCTATGCGAATCTCGGTTTCATTGTATTCAGAGATTACGGCAAAGGCAGGGGCTGCCAGGAAAAATATAGAGCGAAGGAGAGTGCAAGCCGGGCAAGCCCGGAGTTCGAGAGGCAGTAAAAAGGTTCACCGCGCTAAAAGGGTTCACCGCGCTTTTGCTGCGTATCGGCGCCGATCGCTAGCGTAGCGATGGCTATTGAACAGCGCGGTGAGCTGGCGCCGAGCCGGTCATATCAACGGGTCAGTTCGCGAATGCCGGCCTCGAGTCCCTGCAAGGTCAGGGGATACATTCGTTCCTGCACCAGATCCCTGATCATCTGAGTGGAGGTCGTGTAGGACCAGGCGCGTTCCGGCATGGGATTGAGCCAAACGAGGTGACCGAACTTATCGACGAACCGGGACATCCAGACGTGACCCGCCTCGTCGTTGAAATGTTCGACACTTCCCCCCGGGTGGCTGATCTCGTAAGGCGACATGGCGGCATCGCCCACGAACACCACCTTGTAATCGGCACCGAAGGTGCGCAGCACATCCCAGGTATCGATGCGCTCCCGACCTCGACGGGCATTGTCCTTCCATAGCCCTTCGTAAACACAGTTATGGAAGTAGAAGTGCTCCAGATGCTTGAACTCGCTACGACAGGCGGAGAAGAGTTCCTCGCAAACCTGGATGTGATCGTCCATCGAGCCGCCGACATCGAGCAATAGCAACAGCTTGACGGCGTTATGGCGCTCCGGGCGCATGCGGATGTTGAGCAATCCTCCATCACGTGCGGTCGAGGCGATGGTACTTTCCAGATCGAACTCTTCCGCAGCGCCCTGACGGGCAAACTTGCGCAGACGTCGCAATGCCACCTTCATGTTACGGGTGCCGAGCTCCTGGGTATCGTCATAATCGCGATACTGCCGTTCATCCCATACCTTGACGGCACGACGATGGCGGGAGCCGTCCTGACCGATGCGGATCCCCTCTGGATTGTAACCGTAGGCACCGAAAGGGCTGGTACCGCCCGTGCCGATCCACTTGTTGCCGCCCGCGTGACGCTCCTTCTGTTCCTCCAGACGCTTCTTGAACGTATCGATCAGCGCCTCCAGCCCGCCTAACGATTGGATTCGGGCCTTCTCCTCGTCGCTCAGCCAGCGCTCGAATTCGCGACGCAGCCACTCATCGGGGATCAACGCCTCTATGGCGTCGTCGATGTTCTCGAGACCCTTGAACCAGGCGGCGAATGCCCGATCGAAGCGGTCATAATGACGTTCGTCCTTGACCATGATCGTGCGTGCAAGCCGATACACGTCCTCCATGTCGGCAAAGACCACGCCGCGCTCCACTGCAGCATGCAGATCCAGCAACTCACGCAGGGTGACGGGAATCCCGGCACGCTTGAGCGTGTCGAACAGGCCGAGAAACATGGCTTAGCGCCCCCGGCGTATCATGAAGGCCAAGCGCTCGAGCAGCTGCGTATCCTGTTCATTCTTGATCAGTGCGCCTGCCAACGGAGGGAGAGCACGCCCGGGGTCACGTGAATGCAAGGCGTCCTGGGCGAGCTTGTCGGCCATCAGCAGCTTCAGCCAGTCGACCATTTCCGAGGTCGAGGGCTTTTTCTTTATCCCCGGGGTCTGGCGCAGATCGAAGAAGACCTCCAGCGCCCTGGAAACCAGTTGGGCCTCGATGTCGGGAAAGTGCACGTCGATGATACGTTGCAGCGTCTCGCGGTCGGGGAAATCGATGTAGTGAAAGAAACAGCGGCGCAGGAAGGCGTCGGGCAGCTCCTTCTCGTTATTGGAAGTGATAAGGATGATCGGGCGCTGGCGGGCGCGAATGGTCTCGTCCGTTTCGTAGACGTAGAACTCCATGCGATCCAGTTCCTGGAGCAGATCGTTGGGGAACTCGATGTCCGCCTTGTCGATCTCGTCGATCAGCAGAACGACACGCTCATCAGACTCGAAGGCTTCCCACAGCTTGCCCTTGCGCAGGTAATTGCGCACGTCATTCACGCCTTCCACGCCGAGCTGCGAGTCGCGCAGACGGCTCACGGCGTCATATTCGTACAATCCCTGGTGCGCCTTGGTCGTGGACTTGATGTGCCAGGTGATCAGCCTGGCGTCCAGAGAGCTCGCCAGTTCCTCGGCAAGCAGCGTCTTGCCGGTGCCGGGCTCGCCCTTGACCAGCAGCGGGCGCTCCAGCGTGATCGCCGCGTTTACCGCCAGTTTCAGTGCCTCGGTGGCGACGTAGGTGGACGTGCTGTCGAAAGCCATGCGCAGTCTCTTCATTCAGGGGGAATGAAACGAGTGTACGGAAGCCGGCATGTATCCTCAATTAACCAGAGGGTTGAGAGGCCTACCGTGAAACCGGCGCTTCGATGGGATCCTCGACTCCAAGGAGGCCTTCGATTTCAACCACACAACCGGCGCTGCGATTGCGGCCCTCTGACTTGCATTGGTAGAGAGCCATATCCGCGCAGGCGATCAGTTTCTCGACATCGATCAGGGTCCCGGCGTTGGCCGTGGCCACACCGATGCTGACGGTAACAACCTGAGCGGTGGGGGACGCCTCATGAGGAATGCCGACGGCCTGTAGCATACCGCGCATGGCTTCGGCCAGTCGCATGGCTTCGTCGAGGCCGGTATCGAGCAACACTACCAGAAACTCTTCGCCGCCCAGGCGGACCACGATATCCGTCTCGCGGCGAAAGCTGTCCCGCAGGACGTTGGCGATCTCTACCAGGCAGTCGTCCCCGGCGAGGTGCCCGTAGTGATCGTTGTAACTCTTGAAATGATCGACATCGATCATCAGCGCGGACAGGGGTGCCATGCGCCGGCGGCTGAGGGGCAACGCAATCTCGAGACGCTGTTCCAGTAGACGCCGATTGCCCAGGCCGGTCAGAGGGTCATTGAGCGACTCTTCGAGCAGCCTGTCGTTCTGCTCCCGTAACGTTTCCAGGACCTGCTGAATTTCCTGTGCAAGCTGGGCAAGGGCGTCCTGGCGTCTGAGCACTGAAGACGGCGGGGCCATGGGTCGGCCACGGCGCTGACCTTTGACATAGTCGACGAGTTCAAGCAGTGGGGAGGTGCAACAGCGTTGCAGGAGCATGGCGCTGAGCCCCAGGGTAACCAGAAGCACCAGAGAGGCAAGACCGAGGCGCAACGTCAAACCGGACGTCGGCATGAAGGCACCGGACAAGGGAAGCGAAGGCTGGGCGATCCACCAGAGCATGCTGCCCGCTGCCAGTAGCAGGACCGTCAACGCGGGAAGAAAAGGGAAATGTAAGATGAGAGTCCGCAGGAGTCGCATGGCTTGCCGCTATCGCTTGCTGTGATGCATGGCACCAAGGACACAGGGCACCGAGCCGGACCGGCCCGCCGAGTCGTCGAGGGTGGATTAACCTGGTTTATCGGCAGGAGGACGCAATAGCTTGAAAAACGGATCGGCAGGCAATGCAGTGCATCAGGGACCGCCTGTCGGGACGGCGGTTCGATCTGGCTCCGGCATCGGGAGGGCGCATGGGCCATGTCCTACCCGAGCGGACGGTCCTCGAGGGAGCGAGAGGGCGCGCCGAGATCGAACTGCAGGCTGGCCAGATGGCGATACAAGGTATTGCTTTCAAGCAACTGGGCATGCGTTCCCGCACCGATCAGTTGTCCCCGATCGAACACCAGCAACCTGTCGGCAGCCACCACCGTCGACAGACGATGGGCGACGACCAGGCTGGTGCGGCCGCTCATCAGCCGGTCCAGCGCCTCCTGAACCAGGCGTTCGCTTTCGGCATCCAGTGCACTGGTGGCCTCGTCGAGCAGCAGTACGCTGGGGTTGCGCAACAAGGCCCGGGCAATCGCCAAGCGTTGGCGCTGGCCACCCGAGAGCTGTATACCGCCCGGCCCCAGATAACTGTCGAAACCCTGAGGCAGCGTTTCGATGAAGGCCAGGGCATTGGCATCGCGCGCCGCGGCGAACACCGCTTCGTCGCTGGCGTCAGGCACGCCGTAGCGGATGTTGTCGGCGGCCGTGCCGGAAAACAGCACCGGCTCCTGCGCCACCATGCCGATCGATGCACGGAGTACCGCCGGGTCGAGGTCGCGAAGATCCACACCATCAAGGCATAGTCGGCCGGCATCGGGATCGTAAAAGCGCAGCAGTAGCTGCAGCAGGGTGCTCTTGCCGGCGCCGGAAGGGCCGACCAGAGCGACACGTTCACCAGGCTGGATATGAAGTGAAAGCTGCGTCAGGGCCGGCGTCTGCGGGCGGCTGGGGTAGGAGAAGTGAAGCGCTTCCACCCGGATATCGCCCTGGGGAGGCTGCGGCAATGAGACGGGCGAGACGGGCGCCTTGATACGGGGCTTGGCATCCAGCAGTTCCAGCAATCGTTCGGCGGCACCTGCGGCACGTTGAACATCGCCTGCGACTTCGGCCAGAGCGGCGACGGCTCCGGCCGCCAGTACGGCATAGAACATGAAGGCGGACAGCTCTCCGGCCGTCATTTCTCCAGCCAGTACGGCGTGCCCGCCCTGCCAGAGCATGAGCCCCACCGCGGCGAAAACCATCAGCATGGCGATGCCGGTGAGCCAGGCGCGCTGGCGGGTTCGGGCGATGGCCATGACGAAAGCGGCTTCGGCATGGCGAGCGTAACTGCGTCGGTCGATCTCTTCATGACCAAAGGCCTGCAGGGTCCGGATGCCTGTCAGGGCCTCGCTGGCATAGCGTCCCAGTTCGGCCACCTGATCCTGGCTGTGCCGGGAAAGCCGTCGAACACGGCGTCCAAGCCATAGAATCGGCAGTACGGTGGCGGGAATACCCAGCAGGGCCAAGGCGCTCAGCCATGGCTGGGTCACCACCATCAGCGCTATCGCGCCGATAAGCATCAACAGGTTACGCAGCGCGACAGACAACGAGGAGCCGAACAGGCTCTGCAATACGCTGGTATCGGCAGTCAGTCGCGACTGGATCTCGCCGGCCCCGTTGCGCTCGAAGAAGTCGGGCTCCAGCGTCAAAAGGTGATCGAACACCCGACGGCGCAGATCGGCAGCGAGTCGTTCACCAATCCAGGTGACAAGGTAGTAGCGCAGCGCCGAGGCGACAGCCAGGATGCCGACCACCCCGAGTAGCGCCATCAATGCCTGGTTGAGGCTTGCGGCATCGCTGGCCATGAACCCCCGGTCGATGACCAGGCGAAGCCCCTGACCCAGCAGCAGTACGCTGCCGGAGGCCGCCAGCAGCGCCATGCTGGCACTGAACAGGCGTAGGCGGTAAGGCCGCAGCATCGATAGCAGACGCAATAGAACACGTGGATTTCGACGGGGTTCGGACATCTGCGAGCTCTTGTCAGTGAGGAAGGGGCGGTATCGCTTGACGCGCCGCTCGCTCGCCTCCATATGAAGTGAAACATTGAACTGATCGGGAGGTTATCATGCCTGACATCCTGCAGCTTGCCTGCCCGCACTGCGCAACCCTCAATCGTGTCCGCCAGTCGCGTCTCGAGGACCAGCCAGTATGCGGCAAGTGTCGCCAGCGGCTCTTCACCGGAGGCCCGATGGAGTTGAACAGTGCCAACTTCGAAGCCTTGGTCGAGCGCAGCGATTTGCCCCTCGTGGTGGATTTCTGGGCCAGCTGGTGCGGCCCATGCAAGATGATGGCGCCGGTTTTCGCCCAGACGGCAGCCGAATTCGAGCCCCGCATGCGCTTCGCCAAGCTGGATACCGAAGCCGAGCAGGCCCTGGCGGGGCGCTTCGGTATTCGCAGCATTCCGACCCTTATCATCTTCCAGCAGGGAAAGGAGATCGCCCGTCAGGCGGGAGCAATGTCGGCCACTCAACTCAAGCAGTGGCTGCAATCCTACCTCTAGGATTGTTGTCCCTACAGGAGATGTCTGGGCCAAACTGATCCGAGCGCAGAGTAGAGGCGTCGTGTTGTTCCGGCAGGTGGCGTACACTACCAGACCGTTAGTCTGCTCAATGTCGCTACGAGACCTCATGTCTGCCGATTCCATTGCAACACCCGATCTACCCGTTTATCGCCATCCCGGTTTTGCGCCGTTTCTTGGTTCGCGTCTAGCGGCCGCGTTCGCCATGCAGATCCAGGCGATCGTGGTCGCCTGGCAGGTCTATGCCATCACCCAGGATCCTCTTACGCTGGGGTATGTGGGGCTGGCACAGTTCCTGCCGATGGTCGTATTGCTATTGCCCGCCGGCGACCTGGTCGATCGTTTCGACCGGCGCCTGATTCTCCATTTGAGCTGGGCCGTCCAGGGGATCTGCAGTGCATTGCTGCTATGGCTGGCGCTAGAGCCGCCGAGCCACGCCGGTCCCTTCTATGCGGTATTGGTCCTGTTCGGCGCGGCGCGAGCCTTTACCGGGCCGACCCTGCAGAGTCTGCTGCCGCAAATCGTCCCGCCGGCTCTGCTGGGCAAGGCGATTGCCCTGAACTCGTCGATCATGAAGATTGCCGTGATCAGCGGACCGATGCTGGGAGGGCTGCTTTACACTTTCGGTGCCCAGATGGCCTATCTGGTGTGCCTGGCATGCTTCGTGATAGCCGTGGCGACGCTGTTTTTCGTGCCCGTGGTTTACAAGGGCGAGCGTGTCGCCCAGGAGACGACCGCCTGGAAACGCTTCACCGCGGGAATCGTCTACATCCGTCGCCAGCCGGTCATTCTCGGCGTCATCTCGCTTGATCTCTTTGCCGTGCTGTTCGGTGGCGTCGTGGCGTTGCTTCCGGTCTATGCTCAGGAAATTCTGCATGTCGGCCCGGAGGGGCTGGGCGCCTTGCGTAGTGCCATTGCCATCGGTGCCTTCCTGATGGGGCTCTATCTTGGCGTACGGGCCATCAAACGCCATGCGGGGATAGTGATGTTCGCAGCCGTGGCCGTATTCGGCATCGCCAATCTGGTATTTGCGCTTTCGCATGTCTTCTGGCTCTCTTTCCTTGCGCTGATGATTGCGGGGGCGGCCGACATGATCAGTGTCTACGTGCGATTGACGCTTCTGCAGCTGGCGACACCCGACGAGATGAGAGGGCGCGTCAACGCCGTCAACATGCTGTTCATTGGCGCTTCCAATGAGCTCGGGGAGTTCGAGTCGGGGGTGACGGCATCCTGGTTCGGAACAGTGCCCGCTGCAGTGATCGGCGGTATGGGAACCCTGGCGGTAGTGGGATTGTGGATGTGGGGGTTCCCCTCGTTGCGCAAGGCCGATCGGCTGGAGGATGTCTCGCCCAAGACGCCCGCGTAGATCGGTTCGGCATGAGCTGACATGAAGCCACTGACATAGTGATAGAGTCGCGGCGAGACAGACCATTTGCGGGAAGGATATGCATTGCTGCCGGCAGGCGTGGTCAGCCTCGTGCTGATAATCGCGGGTTGCCGTTATACGCCGGCGCGCACCGAAGCCAAGCCGATAGTGGCAATCGGTGACGCTCACGATCGCCATGGGAATCCTCGTCACGAAGACGATTCTGCGCGCCGGAACAGACCAGGAAAGGGCGCTGCTGACCGCAGCTGCAGGAGACACGTTCGAGATGCCTCCTGCTCATTGAGCAACTGCAGCTCCCTTATCCAGGCAATCCGAAGTCCTCGGGGACCAGCTCCTCCGCAATCAGGAAGTCCGCAACCATGCGTTGCTCATCGTCGTAATCGTTGCCGTAACGATGGACGAAGGCGATCAGCCGATCCTCATCGAATCCCTCGTACCATTCCCAATCGACATACTGGCTGCCGACAAACCATTGGCGTGCGTCTGTCGGGGTATTGATCGGCATCTGCATCCTGTTTCCTCCATGAAGTTCATGCACTTTCACACCCTAGCCTGCTTTTCCTCAGGCTTCGAATCGAATGTGGCCCAATAGGGAAGAATGGGCGAAACCTCGAATAGATGGCGCTCGACAGCTCTTATCGCTCCACCTGTACATACAAAAATATACAAAATAGTGAAAGCTTAATTCACACTTGCATCCGGGCGAGGCTGCGGCAACTCGCAGCGAACGGCAGGCGGCTCTCACCCAGTCCGAGCAGAGAGGCAGACAATGACCACGATCGTTTGGGATGGCACAACGCTGGCAACGGATTCCCTGATCAGCGTTAACGGTTCCACCTACAACCATGCGCGCAAGCTTTTCCAACTCGACAATGGGGAGTGGGTGGCCTTTGCCGGTGAACAGCAAGGGTGGTGGGAGGTGATGGAGTGGCTCAATGCCGGTGCGCCGAACCACGCCAAACCGCACGTCACGCGAATCGAGATGATCATTGCCGGTCCTGACGGAGTCTTCGAAATGTTCGACCGGCTCGTGAGAATGCCGGTCACGGGCCCTGTCGCCTATGGCACGGGATGGAAATGGGCCCTGGCGGCCATGGATCATGGCAAGAGCGCCATCGAGGCCGTTCGTTATGCTGCCACACGAGATCATGATACCGGTGGCGATATCCAGTCGATGCGGGTATCGACCCATCCCGCCACCGTTTCGATACGACAGGATGTGGTGGCACCCGAAGTGGCTTGAGTCCTACCTGAGGTATTCTTTCAGACACACACGGCATGGGGTCATGTGGCTGCAGCAGGCGAATTTCTGCCCTGATCGCGAGTCGCCTGCCATACATCCTGCCACTCCCAGCCGTCATTCTCGACGAAGGCAAGCAGAAGCTTCTGTCTATCCAGAGCCTGCAAGTGATCGCGAATGGCAGAGGGCGGCGTATCGTTGATGGAAAGCATTGAGAGGCCTTCAAGTTCCGGAATGTCGGGCGCTTCCCGTGTCGGATGCACAAAGGCACTCTCGAGCGTGTGCAGGAATTCATCGATACTACGCTGTGTTATCGCCATCTGGGAACGTGACGTCGAAGGCAAGCTGGTACAAGAGAAAAGAATCATCGACAGCGCCTCATCCAGCCTGGCGAGAGCCAGTGGGAGGGCACTGTTGGTTTCCTCGCTATGAAAGTAATGCAGGATAGGATAGGCCAGGTGCTGCTGGCTGCTGCCTACTATCGAGCTCTGGACCTGCTGAAGCTGATTGCAGAGGCTCTGAAAGCTCCCGTCATCGGCTCCCTGCCGGATGATCTCGAGCGGATCATGCCCCAGCGCATTGATTGAAAGAGCAAGCTGACGCTTTTGCGTCGCGGCTGAAACGATCGGTATGGCATAAGTGATGGAGAGTGTGAAAAGCAGAAAGCCGTTGCCTGCCGCGAGGAAGCACAATATTTGATATAGAGAAGTATTGGGTACGAGATCCCCATAACCCAGCGTCGTAATCGTATAACCTACGAAATAGGCCCGTTCGATGAGCGAAGCGGTCGCCATGGAAGTCGAGTTGACGACGGCCTGAGGATCCCCGCAGAAAACCAGCCACCACCCTAACCAGGTAAGGCTGAGCCAGCAGAAAATCAGCGTTAGCGTAACCCAGGTGCCAGCGGCGCCAAGCAAGGAATGGTGCGGACGACGCCGATGATAAGCCATCAGCACGGACCACGTGCCTTTGCTCAGACGATTGGTCAACGGGCCGGAACTGGAAGCGGACAGTGTGGTTCGTGTGCAGTCGTAGGCCACAAACAGTATCAGTAACGTTCCCATTATCGCCCAAAACGGGTGACCTATCATGTTGATGTACCTCCTTGTAGTATGAAGCGGGGCGGCTCGGCATGCCGTTGCCCTCTCTTTGCGTCTTCCTGACGGAACAGTGAAGAAGAACCTCGCGGCTAAGCCAAGCGCAGCAGCCTTGTGGAGCCGGGTTCTCAGGACTCTTCATCAATTTCTAATCCCAGCTAGCCTTGGCGTTCTGTTAATATCGCCGGTTTTCGTGGTGGCGATATGCCGCCTGACCGTGAATCCTGATGGGAATAACGCATGAATGCGGTGATTCTGGCCGTCCTGGTTATGGTAGGGCTCGCGTTGGCGCGCGTGTCGGTCGTGTTCGCTCTCGTGATCGGGGCATTGGTGGGGGGCCTTTATGGTGGCTTGAGTCTGGAGGAGACTCTTGGGGCTTTCAATAAGGGCGTCGGTGGAGGTGCGCAGGTTGCATTGGCTTATGCGACGTTGGGTGCTTTCGCGGTCGCCATTTCTCGCTCTGGCCTGCCGGATCTATTGGCGCAGCGACTGATTCGTCTGCTGGGGCATGAGGCATCGGTACAACGTCAGGCAGTCGTGAAGTATCTATTGTTGGGAATCGTGCTTCTGGTAGCGATTTCCTCGCAGAACCTCATTCCGGTCCATATTGCCTTTATCCCGATTCTGATCCCTCCCTTACTGCACATGATGAATCAGTTACGCCTGGATCGGCGTGCTGTGGCGTGTGCGCTGACGTTCGGACTGACGGCGCCCTATATGCTCCTGCCTGTGGGCTTCGGCTCAATCTTTCTCAACGAGATATTGCTTGCCAACATCAACAGTGCCGGTAGTGAATTCGGTCTCGAGATTACGCGCGCGATGGTGCCTCTGGCGATGGGGATCCCCGTGGGCGGCATGGCTCTGGGGCTTGTCGTGGCATTGTTCGTCTCATACCGCAGGCCGCGCCACTATGTGCCGAAAGATATCGAGATGATGCCTAAGCAGACCGCCGATATCCGTGTCAGCAATCAAGGGCTGCTCATGGCTCTGGTGGCGATTGCGGCGGCGTTGGGTATCCAGCTTTATAGTGGTTCGATGATTCTCGGCGGACTAGTGGGTTTTGCCCTGCTTTCCGTAGGCGGGATCTTCAAGTGGCGTGAGGCCGATGATCTCTTTACCAGTGGCATGCGCATGATGGCCCTGATCGGTTTCATCATGATCTCCGCAGCGGGGTTTGCCTCCGTCATGAAAGCGACAGGGGATATCGGCTCGCTGGTGGAGAATGCCTTTGCCGTGATCGGCAACAATAAAGCTCTGGCCGCTCTGATCATGCTCCTGGTGGGGCTTTTCATAACGTTGGGGATCGGTTCGTCTTTCTCGACGATCCCTATCATTGCTGCCATCTATGTGCCGCTGGCCATGCAGTTCGGCTTTTCGCCGATGGCCACCATTGCACTGGTAGGTACCGCGGGAGCCTTGGGAGACGCGGGATCACCGGCTTCGGACTCTACGCTTGGACCCACTTCGGGGCTCAATGTCGACCGGCAGCATGACCATATTCGGGATAGCGTGATACCTACTTTCCTTCATTACAACATCCCTTTGGTCATCTTCGGCTGGCTGGCTGCCATGTGGCTGTAATTGACGTTGGTCGTTTCATGGGCTCATGTGGCTAAAGTGCGGATGGCTCGAGTCACTGCGGCGGTACAAGCGCTTGCCTGTGCCGCTTTCGATTGACCAAACCGAGTGAGACGCCAAGGGTCTGTCTGAAAAATCGGCGAGCGATGCTCGGCCGGGGCGCGTAGCCAAGGCCAAAAGCCAGCGAGAAAACGGAGTGCATTGTAAATGAGGGTTTTGGCCGGACTCGCTCATGAGATGATTTTTGACGCTGCGTGAGAGAATGCAGACATTTCTCAGATAGAACGTAGTGTTTCCTCGTCGTCCGGCATGGCATCTATTCCCAGCTAATGAATGATAAGCCGCATCTTCTTTCATGCTCGATTTATTAGCTACGTTGGGCTTGGCAATTAACCACTCAAGGTTGATAATAAATACAACATGCTGAACTTATCTGTGATACGAGGCGAGAATGTCCCTGTTAAGCGAGTACATGAAAAAGGAACAGCTGCTCAAGCAGCTGGATGAAGAGCTCAAACAGCTTGAGCAAGACCAGCGTCTGAAGTCAGAGCTCGATTTCAAGCAGAAGCTTGAGTCCTTGATGAGCGAATACGGCAAGAATGCAACTGACGTTGCAGAATTTCTTAATGTCGGCAGTGAGACGCGTGCTACGTCTGCCAAGGCGCCGTCCACCGGCGGCCGGCGCAAGCGTAAACTGAAGATTTACAAGCATCCGGAGACGGGTGAAGTTATCGAGACGAGAGGGGGCAATCACAAGACGCTCAAGGCCTGGAAAGACGAATACGGCAATGACACCGTGGAAGAATGGCTGGTGCGCACCGAAGATTGAGCAGTGTCATCAAGCTATCGATATGACCAAGTGGCATGTAAAGGCTCATGCTGCCTGATCGCTTAGGCTAACCAGGCTTGGTGATTAAATACTTCTGACTGTTAAGTTCTGTCTGAAAAATCGGCGAGCGATACTTGATCGGGCCGTGTAGCCAAGGCAAGTCAGCGATAGACGGACAGGGCCCGCATTCGAGCTTACGTGGTGTAAATGAGCATTTGATCGGACCCGCGCCCGAGCTGATTTTTAATGCTGCCTGAGTGAGTGCCGACATTTCAGGCAGAGCGTAGCGAGCGATGTCCAGGCCAGGTAATCAACCTGGACAAGTCCCGTGAATAGGAGCATGGCAGGAATGGCTTCTTGCCATATATTAGAAGTTTGAAAAGCCTGCAGATTTCCAGATAGAGTCTAATAAATAATACAGTAAGAAGTATTTAAAACTGCTTGGTATTAATCCGATAAATTTATGATAACGCTGTAGCCTACAGGTGTGTATCGAGATGTATAGGAAATACGGTAGGAACCTAGCTTTCCAGTGCGTTAAACTTCATCACACGATAAGCGCGTTTTGGCTCTCAAAATGCGTTACGCTTGGCATCTGACTGCCTCAAACCCGGCAAATTTAATTTCATTATGAGAAAACATGATAATCGCTTCGCAGCAAAGCCCATGGATGAGCGCGAAAAGCTGAGGAAATTCCGTGAACTGGATGATGCATTTGCTCAGGCCCTGCGTGACATGGAACATTCAAACCGCCCGAGCCAGCAGACGGAGGAACAGCCCCCGGTATCATTTGAAAAACGTCTGCATGATCTGATGGAAGAATATCGTCTTTCTCAGGAAAATGTAACGGCATTGTTGCGCACTCTAATCGATCTGGAGCGAATTTCTTGACACAAATAATGGCATTGTAAGTTGGTGTAATATATACATATAACTACGTTTTCTGTTATAGTTCCTTTATAGCCCACGGATCGCATTATAATTGTCGATGACGTGAACAAGTTTTTATTGAAATGAACTATTATGATGCAGTCCATTGCAGGCAGGCAAAACATTCCTACTTTCGCAGTTCTTTTAGCCGCTCACAATGGTGAAAAATGGATTTCCGAGCAAATAAGATCGATTCTTGATCAAAAGGGTGTATGGGTCAGGATTTTCGTCAGCATAGATTTATCTACCGATAAAACTTACGATATTTGTAAGGCGCTTGTTGAAGAATTTAATGGCTGTATCGATATATTACCTGTTGGAAGTTATTTTGGAGGAGCTGGGCCTAATTTTTATAGATTGATAAATGAAGTGGATTTCTCTGAATTCGACTATGTGGCTTTTTCGGATCAGGATGACATCTGGTTTAAAGACAAGTTATGGCGTGCTCAGGCCATAATGGATAGCAACAATCTGCAGGCTTATTCCAGTAATGTGGTAGCTTGTTGGCCCAGTGGGCGAAAACTGGAAATTAACAAAGCTCAGTCGCAAAAAGAGTGGGATTTCCTGTTTGAGGCGGCAGGGCCGGGAAGCACTTACGTTCTTAAAAATGAAAATGCATGTTTTCTTAAGGGCTTCATCAAGCTCCGCTGGGATGAAATAAATCAATTTGTATTACATGATTGGTTAATATATGCCTTTTTTAGAGCCCAAGGGTGGAATTGGTTCATTGACAGTGAACCTTCTCTCTATTATAGGCAACATGAAGCTAATCAGGTCGGTGCCAACCAAGGAATGAAACAAGCATATAACCGCTTGGCTAAAGTCAGGCAAGGTTGGTATCGTAATGAAATTAAAAAACTAGTACTTTTGCTTGAGGTTGAAAAATTGCCTCCAGCAAACTGGGTATGCTATAATAATTATTTTTGTAGACTCCGTATGCTTTGTTGTGTCGCAAAGTTCCGGAGAAGAGTTCGTGACCAAGTAATGCTTTTTTTGTTTATACTCTTTGGTTTCTTTTAATGGAAGGTAAAGTGCGTACTCCTTATCAACGCCGCCATTCACGATGGTATGAAAGGATTCTGTTAGGCTTACCTTTTCAGCTACTGCTAGGTCTTACATTAGTCATTTTCTTGCCCTCTCTGTTGCGTTGGGGGTGGGGATTCTGGGATTACATGCCCAATATACGGACCAATACATTAATTGCTATTGGCGCTTCCTTCGTCTTCGTTTTTTTCACCTTGCGCAGGCTGGTCAGATTCCCTGGGGCGCATACTTCCGCTTATATTATCCCTACCGTAACGATTATTTTCCTCATCGCAGTGGCTATATTGTTCTTTATGCGATTGGGGTATACCCGCCAGGTTCTTTTCAGTGCTTACTTATTTAGCCTGGTCTGGTTTTTTTGCGGCTACTGGCTTGGCCGCCGTTATCGACGTTTAAAATTGGCGGTCGTTCCTTTTGGGGAAGCGCTTGATCTGCAGCCTACCGAGAGTGTCGAGCTACGTTGGCTGGATGTCCCTGACACTTCTGGAGTCCGCTTCGACAGTATAGTCGCTGACTTAAGAGCGAAAGACCTGGCACCTGATTGGGAAAAGTTCCTGGCACACTGTACATTGTCTGGCATTCCTGTCTATCACATAAAACAGATCCGTGAATCCATGACGGGAAGAGTCCAGATCGAGCATCTTTCGGAAAATGTGTTCGGATCGTTATTGCCATCATCACTATATTTTCTCTTCAAGCGTGTCATAGATTTATTGGGAGTCATTTTATTATTCCCATTGCTCATGCCGATCATGCTCGTTACAGGCATAGCGATAAAATTGGAAAACCCTAATGCCCCCGTATTCTTCATCCAGGAGCGTATGGGTTACCGCGGTGTGCCTTTTCTCGTCTACAAATTTCGCAGCATGTATGTAGGAGAGGAGGGGTGTGGCTATACACAATGCAGCGAAGACCCTCGAATAACCCGGGTTGGAAGAGTCATACGCAAGTACCGGATCGATGAGCTGCCTCAGCTACTGAATATCATTAAAGGTGAAATGAGCTTTATTGGCCCTCGCCCTGAGTCGATGGAGCTTTCCGAGTGGTATGAACAGGAAGTGCCTTTCTTTAGCTATCGTCATGTTGTCAGGCCTGGCATTTCTGGCTGGTCTCAAGTGGAGTTGGGCTATGCCGCTCAAATTGAAGGCATGACGGCCAAGCTACAGTACGATTTTTATTATATTAAACATTTCTCGTTGTGGATCGATGTGCTTATTTTCTTTAAGACGATAAAGACCGTTGTCTCAGGATTTGGTGCCAGGTAATTAATTATATTGCATTAATTTAATATGCCTCGGCTGGTAATAATCTAATGTTTTTTTCTTAAAAGACAGTAATTATGATCATTTTGTTGATTAATTCGTAGCGTTGTTGGGCATTTTGTTTAATATTGTTGTAAAATAATTTGCAGTGATGATTTTCTTTCTGCCACATCCGCCATAGTTATAGTAAATCATAGCAGTAATGGTACATGCAGGGTGGCCTTGATCTGCTGTAAAGGACAAAGGAAATGTCTTTATCTTGTTATGTTAGAAAAGTCTACGAATCCATGAAGGTAAACCTCATCCCGGATAGGGTTTACTCGGTCTGGAGATTTGAGAGGTTGCTCGGATACAAGCCGTCATTAAAAAAGCCTACGACTTATAACGAGAAAGTTGTCGTTTTCAAATTGGACGCAGATAGACCTATTTATCGGGATTTGGCCGATAAGATTACGGTGCGCCAATTTGTTTCCAAAAGGCTAGGTAGCGGTTACCTTATTCCTTTTATAACAACGATGCCACATTTGACATATGAAATTTATGAGCGACTTCCTCGAAGCTTTGTCATCAAAGCCAATCATGGTAGCGCTATGAATTGTCTGGTGTTCGATAAACAAGAATACTCTTATCGCAACCTGAAAAAAATGACGGATAGCTGGATTGCGAGAAATTTTTACGTAACCGCTCGTGAAAAACAATATAAACATATACGTCCAAAATTGTTAGTCGAAGAGCTCTTGCTGGATGACGAAGGCAGAGTGCCGGATGATTACAAGATACATTGTTTCACTTCTCGAAATGGTGATAGAAATATCATTATTCAAGTGGACAAGGATCGCCATGGTAGCCATGTCAGAAATCATTACGATGCTGAATGGAATTTTCTACCCCTTAAAGCGTACTACCCGAACAGCATTGAGGATATGCGCCCCGACTGCGCCAAAGTGCGCAATAAGTTGATTGAAACGGCCTGGGCACTTGCCGATGGTTTTGCCTATGTGCGTGTCGATCTATATGTCCATAGAAACCATGTGTATTTTGGAGAAATGACTTTTACTCCTGCTGCCGGGCATATGATATATGAGCCCAGTAATATGGACGAAAAGCTTGGGCAATGGTTTGACCTTGAGCGTCAGCTATCCTTGTTCACGATGCAGGACTTGTCCTTTTCTAGCAATCAGCATCAGCGAAAGGAAAGGAGAGAATACAAAAACTACCTTAATGAAGAAGTTCTGGATTCCAGCTCTTCTTAATGATGCGGCATGGTGGCTTTTACATCGAGAATGCAGCGAGAAATTATTTTATCTTCAGTAACCTCTTGTCTCAGTATAAGTAATAATGGGTAACGTCAAGGTAACGTTATTTTTATGCCAGTGTGCAGCTCTCATATTCTTGATGATGAGCGTCTGGAATCCGGGGTATTAGTTTTTCAATATTCGAAGCATTAAATGTACAGCTAAAAAATATTGGTTGTAGCGGGTTTTTCTGTAGCTCTTTTCAGGTTGTTATTTAAAATAAAAATCAAAAAAAATGGTTATAGACATAAAGTAGGACAATTGCTTTTATTACTAACAGCAAACTTATTGAAATATGTCGATAAATTCATTTTACGGCGGCTGATTAGTGTTAAGGCGAGCAGACCATGTCCTAACTCACGGCTATAGCCATATCGAAGGAGAACAACCGAAATGTTAACCCCCGTTATCATGGCTGGTGGTAATGGCTCTCGCCTCTGGCCTCTTTCCCGCCACCTGCGGCCGAAACAGTTCCTCAATCTCCAGGGCGAGGGCACGATGCTGCAGCAGACGCTGGCCCGGCTGGAGGGGCTGGAGACGTCAGCGCCAACGGTTATCTGTCACGAGGAGCACCGTTTCGTCGTCGCCGAACAGCTACGCCAGATCGAGGTTAACAATGCGCAGATTCTCCTGGAGCCTCTGGCACGCAACACGGCACCGGCTATCGCGCTAGCCGCGATTACCGCTGCCCAGCATGGCGAGGATCCTCTATTGCTGGTACTGGCAGCTGACCACAAGATCCATGATGTCGAAAAATTTCATGAAAGCGTGAAGCACGCACTGCCCTTGGCTGAGCAGGGGTACCTGGTAACATTCGGTATCGTGCCGACTCATGCCGAGACCGGTTATGGCTATATCCAGCAAGGCGACATGTTGGGCCTGGGGCCTGGTACCAAGGTCAAGCGGTTCGTGGAAAAGCCGGATATCGATACGGCATCTACCTATCTGGCATCACAGGACTACTGCTGGAACAGCGGTATGTTCCTGTTCCGTGCCAGTCGCTATCTCGAGGAACTGGGCACTCATTGTCCGGACATTCTCGATGCATGTCAGAAAGCCCTGAGCAGTGTCCAGAAGGATCTAGGGTTCACACGCCTGGATGCGGAGGCTTTTGCCGCGTGTCCTGCAGAATCCGTCGATTACGCCATCATGGAAAAAACCGATCGAGCCGCGATGGTGCCCATGGATGCGCGTTGGAGCGATATCGGCTCCTGGTCGTCCCTCTGGGAGATGAGCGACAAGTGCGAGTCGGGCAACTGCCTGACCGGCGATGTCATGTTCGAAGATACGCGCAATACCCTGGTGCGAGCCGAGAACCGTCTGGTTGCCACCGTAGGTGTCGAGGATCTGATGATCGTCGAAACCAAGGATGCCGTGCTGGTCGCCCATAAGGATCAGGCCCAGCAGGTCAAGCGTATCGTGGAGCGTCTCAAGGCCGAAGGCCGTCCCGAATATCAATGTCACCGGGAGGTGTTTCGCCCCTGGGGCTCCTACGACAGCATCGATAATGGCCAGCGTTACCAGGTCAAGTGCATCAGGGTCAAGCCTGGCGCCAAGCTCTCGGTGCAGATGCACCATCATCGCGCCGAGCATTGGGTCGTCGTATCGGGAACGGCCAAGGTCACGAACGGGGACAGAACCTACCTGGTCTCCGAAAACGAGTCGACGTTCATTCCGATCGGGCAGGTTCACGCTCTGGAAAATCCGGGAGTGATTCCCTTGGAGCTGATTGAAGTACAGTCCGGCTCCTATCTGGGCGAGGACGATATCGTCCGTTTCGAAGACAAATATGGTCGAGCCTGAAAACAAGCAAGACGCTATGTCCAACACGATTTTTTCAACTGCAGATCATCAGCGTGAGATGGCTTTAGCAGCCCTCGGAAAACAGGCAATGACTCGCCAGGGTGCTCGTAGGGAGGCCATATGAAAAGCTTGAATCCGATTCGAGGTGTCGCTCCGATCATCGACATCGTGGCCATCATACTGGCCGGTTTCCTCGCATATGGAGCGCGCTTTGAGAACTACATGCTGGCCGACCGGTATATCGTCGTACTGTTCGGCATGGCGCTGCTGGTCGTATTGATCAACCTCTTCAGTGGCGGTTACAACCGATGGCGCTCCACGCATCTGATGCGGCGAATCTATCGGCTGGTATGGGTCTGGGGCGCAATGTTCGCGCTGGTGGCGAGCTTCATGTTCCTGTTCCAGCAGGCTGAAACCTTTTCGCGTCAATGGGTGGTGTTCACTCTGGCATTGTCCTTCTGCTTTGCCTGCGCCGCTCGCGCTTTCCTGATGATGCTGGTCGCCTACCACAACATGCATGCGCGGCACCGCAAGCAGGTCTTTCTCGTGGGGCCCGGTGACGTGCTGCTGGATGTTGCCAGGTCCATGCGGGCCAACCAGCAGGAGGGATACGCCATCGCGGGGATATGCCGCTCCGCCGGCAGTCTCGATGTAGATCAACTGGCCTGTCTCGCACGTCGGATCAAGAAGTCGCAGGCAAGAGAAGTCTGGTTATGCATGCCGGTCAGGATGGGCGACAGTGTCAAGCCGATCATGCATGCCTTGCGTCATCTCACGGTAGAGATACGCTTCATACCGCAATTCTCCGAGATTCCTCTGCTCAACCATCGCGTTAGCCGCGTATCGGGCATGCATGCCATCGATCTGAGCGTATCGCCGATGACCGGTGGGGCGATATTCGTCAAACGGCTTGAGGATATCGTCGTGGCCAGCCTGATCCTGTTGGCCATATCGCCGGTGTGTCTGTTCGTCTCGCTGGCCATCAAGCTGACCTCGCCGGGCCCGATCATCTTCAAGCAGTACAGGACGGGCATCAACGGTGAAGATTTTCTCGTCTACAAGTTTCGCTCCATGAAAATACACGATGAGGCGGATGGCTGGGTCCGACAGGCGACCCAGGGTGATCCACGCGTCACGCGGGTCGGTGCCTTTATCCGCAGGACATCGCTGGATGAACTGCCGCAATTCCTGAATGTCCTGCAAGGCTCCATGTCGATCGTGGGCCCGCGGCCTCATGCCCTGGCTCATAACGATTACTACAAGGATCTGGTGGAATCCTACATGCAGCGTCACAAGGTGAAGCCCGGTATTACCGGGTGGGCGCAGGTGTGTGGCTATAGAGGCGAGACGGACACGCTGGACAAGATGCAGAAACGGGTCGAATGCGATCTCTGGTACATCAATAACTGGTCGCTGCTACTGGATATGAAGATTATCTTCCTGACTGTGTTCAAGGGATTTTCAGGCAAGCATGTTTATTGACTCCGCTGCTCATTATTACGGCCCACTCCATCCCTGCCGGAAGTCAAGATGAAATAGTCGTCATACTGAACGAAACGAAGCCAATGGTGCAAACCATTGGTTTTGTTTTTGCGCGAGTGGCGTGGCTGAGCAGTAACTAGCTAAAAAACATGAGACAAAGTCATTCATTAATACAGAGGGCATGATCTCTAAATTGTCAGTCGTATGGTTTTTTTAAAATCATTCAGATAATTAACTTTACCATAATGACAAGCGCGGTAGCATCGGCTAACGTCCTTACAAGACATGAGCGTTAATCGTTATTCATTAACCGGTAATCACCGGTCCACTTGTCAGGTAGAGAGTGTAGGAGGAGAGGATATATTGAGGCTGGAAAGTAATACCGCCGCCTGATAGCGCGATGCCGGACGGGGACTAAGAAGGCTTTAAGTATTAAGCGTCTTCCAATATCGAGGAGCCTTACGATGCTGGAGCGGGGCTGAATATTAAAAACATGATTTTGGCGGTTATAAGAGCGGTTATTGAAGTGCGGAACCATTCGATAGCCATGGTCAGGAAAAGGAACATCGAATTATAAGGATGACAAACATGAACCGGAAATCTCGCCAGCGGTGGTTACCTTTCGTTGCCGCCACCTGCCTAGCACTCACCACCCTGTCGGGGTGTGCATTATCTCCGGGCGGGCACATTGATTATGATGCCGAGGCCACACCGCTGGAAGGCCATGTCGATATCCAGCCGATTACCTTGCAACTGCTACGCGAGCAGAGCCAGACGCCGATGTACAGCATCGAGGATCTGGAAAAGCTGTACGGAAAGGACAAGTCGCTGGCCGATTATGAATACCGTATCGGACGTGGCGACGTTCTTTCGGTCATCGTTTACGACCATCCCGAGCTTACGATCCCTGCCGGCTCGGAGCGTTCCGCAACGGAATCCGGTCAAGTCGTCCACCCCGAAGGCAACATCTTCTATCCCTATATCGGGCAGGTCAAAGTCGCCGGTCGTACGGTGCGTGAAGTGCGCGACGAGATTCAGCGTCGCCTGACCGGCTATATCGCCGAGCCCCAGGTGGATGTTCGCGTGGCAGCCTTCAATTCGCAGAAAGTCTACGTCACCGGGCAGGTGAGCGACCCCGGGCCTTACCCGATCACCAATGTGCCCATGCGCGTACTGGACGCGATCAGTTACGCCTCCGGTCTCAGCGGCACGGCCAGCTGGCATAACATCGTGTTGACCCGCAATGGTCAGGACATCCGGCTATCGCTTTACGACATGCTGACCTACGGTGAGCTGGAGCAGAATCTGCTGCTGCAGGACGGCGATGTACTGCACATCCCCGATGCCGGTAACCAGAAAGTCTACGTGATGGGCGAAGTCAACGATCCGCTGACCATACCGCTACTCAACAGCCCGATCTCGCTGACCGACGCCCTTGCTCAGGCGGGAGGCATCAACGAAGGCCGAGCCAACGCCTCGGGCATCTTCGTCATCCGCCGCAACCCCGATATCAGCAACACCGACACCATTGCGACGGTCTATCAGTTGGATGCGCGTAACGCCACCGCCTTCATACTGGGTGCGCAGTTCATCCTGCAGCCGACGGATGTGGTCTATGTGACCGCCGCACCGGTCGCTCGCTGGAACCGCGTGCTGAGCCTGCTGCTGCCGTCACTGTCGACTATCTTCATGGCGACGGAAATTACCGACAACGTTCAGGATATGTGATCGGTCAGTACGGTTGATCAACAGAGCGGACCCGCTACCGAAAGGTACCGGGTCCGCTTTTTTGGATTTGCTGAGATGCACTCAATAACACGCAACATGGTGAATTTTGAGCAATATAACGCGTAGAAATTCGCGGCTTGCTTGTATTTGAGCAATTTATTGCACGGAGAGCCCGAGACCGCGCGCCTGATACTCCGTGACCTGATCAACGCAACAGTAGGATTCGAGGCGCTGGCCGAGGGTACCGGCAAGCCCGGCAAGAGCCTGCATCGTATGCTCTCCCGTCAAGTAATCTGGGAATGGACAATCCGGTAGCCTATTGGTGCGCTTCACAAGGCGCCGAAAGTCGATGTCAGGGGTCACACCGTCAGCGCGGCGTGACCAGAAAGATCAGGTAATTGGCCATGGGGCCACACACTTAGCGAGATGATAGAGACGTAATGTAAGTAAGCCGTAGCGAAAGGAGAGCGGCTCACGGCGCCTCGGTCTGTAACAGAAGATGCGTGTAGTGCTGCTGCTCATTGACCGCTTGCGTATATAGCGCATGGAGCCTGGCGTAATCCCCCGGCATCTCCTCCTCCATGCCCGTCGCCTCGAAGCGCTCCATCAGCTGGCGGGCGTCGACAATGGCATCCTCGAGTTTATCGATGACCTGCTGACATTCGGACTCATTCATATCGCTGCCTGCGAAGCTGTATGCTGGGACGTGAGCGATCACCCGGTCTGAATCTCGCGGACTCGTGTATAGAGCTGCCTGGCATTGTTGATCGCCACGCTTTCATGCGGATCGAGCTTCAGCATCGGGCCGGGATGGCGGCTGCCGGTATCGGTGAACTGCTTCAGCTCGTTGGCATAACGAGCTAAAAGATGATCCAGGTTCATCCTGATGATGGTGATTTCCAGCTGAAACTCCTGCTGCTGCTTCAATGCGCGTGCATGCTCTTCCGCGGTGCGGCTCTCTTCGAGCTTTGCCTGAAGCGTATCGTTGACCAGCTTTTCCGTGGCGTTCAGCTTGGGAATGACGTCATGCAGGAGATCCCGAGCGGATAGGTTGCTTTGAGCACTTGGCACTGTAGTTCCTTGAATATCTAGGCTTCCTGCTGGGAGCCGGCCCGATTCAGAACGGGGCAGCAGGGCATAGCCGACTCTTCACTATGATTGCAGTAGCGATAATACGGTCTGGGGCGTTTGGTTGGCCTGAGCCAGCATGGATGTAGAAACCTGCTGCAGGATCTGCGCCTTGGTCATGCTGGAAACCTCCACGGCATAGTCGGCAGGGATTTCATCCCAACTGAAAGTTGGCCAGAAAGCGCCTTTGCTAGTAACGAAAGGAGAAGGTCTTCTGTCGTTCGTTTCGTCGATGATGACTCGCTCAAGTGTCAGTACGCTTTTCGTCGAAGTTGGTATTGCTGGAAGCGGTACCGTTGTTGAACGGAGTGCCTACCATCTCAGTCAAGTCCGTATTCAAGCGGTCGCCATTACCGGAATAGGTGATCGTCATCCATTGTCCCATTGTCAGTTGTCAAGGTGACTGGAGGAGAGGCCTGGCTATACTGGTCGATGACATCGAGAAACTCGGTACCGTCGTAGGCAGCATTGGTCTGGAAGCCACTGTTCGGAGTTGCAACTCCTGTGCTGAGCACTGCTTCCGTATCGATCTCATTACTGAACCAGACAGCATGGTGGTATCCTCCGTGATAGGGGGGCCGACCAGGTACTTACCTGAGCGAGTGAAGACTTGCCGATCATCTTTATTACAAGAGTCGATTTCAATGACTAAACCCGTTGCGCTGGCAGAAATATAGGCCAAGTATTTTATACCAGATCGTATCGAAGCATCATTATCCGTTTCGATATCGACGACATGAGATGTATCGCCCAGCTTGACGGCTTTGGGACGAGGCTCCAGTGAGGTAAGGGGTTGTTTGTCGAAGATTTCCATATCCAATGTGATCCGGCCGATTTCACTGTGCAGTTGCTTGTACTCCTGATTGATCGAGGCTCAGTCGATATCCGACAAGGTATCGTTGGCCGTCTGGACTGCCAGTTTCCGGGGAATTAGCCCGTTTCCCTCCGTCTGTGCCAAGCTGATGCCATCGTTGATTCCGCGCGTCATCTGGCTGTTGGCACGCAGGTTGGCCTCCATTCGGTTGGTAATAGCAGTGCCCGCGGCGGCATCGCGAGCGCTATTGACGCGTAGCCCTGAAGGTGCGCGCTCCATGGCTGTGGCAAGGCCGTGCTGAGCGCGATTTTGGTACTGGCAAATTTCAACATATATTCCATCGAGATCGGACCCTGAACGCAGAGGCAGGATAGAAAATGTCTCAACGGCCATGTGCCTAGCGATGCGCCTGCGGGTCGAGCTGGGTGGCAAGAAAGCATAAATGCAGACGCATCTCATCGGATGCGCTGTGCAGCGTGTTGAACAGGTTGAAGCGCAGCGGGCATGCACAGCGTTGGCGCAGCAGCCCGCGACATGCAATAGCGTATCGTCTGCAGACAAGCTAGGTGAGGCGGGTGACGTGTCGGCGGGCATTTTGCCTCCTGATTGGGGTAGAACACAAGGTTATTGTCGGTTGCGCTTGAAGCTTGAGGCCGCTCTTTAAATTAGATAACGCCAGCAACTGTATAAGAGCATAATATGTAATTTATATGCTGTAGTTTTACTGCACTATGATAGTTTAAGCCCTTCTTGCCATTCTAAAACTTTAAGATAATTCAAGATTCTATTTTTTTCCAAATTCTTTAATAGTTCGTTTTCGTGGTAAGGAATTAAGAATTCAGCTATCTCTCGTGCTTTTTCGTGACTCTTTTCAAATAGAATGCCCAAGCCGAAAACGCCAGGGATATAAGCAAAGCAATAGCTTTCAGGGTCAGTTTTAATGAAATCTTCAATTGCTGTTAAAACTCCATTTTTAGGGCCGCCAAGATTCTTTGCGATAGCAAAGTTTCCGGCTCCATGAAATCCTCCTTCTACTAGGTTGTCAGAGTTAAGGTGGACACCTAAATCCCATGAATACTCATGCCTAAATTTTTCAGGTATGGAAGTGGGGTCATAATAAAAGTCTCTTCTGGCACATGGCCATGAGACATCATGCAAGGCTATTAAAAGTTTTCTGTTAGATTTAATAGATACATTTTTTATAGCAATCAACTCATGATATACAGTATACCAATTATGATCTCCGTCGACAAACCAAAAGTCTACATCTCTAGCTTCTTCAAGTGCGCTAAGACTATTTTTTAATATAATAGATACTTTATCTTCTTTACCTTTATGCCATTCATAGAAGGCTTTACTCGGCGATGGGTCAATGCCTAATATAGAAGAGTCTTGATTCTTTGCCCATTCATAAATAAGCTGTGTGTTTCCTGCGTGCTCAACACCAATTTCACACACTCTGTGCGGCTTAGCTATGTTGAGCAAAGGGATGGTTATTGATTTGAATTCTGCGAGAGAATGTATGAGTAGGTCCATTTGAGTTCCTTGTTAAAATTTATAGCTGGCAGGTGAAAATCCTGCGCAGCTTTCAGTAATTTATTGAAGTGGTGGGCGGAAAACAATTCGTATAATTTCCTCAACACCCTTGTTCGCCGGTATATAGATAAAACCATCCTGCTTGAAAGATAACAAGTTGTTGTTTAATTTATCTCCACTAATAAAGTAATCAATGGATTCGGTAGCCTTCTGCGTGTGGTCAGGCTCAAGGCCTGTTAAAAAAAATTCTTTTTCTATAAAGTTAATTTGATAGATTTCAACAGAATTGAAAATCCTTCCAAATAGCACGGCAATATCAAGGTTGCCGTGCGGTAACGTTAACGAATAAAGACCATCATATGTTAAACTGGCCTGTAATGTTTGGGTTAGCCCTTGTTTTCCTGAAGCGAATAATACCTCAACGTCTATGAGAGAATAAGTAGTATCTTGGGAGCTGAAATCTAAAGAGTTTCTATAGCTACTCATTAGCGAGATGGAAAGATCAAGGCTGATATTCCTTAGCTCAGCTGGGTAATTCATTCTCATGTTTGAGGTATTATCCTTAGTCAAAAAAAACGTTCCTTTCTCTCTGACTGTTGCTCTTCCCGCATTGGTATTTACCAATGATACTTGTTGGTCTGTGCCCAAGTTAATTTCAAAAGCAAGGGATTCTAAAAGCTTAACTTCCTCCTGAGTTGGGAAAAATATATACCTGGCCAAGTCAATGGCGGCTGATTTCCACATAGGAAGATTGCTTTTATTTATTTTTTCTCCGTATTGAAGTTGATAGCTTTTGACGAATTTTATTGTAGTATTTTGTAACTCTTTTATAGATTTCAAGGATGCAGGCTCCAAGCTGGGCTTTTTCCCATAAATAGGATCGCCTGACTCAGAGTAGTCGATTACCGTGCTGTCATTACTTGAATTTAGTATCTCGAAAGCAGCAATATGACGTGTCAGTGTGCTTATCGCTGAGCTATCTAATTTTTCTGGGTCAATTAAACCCTTTCTGTCTTCATGCCAATTAGGGGTTTTAGAAACTAAAAAATATAAACCTTTCACTTTAATTTCTAGCTCTCTTTCCATTATTTTGGAGAGAAAGTTTTGTGTTGTCCCTTCATACCCGAGGTCTACAAGGAAGAGCGTATCCCCTGGCTTTATACCTGTCTCCTTCAAAATATGTTTATACAACCTCGTTCTAAAATTTAAAGAATTACCTATGATCTCTTTAGAAGTCTTATTAGATAATACGAACTTTGCCAGCGCATTAGAGGGAAAGGCTGTTTGCTTGATATTTTTCAAAATCTTTCTTGTTTTTTCTTTAGAGAGTAAAAGCTGATTAAGTACCTCCTCTAGGTTGTCATTTCTCAAGAATCTTACTAAATATTGTTTGATGCTTTCCTTATCGACAAAGGAGCTAGCCAATGATGTGTAGCGACTAATGCGAAGATTGCTGTAATGTGAAGTATCTTCGGGAGACATCACTCTAACGGCTTCGCTTATGAGATGAGCATCACGCATCAAGAATGCGACTTTTTTATTTTTTTTCGGGCGCAACTCCTCCACAATAAATGAAGCAAAGCTAAAAGTGACTGGCCCTAGAAAACTATATGCTATTCTTTCTTCTCGTTTATGAATGATGGGAACGTTAGATGACATCCAAGCATGAAATGGAGAAAGCACGCCCTCTGTTTTTCCAATCTCTGAAAATAATATATTGGCGGGGTTGGCTCGCATTCTATTTATATTTTGTACACTTGCTATACTTTGTTCAAAGTGCCAAGCGTTAATCCCTTTTTTAGCTGGAGAAATGTAGTCAGCGTGTTTGTTATCGCCAATATGTAGTATATTATTTGGCGTTAATTTTTCTATTTTCAATACATGTGACCATAACCCTGTGGTTTTTGAAGCACCGTATTCGCTTGAGCAGTAAATAGCGTCAATATAATCAGTCGTGTTGCTTTCGGTCGAGTTCAGTATGGTTGCTAGTTGAAAGGATGAGAAATAAGTATCACTTACGATAGCTGTTTTCCAACCCTTTTTTTTGGCTATTTTTAAAAGCTCTAGCGCTTCCTGGAAGATAAATCCAAACTGAACTTCAGCGTTTATTTCAGATTTTTCTAATTCCGTAATGATGTCTTCGCTTATGCCGGGTAAGGCTTCTTCATAAATTTCCTTTAAGTTAACTTCCGTTGTTCCAGTGGTGATATTTTTTTTGCGACGTGCTTTTTGTTCTGCAATTATCCTATCCTGTGCGCTAATATTGTGTTCGTTTTTTATGTAAAAAAATATATCGGTTGGTTTGCTTAGGAACCTCCAGAATAGCGTATCAAAGCAGTCCATGGTTAGGACGCCTGGCGTATCCGATTCTAAAATCTTATCCCTAACTGAACGGAAAACATCACTTGCAACATTAATGTTGTTTTCATTGGCTAAGTGAGGAGAGGGAGGCGCTACACTAGTCGTCATTTTCTTTTCCAGAAATCAATAGGAAGCCGGCTGCACATTTTCTCATGGAATAAAAGGAGGGTTAGAGAGAAAAGCAGGCGAAAATCAGCCCTTTTTGTCTGTTGGTGCTGGTAGAATGAAACGATCCCTGAATTCGAACCAAGCGTTAAGCTCTGATCATGACTACTGGAGATAACGAGCATGAGCAGAGAACGCAAGCAGTACAGCAGCGGCTCCAAGGCCAAAATAGCCCTCGCAGCGCTCAAGGGCGGTCAGCCCCCATCAGAGCTTGCCGCACGGTTCGATAACTACCCCACCATAGTCAGCCAGTGGAGGCGTAAGTTGCTGATAACGTCACCGTCGTCTTCGAAGGCAAGACTGGCAAGACCGTTCAGAAGAGCCAGGAGGAGATCGATACCCTCTACCGTTAAATCGGCAAGCGACAGTGAAGCGAAATTTTTTATCACGCAAGCTCGATCGTTGAGCCGGACCTCCGCCTGGTCCTGGTCGAGCCGCAGGTGCCCGATGTCAGTCTCCGAAGGCATGCCAGTTGCTCGACATCAGCCACTCATCGATGTACTACTAACCCCGAGGCATGCGGGCCGAGAACCTGTCACTGATGCGCCTGATCGACGAAGAGCACCTGTACCCGAAGCCGCGCACCAGCCAGCCTGACGTAGGGCATCGGGTTTATCCTTGCCTGCTGAGGGATCGCGTCATCGGCCGTTCCAATCAGGCTTGGGTCATAGTGTGACCATATCCCAATAGCGCGAGGGTTTATGTATCTGGTCGCCATCGTGGACCGGCACAGCCGTCGTGTACTGGCCTGAAAGCTGGCTTTTTGCTTAACAGAAAGCCCCGCAATATGCGGGGCCTATATCGGGCTTGTTTAAGCTAACTTATCTTAGAAGGGAGAGAACGCTCTGTGGCGTTTGGTTAGCTTGGGATAGAACAGAGGTGCCAGCTTGTTGAAGAATATTTGCTCGCGTCATGTTCGACACCTCTGTTGCATAATCTGCATCTTGGATACGTGAGCGTGCAGCACTCAGATTGGTTGAGGTTGTCGTGATGTTATCGATTGCAGATTCGAATCGGTTCTGTACTGCACCAAGATCACTACGAGTATTATCTACAGCTTTCAGTTTGTTGTCTAAAGTAGCTAGAGCGTTTGTACTAAGGACATCAAAACCCTTATTAGTTATGTCGCGCGAATTTCCATTTACAATAGTTACACTGTTCGTGGCTGAAGTATCATACATATCCCAGCCTGTCGTGGAAGCCGATCCAGCACTGTTGGACTGGCCAATTTCAATAGAAATGGTTTCAGTATCATTCGCTCCAACTTGGATAGAGAAAGATGTGCCACTCGCTCCGCCAAATACATCTGTGCCATTGAAGCTGGTTTGCTCCGTCACACGATTAATTTCAGCAAGGCGCTCATTGACTTCTTTCTGGATGGAGTCGATGTCACTGGCAGAGTTAGTGTCGTTCTGGGCCTGCACGGTCAGCTCGCGGATGCGCTGCAAGTTGTCGTTGACCTGATCCAATGCACCTTCGGCAGTCTGGGCCAAGGAAATACCATCGTTGGCATTGCGGCTGGCCTGGTTCAGGCCAGTGATCTGGCTACTCATACGGTTGGCGATGGCCTGACCAGCTGCATCGTCCTTGGCGCTGTTGATACGCAGGCCGGAAGACAGACGCTCCATGGCAGTCTGCTGGGCAGACTGGGACTTGTTCAGGTTGTTCTGACCAATCAGAGCGGTGATGTTGGTATTGATAACTGCCATGACAATTTCCTTACTCTAGTAGGGGGCTGCTTTGGCGGGGCGCCTCTGGAGCCTGCCCCGCCGCAACGGCACCGTTGCCGTTACCCTGTTTATCGACGCGTGCGCAGAATGCTTTAGGAAAAAATGTAAATTTGTTGGTGGGGTGGGTAGCATCAGCTTCGCCTGGTGGTACCTTGGCCCCCGCGGGGCGAACCAATCGGTATGATCCCCAATGCCATGACAGGATTCTCGGCTGTCCTGGACCATGCATGGTTGTGACTATCCCCTTCGCACAGTGTCGCCGTGGGCTGGGGAGGGATTGTGATGTGTTGACGCTATTTGTTGGTCGGAAAGAAGAATGCCCAGTATCGACGTGGTGATCGAATTAACCGCTGCCCAGTGCCTGGCGCACTATCAGGGCGGCGTGCAGCAGGTTTATGCGCATAGCCTGGATGGGCGAAGGGTGATGTTTCCTGCCCGCGCGCTGCGCCATGTCGTGACCCGAGATGGGGTGAGCGGAGTGTTCCGACTGTCATTCAGCGAAGCGGGGAAGTTCGAATCGATCATAGCGTTGCGAGGCATTCCTTGACGGCGTGAAAGCATTGCCTGGAAGCGGCAGGTAGACAATCCATGCGTTACATGTAGCGCATAGGGGGGGGGCGAACGACTCCGGAGGCATGACCATCACCAATGACACGGGGCTTGGCAATCAGACGTGAAGGCGCTGCGGCATCGCTTGGAAATCGAAGCGCTTGCCGCCACGATCACGACGAATGCTACACTGCGGCATGTTTCCGACGTGTCGTGAGAACTGACATGACCATTGCGCACTCACCTGAAACGCGCCCTGACGAACCCACCGTTCTGTCACGTCTAACCGATCTGGTTCGTCGCAACCCGGATATCGATGTGCTCTGGCTATACGGCTCTCGGGCCAAGGGGATGGCGAGCGAGGACAGCGATTACGATCTGGCGGTTGCCTTTCGCTTCCCCGAGCGTGACCCTCTGCAGAAGCGCTTGCGTCCTGAGTTGCTGGCGCAGCAATGGCAGGACGAGCTGGCGCTTGCGGAAGGGATGCTCTCTGTCGTGGACATCAATCTGGCACCCGTGCCTCTGGCCATGGCCATCGTGCGCACTGGCAGGACGCTGTGCGTCAATAGCGCGCTAAGGCTGGCGCGGGAAGAAAATCGCATCACCTCGATGTGGGAGCTGGATTATCAGTACCATCGGCAACATTTTGCGTAGTCGAGCGATACATGGAGAACAAATGTGGAGCCTGAATATACCGCCGCGATGCAGGAACATATCGCGTAGCTTGCCGAAGAACTGGCGCAGCTGCATGAGATGACGCTGCCAACCGGTCAGCTTCCACCGTTACTCTATCGCGCTGCGGAGCGCAATCTGCAGTTGCTGACCGAAACCTGTATCGGTATTGCCAAACAGACACTGAAGGCCCGAGACACTGCCGTGCCCAATGATGCCCGCCAGACCTTTGCCAAGTTGCAGGCATTGGGCATGGATAACAGCGGCACGCCATGGAACAGGGTCGTTGGTCTGCGAAATGCGCTCGTTCACGACTATCTGAATCTGGACGCCGATATCGTGATTGGAATTATCCGACAGCGGCATTACCAACAACTGCTGGATTTCGCCAACGCACAGTTGAAAGGGCCTGGCGTCGGATGATTTCCATATCGTGGCCGCGCTGAGCACTGCCCTTAGACAGACGTAATTTTGCCCTCGGCTGCCGGCAGGCGGTTGACCGACCCCCTTCCAAGCTGACCGCTTGGTCGTATGGCACCTTTCCTGCATGCTATGGGGATAATTCACTACCCACCCAGGCGGCAGAAGGATATCGCTTCATGAAGGATTGGCTACGCACACTTCCCAAGGCGGAGCTGCACTTGCATATCGAGGGTTCGCTGGAGCCGGAGTTGATGTTTGCCCTGGCCGAGCGCAACCAGGTGAAGCTGTCCTACGCATCGATCGAGGAGGTACGGGCGGCCTACGACTTTCATGATCTGCAGTCCTTTCTCGATCTTTACTATCAAGGCATGGGCGTACTGAAGACCGAGCAGGATTTCTATGATCTGGCCATGGATTACTTCACCCGCGCTCAGGCCGAGGGGGTGGTGCATGTCGAATTGTCCTTCGATCCCCAGGCGCACCGAGCCCGCGGCATCGAACTGGCGGTTCCCTTCGAGGGGCTGAAGCGCGCCATGCAGCAGGCTCATGAGCAGTGGGGCATGTCCACGGCGCTGATCATGAGTTTCCTGCGCGATCGCGATGCCGATGAGGCCATGCAGGTGCTGGAAGACGCCAAGCCCTATTACGAGCTGATCGATGCCGTGGGGTTGGACAGCGCTGAACGTGACCACCCGCCACGCAAGTTCGCCGAGGTATTCGCGCGTGCCAAGGCATTGGGTATCCCGCGGGTGGCGCATGCGGGCGAGGAAGGGCCGGCGGCATATATCGAGGAGGCACTGGATGTTCTCGACGTGTGCCGGATCGACCACGGCGTGCGTTGTCTGGAAAGCGACGCGCTGGTGGAACGCCTCAGGAAGGAACGCATTCCGCTGACGGTCTGTCCGCTGTCGAACGTGCGCCTCAAGGTGGTGGATGCCATGACGGAGCACCCCTTGCCCAAACTGCTGAACGCCGGCCTCAAGCTGACGATCAACTCCGACGACCCGGCGTACTTTGGCGGTGGCGTGCTGGATAACTACCTGGCTTGTCATGCTGCCTTCGGTTGGGACAAGGCGACGTTTACCGAGCTGGCAAAAAATGCCATCGACGTGGCTTTCATGGAAGAGACGCGACGCCAGGAACTGCTGGTACAGTTGAGCGCTGGTTAGTCGTTATCGGCGCAGCCATCGAATTGAATTGAACGCGATGAGACCTCATCGCGTTTTTTTATGGACGATTTGTTATGGAGGTACTCCTGTAAGAGAGTAATCATGAGATTAATAACATATTCAATATTAATTTTCTGATTTTCGACATGGTAAAACTCATATTCGAATTACGCTTTCAGAATGGTTAAATTGATTATTACTTTTCTCTGATGATCCTTGTGATCAGTGCCCGGTTTTATGTATTGTTATGTTATTGAAATCATGGCCACCGCTTTTTTAAATATTAATTCCTTCCCTGAATCGAGCTTAATGGCTCTTGGGTGGCATGCTCCATGACAAGTCATATTTCCACTATTGCGTTGAGCAAGGACACTGCCGATGGCGATCACAGAGACTCAGGTGGCCGGTAATAATCACGCCACAACCGTTATCAATTGGCAGCGCTTCTCGGTGCCATACGAATACCCCGTGGCGTTTACTCGGGGGCTGTTTTCACCGGCGAATTTCCTGCTCGCGGATATGCTGGCGTTAAAGGAGCCGCACAAGCGTCACAAATGCCTGGTGTATCTCGATAGCGGACTTGCCGAGGCTCAGCCGGATCTGATCGAGCGTATCGAGGCCTACTTTGCGGCACATGCGCAGATAGAACTGCTGGCATCTCCCGCGCTGGTCCCCGGCGGTGAACGGATCAAGGCGGAGCCGGGATATGTCGAGTCCATCCAGAATGCCATCCATCGACTGGGTGTGGACCGCCATTCCTACGTGATCGCCATCGGCGGCGGGGCGGTGCTGGATGCGATCGGCTTTGCCGCGGCCACGGCGCATCGCGGCGTTCGTCACATTCGTATCCCCTCCACGGTACTGTCGCAGAACGATAGCGGCGTCGGGGTGAAGAATGCCGTCAATCTCAACGGCGTGAAGAACTTCATGGGCTGCTTCGCCCCTCCCTGGGCGGTACTCAACGATTTCGATCTGCTGGAGTCGCTGTCCCGCCGCGAGCGCATGGCCGGTATCTCCGAAGCCATCAAGGTCGCCCTGATCCGCGACCGGGAGTTCTTCGAGTGGCTGGAGGCCAACGTCGACGGCTTGAACGCTCACGAGCGCGACGTCGAGGAGCACATGATTCGCCGGAGCGCGGAGCTGCACATGCGCCAGATCGCGCACGGCGGCGATCCTTTCGAGCTGGGCTCGGCCCGGCCGCTGGATTTCGGTCACTGGGCGGCACACAAGCTGGAAGCGTTGACGCATCATGAGGTCCATCACGGCGAGGCCGTGGCCATCGGCATGGCGCTCGATGCGCGCTATTCGGTGCTGACCGGCCTGCTGCCGGACGGAGAGGATGTACGTATCGTCTCGCTGCTGGAAGGGCTCGGCCTGGCGACGTTCCATCCGGCACTGGCGTCGTCAGGGAAGGGCGGAGAGGCGCTGATACTGACCGGGTTGCAGGAGTTTCGCGAGCACCTCGGGGGCGAGTTGACGATCACCCTGCTGGCGGACATGGGGGTGGGCGTCGAGATTCATGCCATGAATCCCGAGCTGGCCATGCAGGCCGTTGCCTGGCTCCAGGCGCGCGAGGTGGACCATGCGCTTGCCGGATGACCTGGGCCAGCTCACCTATTGCCTGAACATCCACCCGACCCAGACCTGGGCGGAGGCCCGCGCGGCGCTCACCGGGCCGGTGCGTGCGGTCAAGGCTCTCGTCTCGCCCGATGCGCCCTTTGCGGTAGGGCTGCGTTTCTCCGCCGAAACCGTCCAGGCACTGTCATCGCCGGAATCCCGGGCGGAGCTTGTCGCGCTGTTGGATGAAGAGCGCTACCGGGCCATCACGGTCAATGGTTTTCCCTATGGGCCGTTTCATGGCATGCGGGTGAAGGAGGATGTCTACCAGCCCGACTGGCGCACCGAGGAACGGCTGGCCTACACCACGGCGCTGGCCGATCTGATGGCGGCGATCACGCCGGCCGGGGAGTGGGTCAGCCTGAGTACGGTGCCGGGCAGCTTCAAGCCGCTGAGCCAGGGGACCGAACAGGCGATGGCCGACAGGATGCTGCGTGCGGCTGCGCATTGCGTGGCACTGAGGCAGCGTACCGGCGTAGGAATCGCGCTGGCTCTGGAGCCGGAGCCTTTCTGTTTCCTGGAAACGATCGCCGAGACGACGTCGTTCTTCTCACAATACTTGTACTCGGATGCCGCGGCGCAGCGGCTGGCGCAACTGAGCGGCCTGTCCGTGACGGAAGCCGCCGAGGCCTTGCCGATGCACTTTGGGCTCTGCTACGACGTCTGCCACGCGGCAGTCGAATTCGAGGATCCCGTCGCCAGCATCGCGGCACTGCGTGCCGCGGGGATTCCGATCCACAAGCTGCAACTGAGTACGGCACTGCGTGTCGCCGAGGTGAACGCCGAGACGCGTGAGGCGCTGGCGGCATTCAGCGAGCCGACCTATCTGCATCAGGTCGTGGCCCGCGGGCCCTCGGGGCTCGCGCGCTACGCCGATCTGCCCGAGGCGCTGGCGCGCGGGGCGGCGGCGGATGGCGAGGAGTGGCGTATCCATTTTCATGTGCCGGTCTTCGCCAGCACCTTCGGCGTGCTGGGGACGACGCAGCCCTTCCTGGAAGAGATTCTCGCGTTGCATCGCCGCGAACCCATCGCGGCGCATCTGGAAGTCGAAACCTACAGCTGGAACGTACTACCTGAGGAACTCAGACATGACAGGATGGAAGATGCCGTGGCAGGCGAGCTTCGCTGGGTCATGGAGCGGCTGGTCGAACGGGCATAAGTGGCTCAAGCTCGGCCGTGTATCGAACCTGCCCACGGTCTGGTCGAATGGCATCGCCGGTTGGGTGCTGGCGGGCGCCTCGCCGGCAGCCGGGAACCTGTTGCTGCTGCTGTTCGCGTTGTCGCTTTTCTATGTCGGCGGCATGTATCTGAACGATGCCTTCGATGCCGAGATCGATGCGCGTGAGCGCGCCAACCGACCGATCCCGCTGGGTGAGGTGTCCCGAGGCCTCGTCTATGCGCTGGGCTTTGTCATGCTGGGGCTGGGAGCGACGCTGTTGTTCTTCATCGGCGTGCCGGCGGGGCTGGGCGGTCTGGCGCTGGGCACGGCCATCGTGGCCTACGACTGGTGGCACAAGCGGATTGCCCTGGGCCCGGTGATCATGGGCGCCTGCCGGCTGCTGGTCTACTTCACCGCCGCGCTGAGTGCAGGGGCGAACGTGGAGAGCGCCGTCGCGATCGGTGCTCTGGGGCTGTTCTGCCATGTGGTGGGCCTGACCTATGCCGCCAAGCAGGAAGCCTACGACCGGATCGGTTCCGCCTGGCCGCTATTGGTCATGCTCGTGCCGGTCGGTATAGCGACATGGCTGGCGGTCAGTGCGGAGGGCATCGTGGGCTTCGTGCTGCTGACCGCCTATGTCGGCTGGGGATGCTGGGCGTTGCGTCTGCTGTTTCGGCGCCAGCCGGGCGACGTGCCGAAAGCCGTGGTCAGCCTGATCGCCGGCATCTCGCTTTACGACGCGGCGCTCGTGGCCGCCGTCGGAGCGTATGGCCTGGCGGGACTTGCCGTTGGGGCTTTCGGAGCCACGCTGGTGCTGCAGCGGATCGCACCGGGAACGTAGAGCGCCAAAGCCGCAGATGGAAAGCCAGAACCAAAGCCAAGCATCGGGGATGCCGCCAGCGCGGCATCCCTTTTTTTCGGGTCGGATTCTTTGAAGCAGGCTCTTTGAAACAAGTTCTTTGAAGTAAGGCCCCGTGAGGATATAACGTCCTGCGGTAGACGGAGGGTACCGCTTCATGCAGTTCGATCTGTCAGGAGCCTTTCTGCTCAGTCGAACACATGCGCAAGGGTCAGGCGCTTGAAGTCGGTGGCGTCCACGGCGCCTTCCGGCAGCAGGTCGGCCTCCGAGGAGATGACCAGCGGCCCTTCCTGCGGGTCGTCGGTGATGCGTCCGTGAGAGCCTTTCACCAGTTGGGTGTCCTTGAGTGAGATCACGTCCAGCAACTGGCGGAACCCCATCTTGCGCTTGCCCACCCGCCAACCGGCGGAGAAGAGGGGCCACTTGAGCGTGGGGTCGAAGAAGAGTTCCACCGGGTCGTAGCCGGGCTTGCGGTGGATATCGACGGTACGGGCATAATCGGGCGCGCATGTATCGTCCAGCCAGTAGTAGTAGCTGAACCAGCGATCCGGCTTCGAGATGGCGACCAGTTCCCCCGAGTTGGGGTGATCGAGCCCGTTGGCATGCATGGCGTCGCGATCCCACACCGCTTCGACGCCGTCCAATGACTCGATCAGCGCCTTGATCTCGCCGGTGCGCTGCGTGTCCTGTACATAGATATGCGCGATCTGATGATCGGCCACGGCGAAGGCGGCCGACGCGCCTGGGTCCAGTTGCTCACGCCCCTTCTCGACCCGTACCGCGATCAGGCCCGCCTGACGCAGGGCGCGGTTGATATGCACCGCGTCGGTGGTCGGGGTGATGCCGTACTCCGAGACGACAATCACACGCCGCCCTTCTTTGTCTGCCGCATCGATCAGCTCGCCGCAGAGCGCATCGATC
Organism: Halomonas shantousis; assembly: GCF_054654615.1. Classification (NCBI taxonomy): domain Bacteria; kingdom Pseudomonadati; phylum Pseudomonadota; class Gammaproteobacteria; order Oceanospirillales; family Halomonadaceae; genus Halomonas; species Halomonas shantousis. The sequence goes on along the minus strand of NZ_BAAIER010000002.1, from coordinate 2,248,635 downwards.
TCCTCAAGGTCCTGCTGAATGCGCGGGTGCGTCAGGTCCGGGCCCAGACGCTGCAGGTTGTAGTCCAGATGGGGCAGGTAGGTCAGGGTCAGCGTGGGGTTGCGCGTCGCCATGATGTGCAGGGTCGATTTCGTGATCCAGTCGCTCGAGGAGATGTCCGCGGCAGGGCCCCAGAACTTGAACAGCGGGAACTGGCCGAGCTTGGCATCCAGTTCATCATGCAGCTCCGGCGGATAGGTGTAATGATCGGGAATCTTGCGCCCGTCGGCCGGATACATCGGGCGGGGCGTGGCGCTCCAGTCGGCGCTGGCGTACATGTTGTACCACCAGAACATCTTGGCGCAGGTGAAGTCGGGATTGCGCGCCTTGCCGGTTTCCCAGATCTTCTCGCCGCCGATCAGCCGGTTGGATTGGCGCCATAGCCAGACTTCCGAGAGATCGCGAAAATACCAGCCGTTGGCCACGGCGCCATGCTCGGCGGGGGGCAGGCCGGTCACCAGCGTGGACTGCACGGTGCAGGTCACGGCCGGTGTCACCGTGTTGAGCGGTCGCATGCCGCCACGCTTGGCCAACGCTGCCAGGTGCGGCGTATGACGACCGACCAGGCCGGGAGTCAGGCCTACGACAAGAATCACGAGTGTACTGTTCACGACATGCCCTGCTGAGGTGTGTTAACGGGAGAAGCGCCGCTCCGATCCTCTCATGTGATAGCCGGAGTCGGTGTCTGCCTGGGTGAGCTTCCTTGCAGTATCTTCACGTTTGCAGCACAACGATTATCAATGCGTTGCAATTAACTCAAGTCGTTGTGCATGAGAGGGGATAAATTAATGCATAAACATGGTTTTATTGATTGCTCATGCTTTTTGAAACAGGAGATTCATGATGGATCCGTTTTGATGGAGCATGATAAATAACGGTTTATGTCACTATATAAATCATATTGGTAAACAAGAGATACGCAATTAATGTGAAGGCTCCTTGCAGGGGAACCAGGGGAGTCAAACATGTCTGTTCAAGCATTTGAGCTTTTACGCTATTGGGTGATACGCCAGTCGGGGGAGCAGGGCAGTTGGTTCGGTAACTGTCTGGATGCACTGGCCGCTGGCAGTACCGAAAGAGAATTGCATATCGTCATGGGATTGGCGCCGCGCCGGTTGGGCAAGGCGGATCTGGCGCTGTCCCGGGAGGAACTGGCGCAGGCGAATGACGCCCGGCCCGGCTGGAACCCGCAGGGCTGGAGTGTGGATGGTGCGGCCCGGGTGGCGGCGCTTCTGGCCTTCCGCGGCGAGCGCGCATTTGTCGACACGTTCAAGGACCTGCGCCGCACCGCGGACGTCAGCGAGATGATCGCACTCTATCGAGGGCTGCCGCTCTATCCCGAGCCGCAGGGTCTGGCATTCGAAGTGGGCGAGGGGCTGCGCTCGAACATACGGGCGGTCTTCGAGTCCATCGCCCATTACAACCCCTATCCGCGCGACCATTTCGACGATCATCGCTGGAATCACATGGTATTGAAGGCGCTGTTCGTGGGTAGCCGTCTGGGACCCATCTGCGGCCTGGACGAACGCGCGAACCCGGAGCTGGCGCGTATCCTGGTGGATTACGCGCATGAGCGCTGGGCGGCGAAGCGCTCGGTTTCTCCTGAACTCTGGCGTTGTGTGGGACCCTTCGCCGAGGAGGTCGGCGCCTTCGAGGAACTGAAACGCGCCTTGGCCGGCAGTGCCACCGAACAGGCGGCAGCTGCGCTGGCGCTCTTCTCCAGCCCGAGCGTCAGGGCCCGCGAGATTCTCGAAACGACACCACTGATGGCGGACCTGGACGAAGGTCGCGTCAGCTGGGACTCCCTGCCCGCCACTGAGGTCGCCTGAATGTTCATCGATCCGCACGCTCACATGATTTCCCGCACCACCGACGACTATGAGGCCATGGCAGCGGCCGGCGTCGTCGCACTGATCGAGCCGGCGTTCTGGCTGGGACAGCCACGCACCTTCGTCGGCACCTACGTCGATTATCTTTCCACCATCGTCGGCTGGGAGCGGTTTCGTGCCGGGCAGTTCGGCATCCGGCACTACTGCACGGTGGGGCTCAACTCCAAGGAGGCCAACAACGAGGAACTCGCCGAGGGAGTGATGGAGTGGCTGCCGCGGTTTGCACTGAAGGAGGGCGTCGTCGCCATCGGCGAGATCGGCTATGACGAGCAGACGCCGCTGGAGGACAAGTACTTTCGTGCCCAACTGGAACTTGCCCGGGAACTCAAGCTGCCGGTCATGGTGCATACGCCGCATCGGGACAAGAAACGCGGCACGTCCCGCTCGATGGATGTCTGCGAGGAGATGGGAGTCGATCCGTCATGGGTGGTGATCGATCACAATAATGAGGAGACGGTTGCCGAAGTGCTCGACCGCGGTTTCTGGGCGGGCTTTTCCATCTACCCTTCGACCAAGATGGGCAATGCGCGCATGGTCGAGCTGCTCAAGCAATACGGGGGTGAGGGGATCATCGTCGACAGCGCCTGCGACTGGGGCATATCCGATTGTCTGGGGGTGGCCAAGACCGCCAGGCTGGCACTCGAGAGCGGTATCCCCGAGGACACGGTACGCAAGGTGACTTATGCCAATACGCTCGAGGTGTACGGCAAGAGTGGCCAGATACGTGAGGAGGACTGGCTCAGTCCGCCGGAGATCGATCAGCGCACCCTGTTCGAAGGCAACTCGATCCTGCGCGGCGGACGCGAGCCGCGTATCGAGGCGCCCGGTGAGCGCCGCGCCGGCAAGTTGCTGATCGAATAGCCGTGAAGTCTGGCGGAAGGCGGGGGCGGCAGAAGGTGGGGTGACAGGAGTCGGGCGGCGATGAGAATGACAGAAAAAACGCAACGAGCCCGGGGCTTGACCGGACTCTATTCCGCCAACCTGCCATGTTCGACGGGATACCTGTTCATCAAATGTCCTTGCGCAGGCTCATGCGCGGGAACTGACGCCTCCTCCAAACCCCTTGCGCCGTGACTGGCCGTTGGGACCGTAGAGCGCGCTGCCTGCCGCTTCCGACAGGAAGTTGATGGTTCGCTGGTTGTGCTCCAGGCGCAACTGAATCACCAGGCCGTTCATGCGATTCTTCTGACGGGCCTGTTCGGCCAGGGTTCGCATCGCCTGCCAGTCGTCGTGACAGGCGTTCGCCTGGGCCGCGCGTTCGGCACCACGCTGGCCGTCGCCGTAGCCTGCCGCGCGCTGAGCGGCCAGGCGGGCATGTTCCTGTTCTTCCATCTCCGCCGCGATGCGCTGCTTGTCGACGGCGAGGCGGGACAACGACTCGCCGTCGATCCGACCCTGAGCGAGTTGCAGGTGCTCCTCGTCGAGCAGGGCGACGAAGGTTTCCAGAGCCGCCTTCTGGCGGGTCAGGCAGTCACGGTAGTTCATGCAGGCTTTCATCCTTACTCGCCGAGCAGGTCTCGTACGCTCTGGATGAGACCGTCGGCAATCTTGTCTGAGCGAATATCGAGGCGGCCTTCGCTGATGGCCTGGCGAATCTCGGCAACGCGTGCCGTGTCGATATCCTGAGCGTTATCGCCGGAGGCCGCCTTGCTGAGGGTTGTCACCGTCGCCGAGCTGGCCGGGGCATTGTGCGCGGTATCGCGTACGCCGGAAGTATTGTCGGACTTCTCCAGCGACGAAGGGCGAGTTAACGAATGCAATGTATCGATTTTCAAGGTTCTGATCTCTTGAAAGCGGGCTTGTAGGGAGTATCGGCCCTGCAGGCCAAAGCTTTAGGGATTGGCTGGATAAATTCAGCGGTTCCTTGGAACAGCCATTGCAATTTTAGTGCCCTGTCATCTGTTCTTCGAATCGGCGATCAGAACGCAACGTCGAGCCGGCTCTGCCCACTCACTTGTCCGTGCAGGATATCGCCGCTGTCCGTCCGGGCGCGTATCGAGGCCCCCAGCCCGCCGCTCTCGAGCGCCTTCGCCTCACGCGTGATACGAAATCCCGCTCCTTGCGCCACCAATGTCACCGGTTCGCCACGCCGGACCAGATAGCGCTCCCGGATCATCGAGGGCTGCAGGGTCGTACCGGCGGGAATGCGCCGGGTCGTGACCGCACCGACTACGGTGCCGGGATCGTCCAGCCACTGTCTTGGCAGTCGGTTCTGATCGGCGATGTCCCACTCGAGCATGTCCCGGGTGACGATGTCGCCGGGAGCGATGTCGCGCCCGGCAATCAGATGGCGAACGCTGATCGAGACCGTGGCCTGCAGGTAGCGTGTCTGATCGCCACAGCGGACCCCGACCGTCACCCGCCCCTGTGGGGGCCCCGAGCGCGGCAGAAAGGGCTCGGGATTGTCGCATTGCGGCAGGCGCACCGGGGAGGGCTGAACCTCCACGCTGACCGATTCACCTTCGGCTTGCGCATAGAGAAACGACTCCACCGTGTCGATTACATCCTGATCGCTGGCCGCTGCCGGCGATGCCACGGACAGCGCGACGAGTGCCGCAATCAGTAGTGCCACGCCATGCAAGCCCATGCGGGACCTCATGCGGGATAAAGCCCCGATATACCCGGACAGACGAAGCGTTTTTCGCCAATTGCTCGTGTTGCGCTGCGTCATGATAAACCCCGTTGGCATTGCCGCTACCTTGGCATGGATTGCGCGATTCGCCGTTGCGCGCATCGATGAAAAGAGATTCTAGGGGCGCAGGGGCATTGCCAAAGGTGGAAATGACGCTCAATTGCGAGTCTGTTCCAGCGTTTGGGATGACAGGGGGGCGGCTATTCTCCAGCCTGCACATTCTCCCGAACGGCCCGGGCCGGGAACAAGAAAGCAGGGACTCTCAGAATGATCGATAAGCTTGACGGCGCACTGCGCTTTCATCAGGAAGCACTCAACCTGCGCGCAGAGCGCCAGCAGGTGCTGGCCGGCAATATCGCCAATGCCGACACCCCGAACTACAAGGCGCGCGACTTCGATTTCGCCGCGGAGCTCGACCAGGTGATGACGCAGGGGCGGGCTAGCGCCAACGCCTTGTCGTTGAACACCACGTCCAGCCGCCATCTGCCCGCTCAGGGCAGCGACATGGGGCTGGGGCGCGATCTGCTCTATCGGGTGCCGGATCAGCCCAGTCTGGACGGCAATACCGTCGACATGGACCGTGAGCGCACCAACTTCACCGATAACGCCGTGCGCTATCAGGCCAACCTGACCATTCTCAGCCGCAAGATTCAGGGGCTGAAGTCGGCAATGCAACCGGAGTAAACCCGATGTCGATGTTCAATATCTTCGAGATTTCCGGCTCGGCAATGAGTGCCCAGGCGCAGCGGATGAACGTGACCGCCAGCAATCTGGCCAACGCCGACAGCGTCGCCGGCCCGGATGGCGAGGCCTACCGCGCCAAGCAGGTCATGTTCGAGACCGTTTCCCAGGGGAGCCACGGTACGGGGGGCGTGCGGGTATCCAAGGTCATGGAGGATCAGTCTCCGCTGCGCCGCGAGTATCGCCCCGATCACCCCTTGGCAGATGAGCAGGGCTATATCTCCATGCCCAACGTCGAGCCGGTCAACGAGATGGTCGACATGATTTCGGCGTCGCGCTCCTACCAGGCCAACGTCGAGGTGCTCAACACCAGCAAGACGATGATGCTCAAGACCCTGACCATAGGCGAAGGCTAACGGCCCAGGTTAACGGCTAAGGTTAATGGAGAGAAGACATGACCAGCCCTATCGGCAACAGCACTCTCGCTGCCATCAACGGTACTGCCAGTAGCGGCAGCTCCAGGACGACCGGCGCCAACACGGCAGATGAGCTCAACGACCGTTTCATGACTCTGCTGATCACCCAGTTGAAGAATCAGGACCCGCTCAATCCCATGGAGAACGCGGAACTGACCTCGCAGATGGCGCAGATCAATACCGTCAGCGGCATTCAGGAACTCAATACCACGCTGGAAGGCATCACCGGACAGATCGAGGCGGGGCAGTCGCTGCAGGCTACCGCGCTGATCGGGCAGGGCGTGCTGGTGCCGGGCAATGAGATCCGTATGGGCTCGGATGCTGACGGTAATGTCGTGACGACACCGATCGGTATCGAGCTAGGAAAAGACGTCGATAATATCGATTTTACGATTACCGACGCTTCAGGACAGGTCGTTGCCCACACGTCCAGCAAGGCGGTCGAAGCGGGTGTTCAATCCTTCTACTGGGATGGAATGCTCGAGGGTGGCGCCACGCCGGCACCGGATGGCGTTTACTATGTTAGCCGCGTCGAGGCCACCGTGGGTGATGAGCCGGTCTCCTCCTATACCTTGCTCAACTATGGCCTGGTGAGCGGCGTGATGAAAGGTGATGGAGAGCCGCTGCTCGACCTGGGACCGAACATGGATGACGTCAAGCTGGCGGATGTCCGACAGATTCTTTAACCAGCAGTGACGGATGAGCGCAGCCATGCAGGCGCGCTGTCACCACTTGATCGCTTACATACGATAAGGAACTGAAACATGGGCTTTTCACAAGCATTGAGTGGGGTCAACGCAGCCTCCACTCAGCTCGACGCCATCGGCAACAACATCTCCAACTCCCAGACCAAGGGCTTCAAGAGTTCCTCGGTGCAGTTCGCCGATGTCTTCGCCGGCAGCAAGGGCGGTCTCGGCACGCGGGTTGCTGGTGTCCTGCAGAACTTCAACAACGGTACGCTGGAAACCACCAACCGCGACCTGGACCTGGCAATCAGTGGTGACGGTTTCTTCCGCTTCAACCAAGGCGGACAGGTCGGTTACTCCCGCAACGGCCAGCTGACCATGACCAAGGATGGCTACTTGCAGAACGCTCAGAGTGCTCAGCTGATGGGTTATAACATTACCGGATTCAATACCGAGACAGCGTCGGTACCAACCGGTGGCGAACCCGAAATCATTCAGCTGCCTTCAGAGGCGATGAAAGCTCAGAAAACAACAGAGTCTTTAGCAGCCATGAGCCTGGATGCCAGCGACAAGGTGCCGGAGACGACTCCATTCAATACGCAGGATGCCTCTTCTTATAATTACAGTACTTCCACTACATTCTATGATTCGCAGGGCAATGCCAATAATCTGCAGATGTATTTTGTTAAAGCAGGGGCTAATAATTGGAACGTAGAGTCAAGGGTAACACTTGGCGAAAATAATACTTTCCCTAAAAAAGTAGATAGTAGTGCCACTTACCCGGGAGGAATTGCTCCCTATACTGCCCAAGGAGGAAATAAGACCTATCCATTTACTGTGGGTGGTCAAGCTTATGAAGCAACTGTTACTGATGCAACCGCCACAACGGATGCAAGTGGTAGTGTCACTGGCTACTCAGGAGGAAGCATATCCTATCAATCAGTACTCGATGATGTGACACTTGCCTTTAATCAGAACGGTGATTTGGTTGCTGCGACAGGTGCAGTGAATAATAAAACCATTGGCTCCCGTCAGTTAGGAGAAAGTGCAGTCAAGTTCTCTTTTAATGGTCAGAACGGCTCTGCGCCGATGGATTTCTCCTTTGACTTTGCCGGCTCTACCCAGACTTCTCAGGACTATGCCATCAGTGCCCCGCGGCAAGATGGTTATGCTTCCGGTCAGCTAGTCGGTATCGAATTTGCGGATGATGGCACCATCGTCGGCAACTACACCAATGAGCAGTCTATCGCTCTCGGTCGTATGGCCCTTGCGACGTTCGGCAATGAAGAAGGCTTGCAATCGATGGGCAACAATATGTGGGCTGAAACAGGTGCCTCTGGTGTCGCCGTCATGGGTACGGCGGGTACTGGGCAGTTCGGCACCGTCGAGTCCGGTACGCTGGAGGCCTCCAACGTCGACCTGACCAAGGAACTGGTGGACCTGATCATCGCCCAGCGCAACTTCCAGGCCAACACCAACACCATCAAGACGCAGGACGAAGTCCTGCAGACCGTCGTCAACCTGAAGTAATGCGCAGTCCCGGCCGGTAACCGTATCGGCCGGGCACATGGGCTCTTTTTCGTCTTGCCGGAGCGACTCGCGACATGGACCGGATTCTCTACACCGCCGCCAGCGGTACCAAGCAGATCATGGATCGTCAGGCGGTGGACAACCACAACCTGGCCAACATCTCCACGCCGGGTTTTCGCGCCCAGTTGATGGCGATGCGTGCCGTGCCGGTGCAGGGCGATGGCCTGGCGACTCGGGTATCGGCCGCCGCCACCACGCCGGGATACGATTTTCGTGCCGGTAATTTCACGCCCACCGGGCGCACGCTGGACGTGGCGCTGAAGGATAACGCGTGGCTGGCCGTGCAGACGCCGGACGGCAGCGAAGCCTATACCCGGCGCGGCGATCTCCAGGTCGACTCCACGGGGCTGCTGACCGTGCTGGACCGGCCCGTGATGGGCGAGGATGGGCCGATCTTCCTGCCGCTGGAGGCCAACGTCACCATCGGCGAGGATGGTTCGATCAGCGTAATCGAACCGGGCCAGAAGCCGGACGCCATCGAGCCGGTCGCACGTCTCAAGCTGGTCACGCCGCCTCAGGCCCAGTTGCAGCGCGGCGAGGACGGCCTGTTCCGTCTGCCGCCGCCGCCGGGAGAGGATATCGCGCCGCCCCAGCCTCTCGACGATCAGGCCCGCCTGGCATCGGGTGCGCTGGAGGGCAGCAACTTCAGCGCCACCGACGCCATGGTGGCGATGATCGACAGCTCGCGCAGTTACGACATGCAGATGAAGATCATCGAGAGCGTCGACGAGAACGAGCAGCGGGCCAACAACATCCTGTCGCTGCAGGGCTGACGCAGACACGACGCCCTGCAGGCCAGCCTACGGCGGCATGACGCAGACAGCATGATGAATCACTCAGGAATACTCACATGATCAAATCGTTGTGGACGGCCAAGACCGGCCTCGAGTCGCAGCAGACCAAGCTCGACGTCATCTCCAACAACCTGGCCAACGTCTCCACCAATGGCTTCAAGCGCTCCCGGGCGGTATTCGAGGATCTGCTTTACCAGAACATGCGCCAGCCAGGTGCCCAATCCTCGGTGGTCAGCAACCTGCCCTCCGGCATGCAGGTGGGTACAGGGGTGCGTCCGGTCGCCACCGAGCGCCTGCACACCCAGGGTGGCCTGCAGAACACCGAGAACTCCAAGGATCTGGCCATCAACGGCCAGGGTTTCTTCCCGGTGCAGATGCCGGACGGCACCACGTCCTACACGCGCGACGGCAGTTTCCAGGTCGATCAGAACGGCCAGATGGTCACTGCCAACGGCTACCCCATCGAGCCGGCGATCATCATTCCGCAGGACGCGCTGTCGATCACCATCGGCGAGGACGGCATCGTCTCGGTCACCCGCCCGGGCTCCACCGAAAGCGCCCAGGTCGGCCAGCTGATGCTCACCACCTTCATCAACCCGACGGGGCTGGAAAGCATCGGCCAGAACCTCTATCTCGAAACCGATGCCTCCGGGCCGCGCAACGACGTGATGCCGGGCATGGACGGGGCGGGGCGTCTCTATCAGGGCTATGTCGAGACCTCCAACGTCAATGTCGTCGAGGAGATGGTCAGCATGATCGAGACCCAGCGGGCCTACGAGATCAACAGCAAGGCCGTGGAAACCTCCGACCAGATGCTGCAGCGCCTTTCCCAGCTTTAATGAATCCTTGTGAGTAAGATGCTGATGTCCAGACAGGAACATGACTTGAAGGCACGTAACCCCATCGCACTGTTGCGCGGCGGGCTGATCGTCGCCATGGCCTGTCTGGTCGTGAGCGGTTGTGCCCAGATTCCGCGCCAGTCGGTGGTGGCGGAGCCCACCCCCATCGTCGTGCCGGAACGACCGCTGCCGCAAGCCAACGGCTCGATCTTCCAGGCCCGCTATGGCTACCAGCCACTGTTCGAGGATCGGCGTCCGCGCTCGATGGGCGATATCCTGACCATCGTGCTCGATGAGCAGGTCAGCGCCAGCAAGAATTCCGCGGCCAACGCTACGCGCAACGGCAGCATCGGCATGACGATGAATCAGCTCCCCGACGTGCTCGATACCCTCGCGGATTACGGCATCGATGTCGAAGGCGAGAATGTCTTCAGCGGCTCGGGCGGGGCCAATGCCAACAACACCTTCACCGGGACGATTACGGTCACGGTCGTCGATGTGGTGCCCAATGGCAATCTCGTCGTGCGAGGCGAGAAGCAGATCGCCATCAATCAGGGCACGGAATATATCCGCTTCTCGGGGGTCGTGAATCCACGCACCATCACGTCCCAGAACACCGTGCCTTCCACCCAGGTCGCCGATGCACGCATCGAATATGTCGGTGATGGCTACATCAACGAGGCCCAGACCATGGGCTGGTTGCAACGTTTCTTCCTCAACGTGTCGCCCTTCTGATGAATATGCTCAACGTTTTTCGTCCCGTGCGTATCTCTGCGCTCCTGATCGCCGCCATGCTGAGCCTGACGATCTTGGCCCTGCCGGCACACGCCGAGCGTATCCGCGACTTGGCGTCCTTCGCCGGTGTGCGTGACAACCCGCTGGTGGGCTACGGGCTGGTGGTCGGGCTCGACGGCACCGGTGACCAGACCATGCAGGCGCCGTTCACCGGACAGACCCTGACCAACATGCTGTCGCAGCTGGGCGTGACGATTCCCTCCGGCACCAACATGCAGTTGCGCAACATCGCCGCCGTGATGGTGACGGCCCAGTTGCCGCCTTTCGCGCGTCAGGGGCAGGAGATCGATATCGTCGTCTCTTCCATGGGCAACGCCAAGAGCCTGCGCGGCGGCACCCTGCTGATGACGCCGCTCAAGGGGGCGGATGGCGCCATTTACGCCCTGGCGCAGGGCAACATGCTGGTCGGTGGTGTGGGTGCCGAGGCGGGAGGCAGCAGCGTACAGGTCAACCAGCAGGCCGTGGGACGCATCGCGGGCGGTGCCATCGTCGAGCGTGAAGTGCCGCTGAGCCTGGGACACGCGGACGGCACGCTGGATCTGTATCTCAACGACGCGGATTTCGGTACCGCCCAGCAGGTGGTCAATGCCATCAATGGCGAGTTCGGCACCCCCGTTGCGGCGGCTCTCGATAGCCGTGTGGTCCGCCTGAAGACACCGGCGGACAGCAACTCTCGCGTCAATTTCCTGGCTCGGGTGGAGTCGCTTCAGGTCACGCCCGGCATGGGGCCGGCCAAGGTCATCGTCAACTCGCGTACCGGCTCGGTAGTGCTGACCAGTGCGGTGACGCTGCAGCGTGCCGCCGTGGCGCATGGCAACCTGTCGATCGTCATCGACTCCAACCCCGAAGTCAGCCAGCCCAACCCCTTGGCGGGCGGCGAGACGGTCGTGGTGCCCAATGCCGACATCAGCGTGCAGCAGGAGGGCGGTGCGCTGCAGATGATCACTTCCAGCGCCGATCTGGTGGATGTCGTCAATGCGCTGAACGCGCTGGGAGCCAATCCCCAGGATCTGATGTCGATCCTGCAGGCGCTCAAGGCAGCGGGCTCGCTGCGGGCCGAACTGGAGATCATCTGATGAGCATGGGAGATTTGAGTAGCCAGTTCGCCCTCGACATGCAGGGCATGCAGCGCCTGAAGCATACCGCAAAGACGGCGCCGGAGAAGGGGGTGCAGGAGGCGGCCCGGCAGTTCGAGGCGGTATTCCTGCAGATGATGCTCAAGAGCATGCGCGATGCCTCGCCCCAGTCGGGGCTGCTGAACAGCCAGCAGTCGCAGTTCTATACCTCGATGCAGGATCAGCAGTGGGCGCAGCATCTCGCCGGACGGGGCCTCGGCCTGGCCGAGCAGATCGTCAGCCAGCTCGAAAGCAGCGGTCTGGTACCGGGGGCTTCGTCGAGCGACAACCTGATTGCCGGCATTCCCCGCGGCACGCCGCGGGTGTTGCATGACGGTCTGCGCAGCGACCTGCCCGCGCTGGACGAGGAAATCGCCTCGCTCGCGGCTCTCGACGAGGTGCCGGGCGAACCGGAAGCGCCGGGCGAGCGCTACGAGACGGACATTCCAGCGTCTCCGGTCAACCGGGCGCCACATGTCGAGGCCTTCCTGAGCAAGCTGCAGACGCCGGCCCAGGTGGCTTCGCGCACGACGGGCGTGCCGGCCGAGTTGATTCTGGCTCAGGCGGCACTGGAGACCGGATGGGGCAGTCGCGAGATTCCCACCGCGGATGGCGGCAACAGCCACAACCTGTTCGGCATCAAGGCGGGCAGCCGCTGGGACGGTGAGGTAACCGAAATCACTACCACGGAATATATCGATGGGCGGCCGCGCAAGGTCGTCGACGCCTTCCGTGTCTACGACTCCTTCGAAGAGGCGTTCACCGACTATGCCCGGCTGATCGGCAATAACCCGCGCTATGCCGGCGTGGTCACCGCCGCCACTCCCCATGAGGCGGCGCGGGCATTGCAGGCGGGAGGCTATGCCACGGACCCGAAGTACGCGGACAAGCTGATCTCCATCATGGCCCAGGTCGACGACGGGACGTTGCCGGCGCGAGCGGTAGCGAGCAATGATGCCGCCACGGCCAAGTCGCCTTTCAGTATCGAGCGCAACCCGACACAGATCTTCTGATATAGGCGCTCAAGAGCGCCCTGTTTCGGCCGATAACTCTTATAGACCCGGCCTTGTACAACGCGTTGGCGAGCGCAGACGCTTTTCATACAGGCCACCATGATATGCGCTGGCGTAACTCGTAACGCCTCTGCCCAGGAAACCAGTGATGAGCATCTTTTCCATCGGCTTGAGCGGTCTCAGTGCGGCCCAGTCCGCACTGACGACCACCAGCAACAACATCAGCAACGTCTATACGCCGGGCTACAACCGTCAGTTGACGATTCTGGGCGAGAGCGGTTCCAGCGGCTCGGTGGGCATCGGCGTGTCGGTGGACGACACCCAGCGTCAGTTCAATCAGTATCTCACTACGCAGTACAACCAGGCTGTCAGTGCGAACAGCGCGCTGACCACCTATCAGTCTCAGGTGAGCCAGATCGACAACCTGCTGGCGGACAGCGAGGCGGGGCTGGCACCGCTGATGCAGGATTTCTTCTCCGGCCTGGAGGACCTGGCCGGCGCGCCGTCGGATCCTGCCGCGAGGCAGGGCGTGCTGGGCACCGCCGACAGCATGACGGCTCAGTTCCGCGCCTTCGACAGTTACCTCGACGACATGCAGTCGGGCATCAACAGCCAGATCAAGGATGTCGTCACCCAGGTCAACAACACCGCCGACCAGGTCGCCAGCCTCAACCGCGAGATCAGCCTGGCGCGGGCCAAGACCGGTGAAGAACCCAACAGCCTGCTGGATCAGCGCGACCAGCTGGTTTCCGAACTCAACGAGCTGGTCGGCGTAGACCTGACCGTGCAGGACGGCGGCAGCTACACCCTGTCGATCGGCAACGGCCAGCCGCTGGTGGCGGGGCAGAAGAGCTTCGCCCTGGAGGCCACGACCTCTTCTGCCGATCCCTCCCGCACTGCCGTGGGTTACCGGGACGCGGGCGGCAACCTGCAGGAACTCGACGAGACCCTGATCACCAAGGGTGAGCTGGGCGGCCTGGTGACCTTCCGTCGCGAAACCCTGGATGGCGTGCAGAACCGCCTGGGGCAGATGGCCGTAAGCATGGCCACCAGCTTCAATGCGCAGCATGCGTTGGGCGTGGATCTCAAAGGCGCGACCGGCGGAGAATTCTTTTCCATTGGTGGTCCCAATGTCCTTTCCAACGCCAATAACAATGGCGGTGCGGAATTGACCGGCACATTCACCGATGGCAATGCCGTCACCGCCAGCGATTACCGCGTCACGGTGACGGAAGATGATAAATATCAGGTCACGCGTCTTGCCGATAACACCGATCTGGGCTCGTTTGAGCTTGAAGACGACAAGTTCGGTTTCGACGGCATGACGTTTACCGTTTCCAGTGAACCGGGCAATGGAGCCCAGGAAGGCGATACCTTCCTGATCCAGCCCACCCGCCAGACGGCCGGTCAGTTCGAAGTGGCCATCAAGGATACGTCCAGAATCGCTGCCGCCGCCGGGCCGGTGCAGTTGGAAAACGTGTCCGGAATCAGTCTGAAGGTGAGCGACATTTCCGGTGAAACCGAAGTTGAAAAAAATGCCGGTGATATGAGCTATACGATTACCGCGGTGGATAAGGAGAGCGGCACGTTGACCCTGGAGGGGGGAGATACGCTTAACCTTGGCGAGGAAAATACGCTTAAGGGCATCACCTTTACGCTCGGAGGCGAAGCCAAGGTCGGCGACAAGATTACCTTCTCCGATCCTGCCAATCTCGGTGGTACCGGCGACAACCGCAACGCTCTGGCCTTGCAGGGTCTCCAGCAGCGTAAGACAGTGGGGCAGAGCGCCAGCTTCAGCGACGCCTATGCCTCGCTGGTCAGCGAAGTGGGCAACCGCACCAACATCGTTCAGGTCAACCTCAGCGCCCAGGAGGGTCTCACCGAGCAGCTGCGCGCCTTTCAGCAGGCCGAGTCCGGCGTCAACCTCGACGAGGAATTCGCCAATCTGGTCAAGTACCAGCAGTACTACCAGGCCAACGCCAAGACGATCGAGGTCGGGGCCACCATTCTCGACAGTATTCTGGGTCTGCGCGCCTGACGCGTGTGATGAATTGATGCCAGGGCACGCTGCACAAGTGCGGCGGCCCTTATTGAGGAGAGCGTCATGCGTATCAGTACCGTGACCATGTTCGAAAAAAGTATGTCGTCCATGAACCGCCAGCAGAGCAACTTCATGCAGGTGGGTCAGCAGATCGCTACCGGGCGTCGCGTGGTCAGCCCCTCCGACGACCCGCAGGCGGCCTCGCGTGCCGTCGGCGTGTCGCAGTCCGCCGCGGTCAACGAGCAGCAGAAGGACAGCCGGATATCGGCGCGTAATGCCCTGAGCCAGGAAGAGAGCGTGCTGGGCAGCGTCAGCGACGCCATCGCCAGCGCCAAGACGCTACTCGTGCAGGCCGGCAACGGCACCTTGAGCAACGCCGACCGTGAATCGATCGCTTCCGAACTCAACGGCATCTACGAGACATTGATCGGCCAGGCCAACGCCACCAACGGCAGTGGCAGCTATCTGTTCGGCGGCTACAGCGACAGCTCACCGCCCTTCGTGCGCAAGGACGGAGCGGACAGCGATATCGAGTATGTCGGGGACGGCGGCGTTCGCACTCAGCAGGTCGACGCCTCGCGTCAGATGGCAGTCGGCGATACCGGCGCGAGCATCTTCAACAGTCTGCAGAACGGCGCGGGGTATACCGCCAAGGCCGAGCCGGCGGGAAACAGCGAAGGGAATCTGACCTTTACCGGGCCGACGGTGGTCGATGCCAGTGCTGCCGCTAACCTCAAGAGTGTTACGGTGGAGTTTAGTGACGCGACCAATTTTGAAGTGACTACAGTCGATCAAGACGGGAATGAAACGACTGAAGCCGGGACTTATACCGAAGGGTTGGCTATCAAGGCTGGCGGTTTGTCTCTAACGTTGGAGGGCCAGCCTGAGACAACGGATAAAATCACGATGGGCCCCGCCGAAGATCAGTACGACAGTCTGTTCTCGACGCTGAAGAGCGCTCTGGATGTACTCAGTAACCCGGTGAAAACGGAGTCGGACCAGGCAGCATTGGAGAACACGCTTGCCACCGCCAGCCGTCAACTGGACGGGGCACTGGACAACGTGCTGACCACGCGGGCCTCGGTGGGCGCGCGTCTCAACGAGCTGGACGTGCTGGATACCGTGGGCAGCAACCGCGACGTGAGCTACCAGCAGACCCTGTCGGATCTGGTCGATCTCGACTACAACAAGGCGGTTTCCGACTATGCGCTGCGTCAGGTGGGACTGCAGGCCGCGCAGAAGGCTTTCGTCGATGTGCAGGGCATGTCGCTGCTCAACTTCCTGAAGTAATCGCTCTACCGTATCGCCACATGCATCGCCCGCCAATTGGCGGGCGATTTTCTTGCTTGGGCTTGTTTGGATTCGTGTGGGTCGCGCGAGGCGTGATCAGTCAATGGCGGGATTCATCTGCTCGACCAGGGCCTGCATGAAGACCAGCGAATCGCCGAAAAGCCCCTCCAGGAAGCGGGCAAGATTCGGCATCAGCACCATCAGTAGAATCAGGCCGACCGTCAACGTCATGGGAAAGCCCACGGAAAAGATCGACAGCTGGGGCGAGGCGCGATTGAGGATGCCCAGCGAGAGGTTGATGGTCAGCAGCGAGGCGATCAGCGGAATGGCCAGCAACATGCCGGAAGTGAAGATGGTGCCGCCCCAGCGAGCCAGGATTTCACCGAACGAGGCATCCAGCGGCGTGTTGCCGATCGGCAACGTGTCGAAGGTCGCCGCCAGGATTTCGATGGTCATCAGATGGCCGTTGAGCGCCAGAAACATCAACAGCGTGAGCATCTGCATCAGCCGCGACAGCACCATGGTGTTGCCGACATCGGGGGCGAAGAAGGTGGCGAAGGCCAGACCCATCTGCAGGCCGATGAATTCCCCGGCGGCCTGCACCACGGCGATCATCACCCGCAGCACGACGCCCATGGCGGTACCGATCAGCATCTGCTGCACCAGAATGCCGAAGCTTTCGATCGAAAACAGCGGAATATCGGGGGACGGAGGCAGGGTCGGAGCGATCACCAGGGCCAGAACGGCACCCAGCCCGATCTGGACCTGGCGCGGCACGCTCTTGTCACCCCACAGCGGCGAGGCGGCGATAAACGCCATGATGCGGACGAATGGCCAGAGAAACAGCAGTAGCCAGCCCTGTAGCTGGGCGAAAGTGACATCGATCACGGCGTGTCAGTTGACCAGGTAGGGAAGGTTCTGGAACAGCTCGCGGGTGAAGTTGACGATCAGTTGAAGCAGCCACGGACCGCCGAGTATCAACCCACCGAACACGCCCAGAATCTTGGGAATGAAGGACAGCGTCATCTCGTTGATCTGCGTGGCCGCCTGAAACAGGCTGACCAGTAGACCGATGAGCAGGGCCGTCAGTAGCAGCGGCCCTGCCAGCATGAGGGTCACCTTCATGCCCTGGTAAGCCAGGCTCATCACGGTTTCGGGCGTCATCGTCGGTCTCCGGGGCCTGCGCCCCATAGTCAGTCGGAAATTGGATGTCAGTCGGAAATTGGATGTCAGTCGGAAATTGGGTCTTGCCGAAAGGCGGCCGTGGCGCACGCTACATGTAGAAGCTTTCCGCCAGCGAACCGATCAGCAACTGCCAGCCATCCACCAGGACGAAGAGCATGAGCTTGAAGGGCAGCGAAATGGTCGAGGGCGGCACCATCATCATCCCCAGCGCCATTAGCACGCTGGCGACCACCAGGTCGATGACCAAGAACGGAATGAAGATGGTGAAGCCGATCTGGAAGGCCGTCTTGAGTTCGCTGGTGACGAAGGAGGGTAGCAGGACACGCATCGGCACATCCTCGGGACCCTGCATCTCGCCGATGTCGGCCAGGCGGGCGAACAGGGCGAGATCGGTCTCGCGGGTCTGAGCGAGCATGAACTCGCGAAACGGCTGCTGACCGATTTCGAAGGCCTGATCGATGCTGATCTGGTCGTTGCTGAACGGCTGCCAGGCCTGCTCGTAAACCTGGTTGAGCACCGGCGACATGATGAAGAAGGTCAGAAACAGCGCCAGACCGAGCAGCACCTGATTGGGGGGGGCGGACTGGGTACCGATCGCCGTACGCAACAGCCCCAGCACGATGATGATACGCGTGAAGCTGGTCATCATCAGCAACAGGGCCGGCAGGAAGGCCAGGGAGCTGAGCAGCAGCAGCGTCTGCAGACTCAGCGACCATTGTTGCCCGCCGCCGGGCGTCGGCTGGCTGATCACGCCGGTGATCTCCTGGGCCCCCGCCGAGGCGGGAAACAGGATCAGGCACAGCAGGCCCAGCATGACTCCGGGGCGTAGCAGTCGTTGCATCACGGGCGCTCCTCCGGTGCTGCCGTGTCATCGCGCCCCGGCTTGCTGCGCCCTCCCGGCAGGCTCTGGCGGGCATTATGCTTGAGTGCCTGGGCGAAACGCTGGGCGAAGCTCGAGGCGTCCGTGGGCGCACGGGAGCTTTCGCGCTCGGCAGGCGGGGGCACGTCTAGACGATGCAGCGCATTGACCTGTCCGCCGCCGACGCCCAGCACCAGCCAGCTGTCCTCCACTTCGACGATGACCACGCGCTCGCGTTGACCGACGGCGGTGCTCGCCACGACTCTCAGATGCTGACTGCCATGCATGCGCCCCGGGCCGATGCGCTTGAGCAGCCAGGCACAGAGCAGGATCACGCCGATGATGATGACCAGCGACAGGGCCGTCTTGCCGAACACGGCCAGCCCCAGCAGGGTGTCTCCCTGGGCGGAGTTGACCGCGTTGCCGGCCTGGCTGGCGGAGGCGGTGACACTCATCGGTTGAGTTTCTGCACGCGTTCTGACGGAGTGATGATCTCGGTGATCCGGATGCCGTACTTGTCGTCGACCACCACGACCTCGCCCTGGGCGATGAGGTAGCCGTTGATGAGAATATCCATCGGCTCCCCCGCCAGTCCTTCGAGCTCGATGACCGAGCCCTGGGCCAGCTCCAGCAGTTCCTTGATGGTAATGCGGGTGCGGCCAAGCTCGACGGTCAGCTTGACCGGGATATCCATGATCATTTCGAGATCACGCACGTGATGTTCGCTAGCGCCTCGCTCAAGGGGTTTGAAAACTTTGTCGCCGGCCGCTTCGGCCTTGCTGGCAGCCGGTGCCGGCTCGCTGGCGGATTCCTGTTCGGCCATGGCTTGCGCCCAGGGGTCGTCCGCTCCGGTTTCGGCGCTGGCCTGCTCGGCCATCGCCTCGGCCCAGGGATCGTCATCGCCCGCCGGGGTGTCGGCACTTTCCTGCTCGGCCATGGCGTTGGCCCACTCGTCCTCGGCACTCTTCTGGTCGGGTTTGTTGGGGTCTGTCATTTGAGGGGATCCTTCGCTACAGGTAACGAACCGTGTTCGATGAGTTGTTTGACCCGCAGGGCGCGCTGGCCCTTCTGGCTGCCGTATTCGCAGGTCATGACCGGAACGCCATCGACCCGGGTGGTGACCGTCTCCGGCAGCTCGATGGGCAGGACGTCACCGACACTGAGTGACATCACGCGGGCAATGCTCGAGGGGATATGCAGGAAATCGGCGATCAGCTCCACTTCGGAGTGCTTGATCTCGCCCGCCATGCGCGCTTCCCATTGCCGATCCTCGTCGGGATGGCTGTCATGGGTCGGGCTGGCGAGCAAGTCGCGTATCGGCTCGATCATCGAATAGGGCATGCAGATGTTGAAATCGCTGGAAAGGTTGCCCACCTCGACATGAAAGGTGCTGTTGACCACGATCTCGTTGGGAGAGTTGGTGATGTGGGCAAACTTGATCTGCATTTCCGAGCGCAGGTATTCGATGTCCAGCGGGTAGATGGCCTTCCAGGCATCGCCGTAGGCATGCAGTGCCAGGTCGAGGATACGCTGAATGATGCGCTGCTCGGTACGCGTGAACTCGCGCCCTTCCGACTTGGTCAGGAATCGCCCGTCACCGCCGAACAGGTTGTCCACGATCATGAACACCAGGCTCGGCGGGAAGACCATCAACGTCGTGCCTCTGAGCGGCTTCATGCCGATCAGGTTGAGGTTGGTGGGCACGGGCAGGTTGCGTGAAAACTCGCTGTAGCTCTGGAAGCGGACGCTGCCGACCGTGATATCCGCACTGCGCCGGAGAAGATTGAACAGCGCCATGCGGAACTGGCGAGCGAAACGCTCGTTGATGATGTCCAGCGCATTGAGGCGCTCGCGGATCACCCGGTGTTGAGTCGCAGGATCGTAGGGGCGGATCTTCGAGCCACCGCGAGAGGACTCCTCGCTGGCGCTGTCGTCGTCGCCGCTGACCCCTTTCAACAGGGCATCGATCTCTTCCTGCGAGAGCAGATCATCTTGAGACATGGTGACCTATTGCACGATGAAATCGGAAAACAGGACGTCATTGACCGTCAGCGTGGGCTGGGGGTCGGACATCGGCGTATCGAAGATGGCCAGGATCTCTGCAGTGAGCTTCTTCTTGCCCGCGGAGGTGACCAGTTCCTCGGCTTGCTGATTGGACAGCAGCAGCAGCAAACGGCTACGGACTTCCGGCATGTGCTCCATCAGGAAGTCGCGTGTCGCTTCATCACCCACACGCAGCGACAAGCCGACGTAGAGCAGGCGGTTGTCGTAGTCGCTCTGCAGATTGACCGTGAATGGATTGATGGTCACGAACACCGGCACGGGAGGCTGAGGCGGGGGTTCGACCGCTTGCGTCTCGTTGGCCACGCTCGGTGAGTTCATGAAGAAGTACACACCCAGCGAGGAGCCGACCGAGAGAAGTACGATCAATAGCCCGATGAGCCACCAGGGTTTACGACGCTTGTCCGTCGCTGTTTGTGATTTGGCCATTGCTTCCGCCGTAAGTCAGTCGAATGCTGGAAGTGAGTATGGCGATTGCGCTCTGGATCGATTGCTCGAAAAAGCTGTTTCAATCACGCCAACTTCACGCTTTAAGGTTCGTGGAAAATTGACGCCCGGGATGTTCCCGGGCGCCAATGTCGAGCAGGCCGAGGCGGCGAGCTCCAGTCGTGTTATCGGCAGCAGGGCTCAGGCATAAAGGCTGATGGCACCCGAGACGTCGAGATCGCGTGTCTCTGCGCTGCCCGCGATGCTTTCGCCGATGTCGGCAAGCCCGTTATCGACGAGCCCCGGCCGGCCGGAGCCCGCTTGTTGCTCCGATTGCTCCTGGGAAAACGGATTCTGGGAGAACTGACCTTGATCGCTGACCATTGCCTCACCGAGCGAAATACCGCTGTCAGCCAGCGCCTCGCGCAGTTGCGGAATGGCCGCTTCCACTGCGGCACGCACCGAGGCATGTGCCGATGAGAAATGCAGCTGGGCCTGTTGTTCGCCCAGCTTCAGACTGACGCTGAGCGGCCCCAGCTCGGTCGGGTTGAGGTGCAGCTCGACACGCTGGTCGCCGCGCTGCTGGATACGTACCAGCTGCTGGGAAAGCGCGGCGCCCCACTCGGAGGAGGCCACCGGTGGGCTCAGCGTGGCCGTGGCCATCGGAGGGCTGCCGGGCCCGACGGTAGGCTGGGCCTGGGCTCCCGGAGCTTGTGGCATGGCTGCTGCCAAGTGATGAGAGCTGGAGGCAGAACTGCCCGACTCGGTGCCGCTGATGCCGGCGTTTGTCGCAAGGGATTCGAGACCGGCCCGGTCTGCCTTCGACAGGGTGGCGCCCTGCAGCATGGTATTTTGCAGCGTGGTACCTTGCAGGGTGGCATCCCCGGTGGGGGGCGTGGCGGACTGGAGCTTCGTCATCGTCGCATCGAAGGCCTGGTCGTCACCGGCCTGAGAGGTCGGCTGCGTCGCCGAGGGAGCCTGCTCGGCGAGCAGCGCCTGCAACCCTGGCATGCTGCCGGCAACCGCAGTGGAGCGCTCGCCGGATGTCGGGGCCGGTGCCTGACCGGCCTGCTGGATGGCGGCCAGACGTTCGCGGACATCCGCCAGAGCCAGGTTGAGCGACAGGGGCGCGGCCAGCGTATCCTGATCGTCCTTCTTCGTCTCGAGCCGGGCCGTCTGTTGCCAGATGCCACTGAAATCGACGCTTTCACCGCCGAGCAGGATCTCGCCGTTGGCCAGCGCGATATCCCGGGCCAGCGGATCGAGGGCAAGCGCCTGGGAGGCATCGGGGAGTGCAGCGGCTTCCCGTGCCGTTCGTGCAGCCGCTGCCAGATCCGCATCACTCACGGCGACACCGGTAGACAGTGTAGCTGCGTCAGCAAGCGCAGCACCGGCGGCAGGCGTGGCCGTCTGTGCGCCAGGCTGCGTCGTTTCCGACGCTTCGCCAGCGTGTGCCCGCTCATGCCAGATGCCGCTGAAATCGACGCTTTCACCGCCGAGCAGGATCTCGCCGTTGGCCAGCGCGATATCCCGGGCCAGCGGATCGAGGGCAAGCGTCTGAGCGGTATCGGGGAGTGCAGCGGCTTCCCGCGCCGTTCGTGCAGCCTCTGCCAGATCCGCATCACTCACGGCGACACCGGTAGACAGTGTGGCTGCGTCAGCAAGCGCAGCACCGGCGGCAGGCGTGGCCGTCTGTGCGCCAGGCTGCGTTGTTTCCGACGCTTCGCCAGCGTGTGCCCGCTCATCCGCTGAGGCGGGGCGGGATTTGTTGCCGGGAGCGGACGGTACGGCTGAAGCGGTAGCCTCCTGTCCTGCAGCGCCGGGGGCTTCCTGACGTGCACTGCCGGAATGGCGTGCCTTGTGATACTCGGCGGCAAATGGCGAGGAAGCGCCGGACTGCCCCGGTGCGCCGTTACGGGGCTCCGGGCGTGAGTCGCCGCCTTTGGCTGGCGTGAGCAACGCGATATCCATGCGTAATGGCCTCGTTAAGACAATGATTCGTTGTTGGTTTCGTTCCGGCGCCGGACCGAGCGGGCGGCAATCTCGTCGAACTGGTGCTGCTCGAGGCGCGTGGCATGGCGCCGAGCGTCTTGCTCGCGGCGTTCGGCCAGTATGTCGTAGGCATTCAGTTTGCGTTGCTGCCCCTGCCAGCGGATCAGGCCCTGGTCGACACGCCTCGCCTGCTCCGTCAGTTGCTGGCGCTGGCGATCGATGGCCTGGTCGAGCGAGACGAGAAATTGCTGGTAGTTGTGCCAGCTGGCCGGGTCGATGCCGCCTTGCATGCTCTGCTGCAGGCGCTGGCGATATTCGTGGCGGTAATGCTGCAGTTGTTCCAGGCGCGTTTGGGCGTCCTGGTGCGCGCGACGCAGATGTCCCAGTTCCTGCGTCGCCTGATCGCGGGTTTCTCGGGTCAGTTCTCTTAGGGTATCCAGCGGGGCGGACTGTGCCATGAACTCACCTCCTAGCAGAACGAACCGCTTGCGCGGTGGAGCTGAACATAAGGGTTGCCGGGACAAGCCATCATGGCTTCACCTCGGGCAGTAGCGTGGCGAGCGCGGTCTGGGTCGCGGCCACGTCGGCGCGCTCGTCTATGCGCTGCTGCAGGAAGGCCTCGAGTCGCGGGTACAGGGCGACGGCACGGTCGAGCTGCGGATCGTTTCCGGCCGCGTAGGCGCCAACGCTGATCAGGTCGCGGTTGCGTTGATAGCGGGAAATCATCTGCTTGAAGCGCTGCGCGCGCATCTGGTGCGTGGCATCGACGATGGCGTTCATGGCGCGGCTGATCGAGGCTTCGATATCGATGGCCGGGTAGTGTCCGCTTTCGGCGAGCTGACGTGACAACACGATGTGCCCATCGAGGATCGCCCGCGCCGAGTCGGCGATGGGGTCCTGCTGGTCGTCCCCTTCGGTAAGCACCGTATAGAAGGCGGTAATCGAGCCGCCTCCTTCGGTACCGTTGCCGGCCCGTTCGACCAGGCTCGGGAGCTTGGCGAACACAGAGGGCGGATAGCCCTTGGTCGCCGGCGGTTCGCCGATCGCCAAGGCAATTTCTCGACTGGCCATGGCATAGCGGGTCAGGGAATCCATGATCAGCAGCACGTCGTGGCCGTCGTCGCGGAAGGCCTCGGCCAGTCGGGTGGCATAAGCGGCACCCTGCAGGCGCTGCAGGGGCGAGGTGTCGGCAGGCGCGGCGACCACCACCGCACGTCGGCGTCCTTCCTCGCCGAGAATGTTCTCGATGAAATCCTTGACCTCGCGGCCGCGCTCACCGATCAGGCCGACCACGATCACGTCGGCTTCGGTGTAGCGCGCCATCATGCCCAGCAGCACGCTCTTGCCTACGCCGGAACCGGCGAACAATCCCATGCGTTGACCGCGACCGACACTGAGCAGGCCGTTGATGGCACGCACGCCGACATCGATGACCGACTCGATCGGGGCGCGCTCCAGCGGGTTGATGGCCGGTGTCGCCAGCGGTGCATGCGGCGCCTGGTCCAGCGGGCCCTTGCCGTCCAGCGGCCGACCATTGCCATCCACCACGCGGCCCAGCAGGGTCTCGCCGATGGGGAAGCGTCGGGCGCTGGCGCCATCGAGGCGGCTGGTTCCCAGGGCGAATACCCGGGCGCCCGGCAGCAGGCCGCTGATTTCACCCAACGGCATCAGGAACAGCTTTTCGCCCGAGAAGCCCACGACTTCGGCTTCGGCGTACCGGTGTGCCCCGCTCTGGGCGGAGTCGCCACTGCTGTTGTCAGGGGCGGAGAGCTCGATCTGGCAGGCGCTGCCCAGAGGCAGGCGCAGCCCGACCGCCTCGAGCACCATGCCGGTGGCGCGGGTGATCCGCCCATGGGCCTGGTAGGGGGGCAGCCCGTCGATGCGCTGGGAGACCTTGCCCAGCACATGCTTCCAGTGTCGGGAATGTACCGTTTCCGGTGCGGCACTGTCGGAGGCGAGATTCATGTCACTCATGAGGGTCGTTCCGTACAGGCATGTCGGGTGCCTGGGTGCGCCGTCGGCGTTGATCGAGGATTGCGGTCCAACGGGCCTCGACGCTGGCGTCGAAGCCGCCCGAGGCGCTGCTGGCGCGACAGCCGCCCCGGGTCAGTGTCTCGTCGGGAAGTGTCTGCCAGCCCTGGGCGTCGAGCTCTGCACCCAGGTGGGCCTTGACCATCGTCAGGTCGGCCGGGTGTAGCCAGAGTCGTGGCCGGCCGCTCAGTGCCGGCTCGGTATGCAGCAGTTCACGCACCAGATTGACGACGGCCTCGGGGCGTGCTTCGAGCGTCTCGAGAGCCAACTGTCTACCCACCGTCAGCGCCAGTTCGGTCAGATGATCGGCCAACTGGTCGTCGAGCTGGGCCAAGGCGTCGCGAAATTCCGCGGCCAGTCCGGCCAGCGGGGCCAGCGTCTGGTGCGTCTGGCGGCTCAGTTCCTGTTCGCCGGCCGTCCGGCCTTCGGCCAGGCCTTTCTGGTAACCGGCTTCATATCCTTCGCCGTGGCCCGCTTCGTAGCCCTTCTGATGCCCCGTGTCGTAGGCCTTGCGCTGCTGTGCCTCGAGTTCGGCGCTACGCTTGGCAGCCAGGCGCCGTCGAGCGTCGATCGCCTGCTGCATGTCGCGCCTGTCTTCGCCGGCGCTGGCCAGCGAGTCCATTTCCCAGCGCTGCCAGTGAGCGGCGCCGTAAGCCGCTGCGGGGCGCTCGGGACGTTGCTCAGACATAGGCATCGTCTCCGCCGCCGAGAACTATCTCGCCACCATCGGCCAGGCGGCGTACCACCTGCAGGATGGTCTTCTGCTCGGCCTCGACCTGGGACACGCGAATCGGGCCGCGG
Source organism: Halomonas shantousis (assembly GCF_054654615.1). Classification (NCBI taxonomy): domain Bacteria; kingdom Pseudomonadati; phylum Pseudomonadota; class Gammaproteobacteria; order Oceanospirillales; family Halomonadaceae; genus Halomonas; species Halomonas shantousis. The sequence continues at coordinate 2,223,400 of NZ_BAAIER010000002.1, read as the reverse complement.
GCCTCGAGGTCCTCGCGCAGCAGGGCCGCGGCACGCTGCGACATGTTGCGCATGAACTTCTCGACCAGTGCATCCTGGGCGCCCTTGAGTGCGATAACCAGTGAGTTGGTATCGATCTCCTTGAGAATGAGCTGAATGCCGCGATCGTCGATGTCGAGCAGGTTCTCGAACAGGAACATCTCGTCGATGATGCGCTGCGCCAGGTCCTCGTTGTGGGCCCGCACCGTCTCGATGATCTGCTCTTCCTGCGAGGAGTTCATCAGGTTGAGAATCTCGGCTGCCGTACGTACACCGCCCATCTTGCTGCGCTTGAGATTCTGGCCATCGAGCATGCCGCCCAGCACCTCGGTGAGTTCCTGCAGGGCTGCGGGCTGCACGCCGCTGAAAGTGGCGATGCGCAGCACCACGTCATTGCGCAGCTTGTCGTCGAACTGTTCGATGACACCGGCCGCCTGGTGACGCTCGAGGTGGATGAGGATGGTGGCGATGATCTGCGGATGCTCGTCGCGAATCAGATCCGCTGCCATCGACGCTTCCATCAGGTTGAGCGCATCGATGCCCGACGATGTACCGGAACTCTCGAGAATGTCCTCGATCAGGCTCGAGGCGCGCTCGCTGCCCAGCGCCTTGGTCAGCACCGAACGGATATGATCGCTGGAGTGCAGGTTGATGGCGGTGAACTGCTCGGCCTCGTCATGGAATTCGCGCAGCACCTCGGCCATGTCCTCGTGCGACACCTGGTCGAGGGAGGCCATCTCGATACTGATCTGCTGGATCTCCGTCGGCGAGAGGAACTTGAACACCTCCGCCGCACTGTCCTCGTCCAGCGATAGCAACAGGATTGCGCCGCGACGGGCGCCGCTCATGTCAGTCATGTTTGCTTACCCAGCCTCTGACGATCATGGCCACGAGACGCGGATCTTCCTGGGCCATCTCGCGGGCATCCTTGAGATTCTGTTCGTAGCTGGCCGACTTGTTACGCTTGCGCTTCGGCTCGCCACGGCTGTAGGTATCGGATTCCATTGCGCTGTCTTCCGCAATCTTCTGGATATCCGGTGCCGGGGTGAAGGTCGGGGTGGCCGGTGCCGACGGGCGGCTATGACGCTGCACCAGCGGACGGATGACCTTGAACCACAGGAACAGGGCGGCCAGGGCGACGAGCAGGTAGCGGCCCAGGGTCATGGCCAGCTCGATGGTCTGCGGCGTCTTCCACCAGTCGACGTCGCGCTCATCGCTCTGTGGCTCGGTGAACTGGCTGTTGACGACGGCGATGGCATCGCCCCGCGCTTCGGAATAGCCCATGGCCTGACGCACCAGTTGCTCGATCTGCGCCAGCTCGGCGTCACTGAGCGGCTCGTGCACGACCTGGCCTTCATCGTCCAGTGCGGTGCGATAGTTGACGACGACGGCGACCGACAGTCTTTCGATGCTGCCGCTGCGCTGCTGCACGTGCTCGACGGTACGGTCCACTTCATAGTTGACCGTGTTCTCGCGGCGCATCTGCCCCAGGTTCTGGTTATTGGTCTCGGCCGTTTCGGCCGTCGCAGTCGCTTCACCTTCTTCGCCTTCCTCTGCCGGAGCACCGTTGTCGATGGGGGAGGGGGCGACACCGGGAGGCTGGTTGGTGAGCGCGCCGGGAACGCCTGCAGCCATGTCGGCACGACTCTGGAACGCTTCGCTGTTCTGCTGGCTGCGTACCGCAGAGACGGTGTTGGGTCCCTGGTTGGGGTTGTAGCGTTCGGCGGTTTGCTCGCGGTGCGAGAAGTCGATCTGTGCGGCGACCTGGGCCTTGATGTTCTGCGTTCCCATGATCGGAGCCAGGATGGCTTCGATACGACGCTGGTAGGAGCGCTCCACTTCGGTGATGTAGGCGAGCTGTGTACCGTTGAGCTGCAGATTGTCCGCGGCGGGCTGGGACAGCAGGCGGCCGTTCTGGTCGACCACCGTGACATCCTCGGCGGCAAGCTCGGGAACGCTGCTCGATACCATGTGCACGATGGCGTTGACCTGACCTTCGCCCATGACCCGGCCGGGCTGCAGTTCCAGCATGACCGAGGCGCTGGCGGGCTGACGCTCACGCACGAAGACCGATGGCTTGGCCATGGCCAGGTGGACACGGGCTTTCTGCACCGGCCCGAGAGTTTCGACGGAACGCGCGAGCTCGCCTTCCAGGGCGCGCTGATAATTGATGTGTTCGGCGAACTGGCTGATACCGAAAGCCTGATTGTCCATCAGCTCGAAACCCACGCCGCTGGCATGGGGAAGTCCTTGCTCGGCAAGCTTCAGACGCAACGAGTGGACCTGGTCGGCGGGCACCAGCAGTGTCTGGCCGCTTTCGCTGAAACGGTAGGGCACGCCAAGCGTGTCCAGTTCGGCAATGATCTGGCCGCCGTCGGCGTCGGTCAGTGTCGAATAGAGCACACGATAGTCAGGGCTGCGCGCCCACATCAGCAGGGCGACGATGATCGCCGCTGCGGCGGCGCCCGCGATGATCAATGGCAGGCGGGGGTTGGTGCGCAGCTGTGTCAGCCACTGGTTGGCTCCCTGGGCGGGGCTTGCAGTCGCCTGCCCGGTCGTGTTCTGGGAGGCGTCATTGGCAGAAGCAGCTGTACTCATGCGGTTCTCCGCCTGCGCAACGTGGGGCGCGGTGTCGGTCCAGAATGCATTGCGATGTCCAGCTCCAGAATCCGTTGCATCCGATCAACCGAGCTTCGTTGGGAGCAGTGGGGCTCCATCCGGTGGAAGCGTCGGGGCGTATGTGTGATGGCGGCTATTATGTGGGGGGCAGGAAAGCATAAAGGCCCGAAAAGCCGATATTTTGTTATCCATTTGTAAGCATGAGGTCGGGCGGAGCCCTGCTAGGCTTGCTCCACGCTGGGGTAGGTGCGTGTGCCTGCCTTTTTTGTTTCGGCATTGTCCGAGAGATAGGAGTGAGTCACATGAGTTCTCCCGCCATCGCCGCCGCTCTGCAGCAGATGCAGGCACTGGCCACCCAGGCTGCCGGCCAGGCGCCGCAGGGCGCGCAGCTTGCGACTGCCGTCGGGCAGGGCGGTTTCGCCAATGAACTGCAGGCTTCCATTTCGCGTATCAACCAGTTGCAGCAGGCCGCCGATGCCAAGGCCAAGGCATTCGAAGCCGGTGAACCCAACGTGGCGTTGAACGACGTCATGGTCGACATGCAGAAGGCGAGCGTGGCATTCCAGATGGGAATGCAGGTGCGTAACCGCCTCGTGACCGCCTACAAGGATGTCATGAACATGCAGGTATAGAGATTGCGCAGGGGCTTCACAAGGGATGGGCACCGGGTGCGGCGATGTTCGGCATCTGCCGCTCAGCGGCGATAGCGGCGCAGGAATCGCTCATCGATGCGGTGTTTTGCAAACAGGCTCAGCCGCCCGGCCCACCACCAGTTCCCGCGTAATGCCAGGCCCTGGCCGTTGCCCAGCTCAAGGATCTGCAATGACCGGGGCGGCGGTTGGTAGGGCTTCAATGGCTTCCCTGCGAGAGAGGCCAGCAGGTTGTTCTGCAGTATCGGGGCCTGGCGCACGCCATGGACCCCCAGTTTGGGCAACGCCATGCTCTCCAGCGCAGCGCAGTCTCCGGCTGCGAAGACATGAGGGGCATCTGACGATTGCAGGGTATCCGCTACGCAGAGTCCTCCCCGGCATGTCGGCAGTGGAGGCGTCGTGGGGATGACGGAAGGCGTCAGCCCGGTGGCCAGAACGACATGGTCGGCGCACAGCGACCAGTGCCGACCGCCGATGATGGAGCCGTCAAGGAAGGTGACCTCGCGCTCGAGCTGCAGGCGTATGCCACGCGAGACGAGATGGCGCCGTATCCAGCGCGATGCTGAATCGGGAGCCTGGGGCAACAGCCGGGAGTGTTTGCCGATCAGCGTGATCGGGCAGAACTTGCCGTACCGTTGGCACAAGGTGCTGAGATTGGCGGCGATCTCGATGCCCGTTGCGCCGCTGCCGACGACTACCAGCTGTGGTGTACCGCCGCCGGCGAGCTGGCGTATCAGAGATTGGCGCAGTGCCCAGAGATTGGCGACGGGTTTGGCCGTCCAGAGTCGTGTGGAGGTATTGGCGGTAGAGGTGATGGGAAAGCGCGGAGTGATGCGGCTGCCGATATTCAGCGAGAGCCTGTCATAGCGAAGCCGATGACCGTCGCTTAGCGTCACGAGTTGCCGGGCCGGGTCGAGATGTTGCAGCGTGTCCTGGCAATAAGCGACACCGTGATCCCGGCTCAAACGGGTGACGTCGATAGTCCCTTTTTCCTTGCGATAGTGGCCGCCGAGTACGGCGCTGGCCCGGCCTGAGTACCAGAACCGGCCGGGGGCGACGAGGGTAAGGCGTATGCGATGCGTCCGGAAGTGTGCCGCCTGGGTCACGAGATGGAGATGGGCGTGCCCGGCGCCTGCCAGCACGATATGGGCCATGCCGTCTGGTGCGCAGTCGTCCGGATGACATGGTGGATCTGGCGGGGTTTCGTGCATGTGCTGGCCGAGCCGGGCGCTCGCTCGATTCGTCGAGACTCAAGTTTATTGCATCCAGGCTCAAGTATGGGCAGCAGCGGACGATATAGGTAGCAAGACATTTCATTGGATGGTGTGGAAACAAGTAAAGTAATTTTTTGTGTTAGTCTGTCTATTTGGTGTATCCATTCGGGCAGAGCCACTTCGTGAGCCGCCGATACGCTCTTTATCGCATATGCCTGACCGGTACGCAGTCAAGGACGACCGGAAAGCCGGGGAGATGAATCAATGTTCAAGAGGATGATGTCGCCCGACGCGTGGCTGCACGATGGGCTGCTCGGGGAGCCTGTCACCCAGCAGTTGGCATGGCCGGTGCTGGAAGAGGACATTCGTTCGGCAAGCACCTTTCACTCGGGAACATTGCTGCGCCTGCTGACGCTGCATCCGGATGAGCGTTCACGCCTGGAGATTCTGGAAAGTGACATTCTCCTCTCCTACGTGCTGCGCATTGCCAAGGTATTCCACCTCTATGGTGTCGAGGGAGGCAATCTCGATGGCTCGGTCCTGCAGGGCAAGAGCTTCGAGCATTGGGTTTTCGATTACTCCGCCTTCGTCATGCTGGCGCGCTTGGCAGCCGAGCATTTTCATTCCGTCGACTCCTGCCGTCTGGAGCATCTTCTGGGGCTGGTCGCGATTCGCTACAAGCTGGAAACTCATGTCCGCAGTCGATGCACCATCTGCCGCGACGATGACTTGGCATTCGGTGGCAGGCCCGTGCGCGGCTTGCCAATCGGCCGACCGGACATGTTGACCATCAAGGAGATCGCTGCTGTCTCGGGGCTCAAGTTGGCCACGGTGCGTAATGCCATATCCCGGCGGGAAATGGCCTATCAGCGCCCTGACGGCGTGCCTTGTGATGATGCCATGAACTGGTTGATGCAGCGCAGTGGGTTCCGCTTCATGCATGCAGGCATGTTATGCGTCCACCAGCGTACCAACGGCAAGGTTGCCAGCGAATGGCTGGCGAATTGCGATGCGGTGGAACGTATCTCCTTCATCAGTCGCCTGCGCCTGGAGATATGGCGCACCCGACACAGTGGCAGAATGTTCGCCATCAATGCGCACGGCATCCGCCATTGCAGCATCACCCTGCCCGAAACCCCTTCTGCGGCGCTTTTGGCGCTGGCGATCGAGCAACTCCAGGATCGCAGCGATGAGCCTGCCGCTCGGCTCTACCGGGAGGCTTTTGCGAGCGATGGTGTGGTCGAGGCACTCTGGCAGTTCCAGATATCCAGCCTGGATGTGCTCAAGGCGATGATCACTATTCTGGACAGCAATATGCCGCAAAGTGCCGAGCTCGTCTGTAACCCGCAGGAACTGCCTCGCGACAATTTTCTGCTTGGCAGTGCCTAGCCCCCGAGCATGTCGTATCGAAGACATGACGTATCGACAACAATGATAGTGACGGGAACCGGCCGTCACGAACTGCCTTGCTGATGCCTGTTCCAGGCGGAAAAAGAGTAGAGAAGCAGGCTGATCCAGATCAGTACGAATGTCGTGAGCTGAGTCGAGTCCAGGGGTTCATGAAAGACCGCGAGCGCAATCAGGAACTGCAGGGTCGGGTTGATATACATCAGAAACCCTACCGTGGATAGCTTGAGTCGCCTCGCGGCGCCGGCAAAGGCCAGCAGCGGCAGGGCGGTGATGGCACCGCTGGCGGCGAGCAGGCCGGTGGTCATGGCGTCACGACCGAAATGCGAGGCGCCTGATTGCCATAGCCAGGCGACAGCCACCAGGCCAAGCGGAAAGAGCACCAGCGTTTCCACGAACAGGCCCGACAGGCCGTCGAGAGGGATCTGTTTGCGCAGCAGGCCATAGGTGCCGAAGGTGGTGGCCAGCGTCAAACTGATCCAGGGTAGCTGGCCCACCATCACCAACTGAGCGGCAATCGCGATACAGGCCAAGGCCACGGCAGCGCCTTGCAGGCGCGACATGCGTTCTCGAAGCACCAACATGCCCAGGGCGACGTTGACCAGAGGTGTCATGAAGTATCCCAGGCTGGCCTGCAGCACCTCATGTTGCTCGACGGCGTAGATGTACAGCCCCCAGTTCAAGCCGATCAGCAGGGAGCAGGCCAGCACACGACCCAGGCGGCGTGGCTCGGTGAGCGCCTGTCGGATGGGTTGCCAGCGTCTCAGGGCGGAGATGACCAGAACCAGAAAGAGGCAGGCCCAGATGACTCGGTGAATCAGGATCTCCCAGGCCGGTACGCCCTCGAACAGGGCGAAGAACAGCGGGAAGCAGCCCCACATGGTGTAGGCGGTCAGGCCAAACGCGACACCCTTGCTGGTTTCGCGTCCGGCGCTGCGGGAGGTGTCGTCATATTCGGGGGAACGAGCGGTCGTCATAGTCTCTCTTCAGCAAGGGTCACCGAACCGGGATGCGCTAATTTAGCATGATGGGCGCCCACTTGCCGCACGGTGTCTTCACTCGGTAGAGGCAACAGCCAAGCGTGTACAATGACACATTGTTGTCACGCTTACCGTGAGGGAATGTCGATGAGCCAATTGCGCACTACACTGGTGCAGGCCGATCTGCGTTGGGAAGATCCCGACGCCAACTGCCGGGCGCTGGAGACTTTGCTGGGGGGACTCGATGCCCGGCAGACCGACCTGATCGTGTTGCCGGAAATGTTTGCCACCGGTTTCACCATGAACTCTCGCGAGATGGCCGAACCGATGGCGCACAGCGCCAGCGTTGCCTGGATGCGTGAACAGGCGCAGAGGCGAGGTTGCGTCATGACGGGCAGCATCGCCGTCAACGATCGGGATACCTGCTACAACCGCATGGTCTGGGCGACACCGGATGGCGACGTGACCTGCTACGACAAACGACACCTTTTCCGCATGGCCGGTGAGCATGAGCGCTACGGCATGGGCCATGATCGGGTCGTCGTGGAACTCAAGGGCTTTCGTCTGCTGCTCTCGGTCTGTTATGACCTGCGTTTTCCCGTCTGGCTACGACAGCAGGCGCCTGTCGATGAACATTTCGAATACGATGCCCTATTATGCGTGGCCAATTGGCCGGCGGCGCGGCGCCATCCGTGGCGGACATTGCTGCAGGCCAGGGCGATCGAGAATCTCTGCTATGTCGTCGGTGTCAATCGCGTCGGCGAAGATGCCAAGGGGCTGGCGTATGCCGGCGACTCGATGCTGATCGACTTCAAGGGCGAAGCCATGATCGACGAGCCCCGCGATCGGCCCTTCATCGAGACAGGTGTCCTCGATCGCCAAGCGCTGGTGCAGTTTCGTGAAAAGTTCCCGGCATGGATGGATGCCGACCGTTTTACCCTGGAGCGTTGATATGCGTCTTGACAAGTTTCTTAGCGATACCACCGAGCTGACGCGAACGCTGGCCAAGAAGGCTCTGCATCGAGAGGAGGTGACGGTCGACGGCGACGTCGTCAAGAACCCGGCCACGCAGGTGGATGAAAACAGTGAGGTAGTCTGGCTCGGCGAGCCCCTGGAACTGGTCGGGTTGCGCTATATCATGCTGCACAAGCCGCAAGGCTACGAGTGCACCACGCGTCGCGGCCTGCATCCCACGGTGCTGGAACTAATCGATCTTCCCAAGGCCGAGCGCCTGCATGCCGTGGGTCGGCTCGATGTCGACACGACCGGGCTGGTACTGCTCACTGACGATGGGCAGTGGTCGCATCGCGTGACGTCACCCAAGCATCGGTGCGCGAAGATCTATCATGCCGTGTTGGCGGAGCCGGTCGTCCCCTCCGCTGTCGAAGAGTTCGCCCAGGGCATCCTCCTCGACGCAGAAGAGCAGCCTACGGCACCTGCCGAGCTGGAAATCCTCGACCCCTATCATGTACGGCTGAGCCTTATGGAAGGGAAGTATCACCAGATCAAGCGGATGTTCGGGGCGCTGGGCAATCGGGTCGTCAGCCTGCATCGCGAGCGGATCGGCCCGATTGCTCTCGATGACGAGCTGGCACCGGGAGAATGGCGTGAACTGACCGAGGAAGAAATCGGAAGAATATAGTTATACCGTTATCTTGTGAAGTCACACTAAATAACCCTTCACTTGATATTCATATGGCTCAACTAAAGACCAATAAGCGTCAGCTATCGACCAATAAAGGAGTTCGCTAGGGTAAAGAGGCGGCATAGAAAGCGTCGTACAACCATAACAACAGACCGGAGGTCATCATGTCTCTTCCCATCAGGATCGCCGCTGCAGGCCTTATCGCATTGTGTGCGGCCAGCGCTTACGCCGATCGTTCCGAATGGCCATCGAGTTTTACCGTCGGCACCGCCAGTCAGGGCGGCACTTACTTCGCTTACGGCTCGGGCTGGGCCAACATGGTGGGAGAGGCGCTGGGCATATCCGGCGGTGGCGAGGTCACCGGAGGCCCCAACCAGAACCTGGCGCTGGTCGAAACCGGCGATCTGGCCTTCGGCATGACGACCATGGGCCCGGCTCGGGAAGCGCTGGAAGGCAATAGTCCTCTGGCGCCGGGCGTCAAGTTCGACAACGTCTGCGCCATGTTTCCCATGTATCAGACTCCGTTTTCCATCACCGCTCTGACCAGCTCGGGAATCGAATCGATAGATGACATTCCCGATGGCGCCTCGATCGGTTTCGGTCCGGCCGGATCGACCTCCGACTCCTACTTCCCGGCCATGATGGAAACCCTGGGCGTGGATTTCGAACGTCGCAACGGTGGGTGGGGAGACCTGGCCGGGCAACTGCAGGATGGTCTGGTAGACGTCATCGCCTTTGCGGCCGGTATTCCTATCCCCGCCGTAAGCCAGCTGGAGGTGCAGACCGATATCAATATCATCGAGTTCACCGAGGACGAGCAGGCCAGGATCATGGAAGAATTTCCGGTCTCGGCGTTCACCATTCCGGCAAGCACCTATACCTCGCTCGAGGATGATGCGCGGGCAGTCTCCATGTGGAATTTCGCCATTGCCGGCTGTGACTTGCCCGAAGACTTCGTCTATGAAGTGACCAGGACGGTCATGGAAAACCACGACCAGATGGTGCAGATCCACAAGGCGGCCCAAAGTACGGTTCCCGAAAACTACGACAAGAATACGGTCATTCCCTTCCACCCGGGCGCGGCGCGCTGGTTCAACGAAAATGGCTATGACATCGCCGACGACATGATCAAGCAGTCCTAGGTTCTGTCTGAAAAATTGGCGAGCGATGCTCGGCCGGGGCGCGTAGCCAGGGCAAAAATCGGCAGAAGAGCGGCATTCATGTGAAGTGATGGATATCTTGAGCCGATTAACACCGAGCGGATGAGCGCAGGCACTTTTCTGACAAACCAGGCAGTACCGGGCCCTGCACCACCTCCGGTCGCAGGGCCCGCAGCATCGTACCCAGCGCAGGATGATCTACATGAATAACAATTCAAAGAATGCTGCGCAGCGGCCCGAGCCGTCAGGCCGTTTCGAAGAGCATGGCGGCGACGAAGTTGCTGCCGCCGACCAGCGGATCAGAGTGGAAGGTGTGGACGAGGAACCGGTCGAGCCCAATCGCCGGCTATTCACCGGCTGGAAGTGGTGGGTTTGCACGGCGTTCGCCATCTTCTACTCGAGCTTTCATCTCGTGACGCTCAATATCCTTCCGCTGGAAACCTGGACGTTTCGGATTCTTCACGTCAGTGGCGCACTATTGCTGGGATTCGCCTTATACGCCAGTGCCGCCATCGCTCCCGTGACGGCGGGAAGGCGTTCCCGTTGGATCAGTATCGTCAGTTACCTGCTTCTGCTTCCGGCAGCTTATGCCGTCGTGCAGGTATTTTTCATGCATCAGTCGTTCAATACCGGGGCAATGCGTATCGCGCCCGAGATCGAAACCTACCATTTCGGCATCCCGCTACTGGTGGCCACGGGTGCGGCCATCATACTGTCATGGGTCTGGCGGGAAAAACAGGCGCGTTTCAGCCCGCCGGATGGCGTGCTGATGTTATGCACTCTTGCCAGTAGTGCTTATCTGGTCGTCATTTACGGGACATCGCTGCGCATGTCCACCGGCACTCCTTTCGCTCCGGTGGGGATCTCCTTCGCGGCGGTGGCGGGTGCAGCGCTGATCATGGAGTTGACTCGCCGCGTCGCCGGTCTGGCTCTGGTCATCATCACGCTGGTATTTCTGGGTTATGTCTTTGCCGGCCCATCCTTGCCCGGTTTCCTCAGCTATCCGGGCCTGTCGGTGGAGCGCTTCTTCAGCCAGGTTTACACCGACGCCGGCATCCTGGGACCCACCACGGCCGTGTCGTCGACCTACATCATTTTGTTTATCATCTTTGCCGCCTTCCTGCAGGCTTCCAAGGTCGGGGATTACTTCGTCAACTTCGCATTTGCCTGCGCCGGCCGTGCACGGGGCGGACCGGCCAAGGTGGCGATCTTCGCCTCGGGTCTCATGGGCATGATCAACGGCACCAGCGCCGGCAACGTCGTCTCCACCGGTTCCCTGACGATCCCGCTGATGAAGAAGGTGGGGTACAACAAGCAGAATGCCGGGGCGATAGAGGCCGCAGCTTCCACCGGCGGACAGATCATGCCGCCCATCATGGGCGCAGGTGCCTTCATCATGGCGGAAATCACGGGCATTCCCTATACCGAGATCGCCGTCGCCGCCCTGATTCCCGCCATCCTCTACTTCGCTTCCGTGTATTTCATGGTGGATCTCGAAGCGGCGAAGAGAGGCATGCAAGGGATGCCCGAGGAGGAAATCCCGCTGTTTTCGCGACTGATCAAGCAAGTGTATCTGTTCGCCCCGATCATCATCCTGATCGCGGCGCTATACCTGGGCTATTCGGTGATCCGCGCAGGGACGCTGGCAACGGTATCGGCTGTCGTGGTGAGCTGGCTTTCCCCGCACAAGATGGGAATCAGGGCCATGCTGAGAGCCTTGGCCCTGGCCAGTACCATGTCGATCCAGATCATTGCCGTCTGTGCCTGCGCGGGCATCATCGTCGGGGTGATTTCGTTGACCGGAGTTGGGGCGCGTTTTTCCTCGTTGCTGCTGGGGCTGGCTGAGGCCAGCCAACTACTGGCGTTGGTATTCGCCATGCTGATTTCGATTCTACTGGGCATGGGCATGCCTACCACGGCGGCTTATGCGGTTGCGGCTTCCGTGGTGGCGCCGGGACTGGTGAATATCGGCATCGAGCCGCTGACCGCCCACTTCTTCGTTTTCTACTTCGCCGTCGTCTCGGCCATCACGCCGCCGGTGGCGCTGGCGTCTTACGCCGCCGCCGGCATTTCCGGTGCCAACGCCATGCAGACCTCGGTGGCCTCGTTCAAGATCGGCCTGGCGGCCTTCATCGTCCCGTTCATGTTCTTCTATAACGATGCGCTACTGATGGAGGCATCGACATTGAAGATTGCCCAAGCCTTGATTACCGCTTGCGTCGGGGTCTTCCTGCTGGCAGCGGGTGTGCAGGGATGGTTCTTCGGTGCCCGGGCCAATTGGCTGGTCCGGGGAGGCCTGGTCATCGCCGCACTGTTCATGATCGCGGGAGGACTGATAACCGATGCCGCTGGCGTTGCCCTGGCATCGGGCCTACTGCTGCTGCAGAAGAAACTGCCGACCGGAAAGCGCCCGGCCGGTACATGAGCGGATGGAGCGCTGCTGCCCGGGGCAGTTCTGATGGGGTGAAGGATACGGCGCCCATCGCGGGCAGCTCATCGAGCCAACTGGGAGTGGGATAACCCCGCTGCCGCGACGAGGGCCTGGGTATAGGCGTTACGGGGGCGCTCCAGCACTTCCCGGCAATCGCCCTGCTCGACGATCTCGCCATCGCGAAGGACCATGATCCGATGGGCCATGGCACGTACCACGGCCAGATCGTGACTGATGAACAGGTAACTCAGGCCGCGACGTTTTTGCAGATCGCGCAGCAGAGCGACGAGCTGTTTCTGTACGGTGCGATCGAGCGCCGAAGTGGGCTCGTCGAGTACTACCAGTTGGGGTTCGAGAATGATGGCCCGGGCCACGGCGATGCGCTGGCGCTGGCCACCGGAGAATTCATGCGGATAGCGCGCGCTGCAGTCTTCGGGAAGGCCGACCTCGCTCAGGGTTTCTGCGACCCGGCGTGAGATCATTTCCCGGCTGAGTTCGGGAAAATGAAAGCGTAGCCCCTCGCTGACGATGTCGAACACGGGCAAGCGCGGAGAAAGCGAGCCGTAGGGGTCCTGGAAGACGATCTGGAGTTGCTTGCGTCGGGCCCGCATGGCCGAGCCCGAGAGCGTGTCGAGGCGCTCGCCGTTGAAGTGAATTTCGCCTTGCGCCGCGTTCAGGCGTAACAGCGCCATGGCTAGTGTGGTCTTGCCGGAGCCGGACTCGCCCACAATGCCCAGAGTCTCGCCCTTGGCCAGGCTCAGGTCGAGAGGCTGGACCGCGACGAAAGGGGGTGGGCGGCGCGAGAACAGGCGCTTGGGGCGAGAGAAGCTGACGCTCAGGTGTCTGGCTTCGAGCAGTGGCGATACTTGCTCCACGGGGGCCGGTCGTCCCTCGGGCTCGGCATTCAACAGGGCACGGGTATAGTCACTTTGCGGCCGGGTGAAGACATCTTCCACCCGACCGGTTTCCTGTACGTGGCCGCGATACAGCACGCAGACTCGGTCGGCGTGGCGGCGTACCAGATTGAGATCATGGGTGATGAAGAGCATCGCCATGCCGTGGTGATCGCGAAGTTCCGCCAGCAGCGCGAGGATCTCTTGCTGTACCGTGACGTCGAGAGCCGTCGTCGGCTCGTCGGCAATCAGCAGCACCGGGTCGTTGGCGATGGCCATGGCGATCATGACACGCTGACGCTGCCCGCCGGACAACTGGTGCGGCCAGGCATCGAGCATTTCATCGGCCCGTGGCAGCCTGACCCGCGTCAGTAACTCCTGTGCCCGTTTACGAGCGGCGCGGCCGGTCAGGCCCTGATGCAGGCGCAACGTTTCGCCGAGCTGCTTGCCGATGGTGTGCAGCGGGTTGAGGGAGGTCATCGGCTCCTGGAAAACGAAGCCGACCCGACCGCCACGTACGTCATTCCATTGGCGCTTGGACAAGCGGGAGAGGTCCTTGCCCTCGAGCCTGCGCTCCCCCTCGACCTCGGCACTGCTCGGTAACAGACCCAGCGCTCCCAGCGCGCTGACCGACTTGCCCGAGCCGGACTCGCCCACCAGGGCCAAGGTCTCGCCCCGGGAGAGGGCCAGCGAAAGATCCGAGACGACGGCTTGGGAGCCGAAGCGGATGCTGAGATGCTGGAGTTCGAAGACCACCTGGGTCGCGCTATCAGACACTGTGTCCAAGCTCCTCTCGCGATGTCACGGGCGTCGTCGTGCCGGCCGGCCTGGCGGGCGTCAGAATGTGGCGAGGGTCGAAGGCGTCGCGCAGCCCCTCGCCGATGAATACCAACAGCGTCAGCAGGATGCCCAGGCTGAAGAAGGCGGTGATCCCCAGCCACGGCGCTTGCAGGTTGTTCTTGCCCTGGGCCACCAGTTCGCCGAGCGAGGGCGAGCCGGGTGGCAAGCCGAAGCCCAGGAAATCCAGCGCCGTCAAGGTGGTGATGCCTCCGGTGAACAGAAAGGGAATGAACGTCAGTGTGGCCACCATGGCATTGGGCAGCACGTGACGCCACATGATCAGGTGAGAAGGCAGCCCCATGGCGCGCGCGGCGCGCACATATTCCAGATTGCGCGCGCGCAGAAACTCGGCGCGTACGATATCGACCAGTCCCAGCCAGGAGAACAGCAGCATGATGCCCAGCAACCACCAGAGGTTGGGCTGGACCAGGCTGGCCAGAATGATCAGCAAGAACAGTACGGGCAGGCCCGACCAGATTTCGATCAGGCGTTGCCCGACCAGATCGACCTTGCCGCCGAAATAGCCCTGCACGCCGCCGATGAGTACGCCAAGCACCAGCGACCCGGCGGTGAGGACCAGGGCGAAGACCACCGACAGCCGCAGGCCATAGATGACCCGGGCCAACACGTCGCGCCCCTGATCGTCGGTGCCCAGCCAATGGCGCAGGCTCGGCGGCGAGGGGGCGGGCTGGTCCAGGGCTTCGTCCAGCGTCTGGTAGGAAAAGGGGATCGGCGGCCACACCATCCAGCCGTTGGCTTCGATTTCCTCGCGTACGAAAGGATCGCGATACACGGTTTTGGTGGGCAGGAATCCGCCAAAGGTGGTTTCGGGATAATCGACCAGCAAGGGGGCATACCAATGCCCCTGGTAATGCACCACGAGGGGCTTGTCGTTGGCGACGAGTTCGGCGCCGAGGCTCAGCACGAAGATGATCGAAAACAGCCATAGCGACAGCCAGGCGCGGCGGTTGCCGCGGAAGACTGCCAAGCGCCGGCGGGTGATGGGGGATAGCGGACGTGAGCGAAACGAAGAATGTGCCATCAGCTCTCCCGACTTTCGAAATCGATGCGCGGATCGACCCAGACATAGGTCAGGTCGGAGACCAGCTTGAGGATCAGCCCGATCAGGGTATACAGATACAGCGTGCCGAAGATGACCGGATAGTCGCGCTGCATGACCGCCTCGAATCCCAGCAGGCCGAGTCCATCGAGCGAAAAGATCACCTCGATCAGCAGCGACCCGGTAAAGAAGATGCCCACCAGGGCCGCCGGCAGGCCGGCGATGATGATCAGCATGGCGTTGCGGAAGACATGACCGTACAGCACGCGGCGATCGCTGGCTCCCTTGGCGCGGGCGGTCAGCACGTACTGCTTGTGGATCTCGTCGAGGAAGCTGTTCTTGGTCAGCATGGTCAGGGTGGCGAAACTGCCGACGGCCGACGCGATGACCGGCAGGGTGATATGCCAGAAGTAATCGGCGATTTTCCCTCCTGACGAGAGCTCGTCGAAGTTGGGCGATGTCAGGCCGCGCAAGGGGAAAAGGTCGAAGTAGCTTCCCCCTGCAAACAGTACGATCAGCAGGATCGCCAACAGAAACCCCGGGACTGCGAAACCGACGATCACCAGGCCGGATGTCCAGACGTCAAAGCGGGATCCATGGCGCAGCGCCTTGCGTATACCCAGCGGGATCGACACCAGATAGACCAGCAGCGTGGTCCAGAGCCCCAGCGAGATGGAAACCGGCAGCCGTTCCAGCATCAGGTCGAGGACCGGCCGGCCCCGGAAGAAGCTTTCGCCGAAATCGAACGTCGCATAATCCTTGAGCATGCCGAGAAAACGCTGATAGGGGGGCTGGTCGAAGCCGAATTGCTGTTCCAGAGCGGCGACGAGGCGTTCATCGACCCCCCGGGCACCCCGCGAACCGCCGGTACGATCCCCGCCGCCGCTGTCGAGCCGCGTGCTGGCGCTGCTGTCGAGTCCCTCGAAGCGGGCCAGCATCTGGTCGATGGGCCCCCCGGGGGCCGCCTGCACGATGATGAAGTTGAGCAGCATGATTCCCAATAGGGTGGGAATCATCAGCAAGAGGCGGCGCAGTACATAACGTGCCACTGGCGTTCCTTAACGTTGACCGCGCTGACGCGCTTCGATGGCGGGGGCCCGCTCGGGATCCACCCACCAGCTGGAAAAGTCGGGCTGGTAGGTCGGGAATGGCTGCGGATAGCCGAACTTGTCCCATAACGCGACACGAGTCCCATCCATGTGCCACTGGGGAATCACATAGAATCCCCAGCGCAGTACGCGATCCAGGGCTCTGGCCGTCGTGTCCAGCGCTTCGCGGGAATCGGCATTGATCAGTGCCTCGACCAGCGCGTCGATCGCGGGAAGCTTGATGCCCGCCAGATTGCGGCTCTGCGGGCGGTCGGCGTAATCGCTCGTCCAGAATTCGCGCTGCTCATTGCCGGGGTTGGCCGACTGGGGAAAACCGCCGACGACGATATCGAAATCGAAATTGCGCAGCCGGTTGAGATACTGATTGACATCGACGACACGGATCTTGCCCTGGATACCGATGCGCTCGAGGTTGCGCAGCAGCGGCTGGACGACGCGCTCGAACTGGGTGTCGTAAAGCAGAAACTCCAGCGTCAGCGGCTGGCCGGTCTCGCGATTCACCAGCACGCCTTTCTGTACCTCGTAACCCGCATCGCGCAGCAGGCCAAGCGCCTTGCGCAGCCTGGGGCGCAGATCGGTAGGCTCTTCGATGGGCAGCGGTTGTTCGAAGACGGCGGCCGGCAACTGGTCGCGATAGGGCTCGAGAAGTGCCAGTTCGTCGCCTTCGGGAAGACCGCTTGCCTCCATGTCAGAGCTTTCGAAGTAGCTATCGGTCTGAGTGTAGGCTTCATAGAAGAGATGCCGGTTGAGCCAGTCGAAATCGAACGCCAGGCTCAGCGCTTCGCGAACCCGAGGATCCGAGAGCTTGTCGCGGCGCGTATTCATGACATAGCCCTGCATGCCGGCCGGCTGCGCATCGGGAATGACCAGGCGCTCGATGTAGCCCTGCTCGACAGGCGGAATATCGTAGGCGGTGGCCCAGTTCTTGGCGCTACTTTCGATGCGCAGATCGAGATTGCCTGCCTTGAAGGCCTCCAGTGCGACGGTCTGGTCGCGATAGTAGTCATAGACCAGCCGCTCGATGTTGTGTCGTCCGCGGTTCACCGGCAGGTTCTGGCCCCAGTAGTTCTCGGCCTTCCGATACACGATGCGACGCCCAGGGTCGATGCTGGCGATCGTGTAGGGGCCGGAGCCCAAGGGGATGTCCAGCGTGGGCTTGGCAAAATCGCGCTTCTCCCAGTAGTGCTCGGGCAGGACCGGTAGCTGGCCCAGAATCAGCGGAAGCTCACGGGAGTTATCTGCGGCGAAATCGAAGCGTACCGTGTCGTCGTCAACGGCCTGGATCGACTCGACATCGGCATAATAGGCTCGATAGAAGGGCTGGCCTTCGTCGCGCAATAGACGAAAGCTGAATACGACATCCTCTGCGGTGACCCGCGATCCATCGTGAAAGCGAGCCTCGGGATTGAGATCGACTTCCAGCCAGCGGCGATCCGGGTCCAGGCGAATCCCCTCGGCAAGCAGGCCATACATGGTGAAGGGCTCATCGGCGCTGGCGACCATGAGGGTATCGTAGATTTCGTCAAGGCCGGTGGCTGGCGTTCCCTGAATGATGAACTGATTGGTGGAATCGAAGCTGCCCTGAGCGGCTCGCACCAGGCTTCCTCCCTGGGGAGCGTCCACATCGGCATAAGGAAAATGAGTGAAGCCGGGCGGCAGGGCTGGCTCGCCGTAAAGGGCAATACCGTGAACGGTAGGAACATCCTCGGGAGCGGCCGCACTGGCCAGCGAGGGAACCATGGCAATGCTGACAGCAAACCATACGGCACGGGTAAAAAAAGTCATCGGCAACTGCTTCCTGATGCATCTCTCCCGGCGATACGGGAAATTCGGAGCGAAACACGTCCTTTCTCATGACAACGCGCCTGGAGGTTAATTCCATGGCGCATCCCCAGAATATAGGAACCCTCTTTATGGGGATAGCCTTGGCCGCTGTCCTTCCGAATGTCGGGGTTGCAGATTGAGTATGGCCGTGTAAGCCCGCTCTTATGATGGCTTTCTATAAGACTTAATCTCGATGGGTCTTAATTGCTTGATGCCGGGTTACAAGACTGAGGAAACAATCTATCGATAATTGTTGCGGTTTGTTTCGCTTGGCACTGAATTAATAAGTATGGATGTTTATATCAAGTCTCGTTTTTACGTGGGTTGTGGTTGTAATGGTATTAGTAAATAAAGCTTGGAGGGGTGGGGGCGTCTTTCGTTTTATCCTGAAGAAACGTTGTTTTTCATGGTCTAGATGATGAGGAGCGTTTGACTTGGCACTCGAACATAAAAAAGCATGGCGCCAGTAGTTTTTCTTTGGTTTAAAAAAGCATGCCTTTATGCGTTGGTTTGTTGGGCGGCGTTTGGCTATGGTAAGTGAAGCCAAAAGAGGGCCAGGAAACCAAAGGCGTCTCTCTTCTCCTGCCGATTCAAGATATAGAGGTAGTAAAGCTCATACGGGTGATGTGGTGAGTTTTATGTGCCTCGAAAGATAAATATCTTCAAGCCTATATAAGCTCACCGGGATATATCATGGTTACCAATAACTTCTCCAAAAGCAGCCTGGACCTTAACGGCAAGATATCCCTTTACATGCCGACGGCACTTGATTGGGGGGAGGATGGCCGCCTTTACGTCACTGAAGTCACTGGGGACGTGAAAGTGTTGACGGTAGCATTTGGCGATCCGAATCCCGGTGACGGTGACAACACCGCCGGTTTCTACGTCACCGAAGCCGAAACCATTTCGCTGATAAAAAGCATTCCCAATCATGATGACGATGGCTCGAGCAGTGGTTCGAGCAGCCGCGAGGTTACCGGGATCGACGTGACCCCGCAGTTCGATGAGAACGGGGCGCCGGTCCTCATCAACGGAAAGCCGGCGGTCAATGTCTATGTCACGTCGAGCGATAGCCGCATCGGTGCGGGCAATGGCGGTGAAGATACCGGGTTGGATACGAATTCGGGAATCATCACCCGCCTGACCCAGACGGAGAGCGGGTGGAAGGCGGTGGATCTCGTCCGCGGGCTGGCCCGCTCCGAGGAAAACCATGCCCTCAATGGGCTCGAGGTGATTCAGGAGCTCGATGGGAACGGTCAGTTGCTAAGCGAGCGGATCATTGTGGCAAACGGTGGCAACGCCAACGCCGGAGCGCCCTCGAATAACTTCTCGGGCCAGCAGGAGACCGCCTACAGCGGCGCGATTCTCGACATCGATCTCGATCAGCTCAAGACGATGGCGATCAAGTCGGATAATGGTCGTGACTACATTTACGACGTGCCGACGCTCGATGACCCCTCGCGTGCCGGAGTGGGGGACAACAACGATCCTTTCGGCGGCAATGACGGATTCAATGCTGGCAAGATCGATCCCGACGGCCCGGTGCAGATCTATTCGCCCGGGTACCGCAACGCCTATGACGTGGAAGTGACCGAAGACGGGCGTGTCTGGACCTATGACAACGGGGCCAACAACAGCTGGGGTGGCCGGCCCATCGGTGAAGCGGGGGATAACGGTAGTAAAGTCGATTATGCGCAGGATGCCGATTATATCGCCACGAACCTGAACAATGGCGACGGCAACAGCAGCGATACCATCAACCTCGAAGGCGGCTGGAACCCCAAGAACTACGATCAGTTTCATGAGATTACGCGCTCCGATGATCTCGCCGGGCGGATTCTCTCCGCAGGACAGGGCGGTGCCGCAACCTACACCATGACACACCCGGATTTCGATGAGCCGCTGACTCTGGTTTACGGTGGGCATCCCAATCCGACACGTGCCAGCGGGGGCGAGGCCGGACTGCTGTTTACTCCCAAGAACGGTGTCGACGATGCTTTTCTGCTGGTCTCCGAGGCGCATTACGGTGCGGTCATCGACTGGTTCGCCAGCGTCGAGAACCCGCCTGGCGGGGTTGGGGCGGGTGCACTGACGAGCCGCGTCATCAGCGTCGTCCCGGGCAAGCTCTACTACATTACCGAGAATGGAAATGCCTACCCGGTTAGCGAGAACCCGGGGAATCCTTCGAGTATCCAAGGCTCGAACGTGCTGGGCGAGGCCGGCGTACCCGCAGATTTCGACGAGGTGGTCGCGACGCTCAATCCCATCGAAGGCAATTACCTGGAGGGGGGGTATACCGATGGGGCGCTCGATTCCGGTCTCGGGTCGATCAACGGCCTGACCGAGTACACTTCGACCGTATTCGATTCAGGCGGCGTCAAGATGTCGGGCGCGATTCTGGCATCGCAGTACAATGGCGGGGATCTGATCGTGATGGGCCGTGACGCTAGCGGTGTCATGCAGACCGTCAGCGGCGCCGGCGCGACGAAAGCGGCCGACCGGATCACACTGGAGTTGACCGGCAGTCCCCTGGGTCTGGCTTCGATCGGCGACGATCTGTCCGCCTGGGACAACCAGGCGGCCTTTCGTGGTTCGGTCTGGGCCTCGGTTTACAGCGGCAGCGGTACCAAGATCGAGATCCTGCAGCCGAACAATGGCGCCGTGCCGCTGGCAGGCTCGGAAGCCAATGATCCGTCGGATCACGATCTCGATGGCGTGGACAATATCCACGACCCCTTCGAGTACAGCGCCACCAACGGGCTCGAACTCACGCCTGACAAGGCGATCATCCTGGATTTTCAGCCGACCGAGGCGCCTTATCCCGGAACGCTCGCCGACACCGGCCTGATGGGCGCCGCCCTGGATGGTTCGACACCCAACCAGGACGCCAATCCCGATCAGGGCATCCCGGGGCTTTTCGATAACGGCGGCAATATCATTCCTGGCGCCAACGCGCCGATCTTTCAGATCAAGAACGTGGTTCCCGGCAGCGTGGTCGGCTCGGGCAATGGCGCCCGTGACGCCATGCATGTGGGCGTCAATCCCAGCGACGATGTACAACGTCTGGTCGCAACCACGCAGGTGCAGAACTGGATTCCCACCGCGGGCGGCGTAGAGGACGGCCAACTGACCGGTATCATGTTCGGTGACGGCACGCAGGCCAATTTCGTACGCCTGGTGTTTGGCGAAGTAAACGGCCAACCGGGTTTCGAGGTCGGTTACGAAATTGGCGACAGCCATTATCAGACCTTGGCGCAGGTGGCTTTGCCGGCGCTGGCCAATGGCAGCACTACCGAGGTCGATTTACGCCTCGAAATCGACATGGCGAACGGCTTCACCCTCCATGCGGGTTATCGTCTCAATGGCCAAGACGAATTCACCGCTCTGCCGTTGAAGGGCTTCTCTCTGCCTGAAGGAGTGTTGCAGGACGTCCTGACCGGCGCGCACACCATCGGCGATAGCGATACCCAGCTATCCTCGGGAGCGGCTTTCGGCTTCCTTGCCGAAACCAGTGAAGGGGCCCCGCTGGCGCCGGTCAACTTCAATAATCTGCATATTCACGGGTTCGGTAACGAGATCGCGGCCAGCAGCGCAGAAGGTGTCGGCGCTGCTGGCTCCGGTGGTGTGGATACCATTCTCTATACGGGTACCGATACCCAGCTGGCACCGCTCGACGGCAGCGTCGAGAACTTCGATGGCTCCGGCTCCGCGGCAGATTTCCACGCCACGGGCAACAGCGGCGCCAACGTGATGATTGCCGGGAGCGGCGACAACACATTCACCGGAGGCGGCGGAGCCGACAGTTTCCAGGGAACGCTGGGAAATCTCGACGGCACGGAAATTACCGATTTTTCGCCCGACGATGAAGTCGTGGTCCAGGGCGCTTCGTTCGATGCCAGCGACGTGACCTATCAGGCCGGGTCGGCGATCATCACCATCAATGGCGAGACGGCCATCACGTTCAGCGGTGAGGATTTCGCCGACTTCGATCCCGGTACCGGTGCATCCGTATTCCACTTTACGTCCACCGCCAACGGGACGCGTATAACCACGACACCTGCGTTGACCCCGGTCGCCGCCATCAGCTCGGGCGGACCCGATATCAATGGCGTCACCGTGCGTGACCAGCAGATCGATTTTCTCTCCGACATGACCAACGCCGAGGTCAATGGCTGGGTCAGCGGGGTCACCTCCAAGAGTTACGTCAACGCAGTCGACGTCGATGGCAGCGTGCCCGATGCACTGCATCAGTCCGAGCGCTCGGCAGTGGACACCGGGGAGTGGGGCTATTCGATTCCGGTCGAGAACGGTGACTACCTGATCGATCTGTATTTCGCCGAGATCTTCCATGGTGTGGAAAACGCCAAGGGAGCCGGCGCGCGCGTCTTTGACATCAGCGTCGAAGATGCGCTGGTGGAGGATGATTACGACATCATCGGCGATGTCGGCAGCGCAGCCGCTGAAGTGATCAAGACCTATGCCGTGACCGTCACCGACGGTGTTCTCGACATCGGCTTCGATGCCTCGGTCAACCAGGCCAAGATCAGCGGCTTGGCGATATGGAAGGTGGAGGGCAACTACGCGCCATCCGAGGATACGACACCTCCGGAAGTCGTCTCGATCACGCTCGACCAGCCGCTCGACAACGACAGCGCCATCCTGGCCACGGTCGTGGTGACTGACAATGCAGGCATCGATACGCAGTCCATCACCGGCGATGAACTGATCTTCACCGGGTATGAGCCGGGCAGTGTCTCGCTGGCCACCGGCAGCGACGCGATTACGCTCGGTAGCGATGGCAAGACGGCCACTATCCAGTATCTGATTTCTCCGCCGTCGGACAGTAATGCCTGGAGCAGTGGGGCTTTCCAGGTGGGCGTTGCCGCCGGCAGCTATACCGATACGGCGGGACTCGGGGTTGCCGCCTACGAAACCGATGCCTTCATCGTCACGAACCTGGACAGTCTGGTAAAAGGCACGCTGCAAC
Organism: Halomonas shantousis; assembly: GCF_054654615.1. Taxonomy (NCBI): domain Bacteria; kingdom Pseudomonadati; phylum Pseudomonadota; class Gammaproteobacteria; order Oceanospirillales; family Halomonadaceae; genus Halomonas; species Halomonas shantousis. The sequence goes on along the minus strand of NZ_BAAIER010000002.1, from coordinate 2,200,563 downwards.
GTGCCATCAATGTCGGCCCGACTAGCGACGCTGTCGATAACAGCCTCGCGGGCGACGACAAGCACACCTATGGCGGCGCGATTGTCGACGACCCGATTCTGGGCATCGATCTCGAAGCGGACGATCCCAGTTACTACTCCCCAGGCACCAAGATCGGCAGCAATATCGACGGCAAGGCCGGAACCACCGGTAGCAACAGCGGGGGGATCGATCTCGACGGGTCGGCCTACCATACCTATCGCGACTCTTCCGCCGGTTCGTATACCGCTACCTATGAAGTGCCCAACGGCGTCTATGTCGTCGAGCTGCATTTCGCCGAGCTTTACCAGTCCCAGGCGGGGAAGCGCCAAGGCGACTACACGATCCAGGGCGAGGTTCTCGCCGAGAACTTCGATGCCTTCACCCAGGCAGGCGGGGCCGACAAGCCGGTCGTGCTGACCAAAAACGTCGTCGTCACCGACGGCAAGATCGTGATTGGCGTCAGTGCGGATACCGGCCAGCCGGGCTTCAACGCCATTGCCATCTATCGAGCCGTTGAGGGAGGCATGCCGGTCGCCAGCATTCTGTCGATCGACACACCGGAATCGAGCGATGGGCAAGTGGTCGTCGCCGTTCGATATACCGACGATGACGATATTGCGCAGGCGCAGATCGATGCCAATGACGTGACGGTCTCGTCCTCGGCCGGCGGTGCGCCGGTGTCTCCCTCACTGGTGGCTTACGATAGCGCCAGTGGCGTTGCCACCTATGCCTTCGATGCACCGGACGGCGGTTGGCAGACCGGGACCCTCACCGCCTCGGTCGCCGCCAATGCGGTGCTCGATGACGACGCCAACGGCAACGGCGCGACGGCCAGCTCGGTCTACGCCAACTACTCGAGCGATGGTGTCATTCTCGAGCTCGATTTCGAGAACGCAGGATCGCCGCTCGAAGAGGGCGGTTTCGACGGTACGCTGGGCAGCGTCTCGGATGACTCCGTCGTGACGAGTATCGAAGATGGCGAGCTGGTCGTATGGACCTCCAACGGCGACCTCTCCCAGGCGGCCAATCCCAGTGCCAATGATTTCGTCAAGTACGTGGCACTGGGCAGCGAATCCCTCAACGAGATCAATATTTCGTCACGCTTCGACAATCCCTTTCCCGAAGCGCTCGCGGCGCAAGGGCTGGATACTGCGACCGTACCCAACTGGGCTCAGCAGGGCATCGTTTTCGGCCTGGGCAGCCAGAACAGCAACGAACTGGTCAAGCTGGTTTTCGGTGGCAACGGCGGCACGGCCGTACAGATCTGGTCGAAGGGCAGCATCAATACGGTTCTCGACCTCGAGGAGTTGCTGAGCGATGCCTCGACAGGCCTGACCGATATCGCTGCGGTGGAACTCACCCTGTCCATCGACAAGGCGGCGGGGACGGTGACGCCCATCGTGACGCTTTTCGGCACCAACGATAGCGTTCTGGGCGGGCTGCGTGCCGAACCGACCGAGGGTTTCGCGACGGCAGCCGCAGAAACCCTGCCGGCGGCGGTGTTGGCCAACCTGACGGATCCCGGCGGGCAAACGGCCGTCGGGGTGACCTCGACCGATTACAACAATCCTGTCGGCTCCTTCAAGGCTAGTTGGGAGTATCTCAACGTGACCTCGCCGGACCTGGTCGACCCACCCGATTCGCAGATCGCGATTTCCATCGCCGATGCCCCGGCCGTTGTCGAGAGCGGCGATGACGGCACGACCACGCTGAACTTCGGCCTGAGCGCTTCGGAGGGGTTCAGTGGCGACGTGGTCCTGAACCTGACCATCGACGGCGGCGCCGAAACCCGCACGGTAAGCTTCAACGACGGCATCGGAACGCTGGCGGTCGAGGTGGCCAGTGACGATCAGGACAACGGTCCGGAGAGTGTCACGGTCACCCTGACCGGTGTAGATGACTCCGCCTTCACCATCGATGCCGAGTCCGCCAAGGCGATCGGCAGCGTCAACGAGGATGATGATGTGGATTCCACGACCGATCTTGAATTCAACGATGGTGATACCCTTGCTGCGCTCTTCGATGGCCTCACCGACGGTTCGGGAACCGATGCCGAAGAGACCGGCACGGCCACGATTACCGGCGGCAATCTGGTCATCGAGACGACTGACGGCGATGCCGGCGGCGGCAACGATGCCAACGACAACTACTACACCAACGTGTCCGGAGGAGAGGGTTTCAGCGCCTCGCTGAAGTTCGGCAATCCCTTCCCGACATTGCCGGCGCAATACTCGCAGCTCGGCATGAATATCAGTCTCAGCCAGAACGAGTACCTGAAAGTCACGTTCGGCAATACCGGCGGCGGCCAGCAGATCGAATACTCCTACGAGAATGGCGGAGCGCAGACCAAGCAGACCTTTGGCCTGCCCAGCGGTGTCAGCTTCTCTCAGATCGCCGACGTGGTCATTGCGCTCGAGGCGAGCGTGGCCAACGACGTGGCGACCTTCTCGGGCAGCATGACCTTCCTCGACGCCTCGGGCCAGGCCCTGGGGTCGACCGCGCTACCGGCGCTCGAACTGCCGGAGGGGCCGCTCAATACGGCCGTCACCACCGAGGGGGCAACGTTCGGAGTGGGTGTGACACAGACCTCTTTCGGTAGCGGCCCGAGCTTCATTGCCAGCTACGACTATCTGCGCATACAGCAAGATGCTGGGGAAGCGCCGGACAATCCTGCCTCGGAAGAAGATATCGATGGGGATGGCATCGCCAACCAGGATGACAACGATATAGACGGTGATGGCGTCGCCAACGGGGACGACGTCTTTGCCTACGACGCTGACGATGGCCAGCCTCTCGCCGATGGCGATACGTTGCGGCTGGATTTCAATGTCGATGGAACGCCGTACCAGAATGGCTTTACAGGCGTGATGGCCAGCTCGAACCCGGCGTTCGTGGAGGAAGATACCGGAGCGGGTACGGTCGAGAATGGCCAGCTCAGGGTGACGACGACCAGCGGCGATACCGGGAGCGCCAACACGCCGCAGAACGACTATCACCTGGGCATCGTGCGCGAGGGCGGCTTCGTGCTGGAGACGGTGGTCGATAATCCATTCACCACGACGCCAGGCAGCTACTCGCAACTGGGCATTGCCGTCAGCGTCAACAGCGATGATTTCGTGAAGCTGGTCTTCGGCAGCGTGGGGCAGGATATCGAATTCTCGACACGTGACAGCAATGTCGAGGCCAAGCTGGGTGCCGATTTCCCGGGCGGCTATGGCTTTGCGGACTTCGCCAAGGCGAAGCTGATCATGGAGGTCGTCGTCGACAGCAGCGGCAATGCGACGGCCAATGCCACGATCACCTTGCTGGATAGCGCTGGGCAGGCGTTACCCAACGCTGCCAGTGTCACGATCAACGGGCTTGACCTGACCGGCACGCTTGAGCAGGCCATCGTCGATCCGGCGGCCTCGGTGGGCGTCGGGGTCACCCATACCCACGGCACGGCCACCCCTTTCACCGCTGCCTATGACTATCTCGAGGTCACGGCAACGGAAATCGACGACGATACGGGCACGCCGCCGGTACCTGCCACGCAGGTCGAGAAGATATTCGCCGCAGCCAATCTCGACCTCGGCGACACTTATGGGCAAGGCGATGTCGGTTCGGCGCTCGTGACGGTGACGCCAGGCAACAACGATGTTCAGGAGTCGAACTACGGCAACGACTCGTTCAAGGTCCAGAACACCGGAGACAAGAAGATCGCCGCCGTCTTCTTCGACGTGACCACGGCCCTTTACGGCGATAGCGTCTTCGATCCCGATGGCAAGGGGGGAGATGCGGCATTCAAGGAGTGGGCGATCAACAGCGACGGGAACACCGGCGCCATTCAGCCCAGCGGCTATGAGCATTACTTCCTGCCGGGCACCGATCCCGACCCGGCCAATCCGAATGATAACGGCGGCTTCCGGGGCGCCCTGGTGAAGTTTTCCGCGACGAACGATGGCGGCTTTACCCATGGAGAAGTGGTCGGCTTCAGCGGTGACATGGATCCCAACTCCATTGCCGGCTTCGACAAGAACGGGTCCGCGGGCGTCGATACCGGCTCGGTTCCGGCCTGGGATGTCGGGGGCGTTTCCGGCGCAGAGCTCATCGGCTCCAACGTCTACATCAAATTCACCGACGGCAGCACGGCCCGCGGTCAGCTGATGAGCGACGGCAGTCAGGCGGGCGCGCAGGTGCAGGTCACCGAGGCGTCGCCGGACCTGACGGCGGAGCTGTCCGTCAATGGGGTGTCTTCCGGCGGCCTGGGTGCCTATGGCGGGGCGGTCCCGTCTGTCATCGTCAGCGGCCCGGCGGGCGAATGGGTCAGGGTGGTAATGACCAAGGGGCATCAGCCGGTAGCCAATAACCAGAACGGTCTTGCCGATACCGTCGAGGAGCGCCTGGCTGATAAGGATTTCCCGGCTAACAACGCGGCGGAGTTCCAGATCGTCGATGTGCAGCTCGGCGCCGAGGGTAGTGCCGACATTTCCGGAGAATTCACCTACGATGAATTTCTCAACGGCACTGCCGGTTTCGATGGAGACGACACGCTCCCGCTGGGCTTTGTGGCGGCGGTCATCGATAACCCCACTACCTCCGAAGGGCTGGCGCTGGGCCCGGTCTCGCAACCGATCTATCTGGTGGCGAATGGCGATACCGCCCCCTTCGTGGACAACCCCATCGCGGATCGAACCATCGAGGCCGGCACCGAGTTCGTCTTCGTGATTCCCGATAACGTGTTCGCCGATCTCGATGGCGATACGCTGGACTACGAGGCGCTGAACCTGCCTGCCGGAGTGGCTTTCGACGAGCAGGCCAGAGCCTTCTCGGGTACTCCCGCTGCAGGCGTCGGAACCTACCCGCTGCAGGTGCGCGTCACCGATGAGGACGGCGCCTTCGCAACAGCCTCGTTCGATCTGATAGTGGCGCCGGAAGACGATGATGGAAACGGCGGGGAGGCAACCTTCGTCGCCACGGTGCAGAACGCCAGTGACGATATCGAGCAGGGGTCGAGTGTGACGAGTCCCGATCTCGAGATCGGCTCTTACGTGGTAGGCATGCAATTCACCGTGCCCGATAACGTTGCCCTGGGCAGTGAGGCGACGATCGATAGCGCCATCATCGACTGGGTTTCCGACAGGACGCACTCAGGGAATACCACGCTGACCTTCTCGGTCGAGAATACGCTCAACGGAGCGAATTTCGGTTCCGTGACGAGCCGTACGTACCTGGCCGATCAGGAGACGTGGCAGACATCCGGCACCTGGCAGGACGGAGAAACGATCACGGTCGGTGTCGACCTGGCGGATCAGCTCAACGTTCTCATCGACGAGAATGGCCTGACGGCAGGCGACGTCATTACCGTCAAGGTTGAGGGAGCCGGTGGAACCCGCTACGTCGAGGCCGCGGGGGGAAATCGCACGGCACCGTCATTGGCGATCAAGGTTGCCGATGATGACGCCGGCAACGGGGAAGGGGATGACGGTGAGGGGAGTGGCGGTGCTGGCCAGAGCGGTGTTGCGACTGGGGTCGTGGTCAGCGGCGCATTCGATGCCGAACAGAAGCCGGGATCGGGTATTCAGGTCACCAGTAATGATCTGGAGGTTACCTCAAGTGGGGGCGCGCAGACCAACACCACCGGCGTGGTATTCACGCTCTCCGACACCGTCGCCGCAGAGGCCAGCGTTTCCAGCGCCAAGCTGATCTTCAGTCCCGATCCGCGGCCCCTGTCGAACTTCGTGACCGGCGATATCACCGTCCAGATCGAGTCGACGGATACAGCGGATTCCTATGCGGAGATGGGGACCATCATCGGGCGGAGTTACCTGGCATCGATGACGGCGACACCGGCCTTGAACGGCGACAGCTTCGAGATCGATGTGACAGAGCTGGTTCAGCAACTCGTCGACCAGGCCGAGCTGGATGAAGGCGATACGATTGGTTTCCGGCTCACCTCGCAGGAAAGTGGTTACTATTTTCAGGCGGCTGAAACCGGCAATCCGGCGGAAATCGAGATCGAGTGGACGAGCCCCGCAGGCGCTGATGTCACCGGGATGGCAGAGAGCGCCGACATCGTGGGAATTAACCTGAGCACCATGGAGGGCGTCATCTAGCTGGCAGCCGAGCCGGTGAATTGATCGGGATGACTGATCGGAACAGGCTGGCCTCGACACGCTGCCTCATCAGATGCCTGATGAGGCAGTTTTCGTATGCGAGACCGGAGGCCGGCGTGCACCGAGCTACTTCACGTAGAGAGTCAATTGCTGACCCGGGCGCAGGTACTTGCGAACATCGAGCTTGTTCCAGCGGGCGATGTCCTCAACCCGTACATGATGACGTGCGGCGATTCCCGAGAGACTGTCGCCGGCCCGAACCTGAACCGTCATGGCCGCATCAGCCTCACCCGTGCTTGCCAATCGAGTCTCCTGAACGGGAATCAGCAATGCCTGACCGATACGCAACATGTCGCTGCGCAGATGGTTCTGCTGACGCAGCAAATGGATAGGGGTCGCGTGGCTTGCCGCAATGCCTGACAGGGTATCGCCCGCCTTCACGACATAGCGATCCCAGGTCATCCGCTGTTCATCGGGAAGCTTGGCGAGACTGGTCTCGAAAGCTTGCTGGCGGTCTGCAGGAATCAGCAGTGGCGGATCGTTCTGCGGCCGGGTCGCCCAGCGACGAAAGCCCGGATTGAGCTCGCGCAATGTCTCCAAATCGACATCAGCAAGTTCGGCCGCCAGTGCCAGATCGATCTGGCCTCCCGTCTCGACCCGAGCGAAAACGGGCGTATCGGGAATATCGGGCAGACTGACGCCGTAATGCTCGGGATCGGCGATGACCGCCGCCAGCGCAAGCAATTTCGGCACGTAGTCCATGGTTTCGTTGGGAAGATCGAGATGCCAGTAGTCTATCGGCTGACCCTGGCTGGCGGCGACCCGACGAGCATTGTTCACCGTGCCTGCCCCGGCATTGTAGGCTGCCAGAGAGAGTTCGAGATCGCCCTCGTACCATTGGTCCGCCTGCTGCTGCAGGTAGTCGAGTGCCGCCTGGGTGGCGGCCACGACATCATGGCGGCCATCGTACCACCAGGTACGCGACAGGCCGAATGCGTCGCCGGTGCCCGGCATGAACTGCCAGAGACCGGCCGCACCTCCGGGGTGGCTGGCCAGAGGATCGTAGGCGCTCTCGATGAACGGCACCAGGGCGAGCTCGGTCGGCATGCCGCGGGCCTCGAGCTGGCGGGTGATCCAGCGTAACCAGGGGCGGGCCTGTTCGGCGATCTCTTCGACATGGTGAGGGTATGTCCGGTACCAGTCGAGCCATTTCCGTACGCGTGGATGCTGAACATCGTGGGGTAGGGTGAAGCCGCTTTTCAGGCGGGTCCAGACGTCCGGGTAGGAGGCGGACTGAGTGTCCAGCGCTGTCCAGAAAGTATTGAACGACCGTGAAGTGTCAGACAGACCGGATCCGGCTGCACAATGCAGGGAGAACAGGGCCAACAGCAAACCGCCCGCCAGGCCGGTGGCCTGGCGGCGAGTCGATCGCTCGATCATGAAACGAAGTCCTTCCGGAGAATCGGGGCGAGATGGGACATGGCGGATTAGAAAATGTCTTTCCAGTGACGCAAGGTGGTGAACGTGGCCAGGTCATCCTCGGTGCTGCCTTGTGTCGCCGCCGCTGCCTTCACTCCAGGCTCGGAAACGCGCAGGAAGGGATTGATCTGGCGCTCACGGCCAATGGTGCTGGGCAAGGTCGGGCGCTCCAGCGCACGTGCCTTGTCGCATTCGCGACGATAAGCGTCACGTGCGGCATTGTCGGGGTCGGCAGCGGCGGCAAACGCCAGGTTGGCCTGCGTATATTCATGACCGGCGAACACCAGCGTATCCGAGGGCAGACGGGCCAGGCGAGACAGTGCAGCATGCATCTGTTCCGGTGTACCCTCGAAAAGCCGCCCGCACCCGCCCGAGAAGAGCGTGTCTCCACAGAACAGCAGCGGCGGCGTGCCGGGCGTGAAGAACGCGAGATGGTCCAATGTATGGCCGGGGACGGCATGGACTTCGAAGCGCCGCCCCAGTACCTGACATTCGTCGCCGTCGGCGACATGCTCGGTGACACCCGCAATGGCAGGGTTATCGGGTCCGATGACTCTCGGACCGTAGCGCTTGACGAGCGCCCCGATACCCCCAGTATGGTCTTTATGGTGATGCGTGATCAGAATGGCGCCCAGTTCGAGGCCTTCCCGTTCCAGATAGTCGATGACGGGCTGGGCATCTCCCGGGTCCACCACGGTAACTTGGGGCGTGGTGTCCTGGCGGAGTAGCCAGATATAGTTGTCTTGAAATGCGGGAATGGGTATCACGGTCAACATGATCAGGTTTCCTCGACGGTGCAGTCTGGTCTCCGATAATGCCAACTTTACAGCGTAACAGGAGACATGCCGCAAAAATGCGTCAACGATGGAGGGAACGCTCCCCAGTGTCAAATTCATGTGACCCCATGACCTTGGCGCAGGCCGTGCTCGAAGGCCGACGGTTCTGGGCTTCGGCTGCCGGCCAGGCCTTATGGCAGGCGGAACGCGCTTGCCTGGGGCCCGTGTGCGAGTCGCTGTTTGGCCAGCACAGCCTGCAGTTGGGTATGGCGCCGCGGCTCACGGACATGTGTCCCATCCGTCATCCACTGGATTGGGCACCGACGCGTGAATTGGCCGAGACGTCTTCGAGTCTGGTCTGCATGCCGGATAGCCTGCCTCTGCCCGATGATAGCCTGGATCTGGTGGTGATCCATCATCTGCTCGAAATCGTGCCCGAGGCTCATCATGTCATGCGTGAAGCGACGCGTGTGCTTCAGGACAATGGACGGCTCGTCATTCTGGGCTGGCATCCCTTCGGAACCGAAGGATTGTCCCGAATATGGCCTGCGCGTCGGCGTCAGTGGCCATGGCGTGGACATTGGCGAAGCAGCAATCGCCTGCGGGACTGGCTGGCGTTTGTCGATTTCGAGATCGAACGGGTAGACTACTGCGGTTTTCGCTTTCCCGGGCGGGTCGTGCGCAACCTGCGGCTGGAAACCCTGGGACGACGCTACAATCTTCCCTTGGGCGGCACCTACCTGATCGTCGCCCGGCGCAAGACGATCCGAATGCAGCCGATTCGTCCGGAGTTTGCCCCCCGCCCATTGATGGCCGGTTCCTGGCTAGGAGCTTCGCCTCTGCATAACTGCGAGCGGCCACGGCCTTCGCGGTCCCAGCATGAACATAGTGCTATCCACGAATACAGGATACCCGAGGTTGACTGACAGACCCCAACCCCACGTGATCATCTTTACCGACGGTGCATGTCGCGGCAATCCCGGGCCCGGTGGCTGGGGCGCGGTGCTCAGGGCCGGACGGCACGAAAAGGTGCTGAAAGGGGCCGAGGCGGTGACCACCAACAACCGCATGGAACTGATGGCCTCCATCATGTCGCTTCGCGAACTGAACCAGCCCTGCCATGTCGAGCTCTGGACCGATTCCCAGTATCTTCGCAAGGGGATCACCGAGTGGATCCACAGCTGGCAGAAGCGCGGCTGGAAGACCGCCTCCCGGCAACCGGTCAAGAATGCCGAACTATGGCAGGAGTTGCTTGGCGAAACGGCCCGTCACACTATCGAGTGGCATTGGGTCAAGGGGCATAGCGGCCACCCCGGCAACGAACGGGCCGATGCGTTGGCCAACGAGGCCATCGACGAAATGCAGGCTGCCGTGACCCTGAACACGCAAGGAGATCTCTGATGCGCCAGATCGTGCTGGATACCGAGACGACCGGGATCGACCCGAAGGAAGGGCATCGCCTGGTCGAGATCGGGGCCGTGGAGATGATCAATCGCCGTCTGACCGGCAACACTTATCATCAGTACATCAACCCGCAGCGCGCCATCGATCCCGAGGCGATCGAGGTGCACGGCATCACCGACGAACGGGTTGCCAACGAGCCCGTGTTCGCTGACGTGGCCGATGCCTTCTGGGAGTTTATCCAGGGCGCCGAGCTGGTGATTCACAATGCCGCGTTCGATGTCGGGTTCATCGATCATGAGTTCGGCATGCTCAATGCTTCGCGCGGCTCTCCCGCGCTGGGCCCGGTCAGCGCGCATTGTGGCATTCTCGATACGCTGAAACTGGCACGGGACAAGCATCCGGGGCAGCGCAACAATCTCGATGCGCTGTGCAAGCGTTACGCCATCGACAATGGCCACCGCGTGCTGCACGGGGCACTGCTCGACGCCGAGATCCTCGCCGATGTCTATCTGGCGATGACGGGCGGGCAGACAGCGCTGCTGCTGGGGGGCAACGATGAGAGCCGGGGCGGTGATCAGAGAAGCGCCAGCGGCATTCGGCGCATCGCTCGCGAAGGGTTGCGCCTGGCCGTGACAGTGCCGACGGATGCCGAGATGCAGGCGCATCGCGCCAAGCTGGACAGGATCCGCCAGGCGGCGGGCAGTTGCCAATGGGATGTGCTCGAGACGTCAGGGCAGCCCGCAACGCAGGAGACGACGTGACCATGTTTCTGCGTGAATTGCCCGGTCATGCCGCGCCCCGCAGGGGGTATTTGATCCGTGTGGGAGCCCAGGGCATTGCGCCAGCGCACGACGGCAGTTTTCTGACCTGGTGCGATGCCTGGCCGGAAGAGGCCTTCGCGCTGGGGCACTGGCAGGGAGAGGCGGTGGCGGTGGTCGAGGAGCCGGGAGAGCCGGATTGGCCGGCGCCAAGGGATTGGCTGGGACACCTGCCGGAGCAGCAGTTCAGTCTGCTGGCTACGGCATTGCAAGTGTTGTCCTGGGCTCGCGATCATCGCTTCTGTGGCCGCTGCGGAGCGGTCATGCGTCGGATAGCGCATGAGTTCGCGATGCACTGCGACAATTGCGGGAATCGCAATTATCCGCGGATTTCACCCTGTATCATCACCCTGGTGACGTACGGCAAGGAGCTGTTGCTGGCACGCAGCCCGCGTTTCCCGGCGGGGCGCTATTCGACACTGGCGGGGTTCATCGAGCCCGGGGAGACGGCCGAAGAGGCCGTGCGGCGCGAAGTGACCGAGGAGGTGGGGGTGCAGGTCGGGCGAGTCAGTTTCTTCAAGAGCCAGTCCTGGCCATTCCCGCATTCCCTTATGCTGGGGTTCTTCGCCGAAGCGGCGAGCCGCCGCATCCGTATCGATGGGGTGGAGATTGCCGATGCGGCCTGGTTCACGCCGACCCGCCTGCCGGGATTGCCCCCGCCCTATTCGATATCCCGTGAACTGATCGAGACTCACATCCGGGCGGTGGCAACCCGCTGAGCCAGCTTTTGCGGCTCAGCGGGTCGGTGCTGTCAGTTGGGGAACAGGCTGGTCAGCTTGGTTGCCAGCATGATGTTGCCCGTGGCCTTGAGCTTGCCGCTCATGAAGGCCTGCATGCCGTCGATCTCGCCATCCATGATCCCTTTGAGCGTGTCGCTGTCCATGCTCAGCGTCACCGATGGGTCGTCGTGCTCGCCCTGCTGCACGTCCAGAGCGCCATCGTTGACATGCAGATAATAGTTTTCCGCGTCGCTCAGGTTGAACTGAAAGACCTCGTCCATACCTTTGGCGGCGTTGGGATCGAAGCGTTTCTGAAGCTTTTCGACGACGGCTTGTGCATCGGCCATGGGAATGTTCCTGTTGTCGGTACAAGATGGAAACTACAACACGAGAATATTTAAAACGATTGTTTGATACAAGAGGCTGGCTGTCGAGTTGGCTGAGTATCGCGCCGGCCCTCCAGATAGCGCTTTGAGTAAAGGTGGAAATTTCTTTTCGTATTGTTGCTTTTGATGAGTCTACAAGGAGTCGATGTGATCGAGTGGCTTTCCGACTATGCGGGGTTTCTCGCCAAGGTCGCCACCCTGGTGGTGGCGTTGGTTGCCGTCGTGGTGTTGATATTGCGAGCCAGAGGTGGCGGGAAGGGAGACGATGCACGCCTGAAGATCGTCGATCTCAACGAGCGGTTTCGCCAGCGGCGTGAGCAGTTGCATCTGGCGGGCATGGCACCGGCAGGGCGGGCGCAGGCCGACAAGGCCATGCGCAAGGTGGAGAAGGCGCGGCGCAAGAAGAAAAAGCATTCGCAGGAGGACGATGTTTCCTCCCGTGTCTGGGTACTGGATTTCGAGGGGGATCTGAAAGCCTCGGCGACTCCGGCGTTATCCACGGAAATTTCCCTGTTGCTCGGAGAATTTCGCGCTGGCGACGAGGTAGTGCTGCGGCTCACCTCCGGAGGCGGACTGGTCCATAGCTACGGTCTGGCCGCCGCGCAACTGGATCGGCTGCGCGAAGCCGGGGCCCGATTGACCGTGTGCGTCGATAAGGTCGCCGCCAGTGGTGGCTACATGATGGCATGTTGCGCTCATCAGCTGATCGCCGCACCGTTCGCCGTCATTGGCTCGATTGGCGTCGTCGCGCAGGTGCCCAACGTCCATCGCCTGCTCAAGAAGCATGACATCGATGTGGAACTGCTCACGGCCGGGCGCCACAAGCGGACACTGACGGTGCTGGGCGAGAATACCGAAGAGGGGCGCGCCAAGTTCATCGAGGATCTGCAGAGCACCCACGATCTCTTCAAGCACTATGTTGCCGAGCGACGCCCTGGCCTGCCTATCGATGAGGTGGCCAGCGGCGAAATCTGGTACGGGCGTCAGGCGCTGGACAAGGGGCTGATCGACTCGCTGGGAACCAGTGAGGCCTATCTGGTTTCCCGAATGGAAACCGCTCGGGTCCTGATGGTTTCACTGGAGCAGCGCAAGCCGATCACGCAACGGGTGGGAATTGGATTGTCGCTGGGCATGGAGCGGATGCTGGAGCGACTCTTCGAGCGTCTGGAAAGCGCCCCCTGGCAAAGACGCTGATCCGGAACGGCCCCGTGAACCTTGGTCGATCCAGAACATTCAACTTCAATGTTGGGTTGCGTAAAGTGTCTCCAACGCCCCTACCACGGTTCGGGTCTCCTCGCCGCTCAGCGAATAGTAGATGATCTGCGAGGCGCGTCGGGTGGTCACTAATCCTTCGCGTCTCAGAATGGCCAGATGTTGCGAAAGCGCTGATTGGCTGAGGTTCAGCTTGCCATTCAGTTCAGTGACCGAGAGTTCGTTACCGTCGAGCAGGCAGAGAATGCGCAGCCGATTTTCGTTGGCCATGGCCTTGAGCAGGGAAGTGGCTCGATGAAGCGAGTGCTCTCCGGCTTCGTGCAATGAGGTGGCTGATGACTGGTGGGAGCTCATGATGTTTCTCCTGATGCGTCGCGGCAGCGGGACGAGCCGGTGTCGCAGATTCTTTCTGAAACCCTCGATGACAATGAGGGGCTTCTCGTCCTGCCTGCCGTGTGTGCCATATAGCTAAGTGTCGGTGTCGTGTGTCTTGTAAGCGCAGAGAGGCCGCTTCGCTTTCGTGCGGTGCAATGCCGCACTGTTATCTTTCTGATTTAGCGAATCTTCAATAACTTCGCCATCCCTGTCCAAACATCTATTTAACGGTGAATCATCGATAAGGGGGTTGCGAATTTCGCCAAGTGCCGATTTCCGTAGAATCAGGCATGTGGCATATCCCCCCTCGGGCTAGCCAATGGTATGAAGGTAATGCCCCGGGAATCCTCTAAAGTGTCAGCAATCACGATGTGCTTCGCACCGTCATGACTTCCGCAAGCGGCTGCCGCAAGCCCGCCAGGCCAGCCCCCAAACGAGAACGGGGTGTTTCCATGAGCACGTACGACATCGAATACCAGCGCTCCATTGATGAGCCGGAGGCCTTCTGGCGCGAACAGGCCAAACGGATTCCTTGGTTCGAGGCGCCGACGCGTATCCTGACCTACGACGATCAGGACCATGCCCGGTGGTATGAAGACGGTATGCTGAATACCTGCCACGTCGCTCTTGATCATCATGTACAGCAGGGACGAGGCGAGCAGCCGGCGGTTTTCTGGGATTCGCCTGTTACCGGTTCAAAACGCACCCTGACGTATCGGGAGATGCGCGACGAGGTGGCACGGCTTGCGGGAGGGCTGGCGAAGCTCGGTGTGGCGCGGGGGGATCGGGTTATCATCTATATGCCCATGGTGCCCGAGGCGTTGATGGCAATGCTCGCTTGCGCCCGTCTCGGCGCGGTGCACTCGGTAGTGTTTGGCGGTTTCGCACCCCATGAGCTGGCGGTACGTATCGACGATGCCGAACCCAAGGTGGTGCTGGCTGCCTCCTGCGGCGTGGAGGTGGACAGAACCGTGCCCTACAAGCCCTACCTGGACGAGGCACTGAAGCAGAGCCGCCATCGGCCCGACGCCTGCGTGATCTTCCAGCGTCCACAACTGAGGGCGGAGCTGGGGCCGACGGAACATGACTGGACATCGCTGATCGCCGATGCCGAACCGGCCGACTGTGTGCCGGTCAGGGCGACCGACCCGCTCTATATCCTTTATACCTCCGGCACGACCGGCAAGCCCAAGGGGGTGGTACGGGACAACGGCGGGCATGCTGTCGCGCTGCATTACTCCATGGAGAACGTCTACGGCATGGCGCCGGGAGAGGTGTTCTTCTCGGCGTCGGATGTCGGTTGGGTGGTGGGCCACTCCTATATCGTCTATGCCCCGCTGATTCGCGGATGCACCACGGTCGTCTATGAGGGCAAGCCGGTACGTACCCCCGATGCGGGGGCGTTCTGGCGTGTTATCGCAGAGTATCGTGCACGTGCCTTTTTCACCGCGCCGACCGCCTTTCGGGCCGTCAAGAAGGAGGATCCCGAAGGGCAACGCCTGCAGGAGCACGACATCTCCTGTCTGCGGACCCTGTTCCTGGCGGGCGAGCGTCTGGATCCGCCGACCTTTCACTGGCTCGAGGACCTACTCGACGTACCGGTTGTCGATCACTGGTGGCAGACGGAGACCGGCTGGCCCATCGCCGCCAATCTTCAGGGGCTCGATCCCCGTCCGGTCAAGGCCGGCTCGGCATCCTTTCCGGTGCCCGGTTTCAATGTGCAGGTGCTCGAGGGCGACGGGCAACCGGCGCGCCCGGGAGAGCAGGGTAGCGTGGTGATCCGCGAGCCGATGCCACCGGGTTGCCTGAGCGGTATCTGGCGCGATCCGCAGCGTTTTCATCGCGCCTACATGGCGGCTTTTCCCGGCGCTTACCTGACCGGTGATGGGGGATACTTCGATGAGGACGGTTATCTGTTCATCATGGGGCGTACCGATGACGTCATCAATGTCGCCGGACATCGTCTGTCAACCGGCGAGATGGAGGAGATTCTGGGCACGCACCCCGCAGTGGCGGAGTGTGCCGTGATCGGAATTCATGACGCCCTGAAGGGACAGATTCCCATCGGGCTGGTGATTCCCAAGGATGGCTTCGATGGTGACGAGGCACGCCTCGAGGAGGAACTGGTGGCCGAGATGCGCCGCCAGATTGGTCCCGTCGCCTGTTTTCGCCAGGTGCTGGTGGTCAATCGGTTGCCCAAGACGCGCTCGGGCAAGATCCTGCGCAAGCTGCTGCGTACCATTGCCGACGGCAAGGAGTACGGCGTTCCATCCACCATCGATGATCCGGTCAGTATCCAGGACGTGCATGAAGCCATGATCGAGCGCGAGGTCGGCACGTCACACGAAGCGCGGCGCTTATAGCGCCTCGAGGGGTCCCGCCTCTTGTCGGCGCAACGGGACTCGGTCGGTTTGCCTGAGGTGCTCTTGAGCGTGCTATACTCCGCGCCCTTTGTTTGATCCCCGCGATCAGACGCCAATTCAACGAGGGTTCCCTCACCCCTCGGCTACCCAGCGACGCAAAAAGGCACCTCAATGCTCATGCTCGATTCGCGACAGTTTCGCCTCGCCTTGGCGATTCTGGTCGGTTTTCATATCGCCGTCATTACCGCCAGCAACTACCTCGTCCAGTTGCCGTTCACACTGTTCGGCCTGCATACCACCTGGGGAGCGTTCAGCTTTCCGTTCATTTTCCTGGCCACCGACCTGACAGTCCGTCTGTTCGGCAAGCAACCGGCGCGAGCCATCATCGCCCGGGTCATGCTGCCTGCCTTGGTGGTGTCCTATGCCGTATCGGTCCTGTTTCAGGAGGGGCGCTTCCAGGGGTTCGAGGCGCTCTTCACCTGGAACCTGTTTGTCGGACGTATTGCACTGGCCAGTTTCATGGCTTATGTGCTGGGCCAATTGCTCGACATACACGTCTTCGACAGGATGCGCCGCCTGCGTGCCTGGTGGGTCGCACCGGCCGTGTCGACCGTCTTCGGCAACCTGGCGGATACCTTCGCCTTCTTCTCGATCGCCTTCTGGCATGGGCCCAGCGCTTTCATGAGCGAGCATTGGGTGGAAATCGCCTGGGTCGATTACGCCATCAAGCTCAGTATCAGTCTGTTGTTCTTCCTGCCCCTGTATGGCCTGCTGCTGGGCTGGCTGTCACGCCGTCTCGTGGCGTTCACGACCGAGCGCGGCACTACACGCAGTGTCTGATCGGGACGCAGTGTCTGATCGGGCAATCTGCTAGCATAAGGTCCTTCAGTTTCAGGAGGACTTATGAGTCTCGAACTGCATCATGTCGATACCAGTGGCGATTCCCGGCCGCTGGTCGTCCTTCACGGCCTGTTCGGCAGTGCCGACAACTGGCGCTCGCATGTCAAGCAGTGGCAGCAGAAGCGTCGCGTCATCGCCGTGGATCTGCGCAATCATGGCCGCTCTCCGCATGCCCCGGGCATGCGATACGAGCAGATGGCTGAGGATGTCACCGCGCTGCTGGACCACCTGGCGATCGAGAATTGCGACCTGCTGGGTCATTCGATGGGAGGAAAGGTCGCGATGACGCTGGCCCGCCAGGCTCCGCAGCGTGTTGCCAGTCTGATCGTGGCCGATATCGCACCCGTCGCCTATCGTCATGGACACGAGGCGATCTTCGAGGCGATGCATCGTGTCGCCGAGGCCCGCCCCGAAAACCGCAAGGCGGCAGATGCGCTTATGGCTGAAAGCATCGAAACACCGGCGACGCGCCTGTTTCTGGCGACCAATCTGGTGCGTGACGATGAGGGTGTCATGGTCTGGCGTGTCGGGCTCGCGGAGATAGAGGCGGACTATGCCTCGATCGTCTCCGAGCCGGGTGGGCAGGGGGCTTATGAAGGGCCGGCACTGGTACTGCGAGGGTCGCGCTCCGATTACGTGACCGACGCACTGCTTCCCCGCGTCCGTGAAGTGTTGCCCGAGGCCAGGATCGAAACCCTGGAGGCTGGACACTGGTTGCATGCCGAGCAGCCCGAGGCTTTCCAGGCGGCGGTCGAAGCCTTTCTGTCCGAACGCTAAGTTCCGGGGACCGGCCGGAGGACGATTCAATCGAGCGCGATGGGCGTAATGTCGTCACGCTGAGCGGTGAGGAAACGGCTCAGGATCTTGTAAGTGTCCACATCGAAAGCGGCATCGGCTGCGGGCAGCGTATCGAGCTCGTCGAGACGCGCTGCACTGCCTCGGTAGTACCAGTGATCGACGAGATGATACGCCACGACGCCCTCCGGCCCCTCTTCGCGAAAGGCCACGCGTCCTGGCCAGGGCCAGTGCCGGACTTTCAACCCTTCGAGGGCCGCACATGCCCGTTTCGTATGTGTCTCGAGCGACTCCCCTCCGCAGCAGGCGCCCCGGCAGCGTCCCAGCTGATGCGAGAAGCAACGCCCGCTGCCCTTCTCGAGCCCCAGGACCCTGGGACATAACCCTTCTCTCTCGGCGATGCCCTGAAGGGCCTTCTGGGCGTCACGCCGGTTGCGAAACAGGCCGTAGAGAACATGCTGCAAGCTGTCTGACCGAGTATCCTCGAGCAGTTCCGGCATCGTCTCGCCTTCACGCCATCGCCAGCTGACCAGCCGGCCGCGCCGGCGCAACTGACGGTTATGTATCGGCATCAGTCGCTTGACCAGGCGGGCCTCGAGCAGTTGGGCGCCCAGATCTCCAGCCGTCTCCTGCCATTCGAGGCTCTGCAACTGGGTCTTGATGCGCATCTCCCGGTCGTCTCGATGATCGCTGCTGAAATGGCTGAGCACGCGTGAGCGTAGGTTGACGCTCTTGCCGACGTACAGCAGTGTCCGGTTATGGCCGTAGAAGAGATAGACTCCGGGACGCTGGGGCAGGTCATTCAAGGCACCCGGGTCCAGATGCGCGGGCCAGCTCTCCCGACGCAGCTGTTCGGCAACGGCACGCTCGATAAGGTCCGAATCGTGCTCGACATGCCAGCGCTGCCACAGGTTCAGTAGTGCCTCGGCATCGCCCAGGGCCCGATGGCGCGAGGCGTTGACGAGAGCGTGACGGGCCAGCAGCGCATCGAGGTTGTGATGGGGCTCCTGTGGGGCCAGACGGCGTGACAGTTTCAGTGTGCAGATGGCCTTGGCCTGGTAGTGCAGTCCCGCACGCTTGAATTCGTTGCGCAGGAAACCGTAATCGAAGCGGGCGTTGTGCGCCACCAAGCGGCCCGTGCCGAGCCAGGCAAAGAAATCATTGGCCAGGGCTTCGAATGTCGGCTGTCCGTTGACCATGGCGTCGGTAATACCGGTGATGTTGCGAATCGGCTCGGGAATCGAGATCCCGGGATCGACCAGAGTGACGTAGCGTGACACCACCTCGCCGTCGAGGACCTTGAGTGCTGCGATTTCAGTGATACGGTCACGCGTGGTGCGGGTACCGGTGGTTTCCAGGTCGAGAAATATCAGGGGATCGTCGATCATGCGCTCCGTTTCACCGTATGGGAGAGTAATAAGCTCGGATCTCGGGGAAGGATGGCATTCTGGCATCGAAGGCCGAAAGCCATCAGCCACTGCAGAGCAGTGGCTGACCAGGACGACTGGCGTGATGGACGAAGCGAAACGATCTCAAGGAGCGTGCAGATCCACGGCCAGCCGCGATACCGGGCTTTGTACGCGAATCTGACCGCGTTCGAGCAGAAAAGATTCAAACGCCTGATAACGACGCGCATCGAGAGCCGCCGGCCGTAGCGCCAGGCGCGGCAGGGTGGCGAACCAGGCCTTCTCGTTGAGCGGCGTATCGAGGGCGGAATCCGACTGCTTGAAGATATCCCAGCCTTCCTCGGGATGATTGATGATCCAGGAAGTCGCATCCTCGACGGCCTGAAGGAAGCGCGAATAGGCATCGCGATTGACATTGAGCGTATCGCGATTGGCAACGAAGATCAGTTCGTCATAGATGGGAATGCCCTCTTCCTCGATGAAAAAGGCACGTCCCGGCACACCTTCCTGGGCCATCTGGGCAAGCTCATAGTTGCGGAATGCCCCGGTGACGGCATCCACCTGCTTGCTGATCAACGCCGGCGTCAGCGAGAAATTCACATTGACCATTTCGACATCGTCGAGGCTCAGGCCATTGTGTTCGAGCATGGCAGCCAGCAGGACTTCCTCGACCCCGCCGACCGAATAACCCACCTTCTTGCCTTTTAACTGGGCCATCGAATCGATGCCACTGTCCTGGCGGACCACGACGATGTTGAGCGGCGTTGCCACCAAGGTACCGATGCGAACCACGGGCAAGCCCTGGTCCACCTGGAGGTGCAACTGGGGCTGGTAGCTGATGGCGATATCGACCCGGTTGGCGGCGACCAGCTTGGGAGGCACGCTGGGATCGGCGGGGGAAATCAACTCCACATCCAGCCCCTGTCGCTCGAAGAATCCTTTCTCCCGGGCGATGACCAGCGGACCGTGTACCGGATTGAGGTACCAGTCGAGCATGACCTTCAGCGGACGCAGCGGTGGCGGGATAAGCGGCTCGGGCTCCGCCGCACTGCCTGTCGCCTGCTGAGTCGCCTCAAGTGCGGCGCCGGAAAGCGACTGGCTCTGGGCCGTCGTGTCGGCATGTACCGAGAGCGACGTTGCCAGCCCCAGCCATATCAAGCCTGTCATCAGGTGGCGTAACGGCATATTCATCTCATCATCTCCACGGAGCTCATCCCCTGATGCACGATACCGACATCGGGGGCGGCGATGGTGACCGTATCACGGTCGTTCCTGCCCGGCCTCATGGCGTGAGACCGGGCGTATGCAGGTTCAGGTCGTTCTACCGATCCGGTCGTCATGCCAGGGCATCAGGCGTCGCATCAATGCATCGACGCCGAAATACAGCGCCACGGCGAAGGTCACGAGTATGCCCAGGGCAGCGAACATCACATCCACCTGCAGGCGGGCATTGGCCTGCAGCATCAGATAACCCAGTCCTTGGCTGGAGCCGACCCACTCGCCGATGACGGCGCCGATGGGAGCGGCACTTGCCGCCATGCGCATGCCGGAAGACAACGCCGGCAGTGCCGCGGGCAACTGGATGTGCAACAGGCGGCGCCAACGATTGGCACCCAGCGTCTGCGCCAGGTCCAGCCAGCCCTGGGGTGTCTGGCGCAGGCCGTCGTAGCAGGTCGAGGCCACGGGAAAATAGATGATCAACGTGGCCATGAGAATCTTCGAGGCCATGCCATAGCCGAACCACAGCATCAGGATCGGGGCCAGAGCGAACAGCGGAATGGCCTGGCTGATCAGCAGCAGTGGTAACAACGTCCGGCGCAGGCCGTGGAAACGGGCCAGCGACAGGGCGGTAACGAGACCGCACAAGCTGCCGATCAGCAGCCCGGCGACGATTTCGAACGCGGTCACGCTGGCGTGGTGCAGTAGCAGATCGCGATGGGTGCCAAGCGCCCGGGCGACCGCAAGGGGCGAGGGCAGCACGTAACGCGGTGCCCCGGTCAGCGTCACTACGCTCTGCCAGAGTCCTATCAGTACCAGCAGTCCCAGCAGGGGCGGGAGCAGGCGCTTCGCAGCCTGGAGACGTCGCGTCATGATGTGCCTCCGCTCAGTCGTGCCACCAGACGCGCCTGGAGGCGCTGCAACTCCAGGTCATCCAGAGAGCGAGGCCGTTGTCCGGCAGGAGCCTGGAAATGTTCGAGCCGGGCCGGATCTCCACCCAGAATCAGCAACTGGTCTCCCAGGCGCAGCGCCTCGAGCGGGTCGTGAGTGACGAGTATCACCGTACGCCCCTGTAGCAGGCGGGCCGTCAGTTCATGAAGCTCGAGGCGCGTGATGGCGTCGAGAGCCGAAAACGGCTCATCCATCAGCACCAGCGGGGCATCCTCGAACAGGGTCCGGGCCAGGGCGACTCGCTGGCGCTGCCCTCCGGAGAGCGCGGCCGGCCATTGCCGGGCCTTGCTGGCGAGGCCGACCTTGTCGAGCAGCGCATGCGCCCGTTGACGGTCAACGGCCGTGATGCGACCGCGTAGCGCGGGGCCGGCCAGGACATTGTCGATCACGCGCCGCCACGGCAGCAGCAGGTCCTGCTGCGCCATCCAGGCGATGCGCCCGGTCAATGGAAGTCTATCGGACGTGGCCAGATCGAGGGTATGCGGCTCTGGCAGGGGTAACCCGGCGATCATGCGCAGAAGCGAACTCTTGCCACTGCCGCTGCGTCCCAGCAGACAGGTCCAGCTGGCAGGCGGAAGCTCGCAGGCAATGTCGCTGAACAGGGGCTGGCCATGGAAAGCCAGGCTGGCGCGGCGCAGAGATAGCCCAAGAGATGGCATTGAAGCTCCGTGGCGAGGCGAAGGCGTGCGCTCGGCACGGTCTGGCATTTCCTCCGCCGGGATTAACCGGATCAGGTTCCGGGGTTGTGACTGGCACTCTCAGCCACTGCGAGTTGCAGGGGCACCCCCATCCAGAAGCTTTATTGTATCCTGTGCCGGGTCGGCCTGCCCAGCTCAGCACGGTACCGGGGCCGATCGTCATCTGTCAGGAAGGAGCCTGCATGTATCCCGATGCTGAACTGACCCGCCGCATCAAGGCATACACGGGGCATTGCGTTTCGCCGGTGCCGCTGGATTGGCCCGACAGCGCCAACTGGTTATGGCGGACCCGGGGGGATGCTCCGCAGTTGCTCAAGCTGGCCCGGACGTCGCCTCGTGGCGATGCCTTCTGGAAAGGGATACAAGATCTGTTTGGCTTCGATCGCTGGGAACATCCCGAGGCGCTGACACGGCTGGGCGGCGCGCTGCCGGCGCGCTTGCCGATGCCGCCGCTGCCGCTGACCTTTCTCGGGCGCATGCAGAGCGCTCCTTTGTGGAGTCTGCCCTGGCGGCAAGCACACAAGCCCGCCATGACCGAGACCTTCGCCGAACTGCTGGGAGACCAGGTGGGGCGCTTGCATCATGAGAGTGTGTCCGGCTGGGGACATCCACTCACCAAAATGTGGGCCCTTGACGAGTGGCCACGTCTTGCCCGGTCGTTTCTCGAACGTCATCCGCGGCGCGATGAGATCGAGATATCCCTGTCCATGCCGGTGCCCACCCGGGCGGTATGGAGCCTGCCGGATCTGCGCCCCGACCAGTTCTTGTGTGGAGCGACAGGTTGGTACTGGAGCGACTGGGAGGCGCTGGTGTGGGCTCCATGGGAACTGGATCACTGTCTGGTAGAGTTGTTGTGTCGCTCCCAGAGGCAGTATGACGCCTTTCTCGCCGCTTATCGCTGCCATCAGCCAGTACCTGAGCTTGGAGCGTTTCGTATGGCAATGCGGGCGGTACTCTGGGCCATGCACGTTTGCGGTGACGTGCAATGGCAGTGGATGGCGGCACGTCCTGTCTGGCGGAGTGCCTGCTGAGGCGGGATACAATGAAATGGATATTCAACTGGCAGGTGGCGAGTGGACTCGATCAATAGTCTTTTTCTGGTTTGCGGTTTTCTCATTGCATTAAGCATCCTCGGCAGCCGGGTGTCTTCCCGCATCGGTGTGCCGCTTTTGGTACTGTTTCTGGGACTGGGCATGCTCGCCGGAGAGGATGGGCTGCTGGGAATACAGTTCAACGATTACTTTCGCGCCTTTCTGATCGGGCAACTGGCACTGGCCATGATCCTGCTCGATGGCGGATTACGCACCCGTTTCAAGACCTTCCGTGTCGGCCTGAAACCCGCTCTGTCGCTATCGACCCTGGGCGTGTTCGTGACCAGCGGTGTCGTGGGGGTCGCCGCGATGGGGATATTCGGTCTGAGCCCCGTCGAGGGATTGCTGGTAGGCGCCATTGTGGGGTCCACGGACGCGGCAGCCGTTTTCTCGATGCTCCGCGGACAGGGCGTCAGTCTCAATGAGCGTGTCGGGGCCACGCTGGAGATCGAGTCGGGCACCAACGATCCCATGGCGATCTTTCTGACCATCACCCTGGCAGAAATGCTGGTCGGTGAAACCTCGGGGGTCGGCGAAACCGCCCTGCGTTTCGTCTCGCAGTTCGGAATCGGGCTGGTCATCGGCATCGGAGGCGGCTGGCTGGTGGCGAAGCTGCTGCGCTGGCTGGATCTGGCGCCTGGTCTCTACTCGTTGCTGGCGCTTGCGCTGGGCTTCTGCATTTTCGGAGTGACGGGGCTCATCGGAGGCAGCGGTTTCCTTGCCATCTATCTGGCGGGCTTGATGATCGGCAACCAACCCGGACGACACCTCGACTTCATTCTTCCGGTTCATGACGGACTGGCCTGGCTGAGTCAGATCGGGTTGTTTCTGATACTCGGGCTACTCGTCACCCCCAGTGAAATGATCGATTACGCGATCCCCGGCGTCATACTGGCGCTGATTTTGATCTTCGTGGCCCGTCCGTTGGCGGTATTGCTGTTTCTCAAGCCGTTTTTCAAGTTCCGTTGGCGCGAGTCGTGTTTCATTTCCTGGGTCGGCTTGCGCGGGGCGGTACCGATCGTCCTGGCCATCTTCCCCGTTATTGCCGGGGTCGAGAATTCATCGCTCTACTTCAACGTGGCGTTCTTCGTCGTGCTGTTCTCGTTGCTGTTTCAAGGAACGACATTGGCACCCATGGCACGCTGGATGCGTGTCGAAGTCCCCCAGGGAGTGACTCCGGATCGGCGTGGTCCCTTGGGGATACTGCCCGAGAACGATTACGAGATGTTCGTCTATACGGTGGAGAACGATGCTCTGGAGGGCGTGCCGATTCGACTCTTGCGCTTCCCCTCGGGGGCGCTGATCTCCGCCCTGTTCCGTCAGCATACGATGTTGCACCCCAAGGGAAGCACCGAGTTGTGTCTTCATGACATCATTTGCGTCATCGGACGCAGCGGCGATCTGCCAGCGCTCAACCGGCTTTTCAACGGCGAGGCAAAACTCAAGCGCGAACGGGCCTTCTTTGGCACCTTCACTCTCGAGGGTGGCGCGCTGATGCGCGATGTCGCGGACGCCTATGGTTTGACCTTGAGTGCAGGCGAGCAGGACATGACGTTGGGGGAATTCGTCTCGTTACGCGTCGGGGGGCACCCGGTTGTGGGCGATGATGTCGATTGGCATGGTTTTCACTGGGTCATCAGCGAAATGGAAGGCAACCGTGTCGTTCGTGTAGGACTACGGCTCTACCAGTGAACCTGTCAGGAAGCCGTTGTGTAGTTATCTCGCGGTGCGCGAGCTACTGGGCTGGCATTCATCATGAATGGTACGGCCTGGCAGTGGATGGGCGGCAGATTACGCTTGATAAATATTGGCACACTAAAAGGTTGGCCGTGCAAGAAAACACTAGGTTTTTCATTACCGCCATGAATGCTCTAATTTTATAGTCTATTTTTCCTTGAAGCTTTTAGTCCCTTGTTTCGGGTATTGATCATATCTTTTTAAATATTGTGGCTCATCTTCGATATTAAATAATTCATCACTTTAATGAGTATATTGATATGGCATGCTGTCATGCAGATCGCTATGTTACTTACATATAAGCAACAGAAACATATTTCTGCCGTTACGGAGTGTTTATGTCGAGCACCAAGAAAGGCCTTTTTCGGTGTCGTTGTTGTGGTGTGGTCGTTTTTATCAGCCAACCTCCCGTAACGAAGCCCCCTTGCCCGAAATGCGCGATGACCGATTACGAATTTCTGGGCTCGCCATTGAAAGGGCGGCCGAACAATCTTCTGGATCGCCTGCTTGCCATGGATTCAGATGGGCGCCCATGATCCATGAAGTCGAAGCCAGGCGGGCCATAAGGTTATACCTGTCTTGAACGTGGAATGACGACATCGCCGTGCCGCTCTCATACATGTGCCTCTTTCTCATCATCGTTGCCTGATGTTCTATTGACGCCACCTGCCAGCATGAAGCTCCTCCGGCCGCGTCTCTTCCGGAGACAGCCGCGTATCCAACCCGTTCTGTAATTCGCTAGCGTATCGTCCGAGCATCGGAAGTGGGACGCTGCCGACCCTGTATCGTCACCGTTTCTTCTTGAAGCAAGGTCTAATGGAAGAGGGCTACGCTATCCTGCTCTTTAACCTGAGGATTTTGCACGGTTGAGCATGGGAGAGCGACTTCAGGTGTGAGGTGACATCTCACTGCGTTGATTAAAAACTTGCGAAAAAAGGCTTATGGCTTTAGTTTCGGCAACACCTGCCGTACACACTATCGAACATAACCATTGCAATGTTGCTGTCTGTGTCCTGTCAGACAGCTTCAACGGAGCCTCAAATGTCATACTGGCTTGCCATCCTGCTGCTTTTCTTTGTTTCGGGCACTTTCATGGCCCTGGCACTGGTAAGAAGCGATAAATGACCTGCGTCGCCACTTCGTTTCGGTTCACGAGGCCAAGCTAAGCCTGGCCTCGTGAGAGGGTTGGTGGCGAGGATGCTCTGAAAATCCTCACGCCCAAAGATACGGCGTTGTAAAAATCTCAAGCTGCTAATTTAGCTTCCTTAACTCCGTTCTTTCGGCTTTTTCCACCTAGCCTCAGTTTCGCTCGTCGATTTTTCAGGTAGAACTCAGGAGTACTGCTCGAAGTCTTCGGCGGCCTTGATGGCCTCAGCCTGGGTTTCATGCTCCGATACGACAGTTTCGTTCTCCGGTTGGCTCGTGTCGATGACCAACCATCCCGTAACCTTCTGATTGAGATCGCTAGCTTCAAAAACGGGCTCGATACGGGCTTGCTTAGGCATATGACCTCCTCGATTGATAAATGGTAGAGATACCTATAGCTCAAAAATTCGTATCAAGCGGTACGAGAGGGGCGGGTACGATCGGTAATCCTGGCTACGTCTACGCTGAAGGGGCACACTGTGCACGCCGAGGAGGGCGTGTGAAGGGTTGTTATCGTTGAGCAAGGACAATCGTGTCGAAAGGGGTAGCAAGCAACCATGCCTAATCTGTATCTCGTCAGGGGGTTGCCAGGTGCCGGCAAAACGACATTCGCCAAGAGCATCATGGACTCACAACGTATCTTCGCGGCTGATGATTACTTCTATGATCAGCAAGGCCATTATCATTTCGATGTCGATAAGCTATGGCCAGCTCACCGGAGCTGTCAGAGCGCGGTCGAGCAAGAGATGCGGTCGGGGCATGACATTGCCGTAACGAACACTTTTACACGTTACCGAGAAATGAAGCCTTATTATCGTCTCGCTGAGATATATGGATATCGGGTTTTTTCCGTTATTGTCGAAAACAGGCATGGCAGTACTTCGTTACATGATGTGCCAGAAGAAGACATTGAAAGGATGAGCCAACGCTTCAATGTAAAGTTGTAGGGAAGAGTAAATCAAGAATGATTTGGAAAAATAAAATAAAATAAAAAAATAAAGTGCAGGGCAAGAGCGCGGGCGAAAGGCTGACTCTCACCCGCTTCTCTGGTCTGAAGCCATTCGATGACTGCATAAGCTCATGGTCTGCTTGCCAAGTGGTTACGCTCATCGAAAAGCTTTTGCAGAAAGCCTGGTCACTCACTCCCTTTCACCGTTTAGTGAGAGATAGAAGAGCCTGGCGTTGCTTGCCAGGGCTGGCGTAAGGCCGTCGCCCCGATAGCGATCCACAATGTTACCGATATCCACCCCTTCACCTTCAAGTTCGTAGATCGCCTTGCCTAGCTCAGCGAGGGGGGCATCCTCCGGTGGGGGCTGTTCGTGCTCATCGGCCTCTATGACGGCGTTGATGTCATGATGTTCCTGAGCCTTTTGGATAAGGTCCCGTGTGATTTCGCTCATCGAGTGGGTCTCCGCATCGCGCTATGCTATACCGTATTGCATCCTACCGAAGTGTAGCGGCAGTAAAGCTCACGACAAATTTTCCCATTTCCAAGTGAAGCGATGCCTGGCGTTTGATGGAGCTGTCACGAAGAAATTCCGGCCATCGTCGAACGATGGCCGGGAGTCGCGGATCACTCGGCATATTACTTGGATGAAACGCACCATTGCTGATATGTCCCTTTGTAATCGGGAGAGCCGGAAGTCCGGGACCATTTAGGGACATCGAGCAACTGCTGCATGCGCCATTTCTCGACGTCAGCGCAGTATTTCTCCTGATCCGGTGTCAGTGCGGCATCAGCCTCTTCCGAAGTGTTAAGAAAGACCATGCCTAGACCCAGTGCAGCGATAGCGGCGGTGGTAGTGAAAAAGAGTTTCATTATTATCCCCACATCTTTCCCTGACGTAGCGTGTTGCATTGCTTCTTTTTACAGCATAGTCATATCGGCAACGAAATGTCACTTTTGATGACACTATTCATCCCCGAAGGATGAGGTGTTTGGTAGGGACAAAGAGAGATTCTAGAGGCAATCTTGGCGATCAGGGCGGGTAATGGCGCGATGCAGAACGCAATGCACGGCAAGGTGGGCGTGAAAAGCGGTCAAGGAATATCCATGGGGAGGGCGGGTCGTGAAAAGGGTAATAGCCCTATTGATTTTTCTCGTAGTGTCCTCGCCAATCCTGGCAGGAGATTTTGAAAACGGGTTTGCGGCGGCCTCATTCGGAGATTGGAAAACGGCGTTTAACCTCTGGAAGCCCCTTGCGGAAAAGGATGATGCCAGGGCTCAATATCATCTGGCGGTCCTGTACGATGAAGGAAAGGGGGTGCCGCAGGATCCTGAAGCAGCCTTGCAATGGTATCGCAAGGCTGCCGAGCAGTGCCATTCGGGAGCGCAGCGTAATCTTGGGCTCATGTTGAACGAAGGGCGAATCGAGCCTGCAGACAGCATTCTGTCTTACAAATGGCTTAGTATCGCTGCCAATGCCGGAAGCGATACTGCAAGATCACAACGCGATAAACTGGCCCAGCGAATGTCGGAAAAGCGCATCGACCAAGCTCAGCGCTTGGCATCAAGCTGGCTCGAGTCGCATTGCAGCGAAAAATTGGCTCCTGTTGCACGGACCTCACCTTGATATCGTTTGATATCCCTGACCAGACAGGAGCCGGAAGGGTGCGACAGAGAGTGCTTATGGACTTATCCATGCGTGGATGGACAAGCCTCGAACTGCTTTGCCTATTGCCAAAGGATTCGAGGCCGAGAGCACATCAAGAATGATCTTTATTACTAGGAGCTTTATATAGCTCTGGATATTTCTCCATTAACCGGGAAACGGAAAAACGTAAGTCAGTAACGCTGTATTCCATGTGCGTCTGAGCTTGCTTGAGTCTCGCTACCGCTTCCTGCAGTTTGTGGTTGGCTTCCTGCATGCGTTCCACAGGATTGCGCGGATCGTCCTGCTGGCTCCGAAGGGAGTCCATGAGCCGCGCATAAGAATACTTTGAAGGAAGATGTCCTTGTGCCATGTTGCACCTCGTCGCTTCAGGTTGACCAACATAGCGTAGCATTTCCGATGTTCGTAGCAGCAGATGGAAAACGTCATTATTACAGTGCTAAAAAAAATATACAAAATTATGGCTTTAGTTACGTCAGGGCGATATCCGCACCGAGCATCCCATGACTCGATGAGAAAACTGGCCTGTCAGTTTCGTACTGGATAGGCAATGGCGCTTCGTGACAACTTGAGAGACCGGAGAATTCGGTACTACGTTCTGTCTGAAAATGCCTGCGCTCGCTCATGCAGCGTTAAAAATCAGCTCAGAATGCTCATTTACTCTTGTAAACTCCGCTTCTTCACTGATTTTTGCCTTGCCTGAGGCATCGCTCGCCGATTTTTCAGATAGAACTTAGTGCACCACGATAACCTGGCAATTGGCCGCATGTGCGACCTTGTGTGAAACGCTGCCCACGATGAGCCCCTCTATGTCGCTCAAGCCCCGGCTACCCATGACGATTGTATCGACGCTCAGCAGCTTGGCCTGCTCGGTGATGACTCTTGCAGGGTCGCCTTGTTGAATACTTACATCCACATCCGTGACGCCCTGTTCGGTTGCAGCCTGTCTGGCACCTTCCAAGATCTTTCGCCCGGCCTGCTCGAGATCGGTCGGCGATGCATTCATCAGTATCGAGCCCGCATCCCACACCAAGGTCGTTTCACAAGACACTTTTTCAGGGACATGCAGAATACAAAGGCGAGCTTGTTCCTGCCTGGCCAGAAGGCAGGCGACATCCAGTGCCTTCCTGGCGGTCTCTGAACCGTCCACGGGAACAAGAAATGTCTTGGCCATCGTGTGACTCCTCAGTTCCTGATTATCCTGCTTATGTACGTTTGGGCTATCGCAGGCAATATTGCCTGGATAGCGCTACGAGACATGTGGGCCCGTTCCGCCATGTTCGGACGGTACTCTGCTATGTCCGATTCAAGGAGCCAGATACTGCCGCCAAGGCGTCGGTGAAAGCCACTGAAAAGATGCTGAGGCCGATTCTGTTCCGACCGGAGTCAGGCTACCCCGTGAATCCTGGCTCGTTCTACCCTGGTCAAGGCTCGGCAGGACTCGAGTCGGCAGCCATTCCCGCCATGCGAGCACGCTCGTGCTTTGCCTGCAGCATCATATAATCATCGATTCCCGCGCCGCTATGGCCGCCCTCGCCGGAAAGAAAAACGCGGTGACTCTCGATATAGCGAAGCGACTCGTCTCGGCTGAGCCCGACGACAATCTCATCGCCGCGGTTGTCCGTCGCAAGCATTCTTAGCTCGTTCATGTATTCGCGCTCTTCCTGGGTGAGATCGAGTTTATGCACGAAGGCTCCTCTTTGGATGGGGTTACCACCACAGCGTAGCCTACCTGTTTCGTCCCTGTCGTGAGACACAGACAGTGGCTCATCGATGATACCTGGCAATTGTTTTTGATTTAAAACACTGTTTTATAAATGAATTGCTAATAAAACTTCATGTCTTGTTCATCGAAGAAGTACTAACCTCATACCGTCTCGCCACACTTAGGTAGGAGGCAGCATGTTCAATATGTCTCGGCAAGTGGAGTGCCCCGGTTGCTGTCGATCGACATGTTGGAGAGGGGAACCAGACCTCTCCGATGGGCTTTTTTGCGAACATTGTCATGAGTTCATCACGACTTACAACGATTACCTCCATGGTCTGATCCGTCGTGAAGTGGTGCGTCTTATGATCAAATTCATCGACCCCGAATCCGATTACCAGCTTGGACTGTTGGAGCGCATCTTCCGATACGAGCCAGCGAGATTCCCGACAATATCGACCATCACCATGTGAACGTAGATCGATTCTTTGCTCGCATCACTTGCCATGCCTTTCGGAGCAGTTCTCATCACGCTCCGTGAGAAGCGCAAGGATGCTGCATGCCGGTGGCCTAGCCATCAGGAGGCAAGTGGATATGAGTATCAGTAGGCGTCCCTGGCGATTCGGACGATGACGAATCAGTTCTGACGAGACTCAATCGATGCAGGGCGACGACAATAACCTCCTGTGCTGACAAAGGACGAAGTCCTTGGCTGCAAAGAAGAATCGCGTCAGTCGGACGGATATCGGTAGGCGGAAACGAAGAAGGGGAATCAGCCAAGTGACTGATTCCCCTTCGTATTGTGGCGGAGGGACAGGGATTCGAACCCTGGAAGGGCGTTAACCCTTGCCGGTTTTCAAGACCGGTCGGCTTCGCTGGATTTATCAGTATCATTCAATAGCTTATATGGCTTGGGGGTAACGCTTTTGCGTTGCACCCCGTTGCTTCCGAGGCGGTTACCCCTCACTTTCGGGGCATTGGCGTTGCACTATCGCCGCCCTCAATGAAGGAGTCGGCGCCCAGGGTGGATACCTGCAACACCTGCTTGGCGCGCAGGTAGATCTCGGTGGTGCGGCGGTCACTATGTTGCAGATTGGCCTGCACATCGAGTCCCTGCTTCTCGGCATCGGTGGCATGTTTGGCGCGCAGGTCATGTTCAGTGAATCGCTGCACGCCGCCTTCCTTCATTGCCTTGCGCATACCGTACTGCCAGCGACTGTGGAAACGGTCCTTGTCGTAACCCCTACCTTCCCGAGTACAGAACAGTGTGGGGCCCTGACGCCCTCGCGCAAGATTGTCGGCCTTAATTTCCATCACCAGCCGGCGCAACTCATCGTCCCAGGGGATGATCGCCAGCTTGCCCGCCTTGCTCGTGCGTAGATGGATGCCGTCCGGCTGTAATTGATCCAGGCGCAGGGACAGCAGGTCTCCCTGGCGCAGCCCGGTCTTGTACTTGAAAAGGGCGTAGCGGCGCACCCAGGGGGAAGTGAACTTGAGAAAGCGTCGAAACTCGCTGTCGGTGACATATCGGTCTCGCGACTTCGTCTTGAACTTCTGGACCGGGTCCGCCGGATTGTGCTCGCAGACACCCCAGCGCTGTCCATAGCGGAAGATGTGCTTGAGTAGCGCCAATTCATGGTTGGCCTGGGTCTTCGACTGAGCACCGCGAGCATCCATGTAGGCGTAGACGTCATGTACGCCGATATCCTCCAGCTCACATTCGGCGAACACTGACCTGAGACGCTTGAGCTCGTTTCTGTTGGAGTCACGCGTTGCCGAGCTGGGCTTGGCGGGGATGATCTCGGCCTCATAGCGATCGAACAGCCGACCCATCCCGGCTTTCGGAAACAGCCTCTCTTCCCAGCGCTTGAACTCGGCCAGCGCTTCCTCCTCAGTGGCGCCCAGCCGGATCCACGATTTGCCGACCAAGGCCTTCTGGCGGCTGTTGCACATGTACCGCCAGGCACCCTTGCGCCAGTAGACGCGTGGGATACCGATATTGCTCATCGACTCAAGGCTCCAAGGTTGGGGCGTTTGCGTTCCTGCTCAGGGCGAACGGAGTTGCCGCAGAACACCTCTTCGACGTGGCGACGACCGACCAGCGTGTCGCCCGAGGCATTCGGCTTCCAGCGAATACCCATGCTGTCGAGCGTCTCGCGCTGCTCCTTGCTGCGCTTACGACCGGTGAGCTGCTCAAGCTCTTCGGGGGTCAGAAAAAGCGGCTCGATTGCCATGATGTCCTCTATCTATCTGATCTGACAGGCCCCGGCAGGGCCTTGCATGGGGCAATAAAAAACCGCCTCGTAGGCGGCGCGTGTTCTCTGGTTTATGTGTGCGCATTGACTACCGAATGCAGTCGCGCACCCATGCAGCGAAGCTGCCAGCCCACCTTGCAAGCTGGATGGTCTCTCGCTTGCTAATCAAGGCTCGCCTCCCTGAGCAATGCGGCGCAGCCGCTCAATCTCCGGACCGACAATCTTGGCCCGCCACATGACGCCTTCGTTTTCCTCGAGGCATGACTGAGCAAGCGCCCAGCCCATCGCATCGGCACGCTCGTCAGCAATGCAGCGGGTGAGAAGATCTTCGCTGAATGCCAGCGAAGCCTTTTCAATCTCCGTGACTGCGGCATCGGCTTCGCCTTCATCCTTGGCAGCTACCAGCTTGTGAGCGGCAAGGCACACACCTGACATCTTCAATGTCAGCGCGTCGGCTCTGTCTCTCTCCCTTCGCCACAGATCGCTGTATTGATCGCTTAATCGCCGGTACTCGTCTCGCTCGTCACGGATAGATGGCTTGCCTTCGGCCAGTCGCTGGACGTTCTCCCAAGTTTCTTCATAGATAGGCCAGTCGCTCTCAACCGCGACGCACTCAACATCAGGCACGCCCTCATCCCGTAGCTGGCTCAGAAATTGCCGTACTCGCTCGTCCTGGTCCGGCGTCAGGTGCTTGCGCTTAACAGCCCAGTATCGATGCTCCCGCTTGAAGTCAGCCATTTTGCTCTCCCTCCGCTTGGCTAGCCTTTTTATCGAGCTTCCATTTCTCACCGACAAGCCAGTCCAACTGCGCCTCTACAGGTACTCGACGTGGCATATTATCAATCACATGGTTAAGCGCCTCAGCCTGCTTCTCAGCGATCAGGCGGGCGAGGCTGGCTTCGGGCTGGTGGCGAGCAAGCCGCTTGGCGTCCTCCTTCAGGCCCTCTTTTCCCACGTCAAAGAAGCAGGCATCTGCATAGGCGCGAACGACTGGCTGACAGGCTTCCACATGCGCGGCCAGCGCTTCGCGCTCATTGCGCAGTTGCTCGATCGCTTCGACAGCCGACCTAATGCCATCTTCGCCGATGGCCTGCATCATCGCCTTCTCCCAGGCCATTTCGGCGTCACGGTGCATGTCGCAATCCTGACGCAGCTCTTCTGCGTGCGGCATGCCGGTAGCGCCGGCAGCAATGCGGCTCATCTGCCGCCAGAACTCCTCAGCCGTGTACATGCCGATGTCGCGAAGCAGAAGCTCCAGCTTGTCGGTCGCATAGTCGCGATCCACCTCCATCACGCCGCCCTCCCATAGTCCTTGAACAATCGTGTCGTCAGCCGCCCCTGCGGGGATGACATGAACCGCTCCAGCGCGATCCGGTTGGTGTGGTGCACCATGACTTCGCGACGCTTAGCTTCCTCCTGGATGCGCCCCCTCGGAGAAGCGCGGATCAGATCCCAGTCGCGGCGCCCTCGGTGATATCGACCCTTCATGCTGCTGTAGTTGCAGCCATGGCGAGCGGCTAACTCTTTGAGTGACACCGTTTCCCCTGTAGTGGGGTCCGCTATACGTATCGTCATTGGGCTTCCTCCAATGGCTCCCCCGCATGAAGTACGCGGCGGCTGCCATTCGTCTGCATCGCCGAGACGACGCCAGCAACCTCCATGACCTCGATCAGGCGCGCTGCGCGGTTATAACCGAGCTTGAACTGCCGTTGCAGCGTGGACACTGAGGCCCGCTGCGACTCGATAACGAACGCGACAGCTTGGTCATAGAGCGGGTCCGGCTCACCGTTGTAGCTCGCCATCGCTGCCGCGCTATCTGCTGTGGGCAACGCCGGATCCGCCTCGCCACCCAGCCCCTCGATCAGTAGATCAATGGCACTGCCCAGCGCCCCGGTCATCAGCACGAAGTCTGTCTCGAGCCTCAGCACCGGATCGTCGCCATCGTTGGCCTGGCTGGCCTCATCGAGGAGGGCATCGCTGAAATGCAGCGACTTGAGCGTCAGGTCGTCGTGCAGGATCAGCGACACCTGTTCATCCACGGTCAGGGCCATGCGTGCCGCCTGGCGCCCGGCATCGAGACAGGCCAGCACTTCGCCGCCGTCCATGTCCACCTGCTTGGCAGTGATCGCGCCCTCGTCGCCGGCGGGTGCCGTGAACACCGCCTGATTGCCCACTTCCATCCGTGCCGGCCGTTTGCCGGGATCGCGCAGCCATTCGGTCATCGTGCGGCTCGGCAGCGCCCTGGTCGCCAGTGGCGTGACCTTCAGGCTGCCCAACGTCTGGCGCAGCAGGTCGAGCACGTCCTCGGCGCGCTTGCGGCTCGCGGCGTTGATGGCGATCAGGTTGCGTGTCGTGTCCCACCACACGTCCAGCCGCTGGGTGCGGGTGAAGGCGCGGGGCAGGAATTCTTCATAGACCTGCTCCTTGAGGGTCTGCTTTTCGGCTCGATACAGCGGCCTCCCCAGCGTGGATTCCTTTTCGGCAGCGCGCTCCTCGACCTCATCCTTGACCACCGAGCCGGGCAGCAGACGCTCCTGGCGCAGTGCGGTCAGCAACCGTTGGCCGTTGATCTCGTGCACCAGCTGCTCGCCATGGCGCCCGGCAGGTGGGGCCCAGCCCATGCGCCGGGATTCGGTGGGGCCAACAGGACGGAAAGCCATCCCGGGCAGGGCAGCTTCCAGCAGGGGCAGGGCGACGGCATCAGAGTGAAGCCGGTACAGGTGTAGGGTTTTGAACCACATGGCAGGGTCTCCAGAAAGAAGAAGGCCGCCTCAATGGGCGGCAATGACAGTCAGGCGGCAACCGAATCCGGCGCCGGCATGAAGCGACGTTCGTGAGTGAAGTTCGCCTCGACGATTGCGCGGGCGAGAGGCGGGCAGACGCTGTTGCCGATCAGGCGAACCTGGACATACTTCGGAACGGACCGTCCTTCGGCCTGGGTGAACTGGTAGGTACTCGGAAACCCCTGCGCCACGGCGAGCTCGTGGGGCTGCAGCATGCGCATGCCGATGTCGGTGATGACGTACTGCTCGCCCTTGATCGTCACGGTGACCAGGCCGAAGCGGTCCCGGGTTGGTGCGGTGTGCAATGGCTCGCTTGGATCCTGACCGATACCTCGGCCGTAATACTTCACCAAGAACGCGGCCACCGCTGCGGCATGGGTGCCGCCGGCGCAGACGGTGGGCATTGGCTCGCGAAGATCTCGCCCGCCGCGCTCACTGCTCGCGTATGTCGTTGGCCTGGACGGCGCCGTTACCATAGTTGGCGATCGGCACGATGAACGGGTCACCACTCTCGACCACGTACCGCATCACGCCCTTGGCGATGCGCTTGAGAGTGTTCTCGGCCAGCGGCCGGCCGCGCCCAAAAATCGAGGGACAGGGCAGCGACCAGTCGATGCACTCGGCAGCGGTGCGGTAGGCCTTGAGCTTGCCCTGACGCACGGTGGACGCTGCCGGGTCGGCATGCGTCGGCTTCGGCCAGGTGATCGGCAGGCCGTCGCGGCGGGCGAGCAGGAACAGGCGCTTTCGAATGGTCGGCGCCCCGTAATCGCAGGCGCGCAGGATGCGCCAATCCACTTGGTAGCCGTGCCGATTGAGTGAACGGACGAATCCCCGGAAGGTCTGGCCCTTGCGGGCAGGATCCGGCCGGCACTTTCCGTCTGCGCCCTTGATCAGCGGCCCCCAGCCGAGGAACTCTTCGACATTTTCGAGGATGATCACCCGGGGCTTCACCTTCGCAGCCCAGCGTGCGGCCACCCAGGCCAGGCCGCGCACTGACTTCGATACAGGCCGGCCGCCTTTGGCCTTGGAATGATGGCGACAGTCGGGCGAGAACCACGCCAGGCCTACAGGCATGCCCCGCGTTGCTTGCTCGGGGTCGATGTCCCAGACGTCGGCGACGGCGTGCTCGCTGCCCGGGTGGTTTGCGGTGTGGACGGCAATGGCCGCTTCGTCGTGGTTGATGGCGAGATCCACCGGGCGACCCAAGGCCTGTTCGATGCCCTCGGATGCGCCGCCCCCGCCCGCGAAGTTATCGACCACAAGTTCGTGGCCGAACAGCCCCAAGTTCAGGTTCATTTTTCTTCCTTATGAAACGAGAAAGGCCACCGCTTGGGGTGGCCTGGTCAGTAGTGGTTGAATCGCTTCGCCCGCCTTCGAGCTCTGCGCTTTGCCGCCTGTCGCTGATGATGCTTCACGCCCTGGCAAGCGGTGGCGCGAGGCAGAGGCGAGGGTGAGGCAGGCAACGACCATTCCTGAGCAGTGGCGCCGAGCATCGCGCCGATGGCCTTCATCATGTTCATGCGGCGGCCCTCGGCTCATCGAGGCGTTTGCACGCCTCAGGACGCTTTATAAGATTTTCCATAGATGACGCTCTCGATTGTGGAAACGCTGACTCCATACTCCTCAGCCAAGGCGTTTACCTTGGCGCCGAGCCGTCGCTTATGCCTGATCTCAGCGGCTTGCCCACCTGATAACTTTGCGTTGTGGTGATTGCTTCCGCCGAGGTAAGTGCCATGTCGCTTGCGATCCATCGCATTCTGTAGAGCGTTTCCATAAGCAAGGTTGGCAGGTCGGTTATCGCTTGGGATTCCATTGAGGTGCCTGACCTGCAAACCATCTGGGCAAGGGCCGTGAAAAGCATCTGCCA
Source organism: Halomonas shantousis (assembly GCF_054654615.1). Lineage (NCBI taxonomy): Bacteria > Pseudomonadati > Pseudomonadota > Gammaproteobacteria > Oceanospirillales > Halomonadaceae > Halomonas > Halomonas shantousis. The sequence continues at coordinate 2,163,751 of NZ_BAAIER010000002.1, read as the reverse complement.
CAAGCTGGTGGACCCCTACAGGGCGGGCGCGACCATTGCCAAATGAGATACTGACAGTCCTGTAGCCTTTCGATGTTGTGGCCTGGCTTAACTCAAAATGATGCGAGGCCTCGATTCTCGAAACGGAGCCTTTACCCGAAGGGCGAATCCCTCGCTTCTGTGAGAAATGACTTTTCCGTCAGCAGTGGCTGAATAGCCGGGAAAGGATGGGCATCGTTTCATGCGCCGATCCTCCGGAATGTGATGCACCACACCCAGGGGTTAGCGTCCCATGAGTCGGCGCCGTTGATGGAGTCCCATAGGTGGCGGAAATGCTCCCTCGGCGTTGAGGAGTATCCGTACCCAGGGATTGATCCGTGGCCGCCAGCGCAGCCCTCGGCGATCGCATCTTCGTAGCTCAGATCCAGAAGCCGCTCGATGCGGACACTGACGATCTCTAGCGTGATGCGCGACGCCCAGCAGGGCATGAACAAGGAAGGGCGTTTATGCCACGCCGGTGCGGTACCCGCGCGAGTACCGGCCGGTTCCAGTTGCTCGAATGCGTATTCCCTTCCGCACTCATGGGTCATGTCTACGAAATGCCAGGCATCTCGCCCTTTCTTCTGGTCAAAGCGGGTTTCCCAGCGGCCCCATGCCCAGTGCGTCTCTTTGATGTAGAGCCGGTCGCCGGGCTGCTCCGTAACGTACCTCTCGAAGTTGGCGGGCGGCTGCTCCGGGAGCGGCAACCATGTCCGACCGTCAATTATGTCGTCGATGGCTCCTTTGCTAATGCCGTACTTCTCGGCGATGGCTGGGCGGGTCAGTCCGCTGGCACGGATCTCGGCAACCTCGATGGCGGTCAGCTTTGACGCTCCGTGGTTAGAATGACTCGCCCTGCCGTGTGCGCTGCGATCGGCTGCGTTCTGACCCTTCGTGGCCCAGTCGAGGTTCTGCGGTCGATTGTCCTGCGTGTTGCCATTCAGGTGGCGAACCTCGGGAAACTCGGGCAGCGCTACGCCGTAGAACGCTTCACATACGAGGCGGTGGACGTATGCTTTCCGCATCGCCCCAGCGGACACCATGCGGTAGCCGCACTCATACCCACCCATCCAGTGCTTCAACGGCGCGACGGAACCACGACGATAGATGTTCCCGTCGTCACCTGCTTCGTAGTTAGAGCAGCTAGGTATCGGTCTGCGTGTCACCTGAGGCGGGCGACCATAAGGACAAGCCAGTACGGCATCTGGATCTTCTATGTGCCATTGCTTCCCAGCGCGCTGAACTCGGCCGGCGGCGTTGAGCTTCACTGCCCGTCGCGTCTGCGTCTTCCTGCCATCGAGAATGGCGCGGACCATCTCGCCATTGAATAAGATCGGACGCTCCTTCATGCGGCTACCTCGCCTTCCGGGCTCTTGGCCGCCTTTCCACAGAACGGGCAGTAATTGGCGGTGATGTTCACTGTCTGCTTCTTCTTCGTGAAACCATCGCCGCGCTTTTTGGGCGCTTCATACTCGACCTTGAACGGCATCACTGGCTGCATTCCGAGGCCCATGTTATCGGTCATGATGAAGGCGTAACCTTCAAGCGTTCCGACGAAATCGCGGGCCCCTTCGGGCAGTTGCTCCATCACTTTGGCCCGCAGTTTTTCTTCGATGCGTGATCGGCATTCGCACTGCATAACCACCTCCAGAAACAGAAAACCCCGCCGAACTGGCAGGGCCTGAGAATGAGAGCCGCGTGACGTGCGGCGACGGCCAGCGCCCCCTGCCTCCCGCATTTGCGGTACGCCCATCCGCCGCGGCAACGGCGGGTAGCGCGTGGAGGACGGCAGAATCGCTGGCTGCTCTCCGGTTATTCGTCCCTCGTAAACCACCCGCCATGCCCCACCGGGGCTAGCTGCTCAGGGTAACGGCGGGATGTTGGCTATTCTTGCTTGGCAGCCGCCGCCTTTAGCTGCTGGACGCGAGCCTTGTACGCTTCGTTGACCACGCCACGATCTTCTTCGGGCACATGGCGAGCCAGGTCGATGGCTTCGGCCAGCTCGTCCGGCGTGGCTGCCTTGTTGATCTGATCGCAGACGTAGGCACAGGTGATCACGCCTGACTGTTCGGCCTGGTCGGGCTGGGTATCGGCCTGCTGCTCGACGGTCGCCTCGTACACTTGGCGGCTCTGACGCTTGGCGCGCTGCTCGGCCAGCTTGCTGCCCACCTTGCCGGCGGTGCCGGCCCGCTGTTGTGGCGAGGCCTGGCTCTGCTGAACCGGCTGGCCGGACTCGGCGGTGATGTCGCGCTCTTCCTCGACCATCCGCATGCCTTTCAGCTCGGGAGTGAAGGTGTCGCGCAGAGCAAAGGAGCGGGCCCGCATCTGCAGCATGCGCTTGGGATACTGCGTCCAGGGGCCTTGCTTGCCGGCCAGACCGGCGGCCTTGGCATCCTGCATGCTAAAGGATTGCGTGACTGGCTGGCCGCTACGGCGGCGCACGGTGCAGTAGGCGGTGGCATTCAGGCCTTCGCCCTCGATCCATTCGGCGAAGTCCGCTTCCGACCAGGCGGGGGAGGCGCGGCATATGGCCAGCATCATGTCGCCCCAGATGGCCGGGCGGCCGTTGATGATGGCAATGTTCTGGATGGCCTGGAGCGGGTCGATGATGCCGACGCTGATGGCCGTCTGCCAGGCGATCATCACGTTGCCCGGCTTGCCCTTGAAGTCCTTGGGGGCCAGGTCGCTGTTGGCGATCCACTCGCTCATGGTCATCACGTCGGCGAACGTCTTGGGCATCATCGCCGTCTGCAGCTGGTTGCGCATGTCGGCACCGGCCAGCGGGTGGTCCGCAATGGAAGCAGGGGCGTTGAATTCCTGCTGAAGATCGTTCTGCTGCAATGCGGTAGCGGTCTGGGTAGTCATGCGGCTTCTCCTTGTTGATTGGCTTCGGCCTCAAGCGCTTCGCGCTCGGCCTTGTTGATCTTGCCGTAGCGGATGTCGATGAACTCGCTGGCTTCCACTTGAACCGTGTACGCCTTGCGCTTGGTGACCTTGCGGCGCAGAACCTCATCGCCGCTGAAGGTGGCCACGGCGGCCGGCCCCATCGCCTTGAGGATTCGCGCCCGAGCCTGCTCGGCAACGACCTCGTTGGCCTTGATGGTTTCCTTGGCCTCGTGCTCAACCTTGCGCCAATGCTCTAGCTCGGATAGATCCACGATGCTGCCATCCGTCCCTGGGAAGCGCCGCTTGAGCAGCTCGACCGCCTTGGGATGCTCAACGTCAATATCCGGCAGTTCGCCGCGCTGGATACTGGCCCACAACTCGCCTTCCAGGTCGATGATGTCGGCGATCAGATCTTCATCGCTCAGGATCGGGTACCAGCGGGTTTCCCAGCCGGCGATAGTCACGACTAAGAAAGCCCACTCGTAATTCATCACGGCGAGCTGGTGCTGGACCTGAATGAAGTAGTCTTCGGGCACCTCGCCAGACGTGCAGAGCCCGGCGGTGGCGTGGACGTTATCCGGCTTGCCCCATTGCTGGCCGAACTCGACGTTCTTCAACTCGATCACGCCGGGACCCTTCACTGTCTGACCGAAGATCATTTCCAGCCAGGCGGCCTGGCCTTCGGTGACACCGACCACGCGGCGGTCGATGTTGGCCATCATCCACGGATGGTCACGATGACAGACCATGGCGTTGTAGTTCTGGACGTTGAGCCCGGTGGCCTCGGCGAACCGCGAGGCGGTGACCGGCTCCATGACGTGGCCCATCGCCATCTTGAGCTGACGGCGATAGTTGGCTTCGTCGTCGTCCTGGGCCAGGCCGAGTTTGCGCTCGGCTATTTCATAGGGCGTACGGTGCTCGCTGATGCCGATCGCCGCAGCGGCTTCACTGGCCCCGATGCCTAAGCCGCGCAGCTGCAGCCAGACGTCCTGATCCATGCCCAGGGTGCTGATGCGACCATTGGCGGAGAGCTCCGCTTTCGCCTCTTCGAGAATCATGAGATATGCTCCGTATGTGATCCGACAGGATTACGTGTGGCAGGTGGCCGGCTGCTCGCAACAGCCGGCTTTTTCATGCCGCTTCTTTGGCTTCCTCTACCTGTTGCTCCGCCCATGCCCGGGCGAACGCTGCGCCCCGGTCCGTTTCCAGGAACGCGGCCATAGCCTCGCCAGCGGCGTACTCGTTGAACCGCTCTGCCGCTTCGCCGTGACCGTTATAAATGGCCTCAAGAACCTGCTCGACCTGGTTCATGACACCTCCCGTACACGTTCGATGGCCCGCTCGAGCAGCCGCACTGCTGTCCCAGAGCTGCGCAGCGGGGCGTTGCAGACCTGCTCGGCTGTCCTGAGCAATTCCTCGTAGCGCTCGTTCATCTCTCGGATCGCCTGATTTAGCTCGTCGATGCGGCGCCTCGCCTGGGCGAGGGCGTTGAGCTGGATGACGTGTTCCTCGGTGACGTCGGGCTGGTTCATGAGGCACCTCCCAACCCGATAGCCCGCTCCCGGTATGCCACCGCTTGCTGGGCGTTCTTGAGCTGATCCAGCGTTAGCGGCTTATTGTTGGCTCGATAGTCCGCCTGCGCAGCCAGTTCGCGGCGTTCGGCTTGTGCCCGCGTCTGCGCCTCGAGAGAGGGCATCGTTACGCGGGCATTCAACAGGTCCATGGGACGTGGCATGCAAACCTCCTTGGTTTGGGCGAAGAAAAGCCCGCGCTTGGCGGGTTGGATGGGTTGCTCAATGGGATGCTGCGGAGTGATCAGTCGGTGTAAGCGATGTACTCGAACCTACCGTTGCCGAAATGCTTGAAGCGGCCACCGAATGTGCCTTCAACCTCTTTCAGTACCGCAGCCCTGTCCTTGTCGTCATCGACGCTTTGTGGATAGACACCCTCTTTGATCATGCTTGAGTGTGTATGCGATTTGCTGCGCCAATCGATCTTGCTTGGATTGAGTGGACGCGGCCGGTAATGCGTCCACGCTCCATCTAACTTGACTGGCCCAACTCGGAAATCGTTGAAGGTGGTTTCGTCGTCTTCCAGCCGCCATTCGCATTCAGGGCAATGCTCGCGAGGCGCTGTGCAATAGCCACACGGCGGACTTATGTGGCAGCTACAGCAACCATCCGGATCAATCTCTTGAATGACGCCTTGGCAGCCATGGCGATTGCAGGTTTCACCGACTTCGTAGCCAACTGATATTGCATCGCTCATGGCGATCTCCTGTTGATTGGGCGTAAAAAAGCCCGCTCGGCGGCGGGCAGGGGACACGATCGATACAGACGCTTGCCGGTATCGGGAAGGGCTGGCCGGTGCTGATCCCGGCATTGAGGTTTCGATTCTGCCCTTGCCCGGTTGGAGCGGATGAATCGCCGTCCTGAGTGGCCTGCCCAGTGATTAGCCCTCATCACGTATTTACGCATCAGCCTGCGCATTCAGCCCTTCCCGATACCCCCGTATTCTCAGCCCAGGGGCGGGGCACTTGGTCTCACTGTCGCAGGTAGCGCGTCTTGCATGCCGGCGTTATAACGCCACCTCCGGCTGGGCTGAGTCTTGGACTCATCGCTCGCCTACCGCCATGCATTGAGAGGGTCGGCTCGGCCTAGGCTCCCCGGGTCTTCCCGGATCAAAGCTCACGTCCAGATAACCCGCTGGCTCGGGATGGCCTGGTAGGGCCTTTGGCTGACAGCTAAAGTTTCATCTGGCAACCGTTAAGCACGAATTTAGCTTCAAGCTAAATATTCGTCAATAGCTCAGAGCTAAATTTTTTGAAAGGGATGTACTGAAGGGGAAAAAATGGGCACAAAAAAACCCGCCGGGTGGCGGGTTGCGATGCAGGCAGGAGGTCAGTTTATATTGAGTGCGTGATAGGCCTTTCTCCGCATAGACTCTTCCAGTCTGCGACTTGGCTTCGGTGTTATCTTCTCGCAAGGCACCTCTTCCACATACCTTCCGACAAATTGCTTACGCTGATCACGATTGTTTGAGCCAATGTTGACGGCAATGGCGCAGTTGGTCGAATTGGTGAAATACGGGTCGTTTCCAGAGAGTTCAATGAATCGCCCTGATTCGAACCCATATGAAAATTTCGTGTTTCCGACGAACTCGTAGTAATCAAGCTTGAAAGGAAGCCAACGACTGTCTGGTCCCGCTCCTTTGAAGGTCATCACGATGGCGGCTTGAGGATTGTCTCGCACAAAGACAACAGCATCGAAAGTGGCGCCTGCACTACCGTATTCCCCAGGCTGGGAATACTTCTGGCGAGACTCGTCGCCATAAATTTCGTAGAGCTTATACCCTTTAGGCTTGGGTATGAATTCTACAGAATACCCAGGTGCCACCATTGCCTGACGGTCATGGTCATAGTGAGGGCGATCATTGCCGGCTGGAAGGCCGGCACACCCGGACAGTGCCGCCGCGAGAGAGGATGCGATCAATATCCTTTTCATGGGGCGCTCCTTACTCGCAGCCAGCGATGCCACAGTTGCTGATACCTTGGCCGGTGATTCCAGCTCCTGAGCCGAACGAGCTGCTGTTTGAAGAATTGCGAGTCGTTGAACTCCAGGCCTCTCCATCGGAAGAAACCCCTCTATGGCGAGTGAAACTACCATAGTCGTGGCTGGTCTCGCTCCAGGTCGATCCGGTGCTGCTGTTATATCCGCGCATGCGGGTCGTATTGCCGTTGTGCTGGATGCTGTAATTGTTACCGGACTGCGAATCGTAGCAATGCTCATAATTGCCGGTGCCGTAGCATCCAGCATAAGCCGTGCCTGACAGGGCGAACGCCAGAGCGGCGGCCACAGAAGTCTTCTTGAGCATTTTCGTTCCCCTTGCGTTGGTGAATGGTCCGCCTCTTGCGGGCGGCTCAGTGCTTATCGCCAGGCTTACATCTCCATTCCCGCAAAGATCACTGTCCCCACGATCCGGCAATTGCCATTAATTGGCACGTATTGCTGAGGCCAGTTGGGATTCAGCGCCTTGAGCATCTTCTGGCCACCGTCCTCGATGTACTGCTTGAAGGTGGCCTGATTGGTGTCGGTCATGATGGCGACGACCTTCTTGCCACTAATGGGCATCACTTCGGGGTCAACGAAGATCAGCGTGCCGGGCATAAAGGTGGGCGCCATAGAGTCACCCTCTACTCGAAGCGCAAACGTGTTCTCGCTGCAACTGACGGGGCAGGGCCAGTAAGGAGCATCTGTCAGGTTGACATTGCACTCATCAACATCGGTCCAGCACCCAGCTGCAACCCAGGATATCTCAGGCACATGCCTGAAGCTGAGTGGGCCGGGTCTGACATTGCCTGCTTGCGCTGAGTGAGCCGCCATGTCTTGCATCAATTTCACCTGAGGCAATAACGGCTCTCTTGCGATCTCGGCGTGAAATCGGTCCAGCCACCCGTACTCCAACCCTTCGGCCGTCTCGATGCGGCGCGCCAAATCGTCGCCCAGATTTCTGACGCTACGTTTAGACACGATCTGGCTCAGAGCGGAAGCCGACGTCCCCCACTTCTCAGCACAGCTCGACTGCTTCCTGCCCTTCATCAGGTTTCGCAGGTTTTCTTTCCGGATCGCGTAAATGTCCATGGGGAAAGAATCGCAGGATTTAGCATGGTGATAAATATGCATACAGCTAAACCTATGCTTGAAAAAAAGTTAGCTACAAGCTAAATTTCTCACATTGAGAAGGAGACGCCCTATGTCGCAACAACTTCGCGACTGGCTTGCTCAAGCCCCCGAGGCCAAGCGCGAGCAAGTCGCTGCCAGCGCAAACACAACGGTTCCCTACCTCTGGCAACTGGCAGGAGGTCATCGCAAGGCATCACTTGAGAAAGCCAAGCGCCTGCAAGACGCCTCCGGCGGGGAGCTGACTATCGAGGGGCTGCGCCCTGACATCTTCGGCACCCATCAAGCCGCCTAACTCCCTGACCGCCTGCTCGTGAGAGCCGCGACCATCGAGAACCAGAAGCAACAAGGAATTCCACATGGATCGTTATCTCTCAAACGAAGCCCACCTGCTCGAGGATCGCCGCCGAAAGCCGGAGGGCACGCATCAGCGCAACGAGGTGAAGGTGCGCTTTACCGACGACGAGTTCGCGGATCTGGAGGCGGCAGCGGCGCTGCAGACAGGGGGCCGCGTTGCGACCTATGTCCGCGAGCTGGCGTTGGAGGCGCTCGAAACAAACCAGCAGCGTCACGCCCAGCTACTCGCTGAGTTGGCCGAAGGCAAACCGCTCAGTACGGATAGCCGTGAAGCCGCAACGCAGATGCTGCAGCGCATGCTCGAGGTCGGGCTCATGCGGAGTCTGCATCAGCAGCTAACAGCCTGAAAGGCCCTAGGAGGCACGAGTGTACGACCGGGAAATGGCGCAAGCCGCACTCCAAAGAACAAGCCCCAAGTACCAGGCAATGGTGGAGGAAGTCGCAAGGAAACGCGGCATGGCAGCTTGTGACGTAGCGCTTGAGACGGCGCTACTGGTCGCGCAGGAAGCAACAAGAGAGGCGCTTTTTGCGCTGAATAATCGAAAGGGTAACCCGCCGCCGTTGCGGCTGGTGTAGCAACCAGAAAGAACAAGCCCCGGCGGTGGTGGGGACCGATGCCGGGGCTCAAGGAGTGATTTCAGTATGCCGAATGTAGCAGAGCTCGACAAGTACCGTACGCGCCGTGAGGGCGCCAAATCGTCAGGGCCTGATAGTGCCCCGGCAAGGAGTGCGTAATGCAATTCACTATCTCCATCAACCAGGCCAAGGCGCTCGAATGGGGGCTGAATGCGCAGCAATCGCTGCTGTTCGCCTTCGTTTACGAATGCCCCTCCTGGGCGAAACCGGTCACCACGGATGACGGTGTTTTCTACGCGCTCAGCAAGACGAAGATCATCGAAGAGCTGCCACTGTTGACCGACAAGCCGGACACCGCTTACCGGATGCTGCGTGCTCTGAAGTCGGCGGGCTTGATCGAGCTATCGAATACCCAGTCCATCACTTTGGTGCGGTTAACGGCCAAGGGAAAGACGTGGAACAAGAAGCTCGATGGGTCGGAAAAATATCCGAGCGGGGGTCGGAAAAAAATCCGTACCGGGTCGGAAAAAAATCCGAGCTCCCACGGAAAAATATCCGAGCCAGGGTCGGAAAAATCTCCGACAAATCAGGATACCAGTAATCAGGGTACCAATCAGGATACCAGCAATCAGGTTGCGGCCGGGGCAGAGCCCCAGCCGCTCACACTCGACGGGCTCGAAGCTTCGAACGACGAAACCGCTGATGAACTCGCTCGCATTCCTGCCGACCTACCAGGCCCCAAGGATCCACACGCCAAGACCTTCAAACCTTGGGCGAACTACGCCGTGGCCTACCGGCAGCGCTACGGGGTCTATCCGATCTGGAACCAGCGTACCGCTGGACAGCTGAGCCAGCTGGTAGACCGGGTGGGCAAGGAGCTGGCCCCGGCTGTTGCCGTGTATTACCTCCGCATGAATAACCAGTTCTACGTGGCCAAGGGCCATGGCGTTGGCCTGCTGCTGCAGGACTGCGAAGGGATCGCCACCCAGATGCAGACCGGCAGCCAGATGACCGCGACGCGAGCTCGTCAGATGGACAGCACGCAAACCAACCTGGGCCACATCGAGTCAGCCAAGGCCCTGATCGACGCGACCTGGGAGGACTAGCCAATGCCGTTGACCAAGCAAGACGCCCACGCTCTGGCCGAACAGATCGGCGCCACTGCCGAACTCCTGGGGCACGAGATGCGCGATACCGTCGTAAACCTGATGGTACGCGACCTGAAACCCTACAACCGACCGGAAGTCGAGCAGGCCCTGGCTCGCTGCCGTGCCGAGTTGTCCGGGCGCCTGACGCTGGCCGCGATCCTCGAGCGGATGCCGAGCGCCAATGCGTTCCTTTCACCGAATGAGGCCTGGGCGCTGGCACTGACCTCGCAAGATGAGCACGAAACCGTGATTTGGACCCGTGAGGTGGCGGTTGCCAAGGGTGTGGCACAACCGGTCCTTGAGCAAGGCGACAAAGTCGGGGCCCGTATGGCGTTCATCAGCGCCTATGAGCGGGAGGTGGCGGCGACCAAGGCAGAAGGGCGTCAGCCTGAGTGGCAGTTATCGCTGGGACATGACCCGGTGCGCCGGCAGGAAGCGGCCCAGAAGGCGGTGACGACGGGCCTACTGCCTGCTCCGGAAGTAGCGCACTTGCTACCAGCCCCCAAGGCGCCGGATACGGACGAGAGCAAGGAGCAACGCCGGCAGATCGTTGATCACCTTCGCGCCATCATCGATGGGCAGAGCGAAGCCGCCGCCGAGAGGCGGTGCCAGGAGAAAGTGGCCACCGAACAACGCCGCAACGAACTACTGGACCAGGCCGAGCGCCTGCAGCGAGGTGCCGCATGACCACCTTACGCCGCCCTTCAACCATTCGCTGCCCGGCATGCGGGCACGACAAGCCGATCGGCAAGATGACCGTGGCTACGAGCCGCTACGAGCGCCAGATCCTGACGGAGTGCAAGGATTGCCAGATGAGCATCAGCCGGCTCAATCGCAAGGCCCTGGCAGTCGCCAGCAAAGGGAGGACCGCTTGATGGGAACCGTAACGCAACTCCGCCCGCGCCGGGTCGCCGAGCAGCTGGATGCCGGGAGTCAGATGGGCCGGACGTACCTGGTGCTGCGCGACGCCACGTACTGGATGCAACTGCATGAGATCGCCGAGTCGATCCAGACGCGCTTCAAGGTGATGGACAGCCATGCGGCAGTCAGTGCCCGTATCCGTGACCTGCGCAACCAGTGCGGACTGACCATTATGCGCCGCCGGCGCCAGGGCAGCACGGCGGATGAATACCGGATGGTCAGCGGGTATGCGCCCGGGCCGAAACAGGACGACATGTTCGGGGGTGCCGCGTGACCGATCTATTTCAGCTTTCTCATGCAGATTTATGTGCCGTTGCCGTCAAGTGGCTCAAGCGGGAGCCGAGCCAGAAAGGCCATGGATGCAACGTCGCCGTCAGCGAGGTGAAGACCGGCTACACCGGCGAGATTCCCGACGCCATTGGGTTCCGGCGCAAGGACGATCACCGGGATGGCTCCGTGGTCGTCGAGGTGAAGGTCTCCCGCTCGGACTTCCTGGCCGACAGCAAGAAACGCCATCGCCAGGAGGGCGGCGTCGGAAACTGGCGCTATTTCATGTGCCCCGAAGGGTTGATCGGCGCCGATGAGCTGCCCGAGAGCTGGGGACTGCTGTGGGTCAATAAACGCGGGCATGTGAAGCCTCAGGCCGGTCCAGTCATGAAGCGGCATTACGGCCCATATGTGGAAGCGCTTCGAGAATGGCGACATGAAACCGACCACGGCCGTGAGCAGTTCATCCTAGTGAAGCTGCTGTCCCGCGTAGGGGATGTTGAGGAGATGAACCGGCGCCTCAAGGATGCCTACGGCGAACAGGCCCGGCTTGCAAAGCGGGTCAATGACTTAGTCCAAGAACTGCATCATGGGCGGCGATCCCATCGATCTCACTTGATGGCACTTGCCGAAGCTGTTCAGAGCGCAGGGGGTGACGTGGCATGAGCATGAAGCCGATTGAGCCGGGGTGTTTGGCCCTAATCCTGCGCGGCAACCTCGCCAACCATGTTGTGCGATGCGTCGAGAAAGCTAGTAAGGGCGAAGGCGTGCCTTTCCACCCCGAAAAGACGCTGGCGAGCGAGAAGAAGCTGCATCTGAAGCATGACTTCTGGCTCGTCGAGATGACGAGCGACTCGCTCTGCGATTACTGGGTAGCCGAGAACAACCTGATGCGCATCGACGGCGGCGACGAACTGGTGGAACAGGAGCAACACGAGGAGCAGCCGGCATGAACTGGATCCTGATTCCCGCGCTATGGCTGCTCGCTTACGTCCTTGCCTGCGCCTTCCTGCGTGGTGCCAAGTGCGATCCGCTGCAACCGGAGGGCTCGGAGTGACCAAGCGCAAGCGCCCAGCCCGGCCGCTGTATCTGGTGGTGCGCAAGCTGGTAGATCCCGCAACGGGCGTCGAGGTTGGCGCCCTGGTCCCGGCCTATGACATCGATGGCGCAATGATGCGTAAGCGTGGGCTCAAGGTGGGGGCCACGGTTCGCGCCGAGCTGACAGCACCCCGCAACGTGACCATTCATCGCCTCGTGCACGGCCTGGGTGGGCTGGTCTGCCAGCACATCGAGGGGTTCGAGGACCACGACCACCATAGTGCCCTGAAGAAGCTCCAGCAGGATGCCGAGGTGTGCTGCGACGTTTACTACACCGACGTGCCCGGGGTAGGCCAGATCAAGACCGTGGTGCCGCAGTCGATGGCGTTCGATGCGATGGACGAGAGCGAGTTTCAGCAGTTCTGGTGTGGGATCTGCCGCCACATCTGCGAGCGCTACTGGCCCAGCGAGAGCCAGGAGACTATCGAGGAAATGATCCGGCTGATGCCGAGGGAGGTGGCGTGATCCGACCCAAGATTCGTTCGCAGAAGATCCGTGACGCAGCCCGGGGCGAAGAGTGCACGCTCCAGATACCGGGGATATGCAATCACAACCCCGATACGACGGTGCTGGCCCACCTGCCCAGCGAGACCAACGGCATGGGCACCAAGAGTAGCGACGTCAGCTCCTGTTTCGCCTGCTCGAGCTGCCATGACGCCATCGACCGCCGGACTTGCATCTCCATCACCGACGAGGAGCGCGAGTTCTACATGCGCCGGGGGCAGGCCCGCACCATCGAACGGCTGTATGCCAAGGGCGTCATCAGCATCCAGGGGGCTGCATGATCCGCCTGTTCGTGCCGTTCATGGGGCCCAGTACCAACGATATCTACGCCGGTCTCCACTGGCGCAAGCGCAAGCAGGAGAAGGATGCCTGCCTGCTGATCACTCGCAATGCCGTGCGCCTGGCTGGGCTGCAACGGATCCATGAGTGCATCGATATCGTGTTCAGGCCCTACCTGACCGGGAGGATGGCACGCCAGCCCAGGGACACCGGCAACTACAGCTTCACGGCCAAGATGATCGAGGACTGCCTGGTGTCGTCTGGCGTGTTGCATGACGACCGCGGCGAGTATGTGCGGGATTGGAGCATCAGGCCGCCGGAGATAGGGCAGGAAGGGCAGCCGGGCATGTGGGTATGGCTTATCCCTGTAGGGAAAGAAACCGGCGATAACGGGGCAAGCCAAGGCGAACTGCCCCAGGAGGGAAAGGCGACATGATCGTGAAGCATGGACCAAACACAGTGGGGCGCGACTTCTTCGTAGGCGACATCCACGGGCAGCTTCAGTTGCTCAAGGATGCCATGCAGCGTGTCAGCTTCGATAAGAGTAAAGACCGGCTGTTTTCGGTGGGAGATCTGATCGACCGTGGCGCCGATTCCTTCGATTGCCTCTCGTTGGCCTTTGAGCCGTGGTTCTACGGAGTGCGCGGCAATCACGAGATGCTGGCCTATGAGGCCCTGACCGGTGAGGGCAGTACAGAGCTTTGGTTGATAAACGGTGGGACGTGGTCGCTGAACCTGAACACGGCCGAAGTAAAGCAGATCCTTGGCGAGGCGTTGCGCTATCTGCCGTATGCCCGAGAGATCGAAGTAGCGGGTAAGCGTATCGGCATGGTTCATGCGGAGCCACCGGGGGATTGGGCGCTGCTCGAGCTGGCTGGTAATGCGTACAAGCAAGAGCTGGTGTGGGGGCGCTCGCGCATCAAGAGCATGGACGTTACGCCAGTGGCTGGCATCGACGCTGTCATTGTCGGGCACACCATCGTCGAGGAGCCAGCCTGGCTGGGCAACGTCTACTACATCGACACTGGGGCATTCCATACCGGACGCCTGACGCTGATCGATGCACGAGAGCTGTTCGAGTGAACCCGCCACCCCGCACCTGGCCAGACGGCCGCCCAGTCGGGGGCGTGAACGGTTATCCGCCGGAGTGGGCCGAGTGGACGCTGTACTGCCAGGCAAAGATGGTTGCGAGGCAGACGCTCGAGGCCGGCCAGGGAAATCGAGAGGCGGTATTCCAGCGCTGGGAGGGGAAGTTGCCGGGTGTGACCAGAGAGCGGGTGAGAGATGCGATGCGAGAGCTGAACGGGGCATAAGGTACGCACCTGCGAACCGCAGCAACCATGCGGGATAGAGCGGGATTCAGGGGCAATAACAGTTCGCGAAAGTACGCGATTTGGTACGCAGTACGCAGTGGTGCGAACCATGAGGGGATAGCGATGCGATATAACTCGGCACGGCAGATGATCTTTGATGCTTATCGCATGACCGGCGATAGCGTGATGGCAGGTGCGATCGAGCGGGCCCAGCTGGGCAACGTGGTGCAGGCGAGCGTGAAGCAGAACAACGACTGGCGCATCGTGCATGGGCTCGAGGCGGGAGCGGTTATGTCGGTGGTCGAGGCGTTGCCGGCGCATCTGAAGGCGTTGGCGTTATATTGCTATGGCCCGCTGACCAGGGAGGAGCGCGACGAGTACCTCGACGAGGTGCAGGTAGCGCTTTACCGAGAGCTGCTGGCTAAGGGTACTAAGCTGCCGGGTCAAGGAAAGGGCAAGCCGACACAAGAGATGCTGAACCAGCTTTACTGGCTCTGCCGGACGGCGGCGTATCACTACGCAGAAACGACATGGCCTTACTCGCGGCCTGGGCTGGCAACACCCAAGGCGGTGCAGCGCTTCATGGCGGATGAATATGACGTTGAACTGGATGTGCACTACTGGGCACGAAGGGACCGGATGACTTGGGGCGGGGTATGGGTATCCGCAACTAATGCCTTGGATGACTGGGATGTGGTACTACTTACTCCATGCGCTGAATTAATGGAGCATAGATACGTTGCGTAAGTTGAATAAGTGGTGGGAGCAATCTATCTGGGGGTTGGAAGCAGAAGCTGGTCTGCTCCATCACCGCTGGTTTTGGATGGTTACGGCTGTTCCTATCCTTTTAGGCATAGCGGGGATCATGATTTCAGTTATTACTGGCTGGGAGGCCTTGCGCTTCGACCCGAGGCCTGAGGGGTGGGGGCGGCTTTATGATAATTTCAAGGTGCAATTCTGGGTCATGGCCTTGGCAATTCCTCTCGGTGCCACTTTCTCAAGGATGCACAGCTCAGCACAGAATGCCAAGTCTCTCAGGATAACCTCTCAGCAGAACGAACTTGCAAACGCAATCCAACACGCAGATTACTTTGCCAACATCTGCAACAAGATGTTTGGAGAGAAGCAGGATAGTCAAATATCGAAAAAAATATCACAAGACCCGCCGTTCTACTATCAGATGTTTTTTCCAAACTCTGCTAGTGGTGACTTCAAGAATAATAATACCCTGGGTAGGGTTAAGGATTTTCTCAGCGCCCTGTTGTGGGTTCATACAGGCCGTAAGGAAGCTGATAGCTTCGCAGAGCAGATAGAATATGCGAACATGGCTGCCCTAGTGTTATTAAAGGACCTGTTTCTTGATAAGGGAATAAATCTATCCAAAGGTGATGGTTTTGAATATGTTGGAGAATATGATTATGTGATGGGCTTGCCGGGGAATATCGTAACTATAGGCGCAGCTAGTAAACAGTATTTGCAGTTAATATCTATGCTGGATAGGGTGTATTTGATCATTGAAGTTTGGCGGCGAGCTTCTAATGTATTCAACTCTAGGGATGTTGTAATGCTCAAGGAGCTCTCTAGTATAATTAGTGATTTTTCGGAGATTACAAAAAAGAACTATGAGGAAGTTAAAGAAGTGATCACCACAAACATTGCCGGCACAAGAGAATTAAGTGATAGAATATTAGCTGACGAAATAGAGAAAAGCCCAACCAAAGATGCTGGAGTTATAGGTTTAGCTCATAGTTGGTTGAATTCCTATTGACCGTCTGCCTACGTTTCGCTTACGCTTTCCCCATGATCGATTACTGCGCCCTGGCAAAAGCCGGGGCGTTTTCGTTTCCGGGCAGTGACCGTGCGCTGGGACGCACAGCAGACTGTAAATCTGCCGCCACTGGCTGCGTGGTTCGATTCCGACCGCTGCCCACCAATTCCAGGCCCTGCCAGTCCGGCGGGGCCTTTCCGTTTGCGGCGCGCCGCGTAAGTCTGGCCCTGTGACCCTGACCGCTCCGTGATGTCATGACTCAGTCAGCCTTGGCCGCCGCTCTCTTTTTCTACTGTCGTGAGACAGCAGGTACCTACATGACGCATCCGCTCCAGCAGCGACTGATCGCCGCGGTCATCGACCGTGAGGGCGGTTACGTCGATCATCCCGCCGACCGAGGCGGGCCCACCAAGTACGGCATTACCCAGGCGGTGGCCAGGCGTCATGGCTACACCGGTGCCATGTGCGATCTGCCCAGGCAGAAAGCGTGCGAGATCTATGCCGCCGACTACTGGGACTCGCTACGCCTCGACGACGTTGCCGCGATCCACGAGCCGCTGGCCGAGGCACTTTTCGACTACGGCGTGAACTCCGGTCCCGCCCGGGCCGGTGAAGAGTTGCAGATCACACTCAATGTTCTCAACGACCAGCAACGCTACTACCGCGACATGCGAGTCGATGGGGCGATTGGTCCGATCACGCTCTCGGCGCTGCGTGCCTATCGCAAGGCGCGTGGCAGCGAGGGGCTTGAGGTGCTGGCTGCGACAGTCAATGCCGGTCGCATCATCTACTGCCGAGGCCTGGCGCGGAAACGCCAGAGTCAGGAGGCGTTCGCCTATGGCTGGTTCCGGCGTGTTGTCCATCTGTACGGGGAGGCCAGCTGATGTCCCAGGTACCGGTGCCCGGCTCCCAACAGGACCGCATCGAGGGCAAGGTCGATCAGATTCTCGACCGACTGACCCGCATGGAGGAGCGTCAGAACTCCCATGCCGGCAAGCTCGAGGCTCACGACACGCAGTTGGCTGAGCATGGCAAGCGCATCCGTGACGTGGAGCTGCAGCATGCCGTCAACGTGGCCACGACCAAGCAGGAGGGAAAGCGACTGCTGGGCCGCTGGGGAGCGCTGTTCTCCGTGTTCCTGGTGGTAGTCGGGGCCATCGGCACGCTCATTGCCAACGCCATCCTCGAGCTCATGAAAGGGGTGCCGTGATGGAGTGGAAAGATGTCGCAACGACGGTGGGCAAGATCGCGCCAGCGCTTGGCGCAGCTCTGGGCGGCCCTGCTGGTGCTGCTGTTGGTGGCCTCGCTGCTCGCGCCCTGGGCGTGTCGGAAACGCCGGAAGCGCTGGCCGAATCGCTCAAGGCTGATCCGGAGGCGGCAATAAAGCTGCGCCAGGTCGAGGCGGATCTGGAGTCGGTGCGTATTGAAGCTCAGGCCAAGGTGGTCATCGCCGAGGCGCAGGGCGAGAGCTACCTGCAGCGCAACTGGCGCCCGATCCTGATGCTGACCATCACCGCCGTGGTGGCCAACAACTATCTGTTCGCGCCGTACCTGGGCGCCATGTTCGGCAGTGCGCTGACGCTGGACCTGCCGGATCGGCTCTGGGATCTCATGACCCTGGGGGTGGGCGGGTACATTGGCGGGCGCTCTCTCGAGAAAGTCACTCAGACCATCAGCGGCCAGGGGCTGCTGGACCGGATCAAGACGAGGTAAGTATGAAAGGTTTTCGCAAGTACCAGAGCAAGCCCATCACGCGTCTCGCCTATCAGGTTCAGCCTAATAGCCGAATCACCAAGGTGGGTGAAGCTACCTGGCGCATCGAAATTGCTGATAAGCAGATCGACTTCAAGGCGTACGAGCCCGTCATGGTCGGCGATTACATCGTCTACCTGAACGATCAGGACGTGTACCACTGCAATGCCAAGGTGTTCGCCGAGCGCAATGTAGTGGAGTAACGAATCCCCGCGAGGGGTAGGGCCACGCCGTGAGGCGCCGCCCGGATTTTACATAGACGGCCCCGAAGGAGCAGGTGGTTCCCATTCAGTCTCAAGTGAGTTCAATCTGTTGGCCTCTCCTGCTGCACTAGCCTGGGTTGCAAACCGTCCCATCGACAGGCCGGTATCGAGATCATAAACCTCCCACTCAGGTGCATCAGTAGGGCTGTTCTGCGAAATGGCGCGGACGCCGTAACGAGATGTGGACATACCGGTCCTCATGAGTAATTGAGCCCTAGATATCGGCTTTTAACGTTCAAAGTTTAGCGGCACGTCGTGAGACGCCCGCACCCTTACAAAGAGGCCGCACGCCGTGAGGCGTCCGGATATGGAATGGCAGCACGATTCGACTGGGAGGCGATCGAGGCGGAATATCGCACCGGTCGTTTCTCGCTACGCCAACTTGCTGACCGCCACGGCCCGTCTGAGGCTGCGATCCGCAAGAAGATCAAGGCGCAGGGCTGGAAGAAGGATCTGACCCAGAAGGTACGCGAGCGCACTCGGGAGAAGATTACTAGGGAGGCGCTGCCTCCCGAAGCCCGTGAGGCGCTGAGCGATGATGACGAGGCCATCGTCGAGCATGCCGCGAACGAGAATTCCGCTGTTGTGCACGGTCACCGCAAGCTGCTGGGCCGGTGGCGTGGCATTGCCGATCGCTATGCCGAACAGCTAGAGGCACAACTGGCCACCGGCAAGATCGATGTACAACTGAAGTCTGGCGACGTGGCCGAGATCGACGTACCGCTGGATTATGTCGGCAAGGCCATGGCCAACGGCACCGCGGCGCTTGAGAAAGTGGTCAAGCTGGAGCGTCAGTCCTATGGGCTGGATCTGGAAGGTGACAAGCAAGCCAGTCACGAAGATGCGCTGGATGCGCTCGACGAACTCGAATGAACGAGCGTGAGAGGGAAATACGCCTCAAGCTGCGAGACGACTTCGAGCACTACGCGCCGCGCTGCCTGAAGATCCGGACCAAAGCCGGCAGGGTCGAGCCGTTCACGCTGAACCAGGCGCAGCGGCATATCCATGCCTGTCTTGAGGAACAGAAGCGTAAAACTGGCAAGGTACGAGCGCTGATCCTCAAGGGGCGGCAGCAGGGTGCGTCCACATACTCTGAAGGCCGATTCTATTGGCTGGTGTCGCACCGCAAGGGTGTGCGGGCTTTCATCCTGACGCACGAGGCCGAGAGTACCGCCGCGCTGTTCGAGATGGCCGAGCGCTATCACGAGCACTGTCCGCCCCTGGTGAAGCCCAGCACCGGAGCATCCAACGCCAAGGAGCTGATCTTCGACCGGCTGGATTCGGGCTACAAGGTCGGCACCGCGGGCAACAAGGCGGTAGGTCGCGGTACCACGGTCCAGTATTTCCATGGTTCCGAGGTCGCCTTCTGGCCGCATGCCGCCGAGCATGCCAAGGGCATCCTGCAGGCGGTGCCGGATGAGCCTGACACCGAGGTCATCCTCGAGTCCACCGCCAACGGCATCGGCAACTACTACCACCAACAGTGGCAGAAGGCAGAGTCCGGCGAGAGCGAGTTCATCGCCATCTTCGTGCCCTGGTTCTGGCAGCCCGAGTACCGGAAACCGGTACCGAACGACTTCAGCCTGACCGCCGAAGAAGAAAAGCTGGTCGAGCTCTACCGGCTGGACAATGCGCAGATCATGTTCCGGCGTTTCAAGATCGCCGAACTGACTGCCGACGGCATCGACGGCAAGAGCGCCTTCAAGCAGGAATACCCGATGACCGCGCAGGAGGCCTTCCAGGTCTCCGGTGGCGATACGTTGATCCAGCCCGAGCCGGTGGTCGCGGCACGTAAGTACAAGTGCCTGGGCAGCGGTCCGCTGATTATCGGCGTGGACCCGGCACGCTTCGGTGATGACCGCACGGCGATCATTCGACGTCGCAACCGGGCGGCCTATAACCTAGAGACGCACCAGAACAAGGACACCATGGAGGTGGCTGGCCTGGTGCATTCGATCATCAAGACCGAGAAGCCGGCACAGGTGGCCATCGACGTGGGCGGCATCGGTGCCGGCGTAGTGGATCGCCTCAACGAGCTGGGCCATAGCGATATCGTGGTGGCGGTTAACTTCGGCTCGTCTGCCCTGGATCCTGAGCGCTACCGCAACAAGCGTGCGG
The DNA here is from genome assembly GCF_054654615.1 of Halomonas shantousis. Lineage (NCBI taxonomy): Bacteria > Pseudomonadati > Pseudomonadota > Gammaproteobacteria > Oceanospirillales > Halomonadaceae > Halomonas > Halomonas shantousis. The sequence continues at coordinate 2,143,804 of NZ_BAAIER010000002.1, read as the reverse complement.
AAATGTGGTGGACGATGCGCGACTGGCTCGATAGCGACATGCCGGTGATGATCCCCGATTCCGACGCGCTGCACGCCGACCTGTGCGGCCCGCAGTACAAATACGACAGCAACCAGCGCCGCATCCTTGAGAGCAAGGAGAACATGCGCAGCCGGGGGCTGAGATCGCCGGACGGCGCCGACGCGCTGGCAATGACATTTGCCGAGCCGGTCAGGCCCAAGGACCGCCATTCTGTCGTCGAAACAGTAGTGGCCGACTCCACTGCCGGCTACTGACCCCCTTCACTTTTCACAGCCGTGAGGCTCTGATGCACTCTGCCAATCAAGACGACGAACAGCAGCTCGCCGCCGAGCGTCTGCAAGTATTTGCCACGCGCCTGTCGCGCAAGGCGCATGAGCAGGTGCAAAAGCGCAGTTCGCTCGAGACCCGCTGGCTGGACGACTATCGCCAGTATCATGGCGAGTACGACCCGGAAACCGCGTCGCGCCTAGCTCGCGCCGAGGGCTCCGAGGTCTACGTCAACATTACCCGCAACAAGACCAATGCCGCCGAAGCCCGACTGCAGGACATGTTGTTTCCGACCGACGACCGCAACTGGGGCATTCAGCCCACGCCGGTTCCGGAGCTGGATCGCATCGAGCCGGGGCAAATGGCCACTGGGCCCGAAGGACAGCCGGTGGACATGGGAAAGATCGCAGATGATGTCATGCGCGAGGCCAAGAAGAAGGCTGACGGTATGCAATCTGAGATCGACGACCAGCTCAAAGAGAGCCGCTTCCAGATCAAGGCGCGTGACAGCATTCACGATGCGGCGCTCATGGGAACCGGTGTGCTCAAGGGGCCGGTCATCGTGGGCCGTATGCATAAGCGCTGGGACACGGGCGAGGATGGGACTTCGGTTCTGACGATTGAAGAAGCGCTGGAGCCCTCTATCGAGCGTGTGGATCCGTGGGATTTCTACCCCGACATGAGCGCTCGCACCGTTGATGAGTGCGAGTTCATCTTTGAGCGCCGCATGATGAGCAAGCGGCAGTTGCGCGAGTTCGCCAGACTGCCTGGCACTCTGGTCGATCAGATCCGGGCGGTGGTGAAAGGCGGTAAGGACAACACGGCGATCGCCAAGGACCACACCAACGATATCCGCGCCATCACCGGAGTGGACTCAATCAGCTCCGACACCAAGTACGAGGTGTGGGAGTACCACGGCCCGATCAGCAAGTCCGAGCTGATGGATGCCATGGACGAGTCTGGCGAGACGCTGGAAGACGCAGAAATCGACGAGCTGGATGATGAAGTCGAGGCTGTCGTGTTCTTCTCCGGCAACCACGTGCTGAAAGTTGTTCTCAATCCCATGGATACCGATGACCGTCCCTACTCGGTGTTCAACTGGGAGAAGGACGAGAGCTGCATCTTCGGGTTCGGTATTCCCTATCTTATGCGTAGCCCGCAGCGCGTCATCAACGCCGCCTGGCGCATGATGCTCGACAATGCGGGGGCTTCTGTAAGCGACATCATCGTCGCCAACCGGGAAGCTATTGTTCCCGCCGATGGTAGCTGGTCCAGCCAGCCCGGCAAGAAGAAGCTCTACTTTCTCACCGAGAAGGGGCGCAACGTTCACGATGTATTCGGTAGCTTCACCATCCCTAATCACCAGGCGGAGCTGGCTGCCATTTTCCAGATGGCTCGCCAGCTTGCCGATGAAGAAACCAATCTGCCGCTGATTGCCCAGGGCGAGCAGTCCCAGCATGTCACCAAGACATCCAGCGGCATGGCCATGCTGATGAACAGCGCCAACATCGTCTTGCGCCGCGCCGTGAAGAACTGGGACGACGACATTACCCGGCCGACGATCACTCGCTTCTACGACTGGAATATGCAGTACAGCAGCAAGGCAGAAATCAAAGGCGACTACAGCATCGATGCGCGTGGCTCCGGTGCTTTGCTGGTGCGCGAAAAGCAGCAAGAGAGCCTGATGGTCTACGCCAACATCAGTGCCAGCAATCCGGAATTCGCCATTCGGCGCGATTGGGCGGGGATGGACCGGGAGATTGCCAAGGCGCTGGAGGTGCCATATCAGAACATCACCCTGTCGGATGGCGATGTCGAGAGCAAGCGCAAGCAGATGGCAGAGCAACAGAGCGACCCCGAGCAGCAAATTAAGATGGCGGAACTGCAGCTCAAACAGCAGGAGCTGCAGATGAAGGCTCAACAGCAGCAAGCCGACTTCCAGCTGCGTCAGCAACAGCAGCAGTGGGATCAGCAGTACAAGGCGGCCCAGCTACAAAGCGATCAGGAAATTGCCCGGCAGAAGATGGCCTTGGATCAAGGCATGACCCAGGCAGAACTTGAGGCCAAGCTGGGCCTGGAGTCGCAGAAGATCGAGCTGAAGATGCAGGAGACAGCGGCCAAGATCCAGACAGAACGCGACAAGGCCGCGGCGCAACTCACCGACCAGCAGAACGAGCGCATGTCTCGCCAGCAGAACATGGCTAATGGTTACGACAGCTGGGGGTAAGGCATGGCTGAGATCGACAAGCACTCCGATACTTGGCGGGCCGTGACCGAATGGGCACGGCAGCAGCGCCAGGAGGCCATCGATATGCTGATTGCGGACCGCGACTCCGAGCAGCAGCGCGGCAAGATCGAATTGATCGACGAGCTGCTCAAGCTCACCAAGGAAGCATCCATCCCGCCCGTTGTGGCGGACAACTACCGGTAACCAATAGCCGCCCGTGAGGGCCGCTGGAGGCTGTATGACCACACAACGTGACGCCACTCCTGACGAGCAGGCCGCCATCGACGACGCCAATGCAGATGCACTGTTCGAGGAATTTTCCGGGGGCAAGCCCGCTGAAGACCCCGGCCTGCCTGATGACCAGGAGAACGGAGACGATCCGGCTGGCCAGCCTCGTGACGACCAGGGGCGATTTGCGACGAACGATGGCCACGACGAGCCAGGCGAGGACGCTCAAGCGAATGAGGGCGGGGGCAACGATGCCGACCCTCTCGCACAGCTCGAGCGCTACCGGCAGGAGGCCCAGCAGTGGCAGCACCGCTATCAGTCCGACTTGGGCCGTCAGAGCGCCCTGCAGCGCAAGATCATAGAGCAGCAGCAACTGATCGAACAGCTGCAGAAGGGCGGCCAGAAGCCCGAGCAAAAGGCTACCGGTGAAAATCCTGAAGGCTCAGGCATGTCAGATGCCGAGTGGGAGGCGTTAAAAAGTGACTTCCCTGACCTCGCCAAAGCGTTGGATGCTCGGCTAGGCGCCATGAGTTCCCGTTACGAGCAGCAGATCGAGCAGCTCAAGGGCCAGATCCAGCCCATCCAGCAGCAGGCGCAGGACCAGGCGATGCAGGCTCAGTTCTCCGCGCTCGATCAACAGCACCCCGATTGGCGGGATACCGTCAACAAACCCGAGTTTCACAACTGGCTGCAACAGCAGCCACCGGCCATTCAGAAGCTGACGGAAAGCGACAGCGCCGCAGATGCCGCGTATCTGCTTTCCACCTTCAAGCTGACCGTTGGTGAAGCTCAGCAGCCCAACTCCCAACTGCAGCAACGCCGCCAAAGGCAGCTGCAATCCGCCCAGACCGTCCCGAGCCGGGGCGGTCGTCAGCGCAGCGCTATCCCCGACAATGATGAGGATGCACTGTTTGATTACTTCGCAAACCAGTAAGGCCGCAGTCGCCGCCTGACATCCTGGTCTGCACGACATACCCGCAACGCAAGCGAGCGGACGAAACACGAAAGCCCTGCCTCCCTCGGGACGCGGGGCTTTTTGATGCCTCCTCCGTGTGAGCAAGCGAAAGGGTCGCAACGCAAGCCTTTCTACTTCTGACACATAGGAACCCAAGCAATGCCTGCCACTACCTATAGCGGCCTTTCCCAGCGCACCACCTTCTGGGCCATGGCCGAGCATCTCAAGCATGCCGAGCCGCAGCTGGTGCTTTCCAAGTTCGGCATGTCCAAGCCCGTGCCGAAGAACAAGTCCGAGTCAGTGAAGTTCCGCCGTCCTGTACCGCTGGCCCTGGCCACTACGCCACTGACCGAGGGCGTCGCGCCTACGTCCAAGGCGCTGACCTACGAAGACGTATCGGTCACGCTTGACCAATACGGCGATGTGGTTGAAATCACCGACAAGGTCGCCGACCTGGCTGAAGATCCGGTCCTCAAGGACGCGACCGCGCTGACGGGCGAGCAGTCGGGCGAGACTATCGAGTCGTTGATGTGGGGCATCCTGCGCGGCGGCACCAACGTGTTTTATGCCAATGGCTCCGCACGCAACGCAGTGAACTCGCCGATCAGCCTGGCCAAGCAGCGTGCCGTGACCCGGCTGCTCAAGGCGGAGCGTGCCAAGAAGGTCACCAGCATGGTGTCCTCAAGCGTGAAGTACGGCACCGAAGCGATCGATGCCGCTTACATCGGTGTGGCCCACACCCATCTGGAAGCCGACATCCGCGACATGCCCGGATTCGTACCCACCGAGAAGTACGGAAGCATGAAGCCGCTACCGTTCGAGATCGGCAAGGTCGAGGACGTGCGCTATGTGCTCACGCCGGTGCTCGAACCGTTCGCCGATGCCGGAGGTGTCGTGAATGGCATGGTCTCAACCAGCGGCGCCAACGCCGACGTCTACCCGGTGATCTATTTCGGCAAGGATGCTTACGGGCATATCGCGCTGAAGGGCAAGGAAGCCGTTGAAATGAAGATTCGCCAGCCCGGCGAGATCGACTCCAATGACAAGCTGGGCCAGAAGGGCTGGGTGGGCTGGAAAACCTACTGGAAGGGCTTCATTGCCAACGAGATGTGGATGGCCCGCCTGGAAGTGGCAGCTACCGATCTGGTGTAAACCAGTGACATGCAGTGACTCAAGGGAGGCATTCGCCTCCCTTTATATCTGATGAAACGCCGCCCGTGAGGGCCGCAGGAGAATCTCAGTGAGCGAAGAACTCAATCTCGACACCCTGAATAAGGAAGAGCTCAAGGCACAAGCCGGCATTCTCGGCATTGAGCTGAAAGGCAATCCCAGCGACGACACTATTCGCGAGAAGATCCGGGAAGCGTTGGGTGAGCCAACTGCTAAGCCTGCCGTCTCTGAGGATAGCGGCATTGCCGTGCGCAAAGACGAGAAGCGTTACACCATCAAGATCCACAAGGATGGCAAGGACAAGCAGCCGGTGCCGCTGGCCTGCAACGGCCGCGTGGTGCGTATCAAGCGTGGCGAGACCGTGACCATCGGGGAAGGACTTTTCGAGAGCCTGAAGAACGCGGTTCAAATGGTGAAGGATGAGGACAGCGAAGAGATGATCGAGGTCCCGTCCTATCCCTATACCGTCCTCAGTACGGAGTAACCCATGACCTTCCTCGAGCTTTGCCAACGGCTGCGCCGGGAGGTTGGCGCAGCGGGTAATGGCCCGTCCAACATTGCCGGGCAGTCGGGGGAGTATGCGCGACTGATCGGCTGGGTGCGTGACGCTTGGGCGGAGTTGCAGGCTGAGCGCCGCGACTGGCGCTTCGATTGGGCACAGGGCGGCGTGGACGTGGTGCACGACTTCCGCGAATACCTGCTGCCGGATGACTTCGACCGCTGGGATGCCGGCACCTTACGCCTACAGGGCAAGACATTGCAGGTTGTGAGTTGGGCCGTCTTTCGTGAGCGCTACCGAGAGCCGGCCGGACAAGGGCCGCGTCATGTCGCCATCGCCCCCGATGGCATTCTGCATCTGGACGATTATCCGGCGACATCGGGAGAGATAACCTTCGAGTACTGGCGCACGCCGCAGGTGCTTGAGAGCAACACCGACACGCCGCGCCTGCCTGAGCGCTACCACATGCTCGTCGTCTACCGAGCCATGCTGCAGTACGGGCTCTACGAGAACGCCCCCGAAGTGGTCCAGCAAGCGGGCATCAATGCAGCGCGGCTGCTCAGCCAGATGGAGTTGTCGGAACTGCCCACCCTCAGCTTCGCGGGGCCCCTGGCATGAGCCAATCCAGCTACATCGCTCTGGGCGGGGGGATCGACCTGATGACGCCGCCCCGTCAGCTGTCCCCTGGTACCTGCCTGTATGCGGTCAACTACGAGTGTCCGATCAGCGGCGGCTATCGGCGCATCGACGGCTACACCCAGCAAGGCCCGGTGGTCCCCGGTGAGGGGCCGATGCTGGGCGTGGTGACGTTCAACGACGCTATTCATGCCGTGCGCAAGGATGTTGGGGCCGACACGGCCACGTTGTACACGCTAAATACCGGCACGAACAGCTGGGACGTGGTCGGGATAGCGGGGGCGCTTCACAATGGCCGCCACGAGTTCGTCGAGGGCAACGTCTACGCCACCGAGGCCGGCCGGGCGCTTTACGGTGTCGGCGGCGGCAAGCCGTTCGAGCTGACCAGCGGCGGCACGTTCACCGAACTGACTGGCGCCATGGCCGGCGCTCGCTACATCGCCCTGTTCAGCAATCACTTGATGCTGGGCTTCCCCGCCGGCAGCTTGCAGCACTCCGGCATTGGCGAGCCTGCCGTGTGGGACGCGGCGACCGGCGGCGCCGGCGAGATCGGCGTCGGCCAGACTCTGACCGGCCTGGTGCCGGGCACCGGCGGCGTGCTGCATATCCTCTGCCGCGACAGCGTCAAGACGCTCTACGGTACCAGCAGCGCTGACTTCCAGCTCAAGACCACCGTGCCCAACAGTGGCGCCTGGCCGTACTCGGCGCAGTCGCTGATGCAGCCGTACTTCATTGCCGAGCGCGGCATCACGGCCCTGGACGCGACCCAGCAGTATGGCGACTTCCGGCCTCTGCAGCCGGGCGCTCGTGTGGAATCGCTGTTCGCCGAGGACGGCCTGGCCACTCGCGTGGTGGCCAGCGTGGTCAGCAAGCGTCTCGCTCAGTACCGCGTGTACTTCGACAACGGCACCGGCATGTACCTGAGCCCGACCGGCATTACCACGGTGAAATACCCCGACCAGGTCCGCGTCACACATGCCGGTGAGTACGAGAACGGCCAGGAGGTGCTGCTGTTCGGCGACGATCAGGGGCGCGTGCATCGCCTGGGCAACGACGCCCCCTCGTTCAACGGCGAGCCCATCGAGGCGTTTCTGACGCTGGCCTATACCGACCTCAAGCAGCCCTCGGCGCGCAAGCGCTTCCGGCGCGTATTCTGGGATCTGCGTTCGGGGAGCGACGCCACTATCAGCATCCAGCCGGACTTCGACTACGGCAAGATCGAGTCCGCCCGCCACCTGCGCCAGATTCTGTCATTCATTCTCGGCGGCGGGCTGTGGAACGCGGATAACTGGGATGAGTTCACCTGGTCGGTGCCGAGCTTGGCGCAAGAGCCGATGGATATCGCCGGCAGCGGAACCGCGATCAACTTCGCCATCTACAGCAACAGCATCAGCGAGCCGCACGAAGTGCTGGGCTACGACCTGGCGTTCGACATGAGGAGAGCACGCCGTGGCTAATCGGTACTACGACAACAGCAACGAGGCGCAGCGCCTGCAGCCGGGCACCACCGCCAAGGCGCAAGAGGTGGATGACAAGTTCGATCAGATCGCCACCGGCATGGGGCTGGTCGAGCAAGACACCAACCGCGCCATCAAGCTGCCCGCCGAGGCGATCAGTCAAGAGTTGAATGCGTCGGCGTACCAACGCCGTCGCCGGGTAGTGGGCTTCGATCAGGACGGCAACCTGGCTCTGCTGGCCGGCCTCAACTGGCGCGGCGACTGGGCGGCCAATACCGAATATTTCATTAACGACGTGCTGCGCAATCCGGTGACGCACAACATCCATGTCGTGCAGGTCCGGCACATCAGCGACACCACGTTCAGCACGGCCAACCTTGCGCTGGCGATCAATGCCGAGGAACTAGAGCAGCTCAAGGCGGATACGCGCGGGCTGAAGGATGAGGCACTCGATGCCCGCGATCTGGCGCGGCAGCACCGCGATCATTCACGCGAAGCGCTGTATGGGTCGCAGGTCGCCCAGCAGGGCAGCGAGAAGGCACGCGACGCGTCGCAGGCTGCCCGCGACGCTAGCCAGAGCGCCAAGGGGTTCTCCGAGCAGGCCCGCGATGCCAGCCAGGCCGCCCGCGATCTGTCTCAGCAGTACCGCGATACGACGCTGGAACATCGCAATGCCGCGAGCGAATCCGCATCTAGCGCCAGTCAGTCGGCCACCAATGCCGCCGGCTCGGCCAGTACGGCAGATGCTCGCGCTTCGGCTGCCGGTGATTCGGCCAGCGGCGCCGCTAAAAGCGCCCAGGCTGCTGCCGCATCGGAGCAACATTCCGTTGAGATCGAAGAGCGGATCGGCGCGACCACGACCGTGGATTTTCTCAGCTTTGAGCTGAGTGGCGCGGACCTGATCGTCAGTTTCATGGGCTACGCGGATGACAGCACCTTCTCAATCAATGCCGCCGGCGAAATGGAGGTAATCCTGTAATGCCAATACTCAATCTGGGCCGCGTACGCTTCAACTGGCGCGGCCAGTATGATGCTGCAGCCTCGTATGCCGAATACGATGTGGTAGAAGACGATGGTCAGTCATATTTCTGCACGGCGCCTATCAGTGGCACGGGCCCCAATGACACTGGGGGCAGCGGCTACTGGGACGACATGCTGGTACGCGGCGCGGACTACAACGCGGCCCGCGCTCAGGCGTTACAGGCAGCCAGTGAAGCAGACAGTAGCGCACAGTCCGCAGCCGGCAATGCCCAGCAGACAGGGCAGGACAGGACAGCGACCGGCGAAGATCGTCAGGCCGCCGATACCAGCGCGCAACTGGCCGGCAAATGGGCGAGCGAAGCGGAAGACGTTGAAGTTGAGCCGGGCAAATTCAGCGCCTATCACTGGAGCCAGAAGGCCAAGTCGGCAGCGGATCTGGGCTGGGATGCAGTACAGGACAAACCTGTCACCGCCACCCGTTGGCCCGCCTTCAGCGAGGTGACCGACACGCCTGAAGCTGCCACCCGTTGGCCGACGTTCGATGAAGTCACCGACAAGCCGACAACCTTCCCGCCCGCGACGCACTCACACACATGGACCAGCGTCACCGACAAGCCGACAACCTTCCCGCCCGCGACGCACAGCCACGCGATCAGCGCCGTTACCGGATTGCAGAGCGCTCTGGACGGAAAGCGCAGCAATACCGACGCCATTCAGGTGATCTCGGACAGCACCACGGCGGCGGCATTTCAGACCTACGTGCTGACCAGCAGCTTGGCATTGATCCTGCCTGCGTCGCCCAGGGTGGGCGACTGGGTGCGGGTGTCGAATCTGTCGGGTGGCGAGACCTGCGTCGTCGGACGTAACGGCGCGAACATCATGGGGCTGGCTGAGGATCTGACGATCGACGCGGCCAATGCGGCCATCACACTGAGCTACGCAGACGCGACCCGCGGCTGGGTCCTGGCATAAGGAGTTAATGATGAGCAACTTGAGCGATTTCTTTGGGGGTAGTGGCGGTGGTAGTGGATCAGTATACGGAATAACGCCAGTTGACGTCCTTCCTGCTTACCCAGCAGGAAGCTCTGTTGCTTTTGGTCACCCGGAAAACACCGGGGACGCTTTTGAAGCAGGAGCAACAACAGGCAACTGGTCCTACTACCAGGGTGGCTCAGTCCTGTGGACGATAAGCTATTCAGATGTTCCCGGAGCCACGGCAACGGTCGGCGCCTGCTGGTATAGTCAGACCAGCCTGCTATTTGCTTTTACAGACGGATCGGCAACATTTTTTATTCGAGAAGTATCCATATCAGACGGTTCATTTTCTGGCGTATCCGTAGATTTGACTGTTGCTGATGCGGGCGTTAGTTCAACAGAGATGTACAACGGATTTTGGCATAAACCAGACCTATCAGGCTTCTATATCGGCGGCTATTCTTTGATAGAGGTCGATAATAGCTTTGCTTTCGTTAGCGAATATAGTACAGGTGGAAAGCTTGTGACGACGGATGGGCTTGGCGTAATAATTACCGGCAGCACTAGCACATTCTCTGACGGTGCGAGATTGACTATATACAACATTTCAAAGCAATCGGCAGTGAATTTATACGCTGCGCGAGAGGTTGGGTTGTTGGCAAGCGACTACAATCAGTCCAGACAACTGTTCTGCACTGATTATAATGGGTTTGTGCAACAGTGCGGGTCATCCCCGTTTAGAGCATCAATGACATCGTTTTCAAAAACTGTCAAAGAGACTTATGTGGCGCTCGGAGGAATCTTGTGATGCGTACTGTACAGTTTCCTGTTGAACACATTCCCGGCAGCAGGCTGGTAAGCTACCCAGACGACAAGGCATTATTTGCAAACGCGCGTATTGTTGGCGATTACGTAGTTGCCGATTATGAAGGGAGGCTTGCGTTGGATGGCTACGTACCAATCGATACTAGCCCTCGCCACATCACCGTCGGCGCCTTCTTTGACCGCTTCGGCGATCAGAAGTACCCGATCCTGAGTAGCGACAACACCCAGGTTAAGGCGCTGATCACCGACTGCACGGTACGCGAGCACATCGATCTGGACTCCGCAACGCTGCCAGCTGGGCTGCAGATGCTGGTCGATGCCGGGTTCACGATCGATCCCGAGGCGGTGCTATCGGGTGCGGTGCAAGATAGCGAGCGGCCAGGGCGGTGATGTGGGAATCGCTCGCTCCCTGATTCTCAATTTCCGGCAAACCGTGAGGTTTCCCCATGGCAACAACCGATAGTCTTCAAGATACGCTCAACAAGATGAAGTCCGCCAAAACGGCCAGTGTTTCGCAGGATCAGACGGCACTGGGGCTTCTGTCAGACGTCGATTTCCAAGGCGCGACGAAAGCATCCGTCTCCCAAGGCCAGACCTCGGCCGGCCTGCTGAACAGCATGCTCAAGAGCGATTCGCCGCTGATGAAGCAGGCGGCGACGCAGGGAAGGCAACAGGCGGCCCGGCGCGGCCTGCTCAACTCCAGCATGGCAGCGGGCGCAAGCCAGGGCGCGATGATTCAGAACGCGCAACCCTTCGCCCTGCAAGACGCCCAGACCTACGCCAACCTTGCCCAATTCAACACTGGGCAGGAAAACCAGATGCGAAGCCAGCAAAACCAGATCATGGGACAGGGCGCGCTTCAGGATTCCGGAAATTACTTCGACCAGGCCCAGTTCAACGCCAACGCCGAGAACCAGATGCGCAGCCAGGCTAACAGCCTGTTGGGTGAAAGTTATCTTTCCGACCAAAGCTACCAGCAGCAGCAGGGTCTCAACGATCAGCAGTTCGGGTATCAGACGCAGCTCTCCGACCAAAGCTACCAGCAGCAGCAGGGTCTCAACGATCAGCAGTTCGGGTATCAGACGCAGCTCTCCGACCAAAGCTACCAGCAGCAGCAGGGTCTCAACGATCAGCAGTTCGGGTATCAGACGCAGCTCTCCGACCAAAGCTACCAGCAGCAGCAGGGTCTCAACGATCAGCAGGCTCAACTCCAGAGTCAGCGCGACGAGCAGCTGGCCAGCTACGACAAGGATATGCAGCGTCTCAACGCGGAATTGCAGGAAGCCCAGGCGGCCAACGATTTTGAGCGCACCCAGCAGATCACCGATCAGCAAGCCGGCATCCAGCGTGAGCGTGATCAAGTTTTGTTTAATCAGCAGTTAGAATCCACTGCGCAGGAATACGGGCTGAGGGGCGATCTGCTCAAGCAGGAAACTGAACAGGAGATGAAAAAACTGTACGGCTCCAGCATGGCCAACGCATGGGGCGTGATGGGCAATAACGTCACCGACATCGTGGCTCAGTCAATGGACGCCATCAACAATATCCAATCCAACAGCAATATCGCCGCTGCAGACAAGACGAAGATGATCGAGCAGGTCATGTCTATGCGCGATAGCGATATCCAGTTCCAGCAAAGCCTCTACCAGAGCTTGCCAAACTACCTAGCCGATACCGGCGTGTTTCCAACCGCGTAAGGAGATGAGCAATGGACTGGGATAGTGTCGGCAATCTTTTTTCGTCAGCAGCAAAATACGCCACCACCGCGTTCGACTGGATTGGCGAAAATCCCGAGGCCGCCAACCTTATCGGAGGTGTGGCTGTAGGTGTGGGGCAGGCTTATTTGCAAAACAAGGAAGCGGAAGATCAACGCGCCTTCGATATGCAGATGTACAAGCGCAAGCGCGAGGATGCCTATGCCAAGCCCGGAGAGATTGGCAATTATGGCTCGCATTTGAATACCGTAACCAATGGGTTGATTTCCAACGGCCTGATTACGGAGGGCCAGTGACATGGCAGGCGATTCTGACGGTCGCGGCGGCGTCGGGCGCGGCAGCACTGGCTCTCCAGGCGGTTCTCATGGCGGCAGCAGCGGCTCGTCCTCGGGTGCCGGCAAGGGAGCCGCCGGTGGCGGCAATAGCGGACGAGGCGGTGGCGGTTACAGTGGCGCCATCGGCAATGCAGTTGATGCCTCAAGCCGATCTTCGAGGGATGATGGCGGCGGCTACTCAAACGGTTTCGGCTCTGAGGTGGATTCAGGCGGGGTAGTTGCCGGGCAGGGGGGCGGCCTGAGTCGAGATACCGGCCGGGACACTGCAACAACACGAGCCGACACGGCCAGCATGACACGCACCGAGGCCCGTCGTGCCAGCGGGCTATACGGCAGCGTGGAGACCGGCACCCCCATGAGTGGCGTCGCAGAGGGCGCCGTAGCCAGCCTGAATGACACCAGCGAGCAAGCAGAGCGCAGCTTCATGGATCGCCTGGACGCCGCCCCCATGACGGATGCCCAGGCGGAGCGTAGCATTCAGGAGAATGCCAGCCCGGGCGCACTGGGCAGCACAATCTCTACCGTGGCCAGCCTGGTGGGCGGTGTGCCGGGCGTGGCGCTGAGTACGAGTATCAACACTGCGCTGTCAGCCCGGGAAGCGGCACGGAACATCGAGCACTACAATGACATGACCGGCGCCAATCTGGATTCCAGTTTCGGCCATAGCCTGGCGCAGCAGTCGGTCGGCGCTGCTACCGGCTTCTTGGGCGGGAAGGTCGGTAGCATGGCAGGCGCCAGGGCAGGCGCGTCGGTGGCAGGCTTGCCGGGCGCTGTTGCCGGTGGGCTGCTGGCCGGTGCGATGGGCAAGAACTTTGGCCGCCAAGCCGCCCTTGCAGACCCGAACGAAGGCTCGGCAATAGGCTCCGGAACGGGTGGAGCCCAATCTCAGGGACTGCTTGCCAGCGCCGTGAACAGCGCGCCGTCCAATACGGCCACGAGACGCCCTAGCGCCCGTTACGGTGCGGTAGACTTCGACGGATATTCAAGTTACGCCGAACGCTTTTTCGCTTAACTCCACTCGCCGCGAGGTGACACATGGCAGGACTTCTCCAGCAGGGCATGCAGCCGCAGGCCCACCCCCAAGGCACCCCGCCCCCATCACGACAGGCTCGGCCGGGCCAGCATCAACAGACTGCGCCGCAAGGTGATCCCAGCGTGAACATGAGTCCCGAACAGGGCGGCCAGCAGCGCGAGCAGCTCGTCAACGCCATGCTGGAGTCGCTCTACGGCCCGGCGCTCGATCAAGTACGCGCCCAACTCGAACAGCGCCGCGACCAGCCTGCCGAGGCTATCGGCAGCGTGGTCTCGCAACTGCTGCTCACCGCCTACCAAGCGCTGGTCGAACAGGGAAAGACCATTCCGCCCGGCGTGATGATTCAGGCGGCAATGATCGTGGCCCAGGCCGTGGGGGAAATGGCTATTCGCCGCGGCGTGCTCGCCGAAGATGACGGTGACGCCATCGAAGCTGGCTTCATGATCGCTATGGCTCGTTTCGGCAAGGCCGCATCCAAGCATATGAAGCCCGGCCAGCGACAGCGTTACGCCGAAATGATACGCGCCCTGCGCGAGGCTAAAGCAAAAGCCACTGGGCAGGGCGGGCAAGTGCAGCAGGCCTCAGCACAACCGCAGCAAGCAGGGGGTATGTGATGGCAGGGCTACTCGGAAGCGTACTCGCTGGGGCAGTGGCCGGCGGGGGGAAGGCAATGCAATGGAATGCACAGAGCAGTATCGAGCAGAAGCGGCAGGAAGCGCTGAAGCAGATGGATCACAACTTGGCGATGGAGCAGCAAAACGATCAGCAGCAGTTCACCTCGGACGAGAATGCGCAGCAACGCGACTTCACGGCCGAGCAGAACACTGCAGACCGCGAGCAAAAGGCGCGTCTTGCCGACCAGCGGCAAGCCGGCGCCAACTACCGGACCAATGCCGGTGCATGGCAAATGGTACCCACCGATGACGGCGGCTACACGCGATTCAACACGGCCACCGGCGAAACCGCCGCGGTGCCGGAAGGCATCAGTCCGAAAGGCTTGCTGGGCGGCGCCATGACTGAGCGCCAGCAGGCGCAGAGCAAATATCTGCAGAGCCAGATCCAGGCCATCGACAAACAGCTGTATAACTCCAATGTCCCTTTGGAAGGGGAACAGAAGAACAAGCTTGAGCTGCAACGCAATCAGTTGCAGGTTCAACTGGAAAGTATGCTTGGTATGAACGGGGGCGCCGGCGGTGGCAGCCTGGCCGATGATGTAGTCGCGATGCGTGGCAACGCCGCCAGTACCCCATCTGCGCCAGCCTCATCCGACGCCGGAGCCGAGCAGGCCCCGCAGGAGCCGACCAGCGCCCGAGGTTTGCTCCAGCAGGAGCGACAGGCCAGCCAGCAGAAAGCGCAGAGCAACGAGCACAAGCGTGTCGTGAACGCCACCGCCAAGCAAGCAGCGGATCTTGTCGAGTCCATCACACGCCAGCGCAACGGTGGTGCCGACAGTTGGCTCGCCGCGAGCGTCAACCAGGCCCGCAACGGTGGGGCGATCGAGCCCGATGCCGAATCGGTCAGCCGTGGTCAGCAACTGGCCAGCGAACTGATCCGGCTGCACGACGACCCCAGCACGACCGACTTCCAGCGCAACCAGATCATGGATGCGCTGCGACAGCTGCGCGATAGCGGTATCGAGGTACAATGACCCGTCCGCTACACGGCGCTGGCTGAACCACGCCTGCGCCGTGTAGCGATTCACAACGCATTGTCGGGAGACAACGCTGCATGGCTCTGATTGAACAACTGCGCCAGGATCCTCGCCTGGCTGATGCATCCGACGACGAACTGCTCGGACTGCTCGCCCAACATCCCCAGTACCGCAACCTTTCCGACAGCGCGCTGCGCTATGCCGCCTTCGGCACGCTCGAGGGCGCTAAGCCTCAATCCGACAACAAGCCAGGCTTCGGCGCTGGCTTCTCTGCCGGCGTCGATCAAATGCAGGCGATGGGTGGCGGTCTGCTCATGGCGGCCGGCGAGAAGCTCGGCAGCGAATCCACATGGAACGCTGGTCGCGACGTCTACCAGCGCAACATGGCCGAGGCTGAGGAAAACAGCCTGGGCTACGGCTTCACCGACCTGTTCACCGACCCCGACACCAGCGCGCTGCAGTGGGCGAGCTACACCGCAGGCAACCTGCTGCCCATGCTGGCCACGTCCATGGTCAGCGGCGGCGTGGGTGGCGTCGGTGCGCGCATGCTGGCCGGGACCGTTGCCAAGCAGGCCGCGACCCGGGCCGGCCAGGCCATCGGCGCCTATGCCGCATCAGCGGGCATGGAAACCGGTTCGATCATGGGTGAGGTCGAGAATGCCGACGTCGCGCTGACTCACGGATCCATTGCTGGCGCGCTCGACGCACTGCCGGTAATGCGCGCCCTTCGCAAGTTCGGCGGGAATGAATTGGCAAAGAAAGCCGCCAACGAGATCGCCGATAGCACGGTTTCCAGCCTGAAGCGTACCGCAGATCAATCGCTCAAAGGCGCGGCTGGCAAGGGCATGCTGACCCAGACGCTCGCCGAATCCTCGACCGAGGGCCTGCAGACCCTGATCGAGCAGCACGCCAAGTACTGGGTTGATAACAACGGACAGAGCCTGTTCAACAACCTGGGCGAAGCCAACTGGAAAGAGGTTATCGACGCCGCGGCGGCCGGCGGTCTGATGGGTGGCGCCATGGGCGCCCCTGCCGGCATCGTCGAACGTGGCCGCGCCCAGTCCGCCGTGGCTGCCGAGGAGCAGCGGCGCAACAACCTGCCGCCGACCGAGCAGGGGGCTGACGCCGATCCAGATCCCGCCCGTTTCCAGAACGCCAATGTGGGCGAGCAGCAGTGGCGCAACGCCTGGTCGGAGTACGATACACCTCCGGTGCAGCGCGCCCAGCAGCGCAAGGATCAGGCGATCAGCCAGGCCCGACAGCAGACGGCTGCCGCCGGTGGTGATGCCCTGAGCCAGGCGCAGGCCGCACAACAGGCCGAGCAGATGGCCGATGGCGTGACGCGTCAGGAGCAGACCGCGCAAGCGCCGCAGCGCGCCGCGCAGCTGGGCAACCGCATCCAGATGACCCTGGACGCCGCCGCCGATCTGGAAGGGCTGGCACGCGGCTCCGATCAAGGGCAGGCCCGCCTTCGCAACCTGCAGTCGGTGCTCAACCGCGCCGAGTCCGCCTACGACAGCGGCAACCTCGATCTGGCCGAGCGGCTCACCGCCCGCGCCGAAGGTATCACTCAGAACCTGACCGTCGCCCTTAATCGCGCCGGCTCCCGCGAGCGTCCCCTCGAGGGCCAGCTTGCCGAGCCCGACCGCCTATCCGGCCTGATTGGCCAGGATAGCGCCCCGCGGCTGGGCGCCCCCGATCCCTCCGTGATCAACATGGGCGGACCGACCGCCGACACCACCCAATACGACCCGCAGGCCCGCGCCGTGCGCCGCGACGAGCGGATGGCCACTCAGCAGCAGGGTGCAAGTCGCATGCGTGAGCAGGTCGCTGCCCAGCGCCCTCAGATCACCGTTCAGGGCATCGTCTATGGCCAGGGCGAGACCACGCGCCGCGGCAATGCCAACACCGGCCTTGATCAATCCTTCGACCGTGCGAGTTTCACCGATACCGGCGCCCAGCAGGGCCGTGACGCCCAGCGCGCCGACATGGAGCGTCAGGCGCAGCGTGTCGCCGAGCTCTCCCGCACACGCGGCCCGGTGGAAACCGCCTACCTGCCCGACAATACACCGGTACAGACCCGTTACCGCGTGGTGGATCTGGCCGACCTGACGGCATCCAACGCGCCGGACGGTCGTATCAACTCCCGCTATCCGCAGGAGCTGCAGCCTCGGGACCGCACCAACGCCAACAGCCAGGTGCAGGTGCGCAACATTGCCGCCAACCTCAATCCGGAGCGTCTCGGTCGCAGCAGCGATGCCGCCACCGGCGCGCCGATCATCGGTCCCGATGGCGTCGTGGAGTCCGGCAACGGCCGCACGATGGCATTGGCTCAGGCCTACCAGCAGAACGGCGAACAGTCCCGCCGGTACCGGGACTACGTGCGACAGCAGGCCGGCGCCCTGGGCATGGACCCTGCCGCCGTCGAAGGCATGGCCCAGCCGGTGCTGGTGCGCGAGCGCGCGACCAACATCGACCGCGCCGAGTTCGCTCGTCGCGCCAATGAGTCCACCGTCTCCGGCATGAGCGGCTACGAGCAGGCCATGGCCGATGCGGACAGCCTGAGCGCCGACGATCTGCAGCAATGGAGCCCCGACCAGACTGGCGATCCCCTGGCAGCCAGCAACCGTGCCTTCCAGCGCGCCTTCGTCTCTCGTCTGGGAAACAACGAGGCGGCGCGTTATGCCACGCGTGACGGCCAAGCTGCGCCTGATCTCGGACAGCGCATGCAGCGTGCCGTGTTCGCCAAGGCTTACGCCGACCCCGATATGGTCGAGATGGCCACCGAGCAGGGTAACGCCATGCGCAACCTGACGGCGGCCCTGCAATCCGCCGCGCCGGATCTGGCGATTGCCCGCGAGACCGGCAGTCAAGAGGCGCTCGATGCCATCGATACCATCAACGATGCCGTGCGTATCGTTCGCCGCGCCCGTCAGGAGGGCATCGGCGTGCGGGAACTGGTCAACCAGGGCGATGCCTTCAGCGACCCGGTGCCGGCGCTGACCGCCGAGCTGGCACTGGCATTCAACAACAGCATGCGCTCCCGTCGTACACTGAGCGACGCGGCGCGTTACATTGGTCAGTCAGTGCGCAGTCGCGCCGAGAGCGAGCGCAATGGCGCGCTGTTCGAAGACACCACTACCAACGAGGACGTATTCGATGCCGCGTTCAACCGAGAAGATCCAGCTGCGCGCCCGGAGCAACGAACACCTGCGCGGGATGTTTCAGGACGCACTGGGCGAGGCCAATCGGAACCTGCCCCGGGGAGAGAAGCTGAGCCTGCCGAAAGGACTGCAGAAGCCGAAGCGGTAGACGACGCACCCCTGCTCGAAACCTACAGCGAACGGGATCTTGCTGAGCGCGACCGGGCCCGTGAACAGGCGCAGCAGGCCGAAACCACCCAGCGCCTCGAGCAGGAGCAGCGCGCCCAGGCGGATGCCGAAGCCAGGGACTTCACGCTGGCCGGCAGTGACCGGCAGGCGGATGAGGCCATGGCGCGGGGGCAGAGCGACTTGCTGACTGATGAGGCCCGCTATTCGCTCGGCGATCAAACTGCAGGAACCGCTCAGCCACTCACCGCCGACGCCGTTCGCGAAGCCCTGTCCGGCCATGCGGAGTTCGACGACGTCGAGGTCATCGATCATCCCCGTGACTTGCCGCCTGACGTGCTTATGGGTATGGCGTTCCGGGGCGTGAGCCCCCAGAGCGTGCGCGGCTTGTACGTCGGCGATCAGCTCTACGTCATCGCCTCGAACAACGACAGCCTGGAGCAGGCCGTGCGCACCGCCGTACACGAAACCGTCGGTCACAAGGGCATGCGCGCTGTACTCGGCGACGAATTGGCTCCGGTGATGCGCAGCCTGTACCGCAACCTGCCGCACCATCCGAAGGGCCGCGAAGCGCTCAATGAGGTGCTGGAGACCTACACCTTCCTCGACCGCAATAACCCCGACGATCAGATCACCATCGCCGAGGAAATGGTCGCCCATCTGCTTGAGAAGGGCTTCCGCCCCAAGGCCTGGCAGCGTGCCATGGCGAAGATCCGCAGCCTGCTGCGCAAGCTGTTCCCGACCGTCGCCTGGACGTATACCGACGTGCTGGCCCTGGGCGAGCAGAGCCGGGCGTGGCTGCAGAAGCGGCAGGCGGAGCAGCAGGGCGGCGATCAGCAACAGGATCAGCCGCTATTCTCCCGTCGCGGCTGGCGAGAAAGCTTCCCTGACGCAGCCCTTGCTCATCCGCTTCGCTGGCTCAACAGCCATCCTGATTACGAGGCGGCGAAGGCCGGGGATAACCAGGCAGCCCTGCGTCTGGCGCGTGATGCAGTCACGCCGGAGTATGTCGAGCAGGTTCGGCAACTGATTCCCGACGGGGCCCATCCTCGCATTGTGCCTGTCCTGGCCCGAGAAGGTGCCGGTGATAATCGCATCCCCCAAGCCGCGGCGTATGTGCTGGCCAGTCGGCTTGGGCTGGATGTCAGCGACGATGCCGTACAGGTCCAGAAAGTCTCGCGCACCTCGGCGTCAGCACTCGATCGGCTGGGCCGACAGCCAACCTTTGATGGTCAAGTGGGAGCCGGCGATTACGTTCTGATCGACGACACACTGACTCAGGGTGGCACGCTGGCCCAGCTCAAGACGCACATCGAAGACCAGGGCGGGCGCGTCCTGGGCGTCACGGCGTTGACCGGCAAGCAGTACTCGCGCAAACTTGCCGTTGAACCCTCCGTTATCGAGCAAGTCCGTGACCGATTCGGCTCTATCGAAAACTGGTGGCGTGACACCTTCGGACATGGCTTCGAAGGCCTCACCCAATCCGAAGCTCGAACGCTCCTCAAGTTCGACAAGGGACATCTATCGCCTGACACCGTCCGAGATCGAGTCTCTGCGGCGCGAGATGAAGGCGTCTGGCCAGTGGATGAAGGAGCAACTGGCGATCGATCCGGACCTGAAGCACCTCTAAACGATCCCCTCTATGCGCTCGCTTCGAAGCGTCGCATCCCGCTATCCGCCCAGTTCAACGATTTCACCGATACCGACCGCAGCGCCGCTGACAAGATTGGACCCAAGACACCGACGCGACGCGCCATCGACTGGTTCCGCGAGCATGCCGACCGTGCCGGCCTGAAGATTCGTCAGGGCATGGTGGACCGCTATGCCGCGCTACTCGAGATCGACCGGGCCGCTGCCGGCGACCGCGACGTCGTCCAGAACAGCACCGCATCCTCGAGCTGGGTATTGGCTCGCATGGCCAATGCCGCCAACGGCGCGCTGCATGCCATGCTCCACAATGGCCGCGTCTACTTAGATCCCGACGAGAAGGTCATCGACATCCGCGACGACGACAGCAAGGGGCTGGGTAGTGTGCTGGGGCGCCTGGGTAGTGCCGCCGAGATCGAGCGCTTCATGGGCTGGATTGCCGGCAACCGGTCGGCGAAGCTGGCCGCCGAAGGCCGGGAGAACCTGTTCGAGCCGGCCGAAATTGCCGCAATGCGCAACTGGAACCGCGGCTCTACCGAAGACGGTCGCAACCGCGCCCAGCTTTACGACGACGTATTCAAGGAGTTCCAGCAGTACCGTGACGACGTGCTCGCCATCGCCGAACAGTCCGGCATCATCAGCGCCGATCAGCGGGCCATGTGGCGCGACGAGTTCTATGTGCCGTTTTACCGCGTCAGCGAGCAGGACAAGACATTCCAGGGCCCGATCGCGACCAGTGGGTTATCCCGGCAGCAGGCTTTCAAGAAGCTGAAGGGCGGCACCGAGAACCTGAATGACCTGCTGCAGAACACGATGATGAACTTCCACCACTTGATGGAGGCGAGCCTCAAGAACCAGGCCGCCATGCAGGCCGTGGAGAATGCCGAGAAGGTGGGCATTGCCCAGGTAGTACCAGAGTCCAACCGCGACACCACCAACAGCACCTTCGTGATGCGCGATGGCAAGAAAGTGTTCTACCAGATCGACGACCCGCTGGTGTTCAAAGCGATCACCAGCCTGGCGCACCCGGGCATGAATAGCACTGCTATGAAAGTGATGCGCGGCTTCAAGCGCGTGTTCACGAACATGACGACCGTCACGCCGCAGTTCGTCGTGGCGAACCTGATCCGCGATAGCCTCCAGGCCTCGGCAACGTCCCAGGTCAGCAAGAACGCCTTGGCCAACATGCTCACCGGGGGCCGGACGTTACGCGACGCTCGTGCCCATGCGCGCATGATGGCCAGCGGCGCCAACTTCAACTTCGGGCATCTCTACGGCGACAACCCCGACGAATTGCGCGCTCAGCTAACCCGCAACATGCGCAACGCCAAGATCATTGGGCTACCAGGCTCACAACTGCCCGGCGTAATGGCCCTGCCTTCTGCCGCAATACGTAAGCTGTGGGCTGGCTGGAACGAGGTCAACAACTTCGCCGAGAACGTCAACCGCGCCGCGGTCTACCAGCAGAACCGAGAAGCCGGACGCGGCAAGCTGTATTCGGCCTTCGAGAGCCGTGACCTGATGGACTTCAGCGCCCACGGTGCCTGGCCGGCCGTGCGCATTCTCATCGACATCGTGCCGTTTCTGAATGCCCGCATCCAGGGCCTCGACAAGATCTACCGTAGCGGCATCAAGCCCGGCGCCAATGTCGTGCTTGCAGCGTTCGGCAAGGGGCAGGCTGGCGTCAGTGACAAGCAGGCGGCAGCACGCTTCTGGACCGTGACCGGTGCACTGGCCGTGGCCACCATGGCGCTGTATGCCCACAACCACGACGACGAGGAATACCGCAAGCTCGAGGACTGGCAGAAGGATACCTACTGGTGGTTCAGGGTAGGCGACAAGGCATTCTTCATTCCCAAGCCGTTCGAAGTGGGCGCCATCGCCACGCTGACAGAGCGCATGCTCGAGCAGGCCATGGATGACGAGGCAACCGGCGCGCTGTTCCGTCAGCGCCTGGTGCACATGCTCACCGATACGTTCAGCTTCTCGCCGGTACCGCAGGCCTTCCAGCCGATTCTCAATGTTTACTCAAACAAGGACGACTTCACCGGCCGGCCGATCGAGAGCATGGGCATGGATCGGCTATCACCAGAACTGCGCCGCAACAGCTCGACGACAGCCGCGGCACAAGGTGTCAGCACGGCCCTGAACAGTACGGCGGGGGCACTGGGTGAATGGCTGGGCATCTCCAAGGAGGACAACCCGCTGGCACTGTCCCCGGTGCAGGTCGATCACCTCATTCAGGGTTATCTAGGGCAGGTCGGCGCTTGGGCAGCCGGTGCGACGGATGTCGGCTGGAGAACCCTGAATGGCGAATCCAGCCCGGCGCAGCGCTGGTATGAATATCAGCCGATACGGCGCTTCTACCAGAACCTGGATGACGAGGACCGCTATACCAAATACGGCACGTTGTTCTACGACGGCATGCGCGAGGCCCAGCGCGCCTATTCAGACGTGAAAGAATTGCGCGAGATGGGGGAGCTGGAGAAGGCAAGGGAAGTCGCCGACAGCAAGCAGGCCATGCTCAGGCTGCGCCCGGCACTCAATCGCGCCCAGTCACGCTTGCGCACGGTGAACCAGCAGATGGATCTGATTCGCCGATCGAATCTGGGCGGCGAAGAGAAGCGGCAGCGCATGGATAGGCTGCGTGCAGTGAAGAACCAGATTCAGCGGGCCTTGGGTGAGCGGGTGCAGGAGGCGAGGGCAGCCAGCTAGCGTTTCTTGCTGGCGAACACGCCGGCAAAGAACAGCAGCCCGAAGACCAGGGGAGGGAAGCAGATCACCAGCAATAGGCCAGGGATGGCCACAAAGCTGACGATCAGCCAGCCTTGCAGGTTTTGCCAGTCACGCGGCATTACGGTCATGACCAGCAAGCCAAACAGCGGCAGGGCCATCAGTACCGGGCCAAATGTATCCATGTTCATGGGTGTAGCGTAACGGGGCGCGGCGCGGAATGCGAGATTTTCATTCCTCTGGCGGCGGCTCATATTTTTTGGCTGCCGGGCTGGTTACACCCTGTTTTTTTTGGCCGACCGGGGGTGAATCATCGGCGTCCTTGTTCTTCAACCTGAAATGAGGAAGCAGTTGGTTGAGGATCAAGTGTATCTCCTCAATTCCCATGCGCCGCGCAAGGATGAGGAGGGCGAAAAGCTGTATGACCGCTAGGACTATGGGCAGCGCCCAGGTGCCCGAATCCTTTAATGTCCATATATCGAACAAAACAAAGAGCGCAATGATGAACAGGAAACGATCTTCCTGCCTCCCATCGCGCTCAGCATCCAGCTCTTCCTCTAACCTTTGCTCTGCCCTGGAACGGCTCTGATCTGATCTTGTCGAGCCGAAGCTGCTATCCATCTGCTTGAGCTTCTCAAGGAGATTAGCACGCATGGCTGAAGAGGTTCGTCTACCGGAGGGACTTCCAGGGTCCTGCTTATCCGAATCGTCGCTGGTACTCATCCAGGACCTCTGCATGACTGATAGGCATGTTCCTGACGCCAGGGATATAGGTGTGCGCCCAAGCGGAATCCGGCTCATGTGTCAGCTCGACGAGCTTATAAGGATGCGTGTCCCCAAACTGCTTCAGTACATCCTGAATGAACTCATACTCGTCATCCGCACTTGGATCAGGTAGCACATGATTGAACACGTTTCGTATCTTTGAGCTGCCAAAAGCTGAGCACTGACGGTAGACGGAGGGTAAAACCGGGCCGTAGTCCCAGGCCTGGAAGTCCTCGTCATGGATCAGCGGCTCTCCCTCATGAGTACCCGAGTACAGCATGTGGGCGATGTATAGGAGCTTGTGCAGCTGCAAGTTGCTCAGATCCCAACCTGACATCTGGCAGGCCGCTTTGGCTGCCTGCATTGCGGAGATAGCCATAAGTACCTCCTAAGCTCAGTTATATTCAAAAATGAATTACGACTATATATGAGTACAGTACAAGCCACAATCAAACGCCACTGCATCACGCGCCGCCCTTCGTTCCTCCCTCATACGCCCGGGCCTGCCCGGCATCGATCAGCCCTAGACCTCAACTCCTCAACTCTCACCATCTACCATCACATCGGCCAGTAGCCTGAAACATTTACTCTGATCGTTATGCTCTAGCAGGGTCGAATTTGAAATAACCAAACGGTTGGCGCCGGCTGAATGCCGGCGCCATCTTGCGATCAAGAGCAGTAGCCACCTTTGTGGTGAGGTCCGGTACCGCCGTGAGGATGCTCTCCCTTGGGGCACGCATAAGCAGATCCAGCCCCCAGGACCAGAACGGCGAGCAGAGCGATAGCAACTTTCTTCATGATGTTCTCCTTGTTGTGGAGAACCTATATTAGAGCAGAGTGGTGTGCTTGGCGCGCATCTGCGACCTTTCGGCTACTGATACCGCGTCACCTTCCTTTCGCCGTCATGGCTCAGCATTACGGTTACCGGCAGATAGCCTCACACGGCGTGCCATCCTTATCGCCATCAAGCCTTCCATTACCGCATTGCTGCAGATGAAATATTGCCTCCTGACAGCTGGACATAGCGCTGCACGTCTTCTTCGTCCCGCAATCAAACTGCGCTGATGGCTGAGCGAAGACCGGATCGTTGGCCGCTGGGGTAGGGAGCGGTGCGGGCGTCGCCTTGGAATCAACGTATGGATTGCCACGGCCTTGGATCGCGGCAATACGCTGGTTGCGCAGGCGCTCCCAGCTATCTACAGGGTCCGCCGCTGCCCACGCTTCGAATAGGCGTTGCTGCTGGCTGCTGATATTGATGTCGTAGGTGTCGCTCATGTACCAATAGATCCGGGCTACATCGCCTCTCACTTCAGGGCGTGGCTCGAAGCGATCAACGCCGAAATCGACCTTCGACTTGCAGGCGCCGTACTGAAACGCGTCGGTACTGGTCGCCATGCCGTAGCCCATATTCGACCTGTCTCCGTTGACCTCACCGATGCTCGGCACGAGGTTGATCAGGTCGGCCTCGGCCCGATTGAACTCGGGGCTGGTTGCCTCGCAGTTCTTACGCCCTCCTTCCTGCCAGCACTGTAGCGCCCGCCCGAAGTCGTAAGCCGGCATGACGTGCTCCCACTCGATTCGGTTGGCACGCGCCTCTTGCTTGCGCACCTGGTAGCCGCAGCCGGCCAAGTCTGGTGTGTTATCAGGTCCGCCATACGAGCACCCGCAGTAGAAAGTTTCCCTGTGATCAGCGTGGATTTCCCAAGCAATCCGTTTGGCTGCTGAGAACGACGAGGGGGCGTCAGCAAACGTGGGTAGTGCGATGAGCAAGCAGGAGAGCAGAAGGAGGGCGCGATGCATCAAGACGGCTCATCCTCGCTCTTCAATCCCTTCATCCTCGCATCAAGTTCGCGGCGCATCAGGTCCAGCTGATTCATCATCAGCTCCATCATTACGATGAGTTCTCGTGTATCAGGGTCGTCAGCACTGCGCGGCCTGAAGGAGCGAGGTCCCTTGAGCAATCCCTCTCGAGCAAAGCTTTCTTCGAGGCGATCGACCACTTCCGCCGTGAGAGAGCGTCTGTTTTGTTTTGCAGCATCTCTTATCAAGTCACGGAGCGACTCAGGGATGCGCATGTTCAACTGGGGGTCGGTATCTGCCATGCAGCGAAGATGTAGCAAAGTGCTACATGGGTCAATGTAGCGGTGTGCTAGCTTTATAAAGCGCAACGCTTGAAAAGGACTTTCTTATGGCCGCTCACGAACAGACCAACGTACGCCTGCCCAGCGGTATAAAGGAGCGACTGCGACAGCGGGCGAAGCAGAATCGTCGGAGCCTGAGCTCCGAGATCGCTTATCGCCTCGAGCAATCGCTTGCTCAGGAGGAGCATAGAGGGAAGGGAGACCGGTCGAAGACATAACGCAGACAGGGCCACATGAGCAGATTGAGACGTAAGAGCGGGCAGATTGCCCGCAAGCGGCACGCTGGATATTGGAAGAGGCGGGAGGGGCGGGTGACGCTCAGCGAATCGCAGGCGGTCGAGCTCAGGCTGTTGTGCTATCACGCCAAGTGGATGGCGAGCCGTTGGCAGCGCGAGCTAGGGCCGGCGCTACAGACGCTCGGCAGCCATCATGCCATTGAGTGCCACGAGCATGTCGTGGGCGCGGCGAGAAGGGCGCATGCGCTGCAGAGGGCGGCAGGCTCATGCTGACATCTCTGCCAGGTTCCAGCATGCGTTCCCAGTCTTCGGTGCTCTCGTCAGGCTGTCGCTCGAGAATGATGTTCTGGGCGACTCGGCCCCGGGGCGAGTTGACCGCCCGCTGCATTCGCTTGCCGAGTTTGATGTAGGAAGATTGTTCCGCGGCCTCCGTTTCAAACGTCATGATCTCCTCCTTTGCGATTACTGGTTGTTTGTACAGTATCGTAAACGGATAAAGAGAAAGGCAAGCGTTAAGCGGAACGCGGATATCAACGGCCCGAAGGGTTGAGCGAGCAGGGAAAAGATTAATACTTTCGTCTAAAAAATGGTGATTAGGCACTGGTCTAGGGCGGGCGGTGCAACAGCAAACGTTGCACCCGTTGCACTTTGGGGGATTTTTGCAGGCGGAAACGAAGAAGGGGAATCAGCCAAGTGACTGATTCCCCTTCGTATTGTGGCGGAGGGACAGGGATTCGAACCCTGGAAGGGCGTTAACCCTTGCCGGTTTTCAAGACCGGTGCATTCAACCGCTCTGCCATCCCTCCGGCTTACGGCGAGCAATCTTACCAGCTTGTTCTGTTTCGTCAAGTGCCGCGTTTGGTTTCAACAAGTTATTTGCATGCGAACGTTTCGCAACAATCCTTGTTTAAGGAACCTGTTACGGGCATTCTTGTCTTATTGACGGTTTCCCAACTAGGACAGGAGCCAGACCTATGGCCTATCAGACTTCCCATGTTACCGAGCGTCAGACGCGCTCGGTAAGCGCCAGCAAGGTGTTGCGTAACACCTATATGCTGCTGGCCATGACATTGCTGTTTTCTGCTGCAACGGCGGGTGCCGCGATGGCCATGGGCGTCGGGCAGATGAACATATTCGTGTTCTTCATTGGTGCCTATGGCCTGATGTTCCTGGTGCACAAGACGGCGAACTCGGCAGCGGGATTGTTGGCGACATTCGCTTTCACCGGGTTCATGGGGTTCACGCTGGGTCCGCTGCTGAATCTCTACCTGTCAGTCCCCAATGGGGCGCAATTGGTCATGACCGCATTGGCGATGACCGGCGCGACCTTCATCGGGCTGTCCGCGGTAGCGCTCATCACGCGCAAGGATTTCAGCTTCCTGGGCAATTTCATGATCGCGGGCGCTATCGTGCTGGTGCTTGCCATGATTGCGGCAATGGTCTTTAACATTGCAGGGCTGGCGCTGGCGGTATCTGCAGGTTTCGTCCTGTTCGCCTCTGCGGCGATTCTCTATCAGACCAGCGAAATGGTGCATCGCGCCGGTGAAACCAACTATATCCTGGCGACCATCACCCTGTACGTCTCGATCTATAATCTCTTCGTCAGTCTGCTGTCCCTGCTGGGCATCATGTCCGACGACTGATGTGTGAAGATGCGTTGGGCCCCGCCTGGTGCGGGGCCTTGTCATTATGGGTTGGATAGCAATTATTGGTTCGTAGCTGTCGGTCAGGCGAGAGAGGACGCCCATGCGTTATGCGTTGATCGTTCATGGAGGACCTTACAGTCACCAGGCGGCCCATTCGGCCATCCGCTTTGCGCATGCCCTGATTGCAAGAGGCCATGAGTTGGCGACCGTTTTTTTCTATCATGATGGCGTTTACAATGCGGCTCGTCTGGCGGCGCCACCCCAGGATGAGCCCCACCTCGTGGATGCCTGGTGTGAATTGCACGCCCGTTATGGCACGTCATTGCTGGTCTGTATTGCTGCTGCGCTGCGGCGTGGCCTGCTCGACGACAAGGAGGCCGCTCGCCATGGCAAGGCGGGCAATAGCCTTGAGTTTCCCTTTGAGCTGACCGGGCTGGGTCAACTGATCGACGCGGGCCTGAACCATGATCGTCTGATCACCTTTGCCCCCTGATGTCTCGAGGGCAAGACTGCGAAAGAGTAAACGCCATGGCCTCTCGTGATGAAGCGGCTGACAAGCAAGTTCTGGTCATGCTGCGTCATGCTCCACATGGCAGCAGCTGGCTGCGCGAAGGGCTGGATGTAGCGCTGGTTGCCGCTGCTCTGGGACAGGGTGTCAAGCTTCTGCTGACCGGAGATGGCGTCACCGCACTGCTGCAAGGTCAGGGTGGCGGCCCGCTGGGGCAGAAAGGAACGCATCCCCAGATCGATATGCTCGAAATGTATGACATCGACGATATTCTGGTGGACCGTGACGCGTTGACCAGTCGTGGGCTGGACGAGAATGATCTTCGATTGCCCGTCAGGCTATTGTCAGCGCATGAGGTTGCGGCGACGCTGGCAGACCATACGCTTATTTTTTCCTTCTGACGTTTGGTACAAGGAAGGATGTCGGTGCTGTCCGACACCTACGTGAGGAGTTCATCGCGAATGATTCTGCACTTGCTGAATCGCTCTCCCGCTACGAGCAGGATCTATCAGGACGCACTTCGTGCCATGGGGCCCGAGGATCGCCTGCTGCTGGTCGAAGACGGTGTGCTTGGCGCCATGCCGGCGCTGGTGCGCTACTTCGAGAACGTGACGGGGCGTCTCTATGCCCTGAAAGAGGATCTGGGCGCTCGTGGTATGCTCGGACGCTGCGATGAGAAGGTCTGGGTAGTCGATATGGAGGGGTTCGTCACCCTGACGGAAGAGGCTGAAAAAACGGTGAGCTGGTTCTGATGGGAACAGTACAGGCGGCGCGTTACATAAACGTCGAGAATCGTGTCGTGGCCCTCGATCCTGAGGGCTATCTCGTGTCTCTCGACGACTGGTCGCCGGAAGTCGCGCTGGTGCTGGCATTGGAGGAGGGGCGCGAGCTCCGCCAGGAGCACTGGGAGGTGATTCATGTGCTACGCGACTTCTACGCGCGTTTCGAGACGGCGCCGGCCATGCGCCCACTGGTCAAGGCCGTGGGGCAGTCGCTAGGTCCGGAGAAGGGGAAATCCCTCTACCTGATGCAGCTGTTTCCGGAAAGTCCGGCCAAGGTGGCCGCCCGTCTTGCCGGGTTGCCCAAACCGACCAATTGCCTCTGATCGATCATGAATTTTCTCGCTCACGCCTGGCTGGCGCGCAATGGCAGCGATGCCTTTCTCTATGGCAACCTGATCGCGGACGGCGTGAAAGGGCAGGACCTCTCCGCCTGGCCCGCCGAGATGGCACGGGGGATACGGCATCATCGGCGTGTCGATGCCGTCGTTGATCGCCACGCGGTCATTGCCGAGGCCAAGGCCCGCGCCCCTTCCGCGCAGCGACGCTTCGTGGGGATCGCCCTGGATCTGGTCTGGGATCACTTCGTGGCGCTTCATCATGAGGATCCCGACTTGGTTCGGCGCTGTTATCGCGTCATGGCCGCTCGGCCGGCGCCCAATCGCTTGGCCGCCATGGTGCCACACCTGGTCGCCGAGGACTGGCTGACGCGCTATGCGGACTTCGCGTTCACCTGCCGGGCCATCGAAGGTATCGGACGGCGTCTGCGCGGCTCCGATAATCCGCTGGCTCAGTTGATCCCCTGGCTCATGGCGGATTACGAAGCGCTTGAGCGGGACTTTAACCGGCTATGGCCCGCCCTGCGACACGAGCTGAGTGACCCGGTTCAATAATGCCTTACGCGATTGGTAATACCTTTCGTGACGCCAAATGACCGGCTTTTGCCCCAAGACGGGTTTTTGCGAAGGCGCTGTAAGCTTCTCCTGAACGCTATATTCGCCATGGCGAACGACCTTCGCTCCGACCTGCCCACGGATCTCGGCGAAGATACGTTGGCGATGTCTTCTAAGTCCCCGCCAGCCAAAGACACTCGATGGTGTCACCCGGTTCGATCACGCTATGCGCTTCCACCATTGCCAAGGCATTGGCATGCACGCAGGATGATAGCACTGCGGAATTCTGATCTTCGAAAGCGCGAGCGATGATGCCATCTCGTGTAAATTCCAGAAGAACACGCATGTAGTGCCGGCGTAGCTGGGTGCGTGTGGCAAAATCCGCGCGTGCAGCGATGCGGGGCAGTTCGTTCAATGCCGGGCAGGCGAGAAGAGCGCCCATCAGGGGGCGAAGGAATATCCAGGCTCCCACGAAGCTCGAGACGGGATTGCCCGGCAGGCCGACCAGGCGGGTATTGCCGATCCGGCCCAAGGCCAGTGGCTTGCCGGGACGCATGGCGATGCGCCAGAGGTCGAGCTGGCCCAGTGTTTCGATGGCATGCTTGACGTGATCCTCCTCGCCGACACTCACCCCGCCTGTCGTGACCACGATATCGGCCTGCTCCGCGGCGTCGGCGAGAAGGCGGCGGGTTGTGTCAGCGTCATCGGGCACGTGCTGCATGAGCACGACCTCGGCACCGAAGCGTTCCAGCAGGCGCTTGAGCATGGGGCGGTTGGAGTTATAGATATGTCCCGGTTTCAGCGGCTGTCCTGGATCGACGACTTCATCGCCGGTCGACAGCAAGGCGATCCGTGGCCGCTGCCGCACGACGACCCTCTCGACGCCCTGTCCGGCAAGCTGCCCAAGCACCGCCGCCTCGAGGCGTATCCCTGCCGCCAGCAATTCCGATCCTGCCGTGACATCCTGGCCTCGGCGGCGCAGGTTATCGCCTGGCCTGATGTCGTGCGGGATGTCCGCCTGCCCCGTATCGTCGACTTCCACTTTTTCCTGCATGACGACGCAATCGGCGCCGGGAGGTATTTCCCCGCCGGTGAAAATGCGTGCGCAGGTGCCGACGGGCAAGAAGGTCGGAGCATGGCCTGCAGCGATACGTTGCTGGATCGGCAGGCGTCGACCGGCATCGGCGGCGCGTAGCGCATAGCCATCCATGGCACTGTTATCGGCGGGGGGGACATCGAGTTCGGCCATGACCGGAACCGCCAGCACGCGACCTGCCGCCGCATCGCATGCCACGGACTCGCCTTCAAGAGGCACGACGTCTCGCAACAGGGCCTCGAGAGCCCGCTCGACGCTCTGCAGCTCAGCCATGCGTCCCCCGGCCGGGAATGACGAGATTGGCGTAATTGCAGGGCTTGTGGCGGCTGTCGAGCTGCTCTTGCAGGATGCCGCTCCAGGCAGTGCGACAGGCGCCGGTGGAACCGGGCAGACAGAACACCACGGTCGCATTGGCCAGCCCCCCCAGGCAACGACTCTGGATGGTGGAGCTGCCGATCTCCTGCCAGGACAGATGGCGGAACAGTTCACCGAAGCCTTCGATGTGCTTGTCGAGCAACACGCTGACAGCTTCCGGCGTCGAGTCGCGCCCGGTGAAACCGGTGCCGCCCGTGGTCAGGATCACCTGGATGTCACTATCGGCGATCCACTCCGCGACGACGGCACGGATACGGTAGACATCGTCGGGGACGATCCGTCTGGCCGCCAGTCGATGCCCTGCGTCGTTCAGACAATCGATCAGCGTCTGACCGGAGCGGTCGGTGGCTTCGGTGCGAGTGTCCGAGATGGTCAGCACTGCCACATCGAGGGGAACGAATTCTTCACCGGTGTTCATGCCGATCCCTTGTTCCGCTGGCGTGCCTCGAGAGCGGCGAGCTGCTCCGGCGTGGCCGGGGCCTGGTGCTTGTCCTTCCACTCGCTGTATGGCATGCCGTAGACGTGTTCGCGTGCTGCTTCGTAATCCAGCGCCTGCCCGCGCTCCTCGGCAGCGGCCACCAGCCACTTCGACAGGCAGTTGCGACAGAAGTCGGCAAGAATCATCAGGTCGATATTCTGGACGTCCTTGTTGGCATCCAGGTGCGCCAGCAGGCGACGAAAGGCGGCCGCCTCAATCTCGGTGCGTGTTGTATCGTCAAGGTGTTGCATGGGTTGGTCTCTCCTGAGCGTGATCGCGGTACAAGCATAACAAAGGAGAAACCATGCCGTGAGCATGTCGGACAGCGCATCAACGTCGTCGGATCAGGCGGACTCGCCAGGTGTGCATACCGACAACACCACGGCATCACTCTCGCTGACCGATACTAGGGCATGGCCCATGTCGCTGTCGAAATAGATACTGTCGCCGCGCACCAGGCGCAGGGGTTCGTAGAATTCGGTGTACAGCAGGACATCGCCCTCGAGCACGATCAGGAATTCCTCGCCGTCATGGCGAACCCACTCATGAAATTCGCCAAAGCTCCTGGCCCTGACAATCGTCTTGAAGGGGATCATGCGTTTCTGGGCCAACTGCCAGGAAAGCAGTTCATGCTCGTAGGTGGGCGTTGGGTGCTGCTTGCCTTCGCCGACCCGGGTCAGGTCGCGTCGGCCCAGAGTGCGCGATTGCGCCTTTGGCGGAGTCAGCAACTGCGGAAGGTCGATGCCCAATCCGCCGATCAGTTTCTGGACCGCGCTGAACGTAGGGGATATCTGGTCGTTTTCGATCTTGGACAGGGTCGAGCGTGCCAGCCCGGTGCGTTGACTCACGTCTTCCAGTGTCCAGTGGTTGGCCAGCCGGATCTCCTTGAGACGCTCGCCCAGCCGTAAAGGTTCTACGAATGCCTTGCGCCCGGAAGCGATACGTAGCGCGGCATCTTGGTCGTGGGTCATGAAGTTTCACGATAGGAAAAAAGTTTCCCGCATCATACCATAGGCAGACCGGCTTCCTGCGCCTGCCCGGAAGACAAGATGATGCCTGTTCAGGCGGAGTTGTCCATCCCCACGGGGGGGCCAAACGGTAAGCCGAGCAGAGCCTGAACGTGCGCCTCGACGCTGCGGCCGAGCGCTGCCGGGTCGTAACCGCCTTCGAGAACCGAGACCAGGCGATTGTCGGCATAGAGGCGGGCAACATCCATCGCCAGCTGCGTCACCCAGTGATAATCCTCATCCTCCAGACAAAGGTCTGCCATGGGATCCTCCCGATGGGCATCGAATCCAGCCGACAC
Source organism: Halomonas shantousis (assembly GCF_054654615.1). Lineage (NCBI taxonomy): Bacteria > Pseudomonadati > Pseudomonadota > Gammaproteobacteria > Oceanospirillales > Halomonadaceae > Halomonas > Halomonas shantousis. The sequence goes on along the minus strand of NZ_BAAIER010000002.1, from coordinate 2,110,897 downwards.
CAGCACGATGTCCGGCTTATGGGCCTGTAACGCCGGTAACCAGTCGCGTTCGACGGCGATGCGGAAGTCACGACTGCCGGTGCCTTGGTCCAGCGGCGTGTTGATCACGTTGTCCCACTGCGAGCGCAGATAGCGCCAAGGGTAAAAGGGATACTGGAAACTGGAGCAGATCAGGACGTCTGGATCGTCCTTGAAGATATCCACGGTGCCGTTGCACTGATGAACGTCGAAATCGATCACGGCGACACGCTGCGCGCCATGCTGGGCACGTGCATGGGCGACCCCCACGGCAACGTTGTTGTAGAAGCAGAAGCCGAGTGCATCGGTATGCTCGGCGTGATGTCCCGGTGGGCGCACTGCGCAGAAGACGTTATCGGCCTGGTGACGATAGACCTGATCGACACCGCGAATCACGGCGCCGGCTGCGACGCGCGCGGCCGATAGGGTATCGCGACACATGAAGGTATCATCGTCCAGGCCGATCAGTCCCTCATCGGGAACGCACCGTTCGAGGGCGTGCAGATGGCGATGTGCATGGACACGTCCCAGAGCTTCGTTGCTGGCAGCCATCGCTTCCGACTGCATGGTCTGCTGCAGCACGCCGGACAGGGCGAGACGTGCCCGGATCGCCTCCAGTCGCAACGGACTTTCAGGATGTTCCGGTCCCATGTAGTGCAGGGCGCAATCGGGATGGGTGATGTAGGAGGTGATCATGGTGTTCTCCGCGCGTCGTGAGCCGGAAGATAAGGCTACGCTGTACTTGCATCACAGTGGCAATAAGTCGTACACAAGCTATACGGTGGTTTAGAGGAGACGTCTGTGGGTACGCGATTCTTACGCCATTTTTTCGAGCCGCAGACGCTGGCGGTGATCGGCGCTTCGGAAAAGGACCTGTCCATGGGGGGGCTGGTCATTCGCAACCTTCAGGATAGCGGATTTCCCGGCCCGGTATGGGCCGTCAACCCCAAGCATTACGAGTCGGTATTCGGTGTACCCTGCGTTCGCAGGGTGAGCGATCTACCCGAAGTGCCGGATCTCGCCGTGGTGTGCTCACCGGTCGAGACGGTACCCAAGCTGATCGATCAGCTTGGGCGCTTCGGCGTGCGCGCCGCCATGGTGCTCTCGGGAGGCTCCTATCTGGATGACCAGGGCCGCGGCGGCTCGTCCATCCGCGAGCGCATGCTCAAGGCGGCGCTGCGCTCGGGTATCCGCGTGCTGGGCCCCGAGTGTCTGGGAATCGTGGTGCCGGGGCGCAAGCTGAACGCCACCTACGCCAGTCAGCCGGTAAAGGCCGGCAAGGTGGCCTATCTGGGCCAGTCGGGCATGCTGGGTAACGCGATGATCGATTGGGCGGCCGGACGCGGCATCGGGTTTTCGCACCTCGTCACGCTAGGCGACAGCATCGACGTGATGATCCCCGACCTGATCGACTACATCAACCAGTATGCCCCGTCCCAGGCCATTCTGCTGCATCTGGAACGCATTCACGACTCGCAGCACTTCATGACGGCGCTGAGGGAGGCGTCACGCAATCGCCTGGTGGTTGCCATCAAGAGTGGCCGCACGCCGCAGTCGGACCTTTCCGGCGAACCCCCGACGCCGGGCGTGGACAATCGTGATGTCATCTTCGATGCTGCCCTGGCGCGTGCCGGTGTGGTGCGCGTGGACAACTCCGACGAGCTGTTCGATGCCTTGGAGACGCTGTCGCGCATGCGTCCCCTGCGCGGAGATCGGCTGGCCATCGTTGCCAACGGACTGGGGCCGGCCTTGCTGGCCATCGACAAGCTGATCGTCGGTGGCGGCAAACTGGCAGAGTTCAGCGAGGCGACCCGCACGGCACTACTGGAAGGTGAGTTCGATGTCAGTCTTCCGGGGCGCAACCCGGTCGATCTCGGCGGTAATGCCTCGCCGCAGCGCTTCGTCGAGGCGCTGGAGATCGTCGCGGCGGATGCCAATGTCGATGCGGTGCTGGTGGTCCATGCCCCGACACGCATGGCGCCATCGCGTATCACCGCAGAAGCCCTGGTGGCGAATCGCAAGCGGTTCAAACGCAACCTGCTGACCAGCTGGATGGGGCTGGAGGAGGCGCTGACCGCCCGGCACGAGTGCAACCTGGCAGGCATTCCGACGTACATCTCGCCGGAAAAGGCCGTCAAGGCATTCATGCACATGGTCGACTATCAGCGCGTGCAACTGCTGCTGCAGGAGACGCCTCCCAGCCTGCCATTCGCGACGAGCCCTGAAATCCGGGCTCGCTGTCATGCCCTGATCGATGCGGCCAAGGCACGGGGGCGCGATCGCCTGACCCATCAGGAAACCGCCCAAGTGCTGGCGGCCTATGGTATTCCCGTGGCCCGTAGCCGCTACATTTTCGGCCCGGATGACGCGCTCGAGGCTGCCCGGGAGTTCGACGGTCCCATGGCGCTCAAGGCGGTACATGAAAACAATTGTGTCCCGTTTCGTTATCGCAAGCATCCCCGCCGGCTCTCGGCCGGGTTGCTGCAGGATCTTTCCACCCCGGAGCAGGTGGCCGAAGGCGTCCAGCGCCTGGCGGATAAGATCCAGGAGAAATATCCCAGCAGTGAAATCTACAGCTATTGCCTGCAGGCCATGCAGCGCGGCAAGTCCTCCATGCAGTTCTGCGCCGGGATTACCCGGGACCCGGTTTTCGGACCCGTCATCGTATTCGGCACGGGCGGCTACAAGGTGGATGTGCTGGCCGACCGTCACGTCGCACTGCCTCCATTGAACATGACGTTGGCGCATGATCTGGTATCACATACCCACGCTGCCCAAGTCATCCTCGAACACTCGTCGGCGCCGTCACGGGATATCCATCAGTTATGCCAGCTGCTGGTCAAGCTGTCGCAAATGGCCTCGGATCTGCCCGAGCTCAAGGGCTTGGAGCTCAACCCGCTGCTGCTCAATCGCGATCGCCTCGTGGCCGTGGACTTCGCCATGGATCTTGGCTCTCCGGCGCGTCATGCGATCATGCCGTATCCCGAGGAGTTGCGGGAATGGGTGACCCTGGAGAACGGCATGCGCGTTGAAGTGCGTCCGATCCGTGGTGAGGATGCGCCGCTGATCACCAAGTTTCATACGCGCCTCTCCGAGGAGAGCATTCGTTTCCGTTACTTCCATCACAAGGCAGATCTTTCCAAGCGCGACCTGTCGCTGCTGACGCATATCAATTACGACCGACAGATGGCCTTCATCGCCGAACACGAGCTCGACGATGGCAGCAAGGAGATGTTGGGAGTGGTTCGCGTGTGGAACGACCCTGACAACATTCGTACCGAATTCTCGATCATCATTCGCGACGACCTGCATGGGCAGGGACTTGGCAGTCTGCTGATGAACAAGATGATTCGCTACTGCAAAGCGGTGGGCACGCTGGAAATGGAAGGCAAGATCATGGTCGACAACCATCCCATGCGGGCCCTGATGAAGCATCTCGGTTTCACCTGTCGTTACAACATGGAAGAGCAGGTGGTGGATGCGGTGCTGCGGCTCAACGAGCCTGCGAGCGACTGGCAGCGACACCGGTTGGAAACCTCGACAGCGTAATTTTCAGGCCACCCTTGAGGTGGCCTTTTTATTCCTCTGCGTTTGCTTTCTTGCAGGCTACTGCATCGGGTGGTTATTGAACCGTCAATCAATTATAATGTGTTTTTGTTTGATGACGATTCAATAACAACGTATGATCCGAAACAAAAGATAACCTAACGTTATAACTTGACACAGGGCCATCGTGCTGATGGTGACTGCTGTCTTGAGCGAACAGGCAGGCCATGACCGATACTCAAGAGATCAAGACCAAGATCCAGGTTCGCGGACTCAGCAAAGTCTTTGGCCACCAGCCAAAAAAGGCGTTGGAGTTGCGCAACCAGGGACTCAAGCGTCCCCAAATCCTTGAAAAGACCGGCCAGACACTGGGGCTTTCCAACATCGATTTCGATGTGCGTGAAGGAGAGCTGCTGGTGATCATGGGGCTTTCGGGCTCCGGCAAGTCGACCCTCATCCGCTGTCTCAATCGCCTGATCGAGCCCACCGAGGGCGATATCATCATCGATGGCGAAAACATTCCGCGACTCAGCGACAAGGAACTGCTCCACTGCCGGCGCAAGCACTTCTCCATGGTGTTCCAGAATTTCGCGCTGTTCCCGCATCGTACCGTGCAGCAGAACGCCGAATATGGCCTGGAAATCCAGGGCGTGGACAAGTCCGCCCGCCAGGAGCGAGCGAAGAACGCGCTCAAGCAGGTCGGACTCGAGGGGTGGGAGAACTCCTATCCCAACCAGCTTTCGGGTGGCATGCAGCAGCGTGTCGGTCTGGCACGCGCGCTGGCCAACGATTCTACCGTGCTGCTCATGGACGAGGCGTTCTCCGCCCTCGATCCGCTGATCCGCAAGGATATGCAGCAGGAACTGCTCGAGCTGCAGAGCCGGATGCGCAAGACCACGATCTTCATTACCCACGATCTCGACGAGGCGCTCAACATCGGCGATCGCATCATCCTGCTCAAGGATGGCGAAATCGTGCAGATCGGTACGCCCGAGGAGATCCTGACCGACCCGGCCGATGAATATGTGGCGCGTTTCATCGAGGGCGTGGACATGTCGCGGGTGTTGACGGCAAGCAGTGCCATGCGCCCGGTACGGGCCACTGCACGCGAAGACGATGGCCCGCGTACCGCATTGCACAAGATGCGTGAAAATGGTCTCGATTCCATCTATGTCACCCGCCGCGACCGGACGCTGCTGGGTATCGTCGATGCCGAAACCGCCGATCAGGCGGCAAAGGCCGGCAAGAATGCCATTGCCGATCAGCTTCGACAGGACTTCCACAAGGTTGGCCCCGACGAACCCCTGCATAACCTGTTTGCGTTGTTCGGCGACAACAGCTATCCGATCGCCGTGGTGGACGAGGAGCAGCGCCTGTTGGGCGTCGTTGTGAAAGGAGCCGTACTGGCTGAGCTGGCGGAAGCGGGAGACCATTGATGGCGATCGACATTCCTCATATTCCCTTGGGCGACTGGATCGAGAGTGGCCTGGATTTCTTGACCTCCGAATACTCCGTGGTAACGCGGGGCATTTCGCGGGTGACCCAAACGGGCATCAATTTCCTCAACGATGCTCTCATGTGGCTGCCCGAATGGTCCTTGATGGCGCTCATTGCGCTGCTGTGCTGGCGCCTTTCCGGGGTCCGCCTGGCGATCGGCTCGATACTTGGGCTGTCGCTGATCTGGAACCTCGGTCTCTGGGAGCCGATGATCGAGACGTTGACGCTGGTGGTGATCGCGACGCTGGTCGCCGTGATCATCGCGCTCCCGCTGGGGATCTTCGCGGCATTGTCCGATCGCTTCTACAACGTGATCATGCCGATACTGGACTTCATGCAGACCATGCCGGCGTTCGTCTACCTGATTCCTGCCATTCCCTTCTTCGGGATCGGTTCGGTGTCGGCGATTTTCGCCACGGTCATCTTCTCCATGCCGCCCGCGATCCGCTTTACCACCCTGGGTATCCGTCAGGTTCCCAAGGAATTGATCGAAGCTGCCGACGCCTTCGGCTCGACGCGCAGCCAGAAGCTTTTCAAGGTGCAGCTGCCGCTGTCGCTGCCGACGGTCATGGCAGGCATCAACCAGACCATCATGCTGGCGCTGTCGATGGTGGTCATTGCCGCCATGATCGGTGCCGACGGGTTGGGCAGCGAAGTCTGGCGGGCCATCCAGCGTCTGCGCCCCGGTGATGGCTTCGAAGCCGGCATCGCCGTGGTGATTCTGGCGATGCTGCTGGACCGGCTGACCCAGGCCGTGCGCAAGAAGAAGGCGCAGTAAGCCGATCCACAAGGTGCAGCAAGGCACCACGAGGCCGTTCATGCCTGTCAGGCGGAGCAGCCTCATTCAAGACCCATCCAACGCTAGATAGAAGGGGAAAAACAATGACACACAACGCAAGGTCTCAAGCGACTCGTTTCGGCGCCTTGATGGCGGCAGTGGGCATGAGCCTCGGAGCTGGAGCCGTCCAGGCTCAGGACAAGGGAACGGTCAATCTGGCTTATGTCGAGTGGGCCTCCGAGGTCGCTTCGACCAATGTCGTGCGCGCCGTGCTGGAGCAGCAGGGGTACGACGTGGACATGTCCTCGCTGTCCGCTGCAGCCATGTGGCAGGCGGTGGCCTATGGTGATGCGGATGCCATCGTTGCCGCTTGGTTGCCTACTACGCACAAGGAGTATCTGGAGCGGGTCGAGGATCAGGTCGAGGACTTGGGCGCCAACCTGGATGGCACCAAGCTGGGACTGGTCGTTCCGGCTTATACCGATATCCAGTCCATTGACCAACTCGGTGACAAGGCCGATAGCATTAACGGCGAAATCATCGGAATCGATCCCGGCGCCGGCCTGATGGGGCTGACCGAGGACATGCTCGATGAGTACGGCCTCGAAGACGAAATCGATCTGCAGTCCGGCAGCGGTGCCACCATGACGGCAGCGCTGTCCAATGCCATCAAGAATCATGAAGACATCGTCGTGACCAGTTGGACACCGCACTGGATGTTCGCGCGCTGGGACCTCAAGTATCTCGACGATCCCAAGAACGTCTACGGCGGGGCCGAGCAGATCCACACCATCGCACGTGATGGGCTCAAGGATGACATGCCCCAGGCCTACTGCATCCTCGATAACTTCGAGTGGACTCCCGATCAGATGGGCGAGGTCATGCTCATGAATCAGGAAGAGGACTCCGATCCCTACGCCAATGCCAAACAGTGGGTAGAGAACCACGCCGACATCGTCGATCAGTGGACGCAGAACTGCGACGGCTGAGCATGAATGCCGGCAGTTAACGCAACGGCATAAGTGCGTATAAGTGCCATGAAAAGGCCCGATCATAAGATCGGGCCTTTTGCGTAGGTGTTTTTTTCTCAGCGTAGCTTTGCAGGGTTTTGCAGGTCTTTGCAGGCGTCGTTTCAGGGCGCCAGGCGGACCTTCAGCCAATCGCCGTCATGGCGCAGGTAACGCAGCCGATCATGCAAACGGCTCGGCTGACCCTGCCAGAATTCGAAGAGTGTGGGGCGAACACGATAGCCTCCCCAATGCGGCGGGCGGCGAATGTCCTGTCCATCGTAGACCTGCTCGAAGCGTTGCTTGCGCTCCTCGAGCCACTCGCGATCGGGTATTTCGACGCTCTGCTGCGAGATCCAGGCGCCCAGTTGGCTATCTCTCGGGCGGCTGCGGAAGTAGGCTTCAGACTCATCGGCATTGACCTGCTCGACGCTGCCCTCGATACGGACCTGGCGCTGCAGGGCCGGCCACCAGAATACCAGTGCCGCCTTGGGCACATTGGCCATTTCACTCCCCTTGTGGCTCTGGTAATTGGTGAAAAACACCAGACCCTGCTCGTCGAGGCCCTTGAGCAGCACGATGCGCGCGTGCGGATATCCCTGACTGTCGACGGTGGCCAGTGTCATGGCGTTAGCGTCACCTCCTTCGCGCGCGTGGGCTAGCTGGAACCACTGCTCGAATAGCGGCATGGGCGTATCGGGACTGGCGGAAGGATCGAGATGATCTCCCGAGTAATCGCGGCGGATATCGGCGATATCGCGGTTCATGGCATTCTCCTGGGCTTAAGCTCTGTCTGAAAAATGGACGAGCGATGATCAGACAGGGCAAAAATCAGCGAGCAAGCGGAGCTTGCCAGGGGCAAATGATCACGTGGGCTGATTTTTGATGCTGCATGAGTGAGCACAGGCATTTTTCAGACAGAGCGCAGGCCTTATCTTCGCAGTGGTTGTGTCATGGCTCAACCTCGATTATCGGGGAGCCGCCGGTGTGGTTCCAATCGGAGTCCGATAATCAGCGTCCGGTCCATCCGGTCTGCACCAGGAGCATGTAAAGTCCGGTACCGCAAACGATGGACAACAGCGCGTTGCGCCGCCAGAGATGAATGACCACAACCGTCACGGATGCCAGCAGTGTCGGCAGACCATTGGGAGCCAGGTTGATCAAGCCGTCCTGGAGCGGGCGGAAGTCGCGTAGCGCATAAAGGACGAGGATCAGCATGACGGCCGGCGGTAAATAACGCCCGAGATGCAGAATCAGGGGATGATCGGCGTGCCGCGAGAGAGCAATGAAGGGCAGAACGCGCGTGGCAAATGTCGCCAGAGCGCAGGCTACGATGAGTAGGATCAATTGCGAAAGGCTCATTCTCTGCTCCCGTGAGCTTGATGCGTCGTCATGCGGTAATGCGCTAGAAGCACCAGGCTGGTGGCACCGATGGCACCCAGCAGGAGATGGCGCTCCGGTAGCAGCATGATGGCGCCGAGGCCGCAGAGCAGCGCGACACCAAACGGCAGAAACTGTCTCAGGCGACTGGCCTGTTCGATGGTCAGCACGATGAAGAGCGCCGTCAGAGCGAACTCGATGCCTTGGCTGTCGAAGCTCAGCGTAGCGCCTGCCAGCGCTCCGACCACCGTACCCAGCACCCACCAGAGTTGATTGAGGGCACTGACCCGTAATGCCATGCGGTGATCCTCCTTGCGATGGCATTCACGGGTTCGCGGATAGGAAGTCAGCAGGGAGTAGGTTTCGTCGGTGAGGGAAAAGATCAGGTATAGCTTGCGCCATCCTGCATGCTTGAATCGCTCCAGCAGGGAGAGGCCATAGAAAAGATGGCGTGAATTGAGCATGAAGGTGGCGACGACGACCTCCAGCAGTCCCGCATGATTGGCCAGCAGGGTCACGGCCAGAAACTGTCCGGCCCCGGCATAGATAATGCACGACATCAGCAGGGCGGCCCACCAAGGGTAACCGAGCTGGCTGAAGAGGATACCGAATGCCGCACCCAGCGGCAGGTAGCCGAACATGACAGGCAGGGTGCGCGTGGCGGCATCGCGCCAGGAGATTGTCGGGACTGGTGAATAGGGCGCGTCGGACATTGTGTCGAATCGGTCAGGGTGGGTTGAGGCGGAAGCTACGGTAAACGCGCCAGCGTCGGCAAAGGGCGCTTTATCGTATCCTGGCATGCCATTATATAGCGAAGTGCTGATAAAGCGATTGGACTAGGGGAGAACGCGTGATGCAACGGCAGGCAACGACACGGAGGCGTATTCGGGTCTGGGACATTCCGGTGAGACTATTCCACTGGGGGCTGGTATTGGCGCTGGCTCTGCTGTGGTACACCGGCTCCACCGATGCCAGGTTGTTTGCCTTTCCCATGGAGTGGCATTCCCGGGCGGGCTATGTCGTGCTCGGGTTGGTGGTCTTTCGCTGGATGTGGGCCTTTGTCGGTAGCCGCCATGCCCGCTGGCGGAATCTGCTGGCATCTCCCGCCGCCGGCATGCGCTACGCCAGGGAGTTTCTGACAGGCAGGGCGCCGCGCTATGTCGGTCACAATCCCTTGGGGGGCTGGATGGTACTGGCCATGCTGGCATCGCTTACCTTGCAGGCCGTCACGGGGCTGTTCGCCTCGGATGATGTCTTTTTCGAGGGGCCTCTGGCGGGTGCGGTTTCCGGCGAGACGGCTGACACATTGATGTGGCTCCATCGGATCAACGTCAACGTACTGCTGTGGCTGGTGGCGTTTCATGTCGTTGCCGTCGTGCTGCATCGCTTCCAGGGCGAATCGCTCGTCATGGCGATGATCACCGGACGCAAGACCGTAGGCGATGAAGCGGTAGGGCTGGCCAGCGACAAGGTGCCTGCATGGCGGGCGTGGGGCGCTGCCGCCATTGCTGCGACCCTGGTCGTCTGGTTGGTTAACTGATCATGGGGCCGGCAACGCTGTCAGGAATCCCGTCATTTCATGCTCATGTTCTTTTCATTCTGTCTTGGGCTGTTGTCGGTGAGGGACTCCGGTCCCTATAGTGAACGATACGGCCTCGGCCAAGGGCGTGAGGTTACATCGTGGGTTTTCTCATGGAATGGCATGGAACCGTTCCCATCGACTTACAAGTACCATTTTCAGGAGAAATGCAATGTCGACGTCGATTCCCGTTCTGTGTGGCTCGATCATGGGCAAGCCGTTTTCGCTCAGCGCCAGGATCCATAATGCCGCCTATCAGGCACTAGGACTCGATTACACCTTCGTCTGTTTCGGCGTCGAGAACCCCGAGGCGGCGATCGAGGCAATGCGTACCTTGGGGATTCGAGGCTCCAACGTCTCCATGCCCTACAAGCAGGCGGTGATTCCCCATCTCGATGCCCTCGATCCGGCCGCCAAGGCGATCGGGGCCGTCAACACCATCAATAATATTGAAGGGCGGCTGACCGGTTACAACACCGACTATGTCGGGGCCGTGCGTGCGCTGCGTGAAGTCACCGACCCGGCGGGCAAGCGTCTCGCGGTCATCGGAGCAGGCGGCGCTGCACGGGCGGTGGCTTATGGCTTTCGAGAGCAGGGCGCCAGGGTGAGTGTCTTCAATCGCACCCAGAAGAAGGCCCGCGAGCTGGCCGAATCGCTGGGCGTGCATTATGGCGGCGGGCTAGAGCATTTCGATCCCGATGCTTTTGACGTGGTGGTGAATGCGACATCGGTCGGCTTTCGCGATGCCGGCGCCAGCCCGCTCGAAGGGCGCCTCGCGGCCCACCTCATCGTCATGGACGTTGCCTTCATTCCGACTCGCACCAGGTTGATTGCCGAGGCCGATGCGCTCGGTTGTACGACGGTTCCGGGAACGCGGATGATGATCCACCAGTCATGTGGCCAGGTCGAGCTCTACACCGGTGTCGATTCGGCCCCCTTCGAGGTCATGGAGAAGGCCATGTTCGACGAGATCGAGCGCCTCGGCCTCTGAAAGGGGACGAATAGCAAATTCACGAGGCGCTACAGCCGCAGAATGCACCGAGAGATGGAGGAGATGCATCGGGCCAGGTCGCCTGGCCCGATGGTCGGTGTCAGACGAAATCCGGTGTCAGCCAGCGCGGCACGGCCAGGATCAGTTGCGGATAGAAGATCAGCAGCACGATGACTGCCAGCATGACCGCCAGGTAGAGCAGCGTGGTACCTAAGGCCTTGAGCAGGGGAATGCCACCGATCTTGGCCGAAATCATCAGACACAGCCCGTAGGGAGGCGTGATCAGCCCCAGCCCCAGTGCCATGACACTGATCACACCGAACTGCACGGGATGTACCCCGGCCTGCATCGCCAAGGGCTGGAAGATCGGGGCCAGAATGGCCATGGCCGGTAGCGAGTCCATGAAGGTGCCGATCAGCAGCATGACGCCCGTCATGATGACCAGCAGCACGACAGGGTCGGTGATGTTGACGCCGGCCATCAGCTTGGGCGGGATCTGGTAGAAGCTGATCAGATAGCCGAAGATTGCGGCACCGACCAGGCTGAACAACGACAGCGAGCAGAGTCGTACGGTGCTGGTCGAGGCCTCCAGCACATGCCTGACGGTCAGCTCGCGGTAGACGAAGAAGCCTAGCGCCATGGCATAGAGCACGGCAATGACGGCCGCCTCGGTGGGCGTGACCAGCCCCAGCGTAATGCCGCCGATGATGACGATGGGAATGCCGGCCGCCAGCAGCCCGTCCTTTCCCGAACTCATCAGTTGAGAAAAGGTCGCCCGCTTGCGCACGGGAACGTCATAGCGACGTACATAGAGCATGTTGAGCAGCAACTGGGCGATGCCGATCATTACCCCCGGCACGATACCGCCGAGAAACAGCCCGGCAATCGAGGTGTTGGTCAGCGCACCCCAGACGATCATGTTGATCGATGGCGGAATGATGATGCCCATGACCGATGAGGCGGCGGTGACGGCGACCGCAAAGTGGACCGGATAGCCCTCGCGTTTCATCGCCGGGATCAATACCGTGCCCACGCCGGCACTGTCTGCCGTGGAGGAGCCGGAGACACCGGCGAAGAGCATGCTGACCATGACGTTGACGTGGGCCAGTGCGCCTTTCACATGTCCCACCAGACGCATGCACAGGGTGATCAGGCGATCGGTGATATGCGCGGCGTTCATCAGGTTGCCGGCGAGCAGAAACAGTGGCACCGCCAACAGCACGAAGGAGTCCATGCCGTTATACATGCGCTGGAACATGATCCAGAAGGTCAGGCGCGGATCGAGCAGAATGACGCCGAAGGCGGTCAGCACCAGCGACATGGCGATGGGCACGCCGGCGACGATCAGTACCCCCAGCAGCCCGAACAGCAGCCAGGGCAGAATGAAAATCCAGTCCATCGGCATCATGGTGTCGGCCCTCGTTCGATGGTATCGAGCCGCGCCTGATCGACGTGAGCGACTTCGTCGAGCTCGTTGGGCGTGTTGAGTGCCGATTCCATGGCATTCATGCCGTACAGGGCGGTATGCAACAGGCGCTCGAGACTGTAGAGCAGGATGAAGATGCCGCTGACGGTAAAGGCCGAGTAGACGTAGATCATCGGCAGCCCCGAAGCCGTCGCCTTGCGGCGCAGTCCGGAGAGCGCGAAGTCCTTGCCGTAGTAGATGAAGATCGCACCTACCGCCAGGCAGGCCAGATCGCGGAGCAGCCGTGTCGCCATGTCCGCACGCGTGCCGCGCGGAAAGGCCTCGAGCACGAAGTGGTCGGCATGGTAGACCCCGATCGCGGTACCCAGCATGATCAGCCACTGAAAGGCAAAGCGGCTGAACTCCTCGGTCCAGTAGAGACGTGGCAGCAGAGGCAGATTACGGCTGACGATCTGGTAAATGACCAGCAGGATGAAGCCCAGCAACAATGCCAGCAGAAGGAGGTTGAGCAGACGCTCCAGCCCCCGATTGAGCCGCGACAGGCCGTGCAGGAGAGAGGCCATGGCGTTCTCCTCATGATGATGGAAGTAAGTGTCGGCCGGACGTCATGCCGACGCCCGGCCTGCGGCTCAGGACTGGCCTGCGTTGATGATCTTCTGATACAGCTCGCTCAGGCCCATGTCGTCGATGACCTTCTGCAGCGGTTCGGCAACGATCTCCTGCATGCGCTCACGATCCATCGGATAGAGGGTGGCGCCTTGCTGCTCGAGCGTCTCGAGGGCGGCAGCGTCCTGCTCCAGCTGTACGTTACGCGCGTATTTGGCCGCTTCCTGGGCTGCTTCCATCACCGCCTGGCGTTGATCGTCATCGAGCTGCTCCCAGCTCATTTGCGACATGGTCAACAGACGCACGGTGATGTCGTGCTGCGACAGGCCGATATGCGGGGCGACCTCGTGAAAGCGCATGCGCAGGATCCATTCGGCTTCGTTGAGCAGGCCATCGATGGCGCCCAGCTGCAGGCCGGTGTAGATCTCCTTCCAGGCCATGACGGTGGGCTCGGCACCCAAGGCCGACCAGGCGGCGATCAGCGGCTCGGTGGGGTTGGTGCGCAGTTTCATGCCCTTGAGGTCATCCAGGCTTTCGAGCGGACGGGTGCTGACGACCTGGCGCTTGCCGCCACCGAAGAAGGCCAGCACCTTGACGCCGGTCTCGTCTTCGATCCGGTCGGCGATTTCGCGACCCACGTCGCCATCCAGCACGGCTTGCCAGTGATCGACGTCACGGTACATGAAGGGGATCGAGAAGACGTTGGCGGTATGCGAGAAATCGGTGATCAGCCCGGGATTGACGATCGACATGTCCAGTGCCCCGGCCATCTGCTGCTCGAACATCTCGGTTTCGTGACCCAGTACCGAGTTGCCCATGATGGTCACGTCGATATCGCCGTCGCTCTTCTCGGCGACCAGCTCCTTGAACTTCTCGGCGCCCAGTTGATAGGCAGTGTCCTCGGTGCCGCCATGACCGAAGCGCAGGTCGACGGCCTGAGCGGCCCCTGACAGGCCGAGGCTCACGGCCAGCACGGTACCGGTGAAGAGAGTCTTGACAAAGTCGTTGGCTTTGGGGTGGGCGTCTGGAGCGATCCATCGATGAGTCATGAGTGCACCTCGTTGTTGTTGTCTGCGAGTGACGCAGATCAGCTTTCGAATGTAGCGAGTGGCTTGGCGTGATGAGGCACGTCAGAGGGCGTGGCGCCGCAGGACTGGCGTACCTTGAGTCGAGGCGACAATACGACTTGCTCCCGCGCCCCGTCGGGATTGGCGATACGGCGAAGGGCCAGGCGTGCGGCCTCCTCGCCGATGGCATAGGGATGCGTGGCGACGCTGGTCAATGCCGGGTCGCTGAGTTCGGTTTCCTCGACGTCATCGGTACCGATCACCGCACAGTCGATGCCGGGCATGAGACCCATGCGCTTGAGGCCGAGCATGGCGCCAAAGGCCATCAGATCGTTGTGGCAGATCACTGCGGTAGGCGGTGTGGACTCGACCATCAATGTCTGAATGGCCTCGAAGCCGGCCTGGCGGGTCAGTCCGGTACGAAGCCGTCGGGTCTGCTCCAGGCCGTGACGGGCCATGGCAGCGAAATAGCCGCGCCAGCGTGCCTGAGTGGCGGAATGCTCGGCCAGGCCGCCGATGAAAGCGATATGCCGATGTCCCAAGGCCACGAGATGATCCACGGCCTGATGCATGCCCTGTTCGAAGTCGGTACCCGCATAGTCGAAGGGCGGCCGACCGACGTGACGCAGCACCTGGACGCAGGGCAGTTTCCATTCCCGCAGGGTGTCGATCAGTTGGGGATCGGTGTTTTCGGCAGGGCACAGCAGGATACCGTCGACTCGGTGTTCGCGCATGCGCTCCAGGAAGCGCTGCTGGCGCGCTGGCGAGTCTTCGCTGTTGGCCAGAAACGACACGTAGCCCTGGTGGTTCAGTGCGGCATCGATACCGGCCACCATGGCACCGAAGAAAGGATTGGCGATGTCATACACCACGACGCCCAGCGTGTGGGTGCGACTACCGCGCAACGCCGCGGCACCGCGGTTGTAGACGTAGCCCAGCGTCTTGATCGATGCCCGTACCCTCTCCCGGGTGCGTTCGGCGACCAGCGGGCTCTCGCGCAGTACCAGCGACACTGTCGAACGTGACACGCCGGCATGCGCGGCGATGTCCTGCAGCGTCACATTGCCTTCGGGCCGGGCAGGAGGCTGCGGGGCATCGGCCGGAACGTTGTCATTGTCTTGGACCATGCGAGCTCCGCTTTACCGAGAGAGTGTTTTTGGATGGGTCTAAATTTGGATGGGTCTAAATCTAGGCGATACCGGGGTAAGGAACCAATGCCCCTTTGGTGGAATGGGCTTTAGTCGTGCAAGCGGAGCGGAAGCGCTATCCATGGAAAAAGAATCGGCTGACGTCCATGAGGCGTCAGCCGGCGAGGCGTGAAAATGGAAAGCAGGCGGGGCCTGGCGCTAGCGGCGTTCCCAGACCTCGGTGTTGACCAGACTGAGCGGACGCTCGCCATCGAGGGCCCGCGTGATATTGTCCACGGCTCGCTGAGCCATGGCGGTGCGCGTTTCGTGGGTTGCCGAGCCGATGTGCGGCAGTGCCACGACATTGCTCATCTGCACAAGCGGCGAGCCGGCGGGCAGGGGCTCCTTCTCGAAGACGTCGAGCCCGGCACCGTGAATCTGTCCCTCTTGAAGAGCTCCTATCATCGCGGCTTCGTCGACCACCTTGCCGCGAGCGATATTGATGAAAATGGCGCTTTTCTTCATGCGCGCAAACTGTTCGGCGCCGAAGAGATGCGTGGTCTCGGCGGTCAGCGGCACGGTCACGCAAACGAAATCCGCCTGTTCGAGAAGCGTGTCCAGTTCGCAGTGCCGCGCGCCGAGCTCGGCTTCGAGGGCCGGCTTGGGAGAGGCATTGGCATACAGTACCTGCATGTTGAAGCCCAGCGCGCCGCGCCGCGCCACGGCGGCACCGATGCGACCGAAACCGACCATGCCGAGTGTCTTGCCGTGGACGTCGCAGCCGAACTGCGCCTCGCCGATGCTCTCCTGCCAGTCGCCTCGCTTGACGAATTCGGCCAGTTCCACCACTCGGCGTGCAGTCGCCATGATCAGCGAGAAGCCGGTGTCGGCAGTGGTTTCGGTCAGCACGTCCGGTGTATTGCAGAGCAGAATGTTGCGACGGGACAGCTCATCGAGGGGGTAGTTGTCATAGCCCACCGAAATGCTGGCGATGGCCTCCAGGTGGGGGGCCTGGTCGAGCAGTTCGGGGGTGATTTTCAGACTGGCACCGACCAGGCCGTGGGCCTCGGCCAATGCCTCGCGAAATCCCGGGTCGTCCGCGCTGTTGAGCGACGGGAAATAGTCGACGTGGAATCGCTCGCGCAGCTGAGCCAGTTGCTGTTCGTTCAGGCGGCGAAAGGCGACGATGCGTTTTGGCATGACAGATGCTCCCTGGGTGATTGTCTCGATCGGGGGTCGTCTCAATCGAGGATGGGCAGGCCGGCTTCGAGTTCGGTCAGGCGCTCACGACTGGGCAAGCCCTCCATATCGCCTATCACCTGCACCGCCTGGGCGCCGATCAGATTGCCGCGGCGTACCGCGGCACGTGGCGTGAGACCATCGAGCATGGCGCTGACCACGCCGACGGCAAAGCCGTCGCCGGCACCGACGGTGTCGATGATCTTGTCGACCTTGAATCCTTCCACGGTGAAATCTTGCTCCTGAGATCGATAATAGCTGCCTTCCGGACCCAGCTTGATGATTACCGCCTGGGCCCCCCGGTCGAGATAGAAGCCCGCGATGTCATGCGCCGTGTCCAGGCCGGTCAGGCGGCGTCCTTCGGCGAGCCCGGGGAGAACCCAATCGGCCTTGGCGGCCAGATCATTGAGGGTTGCGCACATTTCGCGCTCGCTCTTCCACAGACTGGGGCGCAGGTTGGGATCGAAGGAGACGCTGGTGCCGGCTTCGCGTGCACGGTCTAGCATGTGGAACGACAATTCGCGCGCACTGGCCGATAACGCCGGAGGAATACCGGTGGCATGGAGATGCCGGGCCGAGGAGAAGTCGACTTGGGCGGCATCTGCTACGCCGAGGTGGCTGGCGGCACTGCCACGCCGGACGTATTCCACGTGAGGATCTTCACCACGTTCGGCCCGCTCCTTGAAGACAAGACCGGTGGAGTGCTCGGTGTCGTGCTGCAAGTACCGGCAGTCGAGCCCCTCGGACTCGAGCGTGCGTTGGATATAGGTCCCGAAGCTGTCGGCACCGACCCGGCTCAGCCAGCCGACATGAAACCCCAGACGGGCCAGGCCGATGGCGACGTTGGTGTCGGCGCCGGCAATGCGCCGATGGAACAGGTCGACGCTGGCCAGTTCACCGGGCTGCTCGGCGATGAACATCGTCATGGCTTCGCCGAACGTGAGAATCTCCGGCGCGGTCGTTCGGGGCGTGGGGGAGGCGGGGGATGTCATGCGAATATTCTCCTGATGATGTCGGGGGTCATAGCGTGGCCAGCCGGTCCAGTTCCCGCCGCGTCAGCGCCGCGGAATCGGGGGCCTGCAGGGGATACTCGATGGCACGCGGTACGCCGGCGGGAAAGCGTGCCATCAGCGCGCGCCAGGCATCGAGTTCGTTTTCGCTCGGGATGCAGGCATGAAGTTGCCCCTGACGAGCCTCGATACCCTTGCAATGGACGTAGCGCACATGCCTTCCCAACCGACGTGCCGCGTCGTCGACATCGCTGTCGGTCCAACGCCAGTTGCCGATGTCGAAGGTCATGAAAAGCGGGCATTCGGCCCGCTCGGCATCGGCAAGAAACGCGCTTAGGGGTTCAGGCGTGCCGCCATCCCGGGTCTGGTCATTCTCGACCATCACCACGGGAGTATGCGAGGCCAGCAGGAGCTTCCTCAGGCGGCTCCAGGCCGTTTCCGGGCCAGTCGTGTACTGTCCCAGCGAGAATTTGACAGCCACGGCCCCCAGGGCTGCAGCTTCGTTCAGGCGAGTCGTCACGTCCGGCAAGCAGGCGTCGTTGTGCCATAGCGCGTCGGCGGCCGAATAGACCACCGCCAGGTTGTGTCGCGCACAATCCTTGCCCAATGCCGCAAAATCCACGAAACCTTCAGGCAGCAGTTCACGGCGTATCTCGACGCCGTCGGCACCGGCGGCGACCAGCCAGGGCAATACACCCCTCTGCCCGTGGCGTGCCACCTGCTCATGACCATAGGCCGAAGTGGCGACTAGCAGGGGAGGACGGTCACGGTGTCGGCTCTGGAAAATATGTCCTGGGAACGTTCCCCTCGTATCGCGCATAGTGGGTTCCTGACGGTATGTGGTAAGCATCAGCGGCGTGTCGAGCCGCGAGAAATCAGATGGCCTGCGTATACGGTGCGTTTGGGAGGCTCGTCGCGGAGAGGGTTTTTCCGCCGATGCATCAGGCTATCGATCGCTGCATGGCCGATGGCATCGGTAGGCTGGGCCAGAGTGGTGATGCCCGGGCCGGCCAGGGCGCACCAGTCGAGTTCATCGATACCCATCAGGCCGGTCTGGCCGAGAGGGACACCAAGCGCTTGAAGGGCATGGGCAACGGCCAGCGTAACGTTGCCGTTGGCGCAGAGGATGGCATGCGCGGCGCCCGATGGGCCGGCAAGAAGCGTCTCGAGTGCATTGCGCAGTGTCTGGCTGCCAGCGGTAATGTCCTGACACACGACACTGCCCGATGCGTCGTCTAGCTCCTGCAGGCGTTGTTGAAAGCGTTCCAGGCGTGTCTGGCGCGAGCTGGCCATTTCGGGAGGCTCGCTGACATAGATCAGCTTGTCGTATCCCTGCGCGAGCAGATGGTCGATGGCCATATCGATGGCGTGAACGTTGTCGAGTCCGACCACGTCCGCCTCGAAATCGCTCAGGCTGCGATCGAGCAGCACGATCGGCGTGCCCTGTTCGGCCAGGGTCTTGAGTTCGGTACTGGGTCGTCCGGCGGCATTGATGATCAGGCCTTCCACCCGGTAGGAGGCGAGCAGGGCCAGATGATCACGTTCCTGGGCTGGATCGTTGTCGGTATTGCAGACCAGAAGCGAGAAACCTTGGGCACGACAAGCCTGCTCGACAGCATGCAGTACCTCCACCGAGAACGGGTTGCGAATATCCGCGACCAGCATGCCAAGCAGTCTCGAGCGCCCGCCCTTGAGGCCACGTGCCATCAGGTTAGGGCGATAGCTCAGCCGCCTGATCGAGGCGGCAATGCGCGCTTGCATATCCGCTGACAGTCGATGCTGCTCGCCGCCCAGATAGCGCGATACGCTGGTCTTGGAAACGCCGGCATCGCGGGCGACCTCGATGATGGTGGAGCGTGGCGTGGCATTGCTTGATGTCGATGGCACGATATCTTCCGTCGGAGGCATGGCGATGGAACCGTTCCCACACTAGCCTTCGAGAAGAGCCGAGACAATGCACCGAAAGTCGTGAAAAGGGCTGCCAACCCATGCGGCGAGTGCCGCCAGCATGGATTGGCAATTCGCGTGAGGATTACTGTCGAAGCTGTCGGCTTCTCCAGCGTGCAAAGCTCATCGAGGCTACAAACAGCAGCAGCGAGGCAGCTATCTCGAGCAAGCCGAGCCAGGTCTTGTCGGGAAGTGTGGCGATCATGGTGCCCTGCATGAAGTAGAGCAGACTGACGAACGCCAGCCAGGCATGACCTCGCGGGCGTTGGGTCATGATCGAGGGCAAAAACAGCAGCAGCGGCAGTACCCGCACCAGTACCGGTGCCAGGCCGGACTGGCCGCTCTGATAAAGTTGCAGGCCGCCCAGCAGGAGCAGAACGATCAATGCAGCGAACCCGGCCCATACGCCCTGGCGCGCTCGCCGGGTCACCGTATCCAGGCCGTAGGTACGCTCCAGACGATCAAATAACTGACGCATCAGGACTCCTCATGCAGGGGCGCCAGGGCCAAGGCAAGCTGGGCGAGTCGCCGCCCCTGTGCCTGGGCCAGGATACGCTCATCTTCGCTGACGACATGTTCACCGCGCGCGCCCGCTACATGGCTGGTGCCGTAGGGAGTCCCGCCGCTCTGCGTGGAAAGCAGCGTAGTTTCGCTGTAGGGAATCCCGGCATAGACCATGCCGTGATGCAGCAGTGGCACCAGCATGGTGAGAAGCGTGCTTTCCTGACCGCCGTGCAGGCTGGCGGTCGAGGTAAAGGCAGTCGCGGGCTTGTCGATCAATGCGCCGTTCATCCACAAGGCGCTGGTCGTGTCCAGAAAGTACTTGAGCGGTGCCGCCATGTTGCCGAAGCGGGTGGGGCTCCCCAGGGCCAGGCCAGCGCATCCGCGCAGATCTTCCTGGTCGACATAGATGGCGCCTTCCTCGGGAATGCTGGGAGCTACGGCTTCGCAGGTCGGCGAGACCTCCGGTACGGTGCGCAGGCGTACACTCATTCCGGCAACGCTTTCGGCGCCTGCGGTGATCTGTTCGGCCAGGGTGCGAGTCGCGCCGTGTCGAGAGTAATACAGCACGAGTATGTAAGGTAGCGTATTGGCTGGCGGCGGCATGTCGGTTCCTTTTACCGGTGAGAGGGCAGTACGTACTGCGCGCCTTACTCGAGTAAGGCAAGAATGGCTTCAGGCGGACGTCCGATAACAGCCCGGTCGCCCCGGTCCAGAATGGGGCGTTGCATCAGACGGGGATTATCTGCGATGGCATGCAGGCGCTGTGCCTCGCTGGGGGAGTCGATGCCGAGCGTCTTCCAGTCGCTTTCATTGGTTCGCAACAGTTCGGTGCTGTCGCCATCCAGGCGTGCCGCCAACTCCCGAAGCGCCTTTTCATCGAGGGGGTCGTCCAGATAGCGGTGAAGCCGGAATTCCACGCCGCTAGCTTCCAGCAGGGCCAGGGCCTCCCGCGACTTGGAGCAGCGGGGGTTGTGATACATTATAAATTCAGCCATGCCCAACTCCGGTCGATTGAATTCGATAAATCAAGCGATTAAGTATTGTAGAGCGCCCTATGCAATGGCCACAACTCCCCCGCATCGCCTGGCTTCAAGGCCCTTTCCATGTTGCCCGGATCCTGATGCGGCGTTTCAACGAGCATGATGGTTTCAGAACCGCTTCGGCGTTGACGTACACGACGCTGTTTGCCGTCGTGCCGTTCATGACCGTGCTGTATGCCATGCTTTCCGGTATCCCCAGCTTTCAGGGCGTGAGCGAACAGATACAGTCGTTGATATTCGAGCAGTTCGTCCCGGCTACGGGATCTACCGTGCTGGAATATCTTCGTGACTTTTCCAATCAGGCCCGCAGCCTGACGAGCGTGGGACTGCTGTTTCTGTTCGTGACCTCCGTATTGATGATGGTGACCGTGGAGCATGCGTTCAATGTCATCTGGAAGGTTCGCCATAGTCGCCGGGGGCTGGCCAGCTTCCTGCTGTACTGGACGGTACTGACGCTTGGCCCCTTGTTGGTCGGCTCGGGATTCTTGTTATCGTCCTATCTGGCGTCGTTGGGCGTCTTTCAGGGAGCCGCTTCGCTATTCGGTAGCCTGGTGAGTGTATTGCGCCTTCTACCGCTCCTGCTGAGTTTCATCGCCTTCGTGTTCATCTACATGGCTGTACCCAACTGTCGTGTCCGGTTGCGCCATGCACTGATCGGAGGAGCCATGGCATCCCTGGCATTGGAGCTCGCCAGGGCAGGGTTCTCTCTTTATGTCTCCTCCTTCCCCACTTACCAAGTGATCTATGGCACTTTCGCCACCGTGCCCTTGTTTCTGCTCTGGGTATTTCTGCTTTGGTCGATCGTTCTGTTAGGAGCGGAGCTGACGGCTTGGCTAGGGGAGCGGCATCAGGCTAGTTGGCAGCAATGGCCCGATTTCTGGCAGGCAATGGGGATACTCGTCATGTTGCGGGATGCC
Organism: Halomonas shantousis; assembly: GCF_054654615.1. NCBI lineage: Bacteria > Pseudomonadati > Pseudomonadota > Gammaproteobacteria > Oceanospirillales > Halomonadaceae > Halomonas > Halomonas shantousis. The sequence goes on along the minus strand of NZ_BAAIER010000002.1, from coordinate 2,089,218 downwards.
CATACGGCGGGGGTCCCGTTGCGTGACAAGACGCTGATCTCCCGGCTGGGAAGCCATTATCACCTGATCATGGAGCCCCTGGCTTCAATTGGTGTAGCGACACAAACAGGCTCGGGGGATTGGGTCTTGTCTCGCGACCTAGATTCCATCACCTTGTGGGAGGCGACTCGATCGCTACCGTGGACGGCCGAGCTGGATCATGTGCCGCTACCACGCCTGCAGCCTTTGTACGAAGTTCTGGTGGAAGGATGCGAACGTCAGCGTCAGGCGACGCAGATACCGCTAGGGGCGTTGATTGTCGGGTCCAAGTCGGTCAAATGATATTTATACCGTTATCTTAAATAACAACTATAAAAAGGTGGGAACCCAAACGAAGAAAGAAGCTCCATAGTTAAGCATAGTTCTGAGGAGAGGCCGATGAATCAGTCTGTGAGCCGTGACGAATGGGAGTTTCGTCGTGCGATGGGTAGCGATATCCAGCCTTTGACCAAGGGTCAGGATCGTGCCGACGTGAGGGGCATCTCCAGAACGCCTTCAGAAGCTCAGCTGGCCAGGCGCGAAAGCGCTCAGGCATCGTTGGGAGACGATAACTTTCTTTCCGATGAGTTTGTCGATCTGCTACCCCCCCATGATCCGCTGGAATATCGGCGTAACGGTATTCAGACCGGCGTTCTCGATCGGCTGCGCCAAGGGGGCTATGCGCCTGAAGCCCGTCTTCATATCCAGAAGACACCGCTTACGGAATGTCGGCGGGCCCTGTTCGGTTTCATTACCGATGCCCAATCACATGACCTGCGCTGCGTCATGATCGTTCACGGCCGTGGTCGAGAACTTGCCAGTCACGCCAATGTCGTGCGTTCCTATGTGGCAAAATGGCTTACCCAGTTCGAGAACGTCCAGGCCTATGCCTCGGCGCAGCCAGCGCACGGCGGCATCGGTGCCACGTATGTGATGTTGCGCAAGTCCGAACGTGCACGCGCTCGAAACCGTGAGATTCAACAGAAACGCGGTGGGTAAAGAGAAGGGGGCGGCACTATCCATTGCCGCTTTTCAGGTAGGCTTTTCATCAACGCCTTTCACAAAGCCTCGCCAATTGGCGAGGCTTTGTGCTTCATGCGGGGGAAACTATTGCGCCGAGGCTTCACGCAGCCGACGGGTAAACAGTGCCTCCCGGACGTCGACGCCTGACTGGTAGCTGACGCTGAATGTCGTCAGCGCTCGTAGCGCGTCGTCGACGTTCTGATCTTCACGAAGCGCGAGGGCATCGAAGCCGCAGCGCGTCATGTAATACAACTGGTCGATCAGCACGTCACCGATGGCCCGGACTTCCCCTGCGTACTGAAAACGCTCGCGCAGCAAGCGGGCCAGAGTATAGCCCCGGCCATCGGTAAAGGCGGGAAAATCGATCGCGACGAGTGGGGCCGACTGCAGCTGGCTGGCCAGCTCCACCGACAGCTCGGTATCGCTGGGCAGCCAGGGCGCCAGGTCATCCGCTGAGTCGGCTTCACGCCACAGCGCCAGTGGAACGATGGCAGGGCGTTCTTCGGGCAACGCCTCGCTATCCCTGGACAGGTACCAGATATCCTCGGCCGGCTGCCCGAGCTTGAGCAGCGTGCTGGTCAGTTGGGGGGCGGTAACAGGTTGAGTGTCAGGCATAGACCCGCTCCTTGAAGGGCTTGAGGCCAATCCGGCGATAGGTATCGAGAAAACGCTCCTCCTCGTGACGCTGCTCGACGAAGACCTTGAGTACCTTGTCGATGACCTCGGGCACGTCCTCGCGATAGAAGGAAGGACCCAGAATCTTGCCTAGTGACGCATCGTCATCGGCACTGCCACCCAGCGAGACCTGATAGTATTCCTCACCTTTCTTGTCGACGCCCAGAATGCCGATATTGCCGACATGATGATGGCCGCAGGCATTCATGCAGCCAGAGATATTGAGATCGATAGGTCCCAGGTCGTAGAGGAAATCGAGATCCTCGAAGCGCTCCTGGATAGCCTGAGCGATCGGAATCGACACTGCATTGGCCAGCGCACAGTAATCACCGCCGGGGCAGCAGATGATATCGGCCAGAGTCCCCACGGTCGGGTTGGCCATGCCCAGTGTCTCGAGCTTGTGCCATAGTGCCTCAAGTTCATCCACCGGAACGTCCGAAAGCACCAGATTCTGTTCGTGAGTGACTCGGGCTTCGCCAAAGCTGAAGGCATCGGTCAGATCGGCAATGGCTTCCATCTGATCCGCCGTCACGTCTCCCGGGGCGTGTTCGCGACGCTTGAGGGAGAGAGTGACGGCCTTGTAGCCAGGGACCTTGTGGTCGGTCACGTTATTGGTCACGAAGCGAGCGAAGGCACGATTGCTTTCCCGCAGCCGTTCGAATTCGACGACTGCCGTCTCACTGACCGGGCGTCGCTCAGGTTCGGGAAAGTGGGCACGAGCCGAGGCGATGATCGTGTCGTTCAACGTCTGCGGACCATCCTTCATGTGGGCCCATTCCGCGTCGACGCGGCGCCGGAACTCCTCGATGCCCAGTGCCTTGACCAGGATCTTGATGCGTGCCTTGAACTTGTTGTCGCGCCGCCCGAACTGGTTGTAGACCCGCACAATCGCTTCGAGATAGGTCAGGAGATGCTGCCAGGGCAGATCTTCACGCACCACGTCGCCGATCATCGGGGTGCGGCCCAGGCCACCGCCGGCCAGCACGCGTACACGCAGTTCGCCAGCCTCGTTCTTCCAAAGGCGAAGCCCGATATCATGCACCTGAATGGCGGCACGATCCTCGCGGGCGCCGGTCACCGCGATCTTGAACTTGCGCGGCAGGTAGGCGAATTCAGGATGCAACGTGGACCACTGACGGATCAACTCACACCAGGGGCGTGGATCCTCGACTTCGTCACTGGCGATACCGGCGAACTGATCGCTGGTAGTGTTGCGGATACAGTTGCCGCTGGTCTGGATGGAATGCATCTGGACCTTGGCCAACTCTGCCAGAATACTCGGCACGTCTTCCAGCTTGGGCCAGTTGAGCTGGATGTTCTGGCGCGTGGAGAAATGACCGTAGCCCCGATCGTAGCGGCGCGTGATGTCGGCGAGTGTACGCAACTGATGGCTGGACAGCATGCCGTAAGGAATGGCGATGCGCAGCATCGGCGCATGACGCTGGATATAGAGGCCATTCTGCAAGCGCAGCGGAAGGAACTCGCTTTCACTCAGGCGGCCTGCAAGATAGCGATCCATCTGGTCGCGAAACTGCGCAACGCGTTCATTGACGAGCGTCTGGTCATACGTGTCATACCGATACATTCAAGCGTATCCTACTAGTCAGAATGGCCATTGCAGAGCAGCACCTTACTCTGCCACCTATATTCTATGAAAGAATAAATAATCATAGCTATTGGCTTTTATGTTATATCAGGCTGCACTCGTGGCGTAGCCGGTCTCGCTCACGGGCCACGGCGTAACAGGGCAAACCCAAGCGTTTTCCGGTCATTCGGGATCATAGGAGAGCACTGGAGAGAGCCAGCGCTCCAGTTCGGCAAGGCGCATTCCCTTGCGATCCGCCAGAGCTTCGACCTGGTCGCGCGTAATCTTGCCCGTCGAGAAGTACTTGGACTGCGGGTGCGAGAAATACCATCCCGAGACGGCGGCGGCGGGCCACATGGCAAAGCTGTCGGTCAATGTCATGTCGGCGTTGGCCGTGGCATTCAGCAACTGGAACAGCGTGGCCTTCTCGGTATGGTCGGGGCATGCCGGGTACCCTGGCGCCGGGCGGATACCCTGATATTTCTCGGCGATCAACGCCTCATTGTCCAGCGACTCCTCGGGAACATACCCCCAATACTCCCGGCGCACACGCTCATGCATGCACTCGGCGAAGGCTTCGGCCAGGCGGTCCGCCAGTGCCTTTACCATGATGGCATTGTAATCGTCACCGGCCTGTTCGTAGCGCTTGGCCAATTCCTCGGCGCCATGCCCGGTGGTCACTGCGAAGCCGCCGATCCAGTCCGTTGTGCCACTTTCCCGCGGCGCGACGAAATCGGCGAGGCTATAACAGATACCGTCGCGATTCTTGGTCATCTGCTGCCGGATATGGTGCAGACGACTCAGTACTTCGCTCCGCGAATCGTCGGCATAAACTTCGATGACATCGTCATCCACCGTATTGGCCGGCCAGAAACCGATCACGCCGCGAGCGGTGAGATGCTTTTCATCGATCAGCTTGTGCAACATCGCCTGGGCATCCTCGAACAGGCTGCGTGCCGTCTCTCCGACGATCTCATCGTCGAGTATCTTGGGATACTTGCCCGCCAGCTGCCAGCTCATGAAGAAGGGCGTCCAGTCGATGTAATCGACCAGTTCCCTTAGATCATAGTCATCGAATACCTTGAGGCCGGTGAAGGCCGGCGCAGGGGGCGCATAGCCCGCCCAGTCGGGCTTGAAGCGCCGTTCGCGAGCCTCGGCATAGGAGAGATCCGCAGCCTTGGGGCGCCGCTTGGCGTTGCGCTCGCGGACCTTCTCGTACTCGGCGCGGATTTCGGCGACATAAGCCGGTTTCTGACTGGCAGACAGCAGACGCCCCGCGACACCCACGGCGCGCGAGGCGTCAGTGACATATATCACCGGCTGCTGATATTGCGGCTCGATCTTGACCGCCGTGTGCGCTTTGGACGTGGTAGCGCCGCCGATCAGCAATGGCAGCTCGAAACCTTGGCGCTGCATCTCCTTGGCGACATGTACCATCTCATCCAGCGAGGGCGTGATCAGCCCCGACAGACCGATGATATCGGCCTTCTCGTCGATGGCCGTCTGCAGGATCTTCTGGGCGGGCACCATGACGCCGAGGTCGATCACTTCGTAATTGTTGCACTGCAGAACCACACCGACGATATTCTTGCCGATGTCGTGCACGTCGCCCTTGACGGTGGCCATGACGATCTTGCCCTTGGCCTGGGTGGTCTCGCTCTTTTCCGCCTCGATATAAGGGATCAGCAGCGCCACGGCCTGCTTCATGACCCGCGCGGACTTGACGACCTGGGGCAGGAACATCTTGCCGGCGCCGAACAGGTCGCCAACCACGTTCATGCCGTCCATGAGCGGACCTTCGATCACGTCGATAGGGCGTTCAGCCCGACGGCGGGCTTCTTCGGTATCCTCATCGATGTAGCTGGTGATGCCCTTGACCAGGGCATGCTCGATGCGCTTCTCCACCGGCCAGGTGCGCCATTCGAGATCCTCCTTCTTCTCGTCGGCGTTTCCATCCCCTTTATACTGCTCGGCGATGTCGAGAAGGCGCTCGGTGGCGTCGTCTCGCCGGTTGAGCACCACGTCTTCGACGGCATCGCGCAGCTCTCCGGGCAGATCGTCATAGACCGCCAACTGGCCGGCATTGACGATGCCCATGGTCAGTCCGGCCCGGATGGCGTGATAGAGAAATACCGAGTGAATTGCCTCGCGCACCGGGTTGTTGCCGCGAAACGAGAACGACACGTTGGAGACGCCGCCGGAGACCATGGCGTAGGGGAGGTGCTCGCGAATCCAGCGCGTGGCATCTATGAAATCGACGGCGTAGTTGTTGTGCTCGTCGATGCCCGTGGCGATGGCAAAGATGTTGGGATCGAAGATAATGTCTTCCGCCGGGAAGCCAATCTCGTCGACCAGAATGGTATAGGCACGCTGACATATTTCGGTCTTGCGCGCGAAGGTGTCGGCCTGGCCCTGTTCGTCAAAGGCCATCACCACCACTGCGGCTCCGTAGCGCCGGCAGGCGGTGGCCTGATGACGAAAGGCCGTTTCGCCTTCCTTGAGCGAGATGGAGTTCACCACCGGCTTGCCCTGGATACATTTCAGGCCGGCCTCGATGATGTCCCACTTGGACGAGTCGACCATGATCGGCACGCGGGAGATGTCCGGCTCGGAAGCGATCAGGTTAAGAAAGCGCACCATTGCTTCCTGGGACTCGAGCATTCCCTCGTCCATGTTGATATCGATGACCTGAGCGCCACTCTCGACCTGCTCCAGCGCCACCTCCAGCGCCGTGGTGTAGTCCTCTTCCTTGATCAGGCGCTTGAAGCGGGCAGAGCCGGTCACATTGGTGCGCTCGCCGACATTGACGAACAGCGAGTCGGTCTCGATGTTGAAGGGCTCAAGGCCGGAAAGACGGCAGGCGCGGGGGCGCTGAGGAACAGCGCGTGGCGTCACGCCATCCACCGCGGCGCGGATGGCCGCAATGTGCTCCGGCGTGGTGCCGCAACAGCCGCCGATGATGTTGACCAGCCCACTCTGGGCGAACTCCTGAATGATCGCCGCCATTTCCTCGGGAGTCTGATCGTATTCGCCGAACTCGTTGGGAAGGCCGGCGTTGGGATGCGCCGAGACGAAGGTATCCGCCTTGCTCGATAGCTCTTCCAGATAGGGACGCAGTTCGGCGGCGCCCAGCGCACAGTTGAGTCCCACGGACAACGGCTGGGCATGGCGGACCGAGTTCCAGAACGCCTCGGTGGTCTGTCCGGACAGCGTCCGTCCTGAGGCATCGGTGATCGTCCCGGAAATCATCACCGGTAAACGCTGACCCAGCGACTCGAACAGCTCCTCCAGTGCAAAGATGGCTGCCTTGGCATTGAGGGTGTCGAAGATTGTCTCGATCATGATCAGATCGCTGCCGCCCTCGATCAATGCCTTGGCAGCCTCGCGATAATTGTCGCGCAGGGCATCGAAGGTAACGTTGCGCCTGGCCGGGTCGTTGACGTCCGGGGAGAGCGAGGCGGTGCGGCTGGTCGGGCCCAGCACGCCGGCCACATAGCGCGGGATGCCGGTCTCGGCGGCAACGCTGTCGCAAACCTCCCGGGCGAGGCGAGCCGCTTCCCGGTTGAGCTCGAAGACCAGCGATTCCATGCCGTAGTCGGACTGGGATAGCTGCGTGCTGTTGAATGTATTGGTCTCGATAATATCCGCCCCGGCCTCCAGATAGGCGCGATGGATGTCGCAAACGATATCCGGGCGGGTCAGCGCCAGCAGGTCATTGTTGCCCTTGAGTTCCGCTGGCCAGTCGGCAAAGCGCTCACCGCGGAAATCCGCTTCGTCAAGGCGGTAGCTCTGCAGCATGGTACCCATGCCGCCATCCAGCAGCAGGATCCTGTCTTTCATGCCGTCGGTCAGGGCCTGGAAGACAGGAGAGATGGTCGGCAAGGGAACAATATCGGCGGCCATGATGGTGATGGTTCTCCAGCGGTAGCGATTCGTTGTCGTCGATAGCACGAGGCCACCGAAACCGGGCGCAATATGGTAGCAGAAGCGTTGAGAGCCGGGCAGGTGCTATAACCCAGCAATTCAGTCGGGATTGTGTCCGCACGGGGTTTTTCTTACCATATACATTATTCCCATCGCAGAGTGGACGAGTTATGAGTCAAGCGATTCAGATTACCGACAGCGCCCAGGATTATCTTGCCGAACTGCTGGAGAAGCAGAGCGTGGCGGATATCGCAGTGCGCGTCTTCATCACTCAGCCGGGCACGCCCTATGCCGAAACCTGTCTGGCTTACTGTCGCCCCGGTGAAGAAGAGCCTAGCGACGAGCGGCTGGCGCTAGAGAAGATCACCGTTTACCTGGACAAGAACAGCCTGCCGTTTCTCGAGGAAGCCGTGGTCGACTTCAACCCCGATCGCATGGGGGGGCAGCTGACCATCAAGGCGCCCAACGCCAAGATGCCCAAGGTCAACGCCGACAGTCCATTGGAGGATCGTATCAATTACATCCTCTACAGCGAGATCAATCCCGGGCTGGCCGCGCATGGTGGCGAGATCAAGCTGATTCAGTTGACCGACGAGAGTGTTGCGGTGCTGCAGTTCGGTGGCGGCTGTCAAGGTTGCGCCGCGGTCGACCTGACGCTGAAGGAAGGGGTCGAAAAGACGCTGATGGAGCGTATCCCCGAGCTGGCCGGCATTCGTGACGTGACTGATCACAGCGACGCGACCAACGCCTATTATCGCTGAGGCGGGGAAGGTCTCGTGACCTTCTCCAGCGTTCTCTCCCTACCGCTCGGTTTGCCATACGCCAGGTGATGGCGACACCTCGAACATCAATAGACGAAAGGCGGCAGTGGCGTCTGCGCCAGGCGCTGCTGAAGGCCCTGATGGGCTGCCCATAGCTGTTGATGTTCCTGTTCAAGGCGCGACTTGTCGTGTCGGGCCTGTTCCGCAAGCTCTCGCGACGCTTGTAGGGCTTCTTCCAGACGCTGTTTCTCCCAATCGCTTCGGCGCGCTGTCTCGCGTGCTTCCTCCTGCAGGCGGCGTTGTTCGCTCAGCTCCCTTTCCCGTTTCTCGATACGGTTCTCGAGGGATTCCACGCGTTTGGCGTGTTGCTTTTCGAGAGCTTGGCGTGTCTGGCGAGATTCGTCGAGCAGCGCCATGAGTCGCGCCTCCGCCGCCTCATGGCGCTGCTCCTCTTGCTCAAGTCGAGTGGCGGCTTCCTGTTGCATCTGGTCGAGCTGCTCGCGGTAGGCCTGTATCTTTCGTTCCTGGTGCGCCTGTTGTTCCTGATGCCGTCTCTCGCTCTCCAGCAATTGCTGGCTCAACGCGGCTTCGCGCTGTTCCGCCGCTTGCCGCTCGCTCTCCAGGCGAGCCGATAGCGCCGTTTTCTCCTCCAGGCGCGCCTGGATCTGCCCTAGGTGGGTATTCAGCGCTTCCAGGCGTTGGATGGCATCCTCGGCCTCACGCCATGCCTGCCGCGCCTGTTCCTGGGCTTCGCTGACACGGCGATCGGCCTGCTCCCGATAGTGGGCCAGATGCTCGACAGCCAATTCCTGAGCCTTGTCCCAGAGTTCCTGGGTCCATTTCTCGAGCGGCTCGGGCACCCCCGACGCAGCTGGCATGTCGCGATTCTCCTCGCGCCGAGTGCGCCACTCTCGCAGGTGTTCATTGATGGTGGTAAAGCTGCCGGTGCCCAGCACCTCCCGGATTCTCTGCACGCTGGGGTTCTCCTGGCGCTTGAGCAAGGTATCGATTGCGCGCTGTACATCCCCGTACTGAATACCGCTGCGGGCCATAGTGACTCCTGTGAATGAGCGAATTGCCTAGGTTTCGGCCGGGATCCATCAGTTTTACCGACACGCGATCATAGCGAATCAGTATGGCTATGCAATATATTACATTATACGTAATACGTAAAATACGTTACTTTAAAAGCTAAAAACTCATGATTACGCGCATTATCTTGATTATTTTGGCTGTCAGGCAGAAAATGACAGCTGCAATGGAGCAACACGCTGCCGACAGGGTGAAATGAAGATCAGGAAACATAAGGCCGCATGACGTCACGAAATCTGCTTCTGCAACGGGAAGAAGAGACGCAAGAACCCGCCGCATCGGGCCTTGCCGTCTCGCAGGGCCGGAAGGCCTTGCTTGCTCGCGAACCAAGGATTTTCGCCAATGACGATGCCCAGGCAGTGAGCCAATGGCTGGCCGAGTATCGCGACAGTCCTCAGACGTTTCGTGCCTATCGCAAGGAGGCGGAACGGCTGTTGCTATGGCTGGAAGGGCGGGGCGAGGGTCTAAGGGACTTGCGTCGAAACAGCCTGGACGAATACGAGCGCTTCCTGGCCGACCCGCAGCCGGCACACCGCTGGATAGGCCCGCCAAGGCCGCGCCAATCTCTTGAATGGCGGCCGTTTCGCGGTCCGCTGACCGCCGCCAGCCGCCGGCAGAGCCTTGTCATCCTTCAGGGCATGTTCGCCTGGTTGGTGGAAGCGGGGTGGCTCGATCACAATCCCTTTCGATTGATGCGAGGCAAGCGCCGCAAGCTCGACAACCGGACGACAACGATCGAACGTTATCTCGAGCAGCCGTTGTGGGCCTGGCTCTGGCGCTGGCTAGAGCGCCCCGTTGACGAGAATGCTACCGCGGCCCGCCAGCTTGATCATGTGCGGCGACGCTTCGTGTTCGGCTTTGCCTACCTGCTCGCGCCGCGACTGCACGAGATGGCAGCGGCAAGGATGAACGACTTCTATCGCCGGGAGGGGTACTGGTGGTGGCGAGTCGTGGGCAAGGGCGACAAGCTGGCCGAGATTCCGCTGCCGCCGGACATGTTGCGGCTACTCATCGAATGGCGCGAGGTGCTGCATCTCCCGGCCTATCCCGACGGCGCGGAAGATAGCCCACTGCTGCGTACCCTCGATGGCCAGCGCGCGCTAGGTGACAATCAGCTTTATCGGATGATTCGGACCACGTTTCGCGATGCGGCCGATGCCCTCGAGCGGGAAGGGGAGGCCCCGGAATCGGCATGCCACTTGCGACGGGCAACACCGCACTGGCTACGCCATACGGCATTGACGCATCAGGCCCAGGCAGGAGTCGAGCTACGCTATCTGGCCAAGACCGCCCGGCACGCCCGCCTGGACACCACGGCGCGTTACCTGCATGCCGAAGCACAAGAGTGGCAGCAGCAACTGGCACGCCACAAGGTCGTCCGCCCGGATGAGTCCCCAGAAACGTTATAATGCCCCTCTATCGATATCGAAGCCGGAACCCGCAGGAGAGAGTTATGAGTGCGCAGCAAGCCCAGGCGGAACTGATCGAAGAATTCTCGCTTTTCGACAATTGGATGGACCGTTACCAGTACATCATCGACATGGGCAAGCAGTTGCCGGGCTTTCCCGAGCCTTTCAAGAACGCCGAAAACAAGATCGAGGGCTGCCAGTCCAATGTCTGGATGCATCACGAAAGACACGACGCCAAGCTGCACTTCGAGGCCACCTCGGATGCCGCCATCGTCTCCGGGCTGATCGCGGTACTCTTGCGTATCTACAATGACCGTACCCCCGGGGAGATTCTCGCTACCCAACCGAGCTTTCTGAACGATCTGGGACTCGACAAGCACCTGTCGCCCACACGCAGCAATGGCTTGAATGCCATGCTCGCAAGGATCTATGACGTCGCCAGACAGGAAGCAGCGGCTTGAGAGCGATTGGCGACCGCTTGTAGCGGTCGCCAATCAGTGGTTGACACTCCTGTCATCCGATTCGTGGCAAGAACGGCAGGGGGGGACGGGATCGACGCCGCCGGGATGCCAGGGGTGGCATTTCAGAATGCGTCGCAATGACAGCCAGCTCCCTCTGAGCGGACCATGCTCATTGATGGCTTCTACCGCATACTGGGAACAGCTTGGCCAGAAGCGACAACGCGGCCCTAGAATCGGGCTGATCAAGTACTGATAACTCTTCACCAGCCCGATCAACGACCCCGCCAGGATGCTACGCACGAGATTCATTTCCGCTCATGGCCTGCATACAGTTCGGCAGGATCTACAAGAGGTGCGGCATCAATCCTGGCACCCTCCTGGCTTAGCTCGACATAGAAGCAACTGCGGCGTCCGGTGTGACAGGCCGGACCGTGCTGGTCGACGCTCAGCAGCAATGTGTCGCCATCGCAATCGAGATGAGCCGTCTTGAGCTGCTGCACCTGGCCGGAGGTTTCGCCCTTGCGCCATAGCTTGCCGCGCGAGCGCGACCAGTAACAGACCCGACCCGTCGTGAGTGTTTCCTCGAGCGCCTGACGGTTCACCCAGGCCATCATCAGGACTTCACCCGTATCGAACTGCTGGGCAATCGCCGGCAATAGTCCGTCGCCGTTCCAGCGAACGGCTTCGAGCGTCTCCTGCAAGGGGCGCTTCGTATCGATAGTCGCACTTTCAAGTTGTCTGAAAAGTTCGGTCATGGATCACCTGTGGGAAAACGGCTAACGAAAGCTGCACGCCGTTTCATTTTTCTGCATGTTCAGGGCGCTGGGGCAGGGCGGCCATACGTCATTGTCTCAGCGCGAAGCGCACTGGTCGCAGGCCCCCAGCAACTCGATGGTCTGGCGCTCGACATGAAACCCCTGCCGGTGCGCTGCGCCAGCCAACTGGTCGCCGACGTCATCGAGGTGAAGCTCTTCGACACGCCCGCAGTGACGACAGATCAGTAGCTGAAAGCTATGCACGTGATCCGGACACGGGCAGGCCACATAAGCGTTGAGTGACTCGATACGATGCACCAGACCCTGCTCGATCAAGAAATCCAGCGCTCGATAAACGGTAGGGGGTCTGGCCGAGGCGTGCTCGGCCGCCAGGCGATCCAGCAGATCGTAAGCTTTCAGGCCACCGGGCGAAGTCGAGATCATTTCCAGCACGCGGCGGCGAATCGGGGTGAAGCGGACCCCCCGTAACTGACATTGATGCTCCGCCTGCCGGAGAAGCGCTTGAGAATCGAACATGGAAGACCAGAGCTTTTAAAAGAAAACATTCTACGTGGTTCGCCAAGGTGACGGCCAGGCATCTTTCCCGGCTGCAGCTTCACAATGCCCTATCGATGATGAGCTCTCCCTTGCGAGCGAAGTGCTGCTGAGAGAAAGCGACCCGTTCGTTCACTGAACGCCCTTCGGGTTGACGCTCGACGAGATCGAGGCGTTTGCGCAAGCCTTCGCCGTTGGCCATCTGAATGGCAAGCCCGGGACGGGCATTGAGCTCCAGCAGCATGGGACCGCGATAACGATCCAGCACCATGTCGGTGCCCAGGTAGCCAAGACCGGTCATTTCATAACAGCTGGCCGCCAGACGTAACAGCTCTTCCCATCCAGGCACTTGTAGCGAGGCGAGATCGTGTCCGGTATCGGGATGATCCTCGCGAGGCAGATTGTACTGCACGCCACGCAGCGCCGTTCCGCTTGCGATGTCCAACCCGACGCCCACGGCCCCCTGATGCAGGTTCGCCTTGCCATCGGAGGCCGCCGTCGACAGGCGCATCATGGCCATGACCGGATATCCCTTGAAGACGATCACGCGGATATCCGGCACGCCTTCATAGCTGTACTCGGCAAAGACCTCGTCAAATGCGATCAGCGTCTCGATCAGGGCGACGTCAGGCGATCCTCCCAGCGAGTAGAGACCGGACAGGATGTTGGAAACGTGGCGCTCGATGTCACCACGGTCGATATGCGCACCGCTGGGCTTGACGTAGCCCTCGGCGTCCTGATGTTCAATGACCAGGATACCCTTGCCGCCGCTGCCCTTGGAGGGCTTGATGACGAATCCTGCATAGGGAGCGACCAGATCGGCGATGCTCTTGACGCCGAACTGAGTGGTGATGGTGCCGATCAGCTCCGGTGTGGTGATGCCGTGGCGCTGCGCCAGCAGCTTGGTCTTGAGCTTGTCATCGACCAGCGGATACAGATGGCGCGCATTGTAGCGGCCGATATAGCGAATATTGCGCCGGTTCATGCCGATGATGCCCTTGGCATGAAGCTTGGCGGGAGAAATCCACATACTCAATCCTCTGCCAAGGGCTTGAAGCGGCGCAACTCGAGTAGCCGGTACCCCGTATAGTTGCCAAGCAGCAGGATGAACGCCATCAGGATCATCTGGACACCGAGAAAGTTGAACGTGATGTGGCGTACCCAGGGGTTGTTCATTGCCAGATACGCCAATACTGCGGTCAACAGGCTGCCGCCCCCTTGCTTGATCACTTCCTTGGGACCTTCTTCTTCCCAGAGAATCGACATGCGTTCGATGGTCCATGACAGGATGATCATGGGGAAGAAGGTGATCGTCAGGCCGGCATTGAGGCCGAAGCGGTAGGCCATGACCGAGAAAATGGAGATGATGGCGATCACGGTAATAATGACTGCCGATACTCGCGCCACCAGGAGCAGATTGAGTCTCGACAGATAGCTGCGAATGACCAGGCCCACCGATACGATCAGCAGGAAGCCGATCAACCCCGTGAACAGGGTGGTCTGGATGAAGGCCAGGGCGATTAGTACCGGCATGAAAGTGCCGGATGTCTTGAGACCGACCAGCACCCGCAGCAGCACCACGACAAGCGCGCCGATGGGAATCAGCAGGATGGTCTTGAAAAGCGCCTGCTCTTCCAGTGGCAGACTGTGGATCGAGAAGTTGATCAGCGTGCTGTCGACCAGCTGGTTGCGGACCGCAACCGAGGCCGGTTCGCTATGCCGGATGATGGAGAACGTCACGCGGGAATTGGTTCCGCCCTGAACCTCGAGAACGGCCTGGCCCGAAGCCCCCCATAGCAGAAGGTTGTCAGGCCGGCCCTGCTCACCGGTTTCAGGATTGATCAGCACCCACCGATCACCCTCGAATACCTGCAGCCAGGGCGTTAGCGCCTGGCGGCGTCGGCCATCCTCGAGCATGAGACCGTAGACCAGACGCGAGCGAACCTTTGCCTCGTTGAGCAGACGGATGAGGAGGTCGGGACGTGCATACTGAGTCAGCAGCAGGCGGGCATTCTCGCCTTGGCGGTTCTCGCCGAATTCTCTTATCAACTCACGGGTGAAGGTATAGGAGTCCGCGGAACGCTCATAGGCCTGACGGATCACGGCGGCCGCCGCCGTATCGTACGGGTGCTCCCAGACGATGTCCTCCTGCAGCGCCGGCAGGGGCGCTTTTAGAGACTCGTTACCTTCAGTCGCCAGAAACTGGGCCGAGTAGTAGAGCTGCTGAGGCCCTACGGCCTGACGAATCGCCCATTGCGCACGCCTGCCGTTGTCATTCTCGAGAAAGGAGAGCCCATAACCGGAAGAGGCCGTATTTTCCGTCAGGATCCGGAACCCGGGCTGATGCGAGGGCAGAGCCAGGTCGACCTTCACCGCCTCTCCAAGTGCCGTGAAGTTGACCTGGGCCTCGACCTCCCATATCTGACGCTGTTCTCCGGGCGTCAAGGGTACGTCGGAGTGCACGTGCCGGTAGGCTGTCAGAACGATGCCGGCCAGCAGCAGGGTGCCGACCAGAAGATAAAAGGGTACTCGTGACATGGGAGTCCTTAGCGCGTCTCTGCGTTATCGATCGCCGCATCATCCTGGCCAGTGGCGTTGATGCTGTCATCGCCGGCGAACTCCGGTCGTGGATGCATATAGGTACGACTGACATCGATCACCACGATGTCCATCAGGAAACGTCGTCCCAACAGCACGGGATAGGTCAGGTGGGTCCGGTCATTGAGCGTGAACTCCACACGCTGTTTTATGGGCCCCAGTGTCATCAGCAGACGCACGACCGGGCGGCTTTCGCTACCCGAAGCCTGCAGAATCTTGACCGACCGGGACACGGGTGCCTCGATCCACTGCTCCTGGATGCCTGCGCTCGCGGCATCGTCATCTTCCAGCGCAAGCTTGAATCGAACCCAGTTTTCACCGTCGCGCTCGAACTCGGTGATGTCCTTGGCCGACAGAGACGAAGTATTGGCGCCAGAATCGACACGGGCCTTGAGGTAGGTACCGATCGAGGGAAAGCCGACCCATTCGGTGCGCCCCACGATCTCCTTGTTGTCTACGGGGCTTTCCGTGTCGGTGGGACAGGTACGGATGATTTGCGGGCTATCGTCGAGATTCTCGACATCGGCTCGCAAGCCTCGCAGCAACACGCCGTTGTCGGTAATGCCGGCCATTACCCGCTGCGTCTTTTCGGCATGTTCTCGCAGCAGTTCCGTCTGAACATTGCATTGTTGAGCCAGCAGCTGCTCAAGCTGACCAATGCGCGTATCGAGCTGCATCGGAGTGACAGTCTCAGGAGCAGGAGGCGAATCTGACATGGCCGTACAAGCGGTCAGGGATAGCATCCCCATGAACAAGGCAGGCAACGCAAAAGATCGGATCGGCATTACTGATTCCAGTTCGGCAACGCTTCCAGCGAGAAACGCGTCAAGGGTTTGGCAACCCTGATGAGAATGGTGTCCGCTCAGAGTCGGGCGGCAGGAATTAAGCTGCACAAGATGATAAGGGCTGGGTTGCGGCACGTCCATGCGCAGAGGGCTGAGTCAGCGAAAGCTGTGCGGCTGGACACCATGGATTTAACATAATATTTATTATACGAACAGGCTGCAGCTTCGTTGTCTGTCGGATCCGATGACATGGACACACATCGATGGATGCACCTCATGGCCCTAAGCATAAAAAAGGATGCTCCTTCCGGAGCATCCTCGGCTAGCTTGTCTGGCTGGCCGGTTTTATTCGTCGGCCGGTGCGTAAGAGCCGTCTTCGCGGTGCACTTCACGTCCGGTCAGCGCCGGATTGAAGACGCAGGCTACGGTCATGCCTTTTTCCTTGCCGCGCAGCAGATGTTCGTCATTGAGGTTCAGCAGATACATGTCGCCGGCCTTGATGGGATGAATCTTGCCGTCGGCCAGGGTTTCCACTTCGCCTTCGCCTTCGTAGCAGAAAACCGCCTCGAAGTGATGCTTGTAGTGAATGTGGGTTTCGGTGCCCGGATGAATGCGAGTAATGTTGAAGGAAAATCCTACATTATCATCGGCCAGAACCAGACGCGTGCTGTCCCAGTTGCCGTTTTCCGCTTCGACGAAACGGTCTGTCTTGCGACACTCCTCAAGATTACGCACGATCATATCAATCTTCCTTTTTGACAGGTCAACACAAAACAGGCCGGCCCGTAACTGACGGGCCGACCGTACACGCTAGAGACTAGCTGGCAGGCTGACAAGCACGATACTTGTCAATGCAGCGATCAAGACAATGCTTCCTTGGTGCTCTTGTCGAGAATATCGAGCGCTTCGTTAAGGTCTTCATCGCTGATTGCCAGCGGGCATAGACACTTGACCACGTGACCGTCCTGACCACTGGTTTCGATGATCAGCCCGTTCTTGAAGGCCTGCGCAGTGATCTTGTCGGCGATCTCGCCACGGCCGACATCGATACCGCGCATCAGCCCACGGCCGCGTTCGCTGGCCGGATACCCTTTCTCAGTGATCCAGGCGGCAATCTGCTTGAAGCGCTCCTCGACGATTTGCCCCTTGCGCTGAACCTCGCGCTCGAAGGTGTCATCGCTCCAGAAGTGGCGAATCGCGGCAGTTGCGGTGACCATGGCCAGGCTGTGGCCACGGAACGTGCCGTTGTACTGGCCGGGCTTCCACTTGTCGAGTTCGGGACGCATCAGTACGTGGGCAAACGGCAGGCCGAAGCCGGACAGGGACTTGGAGTTGGTGATGATGTCTGGCGTGATGCCGGCATGCTCGAAGCTGAAGAACTTGCCGGTACGGCCGCAGCCGGCCTGGATATCATCAACAATCAATAGAATGTCGTTCTCGCGACAGATCTTCTCGAGACGTTTCATCCATTCGATACCGGCGGGAGTGATACCTCCCTCCCCCTGTACGGTTTCGAAGATGACGGCTGCCGGAAAATCCATGCCGCCGGACTTGTCGCCCAGCAGCTTCTCGAAGTAGTCCAGCGTATCGATGCCCTCGCCCAGATAGCCATCATACGGCATGAAACTGGAGCCCTGAGTGGGAATGCCGCCGGTGGCTTCGCGGAACTTGCGATTGCCCGTGGTGGCAAGTGCCCCCATGGTCACGCCGTGAAAGCCGTTGGTAAAGGCGACGATGTTGTGGCGCCCCTTGACGACACGTGCCAGTCGGATTGCGGCTTCGACGGCGTTGGTACCGGTCGGCCCCGGCAGGTGGACCTTGTAGTCGAGACCGCGCGGCTTGAGAATGTTCTCTTCGAGCGCCTCGAGATAGTCGCGCTTGGCCTTGGTCCACATGTCGAGACCATGGACGATGCCGTCGGAGGCAATGTAATCGAGCAGCGCTTCCTTGAGCTTGGGATGGTTATGCCCATAGTTCAGCGTGCCGGCGCCGGCCAGGAAATCGATGTATTCCTTGCCGTCCTCGGCGTACAGGCGCGCACCCTTGGCCTGGGTGAAGACCGTAGGAAAAGAGCGAGAATAGGTGCGAACTCCGCACTCCATCCGTTCCAGAATATCAGTGATCATGTTCATGCTTGCTCCACCTTCCTGGTGTCAAATCAGATACGTTGAGGCTCGAAAGGACCGATCCGGACCAGATTTTCCGGATCGTGCTCTCCGCCAAGTTGATCTGTCGAGAAGTATTCACGGCTATTCAGCGGCGCCTGCCAGCGGTCCGCCAAGCGCTTGAACAGCCCCCACGATGCTTGGTTATCAGGTGTGATAGTGGTTTCCAGGTGGCGCACTTCAGCCAGCTCCGGACGGCTCAACACCGCTTCGACGAGACGGCGGGCCAGTCCAGTGCCTCGGGCCTTTTCGCCTACGGCCACCTGCCACAGGAAATAGGTATCGGGTGCACTGCGTTTCACATAGCCTGAAACGAAACCGACAATTTCCCCTTCCTCGTTGGTGGCGACTGCGCAGCTATCCCGGAATTGGGTGGCAAGCAACAAATAGGCATAGCCTGAATTGACGTCCAACGGGGGGCAGGACTTCACCAGCTCATAAATACCCCATCCATCATCCGTGGTCGGCTTGCGAATGAACAATGGCTTATCGGCACTGCCGACCACGGCATCCGCAACACTCGGGCGGGCCAGATCGGCTGAAGGCGTGAAGACTTGTGTGGTAGCGTTCATATCTATATTTCGCAGTTGGCGAATTCACTAGCAATGATAACAGGAGCTTATAAAGCAATCAAATGGGGACTTATCAAGGTCTTATAAAACAATAATGAGAGATTATGAGCATGCCCCTCCGGCAAACGTCACATACGTGACTCGCTCTGGATGGATTCAGTCTAGTTCACTCTGGCGCAGTGATGCCCGCCATTAGCGGGAAAGAGTCAGAAAACGAAAAAGGCCGCGTTGCGCGGCCTCTGGACTGCATGAGCGATCAGCGACGGGTGACGCTGCGCATGGTCACGAATTCCTCGGCCCCAGTGGGATGGATGCCGACAGTGGCATCGAAGTCAGCCTTGGTCAGCCCGGCCCTGACGGCGATGGCGATGCCCTGGATCACCTCGCCCGCCTCCTCGCCCACCATGTGAGCGCCGACGACACGATCGCTGGCATCATCGACGATCAGCTTCATCAGGCAACGCTCCTCACTACCGGACAGCGTGTGCTTCATGGGCCGGAAGTCCGCACTGTAGATGCGCACCTCCCCGAAACGCTCGCGGGCTTCCTCCTCGGAGAGGCCGACCGTGCCGATGTTAGGATGACAGAACACGGCGGTGGCAATGTTCTCGTAATCCAGCGGACGTGGCGAGGTCTCGCCATAGTGGATCTGAACCAGGTGCATGGCTTCTGCCAGGGCCACCGGTGTCAGTTCCGGGCCTCCGATGATATCGCCCAGTGCCAGGATGCTGGGCTCGGAAGTTTCGTAACGCTCATTGACCTTGATCGTGCCATTGGCGTTGAGTTCCACGTCCAGCGAATCGAGTCCCAGCCCGGCAAGATTGGGACGCCGCCCCGTCGCGCCAAGTACAGCGTCGACCTCGATTTGCTCACCGTTGGTAAGCGTCACCAGCAAGGCATCGCCCTGGGGATCGACTCGCTCGATGGTGGTCTCGAAATGCAGGTTCACGCCCTTCTTCTGCATTTCGTTGCGGGTGAATTCCCGCACTTCGCGGTCGAAGCCACGCAGGAACAGCTCGCCACGATAAATCAGGTGCGACTCGCTGCCCAGACCATTGAAGATGCTAGCGAATTCGACGGCGATGTAGCCCCCGCCGAGTACCAGGAAGCGCTTGGGAAAGGTCTCGAGGTCGAAGACACGGTTGGAGTCGAGCACGTGCTCGTGACCGGGGAAATCCGGAATCCACGGCCAGCCGCCCGTGGCGACGAGGATCTTTTCGGCACTGTAGCGCTGCCCGGCGACTTCGACGGTATGGGGATCGACGATCGTGGCGCGACCGTTGATCAACTCTACGTTTGCGCCATCGAGCAGCCGGCCGTAGATTCCATTGAGTCGCTGGATCTCCTTGATCTTGTTATCGCGCAGCGTTGCCCAGTCGAAATGCGGGGCCTCGGGCAATGTCCAGCCGAAACCGGCACTGTCGGTAAATGCTTCGTGGAAATGAGCGGCGTAGGAATATAGTTTCTTCGGGACGCACCCTACATTGACGCAGGTACCGCCAAGGTAGCGATCCTCGGCGATGGCCACGCGGGTGCCGGTTGCCGCTGCGGTACGGGCCGCGCGCACTCCGCCTGAGCCGGCTCCGATGACGAAAAGGTCAAAGTCGTATTGCGCCACGTCGATCTCCTGATGCGTAAAATATCGGCGATGATACCAGCCCAGCGTCCCTTCAGGGAGAGGTGTCTCAGGTTGACCCGGATCGCGGGCTCAGAGTAAAAGCCCTAACATGACAATGGACTAGAGGATAATGACCAATCCATGAACGACATCGACAAGCTTCTCGAACAGAATCGTCGCTGGGCGCAATCGATCAGTGAACGAGACCCCGATTTCTTCTCTCGGCTCTCCCAGCAGCAGAATCCGGACTATTTATGGATCGGCTGTTCCGACAGCCGCGTCCCGGCCAACCAGATCATCGACCTGCCTCCCGGCGAGGTGTTCGTCCACCGCAACGTGGCCAACATCCTCTACCACAATGACATGAATGCCCTGTCAGTGGTTCAGTTTGCCGTCGATGTATTGAAAGTGAAGCACATCATGATCGTGGGCCACTATGGCTGTGGCGGCGTCAGGGCCGCCATCGCCGGGGGCGAGAACGGCATGGTCGACTACTGGCTGCACAATGTGCGCGAGCTCTACAACCAGCATCGCGCGCAGCTGGAACATCTGCCGCTTGAGCAGCAGGTCGATCGAATGTGCGAAATCAACGTCAAGGCGCAGGTGGCCAACCTCAGCCGCACCAAGATCGTGCAGCGCGCCTGGCTGAGAGAGCAGCCGCTCTCGGTGCATGGCTGGGTGTATAGCCTGAATGATGGTCGGGTCACCGATCTGGACACCACTCTGTCGGGGCTCGAACAGGTGGCCCAGCTGTACCGCATGGACCGCCTGGTGCCCTCCCCGGACGCCTGAAACGTCATGAGTCCTGCCGCCTGCCGGCGGCAGGATCAGCGCGATTTGAAGCGCCGGTGACAACTCTTGCAGCTCAGAGCGACGTCGCTGAGAGCCTGCCTGGCAGTGTCGTAATCCTCAGCCTGTGCCGCCTGATTCAGTGCGTCTACCCGGGCCTCGAGATCATCGAATCCCTGCGCGAAAGCTTCCCAGTTCTCCCAGATCTCGGGGCGCGCCTGGGAGTCGCCGCCCAGGCTCTTCATGCGAAACGCAGGCAGCATGTGCTCGCCATTGGCCTTCTCCTTCAACAGGGCCAGAGGTTCGCGCGCCGCTTGTGGATCGGTATGCACCACTAGAGAGAAGCGCAGCTTTTTGAGAGCGCGTTCAATGGCCTTGAACTCTTCGCGTCGCCACTCGATGGCCTGCTCTGGCGTGTCCCAGGTCTCAGTAGAGGTTTCGTCAGGCATCGTCTCGGTGTCAGCGGCTCGCACCAGGGGCGTGGCCGTCAGAAGGGCCGGTATCAGCATCAGGGGCAGCAAACGCAGTAACGTCATCATGGATATCCTTGGTCAATAGGATTGAGGCAGCGGAACGCAGAGTCACGCTGTTATATATCTTGCAGGAAAAGTTCTGATCGAAGCATTTCGAAGTTTCGCCCGGCTTGCGTTATTCAGTCCATGCATGAGGTCAGTGACAATTTCGATTGTCGCCGGGCGACGCCCTTCTTTATGTTGTGTTAACGGCTATACAGCCGCATAACAACATTACCATGGGCTTTTACATGACATTCAAGAAGACTTTGCTGGCCACTCTGGTCGGTGCGGCGTTCAGCCTTCCGCTGGCAGGCATGGCACAAACCGCAAGTCCCGATGGCGATATCACCCTGCGCGTGGCATATGACGCGGATCCGGTATCCCTGGATATTCATGAGCAGCTTTCGGGGGGCATGCTCCAACTGTCCCACCTGACCCATGATCCGCTGGTACGCTGGACCAAGGACTTCGACTTCGAGCCGCGCCTGGCGACCGACTGGGAGCGGATCGATGACACCACCATGCGTTTCACGTTGCGTGACGGCGTCAAGTTCCACTCCGGCAACGATTTCACCGCCAAGGACGTGGTCTGGACCATCGAGCGTCTGAAGCGCAGCCCGGACTACAAGGCCATCTTCGAGCCCATCGAGAGTGCCGAGGCGATCGACGCGCATACGGTAGAAATCAAGACTCAGAAGCCCTATCCGCTGCTGCTCAATCTCGCGACCTATATCTTCCCCATGGACAGCGAGTTCTATTCCGGCACGACCGCGGACGGCAAGGACAAGAGCGAGATCGTCAAGAGCGGCAATTCCTTTGCCTCGCGCAACACTTCAGGGACCGGCCCCTATACCGTCACCAGCCGTCAGCAAGGCGTGAAGGTCGAATTCGAGCGCTTCGACGATTACTGGGATACCCAGTCGCCAGGAAACGTCGACCACATTGTCCTGACGCCGATCAGCGAGAACGCGACACGCGTCGCCGCCCTGCTCTCCGGCGATGTCGACTTCATCGCTCCGGTGCCGCCCAATGATCTCGATCGTGTGCGCGCCGACAAGAACGCCGACCTCGTCACCATGTCGGGGACTCGCATCATCACCTTCCAGCTCAACCAGAATCGGGTCGAGGCGTTCAAGGATCCTCGCGTGCGCCTGGCGTTCAACTACGCCGTCAATCAGGAAGGCATCGCCGACCGGTTGATGAAGGGCTTCGCCACTCCCGCTGCCCAGCTGTCTCCTGAAGGCTACTCCGGCCATAATCCGGAGCTGACGCCGCGCTACGATCTGGAGAAGGCCAAGCAGTTGATGGAGGAAGCCGGTTACGCCGACGGTTTCAGCATCACCATGATGGCGCCCAACAATCGCTACGTGAACGATGCCCAGATCGCTCAGGCCGTTGCCGCGATGCTCTCTCGCATCAATGTCAAGGTGGACCTCAAGACGCTGCCTCTTGCGCAGTACTGGGATGAGTTCGATGACCGTGCTGCCGACATGATGATGATCGGCTGGCACTCAGACACCGAGGACTCGGCAAACTTCTTCGAGTACCTGACCGAGTGCCCGAATCCGGAGACCGGCGCCGGCCAGTACAACTCGGCCAACTACTGCAATCCGGAAGTCGATGCCATGGTGGACGAGGCCAATACCATGATCGACCGTGAGCAGCGGGCCGAGCTGCTGCAGGCCGTGGAAAAGGCCCTGTATGACGATGCCGCCTTCATGCCGCTGCATTGGCAGGATCTTGCCTGGGCGGCCCGCAAGGGTATCCAGATCGAGCCGGTACTCAACGTGATGAACTTCCCCTACCTGGGGGACCTCGTCGTCGAGGAGTGATCTTCATCGCCACTTGCCCGGCTCCGTTCATTGGCATGGCGGGCGGTGGCTTCCTGCCAGTGGCTTAACTCATCCAAGCTCGGAAAAGACGCGGACGCTCGTAACGTCCGCGTCCTTTTCGTCTGCAGACAGGACACGCAATCCATGATTGCCTTTCTGATCCGGCGGCTGTCGCACGCCATCCTGGTGATGCTCGTCATCAGCATCATCGGCTTCTCCATACAGAGCAATCTCGGCGACCCCATTCACCAGATGGTTGGCCAGTCGGTTCCGGAAAGCGAACGGGCGGAACTGCGCGAGCAGCTCGGGCTCAACGACCCTTTCCTCGTCCAGTATCTGCGTTTCGCCAAGAACGCCGTACAGGGTGACTTCGGTTACTCCTACTTCTTCAACGAACCGACCACGCAAGTGATTCTCCGCCACCTGCCGGCCACATTGGAACTGGTCGCTGCGGCCACCCTGATCATCATGCTGCTGTCGGCCCCCATCGGGGTGTACAGCGCCATAAAGCCGCGCTCGCCCCTGTCACGTTTCTTCATGGGCGTCTCCATCGTCGGTATCTCGATCCCGGTGTTCCTCACCGCAATCGTGCTGATCCAGATCTTCGCCGTCGGGGTCAGCTTCACGCCCTTCCCCGAGGACACCGGCTGGGGCGCCTGGCTCAACGGCCTGCTGTCTACCGAAGGCGGCATGCCGGCCTACGGCCGAGGCAACGACCTCACCCACGTCTTCGGTACCTGGTACACCAATTTCGCCTCGCTCGATGGCTTAAAGTACCTGGTTCTGCCAGCTGTCTCGCTGGCCTCGATCATGCTGCCGCTGTTCATTCGCCTGATCCGCGCCGAGATGCTCGAAGTCATGCAGTCCGAGTACATCAAGTTCGCCCGGGCCAAGGGCATCTCCATGCGCCGTATCTATTTCCTGCATGCATTGAAGAACACCATGCTGCCGGTCATCACCGTCGGTGGCGTGCAGATCGGCACCATGGTGGCCTACACCATTCTCACCGAGACGGTATTTCAGTGGCCGGGAATGGGGCTGATGTTCCTCAATGCCATCAACCGCTCCGACATTCCGCTCATCGTCACCTATCTGATGGTGGTCGGGCTGATCTTCGTGATCACCAACACTCTGGTGGATCTGATCTACGGCCTGGTCAATCCCACCGTCAAGCTGACCGGGAAGCCTGCATGAACACGACCCTACAGACGACACCGTCACGCTGGACGCGGCTACGCAACTCCTACCTGTTCTACAGCTTCAAGCGGGACATCATTGCCCAGCTGTGTCTGGTGGTGTTCGTCGCCCTGGTTCTCGCGGCGTTTCTGGCACCCTGGCTGGCGCCGATGAATCCCTACGACCTGACGCAGATCGACATTCTCAGTTCCGAGCTTCCGCCGTTCTGGGTCGACGGCAGCGATCCCATGTATCCGCTGGGTACCGATGCCCAGGGGCGCGACATGCTCTCCACCATTCTCTACGGGGCGCGGGTATCGTTGATCATCGGTTTCGGCGCGGTGATCCTTCAGGCATTGATCGGTGTCACCTTCGGCCTGTTGGCAGGCTATCTGGGCGGGCGTGTGGATACCTTCCTGATGCGACTGGCCGATATCCAACTGTCGTTCTCCACGCTGATGGTGGCGATCATCGTCGGCGCGGTGATCAAGGCCACCTTCGGCGGTGCCACCTATAGCGAATATGCCGTGCCGATCCTGGTGCTGATCATCGGGCTCGCCGAATGGCCCCAGTACGCCCGTACCGTACGCGCCTCGGTGCTGGCCGAACGCAGCAAGGAGTATGTCGATGCCGCCCGGGTGATGGGCTTTCGCGCCAAGCGGATCATGTTTCGCCATATCCTGCCGAATACCCTGTCGCCGATCTTCGTCATTTCCACGGTACAGATCGCCAACGCCATCATCTCGGAGGCGGCGCTGTCCTTTCTCGGTCTGGGCATGCCCGAAACCCACCCATCGCTGGGTTCACTGATCAAGTCCGGGTTCGACTACATCCAGTCGGGATCCTGGTGGATCACCCTGCTGCCCGGCGCCGTGCTGGTCGTGCTGGTGCTGGTCATCAACCTGCTCGGTGATTGGCTGCGCGACGTCATGAACCCCCGACTCTACAAGGGCTGATGCACATGGCATTACTCGAAGTCTCCAATCTCGACGTGCGCTTCGCCCTTCGCCAGGGTGAGGTTCGCGCGCTTCGCGATGTCAGTTTCACCCTGGACCGCGGCGAGCGCCTCGGCATCGTCGGCGAATCCGGCGCGGGCAAATCCGTCGCTGCCTTCACGTTGCTGAACCTGATTTCCAAGCCGGGTTACATCGCCGGAGGCAGTATCCGCTTCGATGGCCAGGACCTGACGAAGCTATCATCGCGTGCCTTGCAGCGTATTCGAGGCAATCGCATGTCGATGATCTTTCAGGATCCGATGATGACGCTCAACCCGGTGCTGTCGATCGGTGAACAGATGGTCGAATGCCTGAAGGCTCACCGGCGCATTTCAACTCGCGAGGCACGCGCCATCGCCCTGCAGAAACTCCAGCAGGTGCATATCCCCTCGCCCGAAAAGCGGCTCGATCAGTACCCTCATGAACTTTCCGGCGGGATGCGTCAGCGCATCATCATCGCCATTGCTCTGCTGCTCGATCCGGACATCATCATCGCCGACGAGCCGACCACGGCGCTGGATGTCACCATCCAGGCCGAGATCATGGCGCTGCTGCTCGAGTTGTGCGAGCAGCACAATGTCGGTCTGATCCTGATCACCCACGATCTGGGCGTGGTCAGTCAGGTGACGCAGCGCACGCTGGTCATGTATGCCGGGCGCATCATCGAACAGGGGCCGACCCGGGAGATCATCAACGATGCCCAGCACCCCTATACCCAAGGGCTGATCAATGCCCTGCCGCAGATGGCCACACCGGGGCAGCGGCTCAACCAGATTCCCGGCGCCATGCCTTCGCTGTCGCGCATTCCCAGCGGCTGCGCCTTCCATCCGCGTTGCCAGTATCGTCTCGATACCCAGGACAATGCGCGACGGGACTGCGAGGAGACCGTGCCGGAATTCGTCGTCGCCGGTAACTGTCGAGTCGCCTGCCACATGGTGCGGGATATGCTCCACGAGAGGGAAACGCCATGATGACCGCTCAATCTCCTGCCAGCGACGCTCCTGCAGTCGACAGCACGCCTCTCTCGGAGACGACCACGGCACGTCCTCTGGTCGAGATCCATGGGCTAGAGAAGCGTTTCCCGCTGACGGAAGGGTTACTCGAGCAGCTGCGCTTCGAGCGCGGGCGGCTGGTCCGGCGCAAGGAGGCCGTGCACGCCATCAACGGCGTGAATCTCGAGGTCAAGCGTGGCGAGGCGCTATGCGTGGTCGGAGAGTCCGGTTGCGGCAAATCGACGGTAGCGCGTACCGTCATGGGCCTGTTGACGCCCAGTGCCGGTGAGATCCGCTACGACGGCGAACGCATCGATCACCTCAGCCCGCGCCAGTTGCTGCCGTACCGCCGACGCATGCAAATGATCTTCCAGAATCCTTATGCCTCGCTCAATCCGCGCATGACGATTCAACAGACGCTGGAGGAGCCGCTGCGTTTCCACCATCCCGACTGGACCCAGGACCAGATACGTAGCAAGGTCGCCGAGGTCATGGAATCGGTCGGCATCGACCCCGACTGGGGGGCGCGCTTCGGCCATGAGTTTTCCGGCGGCCAGCGTCAGCGCATCGCCATTGCCCGGGCGCTGGCCGTCGACCCGGAATTCATCGTCGCCGACGAGCCGATCTCGGCGCTGGATGTCTCGATTCAGGCGCAGGTGCTCAATCTGCTGATGGATGCCCAGACGCAGCGCAACCTGACCTACCTGTTCATTACCCATGATCTTGCGGTGGTCGAACACTTCGGGACTCGCGTCGCGGTCATGTATCTGGGGACGGTCTGCGAGTTGGCGGATACCCGCAGCCTGTTTGCCACGCCCCGTCACCCCTACACGCAGGCCCTGCTGTCGGCCATTCCGCGTCTCGAGGATGACCGGCCGGATTTCGTGCGCCTGTCGGGCGAGGTGCCGACGCCGGTTCACCTGCCCTCGGGGTGCGTCTTCCACGGACGCTGTCCGCACGCCAACGCTCGTTGTCGTCAGGAGGTGCCGCACCTGTTCGCAACCGACGGTGATAATCTTGTGGCCTGCCATGCGGTGGAAGAAGGCCGTATCTGATCGCCGGGACGGCCCGTTCGCTGCCTGCCCGTGACGGACGGACGGGCAGCGGTATCACATAATGGAAGCGCCGCACGCAACGAGGGCAGCATGCTACCGCCTGGCTTGCGCTCGCCGACTTATCGTTGCCCGTTGCTTCGGCAATTCTGTTCGCCACGAGACTCTAAGATGGAAATCCGCTGGCTGGAAGATTTCATTGCCCTGGCCAAGACGCGTCACTTCTCGCGTGCCGCCGATGAACAGAACGTCACCCAGCCGACGTTCTCGCGACGCATTCGCCTGCTCGAAGAAGAGATGGGCACGACGCTGATCAATCGGCAGACGCTTCCGCTGAGCCTGACGCCGGCCGGCGAGGAGTTTCTGCTGCTTTGCGAACAGGTCACCGAGCGGGTTCGGCTGACGCATGAGCGTCTGCAGAGCATTGCCTCGGTGGATGCAAGCCGTATCTCGCTGGCCGCGCCGCAGAGTCTGGTATCGTATTTCCTGCCCCAGTGGCTGGACGCCCACGGTCTGCGACAGCGCCTCATTCCCTACCTGCGTGCGACCAGTTGGCTACTGGCCGACTATTTTCAGGCGCTGGAGCGAGGCGAATGCGACATGGCGCTGTGCTACTGGCCACAAGGACGGTTCGACCTGGAGAGCGACTGGCAGGGGCTGCGTTACCTGACCATCGGCGAGGAGCGGCTGATTCCGGTCAGCGCCCCCGATGAACAGGGAAAGCCTCGCTTCGCCCTACCCGGCAAGCGGCGAATGCCGCTGCCGCTCATCGCCTTTCACCCCCGTAGCCTGATGGCCGCGGCGCTCGAGGCGCATCTGCAGCGCTCCTCGCAGCAGGCATATCTCATGCCTCTCAACGAGAATATCCAGACGGCCAATATCAAGGAGCTGGTGGCGCAGGGCTACGGCATGGGCTGGCTGCCCTGGCGGGCAGCGCGACAGGGCCTGGATTCCGGCGAGCTGGTACGTGCCGGCGATCAGCGCTGGGACGTTCCTTTGCACTTGCGGCTCTATGCGCATGAGAATTCTCGCCACCCCGGCCTCGACGATCTATGGAAACATTTACGGGAGACACTGCATGATGGACGACGCCATGACTGATGATCGGCTGAAATCGCTTCACCACGCCCACCTCGACAGGCTGGAGCGTGATTATGCCCGTGTCCTCGACGAGCAGGGGTATGACGGCGTATGGCTCTACAGCGGTCATCCCCACTATCATTTCGCCGATGATCAGCAAGCTTCCTTCGTCAGTTACGGCCATTTCGTCCATTGGTTGTCGGCTGCGGACATCGAGCACAGCTGGCTCTTGATTCGTCCCGGCCATCCTCCGTGCTTGTGGTTCTACGCGCCCGAGGATTTCTGGCATCTCAGCCCTGCCCTCCCTGGCGGTGTCACTGCCGAACGCTTTACCATCGAGGCACTGCGCGAACCACGCTTTACCGAGCGACTGCCGGGCAGGCTGGCGGTGCTGGGGGACGTCACGCCAATCCAGGCTCAGGCGCTTGGCGCCGAGGCCAATCCTGCCGCGCTCGTCGCGGCCCTGGATGAGCTACGTGTCTGCAAGAGCGACTACGAAATCGCCTGCATCGAAGAGGCCAACCGCCTCGCGCTGCGAGGCCATATGGCCGCTCGCGACAGCTTTTTCGCAGGCGACGCCGAACTCGACATCCAGCTTGCCTATCTCATGGCCAGCCGGCAGCGCGAATCTCATGTGCCCTACCAGAACATCGTCGGCGTCAACACTCATGCCGGGGTGCTGCATTATCAGCATTATGACCGGACACCTGCCGCACGACGCCATTCGCTGCTGGTGGATGCCGGATGCCGGGTGGCCGGATACGCCGCCGACATTACCCGCACCTGGGCCGGTGACGAGGCGCACGACACTTTCAGGGCCTTGGTGGAAGGCGTTGAAACCTTGCAGCAGGCGCTGATCGAAGAGATGCATCCAGGGGTCAGCTACGTCGAATTGCATCTCTCGACGCACCGCCACCTGGCTGCTCTGCTGAAACGCGAAGGCTTGATCAACTGCAGTGTCGATGCCGCGCTTGCCCGGGGCATCACGCGGGCATTCTGTCCGCATGGCCTGGGACATTTGCTGGGTATCCAGGTGCATGACGTGGCCGGACGGCAAAAGAGCGCCAGCGGCGAAACGCTGCCCGCCCCCGCCGAGCATCCGGCCCTGCGTCTGACGAGACCGCTGAAGACGGGCATGGTCGTCACCGTGGAGCCCGGGCTCTATTTCATCGACATGCTGCTCGAGCCCCTCAGACAGGGTCAGACAGGTCGTGATATCGACTGGGCAAGAGTCGATGGGCTGCGCGCTCACGGCGGGATTCGCATAGAGGACAATATTGCCATCACGGCCGAAGGTTCACGCAACCTGACCCGCCGCTGAACGACTTCGTCGAGCTGGATTGCCACGCTCGCTTGCGCTTGCCGGAACTCGGGGAATGGATAAGCTGAAGCTAGCAGACCGGGAATATCGCCATGTCACGCACGATCGTTGCCGCTGATTTTCGAGCGCCGCGGGGGCTGGGCAACTGCCATGTACAGACGCTGCTGCCGAGGTTGATGCCACGACGGCCGCTTGAACGGGATAGCGAGATTCTCGATCTGCCCGATGGCGATTTCGTCGAACTGGTCTGGGTGCGTCCGGCTCCCGTTGCCCCCGACGCACCCATCTTCCTGCTCTTTCATGGCCTGGAAGGCTCCTTCGACTCCCCCTATGCTCGCGAGCTGCTGTTCATGGCCTCGCGGCTCGGCTGGCGGGCCGTGATGATGCACTTCAGGGGGTGCGGCAAGACACCCAACCGCTTGCCGCGGGCTTACCATTCCGGTGATACGGCCGACGCTTACTGGGTGATCGGCCAACTCGGCGCACGCTATCCCCAGGCAATGAAAGTGGCTGCCGGCGTTTCACTGGGTGGCAACATGCTGATCAAACTGGTGGCGGAACAGGGCGGTGACGGGCTCGATCTGGCCGGGGCGATCGCCATCAGCGCCCCGCTCGATCTCGCGGCCAGTGCCGATGCCCTCAACCGGGGCTTCTCGCGCCTCTACCAGCGGCACTTGCTCAAATGTCTCAAACGCAAGATTGCCCTGAAGTTGGCCAGTGGCCCCTTGCCCATTCGTCTCTCACCTGAACAGATCAAGGAGCTCGACACCTTCTGGGCCTACGACAACGAGGTGACGGCGCCGCTACATGGATTCACCTCGGCCAGCGACTACTACCAGCGGGCCTCGGCAGGACGATACCTGGGTGAAATCGAACTGCCCACCCTGATTCTGCAGGCTGCAGACGACCCCTTCATGCCGGTGGACATGCTGACCCGGCTGCCTGCGCCATCGGATGCGGTGCGCATCGAGATCGCCCCTCAGGGGGGCCACGTCGGATTCATGGAGATGCACCGGGGCAGACTAGTGCCATGGTTGTGTCGCCGGGTGGAGGCGCAACTGCAGGACTGGACGACCATGACCCGGCGGGCACGAGCCACCGCCGGGCGCAATTGCTGATTCCGCTGCGCTCAGACGATGGGGCAGCTCACTCCGGTCCCTTTCAGGCCGCAATAACCGCCGGGGTTCTTGGCCAGGTATTGCTGATGATACTCCTCGGCGTAATAGAACGAATCGAGCGGAGCGATCTCGGTGGTAACGGCACCGAGCCTGGACGCCTGTAACGCCTGCTGATACTCGTCGCGGCTCTTCTCGACCAGGGGCAATTGTTCATCCCGCGTGGTGTAGATCGCCGAGCGATACTGGCTGCCGATGTCGTTGCCCTGACGCATGCCCTGGGTCGGGTCGTGCGCTTCCCAGAAGACGCGCAACAACTCGGGCAGGCCGATGACCGTGGGGTCGAAGACCACCTTGACGACCTCCGCATGGCCGGTCTTGCCGGTGCAGGTCTCTTCGTAGGTGGGGTTGGGTGTAATCCCCCCGGCATAGCCCACGGCCGTGACATGAACCCCGGGCAACTGCCAGAAAAGGCGCTCGGCGCCCCAGAAACAGCCCAGTCCCAGAACGATGGTCTCGCTGCCCTCGGGATAGGGCGGTATCATCGAGCGCCCTGTCACGTGATGTTCGCCACTGATGCGGATGGGCGTATCGCGACCCGGTAACGCCTCCTCGGCGGTGGGAAGACGGGTCTTGTTCAATGTCCACATGGAGAAACGCCTCGCTCTGATGGATGCAAATAGTAATGACTAATGTAAAGCATAGCGATTTCTGTCCCTGCGGCAGCCAACGACGCTTCGACGAATGCTGCGGCCCGGTGCATCAAGACCCTCGCTGCGCCTCGACTCCCGAGGCCCTGATGCGGGCGCGCTACACGGCCTTCGTCATGCAGGCGACCGACGTGCTGCTGGCGACCTGGGATCCGCAGCGGCGCCCTTCGCCCGAGGCACTATCCGAGCCGGGGCCACGCTGGATAGGGCTCACCATCGAAAATGCCCAACAGCAAGATGGGGACGGCAGCGTCACTTTTCGAGCCCGCTTTGTCGAGTCCGGCCGCTTCGGTGAGCTGTGCGAGACCAGCCGCTTCCGCTTCTCTGCCGAAGACGGTCATTGGCGATATGTCGACGGCGACGCTCAGTGGCATCGCCTCGATATCGGCCGCAACACGCTCTGCCCATGCGGCAGTGGCCTCAAGGCGAAGCGCTGCTGCGCCCGCGGCTGAAGGTATAGATCAGATCGACGGCCTGGGCCGCCCCGCTGACCACTTCGACATACAGATCCTGCAGTAGCCGGTAACGCAGGGTGAGTTCGGCGATCGGCGAGAAGACGCCCACGCCGTAACTCACCTTGAGATCGTCGAAAACATAGCCGCTGACCACGACTTGGCTTTCATCGCCGCTGCCGGCGGTATCGAGGCTAAGATCCTCGACACCGAATGCCTGGCCGATCTGGCCGACCACGCGGCCGCTGCGTGACAATGACAGCCCGATCAGCGCCGAAGCCAGCGCATTGTCGTCGCCCGAACTCTCCGGGGCCCGCCCGCGCAGCAGATAGGACAGGGCCCGGCTCTCGTCCATGGCGGGCTCCGAGAAGATCTCCAAGCTGGGCTGCGATGCCGGTCCGGTGACGCGTAATCCGGCAGTGACGTCATCCTCGGTCGTATCGGGGTTGCGTATCGCCTCGAACTGCAGGCGCGGCTGTGAGGCCGGACCGCT
This sequence comes from Halomonas shantousis, assembly GCF_054654615.1. Classification (NCBI taxonomy): domain Bacteria; kingdom Pseudomonadati; phylum Pseudomonadota; class Gammaproteobacteria; order Oceanospirillales; family Halomonadaceae; genus Halomonas; species Halomonas shantousis. The sequence goes on along the minus strand of NZ_BAAIER010000002.1, from coordinate 2,056,700 downwards.
GAACAGCACCTGTCCCTGCCGAATCACCAGGTCCTGACCAAAGGCGCTGTAACGACCATTCTCCAGATTGATATCGCCGAAGAGCTGGACCGGGCCGGTGGATTGATGAATTTCCAGATTGCCGGTCAGGTCGGTTTCCAGACCGAACGCTGCCAGTGTAACGTCGTCTCCTAGGATCAGCTCGATACGAACGTCCAGCGCCATACCGGCTTCTGCCAGTGCCTGGGCCGCGGCTTCGCTCTGCTCCTCCGTCAAGTTTTCGGCCGCCATTCGGGCATCCTCGCGGCGCGTGATGATCACTTCATCGCTGCTGGGCGCCACCGCCGACTCCGGTACCTGCGACACCTCTATACGGGCCCAGGGTACCCGAACCTGACCTCGCACCCGCAGCAGGTCGGGATCGGCGTCAATCTGCAGATCCGGCGCCACGCGCAAGCGCCCGAATTGGGGCAACGTGACCAGCAGCGGTGACTCGACGCCGTTGACCTGCAGGCTGACCTGCCATTCGGCCGGCTCAGGCCAGGCTGCGGTCCCTTCGAGATTCAGGCGACCGCCGTTGTCTCCCGCCACAAAACCATCGATGCGGGCCGAGGTGCCCTCGAGAGCCACGGCCAGACGCGCATCCGCTATGGTGACCGGAATGTCGGTGCCCTGAACCTGGACATTCTCCAGCAGGAGATCGCCGTTCAGGCGTGGTGCCTCGAGCGTACCTTCGATCGCCACGTCACCGTTGAGCGCCCCTTCCAGCCTGCGCAGATCTCCAGCCAGCGCGCGATAAGGCGCGAGTTGCAGATCATCGAGCGTCATGCGCCCATCCAGGGCCCGACGGCCGGTAGGATCATCGATATCCAGATCCAGCGCTAGCCGTCCGGCCTCCTCCAGGTCAAGTGTCATCTCGGTACTGGCCTGGCGCGGCGTCGCCTGTGCCTGCAGCGCCAGAGAGGCTTGAGGCACCTGCCAGGGCTGGCCGGAAGCATCCTCACCGGTGATGCCGAATTCTCCTTCCAGGCTGGCATCGGCGGACCACTCTGCGCCACCGCCACTCCAGCGCACTGCCGTCTGGCCGTCGAGGTCGCCTGCGATCTTCCATTGCGGTGGCAGCGACTCGTTGAGCAGTGACAGGGGAATTTCACGAAGGATGAAAGCGGCATTACCCTGCTGGGCGGAGGCCTGCAGGGCTTCCCGAGAGCAGATGCGTCCTCCTTCTTCGCGTACCAGACAGAAAGGCTGCGCCTCGAGGCGCGAGGCGGCCAGATCGGCGCTAAATGGCAGTCCGTCCTCGAGGTGAACCTGTCCGTAATCCGTCTTGGCCATGAGTTGCGTGAAACGTCCCTCGTAGCGTTGGGTCCGCTGGTTCAGCCCTCCTTCCAGACTCAGTTGGGCACGCGACGCCGGCAACTCCTCTCCCAGATCGGTCTGGATGGTCAGCCGATGCTGGGAGAGGCGCCCGTCGAGCTCGGCATTGAGCGAAGAGATGCGATTGTCCGCCGCCACGATATCCCGCACGTCAAGGTCCAGGTTCAGGCGCGGATCCTCGAGTCCGGCGGTCTGAGCCTCGAGGCTCAGAGAACCCACGCGGTTGTCTGCGTACTGCAGTGCACTACCCTGCAGCTCGATGTCGAGCTGGGGTGCCTCCAAGGTGCCGCCGGCTTCAAACTCCCCATTCAGCGCGCCACCCAGTTCGGGGAGCAGCGTCGACAGCGCCGGGGCTTCCACCGAACCATGCAGAGCCAGCGTCTCGCCGATCCGCCCTTGGGCCTGGAGACGATTGCGGCCCTGGCGAAGCTCAAGGCGCTCGACCTGCCAATGCATGTCGCTGTCACCCTGCAGGCGCGCCTCGAGATTCAGGGGACGGTCCTGCAGGGTGCCGTCGACGGAGAGCTCAGGCAGATCGAGGTACCAGCCCTCGTCGGTCATGTTGAAGTTCAGACGGGCCTGACCGTTGAGCCTGCCATCCACGGCATCGGTAAACAGATTCAGGGGCAGACGATTCAGATTGATCTGTCCTTCGACGGCCAGATTCGGCACCCAGTGGATCTCGCCTTCACTGCGCAAGCTCCCCTGCCGGGTCTCCAGGGTCAGCGGCTGCCAAGCGAAGTGCTCGAGATCCCCGCGTCCGGTCAACGCCAACTGCGCCGGGGGAATTCCGTCACCCTCGCCGGCAGCGGAAAGCGCTACATGATATTCGTCGAGGCTGCCCGAGGCCTGTAGCGTCAACGTATCGAGACGGTATGCAGGCTGGCTCGATTGCGCCAGCTGGCGTGAAGCCGCGATCGCGGGAGCGTGGATCCCGTCATCCGAGCCCAGGGGCCCACCCGTGGCAGGCGGCGTCAGCGGCCAGTGCAGATCTTCGGCCTGCAACTCCACCGAGAAGGGCAACGCCGGTGCCAGGGCGTCCAGTTCGGCATTCAACCGTGCCGTGACATCCCCTTCGGCCTGCAGGGTGAGCACGAGCGATGCCAGGGATCCTGCTGCATCCAACACCACGTGTTGATCGGTAAGCGGCTCGCGGTGAATGTCGGCAACCAGGTGAGCCTCGAGGGGGTACTCGTCTTGCAGTCGTACCTGACTCTTGAGGCGAGCGCTGCCATCCGGGGTCTCCACATGCAACTGATCGATAGAAACCTCGCTGTCCTGGGCGCTGGCCGACAGGCGCAGTTGATCGACCTGATACGGTGTCGGCCCCTGCAGGCGGAAATCATCGACGATCAAGCGTGGAACATGGACATCCATCGGCAATTCGACATCGGGCAATGCCAAGCGTGGTGCCTCTTCCTTGCCATCTGGCGTCTGCGCCGTCACTGGCGGTATCGCGTCGGCAATGTCTTCGGCCGGGGTCTGCGGCACGACCTGCTTGGCGGCGGCGACATTCACATCGCTCGACAGTGGCTCGTCGACTGCTTGCGGCGATTCGTGCACTGCGTTGGCGGCATCGATCGCCTCCGCGGTGAGGCGGGAGGCAGCCTCCAGCGGCTGGAGCGCGAGTGTCTGGCCCGCGGATTGCGGCAACGCCAGACGGATTTCCTCCCAGCGGGTCGGCAGCAGCGTGACACGATGACCGGAAGCCCGCAGGCCTGACGTGAATCGCGCCCAGCTCAGCCGGGTACCATCGGGCAGATGAACCGACACATCCTCGAGCGCGAGGGCACGCAGCTCGATGGGAAAAGGAAGGTCGATACTCGGCATACCCTGCTGCGAGTCAGACGCATCCGGTGCGGGATCGTCAGCAGATTCGCCCTGCTCGAGGCGGATACGTGCCCCGCGAAGCTGCAAGGCGTCCAGGCACAACCGGCCATGGAGCAGACAATCATCGGCCCAGTTCAGACGCAGCAGATCGGCGGAGAGTTCCAGCGTGTCGGTCTCGACATGCAGGCCACGCAACACGAGTGTGTCGAGTGGCGCGCCTTCGACGCTCTCTACGCTCAGCCAGCCTCGCGACTCGCCTTGGGACACCAGCCAGGACGTTCCCCAGGGCGAAAGTGCCAGACCCAGCACAAGCAACAGTAACCCCAACAGCCAGAGTGGGACGTAAATCAGCGCGCGGATCAGAATTCCGGCCCGATGGCGAAATGCAGACGCCACGAGTCCTCCTCGTCGTCGAAGGGGTGAGCGATATCAAAGCGTATCGGACCGACCGGCGAGACCCAGCGGATGCCGAGCCCGGCCCCTGTCTTGAGGTCATCGGGCCACCAGGCATCGAAGGCGTTGCCGGTATCGACGAAGGCGGCTCCCCACCAGTCACCGGTCACACGACGCTGGTACTCCAGGCTCGCCGTCAGCAAGTGCTGGCCACCGAGCAGTTCGCCTTCCTCGTTTTCCGGTGACAGGCTCTCGTAGGAGTAGCCGCGCACGCTTCGGTCCCCGCCTGCGAAGAACCGCAACGAAGGTGGAACATCCTCGAAGGTGTCGGTGGCCATGGCGCCCACCCCCATCCGACCGACAAAGCGGTTGTTGCTGCCGAGCATGCGAATCCATTGGCTATCGAAGGTGGTTCGAACGAAACGGGCATCCGAGCCCCAGGCCGGGTCGGAAACTTCGATCGCCAGGCGCTGACGATCCCCCCAGGTCGGAAAGCGCGGATTGCGCGTGCGCACACGGGACCAACTGATGCCCGGATACAGCAGGAACACCTGGTTTTCCTGATCCGCCTGGACGAAGTCCTCGTATGCCGCCCGTAGATACACGTCCTGGCTCCAGCCATCGTCCAGCGTGTCGAACTCCCAGTGGCGGGCGAGTTCCACCGCACTCACGAAACTTTTGGTGTCCTCGTTGTCGAGACTCTCCAGGCCATAACGCAGCTGATAACTGTCGCGCAGCGGGTTTTCCAGAGGCATGATGTACTCACCGCTGAAGCGCTGCTCCGGAGCGGACAGGTAAAGCTCGTGCTCCAGGCTATGTCCCCGTGAGTTGATCCAGGGTCGGTCCCATGCGAAGCGCATCCTGGGACCGACATCGGTGGCATAGCCGACGCCGACTTCGAATTTGTGGCGGTCTGCGGGGATCAGGCTGACATCCACGGGTACGGTGGTACTCCGTTGCCCTGCCAGACGTCGTGAGGCGCGAATTCCCGCTTCGCCGATCATCGGCGTCGAGTCGGCGAGGCCCTCCCCCGTGACCTCCTGCCACCAGGTAGTATTCGCCGCCAATGCGAGAGGCTCTTCATCGACACGGGGGCGCACGGCAATGCCCCGAAACCAGTCGGTTCTGCTCAAGCGCTGGTTGTACTGGGCAAGGTCACCGGCCAGATAAGGCTCGCCCGGCGCAAAGGTCAGCATGCGGCGCAGACGTTCTTCATCGATCTGGCTGCCACTGTAGGTGACGTTGCCGAAACGGTAGCGGGGGCCGCTTTTCAGGTGAAGATAGATTCTTGCGCTCTCTTCCCAAGGGCGCACTTCGATTCGCTGATGCGTAAAACTGGAATCGAAGTAGCCGCGTTCCAGCGACAGCGTCGCCAGTTGGCTCTTGAAGCTTTCGTAGGGAGCATGGCGAAGCGCATCGCCTTCCGATAGAGGAAACTCGTCCAGCGCGAGCTGGAAGGCTTCGTCATCCCTGGCATCACCGGCAATGTCGATATCCAGCTCCGTGATATGAACACGCGGACCGGGACTGAGCGTGATGATCACTTCATCGTCAGGGAAGCGGCCGGGATACGCCGTCTCGATATTCGGCTGGTAATATCCGAAAGCCCGTAGCGCTTCCTGAGTACGCTGGCGAACGGCAGCATCCAGGCTCGTCTGGTCGGGCTCGTCAGCTGCTTCCAGCTCGACAAGATAATTCACCACGTTGGCAGCCGCCGGGCCGGATAGTCCACGCACCTCGGCATCCAGCGCCTGGGCAGTCTGTACCAGGCACAGCGCCAACCAGGGCAAACCGCAACGCAGCAGTGCACCGTACCGCATGTTTATCCATTCCCCGCCTGGCGCTGGAGACTGGCAACATCCGACATCAGAGAAGTGACGCGACGCGTCAATTGGGCTCGACTGGTTTCCAAAGATTCCATCCTTGTCTTGAGGTCCCGCAGTTCCTGCGAAGAGGCACCCTGCGTGAGCGATTCCATTCTTGAGCGAAGCGATTCCAGGCTGGCGCTCATGGCAATCTGTGCCTGACGCAGCTCTCTCAATGAGCCTTCGAGCTGCTGCACGCTGCTGTCGAGCGAAGCAATATCTGTCGAATCCCCAGGCGAAGCTTCCAGCGTTTCGATGCGAGCCGCGAGACTCTCCTGGCGACTGGCCATCTCCTCGAGACGAGAAGCGCGCCCGGCCGCCTGCTCTTCCAGAGTATCGGCTCTGTCCATCAGCCTGTCGAACGCAGTTTGCAGCGTTTCGAGCTCACCGCGCAGGGAGGTCAACGATGCCTGACGATCGGCGAGGGTTTCAAGCTGCTCGGCCTGATCGGCCTGGTTGGCGGCAAGCCCCTCGAGCCGCTCGGCGAGGATGGTGCGCCTTTCCTCACCCAGCCTTTCCAGAGCCTGCAGCGAATCGCTCAACGATGCCAGCGTAGCCTGGCGCGTTTCATCCGCCTTTTCGAGGGCATCAATCGAAGCCCGCAAGGCTTCGGGCCTCAATCGTCTATCCTCGGCGACACGCTGGTCGAGGCTGCCGATGACCGCCTGGGATGCCTCGAGATCCTGACGCAAGCGGTCGAGTTCATCGCGCAGGCTGGCACCTGAAGCGTTGAGAATATCATCCGTGGCCGCCACCCGCTCCTGCAGTGACTCAACTTGGGCATTCATGCTTTCGAAGCGAGCTTGCCAGGCGTGGCGCTGCTGCCAGTAGTAATACCCGCCGGCAATCATTCCCACCATCAGCAACAGGGTCAGCCCCCATAGTGGCCATACACGTGGTTTGCGTGGTGCTCCGGCGTATTCCATCTTCATGTAGCGTGGCGGCTGCGTACCATCTTCTCTTTCCGGCACGATGGGACCGAGTCGCGTATTGTCGGGTCGAGGGGCCATAACGTTACCTTTCGTCTCGGACTCTTTCGGCTATGGGATGACAATTCCTAGCGCAGGCGTCGGAATTGGCGCTATCGGAGCGTGGTGCTATGATGGCGCCGCACCGTTTCGCTTCGCTATAAAGGTGCTTGGTATTGTAAGGTTTTTTGCCGCTCGGCGTGACCCTGACGAGCGATCGGCATTAGTTGGCAAATCGCTGAAGGCGGCGCTCCGTCTCGCATCCCCTCTAACGATTACAAGTTACCCTGACTACAAGGAGACTCCTCATGGCATTTGAATTGCCCGCACTGCCTTACGAGAAGAACGCACTGGAACCGCATATTTCCGCCGAGACGCTTGAATATCATTATGGCAAGCACCATCAGGCCTACGTGACCAAGCTCAACGAGTTGGTCGAAGGCACTGCCGACGCCGACAAATCACTGGAAGAGATCATCGACTCCTCTTCCGGCGTTCTGTTCAACCAGGCGGCGCAGGTGTGGAACCATACCTTCTACTGGCATTGCCTGTCGCCGAACGGTGGCGGTGAACCGAGCGGTGCCCTGGCACAAGCCATCGATACCAAATTCGGCTCCTTCGACAAGTTCAAGGAAGCGTTCAATGCCAAGGCCGTCGGCAACTTCGCATCCGGCTGGACATGGCTGGTCAAGACGGCCGATGGCGGCGTGGATATCATCAATACCGACGACGCCGACTCCCCGATTGCTCACGGCCAGACCCCATTGCTGACCATTGACGTCTGGGAGCATGCCTACTACGTCGATTACCGCAACGCGCGGCCCAAATATCTCGAGGCGGTCTGGAACGTCATCAACTGGGACTTCGTGGCCCAGAATTACGCCTGACCCGATAGCCCCCATCGTCCCGGCGCATTCAGACATACGCCCCGCATTGCGGGGCGTATGTCATCGAGCATGATCGCAGGAAGAACCAACAACTATGGATCGGCCCGTCGCCCTATTCCACGGTAGACCAGACCGCGCGAGGCCACATAGGTCGGATCGTAGATGTTGCGTCCGTCGAGAATCAGCGGAGTGCGCAGCAGTCCGGACAGCCGACGCCAATCCGGATTCCAGTAGCACTTCCACTCGGTGACCAGCATCAACGCATCCGCATCCTGACAGGCCGTATAGAAGTCGCCCTCGCAGGTTTCCAGCAACGGCTGCTGCGGGTACTGGGCTCGTAGAGCCGGCAGCGCTTCCGGATCGTGCACGCGAACCTTGACACCCTGCGCCCACAAAGCTTCGAGCAGGATGAGCAGCGGCGCGTGATCGATGCGTGTCGTGCCAGGCTTGAAAGCCGCGCCCCAGATGGCCACGGTGCGGCCTTCGAGCTGGCCGTGAAAGTGACTCCACAGCTTGCGGAACAAGGTTTCCTTCTTGTTCTCGTTGATGTCGAGCACATGCTCCAGCAGCAGGGACTCGCGCCCGGTGGAGTGCTGGACATCGGCCAGACGCATCAGATCGCGAGAGAAGTTGGGGCCACCGAACCCGCAGCCGGGATACAGGTATTCGAAACCGATGCGCGGATCGGCTCCCATTCCCTGACGGACGCATTCGACATCCACACCCAGCGAGTCAGCCAGACCGGCGAGCTCGTTCATGTAGCTGATGCGCGTCGCCAGCATGCCGTTGATGGCCAGCTTGGTCAGTTCGGCGGCACGCCTGGGCATGCGCTGGAAGATTTCGTTGCGTCGGTTGAAAGCGCGCAGCAATTCCCGCAGCTGCTGTGTCGCCCATTCATCCTCGCTACCCAGCAACCAGCGTGAAGGACGCGTGAAAGTCTGCCAGGCGCGCCCCTCCTCGAGCATGTCGGGCAATGCCACCGCAACCTGTCCGGCATGACCAAGCAGTGCTTCGAGACGTTCAGTCTGGCCGACGGGAAACGTGGAGTTGTTGATGACGACCAGTGGGGTCGACTGCTTGCCAGGCACACGGGCAACGTAGGTTTCGGCGGCATCCCGCTGATCCGGGGCCAATGCGAGCCAGTGGATTTCGGCATCGGCCTGGGTGGAGATGTCATCGACCAGATTCAGCATGCCCGAACTCAGGCTGTCGTCGATCTGTGCCTTGAGGCCCGGCTCCCGAATCAGCCACTCCGCATTCGACAGGCTTGACCATGGAAAATCGGGATGTGGCCACCAGGAGACTTGATGGCCGACCGACGACAGGGCGGCAGCGGCCGTCGCCGCTGCCAGTTCACTTCCATGCACCACGACTCGCATAGTCTCAACCCTCGCTGGCGTAGCGAGTCAGCAGTTCGCGGAAACCTTCCCCGAACTTGGGATGACGCTTGGCAAATGCCATGGTGGCTTCCAGATAGCCCAGCTGATGACCACAGTCGTAGGTTTCGCCCTGCATCCGGTAGGCAGCGACACCCTGTGTCTCACGCAGCTTGTCTATGGCATCGGTCAGCTGAATCTCGTTACCCGCCCCGGGAGGCGTCTCGGCCAGAATCGAAAAGATGTTGCCCGGCAGCAGATAGCGTCCGATAACGGCCAGAGTCGAAGGCGCTTCGCCTGCCTTGGGCTTTTCCACCATACCGGTGATCTTCTCGCTCTGCCCCGGTGCCGGCGTATCGCCCTGGAGAGCGACGATGCCGTATTTGTAGGTCACGTCTTCGGGAACGTTTTCCACCATGATCTGCGCATCGCCCGTCGCTTCGTAGGCCGCGATCATTCCGGCCAGATCGTTGCGCTCGAGGCCCTCACCATCGACCAGCACGTCCGGCAGCAGTACGGCGAAGGGCTCGTCGCCTACGACGGGCTGCGCGCAAAGAACGGCATGTCCCAGGCCCAGCGCCTCCGGCTGACGCACACTGATGATATTGACGTCGGGAGGAACGATGCTGCGCACCTCTTCGAGCATCTCCTGCTTGCCTTTGGCTTCCAGCATCGCCTCGAGTTCGAAGTGCTTGTCGAAATGATTTTCGATGGCGCTCTTGCTGGAATGGGTGACCAAGACGATTTCCTTGATCCCGGCCGCGACCGCTTCCTCGACGACATACTGAATGACCGGCTTGTCGACGATGGTGATCATCTCCTTGGGGATCGCCTTGGAGGCTGGCAGACAACGAGTGCCAAGACCAGCAACGGGAAGCACAGCCTTACGAATCATAACAACTCCTTCCTTGGTGTATATGAAAGCGACGCCTGCAGTATGGCATAGCTGCGCCCCGCTTGCGATGCCGCCCAGCATGGTCGTGATCATGCTGGGCGGCTCACGGACTCCCCCTTGCTGGCTGAGATAATTCCAGCGATCAGCGCGGCGCCGCATCTGCCCGATGCGGGTCCGACGCTTCATCGGCGTGGCCCCAAAAGCAGTGTAAAGAGTAGAATGAAGAGATCATACCCAAGGAGCCCGCCGATACATCCTCGGCTATCGCCCATGCACGTAACGATCGTCAGGCCAGCCACGTCTGAGGACGCACGCAAATCCAGCTGGGGAGGAGTACGGTGGAGGATCGATTCCAGAGAACTCAAGACCATGGCCATACGCTACCGACAAATGATGTCAGCCATGCACAATGCGAGGGAAGGCAAATGACAACACCGCTACGCCACAATGTCGATCAGGGCGAGATCGCCAAGTTCGAAGCCTTGGCCAGCCGCTGGTGGGACCGCAATAGCGAGTTCAAGCCACTGCATGATATCAACCCGCTACGCCTGGGATTCATCAACGCACGCGCCGGGCTGGCCGGCAAGAAAGTCATCGACGTCGGATGTGGCGGGGGCATTCTCAGCGAAGCCATGGCGTTTCACGGCGCCCGGGTGACGGGCATCGACATGGGGGAAGCACCGCTGGCGGTGGCTCGCCTGCATCAGATGGAAAGCGACGTCGACGTCGAATATCGCCAGGCCAGTGCCGAGGAGATGGCGGCTGCGCATCCCGGAGAGTATGACGTGGTGACCTGCCTCGAGATGCTCGAGCACGTGCCGGATCCCGCCGCCGTGATCCGGGCATGTGCGACGCTGGTCAAGCCGGGCGGGCACGTCTTCTTCTCCACGATCAATCGCAACCCCAAGGCTTACGCCTTCGCGATACTGGGGGCGGAATATGTCCTGCAGCTGCTGCCCAAGGGAACCCATGAATACCGTAAGCTCATCCGTCCTTCGGAACTAGCGGCATGGTGCCGTGAGAGCGACCTGCGTGTACGTGAGCAGACCGGCCTTACCTACAACCCCCTGACCCGCCGCTACCGCCTGAACAGGCGCGACGTTTCGGTCAATTACATGATGCACTGCACCCCCGAGTGGGTACCTCAAGAGCCGAGCGCGTGATGCAGACGGTACGCACCCTACCCGACGCCCTGCTCTTCGACCTGGATGGTACGCTGGTGGATACGGCACCGGATCTGGCCAAGGCAACCAATGTGCTGCGTGCCCATCACGGTCTCGATGACCTGCCCTACGAGACCATTCGTGCCGAGGTGTCGAATGGAGGGAGCGCCCTGGTTCGCCTGGCGCTGGGGCTGGAAGCATCGCATGTCGATCATGCCGAGGCCCGGCGATTTCTGCTCGAAGCCTATGGCCGGGATGTCGCTTCGCAGAGCCGGGTGTTCCCCGGACTGGAGCGTCTTTTGCGGCAGTGGGAAGCCGCTGCGCTTCCTTGGGGGATCGTCACCAACAAGCCGCGTGCCTACGCGGCCCCCCTGATCGAGGCACTGGAGTTGACGCCTGGCGTTCTGCTGTGTGCCGATGACTTGCCGGTCAAGAAACCCTCCCCCGAACCGTTATGGGAAGCTGCCAGAATCCTGGCAGTGGAATCCGAACGCTGCTGGTATGTCGGGGATCATCTACGCGACATGCAGGCGGCACGAGCTGCCGGCATGCAGGCCATCGCGGTGCGGTACGGCTATATCGGTGATGAAGAGACTCCCGACAACTGGCCGGTGGACTGCTGGTTCGAAACGCCCGCAGCACTGGCCGAGGCATTGCTGTCGCGTCTTGCATGACATGAAAACGCCTCCCGCAGGAGGCGTTGGTAACTCGGCAGATTCCGCTTCTCCCAGTGGCCGGAGGTCACGGACGGGGAGGCTGTGCGTCGAACGACTCTCCCGTATGGCCTTTACTATCGGGCCCCATCAGCCATAAATACGTCGGCATGATGTCATCCGGCAGGCGCAGCGTATTAACGTCTTCGGCCGGATACGCAGTCTTGCGCATCTGGGTGCGTGTGGCGCCAGGGTTGAGACAGTTGACGCGGATCGAGGTGAGATTTTCCAACTCGTCGGCAAGAACCTGAACGAATCCCTCGGTAGCGAACTTGGAGACGGCATACGCGCCCCAGTATGCGCGCCCCTTGCGACCGACCCCCGACGACGTGAAGATGACCGACGCATCATCGGAGGCCTTGAGCAGCGGCAGCAGGGCTTGGGTCATCCAGACAGGGCCATTCAGGTTGACCTGCATGACCTGCTCCCATAATTGGGGGTTGTACTGTTCGAAGGGGGCGATGCGCCCGAGTTGGCCGGCATTGTGCAGGATCCCATCCAGGCGGCCAAACTCCTTGTCCAGGGTCTGCGCCATGTCCTGATAATCCTTGAGCGTGGCCCCCTCGAAATTCAGCGGAAATATCGCGGGCTGAGGCGCCCCCAGCGCTTCGATTTCGTCATAGACGTGCTCCAGCTTGGCGGTCGTTCGTCCGAGCAGAATCACGGTAGCGCCATGACGCGCATAGGACAGCGCTGCAGCACGCCCGATGCCATCACCTGCGCCGGTGACCAGGACGATACGCCCCTCAAGCAGATCGTTGGGAGCTTGATAATCAATCCGGCAGTTCATTGCTACTCCTGTCGCACCGGGATCAGTTACCGGACTGGTTGATGAAATCCGAGGCCATCTGGGCGGCGTTGCTGTCGGAATACTCACTTCGAACCCGCTCGAGAAGCTCACGGCTCTTCTCGGGCTGCCCTTGTCGGGCACGAAGCAGACCGAGCTTGTAGAGCGCGTCGGGAACCTTGCTGCTCTGCGGGAAGTCCTCGATCACGGTCTGAAAAGCCTGCGCCGAGTCATCCAGACTGGATTGAGCGGAATACAGTTCACCCAGCCAGTAATGGGCATTGGCACGCAGGCTCGATTGTGGATGATCTTCGATGAAAGCTTCAAAATCGCGGATTGCCGCGTCGAAGTCACGCGCCTGGACTTTCTGGAAAGCGGCCTGATAGGCTTCGCGGCCTTCGTCGCCACTCGTGGCGCCGCTCGGACCGGCACTGTCGGCGCTGGGAGCCTGCTGCGAGGTGCTGTCCTGAGGACTGCCCGGGCTGCCAGTGCCAGTCATCTGGCTTAGCCGCTGCTCGAGGTCGAGATAACGCTCCTGAGACAGCTTGCGCTGTTGCTCGAGCTGGTGGCGCAGCTCTTCTATTTCACCGCGCAGCTGCTGTATCTGCTGCTGGTTCTCCTGGACATCATTGAAGAGGGTCAGGCTACCCCCTCCCTTCTCCCGCACGACCGCCTGGTTGTAGATGGACTGCGGTTGAGCCGTCAGGTCTTCAACGACGGGTTGGGCCCATACGGACAACGGGAGCACTAAGGCTCCCGCGCCGCACAGTCCTTTCAGACTGTGTTTCATGCTTGATTCCCTTTAAAGCCTATAGGATCAAAGCTTAGCTCAGTAGTTGAAAACTACGCGACGATTCTGGGCATAGGACTGCTCGCTGTGCCCCTGAACCGCCGGACGCTCTTCACCGTAGCTGACGATTTCGATCTGGGAAGGAGAAACGCCCTGAACGGTCAGATACTGTTGTACGGACTTGGCACGACGCTCGCCCAGTGCCAGGTTGTACTCGCGGGTTCCGCGCTCATCGGCATGACCTTCCAGCACGACACTCGTGTTGGGATGAGACTGCAGATACTGCGCATGCGCGTTCAGAACGGATTCGAACTCCGGACGAATGGTGTCGCGGTCAAAAGCGAAGTAGATCGTGCGCACATCAGGAATCTGATCACGCTGCCCCATCTGGGAACCGGAAGCGCCCTGGCCGGTGGTCATGCCAGAAGTGCCTGCGCCGGAAGTGCCGGCAGTGCCATCCATGCCCCCATCCTGGGTGCCACCGCTGCTGGAGCAACCAGCCATAACAGCGAGGGACAGAGCTACAGCCAGGCTCTTGGCATACGGTTTGAATTGCATTGTCATCTCCTTGCTCGAATGACACAACAACAGTTAGTGCTTAGTTTAAAAACGGTGACCAGGCGGGTTCCCTTACGTCACCTTGTGGCGAAGGCAGGCGGAAAGACGCCCGACCATCCGCCGACACTGCACCCAACACCCCTCGGGTTCCCTGCTGGGTGGCGAAGATTACCATGGTGCCATTCGGCGCAACACTAGGAGATTCATCCCACTGTGAATCGGTCAGAACCGTGACGCGTCCTGTATCCAGATCCTGCTTTGCCACGTGATAACCACTGTCATCACGATGTACCATAAATATCTCTTTGCCCTCCGTTCCGAAGCGGCCTCGGGAATTGTAATTTCCGGTAAAGGTTATTCTCTCTGCCTGCCCGTTGGCAATATCCAGCCGATATAATTGTGGCCCGCCGCTGCGATCGGATGTGAACACAAGACTACGGCCATCCGGCGCCCATTCCGGCTCGGTATCGATCGCTGGATTATTGGTCATGCGCTGAAAGCTTCGTGCACCGATATCCATGATATAGATTTCGGGTTGGCCATCTTTAGACAGTGTCATGGCAAGCTTTCTGCCGTCCGGAGACCAGGCAGGAGCGCCATTGATACCTTCGAAAGAAGTCGCCCTTACCCGCTGGCCGGTCGCCATATTCTGGATATAGATCGCAGGGCGCTCCGTCTCGAAGGAAACGTAAGCCAGCTTCTGGCCATCGGGAGACCAGGCAGGCGAAAGTATGGGCTCGTCGGACGACAGGATTTCCTGATTGTTGTAGCCGTCGGCATCGGCAACCTGCAGCGAGAAGCGAATATTGTCGCCCGTGCCGTTAGCCGTGACATAGACGATACGTGTCGAGAAGGCGCCACGGATGCCAGTGATGGCCTCGAAAATCTGATCACTGATGTAGTGCGCACTGGCCCGCAACTGCTCGCGGCTGGAAGTGACGACTTCACCGATCATTCGGCGTTCGCCATAAACGTCCAGCAATTCGAACTGGACGCGATAACCGCTACCTTCCGGCTGGACACTGCCGACAACCAGATAATCGGCATTGACCTGACGCCAGTCACGATAAAAAACATCCTCGCTGCGGCTGGGCAGAGCGATGAGCGACTCACGCTTTAAGGGATCGAACTGTCCGCTGCGTGCCAGATCGTCACTGACGATTCGCGAAATATCCTGCGGGAGCCCGCCCTGCCCGCTGAATTCGAACGGGACAACAGCGATCGGAATCGCCTGGTCATTACCCTTGGTGATCTCGATGGTCAGTTCGGCATGAGCCATGGCACTTGCCAGTAGCATAAGCAGCCCGACCCACAATACTTTGATTCGTTTCATCAGCGCATATCCTCTGGTTTGAAGTCCAGATTGAATTCACGGAACTGGCGTTGTGCTGCTGGATCAAGCTGGCGCAACTCTCTGAACGGTGCCGCTTTCTCGACAGCCACTACGACCGAGCGATCGAATGCTGCGTTACCGCTGCTCTGGATTATAGTGGCGTCTACCAGTTCGCCGGTGGGCAGTAGTCGGATGCGGACGATAGCACGCAGCCCTGCGGTTGAAGTTGCAGGCAGTACCCAATTCTGCTCGACGTAGCGCCGCACCAGATTCTTGAAGCCGTTCGCCGCTTCGCTGGCCTGACGCGCATTGGCGATCGATTCCTGCTCATTGGCGATCAGGTCATCCAATGAGGAAGCGCTGGCTGCAGCGGCGCGGCGTGCCGCCTCTTCGGCACGTTTTTTCTCCGCTTCGGCCTGGCGCTTCTTCTCGGCTGCCGCTTCGGCCTGGCGCTTCTTCTCGGCTGCCGCCTCGGCCTGACGCTTCTTCTCGGCTTCCGCTTCGGCCTGACGCTTCTTCTCGGCTGCCGCTTCGGCCTGACGCTTCTTCTCGGCTTCCGCTTCGGCCTGACGCTTCTTCTCGGCTGCCGCTTCGGCCTGACGCTTCTTCTCGGCTGCCGCTTCGGCCTGACGCTTCTTCTCGGCTTCCGCTTCGGCCTGACGCTTCTTCTCGGCTTCCGCTTCGGCCTGGCGTTTCTTCTCGGCTTCCGCTTCGGCCTGGCGTTTCTTCTCGGCTTCCGCCTCGGCCTGGCGTGCCTGTTCGATACGCTGGCGCTGCTGGGCAGCCTGTTCGGCCTCAGTCGCACGCTGGCGAGCCTCGGCTTCAGCCTGCTGGAGCGCTGCCTCGCGTGCCTGTAGTTCAGCTTGTTGCCGGGCTTCCTCCTGAGCCTGCGCCTGGGCTTCCGCTTCGGCCTGGCGCTCCTTTTCCTGCTGTGCTTGTGCTTGCCGGGCGGCAGATTGGGCGCGTGCCTCCTGAACCCGCTGTGCCTGATCCGTCGCGGTTTCGGTGCTGATCAGCGTGGCCTGGACAATGGAAGAGGAAGTGGGAGTGGGCTCGCTCTGGGGGAGCTTGAGCATCGTGAGCAACAACACACCCACGTGCACCCCGATCGCAAGCACGATCGGCCAGCCATAGCCTACACGGCGTTGATATCTCGCCATGTCGACTCCTTAGCTATCACTGGGCGGGGGTTCGGAAATCAACCCCACATTGGCGACACCCGCAACCTGGAGAGTGCTCATCAGTGTCACGATCTGCCCATAGGAGACGTTTCGGTCCCCCCTTACCATGACCGGTGTTTCGGGGCGGCGGCTGAGTACGGCCATGACCTGATCACCCAGCGTTTCCAGTGAAACAGAGGTTTCTTCCTCACCCAGAGAAATATAGTAGGCACCTTCACGATCCACGGACACGATCAGCGGCTCCTGGCTCTCCGTGTCGATGGGTTCCGAAGTGACCTGGGGAAGTTCCACCTGCACGCCCTGAGTGAGCATGGGCGCGGTAATCATGAAGATCACCAACAGCACCAGCATCACATCGATGAAAGGCACCACGTTGATTTCGCCCATAGGCTTGCGCCGATGGCTGCGGTTATAGGGACCTTGCATGTCTCGGATCCTTGCTCAGGCAGTACGCTCGTCGCGTCCCTGCAGATTGCGATGCAGGATGGAGTGGAACTCCTCGGCGAAATCTTCATATTTGCCGAGCAATTGCGAAGCCTGGGCCGACAGTCGGTTATAGAAAATGACGGCGGGAATGGCAGCAAAAAGCCCCATGGCAGTCGCGACCAGAGCTTCGGCAATCCAGGGGGCGACAGTGCTCAACGTGGCCTGCTGCGCCATGGAAAGGCTTTGAAACGATCCCATAATGCCCCATACGGTACCGAACAGGCCGATATAGGGGCTGGCCGATGCCACAGTGGCCAGAAAGATCAAGTGCAGATTGAGATGATCCTCTTCACGAGACAAGGCAATACGCTGGGCCCGCTGTACGCCATCGAGTACGGCATCGGGGCTTTTCGCCTTCGGAAGCAGGCGGTTGAATTCCCTGAAACCGGACCGAAAGACATGCTCGACACCTTGTGGCTGTTGTTCGGCCGGTATCTCTCGATACAGTTCGTTGAGATCGACACCGGACCAGAAACGCTCCTCGAAATCGGCATAGGCTTTCTTCGCTCGCTTGAGCGCAAAACTTCGCTGGAAAATCACCACCCAGGCAGCAATCGATCCGGCAAGCAGCAACAGCATCACCATCTGGACCACGAAGCTGGCATTCATGATCAGGTGGGGAATGGACATGGTGTCGTTCACGGAAATCCTCGTTACGCTGATGAAATCAACCGTTCAGCACCGGACGCAATGCGTCCGGCCATCTTCTGGGGCGGAGCGTCGCGGCATCGAGACAGGCGACATCGACCTCGGCTTCGCACAGCACGTCCCCATGGCCTGACACCTCCTGCCTGAACGTCATGCGACAGGCGGAGGTCGCGACGACTTCGGCACTGACGAGCAGACGGTCGTCGAGGCGGGCAGGCTTGGCATAGCGACATTCGAGGCGATGAACGACCAACTGGACACCGGTCTCCATCAATTGCTGCTGGGTCAGGTCAAACTGCCTTAGCCACTCACTGCGTGCCCGCTCCATGAATTTGAGGTAATTGACGTAATACACGATGCCACCGGCATCGGTGTCTTCGATATAGACGGTGACCGGATGCTGAAAAGTGCTCATTGCGTGTCGCCCCCGGAGGGCAACTCGACCGCCGAGTCCGCGGGCGTCAGTCCGAAGTGCAGATAAGCCAGACGTGTCACCATCCGTCCTCTGGCGGTACGCAGCATGAAGCCCTGCTGGATCAGGTACGGCTCCAGGACATCTTCGATGGTGTCGCGTTCTTCGCTGATCGCGGCGGCCAGGCTGTCGACGCCTACCGGGCCTCCATCGAATTTCTCGATCATGGTCAGCAAGAGGCGGCGGTCCATATGATCGAGTCCATGGCGGTCGACATTGAGCATGTTTAGCGCCTGATCGGCAATGGTCGCGCTGAGTCGGCCATCGCCACGGACTTCGGTGAAATCCCGCACCCGGCGCAGCAGGCGATTGGCGATACGAGGCGTGCCCCGTGCTCGGCGAGCCACTTCCAACGCTCCCGCCGGATCGGCATCGATACCCAGCAGGCGGGCCGAGCGCGCCACGATTTCGGTCAATTCGTCGATGGCGTAGAACTCCAGCCGCTGTACGATACCGAAGCGGTCCCGTAACGGTGAAGTCAACAGGCCGGCGCGGGTGGTGGCGCCGACCAGAGTGAACCTGGGCAGATCCAGCTTGATAGAGCGTGCCGCCGGCCCGTCCCCGATCATGATGTCGAGCTGGTAATCCTCCATGGCCGGATAGAGCACCTCCTCGACGGAAGCCGGAAGACGATGAATCTCGTCGATGAACAGCACATCGCCTGCCTGAAGATTGGTGAGCATCGCGGCCAGGTCGCCGGCCCGCTCCAGCACCGGCCCGGAAGTGGACTTGATATCCACGCCCATTTCCTCGGCAATGATGTTCGCCAAGGTGGTCTTGCCCAGTCCGGGCGGCCCGAAGACCAGCGTATGGTCCAGGCTGTCTCCCCGATTGCGGGCCGCAGTGATGAAGATGTCGAGCTGCTCGCGCACTCGCGGCTGACCGATATATTCGGCCAGCCGACGGGGCCGGATGGCATGGTCGACACGCCCTTCCCCCTCCTGCGGCGCAGCCGCGATCAGTCGATCGGATTCGATCATCGGGACGTCCTCAACCGGCAAGCTTGCGTGTCAGAGCGGCCTTGATCAGCCCCTCCGTCG
The DNA here is from genome assembly GCF_054654615.1 of Halomonas shantousis. NCBI lineage: Bacteria > Pseudomonadati > Pseudomonadota > Gammaproteobacteria > Oceanospirillales > Halomonadaceae > Halomonas > Halomonas shantousis. The sequence continues at coordinate 2,037,959 of NZ_BAAIER010000002.1, read as the reverse complement.
ACAGGTTGTCATCCAGGCCGGACAACATGCGAGACGCTTCCGTCGGCTTGTACCCCAGCGCGACCAGTGCCGCTTCGGCATCGGCTTGTGCGTCCGGCGCCATGGCTTGTGCAGTGGCGGCACGCCCCATGGCCTCGAGGCCATCGCCGTGCTCCAGGCTCCAGTGCGGAAAGCGGTCACGCATCTCGACGATAAGACGCTCGGCGGTTTTCTTGCCGACACCCGGCAGGCGTGTCAATGCCTTGACATCATCCTCCATCACGCAGCGTATGAAAGCGTTCTGTTCCATTCCGGACAGAATGGCCAACGCGAGCTTGGGCCCAACGCCGTTGACCTTGATCAGGGCGCGAAACAGCTGCCGCTCCTGGGGGCCGGAAAATCCGTAAAGCAGATGTGCATCCTCGCGCACGCTCAGGTGCGTGTGCAGATGCACCTCTTCGCCGATGCCCGGCAACGCCAACAGGGTGTTCATGGGGGCTTCAAGCTCGTAGCCGACCCCTCCGACATCAACCACGATCCAGGGCGGCTGTTTTTCCAGCAAGATGCCGCGCAGGCGTCCTATCATGCAGTTCGTATCCTTCCGATAACTGGGAAGCCACTATACTGATCAGTCGTTCGACTGACTAGCATCCTGGCGTTGACGGCTTCAGCCCGGACGATAATCCCGCCAACGCTGTCCCCGCCCGCTCCGACGGCTGCTGCGGCTGGCATGCGCTATCAGCCCCTGACGGGCATAGGCGTGGGTCAGCGCGATGGCCAGCGCATCGGCAGCATCGACCTGGGGGGCGGCGCTCAAGCCCAGGATTGCCGTGACCATGTGCTGTATCTGAGCCTTTTCCGCCGCGCCGGTTCCCGTTATCGCCTGCTTGATCTGACGCGGCGCATACTCGAACACTTCGAGGCCATGGTTGGCGGCGCAGACGATCGCCGTGCCTCGGGCCTGCCCCAGCTTTAATGCCGAATCGGCATTCTTGGCCATGAACACCTGCTCGATGGCGAATTCGCCAGGCCGGTATTGGGCGACCAGTTCCGCGACACCGGCATAGACCTGAGCCAGCTTCTGCGCCAGGCAATCGGCCTGGATGCGGATGCAGCCACTAGCGACATAGCGGGGTTTGGACAGAGCGATATCGATGACGCCGTACCCGGTGATACGCGAACCGGGGTCGATACCCAGCAGAATCATGACATCTCGATAGTGGACAGGGGGAATGGAAAGGTAGGCAGATCGCGAAGACGCAAGCGGCCTGCCCCGAAAGGCTCAATCGAGCGGCGCCACGACATCATCATCAAAAGCGACATTCGAGTGGACGTCCTGAACATTGTCGGGCTCTGCAGTCGACAGCACATTCATAGAGGTTTCCTCTCGCAGATTGCCGACACCGTTTCCAGTGCCGGCAAGTTCCGTCAGTGCAAGACTTCCGCCGAGACGAGACCTACTGCTCCGTGCCGGACTCCGTCTGAGCCTTCTGACGCAGGCGAATATTGAGATCCTTGAGCTGGTCGGCGCTGACCTCCCCCGGTGCATCGGTCATGGGGTCCGCGGCGCTCTGCGTCTTCGGGAAAGCAATCACTTCGCGAATGGTGCGGGCTCCTGTCATCAGCATCACCAGGCGATCGAGACCGAAAGCCAGTCCGCCATGGGGCGGTGCGCCGAATTTCAAGGCGTCGAGCAGGAAGCCGAATTTCTCCTCGGCCTCTTCCTGACCGATGCCCAATACCTCGAATACCGCACGCTGCATGGCCTGATCGTGGATACGAATCGAGCCGCCGCCCAGTTCGGTGCCGTTGAGCACCATGTCGTAGGCACGCGACAAGGCCTTGGCCGGAGCGGCCTTGAGCTCCTCGGGCGTGCAGGACGGCGCGGTGAAGGGATGGTGCAGCGCGGACAGGCGGCCAGCATCATCGGCTTCGAACATCGGAAAGTCGACGACCCACAGCGGTGCCCACTGGCTCGTGTAGAGATCGAGATCTTCACCCAGCTTGACGCGCAACGCCCCTAGCGCTTCATTGACGACACGGGCCTTGTCGGCGCCGAAGAAGATGATATCGCCATCTTCCGCACCCACTCGATCGAGCAGTGCTTCGACGACATTCTCCATGAATTTGACGATGGGCGATTGCAGCCCTTCGAGCCCCTTGGCGCGCTCGTTGACCTTGATCCAGGCCAGCCCCTTGGCGCCGTAGATACCGACGAATTTGGTGTACTCGTCGATCTCCTTGCGTGACAGCTTGGCGCCATTCTTGACCTTCAGCGCGGCGACACGTCCATCCTCAGCCTTGGCAGGTCCGGAGAAGACCTTGAAATCGACCTGCTGCATCAGATCGTCGACATCGGTCAGCTCCAGCGGAATGCGCAAATCCGGCTTATCGGAGCCGTAGCGTTGCATCGCCTCGCTGTATGACATGCGGGGAAAGTCCGGCAGCGAGACGTCGAGCACGTCCTGGAACAGCTGACGAATCATCGCCTCGGTGATGCCCATGATGTCATCTTCATCGACGAACGAGGCTTCGAGATCGATCTGAGTGAATTCCGGCTGCCTGTCGGCGCGCAGGTCCTCGTCGCGGAAGCATTTGGCGATCTGATAATAGCGATCGAACCCGGCCACCATCAGCAGCTGCTTGAACAGCTGCGGCGACTGCGGCAAGGCAAAGAAGCTGCCGGGATGGGTGCGGCTGGGTACCAGATAGTCACGCGCGCCTTCAGGGGTGGCCCGAGTCAGGATCGGAGTTTCGATATCGAGAAAGCCCTGGCCTTCGAGATAGGCCCGTACGCTGTGCGAGATACGCGAACGCAGGCGCAGCTTCTCGATCATTTCCGGACGGCGCAGATCGATATAGCGATGCTTGAGGCGTACTTCCTCTCCGACTTTGCCATGCTCATCGAGCTGGAATGGTGGTGTGGCGGAGGTATTGAGCACTTCGACCTGCTTGGCCAGCACCTCGATCAGTCCCGTCGGCATGTTGGGATTCTGGGTGCCTTCCGGACGCATGCGGATGCGCCCGGTAATGCGCAGTACATATTCGCTGCGAGCGCGGTCAGCATTGGCGAACGCCTCCGGCGTATCGGGGTCGACCACGACCTGAGCGACGCCGTCCCGGTCGCGCATGTCGAGGAAGATGACCCCGCCGTGATCACGCCGACGGTGAACCCATCCGCAAAGCGTGACCTCCTGATCCACCAGGGTCTCGTTCAACTGGCCGCAATAATGGCTGCGCATGACAAATCCTGTTTCTGTTGCTGCTGTAAGTAGTGGCTGAATCGATGGCGGCCCACTGGCCCCGCCTTGCGGAGCCAGTCGGGTTCAGGCGGAAGCCTTGGCGCTGTCCTGGTTCGACGCAGCCGGCTTGTCGCTCGAATCTCCTGCCAGGTTCTTCTTGCTGCCTGATTTGAAATCGGTTTCATACCATCCACCGCCGGCCAGACGAAATCCGGGAGCGGATACCAGGCGGGATAGCGAAGGCTTGGCGCAGCTAGGGCAATCCGTTAACGGCGCGGCACTGACCTTCTGCAATTTCTCCAAGCGATGGCCACAAGTCTTGCACTCGTATTCGTAGATGGGCATGGTTCTCATCACTCTGTAATCGACAAGGCAACCGCAGGCATCCTCAAGAACAAACCTGGCATGCGGCGGCTTGAATATGTGGCCTTTCGTGGCGTTTTCCAAGCCTGCCATGGAAGCCGAGCATTATAGCGTGTTGCGGGGCTGGGCGGGCAAGGGCAAGCAGGCGTCTTCGTCGCTTGTTCATCCGATGCCCTGAATCCCGCCCATGCTTTTCATGATGTGACAAGGAGCCGTGATGAACGCCGTACTACTGGACGCAGCGAGCCTGGGTGACGATATCGATCTGTCCCCTATCAGAGAGGTGGTAGACGAACTGGAAGTCCATGCATATACCGACCGGGAGGCGCGATACGCGCGTCTGGAAAAGGCCGACGTCGCGATCGTCAACAAGGTGGTACTGGATGCGGAACTGCTCGATGCCCTGCCCCGACTCAAGCTGATCTGCATTCTGGCGACCGGCACCAACAACATCGACATGGCGGCGGCCAAGCGCCTGGGAATCGAGGTCAGGAATGTCAGTGCCTACGGGACCGACAGTGTTGCTCAGCACACGCTGATGCTCATGCTGGCGCTGGCCAATCGCCTGCCTCTTTACACGCGTGACGTCGCCCAGGGGCGTTGGGGAGAGAGCCCCTTCTTCTGCCTGCTGGATCATCGCACTCTGCAACTGTCAGGCAAGAAGCTGGTCATCGTCGGCCATGGCACTCTGGGGCAGGCTGTCGCCAGGCTTGCCGAGGCGTTCGGCATGCAGGTCATTTTTGCCGCACGCCCGGGCATGGAGGGTCAGGACACGAGGCCATCCCTCGCCGATCTGGCCGGGGAGCTGGACGTGCTGAGCCTGCACTGCCCCTTGACCGATGCGACCCGCCACTTGGTGAATGAGGCATTGCTCGCCAAGATGAAGCCGGATGCCCTGCTGATCAATTGTGCACGTGGCGGCATGATTGACGAAGAGGCAGCGCTTATGGCGCTGAGGGAGGGCCGTCTGGGCGGGCTTGGCGTGGATGTACTGCCGCAGGAGCCTCCTCGTGAGGGCCACCCTCTGATCGACGCGCTTGCGGAGCCGCTGAATCTGATTGTCACACCGCATAGCGCCTGGATCTCGCCCGAAGCCCGCGCCAATATCGTGCGCCTGACCGCTGACAATCTGCGTCGTCGATGAAGGGTGTCGGCGTTGCGATGAGCCGTGCATCGTTCGCCGGCATGTGAATTTCCCTTCCTGTCCGTCAGGTCTTTCAGGCGTACCGGAGCTTACATGATGTCATGACCTGCCCTAAACTCGTCGACACATTCGCCCCGGGCTTCGACAGGATGCGCGCCTTACAGGAGGGTTCATGATCTATAATTACGGGTCCATCAACATTGATCACGTTTACCGAGTGCCTCACCTGGTGCGCCCCGGCGAAACGCTGACCAGCCAAGGCTATCGACAGGTGCTCGGTGGCAAGGGCGCCAACCAGTCGCTGGCCATTGCCCGAGCCGGTGGCCGGGTCACCCATTGGGGACGCCTCGGTCAGAAGGACCGCTGGGCATTGGAGACACTGGCCTCCTCGGGAGTGAATACCTCCCATATCGAGCTGACCGCCGAAGCCAGTGGCCATGCCCTGATTCAGGTCGACGATACCGGGGAAAACGCCATCATTCTGCATCCCGGTGCCAACCACGGCTTTACCGACACGCACCGTGATGCGCTGATGGCTTCGGTAGAAGCCGGGGATTGGCTGTTGATGCAGAACGAATGCAACTCCCCCGACAAGATTATCCGGCTGGCCGCCGAACGCGACATGAAGATCGCTTTCAATCCGGCGCCGCTAAGTGCCAACGTGACGCGCCTACCGCTGGAATATTGCCAGCTGTTGTTCCTCAACCGCGGTGAAGCGGCCGCCCTGACAGGCAACGACGAGCGGACCTCGGCTCACGTCCTGCTCGATGCCTTGCATGAACGTCTGCCCGGCGTCGAAATTGTCCTGACCCTGGGGCATGAGGGAGCCTTCTACCAGTATGACGTGCAGCGTATCGAGCTGGCGGCTCATCGGGTCGAGGCTGTCGACACCACGGCAGCGGGAGACACCTTTATCGGTTACTTCATGGCGGCCAGGCAGGCTGGCAGTGCCATCGAATCGTGCTTGTGCAGAGCCAGCACGGCTGCCGCCCTGTGCGTACAGAAAGCGGGAGCGGCGCCCAGCATTCCCTTGGCAAACGAGGTCGAAGCGGCATCGCAAGCCTGGCCGTCACTCGAGATGCTTCACAACTGAATGCCCCCACTCGAACAAGGAAAGGAAGCCACCATGCGCATTCCCATCATTTTCGATACCGACCCAGGCGTCGACGATGCCCAGGCCATCGCCATCGCCCTGGCACACCCCGAAATCAATCTGATCGGGATGACCACGACCTACGGCAATGTCGACATCGATACTGCCACGCATAACGCCCTGCTGCTGTCGCAACTGGCAGGTGAGAACATTCCGGTGGCCCAAGGGGCAGCGGCTCCGCTGGTCAAGAACAAATACCCCGCTCCAGCGCACATCCATGGTGCGAACGGGCTGGGCAACATTGACTTGCCGGAGCTTGAGCATCATGCCGTAACACTGTCCGCTCCGGCTTTCATCGTCGAGCAGGTCAACTCCCGGCCGGGCGAAATCGTGCTGGTCGCCGTCGGCCCTCTGGGAAATCTCGCCGCTGCACTGCAACTCGATCCGGGCATTGTCGATAAGGTCAAGCAGGTCGTGATCATGGGCGGATCCATTCGCGAAGGCGGTAACGTTTCGCCAGTGGCGGAAGCCAACATCTTCAACGACCCGCATGCTGCCGCCCGCGTTCTTACCGCTGGCTGGCCGCTGACGCTGGTGGGGCTGGATGCCACTCATCGCTGCGTGCTGAGTCCGGCACACATGGAAAAAATCGCCGCCGCACAAGGTGAACTCGGCAAGATTCTATCGGGCAGCTACGCCTTCTATCGCCGCTTCTATCAGGGCGCGCTGGGAATCGACGGCTGCTGCCCTCACGACAGTTGTGCGCTGGCGTGGCTATTGAAGCCGGAGCTGTTTACCACTGCCAGAGGGCACCTGAACGTCATCACCGATGGGCTCGCCGAAGGCCAGACGGTATTCGCCCCCGAGGGGCGTGCATTCCTGGGCGAACAGTGGTCCCGGACACCGCTGGTGGACGTCTGCCTGGGAGCCGACGGTGATGCAGTGGTTGACTGGATTGTCGAGACCCTGACGGCTTGAAATTTTAACCTGCCCAAACGGCAAACGGGGGAGCCGGATCCTGGCATCCTTTGCTCCCCTTCCCCACCTTCAACGGGTAGTCAGCTTACGACTTCCTTTATCCACTGCCCGTGTGCTGGCTAAAATCATCCAATCATATCCATCATTACAATAATCCAGAGATTATTATTATAAAAACAATATTAGACCAACATTTAAATGCAATTATTCCCTCTCACCCTCGCCCCATTTAGACGAGACAATATTTTATTTAACATTTTTTATAAAAAATACGTACCGCCTCGTTTGACGAAAACACATTGCTCGAAAGAAAACAAACATAACAAAACATTGACGGGATTGTCAGCAAAACATTTATTTGCCGGCCTCCGGGAAGAGCACTACGCTTTTGACGAAAGTTAATTCAATACGATTATTTAATAACCATCATTGAATATTATATTAGGTTCCGCGCTCTATGCGTAGCGACATGCATTGGTGCAGTACGATTGCGCCATGTGGATCCTGACGCTCTAAGTTAACGAGACATACCATCAGATATATGCTTGGCAAGGGAGAATTTTATGAAGGAAGAAAAACTGATAGGAAAGTTGAGCCTGCAACTTGCAACCCTAGGTGCGGCAAGCACATTCCTACTTGTTTCCGCGGCTCACGCGCAGAGCGAAACAGCTGATCGGGCAGCAACCGAATTCCAGCGGTTAGATCAGAACACTAACCAACTTCTCGAATGGGAGGAGCTCAGGCCACGACTCGAGACTGCCCAGATCCAGAGCAGCCGCGATGAAATTCTGGGTGAATATGATCAGGACGACGATCAAGCCCTGAATCAGGAAGAATATCAGCGCTTACTGGTTTTCATTGCCGAGCAGGAGCGCAACGGTGATGGAGGAGAAAGAGAAGTCGTCGTGCAGTCTCAGCAGCCTCAGGTTGTCGTGGATAGCGAGCCGCCCAAGGTAAATGTCGATCCCGCTGAGCCACAAGTATCTGTGCAGCAGATTGCGCCTCAAGTCAGAGTCGAACCAGCAGACCCAAGCGTTACAGTCGACCAGAGACGACCCAAGGTTATTGTCAGGCAGCCACGTCCCGAGGTCACCGTCAACATCCCTAGACCGGAAGTTGAAGTGATCTTGCGTGACCCGAACGTGGATGTCGAAACGGGCCGGCCTGACGTCTCGGTGGAGTTGCAGGAGCCTCAGGTCGATGTCACCCAGGGCCGTCCCGATGTAGCTGTTCAGCGCCCCGAACCGGAAGTTTCTGTCAGGCCTGCAAAACCGCGTGTCGTTGTAGATGAAAGCGACCAAGCCCGTGTGGCAGTGGCAGATCAGGATCAAGCCCAGGTTCAGGTAGAGCAGGCGGAGGCTGACGTACGGGTAACCGATAACGCCAACCCTGAAGTTGAGGTTGAATCCGCCGAAGGTGCACAAGTTCGTATCACGTCAGCTCAGCAGCAAGCTTTGGATGCAATGTTGGTTACTGATGTGGTAGGTGCAGATATTTTTACTCAGGAAGGCGATGAGCTTGGCTCCGTGGAAAGGATCGTAGTCGCACGAGATACGAATGAACCCGCCTTTGTCGTGGAGTCTGGCGGCGTTCTGGGCTTTGGTGCAGACCGGGTGGTTGTGCCCCTTAACGAAGTACGCCTCAATGCTGATAATCAGCTCGTCTGGGCAACAGGAATGACACTGGACCAGATGTCACAAGAAGGCTACCAGGCACAGAATTACAATGAAGTCTCGCCACAGGAATATGACAACCTGGGCCAACTAAGAAACGCCCAGTGATATAAATCGATACAGGCTTCATATATCCCCCTTCAAGGCTCCCAAGACGAAAGGCTTTGAAGGGGGAGTTCATAACCGCCATGGATTAAATGGGGCATCCATGCCCGTGTAATAAGTCAGCCAGGTATGAAGCGGCTACGATTCCTCCGCTGTATCGTGGTGGGCAGTGCTAGCGATCAAGTAAAAGGGGATATTATGACGGACCGGAAGCTGACAAGAAAACTGCAAATCGCAACGCTCGGGGCTGCCAGCACTTTATTGTTGGCGCCACTTGCAAACGCTCAATCGGAAGAAACCGACCAAGCTCAGGTCACGGTGGAATCCTCTGAGCCAGAAGTTTCAGTCAAACAAGCGGAACCTGAAGTGACGGTCGGTGATTCGGCAACCCCCAACGTGAACGTCGCGAACGATCAGGATGAAGCAGAAGTTATCGTCGAACAGCCAGAACCCAAGGTGACTGTCAATATGCCGGAGCCGGATGTAGAGGTTATTCAGGCAGACTCTGCAGAAGGTGGCGAAGCTTCCCAGCCCCCCCAGACTAATGATGTTCAAGTAGAACAGGAGCAACCCGGAGCTCAGGTAGAGCAAGAGCAGCCCAGGGTGACGGCGGGTCAGGATTCACCGGAACCTGCTGAACCGGAGCCTGCTGCACCGGAGCCTGCTGCACCGGAACCGAGTCCCTTGGACAGGATGCAGGTTTCCGATCTTGAAGGAATGACCGTTCACGGCACAGGAGGCGACGAACTTGGTTCCATCGACAATGTGGTCATGTCCAATGACAACAACAATGTTGGGGTCGTCATCGGCATGGGTGGCTTCTGGGGGCTGTTTGAGGAGCAGGTATTGATCCCTCTCAGCGAACTTCAGCTCGACGGGGATCAGCTCGTTTGGCAAACCACCAAGACTCCTGATGAAATGGAGCAGTCAGGTTTCGATGAGCAGAACTACACCGAGGTTTCTTCACAAGATTACGAGTTAGTGGGCGATTTAAGAAGAAATGCTCAGTAAGCTCTACTTGGAGGAGGCCCTAGATACCGAGTCTCCTCCAGGTTTTGCGACGGCGCAGCAAACCCTTCCTTGGGCGCTATATGCGTTATCTGACCGCCATGGGCGCCGCAATGAAAGGGATCAATTTCCGGCCATGTCGAATGACCGTCGCTCCGACCTGCCCTCGGTCCGCCTCGCCGAGAAGGTTGGAAATGGACTCTTTAATATAACAAAAAGCTGTCCTTGTCCTGCCAAGGCAGCCTTTCCACCTCGACATGAGTTACCCGTGCCTCCGGAGGGCCCTGCCAGAGCCACTGCGCTACGGTATTGACCGCTTCGCTTTCGCCGCAGAGCAGGACTTCCACTCGACCATCGGGAAGGTTCTTCGCATAGCCGGTGACCCGCATCGCAAGGGCCTTCTCCTGAGTGGCCTGACGAAACGATACGCCCTGGACCTTGCCTGTCACGACAGCTCTGACGCTGCACTTGCTCATTTCCCGCCTCCTTCTGTCTTCATGTGTGATTAGGGTTTCTCGTATCCGTTGCTCCGAACACTGAACCCGACCCGACCGCGTAAAGCCTCCAGGCTTCAGGAAACGATTTCATGCTTGACCCGTACAGCCGTATTCCGCGGCACGATGGGCTTGCCGCGCGCTTGCAGATGGACCTTGGTAAAGGCGGCTCCGAACAACAGAATCAAGGAGGAGTAGTAGACCCACAACAGAATCAATACAACGGAGCCGGCAGCACCATAAGTCGATGCCGTTGCCGTGTAGGCGAGATAGGCAGCGATGCCATAACGTCCCAGCGCGAACAGCACTGCCGTGACGAACGCTCCAAGCATGACATCTCGCCAGCCGATGACGATGTCCGGCAACACCTTGAAGATGGTGGCAAAGAATAACGTGATCATCGCCAGAGACAGAAGAAACTCGAAACCGCTGAGCAAGAATCCCGGCAGAGGTAACCACTCGCTGGCATAACGGATTACGGTACGCAGCGCGACCCCCAGCAACAGCGATACCAGCATGACGAAACCGATTGCCAGTACTACGGCCAACGACAGCAAGCGCGTCTTGAGAAAGAGCAGTATGCTGCTTCGTCCCGGCTGGGCGGTCACGCCCCAGAGCATGTTGAGCGAGAACTGCATCTGGCCGAAGACCGTGGTGGCACCGACCAGCAACGCCCCTACCCCAAGCAAGGTCGGCAGGATGCCAGACTCCTCGATGCGTGACTGGGCCACGGCCTGTTCGACGGCCGATGCCGCATCGGCACCTATGGTGTCCTGCAACTGCGTGACAATCTGCCCCTGAGCGGCATCCTCGCCCAGCACCAGGCCGATTACGGTCACTGCAATGATGACGGTCGGCGCCAAAGAAAATAGCGTGTAGAAAGCGAGAGAACCCGCATAACTGAAGGCATTTCGATCAAGCCATAACCCTACGGCATTCTTCACGACACACAACCAGTCGACCCGCAGCTGTTCCTTCACATAGGCTCCTTTCATGTATTTCGAAGGCTTTATCAGCAGCATAGCGAAGCAGCTCGCCGATAGCTCCCTCACATTGCAGGCTGAGCCTGGTCTGACCATAATGGCGACCGCCCAGTGATTCAGCCACAGGAGCTTTCATGGCGCCAACGCCTTCCAGCTCGTCAGCATCTTATGATTTCGACTGCCTTGTATTCATCGGCAGATTCCAGCCGCCACACCTGGGGCACCTGGCGGTCATTCATGAAGCCCTGCGGCGGGCTCGTCAGGTCATCGTCCTGGTGGGATCCGCGTGGCAGGCCCGTTCGCTGCGCAATCCGTGGCGCTTCGATGAGCGTGCCGGGATGCTGCGCAGTTGCTTCGACGAAAGTGCCAATCACCGCCTCGAAATCGAGCCGTTACTGGATGCCCTTTATAACGATGATGTCTGGGTCAGGGATGTCCAGCGCAAGGTGCGGGACATTGCCCGCCCGGTACATGGCAAATTGCCGAGAATCGGCTTGATCGGTGCCAGCCGTGGGCAGTCGAGCTACTATCTGAGTCTGTTTCCGCAGTGGGAATCGGTCAGTGTACCGCTGGTCGACGGGATATCGGCCAGCCAGATTCGAGAACATCTTTTCCATTCGTCCCCTTCAGCGACGGCCTATCTGGCGAGAGAGGCTCAACGGGATCTGGACCAGCCGATCCGTGAGACGCTGGCGACATTCCAGCGCTCCGAGCCTTATCAGAACCTGCTCGAGGAACAGCATCTGCTCGGCCAGTATCAGGCGGCATGGGCCCAGGCGCCCTATCCACCGGTTTTCATCACCGTCAATGCCGTCGTGGTGCAGTCCGGACACGTGTTGCTGGTCAAGCGCAGTGCGGCCCCCGGCAAGGGGCTCCTGGCCTTGCCGGGCGGTTTCGTTCGTCAGCATGAAAGATTGATCGATGGTTGTCTGAGGGAGCTACGCGAGCGTGTGCGCCTCAAGGTCCCCGAAGCGGTCCTGAAGGGATCGCTTCGGGGACAACGTCTGTTCGACGAACCTCATCGAAGCTGGCGAGGTCGCACGCTGGCAGAAGCCTTCTATTTTGCGTTACGACCGGAACAGCAGCTTCCGCGGCTCAAGGGGTCCAAAGAGAGTGAGCAGGCGCGTTGGGTGCCTCTGGCGGATCTTGAGCCGGACACGCTGTTCGAGGATCACTTCTTCATTATCCAGAATTTTCTAGGGCTGCCTGCCGATATGGCATCCTCGTGATGGATTACGCTTGCAGAAAGTCACGCGGCAGCTTCATCATTTGCCGCCACAGTTTTTCGACACCAGGCTTGTGAACCAGCGAGCAGCGGTAGAGACGTATCTCGAGATCGATACTCCAGTCCGGTCCTGCCTGCACCAAGCGGCCTGAGGCCAGCTCTTCGCGAATGCAGAAATCGGGAATCCAGGCCATACCGACTCCCTGTAGCGCCATGCCTTTCAGCCCTTCCGCCATGGCCGTTTCATAAACCGTCTTCAGGCGCATGCGCAGTGGGTCATTCTTCAGCAGCATGCGTACGCTGCGCCCCAGAAAGGCACCTTGGGTATAGGCGAGAAAAGGGATCGCCTCCTCTCCGGACAGCGGGAAGCGTGGCGAGCCATCTTCCTTGGGCACGCAGACGGGCAGCATCTTGACCTGCCCGATGGAGAACGAAGGAAACGCTTCCGCATCCAGCTGCATGGTGGCGTAAGGGTCATGATACGCCAGCATCAGATCGCAGTTACCCTCGCGCAGGACATGGATAGCATCACCCACGTTCATGGCCACCAGTCGGGTGGGCAGTTCACCGACGCCCTTCTGCAAGCGTGAGATCCACTGAGGATAGAATGCCAGAGCCAGAGAGTGAGCCGCGACGATATCCAGCGCCTCGTTGGCCATCGACAGGCCTCGCAGGTGGCCAAGGCATTCCCCGAGCTGCTCGACCATGTTGCGTGCCGTAATCAGAAAGAGTTGCCCTTCCGGTGTCAGGCTCACCGGAGTGGTCGAGCGATCGACCAGCGTAGTACCGACCGCTTGCTCCAGAGAGCGTATCCTGCGGCTGAAAGCCGGTTGGGTGACGTGACGCTGACGAGCGGATGCGGAAAAACTGCGTGTATTGGCCAAGGCAACGAAATCTTCCAGCCATTTGGTTTCGAGATTCACCGGATCTCCTTCGCTCGGCGATGCATATCAGGACGCCGCCAGCGGATGGGGGCAAGCCAGGTAATTGATAACCGGAAAGTGTAACGAAACGCACCATGACAGCCAATCGCGATTCTGTCGTCCATGCGTGTAGTGGAGTTTTACTGCACGGGAGCGAGCAGATAGGCTGCGCGCGATACCAGCTTGCGCCATAAGGGACGAGAGTTGAGCTCTTCCCAGCTGACTTCCCGGCAGTGGAGAAAATCGTTTTCCAGCATGGCATGAACTTCAGCGGCAAACTGCTTATCGGGAACGTAAGCGCTAATCTCGAAATTCAGGCGAAAGGAACGGTTGTCGAGATTTACCGTGCCGACCATGGCTGTATGATCATCTATCAAGAGAACTTTTTGATGAAGAAATCCAGGAAGATAACGGTATATTTTGATGCCTTGTCGAATCATGTCCGGCAGAAACGCAAAAGCCGACAGAAACACCAGAAGATGATCGGGGCGCTCCGGGATCATCACCCTGACATCGACCCCGCGCAGCGACGCCAGAACCAGTGCGTCCTGCACGCCCTGATCGGGGACGAAGTAAGGACTGGTCACCCATAGTCGTTTCCTGGCGCTATGGATCGCATGCTGAACCAACAGGCTCGCCGTTTCACGTCGGTCGGCCGGGCCGGAAGGAACGATGACGACATGCTGGCACTCCCTGCAGGTTACCGCGGGCTCCCATTCCAGAGCGAGAATCGTCCCTGTCGCCCAGTACCAGTCCTCCCAGAATGCCTCCTGAAGCCCCAGCACGCTGGGTCCTGTCAGCTTCAGGTGGGTATCTCGCCAGGCACCGAACCGCTCGACTCTGCCAAGGTATTCATCGGCCGCATTGAGCCCTCCCGTCCACCCCACCTGTCCGTCGACAACGGCGACCTTGCGATGATTGCGAAAGTTGAGCTGAAAGCGATGCCGCCATCCGCGAGACGAATTGAAGGCCGAAACTTCGGCACCCGCCTCCTCCAGATCGCGAAGATAGCCGTCGGGCAGACCGTGACACCCGACTTCATCGTAGAGAAAGCAGACGCGAACTCCCCGTTCGGCCTGGCGCACCAGGTGCCGCTTCAGTTCAAGGCCTGCCCTATCGACACGCACAATGAAAAACTGAATCAGGATGTACTCCTGCGCCGCATCGATTCCGGCCAGCAGACTCTCGAACGTTGCCGCCCCATCGATCAGCAACTCGGCCCGGTTGCCGGTGGTCATCGGCATCATGGCCAGGCGTTCGACGGCATGAATATGTCCGACATCCTGTTTGGGATGAGACAGATATGGCAGCAGGTTGGGGCGATAGCGCTGCAATACCTGACGCAGAATGGTATCGCGCTCATCACGGGCCGACACATAACCGTAAAAACGGGGCTGACCGAATATCCAGTAGACGGGTACGGCAAGATAGGGAAACGTGAGCAGCGCCACGATCCATGCCACCGCCCCCTGAGACGTGCGCACGGACATCAGTGCCATGACGGCAGTCAGAGCGCCTGTCACGTGAATGAGAAAAAGCGCTCCACCGATGAGTTCGGATGTCATCCGTAACGGTCTCCTGTCTCGGGCAAGCGTGTCATACAAACAGGCCCCGCCTGAGCGGGGCCTTAGGTTCAATCATGCCGGTTCAGGCACGTTCTGCAATGATTTCCTTCCACTTTGCCGGTCCGGTCTGATGCACGGACTCTCCTTGACTGTCGACGGCGACGGTCACCGGCATGTCCTCGATCTCGAATTCGTAGATCGCCTCCATGCCCAGATCCTCGAAGCCCACGACACGCGATTTCTTGATGGCTTGAGCGACCAGGTAGGCGGCGCCGCCCACGGCCATCAGGTAGACGGCCTGATTGTCGCGGATCGCTTCGATGGCTACCGGGCCACGCTCCGCCTTGCCCACCATGCCGAGCAGTCCCGTCTGCTCCAGCATGGTCCGCGTGAACTTGTCCATGCGCGTGGCCGTCGTCGGCCCGGCAGGTCCCACCACCTCGTCACCCACCGGATCGACGGGCCCCACGTAGTAGATGAAACGCCCCTTGAGATCGACGGGAAGCGACTCTCCCTTGGCCAGCATGTCGACCATTCGCTTATGGGCGGCGTCACGCCCGGTCAATAGCTTGCCCGATAGCAGGACGGTATCGCCGGGCTTCCAGGTCCTGACCTCTTCCGGCGTGATGTCGTCGAGATTGGCGCGCTTGACGCCTTCGCCCACTTCCCAGGTGATCTCCGGCCAGTCCTCGATCCTGGGCGCCGGCAGTTCGGCAGCGCCGCTACCGTCCAGCGTGAAGTGAACATGACGGGTCGCCGCGCAGTTGGGAATGATGGCTACCGGCTTGTTGGCGGCATGGGTCGGGTAATCCTTGACCTTGATATCGAGTACCGTGGTCAGCCCGCCCAGCCCCTGAGCGCCGATGCCGCTCTTGTTGACCTTGTCGAACAGCTCCAGGCGCAGTTCCTCGGCGCGGTTGGAAGCGCCACGCGCCTGAAGGTCCTGAATGTCGATGGGATCGAGCAGTGCCTCCTTGGCGATCTCCATGGCCTTCTCCGCCGTGCCGCCGATACCGATGCCCAGCATGCCCGGCGGACACCAGCCCGCCCCCATCTTGGGCAACTGCTCGAGTACCCAATCCACGACACTGTCGGAAGGGTTAAGCATGGCGAACTTGGACTTGGCCTCGCTGCCGCCGCCCTTGGCCGCGACATGGACTTCCACCTTGTCGCCGGGAACGATCTTGTGATGAATGATCGCCGGTGTATTGTCCTTGGTGTTCTGGCGCTTGCCGTCGGGATCGGCAAGGACAGAAGCACGCAGTACATTGTCCGGCAGCAGATAGGCGCGACGCACGCCCTCGTTGATCATGTCGTCGAGACTCATCTCGGCGTCCCAGCGCACGTTCATGCCAACATGTACGAATACCGTCACGATGCCCGTATCCTGGCAGATCGGGCGATGCCCCATGGCACACATGCGCGAATTGATCAGGATCTGAGCAATGGCGTCACGTGCGGCAGGGTTCTCCTCCCGCTGATACGCCGCATGCATGGCGTCGATGAAATCTTTGGGATGGTAATAGGAGATGTACTGCAGGGCATCAGCCACGCTCTGGATCAGATCGTCCTGGCGTATCACGGTCATGAAGAAGAAGCTCCTTGCGGATGACGGTATGGACGCGAGGATGCCGTCAGGAGGCGCGTCGCGTTTCGTGGGCACGAATTATACCTGATCGTCACCGCTACGGCAGGCTTTGCTCGCCACGAGAGCCGTTTGCTGCTCACGGCCATACACGACGAAACCGTTGTCGCCCACTTCTGCTATAAAGAAGACGTTCGTGATATGCCGCTACAAGCGGTCATTGGAGCATGGAATGGAATTCAAGGATTACTATCAGGTACTGGGTGTGGGACGCGATGCGCCACAGGACGGGATCAAGCGAGCCTATCGCAGGCTGGCCCGCAAGTATCATCCCGACGTTAGCAAGGAAGCGGACGCAGAAGAGCGCTTCAAGGAACTCGGGGAAGCCTATGAAGTCCTGAAGGACCCGGAAAAACGCGCCGCTTACGACCAGCTCGGTCAGAACTGGCAGGCCGGACAGGACTTCCAACCACCGCCGGACTGGGACACTGGATTTGAATTCCGTGGCGGTGGCTATACGCAGGAAGATGCCGCGGCCTTCAGCGATTTCTTCGAGTCGCTGTTCGGAAGAAGTGGCTTCGGCCAACGTGGGTTCCATGACGCCCATCGCCATGGCGTCGACTTGCGCGGCGAGGACCATCATGCCCGCATACAGATCGAGCTGGAAGACGCTTACCGCGGTGCCACACGCACCATCACGCTCCAATCGGCGGAGCTGGACGCCCGAGGCCGAATTCAGCGGCGTGAACGCAGGCTCAACGTTCGTATTCCCAAGGGGATCAGACAGGGCCAGCGCATACGCCTGAGCGGTCAGGGCGGCCCCGGCCTGGAAGGCGGAAAGGCCGGCGATCTCTATCTGGAAGTCGAATTCAACGTGCATAACCGCTATCGCGTCGAAGGGCATGACGTCTTTCTCGAACTGCCGGTGACGCCGTGGGAAGCTGCCCTGGGAGCCACCGTCAGGGTACCGACGCCAGACGGCAGCGTGGAACTCAAGATTCCTGCCGAATCGCATGCCGGACAGCGCTTGCGGCTCAAGGGGCGCGGCATTCCCGGTAAGCCTCCCGGTGATTTTTATGCAATTCTGCAGGTTGTCCTGCCCCCTGCCGACAACGAGCGGGCGCGGCAGGCCTATCGCCGCATGGCTGAAGAACTGAGTTTCAATCCGCGTGCCGACCTGGGAGTTTAGTTGTCATGACAAACCAAACGCACTCCGTGTTGACCGGAGAGAACCTCGACGAAACCCCTATTCTCACCTTCGGTGAGCTATGTCGCGCCTGCACCATGCATGCCGAGTGGGTCATCGAACTGGTTGAGGAGGGCATCATCACGCCGGTGGGCCAGGATCGTTCCAGCTGGCGATTCTATGGTGTCAGTCTGCGCCGTGCACTGGTCGTACGGCGCCTGCAACGGGACCTGGGCGTCAACCTGGCCGGTGCCGCGCTGGCGCTGGAGCTCATGGATGAGATCGATGACCTTCGCGAACGCCTGGGAAGGCAGGGTTATCGATGAAGTTCGGTCGGGTCTCGATATAGGGCTTGGCTGAATTCAGGTGATCTCTCCGGCGACTTCATATCGCCGGATGATATCGTTGAGGTTATTTATCTAGATAACGGTATAAATATTACCCACCCAGATAGGCACGCCGCACGTCATCGTTGCTGAGCAGCGCTCTGCCGCTGTCCTGCAGTACCACCCTGCCATGTTCCAGCACATAGCCCCGATCAGCGATCGACAGCGCTCGATGAGCGTTCTGCTCGACCAGAAAGATCGTGGTGCCTTCTTCGCGCAGCTTCTCGATGATCTCGAATATCTGAGCGATGATAATGGGGGCCAGCCCCAGCGACGGTTCATCGAGCAGCAGCAGTCGCGGCCGGGTCATCAGTGCACGGCCGATGGCCAGCATCTGCTGTTCACCGCCGGACATGGTGCCGCCACGCTGGTGGAAGCGTTCCTTCAAGCGGGGAAAGAGCGACAGCACATAATCGATACTGTCCTGGTTCTCTCCCTTGGAACGGTAATAGCCCCCCATGGCCAGGTTCTCCTCCACCGTCATACCGGTGAAGATGCGTCGGCCCTCGGGGACCACGGCCAGTCCCGAGCGCATGATCCGCGACGTAGGCTGCCCCTGAATCTCCCGGCCATCGAACCGGATTCTGCCGGCACTCGGACATGGGTCACCGCAGATCGACATCAACAACGTTGTCTTTCCTGCCCCGTTGGAGCCCACCAATGTCACGATCTCACCTTGGCGGACCTCGAGAGAGACATTGTCCAGGGCCTGGATGGGGCCGTAATGCGTCGTCAGGCCATCGACTTTCAGCATCGCTTCGGTCACATTCACTCCTCGCCCAGGTAGGCCTTGATCACTTCGGCGTTACGGCGCACCTCTTCCGGCGTGCCATCGGCAAGCGGCTTGCCTTGATTGACGACATAGATGCGATCGGAAATCCCCATGACCAGACTCATGTCGTGCTCGATGAGCAGCACCGTGATCCCCTCCTCCTCCTTGAGCTGGACGATCAGATGATCGAGATCCCGCGTTTCGTTGGGATTGAGCCCCGCGGCCGGCTCGTCGAGCATCAGTAGCTTGGGACGAGTGACCATGCAACGAGCGATTTCCAGGCGTCGCTGCTGCCCGTAAGCCAGGTTGCCCGCCTCGCGGTTGGCGAAATCGACCAATCCCACTCGCTCGAGCCAGTGCGCCGCCAGCTCCATCATTTCGCTTTCGCGCCGGCGATAGCCCGGGGTCAGAAACAGTCCCTTCAACAAGTTACGCTCGGCCTGCATGTGCTGGGCGACCAGCAGGTTCTCGATAACGGTCATTTCCTTGAACAGGCGCACGTTCTGAAAAGTGCGCACCATGCCGGCACGCGCAATCTTGAACCCGGGCAGCCGATGCATCGGCTGGTTCTCGAAGATCACCTCGCCGCTGGTCGGCCGGTAGAAGCCGCTGATGCAGTTGAAGACCGTGGTCTTGCCGGCGCCGTTGGGCCCGATGATCGAAACCACCTCACGGGGATTCACGTGCATGCTGACCCGATCCACCGCCAGCAGACCGCCGAAGCGCATGGACAGGTCGCGCACGCTGAGCAGGGGGGAAATCCCCTTGGGAGATTCAGCCACTTTTTTTCAACTCCATCTGCGGTCGCTTGAGCGGCAGCAGCCCCTGCGGGCGCCACACCATCATCAGCACCATGATCAGCCCGAACAGCAGCATGCGGTACTCGTTGAATTCGCGTGCCAGTTCGGGCAGCAGGGTCATGGCGATCGCGGCAAGAATGACGCCCAACTGCGACCCCATACCGCCGAGCACCACGATGGCCAGCACGATGGCCGACTCGATGAAGGTAAAGGATTCGGGGCTGATGAACCCCTGACGGGCAGCGAAGAACGACCCGGCGAACCCGGCAAAACTGGCTCCGATAGTGAATGCCGACAGCTTGATACCTGTCGGATTGAGCCCCAGGGAGCGGCAGGCTATGTCATCCTCACGCAGCGCCTCCCAGGCACGACCGATCGGCATACGCATCAGGCGATAGATGACGTAGACGGTCGCCAGGACAAGGAGAAGCGCCAGGATATAGAGATAGATCACCTTGTGGCTGGGGTCGTAATCGATGCCGAAGAACTCGTGGAAAGGCGTATAGCCTTCGCTGGCACGGCGCGAGAACTCCAGATTGAACAGGGTCGGCTTGGGAATCCTCGAGATCCCATTGGGGCCACCGGTCAGCTCGGTCCAGTTGTTGAGCAGAATGCGAATGATCTCGCCGAACCCCAGCGTCACGATCGCCAGGTAATCACCACGCAGACGTAACACCGGAAATCCCAGCAAATAGCCGAAAAGCGCCGTCATGGCTCCGGCAACAGGCAACGCCTCCCAGAAGGAAAAGCCGAAATAGCTGTTGAGCAGTGCATACGTATAGGCACCCACGGCGTAGAAGCCGACATAGCCCAGGTCCAGCAGCCCAGCCAGGCCGACCACGACATTGAGTCCCAGCCCCAGCATCACATAGATCAATGTCAGTGTGGCGATATCCACCGCACTGCGATTGCCCAGAAAGGGAAACAGCAGCAACGCGCCGATCACCAGCGCCACGATCAGCCGACGCTGGGCATGATGCTGCAAGAACGGCGGCAGCGAAAAGCGTGACCCGCTCCGGGCGTTCCGGCGCATGGCTTCGATGCGTGGTCTCAGCAGCTGATAGACAAACACGGCGATAGCGGCAAGCCCTAGCCACAACCATGTCATCGGCCCCTGCAGGGTCACGATTGTCATGACCCCTTCGGAGCGCAGTTGAACGCCCAGCACCGAAGCACCGAGCAGCAGAGTCAGCCCGGCGGAAAAGGCGGCATAAAGAATATGACCCGACATCAGATTTTCTCCACTTCCGGCTTGCCGAGGATGCCCCAGGGACGGAACAGGAGAATCAGGATCAGTAGCCCGAAAGCCACCACATCCTTGTATTCGGTCGATAGGTAGCCACCGGTCAGCGCCTCGGCCACACCCAGGATCAGGCCGCCCAGCATGGCACCGGGAATACTGCCGATTCCGCCCAGCACCGCTGCAGTAAACGCCTTGAGCCCTGCCAGGAAACCGATATAGGGGTTGACCACGCCGTAGTACATGCCCAGCAGCAGGCCAGCCACTGCGGCCAGCGCCGCGCCGATGACGAAAGTCATGGAAATCACCAGATCGGTATTGATCCCCAGCAGGTTGGCCATACCCCTGTCCTGCGAACAGGCACGACAGGCGCGTCCCAGCCGGGAGCGCGAAATGAACAAGGCCAATAGTGCCATGCTGATCAGCGTGACCACGAAAATGATCACCTGCATGTAAGAGAGATTGACCATGTAGCTATCGCTGCCGAACTCCCAGCCGCCCGGCAACAGGCTGGGAATGGCCTTGTCCCTTGAGCCTTGGGCCAGGCGCATGTAATTCTGCAGAAAAATCGACATGCCGATGGCGGAGATCAACGCGATCAGCCGTTTCGAGCCGCGGACCGGACGATAGGCGACACGCTCCACGGCGAAGCCATAGCCGCTGGCTACGACCATCGCGACCAGCAGCGCAGCAACCATGATGAAGGCAGTATTGTCGATGCCCATCATCGCCAGCCCACTGATGACGATAAAAGCCACATAGGTGCCGATCATGTAGATTTCGCCGTGGGCGAAATTGATCATGCCAATAATGCCATAGACCATGGTGTAGCCAATGGCGATCAGCGCATAGGTGCTACCAATGGTCAGCCCATTGATCACCTGTTGCAGGAAGTAGAGTGTTGCTTCCATCGGAATTACCTACGCAAACGCCCGACCGGCTTTCTCTCGATAGAACCGGGAAAGCGGTCGGGCGAAGAGAGGCGTCGCGATCAGCGACGGTTAGCGTGATGTGCTGAAGCGACGATCATTCGGCCTCGGTCTTGGTGGCATCGGCATGCCAGTTATAGACGATGAAGTTGAACTCCTTGAGATCTCCCTTCTCGTCGTACTGAACCTGACCGATCGGCGTCTCGAAGGTGTTCGAATGCAGGTATTCGGCCACTTCATAAGGATCGGTGGAGCCCGTTTCCTTCATGCCTTCGGCCATCAGATACACGGCCGTATAGGCCGGCATCACGAAGGGACCCGAGGGATCCTGATTCTTCGCCTCGAAGGCGGCAACCAGATCGGCATTGGCCGGATCGGTCTCGAAGGCCTGCGGCAGGGTCACCAACAATCCCTCGGAAGCGTCGCCTGCGATCTTGGAAATGTCGGGATTACCGACACCTTCAGGCCCCATGAATTGAGCATCGTACCCCTGCTCGCGGGACTGACGCAGCAGCAGGCCCAGCTCAGGGTGGTAGCCGCCGTAATAGACGAAATCGACGTTCTCGCGCTTGAGCTTGGAGATCAGCGAGGAAAAATCCTTGTCGCCAGCGGTGATACCTTCGAACACGGCGACATCGATGCCGGCGTCCTCGACCGTATCACGAACACCGGTAGCGATACCTTCTCCGTATTGCTGCTTATCATGAATGATCGCCAGACGCTCGGGCTTGATGTGTTCGGCGATGAATTTTCCGGCGACCGGCCCCTGCATGCTGTCGAGCCCGATGGTGCGGAAGATGGTTTCGTAGCCCGCCTCGGTGATCGCCGGGCTGGTCGACGCCGCGGTAATCATCAGAATGCCCTCTTCGGCATAGATATCGGAAGCCGGCTGGGTCGCACTCGAGCAGAGATGCCCCACCACGAATTGCACGCCATCGTTGACGATCTGGTTGGCTACCGCCACGGCCTGCTTCGGATCACAGGCGTCGTCATACTTCACGCCCTTGAGCATTTCACCGTTGACGCCGCCCTGCTCATTGATCCTCTCGATGGCCATTTCGGCACCGGTGAACTGCATGTCGCCATATTGAGCCAGCGGCCCGGTCACCGGCCCCGCCAGACCGATGGTGATATCGGCCTGCGCCGTGGCATTCGCCATGCAGGCTCCCACGGTCAACACCAGCAGTGACTTGCGCATCGCGTTTTTCATGGTGTTCTTGATCTCGTTGTTATTTATGGCTCACCGCATGATGCGGCATACGGCGCCATTATTGGCCTCGGCCGAACAAGCTGTAAAGCCACGTAACCACCATGAAACGGGGCTCTTTAGTCGTATCACATCATGTCTCAACCTGCGATTGACGGTTTCCCGAAAACAAACACCGAGACGCACTCGCTTCAGAGCAAAAAGCGCTTCCGAGACCTAAAAACAGGCGCTGAAATTTTTTTTCGGGCGTCCAGACATTGAGCCGGCGCATTGCAGCAGTCCGATGCGCGACCGTCATACCCCAAGGACCGGCTCGCACGGACAGGCAGCAAAGCCTCATCCCGGCGTCATTCGGCCGGAATGAGGAGACAAGACGTCAAGCGAGACAAAGAAAGGAAAGGAATCAGCCCAGCTCGATCAGGCGGGCCTTGAGTGCATGCAATTGATCGCGGAGACGTCCAGCCTCCTCGAATTCCAGATTCTGCGCCGCCTCGAACATGGCATCTTCCAGCTTGGCGATTTCACGGCCCAGCTGCTCGGCGTTCATGTTGCGCAGGGCATCGGCCGTGTACTGGCCCGGCGCTTCGGCTACGCGCTGTTCCGCTCGTTTGCGCCCCCCCTTCTTGCCCGGTACCTGGGCGCCTTCCATGATGTCGGCGACGGAACGGGTCACGGTTCTGGGCGTTATGCCGTGCTTCTCGTTATGCGCCATCTGCTTGGCCCGGCGCCGCTCGGTCTCATCGATGGCCCGGCGCATCGAGTCGGTAATCCGGTCGCCATAGAGAATCGCCTTGCCGTTGGCGTTACGCGCTGCACGGCCGATGGTCTGAATCAGCGAACGCACGGCTCGCAGGAAACCCTCCTTGTCGGCATCGAGAATCGCCACCAGCGAGACTTCGGGGATATCGAGCCCTTCTCGCAGCAGGTTGATGCCCACCAGCACATCGAACTTGCCCAGCCGTAGATCGCGGATGATCTCGACCCGTTCGACGGTATCGATATCGGAGTGCAAATAGCGTACCCGCACACCATGCTCGTCGAGATATTCGGTGAGATCCTCGGCCATGCGCTTGGTCAGCGTGGTGACCAGGACACGCTCGCCCACTGCGGTACGCAAGCGGATCTCGGAGAGCAGATCGTCCACCTGAGTGGTGGCCGGGCGCACCTCGACCTCGGGATCGACCAACCCGGTGGGACGCACCACCTGCTCGACCACCTGGCCGGCGTGCGTTTCCTCATAAGGGCCTGGCGTGGCGGAGACGAAAACCGTCTGAGGAATGATCGACTCCCACTCCTCGAAGGTCATCGGACGGTTGTCGAGGGCCGATGGCAGACGAAACCCGTACTCCACCAGCGTTTCCTTGCGCGAGCGGTCACCGCGGTACATGCCGCCCACCTGAGGTACGCTGACGTGAGACTCGTCAATGATCAGCAAGGCATCGTCGGGCAGGTAGTCGAAGAACGTCGGTGGCGGCGCGCCCGGCGCACGTCCCGACAGGTAGCGCGAATAGTTCTCGATGCCGTTGCAATAGCCCAGCTCGAGCATCATTTCGATATCGTACAGCGTGCGCTGCTCCAGCCGCTGGGCCTCGACCAGCTTGTCCTGCTTGCGCAGCACCGACAGCCGCTCCGCCAGCTCCTCCTTGATCGACTCGATGGCATCGAGAATGGTCTGGCGCGGCGTCACATAGTGCGTCTTGGGATAGATGGTGATGCGCGGGAGCTTGCCGCGCATCTCGCCGGTCAGCGGGTCGAAGAGCCGAATGGTATCGATCTCGTCGTCGAACAGCTCGATGCGTACCGCCTCGTCCTCGGAATCGGCCGGGAAGATATCCAGCACGTCGCCGCGCACGCGGTAGGTCCCGCGACGAAAGTCCATGTCGTTGCGCGTGTACTGCAACTCCGCCAGCCGCCGCAGCAACTCGCGCTGGTCGACGCGATCGCCGCGGTCGAGATGGATGACCATCTGCAGATACTTGGCGGGATCGCCCAGGCCATAGATCGCCGAGACCGAGGCCACGATCAATGCATCCCGTCGCTCCAGCAATGCCTTGGTCGCCGACAGCCGCATCTGCTCGATGTGGTCATTGATCGAGGCATCCTTCTCGATGAAGGTGTCCGATGACGGCACGTACGCCTCGGGCTGGTAGTAGTCGTAGTAGGAGACGAAGTATTCGACGGCATTGTCGGGAAAGAACGACTTGAACTCGCCGTACAACTGCGCCGCCAGCGTCTTGTTGGGCGCCATGACGATCGTCGGACGCTGTAGATGCTCCACCACGTTGGCAACGGTGAACGTCTTGCCGGAGCCGGTCACCCCGAGTAGGGTCTGATGGGCCAGCCCGGCTTCGAGGCCATCGATCAAGCCCTGAATGGCGGCGGGCTGGTCACCGGCGGGACGGTATTGCGACTGGATACGAAATGGTTTGCTCATGGCTCTCAGATGGGGCTCACGTTCCCCGGGTTCAAGGCGCACGCTTCGAGATCACGCCGTATCGAATGCCAGGGAGGGATCATGCCAGTGGTACGGCAATGTCTGCGGGGCAACGGCACCGCGATGCCGATGGCAGCAGGCCATCGGTAGGCGAAGCGATAGACAGCGAAACCCCTGCCATGTTCACCCCGTTGCCTCACGGCCTTGTCTGTCGAACTAGCGACGCACCTTGAAGCCCAGCGCCTCGACAGCATTGACGAGTGCCTCAGGCTTAACGCGTCCCTCCACTTCTGCACCATGCCGGCCGACTTCAGCACTGTCGACGCCATCCACCATCATGAGGGCCGTGGTGATTTTATTGACATCTTCGGGTGTCGTGACCCCGTCGAAACTCAAGGAGATGATGGCCATGCTGCCTCCTACGGGCTGCAGATAGGATCATGATTGGTCTGTAGTCTAACATGCCACACCCATCACGACGGTTGGAAATGACGTCGCGGTCCCAATTATGTAGCTACTATACTGCCGGCGGGTCAGGCCCGCTCTTCAGCCGAACAGGAGTTGCGCCATGAAAGACTGGATTGCCTACCTCGAAGCACAAGGTGCCCGTTTTGCGGCACCGGATCGCTGCGATTTCGGTGACGAACATCAGGCACGCCTGGCCTTGGAGAACACGACGCTTGCGCCGCTCCCCCACCTCAGAGTGCTTGAGATCGATGGTGCGGATGCCAAGCCTTTCCTGCAGGGACAGACCAGTGCCCAGGTGGACCTGGCCGACGGCACCTTCGCGCCCCTGACAGCGTTCTGCAGTGCCAAGGGACGCATGCAGGCCAATGCGCAACTGATGCAGGTTGCCCCCGAGCGCTACTGGTTGATCCTCGATGCCAGCCTGGCGGTATCGCTGCATGAACATCTGGGCAAGTTTGCGGTTTTCTACAAGCTGGCCATCACGGTTCGCGATGATATCGCTCTGCTGGGACTCATCGGCCGCGATGCACCGGCACTGCTGGAGACCCGCCTGGACATGGTGCCTACGGGCCAATGGGGCATGAGACACACCGCGGGCTACATCGCAACGCGTCATCCCGGGCCCCTGCCACGTTTTCTGATCGGTACACCACAAGACGAAGCGGCAGCGCTCTGGGACAGGCTGGCCTCCAGCGCAACACCGGTAGGCAATGCCGTGTGGCAACTCCATGACATTCAGGCCGGCCTGGCATGGGTATCGAAGCCTCACCAGGATGCCTACCTGCCACAGATGGTGAACTGGGAGGCCCTGGGAGGGGTCAGCTTTCGCAAGGGATGCTACACGGGGCAGGAAGTGGTGGCCCGGGCGCACTTCCGCGGCCAAGTCAAGAAGCGCCTGATGCGTGGACAGCTCGAAGGCAGCGAATTGCCTGCTCCAGGCACATCCGTCGAGGACAATAGCGGCAAGGCATTGGGCGAAGTATTCTGCGCGGCCATCGACGCCTACGGTCAGGCCGAGATCCTGGCGGTGGTCACGACGCGCGATACGCCGGAGGCCATGCAGGTCAACGGTATCCCCTTGAAGCCCCTGAAGCTGCCGTATCCCATCGAACGGCTGGATCCCGAATCCCTGGCTCAGGGAGCGCCCTAAGCCAGCTTCAGAAGTTCTCGGGCATTCGCCGTGCTGTGTGCGGCGATGTCCTGCGGATCCTGTTGGCGTAGCTCAGCGATGCAATCCCGGATCTGCGGTAATCTTGCCGGTTCGTTGCGTTGCCCCTGATAACCGGCTATCGGCATGTCCGGGCTGTCGCTCTCCAGTACGTAGCCATCATCCGGCAACGCTTCCACCGCGCGGCGCAGGCGCTGCGCCCGCTCGTAGGTGACGGCGCCTCCCAGGCCGATCCGGTAACCCAGATCCAGGAACCGATGCGCCTGTTCAGGACTGCCGGCAAAGGCATGGATCACGCCGCCTGCCGGCAGATCCAATTGCCGCAGGCGCTTGGCTACCTTGTCATTGGCATGCACGCAGTGAATGATGACGGGCAGCTTGCGTTCCTTGGCCAGACGTAGCTGCGCCTCGAACCAATGCCACTGCGCATCGAGAGTATCGAAACGCGCATCGATACCACACTCACCGAGCGCGACTACCTCGGGATGCGCATCCAGCTGCTCGTTCAGCGCCTCCAGATCGCCTTCGGCATGCTCATCCAGGAAATAGGGATGCAGGCCGAGACACAGGCTTACGTCATCGCGCCGGCCCAGAGCAATCACGCCCTCCCAGCGGGCGCGCGTCGTGCCCGGCACCACGAAGTGCGTCACCCCCTCATGATGGGCTCTGGCGAACATCGCCTCGCGATCCTCGGCGAAATCGTTGAAATCCAGGTGACAATGCGTGTCGATCATGGGCAATCTCCTTTTGCAGACAGCGGCAACCGGCGCGATATCAGGCTGATCGGCGCTCACCTTGGCGGGTTCGCATGTCAGGTATCGGAAGGCGGCAGTTCGGACGTGCAATGTCCGCAGCGAGTCGCCTTGATGGGAATCGTCAGGAAACAGAACGGACAGGCCTTGTCCGTAGGTGCCTTGGGAGCGACGGTCTCTTCACGCTTGAGGCGGTTGATGGTCCGAACCAGCAGGAATACCGCAAACGCCACGATGACGAAACTGATGGCGGCATTGAAAAACAGGCCATAGTTGACAGTGACCGCGCCCGCTTCGCGAGCCTCGATCAGGGTCTGGTAAGGGCCCGAGGGGGTACCCGACTTGAGCACCAGAAAGAAATTGGAAAAATCCACGCCGCCGATGAGCATGCCCAGCAAGGGATTGAAAATATCCTTGACCAGACTCTGCACGATGAGCGTGAAAGCGCCGCCGATGATGATGCCGACCGCCATGTCGACGACATTGCCCTTGACGGCGAATTCACGAAATTCCTTGAGAAAGTTGGCTGCCATGTTCGACTCCTTGTCACGAAACGGCCTTCATCCATGGTACCGGCGTTCTGATACCGGCGTGACCGCCTCCTTTTCAGCATTGCCCAGACGGGAGCCGTCATCAAGCCTCGCGCCTGGGCAGGCCGCTTAGTGCTCGCGCGTAGCCTGGAAGCGCACCTCCGGCCAGCGCTCCTGGATCATCTGCAGATTGACCCGAGTCGGTGCCAGATACGTCAGGTACCCGCCGCCATCGAGCGCCAGGTTGAGGCTCGCCTTGCGCCTGAACTCATCGAGCTTCTTGGCATCGTCGCAGTACACCCAGCGTGCGGTCTGGACGTTGACCGGCTCGTAGAGGCAATCGACCTTGTATTCCTCCTTGAGGCGGTGCGCCACCACATCGAACTGTAGTGCCCCTACGGCGCCGACGATCAGGTCGTTGTTGTCCAGCGGCATGAAGACCTGCGTGGCGCCTTCCTCGGAGAGCTGCTGCAGCCCCTTCTGCAGCGCCTTCATCTTGAGCGGATCACGCAGACGGACGCGCCGGAAGAGTTCAGGGGCGAAGTGCGGAATGCCGACGAAGCGCATGTCCTCGCCAACCGTGAAAGTGTCACCGATCTGAATGGTGCCATGGTTATGCAAGCCGATGATGTCGCCCGGCCACGCCTCCTCGACATGGGAGCGATCGGCGGCCATGAACGTCAGGGCATCGGCAATCTTGACATCCTTGCCGATACGCACGTGACGCATCTTCATGTTCTTGTCGTATTTGCCCGAGCAGACGCGCAGGAAGGCCACCCGATCACGATGCTTGGGATCCATGTTCGCCTGGATCTTGAAAACGAAGCCGCTGAAGCGCTCGTCATCGGCGCTGACTTCGCGGGTATCGGTCTCGCGAGGCAGTGGCGCCGGCGCATACTCCACGAAACCGTCGAGCATTTCGCGAACGCCGAAGTTGCCCATGGCCGTGCCGAAGTAGACCGGCGTCAGCTCACCGCGCCGATAGGCCTCGAGATCGAACTCATGCGAGGCCCCGCGCACCAACTCGACCTCCATGCGCAACTCTTCGGCCTGGTCTGCCCCCAGTATCTCGTCCACCTTGGGGTTGTCGAGCCCCTCGATGCGAACGTCGTCGGGAATCCGACTGCCCTGCCCCTGCTTGTAGAGGTGGATGACGTCATTGTAGAGATGATAGACACCCTTGAAATGACGTCCCATGCCGATCGGCCAGGTCATCGGCGCACACTGGATGTTCAGGACCGTCTCCACCTCATCCATGACCTCGATGGGATCGCGGATGTCGCGATCCATCTTGTTGATGAAGGTCAGGATCGGCGTGGTACGCAGACGGCAGACTTCCATCAGCTTGATCGTGCGTTCCTCGACACCCTTGGCGCCATCGATGACCATCAGCGCCGAATCCACCGCTGTCAGGGTACGGTAGGTATCCTCGGAGAAATCCTCGTGGCCCGGGGTGTCGAGCAGGTTGACGATGCGTCCCTTGTAGGGAAACTGCATCACTGACGTCGTCACCGAGATGCCGCGCTCCTGCTCCATCTTCATCCAGTCGGATGTCGCGTGGCGCTCGGCGCGCTTGCTCTTGACCGATCCCGCCAGCTGGATGGCATTTCCAAACAGCAGCATCTTCTCGGTGATGGTGGTCTTGCCCGCGTCGGGGTGACTGATGATCGCGAACGTTCTGCGCAGCCCGGTATGGTGGGCTATCTGGGAATCTGGCATCGAATGTTATTCACTGATTCTTACGCAGCCTCATGCACTTACGCATCCGGCCGACGGTGGATTGACTCTAGGTGCATTCTACGATTTCGCAGCGAATTCGTGTAGGGCAGGCTGATGGACCAGGATGCGAGAAAAAAACGTAACAGGATTGCCATCACCGCAAGGGTAATATTGAAAAGGGCAGGATGCCTGAAAAGGTGCACGGACCCGTACCCGACAGGATGTCACTGCACAGGGATGTGCCCCCATAGTCTGAGTCGTCTCCAGCAGCGCAGTGCAGACTTCAGTCTCCTCCCGGCGAACATGCTTGGCTCCTCTCGGCTCTTCAATCTCCCTCCGCGATTCTCTCATGCTTTGTTTCTCGCACGCATTCGCTACGCTTATTATACAAACTATGCAAAGCCTCATGGCCGGGTAAGGACACCACGGCCCGACAATGCTCCGGATACCGCCTGCCCTATGGGAAATCGGCAACACGACCCCGAAAACCTCGAAGAACTCGTCGATTACCTGCACCAGGCAGGCGACACCCACGCCGATGACGAAGTACACGTCAGCATTGGCACCATGCTCAGTGCGGTCGGGCATCGCTCCTTCGGCGCCCTTCTGCTGGTCCCGGGGCTACTCCTCTTCTCGCCGTTAAGCGGTATCCCGGGCCTGCCAACGCTCTGCGGGGTGCTGGTCGCGCTGATCGCGGGACAGCTGCTGGCGGGACGCTCGCATTTCTGGCTACCGCAGTGGCTGTTGAAACGCTCCGTTCCGCGCAAGCGCTTTCTGCGAGCAACGTTGTTTCTGCAGCCCTGGGCACGCCGGGTCGACAGGTTCATCAAGCCGCGTCTGAAGATCCTGACCCACGGACCGGCAAAACCGCTCGTCGCCATCATCTGCCTGGTGATAGCGCTGAGCATGCCGCCCCTGGAGCTGATTCCCTTTGCCAACAGTCTTTCGGGCGCCGCCCTGTCCGCCATCGGACTCGGTCTCATCGCCCGTGATGGCGCGCTGCTTGCCGTGACGCTCGCGCTCTACCTGGTGGGGCTGGGCATTCTCATCTATCAGTTCCTGTAGCGCCAGCCCTCATACGGTAGGCAGGTCGCGAATCCAGCGGCGCACTTCCCGACGCTTACGGCGGCTCGCCAGGCGCATGGTGTCGAATGACGCCGGTTCCAGTTCATAGGCGTCATCCTCTTCGGTATCCTTCAGATTGAAGGAACGGCAGGCGCCCACCGGATTGTCTTCGCTGCCATAGACGGCAATGATGCGAATCTCCAGGGAGAAGAATTGGACATCGTCGAGGGGACGTCCTTCGCGCATGCGAATGCGTTGTGACTGGGCGACACGCTTGATGATGTCACTGAAAGAGCCGATATGGCGGAAACCACCGGATTCCAACGGTCCCGGCTGCGTCGTTTCCGCCAGGCGATCGGTCTCCTTGTCATAGTCCCCGGGCCGTTCGAACTCGATCAGATCCCGGACTATCTCGCCCTCCGAGGTGTGCAGGATCGCGACGATATGTTCCAGGAAAATGGCTTCCGAACTCATGTTGCTGATCAGGCACAGGGCATTGATATCCTTGCTTCGTCCGCGATTGATCAGGATACGTGGGCGGCGCTGGCGAGCATAATTGAAGTAAAGCAGTTGGGCATAGAAGAGCCATATGACCAGAGTAAAGAAACTGGCGATAACGTTGAGGCTACCGGAATTCTCATTTAGCCACTCCATGCGCGTGCTCCTTGAGGCCTGCTTGCAGGAACGCAGCGTATCCCATCATGCCAGAGCGGAATAGGTAACGACCGCAGCGTCCGACTTCAGGTATGATGATGCCAGAGAAATTTAGTGGGATCTTATGCATCAACCGTTGCCCTTATCTACCCCCAACCGCAATCTGGTACGGCTGACCATCGTTCGGGGCATCACCTGGACAGGGTTCCTCGGGGCCATCATCTTCGGCATCGAAATGCTGGGGTTTCAGCTGCATATCGTGCCGGTCATCGCCATCATCGTGGCCATGGGCATGGTCAATGTGGCTACGTGGTGGCGCCTCGGGCGCCCCCGGGCCGTGACGGACACGGAATATCTACTGCATCTGCTTGCCGACATCGTCGGCCTGACATTGCTGTTCTACTATACCGGCGGCTCCACCAATCCCTTCATCACCTATTACCTGGTGCCGGTGACCATCGCCGCAGCGACCCTGCCCTGGCTCTATGCCTGGATCATCGCCAGCGCCGCGATGGCGGGCTATACGCTGTTGATGCTCTTCTTCGAGCCGGTTCCCCAACTCAGCAACAGCTTCGTAGGCACCGACATTCGCCTGCACATTCTCGGCATGTGGTTGAATTTCGGCCTGTCTGCGGGATTGGTGACCTTCTTCATCTTCAAGATGGCCCTAGCCCTGCGGCGTCGCGACCAGACCCTATCGCGCACGCGCGAGGCCGCCCTGCGCAACGAGCAGGTACTGGCCGTTGCCACTCAGGCAGCCGGCACCGCCCATGAGTTGGGAACGCCTCTTTCCACCATGGCCGTACTGCTCAAGGAAATGCGCGAGGATGCACGCGACAATCCCTCGCTGAGAGAGGATATCGACCTGTTACGCAGCCAGGTCGACACCTGCAAGACGCGACTGCAGACGCTGGTAGCCAATGCCGACCGACGCCGCCTCGCCGAACCCGAAGCACGACCTGCCGCGACCTGGCTGGAAGAAGTCATCCAGCGCTGGCTGGTGTTGCGTCCCGATGTCAGCCACCGGGTCGAGAAACTCGGCAAGCGTGGCACCCCCTGGCTGGCGGTTGATGCCACCCTGGAGCAGGCCCTGATGAATCTGTTGAACAACGCGGCCGACGCCAATCCTGACGACATTGTCATCAGCCTGGACTGGGACCATGACGAAGTCATCATCGATATTCGCGATCACGGCCCGGGCATTGCAATGTCCATCGCCGACCAGCTCGGCGATACTTTCGTGTCGACCAAGAGCAAGGGAATGGGTATCGGCTTGTTCCTGACACATGCCACCATCAACCGATTCGGAGGCGGTGTCAGCCTCTTCAACCATGAGGAAGGCGGAACGCTGACCGAGGTCAAGCTTCCCCGGGCTGCGACAAGAGCGGGTCCATAACCGGCAAGATCGCTAAGGAGACATCATGAACCCTGAACGGTTACTGATAATCGATGACGATGAACAGTTCTGCTTTGTCATGGCTCGCGCCATGCGTCGGCGGGGTTTCGATGTCGCCTCGGCCCGCACGGCGGCCGAAGCGTTACAGCTTGCCCATCAGACACCTCCCGACCTGGCGACTCTCGACCTGAAGCTGGAGGAGACGTCGGGATTGAAGCTGCTTCCCGAACTGATGTCCGTCGCCCCCGGATGCCGCATCGTCGTATTGACCGGCTACTCGAGCATTGCCACGGCCGTCGAGGCCATCAAGCTGGGAGCCGTGAACTATCTCTGCAAGCCTGCCGATGCCGACGAGATCCTGGCGGCTCTGGATCGCGAAGTGGGCGACCCCGACATCCACATCTCCGACACTCCGCCATCGATCAACCGTGTGACCTGGGAGCATATTCAGAAGGTGCTGCAGGAGCACGACGGCAACATCTCCGCGACGGCCCGGGCATTGGGCATGCATCGGCGAACGCTACAGCGCAAACTTCAGAAGCGTCCTGTCAGACACTGATTGGCTTCGATTCTGGCGGACTCTCGATCCTTACCGATTATTGCGCCGTCCACCCCAGATCGATGTTCCAACTGGCCCCAGTCACGGCACCGGCATTCTCCGACGCCAGATAACCGACCAGCAGCGCCACTTCGGAGGGGTCGATCAAGCGCTTGATGGCGGCATTCTTCAGCATCACGTCAGCGATGACCTCCTGCTCCCCCATGTCATGCATCCTGGCCTGGGCGGCGATCTGGTTCTCCACCAGGGGGGTCTGTACGTAGGCGGGACACAGCGCATTGACGGTTATACCATCACCGCCGCCCTCCAGTGCGGCCGTGCGGGTCAGGCCGATCAGGCCGTGCTTGGCACTGACATAAGCCACCTTGCCGGCGGAGGCTACCTGGGCATGGACCGAAGCGATATTGATGATGCGTCCCCACTGCCCCTCCCGCATGTACGGCCATACGGCCTGCGTCAGCAGAAAGGGGGCCGTCAGCATCAGGTCGATGATCTGGCGCCACTTCGCTTCGGGAAAATCCTCGATGGCTGCCACATGCTGTATGCCGGCATTGTTGACCAGAATATCGACGTGGCCGAAGCGCTTGACGGCCTCGTCCACGGCCTGCCGGCATGCGTCGGCCTGAGTCAGGTCGGCATGGAAGAAAGCGGCTCCCGCCGCCTCGGCCACGTTTTCTCCAGCCGCATTGGCATCGACCGCCAGCACCTGCAGCCCATCCTGGCAGAATTGCTTGACGACTGCCTCACCGATACCGCTGGTAGTGCCGGTAACGAGAGCGACCCGCGGATTACCGGGCGAAGAAGGCATGCTCATCGTGAACTCCTTGACGAGGTGAACTGCCATAGCATATGCCGAGCCCGAGCGTCGACGCCACCTGAGCTCAGGACGATTCGCTCATCACCTGACGCATTACCCGTTGTGCCAGACGACTGGCTTCAAGCATATCCTCGATGTCTTCCAGCCCCGCCAGCAGCTCGCAGCGCCATATCGGCCCCTCACCCGCGACCCATTCGCCCCGCAAAAGATAACGTCCACTAGGCAATTCCAGTACACGCTCTTCCACCCGATGGCTTTCCTCATGCTCCGCCCCAGGCGCCACCAGTAGCAGCGAAAGCGACACGGGAGTGATGAGAATGCCCAGCAATTCCCGGGCATGCCATTGAAAGCACAAGGTATCGACCCCTAGCCGCGCGTTGCGCCGCTCGTCATGCCTGTATTCGGCGATGTGCTGGTCTGCATAAGAGGTCGCCAGTCGATGAAGACGCGCATAAAGTTCTGGAGATAGAGACTGCATGAGTTTTACCGGATATCACTCGTATCGAAAACGGAAGTCATCTTCTATCAGGGAGCAGATCGCTGATAACCCGGTCACGAGCGTATAAGCTGTTAGGCTAGTTTGAAAGCCATTGGGACACCGGTACAGGAGACAACCATGCATTCTTCAGAGCGCTTGGCCGAGGCGGTACGCATCGCGGAATTGGCCGGGCAACGCATCCTCGAGGCACGTCAGACTCAGGATTTCGCTCATCATTACAAGGAGAACAGTGAACTCGTGACCGAGGCTGACGTCGCGGTGGACAGGTTGATCGCCGGCGAACTGGACAAGCATTTCCATGATGAGGCCCGCCTGACAGAAGAGCTCTCTCCGGACCGCGACATCCTGCTCGATGGAGGAGCCTTGTGGATC
This sequence comes from Halomonas shantousis, assembly GCF_054654615.1. Taxonomy (NCBI): domain Bacteria; kingdom Pseudomonadati; phylum Pseudomonadota; class Gammaproteobacteria; order Oceanospirillales; family Halomonadaceae; genus Halomonas; species Halomonas shantousis. Next base: position 2,002,646 of record NZ_BAAIER010000002.1, on the reverse strand, counting down.
GTCGATCCCATCGACGGTACCGTCAACTTCGCCTATGGGCATCCCCATGTGGCGGTCTCGATCGCATGGGCCAAGGGCGGCAAGGTCCGCCTGGGCGTGGTTCATGCGCCTTTTCTCGGCGAGACGTTCACGGCGGTGCGTGGCGAGGGCGCCATGCTGAATGGCAAACCGATCCGGACCAGCGAGGTCGACGATCTGTCGCTCAGTCTGGTAGGAACCGGGTTTCCCTATCGCCGCGATGGACGCACTCCCCTGCTGAGACGACTGACGGCGGTACTCGGCCAATGTCGCGATATCCGACGTAACGGCTCAGCCGCACTGGATCTGTGCAATGTCGCCTGCGGGCGCCTTGATGCCTACTATGAGAGCGTCTCGCCCTGGGATTTCGCCGCCGGCCTGTTGATCGCCCGCGAAGCCGGCGCTCGCACCGGACATCTCTATGATGTCCCGGATCGTCTGCCCGCCGACCTCTACGGCGAGAACCTGCTGGTGACGGCACCGTCTCTCTTTGCACCGCTTAGAAAGCTGCTCGAACGGGCCGATGCAGGACAATTCGATACTCCGGGCGAGAGCACCTCCTGATGCGTCTTTTGCCGCTGACAGACTTCTGCAGAGAGCCGCTTCCCGGCGTCTTGCCTTCGCTTCCGCCACGCGATAGATGAGGGCAATGAGTGGCCTAGGGAGACACTATTGGCATTCGACCATCGGATGAGAAATAATGGGCTCCAAATCTATCTGCTCTTCCATTTCCAAGGAGAGATGAATGCTAACCGTTATTTTCGGCCGCCCCGGTTGTCCTTTTTGCGTTCGTGCCAAGGAGCTTGCCGAAAAGCTCAGCGAAGCACGTGACGATTTCAGTTATCGTTATATCGATATCCATGAAGAAGGCATTACCAAGGCCGACATGGAGAAGACCATCGGCAAGCCGGTCGAAACTGTGCCGCAGATCTTCGTCGATCAGACGCATATCGGCGGCTTCACCGAGTTTGATCAGTACGTCCGCGATAATGCGTTGATACCTGCCAGCGCATAAAGGCACGGCATTGTATCTCCATACCCGGTAACGGCACGGTCACGTTGCCAGTAGCTTCGCATTCGAAGGTTCTATGCCGCCGGCTCCTGCCGGCGGTTATCGTTCATCTCCATGCTCTCTAGCGCCCACCTACAAACCCTCCGTAGCGTTGAATGGCAAATTCCAGGCTAGGCCTATACTCCTGAGACAGGTAGGCGGCATCGCCCAAGATGTACAGCCATATCCCGGCCAGACGGTGGGGATTCATGGCCTGACAGCGCAGCGCTAGACCGCCACCTACCGTTTAGGAAAGATCCAGCCGCCAGGCAGCCGGCTGAGTCAATCCGGGCCATGAGGTATGAGCCAGACCGAACCCGCCTTCGCCTGAGCCTGCTGAGTGACACCGGTTGCCTGGAAAGGTATTGCGTGGAATCGGCTGATGGATTTCATGCCTTACAGGGGGAACATGGCGATGCAGCGTACCGAGTTTCTACAGCAGCTCTGGCTCGATTATATTCATCAACATCCCGATATCGGCGACATGCGACTCTGGCCCCCGGGGCAAGCCGCGGAGTATATGGTACTGTTGACCCTCGACAAGCAGCCCATGAACACCGCCTCCCTGTTGCCCAGTCTCTATCATTTCGGCTACCAAGCAGCGGGCAGCCATGCCTTGGCGGATCGCGGGCTACTGGTGACATTGCTGTCTTCGGGAGACCAAGGTCCCTGGCTGGTAGTGGCTGAACTGCAAATGGCGGCCCTGACCCGCGAACCGCGTCTTGCATTAGAACGCCTGGTCGAACAGACCCATCCTCAGGATGCCAAGGGACAGAACCTGTTGTGCCGAGGCCGTCCCTGGCCAATGCCGGACTGGGCCACCTACCAGTTGTTGCAACAAGCGCATCCGCTGGCGGCATGGCTGGCAGCAATGGGGCCTCGCCTGCATCATGCCGGCTTCGATTGCGATTCTCTCGACAGCGATCTCGTCAGCCTCGATCGCGCCATGCAGGAAAACGGCCTGGTCGGGAGCGCCGATCGTCGTCGGGGTTTCCTGCCGGTCTCGCCGTTGCTCAGTTACCGCTACTATCCCTGCTGTTCCCAAAAACTGGTCTTCGCGCAGGGCGACGAGCACCGCATCGTCTCGGGAGGACTCGCACTGGTGCAGCGATGCCTCCCAGGCAGAAGGGAGCGTTCAGCCGAGTTCCTGCTGCCTCACCATACCCGTTGTGAGATTGCCTGAGCCGCTGACCTTCTTCTCAGGCGACCTCGCGCCGCAAGTCGGAACGCTCTTCATCCTCACTCGGCGCTTCGTCGTCGGTGAGCCCGTAGGCGTCGAAATCGAACTCAAGTTGCTGTAGCTCGTGGCGCGGGTCGAGTTCGAAATAGTGCGAGGTTTCCACCAACGGCATGGGTGCGAAAGGCTCCTGCTCCACTTCCGGTTCCTCGAGGCTCTGACGGCTGAAGAGACGGAACATGACAAAGACCGCCAGCGACAAGGCCGCCGCGCCCAGGAAGAACCACAACCCTTCGGGCCCCGCCAGTTGCATGACCAGCGATGAGCTGAACGGCCCGATGATCGACCCGATGCCGTACCAGATCATCAGCTTGGCATTGGCTGCGATGATTTCGGCAGGCTCCAGCCAGTCATGCGTGTGCGCCAGGCTAAGCGAGTACAGGGTATGCAGCATGGCCGTATGCAGACAGGCCACGACCAGCAGCGCCACGTAGCTGTAACCGGCGGCCAGCGAAATCAAGCTGCCGGTGACAGCCATGACCAGTGCCATGCAAAGGATCACCTTGCGCCGGTCGATCCGATCCGATACGCGCCCCAGCGTCCATTGGGCGACCAGCGCAACCATGGTGGTAATCGCCATGAACTGGGCCGTCTGGCTGGTGCTCAGACCGATCTCCTGACCGTAATAGGGCGTCATGGCAAAGAAGGCCTGGACCATCAGCCCGGCGGTAAATGCCCCGACCAGCCCTACCGGAGCTCTCTGGTAGAGATCGCGCAACTTGATCTTGTGAGCCACGTCGTGGCTTATCGAAGGGCCATGGATACGATGGATCGACAATGGAACCAGCGATAGCGCAAACAGGATGCCCGTGACCGAGAACAATACTACCGTCGCTGGATCGGCCAAGTTCAGCATCCATTGCCCCCCCGCCAGGGACAGTGTCGAGATGACCATGTACCAGCCCAGTACCTTGCCACGGTTCTCGTTGTTCGACTCTCCCGAAACCCACGACTCCATGACCATCAACAGGCCTGCCGTCGCCGCACCGCCGGCGACTCGCCAGGCCAGCCAGGCCCAAGGGTTGATCCAGAGTCCATGCAGCATGGCAGTCACCGCCAGCACCGCAGCGCAAGCCGCGAACACCCGAATATGGCCCACCGAGCGAATACGCTTCTCGATCATATAGCTGCCGAGCACGAACCCCAGCGAGAAACTCGACATCAAAAGCCCCGCCATCTGCGAGGGAAACCCTTCCAGGGACATGCGCACGCCCAGCAGCGTCATGATCAGGCCATGCCCCAGCAGGAAGAAAATCTCACAGAGAAACAGAATGGGCAGTGTCGCGGGTAAACTGCGCAAGTCGACCTCCGTAACGAATTGAAAAGACGAAAAGGCCGTGCGGGTAAGGCACGGCCAGGATGTCTGCAAGTGTAGGCCATTATTCCAGTGGCCGGTGCAGTCGGCTTCATCCGCTCTCTGTTATGTTTTTTCGAGGGCGTAAGAAAGTATTCACAATTTCTGTGGATAACCTTGTGCGTTACCCCGTGACAGCTCGTTATACCGTAGCTACCAAGCGCTTCTAGTACATTTTGTTCAGATTTTCATCATCGATCAGGTCGCCAGCAGGCCGATGGCATAGGCCCCCGCATACCCCACGCTATACGCCACGAACAGAAACGGCAGGTAACGCAGATAGCTGATGAACGTCATGCTACGCACTTTGGAGAGCATGATGATGCCGGCCGCGGAACCGATGACCAGAAGCGACCCGCCGACGCCGGTCGCATAGGTCAACGCCAGCCATTCCGCACGATCCATGACGATGCCCGATTTGAGCAACGCAGCGGTCAGCGGCACGTTGTCGATCAGCGCGGACATCAGTCCCATCAAGTAGTTGGCTCCCAGCGTAGGCAGGGTTGCGTAGAGTGCCGGCAAGGCCTCCAGCACGCCTATCTCTTTGAGCATCCCCACAATCAGTAGCACGCCGAGGAAAAACAGCAGCGTGTCATATTCGATGACCCGAATGTAATCGAGAAGCTTGCGTTCATCCTGATCAAAGCGCCGTTCGGCAAAGTGCCCGATCATGAACATCAACGACAGCCCGAACAGGAATGTCAGCAACGGTGGAATGCCGAAGGCGACATTGCCGGCCAGTGTCGAGACGATGGTAAGCAGGAAGATGACGGCGATAATTCTGTCGATGCGCCGCGTCGGCTGGCGCTCATGAGGAATGCGCACTTCCCCTCCAAGACCGGGCATCAGCATCAGCGCCAGCAGCAGCACGCCGATAAACGCAGGCACAATCAGGGTGATCAGATCCGGGATCGCCACCTTGCCATCTAGGAAGATCATCAGCGTGGTGACGTCGCCGGTGATCAGCGACACGCCTCCCGAGTTCACTGCAAAAACCGTCAGAACGGCGAATTTGACCGTCTTGTTGGGAGGCAGCTGAAGAGAAAGGACCAGCGCAATGGAAACCAGTGTCGCGGTAATGTTGTCGGCCAGAGACGAAAAGAGAAAGGCAAAGGTCGCAGCCAGCAGTAACAACTGCCGCTCACCAATTCGTCGGGGTAGAACCCGATAGATCAGATTGCTGATCATTCCCTTGGCGTTGAGGTAGGCGACGAAAGTCATTGCCGCCATCAGGAACAACCACAACGTGGCGATTTCCAGCAGATTCTCGTCAAGAGAGTCGACCACGTTTTCCAATCCCAGAGCGGATTTCCCGAACATGAACAGCAACAGCCAACTCAAGGAGCCGATGAAAAGCGTCGATTTGGCTTTGTTGAGATGAAGGACATCTTCAAGCGCGATAAGGACGAACGCCCCTACTGCCAGTATGAGCAACAGGACCTGCAACCACATGCTAACACTCCCGTCTGAGCCTGCTGGGCGCTCGGACGTGACAGGAGGGTTTCCCACAATAGTCGAGTGGACGGCAGGCGAATCGAAGATTTAAATGAACGGCAGCTATGCCATCGCCACTAGCGCATCTGCCTGACTCGCACTGAATCGGGAGGCATTATGCAAGCGCGACGCTCCTGATGTCAGGTTTATCGTCTCCAATGCGTAATTCTTGATCTTTTTGGAGCGAATTATTCCCCCAGGAAGGAGAACGACGTATGGAAACCCCGCTCTGGCAGCCCTCCCCGGAGGCCATCAATGCCACCCAGATGACGGCATTGATGCAGCGCATCGCCCACGAGCACGCACACGATCTTCCCGACTATGCCGCCCTGCACGCCTGGAGCGTTGCGCATGCCGAACAGTTCTGGGAGCTGCTGTGGGACGAATTCGGGGTCATCGCCGAATCACGTGGCAGCCGAGTACTGGAGAACCCAGACGCCATGCCTGGCGCTCGCTGGTTTCCCGAAGCCCGCCTGAACTTTGCCGCCAATCTCCTGCGTCGCCGGGACCTGCATCCGGCCCTGATCGTGCGGGACGAACGCGAACGCCGCCGCGTCATCAGCTATGCCGAGCTCTACGAGCAAGTCGCCAAGCTGGCCCAGGCACTCAAGGAGAGCGGTGTCGCCCCCGGCGATCGGGTCGCGGGGTTCGTGCCCAACAGCGAGCACGCCATCATCGCCATGCTGGCGACTGCCAGCCTCGGCGCCGTATGGTCGTCATGCTCTCCGGATTTCGGTTTCAACGGCGTTCTCGACCGCTTCGGCCAGATTACGCCCAAGGTGCTGATCGCCACCGATGGCTACACCTGGAACGGCAAGGCCATCGACACCCGCGAACGCGTCGCCAAGCTCGGCCAGGCTATCGAATCGCTGAATCAGATCGTGGTCCTTCCCTTCCTGAACGACACACCCGAACTCTCCGCCATTCCCAAGGCCGTGAACTGGCGCGATTATCTTGACAATTCGGCCAGCGAAATCGATTTCCAGGCCATGCCTTTCGAGCATCCGCTGTATATCCTCTACTCGTCGGGAACGACGGGAGTGCCCAAGTGCATCGTGCACTCCGCGGGCGGCACCCTGCTCCAGCATCTCAAGGAGCATCGCCTGCATACGGATCTCGACGATGAAGATGTTCTCTTCTACTACACCACCTGCGGCTGGATGATGTGGAACTGGCTGGCCTCGGGCCTGGCCAGCGGCGCCACGCTGCTGCTCTTCGATGGCTCGCCTTTCGCTCCCCGCCCCGAGATTCTCTGGGACATCGCGGCTCACGAAGGCGTCACCGTTTTCGGCACCAGCGCCAAGTATCTTGCCGCCTGCGAAAAGGCAGAGCTCAGGCCCGGACAAAGCCACGATCTCAGGCCGCTGCGAGCGGTACTTTCCACCGGTTCGGCCCTGTCTCATGAATCCTTCGACTATGTCTACAGGGACATAAAATCGGATCTTCTGCTGGCTTCGATTTCAGGCGGCACGGATATCGTCTCCTGCTTCGCCCTGGGCTGTCCCATTCGGCCTGTCTATCGTGGCGAACTGCAGTGTCGTGGACTGGGCATGGCAGTCGAGGTGTATGACGATGACGGGCACCCTCTCGCCGAGGGCAAAGGCGAGCTGGTCTGCACGAAGCCCTTCCCCTGCATGCCGGTCGGTTTCTGGAACGACCCCGAGGGCAAGCGCTATCACGAAGCTTACTTCTCACACTTTCCGGGCATATGGGCGCATGGCGATTATGCCGAGATCACCAAGCATGACGGCCTGATCATTCACGGCCGATCGGACGCCGTCTTGAACCCGGGCGGGGTACGCATCGGCACGGCCGAGATCTACCGCCAGGTGGAAAAGGTCGAAGGCGTCATGGAATCGCTGTGCATCGGTCAGGAATGGCAGAATGACGTGCGCGTGATTCTGTTCGTCCGCATGCAGGAAGGCGTGGCACTTGACGAGGCCAAGCGCGACGAGATCCGCCAGGCCATCCGCACCCACACCAGCCCGCGCCATGTCCCGGCCAAGATCATCGAGGTGATGGACATCCCGCGCACCTTGTCGGGCAAGATCGTCGAACTGGCCGTACGTCACGTTGTGCACGGACGCCCGGTCAACAACGTGGATGCTCTGGCCAACCCCGAGGCCTTGAAGCTCTACGAGGACCTTCCCGAACTCAGCAGTTGATCGCACCATAGCCCAGCCGAACGCAGAAGCTGGGCAGCTTCGTCCGGTTCCAGTAGCATAGGCGGCAAGTCATTGAAGGAGAATGGCATGTCGACCCTGAAGGGCCTCGTAAGCATGCTACTGCTGATTATCAATACTCTGGTCTGGGGGATGCCGTTATTCCTGCTGACGGCGATCAAGCTGGTCACGCCGACCCGCCGGCTTCGCCGGCGTGTGCTGGGTGGCTTGAATCGTATCGCCCTGGCGTGGATCGCAACCAACAACTGGTGGATCCGGCACTGGATCCGTCCCCGTATCAGCGCCCGGCTACCGGGGGGCCTGTCGCCCAAACAGTGGTGGCTGGTGATTGCCAATCACCGCAGCTGGACGGATATCTTTGTCCTGCAGTACGTTCTGCATGGACACATTCCCATGCCCAAGTTCTTTCTCAAGCGGGAGTTGATCTTTATCCCCATCGTCGGTCTGGCATGGTGGGCGCTGGAATTTCCCTTCATGAATCGCTACTCACGTCAGCGGCTGGCACGCAATCCGCGCTTGGCCAAGCGTGACATGCAAGCCACGCAGCGTATGTGCGAGCGCGCCCAGGAAATGCCCATGGCGATCTACAACTTCGTCGAGGGATCTCGTTTCACTCCGGCCAAGCGCGACAGCCAGCAGAGTCCTTACCGCCACCTTCTGCGGCCCAAGGCCGGAGGAACGGCGCAAGTGATCTCGCTATTGGGAAATCGCTTGAGCGGCATCATTGACGTCACCCTGCACTACCAACGTACGCTTCCCGACTTCTGGGATTTTCTCTGCGGCCGGGAGAGCGCCGTGAACATACACCTCAGGAAGCTGGAGTTGCCGAGCTGGATGCTCCATGGCGACTACCAACACGACCCGCTCTACAAGGAACGCTTCCATTCATGGCTGAACGCGCTATGGCAGGAAAAGGATCGCATCCTTTCATCGCGAGCCTGATCCTTCTGCTCATGATGCTGCTTGTCGGCTGCGCGGGCGGTACACGACCGGGAGGCTCGGCAATCGGCGGTAACTGGGTCACCATTCAGCGTGGTGACACGCTGGGAGCACTCGCCAGGCGCGCCGATGTTCCTCTGGCACGCCTGCAGCGCTTCAACCCCGGTGTCGATGCCCGGCGCCTTGCCATTGGCCAGCGTATCCTGATACCGACCCGGAATGAGCGTGCTCCCAGCGGAGGCCCTTATCGCTACCAGGTTCGCCCGGGCGACACCTACTCCAGTATTGCGCGCCGTTTTGGCAGCCAGACCGCCTACCTTCAGGCCGCCAATCGCGGCACTGATCCCAACGCACTCAAGGTCGGCCAATTGATCCAGGTTCCTCTGCGCAGCGGCGCGCCCCCTTCTTCCCGGCCGCGGCCGGCTTCCGTTGCGAAGGCCGCTCCAGTCACCCGCCCCGACCCCGGTCCACTGCCGGGTTCAGCCAAGAACTGGCCATGGCCGCTCGATGATTACAAGATTGCCCGCCGCTTCGGCCCCGACAGTCGTGGAACCCTGCAACCCATGCTGCTGACGACCAAGTCCGGTAGTATTGCCAAGTCCGTTGCTGCGGGCACGGTGAGATTTGCCAATACCATGCGTCAGCTCGATCATGTCGTGATCATCCACCATGCCGACAACCTGCAGAGTGTCTATGCCCTCTGCGCCACGCTCAAGGTGAAGGAGGGCGAGCATGTCAAGCAGGGAACACCCGTCTGTGAAGTGGGACGCAACAGCAGCACCGAGCGCTACGATCTGCTTTTCGATCTTCGCCACGGCGGCAAACCCATCGACCCACTCAGAATGCTACGCTAAGAAATGATTCGCTACGTATACTGACAGGCATGAATGAATTCATGGCAATCGTCATGGAAATGTCACCGGTGTTTTGATCACCTGTCATGCCGGAAATCGAAGCTGTAACACCTTGGGCCGACATGGAGAGGGTCAATGCGAGTCGCAATCGTCAGCGAAACCTGGGCGCCGGAAATCAATGGTGTCGCTCATACCCTGGGGCATCTTGCCGAATACCTGCTGGAGCACAACATCGCTCTGCAGCTGATACGCCCCAGCCCCGAGGATGGGGGCCAGGAACAGGGCATCGAGTGCGATCTCCAGGTACGCGCCTTCCCCCTTCCGCTCTACGCCAGCGTCCATATCGGCGTACCCTGCCGTACGCGTCTGATAAACTTCTGGCGCGAGGCCCGGCCTGACGTCGCCTACATCGCGACGGAAGGTCCTCTCGGCTGGGCGGCCCTCAGCGCAGCAAGGCGGCTGTCGATTCCCGCCGTCAGCGGTTTTCACACCAACTTCGACAAGTACACGAGCAGCTACAGCCTAGGCTGGCTACGCAACATCGTACATCGAGGGCTGCGCCATTTTCATAATCGCTCTCAGGCGACGCTGGTACCCACCCTTGCTCAGGCCGAGCAACTGACCCAACAGGGCTATCGAAACGTCAAAGTGTTGGGCCGGGGCATCGATTGTGCGGTTTTCTCTCCGCGCAAGCGTGATGCTTCGTTACGAGGCCAGTGGGGCGCCGCCGATCACCAGCCCGTTGCTCTGTATGTCGGGCGGCTTGCGGCGGAAAAGAATGTCACCCTGCTTGCCGAAAGCATCCACGCCATGCAGAAGGTTCAGCCTAATCTGGTTCCCGTGATGGTGGGGGACGGCCCGCAACGCCCTCAACTGGAACGCCTGTTGCCCCAAGCCGTATTTACCGGCCCCCTGAGGGGCGAAGCCTTGGCACGCCACTATGCCAGCGCCGACATTTTTCTGTTTCCTTCCCAATCCGAGACTTACGGCAACGTGATACCCGAGGCCATGGCCAGCGGCCTCGCCATTGTCGCCTTTCGGTATGCGGCTGCTGCCGAGCTGATACGCAGCGGGTACAACGGGCGTCTCGCTGAACTCGAGGACACTGCTGGATTCATCGATATGGCCGTCGAACTCTGCCAGCACCCTGCCATGTACGCTCGGCTGGGACGAGCGGCACGAGAAAGCGTTGAAGACCTTGGCTGGTCACGTATTGGCGAGATGTTTCTCGACTACCTGCTTGCTGCCCGGCAAACCGAGCAGCAAGTCGCCCCTACCTTTCGGGTCTGAATTCGACACATTTCTCCATGGCTATTCTTTGGCGCCTATATCAAAGACATGAAGATAACGGTATATCAGCCGCGATAATATTTTGCCGGAACAAACGGCATCTTCTCGACCGTCATGGGGAGACGCTTACCTCTCACTTCGGCATAGAGAGTTGAACCTGATGCCGCATGATCGATGTCGACGTAGGCCATCGCCACCGGCCTGCCCACACTCGGACCGAAGCTACCGGAGGTCACGACACCCACCCGCCGCTCGGAGGCATCGAACAGCTCGGCCCCTTCCCGTACGGGGGCACGCCCTTCACCCAGCAGCCCCACCCTGAGGCGCCCATGATCCTTTGCTCTGATCTGGTGCAGGACCATGTCGGCGCCGGGAAACCCTGCTTCGCGCTCGCCTCCTTGACGGCGCGCCTTGCCCACCGCCCAAATCAAGTTCGCCTCGACAGGCGTTGTCGTGCTGTCGATATCATGGCCATAGAGGCAAAGACCGGCCTCGAGGCGCAGCGAGTCGCGGGCACCCAGGCCGACGGGCTCGACTTCCTCCTGACTCACCAGCCAGCGCGCCAGACGCTCGGCATCGCCTGTCGCCACGGATATCTCGAATCCATCCTCGCCGGTGTACCCACTGCGGCTGATCCAGAGCTCCATGCCTTCCGCCTCGAAGCGGCCATGCTGCATGAAAACCAAGTCGCAGGCCGCCGGACACAGCCGAGCCATGACGTCCTTGGCCTGAGGCCCCTGCAGTGCCAGCAGGGCACGATCGAGCACTTCGACCTCTGAATCCTGGCCAAGCCCGGTGCGCAGGTGCGCCACGTCCTGCCCTTTGCAGGCCGCGTTGACCACCAGATAGAGGTGGCTTCCGGCATTGGCCACCATGAGATCGTCGAGAATGCCCCCTTCGTTGTTGGTGAACAGGGCATAACGCTGCATGCCCTCCGCCAGCCCGACGATATCCGCCGTCACCAGCGTTTCGAGCGCTCTGGCGGGCGCCGTTCCGCGGACCACCAGTTGCCCCATGTGCGATACATCGAAGAGCCCGCAGCTCTGGCGTGTATGCTCATGCTCCTTTTTCACTCCCAGTGCGTACTGCACCGGCATGCTGTAGCCTGCGAAAGGCACCATCTTGCCGCCAAGCTCGACATGCAGGTCGTGCAGTGGCGTCTTGTGAAGGTCAGACATCGTGACACTCCCGGTCGGATACGGCATGGAGCGGAACACCCGCCCCATACCGCATTGTTGCGTATCGTTAATCAGCGCTGATTCAGATCTTCCCCGGGCAGAACGGTCTTGCCGGCAAAGTGATCCTTGGTCAACTTGAACACCACCGGCGACAGCAGTGCCAGCGCGATCAGGTTGGGTATGGCCATCATGGCATTGAACGTGTCCGCCACCAGCCAGATAAAACCGAGCTTGGCCATGGCGCCCACGGGAATGGCGATGACGAAGGCAATGCGATACAGCATGATGGCTCGAGTACCGAACAGGTACTGAAAACACTTCTCGCCGTAGAATGACCAGCCCAGAATGGTAGTGAATGCAAAGACCGCCAGCGCGATCGCGACGAGAGGCTGCCCGACCCCGGGCAATGCCGAGTCGAAGGAGAGCGACGTCAGCGCCGCACCGTTCTCGCCATCGGTCCAATGCGTGGAGGTCAGTATGACCAGCGCCGTGATGGAACACACTATGATGGTATCGATGAAGGTGCCCAGCATCGCGATCAGCCCCTGGCGCACGGGATTCTTGGTCTGGGCCGCCGCATGGGCGATCGGCGCGCTTCCCAAGCCTGCCTCGTTGGAAAAGATGCCGCGGGCCACGCCAAAGCGGATAGCCGCCGCGACAGCGGCACCTGCGAAGCCACCGGTGGCAGCGATAGGATTGAAGGCGTAACCGAAGATCATGCCGAAAGCGTCACCGATCTGTCCGGCATTGATGATCAGAACAATGATGCCTGCCGTGAAATAGGCGACGGCCATGATGGGCACCAGCTTGCCGGCAACTTTCGAAATACGCTGAATGCCGCCGAGAATCACGGCGCCGGCCAGGACCATCATGACCAGCCCCGACAGCCAGGTCGGAATACCGAAAGACGTCACCAGCGCATCGGCGACAGAGTTGGACTGAACGGTATTGCCGATGCCGAAGGCCGCCACCGCGCCGAAGAAGGCAAACACGCCTCCCAGCCACGCCCATTTTTTGCCAAGTCCGTTACGGATATAGTACATCGGCCCGCCGACATGATTGCCGTTGGCATCTTTCTCACGATAACGTACCGCCAGCACCGCTTCCGAGAACTTGGTGGCCATGCCCACCAACGCGGTAATCCACATCCAGAACACGGCTCCTGGACCGCCGAGTGCAATCGCCGTAGCCACCCCTGCGATATTGCCGGTGCCGATAGTGGCGGATAGCGCCGTCATCAAGGCATTGAAAGGCGAGATTTCGCCGTCCTTTTCATCTCCCTTGGTCGCCGAGCGGCCACCCCACAACAGACTGAAGCCCAGGCCGAGCTTGCGAATCGGCATCAACTTGAGCCCCGCCTGCAGATAGATCCCCACTCCGAGCAGCAGGACCAGCATCAATGGGCCCCAGACCACACCATTGATGGCTCCGAACAGACTGTTAAGCGTTTCCAATTGCATTCCTCCACTTCGCATTATTATTAATGCAGCATCAGCATGCGCTGCCGCACTGCATGACCAGACAGGATCAAAAACCCGCCAACCATAGCGGATTACACTATGAATGCTCTAGCTTCATGGAGAATTTATGCTGCTATCCGTCATGTTCCCTCTCTTGTACAACATCGGGCTGCTGGATTGCGGTTCTGATCACTGGCCTCCAGCCCCGATAAGAAAATATATTTCTTATAAGAAACGCCATCCTCCTTTCCGCCCATGCCGAGCTGCCTTGATGACGCCCTTGCTCGCAAGCCAGGCAGAAGTCGTAAGGCTCCCAAGGACGCCACGAGGGGCTGCCTTGAGTCATGCACCCAATGCTTGTACCTCGACACTGAATGATGTTTATTTTCGCCTTGGCGAGGCTTGCGCGTCTCTATGCATCCAAGCACTCTTATGCTGGACGCCTCGCCCCGAGATGGCCACGCTTACTGGAAGCCGGGTATCCAAACCCATGACTAGCGAACGATGTGCCAACCATCCCGATAATGATGCATAATGGCGCCTCGTTTCCGGATCAGAAAACCTTTTCTTATAGGAAAAACGTGATGAGCCACATTCCCGCAAATCTCCGCTATACCGACAGCCATGAATGGGTGCTGGATAATGGCGACGGGACCGTCACGATCGGCATCACCGATCATGCCCAGGAAGCACTCGGTGACGTCGTTTTCGTCGAACTGCCGGAAGTCGGGCGGGAACTTGAAGCCGGCGAGGAGTTCGGTGTCATCGAATCCGTCAAGGCTGCCTCTGATCTGTACTCCCCGCTCTCGGGGGAGATCGTCGAGATCAACGAAGCGCTCGAGGACGCTCCCGAGACCGTCAACGACTCGCCTTACGAAGACGGGTGGATTGCCAAGCTGAAGCTGGCGGATGCAGACGACCTAGAAACGCTTCTCGACGCTGAGGCCTACGCCAACCTGGCAGCAGCCGAAGAAGACTGACCGTCTACTCGCCATACCATGCTTGTCATGTCCGAGGCGACTCGATTTCGCCTCGGCGTGTTTTCACGTTGCCTGCGAGCCCCAGCCGCTCGCCTCTTTCGGGTATTTCCATGGCACAAGACAACCGTAGCCTGGCCGAGCTGGCCAACCATGATGCTTTCGTCCATCGTCACAACGGTCCGCGCGCCCACGACATCGAGCAGATGCTGGCTACGCTTGGCCTGGACAGCCTCGAGTCCCTGATTGACAGGACCGTGCCCAAGGGAATCCGCCTCGACCGGGAACTCGATCTGGAAGGTCCGCGAGGCGAGGCTGAATCCCTCGATTATCTGAAACGTCTGGCAAGACAAAACAAGGTCTTCAAGACGTATATTGGCCAAGGCTACTACAACACTCACCTGCCGGCCGTCATTGCCCGAAACGTACTGGAAAATCCCGGCTGGTACACCGCTTACACTCCCTATCAGCCGGAAATTGCCCAGGGGCGCCTCGAAGGGTTGCTGAATTTCCAGCAGACCATCATGGATCTGACAGGCATGGCGCTTGCCAATGCCTCACTGCTCGATGAAGCGACCGCTGCGGCGGAAGCCATGGCACTGTGTCGGCGAGCCAACAAGAAGGCCAAGACGGAGCTTTTCTTCGTCGCGGATGATGTCCTGCCGCAGACGCTCGACGTGGTGCGCACTCGTGCCGCCTACTTCGGCTTCGAGCTGGTCATCGATCGTGCCGAGAAGTTCAGCGATTACCACGTCTTCGGCGCACTCTTCCAGTATCCCGGTCAAACGGGGCAGGTCCGCGATCTTGCCCCGCTGCTGGCCAGCGCCCGGGAGCGTCAGGTGATGACCTGCGTGGCCGCGGATCTGATGAGTCTGGTCCTGCTCAGGGAACCCGGCGCACTAGGGGCCGACATCGTCGTGGGCAACTCGCAGAGATTCGGCGTACCCATGGGCTTCGGCGGCCCTCATGCTGCCTTCTTCGCCACCACCGATGACCTCAAGCGCTCCCTGCCCGGTCGCATCATCGGGGTTTCCAAGGATGCCCGCGGCAACCCGGCTCTGCGCATGGCCATGCAGACACGCGAACAGCATATCCGCAGAGAGAAAGCCACCTCCAATATCTGCACCTCCCAGGCCCTGCTGGCCAACATTGCCGGTTTCTACGCCGTCTATCATGGCGCAGAAGGACTCAGGACCATTGCCAACCGCATTCATCGGCTGACAACGGTCCTGGCCGAGGGGCTCAAGCGCAAGGGTATCCAGCTTGCGCATGATAGCTGGTTCGACACGCTGACGCTGGAAGGCGCCGATGCCGGCAAGATTCATGGTCGCGCCATGACCCATGAAATCAATCTGCGCTATCACTCGGGCGGGCGTATCGGAGTCAGCCTTGACGAAACGACAACGCCTGCTGACGTAGCGACCCTGTTCGATGTCCTGATCGGCGAGGAGCATGGCCTGTCGGTAACCACCCTCGACGAGCAAGTGATAGCCTCTGGCGCCAGTGGCATTCCCGCTGCATGCCGTCGTGAATCCGCCTTCCTGACACACCCTACCTTCCAGCGCTACCGCAGCGAAACCGAAATGCTGCGCTACTTGAAGCGCCTGGAAAACAAGGACCTGTCACTGACCCATGCCATGATCCCGCTGGGCTCGTGCACCATGAAGCTCAACGCCACCAGCGAAATGATCCCCATCAGCTGGCCCGAGTTCGCGCAGATTCACCCCTTTGCACCTTCCGATCAGGTTGTCGGTTACAAGCAGATGATCGATGAGCTCTCGGCATTTCTGGTCGAGATCACTGGCTACGACAGCATCTCCATGCAACCCAACTCAGGGGCTCAGGGCGAGTATGCAGGCTTGGTGGCAATCCGCCGCTATCAGGCGGCCCAGGGTGAGGGCGAGCGGGACATCTGTCTCATTCCCAGCTCCGCCCACGGCACCAACCCAGCCTCTGCGGCGATGGCACAGATGAAAGTCGTGGTAGTGGAATGCGACGGTAACGGCAACATCGATCTGGAGGATCTACGCGCCAAGGCCGGAAAGCATAGTGAAGCGCTCTCGGCCATCATGCTTACCTACCCCTCCACTCATGGCGTCTTCGAGGAGAGCATACGCGAAGCCTGTCGGATCGTTCACGAACATGGCGGGCAGGTATACATCGACGGCGCCAACATGAATGCTCAGGTCGGCTTATGCCGCCCCGGCGACTTCGGCGGAGACGTTTCGCATCTCAATCTGCACAAGACCTTCTGTATCCCTCATGGCGGCGGCGGTCCTGGCATGGGGCCGATCGGTGTCAAGGCACATCTGGCACCGTTCGTATCCAATCATGTAGTCACGCCCCTGGCCGGTGTACGCGAGGATTGCGGGGCCGTTTCAGCCGCCGCCTTCGGTAGCGCCTCGATCCTGCCGATCTCCTGGGCCTACATCAAAATGATGGGCGCCCAGGGACTACGCAGGGCCACGGAGCTTGCCATACTCAACGCCAACTACATCGCCACGCGACTCGAGAAGCATTATCCCGTGCTGTACAAGGGAGCAAACGGCACCGTAGCGCATGAGTGCATTCTCGACATTCGGCCGATCAAGTCGGTTTCAGGCATCACCGAAGAGGATATCGCCAAGCGCCTGATGGATTACGGCTTCCATGCGCCGACCATGTCTTTCCCGGTCGCGGGTACGCTGATGGTGGAGCCCACCGAGTCCGAGTCGCGCTATGAGATTGATCGCTTCTGCGACGCGATGATTGCCATTCGTGAGGAAATCCGACACATCGAGAACGGCGAGTGGGCGGGAAATGACAATCCTCTGGTCAGGGCGCCTCATACCATGGCGGATCTCATGGATCCGGAATGGTCCCGCCCCTACTCGCGGGAGCAGGCAGCCTTCCCCTCCGAAGCGGTCAAGGCTGCAAAATTCTGGCCCTCGGTCAACCGGGTGGACAACGTCCATGGCGACCGCAACCTGATCTGCTCATGCCCTTCGGTCGATGCGTATCGAGACTGAGCCGCCAAGCATGGCTTGAAACCACACACCCGGCGTAAGCCGGGGTGTGTGGTGGTGCTAGCGCTCATTTTCCAGCGCAGGCGCTTCGGCATACCCATACAGGACGTTACGCCGCTGCTGGCGGAATTCAGTCAGCAATTGCTCGTAGCGCTTGGGGATTTCCGATCCTGCCTTGGTGACCACGTGGAGAGTCTCGTAGACCGGCTGGCTCAGTACCAGCTCCTTTACCTGGCGTTGCCAGGGTGAGGTTTCCAGCACCAGACGCGATACCACGGTAAAGCCCAGCCCACGCGCCACGGCATCCAGTACCAGCCCGACTTCATTGGTAAAACCCTGCTGCGGGAAATGACTCACCGAGCGGAACTCGCCGGGAAAATTGCTCCTCAGCACCTGGCTGGCGTTATTGACGCCGTCCGAGTAGTTCACGAAGCCTAAAGCCATCAGCTCGGTTATCGTGCTACCGGTAAAGTCGGCCGGCACAACCAGACATAGCGGTTCCTGATGCCACGGCTCGTAATGCAGATCAGGATGCTTGATGACATCCGTCACGATGCCCAGGTCGAAACGACCCGCCAGTACATCATGAACGATCTCGCTATTGAAGGCGAAGCTATAGCTGACCGTCAGCCCCGAGTTCATCTGCTGATAGCCCAGGATGAACGGATAGAACATCAACCCGATACTGCCAGGCGACGCGATGCGGCACTCCCCCGAATCGGGCGAATCGTTGTCCAGCGAATGGCGAAAGTATTCATGCTCTGCGAAAAGCTTGATGGCGTAATCGTAGGCACGCCGCCCGGCTTCGGTCAGGGTAAAACGGCGACCATGCCGATGCAGTAGCGCCTTGTCGAGATACTGTTCAAGCTTACGCACATGCTGACTGACGCCCGGCTGCGTCATGTCCAGCTTGCGAGCCGTATGCGTGAAGCTGCCGGTCTCGACCAGGGTAATGAAGGTTCGGAAATATTGAGCGTTGAACATGGAGCGTCGATGACTCACTTACGGTTCATCAGGAGCGCGTGATCGGAATCCGACGGTGCCTTTGGTCAAGGCCAGCTCCGATAACGGTAACTTAGAAGAAGTTCGGAAAATCTATTATATCAGATTATACACCAAGAGGCGGCGCTGCGCACATTCGAGACACGTGATAGCATCAGGCGTCTCGAATACGGTTTATGGATATTTTGATGTCTGACCCTTTCACCCAGCGTGCCGACGCCATTTACCCTGCTCCCATCGGCATGGAGCCCCATGCGCCGGAAGCGGATCTCTTTACTCTGAGCGACATGATTCCACATTCAGCAGCCATGAATGACGCCCGCGCAGCCGTATAACCCCTTCACGATTGACACCAGCGAAGCCGAGACCCGGCAAGACTGCCGAAAAGGCGAGTTCCTACGGAGCATGGCAAACCAATCGAGAGAAAGCCCGCCGCGTGCATGGGATCAAGGCGCCGTCGTCACGCGAAGCTGAAGAAATGAGTCGCTAGCCGTAGCCGTTATCGTAACGACAGGACAAGGAGCCCCGTCGATGTCCCGAACCCTCTCTACCGTCATATCTCCCGAAGGGAGCCTGGAAGTCCTGTCCCAGCAAGAGGTCAACCGCCTGCGCGACACCTCGGCCAGCGGGCTGCATGATGTGCTGCGCCGTTGCGCCCTGGCAGTACTTAACAGTGGCAGCCCGACCGACGATGGCCGCGCCGTGATGGAGACCTATCACGACTTCGAAATCGAAGTCATCCAGCAGGACCGCGGTATTCGTCTCAAGCTGGACAATGCACCCGCCTGCGCCTTTGTCGATGGCAAGATGATCCGCGGCATCCGCGAGCAACTTTCTGCGGTGCTCCGTGACATTGTCTATGCCTACAACGAAATACAGAATCATCCGCGCTTCGACCTCAGTAACAGCGAAGATATCACCAACGCGGTGTTTCATATCCTGCGTAACGCCGGGACGCTCAAGTCCTCGCGTGAACCCAGCCTGGCAGTATGCTGGGGCGGCCACTCCATTTCCCGCGAAGAGTACGATTACACCAAGGACGTGGGTTACCACCTGGGGCTTCGCGAGCTGGACATCTGTACCGGTTGCGGCCCCGGCGCCATGAAAGGCCCCATGAAAGGCGCCAATCTGGCTCATGCCAAGCAGCGCCGGCATGACGGGCGTTATCTGGGCATTTCAGAACCCGGCATCATCGCTGCCGAGTCTCCCAACCCGATCGTCAACGAACTGGTCATCATGCCCGACATCGAAAAGCGCCTCGAGGCCTTCGTACGGGTAGCGCATGGCATCATCGTCTTTCCGGGTGGCGTCGGAACGGCTGAGGAAATCCTCTACCTGCTCGGCATTCTGCTTCATCCCGACAATGCGGACATACCGTTTCCGGTCATCTTCACCGGGCCACGCAGCGCAGAGGATTACTTTCAGCGCATCGACGAGTTCCTGGCCTACACACTGGGAGACAAGGCTCGTGAACGCTACCGCATCATGATCGATGATCCCACCGGTGTGGCTCGGGCGATGCGGCAGGGCATCGACGACGTCGCGGCCTTTCGTCGCGCTCACAATGACGCCTTCTACTTCAATTGGCGTCTGAACATCCAGGGTGGCTTTCAGCAACCATTCGAGCCGACTCATTCGGCCATGGCCGGACTCGCGCTGCACCATGACCAGCCGATTCATGAACTGGCCGCCAATCTGCGGCGCGCGTTCTCGGGGATCGTTGCAGGTAACGTCAAGGACGCAGGCATTCGAGCCATCGAGGCACATGGCCCCTTCAGGTTACATGCCGAAGTGGAGTTGATGACGCGACTGGATGAAATGCTCAATTCCTTTGTCGCTCAAGGGCGCATGAAGCTGCCGGGAACCGAGTACGTGCCCTGCTACACGCTTAGCTGATATATGCCGAGGGCGCCGCGGCTCATCTGCGGTGCCCTCCTTGCCCTGCACGAAACATTTCTCAATCGGGCCGCCACCACGTGCTCAATACATGCAGGAACAACCCCAGCGTGGCGCCATGCGACAGGATTGTCGGCCATGCATTCACATATGGCGAGACGAGCAGGTACCACATGCCTGCCAGCGCCAGTCCAGCGATCATTGCGACGGCGAGGCGGGCACACCAATGAGGCATGTGCCGGCGCTGCGCACGATCGAGCATCCGCCATTGGGCAATGAGCACGACAGATACGACGCCCATGGCAACCAGCATCAAAGTCAAGCGTGTCTGATGCTGCCCCAGCCAATAACGCGGCAATGTCGCCAGCATGACGAACAACAGCCCGAGCATGACGCTCAGGCGCGAGGAGGACAGTGGGAATGGCATATCAATCCTTGCGGCTTGCCAGTTCCTGCTCCTCGATCCAGGCTTCTGCCCAGGGCAGGGCCGCATCGTCGGCCATGAAGGTTTCCGTGGCGTCGACTTCCAGACGCTCTCCCAGGCGCTGCGCTCCCAGATCCTCGAGCAACGCATCCAATGCCCGTCCTGCGCCGCAAAAAGTTTCTCCGTAGGAACTGTCCCCCATCGCAATCATGCCATAGCGCAGCCTTGTCAGGCTGGGAGACGAGTCCTTCATTTCCCGCACGAAAGGCACCATGTTTCCCGGGAAATCGCCGCTTCCGGTAGTCGATGTACAGAATAACGCCAGATCGGGCAGCGTATCGGTGAGGTCGGCCAGCGTCGGCTGGTCGAAGATACTGACGCTATAGCCCGCCTGCTCGAACAGGGGTTTTACCTGCTCAGCCACATCCAACGCCCCACCGTACATGGTGCCAACAAAGATCTTCAACGTAGGCATAAGTACCGCCCTGCTTGCAGAATTTGATCGGATATTACCATAGCCCGTGCCGCGGCGAACGCGAGCATCGACGATAGCTTTGGACTCAAGGCCTTCACCCGGAAACCCTAGAGAAGACGCGTTATAATATTGAATCCAGTCAAGGAGTCGTTATGCCAAACAGTTTCGAGACATGGCTCACGCCATTGATGATCGGCGGTTTAATCCTGTTTATGTGTTTTATCATCTGGGATCTGGCACGAAAATCACAGGCCGGCAAGTTCGGCACCATCATGCTGTTCATCGTGCTTGGGGCCGGTATGCTGGGTTTCATTCTCAAGGCAGTTATCGCTGAGCTTCTTCAAAGTTATGGGGGCGCCTGAAGCGGGGTGCGTCCATACGAGAGTCATCCCGCCCTTTCAAAAGCAGGATGACTCTATACTGGTGCTCTGCAGATTGACTCGCCCAGCGGGTTTTCGAATGTTCCCCGCCTCACCAAGAGCGCTCTGGCCAGACTGCATTCTATAGAGCGTGGGTTACTCGGTTTCCAGCTCGCCTTCGAAGTGCTCTACACGACACTTGAGTTTCTGTCCCGGGCGGAAAGTTACCACTCGGCGAGCGGAAATCGGGATTTCTTCGCCGGTCTTGGGGTTACGTCCAGGACGTTCACGTTTATCGCGCAAGTCGAAGTTACCGAAGCCTGACAGCTTCACCTGCTCATTCTCTCGCAGGCATCCACGTATCTCCTCGAAGAACGCTTCTACCATCGTCTTGGCTTCGCGCTTGGAAAAACCAAGCTCGGAATGCAGATGTTCGGCCAGTTCAGCCTTGGTCAGCGCACCCATTCTCACTTCCTCGTGCAGAATGACGACATTCATCAGCTCCGCAGCACTGCCTCGAAACGCCGTTGCGCTTCATTGACAATCGCCTCGATTAACTGATTGATTTCTTCATCATTGAGGGTGCGCGAAGGATGCTGCCAGGTCAAGCCCATCGCCAAACTCTTATATCCCTCCGGGACCCCTGTCCCCTGGTAGACATCGAACAGACGCAGGTCCGTAAGCCAGTCGCCCGCCTCGCCCCGTACGGCATCCAGTACCGCCTGCACCGGCACCTCTTCCCGCAACACCAGAGCCAGGTCACGGCGCACTTCAGGGTAGCGAGACAGGGGCAGGAAGCGGGGTAATTCGCCTTCCGAGACCGCCGCAAGACTGACCTCAAAAACAAACACCTCGACCTTGATACCCAGCTCGGCCCTGACACCAGGATGCAATGCACCAAGCCAGCCCACGGGAGCATCGCGGTGCATCAGACGTGCCGTTTGCCCCGGATGCAGCGCGGGATGCTGTTCCGGAGAGAAACGCCACTGATCAGAAGCGCCGGACAGCGCCAGCAGCGATTCCACGTCCCCTTTCAGATCGAAGAAGTCGACCTTGTCCCGTCGTGCCGACCATCCTTCAGGATCACGGCTGCCACATATCAGCCCGCCGATCATCGGCTCCTGCTCCAGATGGTCGAGATCCCCCCGGAACACCAAGCCGGTCTCGAACAAGCGTACCCGCGTTTGCTGGCGGTTGAGATTGTGCATCAGAGCCTTTACCAACCCAGGAAACAGACTGGCCCGCATCATGGACATGTCGCTGGAGATGGGATTCGCCAATGTGGGCGAGATGGCGTCGGGGCTCAGCAGTTTATGCAAATCAGGGGCAACGAAGCTGTAACTGATGGCCTCTTGGTACCCACGGGCCACCATATGGCGGCGAAGCCGGGCCAGGGGCTGCTGAATTTCCCCGTCGGCCCTGAGCGACAGGCTTGCCTTGGGGCGACGCACCGGCAAACGGTTATAGCCATAGATCCGTGCCAGCTCCTCGATCAAGTCCTCTTCAATGGCAATATCGAAGCGCCAGCTAGGCACCGTGACCCGCCAGGCCACCTCACTCTCGACTTCGACGTACATCCCCAAGCGTTGCAGTATCTCGACCACCTCGGTATCGGGAAGCGACAGGCCCAAGGCCTGCTCGAGGCGCGACGCTCTCAAACGAACCCGTCTTTCATGAGGCAGATGATCGGGACTCGCCACTTCGATGAGTGGGCCGGGACTACCGCCGACGATCTCCATCAGCAGGCCAGTGGCACGCTCGATCGCATCCAGGGTCAGCGCGGGATCCACGCCACGCTCGAAGCGATGGGAGGCATCGGTGTGGAGCCCGTAGCGACGGGCCTGTCCGGCAACGGCCAGCGGCGTGAAGAACGCCGACTCCAGGAAAATATCGCGCGCCTTGGCGCTGACACCCGAGTTCTCCCCTCCCATCACTCCTGCAATCGCGAGAGGACCACGCTCATCGGCAATGACCAGCGTATCTTCATGGAGCGCCACTTTCTGGCCGTCAAGCAGGGTCAGCTGCTCCCCCGGGCGTGCCGGGCGAACGATGACCGCACCCTCGAGGCACGCCAGATCGAAGGCATGCATGGGCTGGCCAAGCTCCAGCATCACGTAGTTGGTCACATCGACAATGGGGTCGATTGAGCGCACCCCACTGCGACGCAGCCGCTCGACCATCCATATCGGAGTCTGAGCCTGCGGATCAACCCCGCGAATCACACGTCCCACGTAGCGGGGACACTGATCAGGCGCCTCGACCCGTACCGGGAAATTCACCTCATGCTCGGCAGGCACTGCCGCGGTACCAGCATTCTTCAGCGGCAGCCGATTGAGCACGCCGACTTCCCGCGCCAGCCCCTTCAGGCTCAAGCAATCTCCGCGATTGGGAGTGAGATCCACTTCGATGGCATGGTCATCCAGTGCCATCCAATGACGAAAATCCTCGCCACTGGGTGCCTGCGGGGGCAGGATCAGGATGCCTTCGGATTTGCCCTCTTCCAGCCCCAACTCCGAGGCGGAACAGATCATGCCACGAGACTCGACACCCCGCAGCTTGGCTCTCTTGATCTTGAAGTCCTCGGGCAACACCGCGCCGACACGGGCGAAAGGAACCTTCTGCCCGACGGACACATTGGGCGCACCACATACCACCTGCACCGTCTCGCCACTGCCGTCGTCAACCTGGCAAACGTTCAGCTTGTCCGCGTCAGGATGCGGCTGCTTAGCAAGCACCTCGGCCACGACCACACCGCTGAACAGACCCGCTACGGGCTCGATACTGTCCACTTCGAGCCCCGCCATGGTGATCTGATCCGCTAACGCCTGAGTACTCAATTCGGGCGAGACCCATTCACGCAGCCACGTTTCGGAAAATTTCATGATCCTTCCAGTCTCCTAGCTCGGGTCACGCGAACTGACGCAGGAAGCGCAGATCGTTTTCAAAGAACAGGCGCAAGTCATTTACGCCATAACGCAGCATTGCAAGGCGCTCGGCCCCCATACCGAAGGCAAAGCCCTTGTATCGCTCGGCATCGATTTCCGAATGGCGAAACACTTCCGGGTGCACCATGCCGCACCCCATGACTTCCAGCCACCCCGAGTGGGAACATACACGGCACCCCTCGCCACTGCAGATCACACACTGGATATCGACTTCAGCGGAGGGCTCGGTGAAAGGAAAGTAGGAGGGGCGAAAGCGCACCGACAGTTCATCGCGTTCGAAGAAGGCCTTCAAAAAATCCTCGATGGTCCCCTTGAGATCGGCAAAGCTGACATCTTCATCTACCAGCAATCCTTCGACCTGGTGGAACATGGGGGTATGTGTCAGGTCGGAATCACTGCGGTAAACCCGTCCCGGGCAGACGATACGAATCGGTGGTTCCTGCGACTTCATGGTCCGCACCTGCACCGGTGATGTATGAGTCCGCAGAAGCCGCGTGGTATCGAAATAGAATGTGTCGGCCATCCCTCGGGCGGGATGATGCGCAGGAATATTGAGCGCCTCGAAATTATGATGATCGTCTTCGATCTCGGGACCTATGGCCACATCGAAGCCGATACGGGTGAACAGTCCCTCTATCCGCTCCAGCGTACGCGTTACCGGATGAAGGCCGCCGTTGGACTCCCCCCGCCCCGGCAGGGTGACGTCGACACGCTCAGCGGCAAGCTGGGCATCAAGTGCGGCCAGCTCCAATTGCTGCTGTCGACTATCCAGTTCTGCCGCTAACGTTTGCTTGGCCTGGTTGATGCTTTCACCAGCCTTGGGGCGCTCATCGGCGGATAACTTGCCGAGACTCTTGAGCAAGGCGGTAATCTCGCCCTTCTTACCGAGATAGCGAACCCGAACTTCATCGAGTGCCTTGACCGTTTGAGCACTTTCGATGGCAGAACGAGCCTCGGCGACCAAAGTGGGAAGATGGTCCATCCGTTGAGCTCCGATAATGAATGTCCAGCGCACGCCTATACGTGCATAACAAAAAACAGGGGGAGAGCGGCTGCTCTCCCCCTGTGACGTTCATAAGTGAATTACTGCCGATCGCGACAGTAACAATGCCACTTATTGAGCAGCCTTGGCCTTTTCGACGATGGCAGCAAAAGCGGCTTTCTCATGAACCGCGAGATCGGCCAGGACCTTACGGTCAATCTCGATACCCGCCTTCTTCAGGCCGGCGATGAAGCGGCTGTAGGACAGACCGTTGATGCGGGACGCAGCGTTGATACGCGCAATCCACAGCGCACGGAACTGACGCTTGCGCTGGCGGCGGTCGCGATAGGCATACTGGCCTGCCTTGATGACCGCCTGCTTGGCAACGCGAAACACACGAGACCGGGCTCCGTAGTAACCCTTGGCCTGCTTCATGATTTTCTTGTGCCGACGACGTGCGACGACACCACGCTTGACGCGAGACATAGCTATCTCCTGACGTTAAAAATTACCGACCCAAGGTCTTATAGATTCGGCAGCATGCGCTGAATCAATGACTTGTCAGCGTCGTGAATCTGCTTCATACCACGCAGTTGACGCTTACGCTTGGTGGACTTCTTGGTCAGGATGTGGCTACGGAAGGACTGCTTGTGCTTGAAGCCGTTAGCAGTCTTCTTGAAGCGCTTGGCCGCGCCACTGTTACTCTTGATTTTTGGCATGAGGGAAAACTCCACTCGATGTTTTTCAGAAAACCCGTGGCCGATGAACCACGCCATACGTGATTCACCCGTTAAACTGCCAACGGATCACTTCTTCTTGGGTGCAAGGATCATGATCATCTGCCGTCCTTCCATTTTGGGGAAGGACTCGACCACCGCCAGCTCATCCATATCCGCAGCAACCCGCTCCAGCAGCTTGCGGCCGATATCCTGGTGAGCCATCTCACGACCGCGGAAGCGCAGCGTGACCTTGCCCTTGTCCCCACCTTCGAGGAAACGCGTCAGGTTTTTAAGCTTGACCTGATAATCGCCCTCGTCGGTTCCAGGGCGGAATTTGACTTCCTTCACCTGAATCTGTTTAGTCTTCTTCTTCTGAGCGGACTTCTGCTTCTTCTGCTCGAAGAGAGACTTGCCGTAATCCATGATCTTGCAGACGATCGGATCACCACTGGAAATCTGGACGAGATCCAACCCCTCGGCTTCGGCGCGCTCAAGAGCTTCCTGCATCGGCACGACACCGACCTGTTCGCCTTCGCTATCGATGAGGCGGACTTCATCCGCACGAATACGGTCATTGATCGGGGCGCGCTTCTCTTGAGGGCGCCCACGCTGATTGTTCCGCTTGATCGTTACATCTCCATTTTGGCAATTAACGTTATACTTATACCCGTTCTTCCAGCAAACGTCCAATCAGAGCGTCCACTTGGAACGTACCGAGGTCTTCCCCGGACCGGGTACGAACGGCCACCGAATCCGTTTCGATCTCCTTATCACCGACAACCAGCAGATAAGGGATCTTCTGCAAAGTATGCTCCCGGATTTTAAAGCCGATCTTCTCGTTCCTCAAGTCTGTCTTGACTCGAATACCGGCCTGCTGCAGACGTTGCGTCAGCGATATCGCATAATTCTGCTGAGCATCGGTGATATTCAGGACTACCGCCTGGACCGGTGACAGCCAGAGCGGCAATGCTCCCGCATAGTGCTCGATCAGGATACCGATAAAGCGCTCGAAGGAACCGACGATAGCACGGTGCAGCATGACCGGTGCGCGACGGCTGCCATCCTCACTGACATACTGCGCCCCCAGACGCCCCGGCATCATGAAGTCGACCTGCATGGTACCGACCTGCCATTCGCGCCCCAGGCAATCCTTCATATGGTACTCGATCTTGGGACCATAGAACGCCCCTTCCCCAGGCAGCTCCTCCCACTGCACGTCGCAACTCGCAAGCGCCGCTCGCAGCGCGCCCTCGGCACGGTCCCAATCGACATCGGCACCGATACGCTTGTCAGGGCGCAATGCGATCTTGACATCGATATCGTGAAAGCCGAAATCGTTGTATACCTTAAGCGCCTGACAATGAAATGCCGTCACCTCGGACTCGATCTGCTCCTCGGTACAGAACACATGACCGTCATCCTGAGTAAAGGCCCTGACGCGCATGATGCCATGCAGGGCGCCAGAGGGCTCGTTACGATGACACCCCCCGAACTCGCCATAGCGAATCGGCAACTCCCGGTAGCTACGCAATCCTGAATTGAATACCTGGACATGGCCGGGACAGTTCATCGGCTTGAGCGCGTACTCCCGCTTCTCCGACTCGGTGAAAAACATGTTTTCGGCATAGTTGTCCCAGTGGCCCGACTTTTTCCATAGCGAGACATCCATGACCTGAGGGCAGCGGATCTCCTGATAGCCGCTTTCCTTATAGACGTTGCGCATATACTGCTCGACAACCTGCCAGATCGCCCATCCGCGAGGATGCCAGAACACCATGCCAGGTGCTTCTTCCTGCATATGGAAGAAGTCGAGCTTACGCGCAATCTTGCGATGATCGCGCTTCTCCGCCTCCTCCAGGCGCTGGAGGTAGGCCTTGAGCTCCTTCTTGTCTCCCCAGGCCGTACCGTAGATCCGGGTCAGCATGGGCTTTGAAGCATCGCCTCGCCAGTAGGCACCCGCCAACTTGAGCAGCTTGAATGCTTTCAAGTGACGCGTATTGGGCACGTGCGGACCACGGCACATGTCCGTGTATTCCTTATGGTAGTAGAGCCGGATGGTCTCACCTTCGGGAATCGCGCTGATGATCTCCTGCTTATAGGGCTCATTCCGTTCCCGAAACGTTGCCATGGCCGTATCGCGATCGACATACTCCCGGATTACGTCGTACTCCGAGTCGATGAGCGCCTTCATGCGCTTTTCGATAGCGTCGAGATCTTCAGGCGTAATCGAGCGACCGAAGTCGATGTCGTAATAGAAACCATCTTCGATAACCGGCCCGATAGCCATCTTGGCATCCGGATAAAGCTGCTTGACGGCATGTCCCACGAGATGAGCGCAGGAGTGGCGGATGATGTCGCGCCCCTCCTCGTCACGCGCAGTCAGGATTGCCACCTGGGCGTCGTGATCGATGATGTCGGCGGCATCGACGAGCTCACCGTCGATCTTTCCAGCCAGACAGGCCTTGGCCAATCCCGGACCGATGGACTCGGCAAGCTGCATGACGCTAAGCGGACGATCGAAGGTTCTTTGACTGCCGTCGGGCAGAGTTACGATAGGCATCAACGTATCCTTTGGATTCAGTGGTGGCCCCTACCAAGGACCACATGAAGAGGATGAAATCATTTGAAGCAGCGGCAGGCCCCACTCCACCCGTCACCCTTACGATGGGGACAGGCTGGAAATCCGGATCAAGCGGCCGTTACAAGACAACGAGAGATAACAGGCCCGCAACATTAGCAAGCCAACAGCATTTCGTCCACCGCACATGCTCTTGATCCATCACATCGGCGGACCAGGTTCGTGCCTCCTCTCGCACTGCAGAGCAGGCTCGAAACGTCCTGCAATGCAGGATCGTAACCATGACGCAGGAACTTGCGTCACTGCGGGTTGCCCACCAGATTGAAAGCTGACCCACGGAGAGAGGAGGTTTGCATGAAATGGAGAGATGCAGTGCTTGGGGCTTTGCTTTTCCCGGTCGGCGCCGCATTGGCCCAGTCGCCTTCCGCCATTGGGGATTTACAGGATGCAGGAGCGAGCATTACGGAAAGTTATGACGAAAACGCCGTTCAGCTTGAAGATATCCGCCACATTGGCGGGCCCGGAAACGCTTATGAAATGCGTTTCGAGTTGAACGATCGCTCCGCTTCCAGCGCAGGCCCCAACACGACAGGCCGGCGCAATCCTGCCGCCACGGCCGCCTGGGAAGCGATCGCCTGTAATGAACAATTGCGCAGTACTTTGCGCAAGCATGGGATCGACACCGTAACAGTCCGCCTGAACACTCCTCAAGGAACCACTCAGGCAACCGCTCTCTGTCAGCAGCAACCCAAGTAGCAGTTTCAGCCCGAGCTGTTCATCATCCCGCACCCACTTTCACGAAAGAAAGTTCAAAAACGATACAACCCCGCCTCGGCGGGGTTGTATCTTCAGGTCAAGTACCGACAAGCTTCGTCTTGCGGCCTTGTTGATCTGCGTTTTACTGAGCTTCGCCCAACTCGACACGACGATTCTCGGCACGACCTTCAGCCGTTTCGTTGGTCGCGATCGGCTGCTCTTCGCCATAACCGATAGCGGTCATGCGATCCTGACTAACGCCCTGAGACGCCAGGTATTCCTTGACTGACTCAGCACGACGCTGCGAGAGTTCCTTGTTGTACGCTGCAGAACCAATCGAGTCGGTATGGCCTTCCAGGCGTACGCGTACGTTCTCGTTGGATACCAGTTTCTCAGCGACACGATCAAGAATCGTCTCGGCATTTTCCGTCAGCTGGGCGGAATCGAACTCGAAGTTGACATCGCGCAGCACGAGATCTGCCGGGCAGCCCAACGCATTGACTTCGGTGCCTGCCGGGGTATCCGGGCACTGGTCCTGATAGTCGGGAACGCCATCACCGTCGGAATCCAGCGGGCAACCCTTGGCATCGACCTCTACACCTGCCGGAGTACCGGGGCATTGATCCTGGTAGTCAGCAACGCCGTCGCCATCGGTGTCCAGCGGGCAACCAACGGCATCGACCGCCACTCCTGCCGGCGTGTTCGGGCACTGGTCGCGATCATCAGGCACACCATCGCCATCGGCATCGCCAATAGAGGCCGAATAATCTGCACACAGCAGTGCACCTGCCGTTGCGCCTGTTACGCCACCGATGGCTGCTCCTGTATCTTCATCCGACTCGCCGCTGGTAGCGTAACCGATACCACCGCCAATCAGACCGCCGGCAATACCGCAGACAAAAGGCTGCTGGTACCAAGCCTTGTCACCCGTGCTGCCACTTGTGGACTGCATTCCTGAACTGGCACAGCCCGAAAGGCCAACCACCAACGCAGAACCGAGCAGCAAGCCAGTCGTAGATTTTCTCATGTAAGACTCCTTCTTAACACAGCGCTAGTCGTAACAGGGCGTTACCCAGCGGGTCCAAGTATAGAAGTGGAACCCCCGAGGAGGAAGACATTTTCTTTCCGCTCAATTGGAAAGAAAGCATATTCAGCCACGCTCAGCTAGTACTTTACAAGGCCAACAGCTGACTTTCCTCCCCCGCCGGAACCCGGCATTATCCAGCGGTTACATTGACGCAAGTCACGACGCGTTGCAACGTTGACACTC
Organism: Halomonas shantousis; assembly: GCF_054654615.1. Lineage (NCBI taxonomy): Bacteria > Pseudomonadati > Pseudomonadota > Gammaproteobacteria > Oceanospirillales > Halomonadaceae > Halomonas > Halomonas shantousis. The sequence continues at coordinate 1,972,200 of NZ_BAAIER010000002.1, read as the reverse complement.
TCCAGATGACAGAAAAGTGCTGATGCCCTGACGCGGGTCATCCCTGGTACTGGCGCAGCAAGCGCTCGAAGATTGCCACGCCAATATCGAGAAGCTCATCCGGAAAATCGTAGTCGGGATGATGTAAAGAGGGGCATTGCTCTCCACTTCCCAGCGTAAACATCGCGCCTTGCCCCAGGGCGGCAAGGCGACCGAAATCCTCGGACCAACGATGCACGTTTTCCATACGATTTACCGCCAGCCCCAACGCTTTCGAAACTTCTTCTATCTCGTCCACGGCACGAGCATCATTGTACGTTGCCATGAAAACGTCGCACCAATCGATTTCGATACCCAGCTCATCCTCTTCCGCCTCGGCATGGGCAAGTGACACCGCCGCTTCTGCTAATGCCCGCATCATTTCATCGCTTTCGGTACGCAGGGTCGCCATCACTTCGGCCTGCCCGGGAGAGGTGCCGAAGGCTACCTCCCCCAGGCGCGCATGGATGAGCGTCACCATGGCCAGCCCCTGATCATCGGGAAGCTGTTGCGGCAGACGTTTGAGCCCCTGGAGAATACGGCACATGGCCATGGCAGGATTACGTCCCTGCTCAGGGTGTGCCGCGTGAGAGCATAACCCCGTCAGACGTATGATCAGGCCACGCGAAGCGCAGGTAAAAGCTCCCTCGCGCAAAGAAACCTCACCCAGCGGACGGCCCGGCAGGTTATGCAGGGCATAGACCCGGTCCGGCTGTAATTCGGCAAAGCGAGGTGATCCGATGACAGCTCGCGCCCCTTCGCCTGTTTCCTCGGCGGGTTGGAAAAGGAGCACCGTTTCACCACTGCGTGGAGGCGTCTTTGCCAATTGCTGCGCCAGGCCCAGCAGTATCGCCATATGTCCGTCGTGGCCGCAGCTATGGGCATGGTGAGAGCGCACCGATGCCCAGGCAACGGAGCCGCTCTCCTGAATAGGCAACCCATCCAGTTCGGCGCGGAACATGATCCTTGGCCCTAGCTCGCGTCCTCGAAACACACCGGCAACACCATGCCCACCCAGGCCGGTAATGACGGTATCGGCTCCAGCCTCGGACAGCCACTGCGCAATATATCGCGCCGTTTCGGCTTCCTGCCCGGATCTCTCGGGGCGAGCATGTAACGCGTGACGCAGCTCGGCTAGCGATGCTCCCAACAGCTTGTCAGTCATGAAACAGTACTCTTCAATACGAACCATGAAGCTTAGTGCAGGCCGGCCGGCCAACGCTTTTTAAAATCCACCACTGCGTGTGCCGCCTGCTGCAAGGGAGCACGCAGTTCCTCTTCCAAGGCGATGCGCTCACGGTCCTCCTCCAGTCGTTGACGGGGTGACAGTGCCTGGCGTGCCGAATGGGTATGTAAATGCCCTGCTCGCCGATGCACCTCGGCAAAGACATGGAAGCGGGAGCGCTCGACAAGTTGCGGCTCGATAATCTCGAGCAGCACCTTGCAGCGCAGCGCACCTTCGATCAGGTCAACCTGGTCCGCCAGCATGGCTCTGGCAATGACATCCAGACTCTCCAGACAGTTCTCATTGGCACGACGTATCTCGTCACGCTGGAGCGCCTCGCGATGGTGAACCCTTTTCCACAACCGAAAGGCATAGAGTGCCAGCCCCACCACTATCAGAACGGCTACGGCCAGCAGCCCCCACGCCAGTGTTAACGTCATGAAAGCTCCTTGAGTTGCGATGCGGACACTCGGCAAGAGTCTCCTGGCATTATTGTGCCTCGAACGCGGCCCGCCAGCCGCCGAACGCTTCGGCGCAGGCAATGAAATCGGGATTACGCAGACTGGGAGACAGATTGTAGCGCAATGGCTGCAGTCCCATGGCTTCCAGCACCTGCCCGCCTGCAGCTTCCAGAACAGCCTGCGCCGCTGCAATATCCCATTCGCTGGTCGGCCCGAAGCGTGGATACAGATCTGCACTACCCTCGGCGATACGGCATAACTTGAGCGAACTCCCCGCATGGGCGACGACAGCATCGGGATAGCGTTCGATAAAAGCTTTTGTCTCTGCATTGAGATGCGAGCGGCTGGCGACGATCCTCAACGGAGACCGCGGCTTTACCGAAATCGGTTGACGAGCGCCGTCCTCCTCGTGGCGCCAGGCTCCCAGCTTCACCACACCACTCCAGGAAACGCCCTGCGCCGGCGCATGAACACCGCCCAATACGGGAACGTGTCCTTCGATCAAGGCAACGTTGACGGTGTACTCTCCGGAATGTCCCAGAAACTCCCGGGTGCCGTCCAAGGGATCGACAAGCCAGTAACACGCCCAGCCCCGACGCTCCTCCCAGGCAGTCTCCGCCTGTTCCTCCGACAGGATCGGAATTCCCGGCGTGAGGCGCTCGAGTCCCCTGACCAGCACTTCGTTAGCCGCCAGGTCGGCCGCAGTCACCGGGCTCTCATCCGCTTTCTGGTGTGTATCCAGGCGGTCACGGCTTACCGCAAGGATGGCCTTGCCTGCCTTGCGGCACAAACCGATGACCTCATCCATCAGAGCAATACTGGGCTCCACATGCCTCATCATTATTCTCCCGGCGTCCATCACGTCTCGCTGTCAAGGCAGGCACGTTACCTGCCCGTTATCAGGACCACAACCGGCCGGATACCTTAGACCAAAGGCTAAAAAAGAAACGCTCGCCCACATGTGGGACTTAAGTAGAATACCGCCTCAATATTTATCATGACTGCTGAGGGAGACATCTATGAACGAGGCTTCGACACCCGAGCCGGCAAAGCCCTCCCTTGCCTCGCGCATCGGCCTTTGGCTGGGCCCAGCCTGGGTACTCATCACGATACTGCTGCCTGCCCCCGCCGGGATGTCCGATCCCGCCTGGGCTTGTGTGGGTCTGTCGCTCTTGATGGCCACTTGGTGGGCTACCGAAGCCATCCCCATTCCGGCCACTTCACTGGTTCCCATCGTGCTGGTACCCGCCCTCGGCATCGGAGAACTTGGCCCCACTACCGCTAGTTATGCCAACCCGATCATCTTTCTTTTTCTGGGCGGATTCTTGCTGGGTATCGGCATGCAGCGCTGGAATCTCCATCGCCGTATTGCCCTGAGAGTGCTGCAGACCGTTGGTCAGCAGCCCAAGCGTCAGATAGCGGGGTTCATGATTGCCACCGGCTTTCTCAGCATGTGGGTCTCGAATACGGCCACCAGTATCATGATGCTGCCGATCGGCATGTCGGTCATCAGTCTGCTCGGTGACAACGACGAGAAGGAAATGGCTCGCTACTCCACCGCTCTGCTGCTGGCTATTGCCTACGCCGCCAGTATCGGTGGCATTGCCACTCTTATCGGTACACCGCCCAACGCCCTGCTGGCCGGCTACCTCTCCGACACCCAGGGCATCGATCTCGGATTCGCTCAGTGGATGATCGTGGGTCTTCCCGTCAGTATCGGCATGATGATCATCACATGGTGGTGGCTGACACGAGGCGGTTTCAAGCTGAATGCCGCCGAAGACAGTGGGCAGATGATCCGCAACGAGCTCGGTAAGCTAGGCGCCATGACATCGGCAGAGCGGCGCGTCGGTCTGGTATTCCTTCTGGCGGCCATTGCGTGGATATTCCGCCCCATGCTCAACCAGGCGGGAATCGGCTGGCTGTCGGATACGGTTGTCGCCTTGATTGCAGGTATCGCCCTGTTCCTGCTGCCTAGCGGAACTCAGGCCAACACGCGTCTGCTCGACTGGGACGATGCCCAGAAACTGCCCTGGGGTGTCCTGCTGCTGTTCGGTGGCGGCCTGGCACTGGCTGGTGTCATCAAGAGTTCCGGATTGGCGGAGTGGATCGCCGGCCAACTGTCCATGTTCGGAGCCTTGCCATTGTTGCTGCTGGTCGGCATCGTGGTCCTGGTCATCATTTTCCTGACCGAGGTCACCTCCAACACTGCCACGGCAGCCGCCTTTCTGCCGCTGCTTGGTGCACTGGCCCTGTCGCTGGACATGAACCCTCTCTTGATCACGGCTCCAGCCGCAATAGCGGCCAGTTGCGCCTTCATGATGCCAGTGGCCACGCCCCCCAATGCCATCGTCTTTGCCACGGGGCATATGAAAATCCAGTCGATGATTCGTGCCGGCCTGTTCCTCAATATTGCGGGGACGATATTCGTCACGCTAGTGACGGTTGCCTTGATCGAACTGGTCTGGATGTAGCGCCTGATTTTCTGTCGCTGAAAGATAACGGGGCCAACAGGCCCCGTTTTGCGTTGTAGAGCTGCATCCGCTACCTGCCCCTTTCTGATGGGCAGCGATAACACCGTCGGTGAATGGCCCGCTACACCGGGGTGGCCCGCTTCCCATACCTGGCCACGCCAGCAGTGCTCTCATCACTCTCAGTCGTCGCACTTCGCCATATGCCTAGCGTCAGTGCCAATACCAGACATGCCGCACCAGCGGTATGCGCCAGAGCCAGCCCCAGCGGCAGCCATAACAGAACATTGACGACTCCGATTGTGGCTTGAGCTGTGTAAGCCAATAATAAGATAACGGTATATTTTCTCAGCGTACCGTGATGCCGATAGCGCCATACCAACAGGATAATCCCGATCCCCAGCCACAAGGCTCCAAGCCGGTGGGCCACGTGAATGGCCGTACGTGCCTCGGCGTGCAGTTTTCCATGCAGGTAGTTAGGGCCAATGGTCTGGGTCAGATGAAAGCCTTCGCTCCAGTCCATGGCTGGCCACAATTGCGTATTGCAGGTCGGGAACCCCTGACATGCCAGCCCGGCGTAATTGCTCGAAGTCCACCCGCCCAAGGCTATCTGCAGTATCAGTAAGCCAGCTACGATGCACCACAAGATGCCAGGACGATGCATGCTTTGCGGCGGCGATCCACGGCCCTGCTGGCGAAGCCGCAAATGTAGCCACAGGCACATGGTCATGATACTCAGCCCACCCAGCAGGTGCAGCATCACGATCTGGGGCCAGAGCCGGAGAGTGACGGTAAATGCGCCGAAAGCCCCCTGCAAAAAGATCAGCAACATCAGTATCAACGTGGCCCGCCAGGGATAATCGGGCTCATGGCGTTGCTTCCAGCCGAGGGCGACCAGGGACAGCACCAGCATACCGAGCACGAAAGCCACGTATCGATGCAGCATTTCCGCCCAGGCCTTGATAGGCTCCAGCGGGACACCGGAGGCATGCAGCGCTGCCGTGTCCGCATCGGGCACTACCAGACGTCCATAACAACCCGGCCAGTCGGGACATCCCAATCCTGCATCCAGCAATCTCGTGCCGGCACCCAACAAGATAACCACGAGGGCCAACACCACGCTTGCCAGGCTAATAATCTTTGCCCAACGCAGCGCTATGACATTGCTTCCGCCTTTGCGATAGAGAGGCCTCGAAATGTCAGCGCCCAGGCCATATCCAACGAAACGGGATTCGGAATTCTGGAAGTCTCCTTTCACGGCGATATCCTTGCGGTTACGTTCGCGTCCTTGCCCCCTAACATTAATCTCTAGTCATGGACGGTCCGGAACGCAACCCCACCTGAAGCCCAAATCTCCTTCTAAAACGGCTTTGCCCGTAACGAGCCGCGAATCATGCAAATAAAGGTAGCGGCAGAAGCGCCGTCGAATACCCCGGCCATCCGGCCTGGCGAATCAAAAACCGAGGAGTCTGACCAGTGGCGGTAGCAGGAAAGCCGTCAGCAGGCCCGTCAGTCCCATGGAGAGCCCCGCAAAAGCACCGGCCAACGCGCCAATAGAGGTAAAGCTGTACGCCGTGCCGAAACCATGCGCCGCAAGCCCCATGGTGAATCCCTGTACACTGGGATCGCGAATTTTCATGATGCGAAAGATGAGCGGTGCCAAGGCACAGCCGACAGTTCCCGTCAGCAGTACCAGTCCCGCAGCCAATGATGGTATTCCGCCCAGCTTCTCCGCAATTCCCATGGCAATGGGAGATGTGACCGACTTGGGCGCCAGCGACATTATGGTTTCCGTTCTGGCTCCTAACAGCATGGCGATCCCCACGGTAGACGCCACGGCGGTCACGATGCCCGTCACACAGGCGACGATGATGGGTAACAACATGCGTCTGACGCGATCCAGATGATCATATAGAGGGATCGCCAGAGCGACCGTTGCCGGCCCCAACAGGAAATGAATGAACTGGGCTCCTTCGAAGTAGGTGGCGTAGTCCGTATCCGTTGCTAGCAGAAATGCAATGAGCAAGGAAATGGCTACCAACACCGGATGCAGGAAGGGTGTCCCACCCGCCCATCTGTTGACACGAGTGCCGATGATGAAAGCCACCAGCGTGGCAAGCAAATGCAGCAGCGGGCTGGCAGCAAGATATACCCAAAGCTGATCGAGTGAGGCGACATTCATCAGTTCTCGTCCCCCGGCTGGCGGCAGCTTTCCCCGGCATGTTTCTGGTTGAGCCAGTCCATAACCTTAGCCGTGACCGCCATCGTGATGGCAGTGGAACCTATCAGCGTGACGACAAGCGTCCAGAAATCGGCCCGTATCAGATCAAAGTGCACCATCATACCGACCCCTGCCGGCACGAAGAGCAATGTCAGGTAACGCAGCAATCCCTCCCCTGTATATCTGAGTCCTTCGGGGACACGGCCATTGATCATCAGCGTTACAAGTAGTAGCAACATGCCAACGACTGGTCCGGGTACCGACAGGTCCAAGGCGAGTACTAACGACTCCCCGACAAACTGGCATCCTAGAATGATGCTCATACCGATAATGAGTGGCATCTCCCGCTCCTCAAGCGAAACCCACGAGCATTCTATATGCTTTCGTCTAACGAAGGGGGACGAGGATCGACAGAGCAATGCATCGTGGCTTGGCGCTTGCGTGACAAGAGAGGCCGGCATTCAGCTGACGCTGCCCTACCGCAATCTAGCAAGCAATTGAAAAAAAACACAAACGGGGCTTTGCTTTTCCAAGCATGGCAGGTAATATACGCAGCGTTCCACGGGGCAAGGCGAAATATGCTGGCGTGGAAACAGTAAAACGGAGCGTGGCGCAGCTTGGTAGCGCGCTGCAATGGGGTTGCAGAGGTCGCAGGTTCGAATCCTGTCGCTCCGACCAGAATAGTTAGTAAAAACCGCCACTTACGGATCATGCCGAGTGGCGGTTTTTTGTTGCTCTCAAGAAATTCCCCCAAAACTCTACATATAGCAACCTTAGGACCATCCTCCTCTCGCAACGCTGCCAGTCCTGCGCCGGCACCGAGTAGCATGGACTGGCGTCCGGTTTGCCCCATTTATGCCCCACGCCACGTGTGCTCTGATACTCTCAGTAGATCTTGCAACAACTGATTAGGCAGGGAATGGATGGAGAGCCGCACCGATACCAAGCACACGATAATCCGCGTTGCCGTAGCTATCGTCTCAGCACTGCTCATCACGCTGGCTTTTTATTTTTTCCTATCGGAGCGTATGGCAGGTGGAGCCTTTGTCAGCATGCTGACGCTTGGCCTGGGCCTGGCTGGCATAGCCCTGGTATGGAACAGGGTTGAGCAGTTCACGTTGTTCGGAAGCGAGATTAAGCTTAGAAATTTGACCAAGGATGCCGAGAATATGCTTTCAAGCCTTGGTGAGAGCAGAATCGCTTTGTATCGAATCGCACTACGCCTCGTTAAGCGGGAGTCGGGAGAATACGATAACCTTTTCGATGCTCGTGACGGACGAAGCGCTGACGCTATTGATCTGCTCAGGGAGATTGAGAAAGCCAAACTGATAGAAGAATTAGCACCTGAAATCATCTCAGCACTCGATGTCATCATCGGTAAGGCCCACGCCAAGCTGCTTGAGGCACCGATATTCGCCAAGCAAGAAGAGGTACCCAGCTCTGACGAAATGGTCAGGCTCTATAAAGAGCGCCCGGTGACTGGTGACTCCAGTACTGCACGTCAGGAATCCTCCATGGATGGCAACCTTGCTGTAGCCGTCGAGCAACTGCGAGTGATGCTTGAGTACCGTCGCAAAGCATCCTCTGCCCTTCCAGACAACGAAAGCTAGACACCGTCCTACACTGAGGCACAATCGCGCTCCGCTCTCTATCCGGAACGTGCCATATGCGCTTTATCCTCGCCGCTCTGCTTTGCATCCTCATCGTTCCGCCAGCTTGCCTTCAACCAGGCCGAGGGAGACCTGATGAATCTGGTGTCGAGTATCGGTGAAGCCAATGGGGACCACATCAACATGCGATATAGAATGGTCGCCAGTGTCGATACGTTCCAGTATGGCCAGTGCCAATCTAAGATGAGTTTCAGCGAGCGGCGATTCGAGCCCCGGCCCGGGATACGCGGCGACATAGCCCGGACGTACTGGTATATACGCGACACCTACGACGTTTCGATCAGCCGCCAGCAGCAGCAACTATCCGAAGCCTGGGCGGTTGCCGATCCGGTCAACGATTGGGAGCGCTTGCACAATCGCCGTATTGCCGCAATACAGGGCCACGGCAACCCCTACATCGAGACAGACGCCACGCCGGCGCCAATGCCCACCCCAGCGGCGAACGATCCGGTTATCGCCCCGGCCGCCAGCGGCACATCTGTATGCGGAACGAAGAAAACCTGCGGCGCCATGACGAGCTGCGCGGAGGCGCATTTCTATCTCGAGCAGTGCGGTATCAGGCGGCTCGATGGTGACGGCGATGGCGTCCCCTGCGAGTCGATATGCAGCCGTTGAGAGGAGAAGCCACAAAAGGAAAGCCGAGGAGCCGCTTGCCCCTCGGACTCACTGCTGTTGGCGATCAGTTCGTCTGAACCTGCTGCAGCTGCTGTAGGCTCTCCTCTGCCCCGTTCAGGAACAGCGTCGTTTCCGCAAACAGCTGGGGAGCGTGCTTTTCCAAGTTGAGGAAATGCGTCCCTTCGCCTACAACGACATAGCGTTTCACCTCTGAACCTAGCGCCTCATACAATCCGCGGGCATCCGGATCGGTTGCCGTTGGATCGTCATCGCCACGAATCACCAGAGTGGGTACGGTAATCTGCGAGGCGTCATAGATTGGCCGAGCGTTGAAGATCTCCCACAGATCAACGAGCACACCGTTCGGTGCTTTGACAACTTCGGCGTTCTCTCCCGGCTCCATGTTGAGCATCTCGTTAAACCAGCTATCGAATACCTCCTGGTTTCGCCAATCCTGCGGGTTTTCTGTCGGAATCTGTTTGGCCCAGCGCTCGTCAGCTTGCTGATGGTTCACTTCCCGATAGGCACCCACGTCCGAGAGCTGATCGGGGGCCTCCTTGTCAGCCAGCATGCTGGTCCAGTTCTCATTTTCATAGCTATAGACCGGGGCGAACAGCACCAGCCGATCCACCTTGTCACCGTTCTGGGCTGTATACATACCGCTGGTGACCGTGCCCCAAGACCATCCGACCAGGTTGACCTTATCCACCCCGGTGCGTTCACGTATGAAGTCGACCACGCCATCAATGTCATGAATGACAGTTTCGGCTCGGGCAAAGGGCTCATTCTCTTCAGCGGGCTGCTGCATTACCTCCGGGCGCGTTGAGTTACCGTACCCCCGTTGATCAAGGTAATACGTGGCGTAGCCGGCCTCGGCCGTATGATCCATCCAGCTCTTGCCATCCTCCAGATCCATGTCGAAAGAAATCCCCGGATAGGTAGCGCCATGAACGAAGAGCACCGCCTCCTTCAACTCAGTCGGCGACTTCCCTTCGGGGAGTCTCTCTCTGACATAGATCTCGATATTGTCATCCGTCGGGCTGGTGACGTGATGCTCGTTCATCGTCGTTTCCGCCAGCAATGGCGAAGAGACCAGTAGAGCGGCAACCGAGCTAAAGCTGATGCTTGTTCTGAGTAAGTGCGGCATAGGCGGACTCCGTGCTTGTTTTTATATAACGCTGCTCTGCATGTTGCAGCATAGACGGAGCTCATGAGCCCACCGTAAGACATTTGTCATGCAGGTGTGGGCCAGGGAAATCTCAACGGTTCTTGCCTCTCGCTTTTAACACTTCGATTACTGCATAAAAAACAGCTATCACGCAAGGGAACGAATCTATAACAACGAAACATTAGGCACAAAAACCGCTCGCGGCGACAATGACTCAGATAATTAAGACGTTAGGCAGCGCCCATTGTTATCTACCACAACATATCGCCAAGATACCTAGTAAACATTAAACAACCAGTCAGCTAAGTTGATGCTGTAAGCGTATTTTTTTGCTAAACAGAGCCCAGCGCAACAAAATATGGCTAATCTGATCATGGGGTTCACTAATAAATATTAGTAATCTTGAGCATCTCCCATGGCACTATCGGAACAAGCCAAGAGCGTACAAGGGCTTTATCTCTCTATGCTGGGCCGTGCAGCAGACCCGTCAGGATATGATTATTGGACGAATGAATTACAGAACAGCAATATTGACAACCTCATCGCCTCGTTTTCTTCCTCGGAAGAATTCCAAGAGTATACAGGCGGTCTCTCTGCGGAAGAGACGGTTCAGGCCATGTACCAGTCTCTTTTCGATAGAGAGGCGGACACAGGAGGCAGGGAGTACTGGACGGGGCGCCTTGAGAGCGGCGAGATTACGATTGGGCAGCTCGCAACGACCATGATGGACTCGGCGAGCGAGAAAGACCAGGAAGCACTAAACGCCAAGCTGGCTATCTCGGATTACTACACGGAAAACGTCACACAAGAGGAGTTCGATCCCGACAAGGAACTCACCTACCAGAACCTTCATTCAAACGAGGAACTCTATGCGGAATTACAGCGCCTGAATGAAGACTATGACACGCTGAACCTCGAACAAGTTGGCTCATCCATAGGGGGCAATCCTCTCTATACCGCCGTTGTCGGCAATGGACCGCAGACGCTTATGTTGGTCACCCAACAGCACGGGGGCGAGCCATTAGGCACCGAGGCGGCGCTGCAGCTGCTGGAATATCTTGCAGGTGATAGCGCAGAGGCCCAAGCTCTGCGAGATGAAGTTACCCTTGTCGTCATGCCCCGGGTCAATCCGGATGGCTTTGCTCGCTGGCAGGAGCAAGCGGCAGGAGGCCAGGATATTCTGGATCCCAGGCTGAATGAGGCGGAGGTGGACCTTAATCGAACCTATGACCCTGAGGCAGATTACAGCGAGGTTCAAGCCCCAGAATCAGATGCTGTCAAACAGGTCATTGCTCGGTATCAGCCGGATCTGATGGTCGATTACCACAACCAGAATAACTATCGAAACGACGATGGCTCGCTGGATACGACATCGGTGCTCTGGGCCACCAACGAAGATGCCTCTACTGAGGTTATGGAAGCCGGAATGCGTGCCGCTGTTGCCATTTCCAGCGCCTTGGAAGATTACGAGCATGACCAGCTGACTATTTACCCAGGCAGCGACAATCCCGCGATTGGCAGAAATGGTCTGGGTATAGAAGGAACCCCGACGCTACTCATCGAGCAACGGGGCTTGCAAGAGATGGATCAGGTTGCCCAGGGGCTCGAGATCGATTACAGCGCCCTTGCCAGTGCACTGACTCTTGAAGGGATTATTGGTCTGACAGGGATCATAGATGCCATGGCTAGTGGCACATTCGATGACCTCAATCCCTTGCTGGCCCTTGAGATACCGGCACGCTCAGAAGGCATCGACTATGCGGACGTATATACCGATGACCAGTTCGAGCCCGTACTAGGCGTTCAGCCAGGAGAGTTCATTCTCACCTAATAGCCTGCACAACGAGCCCGCATAATGCTGGCTCGCTTCTTCTGCCAGGCAGTGCCAACCGACAGGCACAAAAACCGCTCGAGACGGCTGCGGTGTGAGCGGACCTGGATGCAGTGCTGTCCCTGAACGCAGAGCAAGCCCGGAACCCAGTATGAGCACTATCATGAAAGAACTTGTGGCGGTACCCCCAGCACCGCTGTGAAGCTGAGACAGAGTGCATCAGAGAGGCAGCCTAAAGCAAGAAAACCGGTCCCTCGCGGGGCCGGTAAATCAGGTGCAACATGAGGCACGAGCCCCAGCAGCGTTATTGTGAAATCGACCAAGGCTCGCAGCAGGCGAGTGTGAGCAGGAGGCCCGGCCCAGCGCCATGTGGATAGCAACGATGCCGTCGGTCTTGTTCTCTGGATTTTCCTTGCGCGGATAGATGTTCTCCTTGGCATCGACTTTGGCCACGACTTTATTTTTCATCCATATCAGCGCCGGGCCACAGGAATGACGCCAGCGCTTGGACGTCACGGCCGCTTTCATCTCGCGCATCGGCGGGCTCATGTTCTTCGGGGGAAGAACCCTCGATTTCCAGCTAGGTAGGCACGTCTATAAGTAGTAAGAGAGAATGATCCCAAAGAATAACGACACTGAGAGCAGCGTCAGTATCCAGAATACCTTCCCGCGCCTGGCTGTAAGGCTTACGATCATCGCGATCAGGGCATCAATAGCGCGCATGATGAACCATAGGACTTCCTGCATCTGATCCTGCCCGGTTCGACTGAAAGATGGATCGCTAGTTTATGCAGCTTGATCGATAGGATCATCCCGCTGCGTGCTTAATGCGCACCGGTCTGGATCGATCATTGCCGGGCCTTAGGCCATCCGGCCGCGCCCTGTCCACGGCCGAAATCCTTTCATGAAAAGGTATGGTCAGCCTGGCTTTTGCAACGCGAATCTACGACATTGACAAAGTGGGCTTGTGCCAACGTATCCGGGCTCTTGATGGGCACGCATCACTGGCGCCCGGCCCTTGATGAGAAGCCGCGACTGTCCGACCTCAAAAAGCCCACAGCATCGTAGTGCTGTTTTATGGTCAGTTTCTCGGACAGGCAGTGAGCCGTTTGTCGTCATCGCGATCCTACGCTGCAAAACCCTTTAGGCGGGGCCACTCTCTCAGGCGAGCGTCGCACCCGACGTGGGCGAACTCACCTCCGTTGACCAGATCGCCCAATCGATCGTTGCGCTGGTGCTGCCGCTGCATCACCGCGCGATAGTGCGAGGCATCGCCCGCCGCCCCGACAATCACGCTAGTCATAATCGGCCCAATGCCCCGTATCGCCATCAACCGTCGAGCGGAATCATCGTGACGCGTGTGCTGCTCGATCGACCGGTAATCTTTTCGCACTGCGCGTGGTAATGCGCCTGGAGACGATGCGCGAGCGTCACGAAGACAGCGGACAAATCCTCCAGGTACGTACCGAGGCAGCGGATCGCCGACGCCAGCCTTTTTAAAGATGCTAGAGAGGCGAATCAGAACGCATCCTTAAGCGCCGTTGTTGAGACTTTGCTTCAAAGCATATGCCTATATAAGATACTCCAAACAACGTGAGCAAGCCGGATTTCCCGAGCACATGGTGAACCGTCATACGGTCTTCATGGAGAATGTTACGAGTACGGAACGAGAGAGAACTCAGCCCGGGCCTTCTCTTTCCTGTGGTATTGCATGTTCTTCATGGATATTTTTTCACTACCGAAGAGGATTGACCCGAAAACTTGCCAGAATCCGTGGCTGCACACCCCCGTGGTCTGGGCGGCGCCCCGGGGAAGGACCCGCGATTTTGCGTCATGACGGTGTGTCCCCCGATAGACCCTCGTCGGGCGGTCAATGAAGGTAGGCCACGCTAGGCTCTCATATGGCAAGGTTATCGCTATCCCATCCACAAACAGCTAACCTCGCCATTTAGAAAACACCGTTCTAAAATGGTATCCATACAAATGGCAGAGAGACAATGATGAGAACACTCATTTACGCCATCACGGTCCTAAGCATCATTATGTCCGGGTGTGCGTCTCCTCGAACGTCTGATTACAGCCAGCATCTACTCGAAGAAGAACAGCAGCGATTAACGCTGCAAGCGGACAGGACAGAGGCGAGAAATGACGATGCTCTAAATCGAGAGTGTCAAGGCAAACCAAGGTACTCAAACTCTCTAAGAAGCAGGGTCACTACATACTCTCTTTTGGCAGCAGCCATTGCTGTCTCTCCCACTGGCTACACCAATCCCGATAATGAGCAGACAATTACCCCGGGCTTGCCAATACAAGGTGCCTGCGCTCGGTAGGCCGGCATCGAAGTAACTCGCCTAACTCTCTTATTGCATAGAAGCTACTCTTCTCCGCTGACATCGTTACGCATGATTTCAGCCGTGGCCGCCCGATCAGCTGCTATCGACCACAGGGAATGGCAGCCAACACCGGCTGCCATTTTTGTCAGCGGCTCATGCCAAGGCTTTAAAGAGGCATTGTATTGGCCACGCATTTATATATACGAAGTACCTTATGAAGTTACTGGGCCAGCCTCAACCAGCATCAATGAGTTTCGAAGATGTTGCTATCAAAAGCCTTCTAATTAGCATACTCATAAGTATATTAGTGGCACAAGCAGCACATACGTAAGCGTTAAGATCAATCTTGAGCAAAGTCCTTAGCTTCCTTCCAGCCCAAAAAGTTTCGCAATATTACTTTTTTACAACATGAAACCGCATTTATTATTTTGAACATCCCGCCTTTCTTTTCTATCTTGAATTAACGCTTAAATATTAAAGCGTTAATCATACAAGCCATAAATTTCAATCGGTTAGGGAGCAGTCGTTATGGTTCCCTTTCGTTTTCAGCAGCCTAGGAGGTAAGCATGAAACGCAATTAGATTAATGGTATTGGTGGAACTCTCGTTGCATTTTCTCTGCTGAGTGCCGGAAGTGCATTCGCGCAGGAAAATAATTTCAATGATTGGGACTCTGATGGTGACGGCGTCGTCAATTTTGAAGAGTGGGATGCCGGTTTTGATAACGGGGGCGTTTTTGAAGACTGGGATGCAAATAGTGACGGCATGCTTGACGACAGTGAGTTTAGCGAAGGTGTCTATAACTCCTACGATCAGGACGGCGATGGTGATCTGGCCGAAGATGAATTTGGCGATTTCGGAGATGATGCCGGCGATCAAGGTATCTGGGACGTCTAATTCTTTTTTTCGGGCTAGAGTACATTATAAAGCGGGGGGTAACCTCCCGCTTTTTTATCGCTTATTACCGGTGATGATACAAAGCGTTTAAGCTGCCTCACAGATTTTCACTCGTTCGTTCCAATATCATTGTGCATGATTTCCACGGCCGCCGCCTGATCGGCATTCGCCCCACGGCGCACCATTTAGCTTGCGCAGCAGCGTCGATTCCCTGAATGCGCTAGCCCCAGCGTTGCAGACGAAAGACGCCAGCACAGCCTCGCGCTGCGGGGTCGCCCAGCGCCCGTCTCAACCGCGTGAGGATCACCAACTGCGAATCGCACACCTCCGCCAGCTCATGCGGCCCACCGTGAGAATGAGATCCGCTCACTGGGCTCCCGTCTGCTCGAACTCAAGGGCGTGCCGATCAGTGACATCCAGGTACTGATGGGACACGCAGACGAAGAAATGACCCAGCCTTACCTTGATGGTAATGGTGCTCGTTGGCAACAAATCAAGGGCAACATCTACGATATGGGCGCTCTACTGGCAGCCCCAAGCCCAGCTATAACTCTTTGATATGCTAGCTGTTACATGCTGTCAGGGTTCGCAATGCCGGTTTCTGTCAGCACCAGTATATTGGCCTCGCTAGTAACACGAATTATATTGCATGGCCGTTGAGTAAGCGCGCCTGCAGCGAGCGGAGTAAAGCATAGCGCTACCACACTTGCCGCCCCTTGAAGGAAAGCCCGACGATCCATAGTCAGCTGCCTCCTATTCACACTGTATTGGTCGTTACTCTTCATTATGATGCTCTTTATATATGAGCGGTATAGAACTTTAGCCGCCATAGCTCTATTGGATTCGGAATGCAGTAGCCGATAACTTTTTTCGGTTCCCCGTGACATTCCTAACGCTCAAACCGTTTTTCTTGTCGACTGCGACAACAACACCTTTAATTGCATCGGTTATTGGCACCACATAGCCGGCATCTCCTGAACGACTCACCATATACATTGCTTGCGACTGACCGCCTATATAGGAACCCAGCGTTACTGCCAACAGATAAAGAGAAGCTTCATTGGGCATGTCCAAATCGAGGACCACACTCCCGTCCGACACATATTCGGTGGTATCGGACCGTGTATAAAATTTATGTGCTTTTATATCTCCGCCGACTTCCAAAGCATTATGAATTTTCTCAGGCTCAATGACATGCTGCCCTGCAAAGTCATATTTTGATTCACCAATGTCATTAACGCCAAACCTGATCTGCCTGCGATCGTTGCCATCATTGCGAACAATATCCATGCAATTTTTAATCGTATTGCCGTAAATGGATATATTTCTGCTCCAGAATGTTCTAAAAAAACCAGCGACCCCCGAGACAGTGTTAGCAGTAACGGTGATATCCCTTGCTACAAAAGCATAAATGAAATAGCACTTCTTGAACGGTGTAAAATCTGGCGTCAAATACACCGAGTTCCCTGTAATCGTTGCAACAGCATATGCGCGACCACCATCTACCGTTCCGTCCCCTCCCAAGTTAAAAACGGCATAATGGGTTGGGTTTATTATAACGTTACCTGATGCAGTCAGCCCACGCGAGCCAATCAAATTATCAGGACTTTTCCCATGATTAAGATCTGCATGGCCATGAAATAACAGACCACCACCGTAAACGGTGTTTCCATAAAAAGATACCCCAATACAATTAAAAAGATCGAAAAAATTATGAGGAGTATCACCATTTGAAGCATCTGCCGTATTATTGGCTATGATGATATTGGTTGTTTTTGTAATCTGGCAATATTCGTAATTCCTTACTTCCGTATATACATAGTTCGCCACAAACCGAACATTAGCGGAACCACGGCCTACAACGGGAACTGTATCGAACCCACCGCCGTTGAGGCGAAAGACATAGCCATTGCCATACCCCATAAAGCGGCAATACATTATCGTGGTGTTGTGACTGTGATGGATATGAAAACTCTTCGGAGCCTGCCCTGTCGTCCTCTTATCTGACGCGACAGACACATTATGGATAGAAGCACTATTTATCGATGTCTGTGCATCGGAACCGGGGTGTATCCCAAAGGTCGTAATGTTCTTTCCAAAAACACCTGCGGCGGTAAAACCCATAAATTCACATTGGTTTACCTCAAGGTAATCCATGCAACCACTAGCATGAACGCACCGGGTGGAAAATGAATCGTCAAGATTGATAAACCGAATCCCTGAAAGAGACAGCCGTCTCTTCAGCTTGCTGTAATTCTCCCCTTGCATAGGAAAACTGAATTGAGTATGAGCGGTTAAAGCCTGATCTTTGGTTAAATCTTTAACTTCCCATCCTGAACAATAGACATTACATGAACCCGCATTTCCGCGGATGTTGACATCACAATCCTCCAAAGCATTGATAGTCTTTCCTGAAAGGAAATAATTTCCGCTCCCCAAGTCAAGCGGCAGACCTAGCTGCTGTGAAGCCCGAAGCGCTCTTTCAAACATTTGCGTGCAATCTTTATCGGCATCATGCCGATCATTACTAAACTCGATGTCAACCGATGTTATAAAATCCTTGATATGTACAGCATTGTCATTCTTGGCCCCATTGCCAGTTACTAATTCTACAGCTATTAGTTCGTCTCCTCCTCGGGCGAAGAGAGCAATGGCTTTATTGGCTTTATTATATTGCCAAGCATCGTCATTGACAGACAAATAATCATCATCACGCTTTATTTTTAATGAAAATCCGATTCTTGTTGGATCGATGTCATCCCCAACCAAGTCTGCCAGGGCGACAATATTCTCACCTGCCAGAAGAGGCTTGGGCAGGTAAGCTATCCTGGCAGGTTCCTGCATTGCTACACGACGAGCAATCTCGGCAAGCGTCACTTGATCCGGCTTGGGAAGATGATGGGTACCCTGCGCCACTACCCGCAACGTCCCTATATCTTCGGCATCAAAAAACTTGACCGGAACGATATAGTCACGCCCTGCAGAAGAGACATGCAAATCATATAGACCATTCGGCGCAGCAAACTGGATTTGTCCGTTGTCATCGGCGGTAAATGGATTGGTTAAAGCATTACCGTTACGATCATGTAGGTCCACAGCCAGCTGCATGGTATCCGTTAAATAGACATGAGCCTTCGCACCGGGGACTACATTTCCTTTCTCATCTTGTGCAAAGAAGGTCTTTAACTCCATACTCTCCTCAAAGCGAAGTCAGCATGCTGCTAAAACATGAACCGTACCAACCAAGCATGGTTCCCAAGACTAACAAGTAACTGTTTACCTTTGAATTTAGCCAAGCTTGGAACTCCAGGTATCGGCAGCCTTCACCAGTTGGTCATGGACGTGCTCGAAAGCTTCACGACTTTTGCGGTAGGGGTCGGGAATCTCGATGCCCTTTCCTCCTTGACCAAGCCAACGTCCAAATAACAACGTCTTTCCAATGGCTGAAGGCAGAATTTTGCCGATAGCGTGCCGCTGGCCCTCACTCATCACCAGGATCACGTCGGCTTGTTGTATCATCTCTGCAGTAACTTGCCGAGCTTGATGCTGCCCAACTTCTACTCCTTCAGCCTCAAGCAAGGCTTTCGCTGTAGGCTCGATGTCTTGGCCCACGAGTGCACCGAGCCCCGCTGACTCTATAGAAAGATGGGGCAAGCGAGTCTTGAGTAGATTTTGTGCTACAGGACTACGACAAATGTTTCCTGTGCAAACGATGAGTATATTTGAAAATTTCATGATCGATCTAATAAATATACGTTAGAGCTACAAATATTCATAAGCGAACCGCGTGATGTAGACGAATCATGGTTACAACATTAATATAAACTTCACACAATGCAATGTTTTTCCCATTCAATATCTTCCTGTTTAAAAAAAACATGCTTTTTCTATAGAAAATTTAAGTTAAAATAAATATGGAATTAATTTTTTCATACCAAGCATCGTAAAACTGACTGCATAATTCATCCTGAAGGCTGCAAGGCGTACGCTAGAAGCGTTAAGTTTCCGTAAAATCGGCGAACGATGTTCGGCCGGGGCGCGTAGTCAAGGTAAAAATTAGCGATAAAGCGGACTGAGCCGTATTCGCGGTTTATAGAGGGTAAATGAGCATTGTGATCGGACTCGCGTCCGAGCTGGTTTTAATTCTGCATGAGTGAGCGCAGGCATTTTTCAGACAGAACGCAGGGCATCCTTCCGAGCCCTATAACATCAAAGTTTATGATATGCAAGTCAATGAGACAAGCTAACGATAGCGGAGCTATGCTAACAACACCCTGACGGCTCACTACGCTCAGCTTTCACGAATGACTCTTCATGATTTTCGCCAAATTCGCTCTGGACGATACGTTGGTGATAAAAAATTTTCTCTTCCTCCTCTTCCTCTAGCACTCCTATAAAAGCCCAAACTAGCTTTAAATAAAGAAAACTCAAGTAGAACATGCAAAAGTACCTATAAGTGTCAAAAGTCGAATTGGCCCGTCGGCGCAGCAACTCTGTTGACAGTACTGTCTTGTTCTTACGGTTTTCTTAAAGAGCATGGTGAGGGCTCTCTGAATGGCGAGGCGCGTAGCCAAGACAAAATTAGCGTTAGCGACAAACAGACCGGGCTCGAATTCGGATTTACGAAGGGTAAATGAGCATTGTGATCGGACCCGCGCCGAGATGATTTTTAACGCTGCATGGCGAGTGCAGGCATTTTCAGTCAGTACATAGGCAGTAGAAGGCACTGATACCGTGCGACTACTGCCCTGCATCCTGCCGTATAGGTTTCAAGGCTTTCGTCCAAACAGGCTAAGCTGCCGCTCAGTTAGCCTGCTGGAGCTTGCGACGATTGAATTCTTCTACGAAAGCATCCATGAGGGCCGCATCATAGGTTTGCAGGCCACTTACGATTAGCGTCTTGGACCCCCTGCCGACGACCCTGCCTTGGGATTTCATGCGAAATTCCAGTAACGCCTCTCCCCGCCGCCCCTGACTGTGGAATCGGGAGTCAGCAAACTCTACCTGCAGTTCGGCGATATCCAGTGTCTCCAGCATGAAATCCATGCGGTCATAGATGACCAGCGGACGCTGAGGGTTAAACATGACCCCATGTTCTTCCATCAAGGGTTTGAGATAGTGAGGAAAGTTTCGTCCCGAAAAAGCGATGTAGCGACGTATAAAGGATTCAACGGTGAGCGTATCCTGTATGATTTCACCTTCACGCTCGACATGCAGAAACTTCTTGCCTGAATCATCGGACACGCTGAGATGGTTGTCGGCATGCTCGTGAATGCTTAGCGAAGCGCCATCACCCACCATGCCACAGAAATGGAACGACATGTGCTGGGAAAGACCATGGCGAGCCAGCACCAACGCAAATAGCAGATCTCCCGGCACGCAAAAGCGTCGAGCCCCCGGATCGTGGATAGGGTTGTAATCATCCGCCATGCATTTGGCAAAGCGACTGGCCTGCTCTGCGGTGATAGCAATCCGCTCACCAGTTCGAGTATGAAAATTATCGAGAAACATGCAATGTCCTGATGCCTGACGGGCCTAAGTATAGCGGCCAAGGATGATCTTGTTGACTTGATATGACATGAGCCATGCGTTCTATCATCCTGCGCCGCCGAGGCCAAGCGTTTTCGCACGATGCGCCATTTCAACCGGCCGCCTGCGTCAGCATCATGACTTTACAAAAATCGCAAGTGTCATAACACCGCATAGACGCGAAAGGCATCCAGGAGACAGGCCACAACCGTCGATCAGAATTAATGTCTGAACGATGCCATGATGAATGTTAAACAGCTTACCGGGCTTGTAGCAGGATGGATATGGAGAGAGGATTGGCTACCACTTAGAAATTAAGCCATGGCTCCGATTGCACGACAGCACTGGTACTATCTCGCTGGAGAACGACATGCAGGTTACTTGTTACAGAAGAATTATAGAAGAAGACGACACTAGAAGAAGCAACGCAATCAAATAAAGCGGAGCAAAAACCAGCCGAGCATGCGCCCCGCTTGTCACACAAAACTGATTCTACAATGAGGCCATATATTCAGCCTCATGGTGATATTTATTCATCATGGGGTTTGCTGACTAGCAGTGACCAGCATCATTCCGCTTCACCGATGCCCTTCGTGACATCCGACATATCCCCATACTCCTTGTCTGGCATGTTTCGGATTACCTCAAGCACATCCTTCTCGGCACCGTTATCCTTGGCATGCTTTTCGAGATCCGTTCTGGAAGCTGGAAAGTCCACTCCTTTCAGATGGTGAGTGATATTGGCAGGCGAGTGACCTCCGAGACCGCGCGTCATGATTCGCTCCTTTTTTCACCGACAATAGAAGATGATTGGTTACCTGTACTCTCTTCCTGCATTCTCAATGTAGTCAAACGATGAGCCACGACAACCCTGATCTCAGGTCCGCTTCGCTCAGCGATACGCAAATCAAACGTTGCGGCGCGGATAGAGCCGGCATTGCAGGTGTTGTTGCGTAACGAAGCGCGATCCATGCCTGGTACCGTACCGCTAACATCGATATTTTGAACTATATATGTTTCGAGCTATACAAGTAGCCTCGATATGTTAAAGGAGTTTCAGGATGGTAAGGACAGCCCGCGTTGAACCCATTACCGAGCATCATGGGGATAGCCAATTTATTAGCGGCTGGAAAGTCGTAGACGCTAGTGACGATAATCAAGGAGCTGAAATATCTCGACACGATACCGAGCCTGAGGCGATAAAAGCAGCCCGCGATTACGAGGGTGACCCTGAATACACACTCTATGATCAGATAGGGGAAGGTGAGCTAGACCAAGCCTACATGGTGCGTCAAATAGATGTTCCTGGCAGCGATATGGCGACCCGGTTCGAGGTTTATCACGCCCATAGTGGCCAGAGCATGGGGACTTTCGAGACCGAAGAAGAGGCCAGAACCCTTGCCGATGAGAGGAATCAAGAAAATTCCTGAAAGGTTGAAGCTTCTCTTCAGCGGGTTACCTTTCGCTCAATCGAACCCAGATATCCTATAACGGAGTGTGGTCATGACAGTACAGGACGATAGATCCGATAGACCCATGGAACCTGGAGATGAGGCGAAACCGGGTACACCGGGGACAGGAGAGAACATATGCCGCCATTGTCAAGGTAGCGGCCGCATCGGGCAGCAGGAATGCCCGCAATGCGCTGGGACGGGATATGTCATTGAAGGCATCGGGGGCGGTTGAACCCGGCTTCCGGGCCGGCGGTTCCTTCTAATGTGCCGAATTCACTGGCTGATCCGTGCTCTGGGAGAAATCTAGCGTTATGCTCTGGTGTTTTCGTCCTCGAGACCCGGAGCAATCGTGATCAGAAAAGTCGGCCTACGCCTCACCCTCGATGATGAATGTTTCAATATCCCCTATGCTTCCGAGACACACGAGAATGGCGAAATACATCCGTATCGATCCTTGGTTAGTGTGCCGGAAGCTGTCGAAACGATTCCTGAAATCGAACACCAGCCTTTCCTCAAATCTCTTCTTTATCGAATACATTCACCGCAAGGTCTTTTCGAAACGGCACGTATCGAACGCTGGTATACCGAGCGTGGACATCACACCCTCCACATTGTCGCCCTCGGGTTCCTCTTTCGTGACAGGAAGCGGTTTGCCAGCTTTGAAGAGTGCATGATGGTTACGGGAAAGCTGTTGCAGGCCTGTCATAGCAGTGAAGCGTTCGAGAATGACGAAGACGCTGCGCAGCTCGAATTCCAAAGAGCCAGGCTCACCGATGAAAGGATCGATGGCTGGATAATGGATCTTTTCATCTATGGTCAGGGCAGCAATGCCAGATCAGCAGACAGGGATCTTAAACGCAAGGTACGGGTATTGGAGAAGGTTCTGGATGCGGGCCAGCTAGCATCTAGCATTCGATGATGTCAGCCGCTGTGCGCTTTTTGAACTCGATCGATGACAGGTAATGTGTCTTGCCCCGAGTCGATGATCGAAGCCAAGACAAGACACAAAACGCCGGGATGTCATGTATTGCATGCTGCGCTGGCGTAAGTCGCGCAGCCGCTTTTCCCGTCTGGCAGGCACCAGTCTCACTGCGCATGACAACGAATATGCAGAGGTGTACCTGTCTTGCTGCTATCAGAGCCTATCGGATAAGTCGACAATGTCGCCTCATCCTTATCATGCAGCCATTCGATGCCCAAGCCCTCGACGGGCCCCCGCGGAGAGGCATAACGCTCATCAATGGCCCCTTCGACCCGGTTCAGCTCGTAGACTTGACTGTCATAGGTCAGCTCGACGGCATCCTGGCCATTCTCCTGCATATAGCGAATGAGAAACTTGGCATCATCGTCACAGGTGACACGGAATGCCTTACCTTTCTGCGCGCCCTCTTCCACATCCTGCACGTCGGCTTGATCCTCAGGCGCCTCGACATTCGGTGGCGCATCATCGCTACATCCCAGCAGCAACAACAATGGCAAGCTGGCGAGAAGCAGTCCTGTTTTCATAGCTATGATTCACCTGTATCCATAGGTTGATGAGGCTCAAGCCAGCCTTACGATAATACATTTCGACCGTTACCGGTACAGGCCGCTCCCGCCGGAATAGCCTCGCCGGTCATGTTCTGATGCCAGTCAATCCTTGCCCCGCCCTGACAGCGCGAAAGACGCCCATCCAAGCATCATGACATCAGGCTTCCAACACCAATAAGTCAGACCCCACCGTATGCCGGATGCATCCTCATCGGCATACGGCTCCTGTAGCCATTACCCGTCTTCCAGACTGCGATACGAAAGGGCAGCCAGGTTCCCGTTTACTTTCTGACACCGCAGCCCTTGATCACGACCTGACACAAGAAGTCGGTAACGGATTGATAGTCGCTCTCCTCGAGCTCGGCACGGTTGGTAATTCCCAGTACCTGAGCCTCGAAATCCGCATAGTGCTGGGTCGCGGACCAGATCAGGAATATCAGCCATACCGGATCCACCGGATCCATCAATCCCTTCTGAGCCCATTGATCGAACACTTTCGCCCTCGCCCGCACCCATTCGCGCAGTTCCCCCTTGAGGTAGTCCTGTAGAAAGGGGGCGCCCTGGAGAATCTCTGCAGCGAACAGCCGCGAGCCCTGAGGATGCATTCTTGTCAGTTGCATCTTGGTGCGAATGAAGGTTTCCAGCACTTCCGCTGGGTTGTCATCCTCGCTGATGTCATCGAGCATCATGTTCCAGCGCGACATCATGCGCTCGAGCAGTGCGACATACAGTTTGCGCTTGCTGCCGATATAGTAGAGGACATTGGACTTGGGTAGACCCGCGGCTTCGGCAATGCTCTGCACACTGGCGCCACGATAGCCGTGGCAGGCGAAAACTCGCTCCGCCGCCTCGAAAATCAGGCTTTCGTTGCGGGCTCGTGCTCCACCTTCGGGCATGGTCATAGAAGTCATGGAACTCATCCACTCCTGAAGGGCCTCCGAGTCTGCCCAGAAAACGTGTCGCAAGCAACGTTGCCGGCGGATGGGGCCCTGCCACCTCGCCCACACTGGCCAGCCCCGCCAACCTGGCGCCAATGGCCTGACTCATGTCGCGGGCCTCATGGGTAATGGGCCGTTCTCATGCATCATGCCTCTCGGGTCCGCACGGGTGCCGTGTCCCGGCCCATACATTGCATGGCATTCCGCGATGTTTTTGACCATCTGAACAAGTCGGCAAATTCGGTAGCAACGAACTTGCCATCGTGCTTGATTTGGCCCAGGATTTTCATGGCTTGACCATTTGGTCAGAAAGCGGTGATGACCCAGGCCCGCTCCTGGCGGCCCAACGCCTGACGTTTACCGGGCGTGTCGCCTCCCGGGAATCAGGCAATACAACGACAAACTGAACAATATTCACCACTGGCGGAACCGTGATGATCGACTTTTATCTCAATGGACAATGTCGAACCTGCGCCGATGTTGCACCAGACATGAGCGTACTCGAGCTCCTGCGCACCATGCTCGACCACACCGGCACCAAGGAAGGCTGCGCCTCGGGCGATTGCGGCGCGTGTACCGTTGCCATCGGCGAACCCGATGAAACGGGAGAACTGCACTACCACAGCGCCAACGCTTGCATCACCCCGGCGCACCAGCTCCAGGGCTGTCATCTGGTAACGGTTGAAGGTCTGTCACGCGGTGACGCCTTACACCCGGCTCAGGCCGCCATTGTCGATTGTCATGCCAGTCAATGCGGTTTCTGCACGCCTGGTATCGTCATGTCGTTGTTCACCCTGCACGAACAGCAACGCCGAATTCCCGCTCCGCTGAGCCAGCAACGCCTCGAGGCAGCGCTCGGCGGCAATCTATGTCGGTGTACCGGCTATCGTCCGATCCGTGATGCCGCCCTGAGCATGAGCGAGGCGGTCGACACCCGTCCGATCTGGGCAGACGATCCCGATCTGGCCAGAAATATCGCCGCCCTGCGCCAGGCTGCAGCACAGGAACCACCTAGCGAAACCTCCTCGGATCTTGGCCACTTCGTCGCCCCACGGACGCTCGACCAGTTGCGCGAGATAAAGCGTAAACGCCCCGAAGCCCGCCTGGTGGCCGGTGCCACCGATCTATGGCTAGAAACCACACAACAGCTGAACCCGCTCACCGAGCTGATCGATGTGCGCCGGGTCGCCGAGCTGAACGACCTGGAGGAGACGCCTGACGGCTGGTGGATCGGTGCCGCCGTCACCTACAGCCGCCTTGAGCCCCTGCTGGCCGCGCATTACCCTGCCTTCGCCCGTTTATTGCAACGTCTGGGTTCGGCCCAAGTGCGCAATCGTGGCACGCTGGGCGGCAACATCGCCAATGCCTCGCCCATCGGTGATACCCCGCCGGTACTGTTGACACTAAAAGCCCGGCTGGCATTGGCGGGGCCGGACGGCTCGCGGGAGCTGCCCCTCGAGGACTTTTTCCTCGGCTACAAGAAGACCGCGCTCGCAGAAGGTGAATTCATCCGCGCCATCTTTCTCCCTCGTTCGGCGCAGAACCAACAGCTCGAAGTCTGGAAGCTATCCAAGCGCCGCGAGGATGATATTTCCACTCTGCTCGGCGCCTTTGGCTGGTGCCTAGAAAACAACGTTCTGCGAGACGTGCGCCTGGCGTTCGGTGGCATGGCCGCGATTCCGCGCCGCGCCACTCGGGCCGAAGCCGTTCTGGAAGGGCAAGAGCCGACACCCGAAACCTTCGCAGCCGCCAAGGCAGCCCTGCGTGGCGAATTCCAGCCGCTCTCCGATGTGCGCGGCTCCAGCGAGTATCGCCTGACCGCCGCCGCCAACCTGCTCGAGCGCCTGTACCTGACCCTGACCAGTTCCGACAACGACAATAGGGAGATCAGCCTCGATGCGCACACTCACCAAGCTTCATAAGAAAACCTGCCACCCCACCACCGGCGATGTGGCGCCGGAATCGACCGAAGCCAGGCGCGAGCTGGAGGGGCAGATCCGAGGCGATGGCCCGCTGGCACGTGACGTGGTCCACCCGCAGGTTCATAGCCGGGCTCATGAGAGTGCCATCAAGCATGTCACCGGCCGCGCCGCCTATATCGATGACCTCCCCGCGCCGTCCGGTGCGTTGCATGTCGCCGTCGGCTTGAGTCCTGTCGCCCATGGCCGGTTGACCCGTCTGGACCTGGAGAAGGTCAAGCGCGCCGCTGGCGTGGTGGATGTCGTGACCGTGGTCGACATTCCCGGGCATACCGATGTTGGCCCGGTATTTCCCGGTGATCCGCTGTTCGTCGACGACGAGATCCGCTACGTCGGTCAGCCACTGTTTGCCGTCGCCGCCAGCAGCCACAAGGCGGCACGCCTCGCGGTCAAGCAGGCGATCGTCGAGATCGACGCTCTGCCGGCCCGATTGGATCCGGTGGCCGCCGTCGAGGCCGAAGAGTTCGTCCGCCCCACCCACGTTCAGCAGAGCGGCGATTGGGAGCAGGTTCTGGACACGGCGCCCCACGTGCTGGAGAGCGAACAGTGCGTCGGCGGCCAGGAGCATTTCTATCTGGAAGGCCAGGCCTGCCTGGCGCTGCCCAGCGAAGACGAAGGCGTCGTCGTGCATACCTCAAGCCAGCACCCCAGCGAGGTGCAGAAGCTGATCGCCGAAGTGCTCGACATCCCTTTCCACGCCGTGACCGTCGAGGTCCGGCGCATGGGGGGCGGCTTCGGCGGCAAGGAGACTCAGGCCGCCCCCTGGGCCTGCATCGCCGCACTGATTGCCCGGCGTAGCGGACGAGCGGTACGCCTGCGCCTGCCGCGGTCCGAGGACATGCGCGCCACTGGCAAGCGCCACCCCTTCCATAATCGCTATCGGCTGGGGTTCGACGAGCAGGGTGTGCTGCTCGGTGGCGACATTACCGTCATCGGCGACTGCGGCCATTCGCCGGATCTCTCCGAAGCGGTCGTGGACCGCGCCATGTTCCATGCCGATAACGCCTACTCGCTGGGCGCGGCACGCGTCACCGGTCACCGGGCGCGTACGCATACCGCCTCCAACACCGCCTTCCGTGGATTCGGCGGGCCGCAGGGCATGATGATCATCGAACAGGCCATGGACGACATTGCCCGCCATGTCGGCGAGGATCCGCTGACAGTGCGCAAGCGCAATCTCTACCGGCCGGGACGAGACGTCACCCACTACGGTCAGCAGGTCGATCAATTGGCGTTGATGGTGGAAATGATCGAACAGCTCGAAGCGAGCAGCGAATACTGGGCGCGTCGCGAGGCGATCACCGCCTACAACGCCAGAAGCCCAGTGCTCAGGAAGGGTCTGGCACTGACGCCGGTGAAGTTCGGCATTTCCTTCACTGCCAAGCATCTCAATCAGGCCGGCGCCCTGCTGCATGTCTATACTGACGGCAGCGTGATGATCAACCATGGCGGCACCGAAATGGGCCAGGGGTTGCATACCAAGGTGTGCCAGGTCGTGGCTCGCGAGCTGGGGCTCGATCTCGATACCGTGCGTATCTCCGCCACGCGCACCGACAAGGTACCCAACACCTCGCCGACCGCCGCATCCAGCGGTGCCGACTTGAACGGCATGGCGGCACGCGACGCCGCGCGTCAGATACGCGAGCGGCTCTTCGACTTCGCCGCCGAACACTACCAGATCGACCGCGAAGCCATGCATCTACAGGCCGGCGAGCTGATTACCGGCAGTGGGGAGAGCGAGCGCCGTATCGCCTGGGGTGAGCTGGTGCAAGCGGCCTACCTGGGCCGCGTTTCGCTGTCCGCCACCGGCTTCTATTCCACCCCGCTGATCCACTACGACCGCGATACCGGCAAGGGCCGGCCCTTCTACTACTTCGCCTATGGCGCGGCGGTCGCCGAGGTCCTCGTCGACACCCTCACCGGCGAGTATCGGCTGACTCGAGCCGACATCCTCCACGACGTGGGCGACTCGCTCAATCCGGCCATCGACCTCGGCCAGGTGGAGGGCGGCTTCATCCAGGGCATGGGCTGGCTGACCAGCGAAGAGCTCAAGTGGAATGCCGAAGGCCGCCTGATCTCTGACGGTCCGGCGACCTACAAGATCCCCACCTTCGGCGACCTGCCTCCCGAGTTCAATGTCGAACTGCTTCAGGGCCATCCCAACTCCCAGGCCAGTATCTATCGCTCCAAGGCCGTGGGCGAACCGCCGTTCATGCTCGCCATTTCGGTGTGGGCGGCATTGCGCGATGCCCTCTCCAGCCTGAGCGACTATCGTCGCTGTCCGCGCCTCGATACCCCAGCTACGCCGGAGCGCGTATTGATGGCGGCCGAAGCCCTGCGTGCATCCCACCAGCGGGCCGAGGAAACCGCGCATGACCTGGTATGATGCCCTCGCGCGCTTACAGCGTGATGGCACGCCCCACGCCCTGGCCAGCGTGGTCGGGGCGGCAGGTTCTACACCTCGAGAGCCCGGCGCCAAGATGGTGATTACCGAAGACAGTATATTCGATACGCTGGGGGGCGGCACTTTCGAATATCAGGTGATCGAGAGTGCACGCCACGCACTGGCGACGCTGACGCGTGGTGAAGACGTCGCGACGCCCCAGCTCGAAGCCTTCCCCCTCGGCGGGCGCTCAGGACAGTGCTGCGGCGGTTATGTGCATGTGCTGATCGAACTCTTCGCCGGTGCCGAGATGACAGTCGCGGTATTCGGTGCCGGCCATGTGGGACAGGCCTTGGTCGGTCTGCTGGCACCGCTGCACTGGCGTGTCATGTGGTTCGACAGCCGCGAGGAGATATTTCCCGCCTGGGCCTGCGAACAGCCCCGGCTTACCTGCCATGCCCTGAGCGAGGCTCGCCGGACCATCGCAGCGCTACCCTCGCGGACCCATGCACTGGTCATGACCCATGATCACGCCCAGGATCGAGAATTGATCGATGCCCTGCTCATGCGCAACGACAGTGCCTCCATTGGCCTGATCGGCTCGGACAGCAAATGGGCCAGCTTCCGAAGTCGCCTGCGCGAGGCGGGCCATGGCGCGGCGGCTCTGGAGAAGGTACGCTGCCCGATCGGCATTCCCGGCGCCCCGGGCAAACGCCCTTACGAAATCGCCCTGGCAGTAACGGCCGAGCTGCTCACGCTCAAGGCAGCCACGCCCGGCGGCCCGGATCAGCGTGGGCTATCCTCTCAGGCGTTGCGCAACGTCTTCCCAAGCTCTCGGCAGCCATAAACATCCCCTTGCCCAGCACTTCAGGAGAAATCCGATTCATGACGGCTGATACCCGCGTATTGCGCGGCCCCCTGCTGACCTTTCTGGACGACCCCGGCGAAGGCGATGCACCTGCCGAGGGCAGTGTGCGTTACCTCGAGGATGGCGGCATATGGATCGTCGACGGCCATATCCGCGCCGTGGATGATTTCACCGCCTTGCAGTCGCGGTTGCCGGCGGGCATCGAGGTGGTGGATTACAGCGGCAAGCTGATGATGCCGGGCTTCATCGACAGCCATGTGCACTATGTGCAACTGGACATCATGGCTTCCTATGGGCGTCAACTTCTCGACTGGCTCAATGACTATACCTTCCCCGAGGAGTGCCGCTTCGCCGAACGTGCCCATGCCGAGAGTGTCGCCGAGGCGTTTCTCGATGAGCTGCTGCGAGTCGGCACGACGACCGCCCAGGTTTTCTGTACTTCGCACCCGATCTCGGTGGACACTTTCTTCGCCGCCTCCCGGCGTCGTGGACTGCGCATGCTCGCCGGCAAGGTACTGATGGACCGCCATGCCCCCGAGGCCCTGGTCGACACTGCCAAGGGCGGCGCACGCGACACCGAGCGCCTGATCAGTGACTGGCACGGCAAGGACCGCCTGGGGTACAGCCTGACACCGCGCTTCGCGCCCACTTCCACGCCGGCCCAGCTCGAGGCGACGGGGGCCATACTGCGCAATGCGCCGGATCTTCACCTGCAGACCCACCTCTCCGAGAATCTCGGCGAGATCGACTGGGTTGCCGAGCTGTATCCGGAGCGCAAGGACTATCTCGACGTCTACGAGCATTACGGCCTGGTAGGCCCCCGCAGCACCTTCGCCCATGGTATTCATCTCACCCAGGAGATGCGTCAGCGCTTGGCCCAGGCCGGCGCCAATATCGCCTTCTGCCCGACGTCCAACCTGTTTCTCGGCAGCGGCCTGTTCGATCGTCTGGCCTGCCGCGAAGCGGGACTCAGCACGTCGCTGGCCAGCGACGTGGGGGGTGGCACCGACCTGTCCGGCTTCGGCACCCTGCGGGGCGCCTATCAGGTCGGCGCGCTGCTCGGCCAACCGCTTACTGCCTGGCAAGGGTTTTACCGTCTGACTCTGGGCAACGCGCGCGCACTGCATCTGGATGCGCACATCGGCAGTCTGCGCGAGGGGATGGAAGCGGATATCGTAGTACTCGATCATGACGCCACGCCGCTGTCGTCACGGCGTATGGCACGCACCCAGACGCTGGCGGAACGCCTGTTCGCACTGATGATTTTGGGAGACGATCGTCAGGTTTTTGCCACCTGGGCGAATGGTCAACGTGTCCACCAGCGTCAGGAAGCGACAACCACGAACTGAGGCAATCCGAAAGCGACGAAGCAAGAATCCCGCTACAAGGCCGAAGCCAAGAAAGCGCCAAGAAACGAAAAACCCCGCCCGTCATGAACGGGCGGGGTCTGTCATCTGCTTGCGTCTTACTCCGCGAAGGGAACCGGCCGCGGCGTTTCCACACTGGAGGGAGGCAGTTGCGGTATGGCAAAGTCCGGCTGATCGCCCGTCAGGGTACGCAGGAACGCAGCGATCTTTTCGATATCCTCCTGCTCGAGCTGACGTCCCACCTGTAGAGTGGCCATGACATTCACCGCTTCTTCCAGTTTCCAGTAGGCACCGTCATGGAAGTACGGGTAGGTCAGTTCCACGTTGCGCAGGGTGGGCACCTTGAATGTCATACGGTCGGCATCCTTGCCGGTAACCTCGAAGCGCCCTTGGGACGGGTTGTTGGTGAGATATTCCTCAAACATTCCCATACGCTGAAACGATGTGCCTCCCACGGCCGGTCCATGGTGACAACCGGCACAGCCAATCTCCTTGAACAACTCGTAGCCGGCCAGTTCGGTATCGCTTATGGCACTGTCATCCCCTTTCAGCCACTGGTCGAAACGCGAGTTGGGCGTGACCAGCGTGTTCTCGAACTCGGCGATGGCGTCGGTCACCTCATCCATGCTGATCTCAACGGTGCCGTAGACATCACGAAACATCTCGCGATATTCGGGTATGGAACTCACGACATCGATGGCCAGACTGTGAGTGAAGGCCATCTCCTTGGGGTTGGCGATGGGTCCGGCGGCCTGCTCTTGCAGGTTCTTGGCACGGCCATCCCAGAACTGCGCCATGCTCAGACTGGAATTGAGCACCGTGGGTGAATTGATCGGCCCTTCCTGCCAATGATCGCCGATGGATGTCGGCAGATTGTCGCTACCGCCCATGCTCAGGTTGTGGCAGGAATTGCAGGAAATGGCCCCCGAACGCGACAGTCGTGGATCGAAGAATAGCTTCTTGCCAAGCTCCACCTTGAGCGGATTCTCGACGCTGGCGGGCTCCACGGGTTTGATCGGCTCATTGGCGATGCGATCCGCGATAGCCGGCGAGGTCGCCATGGATGCGGCCATCCCCATGGCGGTAACAAGTCCCCAGGCACGGTATTTCATTTTTTTCTCCCTTGCTGAATCAGACAGGCCCCTGCCCAGACAACCTATGCAACAGGTTGTCTTTTCACTCTGTTTTCATTATTGGGAAGCCCTCCTTGGCGCGACTTGATACCGATCAAGTTCGCCACCGCCAGCGTTGATGCAGATCAAGACCGCTGACGCCCGACGCCGTCGAGGCAGGCGATTCCGGCTGGACCTGTACGGGCCTATGCCGTCGGGAATGCGCCTGAGGGCGCCGATGCCGAGCGTGTCATCCGCAATATGGCCCGCTCGGGCCAGGATCCGATCTACACCCCTTCTTCGGTTACGTGAACCCGACCGCCAACGTGGTGCACTTTCGACTCGCCCATGTTTTCCATGGATTCTCGCCCCCTCAAGCTTTTCCCCGTCACGCCGATACCTTCAAGAGACAACTCTACCTATCGAGACAGGATAACCATCATGCCGGTCAGGACATGGATCGTTGCCATGAGCGCCGCAACATTGTTGAGTGGCTGCTTTTACGTCAACACCTCGCAGGTTCCCATGGCGACGACCTATCCCATCACGGAGCAGCAGAAGATGCAGGCCGCCCATCACTGGGATGTACTGGCCCAGCATGAGGCGCAGCAGATACTGACAAGGCCCAGCCTGCGTGACAGGCCTCTCTTCGTTGCCGGCAATACCCAGACGACGCCCTTTGCCAACGGCTTCGACGATCTGCTGATCAGTCGACTGGTGTCGAGCGGAGCCATCGTCCGTACCGATCCGCTGAATGCCGCCCAGGTTCACTACTCCGTCCAGGTGGTCAAGCACAAGGACCGGGGCTATATCCGCGAATCTCCCGGTACCTGGACGGCCTTGTCGACGGGCATCGCCGTGGCCACGCTCCCCATCAATCACTGGAACGAACCGGCTCTGGCCCTGATTCCCGCTGCCGGAATCGTCGACCTGTTCAGCGGCAACTGGACCGAATTGAGTCACGAGGAAGTGATCATCACCACGCAGGTCACCGACAATAACCGAATCCTGTATTCCTCCTCGAATATCTACTACATCAATGCCGGCGACGACGACCATTACGAATCCGGTACCAAGACCATCCCCGTCACGAACCGTTGGTAAATAGCCATGAACATGACTCGATTTCGCAACCCCATCATGGCCATGATCCTGACGGCATTCGTGGCGCTTGCGACAGGTTGCTCGACGACGACACACGCCCCGGCGAAACGGGACAGTGATGTGGATATTCTCGAGCAGGTCGAGAATGCCGCGACGGATCTCGTCACGCATACTCATGCACTGCAGCCCGACAGAACGGTTATCGCCGCCACGTTCGTCAATATCGACAATCTTCAGCAGTCCTCGACCCTGGGCAGAACGCTTTCAGAGATGTTTGCCTCGGCCTTGGTGCGCTCCGGAGTATCGGTCATCGAGGTCAAGATGCGCGACAGTCTGTTCATTCAGGAAGACACTGGCGAGCTCATGCTCTCTCGCGACATCCATCGATTGTCGGCCTCACACGATGCCCAGGCGATCCTGATCGGTACTTATGCCCAGGGAGATACCTATGCCTACGTCAATGCCAGAATCGTACGTGCCTCGGACAACATGATTCTGGGCGCCACCAACTTCACGCTACCCATGAATCGTAATGTGCGCTCCATGCTGCCGACGCCCTATTGATACGAACCGCGGGGCAGCGGGAAACCGGACACGCCGATAACAACCATAATGTCTTCGTCTGCAGGGATATATTCATGGCGTCTTCACCTATCGACACGATACCCGCCCATGCCACGACACGGGGCGACACGCTGACCGGGCAGCAACGACTGGACATGCTGCTCTCCCATCTCCCTTCGTCCGCGGCACCGGATGGTTTCTACGGGGCTCAAGGCATGCATGCCTCCTCGGCTACCCGGGGTGAACTCACCGAGGAAATCGAGCGGATCAACACCGCAATGCGTGCCTATGGCGTCGAATTCCAACTCGACGATTTCGACGGCCGGGTCATCACGCGCATCGTGGATCGCGCGAGCGGCGACCTGATTCGTCAGATTCCCTGCGAGGAAGTGTTGCGTATCGCCCAGGCCATGGAACAGCTTCAGGGACGCTTGATCACCTTGCGCGTATGACATCCGACCAAAGCGCAAGGGGGATCGATGCTCGTTCGGTTGACAGCCTCACGGCATTCGCTAATTTAAATCATTGAGAATGAAATCTGATTTCTCACAGCAGAAAGGTCAGGCCGGTCTGACCTTGCGATGCCCGACGACTGACAACAATCGACAACAATCAGGATGACGCCATGCCTTATGCCGACGTTAACGGACAACATCTTTATTACGAAGATACCGGCGGTCACGCTCCTGCCATCATCTTCTCGCATGGGCTATTGATGGATCACCGCATGTTCGAACCGCAAGTGAATGCGCTGTCTGGCAAGTACCGCTGCATCACCTGGGACGAACGCGGTCACGGCAATACTGCCAAGGAGAGTATCGAACCCTTCACCTATTACGACTCCGCCAATGACCTTGCGGCATTGCTCGAACATCTCGACATCGAAAAGGCCATTCTGGTGGGAATGTCGCAAGGCGGCTACCTCTCGCTACGCTGTGCCCTGACCCATCCCGAGCGGGTCCGTGCGCTGGTCCTGATCGACTCCCAGGCGCTGCCGGAAGCTCCCGAAACCCTGCCACGGCATCGTGCCCTGGTGGAGGAATGGTCGTCCCGGGGGCTGTCGGAGGAGAGTGCCGATACCATTGCCGACATCATCATCGGCCGGGACTGGCCCGGCGCCGAGGCCTGGAAGGACCGCTGGAAACAGAAGGCCGCACATGACATTGCCGCCTGCTTCACGACCCTGGACGAGCGCGACGACATCCAGCCAAGATTGGGCGAAATCAACGTCCCGGCGCTGGTCATCCACGGCACGGCGGACCAGGCCATCCCCACTCCACGCGCCCAGGCCATGGCGGACGCCCTTCCCCAGGCCCGGCTGGAGCTTATCGACGGGGCCCCGCACGCCGCCAACCTCACGCATTCCGAGCGGGTCAATACCGCGATTCAGGCCTTCCTCGCCACCCTGTAACGGCGAAGCCTGCCTCACCCGAGGCAGGCGCTTTCTTCCTTGCCTGGCAGCGCCTTGCCTGACCTCGCCCTTCAGGCCGCAGTGGCCAGGATCCGGCTTTCGATCAGCTCTCGCACCGCCTGGGCGTATTCGGTCACATCGAGCTGCTGGTCGCGATACTTGCGCCGCTTGATATACCAGTCCTGCAGCAGCGCCTTGATGAAGGAAGCGATGAGTCGAGTATCGACGGGTTGAAAGACGCCCGTCTCGATACCTTCGCGCAGTATCGCCTCGAAGATGTTCTCGATCTCGAGCTCCACGGCGATCGCCTTCTGCTTCTCCTCCTGAGGCAGGGATTTGGCCTCCATGTAGGAGAAATAGAACCAGGCCCGCATCAGCTCGCTCAGATAGAGGTGAGTGCGGATGGCGACGAACAGCTTTTCGCGTGGCGGCGTGACGTCCCGAGTGTACTTGAGCAGGGTGCGCCGGGTGAGGATGAAACCGTGATTCTGTATCAGTTGCAGCAGGTCGTCCTTGTTCTTGATATAGGAGTAGAGCCCGCCCATGCTCAAACCCGAGTCGTTGCACAGATCGCGCAACGTCATGGCCTGGAAACCTTTGGAGTTGGCCAGGCGCAACGTCGAGTCGATGATCCGGATCAGGTTCTTGACCGCGACCCTTTCCTTCTTGATGCGGATCAGATCGGAGTTCTGATGGAACAACTCACTACAGATCTCCGATTTCGACAGACTGATTTCATCTTTGAACGCTTCATAATCCGACTGCATGCAGGACACCAGGAAACAGACTGAGAAAGAACCTTCGGTTTAGATTCCGGCACCCGACCCAGGCGCTCGATACAGGCATAGCCAGACATGCCGCACCAAGCGGCCAAGCCTTCAAAGGCAGCACTTTCCCTGCTTCAGTACCGGAACAACAGCGTAACGGTCCAGTTCGGCGGCATGGCGGATGTCATTCTCCAAGCCTTGGGCGAGCATGATACCACCGGTCGAGGACTGCATGAGAACGTCCAGTGCGGATCCGCATTCATGAAGCACCAGGGCGGTTGGCCGCATCGCTCAGGTCAAAGCGCCCTTCGCTGCCGCGCGCCCTGAGTAAGGCCACGAGGTGCCCGGCGAATCGCCTCTCGGCACCAGCCACTAGAGAAACAGCAATCCCAGTGAAAAGATGATCCCGCTCCAGAAGAGTGCGATGACGGTATATCCCATGATGGAACGGACATGGAGCCCGGCGATCGCCAGGGCGGGAATGGTCCAGAACGGCTGGATCATGTTGGTCCATTGATCGCCAATCGCCACGCCCATGGCGACACGCGGCATGTCGGCGCCAAGCTCGGCGGCAGCCTGCGCCATGATCGGTCCCTGAACCGCCCATTGTCCGCCTCCGGAGGGCACGAACATGTTCATCAGCCCCCCGCTGATCATGCTCCAGAACGGCAACGTATCCGCCGTGGAGATGCCCACGAACCAGCGAGCGATCATCGCGGCCAGCCCCGAATCCGCCATCATCGCCATGATACCGGCGTAGAAAGGGTATTGCAGGAACACCGGACCCAGCGTCCTGCCGGCATTGGCAACCAGTTCCACGAAGTGGATGGGCGAACGCGACAGCAGGATGCCCAAGGTAAAGAAGACGAAATTGACGGTATTGAGGTTCAGTCCGCCACCATCGGACACAAAGTACTTGAGCAGGAACGCCAGGCTGATCGCCCCGACCATAAGATTGATGATACGGGCATGCTCCAGCCGCTTGGCCGGAGTATCGATGACGGGCGACACCTCCTCATGCGTGGCGGCGACCTCCTCCATGGCCAGCGGCACGCACTTCTCGTCACGCGGACGCAGCGCCATCATGACCACCGGCATGGTCAGCAACACCGCCAGCGCCATGATGATGTTCCAGTACGCGAAGATCGTTTCCGAGGCAGGGATCACGCCGATGCTCGACTCCAGAAAATGGCCCGGTGTGGCGATCAACAGGGCGACGGAGCTCGACAGTCCCATGTGCCAGATGACAAAGCCGGAATAAGCGGTCGCTACCAGCAACGGATAGTGAATGACGATGCCCTTGCGCTGGCACTGGATCGCCGTCTCCCGAGCGATGATCGCCCCCACGATCAGCCCCACTCCCCAGGAGAACAGCGACGCGATGCCTGACATCAACCCGACCATCAAATAGGCCGAAGATGGGGTCGTGACCATGTCGGAGAGTCTCTCCAGCAGTCTTTTCATGGGAGGCGTGTGGGCCAGGACATGGCCGGTGATCAAGGTCATGGCAATCTGGGCCGAAAAGGTCAGCAGCCCCCAGAACCCGTTGCCCCAGGAATCCACCGTGTCGGCCAGCGAGTAGTCGGTTACGGTGAAGGCCAGGACGAACGTCAGCAACGAAAGCAGACAGGCGAAAATGAAGGCATCCGGCATCCAGCGCTGGAAGAGATACGTGAAAGGCGCGGCAAGCTTGTTGAGCATGGTGTGACTCCGTTGTTGTGGATTGTTATGGAGGTGGGTCAGGGTTGTGAGACGTGTTACTGAATACGTTCGCGCAGGATGTTCTTGCGAATCTTGCCGGTGGCGGTCTTGGGCAGTTCGCCGATCACGACTTTCTTGGGCACCTTGAAGCGCGCCATGCGGCTGCGACAGAACTCGATGATCTCCTGTTCGCTGACATCCTCGTCGTCCGGCGTGACATGGATGAAGGCACAAGGCACCTCCCCCCACTTCTCGTCGGGGCAGGCGACCACGGCCGCCTCCATGACCCGCGGATGGGCGTAAAGCACCTCTTCGATCTCCAGGCTCGAGATGTTCTCTCCGCCCGAGATGATGATGTCCTTGGAGCGATCCTTGATCTCGACATAGCCGTCCGGGTGAGTCACCGCCAGATCGCCGGTGTGGAACCAGCCACCGCGGAAGGCCTCCTCGGTCTTGCGGAGGTTCTTGAAATAGCCTTTCATCACCGTGTTGCCGCGGATGACGATTTCACCGAGCGTGACACCATCCCAGGGTACCGGGCGGTCGTCCTCCACGCGCCACACCTGCATGTCGTCGATAGCGAAATTGGCCACGCCCTGTCGGGCCATCTTCTTGGCCAATTCGGCAACGGAGAGCTGCGCCCACTCTTCCTGATCGACGCAGAGCGCCGAAGGGCCGTAGGTCTCCGTCAGGCCGTAGAGGTGCGTGATTTCGAAGCCGATCTGACGGGCCTTGGCGATCACCGTATCCGGCGGCGCGGCACCGCCCAGGGCAAAGCGTACCGGGGAGGAAATCGTTTTGCCCATGTGGCTCAGGTCATTGAGCAGCATGTTCATGACGATGGGGGCTCCACACATGTGCGTGACCCGGTGGGCCTCGATGCGCCGATGAATCTCCTCGCAATCGACACCGCGCAGACAGACGTGCGTGCCCCCGATGGCGGTCACCGCCCAGGGAAACCCCCAGCCGTTGCAATGAAACATGGGCAGCGTCCAGAGATAGACGCTCTGCGCCGTCATGTCGAAGGCCATGGCATTGCTCATCGCGGCGAGGTAGGCGCCACGATGATGATAAACCACGCCCTTGGGATTTCCGGTCGTGCCTGAGGTGTAGTTGAGCGACAGCGAGGCCCATTCGTCTTCGATCGGCTGCCAGATGAAGTCCGGATCGCCCGCCTCGAGCAGCGCTTCATAATCGAGCCGCTCCGCGTCCCGGGTCGCGCCCCCGTCGCGCTCGATGGCAATCAGCCGCGGCGGTGAATCGAGCCCCGAGATTGCCTGCTCGACCAGGGCTTCGAAATCGGTATCGTAAAGCAGCGCCTTCGACTCGCCATGTTCGAGGATGAAACCGACCGTTGAGGCATCGAGCCGGGTATTGACGGCATTGAGCACGGCCCCGAGCATCGGGATCGAATAATGGCTTTCCAGCAACTCGCGGCCGTTGTGCGCCATCACCGACACTGTATCGCCCGGCCCGATGCCTTGCGCGGCAAGAGCGGAGGCCACCTGCCGGCAGCGTCGATAGAAGTCGTGATACGTCAGGGTCGTGTCGCCGTCGATGACCGCCGTCTTGTGCGGGAAGACATGCGCGGAGCGCTTGAGAAACGCCACCGGAGAGAGCGCCGAATAGTTGGCTTGTCGCTTGTCCAGTGCCGCGTTGTCTGCATCGCCTTGGCGTGCGTCGTTCATGTTGTCATTGGAGCGGGTCATGGGCGTCTCCGCAGTCAGCTGGTAAGACGTTTCGGATTGCTGATGGCAAGTTTGGCACGCGTCACGGCCAGCAGCAGGTCGCATAGTTCATCAGCACGATCGTCAAGGGCATGACGCCGGATGTCCTCGGCCAGGGTCGCTTCGGTCATGGCCCGGCCATCTCCCAAGCCGGCATTGTCATGGAAATTGCCGAGCTATCTCCGCCTCCTGTCGCGATGCCAAGGCGATCTCCCGTGCTGCGATCCCCATCACATCGGCGATCATCCATACGTCGTACTTGCGCTGCCCGGGCAGCAGCGACAGCGTCGGCCCCGGTGGCCTGGGCGATGAAGGTGGCAAAGGCTCGGGCGGTATCCTGATGATCCACCTCCTACCCCCAGGCCCAGAAATCCTGGCCTTCCTCGAGCAGGTTGCGTGAGAAGACCATCTTGTGCACCTCGGAGGCACCGTCAACCAGTCGGGCCTGACGGGCGTAACGATAGATCCACTCCAGGGGCGTATCCTTGGAGTAGCCGCGAGCCCCGCACAATTGAATGGCCGTATCCACCGCCTTGTGGAGCGTTTCCGAGACGGCGACCTTGGCCATGGACACCTCCTTGCGGGCGAAGTCGCCCTGGTCGAGCTTCCAGGCAGCGTGCATGGTCAGCAGACGGCCGACCTGGATTTCCATCGCCGCCTCGCCGAGCAGCCACTGCACGCCCTCGCGCTCGGCCAGCCGCTGGCCAAAAGACTCGCGCTCGGCGACATAATCGACAGCGATCTGCATGGAACGCTTGGCCAGCCCCAGCCAGCGCATGCAATGCGTCAGGCGTGCCGTGCCCAGACGTATCTGGGTCAGCTTCAGCCCATCGCCGATCTCCATCAGGCGGTTCTCGTCGGGAATCCTCAAACCGTCGAAACGCAGCTCGCAATGTCCACCGTGCTCCTCCGGCCCCATGATCGGAATGCGCCGCACGATTTCCCAACCCGGATCGTCGCGATGGAACATGAATGCCGTCAGCCCCTTGCGGGCATCCTCCGAAGTTCGCGCGATCAGGATGAAATGCTCGGCGACACCCGCCCCGGTAATGAAGTGCTTGTGTCCCGAGACGATCCAGTCGTTTCCCTCGCGCCGAGCCAGGGTCTGCATCATGGTGGGGTCCGAGCCGCAACCGGGAGGCGGCTCGGTCATGGCAAAGGCGGAGCGGACCCTTCCCTCGACGACAGGTTGCAGCCAACGGTCCTTCTGCGCCTCGCTGGCCACCTTGTTGAGCACGATCATGTTGCCGTCGTCAGGGGCCGCCGAGTTGAACACCACCGGCCCGAAGATCGAACGGTTCATCTCCTCGTAACAGGCCGCCATACCGACGATGGACAAGCCCTGCCCACCGCGCGCCTTGGGCATCTGCAGTGCCCACAAGCCTTCCTGCCTGGCCTTTTCGCGCAGCGATACCAGCTGCGACTCCTCGAGATTCTCGTGAACGTCGAAGGCCTCAGGGAGACGCTCCAACGGCAGCAGTTCGCGGTCGACGAAGGTCCTGATGCGCTGGCGATAGTCGTCGATTTCGGAAGAGAGGGTGAAATCCATGCGAAGCCCTTACAGAGAGGATTGGAGATGGCCGCCGTCGACGACGATGGCGCTGCCGGTCATGTAACGCGACGCGTCCGAGGCCAGCAGCAACAGGGCGCCGTCGAGATCCTCGCACTGCCCGAGGCGGCGCTGAGGAATGCGCTTGAGCATGGACTGGCCCTTGTCGGTGGCGAAGAATTCGCGGTTGAGATCGGTCTCGATATAACCCGGCGCCAGGGCGTTGACGCGAATCCCGTAGCGCGCCCACTCGAGCGCCAGACTGCGGGTCAACTGCTCGAGCCCTGCCTTGGAAGCCGCATAGGAGGCGATCGCTCCCGCCACTCGGTGAGCGAGAATCGAGCTGACGTTGACGATGCTTCCGGTTCGTTGCGCATCGATCAGCCGCCTGGCGACTTGATTGGCCACCAGCCAACATCCCTTGAGATTGATATCGAGGACCTGATCCCACTCCTCTTCGGAGGTGTCCAGCGACATCTTGTTGACCGCCACGCCGGC
Source organism: Halomonas shantousis (assembly GCF_054654615.1). Lineage (NCBI taxonomy): Bacteria > Pseudomonadati > Pseudomonadota > Gammaproteobacteria > Oceanospirillales > Halomonadaceae > Halomonas > Halomonas shantousis. Next base: position 1,930,810 of record NZ_BAAIER010000002.1, on the reverse strand, counting down.
ATTGCATATGGCAACATCGACCACGCCATAGCGCGACTGGGCATCATCGAGCCCTTCGCTGACACTGCCTGCGCTGGTGACGTCCATCGGCAGCGGGTGCGCTTCACCTCCCTTTGCACGGAGATTCTCGGCTAACGTTTCAAGCGGCTCGACACGACGCCCCGCCAGCAGCACGCGAGCGCCTGCCGCGCTCAGAGTCTGCGCGAAATGGGCGCCGAGCCCACCGGAAGCGCCGGTAATCAACGCCGTCTTGCCATTGAGGTTGAACATGTCCTGCATGACGTTCTCCTTGTTTTACTCAAAATTAGAGCGAGCGCTCGATTTTTACAATGCCGATGTCGGTCCTGCCGACTAGACATAGGTGGTAGGCGAACGAAAGGTAGGCGAACGAAAATCAGGATTGTCGGATACGCGGGTTATGAGCGGTTCATGACGCCGCTGGCCGCTGCCGGGCGCGAGAAGCCTCGGATCAACCAGCTCAGGTAGATACCTGCCATCAGCACGAGGCAACTGATCGCGAACACGACCTGGAATCCCCCGGTCCATTCGATCAGCGTCCCGGCCAGCGCCGGCCCCAGGAGCTGTCCGATGGCAAAGAACACGGTGACGTAGCTCACCGCCAGGGGCGCTTCGCGAGGCGCCACCTGCTCCGTGGAGGCGGCCAGCACGGAGGTGAAGAGCCCCGACGTCGCCCCGCCCAGCAACAGATAGTGCGCAACGAAGCTCGATGTCACCGGCCATGCCACCGGCATGGCCGTTGCCACCAGGACCAGGATCATCGCGACCAGCATGGCACTGCCCCGCCCCAGTCGGTCGGATAGCCAGCCCCAGGTGGGCGCGGCGACGATCGACAGAACGCCCATGGCGGATACCAGGCGCCCTGCCGTCTGCGTCGATACCCCCGCATCCAGGGCGTAACTGAACATGAACAGGGTCTGCACGATATAGGTCATGCCGATTACCCCATATGCCAGCCCGACCACGATGACCCGGCGGTTGCGGAACACACCCGCGCGATCGATCGGTTGCGCCTGGCTCGTCTCGGGTAGCGGCGGATTGCGCAGAAACGCGAGCACCGCGACCATCGCCAGTACCCCGGTGGCGGCAAATACGCACCACGTCATCCGCCAGCCTTCACTGCCAAACCTCTCGGTCAGATAGGGCACCAGGAAGCCGGCCAACAGCATGCCGATACCGACCCCGGAGGTCAGCAGTCCGATCACCGCGCCACGCCGCGCCGGGAACCAGGTGGCCAGCAGCGAGATCAGGGGCGTGTAGGCGAAGGCGGTGCCGAATCCCAGCAGCGCCATCAAGGCCAGCAGTACGAGATAGTTCGACGCCAGACTCAGCCCGACAAAACCGGTCGTGGCGAACAGCACGCCGAGCAGTATCGCAAGCTTGCCTCCTTTGCGAGCCGCGACGCTGCCCGCCACCATTACCAGACAGAGATAGGCCAGCGCGGTGACGGTGCCCAGGTTGCCCGCCTGCTGGTAGCTAAGCCCCAATCCTTCGCGCATGGGCGGCAGAATGAGTCCGTAGGCCAATCGTGCGAACACCAGCGTGACGACAATCACGAGAATGCCGGTGGCGATCATCAATCCTGCCGGGGGACGTTGGGGAGCGGTCATGGCGACATCCTGTCGTGGCGAATTCCATCACCGTCCGGCACGAGACGGTACGCAGCCGGCCAATGCCGACATCTTCATCGAGGGGAGCGAACCAGCGGCGGCCAGGGCCACCGCTGATAAATCGTACGGAGAGAAGAACTCAGGCGCGTTCGTAGAGCGCCGCGATGCCCTGCCCGCCACCGATGCACATGGAGACCACGGCGTAGCGTCCGCCGGTACGCTGCAGTTCGTGCAGTGCCTTGACGGTCAGGATCGCCCCGGTGGCGCCGATGGGGTGTCCCAGAGAGATGCCGCTGCCGTTGGGATTGACGCGCTGCGGATCGAGTTCGAGATCCTTGATCACGGCCAGCGCCTGGGCAGCAAAGGCCTCATTGATTTCCCAGACGTCCACGTCATGCTTGGACACGCCGGTTTTCGCCAAGAGCTGCTGGATTGCCGGGACCGGCCCGATGCCCATGTACTTCGGCTCCACCGCCGCCACCGTGCCACCGACCAGCCGCGCCATCGGACGGTAGCCTCGCGCCTCGGCTGCCTGGCGTTCCATCAGCACCACCGCCGCCGCACCATCGTTGAGAGAGGAAGCGTTACCCGCAGTCACCGTGCCGCCGTCCTTCTTGAACACCGGCTTCATCCCGGCCAGCTTTGCCACCTCGACGCCCTGCCGGGGACCTTCGTCGGTATCGAAGACCTCGACCCCCTTGCGGGTCTTGACCTCGATGGGCAGGATCTGGTCCTTGAACAGTCCCTGCTCGATGGCCTGCACTGCACGCTTGTGGCTTTCCGCGGCCAGCGCATCCTGCTCCTCACGGGAAATGCCCCACTTCTGCGCAACGTTCTCGGCAGTGATACCCATGTGGCACTTGTCGAACGGGTCGGTCAGCGCACCGACCATGGCATCGAGCATGACCCCATCGCCCATGCGCTGCCCCCAACGGCTCGTGGGTAGCCAGAATGGCGCTCGACTCATGGCATCGCCACCCCCGGCCACGGTACAGTCGTGCTCGCCCAGCTGAATGTAGGAAGCTGCGGTCAGGATCGCCTGCAGGCCACTGCCGCATAGGCGATTCAGCGTCAGCGCCGGCGTGGAAACCGGCAGTCCGGCATTGATCGAGGCGACCCGTGCCAGGTACATGTCGCGCGGCTCCGTATGGATGACGTTGCCGAACACGGTATGCCCCACATCGCCGGGATCGATACCCGCACGATTTACCGCCTCGCGAACCACTGCTGCAGCCGCATCGCCCAGGGAAACGTCTTTCAGGCCGCCGCCATAAGTGCCGATCGCCGTACGTACTCCGTTCACTACCACTACGTCACGCATGTGTCTTGCTCCACCATATCGCTGTTACCGGCAGTGTCCCGGCCGCGCCAGAAGTGCTTGTAGCTGCCGGAGAGAGACGGCACATCGCCGTTCCGTCAGCCTGACTGAAAATCCGCAATAATTGTCGACAATAATCCAAAAAATTCACTCTAGTCAGGCGCCACCGACCGGTCAATTCGCCATAAGTCGCTGCAAGGAGGAGAGGTGTACGGCGCGGGTTGCGTTAGGCCGAGCCGGCTACGGCCAGGGTGTCAGCCCATCACCGGGACGGCTCGCGCCTTGAAGGAAGGGGCTCGCCCTGCGCAGTCTCGGCGGGCATGGCGGCGGCTTGAGGTTCCGATTCAGGCGCATACCCTATGCGAAACCCGCCCCAATGCCGTCCATGGACATAGATGGGAACCGAGAGATCATGCATGACCTCGCCGGTATCGCGCTTGTACGTCTGGACCAGCAACGATTGCGTGTGCGCCCCGCAACGACTGCCGGTCGGATCGTCAAAGATGCGCTTGTTGCGGCTGAGTCTGAGATCGGTGGCGTAATCCCCCGTCGGCGGCTGGCTGACGTGGCGCTGATGGGTGGGAACGTAGCCGCGCCGATCGCAGGCAATGGCATAAGACGCCCCCAACGCATCCAGCAACGGTTCCTGGATATCCGGCAGGTGGCGGTCGCAGAAATCGTCATAGCCAGTATGGTACTGGGCGGGATGGGTGCCTTCGATTCGCTGATAACGATCCGCGAACAGTGCGGATTCGTCGAGCTCGCCCCGCTTGAGCGCCCGCTCGAAAAGCAGGCCGATATGATCGGCCGTGCGCCGGGCGACATGGAAGACACGCTGATGCTGACTCGGCAGGCGCTGCTGGGCCAATTCACCGTCGACGGCCTCGGCAGCGGACATCAGCGCACGTGACTGCTCGGCAAGATCGTGCATGTCCCGCGTGCCCTCGTCGATATGCCTTTCCAGCGCTTTCAGCGTACCGGCCACCTGGCCAACGTGGCCGTTGGTATCGCTCATGGCCCGGGCGATGCTGCCGATCTGACTCTCGACCTCATTGAAATCCTGGCCCAGCGAGGTCAGATGTGTGCCCACGGTCTCGACCTCCTGGGCACGCTCTCCCACACGCTGCATGAGATGTCCGATGGTGTCCACCACCTGCTGGCTGCTGGTGCCGATCTCGCCGACCAGCCCCTCTACCTGACGGGTCGCGTCACTGGTCCGCCCGGCAAGCTGACGGACTTCGCCGGCGACGACGGCAAAGCCACGGCCATGCTCCCCGGCACGGGCCGCTTCGATGGATGCGTTCAGCGACAGCAGGTTGGTCTGTACGGCAATGTTCTCGATCAAGCCGGTCACGTCCCGTATGCGTGCCGTCTTTTCACTCAACGTGCCCAACAGGGCCAGTGCTTCATGGGATCGTTGCGCCAGGGTGCGCATTTCCACGATCACCTGCTCGAGCGCTTCACGGCTGGTCTGGCTCGCTTCGTGCGACCGGCTGGCCAGTTCCGCCACGTGCAGGGTACTGGATGACACCTGGGTGACGGCCGTGGTGATCGAGGTCATGCTGGAGACGGCCTCGCGAATGACCGACTCCTGTACCTGCAGGCGCTGGTCCATGCGATCGGCATGGTGAGAGACTTCCGCCGAGGCAATCGCCGTGCGCCCTGCCCGTCTCACCAGACGATGCGCCATGCGCCGCAAGGACAGATAGTCGCGCAGGGCAGGCCCCAGGCCACGCCCGCCCAGACGTTCCAGCGTTTCCTCCGATGCGCCATACAGGCGTGCCAGCCGGCCTGCCCCCAGCAGCAACCCTGCCAGAAATCCGGGCAGTATCGCGGCATAAGGCGCCCAGGAAGCGTCATATGCGGCAAGCCCCACCGCGCCCCCGAGACAAGCGACGGAGGCCATCTCTCTCGTTCCCTGCATGGCTCGCACTCACTCTTGTTGGGATTGTTACCTAACGTTATCGGCGAGAAAAGCGCCCAAGTGAAGCATGAGCAGATCGAACTTTAGGCGTAGCAGGAATGAGACGGAGTGAGGCGCTTGCCGTCCCGTCACGATTGCAAGAGGGTCAGCCCAGCGTGTCCAGCGTAGTGGCGACGGCGTCGAAAAGCCGTTCCAGCTCGGCTTCGGTAGAGCCGAAAGGAGGACCGAACTGCAGGGTGTCGCCGCCGTATCGCACGTAGAATCCCGCCTCCCACAAGGCGAGTGCCGCGTCACGTGGGCGGATCAGCGGATCGCCTTCACGTGGTTCGAGCTGAACTGCCCCGGCCAGCCCGTAGTTACGAATATCCACGACGCATGGACGCCCCTTCAGTGCATGAAGCTTGTCCTCGAAGATGGGCGCCATGGCACGGACCTGGGCGGGAAAATCCTCGCGCTCGAACAGCTCCAGTGTCGCCAGCGCCGCGGCACAGGCCACCGGATGCCCCGAGTAGGTGTAGCCATGCGTAAACTCGACGACATGCGCCGGGACATCGGCATGCATGAAGGTGTCGAAGATATCGCGCGAGGCAATGACCGCCCCCATCGGTACCGCGCCGTTGGAGATCTGCTTGGCCACATTCATGATGTCCGGCACTACCCCGAAAGCGTTGGCACCAAACGCGGCACCGCAACGACCGAAACCGGTGATCACTTCATCGAAGATCAGCAGGATGTCGTGAGCGGAACAGATCTCGCGCAGCCGTTCGAGATACCCCTTGGGCGGTACGATGACGCCCGCAGAACCGGATACCGGCTCGACGATCACCGCCGCGATGTTCGAGGCGTCATGCAGCGCGATCTGATCCAGCAAGGCATCGGCAAGCTCGGCGCCGGTCTCCGCCTGCCCCCGAGTGAAGGCCAGCCCCGGCTGCAGGGTATGCGGCAGATGAGTGACCTCCATCAGCTGGCCATAGAGCTTACGGTTGCCGCCGATTCCTCCCAGGCTGGTACCGGCGATGTTGACCCCATGGTAGCCCTTGGCTCTCCCGATCAGACGGGTCTTCTCCGGCTTGCCTCTGAGCCGCCAGTAGGCGCGAGCCATCTTGACCGCCGTGTCAGCACACTCCGAACCGGAGCTGGTGAAGAAGACATGATCGAGCGGTTCGGGCGTCAGGGCGGCGAGACGTTCGGCCAGCTCGAAGGCCAGGGGGTGCCCGGCCTGGAAGCCGGGAGCGTAATCGAGCGTTCCGAGCTGCCGCGACACGGCACGCTGGATCTCCTCACGATTGTGCCCCGCCCCGCAGCACCATAGTCCCGACAGGGAATCGAACAGCTGGCGCCCGCGAGTGTCACGCAGGTAGCGTCCTTCGGCTCCCGCAATCATGCGCGGGTGCGCCCGGAAGTCGCGATTGGCGGTAAACGGCATCCAGTAGGCGGTGCCTGGCGGTGCTTCGGTGCCATCGGCCGGCCTGACAGCCGCATCGGTATGGGGGTCCAAGCTGGGCATGAATATTCGTCCCTGTAGTAACGCGTGGAATCGGCTCTTTCAGACTGGGCGTAAAATGGATGTTTAAAAATACAACGACATCAATGTGCACGTTAGCGCTATTTAGCGCATCGCGCCGACCTTGCACTGTCTTTCACGACAGGCCACCATTTGCGTTCTAACCTTATTCCTCTACGCATGCTGCATGCATCGCCGGCCGACTCCCAATACGAGAAACGGATGCTCAAACGCTACCTGCCCATCGCCGACTGGCTACCGGCCTACGATCGTCACACCCTGTCGCAAGATCTGTTCGCCGCCGTCATCGTGACACTGATGATCATTCCTCAGGCGCTGGCCTATGCCCTGCTGGCGGGACTGCCCGCCATGGTCGGTCTCTATGCGAGCATCCTGCCATTGATCGTGTACGCGGTATTCGGCACCAGCCGCACGCTGGCCATCGGTCCCATGGCGCTGGTGTCGCTGATGACGGCCGCAGCACTTTCCGGCGTCGTTGCCCAGGACACGCCCGCCTACCTCGAGGCCGCCGCGACCCTGGCGCTGCTGTCCGGCGGCATGCTGATTCTGATGGGTGTCTTCCGACTGGGCCTGTTGGCCAACTTCCTCAGTCACCCGGTCATCTCGGGCTTGTTAAGCGCTTCGGGGATCCTGATCGCCGCCAGTCAGCTGGCCGGCCTGCTCGGCCTGCCATCTGCCGGGTTCACCCTGTTCGACCAGTTGGCTCATCTGATTCGCCATGCCCAGGACATTCATCTCCCCACCCTGCTGGTCGGCATGGGTAGCGTGATCTTCCTGATGCTGATGCGCCGTGCACGCCCCTGGCTACAGCGCTGCGGCATGTCGGCCACGCTGGCGGGCTTCGTGGTGAAGGCGGGTCCCATCATGGCCGTGACGGCGACCACGGTCATCAGTTGGCAAGCCGACCTGGCCGCGGCGGGCGTCAAGGTCATCGGGCATATTCCCGAGCAATTGCCGCCGCTGGGACTGCCATCATTCGATTTTGCGCTATGGCAGCAATTGCTGATTCCCGCCCTGCTGATCAGCGTGGTCGGTTTCATCGAGTCGGTGTCGCTGGCCCAGATGCTGGCCGCCAAGCGACGCCAGCGTATCGCGCCCGACCAGGAGCTCATCGGACAGGGCGCCGCCAATCTCGCCGCCGCGGTATCCTCCGGCATGCCGGTCACCGGCAGCCTCTCGCGCACCGTGGTGAATTTCGATGCCGGTGCCCAGACCCCGGCGGCAGGCGCCTTCGCAGCCCTCGGTGTGGCGCTGGTGACGCTGTATCTCACGCCGCTGATCCGTTTTCTGCCGCTTGCCACGCTGGCGGCCATCATCATCGTCTCCACCTTCACGCTGATCGATCTGCAGGCGATACGGCGTACCTGGCGCTACTCGCGCAGCGACTTCGCCGCCATGCTCGCCACCATCGCGCTGACGCTCGGTGAAGGGGTGGAAGCCGGTATCATCGCAGGCGTCGGCCTATCCATCGTCCTCCACCTGTACCGTACCAGCCGTCCCCACAGCGCCGTGGTCGGACGCGTACCGGGTACCGAGCACTTCCGCAACGTCGAGCGTCATCGGGTCGAAAGCGCTTCGCACGTGGCCTTGCTGCGTATCGATGAAAGTCTCTATTTCGCCAATGCTCGCTATCTCGAGGATACCGTCTACGGCCTGGTCGCCGAGCATCCCGAAATCGAACACGTCGTCCTGATCTGTTCGGCCGTCAACCTCATCGATGCCTCCGCCCTGGAGAGCCTCGAGGCAATCAATGCCCGGCTGGCGGATTCCGGCGTGACCCTGCACCTGGCAGAAGTCAAAGGGCCGGTGATGGACCAGCTCGCCCGCAGCGATTTCGTCGATCATCTCACCGGCAAGGTCTTTCTCAGCACCTACATCGCCTGGAGCGAGCTTAAAAATCACCATAAGTCCGCTTCTTCGGTCACCAGGTGAACCATTTCACGGCAGTATCGGCACCGATATTTTGCTATATAAAATCCAATTCCGAAAAATTTGACCTTGGCATGCCTTGTCAGCATCATAAGCTGAATGTAAGTCCGCTATGCATCTGCCGCGCTCCGGCCCGGCGAAATGACAACTGCATTTTCAGCCATGGACGACCGCTCGCATCATGTCCGGTCCGAAAATGCGCCGCTGCGGATGGTCTTTTAGCTACCCTCTATCACGGAGAGACGCATGGAACGTGAATACATGGACTTCGACGTGGTCATCGTCGGCGCCGGTCCCAGTGGTCTATCCGCCGCCTGCCGCCTGATGCAGCAGGCCCAGGCCGCCGAACGCGAACTCTCGGTCTGCGTGGTCGAGAAAGGCTCCGAGGTCGGCGCCCATATCCTCTCCGGTGCGGTCTTCGAGCCTCGCGCCCTGCGCGAGCTGTTCCCCGACTGGGAGGAGCGCGGCGCCCCCTTGAACACACCGGCCACGCGCGACGACGTCTACCTGCTCAAGGATGCCGAGAAGGCCCAGAAGCTGCCCAACGCCCTGGTCCCCAAGAGCATGCACAACACCGGCGGGGCGATGCCCAATTACGTGATCAGCGCCGGCAACCTGTGCCGCTGGCTGGCCGAGCAGGCCGAGGAACTGGGCGTGGAGATCTTTCCCGGCTTCGCCGCCCAGGAGGTGCTCCATGACGGGGACGGCACGGTGCGCGGCATCGTCATCGGCGACATGGGCGTGGCGGCGGACGGCAGCGAGAAGGCGGGCTACACGCCGGGCATGGAGCTGCGCGCCAAGTACACGCTGTTCTCCGAGGGCGCCCGGGGGCATCTGGGCAAGCGCCTGATCCAGCGCTTCGATCTGGCCGCGGGCAAGGACCCGCAACACTATGCCATCGGCCTGAAGGAGTTGTGGGACGTGCCCGCCGACCGGCACGAGCCGGGCCTGGTGGTGCACGGCTCGGGCTGGCCGCTGGAGAAGGATACCCACGGCGGGTTCTTCCTCTATCACGCCGAGAACCAGCAGGTGGTGGTGGGCCTGATCGTCGATCTCTCCTACACCAATCCCTGGCTGTCGCCGTTCGACGAGTTCCAGCGCATGAAGCACCATCCGGTGCTCAAGCAGTATCTGGAGGGCGGCAAGCGGGTGTCCTACGGGGCACGGGCCATCGTCAAGGGCGGCGCCAACAGCCTGCCGAAGATGACCTTCCCCGGCGGGCTGCTGATCGGCTGCGACGCGGGCACGCTGAACTTCGCCAAGATCAAGGGCCTGCACACGGCGATGAAGTCGGGCATGGTGGCCGCCGAGACGGTGTTCGAGGCGTTCGTCGAGGGTGACGAGGGGGGCCGCGAACTGACGGCGTTCACCGCCAGGTGGGAGAAGAGCTGGGCCTGGGAGGAGCTGCAGGAGGCGCGCAGCTTCGGTCCGGCGATCCACAAGTACGGCACCAACGTCGGCGGGGCCTACAACTTCGCCAACCAGCTGCTGGGCGGCAAGCTGCCGGTGGTGCGCGACACCACCCCGGACCACGAGCGCATGGCGCTGGCTGACCAGGCGAAGAAGATCGACTACCCCAGGCCCGACGGCAAGCTCTCCTTCGACAAGCTCTCCTCGGTGTTCCTGTCGAATACCAACCACGAGGAAGACCAGCCCTGCCACCTCAAGCTGGTCGATCCGGAGATTCCCATCCAGCACAACCTGCCCAAGTACGCCGAGCCGGCGACGCGCTACTGCCCGGCCGGGGTGTACGAGGTGGTCGAGGACGACGCCGGCCAGCCGCGGTTCCAGATCAACTTCCAGAACTGCGTGCACTGCAAGACCTGCGATATCAAGGACCCGGCGCAGAACATCCAGTGGGTGGCGCCCGAGGGCGGCGGCGGGCCCAACTATCCCAACATGTAGTCCGCCTCCTCATGCCAAGGGCCCCGCCATGCGGGGCCTTTTCATTGACGATTTGAGCATCGCTCGGGCACTCACGTGCCAGCATGCATGAAAAAGCCCCGCCAAGGGCGGGGCAACGAACAGTAGGCGTGACGACAAGCGAAACTTGAATCGGATGGCGTCGTTTGACACCTGCCAAGCGGCAGGGAGCGAACAGTCCTGAACTTGCCCTCAGTTGCCGATCGCCCCTGCACTCGACAGAAGTCGCTCTCTTACCTCTTGCTTACCATGTGAGCTGGGCGCCGACCGAGAAGGCCTGCGGATCTCCGCCCGGCAGCGCGTTCACGCGGTCGCCATGGGCATAGTCGGCCGTACGGTACTGAGCGTTGTCGCCGTTCATGGTCTTGGTGTACATGGCATGAACCGTCAGCGCCTTGGTCAGAGAATGGAAGACGCCGATGCTGGCCTGATCGGCATCGTTGTCGCTGCCGTTCTCGGTTTCGTTGGCATGCATCCACTGCACACCGGCCGTGGTACGCGGCGCGACACGATAGGTGGCGAAGGCACCATAGGCATCGCGATCCATGGGGTCGTATTCGTTGATATTTTCGTAGATCGCGCCGACCTTCGCGGCACCGAAGGTGTAATTGGCGCCGAAGCGGTAGGCTTCGATGCTCTGCTCCGAATAGAGCTGAGAGTAATTGACGTAGGCCGCGCCGAGATTCAGCCCACCGGTGTTCCACGACACGCTGGCGCTGTACATGTCCGAGCTGTTGTCATCGATCAGATCCTCGGTACCGTTGAGGATCTGTTCGTTGTTGTCGTAAATCCCGCGATTCTGGTCGAGCCCGTACTGCAGCGAATACGATACGTCGCCGAATTTGCCGTCCCACATCAGGGCATTGGAGGCGCGCAGGTCGATACGTCCATAGGCGGGATTCGGCCCGGTCCCCAGGATCGCGTGCGGATCACCCACGGTGGTGGTGAAAGCGCTATAGAGGATACCCATGGTCTTGAACGGCGTATCCAGAAGACCTGCTCGGAAGGTGCCGGCCGGTGTCTTGAGACCCAGGAACGTATCACGGTTGGCCAGGGTATCGCCCTGGTTCAAGCCGGGATTGAAGCTCTGCTCAAGCTGCCAGAGTGCCGCATACTGCGTCCCGCCCAACTCGAAGTCATGCGTCCCCCGCAGACCGAAGATGGTGGTGTTGGACGACAGCCCCACATCGCCACTGGTGATTCCTCGCCCGTTATTCTCTTCGGAGTCGCTAACCCCCGAGTCGCCATAATCGAGAGACAGGCGGGCCACACCGTAGAATTCGACCGGCTTGACAGTCTCGATGATCTTCTTGATGGCGCTGCGATCGGATTCACTGATCTGGGTGCTTTGTGCGTTCTGCTCGACGGCGGCAACGCTCTGCTGCGTCTGTTGCTGTTGTGATTTCAGCTCATCGATCTGCGCCTGCAATGCTTGCAGTTGGCGCTGCAGAGCATCGATATCCGCCGAAGACTGCTGAGCATGGGCCATGCCCAGCGGCAGCATTAGTACAGCGCCCAACGCGGAAACGGTTATTATCTTTGTGACTGGCTTATGCATGATGATCCTCATTATTTTTGTACCGATGCCTGTCTCTGCGCCCGGCAAGGCCTGCCGGTACATCAGAACATGACACATCATTGGCCCGCTCCGAGCCGTTAGCCGAATGGCGCAACCATCCGGCGGTGCGCCGTCAGGCGACGCCTGCCTCACTGCAGTCTTGTCTACCTCCGTTCTGCTCCTTCACTGAGCTTCCGACTTGACCACCGACGGCGAACCCCATCCGGCCGCTGTCCCTGGCTTCGGGACGTCGGCCTGAAGAGCGCGACCGCATGTCGCGCTCATGCCTGCCTTACAGCTTCTGTTCGAGCTCGGGCAGGATCTGGAACAGATCGCCCACCAGGCCGTAGTCCGCCACCTGGAAGATCGGCGCTTCCTCGTCCTTGTTGATCGCCACGATCACCTTGGAGTCCTTCATCCCCGCCAGGTGCTGGATCGCGCCCGAGATGCCCACCGCAATGTACAGCTCCGGGGCGACGATCTTGCCGGTCTGGCCGACCTGCATGTCGTTGGGCACGAAGCCGGCGTCCACCGCCGCCCGCGAGGCGCCCACCGCAGCGCCGAGCTTGTCGGCGATACCGTCGAGCAGCCGGAAGTTGTCGCCGTTGCCCATGCCGCGCCCGCCGGAGATGACGATCTTGGCGCTGCCCAGGTCGGGGCGGTCGCTTTCGGCCAGCTCCTCCTTGACGAAGCTGGAGCGTCCGGCCTCGGCGACGATGTCGACCGCTTCGATGGCGGCGCTACCGCCCTGCCCCACGCCGTCGAAGGCGGTGGTGCGCACGGTCAGCACCTTGAGCGGGTCGCCGCTCTTGACGGTGGCGATGGCGTTGCCGGCGTAGATCGGACGACGGAAGGTGTCGGGGCCTTCGACGCCGATGACGTCGGAGAGCTGCGAGACGTCCTTGAGCGCGGCCAGGCGCGGCAGGACGTTCTTGCCGGTGGTGGAGGCGGCGGCCAGCACGTGGCTGTACTCGTCGGCCAGTTGCACCAGCAGGTCGGCCAGGGGCTCGGCGAGCTGGTGGGCGTAGACGGCATTGTCGGCCACGCGTACCCGGGCGACACCGTCGAGCTGGGCGGCGGCCTCGGCCACGCCGCCGACGTTGTCGCCGGCCACGAGCAGATCGATGTCGCCGCCGATGGCCTGGGCGCAGGCGACGAGGTGGGCGGTGGCGGCGGAGAGTTCGCCGCCCTGATGTTCGGCGAGAACCAGCAGACTCATGCGATCACCTTGGCTTCGTTCTTGAGTTTGTCGACGAGCTCGTCCACGGAGCTGACCTTGATGCCGCCCTGGCGTTCGGCGGGCGGCTCGACCTTGAGCAGTTCGACCCGGGAGCCGGTCTCGACGCCGTAGTCGGCGGGGCTCTTGACGTCGAGCGGCTTCTTCTTGGCCTTCATGATGTCGGGCAGCTTGGCGTAGCGCGGCTCGTTGAGGCGCAGGTCGGTGGTGACGATGGCCGGCAGTCCCAGTTCCAGGGTCTGCAGCCCGCCGTCGATCTCGCGGGTGACGGTGGCCTTGTCGCCATCGATCTCGACCACCGAGGCGAAGGTGGCCTGGGGCAGGCCGGCGAGCGCGGCGAGCATCTGGCCGGTCTGGTTGTTGTCGGTATCGATGGCCTGCTTGCCGAGGATCACCAGCCCGGGCTGCTCCTCGTCGACCACGGCCTTGAGCAGCTTGGCCACGGCCAGCGACTCGACCTTGTCGTCGGTCTCGATGTGCAGGGCGCGGTCGGCGCCCAGGGCGAGCGCGGTGCGCAGTTGCTCCTGGGCGGCCTTGGGTCCGACGGTGGCGACCACCACCTCGGTGGCGATGCCCTTCTCCTTCAGGCGCACGGCCTCTTCCACGGCGATCTCGCAGAAGGGGTTCATGGCCATCTTGACGTTGGCCAGATCGACATCGGAGTGATCCGGCTTGACGCGGATCTTGACGTTGTAGTCAATGACGCGTTTGACCGCGACGAGGACTTTCATGGCGTTACCTTCAATATTTTTCGCAATGAGGAATACAGTTTCGATTTTATTGAAAAATAAAATCATGCCCAACAGGGCGTCAAGCAATAACCCGCCAGCACGACCAAAGGTGTAATTTCAATTTGTGCTAATGAAATTCATTGTTCTTCTTGAGAACCAAGATAAAGAAGACAGGAATTGATGTAGAGTTATGCTTTCGTTGCAGAATGATGGTCGAGTCTCGGTGATGCCTTCTCACTTCGCTGCTCATCAGGCTTTTCGGCCCGCGCCGGTTACGGGCCGGGTGTTGCCATCGGCCGGCTGCATCCTTTACATTCTGCTATGCGATACCATCTTCCACAAATGACAAAACAGAGATTAGCCATGAATCTCAACTTCACTCCCGAGGAACTGGCGTTCCGCGATGAAGTCCGGGCCTTTTTGAAGAATCAGTTGCCGGACGACATCGCCGCGAAGGTCAAGGGGGGGCGCAAGCTCTCCAAGGAAGATCATCAGCGCTGGCAGCAGATTCTAAATAAGCAGGGTTGGTACGCCACTCACTGGCCAAAGGAGTACGGCGGCACCGAATGGAGCGCCATTCAGAAGCATATCTTCGACGAGGAGAGCGCGAGTTTCGGCGCCCCGCGCACGATTCCTTTCGGCGTCAACATGGTGGCACCGGTCATCATCAAGTTCGGTAGTGAGGAACAGAAGCAGCAGTACCTGCCACGCATCTTGAGTGGCGAGGACTGGTGGTGTCAGGGTTACTCCGAGCCGGGTGCCGGGTCCGACCTGGCGTCGCTCAAGACCCGCGCGGTACGTGACGGCGATCACTATATCGTCAATGGCCAGAAGACCTGGACCACGCTGGGCCAGCACGCCAACATGATCTTCTGCCTGGTGCGCACGGATACCGAAGTGCAGCCCCAGCGCGGCATTTCCTTCCTGCTCATCGACATGAACACGCCAGGCATCACCGTGCGTCCGATCATCACGCTGGACGGCGAACATGAGGTCAACGAAGTGTTCTTCGACGACGTCAGGGTGCCGGTCGAGAATCTGGTGGGCGAGGAAAACAAGGGCTGGACCTACGCCAAGTACCTGCTCACCTACGAGCGTACCGGCCTGGCCGGCATCGGCGCCTCCAAGGCCGCCCTGGCCCATCTCAAGCAGCTCGCCGGTCGGCAGCGCAAGAATGGCAAATCACTGCTGGAAGACGTCAGTTTCCGGCGTCGCATCGCGCAGCTGGAAATCGATCTCATGGCAGCGGAAACCAGCAACCTGCGCATCATCGCAGCCGTCGAGGGCGGTGGCGTGCCGGGCGCGGAGAGTTCGATGCTCAAGGTCAAGGGCACCGAGATCCGCCAGGCCATCACCGATCTGCTGCGCCGGGCGATCGGTCCCTACGCGCAACCGTTCCTCGAGGAGGAGCTGGAGCTCGATTACGACGGGGAGTACCTCTCCGACGAATTCGCCGCCCCGCTGACACCGCACTACTTCAATATGCGCAAACTGTCGATTTTTGGTGGGTCCAACGAGATCCAGAAGAATATCGTATCCAAGATGATCCTGGAGCTTTAGGAGACCGGCCATGGACTTCAAACTGACCGAAGAGCAGCAGATGCTGCAGGAAACCGCATTGCGTCTGGTGCGGGACGAATACGAGTTCGAAAAGCGTGAAACCTATCGTCAGTCCGAGGCCGGCTTCAGCGAGAGCTTCTGGCAGCAGCTGAGCGAACTGGGTCTGACGGCGATTCCCTTCGCCGAGGAGTACGGCGGCATCGGCGGCGGCGGCGTGGAAACCCAACTGGTCATGACCGAACTGGGCCGCGGGCTGTGCCTGGAGCCGTACATGCAGTCCGTCATCCTCGGCGGCGGTCTGATCACGCAGCTGGGCAGCGACACTCAGAAGGAGGAGTTGATTCCGCAGGTCGCCGCTGGCGAGCTCAAGCTTGCCGTGGGGCTGCAGGAACCGCAGAGCCACTACAATCTGGCGGATATCGCAACCCGCGCCGAGAAGACCGACTCCGGTTATCGTCTCAGCGGTCGCAAGGCGGTCGTGATCGGGGGCCATGTCGCCGACAAGCTGATCGTCTCCGCCCGCACCGGTGGCGAAGCCGGCGATTCCCAGGGAATCAGTCTGTTTCTGATCGATGCCGATGCTGCGGGCCTCGAGAAGCGCGTCTACCCCACTAACGACGGCTTCAAGGGGTGCGATCTGTTCCTCAACGACGTCGAGGTGCCCGCCAGCGCGCTGCTGGGTGAAGAAGGCAACGCTTACGAAGGCATCATCTACCAGGCAGGCCGAGGCATTGCGGCCCTGTGCGCCGAAGCCGTTGGCGCCATGGAAGAGACCGTCGCATTGACCCTGGATTACCTCAAGACACGCAAGCAGTTCGGAATGCCCATCGGCAAGTTTCAGGTGCTCCAGCATCGCATGGTGGATATGAGTTCCGAACTGGAGCAGGCCCGCTCCATGGCATTGGTGGCCGCAAGCGTAGTGGATGATGCCGACAGTCCAGAACGTCAGCGCGTGCTCTCTGCCGCCAAGAACGCCATCGGACGTTCCGGACAGTACGTGGCGGAACAAGCCATTCAGTTACATGGCGGTATCGGCATGACGTGGGAATACAATCTCGCGCATTATGCCAAGCGACTGATCATGATCAACCATCAGTTGGGTGATGACGACCATCACCTCGAAGTCTTCAGCGAACTGATGAATAACACCTGATTCGTTGACCGCTGATGCCTGACATCCTTCGCCAGCGCTGCAACGACAGGCTGGCGAAATCTTTTTCCACGATGCTCCGGATCATGTTGCCGGTAGATCAATTCGCATTGCTGCAATGCGACTCCCACCCTGCATTGTCGTGATTGAATACCTGGCATAAAAAAACCCAGCCGGTGATATGAAGTGACCCCCAATAGTTGGACGGTTCATTCAGTCGGCGCTCAAGGCCTGAGTCCTGTATTGCACGGGGCTCAGGCCTTTTAGTTTCATCTTGATTCGCTCGTGGTTGTAATAATGGATGTACCGGTCGAGGCCCTGCTGCAACTGCTCGACAGTGTCGAACCGGCTCAGATGGAAGTACTCGGCTTTCAGGGTGCCAAAGAAACTCTCCATCGCGGCATTGTCCAGGCAGTTGCCCTTGCGTGACATGCTTTGCGTCAGCGCCTGCCCTGCCACCAGGGCACGATAGGCGGGATGCTGGTAATGCCACCCCTGATCGGAGTGCAGCAGTGGCCGGTCCGAGTTCTTCAAGCGGCCAAACGCCTGATGCAGCATGCGCTTCACCAGTGAGAGGTCGGGACGCCTACCGGTCTGATAGGCCACGATTTCGCCGTTGTAGAGATCCATGATGGGGGAGAGATACAGCTTCTGCCCGTCGATGTTGAACTCCGTGATATCAGTGACCCACTTCTGGTTGGGACCGGGGGCCTGAAACTGGCGGTCGAGTACATTGGGAGCTACACGCCCTACCGATCCTCGGTAAGCGCGATACCGCTTTGGCCGAACCAGAGATTTCAAGCCCAGTTGCTGCATCAAGCGCTGGACAGTCTTATGATTGATCGTCTCGCCTGCCTGGCGGAGGACAGCAGTGATACGACGATAGCCATAGCGCCCTTGGTGACGTTCATAGGTTGCCTGGATACGCGCCTTCAGGGAGGCGTACCGATCGGCAGCGTCCTGCCCCTTGATCCGGGAGTAAAAGGTACTGCGCGGCAGCTCTGCCGCACGTAGCAGCAGAACCAGCGGATGCTCATTCCTTAACCCTTGGACGGCTTGGGCTTTTTGCCCCGCATCGCCGCCCGCTTCTCGCGGGTCAAGGCATCGAGCTTTTTTAGGTAGGCGTTCTCCGCCCGCAGGTACGCCAGTTCCTCGAGCAACTCCTCGTGGGAGCGTTCGCGATCAGGCGGGGGTGGCGATGAAGAAGGCTTCTTGGCCATCGGGCGTCGTCCCTTTCGCTTCGGCGCCAGCGCGCTCAATCCTCCACTATGATACTGCTGTTCCCATCTGCCAATAGCACCACACTCACGGATATCGAACAGGACAGCAGCCTGGCGCCGTGACAAGCCATCCCGCCACATCCTCTCAAGTACCGCCAGCTTGAATGCCGCACTGCGGTGACGGTACTTCCTGCGCAGGCCCAGCGCGCCATGCTGCCGGTAGTTGTCCCGCCATTGCCGTAGGCTCGACTCGTCCAGGCCATGCTGGCGAGCCAACTCCCTTAGGCTGGTGTCCTCACGTAAACACTGCTGCACCACCCGCAGCTTGAACCTTTCGTCGTACTGCTTCTTCATAAAAACACCCCGAAGGTTGGCTTGGCTGTCCAACTTTCGGGGTGCAGTTCAATATGCCGGCTGGGTTTTTTATATTGCAGTGAGGGAAATCAGTTCGTCTCGACCGACTTCTGGACGATCTCTCCATTCTCCACCACGGCCATGGTGGTACCGGTGATGAAACCGCCGTCTTCGGTCACGCCCTGGACATCATAGACATTGTATGCCGGATCCATACTGGACAGCGCCTCGTCCATGTGGCTGCGCACCTGCTGGGGCTCGGTACTGCCGGCAAGTTCCATGGCCTTGACGAGTGCATGAAGCGCCAGATAGTTGTAGGCCGCTTCCGAACCGGGCGTCTTGTCATGCTCGGCCTGATACTTCTCGATGAAATTCTTTGCCGCTTCGGTGTCATAGACAGACAGCGGCACGACCCCGACAGAACCTTCGAGCATGTCGAGGCCGCCCGCCACTTCAGCCACTTCGTCGAGCTTGGCCTGATCCATCAGGATGAAGGCGCCCTGGTAGCCCAACTGACGCGCCTGCTGCACGACCAGCCCGGTCGGCTCGGACGCGCCCCCCACGAATATGACTTCCGGGTTGGAAGCGAGAACACGGCTGACCCCGGTGTAGAAATCGGCCGACTTGTTGTAGTCCATGGGGTTGAGCGCGACCACCTCGCCGCCCTTCTCCTTCCAGGCACTCAGGAGCATGTCCGTCCAGATCTTGGCATACTCATGGGTCGCTCCGGCCGCGCCGAGCTTCTTGCCATAGTGTTCCAGAGCATAGTCGGAGAAGGCGTCGACGTATCCCGTGAACGTCGGCGGTATGCGCAACGTCAGCGGATTACCGCGCTGCGTCACGGAGGGCACACTGGTGTAGGCCATGATCAGGAAGTCATCCGCCACGTTGAAGTCCTGCAGGGCGAACACGCCACCGGTGTGCGGCACGAAAATGGCCTTGACGTTGGACTCCTGCACCAGGCGCTTGGCATTGGTCGCCGACTGGCTCGGCGAGTACTTGTCGTCCAGCGTCACCAGGTTGATCTTGTAGGTCTCGTCGTCGATGGTGAAGCCACCCGCTTCGTTGACTTCATCCACCGCCATGCGCAACCCCGACAGGGTATTCTCGCCGTACAGCGCGGCACCGCCGCTGAGCGGCCCGGTAAAACCGATATTGAGTGTCTGATCCGCATAGGCCCCGGCGCCCTGCACCATGGCCAGGGCGGTGGCCGCGGTGATTCCGAGCGATCTCAGTGTTTTCATTGTTGTCGTCTCCTTGGTACTTGCTAGTTGCTACAGAGCTGGCCGTTCAGGCCCCGATATATGCCTTGCGCACGGCTTCATTGCCCAGCATGGCTTCCTGATCGCCTTCCATGACCAGCTTGCCACCCTCGATGACGTAGGCACGATGCGCGATCTTGAGCGCCGCAAAAGCATTCTGTTCCGCCAGCAATACGCTGGTGCCGAGACGGTTGATCTTGGTAATCGCCTCGAACATCTGGTTGACGACCAACGGCGCCAGCCCCAACGATGGCTCGTCCAGCATCAGCAGCCGGGGCCGGCTCATCAGCGCCCGACCGATCGCCACCATCTGTTGCTGTCCGCCACTGAGCGAGCCGGCGGGCTGATCCTTCTTCTCCTCGAGAATCGGGAACAGCTCGAGCACTTCCTTCAGGTTGCGCTGGTTGCCCGCCTTGTCGCGGCGATGCAGATAAGCGCCCAGCATCAGGTTCTTCTTCACCGACATCTGCGGGAACAGCTTGCGCCCTTCCGGACACTGCACGACGCCGGCCGCCACCAGCGCCGAAGGCTTGAGGCCATTGAGCTTGCGCCCTTCCAGCTTGATCTCGCCCGCTGTCGGCTTGAGCAGGCCGCTGATGGTATTGAACAGGGTGGTCTTGCCTGCCCCGTTGGCGCCCAGCAGGACCACCAGCTCCCCCGCTTCCACGTGCATCGAAACCTGGCTGAGTGCCTTGAAGCTGCCATAGCAGACATCGACACGATCAAGCTGCAGCATCGTAATCCCCTCCCAGATAGGCCTCGATGACCGCCGGATCTTTCCTGATCTCTTCGGGCGTGCCCTCGGCGATCTTCTCGCCGTGGTCGAGTACCATGATCTTGTCGGCCATGCCCATGATCATGTCCATCTTGTGCTCGATCAGACAGACGGTGATGTCGTGTGCCACCATCTTGTGAATCAGGGCGGCCAACCCTTCCGTCTCTTCAGGGTTCACCCCGGCAGCGGGTTCATCGAGCAGGATCAGCTTGGGCTGGGTCGCCAGGGCCAGGGCAAAGGCAACGCGCTTGCGCTCTTCCTGGGAGATGTCCAGGATCACACGGTTTTCCAGGTGGGCCAGGCCGACGAAATCCAGCGCTTCGCGAGCCTTCTCGCGGCATTGGCGCTCCTCGTGCCGCAGCCGGCGGGAATTGATCAGCACATCCCACAATCCCGAGCGTGTGCGCAGACGATGCCCGACGATCAGGTTATCGAGCACCGTAGCCTGCTCGAAGAGATGGGTGGTCTGGAAGGTACGTCCGACCCCCAGGCGGGCCACCAGATCGCAGCGCATCCGCGTGACGTCCTGCCCATCGATCAGGATGCGTCCCGACGTCGGCTTGTGTACCGCGGAGATCAGATTGAAGAAGGTGCTCTTGCCGGCGCCATTGGGGCCGATGATGGCATTGATCTTGCCGGCATCGAATTCGACGCTGACGTCGTTGACCGCCGCCAGGCCGCCGAACATCTTGGTCAGGTGCTCGATCTTAAGCATTGTGGTTCACCCCGTTCTTGTTGGCTGCGACCTTGGACGCCGGCCTGGGATCCTTCTTGCGCGCCATCTCGGTATCCTTGCGCAGCTTCCAGCCCAGGAAGGTCCCGACGACCCCGCGGGGCATGAAGATCACCAGTATCACCAGCAGCGGACCGAAGATGATCATCCGGTAGTCCTCGAGGAACTGCAGGGACTGGGTGATCCAGACGATCCCCACGGTGCCCAGCAACGGACCGAACAGGGTGCCGATCCCCCCCACCAGCAGATAGGTGATCATGTCGAAGGTATGGTTGATGTTCGCCTCCTCGGGACCGATGAAGCGGATCATCGCGGCGTACAGGGCCCCGGCGATTCCCGCATAGGTGGTCGACAGCACGAAGGCCAGCACCTTGTTGCGCATCAGGTTGATGCCCAGCGACTGCGCCAGCTCGTCCCCGTTGCGGATCGCCAGAAAAGTCCGCCCCAGCAACGATGAGGAGAGACGCCCCATGAACCAGATGGCAAATACCAGAAACGCCAGAACCAGATAGTAGAAGGGAGTGGTCTGGGTGAAATCCACCACCCCGAAGCCATAGGGCGCGGCGATGTCGCGAATGCCGATGGCGCCATGGGTCAGCTCTTCCCACTTGTCCATCAGGAGATAGATGATGAATCCGACGCACAGCGTAAAGATGGCGAAGTAATGCTCTTTCAGGCGCAGCGACACCACGCCGACCAGCAAGCCAAGAAACGCCGCCATCACGCCCGCCGCCAGGAATGCCGGCCAGAAGTTCCAGCCATGGTCGCTGGTCAGGATCGCCAGCGTGTAGGCCCCGATGGCGAAGAAGCCGCCATGCGCCAGGTTCAGCTGCCCGCAATAACCGGTAATGATATTGAGACCGTAGACGGCGATGGCCCAGATGAAGGCACTGGCCATGACATAGACTTGGTATTCGTTCTTCGCCACCAGGGGGAACACCAGAGCCAGGGCCAGCAGGAAGAATTTGGCGCTGCGTCCGGTAAGCAAGGATGCGATCCGATGCATTAGTGCGCCCCCTTCGTGAACAGGCCGGTCGGGCGGATGGACAGGATCACCACCAGCAGGGCGAAGGCGATGATGTCTTTATAGTCGGTGGAGATATAGAAGCCGCCGAAGCTCTCGGCGAAGCCGATGATCATTCCGCCCACGATGGCCCCGGGAATACTGCCCATACCGCCGAGAATGATGATGACGAAGGCCTTCATGATCACCAGGTGCCCCATCGCCGGGTAGACGAGATTGATCGGGGCATACAGCGTGGCGGCGAAGGCGGCGAGCATGCCGGAGATGGCAAAAGTCAGCATGGCGACACGATTGGCGTCGATCCCCACCAGGAAGGCGCCCTCGCGGCTCTGCGCCATGGCGATGATCGTCGAGCCGATCATGGTCTTCTTGAGGAAGAGATGCAGCAGTATCATCAGCGTGAAGGCCCCGATCACGATCAGCAGACGCTGCTCGGGAATGATCAGGCCATCGAAGTTCATGATGCCGGTAAAGGGCGACTGCATGCGCCGGAAATCCGATCCCCAGATCAGTTGGACCACGGCCTCCAGAAACAGCAGGATGCCGATCGCCGCGATCTTGTCATGAATGGGAGGCGCATGGCGCAGCGGATGGAAAACCAGTCGCTCCGAGAGTACCGCCAGTATTGCGACGACACCGCCGGACATCAGCATGGCAATCCAGTAATGCACGCCGATTTCCGTCATGAAGAAGTAGGACGCAAAGGCACCCACCATATAAAAGGCGCCATGCGCGAAATTGGGTACATGCAATATGCCGTATACTAGAGTCAGGCCTAGGGCCACCAACCCATAGATACTTCCTAATGTTATGCCATTAAGAATTTGTTGAAAGAACAAGTTCAAAGCGGCGCCCTCCCGGAGAAGTTTGTTTTTGTCTCGGACAGTGATTACCAGCCGATTGATATCGGCCAGTACTTTATTGATAAGCGCGTTAACTTCTGACCCGGCTAACTTATAATTCACCCATGGAATTATTAATCATTATTAATTTAACCCTTGGAGCGAATTATTAACCTGAGCGTGTGATCAATCTGGCACGGCGCCAATTAAACTGTCAATTAATAAAACGTAGTTTCATACAGCAAAACGTAGAATGGCGCGACGCATACTGCATGCCAATCAACGCCGATCCATGGCATGCCGAGACCAACGGATCGGCACCACGTTCTCGGGGGTTATTCGGTCTTTTCCGCCCTGGCAGCCCACTCCTCGTCCTGCAGGGCCCGCCACTTGAGCTTGCCGGTCGGCGAACGCGGCAACGTCTCCATGAACTCGATCTGGGCCGGCACCTTGTAGGCGGCCATCTCTTCCCGGCACCAGTCGATGATGTCCTGTTCGCTGACCTTGCCGATCTCGGTGTCGCGCAGCACGATGCATGCCTTTACCGTCTCGCCGCGGCGCGGATCGGGCGTCGAGATCACGCAACACTCCTGAATCGCCGGGTGTCGGTACATCAGATTTTCCACCTCCGACGGCCAGACCTTGAAGCCCGAGGCATTGATCATCCGCTTGACCCGATCGACCATGAAGAAGTAGCCCTCCTCATCGAAGTAGCCCAGGTCACCGGTACGGAAGAAGCGCTTGCCGTCGAGCTCGATGAAGGCGCGCTCGGTCTCCTCGGGACGATTCCAGTAGCCCTGGAAAACCTGCGGTCCGTGACTGACGATTTCACCGATCTGACCGGTCTCCTGCTCCTGCTGGGTATCCATGTCGATCACCCGACAGTCCACGTTGAAGATGGGAATGCCCAGACACTGGGCCTTGGGATGATCGACCGGATTGATATGCGTTGCCGCCATCGTTTCCGATAGACCGTAACCCTCGACATAAGGCAGCCCGGTGAGATGGCGCAGCTTCGCCTCGACGGCCTTGGGCATCGCCGCTCCGCCGCCACTGATGCCCTTGAGGCTGGACAGGTCGTATTTCTCCACTTCGGGATTGGCGAGAAAGTCCATGGCCATGGTCGAGATGTTGACCCAACTGGTCACGGCGTAACGCTGAATGAGTTCGGCGGCGACCCGACGATCCCAGCGGGTCATGATCACCGCCGTCGCTCCGCTGTAGATCGGTCCGTTCATGGCCCCCTGCATGCCGGTCACATGGAAGTACGGCAGCGTTGCCAGTACTACCGCCTCGCTGGTGCCCTGGTTCCACACCGTCTGGAAAAGCGTGGTGGCCATGGCGGAACGATGGGTATGCATGCAGCCCTTGGGCGCCCCGGTAGTCCCCGAACTGTAAGGAAACACGCAGAGGTCGTCGGGCCCGACGGTGTGCTCGCCGGGGGTGTGATCGGGCTCCAGCGCCTCGCGCCAGCCGATGGCCCCGGAGAACTCAGGCACCTTCGCCGGCATCTGCACTTCCGCAGGCAGGGCCAGCTCGGTGGGCTCGCGAACATAGTCGGAATAGGCGGCGACGATGGCTCGCTCAAGCTTCCCCTTGCCCGCGAGCGGGGCGATGAATCCCGCCAGTTCCTGCCCGCACAGGCATACCGCGGCACCGGTGTCGTTCAGGTAGTGTTCGAGCTCGGCGGTATGGTTCATGGGGTTGACCGGTACCACCACCGCATCGGCTCGCAGGATCGCGTAGTAGGCAATGGTGAACTGCGGGGCGTTCTGCATGTACAACAGCACACGATCGCCCTTCTTCACCCCCTGGCTCTGCAGGTAGCCGGCCAGCGCCTCGACCTCGCGGAGCAGCTCCGTGTAGGTGATCACCGTGTCGTAGTAGATGACCGCCGCCTTGTCGGGATAGCGCCGGGCGGAAATCTCCAGGTTGGTGAACAGGCTGGTTTCGGGC
This sequence comes from Halomonas shantousis, assembly GCF_054654615.1. Lineage (NCBI taxonomy): Bacteria > Pseudomonadati > Pseudomonadota > Gammaproteobacteria > Oceanospirillales > Halomonadaceae > Halomonas > Halomonas shantousis. The sequence goes on along the minus strand of NZ_BAAIER010000002.1, from coordinate 1,906,161 downwards.
ACCGTCAGGTGTTTGGGCAGATGCTCAGGCCACACTTCGTAATGACGGGTAAACATGGGGATCGATCTCCTGTTGTTGTGAATTGTGCAGGCCCCGCAACAGCCGCTTGTGTCCATGTCGGTGCGAGGAGAATTCACCGACACGCCATCCCGTTTTTCTAGCGATTGCTCGATTTCGAATCTGTCATGTATTGTTGATGAGCGTCAATAAGGATGGAATCTAATTTCATTAGACAAAATGTTAATGTTCTGGAGATCACGACGATGCTTGCCCTAGACGAGAAGGCGCCCGATTTCTCTCCCCATGTCGCAGACGAGCCTTTCGAGCCGCTGACCGAACGCATTCAGGCATACGCCGTCTCTCAACCCGACAAGATCGCGTTATACGATCGCGACCAGCGAGTCACCTGGAAGACATTGGTCGGTACGGTCAATGCCATCGCCCACCGTCTGCGGGAGCAAGGGCTGCAATCGGGCGACAAGGTGGCGGGCCTGTCGGAGAACAGCGCTCCCTACGTCGCACTGTATCTGGGAGTGCTGGCAGCGGGCGGTTGCATGGTGCCGCTGTCGGGCATGGCAAGCGATGATGCGCTGGAACTGATGATCAACGACAGCGATGCTCGGTTCCTGTTCGTGTCGGCGCGCAATCGCCAACTGACGGAAGGCTTCCGCCATCGTCTGGCGACCATCCCCCCGGAACATCAGGTCGGTCTGGATTTTCAGGATACGCACTGGCCGGGGCTCAATGACTGGCTGGCGCAGGCGCCTTGCGAGCGATGCGCGGTCGAGATCACGCCGGACCATCCCTTCAATATCATCTACAGCTCCGGCACCACGGGCACGCCCAAGGGCATCCTGCACGATTACCGTTTTCGCTCGCGCCAGATTCGGCGCCTGACCACCTACGGGCTGGATAACGACGCCGTCAATCTGGTCTCCACGCCGCTATACTCCAACACCACCTTGGTATCGGCCCTGCCGACGCTGTTCAATGGCGGCACGCTGGTGCTGATGGCCAAGTTCGATGCACGCAGCTTCCTGGAGCTGGCCCAGGAACGCCGGGTCACTCACGCCATGCTGGTCCCGGTGCAGTACCAGCGTATCCTGGCGGTCGAGGATTTCGATGACTTCGATCTTTCGAGCTTCCGACTCAAGCTTTCCACCAGTGCCCCGCTGCGCAGCCCGGTGATTGCCGAGGCCATGCGCCGTTGGCCCGGGAATATTCTCGAGGTCTATGGCCTGACCGAAGGCGGCATTTCCACCAGCCTCGATTGTGCCAGCCATCCGGACAAGTGGGATTCGGTAGGCAAGCCGACCGAAGGATCGCAGGTGCGTATCCTCGACGAGGAGGGACGGGAACTTCCCCAGGGGGAGATCGGTGAGATCGTCGGCCGTGCCGGTGCCATGATGCGAGGCTACTACAAGCGGGATCAGCAGACCCGCGAAATGCTATGGATCAGCCCCGAGGGCGAGGCGTTCCTGCGCAGCGGCGACATGGGACGCCTGGACGAGGATGGTTTTCTGTACATTCTCGATCGGCGCAAGGACATGATCATCTCCGGCGGGTTCAACATCTATCCGGAAGATCTGGAAAAGGCACTGCTCGCTCATCCGGACGTGGCCGACGTGGCAGTGATCGGCATCCCCAGCGAACATTGGGGGGAGACCCCGCTGGGCCTGGTCGTGCGCCAGACCGGCAGCGACGTGAGCCGCGACGAACTGCTCGACTGGGCCAACGGGCAACTGGGCAAGACGCAGCGCCTGAGCGGGATCGAATTCCGGGATGAGCTGCCGCGCAGCACGATCGGCAAGATTCTCAAGCGAGAACTCCGGGCGCCCTACTGGACCCAGCACGCCTAGAAACGCGACTGGCCCAGCAAGGCGAATCCAACCGCCACGGGGATGCAGCGCAACTGCTGGACCCCGTGCCGGTGGCAACGAGACATGGTCTGTATTTACTTGCTGCCACGCTCGAGAAAGCGTCTGAGTGCCGCCTGACAATCGTCCGACTTGAGCCGCTCGCCAAAGTGTTCGCGCTCGATCTCCAGGGTCTCCTTGACCTGAGCGGCCCAGGCACGGCGCAGCAGCGCCTTGCTCAACCGCACCGATTCCCGCGGCTTGGCCGCCAGGCGCTGCGCCATTTCCCGTGTCGTCGCTTCCAGCGCGTCATCTTCCACGACCCAGTTGATCAGGTCGTGGCGCAGCGCAGTCTCGGCATCCAGCGCTTCCCCCAGCAGCAGCAGCTCATTGGCCTTGCGATAGCCCAGCATCAGCGGCATCAGAAAGGAGGAGGCCGCCTCCGGACAAAGCCCCAGATCGACGAAAGGGGTGCGAAAGACCGCGGAGCGACCGGCGATGACGAAATCGCAGTGCATCAGCAACGTGGTACCGATGCCGATGGCCAGCCCCTTGACCGAAGCGATTACCGGCGTCTCGCAGTTCATGAGGTGTTCGATGAAGTCCAGCCCGGCACTGGGACGCGGAGTGGGATCCTGGGCGCGATCCCGGAAGTCGCCGATGTCGTTGCCCGCCGTGAAGCAGTCCCCCACGCCGGAAAGTACGATGGCGCCAACCGCATCATCCCGGTCGGCGGCCTTCACGCTTTCCGACAACTCACGATATATCGTCTCGGTCAGGGCGTTCTTCTTGTCCGGACGATTGATCTGAAGATGGCAAACTCCCTGTTCGATGGTGCGCAGCACAGCTGACGACTCGCTCATGACGATGGTCTCCTTTCGATCTGCTTGATTGTTGTTGCAGAATAGTGTTTCACAATTAAATCCGATGAGCGACCCTTGTTTGGCCACAACTCCAACAACGTCATAAGGAGCATGATATGAAGGCCCTGGTTTGCCGTGAATACGGCCCCCCCGAAACCCTGACACTCGAAGACCTGCCCTCTCCCGAAGTCGTCGACAAGCAGGTGCGCATCCAGGTGCACGCCTGCGGCGTCAATTTTCCCGACACGTTGATCATCGAAGGCAAGTATCAGATCAAGCCCGAAATGCCCTTCTCCCCCGGCGCAGAGGTTGCCGGCATAGTGGACTCGGTCGGCGCGGCCGTGACCCGCTTCAAGCCGGGCGACCGAGTCATCGCGATGGCCGGCTGGGGCGGCTACGCCGAACAGATGGTCACCGACGAGGACCGCGTCACCCCGTTGCCCGACTCCATGGATTTCGTCACCGGCGCCGGCTTCAGCATGGCCTACGGCACCTCGATGCATGCCCTCAGACAGCGTGCCCAGCTCAAGCCGGGCGAGACTCTGCTGGTGCTCGGCGCCGGCGGCGGCGTCGGCCTGGCCGCGGTCGAGATCGGCCGGATCATGGGTGCACGGGTCATTGCCGCCGCGGGGTCCCGGGAAAAGCTCGACATCGCCCGGGCCAGCGGGGCGGCTGAAACCATCAACTATCGCGAGGAATCGATCAAGGATCGCGTCAAGGAACTGACCGGCGGACGCGGCGCTGATGTGATCTACGACGCCGTCGGTGGCGACGCCTTCGACGAAAGCCTGCGCTGCATCAACTGGAACGGTCGCCTGCTGGTGGTCGGCTTCGCCAGCGGCCGGATTCCCCAGGCGCCGGCCAACCTGCCGCTGCTCAAGGGCTGTGCCATCGTCGGGGTGTTCTGGGGGCGCTTTCGCACCGAAGAGCCGCAGGAAGATCGCCAGAATTTCCAGACGCTGTTCGAGTGGCACGCCGAGGGCCAGCTCAAACCGCACATCAGTCACACGCTGCCGCTCGCCCAAGGTGCCGAGGCCATGCGAATCCTGACCAGCCGCGAAGCCATCGGCAAGGTCGTCTTGCAAATGACCTGACAGGCGGCAGACACTGCCTTACCGCACTGTCTGACCTCTCCCTCCTGCCATTCCCGCCTATCGGAGCGGAAATGGCAGGTTCGGTCGTTCAGGCATCTTCATCCTCAGTCCATACGAGAAACCTAATGAAAGTCATTTTCGTTGCCGGAGATCCCAAGCCCGAGCGCTGGACGAATCCGATCCAGGACGCGCTGCCCGAAGCCGAAATTCACGTCTGGGACCCCGATGCTCCGGCCTGCGATGCCGATTACGCCATCGTCTGGCAGCCGCCTACCGCGCTATTCGAAAAGGAGAAGAAGCTCAAGGCGATCTTCAACCTCGGTGCCGGTATCGACGCCCTCCTGCAGGTACCCAACCTGCCCCGCGATATTCCCATCGTCCGCCTGGAGGATGCCGGGATGTCGGTGCAGATGGCCGAATACGTGGCCTACCATGTGATCGGCATCAGCCGTGACATGGCCGTCTATCAGCAGCAGCAAGCCGAAGGCGTCTGGAAGATTCGCCGCCCGATCAAACGCAGCGAATGGCCTATCGGTGTGCTCGGCCTGGGCCATATCGGCAAGCGCGTCGCCCGCACCCTGGCATCGCTCGACTATCCAGTCTACGGCTGGGCACGCTCGGCGCATGACATCGACGGGGTGAAAAGCTTTGCCGGCGAAGCCGAACTCGACACCTTCCTGAGCGAAACCCGAATTCTGATCAATACTCTGCCGCTGACCGAGGAGACACGCGACATCATCGACTATGAGCTGCTCTCCAAACTCAAGGAGGAAGCCTCGTTGATCAACGTCGGCCGCGGCGAGCATCTGGTCGATGACGACCTGCGTCGCAGCATCGAAGAAGGTCATGTCAGTCAGGCAGTACTCGACGTCTTCCGCGAGGAGCCCCTGCCCGCCTCGCATCCCTTCTGGCGCATGCCGCAGGTCACCATCACGCCGCACGTCTCTGCGCGTACCCTGCGCGAGGCGACCATTGAGCAAATCACCAGCAAGATCCAGGTGCTCGAGGCCGGCCGGGCGATCAGCGGTGTCATCGACATCCAGCGCGGCTATTGAGCCATGCCGGCCCTGGGCAGCCAAGGACAGCCCTGAGCGGTCGAGACAGCCCTGAGCGATCGAGACAGCCCTGAGCGGCCAAGACAGCCCCGTTACAAGCCCGCCGCCTGGCGGGCTCTGTCGTGTTCGGCCCCCTTGCCCAGGGCGAATTGTTCCGCCGCCATTACCACGCCATGAGAGCCAGCAGCACCAGCATCAGCGGCAGGGAGACGAGAGCAAAAAGGCCGTTCCAGCCAAACGCCACGGTATATTTGGAAATGCGCCCAAAGCGCGCCAAGGTCATGGCCGACGGCCCGAAGGGAGATAGCATCATCGCCAGCGAGAAGCCGATCACCAGCCCCGTACCGATGGTCAGTGCCGAGATGCCGCTCTCCTCGACGCGAGCAAGCACTCCAGCCAGAAAGCTCAACACGGCGATCGGCGCGATGCCCAGCGCTGCCGCTGCCGGCAGCGTCAGCATGCCGGCTACCGCCAGTGCCAGTTCATGCCGGGCCGACAGCAACGCAGGATCGACCAGATCGGTGGGCACCAGCGATGCCAGCACCGTACCCAGCGCCGCGGAGCTGGCAAAGATGCACATCTCGTTGCGCAGCAGAACGGTATTGGCGGTCATTTCCCGCCAGGCATGGCGCGGACGGCGCTCGCTGATGAGCAGGTAGGTCACGGTAATGCAGGGCACCATGAGCATTGCCGCACGCGACACGTTCAGCTCCATCAACGTTACGATAAGCCCCATGGCCGCCAGCAGCACGACAACGAGACCTCCCAAGGTCAAGCTACCCTCGGGCATTCCATCGAGACGCACTCGCTGGCTGCTGATCACGGTGAAGCGACGGCGCTCCAGCCCCCACCCGACCAGCAGGAACATGCCGGCAGCCAGCGCGGTATAAGGCAGCAGGCTTCCCCATGAGAGCGCCGGCACTTCGCGCGTCACGATAGCCATGGCCACGCTGGTCGGAGCGATGAGAGGCACCAGCGCAAAGCCGCGCAGCGTCACGCCCAGCAGGCAGCGCAACCACTCCAGACGCAGCGGATGACGAATGCCGCGCTGATCGAGCGTTTCCGCCAATCCTCCGCAGAGGACACTCATCATGCCGAAATTGAGGACCGACCCCATTGCGCAACTGGCCAGCGCATATTTGGGGTACAGCCACAAGGAGGTGCCGCCCAGCAGAACGTCATGGATGCGTCTCAGCACCTCGAAGCGTCGTACCAGGCATTGCATCTGTCCCAGGCTGCCCAGGAAGCAGGCATAAAAGGCCGCGGCCTCGGCAGCTCCCGCCAGCCGCTCGAGTGTCATCCGACCGCTGAAGGCGACCATGGCCAGGCTCAACGCAGCGACTGTCGCCAACAGTTGCGCATAACCTTCGAGCTGGCGGAAAGAGCAGGCGAAATAGGTGACGAAGCATCCGCAGGCCAGATAGCTGAACCCTTCGATACCGCCAGCGATGGCCATCAGCTCAAGCAGCACGCCGCTGGACAACCAGGTGCTACGCATCACGTCGAACGGGCAAGAAAATGAGGGATTGGCTCGTGTTACGCACGATATGCCTTGGCTGAGAGAGGAATCGAAGCGCCATGCAAAAGCGGCCCCCGACGGGAGGCCGCTTTCATGTCACGCACCCTTTGCACCACCATGTCGGTCAGCCCGACGCTGTCACACTGCGTAGACGTGCCCGTTGCTCTCGAGCAGCCGCAGCAGCGCCGGCCAGGTCAGCTTAGCCGCCTTGCCCAGATCGCCCGACTGCTGGCGAGTGGTCTCTATCGCCGCCTCCGAAGGTAAGTAAGTCGGGCCGCAGGCTTGAGCGCGGACCTGAATCTCGCAGGCCTTCATCAGGAAATACAGATAGGTGAAGGCTTCCGCCACGCTATTGCCCACCGTGAGCGTACCGTGATTGCGCAGGATCATCATTCGCTTGTCACCCAGATCGCGGATTAAGCGTTCGCGCTCGTCCAGGTTCAATGCCACGCCTTCATAGTCGTGGTAGCTGAGGTGATCGAGGCACAGCATCGCCGTCTGGCTCAACGGCAGCAGACCATCACGATGCGCCGATACGGCAGTCCCATCCGCGGCATGCAGGTGCATGACCGCGCCGGCATCCTCACGCCCCATATGCACGGCACTATGGATGGTGAAGCCCGCCGGGTTGACCCGATGCAGGCTGCCGCTCTGAACGATCTGGCCGTCACGGTCCACCTTCACCAGCGACGAGGCGGTGATCTCCTGAAACAGCAATCCGTAGGGATTGATCAGGAAGTGATGCTCGGGCCCCGGCACCCGTGCCGAGAGATGGGTGAAGACCAGATCGTCCCAGCCGAAGTGGGCGACCAGACGATAGGCGGCGGCGAGGTCCTTGCGGACCTGCCACTCCGCGTCCTGATTGGGGGTTTGTTGTGCCGGCTGCATTGTTGTTGTCTCCCGTATGAGCGAATATGCGTGCCATCAGGAGGCGCCCGCCTCCTGATGGATCAGCTGGCTGGCTGACCGCTTTGTTTCTGCTTTTCCTCGTCCTGCAACACCCGCCACATCAGCTTACCGGTGGAGGAGCGCGGCAGGGCATCGCGGAACTCGACGTAGGCCGGCACCTTGTAGGCGGCCATCTCCTCACGACACCAGTCGATGATATCCTGCTCGCTGACCTTGCCTACCTGCTCCTCACGCAGCACGATGCACGCCTTGACCGTCTCGCCACGACGCGGATCGGGCGTGGAGATGATGCAGCATTCCTGAATCGCCGGGTGGCGATACATCAGACTCTCCACTTCCGACGGCCAGACCTTGAAGCCCGAGGCGTTGATCATCCGCTTGACGCGGTCGACCATGAAGAAGTAGCCCTCTTCATCGTAATAGCCCAGATCGCCGGTGCGGAAGAAGCGCTTGCCGTCGAGTTCGATGAAGGCGCGCTCGGTCTCCTCGGGACGATTCCAGTAGCCCTGGAAGACCTGCGGTCCGTGACTGACGATTTCGCCGACCTGGTCGGGGCCCAGCTCTTCCTGGGTTGCCACGTCGATGATCCGGCAGTCGACATCGAAGACCGGAATCCCCAGACACTGCGCCTTGGGCCGCTCCACCGGATTGATATGGGTGGCGGCAATGGTCTCCGACAGCCCGTAGCCTTCGATGTAATGAAGCCCGGTGAGACGGCGCAGCTTCTCCTCGATGGCCTTGGGCATCGCCGCCCCGCCACCACCGATGCTGCTGAGACTGGACAGATCGTACTGCTCGACATCGGGGTCGGACAGGAAGTCCATGGCCATGGTGGCAATATTGACCCAGGCAGTAACCCGATAACGCTCGATGAGCTTGGCCGCGACCTGACGATCCCAGCGGGTCATGATCACCGCCGTCGCCCCGTTGTAGATCGGGCCACTCATGGCCCCCTGCATGCCGGTGACGTGGAAATACGGCAAGGTTGCCAGAATCACGGTTTCACTGGTGTTCTGGTTCCATATCGCACGGTGCAGAGCCGTTGCCATCGCCGAGCGATGCGTGTGCATGCAGCCCTTGGGCGCACCGGTGGTGCCGGAACTGTACGGGAACACGCAGTAGTCGTCGGGGCCGGCGGTATGTTCGCCGGGCGCGTGGCCGCGCTCCAGCGCCTCGCGCCAGGCGATACCTCCCTCGAAATCAGGCGCCTCGAGCGGTGCCTGAACCTCCGCCGGCAGCTTCAGGTCGGTGGGCTCGCGCACATATTCGCTGTAGGCCGTGACGATGACCTGCTTGAGCCGCTCCACGCCGACCAGAGGCGAGATCTGCCCTGCCGTCTCCTGACCGCAGATACAAATGGCGGCGCCGGTATCGCTCAGATAATGCTCGAGCTCGGCGGTATGGTTCATGGGGTTGACCGGTACCACCACGGCGTCGGCCCGCAGGATCGCATAGTAGGCAATGGTGAACTGCGGGGCGTTCTGCATGAAAAGCAACACGCGATCGCCCTTCTTTACGCCCTGGCTTTGCAGGTAGCCGGCCAGCGCCTCGACCTCGCGGAGCAGTTCCGTGTAGGTGATCACCGTGTCGTAGTAGATGATCGCCGCCTTGTCGGGATAGCGCCGGGCGGAAATCTCCAGGTTGGTGAACATGCTGGTTGCGGGCACCGTCAAATGCTTGGGCAGATGCTCAGGCCAGACAGCGTAATGACGGGTAAACATGAATAACGGTCTCCTTTAACCGGACATTGGCGTCAGTTCAGCGACGGCCTGCTCTTCGCCCAGTTCGAGCCAGCTTGGGGTATCCCGTAGCGGCGTAATGGCAATCCTGTTGTCGCGCAGCGCACTGATATCGGCCTCGGGCGCCACGATATGCTTGGAGGAGCGTTCGAACCCCAACCACCAGTAAGGCAACCCGCGGGCATCCTCACCGGCCAGCAGACGGGGCCGTTGAATGGAGCCTCGCGATTGATGGACCATGCGTAGATGCGTGATGTCGCTGGCGCGACAGGCAGGGAAGTTCACGTTCCAGCAGCAACCCGCCCCCTCGCGCTGTTGCCAGAGCCTGCGGATCATGGGATCGGCGAAGGTCTCGGCGGGCGACCAGTCGACATTGTCGCGGTCGAAGAAGGCCTGACTCAGCGCGATGGCGGGCAGGCCCAGCAGCTCGGCGGAAAGCACGGCGCCCACGGTGCCCGAATAGGGCACCGAGTCGCCGACGTTGGTGCCGCAGTTGACCCCCGAGAGCACCACGTCGGGCGGCGAATCCTGCAGCCATTCGGCCATGGCGAACATCACGCAGTCCGCCGGCGTCCCCGACACGGCATAGCGTCGCGTGTCGTGCTTGAAAACCCGCAGCGGCGAATGCAGCGAGATGCTCTGTCCGGTACCGCTCTGATCATGCTCCGGCGCCACGACCCAGACCTCGTCCGCCAGCCCGGCGGCGATGCGCTCGAGAATCGCCAGCCCGGGGGCGGCGATCCCGTCGTCGTTGGTCAGCAGTACGCGACGAAACGGTCGTCCGCTCATGACAGGACTCCCTGTTCGCCGCGCTGGGCGATCTGCCAGCCGGTTTCGGCCAGTACCCCCGCGCGCTGTCCGACCTCGAGTGCATTGGCATTGCTCGCGTTGCCTTGCAGGGCCCGGGCATAGACGCCCTGAAGGATCGCGGCCAGGCGAAACAGCGAGAACGCCACGAATACGTGCCAGTCACCGATATCCCCGCGCCCGGTCTTCTGACAGTAGCGCTCGAGCACCTCCGCCTCGGAGGGAATGCCCTGCGCCTGCAGATCGATGCCGATCAGACCGCGCATGCCCTCCATGTCGGCAGGCAGGTGATACGGCAGGCAGCAATAGGCCAGATCCGCCAGCGGATGACCCAGGGTAGACAGTTCCCAGTCGAGGATGGCCGCGACCCGGGGCTCGTCGGGGGCGAAGATCAGATTGCCCAGGCGGTAGTCGCCGTGAGCGATGGCGGTCTCATCGCGAGCCGGAACATGTTCCGGTAGCCACTTCATCAATTGCTCCATGGCCGGCATATCGCCGGTACGCGAAGCCTGGTACTGCCCGCTCCAGCGTTTGACCTGGCGCGCGACGTAGCCCTGCGGTTTGCCGTAGTCCCCCAGCCCCACTGCCTCGACATCGACCTGATGCAGATCGGCCAAGGTGTCGATGGTCGCCATGTGAATGGCGCGGCGCCCGGACTTCTCCACCTCCTGCAGTGCCGGATGAGTCAACACCCGACCGGCAATGTAGTCCATGACGTAGAACGGCGTACCGATGATGCTGTCGTCCTCGCACAGCACATGCGTCTGCGGCACCGGCAGCGAGGTATTTTCCGCCAGAGCGCGAATCACCCGGTATTCCCGCTCCACCATGTGCGCCGAGGGCAGCACCTTGCCGGGAGGCTTCTTGCGCAGGACATAACGACGCCCGGCCGTCTCCAGCAGATAGGTGGGATTGGACTGCCCGCCCTGGAACTGCCGTACGCTCAGGTCATCGTCCATTGCCGGCAGATAATCGCGCAGGTAACGGGCCAGCGCCGCTTCATCGATACGGTGCGCCGGCAGCACGTCAATCAGTTGTGGTTCGCTCATGAAGAACCTCAGCAGGCCGTTTCACCGCCATCCGCCACGATCACCTGTCCGGTGATGTAGGCACTGGCGGGCGTCGAAAGGAACACGGCCAATCCGGCGATATCCACCGGATCCCCGATGCGGCGCAGCGGCGTCTTGTCTTCCGCCTGCTTGACGCGCTTGGGATCCTCCCACAGGGCCTTGGCGAAATCGGTGCGGATCAGTCCCGGGGCAATGGCATTGACGCGGATGCCCTTGGGCCCCCACTCCACCGCCAGGTTGCGTGCCAGTGCCGCTTCCGCCGCCTTGGAGACGCCATAGGTCCCGATCACGGTATTGCCCCGCAGTGCGGCGATGCTGGAGAGCATGACCACGCTGCCCTCGCCGCGTTCGGCCATCTGCGGCAGCACCATGTTGGCGAGCCAGAAGGTGCCCTTGACGTTGGTGTCCATGATCTTGTCCCAGGCCTCGTCGGTCATCTCGCTGGTCAGGCCGTACACGGGGTTGGTGGCGGCATTGCACACCAGTACGTCGATACGCCCCCAAGTTTTCAAGGTAGTGTCGACAAGGTTCTGCAAGTCTTCCTTGCGCCCTACGTGACAGGGCACGGCGATGGCTTCGTGACCGGCCGCCTTCAGCTCATTGGCCACGGCTTCGCAGGCATCCGCCTTGCGGCTCGAGATCACCACCTTGGCGCCGCACTTGGCCATTTCCTCGGCGATCGAACGGCCGATGCCCTTGGTGGAACCGGTGATCAGCGCCACCTTGCCGGTCAGGTCGAACAATGGGTTGGTCATGGGTCGCTTCCTTTCAGCAGGTTCTTGTTCTGAAGACCCGTTCAAGACGAGATGGTCATGAACGGGTCTCGAGGTTCAGTCGTCCGGATCAGCGCTGCGGTGCGTAAGAACGCATTTCGAGCTTGGCGATGGAGTCCAGGTGCACCTCATCCGGCCCGTCGGCCAGGCGCAGGGTGCGCACCTGCGCCCAGGCCGCAGCCAGGAAGCTGTCCTGGCATACGCCCATCGCCCCGTGAGCCTGGATGGCCCGATCGAGGATCTTCAGCGCCATGCTCGGCGCCGCGACCTTGATCATGGCAATTTCCTGGCGCGCCACCTTGTTGCCCACGGTATCCATCATGTGTGCCGCCTTGAGCGTCAGCAGACGGGTCTGCTCGATCTCGATACGCGAGCGGGCGATGTCCTTGCGGATGGAGTCGAACCTGGCCAGCGGCTTGCCGAACGCCTCGCGCTCGTGCACACGCTCGCACATCGCCTGCAGGGCCCGCTCGGCCACGCCGATGGTACGCATGCAGTGGTGAATGCGCCCCGGCCCCAGGCGCCCTTGGGCAATCTCGAAGCCACGCCCTTCGCCCAGCAGCATGTTGCTGGCCGGCACACGCACGTTGTCGTAATGAATCTCGGCATGGCCGTGCGGCGCATGATCGTAGCCGAACACGGTCAGCGGGCGCACGATCTTCACCCCAGGTGTATCGAGCGGCACCAGGATCATCGACTGCTGCTTGTGTCGCTCGGCATTGGGATCGCTCTTACCCATGACGATGGCGATCTTGCAGGTCGTGGTCATGGCGCCGGAGGACCACCACTTGCGGCCGTTGACGACATACTCGTCACCTTCACGGCGGATCTCGCAGGCAATGTTGGTGGCGTCGGACGAGGCGACTTCGGGTTCGGTCATGGAGAAACAGGAGCGGATCTCACCGTCGAGCAGCGGGCGCAGCCACTGTTCCTGCTGCTCCGGCGTACCGTAGCGGGCCAGGACTTCCATGTTGCCGGTGTCCGGCGCCGAGCAGTTGAAGACTTCCGAGGCGACGTGCGAGCGGCCCATGACTTCGCAGAGATGGGCGTACTCGAAGTTGCTCAGGCCGGCGCCGAACTCGCTCTCGGGGAGGAACAGGTTCCATAAACCCTGTTCCTTCGCCTTGGCCTTCAATTCCTCGAGGATGGGCGGCGGCGCCCAGCGGTTCTCCGCCTGGGCCGTCTGCTCGTGGAAGACGTGCTCGTTGGGATAGACGTGCTGATCCATGAAGGTCATCAGTCGATCCCGGATCTGCTGCGCTTTTTCCGAAAGCTCAAACATGGCTGTTTTCCTTGTTGTCCTGCACCGCCGGAACCAGCGGCACACCTTCTGGATGTTCACTGCCGGAACGCAGGCGGAAGGTCCCTTCGCCGATGGCGAGCAACCGGCCGTCCTGGTCACGTATCTCTCCGGAGCTGTTGAAAACCCGGCTGCCCCCTGCCCGCTTGAAGCCGATGGCACGAATCACGCCACCCGAGCACTGTCCGGTAAAGGTCGTGGTCAGCGACAGGGTGATGGCCTTGCGGATACGCCCCGGATAGGGGCAGTAGACGCCTGCCTGAGCCAGGACGATATCCAGTAGCGAGGTGAGCACACCGCCATGGATGACCCCGCCCAGATTGAGATGGTGGGGGGAGACCGTCAGTTCGATGACGGCCTCCTCTTCACTCCACGATACTTGCCGGTATCCCAGCACGTTATGGAAGCCCGGCAGGTCATTGCCGCCACCGATGGGCAGGCTGCCGTTCTCTCGCTGATGCAACTGTTCCGGGTATTCCGTCATGGCAGCTCCTGGGCAAGCCGTTACGTGGCGTTAGACTTTCATGCCGGGCAGGTTGAGTGAGGCAGTATTGCCGCCGTCTACCGGCAGCACCTGGCCCGTGATGAAGCTGGCGTCATCGCTGGCCAGAAAGGCGATGGCCGCGGCGACCTCCTCGGGGCGGCCATAACGGCGCAGCTCGCAGCGCGAACCCAGCTTGTGCTCCTTGCCCTTGGCGCGGGCGGCATCGAAGATGCGCTGGGTCATGCCGGTCTCGATCAACCCGGGACATACCGCATTGACGCGAACGTTGCTTTCGCCCAGATCGCAGGCGCTGGTCATGGTGAGGTTGATGACGCCAGCCTTGGAGGCGCTGTAGGCGTTGCCGCCTGCACCGGAACGGATACCGGCCACCGAAGCAGTGTTGACGATGGCGCCCTGGCCCCGGGCCTGCATCGCGGCGCCGACATGCTTGGTGAACAGCATGGGTCCGATCAGATTGACGCCGAGTATTCTCTCCCAGTCGCCGCGATCCTGCTCGGTGATCGGCGGATAACCGCTGCCGGTGATGCCAGCGTTATTGCAGAGCACATCGATGCGGTCGAACCGCTCGAGCGAGCGTGTCACGATCTCCTGCACTGCGGCCTCGTCGGAGACGTCCATTTCATGCACCAGGACCTCGGTGCCTTCCGCCAGCAACGCCTGGGTTTCGGCCAGCCCCTGCGCAGACCAGTCGATCAAGACCAACCGTGCCCCCTCGGCTGCCAGACGCTGCGCGGTGGCACGCCCGATACCGCTGCCGGCTCCCGTCACGATGGCAACCCGACCCTCAAAACGCATGAAGAGGCTCCTTTATTCAGTGCAGGCTTTCCCTGTATTCGCTAGCTATCGAATCTGTCATGTCTGGTCGTGAAGCGTCAACATATACGGAATCTAATTTCATTAGACAAAACGCTAATGGCCAATGCCCTCATCACGGTGCCTGCCGCTGAAATCGGATATCCGGCAGAGCTGTCGGGCCAGCTGCAAGAAAAGGGAGCGACGAAATTAGCGCAGCAAAATGCGGCGAAACATCCCCATTTCGCCGCATTTGCGCCGGGAAGCGACCATTCGTCATGTGGCCGACGACCTGCCTGCCGCCTCTCAAGCCGACATGGAGCGCTCGGCCATGTGTCGGAAGAATTCCAGACTGGCGGGGTTGGCCATGGCATCCGGATTCGCTGCCTCGGCCAGCGGCATGCCCAGTAGCAGCTTTTTGACCGGCAGTTCCATTTTCTTGCCGGTCAGGGTGCGCGGAATCTCGTCGACGGCAATGACCTCGTTCGGCACGTGGCGCGCCGACAGGTTGTCGCGAATGGCGGCCTTCAGGCGTTCGATCAGATCGGCATCCAGGCCAGTGTCCGGACGCAGCACCACGAACAGCGGCATGCAGGAGGCCCGCCCCAGGTACTCCAGATCCACCACCAGGCTATCGAGCACCTCGGGGAATTCCTCTACCACGCGATAGATCTCGGCGGTGCCCATGCGGATGCCGTGGCGATTGATGGTGGTATCGGAGCGACCGTAGATGATGCCGCCACCGCGCGGGGTGATGCGGATCCAGTCGCCGTGACGCCAGCGGCCCGGGTACGTCTCGAAGTAGCTTTCCCGGTAGCGTTTATCGCCTTCGTCGTTCCAGAAGTAGAGCGGCATCGACGGCATCGGAGCGGTGACGACCAGTTCGCCCACGGCGTCCACGAGCGCATTGCCGGCATCATCCAGCGCTTGGGTCGCCACGCCGAGCGGCCGACACTGCATCTCGCCGGCGATCACCGGCTTGATCGGGCAGGCGCCGACAAAGTTGGCGGCCACGTCGGTGCCACCGCTGATGGCGGCAATCAGCACGTCACCCAACTGTGCCTGCAGCCAGTGATAACTCTCTTCCGCCAGCGGCGAGCCGGTGGAGCCGACGCTACGCAAATGACGAAGATCGGCCAGCTTAGCGGGCTCGATGCCGGCTTTCTTGCAGTTGGCGAAATAGGCCGCCCCGGCGCCGAAGAAGGTCATCTCGGTCTCCCCGGCGAAGCGCCACAGCGTGCCGAGATCGGGATAGCCGGGGTTACCGTCGTAGAGACAGATACAGGCGCCCACCAGCAGGCCGCTGATCTGGGCGTTCCACATGATCCAGCCGGTGGTGGTGAACCACATGAAGCGATCCTGGGGACCGAGATCGAGATGCAGCGCATGCCCCTTGAGCCCTTCGAGCAGAGCGCCGCCATGACCATGCACGATGGGCTTGGGCATGCCGGTGGTACCCGAGGAGTACACCACCCACAACGGGTGATCGAAGGGCACCTGCTCGAACCGCGGCGATGCCTGGCGCTCGAGCAGCGCTTCCCATGCGAGGCTTTCCGGCAGCGACGCCCCGGGGTCCAGATAGGGCAGCAGTACGACCTTTTCCAGCGTGGGCAGCGCCTGCTGCAGCTCCGCCACCACCTCGAGACGATCGTAGTCCTTGCCGCCATAGCGATAGCCGTCGGCGGCGATCAGCACCTTGGGGTCGATCTGGCGGAAACGATCCAGCACGCTGCGATGGCCCATGTCCGGCGAACAACTCGACCAGATGGCACCGAGGCTGGCGCAGGCAAAGAAGGCGACCACCGTCTCGGGCACGTTGGGCAGGTAGGCCACCACCCTGTCGCCCGGCCCGACACCCAGTTCGCGCAGCCCCTGCGTCGCCGCAGCGACCTGCTCGTGAAGCTCGCGCCAGGACAATGTCTGCAACGGTCGCAGCTCCGAGCGGGACAGGATGGCGGGACGCTCGCCATCCTCCCGCGGGAAACGGAACAGCTGCTCGGCCAGGTTCAGGCGGGCCCCTTCGAACCAGCGAGCACCGGGCATGATGCGTTGATCGAGCACGCGCTCATAGGGCGCGGAATGGCGGATATCGAAATACCGCCAGAGACTTTCCCAGAAGGCTTCCAGATGCTCCACCGACCACGCCCATAGTGCTTCGTAGTCCTCGAAGTGCAGGCCGTGGTGGCGTTCGAGCCACTGCATGTAATCGTGCAGACGGCTTTCGGCAATCCGCTCCGGGCTGGGGGTCCAGAGCACGTCGGGCTGAGGGGTCACTGCAGGCCTCCTTGAACGTCATTGTTGTCTGTCTGCGTGGCGGGGGGCTTAGGGCCTATCTGAAAAGTCGGCGAGCGCTGACCAGACAAGGCAAAACCGGTGAAAGGACGGAGTTTACATGGGGGTAAACGAGTACCTTGAGCCAGTTTTTTAACACCGCATGGACGAGCGCAGACACTTCTCATAAGGACCTAGACTTCGAGCCACTCCCGACGCACCTGGGGATCGTCCTGCAGCTGCTGGGGGGTACCGTCGAAGACGATGCGCCCTTCTCCCATCACATAGACGCGCTGGGAGATATCGAGGGCGATGCTGAGCTTCTGCTCCACCAGCAGCACGGCCATGCCGGCCTGCGCCATCTCCTTGAGGATCTCGGCGACGTCGGCGACGACCTTGGGCGCCAGCCCTTCGGTGGGCTCGTCGACCATGATGCAGCGGGGGTCTCCCATCAGGGTGCGGAACATGGTGAGCATCTGCTGCTCGCCGCCGGAGAGCACCTCGGCGGGGGTGTCCTCGCGCTCCTTGAGCCGGGGAAAGCGCGCATAGACGGTCTCCAGGCTCCACTGCTTGCCGGTCTTGCCGCGCCGTTTCATGCCCAGCTCCAGGTTCTGCCCCACCGTCAGCCCCGGGAAGATGGCCCGGTCCTCGGGCACATAGCCCATGCCGTGATGGGCAATCTGGTGAGGCGAAAGTCCGGCGAGCTGTGTGCCGTCCAGGCGAATGTCGCCCTTGGGCGGCACCAGCCCCATCACCGACTTGCACAATGTGGAGCGTCCTCCGCCATTGCGTCCGAGCAGACTGACGATTTCGCCGGCGTTGACCTCGAGATCGACACCGCGGAGCACATGGCTCTTGCCGTAATAGGCATGCAGATCGCGTACCTGAAGCATCAGTGCACCTCCGTGCCGAGATAGGCTTCCTGAACCGCAGCATTGGCGCGGATCGCTTCCGGCGTATCGGTGGCGATGATCTCGCCGTAGACCAGCACGGAAATGCGGTCGGCCAGACCGAACACCACACTCAGGTCATGCTCCACCATCACCAGGGTACACTCCGTGGTGATGGCCTGGATCAGCTTGACCACATCATCGGCCTCGGTGCGGCTCATGCCGGCGGTGGGCTCGTCGAGCAGCAGCACCTTGGCGCCGGAGGCGATGGTGGCGCCGATTTCCAGCGCGCGCTGTTCGGCATAGCTCAACAGCGATGCCGGCACGTCGCGGCGGTCCTGAAGATTGAGCTTTACCAGCAGCTCGTCGGCCCGTTCCGTCACCGCCCGCTGCGTACTCACCCGCTTCCAGAAGGCATACTTGTGGCCCATGGACCACAGCAGCGCGCAGCGCAGGTTCTCGGCAGCGGTCATGTTCTGAAACAGGTTGGTCACCTGGAAGCTGCGGCTCAGGCCCCGGCGGTTGACCTGATGGGGAGGCAGGCCGCTGATGGGCTTGCCGAACAGCGCCACCTCGCCGTCCGAGACCTTGAAGCGGCCGCTGATGAGGTGGAACAGTGTGGACTTGCCGGCCCCGTTGGGCCCGATCACCACGTGGCGCTCGTTTTCGCGGATGTCGAGATTGACGCCGCGGATGATCTCGGCACGGCCGAAATTCTTCTTCACGCCTTTCAGCGTGAGGGCCATTTGCGCACTCATGCCCCACCTCCCGCGCGCACGCTCAGCGCTCGTTGCAGCCGGGGCCGGGCGTGCCAGACATACAGCGCAAGCCCCGTTGCCAGAATCAGCAGCGATATCAGCCATGGCGCTACCTGGGTGGCATTCACCGTGACCGCGATCAAGGTCATGGGGGCGCTCGGATCCCAACTATGGAAATAGTGATAGGCCAGTTCCACTACACAGATCAGCCCCAGCAGCGCGACCAGCAGACAGGCGACAGCGTAAAGCCGCAGCCCCGTGTTGCCTTTCCACTGTCCGGCCCGCCATGCCTGCACTTGCTGGTGGGCCACACCGAACAGCCCCTGCGGGGCGAACATCACCACGGCGATGAACAGCAGTCCGAAATACAGCACCCAGGCATCGGTGATCGACGAGAGCGAGCTCTGCAGATAGATCACCAGCACCGCCCCGATGACCGGCCCGAAGAAGTAACCGATACCGCCGATGTAGGTACTCAGCAGCACCTCGCCGGAGATCGCCTGGCCGACGGCCTCGTCGGTGATGATCTCCTGAGTGATGATGAACAGCCCGCCGGCCAGCCCGGCGAAGAATGCCGACAGTGCGAACTGCAGAAAGCGCACCACATAGGGGTTATAGCCGACGAACTGGGCCCGCTCCGGGTTGTCGCGCACCGCATTGGCCATCCAGCCCAGCGGCGTCATGCGCAACAGATACATGGCCACCGCGGCGAGCAGCGTCCAGGCGACTACCAGGTAGTACACGTTGAGGCTCGGGCCGTAATCGACGCCGAACAGCGACGCCACCTCTACCCGGTTGCCGAACAGCCCCGCCTCGCCGCCGAAGAAGTCGGTGAACATCAAGGAGCTTGAATATACCAGCGCACCGATGCCCAGCGAGATCATGGCGAATACCACCCCGGCCCGGCGGGTGGAAACGGCGCCGAAGATGATGCCGAAGCCCAGCCCCGCAATGGCACCGACCAGCGGCAGCAGCTCCAGCGGAATCATCAACCCCGTATCGTTGGCCAGGCGCATGACATGCATGGCGCAGTAGCCGCCCAGGCCGAAGTATACGGCGTGACCGAAGGACAGCAGGCCGGTGTTGCCCAGCAGCATGTTGTAGGACAGCGCAAAGACGATCATCACGCCCATCTGGCTGAGCATGTCGATCGAGTACCCCGAGGAGAACAGCTGCGGCAAGATCAGGGCGACGGCGGTCGCCGCAAGCCACGGCCAGAAGGCGCGTAGCCGGCTCGAGGGGAGTCGGGCTGCGGTGGTCATGGGCTTTTCCCGTTGTATGGTCATGTTCATGCTTCACGTTTCCCCATCAGGCCGCGTGGCCGGAAGATCAGCGTCAGCACCAGCAGCAGGAACGGCAATACCGCGGCGATGCGCATCGAATCCAGATACCACAGCGTGGCGAAGAAACTGTCCCGCGGGACCTCGATCCACGAGAACAGCCTGGCCAGCGAGAAATCCACCGACAGCGCCAGTGTCTGCAGCACGCCGATGATGATCGAGGCGATCAGCGCCCCGGGGATCGAGCCCAGCCCTCCCAGCACGACGACGACGAACACGATGGGGCCCATCATGAACGCCATGCCCGGCTCGGTGACCATATGGATCCCGCCGACCACGCCGCCCAGCCCCGCCAGCGCGCAGCCGAAGGCGAACACCCACATGAAGACCTGCGGCACGTTGTGTCCGAGCGCCGAGACCATATCGGGCCGCGACAGCGACCCCTGAATGATCAGCCCGGCACGGGTCTTCTTGAGCAGCAGGAACAGGCCAAGGAACATCACCGCGGCAACGGCCAGCACGAAAACCCGGAAAGCGGGATATTCGATACCGAACAGGGTGAACAGAGAGAAGTTAAGCGACTCCGGCATGCGGTAGTCGACCGGCACGTTGCCCCAGAACAGGCTGACCAGTTCCTCGATCACGTAGGCCAGGCCGAAGGTGAACAACAGCTCGGGCACGTGGCCGTGCTTGTGCACGTGGCGCAGCCCGAAGCGCTCGACGAGCGCGCCGACCATGCCCACCAGGATCGGCGCCACGAACAGCGCCACCCAGAAGCCGGTCGCCAGGCCCACGGTGTAGGCGAAGTAGGCCCCCAGCATGTAAAAGCTGGCATGGGCGAAATTCAGCACGCCCATCATGCCGAAGATGAGCGTCAGGCCGCTGGACAGCATGAACAGCAGCATGCCGTACAACAGGCCATTGAGCAGGGAAAACACCAGCGTCTCGATCATGACCGCCGCCCTCCATCGATCCGATTCTGAAAGCGCCGCCCTCCGCATGGGTGGCCGGCGCGTGATGGAATACCGTTACGGGCGCTGCATTTCGCAGCTGGTGGGAAGCGTGGCATCCTCGGCGGGAATCCGGGCGACGGTGCGGAAACCGACGCCGGAGTTGTCCGCATCGTACTTGGCGTCAGCGTCCATGACCGAGATATATAGGGGCTGAATCAACTGGTGATCCTCGGCGCGCATGGTGACGGTCCCGGTGGGCGATTCGAACTGCATGCCTTCCAGCGCCTTGGCCACTTCGACGGCATCGGTACCGCCGGTCTCCTCGATCGCCTCCTTGAGCATGTACATCTCGTTGTAGATGCGGTGGTAATACCAGTCGATCTCCGGATAGCGCTGCTTGAACTCGTTGAACCAGGCCTCGTAATCCGACAGGTTCTCGTCGACATTGACATCGGCATGCCACTCGCTGATCTGGTGCAGCCGATCCACGCCCCGCTCACCGACAGCCGCTGGGGTACCCAGGCCACCGCCGTAATAGGTGTAGAAATTCACGTCGAGCCCCGCGCTATCGGCTTCACGCACCAACAGCGAGAGGTCGTTGCCCCAGTTGCCGGTGATGACCGAATCGGCTCCCGACTGCTTGATGCGGCTGATATACGGCGAGAAGTCACGCACCTGACCGATCGGATGCAATACCTCCCCGACGATCTCGATGTCGGGGCGCTTCTCCGCCAGCATCGCCTTGGCCGTCTTGGCCACAGCATGGCCATGGGAGTAGTCCTGGTTGATCAGGAAGACCTTCTTGATGTTCGGCTGATCGGCCATGTAGTTGGTCAATGCTTCCAGCTTGATGTCGCTGTTGGCATCGAAACGGAAATGCCAGAAGCTGCAGCGCTCGTTGGTCAGGGCGGGGTCGACCGCCGCATAGTTGAGGAACAGTACCCGGTTGTCCTGGTTGCGACGATTATTGCGATCCACTCCCTCGACCAGCGCTCCGGCCACGTTGGAGCCGTTGCCCTGGGTAATGAAGGGAATGCCCTGGTCGATGGCGCGCTGCAGCAACTGCGTGGACTCCGAGGCACTCTGCTTGTTGTCCATGGGCACGATCTCGAAATCGCGCCCGAGCACGCCACCGTCCTGATTGATCTTGTCAGCGGCGAAACGAAAGTGCTTGAGCCCGGCATCGCCCACGTTGGCGAACGGGCCCGAAAGCGGCTCGATATAGGCGATCCTGATCGGTCCCTCGTCCTGGGCACTCGCGGCAACGCAGAACGTGAGGCTCAGGGCACCAGCCAGCGTGGCGGCGCGACGGCGGATTGTCATGGGGCGTGCTCCTTCCATCATCACGACCGGAGTGGTCGTGTCTTTGTTGTATTTGTTGCGACTTTCGGAGTATCCGTGATCGGCCTTTGCCGATCATTGCGGATGACTTACATATAAATAGAGCGCTCGCTCTTTTACAATCCTCTTATCGTAATTTTTCGATACTTCGTTTCGCATTGCGATATTAGAATGTGCGGATTGCTGCCAAGGCCTTACGCCTGCGTATCGTCTGGCAAACGGTAATCGTGGAAATCCTGACGCAGCCGGGCCTTCTGCAGCTTGCCGGTAGCGCTGTGCGGCAGTTCATCGACGAACACCACGTCATTGGGCAGCCACCAGTCCGCCACGCGCCCGCGCAGGAACTCGAGGACATCCTCGCGCTCGATGTCAGCCCCCTCGGCCCGCACCACCACCAGCAACGGCCGCTCTCCCCATTTGGTGTGGTGGACGCCGATGACGGCCGCTTCCGCCACTTCGGGATGGCCCACCGCCTCGTTCTCCAGATCGATGGAACTGATCCACTCGCCTCCGGACTTGATGACGTCCTTGACCCGGTCGACGATCTCCATGTATCCCTCCGGGTCGATGGTGGCCACATCGCCGGTACGGAACCAGCCCTCCTCATCGAAGACTTTGGCGTTGGCTTCGGGATTCTCGTAGTAGCCGCTGGTGATCGCCGGGCCGCGCACCAGTAATTCGCCGAAGGCCTGGCCGTCGTGAGGCAGACGCTTGCCGTCGATATCGACGATCTTCATTTCGACACCGAACAGGCTGCGTCCCTGCTTGGCGCGGATGTCGAGTTGCTCATCGTCGGGGAGTTCGCGCATCGCTGGCGTGGGAATGGAAACGGAGCCGACGGGGCTCATCTCGGTCATCCCCCACCCCTGGATGCCTTCCACGCCATGACGCTCCGCGAATTCGCGGATCATCGCCCGCGGCGCCGCGGAACCGCCAATCTGCACACGCTTGAGTGCCGTGAAGGCAGTACCGGTCTGACGCATGTGGTTGAGCAGTCCCATCCACACGGTGGGCACGCCCCAGGCGTCCGTGACGTATTCCTGATTCATGATTTCCGCCAGGCCGGGGCCATCCAGCCGCGGTCCGGGAAAGACGATCTTGGAGCCGGTCAGCAGCGCGAAATATGGCATGCCCCAGGCGTTGACGTGAAACATCGGTACGACCGGCAGCAGCGCACTCTCCTCGTTGAAGTCGACACCGGGCAATGCCAGCACGGAGAGCGAATGCAGGACGGTGGAGCGATGCGAATAGAGCACGCCCTTGGGATTGCCCGTGGTCCCCGAGGTATAGCAGAGCGACGAGGCCTGACGTTCGTCGAACTCCGGCCAGTCGTAGTGCGTCGGTTGTTCTTCGAGCAGCGTCTCGTAGCAGTGCGCATTGGGCAGGCTGGTGTCGGGCATGTGCTCGCGATCGGTCATGATCACGTAGCCCTTCACTCCCTGGAAATGCTCATGGACCTTCTCGATCAGCGGCACGAAGGTGAGATCGACGAAGAGATAGCGATCCTGGGCATGGTTGACGATATAGGCCAGCTGCTCCGGATGCAGCCGGGGATTCAGGGTATGACAGATGGCGCCGATGCCCGACACGCCATAGTACAGCTCGAGATGGCGATAGGTGTTCCAGGCGATCGTCCCGACCCGTTCATCCGGTCTGACCCCCAGGGCATCGAGGGCATGCGCCAGTTGACTGGTGCGCTGCAGAAGCTCGCGAAAGCGATAGCGGTGAATGTCCCCTTCGGTACGCCGAGAGACGATCTCCTGGTGCGGGTAGTTCAGGGCGGCATACTCGACGATCTGCGAGATGAGTAGCGGTCGATCCATCATGAGTCCATGCATGGGCAGGCTCCATTGTTGTTGTCAGAAAGGCTCGCTCAGTTGAAAAGGCTCGCTCGGTGTGTCTTACCCTTTCACACGCCGTTGCACGGCAAAGTCTTCCAGGCCCGCCTTGTAGTCGGCAAAGACCCGTTGCAGAGAGGCACGCTCGCGCATCAGCCCCAGATAGGGTTTCACCTCGGCAACGGCAGCCAGGGCGTCTTCGCCCAGCACTCGTCGGCTTGCGTCGCTGATCAATGGCAGATGAATGGCCGCCACCAGATCGACCATCCCGAACCGGCTGCCGGCAATATAGGGCTCGAAACGGGCCAGACGCTGCAGTGCCGCCACGCCTTTTCGCAGATCGGCGGCGACCTCCCGGCGGGTCTGGTCGCTGACCGAGCCGCCGAAGAAGGCTTCCGGATAGAGCCGGCGTGCGGGCAGCTCCAGGTACAGCTCCAGCACGCGCATCAGTTCCCGATGCTTGGCGCGGGCAAAGGCGTCCTGAGGGTACAAAGGTATCTGCGGATACGCCTCCTCCAGAAAGTCGAGCATGACCTGGGTCTCGGACAGGACTCCCCCCTCCACTTCCAGGCTGGGGACCTTTCCCATCGGGCTGCGGACGAGATAGTCGGGATCGGCTGAGGGATAAACCAGTACCTCCTCGAATTCCAAGGCCTTTTCCAGCATCGCAGCCTTGACGATATTGTAGTAGTTGCTGATCGAGAATCCGTAGAGCTTCAACATGGCGCTTCTCCTGAATATTTCATGACATGGCGTGGCGTCGTCGCCGGCACTCATTGCCCCGGCCGGTTGATAACGGCCATGGTCAGACGCGACATGCAGATCAGCTTCTCGTTGTCATCCTCGATGCGGATTTCCCACAACTGCGTCGAGCCGCCGATGTGCAACGGTCGTGCCGTGCCATGCACCCAACCACTGCTCATGGGGCGGACATGGTTGGCGTTGATCTCCAGCCCCACGCAGGCCTTGTCCGCCGACTTCAGGCACAGATTCGCGGCGACGCTGCCCAGTGTCTCGGCAAGCACGACCGAGGCGCCGCCATGCAGAATGCCGGCCGGCTGCACGGTGCGCCGGTCCACCGGCATGCGCGCGCGCAGATAATTCTCCCCGATCTCGGTGAACTCGATACCGATGTGCTCGATCAGGGTGTCACGTGCCCGCGCTTGCAACTCTTCAACGCTAGGGGCTTGGTTCCATATGGCCATGCAGCGGATCTCTTCTTGTTTTCCAGGAAAAACAGGTTTCAAGCAGCATAGGAAGGGTTAACGGAGCTTCCCACTAGGCTTTGGTGGACTAGGCTCTGGTGGGAGCCTTCATGAGTTTTTCCTGCAGCATCTCGCGGATATGCGGCGCGGCTTCGTACGGATCGCCGGGATTGCGCTGATGGACGATCGCGTCCATGCGCTTCTCGACGTTGCCCAGTGCCTCGGGATGGGAGTAGATATAGAAGCGCTCTTCACGGATGGCGTCGAAAGTCCATTCGGCCACGTCCTTCGCCGACACCTTGCCCGAGGTGACCGCCTTGTCCGACATGGCGCGCGCTACCTGCTGGCTCACGGTCGGCTCGGTAGTGTTCTGCAGTTCGTCGGGACGGTGGCGGGCCGACTGATGAATCGAGGTGGGCACGAAGTAGGGACACAGCACGGACGTGCCGATCGGTGCCTCGACCAGCTTGAGATCCTGATAGAGCGTCTCGCTAAGCGCCACCACAGCATGCTTGGAGACGTTGTAGACGCCCATGGTCGGTGCCGTCAGCAAGCCCGCCATGGATGCAGTGTTGACGATGTGGCCCTGATAGTCGGGATCCTGCTTGGCACACTCCAGCATCAGGGAGGTAAAGATCCGCACGCCGTGGATCACTCCCCACAGGTTCACGCCCAGCACCCATTCCCAATCCGCCTCGGTGTTCTCCCAGATCAGCCCGCCGGAGCCCACACCGGCATTGTTGAAGACCAGGTGCACCGCACCGAACTCGGCCATGGCGGCATCCGCCAGCGCCTGGACGTCCTCGGCCTTGCGCACGTCGCAGCGCATCGCCAGTACCGCGACGCCCTGCCCGGCCAGCTCGGCCTTGAGTTCCTCCAGCGCCTGTTGCTGAACGTCGGCCAGCACCAGCTTCATGCCGAGCCGGGCGCCGATATAGGCGAACTCGCGCCCGAAGCCGCTGGCACCGCCGGTAATGACGGCCACCTTGTTCTCGAAGTGTTGCATTGATTGCCTCCTGATAAAAAGCAGGGCCGCGACACTACGGTGGCGGCACGCTGCCGTTCATATCTTCTCTCTTCGCGTGACGGGCATCTGAGGAGAGGACTCATTCAAGGGTGAGACGTGTCGCGGATGCACCCCGTTGATCAGATAGATCAGCACGACCAGCCCAAGCCCCACCAGGTCGCTGTACGGCTCGGGATAGATCAGTAGCGCCGTGGCGACCAGCAGCAGGGTCCTGAGCTGCCATCGAATGATGCCGACCCGATAGAGATAGCCCTCCTGCGCCGAGGCCAGCAGCCACATGGCGGCAATCGCCGTGCACCCCGACAGCAGGATATGCATGAGATCCCCCTGAAGGATCAGCGCGGGATTGAGCACGAACAGGAACGGCAGAACGAACAGCACGCTGCCCAGACGTATGGCGTTGACACTGGTCTTGCCCGCTCCGGCCCCGGCGATGCCCGCCGCGGTGATCGAGGCCAGCGCCACCGGAGGCGTGATGTAGGACATCATGCCCCAGTAGAGAATGAACAGGTGGCTGGCCAACGGGTTCAGGCCGGCGGATACCAAGGCCGGCGCCAGCAGAATCGACAGAAAGATATAGCAGGCACTGACGGTCATGCCCATGCCCAGGATGAAGCTGGTCACGGCGCCGGCCGCCAGCATCAGCGGGATGCTATCCCCGGCATACAGCAGCAGCTCCCGCGAGAAGGCCCCCGCCACACCGGTATAAGACAGCCCGCCCACCACCAGGCCAATGCCGGCGAGAATGGCGACCAGGTTAGCCACGCTGGTGGTCAATTCCTTCACCAGCGCCAGCAGACGCGTCAGATTGAGGCGCTGCTGGCGCTTGAACAGCGAGATGATCAGCAGCACGGCGGAGGCGTAGTATGGCGCGTAGGCTTCCAGGCGCATGACGATCAGCATGTAGATCAACATGGCCAGACCCAGCAGATAGGGCCATCCCTCCTTGAGAGTCTGTTTCAGCGAGGGGATTTCATCTTCGCGCAAACCCTTCAGCCCATTGCGGGCGGCATAGTTGTCGACCTGAAAGAGCAGCGCCAGGTAAAACAGCACCGCCGGGAACACGGCGGCGATCATCACGTCTGCATAAGGCACGCCCAGAAACGAGGCCATGATGAAGGCCACCGCCCCCATCACCGGCGGCATCAGCGTTCCCCCGGTAGAAGCGCAGGCCTCGATGGCGCCGGCGTAGTGGGCCGGGTATCCCGTGCGTTTCATGGTGGGAATGGTGATGGAGCCGGTGGTGATGATGTTCGAGATCACGCTGCCGGACAGGCTGCCCATGATGCAGCTCGACAGCACGGAGACCTTGGCCGGCCCACCCCGCGCTCGCCCCAGCAGCGCCGTGGCGAAGCGCATGAAGAACTCGCCGCCGCCGGTGACCGTGAGGGTCACGCCGAAGACCACGAAGCCGATTACCAACTGCGCCACCACCTGCATGGGGATGCCGATGATGCTCTCCGCGCCCATCACGTGGGCGCGTATCGTGCCGCCCAGGTCATAGGGCGTGCCCCACAGGAAGCCTGGCATGGATTCGGCATACAAGGGATAGCTGCCGAATACCAGAGCGATGAACATCAGCACCCAGCCGCCGCAACGCCGTACCCCTTCCAGCACCAGCGCCAGTAACAGCGCCGAGATCCATGTGGCCTCGGCCGGTGCACTGAAATCCCAGCCCTGGGTAATGATGGTCATGCCATGCAGGCCCAAATAGAGGGTCGAACCAAGCGCTGCCAACGCCAGCAGCCAGTCGTACCAGGGCACGCGATACGCGTCACGGCTGCGCGCCGGATAACACAGAAAAGCAGCGGCTAGAAACACACCGATCAGGTAATAAAGATAGGAACTGCCCAGCGGCTTGAAGCCCAGCAGCCAGAGACTGAATGTCTGGTTGATAGCCATCAGCAAACCAATGCCCCCCAACCCGATGGCGGCCCAATAGACCACCCCATGCAGCCGCCCTTGCGGCTCGCTGTCGGTCGCCTGAACAGAAGACTGCGTATTGGAAGGCTGAGAACCCGGCATAAGCATCGCTCCATCGATTGCCGTGCTGATATCGGAGCGTCCCGCTTGTCGCTCCACCCGGTAGCCGCCCGATGGCGCCAGCGCCACCGGGCAGACAGAAAGGTCGGATTCCGGTTACAGGGAGTCCAGCGCCTGGGTTCTCTGTCGCTCCCATATCGTGGCGAATTCCTCGTCGCTCTTGCCCTCGCCTTCTGCGATTGCCTGCGACCAGGCTGTCTTCAATGCCTCGAGACGCTTGAGCCGCGCATCGTTCCAGGCCTGCATCTCGTCGGTCCAGATGCCCTTCTCCTTGAGGTAGCGAATCGCCCCCTCGTGAAACGGCAGCTCGATGGGCGGGGTTCCGGCCTTGTCCAGCGACCAGCTGGAAATCCGGTCGGTGGCGTCCTTGTACAGGTCGTAGGTCTCATCCAGCGCCTTGGTCAGGGCGTAGACCTCCTCGGCACTGGTGTCCGCCCTGGTCCCGAGTACCGGGTAGCGGTAGGCCGCCAGTTCCACCGGGGTGTCCTGGGAAATGCCTGCGCCCACCGTCTCCTCGTTGGGCTCATAGATCGGTGCCATCTGAGTCAGACGCTGCCAGCCCTGCTCGTCGTCTGATGGAATCGGCACCCAGTGAATGCCGCGTGGCGACTGCTCGAGTTCATATAGCTGGCTGGGCGTGGTGGTCGTGCAGGCTGCGTCGGCCTTGCCCTCCGCCAAGGAGCCTATCGCCGCCTTGTAGGAAGGAAACATGATTGCCTCGACGTCGTCGCGATCCAGCCCGGCGAAGGCCAGGAAGGCGTCGCAGGAGAAATTGATCCAGGGGTTGCCGGCGATGTAAGCCACGCGTTTGCCCTTGACGTCTTCGAGCTTCTCGATACCGGCATCGGCGGCGGTAGGCATGCCGAAGGAGGCCGGTCGCCCCGCGATGGCGCGCAGATCCTGCGGCCCCCAGCGGCGCTCGGCGAAATCATAGGTACCCTCGACGGCAAAGAACGATGCCCCGCCCAGAAAACCATAATTGGCGCGCCCCTGAACGAGCGGCTGGATGCGTCCGATGGCCGAACTGGAAGGCTGAATGCGCACCCGAGTGCCGTACTCCCGTCCAAATGCATCGGCGATTGCCGAGGCTTCGGCGTAACCGGCCGACCCGACATCGTAGGATGTCCAGATCATGGTATCGGGCAGTTCCTGGGCATGCGCATGCGCGCCGAGGGCCAGCATGGCGGTGGCGGTGATCGCCGTGAGGTGAGAGCGGAAATCGAGGGTCTGTCGAGTCATGAGGCGTCTCCGTTGTTATTGTGATGTTCCTGGTGCGACGACTTTGACAGCACCATCGACGGAACTGATTATTTTCTTATGTGGAATAACATTTTGTTCGCCCAGTTTAAGCACTTCCGGACATCGCTCTGCCATTAGCGCTTTGTATAATAAATTCATTTAGCGTTATGCATCACACTGGCCAGGGTGGAGCATGCCGTGAGGCGTGCCAGGGACATGTCATTTTCGTTACGTCACGCCCTTGATCACGACCATTATCGCATAGCGAAATGTTGTTTCGATCGATTTAAATCTCGAAAAGCTTCGGTTATGCTCCGGAGCATGCTTTTTGCTCGCCCGGCGGGCCGACGATCAGCGCGGGCGACAATCATCACGCCGGGCTCGGGCCCGTATCAGCGCAAGGAGGAGTTATGTCTGAGGTTGTGAGTTACGCCCGCGAGGGACAGGTCGGCGTCATCACCGTCAACTACCCACCGGTCAACGCCCTGAGCCACGCCGTACGCAGCGGACTGCTGGACGCCCTGCATCAAGGACAGGCAGACGATGAGGCCAAGGCACTGCTGCTGGTATGCGAAGGCCGCACCTTCGTCGCGGGTGCCGACATCCGTGAATTCGGCAAGCCCATGCAGGAACCCGGCCTGCCCAGCGTCATCGACGCATTCGAGAACAGCAGCAAGCCGATCGTTGCCGCCCTGCACGGCACGGCTCTCGGCGGCGGTCTCGAGCTCGCCCTGGGCTGTCACTATCGCGTCGCCATGCCGACGGCCAAGGTCGGCCTGCCCGAGGTCAAGCTCGGCCTGCTGCCGGGTGCCGGCGGTACCCAGCGTCTGCCTCGCCTGAGCGGCGCGCAGAAGGCGCTGGAAATGATTACCACCGGTGACTTCGTCAGCGCAGACGAAGCACGCGAATATGGCATCGTCGACGCCACCGAGGACGGCTCCAGCATCGCCACGATCGGTCGTGCCTATGCCGAGAAGGCGATCAACGAAGGCTGGCCGACACGCCGGGTACGCGATATCACCGACAAGCTCGAGGCGGACAAGAACAGTGGCGTGTTCGACGAGTTCCGTGCCAACCTGCAGAAGCGCGCCCGCAACCTCTTCTCCCCCTTCAAGTGCGTCGATGCCGTGGAAGCGGCCTTCAAGCTCTCCTTCGAAGACGGCATGCAGCGCGAGCGGGAACTGTTCATGGAGTGCATGGAGTCACCGCAGCGTGCCGGACTGGTCCACGCCTTCTTCGCCGAGCGTGAAGTCTCCAAGGTACCGGATCTGGCGCCCGACACCCCGGTTCGCGACATTAACCGGGTGGGCATCATCGGCGCCGGCACCATGGGCGGCGGTATCGCCATGAACTTCGCCAACGTCGGCATCCCGGTGAAGCTGCTGGAAGTCAAGCAGGATGCGCTGGATCGTGGGCTGGCCGTGATCCGTCGCAACTACGAGAATACCGCCAAGAAGGGCCGCATCACGACCGCCCAGGTCGAGGAGCGCATGGCGCTGATCGAGCCGACCCTGAGCTACGACGATCTGGGCGACGTCGACCTGGTCATCGAGGCGGTATTCGAGGACATGGGCGTCAAGAAGCAGATCTTCGGTCAGCTCGACAAGGTCTGCAAACCCGGCGCCATTCTCGCTTCCAACACCTCCACGCTCGACATCGACGAGATCGCCTCGGCGACCCAGCGCCCCCAGGACGTGGTCGGCATGCACTTCTTCAGCCCGGCCAACGTCATGAAGCTGCTCGAGAACGTGCGCGGCGAGAAGACCGCCGACGACGTCAAGGCCACCGTCATGGCCCTGGCCAAGCGCATCAAGAAGGTCGGCGTGCTGGTGGGCAACTGCTACGGTTTCGTCGGCAACCGCATGCTGCACCGTCGCGGTGCCGAGGCCATGGAACTGGTCAACGACGGCGCCACGCCGCAGCAGGTCGACAAGGTGCTGACCGACTTCGGCTTCCCCATGGGCCAGTTCGCCATGTCGGACCTGGCGGGAATCGACGTGGGCTACCGCATTCGTCAGGAACGCCGCAAGGCGGGCGAGGACATTCCGCCGAGCTGGGCCGACAAGCTGGCGGAGCAGGGCCGCCTCGGCCAGAAGACCCAGGCGGGCATCTACCGCTACGAGGAGGGCAGCCGCAAGCCGATTCCCGACCCGGAAGTCGACGCGCTGATCAACGAATTCCGCCAGGAGCAAGGCATCACGCCCCGCGAGTTCAGCGACCAGGAGATCCTCGAGCGCTGCCTGTACGTGATGATCAACGAAGGCGCCAAGATCCTCGAAGAAGGGGTCGCGGCGCGTTCGCTGGATATCGACATCACCTGGATCTATGGCTACGGCTTCCCCGCCTATCGCGGCGGTCCGATGTTCTGGGCTGACCAGGAAGGGCTCGACAAGGTGCTCGCCGGTATCCGGCAATTCCATGAAAAGCTGGGCGGCGAGCAGTGGAAACCCGCCGCATTGCTCGAACGCCTGGTGAAGGAAGGCAAGCGCTTCGGCGATCTCTGATCCATCTCCACCCGGGGCCGTCCAGGACGGCCCCACCCTGCCCGCGACAACTTACAACGATTCAACGGAGCATTCCCCATGTCTGAAGCTGTCATCGTCTCCACGGCGCGTACCGGCCTGGGCAAGTCCTACCGTGGCGCCCTTAACAACACCCACAGCGTCGACATTGCCGGCCATGTCATTCAGCAGGCCGTTCAACGCGCCGGTATCGACCCGGCAATCGTCGAGGATGTGATTCTCGGCGCCACCTTCCATGAAGGCGCCCAGGGCAAGAACATGGCGCGCCTGGCCGCGGTACGAGCCGGCTTGCCGGTCACCACCGCCGGGCTCTCCATCAACCGCTTCTGCAGCTCGGGCCTGCAGGCGATCACCCTCGCCGCCCAGCGCATCGTCTCCGAGAAGGTGCCGGTCATGGTCGCCGGCGGCGTCGAGTCCATCAGCCTGGTGCAGAACGACAAGATCAATCAGTTCCGCGCCACCAACGAATGGCTGATGAAGCACAAGCCCGAACTCTACCTGTCGATGATCGAGACGGCCGACATCGTTGCCAAGCGCTACAACGTCAGCCGCGAGGCCCAGGACGAGTACGCGCTGATCAGCCAGCAGCGCACCGCAGCAGCGCAGGAGGCCGGACGCTTCAACGACGAGATCGTCCCCTTCACTACCACCATGCTGATGAAGGACAAGGAGACCGGCGAGGTCAGCGAGCGAGAAGTGACGCTCACCAAGGATGAGTGCAACCGTCCCAACACCACGCTGGAAGGTCTGGCCGGCCTCGAACCGGTACGCGGGCCGGATCAGTTCGTCACCGCCGGCAACGCCAGTCAGCTCTCCGATGGCGCCTCGGTCTGTGTGGTCATGGATTCCGTCTACGCCCAGAAGAACAACATCGAGCCGATGGGCATCTTTCGCGGCTTCGCCGTGGCCGGTTGCGAACCGGACGAAATGGGCATCGGCCCGGTCTATGCCATTCCTCGCCTGCTCGAGCGCACTGGCCTGAAGATGGATGACATCGATCTCTGGGAGCTCAACGAAGCGTTCGCCTCCCAGGTCGTGTACTGCCGCGACAAGCTGGGCATTCCCATGGACAAGCTCAACGTCAATGGCGGTTCCATCGCGGTCGGCCATCCCTACGGCGTCACCGGCTCACGCCTCACCGGCCATGCCCTGATCGAAGGCAAGCGCCGCGGTGCCAAGTACGTGGTGGTGACCATGTGCATCGGTGGCGGCCAGGGCGCAGCAGGGCTGTTCGAGGTCGTGTAACGACAGGAGGAAGGCCGCCATGGACCAGAAGATCATCAATACGCAGGATCTCGCCTTCCAGCTCTACGAGCTCCATCGGGTCGAGAACCTGCTGCGCTTCCCGCGTTATGCGGATCACAGCCGCGACACGCTCGACGCCGCGCTCGAGCTGGCCCTGAAGGTGGCCAACGAGGCGTTCGCCCCGCACAACCGGCTGGCGGATGACGAGGAACCCCGCTTCGAGAACGGGCGCGTCGTGATGCGTCCGGAAGTGGGAAAGGCGCTGAAGATTCTCGCCGAGACCGGCCTCATGGCGGCCGGACAGGATTACGAACGTGGCGGCATGCAACTGCCGACCGCAGTGGCCCTGATGTGCGTGGGCATGCTCAAGGGCGCCAATGTCGGCACGCAGGCCTACGCCGGCCTGACCATCGCCGCTGCCAACCTGATCCTGGCCCACGGCAGCGAGGCGCAGAAGACGCGCTTCGCCAATCCCATGCTCGAAGGGCGCTTCTTCGGCACCATGTGCCTGACCGAGCCGCATGCCGGCTCGTCGCTGGGCGATCTGCGCACCCGGGCCACACCGGCCGATGACGGCACTTACCGGCTCACCGGCCACAAGATATTCATCTCCGGCGGCGATCACGAGCTGAGCGAGAACATCGTGCACATGGTGCTTGCCCGCCTGCCTGACGCTCCGCCGGGAGTCAGAGGCATCTCGCTGTTTCTGGTCCCCAAGTACCTGGTCCATGAGGACGGCTCGCTGGGCCAGCGCAACGACGTGGCGCTGGCCGGACTGATTCACAAGATGGGCTATCGCGGCACCACCTCGACCATGCTCAACTTTGGCGAAAAGGACGGCGCGGTGGGCTATCTGGTGGGCGAGCCCCACAAGGGGCTGGCCTGCATGTTCCACATGATGAACGAGGCGCGCATCGGCGTCGGACTAGGCGCGGTAATGTTGGGTTACACCGGCTATCTTCACGCGCTCGACTATGCTCGGGATCGCCATCAGGGCCGCCCCCTGAACGAGAAGGACCCGACCACCGCTCAGGTGCCGCTGATCGAGCACGCCGACATTCGCCGCATGCTGCTGGCCCAGAAGGCCTATGTCGAAGGCGGCCTGTCGCTGTGCCTGTTCGGCGCCACGCTGGTCGACGAGAAACAGCATGGCGAAGATGCCGAGCGGCGCGAGACTGCCGCCGGCTTGCTGGATCTGCTCACGCCGATCATGAAGTCCTGGCCGTCGCAGTTCTGCCTGGAAGCCAACAGCCTGGCCATTCAGGTCCATGGCGGCTACGGCTATACACGGGAGTATCCGATCGAGCAGTTCTACCGCGACAATCGCCTCAATCCCATTCATGAAGGCACCCACGGAATTCAGGGGCTCGACCTGCTGGGTCGCAAGGTGCTGTTGAACGACGGACGCCCCTATCAAGCGCTCGTGTCCCGCATCCGCGAGACGATCCAGCAGTGCCAGGCCACGGAGCTCGCCGATAACGCCCGCCGGCTGTCCAATGCCCTCGACTCTCTCGAAGCCGCCACCGAAGCGCTGCAGCGGGTACGCCGCGAGGGGGACAATGCTCGCGGGCTGGCCAATGCCTCGCTCTATCTGGAAGCCTTCGGTCACACCGTCATCGGCTGGCTGTGGCTGCGCCAGGCGCAGTGCGCGCAGCAGGGCCTCGCCGAGGGCGGCCCGCAGACACCGGCTTTCTACGCGGGCAAGCACAAGGCCTGCGACTACTTCTGCCGTTATGAGCTGCCGCGCGTCACGGCGCTCGGCGACATTCTGCGTGACGCCGACAGCACTGCACTGGAAACGCAGCCGGACCATTTCTGAGCCGTTCACGGCTGCACCTCATCCGCCGACCGGCCCCGCTGGAGCCGGTTCCGTCAAGGTCGACAAAGGGAAGCGATACCATGACACGTGAAGCCAAGGCAGTGGTCTGCCGGGACTGGAATCAGCCGATTCAGGTGGAAACCATCCAGGTTTCGCCACCGAAGCGCAACGAGATCATGATCAAGGTGGCTGCCTGCGGGGTATGCCATAGCGATCTTTCCGCCGCCACCGGCAAGATCCAGTTTCCCCCTCCCCTGGTGCTGGGCCATGAAGGCGCCGGTCGGGTGGTGGCCGTGGGCGAAGGCGTCACCGCCTTCAAGGAGGGCGACGCCGTCATCAGTTCCTTCATTTCCATGTGCGGCAAGTGCCGTCAGTGCGTGCGTGGCCGCCCGGTGTTGTGCGAGAACGCCGCCAAGGCACTGATCACCCTTCCCGATGGCACCGTGCGCACTCACGACAGCCAGGGCAACGCGCTCAACGTGTTCGGCGCCTGCGGGGTGATGGCGGAGTACGCCACCCTGCACGTCGACAACGCGGTGAAGATCGACCAGAACGTGCCGCTGCAGAATGCCGCCCTGGTAGGCTGCGCAGTGATGACCGGGGTCGGCGCGGTGTTCAATACCGCCCAGGTGGAGCCGGGCTCGCGCACCGCTATCTTCGGGGTCGGCGGTGTCGGTCTCAATGCCATTCAGGGCTGTCACACCGCGGGGGCGGAGATGATCGTTGCCGTCGACACCAACCCCGAAAAGCTCGAGATGGCCCGTCAGTTCGGCGCGACACATACCGTCAATGCCAGCGAGGAGGCCGACGCCGCCAAGGCGGTCAGGAAGCTGACCGGGGGCGTCGACTATGCCTTCGAATGCGTGGGCGCCGGTGCAGTGGTCGCCCAGGCTTACAAGTCGCTGGCACGCGGCGGCACGGCCGTGGTGGTGGGCGTTGCCGACCCGGCCGACAAGACTTCCATCGGGACCTTCTCGCTGCCTGCCGATGAACGCACGATCAAGGGCAGCTGGCTGGGCTCGGCGCGCCCGCAGTACGACTTCCCACGGATCCTCGCCCTCTATCAGGCCGGCAAGCTCAAGCTCGACGAGCTGGTGACCCGTACCTACTCCATCGATGACGCCCCCCAGGCGTTTCTCGACATGGAGAAAGGCATCAACGCACGCGGCGTGATCGTGTTCGACTGAGCCGGCCCGCCGGATAACGAGGACGAAAGATGAAACGTATCGACAAGCTGTATATCGACGGGCGCTGGGAAGATTGGACCGGCGACATGATCGAGGTTCACGAGGCGGCCACCGGGCAGACGCTGGCCGCGATTCCCTCCGGCAACCGCGAGGCGATGGAACGCGCCATCGCCAGTGCCGACAAGGCTTTTGCGCAGTGGTCGCAAAGCTCGCTCGATCAGCGTCTCGACGTGCTGAATCAGCTTCACGAACAGCTGGAAGCCCGTGGCGACGAGATCGCCGAAGCGATCTGTCGCGAAGTCGGCATGCCACTGAAACTGGCCCGCCAGATACAGGCGGGTCTGCCGGCCGTGATCACCAAGAGCTATCTCAAGATGCTGCCGGATTTCCCGTTCACCGAAACCGTGGGCAACTCGGAGATCCAGTATGCGCCGGTAGGGGTGGTCGGCTGTGTGACGCCGTGGAACTATCCGCTGCATCAGGTGATCCTCAAGGTCGTGCCGGCGCTCGCCGCCGGCTGCACCGTGGTGCTCAAGCCCAGTGAAGTCGCCCCGTTGAGTGCCTTTCTGCTGGCCGAAATGCTCGACGCCACGGACCTGCCGGCGGGCGTGTTCAACGTGGTGTCGGGCTATGGCCATGAGGTCGGCGATGTGCTGATCCACCACCCCAAGGTGAAGATGGTCTCCTTCACCGGCTCCACCCGCACCGGGCAGACCATTGCCCATGCGGCGGCCGACGACTTCAAGCGCATCGCACTGGAAATGGGCGGCAAGTCGGCCTCGGTGGTACTGCCGGATGCCGACCTGAAGGCTGCCGTCAAGGGCACGGTCAACAACTGCCTGCTCAACTCGGGGCAGACCTGCACCGCGCTGACCCGCCTGCTGGTCCCGATGAACAGGCATGACGAGGCCTGCGAACTGGCCCGCGAGGCCGTGGCCAAGATGACGCCCGGCAACCCGCTGGACGAGAGCACCCGCCTCGGCCCGCTGGCCTCGGCGGTACAACGCGATCGGGTACTGGACTACATCCGGCTCGGCATCGAGGAAGGCGCCACGCTGGTGTGCGGCGGCACCGAACCCCCCGAGGGGTGCGAAGAAGGCTTTTTCGTCAGGGCGACGGTATTCGGCAATGTCGATCCGCAATCGCGCATCGCCCAGGAAGAGATCTTCGGGCCCGTACTGTGCATCATTCCCTACGAGAGCGAAGAACAGGCCATCGAGATCGCCAACGGCACGCTCTATGGTCTCTCCGGCGCGGTCTGGTCGGGCGATCAGGAGCGCGCCAGGAGCATCGCCGGCCGCCTACGCACCGGCCAGGTCTTCGTCAACGGCGGCGCCTTCAATCCGCTGGCGCCGTTCGGCGGCTTCGGCCACTCCGGCATCGGCCGCGAGTTCGGCAAGTGGGGGCTCGAGGAGTTTCTCGAGGTGCGTGCCCTGCAGCTCTGAACCGTACGGCATGAAAAAACCGGAGCCAAGGCTCCGGTTTTTTTGTGTTCCATGGTGCTGGAACAGTGCCGTCAGAAAAGCGTGTTCGGCAGATAGGTGGCAATTTCGGGGAATATCATGATGATTCCCATCCCCACGAGGTTGACGATCACGAAGGGAATCACCGACCAGTAGATGTCTCGCATGGTGATGCTCGGCGGCACGATGCCCTTCAAGTAGAAAAGATTGAAGCCGAAAGGCGGCGTCATGTAGCCGATCTCCATGTTGATCACGAACAGGATGCCGAACCAGATCGGATCGAATCCCAGCGAGCTCACGATCGGCAGGAATACCGGCAGGGTGATCAACATGATGCCCACCGGATCGAGCAGCATGCCCATGAAGAATACGATGGCAATCATGGTAATGATGATGCCCCAGCGTCCGCCCGGCAGATTCATCATCATGTCTTCGATCAGCATCTGGGCGCCCATGCCCTGATAGGCGGCACTGAAGGCGTGAGCGGCAAACAGGATCCAGGCGATCATGCCGGTCAGCTTGAAGGTGCGGATCGCCGCTTCCTGAAGGATCTCCCAGTTGAGCTTGCGGTATACGGCCGCCGAGATCAGCGCGCCGAGCACGCCCATTGCTGCCGCCTCGGTCGGCGTGGTGATACCGCCAATGATCGAACCCAGCACCATGACAACGATACCGATCGGCAGCAGCACGGCGCGCACCGCACGCAGCTTGTCACCCCAGCTGCCCCGCTCCTCCGGTGGCAGGGCCGGTGCCATGTGCGGCTGGAGATAACTGCGCAACAGCACGTAGCTCACCGACAGAACGACGAGCAGGATCCCCGGCAGAACGCCCGCGGCGAACATCTTGCCCACCGAGACGCCACTGATCATGGCGTAGAGAATCATCATGATGCTGGGCGGAATCAGGATGCCCCACCCGCCTCCGGTGTTGATGCAGCCAAGCACCATGCGCTTGTCATAACCGCGCTCCAGCATGGCGGGCAATGCGATGGTCCCCATCGCCACGACGGCGGCACCGCTGATCCCCACCATGGCGCCGAAGATGGCGCAGATCCCCAGTGTGCCTATCGCCAGGCCGCCCCTTACTCCGCCGCACCAGAGATGCATCATGCGATAGAGATCACGGGCCACCCCGGTACGCTCGAGCAGCATCGCCATGAACACGAACAGCGGAATCGCCACCAGAGTGAAGCTCTCCATGGTCCCCCACATCTGGGAGGCCACCATGTAGAAGGAGTCTACCCCCCAGGTGAAATACAGGAACAATACCGAGACGCCACCCAGTACGAAGGCCAGCGGCAACCCCAGGACCAGAAAGAAGATCAGCGTCAGGAAGAACAGCAGTGTGGTGATTTCAATACTCATCACAACTCCTCCACCGAGGTAGAGGAGTCGGACGCATCCTTGACGGGTTCAAGATTGAGCGCAATCAGAATGTCCTCAAGCAACTTGGCGATGCCCTGCAGCAGCAGCAGCATGGTGCCGATGGGAATGGCCGCCTTGATCGGCCAGACGGGCGGGTTCCACGCAGAATAGGACGTCTCCAGGCCATGAATGGATTCCCAGGCCATGGAGCTACCGAAGTAAAGCAGGGCGAGCGTGAACAAGAAGAACATCGAGGAAGTGAAGATATCGACCCACGCCTGCGCCCGGCGCGGCAAGGTGCTATAGAACAGATCCACATTCACGTGCCCCCGATGGGCCATGACATAACCTCCCGCCATGACCACGTAGAGACCGAACAGCATCTGTCCCAACTCATTGGTCCAGGAGGTCGGCGCCGAAAACACGTACCGCATGAAAACTTCGAAGATCAGCAACAGAAAGATGATGAATATCAGGTACGCGACCCACCGGCCGATAACGTTGTTCAGCCGGGTTATTCCGTTGATGTACGCATGAACCAGGCGCATGGCTAACCCCGCGACAGGATTGAATGAATAAAAAACGGGTCCCGTCAGGCCGGTGGTCCAACAGGCATCGGTGACACCCGGTGGAGACGGTCGGACGAGGACCCGCGAGCCCGTACTGGATTACAGGTAGCCGAGATCGCCGAGGAAGGACTTCAGCTTCTCCAGCGCTTCTGCCGCCTTTTCGCTACGCTTGCCCTCTTCGTCCCATGACTGCTGGGCAATTTCGGTCAGGCGCTTCTGAACGTCCTCGGGCAGCGTGTTGATCTGTACGCCCTGCTCCTGCATCGCCTTGGCCAGAGCGACGCGCTCCTGATACTGATACTCGTTGGTGCGGTACCAGAACTGCTCGTCCAGCGCCTGCTTGACGATTTCCTGATCCTTCTCGGAGAGCTTGTCGAGTGCCTTCTGGCTGACGATGATGACGTCGGTTCCGGCGATGTTCAGGGCCGGCTTGACGTGATACTTGGCCACTTCGTACAGGCTCATGCTGGCGGCGCCCTGCGCGGCTCCCCAGTGAGCGCCGTCGACGACGCCGGTATCGAGTGCCGGGTAGAGTTCGCTGCCAGGCAGATAGGTGGTGGAGGCGCCCGCCTCATCCAGGAATTTCTGCAGCGCACCGGAGGAACGGATCTTCAGTTTCGTGAAATCTTCCCAGCTGTTGATGGGATTCTTCACGACCATCTCGGTGGGATAGACCTTATCGGTAGCCCAGTAGACCCCGTACTGGGCTGCCTCGTCCTGGAGCATCTTCTCGAAGCCGAGATTCTTGTGGAAGTAAGCGGCTTCCCAGACATTGTGAAACGCGAACGGCAGACCGGAGGCGATACCCGCCAGCGTCATCTTGTCCTGAGCGTAGCCCGGCGAGATGGTGCCCATCTGGAGGATGCCACGGCTGACGGCATTGAAGGTCTCTTGCGCCTTGAACAGGGCTCCCGCCTCGAAAAGCTGAAGCTGTACGCGGCCTTCGGTGCGCTCCTCGATCACATTCTTCAGGCGTACCAGGCTATCCTGATAGGAGCTACTGGCACTCGGCCAGTGAGACTGCACGCGCCACCGAGCCACGTCCTGCGCGGCAGCCAATTGGGGCAACATGCTGGCTGCCGTCAGCGCGACAGCGCTGGCGGGTACCAGGATTTTCCTGAACAGGGGCATGAACTTCATATTGGCATCCTCTAGCTAGTAGTTTTTATGGCTGTCCAAGTCGTAGGGTTACGCATATTCCGCTATGCAGAACCGTTTATTGCATGGTGAATGGAAACTACCATACGTAACATTGATTTCAATATCGCTTTTGGTCGAAAGAGCTCTTGCCGGTATGCCCTGCAGTGTTTGTGCCCATCCTCTTCAGGCACATTCCGCCGCGATCTCAGTGGGGCAACCAAGTTGACTTAACGATCGGCAATATTTAATGCTGCATCAGGAAGAGCGCATGATAAGTTCTCATGCATCACCCAACACGGAACACACCCACCACCGAGAGACGGAGCGTACCCTCCTCTCGCTGTTTCATGCATTTGCAATTGGCAGTCACTGCGGTGCTCGCTGGACCCGATTGCCATCGGCGGCGCCACTCAGTCGCCATGGCTGCCACCTTTCTGCCATTTTCCAGGAAATGAAATGGTATTCCGAATTTAAAACATACCGCATCGTTAAACGTCAACCATAACCCTCTCACCCCACCGTGACACCACCGCACACGAAAAGGGTCTGCCCGGTGATGAAGCCGCTGCGCTGATCACAGAAGAAACTGACCGCCTGGGCCACATCCTCTGGCTGCCCCATACGCTTGAGGGGAACGTTGTCGATAATGCGACGGGCCCGTTCGGAGTCCGGCGGGTTGTTCTGCCAGAACGCTGTGGTCGCGATGGGGCCGGGGGCCACGCAATTGACCGTAATGCCATCTGCCGCCAGCTCCAGTGCCCAGGTGCGTGACATGGATTGCAGGGCACCTTTGGTCGCGCTGTAGATGCTTCGCGCCTCCTTTCCCAACACGACACGACTGGTATTCATGACGATACGGCCGAAACCTTCCTCACGCATGACGGGGGCCACGGCCTGGGTACAGACCAGAGCACTGCGGACATTGAGTTCCATGAGTGCCGTGAAATCCTCCAACGTGGCATCTTCCAGCAATGCCGGGCGCACCAGGCCGACATTATTGACCAGTCTCGTCACCCGGTGGCGGTGGGCCAGTTCCGTCATCAGATTGCGCGTCTGTTCTGCGTCGCTCAGATCCAACTGATGAAATTCGCTCAGCGATTCCGCTTCCGGCGGCAGAATATCCAGCACAATGACGCGATAGCCGTCCTGTTGTAGACGCAAGGCGATTGCCTGACCGATATTGCGGGCGCCCCCGGTAACGATTACGCAAGGTTTTGACATCTCATCATGCTCCGGAAAGTTATTCAGAATTAGCGCAACAATAAACCAAAGTTTTATAAATGAACGTTAGCTAAACAAGCGACAAGCAATTGCGCACTTCCAGAGCTATTCAATAGTTACCTTGGCTTTTTTCTTATTGCCACACCCGGCGACAGCTACAAATAAACCCAAAGTCCAATTGCCAAAAAATTAAAACATCCATTCAAGGATAGAAGCTTGAACTGAATTCTCTCTCTCCCGTAGATTTGACATGTTAGCACGAACATTAATTCGCAAAGTGAACAAACCTGAAGCCAACATCGACGGTATTTATAATGAAAAAAGTTCTGACACGTTTCGCCAGTGTCATGGCACTAGGTGTAGCCGCGACTCTGTCCTTCACCGCTACCAGCCAGGCGGCTGAGGAATGGCCGACCGACACGATTCGGCTTGTCGTGCCCTATGCAGCGGGAGGCACAACGGACATCCTGTCACGCAAGGTGGCTGACCTGTTGCAGAAGGAACTCGACACGGTCGTCGTGGAAAACCGTCCGGGCGCCGGTTCGACCATCGCCACCGGGCAGCTTGCCCGCGGAGGACGCAACTCGGACCACACCATTCTGATGGCGTCACCGGGCCATACCATCGGACCGGCGATCTATCCCAATCTGCCGTACGATCCGGTCGAGGATTTCCGCTTCATTCGCAACATCATCAAGATTCCCAACGTCATGGTCGTGCCGGCCAATAGCCCATACAACAGCGTGGCGGAGTTCATCGAGGCTGCCAAAAAGCAGGAGATGGCCTTCAGCTCCAGCGGTGTGGGCAGCTCCATCCATATGTCCGGTGAGCTGTTCAAGACACTGACCGACACCCAGATGGTTCATGTGCCCTTCCGCGGCAGCGGCGAGGCCCTGCCGGCACTGCTCAGCGGCGACGTCGACGTCTCTTTCGAGAACATGCCGACCGTGCTGCCCCATATCAAAGCCGGCAAGCTCAAGGCCCTGGCCGTGACATCGGCAGAGCGCTCCAAGTATCTTCCCGACGTGCCCACCCTGCGCGAGACGGGCGCCGACGAAGACCTGGAGAACTTCACCACCAATGCCTGGTTCGGCCTGATTGCCAACAAGGACATGCCTGACGTGGCGGTAAATCGGCTCCAGGAAGCGCTGGATAAGGTAATGGCCAGCGAAAGCTTCCAGGCTTTCCTGCCCCAACTGGGCGCGACCGCCGCCGAAGAAGAGGGCGACGCGTTCCGTGATTACGTCAAGTCCGACCTCGAGCGCTGGAGCAAAGTGGCCGAGCAGGCTGACATCAGCAATTGATCGAGCCGCAGGGGGCCAGGCGTCCCCTGCGATTTCTGTTGGAGTTCCTCCCGCATGACGACATCCAAGATCGAGACAGCGCACTCCCGACACACCTGGGCCAACCTCAACACCCTGCTGGGCGCCCTGCTGTTGTTCATTTCGATCGGCTTCATCTTCTATCTGGTACCGCACTACATCAATGAGCCGCCGCGGCTCAACAACCCCATGCTGTCGCCGCGCTGGTTGCCGGCCGTGACCGGCTGGATCGTACTGGGCTTGTCGATTCTCCTGCTTCTCGAAGGTTGCCTGGCACCGCCGATTCCTGCCGACCGGAGCGGCCAGGAGTCCGCGCCGCGTATACGCTGGGTGCTGCTGCTCGCAGCCTTTGCCGTTTACGTCCTATGTTTCGAACTGCTGGGTGCCATGGCTGCCGGTATCGTCGCGACACTGGTGCTGTTCGCTGCGCATCCGATCCGTCAGCCCTGGATCTACCTGCTCGGTATCG
Source organism: Halomonas shantousis (assembly GCF_054654615.1). NCBI lineage: Bacteria > Pseudomonadati > Pseudomonadota > Gammaproteobacteria > Oceanospirillales > Halomonadaceae > Halomonas > Halomonas shantousis. The sequence continues at coordinate 1,862,713 of NZ_BAAIER010000002.1, read as the reverse complement.
TTCTGCCCATCGCCGTTACATGGCTATTCATTCATCTGCTCAATGTCCCGCTTCCTGCCGGACAGCTTTGGGGCTAAGTTCCCGCAACGCCGCAGTCGCCACGTCTCTTCTTACCGTTATCACCTATCTACTCAGGAAATTTTGTTATGGATGGTTTTCATGAGGTGCTTGAGCTGTTCCTGAGCGTGCACAACTTCATTGCCATCGCAGTCGGCGTTGTGATCGGCGTGGTAGTGGGTGCGATTCCCGGCCTGACCGCCACCATGGCCGTTGCCCTCGCCCTGCCGTTCACCTTTGCCCTCGAACCGATCACCGCCATCCTGCTGCTGGTCGGTATCTACAAGGGCGGCATGTACGGCGGCTCGATTACCGCCATTCTGATCCGCACGCCAGGCTCCCCGGCCTCGGCCTGCACATTGCTCGATGGCTATCCGCTGGCCCAGCAGGGACACGCCAAGAAGGCGCTCAAGATGGCGCTCTATTCGTCCTGCATCGCCGATGTCATTTCCAACATCGCGCTGATCTTCTTTGCTGCCTATCTCGCCAAGATCGCTCTCAACTTCGGGCCGCCGGAATTCTTCTGGCTCATCTGCTTTTCGCTGACCATCATCGTCTCCATCGCCGGCGAATCGGTGGTCAAGGGGTTGATCGCCGCCTGTCTGGGCATCATCGTCTCGACCATCGGCCTGGACATGGTCTACGGCACGCAACGCCTTACCTTCGACAACTATAATCTGATGGACAGCGTTTCCTTCGTTCCGTTGCTGATCGGGCTCTTTGCCATTCCCGAGGTCATCGACTTCTACGTCAAGAAGGCCCAGCCGCATATTCGCTCTGCCGTGACCGGCAGTGGCTTGTCCTTCAAGGAGCTCAAGCGCTGCATGACGACCATCGTTCGCGGCAGCCTCATCGGGGTGATCATCGGTGCCATCCCCGGCACGGGAGCGACGGCGGCGGCGTTCATCTCCTACGGCGATGCCAAGCGGCGCTCGCGCCACAAGGACAACTTCGGCAAGGGAGAGGTCGAAGGGGTGGCCGCCTCGGAAGCGGGCAACAACGGTGTGGCCGGCGCCACGCTGATTCCCCTGCTGTCGCTGGGGATCCCCGGCGACGTGATTACCGCCATCATCCTCGGCGCCTTCATGATCCATGGATTGACGCCGGGGCCGGTGCTGTTCCAGGAGAATCTGCCGCTGATCTACGCCCTCTTCTGCGGCATCCTGCTGAGCTCGGCAGTCCTGTTCGTGGTGGGCAACGTGGCGATTCGCTACTTTTCGCTGATCGCCGAGATTCCCAAGTCGATCCTGCTGCCCATCGTGCTGATGTTCTGCGTCTATGGTTCCTATGCCGTCAACAACAACACCTTCGATATCGGCCTGATGCTGTTGTTCGGTCTGGTCGGCTTTATCTTCAACCGTACCGGGTTCGCGACGGCTCCCTTCCTCATCGGCTTCATCCTGGGCCCGATGTTCGAGGACAACCTGCGCCGTACCCTGCTGATCGGCGGCGGAGATCCTTCGTTCTTCTTCCGCGGCCCGATCACCTGGTTCTTCATTGCCCTGACGATCGCCTCACTGGCTTTCGCCATCCGCCGGTACTGGAAAGACAGTCGCGCCCAGGCCAAGCAGAAACGACTCTCTCAAACCTCATGAATGCAGCTCCCCAATAGTCAGGATGAACGCATGAAAGCCATCGAAATTACCCGCTACGGCGCCCCTGACGTCCTGCAGCTCACCCGGCGCCCCACGCCGCAGGCCGCAGCGGGCGAGGTCCTGATCCGGGTCGCGGCCTCGGGGATCAACCGCCCCGACGTTTTCCAGCGTCTCGGCAATTACCCGGTGCCCGAAGGCATAACTGACATTCCGGGCCTGGAAATCGCCGGCGAGATCGTCGGGGGGGATCTGTCCCACCCCGACAACCGCTGGGGCTTGAAAGTGGGAGATCGGATCTGCGCCCTGGTTCAAGGCGGCGGTTACGCCGAATGGTGCAACGCGCCCCTGGCTCAGTGCCTGCCCGTTCCCGAAGGGCTCAGCGACATCGAAGCGGCCGCACTGCCCGAAACGTTCTTTACCGTGTGGAGTAATGTCTTCGAACGCGGCGCACTGGGCCAGGGGCCCCGTGGCAGGGAGGAGGTCCTGCTGGTACAGGGCGGCAGCAGCGGCATCGGGACGACGGCCATTCAGCTGGCTTCGGCGCTGGGCTATCGGGTCCTGACCACGGCGGGAAGTGCAGAAAAATGCCGGATCTGTGAACGTCTCGGTGCAGAGCGTGCCATCAACTACCGGGAAGAGGATTTCGTGGAAGTGGTCAAAGCGTTGACTGCGGATCGCGGTGCCGACGTGGTTCTCGATATGGTGGGCGGTTCTTATATTGCCCGCGAGCTCGACTGCACCGCCGATGACGGACGCATCGTGCTAATCGCCCTGCTCGGCGGTAACCGGGCTGACATTCCGCTCGGCGACATTCTGCGCCGTCGTGTCACGCTCACCGGTTCCACGCTTCGCCCGCGCCCCGTCGAATTCAAGGCGGCCATAGCGGCAAGGTTGAAAGAGCACGTATGGCCGTTATTGAGCAGTGGTGCGATCAGGCCGGTCATCTATCGCACCCTGCCGGCCCCACAAGCGGCAGCGGCCCACGCCATCATGGAATCCAGCGAACACATCGGAAAGATCGTCCTTACCTGGTGACCCATCGGCTTCGCACTTCCACTCGCTGGCACGTAGAATGCGCCATGATGAGCCGGGGTGCAACGTTGGTTCGCCCGATGCCGGTCAGCCATGAGGCGAGGTACAGGCCAACTGCGCCAGCGCCCGCGCGGTTCATGTCATTGCCAAGCGTGGGCATGAAGTCATCGTGCGCGTGGATCAGGCCAACCGGCTTTGAAAGGCAAGCCGACCCGACGTGTGGTGAAGCGCGCTCGCCGGGACCATCATGACTTCCTTCTAAGCCTCTTTTCCGGTAAAGCGCAATGCCCCACACGCGATGAACCATAAAAAAGGCCCGGCACAAGGGCCGGGCCTTCAACGATTCAAGTACTGCGGCAAGTCCTCAGGTTCCTTGGCATTGGTGGCATCCTGCCGCTTGTGCCTCCTTCCCTGAGCCTCGATCTTCCTGATCGCGCACTTCCTTGCACTGGCGACCTCCCTGGCCGCTACTCACCGCATGAACTCACATTAGCCGTCTCGCTCCAATACGGCAAAACCTGTTTGGTTCCATTTCGTTAAATTAAGTGTATTTCCCATGCGCTTCGTACTGCTTGCCTAAACTAAAGACGGATGGCATCAAATCACCTCGTGATACCCTGCCGGGACTCGCCATAGCCTGCCGAGATACGCGATTGACAGCCCGCCATAAACGGATAATGCCGAGTGCCTCGGCTACGTTATGCTCCAGACGAAACTGTTGACTACCCTAGAGACAGTAATGGTTCGAAAGGAGTCGATCATGGCAGAGCAAACCATCGAAGTGCGTGAAGTCAACGAGTCAGGTGACGATACAGCAGGCAGGTACGAAGTGTTCGACACCGATACGGGGATCAGTATCGGCATATACGATACGAAAGCCGAGGCCGAGAGTCGGGCTGACCAGATGCGATCGATAGACGTCGAAGCTCTTAACCAGGATGCTAGCGTGCCCAGAGACGACTCCAACGTCAGCTAGGCGCGGATCCGTGCGCACCGCACCACATCGCCCCTATTTCAGGATTGGAGAGACGCCATGTCTGACTATCCCTACGCAATCCGCGAAATCAGCAATCCGAAAAGCGGTTCAGGCCTACAGTATGAAGTCTACGACCCGGACACGGGGGGCACTATCGGCATATTCGATACCGAAAAGGAAGCGAGAATGCGCGCCGAGAAAATGGAAGAAATCGCTGACCAGGAAGGGGTGGATGAACCGGACATTCCCAGGGATGACCCGGCAACCGGCTGAGCTGAAATCAGGCAGACAACAGCCAGGCAGACAATAGCCAAGCAGACAAGAAAGGCGCTCAAGGAGCGCCTTTCTTTCAGAACCTTGCCAGAACCCGGCAGAGCTTCCTCTATCAACCGAAGACCCCGCCCCAGTGCATGACGGTGGCGATGGTGAGAGCGGCAATAGGTAGAAGATCAACGATTGCTCGCATGATGGTTCCCCGTTTAGTTTTGTGTTTATTTTGAGCTGAATGTAACCCTTGTAAACACAAACATTAACAAAAATGGCTAAACGAGGCCAGACGAATTTCTTGATGTCATCAGATGAGTCGAATTCAGCATTTTTCATGTCACTCGCCTGCGCGCTGCATCCACCGAAATTGTCCATGCCGCTGCGAGGATGCGACGTTTGGCTACAGTGAAGAATGCCCCGGTAGACTAAACTGTCCTCGGGCTGTTCGAAATAATCGAAAAGCAGCCAAGGAGAAGCCATGGTCAGTGCCAAGAAGCATTTCGTCTCACTGGGTATCGTCGCTGTGCTTTCCGCTGTCGCTTCAGTTTCAGCCGCCGCCCAGCAGGAACAGCAAATGGCGGAGCCTACTCCCCGCGACTCCCACATGGAACAGTTTCACAAGGATCAGATGAAGCCGGCCGTCAGCGTCAACGATCAGCTCGATAACGCTTATCGACATGGTTACGGCAATCAGGATGTCATGTCCAAGGAACCCGCTGATGCCCAAAACAATCAGGGCAGCGAGAGCGCCGACCAAGCCAATCAGAACGGTGAAGGGGGTCCCTACAATGCTCAGGGAGGCTAACGTCACGCCGAACGGCGAACGTTAAGGAAGGATGCGCAGAAAATGACGAGATGATGTGAAGCCCGTGTGGCGCGGCCTGGCGGAAGAGCGTGGGAGTCGAACCCACCAGGGACCGCTGGCAGCCCCTACCAGATTTGAAGTCCTGTTCACTGTTAATTTTAGCCTTCACACCATAGATAACGAAAAAAAATGGGTATAAAATCCGCTTAACGCAACCAAGGAAAAGCGGGCATGCTCAAAAAAGAATTAATCCAATTTGTATGTAGCAATCTTCCAAAGGCTGTACTGCTAGAAGCTGAGACACGCATCACACAAGCTTTTGCTACTTCAGATGAGGCTGCACGTCAACGCTATAAGCATGTGCCGTTGATCGGACCTAGGACTCAGCTACGCCACTTCGATGTTCAAGAAGCTATTTTGGCAATGCAAGAAGTTGAGGGCGCTACAGTGGCAAACATGCCGACCAAGCCTAAAGGAGGCTTCTACGCGCTGATAAGAGCAGGTCACCTTTGTCTTACAGTTACAGTATGCGCAAGCGACAAAACTGTTAGAGAAAGTATTTTTCGCCAGCACCTGCAGAGTTTCAATAAGCGACTTGATCATCACATAGGAGATCTTTTCTACGAAGTTCCTCCTCATCTAGGCCCTACAGAACATACACTACATGCATTGATCATTCCTGTTGCGAACAAAAAGTTAACAGGCGATCACACTACTCCACTATCCATCGTTATAGCCATTCCATATAGTAATGGAAAAGGTTTCCATCTAGTTGCTTCTCTTCCTGAAATATATGCCAGCTATTCGGAAGAAGATACGACTATACAAGATACAGCATATCCGAAACTGCGCGAAAGTATGCGTCGCTCTGAAGAGGATGGCGTAGTAGATCTACCAGAGCAGGATGAATAAGATGAATAAGAGAGTTTCACTATGAGAACGGGTGTCGTCGGCTTTCAGCCAGCAAGGCTTGGCCAGCTCCGCCGTGCATTCAATTTGACTCAAAAAGCTCTTGCAGAAAAGATAGGCCGAGCTGTTAGCAATATTTCGAAGTGGGAAAAAGGACATCAAGCTCCTGAAGCTGATGTCTTTAATCGCATATGTGAGATATTTGGCGTTTCTTCTAATTGGCTACTAACACCCACGCCGCTTAACACCAAGGATAGAAGTTCATCTCCATTCTTTTTCCGCTCACAAACTAGCGCAACGAAGACCGCTAGAGAGTTAGCTGAAATTAGATTGCAGTGGATGCAAGAAATCTCTTATGAGCTTCAAGAGAGTATTGACTGGCCAGAACTTAATGTTCCACATCTCAACGAAACTGACTGCCGTTTGATTTCAGACGAAGAGATAGAAGAGATGGCCGATCATTGTCGCGACATTTGGGGACTTTCACGGGGCCCTATTCCAGACATAGTCCAGGCTATGGAGAACGCAGGAATCATATGCTCTCGCGCGGCACTTGGCCATTTAAAGATGGATGGCGTCTCGAACTGGTCTGATTTAGACGGAAGGCCTTATGTTCTAATCTCGTCAGATAAAGCCAATGGTATTAGGAATAGGTTTGATGTTGCTCACGAGCTAGGCCACATAGTGCTGCATAAGCACATTACCAAGGACCAGTATAACGACCCAGTGTTGTATAAACTTCTTGAGAACCAAGCTCATAGATTCGCCAGCGCCTTTCTTATGCCTTCTGAAAGCTTCCCGCTAGAAATAAGCTGGCCAACCCTAGAAACTTTCCTCGCTGTTAAATCTCGCTGGAAAGTTTCAATTGGAGCAATGATTGCTCGCTGTAGGGACTTAGAAATAACCAATGAAGCAGTAACGGAAAGATTATGGAAAGGACGCTCTGCTAGAGGCTGGGTTAAGCAGGAGCCTCTTGACAAAGAAAGTCGCTTTGAGCAACCAAAATTGCTCATGCGTGGCGTGCATATGCTAGTAGACCACCAGGTACTAACTAAGCACCAGCTGCGAGATATTCTTGGGTTGCCAACTGAGATTACTGAAGAATTATGCAATTTAAGGAAAGGGTATTTTGACATCAGCCCTGAACAAAATGTCGTACCTCTAAAATTTCGAAAAAAAGAAAAATCAAACAGAACATCTTTCAAAGAAGCAGAAGTAATAAATTTAAATAAAAGAAAGTAAGCATATCCTCCTTGATTAAAAACCCGCTCCAGCAGCGGGTTTTTAGTGGCAAGTTATTTCCAGTCAACCCTTAATTTCAATGATTAGTTCAACTGTACTAATCATAGCGTAACTGTGTTTAAAACTAACAATAAGGTAGCCCATGGGTAAGATCAGATCGCCGATCTGGGAGCCGCCACCACACGGACCCTGCCCAAATTGTGGCGGGTCCGGCGAGTATCGGGGCATGTTCCACATGAGCCCTTGCGCTCACTGCCACGGTACCGGCTACGCGGCCGAAGATGGCGAAACCCTCCCTCTAGAAGACCTGATCGCAATGATCAGCCAGCGGCGCAACGAATGGCGCCAGCGATACCAACGTCTGCTGCATACCCCTGGGGTCCGAGAAGCCGCCGAAGCCCATGCCAAAAAACAGCGAGAGCAATCGCTTGAATAGGCAATGGGCTACGGTGCAGGAAAATACAGCGGAGATTGAACATGGCCGAGGCTATGGATTACAGCAGCGAAGACTTCATCGAACCCACCGAGGCTGCAAAGATTCTGCACGTGAAAACGAGTACGCTTGCCGTCTGGCGCTCAACGAAGCGCTACAACTTGCCCTACTACAAAAGCGGCAGATGGGTACTGTATCGGCGCAGTGAGTGCCAGCAATTCGTCCAAAACAGCCGGGTTTCGTTTAACTGAAATATATGTCGAGCGTAGCCCCGGAGAAAAGCAGCAGACTTGGAAGGGTACGCACAAGGAAGTATGAATATGGTGGGAGACCAGATGTGGCGCGGCCTGGCGGAAGAGCGTGGGAGTCGAACCCACCAGGGACCGCTGGCAGCCCCTACCAGATTTGAAGTCTGGCCGCCCCACCGGGGGTCGATGCTCTTCCTCTCGCGATACTCTTCTCCTCGCCATACCGCTTCGACGAGTTGTCAGTACCACATGTCCGAACGCCGGATGACGTGGTCATCCCGAATGCGCCGCGTGAAACCGAGTCTATCAAAAAATTCAAGGATTTGTATTGCCAATTTGCGTCCGGTACCGATACGGTCACGAAAATCCGCTGCCCGTGCCGAACCGTGCATCGCGACAAGTTCTTCGACAATCATCGCCATGTCGCGGACTGAGGATGCCATGAAGAAATGGTCACGTCGAACATGATATACCTCGCCCAGCCGGGCACAGGCGATCAGCAGCTCGCGGATTCGTTGCTCTTCTACCCCTTGCATCGCGGCGATATCGCGCACCCGCGGCGGCTCGAAACGGCACTCTTCGAGCAAAGGACGAATCGTCTGCCACAAACGCTCATCCGCTTCGTCGAGGCCCGCCTGATGGCCCGGTAGCGCCACGAAGGCATTGTGCTGTTCGATGCGCCCTTTTCGGATCAGACTATTCAACAACGGGCGAAACAGGGCGCTGGGCAGATTGGGCATGACCTGACGGCGCAAACGCTCACGCTCGGTTCCCAACATCGCCGGCTCACGTTCGTGATTGTCGGCAACCACCGCAACGATACGCGACTCCAGCCCCTCGAGTGCTGACCGGGAAAAGGCGCGCATGTCTCCCTGAGCCGTCACGATCCTGCCGCCCAAGGCCTCGACGGCACCTGCCAGCACATCCGTGTCGCGATTGACATTGCGGGCCAGCGCAGCCAGATCAAGTCCATCGGAGTGCAGTTCCAGTGCCGCCTCGAGTGGACGCTCCAGATCATAGGGCGCCCCAGCCTGGGCACTGTCGCGCAGAGCAGCAAGCCAGGCCAGACGCTTCTTTGCTCGCTGGCCTCGCCGCGGCGGTGCTCCGTCAAGTACCACCCCGCCTCCCAACGTGGCCTGGGCGCCATGATCGCGAATCACGACACGATCCCCCAGGCAGGCATGTACCGGCGTGTCCAGTACCAACTGGCCTAGCATCGCACCGCCCGGTGCGAGACGCTGACCTTCGAGCAGTGAAACGCGCCCCGTGACATGGGTGGCGCCGAGGTGGATATGGACCGGCGTCCAATGTTTCAGCGCCTCGGCCGTGCCCAGCAGTTCAAGCTGGATGTCTACACGCTGCAGAGCCGGTGTCTCCAGCGCATCCGACACGATCCATCCGCCCCGCCCGATCACCTCCCGGTCGATGCCGGGACCGGCAAGATTGAGTGCCAAGCGGTCGCCCTGGCGAGCGACGTGGCTGGCTCGATTCTGTCGTCTCAGCCCGCGCACGCGGGCCTTGAGACCGGAAGGAAACAACCGCACGGTTTCGCCCTCCTCGATCGTGCCGGCCACCACGGTTCCGGTCACGACCAGACCGGCACCGCTCTTGGTGAAGGCACGGTCGACGGCGAGGCGGAAATGTCCGGTAGCAGCCGTCTCATGCTGCCGGGCAGCCAATGACCATAAATAGTCACGCAGCGGTTCGATGCCTTCACCACTGCGGCTGGACACGTCGAAGATTTCAGAGCCTGCCAATGACGTGTCGGCGAGCAGTGCGGTGATCTCCCGTCGGACTTCCTGACGACGCGCCACGTCGACCAGATCGCACTTGGTGAGGGCCACGACGCCATGAGCCAGGCCGAGTAGCTTGAGAATCTGGACATGCTCGAGCGTCTGGGGCATCACGCCATCATCGGCCGCCACCACCAGCAAGACGGTGTCGATACCGGCACTGCCGGCCAGCATGTTGGGAATGAACTTTTCATGCCCTGGCACATCCACAAATCCCAGATCGATATCCGCCTCGACTTCCGGGTAGGCATAGCCCGCTTCGATGGTCAGTCCACGCGCCTTCTCTTCCTTCAAACGATCGGTATCGACGCCAGTCAGGCGCTGAATCAAGGCTGTCTTTCCATGATCGACATGTCCTGCCGTTCCGACAATCATGACCTGGCCTCGCTCATTGCACGGACGAATTGCGGTTTTAGCTCATCGAGTTGCGCAACGAAAGCTCGTTCCTCCGCCTCCCCCGCCAGACAGCGCATGTCGAGACGCAGGGCACCATCGCTCAGGCGTCCGATGACGGGACGCGACAGCTGGCGAAACGCTGCTTCCAGATGTCGTAATATCCGCTCTCTCGTGATGCGATCACGGGCTTGCGGACGCCAGGTCAATGCCCGGCTGGGCAGACGATCCACCGGCAGCGCCCCGCTGCCAAGCTGACTCATGCAATCCTCGAGTGTCACCTCGATGTCTTCCAGCAGCCCCTGCGTAGCTGCCAGCATGCGCTCTCCGCAGGCCTGGATGGCCTCTTCGGTACGCGTCATGAGTGCCAAGGTGGGAATTTCCCGCTCCGGCGCCTCACCATGGCTATAGATTCGCAAAGTGGCTTCCAGAGCGGCCAGCATCATCTTGTCGAGTCGTAGCGCACGCTTGAGCGGGTGTCGCTTGATGCGCTCGATGCACTCGCGCTTGCCGACGATAATGCCTGCCTGCGGGCCCCCGAGCAGCTTGTCGCCGCTAAAGGTCACCACATCGGCGCCATCCGCAATGGCCTCGCTGGGGAGTGATTCGTGAGGCAGCCCCAGCGCGGAAAGATTGATCAGCGCACCGCTACCGAGATCGATTACCAAGGGAACGTCATGTTCATGGGCGATGCGGGCAAGCTCGCTTTCAGCAACGCTCTTGGTGAAGCCGGTGATGGCGTAGTTCGAAGTATGAGCCTTGACGATCAGCCCCGTTTCTGAATTCAGCGCATCACGGTAGTCGTGAGTGTGAGTACGGTTGGTGGCACCCACCTCGCGCAAGCGACACCCCGCTGCCGTCATGATGTCCGGCATGCGAAAGGCGCCACCGATCTCGATCAGCTCACCCCGCGAGATGATCGCCTCGCGTCCGGCGCCGAGAGCCCCGAGCGTCAGCACCACTGCTGCGGCATTGTTGTTGACGACGGTTGCCGCCTCGGCGCCGGTGAGCTCGCAAAGCAGCTCTTCCACCAGGCTGTCGCGGTCGCCACGCCGGCCGCTGGCCAGATCGTACTCCAGTGCAATGGGATAGCGTGCCGCCCGGGTGAGCGCCTCGATGGCCGCTTCGGCCAGGGGGGCGCGGCCAAGATTGGTGTGAATGACCGTGCCGGTCAGATTGAAGACCGCTCGCGCCCTGGGGCGTGTCAGTACTGACAATGTCACGAGACAGCGCTCGGCAAGAGCCTCCTCCGACGCCGGTTCCTCCCCCTCATTGTCATTCATGTTTCCCAGACGTGAGCGCTCGGCAACGAGCGTTTCGCGTATGGCCCGCACCACCAGGCGGCGACCATGCTGAGCCAGGCTCTGCTGCAGTGCCGGATGTGCCAGTAGCGTATCTACGGCAGGCAACCGACGGCGACTATCGGCTTGGGTCTTCTCGTTCATGTCGTCTCGATCTGTATTTCTCAGCTGCAATAAGGAGATAACATGAATCCCCTTGGGACGTCACGTGCTTGTAGGCCGATACACCAACGAAAAAAAGCGAGATGGCTCTCGCCATCTCGCAGTCGTCATACCGGTACGAAAGTCATTGCCGAAGGTGTCACTCTCCCACAATCAGCAGCGGGTTGAACCCACTACGCTGATAGATGCCCTCTTCGCCCAGCATCAGGTCAAGCGCAAGGCTTCCCAGGTCATCCGCCAGGGGCTCGACGCCGGCATTCCACTCACGGGAGATGATCTTGAGGTAGCTGTTGCAGTTGCCGCAGGTTTCCGCCTGCATCGGCAAGGCCGTTTCTCCCGATTCGTTTTCGAGTTCAAAGTAATTGAGCTCGCCGCTGCCATCACAGACGCTGCACCTTGCCCGTTCGACCCGCCATTGGCTGGCACAGAGGCCGCATTGCAGATAACGCACGCCGCTACGATCCTTCTCGATCTCGATCAGGCTTGCAACGGGGGCCGATCCGCAACAAGGGCACAAGGCCTTGGACTCCTTGCCGGGACGTCTGGGAGGCCTGGGCAGCACCTGGGTCATGCGTACCCAGGCGACCTGCAGAGCTGCCGCCACGAATGGCATCAGTCCCCGCCTTTCCACGGGACCGCCACGCCCCTCCAGCACGTCGTCAGCCAGAGCGTCGAGCGCCGTATCGTCCAACTGTCGCAGCTGCTGCAGAAGCGGACGCTGCGCTTCGGCAACATGCAGCTCCAGCGCGTCGAGCACCCCAGCCAACTCCGACTGCCAGTCGACATCACGGCGTAGCGCATGGATGCCCAGCGGCGCCATATCATGCTCCAGCGCCAGCTCGAAGGCAGCCGGTTCGGGTAGCCAGGTCGGCTCCCGGCTTTCCAGGACCTGATGTTGCGCCTGAACCAGCCGGGCCATGAAGCCCAGGAAATCGCTCATGGAAGGCACCTGATCAGCGAGCTCGCGAAGGCGTCTGGCCCGCTCACTGAATATACTTTTCCCGGGCAAAACGACCCCCGGTGGGTCGATGATACCCACCGGGGCACTGCCATAAGAATGACTCACTTCGCCTCCTTTCAGGGCGTTTGCCGCTGCTGCTTGGCCGCCGTCTCTTGCTCGGTTTCGCGCTCGTCGAACTCCTCCCGGTTACGCTCCTTCTTCATCTCCTCCTCGTACCACAGGCTATGGTGGTGCTTGGCCCATGCCTTGCTGACACGACCCTGCACCATGGCGCGAATGGAGCCTTTCACCCAGATACCCGAGTAGATGTGAATGATGAGCGTAATGATCGCCAGAAATGCGGTATAAGCATGGACCATCGCCGCCACCCGCAGCCACAGCCGAGGCATGTCGGGTGCGAAATACGGCCGCCAGAGAACGATGCCGGTAACCAGCAGCACCGGTATGCACAGCAACATGATCCAGTACACCAGCTTCTGCCCAGCGTTGTTCTTGCCTACCGGGGGCAGGCGATCATCGCGATTGCTGAGCACGTCGCGAATCTGCTTTAGCCACTGGATATCGTGACGCTTGATGAAGCTCGACTTGAAGAGCTGGACCGCCAGGAGCAGAAAGAACAACGTCATGACCACGCCAATCCACGGATGGATGAAGCGTGTCGCGATGGGGCCGCCGAACAGCCCCGTAAACGGCCAGAAGAAGGGATAGAACATCGACAGACCGCTCAGTACCAGCAGGACGAAGCTGATCGCCACGATCCAGTGGTTGGCTCGCGTCCACCAGGTATAGCGCAGGATCCCCTTCTTGGTATTGGAGTGGCTCATGAGCGATCCTCCTCTCTTCTCGCAGCCGATGCGGCCGATTCTTCATCCGTCCTGACCGCAGCTGCGGCTGTCTGCTCGTCCGGATCGTCTTCCGGCTCTTCCTTGGGCCCCTTGATGGCATAGTGGAAGAAACCGGTTACCGCAGCCAGGCCGATCGCGGCCGACATCAGCGGCTTGGTCACCCCTTTCCACGCCTGAGTCAGCGGACTGATACGCGGATCGCTCGGCAGGTTGTTATAAAGCTCCGGCTTGTCGGCATGCTGCAACACGTAGATGACGTGCGTGCCGCCAACCCCCGCAGGGTTATAGACGCCGGCGTTTTCATAGCCGCGCTCCTTGAGGTAATCCACCCGCATGGCGCCATGCTCCAGCATGTCCTCCTTGGTCCCGAACATGAGGGCCCCGGTCGGACAGCTCTTGACGCATGCCGGCTCCAGACCGTGGTAGACACGGTCGGAACACAGGGTGCACTTGTAGGCCTTCTCGTCCTTTTCCGAGATACGCGGAATATTGAACGGACATCCTGCCACGCAATAGCCACACCCGATGCAATGCTCGGAGTTGAAGTCGACGATACCGTTGGCGTACTGCACGATTGCCCCCGGCGCCGGGCACGCCTCAAGACAGCCCGGCTCCGCGCAGTGCATGCAGTTATCCTTGCGGATCAACCATTCGAGACCGCCTTCCTCGTTCTCGTATTCGTTGAACCGCATCAGCTCCCAGGTATTCGGGGAGAGATCCAACGGATTGTCATAAACCCCGACGCATTCACCGACATCGTCACGCAGGTCGTTCCACTCCGAACAGGCTACCTGACAAGCCTTGCACCCGATGCACTTGGACGGGTCCATCAGCTTGGTCACCTTCTCCACTGCGCCTGTGCGCTCTTGTGGAGAAGGCGCGGTAGTGGCGGAGCGCGCGATGATGTTCTGAAGGTTGATCTGATCGCCTCTCATCCCATCATCTCCTTATACCTTCTCGACGTTGACCAGGAACGACTTGAATTCCGGCGTCTGGGTGTTGGCATCACCGACAAAAGGCGTCAACGTATTGGTCAGATAGCCTTTTTTCGCCTCGCCAATGAAGCCCCAGTGGATCGGAATACCGACCTGGTGCACTGTCTTGCCCCCTACCTGCAATGACCGTATGCGCTTGGTGACGACTGCCACCGCCTCGATATAGCCACGCTTGGAGCTGACGCGTACCTTGTCGCCCCTCTGAATCCCCAGCTCACTGGCCAGCGTGTCGCCGATCTCGACGAACTTCTCGGGCTGCATGATGGAATTCAGCAGTACTTTCGTCGTCCAGAAGTGGAAATGCTCGGTCAGACGATAGGTCGTTGCCGCATACGGAAACTCCTCGAATGTGCCGAACTCCTCGCGGTCCTGTTCGAAGACCCGCGCGGCCGGGTTGTTCTTGGCCAGCGGATTGTCCGGATGCAACAGGTTATTGGCGATCGGCGACTCGAACGGCTCATAGTGTTCGGGGAACGGTCCTTCCGCCATGAGGCGATCGGCAAAGAATTTTCCCGTGCCGGTCTGGTTCATGATGAATGGTCCGACCCCGGCAGAGGGCGGTGAATTATCCGGGAAGTCAGGAATATCCGCACCGACCCACTGTTCACCGTTCCACCAGACAAGACGTTTTTCCGGCGTCCAGGGTGTGCCATCGGGACGCGCGCTCGCACGGTTGTACAGAATGCGCCGGTTCACGGGCCATGCCCATGCCCAGCCCAAGGTCATCCCGATATTGTAGGGATCCGTATTGTCGCGCCGGTCCATCTGGTTGCCGGCCTCGGTCCAGGCACCGGAGTAGATCCAGCAGCCACAGGCCGTACTGCCGTCGGCGCGCAACATGCCGAAATCCTCGACCTGTTCGCCCTTGCGCTGGACGATATTGCGATCGTCGTCGCGGATATCCTCCAGCGCCCAGCCGTTGTACTCCTTGGCCAGTTCCTCGGCGCGCGGATCCTCGGGATCATCGTAGGGCCATGCCAGGTTCAACAGTGCATCGGGAAAGGCACCTCCTTCTTCCTGATACATGTACTGCAGACGGCGCATCAGGCCCGCCATGATCGCGATATCCGCCTTCGCCTGGCCGGGAGGCGGTGCGGCAGCCCAGTGCCACTGCAGCCAGCGGGCACTGTTGACGATGGAACCGTTGTCTTCCGCGAAACAGGTCGTGGGCAGGCGGAAGACCTCGGTCTGGATCTGTGAAGGATCCACATCGTTGAACTCGCCATAGTTGTTCCAGAATTCGCTGGTCTCGGTGACGAGCGGATCCATGATGACGAGATACTTCAGCTTGGACAGCGCACTGCTGATCTTCGCCTTGTTCGGGAAGGCCGCCAGCGGGTTGAACCCCTGACAGAAGTAGCCGTTCATCTCGCCATGATCCATGGCATTGAACGCCCACAGTACGTCGTACAGCGGACGCTCCAGCTTGGGCAGCCAGTCGTAGCACCAGTTGTTTTCCCGCGTGGCCGCATCGCCGAACCATGCCTTCATCA
This sequence comes from Halomonas shantousis, assembly GCF_054654615.1. Lineage (NCBI taxonomy): Bacteria > Pseudomonadati > Pseudomonadota > Gammaproteobacteria > Oceanospirillales > Halomonadaceae > Halomonas > Halomonas shantousis. Next base: position 1,847,206 of record NZ_BAAIER010000002.1, on the reverse strand, counting down.
AGCTGACATGGAAGCGCTCGTAATGCCGCCAGTAGGAAACCTCGCCCGGCAGCAAGGGCTGCTTGGTACGCGTCTCGATGTAGCTGGAATAGTCCTGCTCGCCGGCCGAGGCCAGGTTCATGTAGCCCGGCAGAAGATTGGACAGCAGACCGAGATCGGTCAGGCCCTGGATATTGGAGTGGCCGCGCAGCGCATTCACCCCGCCACCAGGCATCCCCATGTTCCCCAGCAGCAGCTGAACCATGGCACCGGCACGGATGATCTGCGACCCGATGGAGTGCTGTGTCCAGCCCAGAGCATACAGGATCGTCATGGTCTTGCCGGGCACGGCCGTCTCGGCAATCATGTCCCAGACTTTCTGGATCTTCTTGCGCGGTGTACCGCAGACGCTTTCCACCATGTCGATGGTGTAGCGGCTGTAGTGCTTGCGCAGCAGTTGGAAGACACAGCGCGGATGCGTCAGAGAGTCGTCACGTCGGGCGTAACCATTCTCGTCCTTCTCGTAATGCCAGCTCTCCTTGTCATAAGCCTGAGCGCCTTCGGCCTGGTCGCTTTCCGGTCGGAAGCCGGTGAACAGACCGTCATGGAAACCGAAGTCCTCTCTCACGATCAGACTGGCATCGGTGTAGGCACGCACATACTCGTGCTGAATCTGGTCGGTCTCGATCAGATAACTGATCAGGCCGCCCAGGAACGTGATATCCGTACCCGTACGGATCTCGGCCGTGAAATCGGCCACTGCCGATGTCCGGGTAAATCTCGGATCAACGGTAATCAGTCGGGCATTGTTCTTCTCCATCGCCTCCGTCACCCAACGGAAACCCACGGGGTGCGCCTCGGCGGAGTTACCGCCCATGGAGAGAATCAAGTTGGCATTGCGGATGTCGACCCAGTGATTGGTCATGGCACCGCGACCGAATGTTGGGGCAAGACCTGCCACCGTCGGTCCGTGTCAGACGCGCGCCTGGTTGTCGAAAGCCAGCATGCCGAGGTTACGTACCACCTTGTGCGTCAGGTAACCCGTTTCGTTGGTGGAGGCCGAAGCCGCCAGGAACCCTGTCGTCAACCAGTGATTGACCAGATTGCCTTCCTGATCGTGGGTGACGAAGTTTTCGTCGCGATCATTCTTCATGTGCCGTGCGATACGGCCCAGAGCTTCATCCCAGCTGATGGTCTTCCACTGGTCACTGCCTGCCTCACGCACCTGAGGATGCGAGAGACGGAAGTCGCTCTTGATGAAGTCAAGTACGCCCGCGCCTCGAGGACACAGCGAACCGCGGCTGACCGGATGGTCCGGATCGCCCTCGACATGGTAGATATCATCGATGGAATTGATGCTGCCATCGCCACGGCTGTAGAGCAGCATGCCGCAGCCGACCGAACAATAGGTGCAGATATTGCGGGTGACCTTGGCGGCGGTCAGCTTGAAGTGGCGGATGGAAGCAACGGCGGGTTCCGGCGCAAAGCCCAGCATCGCCATGCTGGACGTGGCCATGCCGGCGGCCCCGAGCTTGAGAAATTGTCTTCGCGTTACACGCAACGTCATGGGTATCTCCTCATCAAACGATACCGGGTGGAGCGATTAGGTAGTCGACGACTGTCGCTCTCTCATCATCATTGGGTACCAGTGCCTATAACACTAGCGTAGCGGCTCGTTTTCAAACATAAAAGACCTTATTGCCCAACGATACAAATCTAAACCGTTGACTCGCCTCACAATAAGCCCTAAACCCGATGGCACACACGACTCCGCCCGGAGTGACCCGGGCGGAAATGATATCGCATTATGGCTTCCAGCTCGCCACTAGAGATGATCGCGGGGAATGGTACGATCCCAATTCTGCGAGTACACCCGCTTGTCTCCCTCGAAGGCGTCGAGCTGCGCGTAGAGGTGGAAATCGGTTGCCGTACATGTCAGCACCGTGCGGGTCGTCACCTCAACGTCCCAATCATCACGCTTGAAGGCCCGCTCGGTATAGGTTTCCCCACGTGCCGAGGTAAAGTCGTTGCTGCGGATGGTGTACCACTCATGGGTGTTGCGGCGAATCTCGGTCCCGATCTCCTCGATCCGGAACGCCCCTTGGTCATTGATGACCTCGAGCGTGGACTCATCCTTCGCCAGATCGCTGATCAGCCGCCAGTTGTGCTCGCTTGGCTCGAGCAGACGCGTTTCCAGAGGCGGCGTGCTTTCCGGCTCACCAAACGCCGGCAGCCGATCATCCTCTGCCTGCGGCGGGCGAACGGGCAGACAGAGCGAGCTGCTACCGGACATGATGGTAAGCGTCACCGGTTCAGGCGGTACCCAGGCCAGCGGCCAGTAGGAAGTGGAAAGGGAAATGCGCAGCCGATGCCCTGCGGGAAAACGTTGTGCAATACCGTTGAGCGTGACCCTGACACGACAATAGCTATGCGGCTGCATGGGCTCCGGTTCTGCGCTCCCGTTGCGATGTGCCAGGTTGAGCAACCCGTAGGTTACACGCGTTGCCTGGCCATCCGGTGCCACATCGGACAGGCGTGCCACCACCATTCCCAGCGGTTTGTCGGCGGCCAGATCCAGTTCCACGCTGGGCCGACCGAAGATTTCCAAGGGCTCCTCGAGCGGCTTGCTCTCGAACACCAGCGCACCGCCATCCTCTTCGCGTTGGTCCCCCGGCAAATCGGGTGTCGCGGCATAGGAGCACCATTTACCCGCATGCATGCCGACACTGATGGGCGACTGGATGGTCATCGCCTCGCGCTCGACCTTCTCGTCTTCACTGGCGGCGATGTAGCGAGGCCCCAAAGGGTAATAGATTTCATCGACGTTCGGCGATGGCCAACTGGGCTCGCCTATCCACCGCCCCGGTCGATCCTCGTAGGAGGTATGGGGGGGAATGCTGTCCTGACGCCAGGCACGCAGCATGGGCTCGTCCATGATGCCGTTGTCCTTGCCCTTCAGCCAGTAGTCCCACCAGCGCACGGCCTCCTGCAGGAAGCCGATCGCGGGTCCGGGAATGCCATCATGGGGATATTTGTGCCCCCACGGGCCGATTAGCCCCTTGCGTGGCACTTCGAGATGCTTGAGCAAGCGGAAAACGGTGTTGGTAAAACCGTCGGCCCACCCCCCGATGGCGTAGACGGGGCACTGGATTGCCGAATAGTTCTCGCGAACCGACGACGTCGTCCAGTAGGCGCTGCGTCGCTGATGCTCCAGCCACGGCTCCAGCCACAGGCCGCTGCCCTTCAGACGCTCGAACCACATGTCGCGCCAGCGATCCCCCACAATCTCGGGATCCGGCGGCAGGCTGTTGAAGGCGAACATCACCGTGGCCTCGGACAGGTTGTCCCCCAGCAGACAGCCGCCCATGTAGTGCATGTTATCGGCGTAAAGATCGTCGCTCGAACAGGCGCTGATGATCGCCTTCAGGGCGGGAGGCTGCTGAGCCGCGACCTGCAGGCTGTTGAACCCGCCCCAGGAGATGCCCATCATCCCGACGTTGCCGTCGCACCATGGCTGCTCGGCGATCCAGGCAATGGCGTCGACACCATCTTCCTGCTCCTGGCGGGTGTATTCATCGGTGATGACACCATCCGAATCGCCGCTGCCGCGCATGTCGACACGCACGCAAGCGTATCCGTGCCCCGCCATGTAGGGATGGTTGGAAGCATCCCGTCCTCGAGTGATGTCGCGCTTGCGGTAGGGGATGTACTCCATGATGGCCGGAACAGGCTGGTTCTCGGCATCCACCGGAAGCCAGATGCGTGCGGCCAGCCGGGCACCATCTCGCATGGTAATGAAAACATTCTCAATGACGCGTACGTCATAAGGGAGTGAAACGTCCGTTTTCATTGCCTCTCCTCTGTATTGCTCTCCAATAACGACTCAGCGGGTATCGCCTCGGCGTTTTCCGGTACGTTACTCGACCGGCTCGAATTCGAAATGAAGCGCCTCCAGATAGGCCTTGTACCGCTCACGGATCTGCTCGTGAGACTCGGCCCCCAGATAGATAGTGCCCAAGTGATAGGAAACCTTGTCCTGATTGGGCAGCTCGCTCAGGCGTGTTCCCGGCTCGACTTCCAGCCTGACCTCGGAGCCCGGAAACCGCTGATAGAGTTCGTCCAGCTCCTGCTGGCTGGGGACACGACGGACAATGCCGTCCTCGTAATGAGGAATCATGCACTTGGCGGAGACGTTGAACTGCCCCTCACGGCGCGGCATGGCGGGTTCGATGCCCAGCGCGACGTCTATTGCCACCTCATGGTTGGACATGCCATCCACCATGATGAACATCTCGCTGTGCGATTGAGAAATCCGGGTATTGAACTCGATCAACCAGAGCTGATCGCTCTCCTCCTCCCACATGAACTCGGCGTTGAAGCAGCCGTTATCGAAGCCGATGTGTTTGAGAAAACGCTCGCTGATATCGATCATGCGCTGCTGAACCGCCTCGGGCAGTGACGAGGGATATTCGAGTCGGTCGAATACCTTCCCGGTCTCATCGCTGGGCTGATCGAAGACCCCATGAACATTGTATTTCCCTCGGAACATGGTGCCTTCCGGTGCGCCCTGAATGCCTGAAATGATCTCCTCGGCAATACAGCTGTTACCATCTGCCTGCTGAATCTCGGGAGGCAGATCGGCATAGGACAGCGCCTCGTTGAACGGATCGCCAAAGTGCCGAATCTCGGCGCGGGTTGCCTCGATGGCCTCGTGAAACTGCTCGGCATTCTCGATCTTGAATCCCAGTTGCGAGGAGAAGGCCTTGACCGGCTTGAGCCAGAACGGATAGTCGAGATTTACCTGCTCCAGCGGATTCTCGGCAAAGGGATCGACGCTGCAGAAGTGCGGAACGACCTCGGGGATGACCTTGCGCTGCTCAACGCGGCTCCAGTACTTGTGTTCGCACTTCAAGATGCTTTCCAGCGAAGGCGCGGGAATGTCGTACTCCTTGCAGAGCAGAGGGACCAGCACGCTGGTAGGGAAATCCCAATGGGCGATAATCGCGTCCACCGAACCGGAAAAGCTCTTCAGTTCCTGACGCATCTTTTCCAACACATCGTTGAACGACAGCTGGTCGGGTTCCACCAGGGTTTCGATATCCAGCAGAGTGTGGAAATCGAACTCATCAGCGTGACGTAGAGTTTCCAGTTCGGCCCGCTGATACTCATCCAGCGCGGGAATAAAAATATTCCGTTTCATGATGTGCTCTCCATGCTGTGGGTGACAGGGCTGCGGTCAACGCGGCCCTCTTTCCCTGCGCCCGGTTTTCCTTTCTTGACACCTTTCTTAATAACGTAGACAAGCCGCCAGGATCCGTCTGTATCACAACGTAGCGTACTGCTCAGCTCCGGCTAAAGCCTTATAAAGTAACTATTTGTCTCCCGTCTCTATTTCATGTTGATACTTGGCCAGCCAGCCATTCACGTAGACTCGCCTGACGAGTTCCATCGCCAGAGCCGTCAGCGGGCCGGCCATCAGCAATCCCAACGCCCCGGCAAACAGGCTGAGCCACACTTGAACCGTGATGAGTATTCCCGGTGGAATACTGACGGCTTCCCGCTGTATGTACGGGGTGATGAGATAACTCTCGAGCAGTTGCACGCCTAGATAGAGCCCGGCGACATAGGCAAGCATTTGCTGCCCCATCGTGAACGCCACCAGCAACGCCGGAATGGCCGAAAGCATAGGCCCCAGATAAGGGATAAACGTGAGCACTGCCGCCAGCAGACCGAGAGAGAGCGCCATCGGGATCCCGAGGATCCAGAGTCCCAGGCCAGTGAGCACTCCAATGACAGCCATCGACACGAGTCTTCCCAACAGCCACCAGCTCATCTTGTGCACGATAGCTGTCAACAGCTTGGCCGCCGCATTGCGCCTTTGCGGAAAAACCAGCAACAACAACCCTTTACGGTACGTTGCAGGCTCAAAAGCCACGAAAAGACCCACGAAAAAGATGACCGCGAGATTGGCCAAGGCCCCGAATGTAGTCGTGAAAACCGTAGTGACTCGGGACATTTCGCTGCCAAAGGTGCCGATGAGGGTCCCGCCCTGCTGCAGATGATCAAGGATCTGTCCCCCCATGGGCCAAGCCTGTATCTGTTGCTCAAGCGCCTCGAGAGAGTCCGGCAATATTTCGGCCAGTTGCTGGGATTGCTGGGTGATATTGGAGGCGAAATTCAGGCTGAACAGCACCAGTGCCCCTGTCAGTATGAGCAGGACAACGCCCAGCGCACCGCGATAGGGAAGGAAGCTTCGCCGAGTGAGCCAGTCGGCCGGAATATAGAAGAACAGGGCGAGCAGCAACCCGGCCAGGGTCATAAGCACTACCTCGAGCCCCAGCCAGAGCAGCATCAGCGCCACGCCCGTGCTGGCGGCGATGCCGACAGCGATCCATACCCGACGGGCATACGCCCTCAGGCCAGCACTATCATTGGACTGTTGCACGTTTACGCTCCTTGTAATGTGTGCATGTCGAATCAGATGACCTCGGTCTATCAAGGTGGATGACCTGTAGTGTAGCCAGCGAACAAGACTTGCATCCCGCCTCCCTCAGTTATACTGTATATAAATACAGTAAATGCTCACTCGCTTGCGCCGTAAACGCCTCATCGTTACCAGGTAGGCGCCATGCTGTAATAGCCCTATAGGGTTATTAATGTATTATATTCGTCAAAAAGGCTATTAGCGTGACAGGAAAGGGTCATGAAAAGAATCGGCGTACTCACCGGCGACGTGGTGGGATCCCAACGCATCGACGATAAAGCGCTTTTACATGACACACTGGAAGCCATCCTGGACATCCTTGCGTGCCGGCTGGATGCCCGTGGCAGCCGCTATCGGGGGGATGGATTCCAGATCGCGCTTCCGACTCCCGGTACCGCCGTCACCGCGGCAGTCCTGGTACGCGCATCCCTGATCCAATACTCCCCCTCCCGCCAGCAGATGTGGGATGCGCGAGTCGCGATTGGGCTGGGAAACGGCCAGATGCCCGACTCCGGACGCTTCGCCGATGCCGATGGGGAGGCTTTCGTGCTCTCGGGGCATCGTCTCGACGCCATGGCACACACGGTGGACCGTCTGGCAATTGTTTCGCCGTTCGAGGCGCTGAACGACGACCTCTCCCTGTTGACCCGCTTTGCCGACGACCTCATCAGCCACTGGTCTCGCTATTCCGCCGAGGTCGCCTATCTGAGCCTGCTCCATGAGGAGACCCAGCAGATACTGGCCAAGCGCCTCGGCCGTGCCCAGCCGACGATTCACAAGCGGCTGGCAGCGGCCCGCTGGCCTCTTATTAGAGATTATCTGGATTACGCCTCCCGGCGTATCGTCGAGGCAATGCCATGACCCCCCAGGCTCTGGCACTGCTGCTGGCTCTGCTTCTGGCGCATCTGGCTGGCGATTTCCTGCTGCAGAGCAGCGCCTGGGTACAGGATAAACAAGCGCGGCGTCATCGCTCTCCGGCACTTTATCTCCATGCCGGGGTGCACACCCTGCTGCCGCTTGGTGTCCTGCTGGTTTCCCGTCAGCCGATTGGGCAGGCAATGCTGGCGGCACTGGCCATCGGGTCGGCGCATCTCCTGATCGATACTCTCAAGAGTCATCTGGCGGCGGAAAAACTGCGCTACTTCCTTTTAGACCAGTTGCTTCATCTGATCGTGCTGATACTCGTCTGGGCAGCGCTATTTGCGGCCTGGCCATGGCTGGTTTCAGTCACCACCACCACTCTGGTGCGCCCGGACGTGCTGTTGATTGTCGTCGCGTACACGCTCATCCTTCGTCCGCTGTCGATTCTCATTGCGCTGGTGATGCGCCGCTGGAGCGGCCAGATCGAAAATGCCGGCACCCTGGCCGATGCGGGAGCGCGAATCGGCATGCTGGAGCGTTTTCTGGTGCTCACGTTTGTCCTCACCGATCAGATGATGCCGATCGGTTTCCTGTTGGCAGCCAAGTCGGTGTTACGCTTTGGCGATCTGCGTGAGGATAGAGACAGAAAACTCACCGAGTACGTGCTGCTGGGCACGATGCTCAGCTTTGCCCTGACACTCAGCCTCGGCCTGCTCGTCCGCCGTGGGCTGGGCGTGCTGTAGGCCGGCGCTCCATGAATCGACAGACAATGGCAATGACAGGAAAAACATTCGCTCTGCTGGTGCTATCGATGCTTGTGAGCGCCTGTACCGGCTCCGCATCGCTGGAGAAGCGTACGGGTTATCTCGTTGACTCTCGCCATGTGGCCACTGCGTACAACAGCCGTATTCGCCATCTGGTGCTGCACTATACCGACAGCAAAGAGAGGCAAGCACTGGATACTCTGACCGGCCCGCTCGTCAGCGCCCATTACGTCGTGCCATTGCCACCTCATCGAGGCCTGGACCAGCCCCTTGTCTTTCAACTGGTCAAGGAGTCCCAGCGCGCCTGGCACGCCGGGAAAAGCGCTTGGCGGGGTCACACTAACCTCAATGACACCTCGATCGGCATCGAGATCGTCAATCAGGGGCCCCTTGTAACTGCGCACGGACGGCGTTGGGACCTTTACCCTGCGGAGCAGATCAAGGCTGTCATTGCGCTAAGCCGTGACATCATCGAGCGTCACGGCATCGAGCCGACCGATGTGGTGGGCCATGCCGATATTGCACCGTCGCGCAAGATTGACCCCGGCCCACGCTTTCCCTGGTATCAGCTGTATCAAGCCGGCATAGGCGCATGGCCTGACGATGCCACGATAAAATATTACCGGCAAAGGTTCCGGAATGACCCGCCGTCCCTCAGGCAAGTCCAATTGGCATTGGTAACCTATGGTTATGCCCTGAACGCGAACGGCACTCTCGATGATTCGACACGAGATGTGCTGAGGGCCTTTCAGATGCACTTCCGCCCAGCCAATCATGCCGGTTACCCGGATCCCGAAACCACGGCACTGCTATGGGCATTGATCGACAAGTACCGCGGCAGCCAGGCGGCTAATGAGCTGTTGGCAAAGCCGTCGTTGCCCTGCCGATCGCATCGACAGAGCAACGTTCACTCTGCTTTACCACAGGCATTGCTCACCACAAAGCCTGAATGTCGGCAGGCAGGGCCTGCTTGACCTTCTCTATCTGCCCCGGATCGACATGCTGCGAGAGCGCATGGAAAATGCAACGAACCGCCTCCGTGACGTCTACGTCACTGTTAGTCTTGGCGAGTTCATCCTCGATGCGCTGCAGGAACTCCTCTCGAGAACGAATCGTATCGGGCTGTACCTCGGGTTGCCAACGATCGTAGTAAGCACCACGCACCAGCAGCGGCAACTGCGCGCCCAAGTGAGCCGTCAGCGGAAGCGGCAGACGATCACGCAAGGTCCGCAACACCGCACCTAATGCATGCCAGGCGACCTGACGATCCTGCCCGAGATCGGCCATGACATCATCGAGCCAGATATGGGTGGTATGCAGCGTCTTGTCGAAAACCTGAAGTCCGGATTCGCTCATGACAACCTCCCTTTTTCCGTAAAGCCTAATCCCACAATGGTCGTGCATTCCAAGGATATGCATCAGAGCCCAACCTCATCGGCTCACTCACGAACACTATAGGCATCGGGCGCGTATTTTCTGTATCAATGACTTATGTTTTGCAAAAACATATAAACGGCTAGCCATCCCGATGACGGGGGTAATGGATCAGGTCATGGAAACGTGCCTGAACTCGCCCCCGATTGCGATAGCCGTGCGGGTGATCGGCCGCGAAACGCACGCTGTCTCCCGGCTTGAGTCGATGCCACTGCCCGTCCAGACAAAGCTCCATCACTCCCTCTATGACGATGACATGCTCGATCACGCCGGCTTCGTGGGGTGCAGACTCGCTGCATGCTCCGGGCACCAGGCTAATGAGAAACATCTCGAAGGCAAGACGCGAATCATAAGGAAAGAGCGGCACGACTCGCATGCCGGACACCGTTTCGTCGAAGACCTCGCCAGCGCTGTCACGCCATAACGTGCCGGTATCCGCTTCTCTCGACTCTCCTGCCGTATCGATGAAATGCGAGAAGGAGACATGCAGGCCGCTAGCGATTTTCCATAGCGTCGCCACGGTGGGGCTAGACTCGCCTCGTTCGATCTGCCCCAACATGGCCTTGCTGACGCCGGTTTCACGAGCGGCGCGGTCCAGGCTCCAGCCTCGCCCGGTACGGTGCGCCCGTAGTGTCGCGGCAATGTGCTGTTTGATGTCCTGCATGGTGGCGTCTCCAACCGCGGTTCAAGCCCGATTGTACGCCATAGCGCTCAATGCTATGTTGAGCTTTGCTCGTGCGCTATAACGCACAACACTACGGATGTTGCGATGCCCTTTACCTTGCGCTCCCCTCATCTCTCCCTGTCGGCCATCGTGGCCGGCTTCGTCGCCGTCCTGGTGGGTTACAGCAGTTCGGCGGCCATCATCTTTCAAGCGGCGGATGCCGCCGGCGCGACGCAAGCCCAGATCAGTTCCTGGCTATGGGCGCTGGGGCTCGGGACGGGAATCACTTCGATAGGGCTATCACTCTACTATCGCATGCCGCTACTCACCGCCTGGTCAACACCGGGAGCGGCCCTGCTGGCCACCAGCCTGCCGGGTGTACCGATGACGGAAGCGATTGGTGCGTTCCTGTTCTCGGCGCTACTCATCACGCTATGCGGCATCACCGGCCTGTTCGAAAGGGTGATGCATTACATTCCCCAAGCATTGGCGTCGGCCATGCTGGGCGGCGTTCTATTGCGCTTCGGCATGGACGTGTTTCTAGCGATGCAATCGCGCTTCTGGATTCCCTTCGCGATGTTCATCGCTTATCTGCTCGGCAAGCGGCTATGGCCACGCTATGCAATTATCGGCGTATTGCTGATCGGCATGGCGATTGCCGCCAGTCAACAGCAACTGCATTTCGAAGACTTCGCTTTTGCCATCAGCACGCCGGTTTTTACTGCCCCGTCGTTTTCCCTTGCCACGTTGATAAGCGTGGGTATCCCGCTATTCGTCGTCACCATGGCCTCGCAGAACCTGCCCGGTATCGCCGTCATTCGCGCCTCCGGCTACACGCCTCCGCTGTCGCCTCTTATTACCTGGACGGGTATCGCGACCATGATACTTGCTCCCTTTGGCGGCTATGCTCTGAATCTCGCCGCCATCACTGCCGCCATCTGCATGGGCCGCGAAGCGCATCCCGACCCCAGCCGACGCTACATTGCCGCAATCGCCGCCGGTATCTTCTATCTGATGACCGGCGTATGGGGTGCAACGGTTGGCGCGCTATTCGCCGCCTTCCCCCATGAGCTGATACTGGCCGTGGCAGGGCTCGCGCTGTTGGCCACCATCGGAACCAGCCTGGCAACTGCACTAAAGGACGAAAAGCAGCGCGATTCTGCCCTGATCACCTTTCTGGTCACCGCTTCGGGAGTCACTTTGGTGGGAGTCGGTTCGGCTTTCTGGGGATTGGTGGCAGGCTTGCTGGCGCAGGGTATATTGCATTGGCGGCGAGCCCAAACGACATAGCCCTAACCCTGTCATTCCTGCCGGGACGTGGGGAAGGCAAATGACAGGTAGGCAAGGAGCTAGATAACGGTATAAGAAGAATTCGCTTATCATTACCTCAACGACAGCTGGCATGACGGCGTGCTTGCTGATGAAAAGCTGCCGCAGACAAGCCATCGCCTGGCTTCGATGCGATCAAGCAAAGCCGGACGATGGCGAGATATCTGTTAGCGATACGCTAATGCCGGATCACATGGCCGCCAGTCGATCACGATCATGGATGCCGGCCATACGCACCAGTGCCAGCGCCTCGTCCAGCGTTCCGACCTGCTCCACGCGGACCAGTTCGCTATCCAGGCTGACCGGCTGTCCGGTCTTTTCCGCCAGCATCTTTTCGAGCGTGACGACATCCAATTCATCCTCGAAGTGCAAGGTGTCGAGCTCGGCGGTGCTACGGCTGGGCAAGTAGATGGTGCCGTTGGAGAAATCGATGGCGTAGGCGATCACGCCGGGGATAATGTAGAACAGCAGGCCGATACCATCGGCAACCGCCACGGCCGGGTCGATTCGACCGTTCATCTGGCCTTTTCGCTCGGGATAGAAAATCGTACCGCAACCCGCCAAAGAGGTCATGGACGCGGCAATGAGGGTGGCCACGAGAAGGTTTCGGGGGCGAAATGGGGCCATGGGGCTCTCCTTGCTGGGCTTACGACGTAAAGCATCTTATCCTAAAAACAGCGGCTCTTGTCCACCGTCTGATCAAGGCTGCACCTCGACTGACGTGGCTGAGGCTTTCGCCGCCAGCAGGAAGAGAGCCGCTCGCCGCCAGCGTTCGATCTGCGCTAAGTCTCGGAACGCGTTTCGCCTTTTGCCGAGACAACCGCTTGATCGTACAATGCCTTCATCATGCCTCTCCGTCCGTTGACGCACGGAGAGCCTCATGGGCAAGGGGCATCTGTCCCCAGCATACCGTGCCCAACGTCACTGCCTACTCTAAGGGAACGCCGTATCCATGCGTGCCAGTCAACTGCTGCTCTCCACTCTCAAGGAAACTCCTGCCGACGCCGAGGTCATCAGTCATCAGCTGATGCTGCGTGCGGGGATGATCCGCCGCCTGACTTCGGGCTTGTACACCTGGTTGCCCATCGGTCTGCGCACCCTGCGCAAGGTCGAACGCATCGTGCGCGAGGAGATGGATCGTGCCGGCGCCCAGGAAGTGTTGATGCCGGCGGTTCAACCGGCTGAGCTCTGGCAGGAGTCGGGGCGCTGGGAGCAATACGGCCCCGAGTTGCTGCGCCTGGTCGACCGTCACGCACGCGACTATTGTGTTGGCCCGACTCACGAGGAGGTCATTACCGACCTGGTGCGCCGTGAAATCAGCAGCTACAAGCAGTTGCCGGCCAATTTCTACCAGATTCAGACCAAGTTCCGCGATGAAATCCGTCCGCGTTTCGGCGTGATGCGCTCGCGCGAGTTCATCATGAAGGACGCCTACTCCTTCCACACCGATGAAGCTTCGCTGAAGGAAGGCTACCAGGCGATGTACGATGCCTACGTGCGCATCTTCACGCGTCTCGGCCTGGATTTTCGCCCGGTGTTGGCCGACAACGGCTCCATCGGCGGCACCGGCTCGCATGAATTCCACGTGCTGGCGGAATCCGGTGAGGACGATATCGCCTTCTCCACCGAATCCGACTATGCCGCCAATATCGAAAAGGCCGAGGCTCTGCCTGCACCTGTGGGCGCAGAGACCGAGCGGGCCGCGCCGGGCGAGGAGATGCGTCTGGTCGACACGCCCCATGCCAAGACTATCGCGACACTGGTCAAGCAGCATGGCCTGCCCATCGAGAAGACCATCAAGACGCTGATGGTTCATGCTGCCGAAGGTGGGCTGATCGCCCTGCTGGTCCGTGGCGACCACGAGCTCAACGAAGTCAAGGCGGAGAACCTGCCCGAGGTCGCCGCTCCCCTGACCATGGCCACGGAGGACGAGATCCGTGCCGCCGTAGGTGCCGGCCCGGGCTCCCTGGGCCCGGTCAATCTGCAGATGCCGGTCGTCATCGACCGCAGCGTAGCGCTGATGAGTGACTTCGGCGCCGGCGCCAACATCGATGGCAAGCACTATTTCGGTATCAATTGGGAGCGCGACGTCGCCCTGCCCAAGGTGGCCGATATTCGCAACGTGGTCGAGGGCGACCCGTCACCGGATGGACGCGGGCAGCTGTCGATCAAGCGCGGTATCGAAGTCGGCCATGTCTTTCAGCTGGGCAAGAAGTACTCCGAGGCGATGAATGCCACCGTGCTGGACGACAGCGGCAAGGCCGTCACCCTTTGGATGGGCTGCTACGGTATCGGTGTCACCCGCGTGGTGGCGTCCGCCATCGAGCAGAATCACGACGCCAACGGCATCATCTGGCCCAACGCCATCGCGCCTTTCGAGGTGGCATTGGTCCCTATGAATGCCCACAAGTCGGAGCGTGTACGCGAGACTGCCGAACGGCTTTATGCCGAGCTCACTGCGGCCGGCATCGACGTGCTGCTCGATGACCGCGACCTGCGCCCGGGAGTCAAGTTTGCCGACCAGGAACTGATCGGCATTCCCCATCGTATCGTGATCGGCGAGCGCAGCCTCGACAAGGGCGAACTCGAATACAAGGGGCGCCGCGATGCCGAAGCAACCATGATTCCCGCTGACCAAGCCATCGACTTCCTGCGTGAGCGGCTCGCGCACTGAGGCACTGGCCGCCGTCCTGCTGACGGCGGCCCTTTCGCTTTCCCCTTGCGTCAAGGCGGCGGCCATTCCCCGGGATGTTCCCCAAGCCCTGCTTGATACCCTCGATAGCGTCATGTCCGGTGAGCGTGCGTTTGTAGACGCCTTCGAGGCCCAGGTCTGGCTGCTCGACATGCAGCATCGGCTGACTGCTGCCATTCCGGATCCCACGCAGCGTCTTGCCCTGCTCGGCCAAGTGCATCAGCAGGCCTGGGAAGCCAGGCTTTCGCCCCAGCTTGTGCTGGCGATCATTCAGGTGGAAAGTGCCTTTCGGCCCAATGCTGTCTCTTCGGCCGGTGCTCAGGGGCTTATGCAGATCATGCCGTTCTGGAAGCGGGAGATCGGACGACCCGAGGATGATCTGTTCGATCCCGCCACCAATCTGCGCTATGGCTGCACGATACTGGCGTTCTATCTCGATCTCGAACATGGCGACATGACCCGTGCCCTGGCACGTTACAATGGCAGTCTTGGTCAGACGATATATCCGGAGCGCGTCATGCGCGCCTGGAGCCAGCGCTGGTGGATATCGCAGGAGTAGAGGAAGACTGACATTACGGCTTATATAAATAAAAAAGCCGGCCCGGAGGCCGGCGAGTGGAGGCCGAAGCCCCCTTCCCCTGACGACAAACTTGACAGCACCTAGCGTGGGTTATTCTTCTTGCCGTTGCGTTTGTTATCGCGAATGATCAGCCATCCCAGGCCGCCCATGAAGGCGATCAGCAACCCCACGGCACCCAACCCGAATATTACGGCATCATCCCAATACATGATCACTCTCCGTCGCGATGTGATGCAGTCACCTTAGCGAGAGAGAGCTCAGCCGGGTCTGATATGGATCAAGTTTTATCTGCCAGCGACGGACGGGGCCCCTATGGGCTTGACCTGCATCAATTTAGCCGCCAGCTCCCTTGCAGGAGGCGCGCAAGGACGCGAAAAAGCGGCTCAGGCATTGCGCTTTTTCGTCGCTTAGAGGGGCAACAGGCTTGCCTGAAAGCTGGCAGGCGCAGCTAGAATACTCTCTACTTCGACACCGTTTCGGTCATGGAGATGACGCGTCTTGCTTCATGGCGTCTCGTCAGAGCTGGCCAGCGGGTGCCCTTTTATCAGTTCTTCGGGGGTCGCTTCGCGGACCGCGAGAATCTCGAGTGCGTAGCTCAACGTTTCCCCCGCCAAGGGATGGTTGGCATCCACGGTAACCTGTCCTGCATCTACGGCGAGTACCGTGACCACACGCGGGCCATCCGGTCCCTGAGCCTGAAAGCGCATCCCGGGCTCCAGCCCGTCGCTGCCGGGAAAGGCCGAGCGGGCGACGTCTTGAATGAGGGCTTCATCGCGCTGTCCGTAGGCCTGCTCGGGTGTCAGGGTCACGTCAAGCATATCGCCAGCCTCGTGGGGCTGTAGGGCCTGCTCGAGGCCGGCCACGATATTGTCGTGCCCGTGCAGGTATTCCAGTGGCTTGTCGCGCTGACGGGAATCGTCGAGCACGGTCCCGGCGGCATCCCGTAACGTGTAGTGCAGGGTTACGACCTGCTGGGGAGTGATCGGCATAGTAGTATCTCCGGAAGATGACTTACGAGCTGCGGCGCAACTGACCGATTGGCATTTCGAGGCGCTGCTGCTTGTGCAGCATGCTGATCAGAATCACGGCCCGCTCTTCGCCTTTCTGGCTCTCGAAGACAGCCTGCAGCTCCTGAAAGGGGCCGGCGGTAATCTCGACGATTTCACCGGGGCGGAAATAGACGTTGGCCTGCTGATCCTCGGCACGGCGCTGCGCGCATTCCTGTAGAGAATCAATCAGCGCATCGGGAACGGCCAGCGGTTCGTCGCCGAAGCTGACCAGGCGCAGTACGCCGCGTGTCGAGCGAATCGGCCGCCAGTTGCTGGAAAGACGATTAAGATGAATGAACAGGTAATACGGAAACAGCGGCTCGGCAGCCCAGCAGAGCTTGCCACGACGCTTCTTCTGCATCTCGAGCACCGGATGGAAGACTCGGTACCCCTGGTTGCTCAGATGCTCGCTGGCACGAAAGGACTCCCCTCCCTTGCACTGCACCACGTACCAACGTGGACAGCTTCTCTCCTCAGGCGACGCGTTGAAGTCGGCATGATCCGTCATGATATCTGGCCTTCGTCTTCAGGGTATGCCACGGTACGCAACCAGACTTTCAAGGTGCTGGACGACTCGTCACCGCTCCACGTATCACTTACCGTCTTAAGGCATGGCATTGATTAATGTGATCCGATTGTCACCCTACCGATACTATCATCCACGCATGTTGTCTGTCCGGTGCCCTCGGGGAGTCTCATGTCATGGCTTCGCCCGGCGAGGTTCCCATGCGTAACGCGCCCCCCGCACGCTCGTGGCGATCCTCGCTGGCCGTTTACCTGCAGCCTCCCGTGCTGACCATGCTGTTTCTCGGCTTCTCCGCCGGGCTGCCATTCTTGCTGGTATTCTCCACGCTGACCGCCTGGCTGCGTGATACGGGTGTCGAGGTAGCGGCGATCGGCTTCTTTTCGTGGGTCGGCATGCTCTACTCCATAAAGTTCTTCTGGGCTCCGGTCGTCGATCGTCTCCCTCTGCCGGGCCTGTCGCGCTGGCTGGGCCAGCGTCGTGGCTGGATGCTGCTGGCTCAGGCTACGATCGCCGCCGGGCTCGTCGGACTCGCCGGGCTGACGCCCCAGGGCCACTTGGGATGGGTCGCCGGCTTTGCCTTGCTGGTCGCCTTCGGCTCGGCCACGCAGGATATCGTCATCGACGCCTACCGTATCGAGTCCGCCGCCGAAGATATCCAGGCGGCGATGGCTTCCACCTATATCATCGGCTACCGTGGCGGGCTGCTGGCCGCCGGTGCCGGCGCCCTTTACATCGCCGACCTGGTTTCCTGGCATGCTGCCTATCTGAGCATGGCGGCGCTGATCGGCGTCGGCATGCTGACCGTTCTACTGCGCCCCGAGCCGACGCGCTCGTCTCTTGGGGTACAGTTGAAGCAGGAACCGCGCGTTCAGCGCTTCCTGCGCCGCAGTCACCACTGGCCAGGCTCCCTGCGCCGTCTGATGGCCTGGACGCTGGGCGCCGTGGTCTGCCCCTTTACCGATTTCTTCACGCGATACGGACGCCAGGCACTCTGGTTGCTGTTGTTGATCGGTGTCTATCGAATCAGCGACCTGTCGATGGCTGCCATGGCCAACCCGCTGTATATCGATCTAGGCTTCAGCCTGTCGGAAATCGCCAACGTGACCAAGGTATTCGGTATCGCCATGAGCATCTTCGGCGGGGTTGTCGGAGGACTTCTCGTCGTGCGTTACGGTGTAGGACGCATGCTGGTCATCGGCGCTCTAATGGTGGCATTGACCAACCTGCTGTTCGTGCTGCTGGCCGCTTCCGGTCACCAGTTGCCGCTGCTGATCCTCACCATCATGGGCGACAACCTGGCCAACGGCCTGGCAAGCACGGTGTTCATCGCCTTTCTCTCGAGCCTGACGTCGCGCGCCTACACCGCGACGCAATATGCCCTTTTTTCATCGCTGATGACGCTTCCCGGCAAGTTCATCGGCGGTTTTTCCGGCATCGTGGTAACGGAGATGGGCTACGAGACGTTCTTCACTCTTAGCGCCCTGCTGGGCCTGCCCGCCGTCTGGCTGGCCTGGCGAATCGCCCGCCAGCCGACGTGGGTATCGAATGCTCCCGAGGCGACGACACACCACTGAGGCCGGCCGGCATGACATTCCGCTAGCGATGCTGTGCCAGCCAGTCCAGAGCGCCTTGTGTGTTGGCCCACTGGTCCCGCATCAGCATGCGATATTGCCAAGCCTCCGCCCGCGTTCCGGGTTCGGGGGTATCCAGTGCCAGGCGCACCGGGCGCGGGCGCTCCTCGCAGAGCATCGCCACGATATGGGGATTGGCCTCGTGTACCTCTTCCAGAGCGTGGGCAGCGTCTTCCTGACGCGCCAGCCGGTACAGCGCCAGTACCCGCCCCATCAGCACCCCCAGGAGCGCGTCGCCATCGGCCTGCTCGCTCAGCGACAGGGCTTCTTCGTCACGGCCTTCACGAAGCAACTGATCGAGCACCAATTCGCGCAGCCCCAGACTGTCTTCATCGTCAAGCGCCAGCAGACGTTCGGCCAGCTTGCGCGAGCGCTCGCGAGCGCCGCGCTCCATGCCGATCACCAGTGCCAGACCGCAGCGCAGCAGTACCGCGTTGTCGGCGTCATGCCAGGCGAAAACATCTCCCTCGGCCTCGATCTGATCGAGCCACCGCTCGAAGCGTGACGCCAGTGGCGAGAAGAAGCCTTCCGCCATCCACGGCAGGCTACCGAAGCGGCTGGCCAGCGCCAGCGTCAACGATTGCACAACCCGCGGCGAATCCAGCCATTCGGGGTGAGCAGAGACACCCTGCAGCCAATCCACCGCCTCGTTCCAGGGATCCGACACGAAACCCAGCGCCGCTTCCTCGTCGATCTCGACCTGGAAGACCTCCAGCCAGGCGGCATACAGGGTGTCCTCACGCGCCGTCGAGCGATACTCCACACGATGATCGTCGTTATGCACGAAGCGCAATCTGGGTGCCGGCGTCAGCACTTCGAAAAGCGCCTGAAGCGCCACCAGCGGCTCCGCCAGCGACTCCTCCGAGTTGACCATCTGCTCGGCCAGCGCCGCGCCGGGATTCTCCGCCAGATCCGCCAGGAACTGCAGCTGGTCGATATCCAGATCGCTGCGCCGGGACAAGCGCCGGAACCAGAAGCGCGCCCGCTCCCGCGCCTCGTCGACATGTCCCTCGTGCAGCAGCAGCATGGCCTCGATATAGGCCAGCGTGGGCGAGTCCGGCAAGGTCTGCTGGGCACGTACGAAGGCTTCGCGAGCGCTCGCCAGATCCTCGCTATCGAGATGCATCAGACATAGACGTTCCAGAGCGACGCCGCGCAGGAAGGTCGGCCCTCTCTCGAGCACCTCGTCGAGAAGTGCCGCCTTCTTGCGGTGGAAGCCGCGCTCCTGATAGAGATCGATGAGGATCTCGAAGGCCGGCTCGGCCTGCTCGGGCAGACGCGACCAGTCGGCGGCATCGAACAACGCTTCGAGAAGTTGCTGGGCACGCCCCCGCTGGCCGCTCTCGGCGGCAATCAGCCCCGCCTCGAGCTGGGCCTGGGCCGGCGCACGGCCACTTTCCAGTGCCGCCTTGAGCGTCTCGCCCTTCCACTCCTTCAGCGACATCATCCACATCAGATGCGGTGGCAGTGCTCCCGGCAATGTCACTGCGCCGCAGCACTGCTTGGTCTTGCGTCCCGAATCGCACCAGCAGGGCTCGTTGCGCCCGGGCTGTGCCAGCGGCTCCGTCTCGAAACCCAGTCGCGCCAGTGGCGTCTGGTTCCACAATAACGGCGCCAGTGCCTGAGCCAGCGCCAGATTGCCGCCCAATCGCCTGGCCCCTTCGTCACGCGCCCAGGCCATCAATGCCGGATAGTGCTCGTTGTCGCGAATGGCGCTCAGCGCCCCACTGGAGAATCCCAGCAGCTGTTCTACCCATATGGCCAGCATCGCATCCTCCCCGGGAAAATCCGCTCAGTCTATCATGCCCGATATTCCCGCTCAGCATGGTGTGATGTCCCCAGTATCATGCTGTCCGCGGTATACTGCGAGCCGTTGAACCCCAACACGAAGGATGGTCATCTTGCTGTTTCCGCGCCTCACACGTCGCCACTCCGCCGCTCCTGCCAGTGACACGCCGCAGGTGCGCCTCGAACGCGAGGGACTTGACGAAATCCGGCGCATTACCGCAGCCGTCGAGAAGGTGCCCTGGACCGTCAGTCTGCTGCAGATCCTCTGGACTGCAGGGCCCGTCACGCTGCTCGGCGCCTGGGGGGGCTATCTGCTCGGCTACGGCAAGGCACCGACGCTGGAAAACTACATCTTCTTCATCTCCTTCACGGTGATCACCGGGGCCGCGGGTATCATCGCCAATATCGCTCACAACCTGACCCGGGGAGGCCGGGTCAGCCGGACCGAACGCAAGATCGAACGAGTCATCAAGACCCTGCCCGAACTGCTGCTGGTGACACGCAATCTGATCGTCGAGAACCTGGAAGGCGAGGCACGACGGCGAGAAGCGGCCGCCATGCTGCTGCGCAAGCAGGATCTGTCACCCGAAGGAGTCGAACTGGCTGCCATCGAGTTGCTCGACGACCGCGACAGCGCGCGGGTCATCGCTCAGATCGATATCTACCGCCGCGTCGGCTTGCACGCCCGTATCCGCGATCTGGTCGCCCTCAACCGTGAGACGCTGGAGCCGCAGTTCGTCGAACTCTTCGAGGTCGCCCCCCAGGCCACGACACTGCTGCGCGAGCGCTTCGAGGGCCATGCCCCGAACATCCACCAGGGCGTGCCGCGCGACGAGAACTTCATCGAGCGCATCATGGCCGCTATCGAACAGGACAATGACCTGTTGATGACCCTGCAGGACGTCGAGGAAGTCCTCATTCTGGCCTTTGAGCTGATCAGTGGCCGCGAGATTCCCATGTTGAGCTTCGAATACCGCGGTCGCTGGCGCCTGGCCCGTGCCTTCGACAATCTCGAAGAGGCCCGCGCCCGATACCGCATTGCCCAGGCGACAGGCCTGTCGCGTCTCAAGGCATTGACCGCCTATCTGGCCGAGCAATCGGGGACGTTGGTTGAAGACGCGGCATCGGGGCTGCGCGCCGATGTATTGCTGGAGCGCTCCGTCCAGGCCATGAATGCGCTCACCGAACAGATCCAGCATCTGGCGCAGGCCGTCGAAGCCGGGCAGACGGAACGCAAGCGCACCCTGCGCACCAAGGCGGATATCCTGACCAACGCCATCAGGCTCTACAAGACGGTCTCGAGCGCTTACGAGCAGATCGGCCGCAGCCATGCGCAACTGCTGCGCATGGCCCAGCGCTGGGAAGAGGTCAGTGCCCATCTTTCCGATGAGACCACACGCCTGCGGCTGGGCCCCGGCCGCCGCGGCCTGCGCATTCGCGAACGCACCATCGCGCTCGATGACGAGGCCAAGGCACAGGTCTGCAAGCGCCTGGCCAAGTCGCTCAAGGCTGCCAACATCGACGACCGCGTCAGCCAGGTGGAGCGCGATGTGCCACTGGCCGTGAGCGTGGACACCGCCAAGCGCCTGGCGATCGACATCACTCTGGCGCTCGAACCCTATATCCAGCTCTCCCGCCCCGCCGTCCAGCGCGCCATCAACAGCTCAAACGCTGCGGATTTCGGGCAGCTCGAGCCCAACCTTTCAGCTGCCGCCAAGGCTGCATTAGGGGCGGCCATGGTCAAGGAGATCGACGTCGACCTGTCGCGTACGGCCGAATCCCTGGCCCTGGCCCTCGTGCGCCGTTATCGGGTGGATCTCGAACCGGCCGCCATCGAGTTTCTCAGCCGCCAGTACGGCGCGCGCGAAGCCACGTTGCGCATGCTTTCCAACCTGTCGAGTACACGCAACGAGGTTCGTAACGTCAGCTATCTCAGTCAGCGGCCCCCAGCCGTGGGCGCCCCGCAACGCGACTGGTATCGCGCCCTGGTACAGGCACGCCGCCACCTGGATCGCCAGTAGCGCATGGCAGCCCGGATAACGCACGCCAGACTGGCCAAGAGCTTCGGATGCTGTAAGAATATCCAGCCAGTGAATCATCGCTCATTACGGCTTCAGCAGGACACGACATGCGGCTGATCATTGCCGAAAAACCCAGCCTCGCCAGGGCCATCGCCGCCGCTCTGCCCGCCTCGCCCCAGCGTCGCGAAGGCTATCTGGAAGCGGGAGAGGATTGCGTCACCTGGTGTCTCGGCCATCTGCTCGAGCAGGCGGCGCCGGATGCCTACGATCCGCGCTACAAGCAGTGGCGTCTCGATCACCTGCCGATCGTGCCCGACCGCTGGCAGTTGATGCCTCGAACCAAAGCCCGCAGTCAGCTCGCCGTGATCCGCCGGCTGCTCAAGTCCGCCAGCAGCGTCGTGCATGCCGGCGATCCGGATCGCGAAGGCCAACTGCTGGTACAGGAAGTCATTGAGCATCTCGGTTGGCGAGGTTCGGTGATGCGCCTGCTGATCAGCGACCTCAACCTGCCGGCAGTACGCAAGGCCCTGAGCCACCTGGAGGACAATCACCGCTATCAGCCCCTGTACCGTGCCGCCGAAGCGCGTTCGCGCGCCGACTGGCTGTACGGCATCAACCTCTCGCGCGCCTGGACGCTGACCGGCCGACAAGCCGGCCACGATGGTGTCCTGTCGGTGGGCCGCGTGCAGACCCCGGTGCTGGGGCTGATCGTTCGTCGCGATCAAGAGATCGCCCGCTTTGTCCCGCGGCCCTTTCATGTGCTCTGGGCCGATCTGCGAGTCGAACATGGCGTGGTGCGCGCCTGGTGGCAGCCCGGCGAGCGCCACCGCCTCGACGAGCAGGGTCGCCTTCTGGAGCGCTCCCCGGCCGATGCCCTGGCCACTCGCCTGCCCGGCAGTCAGGGTCGGCTGTCGCATCTGGAGGCTCAACACAAGCGCCAGAATGCACCGCTGCCCTACTCGCTCTCCGCGCTGCAGGTCGACGCCGCCCGACGCTACAAGCTTTCCGCCCAGGCGGTACTGGATACCTGCCAAGCGCTCTATGAACGTCATCAGCTGATTACCTACCCGCGCTCCGATTGTCGCTACCTGCCCCTGGCCCATCTCGCCCAGGCGCCCAAGCTGCTGACCAGCGCCTGCCAGAACGATGCCATTCTTGCCGAGTGGCTGGCCGGCGCCGACTTCACCCGCCGCTCGAAAGCCTGGAACGACAAGCAGGTCGGGGCGCACCACGCCTTGACACCGACCGGGCGCACCCCGGACTTCGCCAGGCTTACCGCCAACGAGGCCAACGTTTTCCGGCTCATCGTGCGCAACGTCATGGCGCAGTTCTACGCGCCGCTGGAGACCCGGGAAGTGAAGGCGGAGTTCACCGTGCTCGACGAGATCTTCCGGGCTCAGGGCCGGGAGATTCTCGTGCCGGGCTGGAAACCGCTGTTCACCACCCGCGACGAGGCGCCCCCGCTGCCGGCCTTGCGCGAAGGGGAAAAAGCGCATGTCGTCGCGCAGTCCGTCGAGGATCGCGAGACGCGCCCGCCGGAGCCTTTCACCGATGCCAGCCTGATCAAGGCCATGATGAACGTGGCCCGCTACGTCCAGGACGATGCCGTCCGACGCACGCTGCGTGATACCGACGGCCTGGGCACCGAAGCGACTCGTGCAAGCATCCTCGAGACCTTGGTGCAACGCGGTTACGTGGCCCGCGAGAAGAGCACGCTGCGCGCGACCCGCACGGGACATGCCCTGATCGCGGCCCTACCGGAGGCGGCCACCCGCCCGGAGCGCACCGCACTATGGGAACAGCGGCTATCGTCCATCGCCGAGCAGAACGATCCGCCAGCACCTTTTCTTGACGAGCTGGTGAAGGACCTGCACGAGCTGCTAAGGCAGGCCGATGCCGGACGCATGCAACAGGCCTTCCGCAGCGCTCAGAGCATCGAGGCCCCTGCCCCCAACAAGCAGGGCCCCTCTCGCACGCGCAAGCGTGGAGGTACGAAAAGCGGCAAGAGGAATTCGAGTCGATCCGAAGCCTCCCCGCCCCGCACTGCCAAGCGGCGACGCAAGACCTCGGCTCCGTCATGAACGATGACGCCTCGCGGCATAGGCCTACCGCCGCAATGTGCACCTCTTCCTGGATGATCCTGGGCGCTGGCGCCCTGGGACGACTGTTCGCCGCCCGGCTCACGGACATCATGCCCCTGCAACTGGTCGGCCGCGTTCCCGACGAGACGCCCTATGCCTACCGGACGCCCGAGGGCACGACACGACGTATCGCCCTGCCGCGCCTGTCCGCCGCTCAATTGCCCGGGCGACCTGTGCCAGCGCTCGTGATTCTTGCCACCAAGGCGTATTCCGCCGAGGCGGCGCTCGAGACAGTCACGCCCCGCATCGCCGCTACCACCCCCTTGCTGCTGCTGCAGAACGGCTTCTCTCTCCAGCCCCGCCTGACAAGAGCCTGGAAGGGGCCGGTGCTGTGTGCGACGACAACGGAAGGCGCCTATGTGGAGAATGACGGCATTGTGCATGCCGGTCATGGCGAAACCTGGATCGGCCACCTCGAAGGACGCCATGCTCCACTGGCCGAGCAGATCGCCATGACCCTGCAGCGGGTGGGGCTTGCGGCATCGGCGTGTCACGATATCCGCGTCCGGCTCTGGCACAAGCTCGCCGTCAACGCCGCCATCAATCCCTTGGTGGCCCGTTTTCGCATCCGTAACGGTCAGCTTCGCGACCGCCCGTTTCGCCCCATGGTCGAGGCGGTAATCGATGATATCGTCGCCGTCATGGCAGCGGAAAAGGTGCCGCCTCCCGAGACGGGATGGCGGGTATCGATCTGGCAAGTGGTGGAGAGGACCGCCAATAACCGCGCCTCGATGCTGCAGGACGTGCTCGCCGGAAGGCGCACCGAACGCGATGCCATCCTCGGGCCGCTGCTCGAGGCCGCGACACGCCACGGCCTCGAGCTGCCGGCGCTGGAAGGCCTTTATCGGGCCACGCCGGCCTAGAACACGGCAGCCCCAGCCTGCACGGCTCCTGCCCCGTACTTCCTAGCCGGTATTGCGCAGTCCCGCGGCAATCCCCGCCATGGTCACCATCAGCGCACGCGACAGCTCGGCACTGATGGCACCGTCGGCATCGCGGTTACGCTGCAGCAGCTCCGCCTGCAGGCCATGTAACGGGTCGATATAGGGATTGCGCACCTCGATGGCCTGATAGATCAGAGGCGTATTCTCCAGCAGGGCCTGCTGGTCGAGAATCGTCAGCAGCACGCTTTCCAGACGCTGCAGTCGTTCGCGCAGCTGGCCGCCCAGCGCCTGCAGGGCCGGTTCGTCGACCAGACGGCGCTCGTAGTAAACGGCAATTTCCGGATCCGACTTGGCGAGCAGCATTTCGAGCATGTCGAGGTAGGTGGCGAAGAAGGGCCACTGCGACCGCATCTCACGCAGCCGCTCCAGGCCACCTTCTTCTTCCAGTCGCCTGACGAAGGCTTCACCGCTGCCCAGCCAGGCCGGCAGCATCAGTCGGGTCTGGGTCCACGCGAAAATCCACGGAATGGCGCGCAGGGACTCCACGCCGCCCTCCTGGCGGCGCTTGGCCGGACGCGAGCCGAGCGGCAACCGCCCCAGCACGCCCTCGGGCGTCACGGCTCGGAAGTACGGCACGAAGTTGGGGTCCTCGCGCACCACACCGACATACGCCTTGTGGGCGATATCGGCCAGACGATCCATCTCCTCGCGCCACTGCGGCTCGGGGACCGGAGGCGGCAGCAGTGTCGCTTCCAGTACGGCCCCGGTGTAGATCTCCATGGAACGTAGCGCAATGTCGGGCTGCCCGAACTTGAAGCGGATCATCTCGCCCTGCTCCGTCACGCGCAGGCTGCCGTTCACCGAGCCCGGCGGTTGCGACAGGATCGCCGCATGCGCCGGGCCGCCGCCGCGACCCACCGTGCCCCCCCGACCATGGAAGAGCGTCAGTGCTACTCCGTGACGATTGCATACCTCGACCAGACGCTCCTGGGCGCGATACTGCGCCCAGGCAGCCGCCAGTTGCCCGGCGTCCTTGGCCGAATCGGAGTAGCCGATCATGACTTCCTGGCAATCCCCGGTCAGGCGGCGATAGCCCGGCAGCGCCAGCAGACGGTCGATGACGTCGCCCGCGTGGTTCAAGTCATCCAGCGTCTCGAACAGCGGTGCGATGGGAAGACGGGCATCGCCGCCGATCTCCTTCATCAACAGCGCCACGGCCAGCACGTCGGAAGGCTGCGCCGCCATTGAAATGATGTAGGTGCCCAGCGCCTCGCGATGCTCCCGGGCAATGGTGCGGAAGGTATCGATGACCTCGTGCGTCTCGGTGGAACATTCCCAGCGCCGAGGAATCAGGGGACGCGCCGATTGCAGCTCCGTCAGCAGAAATTCCTGGCGTTGCGCCTCTTCCCAGTCGCGGTAATGACCCAGTTCCAGATAATCGGTCAGCTCCTCGAACACCTGGGCATGACGCCCGGCCTCCTGACGAATGTCGAGCTTGGTCAGGGTCACGCCGAACACCGCCACCCGGCGCAGAGTGTCGAGCAGAACGCCATTGGCAATGGTATGCAGCCCGACATCGCACAGTGAACGGTAACAGGCCAGCAAGGGGGCATAGAGCTGATCGCGCGTCTCGATGATGGGGTCGTCCCTGGTCGGCTCACCATCCAGGCGGGCCTTGGCCCAGTCGCGAGTCGCCTCGACCCGTGCGGCCAGCCGCTTGAGCACGGCTCGATACGGCTCCGGCTCGTTCCCCACATCGGAGCGGAGCGCACTGTTGGCCTTCCACATCGACAGCTCCGCCTTCAACTGCTCGAGATCGCGCAGATAAAGATCGGCAGCCATCCAGCGTCCCAGCAGCAGCACCTCTTCGGTGACCTTGGCCGTGACATTGGGATTGCCGTCGCGATCGCCGCCCATCCAGGAGGCAAAGCGCAGCGGCGCCGCATCCAAGGGCAGACGCTCGCCAGCGGTATCGAGCAGCAGGTTGTCCAGATCGCGATGGAAGTCGGGCACCGCCTGCCATAGCGAATTCTCGATGACGGCAAACCCCCACTTGGCCTCGTCGACCGGTGTGGGGCGCTCATGACGGATTTCATCGGTATGCCAGGCCTGGCTGATCAGCTCCTCGAGCCGACCCCGGGCGCGCTGCCCCTTCTCGGGGCGCTCCGATGCCGCCTCCATGACGCTGAGGCACTCGTCGATGGCATCGTATTTCTGAATCAACGTACGCCGAATGACTTCGGTGGGATGTGCGGTGAGCACCAGCTCGACACGCATGCCGGCCAGGGTCTCGACCAGGCGGCGCGGCGAGTGTCCCGCCTCCCGAGCCCGGGCCAGCAGTTCACCGAGATCGGGCTGGGTACCGGGCTTGTAGTCCTCGACACGGCGAAAGCGGGCCCGGTAGTGCTGTTCGGCAATGTTGGCGAAATTGAGGAACTGGTTGAAGGCGCGCGTTACCGGCAACATGTCCTGCTCCGGCAACGCACGCAGATACTCGATGAGTTCATGACGCGCCTGCGGATCGCCCTGGCGGCCGCGCTTGGCGAAAGCGCGAATGGTCTCGATCTTGTCGACGAATTCCGCCCCGAGGTCATCGGCGATGGTATGTCCCAGGCTATCTCCCAGTATCCGTACATTGTCTCGCAGAGATTCGTGCAAGTCGTGACTCATAGGCCCTCCGTGAATCGTCTTGTCCGCCACATGGCGGTATGCATTGCACAGGCGTCGAACCGGCATCGCATGCGTCGCCCCTGGCAATGCCGGAAATAGAACGTGGCAGCTTGTAACCCATGCACGAGTGGCTAGGTGCGCTCTTTACGCTTGGCGGCCTCCCACTGCGCATCCATTTCGGCCAGGCTCGCGGAATCCAGTGCCCGCCCCTGGTCGTCCAGCGCCCGTTCGATGTAGCGAAAGCGTCGTTCGAACTTGGTATTGGTCGCTCGCAGCGCCTGTTCGGGATCGGCCCCGAGCGTGCGCGCCAGATTGACTGCGGCGAACAGCAGATCACCGACTTCTTCCCGAGCGTGAGGCGTGTCGCCGGCCTCGAGGGCCTCCTCGACTTCGGCGATCTCTTCACGGATCTTGGCGATCACGCCGCGGGTGTCCGGCCAGTCGAATCCGGCCCTGGCCGCGCGCTTGGACAACTTGGCGGCACGTGACAGGGCAGGCAACGCCCGTGGGACGTCGTCGAGCACCGAGGTGGCCCGACGTGCCGTACGCTCCTCACCCTTGAGCGCCTCCCAACGCGCATTGATGTGCTCGGTACTGACATCTTCCGAAACGTTGCGCCGTGACGCCAATGTGCCGTCGGGGAAGACATGCGGATGACGGCGCAGCATCTTCGTCGTCAGGGTATGCACCACATCATGGAAATCGAAGCGCCCCTCCTCGACACCGAACTGGCTGTAGTAAACCACCTGAAACAGCAGATCCCCCAATTCGCCGGGCAGCTCGTCGAACGCACGCCGCTCGATGGTATCGGCCACTTCATAGGCCTCTTCCAGCGTGTGCGGCACGATGGAATTCCAGTCCTGCTTGAGATCCCAGGGACAGCCCTGCTCAGGGTCACGCAGTACGGCCATCAGGGTCAACAGATCGTCCAGGTCATGGCGCGGTTCGGTCATGCACGCCTCCTCCGTTGCGCAGTCGCTTGACGTCGATGACGTTGGGCAGTTGCTGGATACGCGCAAATATCCGCCCCAGCGCCTCGAGCCCATCGACTTCCAGAGTCAGTTTCATGCGCGCGATGTTGTCGTGCTTGTCGGTGGTGGTATTGACCGAGAGCACGTTGGCCTTGTCATGTGTGAGTACATGGGTGACGTCGCGAAGCAGGCCCGAGCGATCCCAGGCTTCGATCTCGATATCCACCGGATATTGGGTGCTGGCCCGCTTGCCCCACTCCACGTCGACGATACGCCGCGGCTCCTCGCTGCGCAGCTGCAGGATGTTGGGACAGTCCTGACGGTGGATCGTCACGCCGCGCCCCTGGGTGATGAAACCGATGATCTGATCTCCCGGTACCGGATGGCAGCAGTTGGCCATGGCGGTCTTGAGATTGCCCACGCCGAGCACGGTGATGCCACTGGCGTCGTCCTTGCCATGGGGACGCTTGGGTTTGGCCAGCAGGCGTTCGAGCTGCTCCTGATCGTCGGTATCGCCGAACAGCTGTTGAGCCTGATGCAGTACCTGGCCGATACGCAGGTCACCGGCGCCGATGGCAGCATACATGTCATCGGCGTTCTGGTAGTTGACGGTCTTGGCCAGCGTCACCAGATCGAACCCCTCAAGATCCAGGCGCCGGAACTCCTTCTCGAACAGATGCCGTCCCTCTTCGAGATTCTGGTCGCGTGCCTGATGCTTGAACCAAGACTGGATCTTGGCCCGTGCCCGCGACGTCTTGACGAATCCCAGGGTCGGGTTCAGCCAGTCACGGCTCGGCCCGCCCTTGGTCGCGGTGAGAATTTCTACCTGATGACCCGTCTTGAGGCGGAAGGTCAGCGGCACGATTCGCCCGTTGACCTTTGCTCCCCGGCAGCGATGACCGATTTCGGTATGTACGCGGTAGGCGAAATCGATGGGCGTGGCGACCTTGGGCAGGTCGATGACGTGGCCGTCCGGCGTGAAGACATAGATGCGATCGGGCGCCACATCACTGTTCAGCCCCTCGCGCAGATCCCCGATGTCACCGACCTCCTCCTGCCACTCGAGCACTTGGCGCAGCCAGGCGATCTTCTCTTCGTAGCTGCGGCTCTTGGCGTTGACGTCGGTGCCCTTGTAACGCCAGTGGGCGCAGACACCGAGTTCCGCCTCTTCGTGCATGGCGAAGGTACGGATCTGGATCTCCAGTACCTTGTTCTCCGGCCCGATCACCGCGGTATGCAGCGATTGATAGCCGTTCTTCTTGGGGTTGGCGATATAGTCGTCGAATTCGTTGGGCACGTGGTGCCAGCGCGAGTGGACGATACCCAGTGCGGTGTAACAGTCGGTCAGTTCGGGCACCAGGATACGCACGGCGCGCACGTCGTAGACCTGGGAAAAGTCGATGCGCTTGCGCTTCATCTTGCGCCAGATCGAGTAGATATGCTTGGCCCGGCCGTCCACCTTGTACTCGAGGATGCCCTGCTGCTCCAGCAGGCATTTGATGGAGGCGATCACCTCATGGATATAGCGGTCGCGGTCGAGCCGCTTCTCGGCCAGTTGCCTGGCGATCGCCTTGTAGTCGTCTTCCTGCAGGTAGCGAAACGACAGGTCCTCCAGTTCCCACTTGACCTGGCCGATACCCAACCGGTGCGCCAGCGGCGCATAGATGTCGAACACCTCCCGCGATACCCGCAGGCGCTTTTCCCGGGGTGCTTCGCGGACCTGACGCAGCGCGCAGGTGCGCTCAGCGATCTTGATCAGGGCGACGCGGACATCGTCGACCATGGTGATCAGCATCTTGCGCAGGTTTTCCTGCTGATTGTGCTGGGAAAGCCCCTGCTTGGGCGCCTGCAGCTGGCTGATGGCGGCCATGTTGAGCACCCCCTCGATCAGCCCCGCCACTTCCTTGCCGAAGCGCTTTTCGACGCCCTCGACGCTGATCCGTCCCTCGCGAACCGCCCGGTAGAGGACAGCGGCCTCAAGCGAGGCCTGATCGAGCTTGAGCTCGCCCAGAATGTCGGCCATTTCCAGGCCGATACGAAAGCTCGACCCCTCGTCCAGCCAGGCACCGTGCAACTTGCCCGTTTCCTTCGAGAGACGTTCGGCCAGCTCGCATGCCGCCCGCATCTCATTCACCTGACGCAGCGACACATCTTCCTGCAGGCGAGACAGCCACTGATCGATATCCACGTTGCCGCTGGGTGTCAGCGGCTGATCCTCACGAACCTTGACCATTATCGTCCCTTCCCGATGCCTGTCCGCCGCCCTGCACGGCATCACGCGTCAACAGCAGTATGGATTCGAGATGTGCCGTATGGGCGAACATGTCGGCAACGGCCGCCTGCGTGATGCGATAGCCGCCTTGCACCAGATGCGCCGCATCACGCGCCAGCGATGCCGGATCACAGGATACATACAGAATACGCTGGACCTTGCTGCGCCCCAGCGCCCGGCATACTCGGTCGGCTCCCTCGCGGGGCGGATCGAGTACGACCACATCGATCGCCTGGAAATCCGGCGCCACGGAGCCCAGGTCGGCCTGCCGCGCGCTGACCTGCAGGTCGGCCCGCTCGGCATTGTGCCGCAGACGCTCCACCATCTCCGGGCTGCCTTCGATACCGGTGATTGCCTTTACATGAGGTGCCAGCGCCAGGGTGAAGTTACCTACGCCGGCAAACAGATCCATGACCTGCTCGTCACCCTGCAAGGCCAGCCAGTCAAGCGCCGTCTGGACCAGCGCCTGGTTGACCTCGGCGTTGACCTGAAGAAAATCCCCCGGAGCGAACCCCAGCGCCAGTTTTCTGCCCTCAATCTGCAACGTGACGCTGAGATCGGGTGTGTCGCCGAGCCAGCTCAGCCTCGAGGTATCGCGACCGACCCGCCAGGCCAGGAAAACCCCATGGCGTTCGGCAAAACTTCGCCAGCGTTCGGCATCCTCGGGCACGTCACGTAGTTGACGAACAATCACGCAGGCGCCTGCATCGGCCTCGACAAGCTCGATATGCCCGACGCGACGCGGCGCCTCGAGTACCGCGAGCTGTTCACGCAGCGGCTCCAGCAGTCGCGCCAGCGACGGCACCAGGACCAGGCAGGAATCGATATCGACGAGGTGGTCGCTGCGACGGGCACGAAAGCCCAGATGGACGGCCCCCTGAGCATCGATCTTGACCCCCAGCCGGGCACGACGGCGATAGCCAGTGCCACTGCCTGCGATCAGTTCCAGCGTCTCGGGCAGCTCGAGCCCTTGGCGAGCGAACAGCTCGCGCACCACGTCGAGCTTGTGCCGACGTTGTTCGGGCAGCGCCAGATGCTGCAGGTCGCAGCCTCCGCAACGGGCGTAATGCGGACATGGAGGCACGCTACGGGACGGCGCCTCATGCAGCGTTTCGACGACATGCGCCTCGTCGAAACGCTTGCGCGTACGGTGCACCGCGACACGAACCTGCTCACCCGGCAGGGCGGCATCCACGAATACCGTCTTGCCCGACCGCGCCCTGGCGACGCCGCGCCCATCGTGGGCGAGCCGCTCGATGACCAGCACACCGGTCTCTTCGGTATGTGGCGCGACCTCTCGCCGTGCAGGCAAGACCGTTGTGGACGTCCTGGGTTTCGCCGGTCGACGCTTGCCGAGCATGGGCATGTCAGAGCTCCGGGGCGTAAAGGCCCGTGGAAAGGTAGCGATCTCCTCGATCGCAGACGATGAACACGATCACGGCATTCTCGACCGTTTCCGCGATACGCAGCGCACCGGCCAATGCGCCTCCCGAGGAGACCCCGGCCAGAATGCCCTCTTCGCGAGCCAGGCGGCGCATATGCTCCTCGGCCTCTCGCTGGCCGATATCGAGTACCGTATCGACACGTGAATCGTCGTAGATACTCGGCAGGTACTGCGCGGGCCAACGCCGGATGCCGGCAATGCTCGCGCCATCTTCGGGCTGCAGGCCGACGACCTGGATATCGGGATTGCGCTCCTTGAGATAGCGCGAGGTGCCCATGATGGTACCGGTGGTGCCCATGGCGCTGACGAAATGGGTCAGCCTTCCCCCGGTCTGCTCCCAGAGCTCCGGCCCGGTGGTGCGATAATGCGCCAGCGGATTGTCCTGGTTGGCAAACTGATTGAGCGGTTTACCTTCGCCACGGGCGATCATCTCATCGGCCAGATCGCGAGCCCCTTCCATGCCTGCCGCCTGGCTGACGGTAATCAATTTTGCACCATAGGCCGCCATGGCCTGCTTGCGTTCATTGGATGCATTCTCAGGCATGATCAGGACCATGCGGTAACCCTTGATCGCAGCGGCCATTGCCATCGCAATGCCCGTATTGCCCGACGTGGCCTCGATCAGGGTGTCGCCAGGCGCGATCTCTCCACGCGCTTCGGCTTCGTCAAGCATCGATAGTGCCGGGCGGTCCTTGACCGACCCCGCCGGATTATGCCCTTCGAGCTTGGCCAGCAGAGTATTGCCCTGCCCGGCAGTGATGCGAGCCAGGCGTACCAGCGGAGTGTGACCGACAATTTCCTCGAGAGTGGGAAAATGCATGTTGTTGTCCTTGAGTCGCGATAAGGCAAGCGGCTCGGTAGCGGGCGAACCGCCATGAGCCCGGGCACGCGAAACGTTACAGATAAATGAAGATATTCCGAATTATATCTTCGCCTTCGACATGAGGACAGGCGCGTCCGTGCGGCATATCAAGAGCAACAGTCATCCTGATGTTCATGGCCGTGCTCGTGATCCAGCGCATGCGCATCCAGCTGCGCCATCAGCCCGCTCTCCTGGCCGGCAATCGCCAGCCGCTTCATTTCCGCCACGGCTTCCTTGAGCCCTACGAACAGCGCCCGGGCGATGATGGCGTGGCCGATATTGAGTTCGTTGATCCCGGGGATCGCGGCAATAGCCTCGACATTGTGATAATGCAGGCCATGCCCGGCGTTGACGATCAATCCCAGTTCGCTGGCCAGCTCCGCCGCGGCAGCGATGCGCTCATGCTCGACACGTGCCGCATCGCCGCTGGCCTCGGCATAGGCGCCGGTATGCAGCTCGACCGCCGGAGCCCCCACGTCGTATGCCGCCTGAATCTGCAGCGGATCGGGATCGATGAACAGCGACACCTCGCATCCCGCATCGCTTAGCCGACGGCAGGCATCACGCACACGCTCGGGATCCCCCGCCACATCGAGACCTCCCTCGGTGGTCAGTTCCTCACGCTTTTCCGGCACCAGGCATACGTGGGCCGGACGGATCTCCTCGGCCAGGGCGATCATCTCCTCGGTGACGGCCATCTCAAGATTCATCCGGGTGTTGAGCATTTCGGCCAGCAGACGCACGTCACGCGGCTGGATGTGGCGGCGATCCTCGCGCAGGTGCACGGTGATCCCGTCGGCCCCGGCCTCCTCGGCCAGCAGAGCCGCCTGAACGGGATCCGGATAGCGCGTGCCGCGCGCCTGACGCAGGGTAGCGATGTGGTCGATGTTGACACCAAGCAGGATGCGGGGGGGATACATGAGATCATCTCCAATCGAAGCGAAAGAGAGTCAGAACCTGACGGAAAAAGACAGTTGCCTGTCGGAACATAGCGCAATGGCCACGACCACGGTCGCCGCATAGCCACCCGGACCCGGTCCACGACCGGGCCACGCTGCGCGGCATGCAGCAGTCATTCCGTCCGGGAGATACGCTGACGTTGGGCCGCCAGCCTGTACATGAGTTCACGCGAGCGCAAGGGGGCATGCCCCAGCAACGGGGCCATCGCAACACGTGTCAGTTGCTTGGCCAGCCCGGCGAGTCCCGGCGCCTCCCAGTCACCACGGGCCAGCAGCCGGAGGGAGCGGCCATCCGTTCCGCGCTCATCCGGTCCGGCCCGACGAAAGTGCCGGGTTTCCGGACGGTAGACGTAACTGCCAGCCGGCTCCAGCGGCGCGTCGTGCTCGTCACTGAAAACGGGTGCCGCATCGAGCGCTTCGAGCAGGGTGATTTCCATACGTCGCAGAGCCGGCGCCCGGTGCTGCGGCAAGGTCAGCGCCTCCAGCGTCAGCGCATAGATGCCGAAGACCTCGCGGACGGGGAATTCCAGCGGCAGGGTGCGCGTCAGCAGCTCGTTGACATAGAACCCGCATAGCAAGCCTTCTCCCGCCAGCAACGATACCCCGCCTGACGACTCCATCAATCGCAGACGCTTGAGATCGCTTTCCCCGGTCCAGGTGACATGCAGCGGGCTGAACGGTTGCAGACGTGCGCGGGACTTGCTACCCGAACGCTGCACCCCCTGCGCCACCGCCCTCACCCGACCATGCTCCAAAGTGAGCAGGTCGACCAAGG
Source organism: Halomonas shantousis (assembly GCF_054654615.1). NCBI lineage: Bacteria > Pseudomonadati > Pseudomonadota > Gammaproteobacteria > Oceanospirillales > Halomonadaceae > Halomonas > Halomonas shantousis. The sequence goes on along the minus strand of NZ_BAAIER010000002.1, from coordinate 1,812,426 downwards.
CGCTGGTTTCCCGGTAAGGACGCTTGTGAAGAAGATAGGCTGGCTGGGGCGTCATGGTGCCTCGCTCTCAGCTCGAACCGTCACTCGAGATCGTAACCCAGGCTTTTCAATGCGCGATCGTCGTCCGACCAGCCCCGCTTGACCTTGACCCACAGGTTGAGCATCACCTTGGTACCGAAGGCCCGCTCCATCTCGAGGCGGGCTTCGCGGCCGATCTTCTTGATACGCTCGCCGTTCTCGCCGATCAGGATCTTCTTCTGCCCCTGACGCTCCACCAGCATTAACGCGCTGATATGGACGATACGCCCCTCGTCGCGAAACTCCTCGATCTCGACGGTCATCTGGTAGGGAAGCTCGTCGCCCAGCTGACGCATGACCTTTTCACGGACCAGTTCGGCCGCCAGGAAGCGCTGGCTCTTGTCGGTGATTTGATCCTCGGGAAAGTAATGAAAGCTTTCGGGAAGGTACTTGGCGACCTCTGCCTCCAATTCCGGCACATTGGTCCCGTGCTTGGCGGAAACCGGCATCACCGCCGCGAAGTCTCGCTTCTCGGAAAGTTTGGCCAGCCAGGGCAGCAGTTCATTCTTGTCTTCCAGCCAGTCGACCTTGTTGATCGCCAGGATCACCGGCGCCTTGACATGCGTCAGCTTCTCCAGCACCACTTCGTCCTCTTTCGTCCAGCGCGTGCGGTCGACGAGAAACACGACGCAGTCGATATCGCGCAGGGCCTGGGTCGCGGCCTGGTTCATGAAGCGGTTGATCGCCCTGTTGCGATCCTTGGACATGATATGCATGCCCGGGGTGTCCACATAGATGAACTGAGTCTCGCCCTCGGTCTTGATCCCCATCACCTGGTGGCGCGTCGTCTGGGGGCGCCGGGAGGTAATGGAAATCTTCTGGCCCAGAATCCGGTTCATCAGGGTCGACTTGCCGACATTGGGGCGTCCGACGATGGCAACGAATCCGCAGGTTTCAGTCATGAGCGCTTCCCTCGTGTCGGCTCCAGCCTCGCCAGGGCGCGTTCGGCAGCCTGCTGTTCAGCGTGACGGCGGCTGGCACCGACACCCAGGGTATGGTCGGCCAGCATGTCGACATGACACTCGATAGTGAACGTCTGGGCATGTGCCTCTCCTTCCACGGAAACCACGTCATAACGTGGCAACGCCGCCTGACGTGACTGAAGGAACTCCTGCAGGCGAGTCTTGGGATCCTTCAAGGTGTCCTGCAGGTCGATGGCCTCGAGACGCGTACCGTACCAGGACAGCACGCGCGCCTTGGCGATCTCCATGCCTCCATCAAGATAGATCGCACCGATGACGGCCTCCACGGCATCCGCAAGAATAGAGTCGCGCCGGAACCCTCCGCTCTTCATCTCACCGGAGCCAAGCCGGAGGTATTCGCCGAGCGAGAACTCACGGGCAAGTTCGGCCAGCGTCTGGCCCTTGACCAGACGTGCACGCAGGCGAGAAAGCTGACCTTCACGCGCCTGGGGGAAGCGCTGGAACAGCGCTTCGGCAATTACGAAATTGACGATGGAGTCGCCGAGGAATTCCAGCCGCTCATTGTTTTCACCGCCATAGCTGCGGTGGGTGAGCGCCAGTTCCAGAAACGCTGCATCGCGAAACTGGTAGCCGATTCGACGACTGAAGGTGGTTAACGAGCTACTCACGGATCTCCCGTTTGGTCATGAAGCGCATAAGCATGCATTAATGAATCTTGCGTACCGTCGAAAAGCTCGGCAAACCGCCGTCCCAATGCAGCCAAACTGCAAAGGCCTTGCCGACAATGTTCTCTTCGGGAACGAAGCCCCAGTAGCGGCTGTCGTTGGAGTGATCGCGGTTGTCACCCATCATGAAATAATGGTGAGCCGGCACCACGACTTCTCGCATCTGGGGGCCGGGATCGCGCGGGTTGTTATAGACCTCATGATTCACCTCCCCAAGCTGCTCCGCAAACAGCTCTTCGGCGGGGGCTTGCAGAGGATTGGCTTCGATCAATGTCTTGGAAACCGGCTCGCCATTGACGTAAAGCTGCTTATCCGCGTAACGGATGTGGTCCCCCGGCAGGCCAATGACCCGCTTGATGAAGTTGATGGAGGGATCCTGAGGGAAGCGGAACACCATGACATCTCCCCGCTCCGGCTCACCGAGATCGACGACCTCGGTGTTGGTCACCGGCAGGCGCAGACCATAGGTGAACTTGTTGACGAGAATGAAATCCCCTATCTCAAGGGTCGGGCGCATCGAGCCGGAGGGTATCTGGAACGGCTCGACCAGAAAGCTGCGTACCAGCAGCACCACCAGAAGCACGGGAAAGAAGGAGCGGGCATAATCGATCAGCCAGGGCTCCTTGGTGATTTCGTCACGTGACCCCTCGTCGAGCGGTCCGCCGGCGCCGCTCTCAGCGACCGTCAATGCGGCGTGGCGCTTTCGCCGCCACCAGATGGCGTCCATCAGCCAGAGCAAGCCTGTGACGGCGACGGCCACCACCAGCAGAAGCGAAAAATCCATGAGTTCGTTTCCTAGTCATTCATCTTGAGTACAGCGAGGAAGGCATCCTGAGGGATCTCCACCCGACCTACCTGTTTCATGCGTTTTTTACCCGCCTTCTGCTTTTCGAGCAGTTTCTTCTTGCGGGTCACGTCGCCACCATAGCATTTGGCGGTGACATTCTTGCGCAGGGCCTTGACGGTGGAACGAGCCACCACCTGACCGCCGATGGCGGCCTGGATGGCCACGTCGAACATCTGGCGCGGAATCAGCTCCTTCATCTTTTCCACCAGTGCCCGCCCCCGGCTGTGGGCATGGTCGCGGTGAATGATGACAGCCAGCGCATCCACCTTGTCGCCATTGATGAGCACGTCCAGGCGTACCAGCTTGGCGGGCTGGAAACGCTCGAAACTGTAGTCGAGCGAGGCGTAGCCACGGGAAATGGATTTTAGACGATCGAAAAAGTCCATGACCACTTCGCTCATGGGCAGTTCATAGGTGAGCTGCAACTGGCTACCCAGGAATTGCATGTCAAGCTGGTTGCCGCGACGCTGCTCGCATTCGGTGATGACGTTGCCCACGAACTCCTGCGGCACCAGGATACTGGCGCGAACGATGGGCTCGCGCATCTCATCGACATTGGCCATGTCGGGTAGCTTGGAGGGGTTGGAGACGTAAATCACCTCGCCATTGTCCATGGCCAGTTCGTAGACGACCGTCGGCGCCGTGGTCAGCAGATCGAGATCGTATTCACGCTCCAGACGCTCCTGAATGATTTCCATGTGCAGTGTGCCGAGGAACCCGACACGAAAGCCGAAGCCCAGGGCATCGGAATTCTCCGGTTCGTAGGCCAGCGAGGCATCGTTGAGCGCCAGCTTTTCGAGCGCGTCGCGGAAATCCTCGTAATCCTCGGCACTGACCGGAAACATCCCGGCATAAACCTGCGGCTTGACCTTCTGGAATCCCGGCAGGCGCACCACGTCGGGCGTCTTGGTATGCGTGATGGTATCGCCGACGGGCGCACCATGAATGTCCTTGATGCCGGCCACGACGAACCCCACCTCACCTGCACGCAGGATATTGGTCTGGTGGCGTTTGGGCGTGAAGATACCGACCTCGTTGACCTCCCAGTCGCGCCCGGTGGACTTCATGCGGATCTTGTCGCCCTTTTTCAGAGTGCCGTCGAAGATCCGCACCAGCGAGACCACCCCCAGATAATTGTCGAACCAGGAGTCGACGATCAATGCCTGCAACTGGCCATCGGGATCCCCCTTGGGCGGCGGAATGTCTCTCACCAGCCGTTCGAGCAACTCGGCCATGCCCAACCCCGTCTTTGCCGACACCTGACAGGCATCGGTGGCATCCAGGCCGATAATCTCTTCGACCTCCTGGGAAACCTTGAGCGGATCGGCCTGCGGCAGATCCATCTTGTTGAGCACCGGTAGAACCTCGAGCCCCTGCTCGATGGCGGTATAACAGTTGGCAACCGACTGCGCCTCGACCCCCTGGGCAGCATCGACAACCAGCAACGCCCCTTCACATGCGTAAAGCGAACGGGAAACTTCATAGGAAAAATCGACATGGCCCGGTGTGTCGATGAAATTGAGCTGGTAGGTCTGGCCGTCCTGAGCCTGATAATCGAGAGTGACGGATTGTGCCTTGATGGTGATGCCGCGCTCGCGCTCGATATCCATCGAGTCGAGCACCTGCTCCTTCAATTCGCGTTCGGTCAGGCCGCCACATAGCTGAATGATGCGATCCGCCAGCGTCGACTTGCCGTGATCGATGTGGGCAATGATCGAGAAGTTTCGAATATGCTTTAATTTTCCGCTACTTGCGTCGTGAGACATCGAGCCGTTCCGATTCCATGTAGACACCCCGGAGACAATCAGGAAAGCGCCAGTGCGGGATGCGTAAAAATTGATTGTCGGCATTGTACCGGCATGGCGTTGACAGGAACAGCAAACTCCCTCGCGGGTGCCGACATGCCGCCGCCCGAAGAGCATGAAAGCGGCAGGCTGCCTTTTTTGAGTACAAAGGCAAGCGGGGCCAAAAAGGCCCCGCCATACCCTACTGCGCCGCTCTTTGATAACGGCTAATGAACGGCTTACTCCTCTTCGGAAAGGCGCAGCGCGACGAACAGCGGCCGACCATCGCGAATGATGCGTACCGGAATGGCACGATTCGAAGAGGCATTATCGATCGCCTCCATCAGTTCCTCGGCGCTCTCTACCGGTTTCTGGTCAAACGTTGCGATGATATCGCCACCGGTGATGCCGGCCTTGGCTGCAACGCCACCGGGTTCTACCTGACGAACCAGTACGCCAGACTCGATGCCAAGCTGATCAAGCTCCTGCTGGGTGAGATCGCGCACGGCAATGCCCAGCCGGGCCTGGCTGCCCTGCTGCCCCGTTGCAGCGTCGTCGCTCGCCTGCTCTTCATCAGGCCAATGGCCCACTTCCACCGAGAGCTGCTTCGATTCACCATCACGCAGCAGTTCAAGCTGAACCTCCTGACCCGGACTAACGCGACCGATCAAGCGCGGCAGCGTCATGGAGGACTCGACGTCTTCGCCATTGACCTCGAGGACGATATCACCGGCCTGCAGGCCCGCTTGTGCTGCCGGACCTTCGGGAGCCACATCGGCTACCAGGGCACCGCGTGCGTTCTTGAGGCCGAACGATTCGGCAAGATCCTGCGACACCGGCTGAATCACGACCCCCAGCCAGCCACGGCTGACCCGACCTTCGGTACGCAGCTGATCGGCGATATTCATGGCCACGCTGATCGGGATAGCGAACGACAGCCCCATGAAACCGCCGCTACGGGTGAATATCTGGGAGTTGATACCCACGACCTCGCCATCCAGGTTGAACAGCGGACCACCCGAGTTGCCGGGGTTGATGGCGACATCGGTCTGAATGAACGGGACGTAGGCATCGCTGGGCAGGGTGCGATTGATGGCGCTGACGATACCCGCCGTCACCGAATGATCGAAACCGAACGGCGAACCGATCGCGGCCACCCATTCGCCGACCTCCAGCTCATCGGAATTGCCCAGCCTGAGTACCGGCAGGTCATTGGCATCGACCTTGAGCAAGGCCACATCGGTCTTCTTGTCAGAACCGACCAGCTCGGCCTGCAGCTCGCGATGATCGTTGAGGCTGACTACAATTTCATCAGCGCCCTCGACGACGTGAGCGTTGGTCATTATGTAACCGTCTTCACTGATAACGAAGCCGGAACCCAGCGAGTGGCGCTCCTCGCTACCCTGTCCGGGCGAACCGGGCATCTGGGGAAACTGATCACCGAAGAAGTGACGAAAGATGTCGGGGATTTCCTGTCCCTGAGGCCCGAAGGGAGATGCACTGCGTACCGGAACCGCCCGTGTCGTCGAGATGTTGACCACACCAGGCGCCGCCTGTTTGACGAGTTCGGTAAAATCGGGCAGTTCACGGGCCTGCGCCACCTGAACCGCCAGGAAGGCAAACAGCGCCAGCAGCCAAGGTGAGATTTGTCGTGTCATACGTTCCATCAAGGGCTCCTGCTACAACACTTGGATTCGTTTAAGACATGTTCGAATCGACGGCATGGCGGGTCATGTGACGATACAAAACGCCATGTCACCGAGGCTCTACCCAGAGGCATCGCTGCATGGGGCAATGGAGAACCAAGGCGTTAACTTCGCACGTTTCTCGCATCCGCTTTTCATTGATGCTTGAACGCGCCAAGAGTTCACTCGTTTCGTCCGGATGGACGAATTCGCCGCAGCAGAACCGGGCGATAAAACGCCCGCGAGGCATCCCGTCGGCTATGCCAGGACACGCCCAGCAGCCCCAGGATAAGGCCCAGCACGAAACCTCCCGGGACGAGAAGCGCTCCACGCCCCGCCCACTGTTCGGCAAGCCCTCCCATGATGATCGCCGTCATCAATGGTATGCCATAGAGAAGCGCGACACCTTGCAGGTAGATGCGCTCCTCGATTCCCAGGACGATTCGATCGTTTTCGGCAAGCGGCAGGCTCTTGTCGAAGTCAATGGTAAGATGATGAGGGCGGTGCCACCATTTGGTCAGCATGCCTTGGGCACAGCCGGAACGGGCCTGACAACCGCTGCACCCGGAACGACGCTGAGTTTCAATCCACGCCTGTCCGTCGCGCACGGCAACGACACGGCCTTCCTGCTCCATCATGACGGGAAATCCTGCTCTGGGCTTATGGCTCCGCCGCTGCCGTATCGGAGGAGTTCCATACGACATGCGAAGCGACACGCGCCAACACTTCTGCCGGCGCTTCGCCGACCACTAGAATCTGCATGGCCCTGCCGCCAAGCGAAGCGTGACGAACCGCCGCCTGCGATACGCCCGAACGGTAGACTCCCGGTGACAGCTTGGTGATCGCCGAAGAGAGCGGCTCCACGAACAGGCTGAAGCTGTTCAGACCGTCGCTGTACAGACGATGCTCCACTCGGGATGCACTCACGGCAAGATGGGGAGTGACCGGCTGAGCCTGATACCCCGGGGGCAACCAGGCGGGCTCCCAGAGCGTAGCTGGCGCCTCCTTGACCGGCTCGAAGACGATGCCGCCTTCGTAGATGCGAGGCGCCTCGAGATCGGTCATCTGAAAGGTCTCGAGCACCTGACCGTCTACCGCAACCAGTTGCTGCTTGAGCGGCAGCGCCGTCTCACCGTCGAGCCACATTCGATGGCCATAACGCAGCGGATCCCGCGGTTCGATATCCAGGCGCTGGGTCATGCGCCCGGCGATACGTTCCTCGCCAGCGAGCCGCAGCCGATAATGATCGTCGAGGTGCGAGACGATGGCATCGGGAGAGGCTTGAGGCTCCCGATTGCCATCGACCGACCAAGCGGCACGACCGACCCTTCCGCGCCGCTCGTAAATGACCGGAGGACCGTCAAGAAAACGCGCCACTTCATGCTCAACGCCGTCCCGTACCTGATGAAAGAGCGCCAGTGTTCTGACGCCCTCATGACTGAGGCGAACGCCGCGAGCCCGGAAGATATAACAATGCCCCGCCCACAGGCTTCGCTTCAGCCAATGCTCTGCCGTCTCCGGCCGAGGCTGCTCCGCCAGTTCAGGACAATTGAAGCTGCTTACGGAGCGCGTCTCGTCGGGAGGCTGGGCATATGCCTGCTGCCACGGGAACACGGCTACCAGCAAGGTAGCGGCCAACACCGGCAACATCAGCGCTGGCTCGGCGACTCTTGGGCGACGTAGCCGTTTGAGCGCAGCAACGGCATCCAGGCGTCGCCGGAGCGATACGCTGCACCTTGAGCGTGGCGGTCCAGATAAGCCTGCAAGGCGCGCGTCTGCTCCACCTCTGCCTGCTGAGACTGACGTTGGCTGGGCGACATGAAGAATGGCGCTTCGGCTCCTACGGCCATCAGACCATCGGAAGCGGCCGGCGACTGAAAGAGCGGGAACTGGGTGAGCGGAGCCGTCTCGTTGGCGACGGGAAGGGTTGTCCGGGAGCGGTTTTCACCATCCAGACCGGCCAGTTCACCCTGGGTACCGGCATCTTCTCCGCCCACATTGTAGAATCGAGCCCCACCAATCACCATCAGTGTCACGGCAGCGGCAATCGCGGCACTGCCGGCGAAGGAAAATGGCGAACCGCGGCGTGGCGCCGAGCGAGTCTCCACCTCAGGCAATGGCTCGGACGCTATCCGTGACATGATGCCGGCAGACAGATCCACACTGACATCCGCCTCCCGGTCACGCTGCATCATGCTGCGTGCCAGATGATAGCGGCGCCACACATCAGCCTCTTCGGGTGATTCTCCAAGCGACTTCAGAACACGACGCAGCTCGAGCTCATCACCTTCGTTGTCCATCAGTACCGACAACGATTCCCGTAGACTCTGATTCATTCTCATACCCTCACACTCGACAAGGCGGGTAGCCACACATTACGAGCAGTACGATGACTGCTTATTATTTGTTGCCGCTCACCGTCAATATTCGGATCTTCGATCTTCAGGCGAACGTCACCAGCTGCAGGCGCCTCTTTGGTGTCGGCAGCATCGACATCGACTCGGAAGCCCTGCACAACAAGGATGCGCCGGATCATCCCCGGGCCCCTTCCTTCCCTGCTATGTCTGCTGAGACGTCGGGGACGCGTTTCAGTTCACTGAAATCGGGCATATGAATAAATTTTTCCGTTCATTCATGGATCACATCCTCGTCGCGGCTCGTGGTAAGCAGCGGCTGGATATGCCGATCGACGGCTTCACGCGCCCGGAAAATGCGTGACCTCACCGTCCCCACCGGACACTGCATGATATTGGCGATATCCTCGTAGGAGAGCCCATCGAACTCACGCAGCGTGATCGCCGTCCTGAGATCTTCTGGAAGATTCTCGATAGCCTCGAATACGGCCGCCTCGAGCTGATCGCGGGCAATGGAAGCCTCGGGCGTTTCGATATCGGAAAGACGCCCGCTGTGGTCGACGATTTCGGCATCGGCAATATCCAGATCACTCCCCGGCGGACGTCGGCCACGTGAGACGAGATGATTCTTGGCGGTATTGATGGCAATTCGGTACATCCAGGTATAGAAGGCGCTTTCCGAGCGAAAATTGCTCAAGGCACGGTAAGCCTTGATGAAGGCCTCCTGCGCCACATCCTGAACTTCCGCATGATCATGTACATACCGCCCTATCAGACCGATGATCTTGTGCTGATACTTCTTTACCAGCAGATCAAAAGCCCGGGTATCGCCTTTCTGGGCACGCTCGACGAGTTGCTGATCGGTTTCTTTGGTGCCCATTCACGCCCCCCCTTTCTGGGCGAGACTCAACGGTCGAAGCGCCGAAAAGCGCCTGATGCCAAACAATAACGGGTGCAGAAAGTTCATAAATTCAACCTGGATCCACGGGCTATCAATGACATCCGATCACGCCGGCCAGCAGGGCCGCGACAGGAAACGAATGGTAACAGCCACTTTCAATAGGTCTTAGTGTTCCTGTTTCTTGGCATACCATCAAGACAAACCGCATGAAACGCTTGTCGCCATCTTCGGTACAGGCTATCAGATTCGCCTTTGACATTGATTTCCCCATGGCCCACAAGCGATAGTAAGCGCACTTGTCACGACACTCCTGTTTATCGCAGGAACACATCAACGGGTAGCTGAATGTCTGAACAGCAGGTCAACAACCTCAACGTCCTCTCCCAGGACGTCCTGATCACTCCCGATGCGCTCAAGCAGGACATTCCCCTGTCCGCCGCTGCCGAGGAGACCGTCATCAAGGGACGCCGCACTATCCAGCAGATTCTCAATGGCGAAGATCCCCGCCTGCTGGTCGTCATCGGCCCCTGTTCCATTCATGATGTCGAAGCTGCACGCGACTATGCGCAGCGCCTGCGTCGCCTGGCCGACGAGGTCAAGGATAGTCTCTACATCGTCATGCGCGTGTATTTCGAGAAGCCGCGTACCACGGTGGGCTGGAAGGGCATGATCAACGACCCGCACATGGACGACTCCTTCGCGATCGAAGAAGGCCTGCACATCGCACGCGGCCTGCTGGTCGAACTGGCGGAAATGGGCTTGCCGCTGGCCACCGAGGCCCTCGACCCCATCTCGCCACAGTATCTGCAGGACTGCATCAGCTGGTCGGCCATCGGGGCACGCACCACCGAATCCCAGACCCACCGCGAAATGGCTTCCGGCCTATCCTGCCCGGTCGGCTTCAAGAATGGCACCGACGGCAGCCTCGATGTTGCGGTCAACGCCCTGCAGTCGGTTGCTCATCCCCATAACTTTCTTGGCATCAACCAGGCCGGACAGGTCGCCATCATCCGCACCCGTGGCAACGCCTATGGTCATGTCGTGCTGCGTGGCGGCAATGGCAAGCCCAATTACGACAGCGTCAGCGTCGCGCTCGCCGAACAGGAACTGCGCAAGGCCCAGGTCAAGCCGAACATCATGATCGACTGCTCCCACGCCAACTCCAACAAGGATCCGGCCCTGCAGCCGCTGGTAATGGAAAACGTCACCAATCAGATCCTGGAAGGCAATCAGTCGATCATCGGCCTGATGGTGGAATCCCACATTGGCTGGGGGAATCAGAAGATTCCTCAAGACCATTCGCAGCTCAAGTACGGGGTCTCGATCACCGACGCATGCATCGATTGGGAAAGCACCGAACTAGCGATGCGCAAGATGTCGGACAAGCTGCGGCCGGTGTTGGCCGGGCGCCGCCGCGATATTTGACGCACGAGGGTCTCGGCCCACCGACCGCATGCCTCACCCAATCGAAGGGCTCGCCGCAAGCGAGCCCTTTTCTTCAGTCATGTTGCGAGGAGATCCGGTTGTCACGCGGATCCTTACTGAGCCAAGCCGTCAATCTCGCGACGAAAGGGTGGCAGGGAGTCGAGCAGCGCCCTGCCGTAGCGGCGCGTGAGTACCCGTCGGTCGAGCAGCGTGATGCGCCCTTGATCGGCTTCCTTGCGGATCAGACGACCGCAAGCCTGAACCAGACGCACCGAGGCATCGGGTACGGAAATCCGCATGAACGGATTGCCGCCACGGCTTTCGATCCACTCGGCCAGCGTGGCGCCTACCGGATCGTCGGGAACCGAGAACGGCAGCCGCGTGATCACTACATGGGTCAGATAGTCGCCCGGCAAGTCGATGCCTTCGGCAAAGCTGGCCAGCCCGAAGATGATGCTCCCCTTGCCGGCATCCACCCGCGCCCGGTGACGCTCGATGAGCTCACGCTTGGGTAGACGGTCCTGGGCCAAGACCTGCGCCCGGCGATCCTGGGAAAGCCCCTCTTCCACGGCGCGAAGCTGCTTGCGCGAAGAGAACAGCAGGAGCACCGCCTCCTTTCCATCCAGCGCCTCGACGAAGGCGATGATGGCCGCTTCGTGCTTCTCTCGATCGCCAGGATCTACCGCCTCGCGGGGCACGCTCAACACGGCGCGGGAATAGTCGAAGGGACTCGGTAGACGCTGGTAGCGATAACGGTTAGCCAGCCCGGCACGCTCCTGGAGACGCTCGAAGCGGTTGAGCGCGGTCAGGGTGGCAGATGTCACGACGGCGCCGAAGCAGGTGCCCCATAGATGACGCGCCAAGGTTTCGGCAGCCGACACCGGACTTGCCGAAAAGGTCAGCTCGCTCTCGCCCGCAATCTGCTCGAAGGTCAGCCAGCGTGCCTGGGGCGCCTCTCCTTCCACATCCTGCGCTCCCATGGCCTGCCACAATGCATGCGCTTCCAGCGCTCGGCCATGCAGCAGCGCGACAAGCGGAAGCCAGGGCTCGGCCTGCTCGCGAGGAAGGCCGGTGGCCTTTTCGGGATCCAGGCTCTCACGCAGGATGTCGGCCATGGTTTCGAGAGTGCGCGACAGCGCAGCGAAGGCCACGACCAATGTCGCCGACAGGTCGCGCAACGCATCGGGAACGCGCCCCATGGGGAAACGATGGTGCCGGGTCTCCTCGCCCGCGCCCTGGCCCAACCCCGCCAATTGATGTCCCATGGCATACGCTTCGCCCAGGCGCGGTTCAAGCGCCGCGATCATCTCGGGCATTCCCGCCAGCAGGCGCGCCAGAGTCGGCTGCACTCCCAGCGCCGTGTTCAGCTCGGTCAGCGACTTCTTCAGCGTGCGCAGCCAACGCAGTGCGGCATTGATGGGCAGACGGTGATAGAAGTGCTCCAGCGCCTTGTCGGGCAGATGGTGGCCTTCATCGAAGACGTAGATGCAATCCTTCGGCGGCGGCAGCACGAGACCACCGCCCAGCGACAGATCGGCCAGCACCAGGTCATGGTTGGCCACGATGATATCGGCCTGTTCGAGATGCCGCCGCGCCCGGAAGAACGCACAGGCACCGAAATGGCCGCAGCGGCGATTGGTACACTGACGGTGGTCGGTGGTCAAACGCCTCCAGGTGCCGTCCGCGATGGAAATGGGCCAGCTGTCGCGATCGCCCTCCCAGCGCCCCGCCGCGTAGGCGTCGGCCATGTCGCGCACCAGCTCGTGGAAATCGTCACCTTCGCGGGACTCGATGGCCTGCTCGAACAATGACAGCGTCGGGTTCGTCTCCTCGCCCTCCAGCGCCTGGTCCAGCCGCGCCACGCAGAGGTATCGCCCCCGCCCCTTGGCCAGCGCATAGTCGAAGCTCAGTCCGCTGTGCTGCTTGAGCGACGGCAGGTCCTGATGCAGCACCTGCTCCTGCAGCGCCACGGTGGCCGTGGACACCACCAGCCGCTTGCCGCGCGCCTTGGCCACCGGCAGCGCCGCCAGCAGGTAGGCCAGGGTCTTGCCGGTACCGGTACCCGCCTCGAGCACGCAGACATGTTCGTTGGAGAGGCGCCGGCCGGCATCGTCGATCTCGATACCGGCCAGGGTGCGGGCAATCTCGGCGATCATCAGCCGCTGACCGTAACGCGGCGTCAGCTCGAGTCCCTCGAGCACGCGACGATATGCGTCCTGGATCTCTCCCTTCAGGGCCTCGTCGAGCATGCACGCTCCTTCATACCGCAGGTATCACCGATGTACCGCAGGATTACAGCAGACCTTCGGGCGGATGCTCGCAGGGCAGCTTGTCATTGATATAGGCCTCGATCTCGGGCAGGGAAAAGGCATCTTCCTCGCCAACGAAACTGATCGACACACCCTTGGCGCCGGCCCGCCCGGTACGCCCGATGCGGTGTACGTAGTCCTCGGGGTCTTCCGGCAGCGTGTAGTTGATTACATGGCTGACATCTTCGATGTGGATGCCACGCCCCGCCACGTCGGTGGCCACCAGCACGGAGACTTCGCCTTCGCGGAAGCGCTCCAGCGTCTTGATGCGCTGCCCCTGAGGCACGTCCCCGGACAACATGGCCACACTGGTGCCGGCCTTGCGCAACTCCTCGTCGAGCTTGCGCACCAGGTCGCGCCGGTTACCGAATACCATGACCCGCTCCATCGCCTCCTGCTTGACCAGGTTGATCAGCAGCTTGAGCTTGTCGCGATCGCTGACCAGATAGACGCGCTGCTCGATGTTGGCCGCATTTTCGGTGGTGACCTCGATCTCGACATGCGCGGGCTGATGGGTCCACTGACTGGCCAGATTGAGAATGTCCTCGGTAAAGGTTGCCGAGAACAGGAAGGTCTGGCGCTCCTCGCTCCTGGGTGTATGGCGGATGATGCGCTTGACGTCGGGAATGAATCCCATCGACAGCATACGATCCGCCTCGTCCAGCACCAGAACCTCCACCTGCGTCAGGTCCACGTCCCGCTTCTGATGGAAGTCCAGCAGCCGCCCCGGCGTGGCCACCAGAAGGTCGAGCTTGCGATTCAATGCATCGCGCTGCTTCTGGTAATCCATGCCGCCCACGGCACTGGCCACGCTGAGCGATGTAAAGCGGGCCAGCGCCTTGGCGTCCTTCTCGATCTGCAGGGCCAGTTCGCGGGTCGGGGCGACAATCAGCGCACGCGGTGCGCCATCCTTCTGCCCATCCGGCGCCGGCTCCTCCAGGAAATAGGCGAGGATAGAGATCAGAAAGGCCGCCGTCTTGCCGGTGCCGGTCTGGGCCTTGCCGACAATGTCACCGCCCAGCAACGTATGCCTCAACGCCTCGGCCTGGATCGGTGTACAGTACTCGAACCCCAGAGCATGAATGGCGCGCATCAGCGGCAACGGCAGGTCGAAGTCATGGAAGCGCCACTTTCCCGCCATGGGCGGCACTTGAAACTGACGCAGGTCCCAGCTCGACTGGGATCTGCGCGGCTTGCGCCGGCGACGCTTGGGCTTGCGATCCTGGGCCGGCACTGAAGTATTTTCCGTCTCACTCATAGCTTGCGTATCTGTTCAATGTCCGTGTGGGTATGGAGTGAAAGGCGCGCCCGTGCCCACCCGCCGGGGCGCGCAACTCACCTGGCGCCATGGAGAAGCGGCAGGCAAAGAGCCGCCCATTGTATCAGTCTTGAGGGCTTACGCGGCGAAAAAACCGTCACGTCTCCCGGACACGGGTATTAGGCGGCTAATCGGGGCTGGTAGAATACCGGACAATACTTCCAAGGAAATGCCGCTGTCATGACCCGCAGGAAAAAGACCCGCTCGCTTGCCGACAAGGTGACGATCCGTACCGGCCGACGCAAGGATTACAAGAAGTGGCGCCACGAGAATCCCGACGAGGTGACCTCTTCGCGTCGCTACGTGCAAAAGAAACGCCAGCAACGCAAACTCCAGGCGACACGCAAGCTGGCCCGCCAGCAACAGGGCAGCGTACTCGATCCGCACGCAGCTCCCGAGCATCCCGATGCCGACAAAGGTCACAATGACGATAACGGGGCATCATGATGCGAATGGTCTCCTTCAACATCAATGGACTGCGGGCACGCCCCCACCAGTTGCAGGCGCTGGTCGACATGCATCGCCCGGACATCATCGGCCTGCAGGAAACCAAGGTTCAGGACAGCGAATTTCCCCGTGAGGCGGTGGAGTCGCTGGGCTATCACGTCTACTACCATGGCCAGAAGGGGCATTACGGTGTCGCGCTGTTGTGCCGCCAGGCACCGGAGCAGGTTTTCTACGGCTTCCCCGATGATGGCGAGGACGCCCAGAAACGCCTGATCGGAGCGCGTTTCAGCACACCGGATGGCAATTCACTGACGGTGTGGAACGGCTATTTCCCCCAGGGCGAGAACCTTGCCCACCCCACCAAGTTTCCCTACAAGCAGCACTTCTACCGTCAATTGATCCGCCTTCTCGAGGAGGACCATGCCCCCGAGGAGCGTGTCGCGGTGATGGGAGATTTCAACATTTCACCGGAAGACATCGATATCGGTATCGGCGAGGCCAGTCGCAAACGCTGGCTGCGTGAAGGCAAGACCAGCTTTCAGCCGGTGGAACGTGAATGGCTGTCACGCATCAAGAACTGGGGAATGCAGGACTGCTATCGGAGTTGCCATCCTGGCGTGGATGATCGCTTCAGTTGGTTCGATTATCGCTCGAGAGGCTTCGAACGCGACCCCAAGCGCGGCCTGCGCATCGATTACATCCTTGCCAGCCCGCCGCTGGCCGAACGGGTCAGCGATGCGGGGATCGACTATCAGCTTCGCGGCATGGAGCGCCCCTCGGATCATGCCCCGGTGTGGGTGGAATTTTCGCTTTGAGACTGTCTTCGCTCGTGAGGTCGGTCGCTCAGCATCGATAGCCAGGCATTTGCCTGGGCAGCGCCCGCCTCGCTAGCGGCCTCGAAAGCCTGGCGGGCCGAACGCACATCCCCCTGCTCCAGTTGCGCCACGCCTTCGAGCAGCCAGATGCGTCCTTGCGCCTGGGCGCCGGCCTGGCGAGCGCGCCGCAAGGCCGAGACGGCTCGCTCCCACTCTCCCCAACCGTAGGCCAGCTCGCCCAGCTGCTGCCAGTCCTTCCCCGCCTGGGAGCGCTCCGCCAGTGCCTGCCAGGCGTTCAGCGCTTGCGCACGGTCACGGGCCGCCGTCCAGGCTTCTGCCAGCAGACGCGCATGGGCAACGTCATCCTCCAGACGTCCTTCCCGCAGTGCACGCTCCAGATGTTCCGCCGCCCGGGCGGGCGTTCCGCCTGCCAGGTGCAGCCGAACCAGGCGCTCGAGGTCTTCCGCGTCTGTCAGCACTCCTCGGCGCCATCCGGCCTCCCATATTGCCGCGGCACGCCCGTGCGCCCCCAGGCGCTGAGCGAGAGCGGCCGCACGCCGCCAGGCTTGCGGATCGTCGGGGTCGCGTTCGAGCAACTCGTCGAGCATGGCCAGCGCCTGCTCGGGCTGGCCGGCACGCTGATAAATCGATGCCGCCAGGCGCAGTTGCGTATCGTCCGGCGCAGCGGTCGCCTGCCGTGCCCGATCCACCCAAGCCACCGCACGGTCCCAGTTTTCCAGCTGACCCTGGATCTGAGCCATCAGCCATAACGATGGTGCGTCGGGCTGCCCCTGTTCCAGCCAGCGCTTGAGCAACTGGGCGGCTTCGGCGGTCTGGCCGCCACGCAGCCGCAAGCGTGCCTCCTGATTCAGCCAGCGCCGTTGCAGGCTGGCATCGACGCCCTCGATGTCCCGGGCGACGGCCAGGATATCTGCCGCCTCGAGCTCATTGCCCTGCCGGGCCTCGGCGGTGGCGGTGAGCTGAAGCAACAATGCCCGAGCCCAGCGATCCGCCGCGTTGCCGCCACGCAGACGCTCCGCTGTCTGCCGGGCCCTGGCCTCGACGTCTGCATATTCTCCAGCCTCGAGACGTTCCTGCAGGCCTTCCAGCAACTGCACCATATCCGGTCGCAGCGCGGGTCCCGCCGCCCATACGTCGGCGGCAAACAACCAGGCCATCAGCATGACAAGCAACAAGCGGTGCGTACGCATGGCTATCCCCTCAGCTGGAATTCAAGGCGCTGCCGGGCCTCCCGGGGCGCGCTGGCCTCGGGGAACTGCCATTCGGCGATGGCCTTGAGCGCAGCTCTTTCGAAGACATGGCGCGGCTGGGCATCGACAACCCGCAGCGAATCAGGATCGACACGCCCGTTGGGCTGAATGGTAAAACGTACCTCGACATAACCCTCCAGTCCGCGACGTTGTGCCCGGGAAGGATACTGCGGCGGTACGCGCACCGTTGGCTGCGGAGAACTCTCCACTTCCGAGGGTGCAGCGACGGGCGCCTGCGGTGCTGCATTTGCTACCGGCTCGGGAGCCGGAACAGGTTCCGACGCGGGCTCGGGAGTTGGCCGAGGCTCGGGCGACGGTTGTGGTTTGGGCGACGGTTGCGGCTGCTCGACTGCCAACTCGGGCAATTGAGCATCCAGCGAAACCTCCGGCGTCTCCAGAGGCGGCGTCTCGGGCTCGGGCAACGCAATGGGGCTATCCGTCTGGATGGCCGGCATGGGCGCAGGCGGCGGTGGAGGCGGAGCCTCGACCGGCGGTGCCGGCATGGCCTCGGCCGGCGCCGCCGCCGGCTCGGGAGCCTGCTGCTGCGGCGCCTCGACCATCGAGATCGATAGCGGCACGACGATCTCCTGACGCGTATCCTCCGGTGGCGCCACCAGCAGGGCCAGCAGATAGAACAGCACCAGAGCCAGAAACGCTCCCCCAAGGGAGCCCAACATCAAGCGCATCAGCCTGCGCCTCTGCTGGCCGCGACAGCAACATTATCCACTCCGGCGTCACGGATACGGTCCATGACCTCGATCAGCAGCCCGGTCGTCGAATTGCGATCGGCCTGGATGACCACGCCTCCCTGATCGCTGACCAGGCGCGCGACTTCACCGCCGACGCGATGAGCGTCGACGGGCTGTCCATCCACCCACACCGCCCCTTCCGGAGTAATGGCCACCATGACCTGGGCATCCGGGCGCGGTGAGGCCGAGGCCGCCTCGGGCCGTTCGATCTCCACCCCACTCTCCTTGATGAAGCTGGTGGTCACGATGAAGAAGATCAGCATGATGAAGACGACGTCGAGCATCGGCGTGAGGTTGACCTCGGTCGCGTCGTCGCTAGCGTTCGACAATCTGCGCCTACGCATGGGCATCCTCCGCAGCGCGAGCCATGCGGTCGTGCAACCGCTGATCTTCGCGCCGAATAACGTGTTCGAGACGGGTCGTGAACAGCAGACCGACAACCGCCACGGCCATGCCTGCCAACGTCGGCAGGGTCGCGCGGGCCACGCCGTCCGCCATGGCCCGTGCCTGGTTGACCTCCGTCAGGGTCAGGCTGTCGAAGACTTGGATCATGCCGGTTACCGTACCCAGCAACCCCAGCAGCGGGCACAACCCCACCAGCAGCTTGAGCCACGGCAACGGCATCCGCAGCCGGGCAATCAGCTCGCGCGTCCAGACCTCACGCAGTGTCAATGCGCTCCAGCTGGAGTGCTCTCGACGCTCCACCCAGCTCGTGATCAGGGCGCGCCGCGCCCGGTGATGGGTGAAGCGCCAATACAGCCAGCGCTCCAGAGCGATGCTGAAGAGCACCACCGCCACGCCGGCGATCACTACCAGTACGGGCCCCCCGGCCTCGACCAGCCAAGTGACGGGATCAAGAATAAGCCGCATGGTTCCGAGGCTCCGCCTGAATCACTTGTGATTCGAGATGCTCCGCCAGAACGGCGCTGGAGCGCCCCTCCAGCAACCCGACGAGCGCACGACTGCGGCTCAGCAGTGCCGTATGTGCGAACAGCAGAGGTACGGCAGTGATCAGGCCCAGGACGGTCGTGACCAGTGCCTGGCTGATCCCGCCGGCCATCAGCTTGGGATCGCCGGTTCCGAACACCGTGATCGACTGGAAAGTCACGATCATCCCCGTGACGGTTCCCAGCAGCCCCAGCAGCGGTGCCACTGCCGCCAACAGCTTGACCAAGGGCTGCCCCCGCTCGAGTCGGGGCTGTTCGGCCAACAGCGCCTCATCGAGCCGGGCCTCCAGCGCCTCCGGCGCATGTTCCCGCCCCAGCGTCGTGAAACGCTGCAACACACGCCCCAGGGGATTGTCGTCACGCAGCATTTTGGGCTCACGCAGCTGCCGGTGCACACGCTGGCTGACGACGAGGAGATAGAGGTACTGCGCCAGCGCGACCAGCAGGCCCAGCACGCCCAGCGCGACCACTACGTAGCCGACGGCTCCGCCCTGATTGAAGCGTTCCCAGAGGCTGGGCTGCTGCGCCAAGGCATCAAGCACCGCTCCCTTGGTCGGATCGACCGCCACGACATCATGCGATCCCTGCTGGAATCCTCGCAGGGCCTCGGCCACCTCCTCCGGCGTATGCTCCGCCACGGCCAGGCGGCCGTCTTCGCCGGCTCGACGCAGCAGATCACCGTTGCTGAACGCCACGAAATCGCCCAGCCGGATCACGTCGCGCTCGCTGATGACGCCTTCGCTATCGGCCACGGGTGCCGTGAAACGTACCGCCCGTGCGGTTTCGGCCACCAGCGCCGCCAGGCTGTCCCGCAGCGATGCCAGGGCCGTCGTCCCGAGCAAGCCCTGCTCATCGAGGCGCTGCGGTAACCCAGTGTCGGTGCCTACCGTAAGCCAGCTTTCCCCCAGATCGTCGCGAAGCTCTCCGGCATAGCGGCGCGCCACATCGAATACCCCTTCGAGATCGCCGGCCTCATTGGCGCGACGCACATTCAGGGCATCAAGGGCTTGCTGTTGCTCCTGCTGCCGAGTCTCCAGCGTCTCCCGGCGTTCACGCGCCGAAGCCAAACGCGCCTCGGCATTGGCCACCGCCGCCTGCAGAGCATCCTGATCCTCGACCAGCTGCTCGAGCCGCTGACGATCCCGGGCCTGCGCCGCCTGATTATCGGCACGAAAGTCTTCCAGCAGTTGGTCGAGCGGTGCCGCCTGCGCCAGCCCCGTCACCATGACCAGAGAGAGCAGTGCTCCCTTCCAGCATTTCCTTCCCCAGAGATGAAGTCTCATGACTGCGCCTCCTGCTCACGCACGGTGGTCTCCGGCGTCAGCGAAGTCGGTAACTTGAGCAGCTCCGGAGCCCGCTGGTCCTGGGCAATGCGAATTCCCTTGCGCAGCTCGACGAGTTGAGCGTCGTTCAGCGGCTGCCATTCACCCTGCGCCGCTTTCCAGACACCGCCGTGATGCCCGTCAGGGGTCAGGTAATAGAAACCCACCCGGCCAATCCGCAGATAGTCCACTTCGCGAGTCTCATCCCCAACCAGCGCGCCCCGCCAACTATCCATGTCTCGGCCGTAGTCGAGCTCCGCGCGCCAGGCAGCGAACAGCCTGTCCCATTTGTCGGCGAGGCCCAGGTCGCTTGCAGCAAGCATCTCATCCAGGCTCGCCACCCGTGCCAGGCGCTCTTCCTGTAGAAAAGGCATGTCGGCCTCGATCAGAGTGCGTAACCGAGTCACCATGCTGCGCATCAATCCCGGCAAAGATTCACGCGTCACCTCGATATCTTCCAAGGCCTGTTCACGACGCGCCAATGTCTCGGTCTGACGCTCGACCAGCGGGGCCAGCTCCTCGTTGTAGCTTTCCAGCCTTTGCGCCTCGCGCTCGGTCTCACGCAAATGCTCGAGGGCCTGACGCGTTTCTTCGTCCGCAGCATCGATACGTTCCTGCAATGCGGCTTGCTCGCGCTGGGCCGAGACACTCTCGTCACGCAGCGAATCCTGCGCCCAGGAAGCCAACGGCGTCAGACACAGCAACAACAGCACCGTCCACCAGCGCATCGATATGGATGGCTGGCGGGACATTTTCCATTGCGGGTTCTTACGCACCACGCTCTCCCATGTCCAGTTATGTTCTACCGCTGGCAAGACCGGCATGAGTCGACTCACGACCAGTACGAAGCGAAAGCGGACCTGCAAGCCATGCATGACGTGACAGCTTGCATCACCGGCCTTTTGAGCAGGCCTTAGCGTAGTAGGTAAGCACGCTAATACAAACAAGAACAATTATCAATAATGACAGGGGTCGGAACATGAAAAAACCGGCCCGCAATAACGGGCCGGTCAGTTCTACCGGTCGATGGACCGCCGGAAACTTACAGCTTCTGTTCGAGCTCGGGCAGGATCTGGAACAGATCGCCTACCAGGCCG
The DNA here is from genome assembly GCF_054654615.1 of Halomonas shantousis. NCBI lineage: Bacteria > Pseudomonadati > Pseudomonadota > Gammaproteobacteria > Oceanospirillales > Halomonadaceae > Halomonas > Halomonas shantousis. Next base: position 1,791,429 of record NZ_BAAIER010000002.1, on the reverse strand, counting down.
TAGTCCGCCACCTGGAAGATCGGCGCTTCCTCGTCCTTGTTGATCGCCACGATCACCTTGGAGTCCTTCATCCCCGCCAGGTGCTGGATCGCGCCCGAGATGCCCACCGCGATGTACAGCTCCGGGGCGACGATCTTGCCGGTCTGGCCGACCTGCATGTCGTTGGGCACGAAGCCGGCGTCCACCGCGGCCCGCGAGGCGCCCACCGCAGCGCCGAGCTTGTCGGCGATACCGTCGAGCAGCCGGAAGTTGTCGCCGTTGCCCATGCCGCGCCCGCCGGAGATGACGATCTTGGCGCTGCCCAGGTCGGGGCGGTCGCTTTCGGCCAGCTCCTCCTTGACGAAGCTGGAGCGTCCGGCCTCGGCGACGATGTCGACCGCTTCGATGGCGGCGCTACCGCCCTGCCCCACGCCGTCGAAGGCGGTGGTGCGCACGGTCAGCACCTTGAGCGGGTCGCCGCTCTTGACGGTGGCGATGGCGTTGCCGGCGTAGATCGGACGACGGAAGGTGTCGGGGCCTTCGACGCCGATGACGTCGGAGAGCTGCGAGACGTCCTTGAGCGCGGCCAGGCGCGGCAGGACGTTCTTGCCGGTGGTGGAGGCGGCGGCCAGCACGTGGCTGTACTCGTCGGCCAGCTGCACCAGCAGGTCGGCCAGGGGCTCGGCGAGCTGGTGGGCGTAGACAGCATTGTCGGCCACGCGTACCCGGGCGACACCGTCGAGCTGGGCGGCGGCCTCGGCCACGCCGCCGACGTTGTCGCCGGCCACGAGCAGATCGATGTCGCCGCCGATGGCCTGGGCGCAGGCGACGAGGTGGGCGGTGGCGGCGGAGAGTTCGCCGCCCTGATGTTCGGCGAGAACCAGCAGACTCATACGATCACCTTGGCTTCGTTCTTGAGTTTGTCGACGAGCTCGTCCACGGAGCTGACCTTGATGCCGCCCTGGCGTTCGGCGGGCGGCTCGACCTTGAGCAGTTCGACCCGGGAGCCGGTCTCGACGCCGTAGTCGGCGGGGCTCTTGACGCCGAGCGGCTTCTTCTTGGCCTTCATGATGTCGGGCAGCTTGGCGTAGCGCGGCTCGTTGAGGCGCAGGTCGGTGGTGACGATGGCCGGCAGTCCCAGTTCCAGGGTCTGCAGTCCGCCGTCGATCTCGCGGGTGACGGTGGCCTTGTCGCCATCGATCTCGACCACCGAGGCGAAGGTGGCCTGGGGCAGGCCGGCGAGCGCGGCGAGCATCTGGCCGGTCTGGTTGTTGTCGGTATCGATGGCCTGCTTGCCGAGGATCACCAGCCCGGGCTGCTCCTCGTCGACCACGGCCTTGAGCAGCTTGGCCACGGCCAGCGACTCGACCTTGTCGTCGGTCTCGATGTGCAGGGCGCGGTCGGCGCCCAGGGCGAGCGCGGTGCGCAGCTGCTCCTGGGCGGCCTTGGGTCCGACGGTGGCGACCACCACCTCGGTGGCGATGCCCTTCTCCTTCAGGCGCACGGCCTCTTCCACGGCGATCTCGCAGAAGGGGTTCATGGCCATCTTGACGTTGGCCAGATCGACATCGGAGTGATCCGGCTTGACGCGGATCTTGACGTTGTAGTCAATGACGCGTTTGACCGCGACGAGTACTTTCATGGTGTCCTCGCTTGGTTAGAACCTGCAGGCATGCCCTTATAAAATTCATGCAAGCGTTTGATAGGGGCTCCGTCCTGAAAAATGTCGCTCGGCATGACCCACCTCGCGACTATTACGATTGCCAATACTCGCGTAAGGGCCTGACCGGGTCAAACCCTTCGAAGGTGGGTACTCCCCCGAGCGGGACAAAGTTCCCTGCAGATGACATTATGATATTCCCTCGTGTATGACTAGATACAAACGACCGTTTGAAATAAACTTTTTAAATAATTCAAAGGCGTCCTGACCGCCTGGCATTCAAGACGGAGGAGATAGAGACGTGGAACGTGAATACATGGACTTCGACGTGGTCATCGTCGGCGCCGGTCCCAGTGGTCTATCCGCCGCCTGCCGCCTGATGCAGCAGGCCCAGGCCGCCGAACGCGAACTCTCGGTCTGCGTGGTCGAGAAAGGCTCCGAGGTCGGCGCCCATATCCTCTCCGGTGCGGTCTTCGAGCCTCGCGCCCTGCGCGAGCTGTTCCCCGACTGGGAGGAGCGCGGCGCCCCCTTGAACACACCGGCCACGCGCGACGACGTCTACCTGCTCAAGGATGCCGAGAAGGCCCAGAAGCTGCCCAACGCCCTGGTCCCCAAGAGCATGCACAACACCGGCGGGGCGATGCCCAATTACGTGATCAGCGCCGGCAACCTGTGCCGCTGGCTGGCCGAGCAGGCCGAGGAACTGGGCGTGGAGATCTTTCCCGGCTTCGCCGCCCAGGAGGTGCTCCACGACGGAGACGGCACGGTGCGCGGCATCGTCATCGGCGACATGGGCGTGGCGGCGGACGGCAGCGAGAAGGCAGGCTACACGCCGGGCATGGAGCTGCGCGCCAAGTACACGCTATTCTCCGAGGGCGCCCGGGGGCATCTGGGCAAGCGCCTGATCCAGCGCTTCGATCTGGCTGCGGGCAAGGACCCGCAGCACTATGCCATCGGCCTGAAGGAGTTGTGGGACGTGCCCGCCGACCGGCACGAGCCGGGCCTGGTGGTGCACGGCTCGGGCTGGCCGCTGGAGAAGGATACCCACGGCGGGTTCTTCCTCTATCACGCCGAGAACCAGCAGGTGGTGGTGGGCCTGATCGTCGATCTCTCCTACACCAATCCCTGGCTGTCGCCGTTCGACGAGTTCCAGCGCATGAAGCACCATCCGGTGCTCAAGCAGTATCTGGAGGGCGGCAAGCGGGTGTCCTACGGGGCGCGGGCCATCGTCAAGGGCGGCGCCAACAGCCTGCCCAAGATGACCTTCCCCGGCGGGCTGCTGATCGGCTGCGACGCGGGCACGCTGAACTTCGCCAAGATCAAGGGTCTGCACACGGCGATGAAGTCGGGCATGGTGGCCGCCGAGACGGTGTTCGAGGCGTTCGTCGAGGGTGACGAGGGGGGCCGCGAACTGACGGCGTTCACCGCCAGGTGGGAGAAGAGCTGGGCCTGGGAGGAGCTGCAGGAGGCACGCAGCTTCGGCCCGGCGATCCACAAGTACGGCACCCATGTCGGCGGGGCCTACAACTTCGCCAACCAGCTGCTGGGCGGCAAGCTGCCGGTGGTGCGCGACACCACGCCGGACCACGAGCGCATGGCGCTGGCCGACCAGGCGAAGAAGATCGACTATCCCAAGCCCGACGGCAAGCTCTCCTTCGACAAGCTCTCCTCGGTGTTCCTGTCGAATACCAACCATGAGGAGGACCAGCCCTGTCACCTCAAGCTGGTCGATCCGGAGATTCCCATCCAGCACAACCTGCCCAAGTATGCCGAGCCGGCGACGCGCTACTGCCCGGCGGGGGTGTACGAGGTGGTCGAGGACGACGCCGGCCAGCCGCGGTTCCAGATCAACTTCCAGAACTGCGTGCACTGCAAGACCTGCGACATCAAGGACCCGGCGCAGAACATCCAGTGGGTGGCGCCCGAGGGCGGCGGCGGGCCCAACTATCCCAACATGTAGTCCGCCTCCTCATGCCAAAGGCCCCGCCATGCGGGGCCTTTTCATTGACGCTTTGAATGGGGCAGTGCCTCGCCGAGGTTCACGGCATGGCCCCGACCCTTCGGGACGGCATTCTTTTCAACGGGGCACGCGCCGCAATCAGCCGCCGCCGCCCTGCGTGGGTGAAACGCACCTCGATGACTGGATTCGCGGGGTTACCTTCCACACTCTCTATTTCGCCGACGCCAAACACTTCATGGTCGACCCATTGCCCCACGCCCCAGGCACCAGCTTCGATGCCGGCCTTCTCTGGCTCGGAAACCGCTGCGCACACCGGCAGGGAATGACCCAGCGCAGCCAGGTAGCGGGACATGAGAGCCGGCTCGCGAACCTTCAGCGGTGCAGTGTCGTCCGCGTCGTTACCGCCCCTCTCGAGAATGTCGCCGACACGCTGGCAATCCTGCCAGGCTGTTTCCGCGAGAAAACGGCTGGGATGATGGCTGCCCCCGTCATGCAATAGCAGCAGTCGCTCGCGTGCGCGAGTAATCGCCACATAGAACAGTCTCCGCTCCTCCTCGAGGCGTTCATCGTCGAGCGGATTCTCCCGGCTGTAATGCGGAAAATCCTCCTCATTGACACCCGACAGCACGACCCAGGGCCACTCCAGTCCCTTGGCTCCGTGCACGGTGGTGATCAGCACACCATCGTCACGGTTCTCCACCGGATTGCGCAGCAATTCGATGAAGGCCTGCGGATCGCTGGCCAACTCGCCGGCCTGCTCGATCAGGACATCCAGCAGCCTGACATCCTCTTCGCCCTTTTCGCGCCGGGCAGCCGCCCGCTTGAGTACCTTGTCGGCCTCGATGCGTTCAACGACATGCTCGAGCAGCTTGGCCGGGGATAGATGAGCGAGTCGAGGCAGTTCGCACAACAATTGCCAGCGCCGCTTGAGATTGCGTCGCTGCAACGGCTTGAGCCCGTCAAGCAGCGGATCGTGTCGCTCCGGCCAGCGCTGCGTCGTGGCCAGGACCCGAGTCAGCGCCTGCAACCGTTCGCGAGCCACGAAGGGCGTTGGCTGGGCGAACAACAGCAGCACATGATCCGGATCGCGGAGCAAACGGGCGTCGTACGCCAACATCAGATAGCCGGCCAGGGCCTGCACCAGCGGCAGACGAAACACGAAGCGATCCTGCCGTGACAAGCGAAAGGGGATGCCTGCACGTAGCAGCTGCAGTTGCACGGGGACGGATAGCGCCCAGCTGCGTACCAGAATGCACGCTTCATTGCAGGCCCGCCCCTGACGGCGCCAATTCTCGAATGCTTCGAGAAGCTGCGATCCGCCCATGGCGGCTCCAATCCGGGTTGCCGGGTTGCCGGGTGCCGCCAGACACTGCTGGTCGGGGCGCCGCCGATTGGCGCGAATGGCATGATTGGCTGCCAAGGCCAACGCATGGCCGTGGCGAAACGTGTAGGACAAAGGGTAATCGCTGGCAGCCCCGAAGCTGGCAGTGAAACGTTCCAGCATGTAATCCGGACGCGCACCACGCCATTCGTAAATGCATTGATTGGCATCGCCGACCACCATCACCTCGGCCCGATCCCCGGCGAGGAGACCCAGCAGGCGCTGCTGCACCTCGTTGATGTCCTGATACTCATCGACGATGACGTGGTCCAGATAGCCTTGGATCCGTGCGCGAGTGTCGGGCTCCCGCTCCAGACAACGCAGTGGACGATAGAGCAGATCGGCGTAGGTCATCAGGCCATGCTGCTCGAGAAGCGCTTCGAAACGCTCGAAGGCTTCAGGAAAATGGCCGGTATCCGGACCGAAATCGAGCCGTTCGTAGAGCGCCCGGGGCGTCATCACCTCCGCCTTGACCAGATCGCAGAATTGGCCGAACGCCTCCACCCTGTCGGCCTCCAGCGCAGCTTCACGATGGTTTTCGCTGGCCGCATCCAAGCTCTGCATGACGGCCTGGCGCAGCAGACGCTCATGCTGCCAGTCGGCCTGGAGCAGCTGCCGCGGTGCGAGCCTCCCCCAGCGTGTCAGGCTCTGAGTCAGGCGGTGCCCGATGGAATGGAAGGTACGCACCTGCGGCAACGCTTGGCCCGAAGGCGCCTGAATGCCGAGCTTGGCCGCGAAGTCTTCACGCGCCGCCCGGTTGAACATCAGCACCATGATGCGCTGAGAGGGCACGCCTCCTGCCAGCAAGTGCAGCACTCTTGCCACCAGGGTCGTGGTCTTGCCGGCACCGGCCACCGCCGCGACTCGAGCATGCCCCTTCGCGTGTTCGACGACCGCACGCTGTTCCGACGTCAGCGGCAGTGTGGGAGTCGCCACTCGCGTCACTCGGCACTCGCCGGCAGTGAGCCCAGCGGTTGCCAGACGCCGCCGCTGACCAGGCCGATCTCCTGCTGGCCCTGGACTTCGCGGGTCTCCGCCACGTCTATCAGGCGATAATAGACATTGCGGTTGAGGCGAGCCGTCAATCCGAAACGGATCATGACTTCCGGCACCGGTTCGCCAGAAGGCGTCATCGTCACTTCCAGACGATGCTCCTCGCCGAGCGTTATCCTGTCACCGACATTGGTCGTCAACTGCCACTCATCGCCGAGCAACTCCGCATCGATAATCAGAAAGGCACAATCCTCGACTTGGATACGCACCTTCTCGACCGGCGTGACCAGGCAATAATCCCCATCCGGCTCACGGCGCAGCACGGTGGACAGCAGGCGAACCAGCCGCGGCCGGCCGATCGGCGTTCCCTCATGAATCCAGCGGCCATCCGCCGCGATCACCAGGTCCATGTCGCCGCAGTGGGGCGGATCCCAGCGATCGACCGGAGGAATGGCGCCATCGGGATCCACATGCGCCATCAACGGTTCCAATGACATCGCAATCTCCTGATACTGCCGGCAGAACGTTTCAGAATAGGCTAGCTCTTGCCAGCGCTTCACGCACTTCGGCAGGCGCCTCCGGCGCCGCCTCCTGAAACAGACGATAGAAATTGACGGTCGTCTGCATGGCGACCTCATCGACACTGATGCCGCGCTCGGCAGCGATGCACTCTGCAACTTCAACGACCCACTGAGGCTCGTTGGGCTTGCCGCGGTTGGGCACCGGCGCCAGATAAGGGCTGTCGGTTTCGATCAGCAGACGATCCAGAGGAAGACGTCGGGCCAGTTCACGGAGGGAATCCGCATTGCGGAAGGTAACGATTCCCGACAGTGATATATAGAAGCCATGGCGTACCGCCTCGCGCGCCATGTCGAGATCCTCGGTGAAACAATGCAGGACGCCGCCCACCTTGGGATCGGTATGCTCGCGAATCAGCGCCAGGGTCTCTTCCCTTGCATCGCGGGTATGGACAATGATGGGCAACTCCAGTTCACGCGCGGCAATCAGGTGACGCCTGAAGCGTTCATGCTGGACCTCGCGAGACACACTGTCATAGTGATAGTCCAGCCCGCTCTCGCCGATGGCCACGGCACCGAAGCGCTCGGCACACTCCGTGATCGTCTCGATATCGGGCTCTTCCGAGGTCTCGTGCAGCGGGTGGGTCCCCGCCGAAATCACCACATCCTGATGCCTCCGGGCGATCTCGGCGAGCCCCGGCACGTCGTCAAGGGTCACGGCGATGGCCAGAAACTGGCGAACCTCGCGGGCCCGCGCCGCGTCCAGCGCGCGGCTCAGATCGCCGCCATGGGCGGTAAGGTCGAGGCGGTCGAGATGACAATGAGAGTCGACGAACATGGTCTCACTTGATGGATAGCAATAAAGGACGAAAAGCGCCTTGGCGCCAGCGTAGTCGGAAGCCGCGGATACCGCCGACAGGGGTGACCAGGACAGTGACGACTAGAAGGTGTAAGTGGGCGTACCTTGGCCCAGCAAGCCGGCCAGACGGGTCTCGATGTGTTCGCGCATCGCGTGCCCCTTGTCATCGAAATGGACCCCGATGCCCGGCATGCGCCTCCCGCCCACACCGGGCGGCGATATCCAGACTACCGTACCGGACACCGGCATCCTCTCCGTCTCGTCAGGCAGCGTCAGCAACAGATGCACGATCTGCCCCGGCGTGTAGCGTTCCCGGGTCGGCACGAACATGCCTCCATGCTCCAACCAGGGCATGTAGGCCGAAAGCAGCGTCTGCTCATCGCGAATGGTCAGGGAGAGTGCCTTTTGTGCTGCCATCGAAGCCTCCTGAATACAGCCGGATTCACGGATCGCGATCATGAGCGGAGCAGCGCCGCCCAGCGAATCAGCCAGGCCTCCATGACCAGTTGAGGATTGGGATTGCCGCCCGCGGCGATCAGGCGTCGCTGCTCACGAGCATAATCCAGCAGGCGGAACCAGTCACGTACCCGGGCATTCTTGACCGCCTGTCGAAACAGCGGCAGCAGATCGGGATTGCGTATGCGCTCCGGATCGCCGGAAAGCCCAAGCCGAATCAGATCTTCCAGCCAGGCAATACCGTACCACAGAATACGATCGAGGGACTGCCGATCCAGACGGGCCGCTTCACCGACCGGCTCTGCACCGCGGACCAGTGCATCGAATAACTCATGCAGTTCCTGGCGCAGGCCGCGCGCTTCGGCACCGGCAAGTTCGTCGGCCAGTAGCGGCAAGCCCCCGGCCACACGCAGCCAGAAAACGGCCTCCTCGGTGCTTCCCAACCGCTCGCTCAGCCAGGCAACACTGGGATCATGGGCCGGAACGCCCAGGCTCCAATGCTGACAGCGCGAACGAATGGTGGGCAGCATACGTGACGGAATGTCGGCAAGCAGCACGAACAGGGTTTGGCGCCCGGGCTCCTCGAGACTCTTGAGCAGCGCATTGGCCGCGGCGACGTTCATGGCCTCGGCCGGCTGCAGCCGAATTACCCGGTAGCCGCCCTGCTGTGCCGTCTGCGCCACGAAGGCGTTGACTTCGCGGATGGGATCGACACGAATCTGCCGACCCTTCTCGGCAGGTGCCACCTCGAGCAGATCAGGATGGTAACCCGACGCCAGCATCCGGCACCCATGGCAGACGCCGCAGGCCGTGTCACCGGGAGAGCGGCATAATGTCCGCGCCACCAAGGCATCGGCCAGTTCATGCTTGCCGACGCCATGGGGCCCCGAAAGCAGCAGCGCATGGGGTAGGCGATCGTTGCTCTGCAGACGCACCAGCTGCTGCCATAACGCCTGCTGCCATGGTAATGGCGTTACACCCATGCGGCGACCCGGTCACTCAGGCAAGTGGCGATCTGGGCCTGCACGTCGGGTAGCGACTGTGCGGCATCGATCACCGCAAAGCGCTCCGGCGCTGCGTGCGCTCGCTCGAGGTACGCCTCCCGCACCGCCAGGAAGAAAGCGCCGCGCTCGCGCTCGAAACGATCACGCTGGCCTCCCTGCTCGGCAAGACGTGTGTCGATCCGACCACGCGACACCTCGACAGGCATATCCAGCAGCAGCGTCAGGTCGGGCTGCAAGCCCTTCTGAACCAGGGATTCCAGCGTAGCGATGTGCCGCATGTCGACGCCCCGACCGCCCCCCTGATAGGCGAAGGTGGCATCGGTAAAGCGGTCACATACGACCCAGGCGCCACGTGCCAGTGCGGGCAGAATCCGCGATGCCAGATGCTGGGCCCGTGCAGCGAACATCAGCAGCAGTTCGGCATCGCTCGACAGGGGCTCCTCCGGGTCCGGATCGAGCAACAGTTGGCGAATCGCTTCGGCACGGGGCGTGCCCCCGGGCTCGCGGGTACGCGCCGTCTCGATACCTTGTGCTTCGAGCCAGCGGCAGATGAAATCGGCATTCGTGGTCTTGCCGACGCCTTCTCCCCCTTCGAGAGTGATGAAGCGTCCCTTGGTCATGTCGTCTTGAGTTCCTGCATGTTCTGGCGTATCACCCGGTCGCCATTGACGATTGAACACGTCTCAGCGATTGAGAATGTAACGGCGCACCGCCGCATTATGCTGGCTGAGCGTGCTCGAAAAGTGATGCGTTCCATCTCCCCTGGCCACGAAATAGAGCGCATCGCCCGGCTGAGGATGAACGGCTGCCTCCAGAGCGGCCCGTCCCGGCATGGCAATCGGTGTCGGCGGCAGGCCGGAGATGAGGTATGTATTGTAAGGCGTGTCACGCTGCAGATCGGCACGGGTGATATTGCCCTTGTAGGCCTCTCCCATGCCATAGATGACGGTCGGGTCGGTCTGCAGGCGCATGCCACGCTGCAGCCGCCGCGTAAAGACACCGGCGATCTGGCGACGCTCTTCGGACGCTCCGGTCTCGCGCTCGATCAACGATGCCAGGATCAGCGCCTCGTAAGGCGTGTCGATCGGCAGGTCCTCATCCCGCTGCGCCCATACCTCATCGAGAGTATCGGCCATGCGCGCATAGGCCTGACGCAGCAGCTCGAGATCCGGCGTTCCTTTCTGGTAGCGATAGGTATCGGGGAAGAAACGTCCCTCGGGGTGCTCGTCGTCATGCCCCAGAGCGGCCATGATCTCTTCGTCGCTCATGTCGACGGTGCGATGATCCAGCTTGGGCGCCTCGGCCAGCACCCCGCGCATCTGGTCAAAGGTCCAGCCTTCGGGAACCGTCAACCGGTAGGTCACGACATTGTCGCTGGAGAGCAGCGCGATCAGCTCGCGGCCCGAAAGTCCCGGCTCGATACGAAACTCTCCGGCACGCAGGCCCGCAAGGCTCTCGGGTTCGATACGCGCCAGCACTCGATAGGGCCAGGTTTCCGCAATGATGCCCTGTTCGGACAAATCATCGATGACACGGTGAAACCCCGCACCGCGCGGCACCTCATAAAGGATCTCCGTCTCGGCGGCAATGGGGGCATCGAGCCGCGATTCCCAATAGCGGAAGGCCAGGAAGACGGCGGCAATGCCAACCACTCCAAGCAACAGCAGGATTTTTACCACTCGCATGGAGCGTCCTCGTTGATGGCTTCAGCCGGTAACTCGAAGTCACCGGGATACCCCAGCAGCGTGTGAGCATGCGCCTGAAGTCTTCGATGCGCAGCACCGAGCCGCCACCGACATAGACATCTCCCCGTGGCGCTGTCCAGACGTATCACTGGCCACGCCCCCTGCACCGAGTTGACGAGCCACAACGCTTCCACTTCGCCCAGCACCTCGGGACCGACGCGCACCGGGTCGACCGGCAGCCGTTGGCAGAGCGTCTCGAGCAAGGTTCCCTTGACCCCGCAACCGGCAAGATCCGGCGTTTCCAGACGCCCCTTGCGCATCCACAGCAGATTCATCGACACGGCTTCGATCAGATGCCCCTCGCTGTCACACAAGAGACCTTCCGCCACCCCGGAATCATCCCACTCCTGCCGGGCCAGAACGTTCTCGAGCCGGTTAAGATGCTTGATGCCCGCCAGACGCGGCTGTATTCCCAGACGCAGCTGACAATGGCGTACCCTGACGCCATGATACCAACGTGATTCGGCAGGTGCGAAAGGCATGGCCTGCCAGCGCAGACGAGGCACTGGCGACTCGGGCGGCAGATACCCCCGCCCACCACTGCCACGCGTCACGATCAGCTTGAGCACCTGCAGCCCGCTTCCTGCCTGGGCCGGCAGGGCGTCGAGCCACTCCCGCTCAGGCAATGGCAGACCCAGACGCCGGCAACCGCGGAATAGACGCGCAAGATGCGCCTCCCAGAGCTGTGGCCGGCCATCTCGGACGAGGACGGTTTCAAAAAGCCCGTCCCCATAGGCCAGTCCGCGGTCATCGAAAGGCAGCGGCTCGGCACGCATCAGGATCAGACCCGGGCGAAGATCAGCGAGCCGTTGGTACCACCGAAACCGAAGGAATTCGACAGGGCATACTCGATCGACATTTGCCGCGCGGTATGCGGAACGTAATCGAGATTGCAGCCCTCCTGGGGATTGTCGAGATTGATGGTCGGCGGTGCGACCTGGTCCCGAATGGCCAGGATGCTGAAGATCGCCTCGACCGCTCCGGCGGCACCCAGCAGGTGTCCGATCATTGACTTGGTCGAGCTCACCGCTACCGACTTGGCGGCATCGCCCAGCACATGCTCCACGGCCCGGCTCTCGGCCAGGTCGCCTGCCGGTGTCGAGGTGCCATGGGCATTGATGTAATCGATCTTGTCGGGTGTGATGCCGGCATCGCGGATCGCATTGGCCATGGCCAGCGCCGCGCCACGACCGTCCTCCGGTGGCGCCGTCATGTGATAGGCATCATCACTCATGCCGAAACCGATCACCTCGGCATAGATCTGCGCCCCACGCCGCTTGGCATGTTCGTACTCCTCGAGCACCAGCACGCCGGCGCCGTCGGATAGTACGAAGCCATCGCGATCGCGGTCCCAGGGGCGGCTCGCTGCCTGAGGATCGTCGTTGCGCGTCGACAAGGCGCGCGCCGAACTGAAACCGCCCAGTCCCAGTGGTGTGGTCGCCATCTCGGCCCCGCCGCAGAGCATCACGTCAGCATCACCATACGCGATGGTGCGTGCACTGTAGCCGATATTATGAGTCCCGGTGGTACAGGCCGTCGTGATGGCGATGTTGGGACCCCGAAAGCCGTGCTGAATGGCCAGATTGCCGGAAATCATGTTGATGATCGACCCCGGCACGAAGAAGGGGGAGATACGCCTCGCTCCCCCCTTGTTCAGCGCATTGTGGTTATGCTCGATCATCGGCAGGCCGCCAATTCCCGAACCGATGGCCACACCGATGCGATCGGCATTTTCCTCGGTGCACTCCAACCCGGCATCGGCCATCGCCTGCCCTCCCGCCGCGATACCGTACTGGATAAACAGATCCATCTTGCGGGCATCTTTGGGGTTGAGGTAGGGGCTGATGTCGAAATCCTTGATCGAGCCTCCGAAACGCGTATTGAAACCGCTGGCATCGAAGTGCTCGATCGGTGCAATGCCACTCTTGCCCGCCAGGATACTGTCCCAGCTCTCCTTGACGGTGTTGCCGACCGGCGTTACCAGACCGACCCCGGTCACCACGACCCTTCTGCGAGGCATTAGCTCTCCTCCAAACTAGCGAGTTGGCACGGCATGGCCGTGTTTGCGCGCATTATACCCGAACACCGTGCCCGATGGAGCCAGTCGATGGTCACTGAAAAACGAAAGCCGCTCTCTAAGGAGCGGCTTTCGTTGAGCATCGTCGTTACGAACCGGCGCCGGTAGTCGCCGTCTCGCAGGACTTACTGATGAGCGACGATATAGTCGATCGCCTCCTGTACGGTGGTGATCTTCTCGGCTTCTTCATCGGGAATTTCAGTATCGAATTCCTCTTCGAGCGCCATCACCAGCTCGACGGTATCCAGAGAATCCGCGCCGAGATCTTCGGTGAAAGACGACGTGTTCTGGATGTCCTCTTCCTTGACGTTCAGGCGCTCGGCCACAACCTTCTTCACGCGCTCTTCGATGGTGCTCATTGTTTCGTTACTCCTAGTGGTACGAATCCGCTAGCTCAGGAAAGCTGCGGCTAGTTTATAGACCGCCCTCAGACGACGCAACAGCGCCAGCGGGACGTCAGCGCATATTCATGCCGCCATTGACCTGCAACACTTCCCCGGTGATATAACCGGCAACATCACTGGTCAGAAACCCTACAGCCGCGGCAATTTCCTCGGGCTTGCCGAGACGAGACAGAGGAATCTGAGTCAGCAACGACTCCTGCTGCGCCTCGGCCAGACCTTCGGTCATGTCGGTGGCAATGAATCCCGGCGCCACCGCATTGACGGTGATGGAACGCGACGCAACCTCGCGGGCCAACGCGCGGGTAAACCCTTCCATCCCCGCCTTGGCGGCAGCATAGTTGGTCTGCCCGAGATTGCCCATGGCAGCGACCACGGAACTGATGCTGACAATACGCCCGAAACGGGCCTTGGTCATGCCTCGCACGCAAGCCTTGGTCACACGATAGACAGACTTGAGATTGGTATCGAGCACCGCATCCCATTCGTCTTCCTTCATCCGCATCAGCAGATTGTCTCGCGTGATTCCGGCATTGTTGACCAGAATCGTCGGGGCTCCGAATTCGTCACTGATCGCCTTGATCAGAGCATCCACACTGTCCTGGTCAGTCACGTCGAGGACACGCCCTGCCCCCTCGATGCCTTCAGCCCTCAGGGCCTGGTCGATTTGCTCGGCTCCCCCGGCGCTCGTCGCCGTGCCGATCACGATCCGCCCCTGCCGGCCAAGCTCATAGGCAATGGCACGACCAATACCACGGCTTGCTCCTGTCACCAGGGCAACTCTGCGTTCGCTCGTCATCTTGTTTCCTGCATCCTTACGAATTCGACTCACTGACAGCGTCACGCGCCAGTTCGAGCGCGGCGGCAAGACTGTCAGGATCATTCACGGCCAGCCCCTTGGCCTGACGTTGAATACGCTTGTTCAGTCCCGTCAACACCTTTCCGGGCCCGCATTCGATAAATACGCTAGCCCCTTGTCCAACCATCGCATTGACACACTCCGTCCAGCGAACCGGCTGATAAAGCTGCTCGATGAGGCGTGTGCGCAGCGTATCGACATCGGCATGGGCACAGGCATCGACATTCTGGACCACAGTATAGCGTGGCACCTTGAGTTCGATATCGGCCATGGCCTCCTCCAAGCGCTCGGCAGCTGGCCTCATCAGCGCACAGTGCGAAGGCACCGATACCGGCAACGGCAGAGCACGCTTGGCGCCCGCCTCCTGACACAGCCCGATGGCCCGCTCGACCGCGGCCTTGCTGCCGGCGATCACTACCTGCCCCGGTGCATTGTAGTTGACCGCAGCCACCACCTCGCCTGAAGTATTGCCCTGGGGTAGCGCCTCGCGGCACGCCTTTTCCACCACGTCGTCATCCAGGCCGAGTATAGCGGCCATGGCGCCCTGCCCCATGGGCACCGCGTCCTGCATCGCTTCACCGCGCAGCCTCACCAGCTTGACGCCCTCGGCGAAGCCGACGGCACCGGCACATACCATGGCGCTGTACTCGCCCAGACTGTGTCCCGCCATTGCAGCAGGCCGAGGCCCCTCGAGCTCCTGCCAGACACGCCAGATCGCCACGCTCGACGCGAGCAGTGCCGGCTGCGTGCAGGCCGTGGCATTAAGAGCCTCCTCCGGCCCCTCCTGCACGACATGCCAGAGATCATAACCCAGGGCTTCGGAGGCCTCGTCGAAGGTCGTGCGCACTACGCTGTAGCGCTCGGCCAGCTCCCGCAGCATACCAAGGTGCTGGGAGCCCTGCCCTGGAAAGACAAGGGCCAGGGATTGAGTCATCGCTGTTACCTTTGAGGATGGGATTCGTCGGATCTCAAACGGGCCGAAAACCCGCTATCCTCTCGACCCGCCTCATCCGAAGCGGAAGCCGAGAGGATAGAGGGCTGCGCACTTCTGTCCTCACCCAACTCCTGAGCCAGGTAGCGCGGCAGTGCCATCTGAACTTCACGCACCGCCCGGGAAATCGCCCAGGCAAAACCTTGCTCATCGGCTCCCCCATGGCTCTTCACCACGATTCCCGATAGCCCCAGCAGACTTGCGCCATTATAGCGCACTGGATCGAGCTGGCCTTTGAGCCTGTACAGCGCCGGGCGAGCCAGAAAGCTGACCAGCCGAGTCGTCCAGTGCGCCTCGAAGGTCTCTTGCAAGCGCTTCATCAACATCCGCGCCAACCCCTCGCTGGACTTGAGGACGATATTGCCAACGAAGCCGTCACAGACCACCACATCCACTTCTCCGGAAAAGATGGCGTCACCTTCGACGAAACCCACATAATTGAGGCCACTCGTCTGACGCAGGAGCACATCGGCTTCACGCACACGCGCCGCTCCCTTGTTGGCCTCGACCCCCACGTTGAGCAGTGCCACACGCGGCTTCTCGAGCCCATCCACCACTCGAGCCATGACGGCCCCCAGCCGGGCGAAATCTTGCAGATGCCGCGCCTGAACATCGACGTTCGCCCCAAGATCCAGCATATAGCAACGCCCACCATCCTGGGTCGGGATCGCCGTACTAATGGCCGGGCGATCGATACCCATGACGGTACCCAGCATGCGACGCGCCAACGCCATCATGGCCCCGGTATTGCCGGCACTGACGCAGGCATCCGCGCAGGCATCACGCACGGCGGCCAGCATCAGGTAAAGACTCGATTGTTCAGCTCCCCGCAAGGCGTTCGAAGGCCGCATCTCCTGGGAAATGACATGTGGCGCATCGAGAATCGTCAAGCGGGAGCGCAAGCCAAGCAAACGACGGGGCAAGGCATCGACTTCAGCCTCGAGAACGGCGCGCGGCCCAAACAGCAAAGCTTCGAGATCGGGATGCCGATCCAAAGCATGAAAGGTGCCTGCAACAGCAGTGCGGGGACCCAAGTCCCCGCCCATCGCATCAATGGCAATTCGCACGGTCAAGTGCGGACGTCGTCGCCTTAGGCGTCGACGACCTTGCGGCCACGATAGAAACCGTCAGGAGAGACGTGGTGGCGCAGGTGGGTCGTACCGGTTTCCTTGTCCTGAGACAGGGCCGGAGCGGACAGCGCATCATGACTGCGGCGCATGCCGCGCTTGGAACGGGTCTTACGGTTCTGTTGAACGGCCATGGGAATTCACTCCAGAGTAATCAACAAAGATTCAGGTTTTGCCTTTCAGCGTGCGCAGCACACTGAAGGGGTTTTCAGGACGCTCGTCCGAGAAATCGGGATCAGCACTCGCCAGCTGATCCTGAGAGACGGCGCATTCTGCCTCGTCGTGGTAAACCACCTGCGGCACGCTGAGGATGAGCTCATCCTCAACCACCGGCAGGAGATTCAACTGCTCGCTTTCCACCAATACCGGCTCGTAATCCCCCGGCAACTCAGCCGCCAGGGCATCACTGGACACCATCCCCAACAGGAAGCGGCTCTCCAGGGTCACCGGTATCGGCTCCAGGCAACGGCGACAGGGAACCTGCACCTTTGCCGTCAGCTCGCCCTCAATGAAGCGCCGGCCATGAGCATCGATACCGAAGTCCATGCGCACTTCGCAGTCACCTTCCTGCTCGCCGATTTCCTCACTGAGACGCGACATCCGCTCAAGGGACATGAGCCCTTCGAGCTGCTCGTGGTTGGCGGCGAGCTTGTAGGGCTCGACCAGATTAGGGAATCGTGTGGTTAACATAGGCGCGCAATAATAGGGATTCCCCCCGTTCCTGTCAAAAGACTTACGGAGGTTGGCCTACGGATCTCTCCGCTATGGATCTCTCCGGTAGAGCCTCGAGGGAGACAAGCAATAGTGTAGGCTTTGACTGGAATGCCGGCGAGCCGCGGCATCCGCTCATGGCGAAAGGCAGTTAAACGAAGGGCGTTCAGCGTGTCTACGCTTCCCGCGCCCTTCTTTTACCCCAAGTTTTTACTCCAAGGGCATGTTGCATATCACAACGTCCCCTTCGACAGCCCCCTCAAGGAGACCTCATGTCACGCCTGGTACTCGCATCCGGCTCACGCTGGCGCCGGCAACTGCTCGACCGACTCGAGCTTCCCTACACCTGGGCAAGCCCCGACATCGATGAGACGGCACATGCAGACGAACTGCCCGAGACATTGGTTCAACGCTTGGCGCTGGCCAAGGCAAGAAGGCTCTCTGCCGCTCACCCGGCGCATTTGATCATCGGCTCCGATCAAGTCGCCGTCTTTGAAGGCAGCATCCTGGGCAAGCCGGGCAGCGAAGCGGCGGCACGCGCCCAGCTGGCCCGCTTCTCGGGAAAACGGGTCCGCTTCGTCACCGGACTGGCGTTACTCGATACCAGGCGTGACTGGCAGAAGGTCTGCCACGAAACCTACGAGGTCGTGTTTCGCCCGCTTGGCGAAATGGAAATCGAGCACTATGTCGCCAGGGAACAGCCTCTCGATAGTGCCGGCAGCTTCCGCATGGAGGGACTGGGCATCACCCTGTTCGAGCGCCTCGAGGGGGACGATCCCAATACACTGATTGGCTTGCCGCTTATCCGCTTGTGCCAACTGCTGCGAGAGGCCGGAATGGACCCGCTGACACACCATTGCGACGACAGGCCATGAAGGGAAGAAAGACTGCGGATCGCCGGCGAAGCGACCCGCAGCCCAGCGCGAACGCGCTCAGGGCAGCTGATAGCGTATGGGAGAGGATACCGCCGGCATGCCCAGCCATTCGGCGCTGACGCGTCCGAACTGGCGGGACAGCCGCTCGAAGGGATCAAGTCCCGGCGTGTAGTCGCGCAGGCGCACCTCGCCCACCAGCTGCCTGGAAACGTCGTCAACGCTTTTCAGGCCGTCGATCAGCCCCAGCGTCACGGACTGCTCGCCGGTCCACACCAACCCCGAAAACAGCTGCGGGTCCTCCTTCAGGCGCTCGCCGCGTCCCGCCTTGACCGCATCGATGAACTGCTGATGCGTCGTGTCCAGCACTTGTTGCCAATAGCGGCGCTGCTCAGGGCTGATCGATGAAAAGGGGTCCAGAAAGGCCTTGTTTTCCCCGGCGGTAAAGACACGCCGCTCGACTCCCAGCTTGCCGATCGCCTCCTGCAGCCCGAATCCCGAGTAGATCACCCCGATCGAACCGACCAGGCTGGAAGGGGCAGCATAGATTTCATCGGCCGCCGCCGCGATATAGTAGGCCCCGCTGGCGCCGATATCCTCGATCACCGCAATGATCGGTTTCTCCCCTGTCGACTCCAGGCGCCGAATCTCGTCATAGATGCGCTGAGACTGGACCGGGCTGCCACCGGGGCTATTGATATGCAGCACCACCGCGCGGGTCGTCGGGCTCTCCCAGGCCTTGCGTATCCCCTCGATCACCCTTTCGGCGCTGGCAGCCCCCTCGGCATCGATCACGCCACGCACCTCGACCACGCCGAGGTGCTCCTCGGCCGGTGCCGTGTCGAGATTACCGAGAAAAAGGCTATAGAGCGTCATCGTCAACGAAGCCAGAATCAGCAGCGCAAACAGGAAACGGAAGAACAGCTTCCAGCGTCGACTGCGGCGTTGCTCGGTGAGTACGCCACCGATCCAGCGATCCATCATCTGAAGCTGGGCAAGCCGCTGCTTTTCACGCAACGTTTCGGCATCGTCATCGGCCGCGCTTGCCGACGCGTCCTCCCCGACCCTGCGACGCCGCGCCTCTTCCCGACTCAACTCGGGCCCCTGGGTCCAGTCATCATGCTTGTCGTCGCTCATCGGTATCGCTCAATCTCGGTTCATTGGGAAGCGCGGGACGGTGCCGATCATTCATGCAGCCAATCCACAAGCGCAGGAAACTCATCGACGATCAGGACCGGCGTCGAGAGCGTGAGCCGCTCGACAGCATGCACGCCGTATGTCACGGCGACACGATCCATGCCCAAGGCGCGCGCCATTTCCATGTCGTACTCGCTGTCACCCACCATCAGCGCCTCACTGGCATCGACGCCGGTCTCGGCCAGCAACTCTTCCAGCATGCGTGGATGCGGCTTGGAAAGGGTCTCGTCGGCGGTACGGCTGGCATGAAACCAGGCACGGCAATTGGCCGTATCGAAGACGCGATCCAGCCCGCGCCGGCTCTTGCCGGTCGCCACCGCCAGCTGCACCTGCGGATGACGGCGCAGCCTTTCGATTCCCGCTTCGACGCCGGCAAAGAAACGCATCGGCTCCTGATCGGCCGCCACGAAATGATGCGAGTAACGCTCACGCATGGCGGCAGCCTGCGCATCCGATATCGTCGGACACAATTTCATGATGGCTTCGGGCAGCCCCAGCCCGATGATGTCCCTGACCTGTTCGTGCGCCAGAGGCTTCCAGCCCACATCACGTGCCGCCGCCTGCATGCAGGCCACGATTCGCGCTTCGGAATCCATCAAAGTGCCATCCCAATCGAATATCACCAGCCGGTAACGCACGCTTGCTCCTTGTTCCTTGACATGCCATAGCCGCCGCCAGCGGTCCTGGCTGGGGTTTCGCGCCGCGACTCAGCGCTGTTCGCGGGCCCGCACCAAAACCGTTTCCAGCGTCTCACCAAGCGGCGCCTTGATGTGTACCGGCCTTCCACTACGAGGCTCGGGAAACGTCAGCGATGCGGCATGCAGAAACAATCGCTCCAGCCCAAGACGCTGGGCCAGACGCGCCCCCTCCCGGCTGCCGTACTTGTCATCTCCCAGCAATGGACAGCCGGCATGAGCAGCATGCACACGAATCTGGTGCGTTCGCCCGGTAATCGGCTCTGCCTCTATCAGGGTGGCGTTGGGAAGGGCTTCACGAACTGCAAAACGGGTGCGCGACACCTTGCCGTCGGGGTCGACCCGGACTCTGCGCTCACCATTTCCGGCCTCGAAACGGTCCAGGCGCGCACTGACGAACTCCCGCTTGGCAGGCCAGCGCCCTTGCACCAGGGCCAGATACTGTTTGTCCATCTGGCGATTCTTCAACGCGGTATTCAGTGTCAGCAGCGCCTCGCGGGATTTGGCCAGCAGCAGACAACCCGAGGTATCGCGATCGAGGCGATGCACCAGCTCCAGAAAATCGAGATCCTCGCGCACCTGCCGCAACGCTTCGATCAGGCCGATCTTGACCCCGCTGCCGCCGTGCACGGCCAGCCCCGACGGCTTATTGATGACCAGCCAGTCCGGCCCCTCCACCAGCACGCTGCCGGCGAGCAGATTGCGCAGGTTGTCGCTGACCTCGCGCACGGCGGCTTCCGGCGCCAGACGCAGCGGAGGCACACGGACAAGGTCCCCCGCCATCAGGCGATAATCCACCTTGACACGCTTCTTGTTGACCCGCACTTCGCCCTTGCGGACGATGCGATAGATCAGCGCCTTCGGCGCCCCCTTGAGACGGGTACGCAGGAAGTTGTCGATACGTTGCCCGACCTGCCCCTCATCAACTTCGATCCATTGAACGTCGCGGCCTTCGGCCATGCACGCCCTCTCCTTACTCAGCCACCGAGGATGAACGGTCCAGGACCGCAATTCAGCCGCCATTCTATCGTACTCGCGCCGCCTTGACGCCAATTGCTGGCCAAAGGCTTTACTGTTATATTCCGGACTCGCTCAAATGGACATTACCTGTCCGTTGGTAGCGCCTGCACGACAGACACGCGGGCCCGAGCGACGAACAACACGATCACGACAACGCTGCCATGCGGCAGCCGCGTCAGATGTAGTGATCGAGGTGATCGAAAAATCAGTACTATCACGCCCGGAATCGGGGAGAACGCCTCACCCTCACCTGCCAGCAGTTGGTCGTGGGGCGTTCAACCGCCACGGGGAAAGTCAACACCGTGCCGGAGGCCGGCGTCGCCGAACCGACGCAGCCAGGTGTCTGGCGGAAGACCGCAGGACCGGACGGGACACGACATTGCACCCGCCGAGACACGTCCTGCCGCCGCCGCGTACTCAACATGATCATGCCGCGTCAGGGAATTGCACGGCCGAAAAGCTGAACTTTTGCCATGTAGGGCCCTACCCCAGTCAGGTATCAGACGCCTCCACGACATGCACTGAGCACAACACGACAGCAAGCGGTTCGTCGTCGCCGATACTCGAGTCGCCGCCTTACCGGCACGACCATTCAGCGAGACAACATGAAACGGATGCTCATCAACGCGACCCAGCCTGAAGAGCTGCGCGTCGCTCTGGTCGATGGTCAACGCCTTTACGATCTGGACATCGAATCCGGTGCCCGGGAACAGAAGAAAGCCAATATCTACCGCGGACGCATCACCCGCGTCGAACCCAGCCTCGAAGCCGCGTTCGTGGACTTTGGTGCCGATCGGCACGGTTTCCTGCCGCTTAAGGAAATATCCCGCGAATACTTCATCAAGGATGTCTCGGGCCGCCCCAGTATCAAGGAAGTCCTGAAGGAAGGCCAGGAAGTCATCGTCCAGGTCGACAAGGAAGAGCGCGGCAACAAAGGCGCCGCCCTGACCACTTTCGTCAGTCTGGCCGGTCGCTTCCTGGTGCTGATGCCCAACAACCCGCGTGCCGGCGGTATTTCACGACGCATCGAGGGCGATGATCGCACTCAGCTCAAGGACGCCATGGGTCAGCTGACCCTGCCGGACCGGATGGGCGTTATCGTGCGTACTGCCGGTATCGGCCGCAGCGCCGAGGAACTGCAGTGGGACCTCGACTACCTGGTGCAGGTCTGGGAAGCCATCACCGAAGAGGCCGTCAAGCGCCCCGCCCCCTTCCTGATCTATCGCGAATCCAACGTCATCATTCGCGCCATGCGCGACTATCTGCGCCAGGATATCGGCGAAGTGCTGATCGACAGTTCGGAAGTGCACGAGGAAGCGCTGGCCTTCATCCGCCAGGTCATGCCGTCCTACCAGCAGAAGATCAAGCTGTATACCGATGACGTGCCGCTGTTCTCACGCTTTCAGATCGAGTCCCAGATCGAAACGGCCTATCAGCGTGAGGTCAAGCTGCCTTCCGGCGGCTCGATCGTCATCGACCACACCGAAGCCCTGGTTTCCATCGACATCAACTCGGCGCGGGCCACCCGTGGCGGCGATATCGAGGAAACCGCGCTACAGACCAACCTGGAAGCGGCCGACGAGATTGCTCGTCAGTTGCGTCTTCGCGATATCGGCGGCCTGGTGGTGATCGACTTCATCGACATGACGCCGGCCAAGAACCAGCGCGATGTCGAGAACCGCGTGCGCGATGCCCTCAAGCTCGATCGCGCCCGGGTCCAGATCGGACGCATCTCACGCTTCGGCCTGATGGAAATGTCCCGTCAGCGCCTGCGGCCTTCGCTCGGCGAGACCAGTGGCGTAGTCTGCCCACGCTGTGACGGTCAGGGCACCATCCGCGACGTACGCTCCATGTCACTGTCCATCATGCGCCTGATCGAGGAAGAGGCGATGAAGGAGCGTAGCGCGCAGATCCGGGCGATCCTGCCGGTCCCCGTGGCCACTTATCTGCTCAACGAGAAGCGCAGCGTGCTGGCCGAGATCGAACGTCGCCAGGGCGTGCAGGTAGTGCTCTTGCCCAGCCCCGAGATGGACACGCCCCACTATGACGTCCAGCGTCTGCGTGACGACCACGTCGAGGAGGAGGAAGGCATCAAGTCGAGCTTCGAACTGCCGACCGATACCGAAGTGGGCAAGGAGCCGGACCCGAATTTTGAAAAGCCGATCCTGCGTACGGAAGCTGCGGTCAAGTCCGTGGCACATACCGCCCCGGCTCCGGACTCGTTGCGTCAGGACGAGATTCCCGCCGCTCCGGCAGTTCAGACTTCGCCTTCTCAAGAAAACTCCGGCTTCCTGTCGCGGGTTTTCAAGGGCCTGAACAAGTTGCTGGGTGGCGATGAGGCATCCGCCCCTGCCTCGAAGCCGGCCGATAGCGCTGCCAACCGTAACGCCCCGCGCGAACAACGTAACGCCCCGCGCGAACAGAGCAGCGCTCAACGCCCGGCCCCGACACGCCCCTCGCAAAATGGCGGCGAGAAGACAGGCGCAACGGAAGAGCGGGAGGAACGCAACACCAATCGAAGCGATGCGAATGGTGGGCGTGGCAATCGTCGGCGTCGCAATGAGAGCCGCGACGAAAACCGTCCGGCCCGCAATGCTCGTCAAGACAATGCTCGTCAAGACAATGCACGCCAGGACAGCTCCCGTCAGGACAGCTCCCGTCAGGAAAGCTCTCGTCAGGAAAGCTCCCGTCAGGACAGCAACTCCCCCGAAGGGCGCGAGGATAACCGGCCGTCGCGGAACGACAAGCCTAACGGACGGAACAAGCCCCGCGACGCCAAGCCCCGTGACGAAGAGCCGAAAACCAGCCAGGAGACCGCCACTTCCTCGGCCAAGTCCGACAAGAGCGCCGCTGATACCAAGCCCAAGCGCACACGCAACAATCCTCGCAAGCGCACCCGGCAGCAGGCACTGAACCCGCAAGCCGTGGCCGAGCAGGAAAAGCTGCTGGCCCAGGCGAATAGCCAGGAGGACGCTCAGGAAGCGCCGACCGCAACCGAAGCGACGACACCGGAGGTCTCGAAGTCACCGACCTCGAAGCCGGACGATGCCAAGGATGATACGGCCCAGCCTCAGCGGGACAAGGCCGCAGGTAGAGCGGCAACCAAAGGGAAATCCTCTTCCAAGCCGAAGACGCCCAGAGTGGAAGCGCCTGAAGCAGAAGTCCCCGAAGCGGATCTCGAAGCCGACGTGGCGGAGTTGAAAGCCTCCAGAGCCAAGCCAGCCAAGCCGAAGGAAGATGAAGCCAAGGCGGACGAAGCCAGGGCGGATGAAACCAAAGCCGAGCAGAAACTGCTGGCAGGACCGAGGGCCGAGGCTACCCAGCCAGAACGCAAGGCGCCCGAAGTAGACAAGGCCGAGGCGCCGGTTGCCTCCGAGCTGCCCAAGGCGGAGTCCACTCAGCCCGAGCAGGAGCCTGAGGAGGCCCCCAAGGCAGACAGCAAGGCCGAGGCGCCGGTTGCCTCCGAGTTGCCCAAGGCAGAGTCCACTCGGCCCAAGCCGGAAACCGCCCAGCCCGAGCAGGAGCCTGAAGAAGCTCCCAAGGCAGACAGCAAGGCCGAGGCGCCGGTTGCCTCCGAGCTGCCCAAGGCGGAGTCCACTCGGCCCAAGCCGGAAACCGCCCAGCCCGAGCAGGAGCCTGGCGAAGCCCCCAAGGCAGATAACAAGGCCGAGGCGCCGGTTGCCTCCGAGCTGCCCAAGCCGGAAACCGCCCAGCCCGAGCAGGAGCCTGAAGAAGCTCCCAAGGCAGACAGCAAGGCCGAGGAAGCGGCTGCCACTGAGCAGAATGAGACTGAGAAGGCTGCCGAGGAGACAGCCACGACGCCAGAATCGCGCCGTCGTCGCCGGGCGCATAACGACCCGCGCGAAATCCGTCGACGTCAGCAGTCCGGCGAAGACAACAGCTAGCGGTACCCGTTCCGGGCGGCGGCGACCCTCCGTCCGGTTTCGGTGAAACAAAAAGCCCGGCAATCTTGCCGGGCTTTTTTCTGTGGCTATCAGGCGATGAGTCCTGGACTATGTTTCCACGACACACTGTGGCTCACGCTCCAACCGGACGCCGAAGCGCCCGGCGACGGCCGCCACGATACGCTCTGCCAAGGCAAGAAGCTCCTCGACCCGGCCCTGGCCGTGATGCACCAGCACCAGCGCCTGGCGATCGTGCACACCGAAACAACCGTCACGCAGCCCCTTGAAACCGCATTGGTCGATCAGCCAAGCGGCGGCCAGTTTGACCTGCCCATCCGCCTGCGGAAAATGCGGCATGGCAGGATATCGAGCCAAGAGCGCTTCGGCCTGTTCCGCTGTCACCAGCGGATTCTTGAAGAAGCTGCCGACATTCCCCAGCCTTCGAGGATCGGGCAGTTTTTCCTGCCTGACATCGCACACGGCCTGGGCCACCTGCAGTGGCGTCGGATGACTCGGAACACGCTCATGCAATGCGCCATATTCAAGCTGTGGCCGGGGCGTCGTGGACATTCGCAGAACCAACCGGGTAATCACCACTCGATTGGCGAGTGCATGCTTGAAAACGCTATCGCGGTAGCCGAAGGCACACTCCTCCATCGTCAGGACCCTCTCGCGCCCATCGTCTCGATGTACGAAATGAACCGCTTCCAGGACATCCGACAACTCCACGCCATAAGCGCCGATATTCTGAATGGGAGCCGCCCCGACATGTCCCGGAATCAGCGCCAGGTTCTCGACGCCCCACAAGTCGCGCTCGGCCAGAGCCATGACCAGCGCATGCCAGGAGACGCCGGCATCGGCATGCACAAGGACATTTCCCTCCCTGGCAGGCTCGATTCGCCATTCGGCAAACGCCGGCTGCAGCACCAACCCCTTCAGCCGAGGCGGAAGTAGCATGTTACTGCCACCGCCCAGTACGGTCACCGGCCAGTCCGACTCCTTGGCCAGGCGCAGCGCCTGACGCACTTCTCCAGGGCTGTGGGCGGCAATGAAGTGGTCCGCCTTGCAGGTCAGGCCCAGCGTGTTGGCCTGCGACAGATCGGCTTCAACGACCTGCATACCGGCCCTCTGCCAGTTTTTCGCGTAGCTCATCGAGCAAGCCATCTGCCGCTTCCTCGATCAGGTCCAGCACCAGGTCGAACCCCGCCTCACCGCCGTAATAAGGGTCCGGCACGCCCCTGTCCCGATAACCGGCGAAGTCGAGAAACAGGCCGACATGCGCCTGGCAACCGGCAGGACACTGGGAGCGGATATAGGCCAGGTTATCGGTATCCATCGCCAACACGTAATCGAAGTGGCGGAAGTCCTCCGCGCTCAACTGACGTGCCCGCAGTGCATTGATGTCGACTTCCCGCCGGGCCGCGGCCGCCACGGCACGCGCATCGGGGGGCTTACCGACATGCCAGTTTCCCGTGCCACAAGAGTCGATCTCGACGCGATCCGCCAGGCCAGCCTTCTCCAGACGCTTGCGCAGCACCCCTTCCGCCGTCGGTGAACGGCATATGTTGCCCATGCAAACAAAAAGCACGCGTATCATCGAAATCTCTCCGGAACATTCTGAGTCACATCTCAGATCGCCTGCTCATTCAACAGCTGGCGTACACGTTGCAGATCCTCGGGAGTATCGACACCCGCCGGATGAGGTGTCGACGCAACCGCTACTTGAATATGATGTCCGTGATGCAGGGCGCGCAGTTGCTCGAGCTGCTCGAGCTGCTCGAGTGGCGATGGCATCCAGTCGACATATTCGGCAAGGAAACCGGCACGGTAGGCGTAAAGCCCGATGTGACGCAGCCAGCCATCCGTCTCGAGCAGCTCGGGACGCGAGACGAAATGTTCGCGATCCCAGGGAATCGGAGCCCGTGAAAAATACAGTGCGCGCCCCCGCATGTCCCTGACCACCTTGACCACGTTGGCGTTGAACAGACTATCGACCTGCGTGATGGGCTCGGCCAGCGTCGCGATCGAGGCTTCGTCATCCTCGACGAGCCCCTGCGCGACCTGATCCATCAGCACCGGGGGCAGCAGGGGCTCGTCTCCCTGCACGTTGACCACGATGGTCTCGGGAGACAGCTTCAGGACGGCAGCGACTTCAGCCAGCCGATCCGTCCCCGAGGGATGGTCGCCGCGCGTCATGACGACCTCGGCCCCAAACGGTTGCAGTGCCGCCTCGATACGCGTGTCGTCGGTCGCCACCACTACACGGCTCGCAGCGCTGGCGCAGGCCCGCTCCCAGACATGAGCCACCATCGGCCTTCCGGCGATCTCGAGCAGCGGTTTGCCGGGCAGACGACTGGACGCATAGCGTGCCGGGATGACGATAACGTAATCGGACATGATCAGGCGCCCAGTTTCTCGTCGACGCTCATGACGCGCGCCTCGCTTTCGAGCATCACCGGAATGTCGTCCTGAATGGGATAGGCCAAGCCATCATAGAGGCACTTCAACTCGCCGCGCTCACGGTCATACTTGAGCTTGCCCTGACAGCGGGGGCAGACCAGCATTGCCAGCAGTTCCTTGTCCATCGTCCACCTCACTTGAATGTATCGAGTCGTTTTCGTAGCCAGTCGACCAACGCTGCATCGGGCCGGGCCTCGACATCGAGTACCCAGCAGCGCTCATTGGCGAAAGGCCGACATTTCACGGCATCCTTGGCTGTCATGACCACCGGCAGGTTATCGGTAAATTGCAGATCCTGCGCGCTGAAACGATGATGATCCGCCAGAGGATGCGGCTCATGCTCCACACCCAGCGAATCCAGTGTCGCGAAGAAGCGCTGCGGATGCCCGATGCCGGCCAGAGCGTGAACGCGGCCCCTGAAAGGCCGTTCGGCTACCGGATAGCACACACCATCCAGCAGATGACGCCAATGCACCGGCACCAGTTGCATCCCATAAGCCGGCACGCCTAGCATGTCGACGCCGAATCGGCCGCCATTGCTGATTACCGCATCGGCTTCCGTCAGACGCGACAGAGGTTCCCGCAACGGGCCGGCAGGAAGACAACGTCCATTGCCGACACCTCGCACCCCGTCGATGACGATCAGTTCGATATCCCGCCCCAGCGCCAAGTGTTGCAGCCCATCATCGGAAAGCAGGATATCGCAGCCTGCCGCCACCAGCTTGCGCGCCGCCCTGGGGCGGTCGGGATCTACCGCGACCGGCAATCCCGTCTGCTGGGCCAGCATCACCGGCTCGTCACCGGCCTGTGCGACGGGCGTGGAGGATTCCACGTACAGGGGATAGCGGGGCGCATGTCCGCCGTAGCCCCGCGATACGATGCCGGGATGCCACCCCTGCTCCGCCAGCCAGCGCCCCAGCCAGGCCACCAGCGGGGATTTCCCGGTGCCACCGACGGTAATGTTCCCCACCACGATGACCGGCACCGGCGCCTCCCAGACCTTGCCGGTGTTTCGCCGATAAGTGCGGCGCCGCGCCGCAACGCCTTGGCGATAGAGACTTTCCAGCGGGCTCAGCAGCTTGAGCCATGGCGCATCGGCATACCAGGCGTCGACCAGCCGGCTCATGCCTCCTCCTGGAACTGTAGCTGATAGAGTGCGGCATAGGCGCCATCGCGGGCCAGCAGTTCGGCATGTGTCCCGCTTTCGATGAGCTGCCCCTGATCCATGACCACGATGCGGTCGGCGCGCTCGATGGTGGATAGACGGTGTGCGATGACGAAGGTGGTCCGGTTGCGACACACCTCCTCCAGCGCCTTCTGGATATAGCGTTCCGATTCGGTATCCAGTGCCGAGGTCGCCTCGTCGAAGATCAGGATCGGAGCGTCCTTGAAGATGGCCCGCGCAATGGCAAGGCGCTGGCGCTGGCCACCGGAGAGCATCACACCATTGTCGCCGATCAGCGTGTCGTATCCCTGGGGCAGGCGCTCGATGAACTCATGCGCATACGCGGAATGCGCTGCCGCCACGATACGTTCGCGACTGGCATCCGGCATTCCATAGGCGATATTCTGCGCGATGCTGGTATTGAATAGAGTGACCTGCTGCGAAACCAGCGCAATCTGCTGGCGCAGCGGCGAGAGACGATAGTCGTCCAGTGCCACATCGTCGATCGTGACCCGTCCCGCCGTGGGATGGTAGAAGCGCGGCAACAGTCCCATCAGCGTGGATTTGCCGCTGCCCGAGCGGCCCACGATCGCCACCATCTCGCCCGGCACCACCTCGAGATCGATGCCCCTGAGCACTTCGGGCTGATCCGGCCCGTAAGCGAAGCGTACCCCGTCAAAGCGCACTCGTCCCATCAACCGCTCCGGTACGATATGGCCGGTATCGACCTCCCGCGGCTCCTCGAGCAGTCCGAACAGCTCCTGGGAAGCTGCCAGCCCTTTCTGGATCTCTCCGTTGATTTCGGTGAGCTGCTTGATCGGCTTGGCCATCAGCGACGCTGCGGTAATGAAAGCCACGAATTCGCCGGCGGTCATGTCGGCCATCAGCTCCGGCGCCATGGCCAGCCATACCAGTCCGGCCAGCGCTACCGCGACCAGCAGTTGAATCACCGGCGTACTGATGGCCTTGGTTAAGGCCTCCTTCATGCTCTGTTCGCGGTTGTTGTTGCTGGCCTTGGCAAAGCGCTGCTGCTCGTACTCCTCGGCACCATGAGTGCGCACCACACGGTAACCCGACAAGGCCTCGGAAGCGACATGAGTCACATCCCCCATGGAATTCTGGATACGTCGGGAGATACGCCGAAAACGCTTGCTGGCGACACTGACGACGCCGCCGATCAAGGGAGTGACCGTGAGGAATACCAGCGTCAGCAGCCAGTTGGTCCATAACAGATAGAGAATCAGGCCGACGACGAACAGGCCCTCCCGCAGCACGATGGTGACGGCCTTGGTTGCCGCCCCGGTGACCTGCTCCACATGGTAGGTCACCCTCGATATCAGATGGCCGCTGGAATGTGCATCGAAGAACTGGCCCGACAGGTGCAGCATGTGATCGAACACGTTGCAGCGCAGGGCATGCACCACGTTGCGTGCAACATTGCTCATGAAATAGGTGCCGAGGAAGGTCCCGACCCCACGGGCGGCGAACATGCCGATGACGAACAGGGGCAGAAACAGGCGGAACGCAGCATCGGGGTTCTGAATACCGTCGATCAGCCGCTTCATCATCTCCGCCAGTGCCGTGCTCGATGCAGCATAAATGCCATAACCGACGACGGCCGTGGCGAAGGACTTCCAGTACGGCTTCACGTAGCCGAGCAGACGACGATAGAGGGACCAGCTGGATGCTTGACTCACGGTATCTCCACTTGCGTGGGTGTCTCGGCACCCTGGCGGGTGCTGATGCGAACATGCTTGACGCCGAGTGCCGCCGCCGCGTCCAGCGCGGCGACCACATCGGCATGCGACGCGCGACCATCAGCGGCGATCACCAGTCCGCGTTCCCGGGCCCTGTCGGCCTGCGGCGCCAAGGCCCCGCGCAGTGCCGTCGGATCGGCCAGCGTGACATCGTCGAGGCGATATTCCCCCTCGGCGGTGACCGTCAGGATCAATGGCTCGTTCGCCTGGACCGCCGCCCCCTGGGAGGCTTGGGGCAATTCGAGTTCAAGCGCCTCGCGTGTCTCGAAAGTGGTCGAAACCATGAAAAAGATCAACAGCAGGAAGACGACATCAATCAGCGGGGTCAGGTTGACCTCTACCGGCTCGCGCTGCCTGCGAGGAAATCTCATGATACCGGCTCCTGGCTCCCGCGACGTTCGGCCAGCGTCAGATCGCCGTGATGATGGGCCAGGAATTCGACCACCTGACCGGCCTGCTCCTCCATGCGCACGGTGATGTCCTCGACCCGGCGCTGAAAGTAGCGGTGGAACATCACCGACGGGATCGCCACGCTCAGACCCGCCGCGGTGGTGACCAGCGCCTGGGAAATGCCTCCTGCGAGTTCAGCGGTCCGCTCTGCGCCATTTGCCTGGACGATCACCGAGAACACGTCGATCATGCCGATCACCGTACCCAGCAGCCCCAGCAGCGGCGCGATAGCCGCAATGGTACCCAGCGGGCTCAGAAAGCGCTCCATGTCGTGGATCACGGCTGTCGCGGACTCCTGCAACCGGGCACGCACCTGATCGTTGCCCAGTCGGGCATTGCGCAACCCGGCGGCAAGCACGGCGCCAAGTGGTGACTGGCTCTCCAGCCAGTACAGATTGACCTGTCCCTGCTGGATCAGTTCGCATACCTGCTGCCCGAGTCCCAGCGGCGCGATGCGCTTGGGCCGCAGTGTCCATAACCGTTCGATGATGATGGCTACCGCGACCAGGGAACAGCCCAGCAGCGGCAGCGTCAGAATGCCGCCGGAAGCAAGAACATCAAGCACGGCTTTCCTCCAGATTCAGTGATAGGGCCCAGCCCCGGTCGCTTCGCCTGTGCAAGCGCCGCAACAACTTCAACCGCGGGATTCTACCCCAACGCATCGCCCTTCGACACCGGGCGGAGGACGCTGCGCCCGGGAGGCGAGATGGCCTGTGCCGAGCGTGAAATGCAAGGCGCCATCGTAGGCTGTATCCCATAGGCAGCTGTGCTCGGCACGAAACCGACGCACGACCTCGTCATGCGGGTGACCGTGGCGATTGTCACGCCCGGCACTGAACACCACATGCGCCGGCGACGTCTCATGCACGAAAGCGCGGGACGAACTGGTGCGACTGCCATGATGCCCGGCCACGAGCAAGCTCAACGGAGCATCGAACATCCCCGCGAACCGGGCTTCGACCAACTTGCCGGCGTCTCCCGTGATCAAGGCATGTTCGTCACCCGCCTCCACCAGCAGAACGCAGGAATGATCGTTTCTGGACAGGTCGCCATCATCCGGCCGCGGAGACAGGAAACGATAGTCGATACCGTCGCGCTGCCAGTGCACTCCGGCTTCACAGGCATGAAACTTCACTTCGAACCGTTCCCATCGCGGCGCCCACCACTGCGCCACATGATGATGCTTGACCAGCGCCGCAATGCCACCGGCATGATCCTGGTCACCATGGCTGACGATCACGTCGTCGAAGTGCTGAGGCGCGGACCACAGGCTGTCCAGCACCATAAAACCCGAGGCGAAGCGCGGTCCAGTATCAAACAGCAATCGGTAGTGGGCACTATGCAGCTCGACCAGTTCTCCCTGTCCCACGTCATGTACCGTGATCTCTACACGGCCCGCATCCGGTACGGACGGCCCCATCACGAGCGGCAGCACCGCCAGGCTCGCGCTGCCCCAGATGCGCACGTCACGCCGCAGGCCCGGCAGTCCCCATAGCAGGCCGACGCCTCCCAGCACCACCGCCAGGGGCAGCGCCTGCCAGGCGTCGGGAGACCACGCAGGCATCCACCCGGCCGACCATGACAGGACACCCTGCACGCCTTCGGCCAGCCAGGCAAACAGCCACCAGCAGGCCGAAGACAGCGGAGATATCCAGGCCAGCCCCCACCCCAGCAGCCCCAGCGGCACCATCAGGCTACTGACCACCGGTGTCGCGACGAGATTGATCAGCGGCGCCACCGGTGCCAGACGATCGAAAGCGAGCAATACGGCAGCCGCCATGATCGGGGCCAGTAACAGCTGGGTCCGTATCAGCGTCCAGAGCCAACCGCGCAGGCCCTTGGGTCGTTCACGACCGGCCCAGACAAGAATCAATACCGCCACGGCCAGAAAGGACAACCACAGCCCAGGTCGCCAGGGCGCCAACGGGTCCAGTATCACTACCACGGCCATGGCCAGCCACCAAGCCTGCCAGGCGCCCGGAGCATGACGTCCGCTGGCAACCCATAACCCGATCAATGTCATCAGCATTGCCCGCATGGCAGGCGGTTCAAGGCCGGCAAGGCATGCATAGGCTATCGCCGCAGCGCCTGCCAGCCACCACGGCCATACTGCCAGCCGCCAGCTTCCCGGCATTACCAGGCGCGCCAGCCCGCGCCCCAGCCAGAGCGTGAGCGCGGCCAACAAGCCGATATGCAGTCCCGAAATCACCATCAAATGGGTTGTGCCGGTGGCATTGAACAGTTCCCAGTCGTCCTGATCGAGCTGCTGCGATGCCCCCAGGGTCAATGCTTCCAGCCAGCGCTTTGCTAACGGCGGCAGGTCCGTGGCTTCAAGATGCGCCAGGGCGGAACGGCGCAGGCTGCCAGGCGCTGCCGCGAGGCGATGTGCCGCGGGATTGTCCCGGACGTAACCGGTGGCGTGTATGCCCTCGCGCCAAAGCCAGGCTTCATAGTCGAACGTATGCGGATTGGCGAATCCGCCTGGCGGACGCAGGCGGGCGGTAACAGCCCAACGCTCCCCTACCTGCAGGACGGGCGCATCGTACCAGGACAGACGGACCTGCCCGAGCCGCCCGCAACTCGGCAACGGCCCATCGACTACCGCGCAGTGTTCGACGGCCAATCGAAGTCGAGCCAGCCCCCCGTCGTTTTCCACTCTGAGCAGACGCCCCTGCAGCACGACATCCTGTCGCGACAGTCCGGGGGGAAGCACGGCGCCTCGCTCGATCAGTACCTGTACGGCACACAGAGCGAACACCAGCAGTGCGACAACCGCACGAGGACGACGCCAAGCCAGCGCCAGGCACAGGACAAGAGCCCATACGCCTGCCACAGGCGCTAGCCCAAAAGAGATGCCGTCCCCCACGATACATCCTGCCAAGGCTGCGACGGCAACGGGACAGGCCCAGCCCATACGCATCTTTTGCTTCTCCCAGCAACGCCTGGCCATGGTGGCATGTTCCGCCACCGGCAAGGCTCGAGCATTGATCCCGACAGAGGAGACGTACGACAGCCATGGCAGTCATCGGCACTTGCATGGATAATGGCCCGGTTATCCTGAAGCGAACGGGACCATGCCTCGCCGACTGCTCCAGCGCTACATGCCTCACCCGGAATCGCTGCAGCGCAGAAGATCCCTGCGCTTCATGCGACACCTGATCAGCAATCCGTCCCTTTGGGTACTGTCACGCAGGACCGTAGGCAATGCCTTCATGGTCGGGCTGTTCTGCGCCCTGCTGCCGCTTCCCTTTCAGATGGTTCTCGCGGCGGGCGGTGCCTGGTTGTTGCGCTGCAATCTACCTATTTCCGTCAGCCTGGTATGGCTGACCAACCCACTGACCATGCCGGTGATCTTTTACTGCAATTACCGGATCGGTGCCTGGCTGCTGGATACACCCGCCCGCCATATGCCGGAGCGTGTGTCGACCCGATGGATCGCCGAGCGCATGGCCGACATCATGCCGCCACTGCTGCTGGGCTCGCTGGCCGTCGCTGTCGTCGCGGCACTGCTCAGTAATGTGCTCATTCGCCTGCTGTGGCGCTGGCACGTGTCGCGCAGCTGGAAGCGCCGCACCCGCAGACGCCGCCCTCCCGGCGCCTGATACGTGTCAGGCGGGAGCAAGCCGCCCTTGGTCGAGCTTGAGGACCCGGTCCTGATGGGCCGCCAATGCCGGGTCGTGAGTCACCACCACGAAGGCGCAGGCGCTCGTCGCGGCAAGCTCGTCCATCAACGCCAGGATATGACTGGCGGTCGCCTGATCGAGGTTGCCGGTCGGCTCGTCCATCAGCATCAGGCTCGGGTCGGTGACCAGTGCCCGGGCGATGGCGACACGCTGACGTTCTCCGCCGGAAAGCTCGCCGGGTTTATGGGCACCGCGTGCCGCCATGCCGACCCGATCCAGAATCGCCTGCGCCCTCGACTCGGCCACCTTGCGTGATTCTCCGCGAATCATCAGCGGCAGTGCCGCATTTTCCAGCGCGGTGAATTCAGCCAGCAGATGATGAAACTGATAGACGAAGCCGATATGCCGATTGCGGAAGCGTCCCAGCGCGGCATCCCCCAAGCCGGCCAGGGACTGGCCGGCGATACGCACACTGCCGGCACTCGGATGATCGAGCCCGCCCAGCAGATTCAACAGCGTGGTCTTGCCGGAGCCGGAGCTGCCCACCACGGCGACTCGCTCGCCGGCGTGAACCTCGAGATCCAGCTCGTGCAGGACGGTCAGATCCTGAGGCCCCTCGCGATAGACACGGGTCAGCCCTTGGCACACAAGCATGATGTCATTGGTTGCAGTCATCGCGATGCCTCACTCGTAGCGCAGAACTTCGGCCGGCTGGATGCGCGCTGCGCGCCACGCCGGATACAGGGTGGACAGAAAGGTCAGCACGAAGGCCGAAACGACGATGACGCTGACATCGCTCCACTCCAGCCGCGACGGCAGATAACTGATGAAATAGACGTTGGGATCCAGGAATTGAATGCCCGTCAGCGCTTCGAACCAGGCAATCAGGTCGGCGACCGTCAGGGCCAGTGCAATTCCCAGGATCACCCCTATCACGATGCCGATGATGCCGATCGCCAGGCCCTGCACGATGAAGATACCCATGATGGAGCCGGGCGTGGCGCCGATCGTGCGCAGGATGGCGATATCGGCATGCTTGTCGGTAACGACCATGACCAGCGTCGAGACGATATTGAACGCGGCGACGGCAACGATGACCATCAGCAATAGCCCGATCATGCGTTTCTCCATCTGGATGGCCTGAAAGAGATTGCCGTGGGTGTAGGTCCAGTCGATGCCGCGATAGCCCCGGCCCAGTTCATTGACGATGTCGCGGGTCACGGCACGGGCCTGAAACAGGTCATCGAGCTCCAGACGCACCCCTTCCACCGCATCGCCGAGGCGTGCGAGAGTCTGCATGTCCTGGATATTGGCGTAGGCCAGGCTGGCGTCGAGTTCCGCGCCGACCTTGAAAATACCACTGACCGTGAAACGCTTGAGGCGTGGAAAGACACCTGCCGGCGTGATCGAGGCTTCTGGCACCAGCAGCGTCACGCGATCCCCGACTCCCACCCCCAGATTGCGTGCCAGCAATTCGCCCAGCACGATGTTCCATTCGCCTGCCGCCAGATCATCGAGACTACCGCTCTGCATGTGCTCGTCGATGATCGAGACATTGCTCTCGTACTGAGGGTTGACGCCATTGACCAAAGCCCCTTCGCTACGTCCGGCCAGGGTCAACATGCCTTGTTGCTGCACATAGGGAGCAGCGCCTATGACATGCTCGTGCTGCTCCAGGCGATCCGCCAGGGCCTTCCAGTCGGTCAGCCCGCCAGGCGCCTCGATACGGGTATGCGGCACCATGCCCAGCACCCGGCTACGCAATTCATGGTCGAAGCCGTTCATGACCGACAGCACCAGAATCAGCACGGCCACGCCCAGCATCAAGCCCAGCATGGAGGTCAGGGAAATGAAGGAAATGAAATGGTTGCGACGCTTTGCCCGCACATAGCGCAGGCCAATGAGAAACGGTATACGGTCCAGCATCAGGGTGATTCCTTGTCGACAGGCGATCCATGGTACGGCTTTTTATATTCGGCTGCATCGCTCAAGCGAAACGGCTATTGCAGCGATACAAAAATAGTGGCGTCAAGCGCTTGCATCCCGCACGCCTGGCACTACAATGCCGCCGGCCGCATGGAGACCTTCAATGACCCAACGCCTGCTCCCCGAATGGCATCCGCAGGATGCGATCCAGTTGACCTGGCCCACGCCCGAAAGCGACTGGGCACCGATTCTCGAGCGTATCGAAGCGACGCTCGAGGCGTTGGTGAGCGCGATTGCCCGTTATCAGCGCCTCCTGATCAGCGTCCCCGACGCTGCCACGCGTCAACGCCTGGAGGCGCGATTTTCGCATCTCGGCGTGGACCCGGCACGTCTGCTGTTGGCCGTGGCGCCGGCGGACGACACCTGGGCCCGGGATCACGGCCCGATCGGCGTCGAGCGCGACGGTGACATCGTACTGCTCGACTACGTCTTTACCGGCTGGGGCGGCAAGTTCGAGGCGACCCGTGACAACGCCCTGAACGTCTGTCTCGCCAGGCGCGGTGCCTTCAGCGCGCCACTGGAGACGCGCAGCCTGGTGCTGGAAGGCGGCGCCATCGAGACCGACGGTCAGGGCACGCTGCTGGTGACCGAGGCTTGCCTGCTCAATCCCAACCGCAATCCCGGAATGGATCGGCAGTCCATCGAGGCCCAGCTGCGCGAGGATCTTGGCGTACAGCGCTTCCTGTGGCTTGCTCACGGTCATCTGGAAGGCGACGACACCGACAGTCACATCGACACCCTGGCACGCTTCTGCGACCCGCAGACCATTGCCTATGTACGTTGCGACGATGAGCAGGACCCGCACTACGAAGCTCTCGCTGCAATGGAGCGTGAACTAAATGCACTGCGTCAGGTCAATGGGTCGCCCTACCGGCTGGTCCCTCTGCCGTGGCCGGCGCCCTGCTTCGACCCGGAGGATGGCCACCGGCTGCCGGCAACCTACGCCAATTTCCTGATCATCAACGGTGCCGTGCTGGTGCCGGTATATGGCGATAGCGCCGATACTCGGGCACTGACGGCACTGGCCGGGGTTTTCCCCGATCGCGATATCGTGCCCCTCGACTGCCGTACGGTGATTCGTCAGCATGGCAGTCTCCATTGTCTTACCATGCAGTTACCGCGAGGCTCGCTCTCCGACACCCTCGCCTCTTCCTTCGTCAATGAGGACAAGTGACATGACGGATACCCTCAAGGTCGGACTGGTGCAGCAGCAGGCCTGGCCCGACAAGGCCAGAAGTCTCGCTGAAAGCGAAGCCGGCATTCGCGAACTCGCCGCCAAGGGCGCCGAGCTGGTGTTGCTGCAGGAACTGCATGCCACCAACTACTTCTGCCAGACCGAGGACGTCGATGTCTTCGACCTGGCCGAGCCGCTGGATGGCCCGACCACTCAGCGCCTGGCCGGACTGGCCGAGGAGCTCGATATCGTCATCGTCGGCTCGATCTTCGAGCGGCGGGCGGCCGGTGTCTACCACAACACCGCTGTGGTGCTCGACCGTGCCAAGGGGCGGGTCGGCGCCTACCGCAAGATGCACATTCCCGACGACCCCGGCTTCTACGAGAAGTTCTATTTCACTCCGGGTGAAGCCGATGACACTCAGGGTTTCGAGCCGATCGATACCTCAGTGGGCCGTCTGGGCGTGCTGGTCTGTTGGGATCAGTGGTATCCGGAAGCCGCCCGCCTGATGGCGCTGGCCGGTGCCGAACTGCTGCTCTACCCCACCGCCATCGGCTGGCATCCGCCCGATGACACTCCCGAGAAGGCGCGTCAGAAGGATGCCTGGACCCTGATCCAGCGCTCTCATGGCGTCGCCAATGGCCTGCCGGTGCTCGTCGCCAACCGCGTCGGCTTCGAGGAGGATCCCAGCCAGGTAAGTGAAGGCATTCACTTCTGGGGGGGCAGTTTCATCTGCGGCGCGCAGGGCGAGCTGCTGGCACATGCCGGTACCGACGAAAGCGTGCGTCTCTTCGTCGAGCTCGATATGCGCAGAAGCGAAAAGGTGCGACGTCTGTGGCCCTACCTGCGAGACCGCCGTATCGATGCCTACGGTGACCTGACCAAGCGTTACCGCGACCGCTGAGAACCCGTGTCCCGGCCCATTCGGGCCGGGACCGCCTAGAAGTTGGAACTGCTGGAAGGCAGGTCCTTCAACTGAATCAGGCGGCGCAACCGAATCATTGGGCGAATCAACAGTTGTACGCTACCCAGCAGGAAGAGCCAGACACCGATTTCCTGTACTGAGCCCTTGAAAAAGAAGCAGATGCTGCCGATGACGAACCAGATCCCGATCAGCACATCGTTGGCGATACTCAGCACCTCGTAGCGATGATGAATGACAACTTCGTCGTGGCCTAGCGTGATGGTCAACTCCTTGTCCGCCCCTTGCTGCTTGTGCATCCCTGCCTCCTGATTCCAATCACTTCGTCAGTTTCGAGCCCATGTATTTCCCGCTTCGTTTCACGGCTTCCTCGCTTCAGAACAATCGATTCAGACCATTCTGCGTCGCGACACGGTAGGCTTCGGCCATGGTCGGATAGTTGAACGTGGTATTGATGAAATACTTGAGCGTATTCGCCTCACCTTTCTGCTGCATGATCGCCTGACCGATATGAATGATCTCCGAGGCCTGATCACCGAAGCAGTGAATACCGAGGATTTCCAGCGTTTCGCGATGGAAGAGAATCTTCAGCATCCCGACGGTGTCGCCGGTAATCTGGGCCCGTGCGGTATCCTTGAAAAAGGCCTGGGCCACCTCGTAAGGTATCTTGGCGGCGGTCAATTCGCGTTCGGTTCTGCCTACCGAGCTGATCTCGGGAATGGTATAGATGCCGGTAGGAATGTCGTCGACGAAGCGGAAGTCCCCGTCGAGCAGGTCGGCACTGGCATTACGCCCCTGATCATAGGCGGCACTGGCGAGACTCGGCCAGCCGATGACATCCCCTACCGCATAGATATGAGGAATCGCGGTCCGGTAGTGCTCATCAATCTGTAGCTGTCCCCGACCGTTGGCTTCCAGCCCGATGTTCTCCAGCCCCAAGTTGTCGGTGTTGCCGGTACGCCCGTTGGCCCACAGGAAGGCGTCGGCCCGCAGGCGCTTGCCGGACTTGAGCGATACCACGACCCCCGACTCGTCCCCCTCGATCTTTTCGTACTCTTCGTTGTGGCGGATCAGCACGCCATTGTTGCGTAGATGATAGGACAGGGCATCACTGATCTCGTCATCCAGAAACGACAGCAGGCGGTCGCGGGTATCGATCAGGTCCACCTTCACGCCGAGCCCCGAGAAGATCGAGGCGTACTCCGAACCGATGACGCCGGCACCATAGATGATCAGCGTGCGAGGCGTATGCGACAGGCCCAGAATGGTGTCGGAACAGTAGATTCGCGGATGGCGGAAGTTCACGTCGGCCGGACGATAGGGGCGCGAGCCCGTGGCGACGACGATCTTCTGGGCGCAAAGCTCTTCGGCGCCCTCGTGGTTGTCGCGGACCACGACGGTGTGCTCGTCCTTGAAACGCGCCACACCGAAGAACAGATCGATACGGTTGCGCGAATAGAACTTGCTGCGCATCTCGACCTGCTGCTCGATGGTCACGCGGGAGCGCTCGAGCACACGGGGAAAGGAAAACCAGCGGGGCTCACCGATGTCGCGGAACATGCGATTGGTGTTGAACTGAATGATCTGCTTGACCTGTTGACGTAGCGCCTTGGAAGGAATGGTTCCCCAGTGCGTCGTGTTCCCACCGACGGCAGCCTGCCTCTCCACTACCGCGACACGCTTGCCGTGCTTGGCAGCATTGATGGCTGCACTCTCTCCCGCCGGACCGGTACCGATCACCACCACATCATAGTTATGGACAGCCATTAGGTTCGCTTGCTCCTTTCATTGCAATTCCGATTGACACTGCTGAGCCTTCGGGACGCTCAACGGCGGGTGGCGTCGTATCCCAGATCGGCACCGCGATTTTCGTCATCGCGACGGCGCTGCTCCAGGCGGCGCTTGCGATTCTCTTCTTCGCAGACCTCATCCTTGCCACCGCAGATATCGCACCCCTGCTTGAGCCCCAAACGATTCAGGCCGCCACACGAGCCGGCGATGGGCTTGCGCCCCAGGATTACGCCGATGGCCATGCCGGCCACCAATAGCAGCATCAGACCGAACGCCAACAACCAGATAGTCATGTTTCAACTCCTTCACTTTCACCCTGTAGATAAGAGCGGAAAGCGCGACTGACATGGGTTTCGAAACCGTCATCAGTTTTGACAACAAGATAGGCGGCAATATTCTCGCGTTCCGCCAATTCCAGGCCGGCCTCCGGCCCGAGCACGGTAATGGCGGTAGCCAGCGCATCCGCTGTGGAGCAACGCTCGGCGATGATCGTAACCGATGCCAGACGATGCGTGACCGGCCTACCGGTACGTGGATCGATGGTATGCGAGAAGCGCTGCCCATCGTGTTCATAATAGTTGCGATAGTCGCCTGAAGTCGCCACGGCCGCGTCCCGCAGCTCGACGACATGCTGCACGGAGCGTTGGCTAGAAACAGGCTTTTCCACGGCAATCCGCCACGGCTCGCCGCCCGGTTTTTCACCCCGGGTGCGGATTTCACCGCCGACCTCGACCAGATAGGATTCGACCCCTTCGACATCGAGGCGCTGCGCGACACGATCGACTCCGTATCCCTTGGCAATGCCGGACAGATCGACATAGACCGGTTTGGTCTTGGTGAGGCGATTGCCGTCCAGCTGCAGCGCATGGAAATCCACCTCGGCCAATGCTCGGGCAACCTCCTCATCGCCGGGAATCGTTTCGGGGCGCATATCCGGTCCGAACCCCCAGAGATTGACCGCAGCCCCGACTGTCACATCGAACGCGCCACCAGACAGCTCCCCGATACCGATCGCCTCATCGATCACCTCGGCGGTAGGTGGCGATAAGGTATAGGGTACGCCAACTTCGGCACGATTGAAGCGCGACAGTTCGGAGTCGGACTTGTAGGTCGACATCAGGGTATCGACTTCATTGAGAGCATCCAGAATGCCTGCCTCGATGGCATCGATGCGCTCCTGGTCATAAGTGCCATAGAGGGTGACATGAAAGCCGGTGCCGAAAGCCGGCCCCTCGAAGCGGTAAACCTGCGGTTGACGTTCACACCCCGCCAGTGAGACGGATAGCAACAGGGCCAGCCCGAGATGGGCCAGCCCTGCCAGACACCGCGTGATGCGGTAGGTCATCCGCCAAAGTCATCCAACAGGATGTTTTCGGGTTCGACCCCCATATCCGTCAGCATCTTGATCACCGATGCGTTCATCATGGGCGGCCCGCACATGTAGTACTCACAATCCTCGGGCGCCGGATGATCCTTGAGGTACATCTCGTAGAGCACGTTATGGATGAAGCCGGTAGGCCCTTGCCAATTGTCCTCGGGCTGCGCATCAGACAGGGCCAGATGCCACTCGAAGTTCTCGTTCTCCTGCGCCAGCTGATCGAACTCCTCGTTGTAGAAGGATTCGCGCAGGGAGCGCGCGCCATACCAGAAGGAGATCTTGCGCTTGGACCGGAGGCGCTTGAGCTGATCGAAGATATGACTGCGCATCGGCGCCATGCCGGCACCACCGCCGATGAAGATCATCTCGGCATCGGTGTTCTTGGCGAAGAACTCACCGAAGGGCCCGTATACCGTGACCTTGTCACCCGGCTTGAGCGAGAAGACATAGGTCGACATCAGTCCGGGCGGATGGTCGCTGTTGGGCGGTGGCGTCGCGATACGGATGTTGAACTTGAGGATGCCCTTCTCTTCCGGATAGTTGGCCATCGAGTAGGCGCGGATGACCTCTTCGTCCGTCTTGTGGGAAAGCTTGAACAGATCGAACTTATCCCAGTCGCCGCGATACTCTTCCTCGATATCGAAGCTGGAGAACTGGATGTCGTAGGGCGGCGCCTCGAGCTGCATGTATCCGCCCGCCCGGAAGGCCACGTTCTCCCCTTCGGGGAGCTTCAGTGTCAGTTCCTTGATGAAGGTGGCAACGTTGGGGTTGGAAACGACCTCGCACTCCCACTTCTTGACGCCGAAGACCTCTTCGGGCACCTCGATCTTCATGTCCTGCTTCACCGGTACCTGGCAGGAGAGGCGCCAGCCCTCCTTCTTTTCACGCATGGTGAAGTGGGACTCTTCGGTGGGCAGGATGGAGCCCCCGCCCTCCGTGACACGACATTTACACTGCGCACAAGATCCGCCACCGCCGCAGGCGGAGGACAGGAAGATGCCGTTGGCGGCCAGCGTCTGCAGCAGCTTTCCGCCGGCCTGTGTCGTCAGGGTATTCTCGGGATCGTCGTTGATCTCGATGGAGACGTCGCCGCTACTCACGAGTCGGCTGCGTGCCGCCAGTATCACCAGCACCAGGCCGAGAACGACCACGGTGAACATGACGACACCGAGCACGATAATGGATGAATCGACCATGTCGGTTTCCTATTCCCGTTGGCTTACAGCTGAACGCCGGAGAAGGACATGAAGCCCAACGACATCAGCCCGACGGTGATGAAGGTGATGCCCAGTCCCTGCAGACCTGCCGGCACATCGCTGTACTTGAGCTTCTCGCGAATGCCCGCCAGTGCGGTGATGGCCAGCGCCCAGCCCAACCCGCATCCGGCGCCATATACCACGGACTCACCGAAGGCGTAGTCGCGCTGCACCATGAACAGGGAGGCGCCAAGGATCGCGCAGTTCACGGTAATCAACGGCAGATAGACGCCGAGGGCGTTGTAGAGCGCCGGTACGAACTTGTCGAGGAACATCTCGAGAATCTGAACGATCGCCGCAATGACGCCGATATAGCTCAGCAGCCCGAGGAACGACAGATCGATGTTCTCGGCGCCTTCCAGTCCCGTCCAGGTCAGTGCCCCTTCATCGAGCAGGAAGTTCAGGATCAGGTTGTTGACCGGCACGGTAATGGTCAGCACCACCACCACGGCGATGCCCAGACCGATGGCCGACGCCACCTTCTTGGATACCGCCAGGAAAGTACACATGCCCAGGAAAAAGGCCAACGCCATGTTTTCGACGAAGACCGCCTGGATGAACAGGCTCAGATAATGCTCGAACATCACACGGTCTCCTTGATCTTGGTCTTGCTGTTGGCCACGATCCGGTATTCGGTCTTCTCGACCTGATCCGGGTTGAAGGAACGCAGGATCCAGATCAGCAGGCCGATGACGAAGAAGGCCGACGGCGGCAGCAGCATCAACCCGTTGGGCACGTACCAGCCTCCGTTCTGAATGGCCGGCAACAGGGTGATACCGAAGACGCTACCCGACCCCAGCAACTCGCGCACGAAGCCGACGATCAGGAGAATCACGGCATATCCCAGGCCATTGCCCACGCCATCCAGGAAACTCATCATCGGGCCGTTCTGCATGGCATAGGCTTCGGCACGCCCCATGACGATACAGTTGGTGATGATCAGACCGACGAATACCGACAACTGCTTGGACATGTCGTAGGCATACGCCTTGAGGACCTGATCGACCACGATGACCAGCGACGCGATGATGGTCATCTGTACGATGATACGAATCGCCGACGGAATGTGATGGCGGATCAGCGAGACGAACATGCTGGAGAATGCTGTGACCGCGATGACGGCAAGCCCCATGACGAGCGAGACGCTCATCGAGTTGGTCACGGCCAGCGCGGAACAGATCCCCAATACCTGCAAGGCAATCGGATTGTTCTTGAAGACCGGCGAGAATACGACGCTTTTGGGAGTATCGGCAGCCATTGCTTACGCTCCTCCTTGTGTGTTGTCGCGGAATCGGGCGAGATATTCGGCGAAGCCGTTCTCGCTCGTCCAGAACTGCAGCAGGTTGGTCACCCCACGGCTGGTCAGGGAGGCCCCGGAAAGCGCATCAGCTTCATATTCACTGTTTGCGCCTCCCTTCACCAGCACGATCTCCGGCTGCATATCGCTGTCAGCATAGATCTTCTTGCCTTCCCACTGCGCCTTCCAGCGAGGGTTTTCGACTTCCCCACCCAGCCCCGGGGTCTCGGACTGATCGTAGAAGGACAGGCCAA
Organism: Halomonas shantousis; assembly: GCF_054654615.1. Lineage (NCBI taxonomy): Bacteria > Pseudomonadati > Pseudomonadota > Gammaproteobacteria > Oceanospirillales > Halomonadaceae > Halomonas > Halomonas shantousis. The sequence continues at coordinate 1,747,506 of NZ_BAAIER010000002.1, read as the reverse complement.
CCACGGTATTGCCGTCGCCTTCCAACGCCAGGAAGCCCTGCATCAGCCCCCATAGCCCCTGACCGCGGACCGGAAGGATGATCTGGTCGGGGTTCTCGGGGTCGCCTACCAGATACACGGTGGCAAAGCGCTCCTGCCGGCCCAGACCTGCCGGATCGTTGCCCGAAAGCGAGCGGGACGTCGCAGGGTCCTTGGCGGCATCGAACTGATTGTAGGTACTCGGATCGAGATCCTCGGAGTACTCACCGGTTTCCAGATCGACGACACGCGGCGTGATCAGACGCTCGAACTGCTCATCAACGCTGACACCCGGCTGATACAGCTGCGCCACCTGCAGGATGTTGCTCTTGCGGTCAATCTCCTGGTTCTGCTGCTGAATCGGGCGCAACACTACCGCTGCCGTGGAGACCACCACGGAACAGACAATGCACAACGCCAGAGCGACCGTCAGCGTCTTCTTGACGGAGTTGTTACTGGCCATCAGGCAGCCTCCTCGGTCACGTTGGCATACGCCGCTTCACGCTTCATGCGCCGCTTGATATTGGCCTGCACAAAGAAGTGATCGATCAGCGGTGCGAAAAGATTGGCGAACAGGATCGCCAGCATGATGCCTTCCGGGAAGGCCGGGTTGACGACACGAATCAGCACGGTCATCACCCCGATCAGCGCACCGAAGAGTAGCTTGCCGGGATTGGTCATCGAGGCGGAAACGGGATCGGTCGCCATGAATACCATGCCGAAGGCGAAACCGCCCAGCACCAGATGCCAGTACCAAGGCATGGCGAACATCGGGTTGGTCTCGGAGCCCACGAAGTTGAACAGCAGCGCGGTGGCCACCATGCCAAGAAAGACCCCCAGCATGATGCGCCAGGAAGCGACCCGCGTCAGAAGCAGCACGGCCGCCCCGATCAGAATCGCCAGTGTGGACACCTCACCGATCGAACCGGGCAGGAAGCCCAGGAAGGCATCCAGCCAGTCATACTGGTTGTGCAGTTCCACCATGCCATCCTGAGCGGCAACGGATAGCGCGGTCGCGCCGGTATAGCCGTCGGCCGCGACCCAGACCGCGTCTCCCGACATGGCGGCCGGATAGGCGAAATATAGGAAGGCCCGTCCGGTCAGCGCGGGGTTAAGGAAGTTCTTGCCGGTACCGCCGAACACCTCCTTGCCGATGACGACACCGAAGGTGATGCCCAACGCAACCTGCCAGAGCGGCGTGGTGGCTGGCAGAATCAGCGCAAACAGAATGGAGGTGACGAAGAAGCCTTCGTTGACTTCATGACCGCGCTTGATGGCGAACAGGACTTCCCAGAAGCCTCCCACGACGAAGGTCACGAGATAGATCGGCAGGAAATATGTCGCACCGAGCACGAAGTTGGCCCAGAGACTGTCCGGATCATGGCTGCCGGCAAGCGCCATGGTGACCGCTTCGCGCCAACCGCCAAGCACACCGTAGCCGTTGTCGATGGCGAGGTTGGCCTGCAGACCGGCGTTGTACATTCCGAAGAACATCGCCGGGAAGGTACATAGCCACACCGTGATCATGATGCGCTTGAGATCGATACCGTCGCGTATATGCGCGGTTCCCTTGGTCACATCGGGCGGCGAATAGAAGATCGTATCGACGGCTTCATACAGCGCGTAATACTTCTCGTATTTGCCTCCCTTGTGGAAGTGCGGCTCGAGATTGTCGAGCGTCTTGCGAATACCCATCTTCAGGCCTCTTTCTCGATCATGGTGAGATTGTCGCGCAGGATGGGGCCGTACTCGTACTTACCCGGACAGACGTAGGTACACAACGCCAGATCCTCTTCATCCAGTTCCAGGCAGCCAAGCTGCATGGCGGACTCGATATCGCCGACAATTAATGAACGCAGCAATTGCGTGGGCAGGATATCGAGCGGCATGACCTTCTCGTAAGAGCCGATCGGCACCATGGCGCGTTCCGATCCATTGACCGAGGTATCCGGTGCGTAGCTGGGCAATCCGAGGAAACGCGAGATATACACCCCTGTCACCGAGTGGCGATCGCGCCCGGGTGACAGCCAGCCCATGAAGGCCCGCTTGTTGTTTTCTTCAATCAGGCTGAACTGCTGATGGAAACGTCCCAGGAAACGCCGGGCCCCTTCCGCCGTGGCGCCGCCGAAGACCGAACCTGAAATGACCCGGGTCTCCTCCGGCTGGACGATCTCGCCCTCGAGCAACTCGGCGCTGCTCGCCCCAATGCGCGTACGCAACAGACGCGGCTGCTTGGCGCGAGGTCCGCCCACCGCGACGACACGCTTCAGGTCCAGGCGCCCCTCGACGAAGAGCTTGCCGATGGCGATCACATCCTGATATCCCACCTGCCAGACCTGTTTTCTCAGACTGACCGGAGACAGGAAATGGATATGCGTTCCCGGCAGGCCAGCCGGATGCAGCCCAGTGAAGGTTTCGACCTGAACGCCCTCGATCTCGCCACCGGGAAGCTGAGCATCGGGTGCCTGGCAAAGAAATACCTTGCCCGGCGTCAGTTGCTTGAGCACCTTGAGCCCGTTGGCAAAGGCATCGCCGTCTTCAGCGATGACGACCGCGGGATCAGCGGACAGCGGATGGGTATCGATTGCCGTGACGAAAATATCGGCGGGTACAGCCTCGGGAGACGGCGTACGCGAAAATGGGCGAGTGCGCAGCGCAGTCCACAACCCCGACGCCACCAGTTGATCGACCACTGCCTGACGCTCCAGCCCGGCCAGGGCACTGGTGTCATGCGCCGTGAACGTCACCGCCTCTTCCTGATCGTCCAGCCTTATCACCACGGACAGCAGGATACGTTTCTCTCCGCGGTTGATGGCGACCACTTCACCTGCACCTGGTGCGGTAAAGCGAACCCCTGGCGTTTTCTTGTCGGTGAACAACAGCTGGCCCAGCTTTACCCTATCTCCCTCTTGGACCTCCATGGTCGGCTTCATGCCGACGTAGTCAGGCCCCAGGATCGCCACATGCCGTACCGGCGGCGCATCGTAGATACGCTGCTCGGGCGCCCCGGCGATGGGAAGATCCAGGCCTCGTTTGACTTCGATCATAGTCTCGCCCAGTCATTGGATCTGATTTGCGTAAGGAAAGGATCTTCGACGGACGGCAACACCATTGACACGCAACGTGGGTCTCGTTCGTGTGCTTGGCTGACGTCACGGCGTTCGAATTCTTTTCTTATCAGAAGGTTGCGTCTGCAATCCGTGGCCAAACGGATCACGCGGAAAAATCGCACCCATTATAAAGAGACGCAAGTCGAAAGACCACCTGAGCGAAGGTCGGTGTTGGCAGGAAAAGCGAAGCCGCCTGTCCCGACATGCGGGACAGACGGTAGCGGCAGCCGATCAGCTGCGGCCGGCAGGCAGGTAGAGAAAATGCACGTTGGACATGTACTGCAGGATACGTACCACCTGGCAGCTGTAGCCGAACTCGTTGTCGTACCACACATAGAGCACGGCCTGGTTGTCGTTGGCCAGGGTAGCCTTGGCATCGACCACACCAGCGTGGCGATTGCCAACGAAGTCGGACGACACCACTTCGGGTGAATCGACATAGTCGATCTGCTTCTGCATGGTCGAATGCAGTGCCATGTCACGCAGATACTCGTTCAACCCGTCCCGGCTGACCTTTTTCTCCAGAGAAAGGTTGAGAATCGCCATCGACACGTTGGGCGTCGGCACGCGAATGGCATTGCCGGTCAGCTTCCCGGACAGCTCGGGCAGCGCCTTGGTCGCCGCCTTTGCCGCGCCCGTTTCGGTCAGCACCATGTTCAATGGCGCACTGCGTCCGCGACGATCACCCTTGTGGTAGTTGTCGATCAGGTTCTGGTCGTTGGTATAGGAGTGAACCGTCTCGACATGACCATGCTGGATGCCGAACTCGTCGTTGATCGCCTTGAGCACCGGCACGATGGCATTGGTCGTGCACGAAGCCGCCGACACGATACGATCCCCCTCGTCGAGATCGTGATGGTTGATGCCATACACCACGTTCTTGAGGTTGCCCTTGCCCGGCGCCGTCAGCAGCACCTTGGAAACCCCCTTGGACTCGAGATGCTGGGACAGCCCCTCCTCGTCCCGCCACTTGCCGGTATTGTCGACGATGAGGGCATTGTCGATACCGTAGGCGGTGTAATCGACATCACTCGGCGAATTGGCATAGATCACTTGAATGAAATTGCCATTGGCGATGATCGCATTATTCTCGTGATCGACTCTGATGCTGCCGGAGAAGGGGCCATGTACGGAATCACGACGCAGCAGGCTGGCACGCTTCTCGAGATCGTCACCACTTCCACGCACGACGATGGCACGCAGACGCAGCAAGTTGCCGCCGCCCGCCTTCTCGATCAGGATACGTGCCAGCAAGCGACCGATACGCCCGAAGCCGTAGAGCACGACATCCTTGGGCGCGCCGCCCATGCCGGCGGCCTCGTGGCGCCCGACAATCTCGGCCAGCTCCTCTCTGAGGAACGCCTTGACATCATCCTTGCCCGATTTCTTGAAAGCGACGCCCAGCTTGCCGATATCGACGTGGGCCGGCCCCAGGTCGAGCTCGGTCATGGCCTTGACCATGGGAAAGGTATCGCGAACCGTCAGTTCCGTACCCTCGACCTTCAGTACGTAGCGATGATTCTTGAGAATCCGGATAACCGAACGATTGATGAGTGAGCGGCCGTACAGGGAGGGGACAACATTGTATTTGCGGTACAACTGACCCAGCAGCGGGATCATTTCTTCGGCTAACGCCTCATTGTCCTGCCATTCCTGAAAATAGGTGTCGAGCTTTTCTTGACTCACGGAGGGCCTCTTCACTGTTCGGGAATTGGTTTGACTTAGTGAAGAATATTATCCGTTCACGTTGCGCTTGACTGCAATGCCAGTATGGTCGCAACTGCTGTAGCGCCACTACAGAAAAAGAGGCTTGACTACAAAATAAAAAAAGGCAATAAGCGGGACGTTAATCCACCTTAATAGCCTGTCCGCTTTATTAGTAAAATCAGTGGATCATCACCGTACCTGCCGACAATGGCCGCGTTTAACCTACCGGCAGCGCATGGCTTCGCGAGGAAACTCTCTCCCGCTTTCAACGCTTCGCGGCAACAAGTATGTTCCGATATTGCTCAACGAAACATTCCGCAACATTGTATTATTTCGTTATCTCCATCGATACTGCAAAGTACTAATTCAACTTAACCTTTTAGTACAATGTTCCATCCTCCCTGCAAGAGTCTCAAGAAAAGCCCTGGCTACTCCACATGCCGAACTTACCATTACGCATCGAGACAGAATGAGTTCTTTCCATCTCGAACTTTTAGAAAACCGCCCGACTTTGATGCCCCTGTCCTCAGGCAAGGCGGGCTTGGTATCATCAGCAGCATTTCCCGAACGACGACAAGCCCATGACGCACTTCTCGCCGCTTGAACCACCACGCCCGGAAGATACGCGCAAGACGGCGTATTGGTACCAGCCTCAAGGCAGCGCCACGGCGCTGGCCTTGGCCCGCCTGGCCGATGCGGCGCCACTGCTGGTGATCACACCGGACACCGCCAGCGCCCAGCGCCTGGAAAACGCCCTGAGCTTCTTCTCGCAAGTGCCGGTACTCCCCTTTCCCGACTGGGAGACCTTGCCCTACGACAGTTTTTCACCGCATCAGGATATCGTCTCATCCCGGCTGCGTACGCTACGCCAACTGCAGGAAGGCCTCAGTGGCATCGTGCTGGTACCCATCAATACCCTGATGCAGCGCCTTCCGCCCACCGACTACATTGCCGGCCGAGTGCTGACGCTGCAGACCGGCATGACGCTGGATCGCGAAGGCTTTCGCGAACGCCTCTCGCGGGCCGGTTACCGTGCCGTGGAAACCGTCTACGAACCCGGCGAGTACGCCTTGCGGGGCGCATTGATCGATCTTTACCCCATGGGCAGCGACGCGCCGCTGCGCATCGACCTGTTCGATGACGAGATCGATACACTGCGCCGCTTCGATCCCGATACTCAGCGCTCGGCAGACAAGATCGAGCATGTCGAGCTGCTGCCGGCCCACGAGTATTCCCTGTCCCGCTCGTCCATCGCTTGCTTCCGCGAAGGCTTCGAGACGCTGTTCGATGTCGATCCGCGTCAGAGCCCGCTCTACATCGATGCCTTGAAGGGCATCCCCTCTCCCGGGCTGGAGCAGTACCTGCCGCTGTTCTTCGAAGAGACGGCGACGCTTTTCGACTACTTGCCGAAGGACACCCAGGTCGCGCTACTGCCTGAAGCGCATGGTGCTGCCGAGCATCACTGGGCCGCCATCGAAAGCCGCTTCGAGAACCTCGGCGTCGATCCGACCCGCCCCCTGCTGCCGCCAGCCCGGGCTTTCGTCCCCGTCGCCGAGGTCTTTGCCGCGATCAAGCGCCGTCCTCGTGTGGAATTGGTCAATCAAGAGCCACACCCCCACGCTCAGACGTTGGCCACCCAGCCTCCCCCGACCGTTGCCATCAATGCCCGCGCCCAGCAGCCTCTGGCCCGTCTGGAGGAGTTCCTGCAAGCGCATGCCGAACTACGCGTGCTGTTCGTCGCCGAATCCCGGGGCCGACGCGAAGCCCTGGAAGAGGCACTCGCCCCGCTCCACCTGAAGCTGCCCTATTTCGACAGCTGGCAAGGTTTTCTCGAGGGGCACGATCGACTGGCCATCACTCAAGGGGGGCTGGACGACGGGCTATGGATGAGCGATCCCGCCCTGGCGGTGATCACCGAAACCGAACTCTATGGAGAGGTCGTCCGCCAGACCCGGCGCCGAGAAAAGGCCACCGATGACAACGAACTGGCGATTCGCCACCTCTCCGAACTGCGTCCCGGCGCCCCCGTCGTCCATCAGACCCATGGCGTCGGTCGTTACCTGGGACTGGAGCGACTGGAAGCCGGCGGTCAGGCTGCCGAATTCGTCGCGCTGGAATATGCCAACGCTGCCAAGCTCTACGTCCCGGTGGACAGCTTGCATCTGATTTCCCGCTATGCCGGGGCCAGCGACGAGCTCGCCCCGCTGCATAAACTGGGCTCCGACACCTGGGACAAGGCCAAGAAGAAGGCTGCCGAGAAGATCCGCGACACTGCCGCCGAACTGCTCGATGTCTATGCCCGGCGCGAAGCCCGGGAAGGCTTCGCCTGCGACCCGCCCGGCGAGGAGTATGCCCGTTTTGCCGCCAGTTTCCCTTTCGAGGAGACGCCCGATCAGCGTGCCGCGATTCATGCCGTGATCGGCGACATGACAGCGGCGCGCCCCATGGATCGCGTGGTCTGCGGTGACGTCGGTTTCGGCAAGACGGAAGTGGCCATGCGTGCCGCCTTTCTGGCCGTCAATTCGGGGCGCCAGGTGGTGGTCCTGGTACCGACCACTCTGCTCGCCCAGCAGCATTTCGATAATTTTCGCGATCGCTTCGCCGACACGGCCGTGCAGATCGAGCTGATTTCGCGCTTTACCGGTGGCAAGGGGCAATCCGAGACCATGAAGCGCATCGAGGAAGGGCGCGCCGATATTGTCATCGGCACCCATAAGTTGCTCTCGAAGTCGATGAAGTTTCCCAACATGGGCCTGCTGATCATCGACGAGGAGCACCGCTTCGGCGTCGCGCAGAAGGAGCGCCTGAAGGGCCTGCGCGCCGAGGTGGATATCCTCACGCTGACCGCCACACCGATACCCCGCACGCTGAACATGGCCATGAGCGGGATTCGCGACCTGTCGATCATCGCCACCCCGCCGGCACGACGCCTGTCGGTGAAGACCTTCGTCCAGCAACGCAACGAACCGGTAGTCAAGGAAGCCATCCTGCGCGAGATCCTGCGAGGCGGGCAGGTCTACTTCCTGCACAACGAGGTCAAGACCATCGAGGTGACGGCGGAAAAGGTTCGCGAACTGGTGCCCGAGGCCCGGGTGGCGGTAGCGCACGGTCAATTGCCGGAGCGCTCGCTGGAGCGGGTCATGTCGGATTTCTACCACAAGCGCTTCAATGTGCTGGTATGTTCGACCATCATCGAGACCGGCATCGATGTGCCCAGCGCCAATACCATCATCATCGAACGCGCCGACAAGTTCGGCCTCGCTCAGCTGCACCAGTTGCGTGGACGTGTCGGCCGTAGCCACCATCAGGCCTATGCTTACCTGTTGACGCCGCCGCCCAAGGGCATGACCCGGGATGCCATCAAGCGCCTCGAAGCCATCGGCCAGGCCGAGGATCTCGGCGCCGGGTTCACCCTGGCCAGTCATGACATGGAAATCCGCGGTGCCGGTGAACTGCTGGGTGACGAGCAGAGCGGGCAGATGGAAACCATCGGCTACAGTCTGTACATGCAGATGCTCGATCGCGCGGTCAAGGCGATCCGTGCCGGCAAGACGCCCAATATCGAAGCCCCGCTGGACGAAGGCGTGGAAGTCAGCCTCAATCTGCCGGCATTGATCCCCGATGATTATCTGCACGACGTGCAGCAACGCCTGATCATGTACAAGCGCATCAGCAACGCCGAAAACGAGGCCGACCTCAAGGAACTGCAGGTGGAAATGGTCGATCGCTTCGGTCTGCTTCCCGCTCCGGTCAAGACGCTGTTTCGCCAGACCCTGCTACGCCAACGTGCCGCCCGGCTAGGCATTGCGCGACTGGAAGCCGGTCCCGAGCGCGGCCGTGTCATCTTCGGCGCCAGTCCGGCCATCGACCCGATGACGCTGGTCACCCTGATTCAGCAGGATCCGGCACACTACAGGCTCGAAGGTGCCGACACGCTGCGTTTCGAAGCCGACATGGGGAACGAAGAAGCGCGATTCACTGCGGTGGAGCGGCTACTGGAAGTCCTGAACCGCAAGGCGGAAGCAGCCTGATCCCGGGGCCGACTGCTCTCATCGGACGGGGCAACCCACACTCACGGGCGTCAGTCTTCAGCGACTGTCGCCTGTTTCAACCACCGCATTCGCACGCCCAAGGAGGTCCCGCGAGGATGCTGGCACATCTATCCAAGCTTCCGCTGCGCTACGGCGCCTATTCCCTGAGCCTGCTCGGCCTGTTGGTCTCATTGGTCGGTCTGGCGTTTTCCTTCACCTGGGGCTGGGCGGTTCTGGTCTTCGGCGGTCTGACGCTCCTCGGCACGTACGACCTGACTCAGCGTCGCCATACGGTCAGCCGCAACTACCCCATCCTGGCGCACTTCCGCTACAGCCTGGAGTCCATCGGACCCGAGATCCGGCAGTATTTCATTCAGGGCGACACGGACGAGCAGCCCTACTCCCGCGAACAACGCGCACTTGTCTATCAGCGGGCCAAGAACGTGCTCGACAAGAAAGCCTTCGGCTCTCTGAAGGATATGTACGAGGAGGGTTACGAATGGATCAACCCCTCGCTGAAGCCGGTGCGGATCGACTTCCACGATTTCCGTATCACCATTGGCGAGCATTGCGCCAAGCCCTACTCGGCCAGCATTTTCAATATCTCCGCGATGAGCTTCGGTTCGCTGTCGGGCAATGCCATCAGCGCCCTCAATGCCGGTGCCCGGCGTGGCAATTTCTATCACGACACCGGCGAAGGATCGATATCGCGCTATCATCGCCAACACGGCGGCGACCTGGTGTGGGAAATCGGTTCGGGCTATTTTGGCTGTCGCAATGCGGATGGCACCTTCAGCGAAGAGCGCTTCATCAAGAACGCCTCGCTGGATCAGGTCAAGATGATCGAGATCAAGCTGTCGCAGGGCGCCAAACCCGGACATGGCGGCATTCTGCCCGGTGCCAAGGTGACGGAGGAGATTGCCGAGGCCCGTGGCGTTCCGGTGGGAGAGGACGTCATCTCCCCCTATGCCCACTCCGCCTTCGAGACGCCTTTGGAAATGATGGCCTTCATCGCCCGGCTACGGGAACTCTCGGGAGGTAAGCCGGTGGGTATCAAGCTGACCATCGGCCACCCCTGGGAGTGGTTCGCACTGGTCAAGGCCATGCTGGAAAGCGGACAGCATCCCGACTTCATCGTGGTGGATGGTGGTGAAGGCGGCACCGGCGCGGCACCGCTCGAATTCATCAATCGCCTGGGGATGCCACTGACCGAAGCGCTGCTGCTGGTGCACAATACCCTGGTCGGCACGAACCTGCGTGAGCATATCTATATCGGTGCCGCCGGCAAGCTGGTTTCTGCATTCGACATTGCCCGCACCATCGCGCTGGGAGCCGATTGGTGCAATGCCGCCCGCGGTTATATGTTCGCCCTGGGTTGCATCCAGGCCATGGCCTGCCATACCGACCGCTGTCCCAGTGGCGTGGCCACCCAGAATCCCGGGCGTGGTAACAAGCTCGACGTGGCTGACAAGAGCGCGCGCGTCTACCATTTTCATGACAATACGCTAAAGGCATTAGCGGAGATGCTGGCCGCTGCCGGGCTCAACGACGCCTCCGAACTGGGCCCCGAGCACATCATGCGCCGCGTATCGAAAAACGAGATACAGTCCTATGCGGCGCTGTTTCCCTTCGTGAAACCCGGCGAACTGCTGGATGGCATGCCGCAGCACGTGGTCTTCCGCAATTATTGGGCCGACGCCAACCCAGCGTCGTTCCATCCCCCCGCGGCCATTGCGGAACTGCGTGCCACCAAGTTGCGCTAGTTGCCACCGGATCGTACATGCCACGAAATCCGTTTCCCGCGGAATCGTCAATAAGCCATGCGCCAAGCGGTTAATTGCGATTCAGCTGGAGGAAAAAATACTTCAGAATACTGCATCGGCGCTTCCCGCTGATGCGCGTACAGCACAGGTCCTGACACATGCCGGCATCCTTGAAACGTCTATTACTGCTAGGCAGCGCTCTGCTGCTTCCCTCCCTGCTCATGGCCGAGGAAACTTCCTGGCCGGTCGGCCATTATCCGATGCCCGAGGAGGGCGATATCATCGGCGAAGCCCAGGTGGTGACGGCGACCCAGGAGGATACCCTGATCGATATCGGTCGCCGTTACGGTGTCGGCTACGAGGAGATGCGCCGGGCCAATCCGGAAACGCGCACGTGGCTGCCGGGCGAAGGCACCGAGGTCGTCGTTCCCACTCGGTTCATTCTGCCCCCAGGACCGCGCGAAGGCGTCGTCGTGAACGTCGCCGAGATGCGGCTCTACTATTATCCCCCTGCCGCCGAGGGTGAACCGGCCCAGGTGGAAACGTATCCGATCAGCGTCGGCCGCATGGACTGGTCAACCCCTCTCGGCGAGACCCGTATCGTGGCCAAGGTGAAAGACCCCGCCTGGTATCCGCCGGAATCGATCATCAAGGAGCATGCCGAGCGGGGCGACATGTTGCCCAGGGTCGTTCCTCCCGGTCCGGACAATCCGCTGGGCCAATACGCCATGCGCCTGGACATCCCGGGGTATCTCATTCACGGCACCAACCGGCCTCAGGGCGTGGGCATGCGGGTCACGCATGGCTGCATCCGCATGCTTCCCGAAGACATCGAACGGTTGTTTCCGCGCTTGCCGGTAGGCACCGAAGTGCGACTGATTCATGCACCCTTCAAGCTCGGCTGGTCGCAGGATGTGCTTTATGTCCAGGCCTATCCCAGCCTGGAAGAGATGCACGAAACGTCCATCACTCGAATTACCGAAGCTGTCGATGCCGTATCGGACTTTGTCGAAGACAAGCAGTATCCGGTGGATTACGCCCGCCTGCGCAGCATCATCGAGACTCCCCATGGCTTGCCGGAACCGATTCAACTGGTTGCCGCGCCACCGGAGGAGGAGAACACCACGTTTTTCGATCAGATGGAAATTGCGCAGAATGCCAACTGGTGGGATGAAACGAGGAAGACCCTGCCGATGGCAGGGTCTTCCTGAGGTTCGCTCGGTGGATACCGCAAGCGGTATCCACCTAACGGATCACTTGCGCATGGAATTCTGGAACATACGATCCATTTCTTCTCTGTTGCGCTGAGCGGCCTGCATGGCTGCCTGGGCGTCACGCTGAGCCTGGTTAGCCGTGTTCAGAGCCTCACGGGCCATGTTACGGGTTTCAGTGGCGTCAGCCTGTGCCTGCTCCGCCTGCCCGCTCTTCTCGCCACCGCTGGAAGCACAACCGGCAAAAATGGCCATGGTCAGGCCAATGGCGGAAAGCTTGAGAGTGGTTTTGATAGGATTCGACATGCTCTTCTCCTTGAAGTCACTTCCTTGGTTAGTCAATGCCTGACTGGCAGGCTTTTCCGTGCAATTGCAACGTCGATAGGCAAGCCTGACGCCAATGCATCGGGCGGGCATTTTCTGCCCTCACAGAGAAAACTAGCGGATGATGACTCTTGTGCCAAGTCCTACCCAATCCGCGAGTTGTTCAATCTGCTCATTTGTAACCGCCACGCAACCTTGAGTCCAGTTGAATTTTTTGTGGAAGCTCGGATCGCCCTCACCGATACCGTGAATTCCGATATTACCGCCCAGCACCGTATTCTGAGGCGGGACACCAAGACGTCGATAATCGCTCAGATAGCGATCGAATTCCTCGTTGCTCATGATTCCGGCGTTCTGCGCTTCGCGCGCATTGGCGAGCGTCGGGTAGTCCAGGCCCAGAAAGATATGGAAACGGCTGTCCCGATTGATCCAGTTGATACGAAACTCGCCGGTCGGCGTCTTGTTATCACCCCGCACACGCAGCCGCGAGGCGCCTCCCCTACCCAGCGAAACGGGGTGGAAGTGCTCGATCTCCTTCTCGCCGCGATAGACATGCAACGTCGAGGTCTTGTCATCGACAAGCAGCCAGACTTCTCCCTGATCCGCACTGGCCGGCCAGGCGGTCATTCCAAGAAATAATAGGATACATAACGATAACAGCTGCTGCCGCAGGTTCATGGAGCGTACGCTTGACACGCGGTTACCGCCTCCTCATTCATGTCATTCCTGTCGCGCCCACCGACCCGTTCGCATGCGCAGCGATTCACCAGGCGGTACCGCCCTTCATTCATGCTCTCGTCAGGTCATCGTGCCGGTTCAACGAGCAAAGACCGACAGATTCAGCACCAGCTCTCTTCCCATCTACATGGCGTGGCGCGTGTGGTCTGCCCAGTCATCGCCTGTCACCCCATGCACAAGGATATCCAGCCCATCCCGGTTTGATTCCAGCCAGGGAATCAGCGAGTCGAACGTTTGACTCTCGAAAGCCAGCTGGCAGCTCCAGCACGGATGAGGCCCTACCCGCTTGCAGTGTACACGCCCGGCCCTGACATCAAAATGGCTCCCGGCCCGTTGACACAGCGAGACCGCCTGCTCTTGAGTGGCAGCGTTGAAGTAGACATGAGCATGATAATACGCGTAGCGGTTTTCCGGCCGGCTGGACACGCGATCTCCTCTTGATGGCTTCGGTGATGCGCACGGCGGGAGCGCTGGCTCCACGGCGCCTGGCAGACATGCCGATACTGTCGTGGTCGCCCAAGTGCGACCTGCCGTTTCGTGTTGTCTGCAAGACTGCAGCCCCGGCTCTCGACGAACCGGGGCTGCAGTCTTGAAGCGCGAGCGTCAGGTGCCGGATGTTCTTCCTCCGCCCCTGTTCAGACGCCTTTCTGCATCAATTCCTTCTTGCGTACCGCCATCCGCTCGCCAAGCTCGTTGAGCTGGCTTTCGGACATGGTCTCACGGGCTTTTTCGAACATGTCCTCTTCTTCTTCCTCGATATGGTGCTCAAGCATCTCCTTGAGTACCTTGGCACGCCCGGAAAACTGCGGACTGGTCGGATCGGTCTTCTTCAGGTCAGGCAGTACGAGCTCCTCCACGGCACGGTGCTCCTCCCAGGCCTCGTAATACATCCGGTCGTTTTCCTTGCCGTTGCTCTCCTTGAAGGCGGGATAGAAAATCTCTTCTTCGATCGTGGTATGGGCCAGAACCTCGAGCTCGATCTTCTCGAGCAGTTCGGGCCGTTTCTTTTCGGCCCTTTCGGTCGTGCTGACCAGCTGGGTGAGGAGTTCGCGAACCGTCTTGTGATCTTCCGTGAGCAACTCGATGGCATTCATCGACAATATCTCTCCTATGGTCATCAGCCTGGCGGCTCCGCCCTCTATGTGGCTTTCAGGCCGCCCGTCACATTGCATCATTCAAGGGTCGGGCCGTGCCGCCCAGACTGCCCATCATCGCAGCGCCACCTGCTAGAGCACAGTCGGCACACGAAGCGAACCAGACCCATGAACCCTAAACATAGCTCTACGTGAGGGAACGTCAAACACGTCTCTCCTCGCCGGAGCCGGCCCGCAGATGGGCTGTTTTCTGCAATCCTCTTCTCTGGCGCTGCATGCGGAGCTACGTGAACTTGGCGGGCAGCAGCAATCGCTCTTCGATAGGCGTGAAGCGCGTGGCCGATTGAATCAGGGAATTCGCCGTGAAACGTGCGACACCGTAAACATCGACGGGTATGCCGAACTTGTGCCTTATTCTGCTGACCAGCAGGTCGAAATCCCCATCGCCCGAGGCCAGGACGATGCGATCGACCCTTTCGGCATAATCGATGGCATCCAGCGTGATGCCGACATCCCAGTCGCCTTTGGCCGAGCCATCCCGACGCTGGATGAAGGGCTTGAGCTTCACTTCGAAGCCGATGCCACGCAGGATGTTCTGGAACTGACGCTGCTTTTCATCATCCCGCTCGACCGCATAGGCAATGGCATGGACCTGTTGCCCGCCAGCCGTTACCTCGCGCCAGAAGGCGTTATAGTCGAAATGCCGGCCAAAGGCCTGTCGCGTCGTGTAATAGATATTCTGCACGTCCACGAAAATGGCTATCTTCTCCATTGCCTCTCTCCTGATGCACTCTCGCGGACGATTCAAGCGCCGCATTGCGCGGCACCGGGTCACTCAATGAAGCGTAGCGGGTTCGCGCGGGTCGTCGTCTTCGCCCTCCCACAGATGCGTACGCGTGATGGCATGGTCAATCATTTCACGCGCCACCTCGAAACGGCTCTGACGCAGCAGTTCCGCCGCCTCCTGGGAGAAGCGGATGCTCACCAGCGCTTCTCCCTTGCCCTCCGAAGGCCGGAGAACGATCTCGCCATCGGCGAGCTCAACGATTTCAAGAATCGCAGTATCAGCCACATTCACCTCTCATCGTTGCGGACAACAAAAAACGACCAAGGCGGAGCGCCATGGTCGTTGTTCCGGTTCAAGCCTATCATCTGCATGCGCCATCGTCACCACTCTAGACTGGCTTCACGCAACCGGGGCAACAGCGCCTTGAACTCCTGCAGGCACCAGCGCAGCTCATCGCCTAACGAGGCCTGCGCGGTACCGATGATCATCGCCGAGCGGGTTTCCCGGCGTGCGGCGCCATCCACGCCATGCAGCGCCTCCAGACGGACCGTCAGCATCGCCAGCCAACTATCGGGCGTCGTGGCGATTTCACGAAGCTCCGTTACGGCCGCGACCGGAGAGGCGCCCTCTGCCAGCAGTTCGCGCCATTCGTGACGCTCCAGACGGGCATGTTCGGTCACTTCGCGCAGCAGCGCGTTGAGCGCCAGCTCAAGCAGTGCCAGCGCCCCCTCTTCACTCGCCAGGCGTCGCGCCTCTGCGTGTTCATCCCCTCCCGTCTCGCTCCCCATGCCCAACAGCAAGTCTGCCTGGTACAGCAGTTGATTGGTACGTCCACGAGGCGTCATGTCCTGTCTCCTTCGCCATCCGGCGACCAGCTCACTTGCGCTTGTCCTCGATCTGCCAGCGTCCCTCCTCGAACAGTGCACGCCAGCCGGTCGCCTTGCCCTCCTCCTCGGTCATGACGTACTGGCTCTTGCTCTTGCGCGAGAAGCGGATCTGCGCCGGCCGACCTTCGGGGTCCTCACTCGGCGCATCGAGCAGAAAGTGATACTTCTCCGGCAGCTCCCTGGCGTGCGCCTTGAGTTCCTTGACCAGCGGCGGGCGGGTTTCACGGTTCTTGGGAAACTGACTGGCAGCCAGGAACAGGCCACTGGCACCGTCTCTCAGCACATAATGATCCTCGACCTTATGACAGGCCAGTTCCGGCATCGGAATCGGATCCATCTTGGGCGGCGCCACTTCCCCATTCTTGAGCAACTTGCGCGTGTTCTTGCAGTTCTCATTGGTACAACCGAAGTACTTGCCGAAGCGACCCG
This sequence comes from Halomonas shantousis, assembly GCF_054654615.1. NCBI lineage: Bacteria > Pseudomonadati > Pseudomonadota > Gammaproteobacteria > Oceanospirillales > Halomonadaceae > Halomonas > Halomonas shantousis. The sequence goes on along the minus strand of NZ_BAAIER010000002.1, from coordinate 1,731,407 downwards.
ACTTTAGCTGCATTTCGCTGCCGCACTTGTCGCACTCGATGACCGGCCCTTCGTAACCCTTGAGGCGGAATCGTCCGGTTTCGATCTCGTAGCCGTCACAGTCGGGGCTATTACCGCAGATGTGCAGCTTGCGCGTCTCATCGATCAGATAGCTGTCCATGGCCGTGCCGCACTTCGCGCAGCGACGCTTGGCACGCAGCGCATCGGTTTCGGCCTCCTCATTGGCGTCCGCCGCCACCGCCTCTTCGCCCGGGATGAGATCGATGGTCGTCTTGCAACGCTCCTTGGGCGGCAGGTTATAGCCGGAGCAGCCCAGGAACACGCCCGTCGAGGCAGTACGAATCTGCATCTTGCGCCCGCAATGGGGACAGTCGATATCGGTAGGCACCGGCTGGTTGGGCCGCATGCCCTCCTCGCCCTCGGCGTGCTCGAGCTTGGCCTTGAAATCGGCGTAGAAGGCATCGAGCAGCTCGCGCCAGTTGCGCTCACCCTCGGCGACCTCGTCGAGATTGTTCTCCATCCGGGCGGTAAAACCGTAGTCCATCAGATCGCTGAACGACTCTGCCAGGCGATCCGTGACAATGTCGCCGAGCTTCTCGGCATAGAAGCGCCGGTTTTCAAGCTTGACGTAACCGCGATCCTGAATGGTCGAGATGATCGAAGCATAGGTCGAGGGTCGACCGATGCCCCGTTTCTCGAGTTCCTTGACCAGACTCGCCTCGGTGTAGCGCGGCGACGGTTTGGTGAAATGCTGCTGAGGATCGAGCTTCTCGAGCGACAGCACGGCTCCCTTGTCGATGTCCGGCAACGACTGGTCCTCGTCCTTCTTGCCGGCAGGTTTCATCACCCGTGTGTAACCGTCGAATTTGAGCACGCGCCCCTTGGCCTTGAGCTCGTAGCCCCGAGTCTCGATCGTCAGGGTCGTCGACAGATACTCCGCCGGCGTCATCTGGCAGGCGACGAACTGGCGCCAGATCAGCTCGTAGAGACGCTGGGCGTCGCGTTCCATGCCCTCCAGGCTATCGGCACGACGGCTCACGTCCGAGGGACGAATGGCCTCGTGCGCCTCTTGCGCGCCCTCCTTGCTGGAGTAGCGGTTGGGCGTTTCCGGCAGGTAGGCCTTGCCGAAACTGTCCTGGATATAGTCGCGCACGCTATCCACCGCATCCTTAGACAAGTTGGTGGAGTCGGTACGCATGTAGGTGATATGGCCTGCCTCGTAAAGACGCTGAGCCATCATCATGGTCTTCTTGACCGAAAATCCCAGACGTCCGCTGGCGGCCTGCTGCAGTGTCGACGTGATGAAGGGCGCCGTCGGTTTGGAGCGGGTCGGCTTGGTTTCACGCTCGGTGATGGCCAGTTCAGCCTTGCGCAGCGCCTCGATACGCTCCAGCGTTTCCTTCTCCGAGGTCGGGCGGAATGGCTGCCCTTCCTGACGCACCAGCTCGAAGCGGATGGGTTCGCCCTGTTCGCTGACCAGGTCGGCATGTACGTCCCAGAACTCCTCGGGTACGAAAGCACGAATCTCGCGTTCGCGCTCGACGATCAAGCGTACCGCCACCGACTGGACGCGCCCCGCCGATAGGCCGCGAGCGACCTTGTTCCATAACAGGGGCGAGAGCATGAACCCGACCACGCGATCCAGGAAGCGCCGGGTCTGCTGCGCTTCGACACGGGGAACGTTCAGCGCTCCCGGCGTCTTGAAGGCTTCCTGAATGGCGTTCTTGGTGATCTCATTGAACACCACACGCCGATAGCGCGTGTCGTCGCCGCCGATGGTTTCCTTGAGGTGCCAGGCAATCGCCTCTCCCTCACGATCCAAGTCGGTGGCGAGATAGACGGCATCGGCCTTTTCGGCGAGCTTCTTGAGCTCGGCGACCACCTTCTCCTTGCCGGGCAGGATCTCATAATGGGCCGACCAGCCATGCTCCGGGTCGATCCCCATGCGCCGTACCAGTTGAGACCACCCTTTCTGCTTTTTATAGGCAGCCTTCTCCTCGGGCGACATCTTGCGAGTTGCCGCGGCCTGACGAGCGCGCTCCTTGGGATCGCTGGCCGCCTTGCCGGAGCCACTAGTCGGCAGATCGCGGATATGCCCCACGCTCGACTTCACGACGAAGTCGTTCCCGAGATACTTGTTGATGGTCTTGGCCTTGGCCGGCGACTCGACGATGACCAGTGACTTGCCCATAGTGCTCCGTTTCTCCGGGCCGCTGACCTGACATCAACGGCTTCTTGTTCATCGCGTCCGGGGCGTCCCGGCGAGAAAAATGCGCTTACCCTACCCCAGCGCTGCCCACCACGCCAGTCGTTACATAATGTGCCGGAACCGTGGACCGCTTCGTGCCAAGGGCTCTGATCGCGCCTTGCGGTACCGGCTGGCTCGTCAAGCGCCCCTTCGAGGCCTGGCAATATGGGGCTGCATCCTTCGCGCGACAAGGGCCGTGCCATGAACACTAGACACAGGCTTATCAGGACGGCAAGTCCTTCCCCTGGCGACAGTAACGACGATTTATGTCTAACCCCTACCGTAACTGTTACTTTCCCGTCATTATCCAAACGTAGAAAGGCATCGATGTGCCGGAGGGCTTTACCGGCTACCGACCTCGGCAGGCGCTGGCCGAATGTAGTAAAATCACCACATCAGCCAGCTTTCTTCACTCTCTCATTACCTGATACAGGCCAAGGAGAACCCCATGCAGAACGCGTTTCATGGTCCGATCCGCCGCACCAAGATTGTCGCCACCCTGGGACCGGCAAGCGACCAGGAAGGCGTGCTCGACGAAATGATCGCCGCCGGTGTCGACGTGGTGCGCCTGAACTTCTCTCACGGCAGTGCCGAAGATCACCGCCGTCGCCTGGCTGCGGTTCGTGAAGTGGCCGCCCGTCATGGGAAGTGTGTCGCGGCACTGGGCGATCTGCAGGGGCCCAAGATCCGTATTGCCCGTTTTGCAGAAGGTGCAGTACATCTCGAAGAAGGCCGGGCTTTCGTCATCGATGTCTCTCTTGACCGTGATGCCGGCGACAGCGAACGTGTCGGCTGTGATTACAAGCAACTCGCCGACGACGTGGTAGCCGGCGATGTACTGCTGCTCGATGACGGTCGCCTGGAACTGGTGGTGGAGCGCGTCACGCCTCCCGAGGTCCACACGACCGTACGCGTCGGTGGCAAACTGTCCAACAACAAGGGCATCAACAAGCAGGGCGGAGGCCTCTCGGCCGAGGCACTGACAGACAAGGACAAGACCGATCTCAAGACGGCGATCGCCATCGGTGTCGACTATCTGGCGGTCTCCTTTCCCCGCAATGCCGCCGACATGCAACTGGCCCGCGAACTGCTGGGCGATGCGGGCAAGGAGATCGGCCTGGTGGCCAAGATCGAGCGCGCCGAGGCGGTTGCCGATCCGGAAGTGCTCGACGACATCATCCGCGCTTCCGAGGCAGTGATGGTGGCACGTGGCGACCTGGGCGTGGAGATCGGCGATGCTCAGTTGATCGGCGTGCAGAAGCGTATCATTGCCCGTGCGCGCAGTCTCAATAAGCTGGTCATCACCGCCACACAGATGATGGAGTCGATGATCAGTGCACCGCTGCCGACCCGTGCCGAGGTCTTCGACGTGGCCAATGCCGTGCTTGACGGCACCGATGCCGTGATGCTTTCCGCCGAGACGGCTGCCGGCAACTATCCGGTGGAAACCGTGGAAGCCATGCATCGCCTGTGTCTGGGCGCCGAACGCGAACGCGCCGCCCAGCAATCCCAGCACCGCATCCATGAAGGTTTCACCCGAATCGACGAAACGGTCGCTCTGTCGGCCATGTATGCGGCCAACCACCTTTCCGGTGTCGCGGCCATCGCCTGTCTGACCTCGACCGGCTATACCCCATTGATCGCCTCACGCATCCGCTCCGGCCTGCCCATCGTGGCGTTGGCTCAGGACCCCATTGCCCAGCGGCGGATGGCGCTCTATCGCGGGGTGGTTTCGCTGCCCTTCGACAGCGATCACATCCCGTCGGATCGCATCAACAGTGCCGCGATCCGGGAGCTGGTCAAGCGCAACATCGCTCACGAGGGAGACCATGTCATCCTGACCCGCGGCGATCATATGAACGCGCACGGCGGCACCAATACCTTCAAGATCATCCAGGTAGGCGACGAGCGTGACTGAGCAGTGACCACGACGCCAAGCGACACGCACTGATCGCCCATTCCAGCAAGAAAATCTCCATTGCCCGAGTGGGTGGGACGCGCCTGCATCCGACGGGCGCACTCTCCTGTCACCGCACCATGTCGGGCCGGCATGCGCTTTCCTTCGCGCACTGGCCCAACTTTTTTCGTAATCTTCTGACATAGCTTCAGGCCGAGAATCCCGCACGCCTCTTTCAGCCAGTTCATTGCCTACCGAGATCATGCGACATCCGGCTCGCCTGTCCCCTGCAGGTATCCTGCTGGCGCTCCCGTCTGCCTGCACCGTCGAGGAACACCGGCGGCACTCTTTGCACCACAAAAGTTCACCCCTCTTCGAGAATGCACCAAATTAATGCCATAAATGCGTCATAAACAAGCATGCAAAAATAACTCATTGATTTTAAAAGATAATATTATAGGCACATTTTGTGCATGACGGATTCCCATGCACGGCCGCGCCAACCCGCGGCTTTTTTCAACGAGAATGACAGGTACACACCCAATGCCGACTCCTTCCAGCGCCGATGTTCTGTTTCTCCTTCTGGGCGCCTGCATGGTGCTGGCCATGCATGCCGGCTTTGCCTTTCTTGAGGTCGGCACCGTCCGCTCCAAGAATCAGGTCAATGCCCTGGTCAAGATCATCACGGATTTTGCCGCATCCACGGTGGCCTATTTCACACTCGGATATGCCTTGGCCTATGGCAGCGGCTTCTTCAGTGATGCCACGACACTCGCTGCCGATCACGGGTACGGGCTGATCAGATTCTTCTTTCTTCTGACTTTCGCCGCCGCGATACCGGCGATCATTTCCGGCGGCATTGCCGAACGCGCCCGCTTCTATCCGCAATTTACCGCTACGCTGCTTCTGGTCGGGCTGGCCTACCCCGTCTTCGAGGGACTGGTGTGGAATGGCAATTTCGGCCTTCAAGCATGGCTTGAAGCCAGCTTCGGCCACGCCTTCCACGATTTTGCCGGCTCCATGGTCGTGCATGGCTTCGGGGGCTGGGTCGCCCTGGTGGCCGTGCTTCTGCTGGGCCCGCGCAAGGGACGCTATCCGCGCCATGGTGCCGTGGCCGCGCACCCGCCCTCCAGCATTCCCTTCCTGGCTCTGGGTGCCTGGACATTGACCGTGGGCTGGTTCGGATTCAACGTCATGTCCGCCCAGACCCTGGACGGCATCAGCGGGCTGGTCGCGGTCAACTCGCTGATGGCAATGGTCGGCGGTATCCTCGCCGCCATGGCGACAGGGCGCAACGATCCGGGCTTCATCCATAACGGGCCACTGGCCGGCCTGGTGGCCGTGTGCGCCGGCTCCGATCTGATGCACCCGCTCGGCGCCCTGGCCACGGGATTGATTGCAGGCGCCATTTTCGTCTGGCTGTTCACCCTGACCCAGAATCGCTGGAAGATCGACGATGTACTCGGCGTCTGGCCGCTGCACGGTCTATGCGGTGCCTGGGGCGGTATTGCCGCCGGTATCTTCGGGCAGAGTGCGCTGGGCGGCCTGGGGGGCGTGAGCCTCGTGGCACAAATGATCGGTACCCTGGGCGGCATCGCCCTGGCCCTGCTCGCCGGCGCCATCGTTTATGGCGGCCTCAAGGCCAGTGTCGGGATACGCCTTTCCGAAGAGCAGGAGTACCAAGGTGCGGATCTTTCCCTGCACAAGATCAGTGCCACACCGCGTGGCGAGTAAGGCGCGCCGTAACATGAACCTGGGCCAGTAGTGCCCGGACTCGTTCTACCGGCGATTCTCGGCCCGCCACGAGGCCGCATGCACGAAAAAGCCCCGGACAAGCCGGGGCAACAGAGAGAGCCGGCACAGCTACTCGATCTCGATGAGTACCTCACCGGGCGTGACCCGATCGCCCTTGGCCACATGAATCGCCTTGACGGTACCGGAAACCCGTGCCTGGACCTCGGTTTCCATCTTCATCGCCTCGGTAATCAACACCGCCTGTCCCTCGGTCACGCTGTCACCGGTCTCAACCAGTACATCCACGATGTTACCAGGCATTGAGGTCGTGACATGGCCCGGCGCGGTGGCTTGTGCCCGGCCAGAAGCCTGGCCGCCGACGAAATCGTCCTTGGCCTCGAAGAGCACTTCTTCGGGCATGCCATCGAGGGTCAGATAGATCTGACGCTTGCCCCCCATGTTGCGACCGACACCGGTGATCTGCACCTCGTAGGACTCGCCATGGACGTCGATCACGAATTCGGTGGGCGTTCCTTCGGTCACCGGGCGTCCCGCCATTTCGGCAGGCGCCGGCAACGGCTCGGGCTTGAGCGTGCCGTCGCGGCGCCCCTGCAGGAATTCCCGGCCAAGATCGGGGAACATGGCGAAAGTCAGTACGTCCTCTTCATTTCCGGCCAGATCCCCGATCTCCTGGGCCAGGCGAGACATTTCGGGATTCAGGCGATCTGCCGGACGCCCCTCCTCCACCGGTTCGTTACCGATCGCCAACCGACGCACCTTCTCGTCCACGGCTGCCGGCGGCTGGCCATAGCCGCCCAGCAGGTAGCGCTTGACCTCGTTGGTAATGGATTTATAGCGACTGCCCATCAGCACGTTCATGACCGCCTGGGTACCCACGATCTGCGATGTCGGCGTCACCAGCGGCGGATAGCCCAGGTCGGCACGCACCCGGGGAATTTCGTCGAACACCTCGCGAATCTTCGACAGGGCATTCTGCTCCTTCAACTGGTTGGCCAGATTGGACATCATGCCACCCGGCACCTGATTGATCTGCACCGAGACATCCTCGCGGGTGAACTCGCTCTCGAAGGCTGCGTATTTCTTGCGTACCTCGCGAAAGTAGTCGCCGATCTCCTTGAGCGCCTCCAGGTCGAGCCCGGTGTCATAACCGGTGCCCTGAAAGGCCGCCACCATGGATTCGGTAGCGGGATGGCTGGTGCCGCCGGCAAACGCCGAAATGCAGGTATCGATATGCCGGCAACCGGCCTCTACGGCCTTGACCTGGCACATCGGCGCCAGACCCGATGTCGCGTGAGCGTGCAGATGCACCGGCACCTCGACGGCCTCGACCAGTGCCGCTACCAGCTCGCCCGTGGCGTAAGGCGTGAGCAGGCCTGCCATGTCCTTGATGGCAATGGAGTCGGCGCCCATGTCGAGCAGTCGCTTGGCCTGATCGACATACATGTCCAGCGTATGCACCGGGCTGACCGTGTAGCAAATGGTCCCCTGGGCATGCTTGCCGCTGGCCTTGACCGCACGCATGGCGGTTTCCAGATTGCGCAGATCGTTCAGGGCATCGAAGACGCGGAAGATGTCGATGCCGTTCTCCGCCGACCTGGCGACGAATCGCTCGACCACATCATCGGCATAGTGGCGATAGCCAAGCAGATTCTGGCCGCGCAGCAGCATCTGCAGCGGCGTGTTGGGCAGCGCCTCCTTCAATGCTGCCAGCCGCGCCCAAGGATCCTCCTTCAGAAAACGCACGCAGGCATCGAAGGTGGCGCCGCCCCAGACTTCCAGTGAATGGTAGCCGATGGCGTCGAGCTTGCCGCAGACCGGCAGCATGTCCTCGGTGCGCAGGCGCGTGGCGATGAGGGACTGGTGACCGTCGCGCAGCACGACATCAGTGACATTGACCTTGTTCATGACTTCTCCTTACAGGCCGGCATGTGCGGCGATGGCGGCGGCGATGGCCAGGGCGACTTCCTCGGGATTGCGTTTCACCGAGTAATTCAGAAGCTCCGGATGCGCGGGGACGAAGCCGGTGTCGAAATGACCGCTGCGGAAGTCCGGATGGCGCAGAATCTCCTGATAGTAAGGCGCAGTGGTCTTCACGCCCTGCAGGCGCATGTCGTTGAGGGCCCGGATGCCCCGGTTGAGCGTCTCCTCCCAGGTCATCCCCCAGACGATGAGCTTGAGGCACATGGAGTCGAAGTACGGCGGAATGGTATAGCCGGTGTAGATCGCCGTGTCGGTACGCACACCCGGTCCGCCCGGCGCGTAGTAACGCGTAATGCGTCCGAAGGAGGGCAGAAAATCGTTCTTGGGATCCTCGGCGTTGATGCGAAACTGGATGGCGAAGCCGTGATGGCGGATGTCTTCCTGACGAAAGGCCAGCTTGTGCCCTGCCGCGACACGAATCTGCTCACGCACGATATCGACGCCGGTAATCGATTCGGTGATGGTATGCTCGACCTGGACCCGGGTGTTCATCTCCATGAAGTACACCTCGTTGCCCTTGACGAGAAACTCCACGGTGCCCGCATTCTCATAGCCGACCGCGGCAGCGGCACGAACCGCCATCTCACCCACATAGGAGCGTTGCTCCGGCGTCAACTGGGGACTCGGCGCAATCTCGATCAGCTTTTGATTGCGGCGCTGGATGGAGCAGTCGCGCTCGAAAAGGTGGATGATGCCGCCATGGCGGTCGGCAAGAATCTGCACCTCGATATGGTGCGGATCGACGACGCACTTTTCCATGAACACGTCAGCCGAGCCGAACGCCTTGGTCGCTTCGGAGATCACGCGATCCCAGGCCTGCCTGAGCTGAGCCGGCGTGTCGCAGCGGCGAATGCCGCGCCCGCCGCCGCCGGAGGTGGCCTTGAGCATGACCGGATAACCGATGGTTTCGGCCAGGTTCAAGGCCTCCTCGCAGGATGCCAGGTTGTCTTCCGATCCTGGCGTGACAGGCACGCCCGCCTCGCGCATGGCCGCACGCGCCGCCGTCTTGTCGCCCATGCGCGCAATCACCGAGGCGTCGGGCCCGACGAAGGTGATACCGGCCTCGCTACAGATACGGGCAAAATCGGCATTCTCGGAAAGAAACCCGTAACCGGGATGGATCGCGTCGCAGCCCGTCTCGCGGGCCAGATCGACGATCCGTCGCGGGTCCAGATAGCCGGCCAGCGGATCATCCCCCACGAAGTGGGCTTCATCGGCACGCTTGACGTGCAGGGCGAAACGATCCGGCTCGGTGTAAATCGCGACCGAACGTATGTCCATCTCGGCACAGGCGCGTACAATACGCACAGCGATCTCGCCACGATTGGCGATGAGAAGTTTCTTGAACACCGTATGCCCTCCGGGTTGCGTCGACGGGAATCAGTGCCGCCCGTTTCCTGCGTTCAACGCTACCCAGACAAGAGCCAATAGAAAAATTGATATTTTTTTGCCATCCTATAAGGGATAGCTTATAGCTGCCCTCGGGGACGTCGATGTCACGACCCAATCTGCTCAACCGTCTGACGTTTCGTCAGCTTCAGGTCTTTCAGGCCGTCTATCGACAGCAGTCCTACTCGCGCGCTGCGGAACAGCTCGGCCTGACACAGCCGGCGGTCAGTGCGCAGATCCGCCAGCTCGAACAGGCGCTCGAGCAGCCACTCTTCAAATATGCTGGCAAGACACTGCATGTGTTGCCCGCCGCCGACGCCCTGTCGGCCTCGGTGCAGTCCATCTTCGGGCAGGTGTCCAGCCTGCAGATGGAGCTCTCCGAGCTGGCCGGCACCATTCGCGGTGAGCTGAACCTGGCGGCGGTCAGTACTGCGCAATATGTGGTGCCGCATATCCTGGCGCGCTTCCGGGCCCGCTATCCCGAAGTCCAGATTCGTCTGCGGGTCTGCAACCGCGGTCAGGCGCTGGAGCGCCTCGCCGAGCGTCGCGATGATCTGGTGATCATGGGCATGGTGCCGGAGGATGCCAACCTGGCGTTCATGCCGATTCTCGACAACGAGATGATCCCCATCGTGTGGCCCGGTCATCCGCTGCTGACCGCGACGTCTCCGACTCTGGAGGATTTCGCTCATCACTACGTGCTGATGCGGGAGCCGGGCTCCGGTACGCGTACCGCCTTCGAGGACTTTGCCGCCCGCGAGCGCGTCTCGCTGCATCACACCATCGAGCTGGGGACCAACGAGGCCATCAAGCAGGGTGTCATGGCGCATCTTGGCGTGGCGATTCTGCCACGCCTGGCGGTGCAGTTGGAGCTTGCCTCAGGCCTTCTCGCCTCACCCAACTTGCCCGGCTTTCCGCTGCGGCGTTCCTGGTGCACGGTCTACCCCAAGGACCGTTACCCGACACCGGTCACCGAACTGTTTCTGCGCTTCGTTCGCGAACTGCTACCGGAGCTCAACGCTCACTTCCGAGCACCGCTGGAAGCGGCACCGGGTCCCAGTTTCGTCTGTACCACCTGACGTTCTGTCTGCCCGCATGCGGTTGATTCCTGCGGTGCTCGCCCGCATCTGGGACTGGACCTTTACCTTCACGATACAGTTTAAGTTTATCTTCTCCACACAGGGAGCGTGACATGAAAGCCATCGCCACTACCGGCCATCCTGAAGCAACGCCCGAGCGCGCCTTTGAGTTCATCGAACGCGAAACACCGCAGCCCGGCGAATGGGATCTGCTGGTGCGTATAGAAGCGGTGTCGGTCAACCCGGTCGACACCAAGATCCGTCAGGGGGCCTTTCTGCCCAGCGACCAACAGCATGTGCTGGGGTGGGACGTCGCTGGCCAAGTGGAAGCCATCGGTGACAAGGTAAGCGGCTTTGCCAAGGGAGACCGGGTGTACTATTCCGGCGAGGTCGAGCGTCCCGGTTGCAATGCGCAATATCAGCTCGTCGATGCACGCCTGGCCGCCAAGGCACCGCAGAAACTCAAGCCCGAAGAGGCGGCAGCCATGCCGCTGACGGCATTGACCGCCTGGGAAGCGCTGTTCGACAAGCTGAAGCTGTCGCAGGGCAACGATACGCACCAAGACGAGACCCTGCTGATCATCAACGGTGCCGGCGGTGTAGGCTCGATCGCCATCCAGCTGGCACGTCAGCTGACCGGCATCAAGGTCATCGCCACCGCGTCACGTGAAAAATCCATCGAGTGGTGCCGCAACATGGGGGCGCATGAAATCGTCGATCATCACGACCTGGTCAATACCATGCAGCGTGCCGGCCATCCGGAAGTCGACTACATCTTCAACTGCCACGACATTGGCGATCATTGGGATAACATGAACGAGCTCATTCGTCCGCTCGGCCATATCGTGGCGATCGCCGAGACGCAAAAGAGCGTCGACCTCAACCAACTGCAGGGTAAGGCCGTGACGTTCAGCTGGGAGTTCATGTTCGCCCGCCCGCTGCATGGCTACCATATCGAGCATCAGGGTCAGGCGCTGGCAAAAATGGCTGAGCACTTCGATGCCGGGCGCCTGCACTCGACACTGAGCGAAGTCGTCGGTCCGTTGACGCCCGAGAATCTCGGCAAGGCGCACCGCAAGCTCGAAGAGGGCCACGTCACCGGCAAGCTCGTGCTGACGGCAATGGCTTAGCCTTACCGGCCTGACGTCAAGCGGCGGCTTGCCAGGGCCCGCTGTCCAGCATGACGTCTCCTGTGGTAATTTATGCACCAAGATCCACGCATCATTCGACGTGCCAGACTGCCTGAAAACGCCGGCCGGCGCACTCCCGGTGGACCCGTGGTAACGCAGTCCCGGCGTCGTTGGCCCTGCAAGCAGAGAGGCTCACAGCTATGAGCGACACCCCTTCCAAACGCGTCTCCAGTGGCGAGAAATATCGCAACGACCATGGCATCGCCGCCATCAAGGACGGCATGAAAGTGCGTAGTCAGGCCGAGGGCGGCGGCGTCAGCGGGCGCAAGCCGCAATGGCTGCGCGCCCAGGTCCCCGGTGGCGAACGCTTCGATGCCGTGAAGAAGAACGTGGCCAAGCACCGGCTCAGCACCGTCTGCGCCGAATCCCACTGCCCGAACATGGGCGAATGCTGGAGTAACGGCACGGCGACCATCATGCTGATGGGTTCGGTGTGTACCCGCGCCTGCCGTTTCTGCGCCGTGGATACCGGCAACCCGCAGGGCTGGCTGGATGCCGAGGAGCCGGAGAACACCGCCAGGTCGGTGGAGCTTATGGGGCTGCGCTACGTGGTTCTCACTTCCGTGGACCGCGACGATCTTGCCGATGGCGGTGCCGGCCATTATGCCGACTGCATCCGCGCCATCAAGTCACGCACCCCCGAGGTCGCAGTGGAAGCCCTGACGCCGGATTTCAACGGCGTGACCAGCGCCATCGAGCGGGTCGTCGACTCCGGCCTCGAGGTGTTCGCCCAGAACGTCGAGACCGTGGAGCGCTTGACCCGACGCGTGCGCGACCCGCGTGCCGGCTATCGCAAGACACTCGACGTACTGGCCCATGCCAAGCGACATCGCCCCGAGATCGTCACCAAGACCAGCCTGATGCTGGGGCTCGGCGAGACGGAAGAGGAGATCCTCCAGACCTTCGACGACCTGCGCGCCATCGGTGTGGACATCGTCACCCTGGGCCAGTACCTGCAGCCCACGCGCAACCACCTGCCGGTGGAACGCTGGGTTACCCCGGAGGAGTTCGAGCGCTATCGCGTTCTGGGTTTGGAGAAGGGCTTCATGGAAGTGCCTTCCGGTCCGCTGGTTCGCTCAAGCTACAGGGCTGACAGGGTATTCGAGAAGAACAATCTCGGCCTGGCCTCCCCTGCTGCCGTGCCTGGCCATGAACCCGACTCGAACCGTATCGCGGCCGTCAATGTCGGCTGAACGCACCAGGCCTCGAATATCGGCGAGCCTGTACAGCGGATAGCAGAAACCCCGCCAGATCATGAGTCTGGCGGGGTTTCTGCTGATGCCGGGAGCGGAGGGAGATTGGCGCGGCTACGTGCAGACGGGCGTCTCCGCCAGCGCGAGTTTACGTCCCAGTTCCCGTGCCAGGAACTCGGCCAGTTGCAGAGCCGCCGTGTCGGTATCGGGGCAGTCATCGACCAGATCGGCGAGCCGAGTCATGGCCATGCCGGCATAGCCGCAGGGATTGATCCGCGAGAAGGGTGACAGATCGCCATCGATATTGAGCGCCACCCCATGAAAGCTGGCGCCACGCCGGATTCGCAGCCCGAGGGAGGCGATCTTGGCGTCGCCCACGTAGACCCCCGGCGCATCGGGGCGCGCTTGCGCCACCACGCCATGTGAATCGAGCAGGTTGATTACCGCCCTTTCCAAGGCAGTGACCAGGTCCCGCACCCCCAGCCGTGCGCGTCGCACATCAAGCAGCGGATATAGCACCACTTGCCCCGGCCCGTGGTAGGTCACCTGCCCTCCGCGGTCGGTGGCGACTACCGGAATGTCGCCGGGCATCAGCAGATGTTCGGGCTTGCCGGCCTGCCCCTGGGTGAATACCGGCTCGTGCTCCACCAGCCAGAACTGATCAGGTGTCCGGGCATCACGTTTATCGGTAAACGCACGCATGGCCTGCCAGACCGGTGTATAGGCGCGCCGCCCCAGGCGGTGCAACTGGATCGGCGACAAGTCGCCCTCGCTCTCCATTACAACACCATATGCACACGGCCGGTGGCCTTGAGAGAAGTGAACAGCGTACGCAGTTGCTCCTCCCCGGTCGCGGTAATCGTCACGCGTACCGACTGGAACCTGCCATTACGACTGTCGACCATGCGGATACTGGTACGGTCGAAATCGGGAGCGTGGATTTCGACTATATCGATCACGGTCGTCTTGAAGTCGGGAGCGGCGTCGCCCACGATCTTGATGGGATATTCACAGGGAAACTCAACCTTGGGCGCCTCGGGCGCCGCCTGAGCATCCGACACACGCAGATCCCGTAGAGACTTGTCGGTCATGAGGTGCACTCGACAGATGATATTTCCGAGTATTCTACTCAACCTTCGCCCGTCTACCAAGGGCGAAGGTCGAGCGAGGCTCCCGACGCGGCCTGCAGCAGGGCTCAGTCGAAAAGGCCGTCGATGAACAGGCGGATGGAGTCCCAGATCCGCTTGAAGAAGCCGCCCTCTTCCACGGGCTCCAGAGCGACCAAGGGCTGCTGACCCAACACCTCATCTCCCAGCTTGATTTCCAGCGTTCCCACCTGCTGACCGGCCTGGACCGGCGCCTTGATGGTCTGCTGGATGTTGAGGCGCGCCGTCAGTTCATCGCTGCGTCCCTGCGGCACGGTCATATAGACGTCTTCCGTCACGCCCACGCGCAGCGTATTCTGCTCGCCGCCCCAGACGCGCGGCTCGTTGAGAACCGCGCCACGGTCGTACAGCTTCTTGGTTTCAAAGAAGCGGAAACCGTAGCTCAACAGTTTCTGCGTTTCCTGAGCGCGCGCCTCTTCGGAGCGTGTTCCCATGACGACCGCGATCAGCCGGGTTTCTCCCTTCTTGGCCGACGCTACCAGACAGTAGCCCGCCTCGTCGGTGTGGCCTGTCTTCAGGCCATCGACATCAGGGTCACGCCATAGCAGCCGGTTACGGTTAGGTTGACGAATATCGTTATAGGTGAAGTACTTCTCCGAGTAGACCTGATAGTGGTCCGGATAGTCCTTGATGATGTGGCGAGCAAGAATGGCCAAATCGTGGGCGGAGGAGTAATGATCCTCGTGCGGCAGCCCCGTCGCATTGACGAAGTGGGAGTTGTTCATTCCCATGCGCTTGGCATGCTGGTTCATCAGATCGGCAAAGGTCGATTCGCCTCCTGCAATATGTTCGGCCAGTGCCACGCTGGCATCGTTGCCCGACTGAATCACCACTCCCTTGAGCAGGTTTTCGACACTGACCGTGGTCCCTTCCTGAACGAACATTCGCGACCCGCCGGTACGCCAGGCGTTCTCGCTGATCATGACCTGATCATCCGGCGACAGGTTGCCCTCGTCCATTTCATGCTCGACCAGATAGGCCGTCATCATCTTGGTCAGACTGGCGGGCGGCAGGGGCTGATCCGCATTGTGATCAACCAGGATCTTGCCTGAGTAAGCATCCATCAATACCCAGGAGGAAGCAGCCAGGGAAGGCGGTGAAGGTATGACCATCTGGGCCCTGGCCGACAGCGTCACCAGAGACAGGCACAACATGAGGAGTACCGCTGAGAGGCGGGACATGTACGGTGAAAGACAGAACACTCTCATGACAAAGGTTTTCTCGCTGAACGGATTACTCGTTGACGGTCACTACAAAAGGCTGGTCGAAACCGGCCTCACGAAGCGCCGCCTTCAGGGCTTCAAGGGTGGATGCATCCTGCACCGGTCCCACCTGGACACGATGCAAGGAAGCGGAACTTGCCACACGCACCGGGCGCGACAACTGCGATTGCAGGCGGGCCTTGAGAGCCTGGGCATTGGCCGCAGAGCCCAATGCCGCCACCTGTAGATACCGCCCGCCGCCTTGCGGCTTTGAGACGGCATGATCCGAGGATGCCAGCACCGTGGGCGGCTGTGCACGCTCACTGGTCGGGCCTGACACCTGTGCCGATGAAGATGCGGGAGGCCCGGGCCGGACGGCATCGGCTGACTCTTGCGCGCCCTCCGGTGACGCCGTGCCCTTGCTGCTTCGCTGTTCGGCCAGCCATTGTACCGGATCGATGGCCTCGACAAATACATGCCCGGTTCCGCCGCGCAGAATATCGAGACGGGCCGCCGCTGCATAGGACAGATCGATAAGACGATCGCCATGAAAGGGGCCACGGTCGTTGACCTTGACGATGACCGAGCGGCCATTTTTCGTATTGGTGACGCGCGCATAGGTCGGCAACGGCAAGGAGCGGTGCGCCGCCGTCATCTTGTACATGTCGTAGGTTTCGCCACTGGCGGTGGCATAGCCCTGAAACTTCTCCCCGTACCATGATGCCAACCCGTCGGCGCGATAGCCCCGGGCATCGGGCAGGACATGATAGGTCTTGCCCCAGACCTGATACGTCGACCGATTGCCGCTAGGCGCCAGGGGTTCGACTTTCGGCACGGCATCGGGAATCTGGGAGACGTCTGGCGGCGCATCGGGATAGGCGTCTTGCGCCATCCGATAGCGCCCTCCCGAGGTACCGCCATTGCCGGCACACCCTGCCAGAAGCGCAAGGACCAGGCCGAGAACCAGCCATCGCATCAGGTTTGTTCGTCCATGGCCGCTCGGATCCGCTCCGCCAGAGTCGTGACAGCCATTGCATAGAGATAGCTGTGGTTATAGCGGGTGATGACATAGAAATTGTCATGCCCCATGGCATAGCGGTACTGCCCTTCGTCGACTTCCAGCGCCAGGGGAATCACCTGCCGATCCGGTGCCAGCGACGCTTCCCGCATCGCCGTGATGCCCCTCTCGCGCAGCTGTGCGACGCTGACATAGGGTTGGCGCGCCAGGTTGAACTCGATACCGCTCGGCGGCACGGCCGGTCCCTGTGCTTCAGAAACGACCGGAGCGTCCTTCACCCAGCCATGACGCGCGAAATAGTTGGCGACGCTACCGATGGCATCCACGGGGTTTTCCCACAGGTCCCGCAGCCCATCCCCATCGAAATCCACCGCATAGGCCTGATAACTGGTGGGGATGAACTGCGGATATCCCATGGCCCCGGCGTAGGACCCCTTGAGCGCTCCCGGATCGACCCCCTGCGACAGGGTGATGGTCAGAAAGGCGGCCAACTCGCCGCGAAAGAAGGCGCCGCGGGTGGGATGATGAAAAGCCAGCGTCGACAGGGAATCGAGCACGCGATGGCGTCCCGTATGGGCGCCATAACGGGTTTCCACGCCGATGATGGCGGCAATGATCTCCGCGGGCACGCCGTATTGCTGCTCGGCACGAGCGAAGGCGTCGGCATGTGCCGCAATGAAGTCTACTCCTTCACTGATTCGCTCGGGCTGGATGAAGATATCGCGGTACTCCCCCCAACGCAGGTGGCGCTCGGCAGCACCGCTCATCGCATCCAGCACGCTCTGATGGAACTCGGCACCTCGCATGATCTCGGCCAGGCGCTGCGGATCCAGCCCCTCCTCCTGCGCCAGCTCTTTGATCAAGGTCCGAACCTCGGGATGCTGCTGCGGGTCGAAGTCCTCCCGAGCGAAGATGCCCGGTGACACCAGCGTCAACCATACGCCCGTGACTCCGGCCAGCATGGCGTGTCTATACGTGAAACGCCGCATCATTGTGAAGCCTCCTGTTCATCGCAGCGCCTGGTCAACGAGCCAACAGCCGACGGTGGGTGTGAACCGACATGAGAATACCGAAACCCGCCAGCAACGTCACGCTGGAGGTGCCGCCGTAGCTGACCAGCGGCAGTGGCACGCCCACCACGGGCAATATACCGCTCACCATGCCGATATTGACGAAGACGTAGATGAAGAACGTCAGGATGATACTGCCCGACAACAGCCGTCCATAGGTATCCTGAGCGCCGTTGGCCATGAACAGCCCACGCCCGACGATCAGCAGGTACAGCAGCAGTATCACACTCATGCCGATGAGGCCGAACTCCTCGCCCAATACCGCGACGATGAAGTCGGTGTGACTCTCGGGCAGGAATTCCAGCTGGGACTGCGTGCCCAGCCCCCACCCCTTGCCGAAGATGCCCCCGCTACCGATCGCGGTTTTCGACTGGATGATATTCCACCCCGCTCCCAGCGGGTCACTCTCGGGATTGAGAAACGTCAGTACCCGCTGGCGCTGGTAGTTGTGCATGTTCATCCACAACAGCGGCAGCGCTGCACCCGCCAGCCCCACCAAGAGCGCGATGAAGCGCCATGACAGCCCGGCCAGCAGGATCACGAACACCGCGGCACTGCCCACCAGCAGCGATGTGCCCAGATCCGGCTGCCGAGCGATCAGCAGCACCGGAACCGCAAGAATCACGCCGCATACCGCCAGATCCCGCCAGCTGGGAGGCAACTCGCGACGGTGCAGGTAGGCCGCTACCATCATGGGCATGGCAAGCTTCATCAGCTCGGAGGGCTGAAAGCGGATCAGGCCCGGGATCTCCAGCCAGCGCTGCGCCCCCATGCCGATATCACCCATCACTTCCACCGCGACCAGCATCAGCACACCCGCGCCATAGACCAGCGGCGTCCAGCGAAACAGCGTGGAAGGCGACAGTTGGGCAATGAAAAACATCCCCACCAGCGCGATACCGAAGCGGATCGCTTGCGCCGTGACGGTATGCAGGCTCTTGCCGCTGGCACTGTAGAGCACTACCAAGCCAGCGGAGAGCAGGATGAGCAGCAGCAGCAGCAGCCACGGGTCGAGGTGAATGCGCGACCACAAGGTGCGCTTGCGGGAGACCCCGGCTTCCTGACCACGCAACGTGCGTTGAAAATCATGCGTCATCATCGTGCCCGACCTCCTTCTTGATCAGCGCCTCGGCGTCATGCGTGATCTCCTCCGGCGGAAGCAGCCAGGCATCAATCAGCGCACGTGCCAGATGTGCCGCATGCGAGCTTCCCCCGCCGGCGTTCTCGACGATGACCGCCACGGCGATCTGAGGATCCCCGACCGGGGCAAACGCGGTGAACAGAGCATGATCGCGCAGCCGCTCGGCAAGCTGATCGGCGTTGTACTTCTGGTCCTGCCCCAGCGAGAAGACCTGAGCCGTGCCCGACTTGCCCGCCATGCGATATTCCAGCCCCACGCCAATGCGCCGTGCGGTTCCCTCTCGCCCGCTGACAACCTTTTCCATGCCGTTGTAGACCCGATCCCACCAGCCGTCGTTGCGCAGCTCGATATCCGGTTTGGTGTCGGGAAACGGCGGTGCCACTTCCTCGTTACCGACCCGGCTGGCCAGGTGCGGGCGAACCCAATGCCCGCGGTTGGCCAGTACCGCCTCGGCGGTCGCCAATTGCAGCGGAGTATTCATCCAGTAGCCCTGACCGATGCCCACCGACAGCGTCTCCCCGGGATACCACGCCTGGCGGTAGCGCTCGCGCTTCCATTCACGCGACGGCATCAGCCCCTGGGAGGCGCCATAGATGTCCAGACCGGTACGCTCGCCGAAGCCGAACTTGTGCATGAACTCCGAGATGCGATCGATCCCCAGACGGTTGGCCATGTCATAGAAATAGGTATTGTTGGATACCGCCAGGGCGCGCTCCAGATCCACCCGACCATGTCCCCAGCGCAGCCAGTTGCGGTAGCGATGGGAGTCGCCGGGAAGCTGGAAATATCCCGGGTCGTAGATGGTCTCGTCCGGCGTCACCACGCCGTTTTCCAGTGCGGCAAGCGCCATGAAAGGCTTGATGGTGGACCCTGCCGGATACTGGCCGCGACTGGCCCGGTTGAACAACGGCAGGTCGATGTCGTTCTGCAACGCCTGGTAGGAAGCGTAATCGATACCGGTGACGAACTGATTGGTATCGAACCCCGGTGCCGACACCATGGCCAGGATGTCGCCCGTCTTGGGCTCGATGGCCACGATCGAGCCGCGCCGCCCGTCGAGCAGATCGAAGGCCAGCTGCTGCATGCGCTTGTCGATGGTCAGGGTGATATCCTTGCCAGGCACCGGATACGTGCGCCCCAATTCACGCAGCACCCGGCCACGCGCATTGGTCTCGACCTTGCGCAGCCCGGCATGCCCGTGAAGCTCCTCTTCATAGAAGCGCTCGACGCCGGTCTTGCCGATGAAATGCGTTCCCGCGTAATCCCCCGGATCGAGTTCGGCGAGCTCCTCGACATTGATGCGACCCACATACCCCAGCACATGCGACATGATCTGGGCATCCGGGTAGTAGCGCAGCAGTTGCGCCTCGACCTCGACCCCTGCCAGACGGTAACGGTTGACCGCCAGACTGGCGATCTGCTGCTCGGTCAGATCGCTCATCAGCAGGGCGGGTTGATAGGGACGCTGACGCTGACGCGACCGTTCGCGAAAGGTCTCGATCTCGCTGTCCGGCAATCCCAGGATCTTGACCAGGGTATCGAGCGTGGCATCCATGTCCTCGACATGCTCACGGATCATGGTCAGGTTATAGGTGGGACGATTCTCGGCCAGCAACTCACCGTTGCGGTCATAGATGAGCCCGCGGGTGGGCGGCAAGGGCTCGACGCGCACGCGGTTCTTGTCGGAGCGCGTAATGTAGATGTCATGCTCGTAAACCTGCAGATAGACGAGCCGGGCAAACAGGCTACCTGTCATCAGCAGCACAACCAGCGCTGCAACCAGCGAGCGGTTATGGAAGACGCGCACTTCCTGCTTGGGGTTCTTGATCGCTTTGCGGGGTTTACGCATGGAGGAAACGCATGGTCACTTGACAGGACAGGAATGGCACATGAACGGGTTGGCAAATGCCATATCCAGATTATCGATGGTAAGGATGGCCAGAGAGCAGGGTCCAGGCGCGATAGATCTGCTCGGCAAGAAGAATGCGAACCAGAGGATGCGGCAGCGTCAGAGCCGACAGCGACCAGCGCTGTTCGGCCCTTGCAACGACACGTGGGTCCAGCCCATCGGGGCCTCCCACCAGCAGCGCCACATCCCGACCTTCATGACGCCACTCATCGGCAACCGATGCCAGGCGCTCGGTACTCCAGGCCTGTCCCACCACATCGAGTGCCACGACCCGTTCCCCTTCACGCAGCTTTTCCAGCATTCGGCCACCTTCAGCCTCGATAGCCCGGGCAATGTCGGCATTCTTGCCACGCTTGCCGGGGGCTATCTCGACCACTTCGAGAGAGAAGTCACGCGGCAGACGCTTGCGATACTCTTCGACGCCCTGGCTGACCCAGTCCGGCATGCGCGTGCCGACCGCAAGCAAACGCAGCTTCATCCCTGAGCCTCATGTACCTCCTCCCCACGACGCTCGCGTAGATCATCGCTGGGCAGATCGGCCCAGAGACGCTCGAGATCGTAAAGCCGCCGTGCATCCGGCATCATGACATGGACCACGACATCGCCCAGGTCCACTAGAACCCAATCGGATCCCTGATCCCCTTCGACCCCCAGCGGGCGAACCCCCGCCTCCTTGGCCTTTTCCACCACGTTGTCGGCGAGAGCCCCGATATGGCGGGACGACGTGCCGCTAGCCACCAGCATGGTATCCGTGACGCTAGTCAATGCCGCCACGTCAAGTTCGGTGATGTCCTGTGCCTTGAGTTCTTCAAGAGCATCCACCACCAGGGATTTGAGCGCTTCGATCTGCATAGCTCCTCGTGAATATAGATGGAATCCATCCTGGTCAGTACAAGCACATTCTACGTGCGGATTCCCTTGCCGTCAGCGTTTACGCATAGAGCCGGCGTTGGACGATATACCGTTCGACCGCCTCAGGCAGCAGATAGCGCACACTGCCTCCCCGCTGCAGGCGTTGCCGAATCCCGGTCGCCGAAATCGCCATACGGCTGGACAGGCGCAGACGCAACAATCTTCCCGCAGGCTCACGCATCAACGCGAAAGCGTTATCGACTTCACGCTTGCCGATTAGTTCAATCAGCGCCGCGGGCCACAGCGCTTCATGATCGGGACGATCTATGACCACCACATGGGCGAGCTCGAACAGACGCTTCGGCTCATGCCATCGATGCAGCTTGATAAAGGCATCATGCCCCAGCGCCATGACCAGCCTCCCCTGGGAGCCTATTTCATCACGCAG
Organism: Halomonas shantousis; assembly: GCF_054654615.1. NCBI lineage: Bacteria > Pseudomonadati > Pseudomonadota > Gammaproteobacteria > Oceanospirillales > Halomonadaceae > Halomonas > Halomonas shantousis. The sequence goes on along the minus strand of NZ_BAAIER010000002.1, from coordinate 1,709,870 downwards.
CAGAGCCAGCGTGTCTACGGAATAGGAGGGTCCATCGCGATCGAGTTCGCGACCATCGGCGATCAGGCGCGGCGTATCGCCGATACCGGCCTCGAGCATGGCCAGGCGTTGAGCGGAGGAGACGCCCGGTGCTTCCCGATGGGGAGGCACATGGGCAGGCACCATGTGGATCCGGTCCAGTGCCAGCGCCTCGCCAAGCTCCACGGCACTACGCAGATGGCCAAGATGAACAGGGTCGAAGGTCCCGCCCATCATGGCGACACGCGGATGGCGGTCAGCGCCATGTTCAGGTACGGACATGACCGTCACCAAACACGACATACTTGCGTGTCGTCAGCCCTTCCAGGCCCACAGGCCCCCTGGCGTGCAGCTTGTCGGTGGAGATACCGATTTCCGCTCCCAACCCGTATTCGAAGCCGTCGGCGAAACGCGTCGAGGCGTTGACCATCACCGAGCTGGAATCCACCTCGGCGAGAAAGCGTCGCGCCAGGCTGATGTTCTCGGTGACGATGGCATCGGTATGGTGCGACCCATGACGCTCGATATGCTCCATGGCCGCCTCGACGCCCTCGACCACGCGAATGGCCAGCACCGGCGCCAAGTACTCGGTATCCCAGTCGGCCGCGCTGGCCGGCGTGGCGTCTGCCACGATCTCGCAGGTACGCGGGCACCCGCGCAGCTCGACGCCATGCCCGGCATAGGCTTCGGCCAGTTTCGGCAGCAGCGTATCGGCCACCGGCGCATCGATGAGCAACGTTTCCATGGTGTTACAAGTCCCGTAGCGTTGCGTCTTGGCATTGACCGCAATGGCCAGGGCCTTGTCGAGATCCGCCGATGCATCGATATAGATGTGGCAAATACCGTCGAGATGCTTGATCACCGGCACCCGGGCCTCGCGTGAAACGCGCTCGATCAGCGACTTGCCACCTCGGGGAATAATCACGTCCACGAATTCGGGCATGGTGATGAGGTGGCCCACGGCGGCCCGGTCCGTGGTCGCCACCACCTGCACGGCACCGGCCGGCAGTCCTGCATCTTCCAGCCCAGCCTTGATGCAGGACGCAATGACCGCGTTGCTGTCCCGGGCCTCGGAACCGCCACGCAGGATACAGGCGTTACCCGATTTCAGGCACAGGCTGGCGGCCTCCACCGTCACATTGGGGCGGGATTCGAAAATGATGCCTATCACGCCGAGCGGCACGCGCATCTGTCCGACCTGAATCCCGCTGGGAAGAAAGCGCAGCCCATCGACCTCTCCTACCGGATCGGCCAGCGATGCCACTTGGTTAAGCCCCTCAATCATGGTATCGATACGTGCCGGCGTCAGGGCCAGGCGATCGAGCAGAGCCGTTTCGAGCTGAGAAGCGCGCCCACGCGCCAGATCCGCCTCGTTGGCATTTTCCAGGGCATCACGCGACGCCTCGAGGTGGTGGGCGATGGCCCGCAGCGCCGCATTCTTGCGTCCGGTATCGACACGGCGCATCTGGCTGCTGGCACGACGCGCGACGACGCCCAGCTCATGCATATAGGCAGCGACGTCACGGATCTCGGATGACGAGTGTGAGAACATGCCGGAAATCATCTCCTGAAGGGCGCACGCGACGGCGCCAATGCAAACGTTATAATGCCGGACATCGTCCAGAAAACGGATCAATAGTAAGGCACCATGGAGCGTAAGTACAAAACACGCCTGCCCAATGTCCTGTTCCTGTCGACAGCGGGCCTGCTCATGATTCTGGGGGTGATGGAAGCGCCTAGCCCCACTTCGCTGCTGCTCTGGGCCGGTGCGGCGATTTTCGCCTGCATGGCGTTGGCCAAGCGCCCCCCTCACCATCTGCGCTACCTCACGCTGGTCATCGCCCTGCTGGTGCTCGGCCTGCTGTGGCTCGACCCGTATCGCCATGGCATCTGGATATGGGCGTGGCCCATTCTACTGCTGTTTCCCCAGCCACCCCTGATCCAGTTGAGCGTAGCGGTGCTGTCGGTCGTCGCCTGGTGGCGCATGACCTATACGCTGGGCCTGGAGCAGAGTCTGGTGCTGGCGGTACTGTTGATCAGCCTGCTGTTGCTGGGTCTGGCCAATGCTCGCTCGTTCATGCAGCTGCGCCACAATATCGATATCCGCCCACGCGTCTCACCACGCATGCGCATGTGGTCAGCCGGACGTCTCAGCCACGACCTGGAGATCGAACTCGCGCGTAGCGAGCGCGAAGGCACCTATGGAGAGCTGCTGCTGCTGCGCGCCCGCACGCCCCAGCAGCTGAGCGCCGAGGAACTGGGCCTGGCGCTGAATTCCGCCACCTACCCCTTCGAAAGTTGCTACTGGCTCAACGGAACCGTCTTTGCCGTTATCCTGATCACCCGCGACATACAGTCTGCCCGACTGCGGCGCAACGCCATCATCGAACAACTGCCGGGCGAGATCGTGGCCCGCGTGATGCCTCTCGAAGAGCCGACACCGCCCATCCTGCTGGCGCAGGAACTCGCTCAGCAACAGGAACCTCTCCGTATCGACATGGAGGCCAGCACGTGACGCCTCATCGCTTCGTCTCGACCCGGCTTGTCACACTGGTTTATGTCTTCAGCGCCCCTCTGCTGCTGGTGTACGCCTTCTGGCACTATCTGCTGGGGCATTACTCGCAAATCCTGCTGCCCGCGCTGCTCTCGCTGATGGTCGCCGGTGCCGCAGCGTTACGCCTGACGCATCACGACAAGCGCCACCTGTCCTCCTATCTGGTATTGATCAGCTGTTATCTCATGGTCGCCTCCGAGCTTCCCCATCTCGACGATCCCGGCACGTTATGGATAGGGCTTCCTCCCGTTCTGACCCTGATTCTCCTTCCGCCCGGGCCTGCCATGCTGCTCAATGTGCTGCTGGCGCCGGTCTGGCTGGCATCACTCGGTGACTCCCTGCTCTCGCGGGACGTCGTCATGCACTACGTCGTGCTGATCCTGGCGGGCGTGCTGCCATTGTGGTGGTACTCCAGCCAGACCCGTCTGCTACGCGCCACCGATCTCTACGACACCGAAAGCGGCGCTCTGTCGCGGACCGCGCTGAGCGAACGGCTGCACACCGAGATTTCGCGTGCCCAGACGCTGAATCAACCCTTGAGCGTTCTTATCATTCACCTGCCGCAGTTGGATGTGGCGAGCGAGCAGTTCGGCCTCCAGTTACGACATGCTCTGTTGAAGCGTTTCAGTCATACCGTTTCGACTCACACGCGCCGCGGCGATATCCTGGGGCGCCATCAGCACAGCCTTTTCTGGCTGCTGCTGCCCAACACCACCGAAGCGAACGCTCTGAACGCCCGCGAGCGCCTGTCCCAGGAGACCGCCAAGCTCTTCTTTCCCGAGACCGGTCCGCTGGAGTTCCACTCTCGCGTCAAACGTCTCGGCAAGCAGGAGAGCCACTCCCATTTCGAGCAACGCCTGGCCGTTGCGGGAGACAAGCTGATGGAGCCGCATTCTTGAACCTTACCGAGTGGCTCTATCAGCTTTCCCCTTCGCCACTGTTGCTGCTCGTGATCATTCTGCTGATTTCCCTGTGCGAGTCGCTGGCCGTGGTGGGCCTCGTCGTTCCAGGCGTGGTGTTGATCACCGCAGCCGCTTCTCTGGCCGGGCATCAGCAGGTTGCCTTGAGCCTGGTGCTGGCCAGCGGATTTGCCGGAGCCATCATTGGCGATGGGTTGAGCTTCTGGCTCGGTTACACCCAGCGCGAACGCGTTCCCCAGACCTGGCCCTTCAATCGTCACCCCGAATGGCTCGAACGCAGCCAGGCCTTCTTTACTCGCTACGGCATCCTGTCGATCCTGATCGGTCGCTTCGTGGGGCCGGTGCGTCCCCTGATCCCGCTGGTGGCGGGCATGCTGCACATGCCGACCGGGCGATTCCTGGGGGTCAATATCCTGTCCGCCCTGGCCTGGGCGCCGGCCTATCTGTTGCCAGGCTACTTGCTGGGGCACTCCTGGCAACGCCTGCTGGACATTCCCCCAGGCACGAATCGCTGGCTGATCATACTCGCCACGACGGTGGCCTTCCTGGCGGTGAGCTTCTCCTGGCTACGCTATCAGCTGAGCTTCGAAGGTCGGCTCTACCGTCACTTGGCGCGGCTGGCGCAGAACTCCTCCTGGCGCAGGCGCCTCTGGAACGCCCTGAGCTCTCCCCGTTCTCGCGGAGAGTTTCCGCTGGCCTCGCTGTGTCTGCTGATGACTAGCCTCACCGCATTATGTGCCTGGACGCTATGGGTGCTGGAAACGCAGGGTCCGCTGCTTATGGACCTGCAGATCAGATCGATCATGCAACACATCCAGTTCGATCTGCTCGCCAGTCTCAGTCAGGCGGTAGCTCTCAGCGGTGATGCACCCGGCGTGATCGCTCTGACCCTGCCTTGGATGCTATGGCTGTTGAAAGCCCGCCATTATGCGGCTTTCTTCCATCTGGTCTCGGCCTTCGGGGGCATCGCCGTGGCCAACGCGCTGTTCAGCCAGCACCAGATCAATGCCGGCATGGCTGCGGGCGCCTCGCAGGTTCCCGGTTCACCGACCTATCCAGACACACTGATGTCCACCATCGTGGTGGTCTACGGCTTGGCAGGTGCGTTCTTCGCCCAGGCGCTGTCATCGCGCCGTCGGGCATATGTCTACTGGCCAGCCATCATCCTATGCCTACTGATGGCGCTGTCCCGCCTGGTGGAGGGCACGCACTGGACCAGTGACGTGATCGGGGGCGCTCTGCTTGGCCTGACGGTATGTGGCGTGACTCGGGTCAGCTATCATCGCTTCGCCCACGCGCCGCTGACCTCGCCTCCCTGGCTGACGCTGAGCCTTGCCTCACTGGTGCTCATGACGATACGCATCCTCTGGCTGCCGCCAGCCTGAGGCAGACGTTCATCCGAAGGCCAGCCACAACCCCACTATCACCATCAGGCTGCCGGCCACGCGATTGAGCAGCTGGACATTTCCCCGACGCTGCAACAGGCGGCTGGCCGTGCGGCCGCCGCCGGCGTACAGCAGAAGACAGCTCAGCTCGATGGCCAGGATCATGCCCACCAGCACGGCCAGCTGCGATGCCATGGGCAGCGAGGTATCGAGGAAGGGAGGCAGCAGGGCGATGAAGAACGCCCACCCCTTGGGGTTGGCCACGGCAGTCACGAACCCTTGGCTGGCGAGCTGCAGGCGCGAGACGTCCGGCGACGCCTGGGACTCGAGAGGAATGGCCATGCGTCCTCGCGAACGCCACATCATGATTCCCAGGTAGATCAGGTAGGCACCGCCCAGCCACTTGAAGGCGGCGAACAACTGCGGGTAGCGCAACATGACCGTAGCCACCCCCACCACCGCCGAGACCGCCACCAGCCCCACCCCGACCAGTTCCCCGGCCATCATCCACATCGCCCGACGGACCCCGACCGTCATGCCCAGGGTCATCGATAGCGTCATGCACATACCCGGTGTCAGCGACACCATGAAGAAAGTCGGCACGAACACCGACAACAAAGAGAGGTTGACCATGGCAGCACTCTTCTCGACACATTCCCGGAAAGGCCAGCCGATCCGCTTGCGCTTGGCTACATTATCGTCTGGCGATATATCGACTATCCTACGGCATCTGTTCGCTTACAACGCCTCTTCGCCCCAGCGCGGCATCAGGGCGTGCTCGATATCCAGCTGATTGAGAATGCGCGCCACGATGAAATCGATCATGTCCTCGAGACGCGCCGGACGATGATAGAAACCCGGTGCGGCCGGCAGAACGACCGCTCCCATGCGGGTCAGGGCGAGCATGTGCTCGAGGTGGATGGCGGAAAACGGCGTCTCGCGCGGCACCAGGATCAGCTTGCGGCGCTCCTTCAGCGCGACATCTGCGGCTCGCTCGATCAGGTTGTTGCTGGCCCCGGTCGCCACTGCAGAAAGCGTTCCCGTCGAGCAGGGACAGACCACCATGGCAGAGGGTGCCCCGGATCCCGAGGCCACCGGGGCCATCCAATCCTCACGCCCGAAACAGCGGATCTGTCCCGGAGCCGCTCCCGAGCGTGCCGCCAAGGCCTCGGCCAGCCGCGTCGGTTGAGCCGGCAGCGCCACGTCGGTTTCGGTACTGATCACCATGTGGGCGGCCTTGGAGATCATCACGAAGACCTCATGCCCGGCCCCCACCAGACAATCGATCAGACGCAGACCGTACTGCACGCCCGAAGCTCCCGTCAGCGCGACGGTCACCGGTGGCCTGAAGGCTTCCTGCCGGCCCGGCTCAGCCATGTTTCGCCTCCAACGCGCTGAGCAATCGCTCATGCACGCCGCCAAACCCGCCGTTGGACATCACCACGATACGATCCATGGGGCGCGCCTGCTCGACGATCTCATCGACCAGCACCTCGAGATCGGTAACGACACGCGCGGGAACGGGGCTTTCGTCCACCAGACTGTCCAGTGTCCAGTCGAGTCCTGGCGGCTGAAACCACCAGACGGCGTCGGCACTGGCCACACTGACGGGCAGCCGTTCCTTCATGGCCCCCAAGCGCATGGTGTTGGAGCGCGGCTCGATCACCGCCAGCAGGCGGCCCTTGCCGGTGGCTGCACGCAGCCCCTCGAGCGTCATTGCAATGGCGGTAGGATGGTGTGCGAAATCGTCGATCACTTGGATGTTGGCGACTTCACCGCGCACCTCCTGGCGTCGGCGCGGCGAAGCAAAGCGCGACAGCGCGGCACACCCTCGTGCCAGATCCACGCCGCAGGTGGCCGCAGCGGCCAGCGCCGCGGTAGCGTTGCGGGCATTGTGCACGCCGGTCATGGCCCAATCCACCACGCCATCCTCACCACCGTGAACGATGCGAAAACGGCTGGCATCGTCACGTTCGAGGCGATACTGCCAGTCGCTCTGCGCGGCCTCGCCAAAGCGCTCCACCGGGGTCCAGCAGCCCTGTCCCAGCACCCGTTCGAGCGCCGGCTCGTCCTGGGCCACGATCAGGCGCCCCGTAGACGGCACGGTGCGCACCAGATGATGGAACTGGCGCTCGATGGCAGCGAGATCGGAAAAAATGTCCGCGTGATCGAACTCGAGATTATTGAGTACCGCTACATCGGGACGGTAGTGCACGAACTTGGAGCGCTTGTCGAAGAAGGCCGTATCGTACTCGTCAGCCTCGATCACGAAGGGGGATTCCGGCGACCCCAGCCGTGCCGAGACGCCGAAATTGCGCGGCACGCCACCGATCAAAAATCCCGGCGTCAGTCCCGCACTCTCCAGTAGCCAGGCCAGCATGCTGGCGGTGGTGGTCTTGCCATGGGTGCCGGCGACGGCCAGGACATGCCGCCCGGGCAGTACGTGCTCGGCCAGCCACTGAGGCCCCGAAACGTAAGGCAATCGGGCATCCAGTACCGCCTCGACTTCGGGATTGCCGCGCGACAGGGCATTGCCGATGATCACCAGATCGGGCCGTGGGTCGAGATTGGCGGCAGCGAAGCCCTCGGTCAGGGCGATGCCCGCCTCCTCGAGCTGGGTACTCATCGGCGGATAGACGTTGGCATCCGAGCCGCTGACATGATGACCCAGATCCTTCGCCAGCCGCGCCAGGCTGCCCATGAAAGTACCGCAGATTCCCAGAATATGGAGGTGCATGCCGCCTAGTCTCCGCCGCTCTTGCCATGTTGGCAGCGAGCCTAGCATGGCGCCTGCATGGCGACCAGTGCCGTCACGAACGTAACGGGCCGCCGTGCAGAGGGCGGCGCTTTTGGCTATGATGCGGATGGACCCTACCATTCGCGAGCCATTTTTCAGCAGGAGCACAGGAAGCCCCATGGCCCAGCATAACGCCTTCTATGCCCAGTCCGGTGGCGTGACCGCCGTGATCAACGCCAGCGCCTGCGGTGTCATCGAGGCCTGCCGTCAGCACAGCGATCAGATCGGCAAAATCTACGCCGGCAACTTTGGCATCATCGGCGCTCTGACCGAAGACTTGATCGACGTTTCTCAGGAGAGCGACGACGCGATCGCCGCCTTGCGTCACACACCGGGCGGCGCCTTCGGCTCCTGCCGCTACAAGCTCAAGGATATCGAGACGCATCGTGCCCAATATGAACGCCTGATCGAGGTCTTCAAGGCTCACGACATTCGCTACTTTTTCTATAACGGCGGCGGTGACAGCGCCGACACCTGTCTGAAGGTTTCCCAGCTCTCCGAGAAAATGGGCTATCCGCTGACCGCGATTCATGTCCCCAAGACCGTCGACAACGACCTGCCGATCACCGACAACTCGCCGGGCTTCGGCAGCGTAGCCAAGTATATCGCCACCTCGACCCGCGAAGCGGCTCTCGACATCGCCTCGATGTGCTCCACCTCGACCAAGGTCTTCATTCTCGAAGTCATGGGACGCCATGCCGGCTGGATCGCTGCTGCCGGCGCCCTGGCGGGCAATGGCGAAGGCGAGCCGCCCCACCTGGTGATCTTCCCCGAGATCGACTTCAATCGTGAAGCCGTCATGGCACGTGTAGAGGAAGCGGTAAAGAAGTACGGCTACTGCGTCGTCGTCGTCTCCGAAGGCGCTCGCTACGCCGACGGCACCTTCCTCGCCGATGCCGGCAGCACCGATGCCTTCGGCCATCGCCAATTGGGCGGCGTGGCGCCGGCACTCGCCGACATGGTCAAGGCGGATCTGGGCTACAAGTATCACTGGGCAGTCGCCGACTACCTGCAGCGCGCCGCGCGCCACATCGCCTCGCGCACCGATGTCGAGCAGGCGTACGCCGTGGGCCAGGAGGCGGTAAAGCTGGCCCTGGCCGGGAAGAATGCCATGATGCCGGCCATCAAGCGCGTCAGCGAGGCGCCTTACGAATGGCGCATCGAAGCTGCACCGCTGGCGGAAGTCGCCAATCAGGAGAAGTTCATGCCTCGCGACTTTATCCGCGAGGACGGGTTCGGCATCACCGAGGCATGCCGTCGCTACCTGCAGCCGCTGATCCAAGGTGAAGACTATCCGCCGTTCGAAAACGGCCTGCCCAAGGTGGCCAAGCTCAAGAAGGCCAAGGTCGAGCGCAAATTGCCCGAATTCCCGATGGATACCTGACACCTGACACCTGACAGTGAGGCAATGCCCGCCCCCGCCGAGCGTTCGGCGGGGGTTTTGCGTTGAGCCTCGTTCAGGGCTTGAGCGTCATCCAGACCGTCTTGAGATTGCAGTACTCGTCAAGGGAGTGATGGGATTTGTCACGGCCGTTACCGGACTGCTTGACCCCACCGAAGGGAACGGTCATGTCGCCCCCGGCCCAGTTGTTGACGAAGACCTGCCCCGAGTGCAGTCGACGCGAGACACGCATGATGCGATCGACATCCTGGCTCCACAGACCTGCCGCAAGCCCGTAGGCACTGTCGTTGGCCAGCGTGATGGCCTCGTCCTCGCTGTCGAAGCCGAACACGGAAAGCACCGGGCCGAAGATCTCGTCGCGAGCGATGGCCATCTCGGGCGTCACGTCATCGAATACCGTCGGCGGCACGAAGAAGCCTTGCGTGCCGGCTTCCGCAACCTCTCCGCCGGCGCGCAGCGTCGCGCCCTCCGCCATACCACGGTGAATGTAGTCCAGAACCCGCCGGTACTGGGCCTCATCGACGATGGCGCCCATGTAACTGTCGGGATCGAGCGGGTCACCTGGCTGCATCTCCCGTGCGTGGGCCAACAGCTTGTCGAGAAAGGCGGAACGAATGCCGTTCTCCACGAGCAGACGGGAGCCGGCAATACACACTTCACCCTGGTTGTGAAAGATGGCATCGGCGGCATGGCGTGCCACGCTATCCAGATCGGAGCAGTCCGCAAACACCAGATTGGGGCTCTTGCCGCCGCACTCCAGATAGACCCGCTTCAGGTTGGACTGCCCCGCGTACTGCATGAGTTGCTTGCCGACCTGCGTGGAGCCGGTGAAGGCCAGACAGTCGACATCCATCGACAGCGCCAATGCCTTGCCGACGGTATGCCCGAACCCCGGCAGCACCTGAAACACCCCGTCGGGAATGCCGGCTTCACACGCAAGCCTAGCCAAGCGCAACGCCGATAGCGGGGACTTCTCGGAGGGCTTGAGAATCACGCTGTTGCCCGCTGCCAGGGCGGGTCCGATCTTCCAGGCCGCCATCATCATGGGAAAATTCCAGGGAACGATGGCGGCGACCACCCCCAACGGCTCCCTCAAGATCAGGCCCAGGCTGCCCGCATCGGTCGGCGCCACCTCGCCGTAGCTCTTGTCGATCAGCTCGGCATTGTACCGAATGCAGTTGATGGCACCGCCCAGATCGCCCAGAGCACTGGTGATCGGCTTGCCCATGTCCAGCGTGTCGAGCAGCGCCAGCTCATCGCGATGTATTTCCATCAGCTCTGCCAGGCGCAGCAAGATGCGCTTGCGATGCGCCGGCGCCAACCGGGACCATGCGCCCTCGGCAAAGGCGGCGCGCGCATGGGCGGCGGCGACATCGGCATCCGCATCGTCACAGCTGGCAACGTCCGCGAGTGTCTCGCGCGTGGCGGGATTGATCGTCGCAAAACGCTCCCCATTCGCCGCTTCGACGAACCGCCCTCCGATGAACGCTCGGGTTTCAACGGACAGCGCTCCCGCAAGCGCTTGCCATTCGGCATGAGTCTTGTGCATTTTTCCGGCCCGCATGGATCCTGCATGGATTGACCGATGCCCTTGCTATCGGCGGATATGGCGATGCTTGGCGTGTGCCTGCCGGCTTGCGACCGCGATGTTCCGACCGGCGCCAAGCCCGCTGACGTGACTATAGCGTTAATCGAGCGCTCCGACGCAAGCGAAACATCGACATTGACAAGCGTCGGAGGTCACTGAAAGATGGGCAGATTCTCCTTCCCTCTGATAGGTAACCCCCCATGACGGCCAGCCATTGCGATGCCGAGGCCAGGGCGTTTCTGGAGCTTCATCCCGAGGTCGACAGCATCGACCTGTTGATCAGTGATCTGAACGGCGTACTACGCGGCAAGCGCGTTCCCCGTGACAATCTGCTGCATGTACTGGAAGTCGGCATGCATCTTCCGGCCTCCCTGTTCGCACTCGACATCTGCGGCAATACGGTCGAGGAAACCGGCCTGGGGCTGGCCAGCGGTGACGGCGATCGCGCCTGCCGTCCCGTTGCCGGTACGCTGGTTCGTGTCCCCTGGTCCCGGCGCGGCCATCAGGCCCAGATGCTGATGACCATGGAAGAGCCCGATGGCCGCCCTTTCGAATGCGACCCTCGCCAGGTTCTGGCACGCGTGTTGTCGCGCTTCACCGCCAAGGGACTGCAGCCGGTCGTCGCCGTCGAACTGGAATTCTATCTGGTCGACCGTGAGCGTGACGGCTCCGGCCTGCCTCAGCCGCCGCGCTCTCCCATGACAGGCGAGCGCGCCAGCCAGAGCCAGCTCTACTCGGTAGCCGAGCTCGACGAATACGCCGACTTTCTCGAAGAGGTCACCGAGGCCGCCCAGGCACAGGGCCTGCCTATCGACACTGCCCTCAAGGAGTGCGCGCCGGGTCAGTTCGAGATCAATCTCCTGCACCGCGACGATGCCCTGCGCGCCTGCGACGAGGCAGTAATGCTCAAGCGACTGATCAAGGGCGTAGCGATCCATCACGGCTTCGAGGCCACCTTCATGGCCAAGCCCTACGGCGGCGAAGCCGGCAACGGCACCCATGGACACATCAGCCTGCTCGATGAAAGCGGGCGCAACGTTTTCGCCACTTCCGACAATGCGCAGCTGGGCAGTCCGCTTCTGCAGCAGGCCATCGCCGGGCTGGTCGAACTGATGCCGGCCTCGATGGCCATCTTCGCGCCCAACCTCAACTCCTATCGACGTTTCCAACCCGGCCTGTACGTTCCCATGGCCCCTACCTGGGGCTACGACAACCGTTCGGTGGCAATTCGCATCCCTTCCGGGCCGCCCGCCGCCAAGCGTATCGAGCATCGCGTCGCCGGTGCCGACGCCAACCCCTACCTACTGGTCGCCGTCCTGCTCGCAGGCATCGAGCATGGCTTGTCGCGCCGGCTCCCCCCTCCCGAGGCGATCCGCGGCAATGCCTATGACCAGGTGGAGCCCAGTCTGCCGATCAGCTGGCCGCAGGCACTCGACGCCTGGCTCGAAAGCGAACCGATGAGCGAACTCTTCGGCTCCACGTTTCATGCGGTTTACCACGCCAACCGCACCGCCGAGTACGAACTGTCGCGTCAGGCCGTCAGCGCTCTGGAGTACCGCTGGTATCTGCGCCACGTGTGACTTCTGGAGGGGACTAACCTGTGCGAATCCCCTCCGTCATTCCCGCTTTACTGGATAATGGGGCCGAACAGTAAAGATAACGGTATAAAATCGTTCAGACTCCCAAACCGTCCCGCAACCGGTAGTACCAGGCACCCAATGCACTGAACGGCACTTGGAACAGACGTCCGCCGGGAAACGGCAGATGCGGAATGCCGGCGAAGGCGTCGAACCGCTCGTGCTGGCCGGACAACGCTTCGGCGATCAACCGTCCCGCCAGATGCGTGGCGGTCACGCCGTGCCCCGAATAGCCCTGGACATAGAACACGTTACGGTTGAGTCGCCCGAACTGGGGCAAGCGGTTGAGCGTCAGCAGGAAATTGCCGCTCCAGGCATACTCCAGCGCGATCCCCCCGAGTTGGGGAAAGGTCTTTTCCAGCTTGGGCCGGATCACGCTTTCGATGCTCGCCGGATCCTGACCGCCATAGTTCACCCCACCGCCATAGATCAGGCGCCGATCCGCCGACAGCCGGAAGTAATCGAGCAGGTAATTGCTGTCCTCGACGCAGCGATCGTTCGGCAACAGCTCCCGGGCCATCGCCTCGTCCAGCGGTCGGGTGGCCACCACCTGCGTTCCGCAGGGCATGGCCTTGCCCTCCAGAGGAGGAACCAGGCCGCTCATGTAGGCATTACCGGCCACCACGACATGGTCGGCCACCACTTTGCCCGCTGAGGTGCGTACACGTGCCGGCTCACCGTGAACCAGCTCAATCACCGGTGATTGCTCGTGGATGACGCCGCCGAGTGACTCGAAGGCCGCCGCCTGGCCAAGCACCAGATTGAGCGGATGGACGTGTCCTCCCGAATGATCGAGCAGCGCGCCGACATAACGGGAGGACCCGATCTCGCGGCGATAGGCATCGCCCCCCAGCAGCTCGAGACGGTCGTGGCCGTAGCGCTCCCACAGCGCCTTGTGCTCGATGAGCCCTCGCCACTGCTTGGCATTGCACGCGGCGAAGAGGCTTCCGTCCTTGAGGTCGCAGTCAATGGCGTAACGCGCCACCCGCTCGCGAATGATGGTGTTGCCTTCGAAGGCCATGCTGCCCAGCGCACGCGCCGTATCCTCGCCATAGCGCGCCTCGATCACGTCCATGTCGCGGCTATAGCTATTGACGATTTGCCCACCGTTGCGTCCCGAGGCACCGAAACCGACCCGGGCCGACTCCAGCACCACGACTCGGTAACCTTTCTCGGCCAGATGCAGCGCCGAAGAGATGCCGGAAAAGCCGGCGCCGATCACACAGACGTCGTAGCGTACCGTTTCTTGCAGGGCGGGACGTTCGGGACTGGCATGGGCGGAAGCGGCATAGTAGGAAGCGACGTGCTCCCGCGCGGGAGCAACCGAGACATGCGACGTGGCGTGGGGAGACATAGCGCTTCCTGAAGCAATATGGTGGACGAATGGCTGCGCAAGGCGTCAGACCCTGAGCAGCAGATGCTCGCGCTCCCAGGAGCTGATAACGCGAAAATAGGCGGTGTGCTCGGCACGCTTGACCGCCAGATAGCTTCGCGTGAAGCGCTCGCCCAGCAGGTCGGTCAGCGGCGCACAGTGGCTCAAGGCGTCCAGCGCCGGTCCCATGTCCTCGGGCAGGGTATGCCCGGCGGACCAGGCGGACCCGATCATCGGCGGGCGCGGCTCGAGCTGGCCCAGCATGCCCAGGTAGCCGCAGGCCAGGGAGGCTGCCATGACCAGATAGGGATTGGCGTCGGCGCCGGCCAGGCGGTTCTCGACCCGGGTCGCCTCGGGATCCCCTACCGGTACGCGCAACCCCACCGTGCGGTTGTCGAACCCCCATTCGGTATTGATCGGCGCCGAGCCGCTCGATTCGCTGCGCAGCAGGCGTCGGTAGGAGTTCACGTTGGGCGCAAAAAACGGCATCGCCGCCGGCAGGTAGTGCTGCAGGCCGCCGATGTACTGGTGAAACATCCTGCTCGGCCGCCCTTCTTCGCCTGCAAACAGGTTCCTGCCGGTCTTGACATCGATCAGGCTCTGATGGAGATGCATGGAACTGCCCGGCTCCGAGGCCATCGGCTTGGCCATGAAGGTGGCGTACATGCCGTGGCGCAGCGCCGTCTCGCGCAGCGTCCGCTTGAAGATCACCACCTGGTCGGCCAGTGCCAGCGGATCGCCGTGCTGAAAGTTGACCTCCATCTGGCCGGCCCCTTCTTCGTGAGTCAGGGTATCGATGTCCAGCTCCTGCGCTTCGCAGTAGTCGTACATGTCCTCGAACAGCGGGTCGAACTCGTTGACCGCATCGATGGAGAACGACTGACGGCTGCTCTCCTGACGTCCGCTGCGTCCCACGGGCGGTTCGAGAGGGTAGTCCGGATCGGTATTGGTCTTGACCAGATAGAACTCGAGTTCCGGTGCCATGATGGGCTTCCAGCCCCGCGCGGCGTAGAGCGCCAGCACATGCTTGAGGACATGGCGCGGCGAGAGTTCTACCGGCTCGCCCGACATGTAATAGCAATCATGAATGATCTGCGCCGTGGGATCGTCGGCCCAGGGCACGAGGAACACTGAATCGGGATCCGGCACCAGTTCCATGTCGAGTTCGGCCGGGTTCCAGAAACGGATATCGTCATCGTCGGGATAGCCCCCGGTCACCGTCTGGATGAAGATGGAGTCCGGCAACCGGGGGCGACCGCCATTGAGGTACTTGCCTGCCGGCATGATCTTGCCCTTGAGAATGCCGGTCAGATCCGAGACCAGGCATTCCACCTCGGTAATGCCATGCGTGCTGAACCACGCGTTCAGGGTATGATCCTGCGGGTTGCTCATACAAATTCCTTAACTGGCCTGCCGGGGATTGCAGCCTCCGGTCTTTCGACTCAACGCGACTGCACTTGCGTCACAATGATGGAAGGTCTGCAGCTTCTCGCCTTCCAGGCTCGGCGTGAAGTGAAGATTCTGCAAATCCTCCTCGGCCGGCATTCACAACAGGTCGCGCAGCCTGTAGAACTGGGTCGCCAGCATCAGCAGGGGGATACGCAGTCTCTCGCCGCCTGGAAACACGCGGTGGCGCATGGCCGCAAAGACATCGAACCGCTCGGCCTGACCGGCAATCGACTCGGCCATCAACTGCCCCGCCAGACCCGCCAGGGACATGCCATGTCCCGAGTATCCCTGGGCGTAGACGATATTGCTTCCCAGCCAGCCGAAATCCGGGGCCCGATTGCGCGTAATGGCAACATCGCCGCCCCAGCGATAATCGATGCGCACGCCCTCGAGCACTGGAAACAGTCTCGCCATTTTCGCTTCCATACGGGCGCGCAACCCACGCGGCTCGCGTCCGCTGTAACTCACCTCACCGCCATAAAGCAGGCGATGATCGGCGGAAAGACGGTAATAGTCGAGAACGAAGTTGGCATCGGAGACGGCATCGTTGCGGGGCAGAACCTGAGCGACCTGCGCATCGCTGAGCGGTTCGGTGGCGATGATATAGTTGGCCACCTTCATGATTCGCCCGCTCATCTCGTTTACCAGCCCCTCGAGGTAGGCGTTGGTGGCGATCACCACGTAATCGGCCTTCACCCGGCCGTGGGCCGTGACGACCGTGGCCGGCGTTTCCTGCTCGATGCGTATCGCAGGACTGTGTTCATGGATCGCCACTCCCGCCTGCTGCGCGGCCCGTGCCAGCCCCAGCGTGTAGTTGAGTGGATGGAGATGGCCGCCCTCGCGATCGAAGAGTCCGCCCAGGTAGGCATCGGTGACCACATGCTCGCGCAGTGCCGGGGCGTCCAGCCAGGTCTCGCCCGAGTAGCCGTAGACTTCGGCCATGTAGGCTTGATGGCGCCGCATCGCCCTGACGTGACGAGGCTTGAGCGCCACGTGCAGATAGCCCCAGGCGGGATCGCAGGGAATGGCGTGGCGTTCGATCAGCGCCCGGGTCAGGCGCACCGACTCCCGACTCAACTCCCAGGTACGGCGTGCCATCTCACGCCCCAGTGCCTTCTCGATCACCGGCATATCGGTACCCAGCCCGGGCAGGATCTGCCCGCCACTGCGCCCCGAGGCGCCATAGCCGATCTCGCCGGCCTCCACCAACACGACGCGATAGCCGCGCTCCGCCAGATGCAGCGCGGCCGAACAGCCGGTCACGCCGCCGCCAACGACGCAGACGTCCGCTCTGGCCTCGCCTGTCAATGGCATACTCGGCGCGAGATCGACAGCCACACTGGCACTGTAATAGGAGGAGGGGCGACGCAGGGCTGCAGCGATATTCATGGACAGGTAGGGGCCCCGTAGTGGCACGACGTTGGCCAGCGAACAGCGCGGGCCCGCTTCATGGGCTTTAGTTTGACATTAAAGCGTTACGCGGCGTCAAGTAGTGAAACGTCCCCGGATGAATTGTCCGCAGCCGAGCCTCATTCACCCAGAACGGGCCGGATGGGGGAGACAGCCCCGGTAGACTCGGTGGGCATGGCAGCCCCGGTGAGAAACAGCCGCGCCGCCGGTGTATTCGGTCATGCCACCCATGGTGGTGTCACGACGCCCGGCGCTCTGCGCATACCGGGCACTGCGGATCCCGCCTGACCTTGAAGTGACGCCACTCGCCATGGAGCCCATCGAAAGTGGACAGCCCCTGATGCGCGGTGCCGGCACCGGTAAGCAGCTTGATCGCCTCCAGGGCCTGAAAGGCACCCACGATGCCGACGAGGGGAGCGACGACCCCGTTCTCGGCGCAGCGCAGCTCTTCGTCATCCCCCTGCTCCCCATACAGACAGGCGTAACAGGGAGATTTCTCGTCACTTGGGTCGAACACCATCAATTGGCCGGAAAAACGGATCGCCGCTCCCGCCACCAAGGGGGTAGCGGCTTCCACGCAAGCCCGGTTGACGGCGAAGCGGCTGGAGAAACGGTCGGTGCAATCGAGCACCACATCCGCGCTTCGCACCGCATTCGACAGGGTCTCGCCGCTCAGGCGCATCGTCACCGCCTGAACGTCGCAATGCGGATTGAGCGCACGCGCGGATTCCGCGGCGGAATCCGCCTTGTGCCGGCCCAGGTCCGCCTGTCCATGAGCGATCTGACGCTGCAGATTGGACAGTTCGACCACATCGTCATCGGCCAGCGTCAGCCGCCCGACCCCGGTCGCGGCCAGATACAGTGCTGCGGGAGACCCCAACCCTCCGGCCCCCACGATCAGCACATGGGAATCCAGCAACCGCTGCTGCCCTTCGATCTCGATCTGTTCGAGCATGATCTGACGGCTATAACGCAGCAACGCTTCGTCATTCATCGAGGGCATGGACTCGGCTCCTGTAGCGCACGACTCATTTCTCGTCGAGCTGGTGAATATCGGGAATGTAGAGCGAGAACTCCTCCTTGACCTCCTCCATCACCACATAGCTCTTCGACTCCTTCACGCCCGGCAGTGTCAGTACCACATCACCCAGCAGTTGCCGGTAGGCCGACATTTCGGGAATGCGGCATTTGAGAATGTAGTCGAACTGGCCCGAGACCAGATGACATTCCTGAATCTGCGGCAGCCTGGCCACGGCGCGCCGAAACTCGTCGAACACGGCGGGCGACTGCGTCTCGAGGCTGATCTCGACGAATACCAGCAGATTGGCCTTCAGCGCCCTGGGATCCAGCACGGCCTTGTAGCCGCGGATGATACCGGCACGCTCCAGACGCTTGACACGCTCCAGGCAGGGCGTCGTCGACAACCCGACCTTGGCGGCCAGATCGACATAGGAAATGCGAGCGTTGTCCTGCAGGCAACGCAGGATGTTGAGATCGATACGATCCAGCGAACGGGTTTTGGCTTTCATTATAATTCTGTTCCCAGCCGATGAATAAACAGAACGATACTCTGCCCACAGCACGCATCGGCGTCACGATCGACCGCACCGCATCTCAACGTGATGGGCAAAAATCTATTACTAACACACTCCAAGGTCACGGCTCCAGACGACGCTGAATGTGACGGAACGCAATCGCCTGTCATACCGTCGGTTGATATTCCGTCGGTTGATATTGCCCCAGGCTGACGCGCTCATGACCGGCCAGATCGGGAAGCGTCGTGACCGCGTGGTAGCCGGCCGCCGTCAGCGCCTCGCGCACGGGTACTCCCTGGGCCATGCCGTGCTCGAGCAGCAGCCAGCCGCCGGGCTCGAGATGCTCACGTGCCGCCCGTATCAGAAAATGCAGATCCGCCAGGCCGGCTTCCTTCGCCACCAGGGCGGAACGCGGTTCGAAGCGCACATCGCCCCGCTCCAGATGGCAGTCGTTATCGGCAAGATAGGGGGGATTGGAAGCGATCAGATCGAAGCGCTCCGACGCGATGGCCGCGAACCAGTCGCTCTGTGCGAAGCGCGCATTGTCGATCCCCAGGCGTTCGGCATTGAGACGCGCGAGCTGCACCGCCTCCGCCACCCGATCGACACCCAGCACCCGCCACCCGGGTCGCTCGCTGGCAAAGGCCAGGGCAATCGCGCCGGTGCCCGTGCCCAGATCGAGCATGTCTCCTCGAGGTGAAGCCGTACGCGCCAGCGCCGCTTCGACCAGGCATTCGGTATCCGGACGCGGAATCAGCGTCGACTCCGAGGTCGTCAGGGCCAGCCCCCAGAACTCTCGCTCGCCGATCAGGTAGGCCACGGGATGGCCGATGGCTCGTGCCGCCACCAGCGCCTCGAAGCGCGCACGCTCGAATCCTTGCAGCTCCCGGTCGCCCCAGGCATACAGCCAGACCCGGTCACGACCGGTGGCATCCATCATCAGCACCTCGGCGTCGAGGCGCGGCGTGGGCGAACCCTCCGCTTGAAGACGGGCGGCGGCGAGAGTCAGCAGACGGTCGATACGCATCAGCCAAGCTGCAAGGCAGCGAGTTGTTCGGCCTGATACTCGTTGACCAGAGGACCGATGATCTCGTCGAGCTCGCCGGTCATCACCTCGTTGAGCTTGTAGAGCGTCAGATTGATGCGATGGTCGGTGATGCGCCCTTGAGGAAAGTTGTAGGTGCGAATGCGCTCGCTGCGATCCCCGGAACCCACCAGCGAGCGGCGGGCATCGGCCTGCTGCTGGCGCTGACTGTCGATTGCCGCCTGCTTGAGACGAGCAGCCAGCAACGACATCGCCTTGGCGCGGTTCTTGTGCTGGCTGCGCTCCTCCTGACACTCGACCACCAGCCCCGTCGGCAGGTGGGTGATGCGGATCGCAGAGTCGGTGGTGTTGACGTGCTGACCGCCGGCCCCGCTGGAACGAAAGGTATCGACACGCAGATCGTTGGCATTGATGTCCACGTCGCCGACCTCGTCCGCTTCGGGCATCACCGCGACGGTGCAGGCGGAGGTGTGAATGCGCCCCTGGGATTCGGTAGCCGGCACGCGCTGCACGCGGTGCGCCCCGGATTCGAACTTGAGCCGGGCGTAAACGCCATCGCCGCGCACTCGGGCGATGATCTCCTTGTACCCGCCCTGCTCGCCATGGCTGGCACTGATGATCTCGAGCTTCCACCCCTGTTTCTCGCCGTAGCGTGAATACATGCGAAACAGGTCCCCCGCGAACAGCGCCGCCTCGTCACCTCCCGTACCGGCACGCACCTCGAGGAACACGTTATGCTCGTCGTCCGGATCCTTGGGCACCAGCAGCCGCTTGACCTCTTCCTCCAGCTCGGCCTGGCGCTTGCGTGCCGCCAGCCACTCCTCCTCGGCCAGCTCGCGCATTTCGACATCGCTATCCTGGCGCATCTGCTCGGCGTCCTCGATATCCGCCTCGGTACGCAGATAGGTACGCCACGCCTCGATCAGCGGCTCCAGTTCCGCATACTCGCGCGAGTAGTCCCGGAAGCGGGCCTGGTCCGTGATCACGTCCGGCTCCGAAAGCAGCACGGCAAGCTCCTCGAAACGGTCGTGGAAAGCCTCGAGCCGTTGGCGCAATGTCTC
Organism: Halomonas shantousis; assembly: GCF_054654615.1. Classification (NCBI taxonomy): domain Bacteria; kingdom Pseudomonadati; phylum Pseudomonadota; class Gammaproteobacteria; order Oceanospirillales; family Halomonadaceae; genus Halomonas; species Halomonas shantousis. Next base: position 1,689,697 of record NZ_BAAIER010000002.1, on the reverse strand, counting down.
TTTCATGCAGGATCCTGTGTCGGCGCGGCCGGATCGATCAGCAGAGCATCGGCCGCCTGAATGATATCGTGGCGCTCGGCGCCGGAGGCTTCGCGCAGACGCTGCGTCGGGCCGTGCATCAGCTTGTTGGTCAACTGACGGGACAGCCGCTTGAGCACCTTCTCGGGATCGTCTCCCCGCGCCAGTTGCGACAAGGCCTGAGCCTCGGCCGACACACGCAGCGTCTCGGCCTGCTCACGATAGCGTCGAATGAGATCGCCGGCCCCGCGCACGCGACGCTCGTGCAGCCATTTATCGACCCCCAGCTCGATCAGGGCCTCGGCCTGTTGCGCCGCCACTTCACGGTGCCGGCGGTTTTCCGCAATGACCTCCTGCAGGTCGTCGACGCTGTACAGAAAGACGTCGTCGAGCTCGCCCACCTGGGGCTCGATGTCCCGCGGCACGGCAATATCGACCATGAACATCGGGCGGTGGCGGCGCACCTTGAGGGCACGCTCCACCATGCCCTTGCCCAGGATCGGCAGAGGACTGGCGGTGGAAGCGATGACGATATCGGCCCGCTCCAGCGCGTGGGGAATCTCGGACAGCTCGATCGCTGCGGCGTCGAACTCCTGCGCCAGACGCTCGGCCCGCTCCCGTGTGCGGTTGGCTACGGTCAGGCCGCGGATGCCCGCCTCGTGCAGGTGCCTTGCCACAAGCTCGATCGTTTCACCCGCTCCGATCAGCAGAGCGCGAGCGCGCGTAAAATCGTCGAAGATGTGACTGGCAAGGCTCACGGCAGCGTAGGCGACCGATACCGGGTTCTCGCCAATGCCGGTTTCGGTGCGCACCTGCTTGGCCACGGCAAAGGTGTGCTGGAACAGGCGCTCGAGCTCGCCCCCCAGCCCGGCGCAGGAACGCGCCACCTGGTAGGCGTCCTTGAGCTGGCCGAGGATCTGCGGCTCGCCCAGCACCATGGAGTCCAGACCGGCGGCAACCCGCATCAGATGCCGTGCCGCCTCACCGTCCAGATAGTGGTAGGCACAGTGCACCAGCGACTCCACCGGCAGACGATGGAAGTCGCTCAGCCAGTCGAGGACTTGACGCTCTCCTCGGTCGCCGGTGACACAGTAGAGTTCGGTACGGTTGCAAGTCGACAGCACGGCTGCCTCCTGCACATGAGGCAAGCTTTTCAGCTGGGCAAGGGCGGACTCGAGCTGAGTTGGCGTGAACGCCACCTGCTCGCGCACCTCGACGGCAGCCGTCTTATGGTTGATTCCCAGGGCGAGAAGCGTCATGAAATCACGGTCATCAATATGTCGCTTTATGAGCGTCGATCGGCATTATGTGCCATGTCAGGCGATGTGAGGGCGACCACACCGGTTTACCAGCCCGGACCGTCCTGTCGGGGACAGGCATTCTACCATAGGGAGGTGCGCCATGGGATGAGCGGTGCTCACGTGATGTTACGCCGCGTCATGGGCGCTTCGCTCATGAGGCGCTTTGCCCCTTGCAGCCAAGCCGGTATGCTGGAATCACTTGACCGGATACGAGGGTGGCATGCGCTCACGCTTGACATTGACCGCCACGGCATTGGCTGCCACGGCACTGGCATCATGGCTCACGGGATGCCAGAGCATGGACCCTTCGCGGAGCTTTCTGACCCTGGACGATCCGCTGGCCGACGCCCCGCCCGTCACTCAGGGGTTCGATGCCGCCGGGCTGCGGGAGGTGATGCTGGCTGAAATGGCAGGCCAGCGCGGCGACTATCAGCAGGCGGCACGCGGTTACCTCCAGGCCACCGAGCGCTATGGTTCGCCCCAGCTCGCCGAGCGCGCCACTCTCGCGGCGCGTTACGCCAATGATCAGCCGCTTCTCGAGCGCGCCGCACGGCACTGGCAGGGGCTCGCTCCGCAGAGCGAGTTGCCTGCACGCCTTCTCTCCAGTCTGGCGCTGCAGCGTGGCGACTGGAAGCAAGCCTTCGAGCAGCGCCTGGCCCTGGCCAGGCGTGGCCAGGAGGCGGAGCTGACCTCGCTGGCCGAACTGGCCATCGACAGCCACGCCGACCCCACGCCCCTGCTCGCCGAGTTGCGCCCCTTTGCCGAGGCCAATCCTCAGCACGCCGATGCTCAGCTGGCCACCGCGCTGCTCGAGACGGCCAATGGTGAACCCGGCGCTGCCGATCACCGACTGGCCCGACTGGCCGAAAGTCAGCCCGATCTGGCGGAATTGTGGCTGGTGCGGGCCAGCATCGCCATGCAGACCCATCAGTATGAGAAGGCACGTGACGCCGCTAGCCGCGGCCTGACACAAGCGCCTGACGACAGCCGCCTCACTCTCGCCCTGGCGCAGGCCTATCTTGCGCTGGGCCAGATCGCAGAGGCCGAGATCCAGAGCGAGCGCATTCTCGCCAGCCATGACGACAGCCCCATGCTGCGCATGGCGCTGGCCCAGATGTTTCTCGACGGCGAGGCTCCCGCGACGGCACGCCGTCTTCTGCTGCCTCTGCTCGACCGCGACGAGACGCCGTCGGCAGCCTACATTCTGCTGGGCGCCATTGCCGAACAGGCCGGAGAGATCGATAACGCCCTGCTCTATTATCGTCAGGTGCCGCCCGGAGAAGGCTTCCTCGATGCCCGAGCGCGAGCCGCCCACATGCTGGTCGAAGCGGATCGTGAGCTGGATGCACATGCCTTTCTGCATATCGAGCGTCTGCGTCACCCGTCCCAGCGGATCGACCTGCTACGCCTCGAGATGGAACTGTTCGACGCCAGGGACAGAACGGAAGCTGCCAATGCTCTGCTCGACCGCGCCCTGCTCGATGATCCCGACGATACCGAGCTGCGCTACATGCGAGCCATGCGCGCCTACGGTCAGGGCGATCTGGACACCATGGAGCAGGACCTGCGCGTCATCATCGATCAGGAGCCTGACAACAGCGAGGCCCTGAACGCACTAGGCTACACCCTGGCCAGTGAAACCGACCGGAACGAGGAGGCCCTGGCCCTGATCGAGAGAGCCCACCGGCTGGAGCCGGAAAGTGCCGCGATTCTCGACAGCCTGGGCTGGGTACACTACCAGCTCGGCAACCTCGAGCGTGCCCTGCCCTATCTTCAGGAAGCCTTCCGCAAACAGCCCGATCAGGAGATCGCCGCCCACCTCGCGGAAGTGCTGTGGCATCTAGGACAGAAGGACGAGGCCCGCGCCATTGTCGCTGACACCTTGGCCCGTTTTGCCGAACATCCCGCCATCGATGCCCTTCTCCAGCAGGAACCGCGCCTGGCGCCTACGCCCACCGAAGCTCTCACGCCCACCCAAGCCCCGGAAACGCCTTGATGTCACGCCTGATCACCCTTTTCGTCATTCTCCTGCTTGTTACCGGTTGCGCGACCCAATCGCCCGGCCCCGACGTGACGCGCCAGGTGGATGATTGGCAGCGCCAGAAGCCCCGTCTCGAAGCCCTGCAGAGCTGGTCCCTGGCCGGCAAGGTCGGGCTTCGCACGCCCGACGACACCACCGGTGCCAACCTCGACTGGACGCAGCGTCCCGGCCATTACCGCATGTTGCTCAGCGGCCCCTTCGGCACCGGCCGCAGCGTACTGGAGGGCCGTCCGGGTCAGGTCAGCCTGACGACTGGAAACGGCGAATTCCATGCCGACAGTCCCGAAGCCCTGATGCATGAACAACTGGGCTGGTCACTGCCGATCTCTGCGCTCGATTACTGGATACGCGGGCTGCCGACACCCGACATGCCTCATGAGCTGGTGACCGACGAGCTCGGTTTTCCGACACGCTTGCATCAGGCCGGCTGGAATATCGAATACAGCGCCTGGACTGATGCCGGTGGATTGTGGCTGCCTCAGCGCCTGTTCATGACCTATGACGATCTGCACGCCACGCTGGTGATCAATGACTGGAACCTGGCGTCTCGCGAGGCGGAAGAGACTCGATGATGCTGACCCTGCCGGCACCGGCCAAGCTCAACCGGATGCTGCATATCGTCGGACAACGTCCCGATGGGTATCACGAGCTGCAGACCCTGTTTCAGTTTCTCGACCATGGTGACACGCTGCATTTTTCACCTCGCGAGGACGGTCACATCCAGTTGACCCCCTCGCTCACCGGCGTTGCCCCTCAGGACAATCTGATCATGCGTGCCGCCGGTCTGCTGCAGCAGGTCAGCGGACGCCGGTTTGGCGCCGACATCCGCCTCGACAAGCGCCTGCCGATGGGCGGCGGGCTCGGCGGTGGCAGCTCCAACGCCGCGACGACCCTGCTCGCTCTGAACCGGCTATGGCAACTGGGACTGTCGCTCGATGCACTGGCCGACCTCGGTCTGACGCTCGGCGCGGATGTACCGGTGTTCGTGCACGGCAAGGCGGCATGGGCGGAAGGTATCGGCGAGAGACTCACTCCCGTTGCGCTCGACACCCCCTGGTTCGTCGTCGTGCACCCCGGCGTGTCGGTCTCCACGCCCTCCGTGTTCCGTCACGCTGAATTGACACGCGACACCTCGCCAATTAGTATGGCGCGCGCATTGCAGGGGGGATGCGGATGGCGCAACGATTGTGAAATCGTGGTGCGACGGCTCTATCCAGCCGTTGACCAGGCGCTTGAGTGGCTTGGACATTTCGGCCCGGCGATGTTGACCGGTACCGGCGCCTGCCTGTTCTGTCCCTTGACGAGCGAAGAGGCCGCCGATAGAATTCTACGCCGTGTTCGTGGTGACTGGCTTGCCTTCAAGGCGCGTGGCTGCAACACATCCCCTCTCCATAATGCTCTCGATGCCAAGGCGAACGACTGATCGTTCTGCCTGCTTTCACGGCATCGGAAGAGAGCAGCGACGAGTTGGTCGCCTGGGCTCAATGAGCCATGCTGAATCAGGGTGTCGTTACTGGGGTATAGCCAAGTGGTAAGGCAGCGGTTTCTGGTACCGCCATTCGGAGGTTCGAATCCTCCTACCCCAGCCAATCCCGGGCACATGACCGACGCCGTAACTGATCCACTCCCGAGATCCCACAAGACTCCAAAGGTGGCTGCGCGTGTCTAAATTGATGGTCTTCGCGGGGAATGCCAACCCCGAACTCGCCCGAAAGGTAGCCGAGTGTCTCGATAATCGACTCGGCCATGCCACGGTCGGTCAGTTCAGCGATGGGGAAATCGCCGTCGAGATCAACGAGAACGTTCGCGGCAAGGACGTTTTCATCCTGCAGTCCACCTGCGCTCCGACCAACGACAACCTGATGGAGCTGATCCTGATGGTTGATGCCTTGCGTCGCGCTTCCGCCACCCGCATCACCGCCGTGGTGCCCTACTTCGGCTATGCCCGCCAGGATCGTCGCGTGCGCTCCGCCCGCGTACCGATCTCGGCCAAGGTGGTCGCCGACGTGATGGTCAAGGCCGGTGTCGATCGCGTCATGACCATGGACCTGCATGCCGATCAGATTCAGGGCTTCTTCGATGTCCCCGTGGACAACGTCTACGGCTCACCGATCCTGCTCGACGACATCGAACGTCAGAACTACGATGACCTGGTCGTCGTCTCCCCTGACGTCGGCGGCGTGGTACGCGCTCGCGCCATCGCCAAGCAGCTCAACGCCGATCTCGCCATCATCGACAAGCGCCGCCCTCAGGCCAACCAGGCCCAGGTCATGCACATCATTGGCGAAGTCGAAGAGCGTACCTGTGTGGTGGTAGACGATATGGTGGATACCGCCGGCACGCTATGCAAGGCGGCCGAGGCTCTCAAGGAGCACGGCGCCCGACGCGTTGTCGCCTACGCCACGCATCCGATCCTCTCCGGTCCGGCGTTGGACAATATTTCCGGCTCGGTGCTTGACGAACTCGTCGTTGCCGATACCATTCCGCTTTCCGAGCTGGCTCGCCGCAGCGGCAAGATACGTCAGCTCAGCGTGGCGGGGCTGATCGCCGAAGCGATCCGCCGCGTCAGCAATGAAGAATCCGTGAGCGCGATGTTCCACTGACATCGTCCGGATACATCGCTCCCGTCCTGGTGTCGGGAGCATTCAGGAACGGCATCGTCTGGTCGCGGGCGGTGCCGCTTCCTTTAACGACCAAGAGGTTGAATCATGTCCGATTACAAACTGACCGCCAACGTTCGCCACGAGCTGGGGAAAGGTGCGAGCCGCCGCCTGCGTCGTGCGAACCAGCAAGTCGCCGCCATCATCTACGGCGGTGAGAAGGCTCCGCAGCCGATCACCATCGACAAGGCCGCCTTCTACAAGGCCATCGAGGATGAAGCGTTCTTCTCCTCGCTGATCTCCATCGATATCGATGGCAGCACCGAACAGGTCGTCATCCGCGATCTGCAGCGTCACCCGTACAAGGCGCTGGTCACCCATGCCGACTTCCTGCGCGTCGATGCCACTCACGAACTCTCCCTGCACGTGCCGCTGCACGTCGTGGGCGAGGACAAGTGCAAGGGCGTCAAGGACGAGGGCGGCGTGCTGCACGTGCTGGCCAACGATGTGGAAGTCAGCTGTCTGCCGGCCGATCTGCCCGAGTACATCGAAGTCGACGTCACCGACCTGGGCATGGGCGAGACGCTGCACCTCTCCGACCTGAAACTGCCCAAGGGCGTCAGCATCGTCGCTCTGACTCACGGCGAAGAGTATGACGCCGGCGTCGTCAGCGTGACCCACGCTACCGTCAGCGCCGCCAGCGAAGAGGACGAAGCAGGCGCGGGTAACGAAGAAGGTCAGGCGGAATAAGTCCCGCTGCTGACACCGAATAGGCAAACGCATGAGCCAAGTGAAAGCGATCATCGGCCTGGGCAACCCCGGCGCGGAATACGACGACACCCGGCACAATGCAGGCGCCTGGCTGGTGGAAGCCATCGCGCGCGACAGCCATACGCCACTGCGCCCGGAAAAGAAGTTTCTGGGTCACTATGCCAAGGTGAATTTTGACGGGCAGGAATTGCATCTTCTCGCCCCGATCACCTTCATGAATCGCAGTGGCGCGGCTGTCGCCGCGCTTTGCCAGTTCTACAAGCTTGCTCCGGACGAGCTGCTCGTCGCCCATGATGAGCTCGACATCGCTCCAGGCACTGCCCGTTACAAGCAGGGTGGCGGCCATGGTGGCCACAATGGCCTGCGCGACACCATCAGCGCACTGGGCAATGACAAGTCCTTCCACCGCCTGCGTATCGGCATCGGCCATCCCGGCAGCGCCAAACTGGTGACGAATTATGTGCTCGGTCGTCCCGGCAAGAGCGAACGCAGCGCCATCGATGCTGCCATAGCCGAAAGTCTGGCAACCCTTCCCGACGCACTGGAGGGGAACTGGGCCAAGGCCATGAATCGCCTGCACAGCTTCCAGGGGTAGCGCCCGCCCCTTCAGATCGCACTGCCATCGATGCCCATTCCGGCATGTTGCGGCTTCCCGCTCGTCCACACTCCCCTTCGGCTAGTGAAGCCATGTCTCATGGCGTAAAATGCCCGCCATTCTTTCATTCGCGATCTCGACTTCCAGGAACATACCATGGGTTTCAACTGCGGCATCGTCGGCCTGCCCAATGTCGGCAAGTCCACTCTTTTCAATGCATTGACCAAGTCAGGCATCGACGCCGAAAACTTCCCGTTCTGCACCATCGAGCCCAATACCGGTATCGTGCCGATGCCCGACCCGCGTCTCGACAGGCTCGCCGAGATCGTCAAACCGGAGCGGGTGGTCCCCACCACCATGGAATTCGTGGACATCGCCGGACTGGTGGAAGGCGCCTCCAAGGGTGAGGGACTGGGCAACAAGTTTCTCGCCAACATCCGCGAGACCGATGCCATCGCACATGTGGTGCGCTGCTTCGATAACGACAATGTCATTCACGTCGCCAACCAGGTCGATCCCCGTGCGGACATCGAGATCATCAACATGGAACTGGCCCTGGCCGACCTCGATACCGTCGACCGGGCCATCCAGCGCCTGACCCGCGTGGTCAAGGGCGGCGACAAGGATGCCATCGCCACCAAGGCGGTACTCGACCGTATCCAGCCGCATCTCGCCGAAGGCCTGCCACTGCGTAGCTTCGATCTCTCCGATGACGAGAAGCGCCAGGTCAAGAGCTTCGGTTTCCTGACGTTGAAGCCGACCATGTACATCGCCAACGTCAATGAGGACGGGTTCGAGAATAACGCCTACCTCGACGTGGTGCGTGAAATCGCTACGGAAGAGAATGCCGTCGTCGTTCCCGTGTGCAACCAGCTCGAAGCGGAAATCGCCGAGCTCGACGACGAGGAGCGCAGCATGTTCCTCGACGAGATGGGCATGGAGGAGCCGGGTCTCGACCGGGTGATTCGTGCCGGCTATGCTCTGCTCGGCCTGCAGACTTACTTCACGGCCGGCGTCAAGGAAGTGCGCGCCTGGACGATCAGAATCGGGGCCACCGCACCGCAGGCGGCCGGCGTGATCCATACCGACTTCGAGAAGGGCTTCATCCGTGCTGAAGTCATCGGATATGACGACTTCGTGACGCTGGGTGGCGAGCAGGCTGCCAAGGATGCCGGCAAATGGCGTCTGGAAGGCAAGGAGTACATCGTCAAGGATGGGGACGTGGTGCACTTCCGTTTCAATGTCTGACGGGAATAAGATTGACACATCATGCGCTTAGCGGTAACATGCGCCCCCGTTGAATGGCTACGTAGCTCAGCTGGTTAGAGCACATCACTCATAATGATGGGGTCCCCTGTTCGAATCAGGGCGTAGCCACCACCGAATCGAAAACGCCCGCCATGGCTTTGCCTGGCGGGCGTTTTGCTGTGGCTTGTGGAAAGACAATCCGCCAGGCGGCATCCGGCCTTGCCGATGAACAGCCCGCCCGTGACAGGCGAACTGGACAGGCTACCCCAGTTCGGCTCGATTGACGAAAGCCGTCAATGCCCGGATCAGATAGTCGGCATCCCGACTCCCGGCGGTTTCACGAATCGAGTGCATGCCCCACTGCGGCACGCCGACGTCGAGGGTGGGAACACCCAACTCGGTCGCGGTGATCGGGCCGATGGTACTGCCGCATCCCATGTCGGCACGCGTGACGAAGCTTTGTACCGGCACTTCCGCCTCGCGACACAGATCCCGGAACATCGCGGCCGTGGCGCTGTTGGTGGCGTAGCGCTGGTTGGCGTTGACCTTGATGACCGGCCCTCCGTTGATGGCGGGCCCGTGGTTGGCATCGTGCTTGTCGGGAAAGTTGGGATGCAGGGCGTGAGCGTTGTCGCAGGAGATCATGCGCGAGCGCTGTATCAGGCGGATCCAGCCTTCCTCGCCGCCCTTTTCCAACTGTTCATGAGCACGGCGCAGCACGTCGGCGAGAAACGGCCCCTGCGCTCCGCTGGCGCTGGCGCTTCCCACCTCTTCATGATCGTTGGCCACGAACACGGCGCCCTGCGTGCCATCACCTGCCAGCAGGGCCTCGATACCGATGAAGCAGGACAATAAGTTGTCCAGGCGTGCGCTGGCTATCAGCTCCCCTTCCACACCGATCACGGCAGGCGGCTGAACATCATAGAAGCCGAGTTCGAAATCGAGAATGTCGGCCTCTTCGATGCCATGCTGCTCGAAGAGCCAGCGCTTGAGCAGACGCTCGAGATCGGGCTTGTCACCGTCCTGCAGGAATACCGGGGCCATCTGGGTCTGGGCATTGATGGCCCGTCCGCTGTTGGCTTCCCGATCCATGTGGATCGCTAGGCTCGGCACGATGGCCACCGGGCGGTCGACATTGAGCAGCACGCTCTGCAAACGCCCGTCGGCCCGCCGCACGTGGACCCGTCCGGCCAGCCCCAGATCACGATCGAACCAGGGAGCCAGCAGAACCCCTCCGTATACTTCGACGCCCAGCTGCAGCCAGCCACGTCCGGTTACCGCCGGATTGGGTTTCAAACGCAGCCCCGGACTGTCGGTGTGTGCACCGATCATGCGCAGCGAAGAGAGCCCCGCCGCGGGTATCTGCATGGCGATCAGGGAGGAGTCGTTGCGCGTCACATAGAATCTGTCGCCCGGCGACAGTTGCCAGGCCTGGGTTTCGTCGAGACGGCGATAGCCAGCCTGTTCGAGGCGAGACGCCATGTTGGCCACGGCGTGCCACGGGGTCGGAGAAAGCTGCAGAAATGAGAGCAACCGTTCCAGAAGCGGAGCGTGAGACATGAAATTCCTCAGTGAAAGGCCTGTGTCCAGCGATACAGACTGCTACAATGCCAGTCCGGCTTGGGAATTCTCAAGGAATCCGGAAGTCTAGGGAACAGAGTATATATGAATCCTGGAGTGCTTCATTGATGAGTCTGTCTTTAGCCGCCTGGCGAGCGGCGGCGCTTTCGCTGCTGGTCATGCTGAGCGCCCCGGCATTGGCCGGCCCTACCCCAACCGATGTACAGAACCAAGCCGCCGTAGAAGTTGCCGAGTCGCTGCGTTATGGTCATTACGCCGACGTCAATTTCGATGACCAATGGTCACAGAACGCGCTGACACGCTTTCTCAACCTGCTCGACCCGCAGCGTGCCTACCTGCTGCAACGCGACGTGGATGCCTTCAGTGATCTCAGGACCTCACTCGACGATGCCATCTCCGATGGGGATCTGAACCGCGTCTATGCCCTCTACAACCGTTACCAGGAACGTCTGGAAGCGCGCCTGGAGTGGCTGCTGGCCCGTCTCGACGAAGGGCTCGACTATGATTACGAGGGAAACGATCGCATCGCCCTGGACCGCGAGGACGAGCCCTGGGCGCAGACCGAGAAGGCGCTTGACGAATTGTGGGACAAGCGGCTCAAGAATGCGGCGTTGACGCTATCGATAGGCGATCAGGAGAACGATGACATTGCCGAGACGCTGCATGAACGCTATGCCAATCAGCTGTCGCGCATTCGCCAGACCAATGCCGAGGATGTCCTGGTACTGTTCATGTCCGCCGTTACCGGCACCATCGATCCGCATACGGAATACTTCTCGCCCCAGCAGAGCGAATCCTTCGATATCCAGATGAAGCTGTCCCTGGAGGGCATCGGTGCCCTGCTCCAGAACGAGGGAGAGTACGTCAAGGTGTCGAGCCTGGTCCCCGGCGGCCCCGCTGACAAGAGCGGCGTTCTGCAGCCGGCGGATCGTATCGTCGCCGTCGGTCAGGGAGACGATGGCGAGATGACCAACGTGGTCGGCATGCGCCTTGACGAAGTCGTCGAACTGATTCGGGGTCCCAAGGGTTCCACGGTGCGCCTGGATATCATTCCCGCCAAGGCCGTCGACGTGACCCGCTCGCATGTCGTGGAAATCGTGCGTGACACCGTCAAGCTGGAGGACCAGGCCGCCAAGAGCGAGATCGTCACGCTGACCCGCGATGGCAGCGAGCACAAGATCGGCGTCATCGACGTGCCCGCCTTCTATGTCGATTTCGATGCCTGGCAGGCCGGCGAGGAGGAGTACCGCAGCACGACCCGCGACGTGGCCAAGGAGATCGAATCGCTCAAGGAGCAGGGTGCCGAAGGCATCGTGCTGGACCTGCGCAACAATGGCGGCGGTGCCCTGCAGGAAGCCAACTCGCTGATCGGTCTGTTCATCGACCGGGGCCCCACCGTGCAGGTCCGCGATGCGCGCGGTCGCATCAGCCTGTACGGCGATACCGAAAGCGGTGCGCTCTACGAAGGGCCGATGGCCGTCCTGGTCAACCGGCTTTCGGCCTCGGCCTCGGAGATCTTTGCCGGCGCCATTCAGGACTACGGCCGGGGTCTCGTACTCGGCACCCGCACTTTCGGCAAGGGGACGGTACAGACGCTCAACGACCTGAGCCATGGTCAACTCAAGCTGACACGCGCCAAGTTCTACCGCATCTCCGGTGAGAGCACCCAGCACCGGGGCGTCGAACCCGACCTGCTGTTTCCGCGACTGATCGACCCCGACGAGATCGGAGAGAGCGCTCTGGATAACGCCCTGCCCTGGGACCACGTGAGGCCGGTACAGTATCGCCTGTATGGCGAACCGTGGCGCTATCGCGAGACCCTGGAAGACCTGCATGACAAGCGTGTTGCCCAGGATGCGGACTTTACCTATCTCGAACGCCAGGCGGAGCTTGCCAAGCGACTGCGCGAACAGCAGAACAGCGTCAGTCTCAACCGTGAGCAGCGCCAGCGCGAGATGGAGGCCCAGGAGGCCGAACAGCTCGCTCTGGAGAACCAACGCCGTCGTGCCATGGGCCTCGACCCTATCGAGGACTGGGCGGAGAGTCGTGAAGAGGAGGAGCTACGGCCGATCGATCGCGCTCAGATCGAAGAGAGCGCTGAAATCCTTCTCGATTATGCCCGTCTGCTCAACCAGGCCTGAATCCCATCGCCCCGCTTCTTGCGGGGCGATGTCGTTGTGGCGCTCGCTCTTCGCGGTGCGTGTCTCGCGCCGGTCATTCGAGGGCCTGGTACGCTGTCTGCCGTGGTCTCTGGTGCTGACAGTAGCGCTGCTGCCATGCGCACCAACCCTTGCGGCATCCTCTCCGCCACTTCCCGTCTCAGTGTCCTCCTGCCCCGCCGTGCCCCTCGCTCAGGGCCAACGGGTCGTGACCACCCTGGAACAGCAGATAGCTCGCTGGGACGAGGCCTACTACCGCGAAGGGCGTCGTCTGGTCGAGGACGGGGTATACGATGAAGCCAAGCGGCAACTGGCAACGTGGCAGCACTGCTTTCAGCCGGGGCGGGTCTCCCCCACACCGACCGAGCCCGAAGGCGCCCTTCGCCATCCGATTCCGCATACGGGCCTGAACAAGCTGGCCGACCGGCAGGCCATTGCGCGTTGGCTGCATCGGCAGGGCGACGCCCCGTTATGGGCGCAGCCCAAGGTCGACGGTGTCGCGGTGACGCTGGTCTATGAAGCCGGCCATCTCGCTGCCGCCATCAGCCGGGGCAATGGCGAACAAGGACAGGATTGGCTGGCGCAGATCCGCCGCCTGCCGACAGTCCCCCAGACCCTGCCGGTGACGACACGGCCCCTGCCGGCCCATGTCGTGCTGCAAGGCGAACTGTACCAGCGCCGCCAGGGCCACGTGCAGGCGCAGGAGGGCAGCGACGGGGCCCGCAGCGCCGTGGCGGGAATGATGGCGCAAAAGGCCCTCTCCCCTCGGGAAGCCACGAGCCTCGATGTCTTCGTATGGGCGTGGCCCGACGGTCCCGACGCCATGCCGGACCGACTCGCCCAGCTCGAGGCCTGGGGCTTCGGTACGGTCGGACATTACACCCAGCGTATCCGCACCCTGAAAGACATCAGCGAATGGCGCCAGCGCTGGTATCACGAAGCCCTGCCCTTCGTGACCGATGGCATCGTGGTCAAGCGGGGCGATCGCCCGTCGGGCAGTACTTGGCATGCTGAGCCCCCGGACTGGGCCATGGCATGGAAATACCCCGCTCAGCGTGCTCTGGGCGTCGTCGAGTCGCTGGACTTCTCCATCGGACGCACGGGGAAGATCACTCCCGTTGCCAATCTCAGCCCCGTTCAGCTCGACGACCGTGAAGTCCGCCGCGTCAGCCTGGGCTCTCTCGATCACTGGCACGAGCTGGACGTTCGCCCCGGCGATCAGGTGCTGATTCGTCTCGCCGGGCTGACCATCCCTCAGCTCGAATCGGTGCTGGTGCCCGCCGACCCGCGTCCCGTAGTCAACCCGCCCGACGAGAGTCGCTACGACATCCTGAGTTGCATGCATGATGCCCCGGCATGTCATGAGCAGTTTCTGGCGCGTCTGGAGTGGCTAGGCAGCGACAAGGGCTTGGCACTTGCGGGCATTGGGCCTGGCACCTGGCGGCGGCTGATAGAGCATGGACTCGTGGCGGATCTGCTCGACTGGCTTGAACTGACGGAGCCTCAGCTTGCCGAGCTGCCCGTCGTCGGCGCCAAGCGGGCCCATGCCTGGCGGGAAAGCTTCCAGCAGGCACGCCAACGAGACCGCCAGCACTGGCTTGTCGCACTGGGTATGCCGACACTCCCCGATGCCGCCTTTAAAGCCGCGATAAAGGAAACCTCTCTAACTGCGTTGCAAGCCCGGGGCCTCTCCGACTGGCAGCAGTATCCCGGCATTGGCCCGGTACGAGCATCCCGGCTTTTCGAATTCTTCCACCATCCCCTCGTGACGCAATGGCTGACGCGCCTCGCCGATGAACATATCCTGGATCGGTGAGCCGCTAGACGCCTCCACGGCATGCCGCACTCTCATCGTCTCATGGTGACTCGTCACGCCACCGTCCTGGCGAAGCGCCGTTCCCTCCTTGATGTCGCGGTAGAAGTAGTCCGCCATGGTCAGCACGATCATGAAGGTCAGCCACATGATCCCGGCCAGGGCAAACACGCGCAGGAGATTGTCCGCCGAGCGCAACCCCATGAAGAAAGTCACGATCAGCGCCGCCATGACGAAAGCACATAACAGGCTGAAAGCATGCCCCAGCGATCCTGGCACGAGCTTGGCCGCCGCGACACTGGCGCCGAGTATGACGACGTATCCGCCCCAGGCGAGAACGGGTGCTTTGACATCCTTCATTTCGCAGACCCCTTCATGATGCAGCTCTTTTCCGGACGGCCTTCATGGCGATGCGTGCTTCACGATGAGGCACGCAGCAAGTATTGGCTCGTGAAAATGAAGACCCAGACGATGTCGACAAAGGCCCAGTAGAGACCATTGATCTGTATCTGCCGTCCCAGCTTGGGCGGGTTTCGCCAGCGCAACGTGAACACCAGCAGCACCAGCAGCATGATCATGCCCAGGGACATGTGTACGGCATGCAGCCCGGTCAGGACATAATAGAAGTTGAAGAACATCTGGGCCTGCTCCGGATGCTGGCCCGGATAGCGGAATTCCAGACCCAGCACCGGCATCAGGCCCTCGGTGTATTCGTGGTGCCACTCATAGCCCTTGATGGCGAGAAACACCACGCCGATGCCTATCGTGGTCAGCAGAAACATCAGCGTCAGCCGCTTCTGCTCGGCATTTGCCGCCCGCTCGGCCAGGGCCATGAACAGGCTGCTGGTGACCAGCAGCACCGTGTTCAGCGTTCCCAGCGTGAGATCGAGATGCCCGGCCGCTTCGGCGAAGGCGTCGGGGTAGGCATGGCGATAGACGGTAAAGGCCGTGAACACCCCGCCGAACAGCATCAATTCCGTGGCCAGGAAGATCCACATGCCCATGAGATCCGCATGGCGCTGCTGCGTCATGTCATCGAACTGCTCGGCGGGCTCCGCTTTACTTGTTGTCGATGGCGTCGTAGTCATAAGGCGGTCCTGTTACCTGCTGCGGTTCGAGGAAGTTGTGCTTGGGAGGTGGCGAATCCGTGCGCCACTCGAGCCCCGCGGCCCGCCAGGGATTGGGCGGTGCACGTTCGCCCCAGCGCAGGGACCAGAGCAGGTAGACCAATGGCAGCAGATAGCCGATGGCCAGTACCCCGGCGCCCAGTGATGACATGACATGCAGTATCTGGAAATCTTCGGGATAGGTCTGATAGCGCCGAGGCATCCCGGCATATCCCAGCAGGTATTGCGGGAAGAATGTCAGATTGAACCCGATGAACAGCGCCAGTGAGGCAACCTTGGCCCATATTTCGGGGTACATGCGCCCCGTCATCTTCGGCCACCAGAAGTGCAGCCCGCCGATATACGCCGTCACCATGCTGCCGACCATGATGTAATGGAAGTGCGCCACGACGAAGTAGGTATCGTGCACATGCACGTCGACGGCCACCGAGGCGAGAAAGATTCCGGTAAAGCCGCCGATGGTGAACAACCCGACGAACGACAGGGCATAGATCATCGGCGAGGTGAAGATCAGCCGACCCTTGTACAGGGTCGCCGTCCAGTTGAAGGTCTTGATCGCCGAAGGCAAGGCGACGAAGAACGAGAACAGCGAGAACATCACCCCGGCATAGAGGCTCTGTCCGGCGACGAACATGTGGTGCCCCCACACCAGAAAGCCGAACACGGCAATGGCCAGGATCGAAATGGCCATGCCGTGATAGCCGAAGACGGTCTTGCGCGAAAAGCAGGTGATCAGCTCCGATACCACTCCCATGCCTGGCAGGATCATGATGTAGACCGCGGGATGCGAGTAGAACCAGAACAGATGCTGGAACAGGATGGGATCTCCACCCAGCGTGGGATCGAAGATACCGATTCCCAACAGCCGCTCCAGAATGAGCAGGATCAGCGTCGCGGAAAGCACCGGGGTCGCCAGGACCATGACCAGGCTGGTGGCGTAGTTGGCCCAGACGAACAGCGGCAGGCGAAACCAGGTCAGCCCCGGCGCGCGCATCTTGTGCGTGGTGACGATGAAGTTGATGGCCGTGAGGATCGTGGAGAACCCCACCACGAACACCCCGGCGAGCGCCGCGATGACCGCCCTGTCGGCGTACTGGGTGGATAGCGGGGTGTAGAAAGTCCAGCCGGTATCCACGCCGCTGGTGATCACGGCCGCAATCGTCAGGATTCCGCCAATCGTGTAGATGTACCACGACAGCAGGTTGAGCCTGGGAAACGCCAGATCCTTGGCGCCCACCATGAGCGGCATCAGGAAGTTGCCCAAGGTGTTGGGTATGGAAGGAATCAGAAAGAACCACACCATCACGATGCCGTGAACGGTGAAGGTCTGGTTGTAGAGATCGGCACTCAGCAGATCATCCTGAGGCGTCATCAGTTCCAGCCGGATGAGCAGCGCCGCGATTCCGCCCAGGAAGAAGAAGGCGGTGATCGATATCGTGTACAGCCAGGCGACGCGCTTGTGGTCCGTCGTCAGCAGCCAATCGCGAATCCGCCAGCCGCGGGTCAGGTAGCTTTCGTGCGCCTGATTCATGGCACTCTCGGCACTCATGGATTCTCTCCTTGATTCTGCAGCAGCGCCGCTGTCTCCCAGTCGCCGGGCTCCAATGACTTGAGATACTCAATGATCTGCAAGATCTCATCCTCCGTGATCTGACCTGCGAAGCTCGGCATGACCGGCTCGAAGCCGGCAGCGATATCCTTGTCCGGCTGAAGGATCGAATCGCGGAGATAGGCCTCGTCGGCCATGATCACGCGTCCGTCGTCCAGAGCTACGCTACGCCCATAGATGCCGGCCAGCGTGGGCGCGCGAACGCTCGACTTGCCCATGTGACAACCGCTGCAACCATGGGTCTTGAAGAGCTGCTTGCCCGCAGCGGCCAGGCTGCCTTCGGTGCCCTGCCGGGTCAGCCAGTCCTGATAGTCGGCCTGCTCCATCACCACGACCTTGCCCAGCATCCGTGAGTGGAAACTGCCGCAGTACTCGGCACAGAACAGCCGGAATTCCCCTGTCTTCGACGCCTTGAACCAGGCCGTCTTTTCGGTGCCCGGCACGACGTCGCGCTTCAGGCGAAATGCCGGGACGAAGAAACTGTGAATGACGTCCTGAGACGTCACCCGCAGCTCGATGACCTCATCGACCGGCACGTGAATCGAGTTGATCTCTCGCGTCCCGTCGGGATGCTGGATCTTCCACATCCACTGCTTGCCGACGACATCGATGGTCATGGCCGGCTCGGGCCCGCGATAGGCCTCGAGATAAAGGCTGGTCGCCCAGCCGAAGAACACCATGAACGCTGCCAACATGGCGGCCAGAACGGCAATTTCCACTCGGTTCTCGGTGCGCGTCGAAGGCCGGTTCGAGCGATCCGCCTTCTGGTTGCCGGCGCGATAGCGGAAACCGAAGAAAGCGATCAGTCCCAATACCAGCAGCAGAATGATTGCGCAGACGCCCACCAGGGCGAAGTAGAGATGATCGACCTGTCCCGCATAGTCGGTCGCCTGCGTCGGGATCAGGTGCAAGCCCTTCTCTACCTCCGGAAGATAGGATGCGACTTCGTCATTCATTCCCCGCCTCCTGTCTGTCGCCAGGTTCCGTCCTATCTTCCGCCCCGACGACCGCCTGGGCAGCCGAGACGTTCACCCTGTCCGGAGTCGCCGCATTCACGCCCTTGGACAGCGGCGGCTCGGTGAGACTGGCGCGCTCGCTGGCAAGCGGCCCCTGCTCCGGCAGGCCACGTTCGGCCAATAACTGCATTGCCTGCTCGACCGGCATGTGGACACGCCCCGCCTCCCTGTCGCTCCAGCCGACACCGTGCAGTCGCGCCTCGACACGTTCATTGAACGTCGCCAGATCCACCTCGGGCGAAGTCTGCAGCCTTGGCGCCTTCGATACGTTGGCCGGCTCTCCGGCAAAGGGGTTGGGCGGGCCGGGCAACTCCCTCCATACCGTGGACATCAATCCCCACAGCGCCAGCAGCACGAGAGGCAAGAATATCGCCATGAAGAGGATGAACAGCACCGGAATGCGAGCCGGAACATCGCGAGGCTCGTGACCGGCCGTCGGATTGTGTTCTTCACTCATGGTCTCGCTCCCCACGTTTCAGGGCCCGGCCTGTCAGCCACACGAAGCCTGCCCCCACGGCCACCAGCGCGGCCGGATCGAGCCAGGTCTGTGCCGGACGCCACTCCTCGAAGGCAGGCAGGATCATCCATTGCATTTGCAGCACATAGCCGACCAGGCAGATCCCCGCGGCCAGCGTGAGCCAGCCCCGGCGCTGCTTGGCCGTCGTGGACAACAGGATCATGAACGGCACCAGCATGAAGAGCACGAACGCCATCCTGCCGACCCATTGCCAGGCGCCCTCGCTGCGGTGGATGTACCAGCCGATCTCGTCGGGGATGTTGCCCGACCAGATAATGATCAACTGGGAAAACCCCATGAAGATCCAGCCCAGCAGCAAGGTCAGCCAGATATTGGCGATGTCCTTGCGCAACGCCGCCTTGAGTTGCGGCGCCAGCAGCAGCATGCCTGCCGCCAGGCTGCTCGCCGCCATGGCACAGACCCGCTCCAGCCCGAACACGTCGGAGTAGAACTTGGGCTCCAGCGACATGTACCAGTCCACGGAAAAGAACGTCACTGTCAGGACCCACAGAATCAGGCCCGGCGCCGATACCGCCTTGGCGCGGCTTCCCCGCCACGCCAGCAACCAGGCAAGCCCCAGCCACACGACCATGTAGAAGCCCCAGCGCCCCAGAAAGAACGGCTCGTTGAGATAGAGTCGCTTGTGCCGCACGACCTCGGGCAGCTCACTGAGCGGACGCGTCCAGGAGAAGAGTTCATCCAGGCCGAACAGCAACGGCACCATGGCCAGCGCGAAAAGCGGCATGGCGCCGGCCAGGGCCCGCCAGACGTGACGGCTGGCATGCCCCCAGGCGCCGCCGGTCAGGTTGTGCGTCATGAGTACCGCCACGGCCCCCAGGGGCAGCGCGCTCCAGGTGAGCGTGGCCACCAGCCAGCTACGCAGGAAGGCGGTCCAGTCGATGACGGCTCCGAGCAGGCAGAGCGCCAGGGCCAGCAGGCCGACAATCCAGATCACCGGTCTCGTCATTCACTGCCCTCCCGTGTCGCCTGCGTGCCCGCTTCCACGGCCTGGCCTGATGAGCCGGCACCCTCGAGTTCACGACGCTGCACCGGGGTCAGATCCTCCGGCCTCGCATACTGGGAAAGCTGCAGCGCCTTGATGTAGGCCGCGATTGCCCAGCGATCCTGCGGCGCCACCCGGTCGGCATAGGAGTACATCACCCCGTAGCCATCGGTGATGACATCGTAGAAGTGGCGCAGTGGAGCATTGCGCAGGCGATCGGTATGAAACGACGGTGGCGCCGGAAAACCGCGCTGCACGATCATGCCCTGCCCGTCGCCGACGCGGCTGTGGCATGGCGAACAATAGATGTTGAAGCGCTCCTGACCACGCTGGAGAAGTGGTTGCGTCAACGGCATCGGCAGCTCCTCGGGCACGCTCGTGTCGATGGATTCATCGCGCGCCACCGTGCCCGCCACCGGATGTCGTGCCGCCTGGTCGTCCGGCCAGGTCGGCGCCGCCTCGTAGGTTTCGTACTTGGGCTGGTCGGTCATCTGTTGCTGATCGCAAGCCGCCAGCAACAACGCCAGCAGCGCCATTCCCCATAGCGGAGCCGGTCCGAGCCTCATGCCGGCACCTCCATGATGTCCGCGGCGTGCAGGTCGCGCAGCTGGGCCGGTGTCCTGTCGGCATCGAAGCGGGCATCGTCGCCCGCAACGATGAGGAAGAAGCCGTCATCCGAGGCCCGGTCGAACTCGGCCACGTTGAAGGCGGGATGATAAGGACGTGGCAGCCGGTTTCCCCAAAGCATCGCGATCACGCTGCCCAGCACTGCCGACAGCAACCCGATGACGAAGCTCGGAATCAGAAACGCCGGCCAGCTGTGCAAGGGCTTGCCGCCCACCACGAACGGATAGCTCAGTACACTGGCGTACCATTGCATAAAATAGACGCCGGCCGCTCCCAGAATGGCACTGGCCAGCGATACGATCGGCACCCAGCGGGGCTTGAACGCCAGCGCCTCGGCCAGGCCTTCCACAGGATAGGGCACGCAGGGCTCGAGCTGGCGATAACCGGCCTTGCGCATGCCCCGAACGGCCGTTACCAACGCCTCGGCAGTCTCGAAACGCGCCATGACGCCATATTCCTCAGCCATCGTCGTCTCCCTTGTTGAGCTTGGCGATGAGTCCGCGCATGTCATGCATCGAAATCAACGGCATGAGACGTACGAACAGCAGCAGCAACAGCCAGAACACCCCCAGCGAGCCGATGAATACCGCCCAATCCCAGACGGTCGGCCAGGCCTCGCCCCACGCCGAGGGCATATAATCGGCATGCGTCGAGGTGAAGACGATCTGGAAGCGCTCGAGCCACATGCCCACGTCGCTGGTGATCGCCAGACACAACATGGCGATCGGCGAGCGCCTGACGCGCCTGAACCACAGCAACTGCACCAGCACCACGTTGCAGAAGATCATCGCCCACCAGGCCGGTGCGTAAGGGCCGGTCCAGCGATCGATGTAGACGTAGCGGTAATAGTCCTCGCCGGAGTACCAGGCGAAGAACATCTCCTGGGTGTAGGCGTAATCGACGACCAGGGCGAACACCAGCATCATGCGCCCCAGGTAATCGAGATGAGTCCGCGTAACGAGATCCTGCAGGCGGAACATGCTGCGTAGCACCACGGCCAACAGCGCCACCGTCGCAAACCCCGAGAACAGCGCTCCCGACACGAAATAGGGCGGAAAAATGGTGAAGTGATAACCGGGCACGATGGAGACCGCCAGGTCCAGCGAGATGATGCCGGTCACCGTCACGACGATAGGCGCAGCCACCGAGGAGAGGATCATGTTGGCCTTCTCGTAGCGCGCCCAGTGCGCGGCCGAGCCGCGCCAGCCGATCGCCAGCGTGCCGTAGACCACCCGTCCCAGCCAGCCGGTGGCCCGATCGCGCAGCGTGGCCAGGTCCGGCAGCAGGCTGACGTACATGAACGTCGCGGTGAAGACCAGATAGGTGAAGATGGCGAAGAAGTCCCATACCAGCGGACTGCGCCACTGCGGCCACAACTCCATGTGGTTGGGGTACGGCAGCAGATAGTAGAAGAACCAGGGCCGCCCGAGGTGGAGAATGGGATAGGCGCCGGCCAATACCACCGCGAACATTGCCATCGCCTCGGCGAAGCGGTTGATCGACGCCCGCCAGGGCTGACGGGTGATCAGCAGCACCGCAGAGATCAGGGTGCCGGCATGGGCGATGCCGATCCACCAGATGGTATTGGTGATGGGAAAGCCCCAGGCGACGGGGATGTTGATGCCGAAAAGCCCGACCCCCACCGCGAACACGTACAGCACGGCATAGACGAACGACACGGCGACCAGGCCGCTGATCATGAGAGCCACCCACCAGGAACGCGGTGTCGACCGGCTCAGCACCAGATTGCTGATGCGCTCGGTGAGCCGGGCATGGGTCAGGTCGGGGGGCAGCAGCGGCCGTTCTTCACGCTTGCTCATGTCAGCTCTCCCTTGCCATCCTTACGCGACGACGGCGTGAAGAAGCCCACCAGCGGTGCATCCTCCTTTTCCCCCGCGTCCCGCTCCCGCATTTTCGTTGGGCTGCCCTTCGTCTCCTTTCGCTCCGCCTTGTACTGGTCCGGATCGACCAGCGGGTCGGATTGGGGCGCCGTGACCTCGGGGTTGGGATTGCCCACGCCCGCCAAGTACGACACGCGCGGGCGCGTGTTGAGATGTTCGAGCATGCCGTAGTTCAGCGGATGCTCCTTGAGTCGCTTGACGTGGCTCCGTTCGTTGCCGATATCGCCGAACACGATCGCCTGGGTCGGACAGGCCTGTTGGCAGGCCGTCTGCAAGGCGCCGTCGGGGATCGGCCGGTCCTCGACATCGGCGGTGATCCGGGCACGGTTGATGCGCTGCACGCAGAAGGTGCATTTCTCCATGACGCCCCGCGAGCGTACCGTCACCTCGGGATTGTGCACTGCATCGGGCTGGGCGAATGTCGCCTGCTCCCCGGTGTAATCGAACCAGTTGAAACGCCGCACCTTGTACGGGCAGTTCTGCGAGCAGTAGCGCGTGCCTATGCAGCGGTTGTAGATCATCTCGTTGAGCCCCGAGGCCGAATGCTGCGTCGCCTCGACGGGGCAAACGTACTCGCAGGGAGCATTCTCGCAGTGCATGCACAGCACCGGCTGGAAGATCAGGTGCGGACTCTCGGGTGGCCCCTCGAAGTAGCGATCGATACGGATCCAGTGCATCTCGCGCCCGCGCTTGACCTCCTCGGGGCCGACCACGGGGATGTTGTTCTCGGCCTGACAGCCCGCCACGCAGGCGTTGCAGCCGATACAGGCGGTCAGATCGACGACCATGCCCCAGGCATACTCGGCCTGACGTTCGGCGGGCCAGGGCTCGGGATAGAGCGACTCATGTGGCGGCGGATGGTGAGCAAACCGAGGGTTGCTGCGATACTCCTCCAGCGTGGTGGCGCGAATCAGATCGCGGCCTTCGATGGCGTGGTGGTTCTGGGTCGTCGCCAGACTCATGTGGCGCTCGGTCGTCTCCAGGTCCACGTGCGTCGCCCAGCGGGCCGTGCTGGTAGAGAACGGATAGGCGTTGCCGCCCACTCCGTCGGCGATATGCCCGATGCCGTCACGACCATAGCCCAGTTGCAGCGTCACGGCACGATCCGGCATGCCCGGCAGCACATAGACCGGCACCTCGAGCGCATGGTGGTCCGAGCGGACACGCACCACGTCGCCCTCCTTCAGGCCACGCTCCTGCGCCAGCAGCGGACTGATCAGCAGCGCGTTGTTCCAGGTCAGCTTGGTCAGCGGCCGGGGCAGTTCCTGGAGCCAGCCATTGTTCGCGTAGCGCCCGTCCCAGATCGCCGGATCGGGCTGCAACTGCAGCGTTATGCCGTTCTCATCGTCCACCTCGGTATCCGGTGCGGCCAGGACGTCCGTCCAACCGTCACGCGGCATGGCATTTTCCGGTGCGAAGGCGGAATCCGCCACGAAGCCGTCATGCAGACCCCGCCGCCAGAAGGTCTGGAAGTCGCCGACAGCCTGCGCCTGCGCCTGCGCCTGCGCCTGCCAATAGGCGACCAGCAGCTCACGGGGATCCTCGTCGGTGCCCCGGAACAGTGCCGTCAATAGCTGCAGGCTAGTCTTGCCGCCGTGCAGCGGCTGGATGAGTGGCTGCAGAAAACTCACCGTGCCGTCGAAAGCGCGCGCATCGCCCCAGGTTTCGAGCGGGTGGGTAGCGGGAATATGCCAGTGCGACATCCGGCCCGTCTCGTCATAGACCTCCCCCCAGTGCAGCCGCCACGCCACCTTCTGATAAGCCTCGGCGAACGCCAGATCGGCCGGGGCCGTGTAAACGGGATTGGTATCCATGACGATGAGGCTTTCCACCTCGCCGCCCTGCATGGCGGCGGTCAACTCCTCCAGTGGCGCAGCGGTATGGCTGGCATCCACCGGCGCGACGAAATCCACCGTACGGCCATAGGCGTCCAGGCGTTGATTGATGGCATGAGCGATGGCATGCACCGCGGGCGGCTGCTGGTCTCCAGGCACCACCAGCGCGGCGCCGGCATGCTGGCGCAGATCCGCCACCAACGGCTCCAGCCAGCTATCGGGAATCTCCGTCTGCGTGGGCAGCTCGACCCTCTCCACACCTAGCGCCACGGCAAGCTGGCGTGCGAAGTCCTCCACCTGCCGAAACGGCAAGCGGTAGCGGTGATCGGCCACGCTGCCGGTAATGCTGGGGGTCGACTCGGCCATGTACAGTCGGGCGAGAAAACCGTCATTGTCACGGGGACGCCGTTCCGCCATGAAATCCCGGGCATGACGCAGGAAGCCTGGCTGCGCCTGCATGAAATCGGCATCCAGCGACACCACGATTCGCGCTTGGGAGAAATGGTAGACCGGCTCCAGCGGCCTGCCGAACAGCAGCCGGCTACCGGTATAGACGGCGCTGCGATCGATGGGCTCATGCACATGCCAGCGCGCCTGCGGCCAGCGTTCAAGCAATGTCTGCAGATAAGCGTGCTGGCTCGGCGAGGTGAAACTGCCGGTCAGTATGTGCAGACCGCGCCCCTGCGAGGCATCCCAGTCACGCCGCTTGTCCTGCAGCGCCATGAGAAACCCGCCATATCCCGCCACGTCGCCGCGATGCATGACGGCACCGGCACGGTCCGGGTCGTAGAGCGACAGGACCGAGGCTTGGGAAAAGGCGTCGCACGCGCCCAGCGTCGCGGGGTGCTCGGGGTTGCCCTCCATCTTGACCGGGCGGCCCTGGTGGCTCTGCGCCAGCAGACCCTGCGCATAACCCCCGATCAGATAGGAGGTGGCGTAATAGCGCGGCTGCCCCGGCACCTCGCCCTCGGGCATGTTGACGTAGGGCACGATGACCTCTTCCGGTTGCCGTCCGCATGCCGTCAACCCGGCCAGCGCCATGCTTGCCGCCATCAGCTTGAGCGCACCACGCCGATCCAGTGGCGCCTCCCAGACCGCGCCCAGGCGTGGAAACTCCTGGGCCAGGAACTGGCCGAAGGCATCGCTGTCGGCCAGCTCCTCCAGGCTCCGCCAGTACTGAGGCCCGCGCACATCCGCCAGCCGTTCGCGGATGTTCTGCAGGTCATCTTGGCTTATCGATGAATGACTTATCGATGACATGTGACGCACTCGGTCAGGTTATCCTTGTGAATTCCGTAACGCTCCAGCAGCGCATGCCCGGGAATGTCGTCCTTGGCCGGGTCGTACCCCATGGCCGTGATCTTGTCGGCAGGGCGCAGGTTGGGTTCGGGGTTGCGGTGGCACGACAGACACCACTGCATGGTCAGGGGCTTGCGCTGGGTGGTGATGGGCATCTCATCGACCCGGCCGTGGCATGATTCGCAGCCCACGCCGTTGTTGACATGAACGCGATGGCTGAAATAGGCGAAATCGGGCAGGTCGTGAACGCGAACCCACCGGAGGGGCTCGCGACGCTCGAGACTCTCGCGTACGGGTGCCAGCATCTCGGCATTGGTCCATAGCTGCGAATGGCAGGTCATGCAGGTATAGGTCGGCGGCAATCCCGCGAAGTCGGACTGCATGACGCTGGTATGACAATACTGACAGTCGATGCCCAGCCCGCCCACATGGTGATCGTGGCTGAAGGGCACCGGCTGCTCCGGCGTGGAATTGACCCCGGTATCGTGCGCCGAACTCCCCAGCGTGATGGCGACAACGGCAAGCGCCACCACCGCCAGGATGCCGCCCCACAGCATGACGCTGACCAGTGAGTTCGCTCGGCGGGGAAAGATTTGCGGCATTCGGCCCTCTCCTTGACCTTATTCTTATCTTGACTCCTCGAAGCACCGAATCACGGTCCCAACGGAACTCACTATAGGAAAGGAATGGCCAGGCGTGCCAATACGGCGTGCATCTCTTTATGCTGATTCAGCATCACGCGTTGACTTCCAAGCGTTTGCCACGCAACGGATTTCATTGCCTTCATCGCCGTTGCCTAATACCTGATATCTCGCTTGCGCCAATTTCCGCTACGCTCAATCTGGATACTCCATCGACGGAACACGATGCCCCTACCCCTGGCAGATTCACATACTGGCCACTCGCAAGCCTCCACGGCAGCGGCGGCATCTCCCGGCCCCCCGACACGGGAAGGCGTCTTTGCCGTGCATGGCATGTGGTGCAGCAGCTGCGCATTCGCCATCGAGCACTATCTCGAGCGTCAGGCCGGCGTCGAACAGGCCAGCGTCAACTTCGTCTCCGGCACGGCATTCGTGCAATGGAATCCCGAGCGGACCGATTTCGACGCCTTGAGTGCCCGTGTCGACCGGCTCGGGTATGTCCTGTCCTCCTCGCCCAGCGCGACAGCCGGCCGTGCCCGCCTGGCGCGGGAGAAACGTGCACTTGTCACGCGTCTTGTCGTCAGCGTGGCGTTCGGCATGTGGACGGTCATGGCCTCGGCACTGCTGTACTTCAACTATGGCCTGGGTGCACGTGTCGACTGGGTGATCGCCATCGTGGCAAGCGTTCTCGCCCTGCCGGTGGTGAGCTATGCCGGCCTGCCCTTCTATCGTGCCGCCTGGCGCACGCTACGTGCCGGCCGGCCGGGCATGGACGTGCTGGTCAGCCTGGGCGTGCTGAGCGCCGTGCTGTTTTCCCTCTGGCACCTGTGGCGCGGCTCGGCTGACGTCTACGTCGATACCGCCGTGATGCTGATCACCCTTCTGCTGGTAGGCCGTCTGGTGGAAATGTACAGCCGCCAGGACGGTCTCGAGGCGCTGGCCGCACTGGACGACCTGACTCCCGAAACCGTCCGCGTCTGGCAGGAGAATGCCTGGTGTCAGCTGTCGGTCGATCAGGTCCCGCCCGGGGCTCGTGTAGCGGTGGAAGAGCACGAGGCCGTCCCTTTCGACGGTATTCTGGTCAATGCTCATGCCCTGATCGACCGTGCCGTGCTCACCGGCGAGAACACGCCGGTCATTCTGACCCGTGGCGACGCGCTCGAGGCAGGCTGCGTCAACGCGGGACCGTCATTTTCGCTGATCGTCGAAGCGCCCTTCGGCAAGCGCTACATCGACACCCTGCGTCACAAGATGCTTGAACTGCACGCCCGCAAGGGCGAGTTCCAGAAGCTTTCCGACGTGTTCGCCCGCTGGCTGCCCTCCGTGGCACTGGGCCTGGCGCTGCTGACCTTTGCCGTCACGCTGATGCGTGGTGTCGGACTCGAGGCTGCCTTCGCCTGGGCGCTGTCGGTGCTGATCGTCGCCTGTCCCTGTGCCGTGGGGCTGGCCATTCCGGTGGTGACGCAGGCAGCCAGTGCCTCCGGTCTGCGCCGCGGCATCGTGTTCCGGGACCTGGCAGCCTTCGAGACACTGGCCAAGGCCCGCAGCATCGCCTTCGACAAGACGGGCACCCTGACTGTCGGCCGGCTCGGCATCCGCGACATCCTCACCGCGGCGGATATCGATGCCGACGAGTTGCTGCGTCTGGCCGCCGAGGCGGAAAAGGGCATCATGCATCCCGTCGCCCAGACGCTGCGCAGCCACGCCATCGATCGCGGCCTGACCCTGGCCGAAGACGTCGACACCACCCATCATCCAGGGCAGGGTGTGGAAATGCATCTGGCGGATGGCTGCATTCGCGTCGGCTCGCCAGCCTGGTTGGCCGAACACGGCGCACAGCCGCAGGATATCTCGGCCATGTCGGGCAAGCTGGTGGGCGTGGCCCGAGGAACCCAGTGGCTGGGAGTTCTGGCCCTGGACGAAACGCTGGCGACGGCCACTGCCGATACACTTCGCCATTTCCGTCGGGCCTCCTTCGTCCTGGCCCTGTTGAGCGGTGACCAGGCCGACAATGTCCATGCCGTCGGCCGTCGCGCGGGATTTCGCGACAGTGAATGCTTCGCTGCCCTGACGCCCGATGCCAAGGCGCGCCTGGTCGACACCCTGCCCCGTCCATCGGTATTCGTCGGCGACGGCATCAACGACACCCTGGCACTGGCCACCGCCACGACGGGCATCAGCGTTGCCGGCGCCACCCGTCAGGCGCGGGACATGGCGGCCGTCTCGCTGATGACGCCCGGCATCGGGCAGGCTTGGGAAGCTCACCGTCTGGCCCGTCGAGCCTATCGACTGATGCGCCAGAACCTGGGATTTTCCATCGTCTACAATCTACTGGCGCTCGGCCTGGCGATCTGGATGCCGATTCCCCCGGTGATCGCCGCCACCGCCATGACCGTCAGTTCCGTCAGCGTGCTGGCCAATGCCGCCCGTCTCTATCTTCCGCAGGATGGTTCGCTAGCGCAGAATAGCCGAGCCGATGCGCCGGCCCCGCGCGCACAGTGTCCCTCGCTCAAACCCTAAGTTCTGTCTGAAAAACCGGCGAGCGATACGCAGGCAAGGCAAAAATCAGCGATAAACGGACTGGGCCCGCATTCGGGTTTACGTGGTGTAAATGAGCATTTGAGCTGATTTTTAACGCTGCATGAGTGAGCGCAGACATTTTTCAGACAGAGCGTAGCCAAGAAGCGATTGACGTCATGCATGCCATCACAACCGTAACACGCTCGACACGCCCCAACTTTCTGCTGTTGGCACCCTTGTGCGTGCTGCTGGGCATCGCTGTCACCACGCGGCAGCTCGTCGTATCGCCGGCCGACATCGCCCTGATCGTGCTGGGCGCCCTGTGCGCGCACGCCGCCGTCAACCTGCTCAACGAGTATGACGACTTCCGTTCGGGACTCGACCTGATGACGAGACGCACGCCCTTCTCGGGCGGAAGCGGGGCACTGCCCGCGACTCCCGGCGCCGCACGCGGGGTCGGGTTCGCCGGGCTGACGATGCTGGCCGCCACCGTCCTCATCGGCATCCGCTTCCTCTGGACGGGCGGGTTCGCCCTGCTGGTGATCGGCCTGGCAGGGCTGATACTCGTGGTTACCTACACGCGCTGGCTCACCCGCTCCCCAT
The DNA here is from genome assembly GCF_054654615.1 of Halomonas shantousis. NCBI lineage: Bacteria > Pseudomonadati > Pseudomonadota > Gammaproteobacteria > Oceanospirillales > Halomonadaceae > Halomonas > Halomonas shantousis. The sequence continues at coordinate 1,660,872 of NZ_BAAIER010000002.1, read as the reverse complement.
TCCTGTGCCTGATTGCGCCAGGCCTGGGATTCGGCCCTGTCATGGTGCTGGGCACCACGCTCGCCCTCGGTGGGCAACTCGATGCCACGGCGGTTTTCGCCTCGCTGGTTGCCATGGCCCTGACCAGCGAACTGCTGTTGGTCAATCAGTTCCCCGATATCGATGCCGACCGCCGCATCGGGCGCCGGCACCTGCCCATCGTGCTGGGTATTCCGGCCTGCGCGCGCATCGCCTCGGGATTGCTGATCGGCGCCTACCTGGGTGTGGCAGCGGCAAGCATTACCGGCATCTTTCCGCTGGCAGCGCTCATCGCCCTGCTGCCTCTGCCGGCGGCCTTGCGGGTCGCCTGGCAACTGCGCCACGCCGACGAGGGGCCTCGATATCTGTTGCCCGTGCTCGGTCTGAATGTCGCCACGCTGCTGGGCACCCTGCTGCTGCTCGGTCTGGCCCTGCTGCTGGGGTAACGTGCGGCTCTAGTTCCTGCGCCGGGCGTTGTCTGCGCACCGGGGTTGGCTACAGGTCGCGCATCAGCAGGGCATACTCGGCCCGAGCCGGGTCGATGACGGCTCCCGGCACACGCAGCCGCACCACATGCCCCGAGCCAGGCGCTACATCGATCCGCTCGCCGCGCGAGCTTTCCAGCGACTCGAGGACGAAGCGTCGATTGCCGCCCGGCAGCATCAGCTCCAGCGTCTCACCCACGGCGAAGCGGTTCTTGACATCGACCTCCAGCCAGCCGCGGTCGGCATCGTAGCCGAGCGCCTCGCCGACGAACTGCTGGTGCACCCCGATGGAGTGACCACGCTCGTAGTTCTGATACTCGTCATGCACGTGGCGGCGATAGAAGCCTTCCGTGTATCCCCGGTTGGCCAGGTTATCGAGCTCATCCATGAGTCGCATGTCGAAGGGGCGCCCCGCCACGGCATCGTCGATGGCCCGCCGATAGACCTGGGCGGTGCGTGCTACGTAATAGGGCGACTTGGTGCGCCCCTCGATCTTCAGCGAAGCCACGCCCATTTCGGTCAGCCGCGCCACATGCTGCACGGCGCGCAGGTCCTTGGAATTCATGATATAGGTGCCGTGCTCATCCTCGTGGATCGGCAGATGCTCGCCAGGACGCGAAGCCTCCTCGATCAGTGCCGAGCGTTCCTCCTGCCCTGTCGCCTCGCCAGCCATGACGCTTTTCCTGTCGGCCCCCACATCGACCGGCATCAGGTCCCCGGTCTCGTCGGTAGTCGATGCGATGGTGTTGTACTGCCAGCGGCAGGCGTTGGTGCAGGTGCCCTGATTGGGGTCACGATGATTGAAGTATCCCGACAGCAGGCAGCGCCCCGAGTAGGCGATGCACAAGGCACCGTGGACGAACGTCTCGATCTCCAGATCCGGACACTCCTGACGTATCTCGGCGATCTCCTCCAGCGACAGCTCCCGCGACAGGATGATGCGGCGGATGCCCTGGCGCTGCCAGAAACGCGCGGCGGCGTGATTGACCACATTGGCCTGCACCGACAGGTGGATCGTCTGCTCCGGCCAGCGCTCGCGGACCATCATGATCAACCCGGGATCCGACATGATCAGCGCATCCGGTCCCGCCTCGACGATCGGCGCTATATCGCGCAGATAGGTCCCGAGTTTGCTGTTGTGCGCCACGATGTTCGAGGCGAGGTAGAACGCCTTGCCCCGCTCATGGGCGTAAGCGATGCCGCGGTGCAGATTATCGAGGCTGAAATCGTTGTTGCGAACCCGCAGCGAATAGCGGGGCTGTCCGGCATAGACGGCATCCGCGCCATAGGCGAAGGCGTAACGCATGTTCTTGAACGTCCCGGCGGGCGACAGCAGTTCGGGGGCCTGCGGCATGGCGGATTCCTCATGATGATGATGGGCAGCGGCATGATGCCCTTGGCCTTTTCCCGCGCCCAGTTCGAGAGGCGCAAAAACGGTACGGCCATGATCCGCATCAAGGGGAGTCCGAAAATAGTCGACTAGCATGGTCGGTCTTTCAGTCAGGAGACAGCCCATGGAACTCGTCTGTCCGGCAGGCAACCTGCCCGCTCTGAAACGCGCCGTGGACGAAGGAGCCGACGCCGTCTACTTCGGTTTCCAGAATGCCACCAATGCCCGCCAGTTCGCCGGACTCAACTTCAGCGACAAGCGCGCCCGGGAAGGCGTGACCTACGCCCATTCGCGAGGCAGGCGCGTGTTCTGTGCCATCAACACCTATCCCCAGCCGGATGGCTGGGAGCAGTGGACGCGTGCGGTGGATCAGGCCGCGGAGTTCGGTGTCGACGCACTGATCCTGGCCGACATGGGGCTGCTCGATTACGCCGCCCGCCGCCACCCCGACCTGCCACGGCACCTGTCGGTGCAGGGCTCGGCCACCAGCCATGAGGCGCTGCGCTTCTATCACGAGCATTTCGGCATCGTGCGTGCCGTACTGCCGCGAGTGCTGTCGCTCACCCAGGTGCGCGATCTGGCCCGCCAGAGTCCGGTGGAGCTGGAAGTGTTCGCTTTCGGCAGCTTGTGCATCATGGCCGAGGGACGCTGTTACCTCTCTTCCTACCTGACCGGCGAATCGCCCAACACGCGCGGCGTGTGCTCGCCGGCCGCCCACGTACGCTGGGAAGAGACTCCCAAGGGCCTGGAATCGCGCCTGGGCGGTGTCTTGATCGATCGCTACGCCGCGGACGAACGCGCCGGCTATCCCACGCTGTGCAAGGGGCGCTTCGAAGTCGATGGCGAGACCTACCACGCCATTGAGGAACCCACCAGCCTCAATACTCTGGACCTGCTTCCCGAGCTCAGAGCGCTGGGCATCCGCGCGGTAAAGATCGAAGGCCGCCAGCGCAGTCCGGCTTACGTGGCCAGGGTGGCCGGCATCTGGCGACAAGCGCTGGATACTCTCGAACGCGACCCTGAGAGCTTTCGCCCCGCCCCGGCCTGGATGACGGGACTCGGTGAGCTCTCCGAAGGCACCACCACGACATTGGGCGCCTACGAACGTCGCTGGAAATGACCCGATACGACAGAGCAGGAGGCAACATGCAACTTTCCCTGGGCCCGGTGCTGTTCTACTGGACGCGTGAACGTCTCGCCGATTTCTACCGCGACGTCGCTAACTGGCCGGTCGATATCGTCTATCTGGGCGAGACGGTCTGTTCCCGAAGGCGCGACATGAAGCTGGACGATTGGCTGGATATCGGCCGTGAGCTGAGCCAGCACGGCAAGCAGGTGGTGCTGTCGTCGCAGACCCTGATCGAATCCGAGGCGGACCTGCGTGGCCTGCGCAGGCTCTGCGCCAACGGCGAGTTTCTGGTCGAAGCCAACGATCAGAGCGCACTGCAACTGCTGTCCCGGGCGGGGCTGCCGTTCGTCGGCGGCGCGTCGCTCAATCTCTATAACCCGGCCACGCTTGCCGTGCTGGCCGCTGCCGGCCTGCAACGCTGGCAGGCACCGGTGGAAATGTCCCGTCAGGCCCTGACTGCGCTGCTCGAGAGCTGCCGCGAGCGCGACCTGGCGCTACCCTGCGAAGTGTTCGCCTACGGGCATTTGCCTCTGGCCTGGTCGGCACGCTGTTTCACGGCCCGGCGCCACGACAAGCCCAAGGATCGCTGCCAGTTCGTCTGCCAGCAATATCCTCAGGGGCTGCCGCTACGCTCCCAGGAATCCCGCGAGGTCTTCACGCTGAATGGTATCCAGACGCTTTCGGGGGCCTGCCAGGACCTACGTCATGAGATCCCCGCCATGCGTGAAATGGGCGTGGCTGCAGTGCGCCTGAGCCCCACCGCCCTGGACATGACTGAAGTGGTAACGGCATTCGACCGCGCCCGCCGGGGAGAGCCACTGCCCCGCGACCCGCTGGCCCTGGTGGATGTCGAAGTCTGCGATGGCTACTGGCACGGCCGCCCCGGCATGGCCCTGACCCAGCCACCGGCATGATTCTCGCTGCGGGTTCCGGCGGTCTCGCTGTTGCCGCCGGTCCGCTGCGTCAGCGCAGGCCCGGCCGTGACTATCGAGACTCGCGGCGGGAGAGCGCCTCGAGACGATAGAGCCACTCTCCCAGTTGAGCGGGAATCACCCCCTCCTCGCGGCTGTCGAGAAGATTCTTGACCATCAGTCCCAGTTCGGTATCGCCTTCGATCACCAGGCGGCGCTGAAAGAACAGACTGTCCGGATCCTCCTTGCGCGTGGCCAGGCACAGGAATTCGCGCCAGCCGCCGCGGATGACCGATTCCCCTTTCGCATCGAGCATCGTCAGGCGGCGCGCCTGCATGCCCAGCGTCAGAGACATGTCCAGATCCTCGATGCACAGCGCGATGCGCCGTCCCTCCAGTGCGTCGAACTCGCCCTCCGCCAAGGGCTCGGCAAAGACGCGGTTAAGCAGTGGCTCGACCAACTGGCGCTTGACGGTTGCCGGCAGGAGCGAATCGAGCGTGCCGAGCAGGCGAGCGGGAGCCGGCGGGCGAGGCAAGGTGGCGGGGAACATAAAGCAACTCCTGATGAACGGTACTTGAACGAAATGCCTGCCATGCTAGACCGAGCCCCCGAACCGACACCTGATACGTATCAAGTCAGCCCGCATTGGAACCGCCGATACAACGTCACACCTTGTTGCAATGTTTTTTCCTATAGGCATGATGGGTTATCACTATCCTGCTGCAGCTGAAGGTTATTGCCCGCGAATGAATCCGACATCCCGAAGCGCCGCCAGCCGTGAATCGTTGATAGAAGCCGAAAGTCACGTGGAAGGGTTCCGCAAGGCGCGCGATGCACGCCGTACCGAGCTGATCGAGGATTACGTCGAGCTCATTGCCGATCTGATCGGCGATGCTGGCGAAGCTCGGCAGACCGATATCGCACGCCGCCTGGGCGTGGCACAGCCCACCGTAGCCAAGATGCTCAAGCGCCTTGCCGAGGAGGGATTCATCGTCAAGCGCCCTTACCGCGGCGTCCGTCTGACCGAAGAAGGCGAGCAGCTTGCCACCATGAGTCGACGCCGGCATCAGATCGTCGAGGCATTTCTGTGCAAGCTCGGCGTCAGTGCCGAAACCGCCCGCATAGATGCCGAAGGCATCGAACACCATGTCAGCGGCGAAACCCTCACTGCCTTCGAGCGCTACCTGGAGGAGAGCTAGCGCACGCTCCCTCCCCTGGGCCAGACGGCAATACTCTCCTCTCGCCCTGTTTCCACCCGCCAGCATGGTCCAGTTGCGCTTGACAGGCGAAGCGCTTCTGCTAATTTTGCGCCAATGTATAGCTAATGCTATACATGAACGTCTCGCCGAGAGTGACTCCGTCCCCGCCCTGTCATGAGGAAGCGCAGCATGAAAGCCTGGTTGACCGCATTGGGTCTTGTGATACCGCTGGCCGGGGCCGCTCCCGCTCACGCACAGCAGCCTCCCCTCGACGTTGTCGTCACCACCGGCATGGTTGGCGATCTCGTCGCACACGTCGGTGGCGACTGCGTGGACGTCACGGCACTCATGGGACCCGGAGTCGATCCGCACCTCTACCAGGCCAGCGCCCAGGATGTGAGAACCTTCCAGCGCGCCGACGTCATCTTCTATTCCGGCTACTCCCTGGAAGGCCAGCTCGGGGACGTACTGGAAAGATTTGCCGATATCACACCCACGGTTGCAGTCGCCTCCGCGGCGATCGCCCCGGACCGCCTCATCACCGTGCAGGATGCTTATGGCATCGACCCCCATGTGTGGATGGACGTCAGCCTATGGGCGCAGACCCTGCCCATTATCGCCGACACGCTGAGCGAGCAGCGTCCCGACTGTACGCAACCGATTCACGCCAATGCCGAACGCTACGCTGCTCAACTGCAGGCGCTTCACGCCTGGGTGGCCGACAGCATCGCCACGATTCCCGACACCCAGCGGATACTGGTCACGGCACACGACGCCTTCAACTATTATGGCCGGGCCTACGATATCGAAGTGGCGGGTATTCAAGGCATCAGCACCCAGACCGAGACCGGCGTCGCCGATATTCGCGAGATGACCGACATCGTCACCCGGCGCCATGTGCCGGCCGTCTTCGTCGAGAGCACGATCAATCCGCGCACCGTCCAGGCAGTGATAGAGGCCGCTCGCAAGCAAGGTCAGGAGATCGTCATCGGCGGCCAGCTCTTCTCGGATGCCATGGGAGAGGCGGGCACCGCTGACGGCACCTACATTGGCATGATCTACTTCAACACACGCCATATCGTCGAGGCGCTCGGTGGCGAGCTGCCGGCCCTGCCCGATGCGCTGGCTGACTGGGCCGAGCGGTGGGAGATCGCCTCATAGCGGGATGCCCCCTGTCGGAGTGCGACGGCAGATGCGCGCCGCCCACGACAGACCCGCCGAGCCTGCTCTGCCATCCACGCAACCCACGGAAGCGCCAATCATGACCACGTCTCTGCACGAGCCGAATCTTGCCCTGCACGTCGAGGATCTGACCGTCAGCTATCAGAGCAAGCCGGTGTTGTGGGATATCGATTTCGACGTACCACCCGGCGTGATGGCGGCGATCGTCGGTCCCAACGGTGCCGGCAAGAGCACCCTGATCAAGAGCATTCTCGGCCTGGTGCCTACCGTAGCGGGCCACGTCACGCTATTCGGGCGCCCCTACCGGGCCCAGCGGCGACGGGTGGGCTACGTGCCCCAGCGCTCCAGCGTCGACTGGGATTTCCCGACCACCGCGCTGGATGTGGTCACCATGGGGCTCTATGGCCACCTGGGATGGCTGAGACGCCCGGGACGGCGCGAACGACGCGAAGCCATGCAGGCACTGGAACTGGTCGGCATGCAGGACTTCGCCCAGCGCCAGATCAGCCAGCTTTCCGGCGGCCAGCAGCAACGGGTCTTCCTGGCCCGCGCCCTGGTGCAGCAAGCCGACGTCTATTTCCTCGACGAGCCCATGGCTGGCGTCGACGCCACTACCGAACGTGCCATTGTCGAGATCCTGCGCCGGCTTCGCGACGCCGGCAAGACGGTCATCGTCGTGCACCATGACCTGCAGACGGTACGCAGCTACTTCGACTGGCTACTGATTCTCAACGTGCGGGTCATCGCCCAAGGTACGGTGCGTGACGTCTATACTGCCGCCAACCTACGCAAGGCCTACGGCGGACAGATTGCCCTGCTCGAGGATTCCGCTCTACTGCCCCGTGACGACACGGTCGACGTGATCGAAAAGCCATGATGGATATCCTCGACCTGCTTCAGGACTACACGATCCAGAACGTGATCATCGGCGCAGCCCTGCTGGGCCTGATCAGTGGCGTGCTCGGCAGCTTTGCGGTACTTCGCAAGCAGAGCCTGCTCGGCGACACCCTGTCCCACGCAGCGTTGCCCGGTGTCTGCCTGGGCTTCATCCTCTCCGGCACTCGTCACATGGGTAGCATCCTGCTCGGCGCGCTGGTCACCGGTGCGCTGGCCGCTCTGGTAATGCTGATGCTGACGCGCAACAGCCGCCTCAAGACCGATGCCGGGCTGGGCATCACCCTGAGCACCTTCTTCGCCCTCGGCGTGGTCCTGCTGACCTATATCCAGGGCATGAACAATGCAGCGCAAGGCGGGCTCGACTCCTTCCTCTTCGGCCAGGCGGCGGCCACGCTGCGCAGCGATCTATGGATCATGGGCGGCATCACGGCCGCCGCTCTGCTACTGGTGGCGATGCTGTGGAAGGAGTTCAAGCTGGTCTCCTTCGATCCCGGATTCGCCACCTCGCTCGGCCTGCCGGTGGTGTGGCTGGAAGTGGTGCTGACGGTGATGATTGCCCTGGCCGTGGTCGTGGGGCTGCAGATGGTCGGCGTCGTCCTGATGGCGGCGATGATCATCGCGCCGGCGGTGGCCGCCCGTCAGTGGAGTCGCCGGCTCGAGGGCATGGTGACGCTCGCCGCCCTGATCGGCGTGGCTTCGGGCGTGTGCGGCGCCCTGCTCAGCGCCCTGGCACGCGGCCTGGCGACCGGGCCGCTGATCATCCTCAGCGTTTCCAGCGTGGTGATCTTCTCGCTGCTGTTCGCCCCGGGCCGTGGCTTCGTGTGGGAGGCCATACGCCTGTGGCGCGGCCGGCGGCGCCTGCGTTACCAGCAGGTACTGACCACGCTCTACCAGCTCGCCGCCCGACACGGCGACCCCGCTTACCGCTCCGAGCAGGGCATGGTGGACACCTATCATGGCGTGGGCACCCAAACGGCACTGGCGAAGCTCGCTCGCCGCGGCCTCGTCGAGTTGCGCTCCTCACCGCCCGGCGAGCCGGGCAGCGGGGCGTACTGGGCCCTGACACCGTCGGGGATCAGCGAAGCCGAGCGGATCCTGGACACACTGGGCCGGGGGGACACCTGATGCTGGCTGCCTTGTTTGATAACGTACCGCTGATGATCATGCTGGTCGGCGCCCTGGTGGGCATCGCATCGACCCTGGTGGGCACCTTTCTGGTATTGCGCGGCACCAGCATGCTGTCGGATGCCATCGGCCACTCGATCGTCTTCGGTATCGTCATCGTCTGGCTGATCACCCATCAGCAGAGCGGCCCAATCCAGATCGTCGGTGCGGCCCTGACCGGCATCTTCACCGTCTTTCTCACCGAGCTGCTGGTCAACACGCAACGCGTCAAGAAGGACGCCGCCATCGGCCTGGTCTTTCCGGTGCTGTTCTCGATCGGGGTGCTACTGCTCAACCTCTATGCCCGCGACGTGCACATCGACACGCATACCGTGCTGCTTGGCGAGATCGGTTTCGTGTGGCTCGACACGGTGACGCTCGGCGAATACCGCGTCCCCCAGTCGCTGCTGTCGATGGGCGTCATGACGCTGATCAACGGGCTGTTCGTCACGCTGTTCTACAAGGAGCTCAAGCTCGCCACCTTCGACGCAGCCCTGGCCAAGGCGCTGGGATTCGCGCCCGGCGTGCTGTTCTATGGCTTGCTGATGCTCACCAGCAGCACGGCCGTGGCGGCATTCGACGCCGTCGGCGCCGTGCTCTTCGTCGCCTTCGTCATCGTGCCGCCTGCCGCGGCCTACCTGCTCACGGACCGCCTGTGGCTGATGTTCCTCTATGGCATGGCGATCTCGATCGCCTCGAGCGTTAGCGGCTATCACCTGGCGGTGGCCTGGGACGTGTCGATCGGTGGCATGATGGCGGTAATGACCGGTGTCTTCCTGCTGCTCGCCTTTCTCGCCGGGCCGCGCTACGGCCTGGTGGCCCAGGCCATACGCCGCCAGAGTCAGCGACGCGTCAACGAATGCCGGACGCTGGCGGTACACCTGTACAACCACGAGGACGACCCCGAAGGGGTGGAGAACGTCACCCTCGCGCTCTGCGAACACCTGCGCTGGGACGAGTCCCGTGCACGCCGGGTCGTGCTACGCAGCCTCGATCAGCAACTGGTCGTGCGCGACGGCAGCCTGCTGCGCCTCACTCCCAGCGGACGCACGATGGCACAGGAGATTCTGGAACCCGCCAAGGCGGGGCTGCCCTCTCAGCGACGAGCCCATTACGGCTAAGCGGCTAAGCGTTGCGGTCAAGGCCCGATGTTGCCTTGGCCAGACATCACAATGGCGAAAAAACGCCACATTTCTTGACTAAATCATTGATTTAAAAGTGAGTTTTTGAGGCCACAAGGCCTGCACGTACTCGACTTTCTTGTAAATGAGCAACATTAGATAACCTTCACGCCGGGAGGGGCCAGATGAACAAGACAGCAGTATGTGCACAGGCGTCATACACCTTTAGCCAACGAGGCCGATAAGGTTCGGCTACTCTGACTCGTACTAACCCCACTTGAGCCAGCGGATGTGTGTTCGCTACTCACCAAGGCGGTTGAGTCACTTTGCCAGCCGTTTAGGCATCATCCATCCTGACGGATAAGGCGCCATTCCTATAGTAGGAGGAAACGAATGCCGACCTGGACATCCGACGCGGTCTTCTACCACATCTACCCTCTGGGACAGTGTGGCGCGCCGCGTACCAACGATTTCTCGTCCGCCCCCGAGCCTCGTCTCGCCCAACTCAACGCTTGGATCGAGCACCTGCAATACCTTGGCATCAATGCCGTCTACCTCGGTCCGGTATTCGAATCCACCGCACATGGCTATGACACCGCCGATTACACTCGTGTCGACCGCCGCCTGGGCACCCATCAGACCTTGGCCGAGCTGGTCGCCGCCTTCCACCAACAGGGTATTCGCGTGCTGCTCGATGGCGTTTTCCACCATGTCGGACGCCATTTCGGCCCCTTTCGCGACCTGCAGCGCCACCTGCAAGCCTCCCCTTACCGGGATTGGTTCGCCGGCGTCGATTTTGATCGTGAAAGCCCCGATGGCGATGCCTTCGCGTACGATGGTTGGCACGGTCACTACGACCTGGTAAAGCTCAACCTGCATCATCCCGAGGTCCGCGAGCATCTATTCGACGCGGTGGCGAAATGGATTCGCGAGTTCGATATCGATGGCCTGCGCCTCGATGTCGCCGAGAGTATCGATGATGACTTCCTGCGTGCCTTGGCCGATTTCTGTCGTCAGCAGCGCCAGGATTTCCTGCTTATCGGCGAAACCATACACGGCGATTATCGGCGCTGGGCCAACCCCGACACTCTCGACTCCACCACTAACTACGAGTGTTACAAGGGCCTGTGGTCGAGCCTTAACGATCGCAACTTCTTCGAGATCACCTACTCGCTGAACCGTGAATTCGGTCCCGAGGGGATCTATCGCCACCTGCCCTTGTACAACTTCGTTGATAATCACGATGTCGACCGCATCGCCAGCACGCTACGCCAGCCGGAGCACCTGTATCCGTTATACCTGTTACTGTTCAGCATCCCCGGCATGCCTTCGATTTATGCCGGTAGTGAATGGGGCATACAGGGCGAACGGCAGGCCGGAAATGATTCTGCGCTACGGCCCGCGATGCCCAGCCCCGAGGTCAGGCACAACGCGCCGCATCCGGAGCTTGCCGATTACATTGCACGCTTGGCGCATATCCGCCATACCAGCCCTGCCCTGTGCCATGGCGATTATCGCCAGGCCGCAGTGCATCACGAGCAGCTGGGCTTCATACGCCAAGTCGAAGAGGAATGCGTGCTGGTTGCCGTCAATGCGACAGCGCAACCGGTGGCGCTGACTCTCGACGCCCCGGTCGCCGATGGCAGTGTCTTTATCGACCTGCTGGAGCCGCAGCGACGCTTCGAAGCTCATGGTGGCCAAGTGCATATCGAGACACTACCCGCCTATGGCGGGCGCATTCTCAGTTTGAGAGCGTGACTAATTGCCCGCCCTGTCTCCGCCGTTTTTAAGCCCATGCGAGCAGGCGAATGATCGCGTCGCCTGGCGTACGCATCAGAGGGCATAATTGCTCAGCTCGCGCGCAATCAGTAGGCGTTGAATCTCGCTGGTGCCTTCATATATCTGAGTAATGCGCGCGTCACGGTAGTAGCGCTCCACGGGGTAATCCTCCAGAAAACCGTAACCGCCATGAATCTGGATCGCCTTGGAACACACCCACTCGGCCGCTTCCGAGGCGAACAGCTTGGCCTGCGAGGCTTCCGACAGGCAGGGCTCACCGGCACTGCGCAGACGTGCGGCATGCAGCACCAGCAGCCGTGCCGCATTCAGCCGGGTATGCATGTCGGCAAGCATGTTGGCGATGCTCGGATGCTCGCTGATCGACCTGCCGAACTGGACTCGCTCACGGGCATAGCCCAGTGCCGCTTCGAAGGCGGCACGCCCGATCCCCAGCGCCTGGGCCCCGATGCCGATGCGTCCGCCCTCGAGGTTGGACAGGGCGATGCCCAGCCCCTTGCCACGCTCGCCGAGCAGGTTGGCTTCGGGAACGGCGCAGTCATCGAGAACGATCGCGCAGGTATCGGAAGCACGAATGCCCATCTTGTGCTCGGTGCGATCGACGACGAAGCCGGGGGTATCGGTGGGCACCAGAAACGCCGACAGCCCCTTCTTGCCCAGTTCGGGGTCGGTCACTGCAAAGACGATGGCCAGCCTGGCGCGCTTGCCGTTGGTGACGAACTGCTTGGCCCCGTTGATCACCCACCGGCCGTCGCGCAACTCGGCGCGAGTGCGAAGGTTGTGGGCCTCGGAGCCGGCCTGCGGCTCGGTCAGGCAGAAGCAGCCGATGGCTCGACCGCTGGCCAGCTCGGCCAGCCAGGCCTCCTTCTGCGCCTGGCTGCCGTATTTCAATATCGGCCCGCAGCCGACCGAGTTGTGGACACTCATCAGCGTCCCGGTCGCCGCATCTGCCGCGGAGACCTCCTCCACGGCCAGGGCATAGGCGATGTAGTCGATGTAGGAGCCACCCCACTGCTCCGGCACCACCATGCCGAGCAGCCCCAGTTCGCCCATCTGCGCCACCATGTCATCGTCGATCCAGCCGGCCTTCTCCCACGCCGGGGCCTGCGGCGCGATCTCGCGCCGCGCGAAGTCCCGGGCCAGATCGCGAATCATGCGCTGGTCTTCGCTCAGTTCGATGTCATGCACGGGACACCTCCTGCTATCCGCGGCGCACGATCACCCCGGGCGACTTCCTGATGCCGATCCCGTGTGTGGCCACCGCTTCTGGTTGATTCGGGGATATTCAAGCGTCCTGGCGGTACTGCTTGATGATCGCGGAGAAGTCCAGTTGCCCGTGCCCCTGGACACTGAAGTTTCGGTAGAGCTGCTCGGCCAGAGCGCCGAGAATCACCGGCTGGCGTACCTGTCTGGCCGCCTCGCTGGCCAGCCCCAGGTCCTTGAGCATCAGGTCGGTGCCGAAGCCGCCACGATAATCCTTGGACGCGGGTGCGTTTTCCAGCACGCCGGGGTAGGGATTGTAGGTATCGGAACTCCAGCAGCGTCCGCTCGACGTGTTGATCACCCCGGCCAGTACCGCGGGGTCCATGCCCAGTGCCACGCCCAGTGACATGGCTTCGGCGACGCCGATCATGGAGATGCCGAGCAGCATGTTGTTGGCCACCTTGGCCACCTGCCCGTTGCCGGCGGCCCCGCAGTGCACGATGTTCCTGCCCATCGCGGCGAGTATCGGTTGCGCGCGCTCGAAGTCCTCGGGCTCGCCACCGACCATGAATGTCAGGGTCCCGGCCGTGGCTCCGCCGGTCCCGCCCGATACCGGCGCGTCGAGCATCGGGTTGCCTTGGCGGTTTGCGGCCACGGCCACTTCGCGGGAGGTCATGGGATCGATGGTCGAGGAGTCGACCAGCAACACGCCCTCTGCCACGTGGACCAGCAGGCCATCCTCGCCGAGATAGACATCGCGGACGTGAGCTGCGGCGGGCAGCATGGTAATGATCATTTCCACATCCTGACCGGCCAGCGCCGCTGCCGAAGTGGCCGCCGTGGCACCCGCTTCGGCAAGCCCTGCCACGGCCCGCTCGTTGACGTCGAAGACGGTGAGGCGATGGCCGGCCGCGAGCAGATTGTGCGCCATGGGCGCGCCCATGTTGCCGAGACCGAGAAATCCGATATGCATGGCATCCTCCTGTTGTTCTTGTCGTGCTGCATGTCTTGCGCGATACGTCAGGATCCGTGCCGACTCAGCGATTCTTGAAGTCGGGCTTGCGCTTCTCGACGAAGGCGGCCATGCCCTCCTTCTGATCCTGCGTGGCAAAGGTCGAATGGAACAGGCGCCGCTCGAAGCGCACACCCTCGGCGAGCGTGGTCTCGAAGGCCCGGTTGACGGCCTCCTTGGCCATCATCGTGATCGGCGTGGAAAGCTGCCCGATCCGCTCGGCCACCGCGAGGGCTTCCTCACGCAGTTGCTCGGCCGGCACCACGCGGCTGACCAGACCGCAGCGTTCAGCCTCCTCGGCATCCATCATGCGGCCGGTGAGCACCATGTCCATGGCCTTGGACTTGCCAATGAAGCGCGCCAATCGCTGGGTGCCGCCCGCGCCGGGAATGGTGCCGATGGTGATCTCCGGCTGTCCGAACCTTGCCGTCTCGGCGCAGATGATGAAGTCGCACATTATCGCCAGCTCGCAGCCTCCGCCCAGGGCGTAGCCGCCGACCGCGGCGATTACCGGCTTGCGGAAGGTCGAGATACGCTCCCAAGTGGCGGTGATGAAGTCGGCCTGATAGACGTCCATGTACGACCAGTCCTTCATCGCCTTGATATCGGCGCCGGCGGCGAAGGCCTTGTCGCTGCCGGTGAGCACCGCCACGCTGATATCATCGTCGGCCTCGAGCTCGTCGAGCAGCGTCGAGAGCTCTACCGTCAGCTCGGGAGACAGCGCGTTCAATGCCTGAGGCCGGTCGAGGATGATCAGGGCGACATTACCGTGACGTTCGAGTTGCAGATTCTGGTAGTTCATGGAGCCCCCGTTCATTTCAGCGTGATGGTGGTGTTGACGGTACCGCCGACCTCCTGCTCATCGAACCAGCGCGAGGTGACCGTCTTGGTCTGGGTGTAGAAGGACACGACCTGCTTGCCGTAAGGGCCCAGATCGCCCAGCTTTGAGCCCCGCGAGCCGCTGAAGGAGAAGATCGGCACCGGCACGGGAATCGGTACGTTGATGCCCACCTGCCCCACGTCGATCTCCTCCTGGAAGTGCCGCGCGGCGGCACCGGAACGGGTGAAGATGGCCGTGCCGTTGCCGTTGGGATTGGCGTTGATCAGCTCGATGGCGTCGTCCAGACTCGCAGCGTGCATCACGCATAGCACCGGCCCGAATATCTCCTCACGATAGACCAACATCTCTGGCGTCACTCCCGAGAGGATCGTCGGCCCCACGAAGTTGCCCTTCTCGTAGCCCGCAACGTCCGGATCGCGTCCGTCGAGCAGCAGCTCCGCGCCCTCCTGCCGGCCGCGTTCGATCAGCCCCTTGACGCGCTCGAGCGCTGCACAGGAGATCAGCGGCCCGACATCGGTGTCGGCCTCGTGTCCCGCACTGATCCTGAGCGAACGGGCCTTGTCGACGAGCTCCGGGAGCCAGTCGTTGGCCTCGCCCACCAGCACCGCGACGGATACCGCCATGCAGCGCTGCCCTGCTGCGCCGAATGCCGCCCCGGCCAGGCTGTTCAGGGTCTGCTCGCGGTTGGCATCGGGCATGACGATGGCGTGGTTCTTGGCTCCCATCATGCACTGTACGCGCTTGCCCGCCTGGGAGGCGCGCTGGTAGACATGCGTGCCCACCCGGGTGGAGCCGACAAACGACACGGCCCTGATGGCCGGATGGTCGCAGATCGCGTTGACGGCCTCCTCGCCGCCATGGATCACGTTGAGGACCCCTGGCGGGATACCGGCTTCGATCGCCAGTTCGGCCAGCCGCATGGTGACCATCGGGTCCTGCTCGGAGGGCTTGAGCACGAAAGTATTGCCGGTGGCGATAGCCATCGGGAACATCCACAGGGGGATCATGGCCGGAAAGTTGAACGGTGTGATCCCGGCGCAGACGCCCAGCGGCTGCAGAAGGGTGTAGGTATCGACACCGCCGGCGACGTTGTTGGCCAGTTCGCCAAGTTGCAGATTGCCGATCCCGGCGGCGTGTTCCACCACCTCCAGACCTCGGAACACATCGCCTTCGGCATCCGGTAGCGTCTTGCCCTGCTCGGCAGTGAGAATCGCCGCCAACTCCTGCATGTGATCGCGAATCAGCTGCTGGTATCGGAGGAAAATACGCGAGCGTACGCCGATCGGCGTCTTGCGCCATGTCTTGAAGGCGGCCCTGGCGCTGGCCACCGCCGCCTCGATTTCATCAGCCGTGGCGAAGGGCACGCGCGCCAATACCTCCTGGGTCGCGGGATTGATCACGTCGCGCCACTGCGTCGTGGTGGATTCGGTCAGCTCCCCGCCGATCAACAGCTTGACGGTGGGAGTGGAAGCATCGTGTTGCGCTGGCATAGGTGAATCGCTCGTATTGGAAATGTTGTTGTGAGCCTGATAACCCAAGCGATACCAAGGGTATTAACGATACTAGGTGCGTCGCTGCGGAATACAACACGACGAAATGCAGATAAACTCTGCATTTTTGCACAGACAAGCCATGCAAAAACCTCTGGACTGGGACAATCTGCGCTATTTCCTCGAGCTGGCCCGGGCCGGCAAGCTGACCGTGGCGGCACGGCGCCTGGGGGTCGACCACACTACCGTGGCCCGCCGGGTACAGGCACTGGAGAAGGCGCTCGGCATGCCGCTGTTCATCCGTGCCGCCGCGGGTTATCGCCTCAGCGAGAATGGCCGCAACCTGCTGCCTCGGGCAGAGGCCATGGAAAGTGCCTGCCTGTCCATCGAGCAGTATGCGCCGGGGGGACGCGACAACCTGTCGGGCCTGGTCAGGATCGGTGCCACCGAAGGATACGGTGTCGCCATGCTCGCTCCTCACCTGGCCAGCCTCACCGCGCGTCATCCCGACCTCAGCGTCGATCTGCTGGCGGTGCCGCGCACGGTTCAGCTCTCGCGTCACGAAGCGGACATCGTCATTACTCTCGAGCGCCCCGAGCGAGGCCCCTTTACCATCACCCGGCTCACCGATTACGTGCTGCGGCTCTATGCTTCCGATGCGTATCTGCGCCACCATCCGCCGATCCGCACCCGCGAGGACTTGCGCCAGCACACCTTCGTCAGCTATATCGACGACCTGCTCTACAGCAAGGAACTCTGCTATCTTGAGGAACTCGGCCGTCCGCGACACGTCGCCTTGCGCAGTACCAGCATTCTGGCTCAGCAACAGGCTTGTGCCGCCGGTGCGGGCATCGCCATCCTCCCCACCTTCGCCGCCAGTGCAGAACCGAGGCTACGCCGGGTACTCGCGGACCAGGTGGAGTTCGTCCGCACCTTCTGGATGCTGATGCCCACCGAACTCAGGGACGTGGCTCGCATGCGGGCCACCTGGGATCATCTGCGTGCCACGGCGCAGGCCACCCAGGCCACCATGATGGGCCATGCCGAGCCCGGCGACTTTCCACCGGACTGAATGTCCTTCGCCCCCCTGCCTTGGTCGCTTTGACAGTGTCGCGCTCGCTGCGGATGCTCAGGATTCATCCAGCCAATCGCTCCCCCTTACAACAATAATCGGGAAGACACCCCATGGAACATCTTGCTCCCCACGTGACCTCGCGGTCGTCCCGCCATTCGCCTCGGACACTACGCCTCGCATCTGGAGGCCCTCATGAAAGCTGACGCTTATCGTCTGCCAGCTGTTGAAGCCGGTAATCCGTCACCACTGCTGCCTGCGGCACTTGATGCCATGGCGGAGTGGCTGGTGGTAGTGGATGCCGATGCCCGAATCGTCTATCTCAACGCCCCCTATGCAGCCTTTCTCGAAGTCGATGCTCAGGAGGTGGTGGGCCGTGACGTGCGGGAGGTGATCGAGAATACCCGCATGCCCCAGGTAGTGGCATCGGGTCAGGCCGAACTGGCTCAGTTGCAGATGCTACGGGGTCATCACATGATTGCTCATCGCTATCCGATCCAGGCCGGCGGAAAGATCATCGGTGCCATCGGCACGGTGATTTACCACGACACCTGGGAATGGCGTCAGATGAATGCTCAGGTCAAGGCGCTGAAGGCGGAGGTGGACTACTATCGCACGGCACTGGATGCCCGCGCCGGGGCACGCTGGCAACTGGCTGATGTCGTGGGTGAAAGCCCTGTCATGCGCGAGTTGAGCGCCAAGGTACGCAAGGTTGCGCCGGGCGATGCATCGGTTCTGATTCGCGGCGAGTCGGGCACCGGCAAGGAGTTGTATGCCCATGCTCTGCATCGTCTGTCGGAGCGTGCCGCAGGTCCCTTCATCAAGCTCAACTGCGCGGCGATTCCCGAACAGCTGCTCGAAGCCGAGCTGTTCGGTTATGAGGAAGGCGCCTTCACCGGTGCGCGCAAGGGAGGGAAGCCGGGCAAGTTCCAGCTCGCCCACGGCGGCACCCTGTTTCTCGACGAGATCGGCGACATGCCGCTGACCATGCAGGCCAAACTGCTGCGTGTGCTGCAGGACCGCGAAATCGAAGCAGTAGGCGCAACCCGTCTGCTGCCGGTGGATGTGCGCGTGCTGGCCGCGACTCACCGGCCTTTGGAGAGCCTGGTCGAGCGCGGCGAATTCCGCGAGGACCTGTTTTACCGCATCAACGTGGTACCACTGGTCATTCCACCGCTGCGCGAGCGTCGCGAGGATATACCGGTCCTCGCCCGTCATCTGCTGGCGCGACTAGCGCATCGTCGCGGCCGGCGCTGCCCAATGCTGACCCCGGCGGCACTGTCACGGCTCTGCGCCCATCCATGGCCAGGCAACGTACGCGAGCTGGAGAATGTGCTCGAGGCGGCGTTCTATCTGGGCGGAGCCTGTCTCGATGAGTCCGATTTGCCGGAAACACTGCAACGGACCTGTCCGGCGCTAGCCCTCGGCGGCACGCTTAAGTCGACGCTGGCCCGTGCTGAGTGCGAGGCACTGCGTGCCGCCTTGTCTACCTGCGGAGGCAACCGAACCCAGGCGGCCAGACAGCTGGGCATCGCCAAGTCCTCGCTCTACGAAAAGCTGGCCCGTCACGGCATGATACGTCCGGAATAGCGGACACCGTCTGGTATTCCGGACACATCTTGAGCGCCTCTGCCCGGCTGTCGGCGCGATGTTCCCCCCGAACCGTCCGCTCAGCCGGACGCTTCATGGCCTTGCCTGTCGCCGCCAAGCCCCAAGGCGGGTTATGCGTTGTATATCGCATCTTTAAACAATTAAAAATTAAAGCTCTTTTACTTTCTGGCGGCGTTCTTGCGTGGAACGTAGCGGTCGGCTGACGCCCACACAATAACAACACGCCAAGGAGTAACTCATGCCACGTTCATATACGACATGCTTTCCCTGCCCGCGTACCTGTCTGACAACATCGACCGTAGCTGCACTGAGCGTCTTGCTAGCGACGCCTGCGCTGGCCGAAGGCCCCAAGCGCCTGGAAGTTGCCAGTACCTTTTCCACCCAGAACTTCCTCGGTGCCGGCGCGGTACACCTGTCCGAGGAACTGGAACGGGCCACCGGCGGTGCGGTGACGTTACGCGTCCATGAACCCGGCGACCTGGTACCGCCCTTCGAGGTCTTCAACTCGGTTTCCTCTGGCGCTGTCGAGGCGGGATGGGACTGGATCGGCTACTGGGCCGGTACCGTTCCCGTCACCAATCTCTACGGCGCGCTGCCGTTCGGCCCCACACCGGAAGCTTTCATGTCCTGGATGTGGGCCGATGAAGGCACCGAGCTGCTACAGAAGGCCTACGATCCTTACGGCGTGAAAGTCCTGCCGTGCTTCATTTCGCCTCAGGAAACCGGTGGCTGGTACAACAAGGAGATCAATTCACCAGAGGACTTCCAGGGCTTGTCGATGCGCATCTCGGGACTCGGCGCCAAGGTGCTTAACAAGCTCGGCGCCTCCACCCAGTTGGTGCCCGGCAACGAGATCTATCTGGCCCTTGAACGCGGCCGTGTTGACGCTACCGAATTTTCGGTTCCCCAGGTAGACGCTGCGATGGGCTTCGACGAAGTGGCCGATTATTACTATTTCCCCGGCTGGCACCAGAGCGCCAGCTGGTTCTCGCTGCTGGTCAACCAGCAGGTATGGGACAGCTACAGCGACGAGCGCAAGGCGCAGTTCGAGACAGCCTGTCGCGCCACCCTGCAGTGGGCGATGGCCGAGGCGCCGCCCGAACAGGTGCGTACGATTCATCGGCTCGAGGAGAAAGGCGTCAAGGTCCGCCGCTTCCCCGACTCGGTGATCGAGGCGCTGCAGAACGCCTGGGTCGAGGTGCGTCAGGAAGAGATGGATAACAACCCAGCGTTCAAGGAAGCCTACGAGTCGTTGATGCAGCATGTCGGGCTGATCGATGAATGGTACGAACTGCAAGCATTGCCCGCTCCCAAGCCGGTTGAAGGAGCACAGTGATGACGACCGCTCGCCTCGCGCCCTGGCGGGCGCGGAGCGGGGCGGTGTGCGCGGCGCTGGCCCGTCCGCTTGTCGGCGTCGGCCTTGTCGTCGGTCGCGTGACCAGTTGGCTGGTGCTGCTGGTCATGCTCGCCGTGCTCACCACCGTCACGCTCAACGCGCTGGGGCTCAATGAAATCGCTCGCTGGGAGAGGAGCGTGCCGCTGTTCGGCAACGCCCTGACCATCAACAGTATCACCGAACTGCAGTGGCACCTCTTCGGTATCCTGACCCTGCTGGGCGGCACCTATGCATTGCATCACGATACCCACGTGCGCGTCGATCTGGTCTACCAGAAGCTGTCGCCGCGCGGCCGAGCGATCGTCGACATCCTGGGACATCTACTGCTGTTGATTCCCTTCTGTCTGCTGGTGGCCTGGTTGTCGCAACACTTCGTGGCGATGTCCTACCTGTCCGGTGAGCGTTCCAACTATGGAGGGCTCACCGACCGTTACCTGATAAAAGCGATGCTGCCCATCGGCCTGGTATTCCTGGCCGTCGGTGCGCTGGGGCAGGTGTTCGATCATCTGGCGGGGCTCTTCGACCCTCGGCGACTCGAGCCGATGGTGACACCGGCGGAAGCCGCGGCCAGTCATGACAGGGAGCCACCTCATGTCAGCTGATTTCCTCAACGAGTACGGCCTGGCCCTGACCATGGTGGCAGCATTGCTAGCAGGCATTTTCACTGGTTATCCGGTGGCGTTTTTGCTTGGCGGGCTGGGCATCGTGTTTGCCTTCATCGGTGATATCCCGATCCCCTTCCTGGGCACCGTCGGCTCGCGTATCTTCGGCGGGGTGGTCGAGAACTGGCTAATGATTGCCATCCCGTTGTTCGTGTTCATGGGGCTGATGCTGGAACGCTCCGGCGTCGCCAGGAACCTGCTGCTGACCCTGCAACGCCTGTTCGGGCGCACCCACGGAGGCTTGGCAGTATCGGTGGCCCTGCTGGGCATCGTGATGGCGGCGAGTACCGGCATCATCGGCGCCTCGGTGGTCATGCTCGGTCTGCTGGCTTTACCGGTCATGCTCAAGCAGGGCTATCGCGCCGAAATGGCCTGCGGCGTCATTGCCGCCTCGGGCACGCTGGGCATCCTCATCCCTCCCTCGATCATGCTGGTACTGATGGGCTCGATCCTGCAGGTCTCGGTAGGCGCGCTGTTCAAGGCTGCGCTGATCCCCGGCCTGTTGCTGGGCGGGCTGTACATTGCCTACCTCTTGATCACCGCCCGCCTCAAGCCCGATTGGGCGCCGCTGGCCAATGCCGATGCCGCGGATGCGGACACCACACCGCTGGCGCTGGCATTGCTACGCGACCTGCTGGGGCCGGTGCTACTGATTACCGCAGTGCTGGGCTCGATCATGGCGGGTATCGCCACCCCTACCGAGGCAGCGGCCATCGGGGCGGCGGGCAGCCTGCTGTTGGCCGGCGTGCTGCGGCGACTGGATTTCGCCACCCTGCGCGACGCGGTCCGCGAGACTTCACGCACCTCGGCGATGATTCTCTTCGTCGTGATCGGTGCCACCTGCTTCTCGGTGGTCTTCAAGCGTCTGGGGGGCGATTACATGATCGAAGAGCTGATCACCGGCACCGGACTCGGCCCATACGGCCTGCTGCTGCTGATCATGGCTCTGATCTTCGTGCTGGGCTTCTTTCTCGAATGGATCGAAATCAGCTTCGTGGTGCTGCCGCTGGTGGCCCCGGTATTCGCAGCTCTCGATTTCGGCTACGGGCTTTCCGGCCAGGCTTTGCTGGTCTGGTTCGCCATCCTGGTGGCGATCAATCTGCAGACCAGTTTCCTGACGCCCCCCTTCGGCTATGCCCTGTTCTATCTCAAGGGCATCACCGAGGGACGGATCGGCATCGGCACCATCTACCGCTCGATCATTCCCTTCGTGCTGCTGCAACTCACCGGGCTAGCGCTATGTATCTTCTTCCCCGCTCTGGCGCTGTGGCTACCCGGTCTGATGCCCTGAGGAAGCCATGGCCAAGCATGTACTGATCGCCGGCGGCGGCGGTGTTGTCGCGACCCTGGCACGGGCTTTTCTGGAAGAAGGCGCGATCGTGGCACTGCTCATCGCCGATGCAGCGAGCCTGGCCCGGGCACTCGATAGCCTGGGCGGCGAGAGTGACGATCGTTTCGGAGTGACGGTCGGTGAGGGGGCGCTGGACGTATTGCTAGGCCGGCTAGGACGCCTCGATGTCCTGGTATGCGCCCCGGAGCCGCTGTCACGCGACGTGCCGCTGGAGCGCCGCCTGAGCGAGCAGGTCGCGGCGCCGACGAGTCTGTTGCAGGTCGCGCGCGCCTGGATGCATAGCCGTGGCGGAGGCCGGCTGATCGCCATTGCACCCGAAGGGGAAAGCCAGGCAGACAGCATGGTACGCGAGGCCTTGGCGGCTCTGGTCCGGCGCCTCGCCGAAGGGGCCGGCTCCGGCGTGCGCGTCAATCTTCTCTGTCCCGAAGGCGCCTCCTCCGTGGCAATCGCCGACTGCGCGCGCTTCCTCGCCAGCGGCGGCGGACGGGCCCTGACCGGACAGGTGCTGCATCTTCGCGACGCCTGAGCAGCGGCTCGCCCGCCGTTACTGAAGATTCTCGATGGCCATGGCGGTCGCCTCGCCCCCACCGATGCAGATCGCGGCGATGCCCCGGCGCTGCCCACGATGGCGCAGGGCGTTGAGCAGCGTCACCAGAATACGCGCCCCCGAGGCGCCGATCGGATGTCCCAGCGCACAGGCGCCGCCGTGAACGTTGACCTTGTCGTGAGGCAGGTCGAGTTCCTTCATCGCCACCATGCTGACCACGGCGAAGGCCTCGTTGATCTCGAACAGATCGACGTCGGCCAGCGACCAGCCGGTTCTTTCCGCCAGGCGCTGGATGGCGCCGATCGGCGCCGTCGGGTACAGATTCGGCGCATCGGCGAAGGCGGCATGGCCATGAACGATGGCCAGTGGTGTCAGGCCGCGCCGTTCGGCCTGGGAGCGGCGCATCATCACCAGAGCGGCGCCACCGTCGGAGATGGAACTGGCATTGGCCGCCGTGACGCTGCCGCCCTCGCGAAAGGCGGGCCGCAGTCCGGGTATCTTGTCCAGTCGCGCCTTGGGGGGCTGTTCGTCGTGTTCTACGGTCCGCTCCTGCTTGCCGGCCTTCACCGTCACCGGCACGATCTCGGCCGCGAAGGTGCCGTCATCGATGGCCTGCTGGGCCCGGGTCAGCGAGGCGACGGCAAAGGCATCTTGGGCCTCACGGCTCAGGCCGTGAGCCTCGGCGCAGTCCTCGGCGAAGGTGCCCATCAGGCGGCCCGGCTCGTAGGCGTCCTCTAGCCCGTCGAGGAACATGTGATCCAGCACTCGGCCATGGCCCATGCGGTAGCCGCTGCGCGCCCTCTCAAGCAGGTAGGGGGCGTTGGACATGCTCTCCATGCCGCCGGCCACGGCCACCTCGCGACTGCCGGCCAGTAACGTGTCGTGGGCGAGAATTGCCGCCTGCATGCCCGAGCCGCACATCTTGTTGAGCGTGGTGCACAGCGTCGATTTCTCCAGCCCGGCTCCCAGAGCCGCCTGGCGCGCCGGCGCCTGCCCCAGCCCGGCGGACAGCACGCAGCCGAACAGCACCTCTTCGACCGCCTGCGGCGTCAGGCCGCTGCGCTCGAGTGCCGCACGAATGGCCGCGGCACCCAACTGGGGGGCCGTCAGCCCCTGCAAATCGCCCAGAAAACCGCCCATCGGGGTGCGGGCGGCGCCGACGATCACGACGGGATCCGATGTTGTCATAAATGCCTCCAGACTATTTGGCCGCCATCCGCAAGGCGCCGTCGAGACGGATCACCTCGCCATTGAGCATGGGATTCTCGATGATGTGACGCACCAGCGCCGCGTACTCTCCGGGGCGGCCCAGGCGCGAGGGAAACGGCACGTTCGCGCATAGCGCATCGTGCGCCTCCTGCGGCAGCTCGCTCATCATCGGCGTCTCGAAGATGCCGGGGGCGACGGTCATCACGCGGATACCGTAGCGGGCCAGATCCCGGGCCGCCGGCAATGTCAGGCTGGCGATGCCGCCCTTGGACGCCGCGTAGGCGGTCTGCCCCATCTGGCCATCGTAGGCCGCGATCGAGGCGGTATTGATGATGACGCCGCGCTCGCCCTCGCCATCCGGCGCGTTGTCCGCCATGGCCTGTGCCGCCAGACGCAGCATGTTGAAGCTGCCAATCAGGTTGACGTTGATGGTGCGCGCGAAACTGTCCAGACGATGCGGCCCTTCCCTGCCAAGCACCTTCTCGGCATTGAGAATCCCCGCGCAGTTGGCCAGCCCGTGCACCGCACCGAATCGCTCCCGCGTGACCTGTATGGCGGCGGCGGCATCCTCCTCCCGGCTGATGTCGGCGACGGCAACGCCTGCCGTCTCGCCCAGCTCCGCGGCCAGCGCCTCGGCGGTTTCGGCATTGATGTCGACCAGTATGACCCGGCCTCCAGCCTCGACCAGCATCCGGGCGGTGGCCGCGCCGAGCCCCGATCCCGCCCCGGTGACGATGAACACGTGTTTATCGATATGCATGCACTAGCCTCGATATGCTGGTGCCCTGCGCCAGGCGGATATCCGCCGCGTCAGGGTCACGGTTAACGTTGACGAAGGATGAAGCGCTGTACCTTGCCGCTGGGCGTCTTCGGCAGCGCCTCCACGAATTCGATCTCGCGGGGATAGGCATGGGCCGCGAGACGCTGGCGCACGTGCTGCTGTAGCGTCTCGATCAGTTCATCATCGGGCCGGTACCGGGCTCCCGGCACCACGAAGGCCTTGATGATTTCGGTACGCTGCGGATCGGGCTTGCCGACCACGGCGACATCGGCCACTGCAGGATGTTCGAGCAGGGCGCTTTCGACATCGAAGGGCCCGACCCGGTAGCCCGAAGTGGTAATCACGTCGTCGCTGCGTCCGATGAAGCTAATGCTCTGATCATCGTTCCACTCGACGGTGTCGCCACTCAGATAGTAATCCCCGACGAAGGCGGACGTCGGCATGTCCTGGTAGCCTGCGAACCAGCACAGCGGTGACTGGCGTCGGTCGACGGCGAGGATACCGGGCTGGCCCGGCCCCAGCTCCCGATAGTTCTCGTCGAGCACCGCAATGCGATGTCCGGGCACCGGAAACCCTGCCGAGCCGGGGCGCACGGTATGCTCCAAGGCATGATGGTTGCATACCACCATGCCGAGTTCGGTCTGCCCGTAGTGGTCATGGATGGTGACCCCGAGCCGTTCGGCAAACCAGCGGATCACCTCCGGATTCAACGGCTCGCCGGCGCTGCTGACGACACGCAACTGTCCGCGCAGGGCCTGTTCGACCTCGTCGCTGGACGCCATGAGCAGGCGATAGGCCGTGGGCGAGCCGGCCAGATTGGTGATGGCATACTTGCGGATCACCCGGCAGGTGCTCTCCACCGTGAAAGGCCCATTGTAGAAGGTCGTCGGGTGGCCCATCGCCAACGGGCCGGTCACGGCGTAATACAGGCCATACGCCCAGCCCGGGTCGGCGAAGTTCCAGAAGGCATCCTCCTCGCGCAGGCCAACCGCGTCGTGCATGTAACCGACGAAGGCGACAATGGCCTTGAGCGGCACCTGCAGCGGCTTGGCCGGCCCCGTGGTGCCGGAGGTGAACATCAGCAGGAACGGATCGTCACCGTTGCGCATGACCGGTTCGAAGTGTGCAGGCTGCCGCTCCAGTTCGCTCCAGAAGCTGAAATCATCGCGCCGGATGCCCCGTCCCTTGTCGCCGCCGACGGTGACGACAGGCGGCACGTCGGCAATCTCGTCGAGCTTGTGCCGGTTGGCCCCGTCGGTCACCACCAGCCGGGCCTTGCCGACGTTCAGGCGATGCTCGATCGCCTTGGGACCGAAGGCGGTGAACAGCGGCTGGTAGACCGCGCCCAGGCGCCAGGTGCCAAGAATCGTCACCAGCAGTTCGGGAATGCGCGGCAATAGGCCCGCCACGCGGTCCCCCGGCTCGACGCCTTGGGCGTGAAGAAAGTTGGCGAACCGGGCGGCCTGCCGCTGAAGCTGGGCGAAGGTATGCATCTCGCTGGCACCGTCCGCGCCTTCCCAGAACAGTCCCACCCGTCCCGGCAGGGCATGCCGATCGCAGCACTCGATGCAGGCGTTCATGGCGTCGAGACGGCCCGCCAGGGTGGCGTCCACGACATGCTGATAATCGAATTCGGCAGTCGCTGCGGAATAATCGCGCGGGGTGGATGCCGTGAACCGGTGAAACATGGCGTTGACTCCTCGGTTTGTGATTGTTGTGGAACCGTAGAAGGATGCCTCTGGATGGTGGCCCGACCGATCGGAAACGGACAATGGCCTAATCACTCAAGGTGGCTGACCGGTTTTGCCATGAGGCCTGAGCGAGCCCGCCCCTCACCCTGCGCCAGGCTGCGATAGTGGCCGGGATTGGAGCCGGTCCAGCGTTGAAAGGCGCGATAGAACGAGCTGGCGTCGGCGAAACCCAGTTGCCCGGCGATCTCCTCGAAGCACAGCGTCGACTCGGCCAGCAGCGCGATCGCCGACTCCTTGCGCACGCTGTCCTTGAGAGCTTGATAGCTTCCTCCCGAGCGCTTCAGGTGCCGGCGCAGCGTCGAGGGTGACATGTGCAGCTCCCGGGCCAGCCCGTCGGCTCCGGGCCAGGTATGGGCCGGCCGTTGGCGCAGGTAGGCCTTGATGCGACTCGCCAGACTGTCGGGATCGCGGTACCTGACGAGAATGTTCGCCGGCGCTCGGGCAAGGAAGCGGCCCAGCTCCGCCTGAGTACGCTTGATGGGCAGGTCGAGATATCCCGCAGCGAGGATGATGCGGGTGACGGGCCGGGAAAAGCGCAGGTTCTCGCCGAACATGATGCGATAGTCCTGACAGTACGCCGGCGGCGCACTGCGCAGCTCGACAGCGAGTATCGGGATCCGGCGCCCCACCAGCCAGCAGGCGATGCCGTGCACGATCATCCAGTAGGTGAAGTAGCTGAAGGCCCGGCGAGGCGCGCCCCGCTCCCCCAGGCGAATTTCCGCCAGATCTCCATGACGCTGCAGCATCGCCGGCATATCGTCGAGCATCAGCGAAAGAAAGCCCAGATGGTGCGCGAGCGCGTCCCCCAGCCTGGCGTAGGCCAGAGACGAGCGGCACAGAAAGGCGAAGCTGCCCCTCCTCAACGGACGGTCATTCATGCCGAAGTACTCATCGTCGAGACAGGCGGCCACCGTCCGCCACAGCGCGGCGTACCGGAAGGCCGAAACGCGTGAGTCGGGTTCGTCGAGTACCGCAGTCTCGATCCCTGCCTTCCGCAGCAGCATGAACGGGTCGATGCCACGTTGACCGGGCGCCTGGAGCGCCTCATGCACCAACCGTACGGAGATGGTTCCTTTTTCGACCACTGCGCCCCCTCGGCACGGGATGACGGCCCCAAGGCAGTGCGGGCATGACACGCCATGCCAATACCCGCGGCATGCTTTCATTGAAGAGGTTTACGCCGGAGGCGCCATCTAGACGATAGTCCGATATGCCCGTTCCCCACTAGCGTTCGCATGACACACGCCTTACCTTAACGTAAAGGTATGCCAGCCATCGACACGTAACGACGCGCCTGGCATGAAATCCGCGCCTTCACGAGAGGCGCGTCTCTCCTCCGCCGCATCCAGGAAGAGGATCATGACAACAACAATGTCACTCGATACGTCAGCTATTCACGTCCACGCCCCCACCTTCATGAATGGGGAAGACATCCACGTTCCCGTCTTTACGCTGCTCAAGCAGGACGGCACGCTGCACGAGGGCGGCGTATCGCCTTCGCTCGACCGGGAAAAGGCGCTGCGCATCTATCGCGCCATGCTGTTCACCCGTGTACTCGACGAACGCATGATGGCGGCGCAACGCCAGGGGCGCCTGAGCTTCTACATGCAGTGCACCGGCGAGGAAGCTTCGGTGATCGGCGCCACCGCCGCCCTCGACGACGCCGACATGATCATGGCGCAGTATCGCGAACAGGGCGCGCTGGCCTATCGCGGCTTCACCACTGACGAATTCATGAACCAGCTTTTCGGCAATGCCCTGGATTACGGTCAGGGGCGCCAGATGCCGGTGCACTACGGCTCGCGTGAACTGCATTACATGACGATCTCCTCGCCGCTGGCCACGCAGATTCCTCAGGCCGCAGGCTACGCCTACGGCCAGAAGCTCGATGGCGACGGACACTGCACCCTCACGCTGTTCGGCGAGGGGGCCGCCTCGGAAGGCGACTTCCATGCCGCGCTCAACATGGCCTCGGTGCTCAAGGTGCCGGTGATCTTCCTATGCCGCAACAACGGCTATGCCATCTCCACTCCGGCGGTGGAGCAGTTCGCCGGCGACGGCATCGCCCCGCGCGCCTTCGGCTATGGCATGCAGACGATTCGCGTCGATGGCAACGATATTCTCGCCGTCTACGAGGCCACGCGGGCGGCACGCCAGCTGGCGGTGGAACAGCATCAACCGGTGCTGATCGAAGCGATGACCTATCGCCTTGCCGCGCACTCCTCTTCGGACGATCCGTCCGGCTACCGCAGCAAGAAGGAGGAGGAAGCCTGGCGCGAAAAGGACCCGCTCATGCGCATGAAACGTTGGCTGATCGATCTCGGGTGGTGGAGCGAAGAGGAGGAAAAGCCCCTGCAGGACAACCTGCGTCGCGAGGTGCTCGATACCATGAAGCGTGCCGAGAAACGTCCCCCGCCCGAGCTCGACACGCTGGTCACCGACGTGTTCGACGAGGTCACGCCACAGCTCGCCGAACAATTGGCCAGCCTCAAGGCGCATATCCGCAAGTATCCCGAGGCATATCCCCGCAGCGCCCACCAGTCAGACGCCAAGCCGACAAAACGCGAGGGAGGTGAGGCGCATGACTAGCATGAACATGCTGCAGGCAATCAACAACGCGCTGGATATCGCCATGGCCAGCGACGCGCGGATGGTCTGTTTCGGTGAGGACGTAGGCATCTTCGGTGGCGTATTCCGCGCCACCAGCCATCTGCAGGAGAAGTACGGCCGGCAGCGCTGCTTCAACACACCGCTGGTGGAACAGGGCATCATCGGCTTCGCCAATGGCCTGGCGGCCCAGGGTGCGACGGCGGTGGCCGAGATCCAGTTCGCCGATTACATCTTTCCGGCCTTCGACCAGATCGTCAACGAGTCGGCCAAGTTCCGCTACCGCTCCGGCAACCTGTTCAATGTCGGCGGGCTGACGATCCGTACCCCCTACGGAGGCGGCATCTCCGGCGGGCTCTATCATTCCCAATCCCCCGAGGCTTACTTTGCCCACACGCCGGGATTGAAGATCGTGGTGCCGCGCAATCCCCATCAGGCCAAGGGCCTGCTGCTCGCCGCGATCCGCGATCGCAACCCGGTGCTGTTCTTCGAACCCAAACGACTGTATCGCGCCTCGGTGGGCGACGTTCCCGACGAGGACTACGAACTGCCGCTGGGTCAGGCCGACGTCATCAAGCAAGGCACCGACATTACCCTGCTCGCCTGGGGCGCGCAGATGGAGCCGTTGAAGGACGCCGCCGAGAAAGCCGAGCAGTCCGGCATCTCCTGCGAGCTGATCGATCTACGCACCATCGCACCGTGGGACGTGGCCACAGTCTGCGACTCGGTGCTCAAGACCGGCCGGCTGGTGATCTCCCACGAGGCACCGCTGACTGGTGGCTTCGCCGCCGAGATCGCAGCCACCGTCCAGGAACGCTGCTTCCTCTATCTGGAGTCGCCCATCGCGCGGGTCACCGGGCTGGACACGCCGTTCCCCCTCGCGCTGGAGAAAGAGTACCTGCCCGATCACCTCAAGATCTTCGAGGCGATCCAACGCAGCATCGACTTCTAGAGGAATGGTGTAATGAGTGAATTTATCCTACCCGACATCGGCGAAGGCATCGTCGAATGCGAACTGGTCAAATGGCTGATTCAGGAAGGCGATCTTATCGAGGAGGATCAGCCTGTAGTGGAAGTGATGACCGACAAGGCGCTGGTGGAGATTACCGCGCCGCACCAGGGGCGCATCACCCAGCTCTACTATCAGGAAGGCGAGACGGCACGGGTGCATACACCGCTGTTTGCCTTCACCCCGCAGGACGCCTCGGCCGACACATCAAGCCACGACACGCCTCGCGCCGACAGGCCCGAGCCCGGCGAGACGCCGGCGGCACGCGACGAGACGACGCTCGACGCCGAAGTGCCGGGACGCCCGCCGGCCAGCGCGTCGCCTGACGCCGATACGCCGACGTCAGACTCCGTGCCGAGCTCCGATGCCGACACTGGCGAGGCTACCGAGGATTTCCTGCTGCCCGACATCGGCGAAGGCATCGTCGAATGCGAGGTGGTGACTTGGCATGTGGCCGAGGGCGAGCCTTTTGAAGAGGACCAGCCGGTCGTCGACGTGATGACCGACAAGGCACTGGTGGAGATCACCGCACCCAAGGCGGGACGGATGACCCGGCATCATTGCCAGGCGCAGCAGCACGCCCGGGTGCATGCCCCGCTGTTCGCCTTCGTGCCGCGCGACCGGGAAGCTTCTCCCGCGCCGGGCGCATCGGCAGCGCCATCGAGCCCCGAGCAGGTCAACATCGAGCCGAACGCTGCCGCCGACTCCGTCCACACCACGCCGTCCACGCCTTCGGCCCGTCGGCGTATCCCGGCCAGCCCGGCGGTGCGGCGGCTGGTACGCGAGCATGGTTTGCGCCTCGAGGACATTCCCGGCTCCGGCAAGCATGGACGCGTGTTGAAGGAGGACGTGCTGGCCTTTCGAAAGGCGCCTGCCCCGGCTGCCACCGCCTCCGAGCGGGTCCCGCCGACACCGGCCACGCCACCAGAGGATGGCGTCAAGGTCGAAGCGCTACGCGGCGTGCGGGCGGTAATGGCCAAGCGCATGGCGGCAGCCGCTGCGGCGATTCCGCATTTCGCCTATGGCGACGAGATCGACGTTACCGAGCTGCTGACACTGCGTGAGACACTCAAGCCTCAGGCCGAGGCGCAGGGCACCCGGCTGACATTGATGCCGTTGATCATGAAAGCCATGGCGCTGGCGATTCAGGCCTACCCGATTCTCAATAGCCGCTTCGAGTCACACGCCAGCGAAATCCATTATCAGCCGCACTGCAACATCGGCATGGCAGTAGATAGCCGTGCGGGATTGATGGTACCCAACATCAAGCGGGTGGAAACCCTGAGCCTGCTGGAGATTGCCGCCGAGGTCGAGCGCCTGACCCAGGCCGCTCGCGAAGGCCGCGTCGAACAGAAGGATCTTCAGGATGGCACTATCAGCATCTCCAACATCGGCGCGCTGGGCGGTACCTATGCCGCGCCGATCATCAATCCACCGGAAGTGGCGATCGTCGCGCTGGGCAAGATCCAGCGGCTGCCACGTTTCAGTGATGACGGAGCGGTAGTGGCGCGCTCGATCATGACCATCACCTGGTCCGGCGACCATCGCATCCTCGACGGCGGCAGCATGGCGCGTTTCTGCAACCTGTGGAAGAGCTATCTGCAGGCGCCGCAGACGATGCTGCTCGAAATGCGCTGACGCTACGGGTGGGGACGTGTTTTCAATGACACACGATGGCCTGCAACAGTTCTATATTCCCGAAGAGCAGTCGGTCTATCTGCTCAGCCATACCGATGCCCGAAAGCTCAAGGAGTGGGTGGCGTTATGCAAGGCCCAGCTCGTTCAACTGGGCTATCGGGACATCGAGCTGATCGGCAAAGGCGCCTACGGTTTCGTATTCGCCGGCGTCACCGCTCACCAGGCTCATTATGTGTTCAAGTTCACGCGCCTCACCCTGCCCCAGCAGTTTCACGAGCGCCTCGAGGAGGAGGCGTTCATGCTCGAGCAGGTCGACCACCCCCAGGTACCCAAGCTGATCGCCTACCAGCAGGTGCGCCGCCAGTCGATCCTGGTCATGGAGCGCGCTCCCGGCATCAATCTCGAGGAGTATTCGCTGCGTCACGGCCGCCTTCCGCCGCGCCTGGTCATCAGGATCGCCGCGCAGCTGGCAGATATCCTGCGCAGTCTGCGCCAAGGTGCGGGCCCCTCCGGCAAGCCCATCGTGCATGGCGACATCAAGCCCTCCAACCTGGTCTTCGATCCGCGCACCGAGCGGATCGCGCTGATTGACTGGGGCTCGTCGGTGTTCGCTCAGCTCGACACCAATCTGCAGTTTCTCGCCAATAACGTGATGGAACTGATGTCGGACAATCTGCAGCAGACCAACGCCCGCCTGGGCGACGTCTACTTCATCGGCGAGGAGCAGTTGAATGGCGGGCTCTCCTCGCCGCGCTTCGACGAGCAGGGCGCTGCGGCCACGCTATACGCGCTGGCCTCGGCGCAGTCCTGCCGTTTCGGCCATCGCGCCATCCCGGCGGTGTCGCTGGGGCTACCGCGGGAGTTCGCCCGTCTGCTCGACGCCCTGCTCGATGCCGACCCGGCGGCAAGAGCGCACGCCGGCGACTATTTCCTGGCTCACATGCCGCGTATCGCGCGCACCGTGATGCTCGACTTGCCCATGCCCCCCGAAGCGCCGATGGTACCGGTCTGGGTACGGCCCAGTCGGCGCGAGATCGATACCGTGGTCTACAGCTCGCGCAAGTCGTTCCTGCGTGAGGAGAATCGCGAGGATGTGCTCGCTGAAGTCAACGACGTCCAGCTGGATCGCTATTACCGAAACTTCATGCAGGGCATGGGCGAGACCGAGAAGGCGTTTCTCGCCGCCGTCAGCCGCCTGGGCAAGTATCCCGTGGTCGGCGGTCTGGCGGTGCGCTGGGAAAAGGAAGGCGTCTACATCGACACGACGCTCAATCTGCATGATGCCGGCCGCAAAAGTGCCTTCGTCGCCGCGGTCAACAATATGGTCCAGTTGGCCCGCGCCATCTATCGTCAGGGCATCTTCAAGGCCTGCCTGTTCAATGCCCGCGACACCTTGCATATCGATCGCGCAGCGCCCGACGAACCCTTCCTCGTCGAGCCGCAGATGGAACTTCCTTACGAGGTCAGCGCCGCCCCGGATCTGGAAGATCCCAGCCGCGTACACTCCTATTTCGAGGATGGTCCGGATCCGGAGGAGTACCTGGCGCTGCCGCAGGCAATCATGGATACGCTGATCGAACTCAACGCCATTCATCACACCGGTATGATCATCTTCGAGGCCCTGCCCACCCATCTCAAGATCCACAGCTATTACCGTCTCCTCGACCCGGCGCGGGAAGAGGAATTTCGCTCGTATCTGGATACGCTGCTCGCCGCGGTACCGCAGATCAACGGCCTGGGCATCTCGGGCTTCATGAAAATGCCCTACAAGGACACCAAATTCTTCACCCATGTCGACCGTCTGCCGGAACACTATTATCCACGCAACCCGCGCAGCGTCCATTCACCCCACGCAGCGTGGTAACACAAGGGTAAACGGCCGATGCAGGACGGTTTATCAGAAGTGTTCGGCATGGGGCATGGAAAAAACTCCTCGATAGCGCATGCTGGGCATGTTAACCCCGAGATGAGGCACATTCATGAGTGAGCTTTCCACCCGCCATCAGGCACTGGGCTTCATCGCCTGGCTGGCGATCTGTTTCGTTGTAGCGGCGATCGGCGCCGTGGCCTCCGTCGACGCCGCCGCGTTCTATGCAAGGCTCGACCAACCCGGCTGGGCACCTCCGGCGGCGGCCTTCGGACCGATATGGACCACGCTGTATGTCCTGATGGCAATCGCTGCCTGGTGGATATGGCGGATCGGCGGCTTTCGTGCCGCACCCGAAGCGCTGACGCTGTTCCTGATCCAGCTGGCTATCAATGCCCTATGGAGCTGGCTGTTCTTCGTCTGGCATCTCGGCGCGCTCTCCTTCGCCTGTATCGTCGTGCTATGGGCCGTGATCGTCATCAATGTGGTCGCCTTCTGGCGGCTTCGCCGCCTCGCCGGCTTGCTGATGCTGCCCTATCTGCTGTGGGTCGGCGTCGCCATGGCACTGACCTATTCGGTATGGCACGCCAACCCGCAGTTACTCGGCTGAGAATATCCACCGCCGCCCCGATTCGCCCGCCGATACAGCGAACCTGGCGGCAGGAAGACGCCTCTTCGCCCTTCCAGGCCGCCCGGGTAACGGGCGGCACGATCCCAGCCTTAGAACGACGCTTCAGGCACCGCAGCCAGCCGATGCATGCTCTGCGGGGCGCCAGATGCATGGCGCTGTTCTTCGGCGATCCGAAACCACTCCACCTCTTTCACCAGACGCTCGGCCTGCTCACCCAGCGAGGCGGTAGCGCCCGCGGCCTGCTGCACCAGCGTGGCGTTCTGCTGGGTAACCTGATCCATCTGCCCCACCGCCTGGCTGACCTGCTCGATGCCGGCGCTCTGTTCCCGGGAGGCGGAGGAGATCTCCTGCATCAGATCGGTCATCCGCGCCACGGCAGTGACCACGCCGCGAATGGTATCGCCGGTACGGTCGACCAATGTCGCCCCGCTGCCGATCTGCTGGTTGGAAGCTGCGATCAGCGTGCGGATCTCGCGGGAGGCCTCGGCACTGCGACTGGCCAGCGAGCGCACTTCGCTGGCTACCACCGCGAAACCGCGACCCTGTTCTCCTGCACGGGCCGCCTCGACCGAGGCATTCAGCGCCAGGATGTTGGTCTGGAAGGCGATGGAATCGATGACCTCGATGATATCGGTGACCCGGCGCGAGCTGTCGGTGATGCCGCGCATGGTGGTGACGACTTCGTCCATCATTTCACCGCCACGACGTGCCGTGCTGCTGGCCTCGTCGGCGATGACGCTGGCCTGCTGGGCGTTATCGGCGTTCTGGCGTACCGTCTGGGTCAGCTCTTCCATGCTCGAGGCCGTTTCCTCGATGGAGGCCGCCTGCTGCTCGGTGCGCGCCGACAGGTCCTGGTTGCCGGTAGTCATCTCCCCGACCCCGACGTGGATCCAGTCCGTGGCCTGGCGAATGTTGACCATGGATGAAGCCAGGCGGATGCGCATGCCCTCGATGGTCGCCAGCAGGCTGGTGGTATCGCCGGATTTCAGCGTCAGGGATTGGGTCAGGTCGCCCTCGGCGATACGCTTGACCACCTCCTGAGCATGGTGCGGATCGCCACCCAGGCTGTTCAGCACATCGCGGATGATCCACCCCATGATCAGCGTGACGGTTGCCCCGATGACGAGAAGCAGCGCCCCGAGCTTGATCAGACTGTTCCAGAACGCGGCATTGATATCATCCAGGTAAACGCCGGCCGCCAGGTTCCAGTTCCAGGACGGGACCCGCTGCACATAGCTGAGCTTGGCTGTCTGACCGCCGCCAGCCTGGGCCCGCTCGGACATGTAATAGACAAAGCCCCCTTCCTGGGGATTGTTGTCGGCGGTCGCCTTGAGTTCGCGATAAAGATATTTGCCGTCATCGTCCTGATAACCGCTCATGTCGTCACCGGTTTCACGTCGCGGATGGGCGACGATTCGAATATCGCTGTCGAAGGCAAAGATATAGCCTCCTTCGCCGAAGCTAAGACTCGCCAGCCTGCCGATGGCTCGGGACTTGGCCTCCTCCACACTCATCTCGCCGCGTTCGGCACGCGCCACATAATCATTGACCAGATCGCGGGCACTGCCCACGAACTTGCTCAAGCTGGCAACACGCTCATCGAGCAGACCCGCACGCTTGTCGAAGGCGGTCCACCCGACCAGCACCAGCATGCCCACCCACATCAGAGCCAGAATGGCCCACAGCTTTCTTCGCGTAGTCCAATGCCGCATGGTAATTCCCTGTCGAAAGTTTCATAAAGGTTCTTGGTAATTGGTGTCACTGGACTTGTAATTATCGACATCATGGATATCGGCGAGCCTTCTCCCAGCTTGAGTCTGCTGATTCTTCATGCCTTGTCGGCCAGCGTTAATTTCCTGCCAACAAGCCTCAATTTCTTGCCACTCTGCAGCCTTGTTTATATTGACCAGACAATAAAAATAACTTTTATGCTAATTATCATCCCACTACGAGTTTTTTATTGGCGCGACAAAAAATTCCGGACAGCCCCCATCGCCCAAGTAAGTATTTACTATCCAAAAAACCTTTAATTAAATTAAAACTCGACTCCCTAGTGCCGATATGAAATGCGGGATACAAAAATATTTGTATAAATCTGTTATAATAAAGCGAACCGAGAAATGAAAAACCTATCAGTCAAATGGAGCCTGACCCTGGCGCTGGCCGTGCTAGTGGCGATGATCGGTGCAATTAGCGCGCTAGGATTTTATTCCAATAACATCAGCGCAAAAGCCATCGATGAACTTTCGCAAGTCAATGTCACGCAGTCCAACATGCTCAATCGGGCACAAGTCAATCTGTTGCGTGCGCGACAGATGATGGATCAATATGCCATGTTGAGCCGCCAGGCCAACTATGACGGCGCGAGAGAAATGCGCCAGCGCGCCGAAGAAGCACTTGAAAGGGCCCGGCAGCGCTTTGCCGCGTTCAAGAGCGTTCCTTCGCGCCAGGACAGTCAACACGGCACATATATTGATGCGGTCACGTCAGCCTACGGGGCGCTTGTCTCGGATACGCTGGTTCCGCTATTGGAGGAAGCCGACCCGGACGACATTCAGCGCCAGAAAGCGTCCCTCGATACGCTTTTCATGAGTTTCGATGACGCAGTCAGGAGCTTTATTCATTTTGTCGAGGAGCGTGGTGAGACGCTCGTTGCCGAAGATTCCGAATCGAGTCTCTTGGTGGAAATTATTGCCGTTACCCTGCTCGTACTGGCGCTAATGGCAGCGCTGATCGTACGCGCAGGAATGATGCGCGCCGTGGTCAGGCCGCTCAAGGAAATCATGGAACACTTCGACCGCATCGCCCAGGGCGACCTGACGGCCCGGATCGAGGACCGAGGCGGCAATGAGATCGGCAGGCTCTTCAGCGCGCTAAAGGATATGCAGGAAAAGCTGCGTCACCTCGTGCTGTCATTGCGTCAGAATAGCGAGAGCGTTTTCACCGGTGCCGGCGAAATCGCGACGGGAAGCCAGGACCTTTCCTCACGCACCGAAGAACAGGCATCCGCCCTGCAGGAAACCGCCTCCAGCATGGAGCAGATGGCCTCCACCGTACGCCAGAATACCGAGTCGGCAACGCAGGCCGACCGACTCTCCACCAGCGCATCCCGGACAGCCGAAGCCGGCGGGCAGGAAGTTCAGCAGACCGTGCAACTGATGCGGGAAATCGCCGACAGCTCACGCAAGATACAGGACATTGTTGAAGTCATTGACTCCATCGCCTTCCAGACCAACATCCTGGCCCTGAATGCCTCGGTCGAGGCGGCCCGTGCAGGAGAACAGGGTCGCGGTTTCGCGGTGGTAGCCAGCGAAGTGCGCTCACTGGCCAGCCGTAGCGCCACTTCCGCCAAGGAGATTCGTGCCATGATCGACGACACGACATCGCGAATCGTCAGTGGAGCCGAGCAGGCAGAGCGTAGCGGACAGACCATCGATGAGACGGTCAGCTCCATCCGCCAGGTCTCCGCCCTGATGACCGAAGTGTCATCGGCGACACAAGAGCAGAACAGCGGCATCGAACAGATCAACGTGGCCCTCACCCAGATGGATTCCGTCACCCAGCAGAACGCGTCTCTTGTCGAGCAGACGAGCGCCGCCGCCGCGTCTCTGGAAGAGCAGGCCAAACAACTGGCCGAGCTTATTGCCACATTCCGTCTGGATAGCCAGGCCGCCGCCACCCGGCAACCCGTGCCCACCCGGCAGTCTGCGGCCGCGGGAAAGGCCTCGGCACAAACGTCCCCCTCCCCCGCCTTGCCGGCCACTCCGGAAAAAGCGCCGACAAGCCCGCGGCCCAAAGCCCTCGTCGAAGACTGGAGCGAATTCTAACTCGGTAGCAGCCATAAGCGTGGCCTGGCCACGCTTATGGCTACGAGCAGGACTTCGTTGCGGAAGATAGCACTTTCCCATTAGCCAAGAGGACTAGACTTCTAGTGAAACGACAAGAACGCTTACGGGGGACGCCGCTTTATGTTTTACCGATTTCTGTCGCCTCTCATCCTCGCGCTGGGCCTGACAATGGAGGGAGGAGGCACGCAAGCGGATCCCGCGATGCCGGAGCAGATGCCCTCGATGGGCAAGGAGGTGCCTCAGATTCTGATTCTCGCGTCGTACCATGACGGCGATGCCTGGACGGATAGTCTGGTACGCAACCTGCGCTACTACCTCGAATCGGCGAATCAGAACGTGCGTGTCCGCGTACACTATCTCGAAGCACGCGATCAGCCAGCCAGTGACTATCTCGCAGACGACGCCTTGCATGACAGCGCCAACCGCCTCAGACCTTATGATCGCCTGGTGCTGCTGGATGATGCAGCGCTGGCGTTCTACCTGCGGCACTCTTCAACCTTTTCCGGCCCACCGCCGATCGCCATTGGCATCAACAGTTCGAAGCTGGCCGAGCTGGCTCGAGTCCGTGGCGTGCCGTTGGCCCTGACTTCGGAGGCCATGACCCAGAGCGCGATTCTCGCTCGCCAAGTCACCGGCAAACATGATCTGCTTCTGCTGCATTCCGCCACCGATGCGGGTTTCCGACTCGGGAGACAGGCGCTCGATCAGATTCCCCAGGCCGGGTTCGAACGCGTAATCGCCAGAACGTGGCAGTCCGTCTATACAGACACTCGCGACTATTCCAGTTACGCCATTCTGGCGCTGGACGCGCCACTGCGCTTGGCCCGGCGCTCTCCGGCCCCCGCCCTGGCTGCCCATTTTCAGGAAAAGTTCAGCGCCTTCTTCTGCCACGCCGGTTACCTGCTCGACTACGGCTGCGATGGGGGAGCGTTCGTCAATGTCGCCAGTCTGTCGCACCTTGTCGCCCGTCACCTGCTGAGCCGTGACGTAGCGGCCCCGACGATCGAGGTACCGCTGGAACTGAATCTTAGCCATGCCCTGCTCGACCAGGTGCCGCGCGGGCTAGACGTCAGGGTATTCGATGCCCCCGACGCTGAACGGCTCCCGCTCTGGGGACGGATGCTGATCGCCGGGATGACCGCGTTGTTGTTTCTGGTGGCACTGATTGCCTGGTGGCGCCTGCACTCGCAGCAGCGCCAGGTTCATCTGGCCACCCGGCAATCGGAGCACGATACGCTGACCGGCCTGTATAATCGTCGCAAGATGACCGCACTATTGGCGGAGATGACATCACGCCGAGAGCCCTTCGGCCTGCTGTATCTGGATCTGGACGGTTTCAAGGAGATCAACGACACCTTCGGCCATGCTCACGGTGACCGCCTGTTGCAGTGCTTTGCCCGGTTACTGGGGACCATTGCGGGGCCCGAGGCGGCCTATGGGCGCATGGATAGCGACGAGTTCCTCATCCTAAGCGATCGGCTACAGTGCCCGTTGCCCTTGGCCGAACGTATCGTCGAAGCCCTGCAGGATCCCTTCATCATCGAGGGCCATCACCACACTCTGCATTGCACGGTGGGTATCGCACTGTTCCCGCAGCATGCACGACACCCCGCCGGCCTGCTGAAACGCGCCGATGCGGCCATGTCCGCCGCCAAGCGCGACCCCGACACGCCCATCGTGCTGTTCACTTCACGTCTGCTCGACGACCAGTCGCGCCATTTCGCCTACTCACGGGAGCTGGAGCGCACCCTGGATGAACAGGACAGCGCGCTGGAACTTTACATCCAGCCGATCCACTCGTTGAAGCGTGACACGACCGTTGGCGGAGAGGTGCTGCTGCGCTGGCATCATCCTGAAAGAGGCGATATCAGCCCTGGCCTCTTCATTCCGATTGCTGAAGCCAGCGATCTGATCCTCAAGCTCAACGAGTGGGTCGTCGAACGGACCTTCCAGCGCATGGCCGCCGAACAGCTCTACCGACACATCGATTTCCTGTCGATCAACATCTCCGCCAAGCAGCTCTATGCCCGCTGCTTTGCCGGCTACGTCATCGCCCTGGCCGAACGCTATGCCATTCCCACCCGCTCGGTGTCCTTCGAGATGACCGAACACGTCAGACTTCTCGACATGGCGTCGGTACAGGAGCAGATCGCCGAGTTGCGTGAGGCGGGCTTCGGCGTCGCATTGGACGACTTCGGCGCGGGCTACACATCGATCAGTTTCCTGCAGGACATTCCCTTCTCCAGCGTGAAGATCGACCGTTCACTCACCGCAGGTCTCTGTGGTCATAATGCCGATGCCAGCCGTCACCTGATGCAGGGACTGCTGTATCTCGGTGAGCAGCTCTCGCAACGGGTCGTGGTCGAAGGCGTGGAGACCCAAGGCCAGAGCGATCTGTTGCACTCGATGGGCGTCGATCACGTACAGGGATTTCACTACTACCGCCCCATGCCATGGGTCGACTTCAGCCGCCACATCGGCACTTCCCACCGACCGTTGCCTCTCAGGGAAGAGTGAAGAGTGATCGATCCACTGGAAGCGGGCCTACACCAGGCCTTGTCCGAGAAATCTCGGCACTCACCCCGTGAAGCGCCGATACAGGGCGCCCGTCATGGTGGATCGGACTCGACCAGAAATACTCTTCTCTCCTTGCGGGCAGGCATTGCCCTTGCAGGCCAAGCTAATGTAAAGCTGTCCCATATGCCACGACACGGCATGGTCCCCATCGAACGGGTTTCACGACAAGCGAGGCGCTATGAGTGACTCATTGCATGGCCGCTACCCCAAGGAGCTTCCTCTATGTGCGGACGTGGAGGGGTTCGATTTACTGGCCGAACTGGCGCTCGACCTGCGTTCGTCGTGGAATCACGCCACCGACCGTGTCTGGCGACAGCTCGATCCCGTGCTCTGGGAGCTGACCCATAATCCCTGGGTCGTCCTGCAGACGGTATCGCGAGAGCGGCTCGAGCAAGCGATGCGGGAGCCAGCCTTTCGCGCCGAACTCGAGGTCCGGATACAGGAGACCCGCGAGGCGGAGAGCGCCTCGACATGGTTCCAGCAGAGCCATCCCCAGAGTGCATTGAAATGCGTGGCGTACTTCTGCATGGAATTCATGCTCAGCGAGACCCTGCCCATCTACTCCGGCGGGCTGGGCAACGTCGCCGGCGACCAGCTCAAGGCGGCGAGCGATCTCGGCGTCCCGGTGATCGGCGTGGGGCTGCTCTACCAGCAGGGTTACTTCCGGCAGGTGATCGACCAGGATGGCACTCAGCGGGCGCTGTATCCGTACAACGATCCGGGGCAACTGCCGATCGCGCCGCTGCGCCAGGCCAATGGCGAGTGGCTACGCCTGGAAGTCGCGCTTCCCGGCTATTCCATCTGGCTGCGGACCTGGCAGGTACAGGTCGGCAGGACACGGCTCTACCTGCTCGACAGCAACGACGCGGCGAATTTTCCGGCTCATCGCGGTATCACCAGCGAACTGTACGGGGGCGGCCCGGAGTTGCGTCTTCAGCAGGAACTTTTACTCGGCATCGGCGGCTGGCGCCTGCTCGAGGCGCTCGGTATCGAGCCGGAGGTCTGTCACCTCAACGAAGGTCACGCCGCCTTCGCCGTGCTGGAGCGCGCCTCGTGTTTCATGCAGCGCACCGCCCAGCCCTTCGACGTGGCTCTGGCCACGACCCGGGCGGGCAATCTCTTTACCACCCATACGGCAGTCGCCGCAGGATTCGATCGCTTCTCCCCG
Source organism: Halomonas shantousis (assembly GCF_054654615.1). NCBI lineage: Bacteria > Pseudomonadati > Pseudomonadota > Gammaproteobacteria > Oceanospirillales > Halomonadaceae > Halomonas > Halomonas shantousis. The sequence continues at coordinate 1,619,308 of NZ_BAAIER010000002.1, read as the reverse complement.
GCGCTCATCGAGCAATATCTGAGCGCCTATGCCGAGCAGCGTCTCGGCATTTCGCTGCATGACCTGCTGGCCCTGGGCCGTCGCGACCCGCACGATACCTCGGAGCCCTTCAACATGGCCTATCTGGCGATCCATGGCAGCGGTGCGGTCAATGGCGTCAGCCAGCTGCACGCGCGGGTCAGCCGTCACCTCTTCGCCCCGCTGTTTCCACGCTGGCCGGTCGAGGAAGTTCCCGTCGGTCACGTGACCAACGGCGTGCACATGCCGAGCTGGGACTCGGCGCCCGCCGACGAACTGTGGACGGAGGTCTGCGGCCAGGACCGCTGGCGGGGCACGGCGGAGCATCTGGGCGACGCGATCCGCCAGGTTGCGGATGCCCGGCTCTGGCAATTCCGCCTGTCGGGCAGCACCCAGCTCGTCGCATACGCCCGCGAACGTCTATCAAGGCAGCGGGCCGCCTCCGGGGCCTCGCCAGCGGAGGTCGCGGAGGCGAAACACTTGTTCGATCCGGAGATACTGACCCTGGGCTTTGCCCGCCGCTTCGCGACCTACAAGCGCCCCAACCTGCTGCTGCACGACCCGGAGCGGCTATTGCGGCTGCTGAACCACCCCGAGCGCCCCATTCAGTTGATCATCGCGGGCAAGGCGCATCCGGCCGATCTCGCCGGCCAGGCCATGATCCAGGAGTGGATAGGTTTCATCCGCCGGCCCGAGGCGCGCTCGCGCGTGATCTTTCTCAGCGATTACGACATGTCGCTGTCGGAACATCTGGTGCAGGGCGTCGATGTCTGGCTCAACACGCCACGCCGCCCCTGGGAGGCCAGCGGTACCAGCGGCATGAAGGTGCTGGTCAACGGCGGTCTCAACCTCTCGGAACTGGACGGCTGGTGGGCGGAAGCCTACACCGCCGAGGTCGGCTGGGCGCTGGGCGACGGCCAGGAACATGACGACGATCCCGCCTGGGACGCGGCCGAGGCCGAGGCCCTCTACGACCTGCTCGAACGGGAAGTCGCCCCCGCCTTCTACGCTCGCGATGCCTCGGGCATTCCCACTGGCTGGGTGTCGCGAATGCGCGAGAGCATGGCCCGCCTCACGCCGCGCTTCTCCACCAACCGCACGCTGCGCGAATATGCCGAGCGCTACTATCTGCCGGCTGCCGCTGCCTTCCGCCAGCGGTCCGCGCGCTGCCATGAAGCCGCCATCAGTGGCCAGGCCGTGCGCTGGCAGCATCCGCAGGCCCAGACATGGCCCGACCTCCATTTTGGCGAGATGCGGGTGACCAGCGATGCCCAGCAGCATGGCTTCGAGATCGAGGTCTACCTCGACGGCCTCGATCCGGACAGGGTCCGGGTCGAGCTCTATGCCAATGCCATCGAAGGAGCCGCCGTGGAACGCGTGCCCATGCAGCGCCAGCACCGCCTGGAACATGCCGCCAACGGCTACGTCTATCGCGCCTCGCTGGCGTCACTGCGTCCCGCCACGGACTACACGGCCAGGGTGATCGCGCAGCATGACCCGATGGCCGTGCCCCTGGAAGACGCCCATATTCTCTGGCAACGCTGAGCCGGGTTCCCACGCCATGGACATGCAGTGCGCGCTTCCCGAAAGCCTCGACATTCGTCGCGGCATTCCACTCCCCCAAGGCGCCCACCCCCTCGGGGGCGGAGTCAACTTTTCCCTGTTCAGCCGTCATGCCGAGCGTGTCCGTCTGGAGCTGTTCGCCGATCCTCATGACGCCGTGCCGATCCACGGCATCGATCTCGATCCCGTCCGGCATCGCACCGGTGACTTGTGGCACGTGTGGATCAAGGGCGTCCGCCCCGGCCAGCTCTATGCCTATCGCCTGACGGGTCCCTATTGCCCGGAACAGGGCCATCGCTTCAATACCCACAAGCTGCTGCTCGACCCCTACGCCCGCGCGCTCACCCAGTTGGCGCATTGGGATTTCGCGCCGGCACGCGGATACGATCCGCTGGCGCCGGAACCGGACCGCGCACCGTCCACGCTGGACAGCGCCGGCGCCATGCCCAAGTGCATCTTCATCCGGGATGCGTTCGACTGGCAGGACGACCTCCCGCCCCGGCGTCCCTGGTCGCAAACCGTCATCTACGAACTGCACGTCCGCGGCTTCACCCGACACGCCAGCAGCGGCGTCGCCCATCCCGGTACCTATCGCGGCCTGGTAGAGAAGATTCCCTACCTGCAGGCCCTCGGCGTCACGGCGGTGGAACTGCTGCCCGTCCACGAGTTCAACGAATGCCAGTTGCCCGAGATCGAGCCGCACACCGGCCGTCCATTCGAAGTGCACAACTACTGGGGCTACAACTCGGTCGCCTTTCTGGCGCCCAAGGCGTCATACAGCAGCGCCGGTGGACAGGGGCAGCAGGTGGCGGAATTCAAGGAGATGGTCCGAGCCTTTCACCGCGCCGGCATCGAGGTGATCCTGGACGTGGTGTTCAACCACACCGCCGAGGGCGACGAGTGCGGCCCGACCCTGAGCTTTCGCGGCCTCGACAACGCCATCTACTACATGCTCGACGACGACCGCCGTCACTATCGGGACTATGCCGGGACCGGCAATACCTTCAACGCCGGCCATCCCGTCGTGCGGGAGTTCATCCTGGACGCATTGCGCTACTGGGTGACGGAGATGCACGTCGACGGCTTCCGGTTCGATCTAGCCTCGATCCTCGGCCGCGATGCCAGTGGCAGGCTGCTGGCCAACGCGCCGCTTCCCGCCCAGATCGCCGAAGATCCGGTGCTGCGTGACGTCAAGCTCATCGCCGAAGCCTGGGACATCGCCGGCGCCTACGAGGTCGGCAGCTTCTCGCAACCGCGCTGGTCGGAATGGAACGACCGTTACCGGGATGACGTGCGGCGCTTCTGGCGCGGCGATGCGGGTATGCTCGGGGCGTTCGCCAGCCGCCTTTGCGGCAGCGCCGATCTCTACGCCCGCTCGGGCAAGAGCCCCGCCAACAGCGTCAACTTCGTCACCTGTCACGACGGGTTCACGCTCAATGACCTAGTGAGCTATGCCGTCAAGCACAACGACGCCAACGGTCAGGACAACCACGACGGCACCGACGACAACCATAGCGCTAACTACGGCACGGAGGGCGAGACCACGGATGCCGTGATCGACGCCATCCGGGAGCGACAGATCAAGAATTTCCTGCTGACCCTGCTGGTATCCCGCGGGGTTCCGATGCTGCTGGGCGGCGACGAGTGCCGACGCACCCAGCATGGCAACAACAACGCCTATGGCCAGGACAACGAGACGAGCTGGCATGATTGGCGGCTGCTGGAGCGTCATGGCGATCTCCACCGGTTCGTGCGCCAACTGATCGCCTTTCGTCATGCCCACCCCGTCCTCGGCGAGACACGCTTCTATGGCGACGACGAGGTTCGCTGGCTCGCCCCCCATGGCGGCCCTCCCGCCTGGGATGCACCGCAGGCCCGCCAGCTCGCCTGGTGGATCCGGGATGCCGCGTGCCCGTTGCTGCTGCTGTTCAACGCTGGCGTGGACAGCGTCGAGTTTCGCCTGCCCGAGGCGCCGCCCGGCCGGCAATGGCATCTGGCCGTGGATACCGCGCACGAGTCGCGGCTGACATCATGCGCGATGCCGGACGAGCCCGTACCGCACCGGGACCCGACCTATCGACTCGGGCTGCGCGCCAGCGCCATCCTCGTTGCGGCGCCGGCCCCCGCATCCGCTTGATTCATGCCGGTGTCATGGCGTCACGCGAATGCCGACGCCGCCGAGGCCAGCGCTTCGCGGGCGTCACGAACCATGCGCTCGAGCAGCTCGGCGCAACTGGGCACGTCGTCGATCAGTCCGATGACCTGTCCGGCGCTGATGATACCGCTGTCCACCTCGCCGGACGCGAAAGCCGCCTGGCCGCGCTTTCCCGCCACCAGTGCCCGAATGTCCTCGAACTCGCAGCCACCGGGGCGCCGTTCGATGCTGACCACCTCTTCGGAAACGGCATTCTTCAGCACCCGGGACGTATTGCGCAGCGTGCGGAAGATCAGCTTCGTATCCTTTTCCGTGGCCCGGACCAGGGCCTGCTTGACGTTGTCGTGGATCGGCGCCTCCCGGGTCGCGCAGAAGCGCGTGCCCATGTTGATGCCCTCTGCCCCCAACGCCATGGCCGCCGCCATGCCGCGTCCGTCGCCGATGCCGCCCGAGGCGATGACCGGAATCCGCAGGGCACGGGCCGCCAGGGGAATCAGGATCAATCCGGGCACGTCCTCTTCCCCCGGGTGGCCGGCGCACTCGAAGCCGTCGATCGACACGGCATCGACGCCGCTGCGCTCGGCGGCCAGGGCATGGCGCACCTGGGTGCACTTGTGCACGATCTTGACGTCATGGGCCTTGAAACGCTGGATGAATTCCTTCGGATTGTTGCCCGCCGTCTCGACGATCTTGATGCCCGACTCGACGATGGCATCGACGTACTCGGCGTAAGGGGGCGGGTTGACGGCGGGCAGGATGGTCAGGTTCACCCCGAACGGCTTGTCGGTCATCTCTCGGGTACGCGCGATTTCCCGGCTCAACGCCTCCGGCGTGGGCTGGGTCAGCGCCGTCAGAATGCCGAGCCCGCCGGCATTGGAGACGGCCGAAGCCAACTCGGCCAGCCCTACCCATTGCATGCCGCCCTGAACGATCGGGTAGCGAATTCCCAGCAGTTCCGTGATACGTGTCTTCATCGAGTGCCCGCTCTCTCTGGTTGGTGTCCTTTTCCCGCTCCTCGTTCCTGGCGACTCATGCGCGCTGTCGGCGGCAGGACAAAGGCCGGAAAGCGACAGCTAACCCTTTCCTTGCACGGCAATGCAATGTGCCTTTCGCTGCATGGCCGGCTCTTCTCAGCCACTGCAGCAGCCACATGAGGCACGACGGTACCGAGACTCGGCAGCAGTCATCATCCGACTTGTACTGTTGATCCATGACAACATACATTCAGCAGTGCAGGTTAATCTGAGCGCTCAGGCCAGAGCGTATCGTCTTCACTGCCTACCGGAGCCGGACACACATGATGCAGCCCAACCGCAAGATGCTGACAAGAATCGTGATCGTCGTGGGGTTGCTGGCCATCGTCGGCTTCATCGCCTGGTCAACGCTACGCCCGGACGCGCTTGACGCGTCGATCGCCAGCGGCAACGGGCGCATCGAGGCCACGGAGCTGGACGTGGCGACCAAGCTGAGCGGTCGTGTGGCGGAGATTCTGGTCGACGAAGGCGATTTCGTGGCTCCCGGCGAGCTGTTGGCCCGCATGGACACGCGCGCCCTCGAAGCGCAATTGCGCCAGGCCCAGGCCGAGCTGCAACGCATGCGCAACGCCCTGCAGACCGCCCATGCCATGGTGGCCCAGAACGAAAGCAACAAGGCGGCGGACGAAGCCGTCGTGCACCAGCGCCAGGCAGAGTTGACGGCGGCGCGCAAGCGCTACGAGCGTTCCCATGCCCTGCTCCAGCGCAGTGCCATTTCCCGGCAGCAGGTCGACGATGACCTGGCGGCCATGCAGAGCAAGGAAGCGGCGCTGGCGGCGGCCAAGGCCCAGGTCTCGGCCGCCCAGGCCGCCATCGTCGCGTCACGTTCCCAGGTCGTCGAGGCGCAATCCGCCATCGACGCCGCCGAAGCCAGCGTGGCGAAGACCCAGGCGGATCTGGAAGACAGCCAGTTGCGTGCCGACCGTCTGGCCCGAGTGCAGTATCGCGTGGCGGAACCCGGCGAAGTGCTGGCTCCAGGGGGTAACGTGCTCAATCTGATCGACCTGACCGATGTCTACATGACGTTTTTTCTGCCCACCTCGCAGGCCGGTCGCGTGGCATTGGGCGACGAGGTGCACCTGATTCTGGATGCTGCCCCGGAATACGTGATTCCCGCCCGCGTCAGTTTCGTCGCCAGCGCCGCTCAGTTCACCCCCAAGACGGTGGAAACCGCCAGCGAGCGGGAAAAGCTCATGTTTCGGATCCGGGCACGCATCGATCCGCAACTGCTGAAGGAGCACCTTGAGCAGGTCAAGACCGGCCTGCCCGGCATGGCCTATCTCAAGCTCGACTCCGAAGCCGAGTGGCCCGAGGCTCTGCGCGTGAACGTTGCGTCATGACCGGGGACATCGTCGCACGACTGAACGCTGTCGGCCTGCAGTACGCCAGGACCATGGCCCTGGCCGACGTGACTCTCGACATTCCGGCGCGGCAGATGGTCGGACTGATCGGCCCCGATGGCGTCGGCAAGTCGAGCCTGCTGTCACTGATTGCCGGTGCCCGGCGCCTCCAGCAAGGGCGTATCGAAGTCCTCGGTGGCGACATGGCCGATAGCGAGCATCGCCGCCTCGCGGGACCGCGCATCGCCTACATGCCCCAGGGGCTCGGCAAGAATCTCTACCCGACCCTGACGGTGCGTGAGAATCTCGAATTCTTCGGGCGGCTGTTCGGTCAGGATCACGGCGAGCGTGAACGTCGCATCGCCGACCTCACTCGCAGTACCGGCCTGAGCGAGTTCACCGAGCGCCCTGCCGGCAAGCTCTCCGGCGGCATGAAACAGAAGCTGGGGTTGTGTTGCGCGCTGATTCACGACCCCGATCTGCTGATCCTCGACGAACCGACGACCGGGGTCGACCCGCTATCCCGCAGTCAGTTCTGGGAACTGATCGCCAGCATCCGCCGGCAACGTCCCCACATGAGCGTTCTGGTGGCCACGGCCTACATGGACGAGGCCCAGCGCTTCGACTGGCTGATAGCCATGAACGACGGCCGAATACTCGACACCGGCACGCCCCAAGGTTTGCTCGAGCGGACCCGCTGCACGACGCTGGAAGACGCTTTCATCCAACTGCTGCCCGAGGAAAAACGCCGCGGACATCAGGCGTTGGACATTCCGCCACGGCGAGCCAACGACCAGGTCGCCATAGAAGCCCACGGTCTGACCAAGCGGTTCGGGGATTTCACCGCCGTGGATCACGTCGATTTCCGCATCGAGAAAGGGGAGATCTTCGGTTTCCTCGGTTCCAACGGTTGCGGCAAGTCGACCACCATGAAGATGCTGACCGGTCTTTTGCCGTTCGAGGAAGGCAAGGCCCGGCTGTTCGGCCAACCGGTCGATCCGCAGAACATCGAGACCCGACGGCGGGTCGGCTACATGTCGCAGGGCTTCTCGCTGTACAGCGAACTCAGTGTAGGGCAGAACCTCGATCTGCATGCCCGACTGTTCCATCTTTCCGATACCGACTATCGCCGGCGCCGCGCGGAGCTGCTGACCCGCTTCGACCTGGAGGGCGTCGTCGACCAGTTGCCCGGCCGCCTGCCGTTGGGGGTTCGTCAGCGCCTGTCACTGGCGGTTGCGATACTCCACCGCCCGGAAATCCTGATTCTCGATGAACCCACGTCAGGGGTCGATCCGGTCGCCCGTGACAACTTCTGGGCCCAGTTGGCAACGATGTCACGCGAGGATGGTGTCACCATCTTCATCTCGACCCATTTCATGAACGAGGCCATGCGCTGCGATCGCATCTCACTGATGCATGCCGGCCGGGTACTCGCCAGCGATACGCCGCAGGCATTGATGGAAAGTCGCGGTAGCGCCACGCTGGAACAGGCCTTCATCGCCTATCTGCGCGAGGCCAGCCAATCCCCCGAGGAACCGGCCGACAGCGCACCGGCAGGCTCCCCTTCCATCGTCACGGCAACGGCCGCTGCCGCCCCGCCGCCACGCTTCAGCTGGCGCCGACTGTTCAGCTATACCCGGCGCGAGAGCATGGAACTACGCCGGGACCCGGTGCGTGCCACGCTGGCCCTGGCCGGGACACTGCTGCTCATGTTCATCATCGGTTACGGCATTACGCTGGACGTGGAAGATCTCTCCTTTGCCGTACTCGATCGTGACCAGACCACGACCAGTCAGCATTACAGTCTCAACCTGTCCGGTTCACGCTATTTCAGCGAGAAGGCGCCGCTGCAGAGCTACGCGGAGCTCGACGAACGCCTGCGCAACGGCGATATCAGTCTGGCCGTGGAAATCCCGCCCGATTTCGGACGCGACCTCAAGCGCGGTGACTCGCCGCAGGTGTCCTATTGGATCGACGGTGCCATGCCCACTCGCGCCAGCACGATTCGCGGTTATGTGCAGGGCATTCATGCCGGCTATGTGCAGGAACTGGCGCGTGACAGCGGCATGTCCGGCAGTGGCCAGGTCGACATTGCCCTTCGCTATCGCTACAACCCGGACGTGCGAAGCCTGCCGGCGATGGTGCCCGCCGTCATTCCGCTCTTGCTCATGATGATTCCTGCCATGCTGACGGCGCTCGGGGTCGTACGGGAAAAGGAACTGGGGTCGATCACCAATTTCTACGTCACGCCGGTGACGCGCCTGGAGTTCCTGATCGGCAAGCAGCTGCCCTACGTGGCGCTGGGACTGGTCAATTTCGGACTGCTGGTGCTGCTGTCGGTACTGGTATTCGACGTGCCGATCAAGGGTAGCCCGATCACGCTGACCCTGGGCGCCCTGCTGTACGTGATGTGCGCCACCGGGCTGGGCTTCCTTGTCTCGTCGCTTTTCAACAGCCAGATCGCGGCCATCTTCGGAACCGCCATCGGCACCCTGGTACCGGCGATCCAGTTCTCGGGCATGATCCATCCCGTTTCGTCACTGGAAGGCGTTTCAGCCGTGATCGGCCAGCTCTACCCAACCAGCCATTTTCTGGTCATCAGCCGCGGCATCTTTTCCAAGGCCCTCGGCCTGACCGAACTCTATCCTTACTTCCTGGCCCTGCTGGCGACCATCCCGGTGCTCAGCCTGTTGAGCCTCGCCGGTCTCAGGAAGCAGGAAACATGATGCATACGCTCTCCAATATCTTCCAGCTTGGCCTCAAGGAACTGCGCACGCTTCTGCGCGACCCCGCCATGCTGCTGCTGATCGTCTACGCCTTCAGCCTTAGCATCTACTCGAGCGCCACCGCGATGCCTGAAACCCTGCACCGGGCCACGATCGCCATCGTCGACGAGGATCGCTCACCCGCGTCGCAACGTCTCGTCGACGCCTTTCAGGAGCCCTATTTTCTGCCGCCGGTGATGACTGGGCATGCCGACATGGACGAAGGCATGGATGAGGGGCGCTACACCTTCACGCTGAACGTTCCTCCGGACTTTCAGCGCGACCTGCTCGACGGCCATACTGTCACGATCCAGCTCAACGTCGATGCGACCCAGATCAGCCAGGCGTTCACCGGGGCCGGCTACATCCAGGAGATCATCAACGACGAGATCGCCACCTTCCTGGCAGGCCACGATCCCGATTCCGTCACGCCCGTCCAAGCGGTGGTACGTGTGGCCTACAACCCGAACCTGAATCAGGCCTGGTTCGGGGCGGTGAACGAGGTCATCAACCAGATCACCATGCTGTCGATCATCCTCACCGGCGCGGCACTGATCCGCGAGCGCGAGCACGGCACCATCGAGCATCTGCTGGTGATGCCGGTGACTCCCTTCGAGATCATGATGGCCAAGGTCTGGTCGATGGGTCTGGTGGTCCTGCTCGCCTCTGCCTTCGCCTTGCGCGTGGTCGTGGCAACCTGGCTGCAGGTTCCGATTGCCGGCTCGGTCGCCCTGTTTCTGTTCGGCGCCACGTTGCATCTGTTCGCCACGACCTCCATGGGCATCTTCTTCGGTACCGTGGCCCGCTCCATGCCGCAGCTCGGGCTGCTGATCATTCTCACGCTGATCCCGCTGGAGATGCTTTCCGGCGGCACGACGCCACGGGAAAGCATGCCGGAATTCATTCAGGACATCATGCTCGCCGCTCCGACCACGCACTTCGTGATGCTGGGACAGGGCATTCTGTTTCGCGGGGCGGGTCTGACCGTCGTCTGGCCACAACTCGTGACGCTCGCGGTCATCGGCACGATCTTCTTTGTCATGTCCCTGTCACGGTTGCGCAGGTCGTTGGACTGAAGGCTTTCAACGGGAGGATCTGATATCGGCCTCATCGAGCAGCGCCTGATAGTCATCGACGTGGCAGACCACGGCGTTGCAGCTCGCGCAGGTGACGTAGGCGCCATCCCTCACCTCGCTCGGGATAGCCAGCTCGTCACTCCCGCAGGAGCATTTAAGTGGTGAGTGTTCGCACAACATGATCCCGCCTCCGGCCGCCATACCGAAACATGACTACAGCTTAGGCATCTAACGGAATACGAGCCTACCCGAGCGCGCAAGTCATCAGACGCGGACAATGGACTCATCTGGCCTGTCGAGAACGGCCAGGACCCTTTATTCCCCGATCATTCCGCAGGAACGAAAAGGAGCGAGCGTCACAGAGGATGCGACGATGCCAAGAAGGCATGAGACGGGAAATCAGCAGGGGGACAAGCGGCGATTCGCATGATGCCGGGAGCAGGCATCAAGATAAGACATTGGCTCCCCGAGCAGGACTCGAACCTGCGACCCAATGATTAACAGTCATTTGCTCTACCAACTGAGCTATCGGGGAACGGCATAACGGATCAATTCGGCATTGGATGGCTCCCCGAGCAGGACTCGAACCTGCGACCCAATGATTAACAGTCATTTGCTCTACCAACTGAGCTATCGGGGAATGGCCGAATTGTGGTGTCAGGATAATCCGAGCATGACCTGCGCCATGTCCGATGTGGCTCCCCGAGCAGGACTCGAACCTGCGACCCAATGATTAACAGTCATTTGCTCTACCAACTGAGCTATCGGGGAACATCCGGAACACGCGGCGTAGTATACGTAACGAAAAAAATTCGTCAAGGGTTACGGCCGTTTACCTGATGGATCGGCGCGAACACGCCCCGTCCGTAAACGAAAAACGCCCACCGGACAAGCCGATGGGCGTTTCGTCGATTCTGGTGGCTACGCCCTGATTTGAACAGGGGACCCCATCATTATGAGTGATGTGCTCTAACCAGCTGAGCTACGTAGCCACTTGCATCGTGGGACATGTAGCGCCGCCCGACGATGGTGGCGAATTATGCACATGGGATTGCATGATGGCAAGCCCGAATCGCCACTCTGGCTTGGCGGGACTCAGCCCTGCAGGCCCAGCGCCGTCTTGACGGCCGGCAGGCCCGGTTCGCCATCGACAGTCTGAACGCCCTCGAGCCAGGCCTTAAGCACCTCGGGGTGCACCTTGAGCCACTGGCGCGCCGCCGTTTTCGGCTCCGCGCCCTCATCCATGATGGCGCTCATGATCTGGTTTTCCATATCCAGCGAGAAGGTCAGATTCTCGAGCAGCTCTCCCACGTTTGCGCATTCTTCAGCATAGCCGCCCCGCGCATTGGTATAGACGGTCGCCCCGCCCAGATCAGGACCGAAGTAGTCGTCGGCCCCTTCCAGATAGCCCATGTCGAAGTTGGTATTCATGGGATGCGGCTCCCAACCGAGGAATACCATCCAATCCTCGTTTCCCGTCTTCGATTTCAGCTCGGCCAGCATCCCCGCTTCGGAGGAGTCGACCAGCTGCCAGTCGCCGAGCCCGAAGGCATCGTCATCGATCATCTGCTGGATGATCTCGTTGCCGTCGTTGCCCGCCTCGATACCGTACAGACGATGTCCGAACTCGTCGGCGTGAGCGTCCAGATCCGCCACTGAGGTCACGCCCGCGTCGATGACATACTGCGGCACGGCCAGCGTGTACTTGGCCCCCTCCAGGTTCGCGGTGATGCGATCGACACTCCCCTTTTCGATGTAGGGATCGCTGATGGAGGCCATCGACGGCATCCAATTGCCCAGGAACACGTCGAAGTCGCCGTTTTTCATGCCTGCGTAGGCCACCGGCACCGAGACCGTGTCGGCACGCGTGTCGTAGCCCAGTGCATCGAGCACCACGCTCGACAGCGCGGTGGTAGCGGTAATGTCAGTCCAGCCGACTTCGGCAAAGCGTACGGTCTGGCAGCTTTGCGGCACCTCCGCCATCGCCAGCGGAGCGGAGAGCGTCGTCAGGCCAGCGAGCAAGGACAGGGAAAGCGTCTTCTTCGTCATCGTACCGTTCCTCGGGTAGGGTCTGAGATCATGCCGGTGTCATCAGCGTCTTGTCGCTGCAATCAGACACGCCTCGACCCGATGGATAAAATTATTCGAAGAAACACTGAATCTTCGATAAGGCTTTATTATGATAGGGGTGTAAAACTATGTAATCCACTATCCCTATTATTGATTGAACGTTCAATAAAAATCCTGCACACTATAGCTGAACGCTGCATTGACAGGCCACTTGCGCTTTCAACGCAACGATCGCGTCGCATGCGAGAGGAGACAACGCGGTGCCCAAGCTTGGAATGGAACCTATCCGCCGCCAGCAGTTGATCCAGGCCACCATGGAAGCCATCGACGAGGCCGGACTGGCAGATGCCACGATCGCACGTATCGCCCGGCGGGCGGGCGTCTCGACAGGCATCATCAGCCACTACTTCGGCGGCAAGGATGGGCTGATCGAGGCCACCATGCGCCATATCCTCAACGATTTGGGCAGCGCGGTGATTCAACGGCGCGCCAGCCTCGCGCATGACACGCCTCGGGAACATCTGCGCGCCATCATCGATGGCAACTTTGACCGCAGCCAGATCAGCCGGTCGGTGATGAAGACCTGGCTGGCCTTCTGGGCCTCGAGCATGCATCACGCAGATCTGCAGCGCCTGCAGTATGTCAATGATCGGCGCCTCTACTCGAACCTGAGCTTTCAGTTTCGCCGCTGCCTGCCCAAGCCGGAGGCACGCCGTGCCGCACGCGGGCTGGCGGCGATGATCGATGGCTTGTGGCTGCGCGGCGCCCTGGCGCCCGAGGGGCTCGATGTCGACCGCGCACGCCACTTGGCCTATGACTATTTGGATACTCAGCTAGACCACACTGAATACAGCGCCTGAGCGTCACCACACGTCCCGGCCTGAATCCCATGCAATATCGCAGGAGGCACCCCATGGCGACTTTCGAAACCCAGCAACTCTATATCGGCGGGCGCCGGGTGGATGCCACATCCGGCGAGACATTCGACACCCTCAACCCCGCCAATGGCGAGGTGCTCGCCAGCGTTCAGCAAGCCTCGCCGGCCGATGTCGATCGTGCCGTGGCCAGCGCTCGTGAAGGACAGAAGACATGGGCCGCCATGGACGGCATGCAGCGCGCCCGAGTCCTCCACAAGGCGGTAGCGCTGCTGCGCGAGCGCAATGATGAGCTGGCAGAGCTGGAAACGCTGGATACCGGCAAGCCGATCAGCGAAACCAGCGCAGTGGACATCGTCACCGGCGCCGACTCGCTGGAATACTTCGCCGGTCTGGCCCCGGCCATCGAAGGCACGCAGATTCCGCTGCGTGAGACCTCTTTCGTCTATACCCGTCGTGAACCGCTCGGCGTGGTGGGCGCTATCGGCGCCTGGAACTATCCGCTCCAGATTGCCTGCTGGAAGGCGGCCCCGGCACTGGCCGCGGGTAACGCCGTGGTGTTCAAGCCCAGCGAAGTGACGCCATTGTCCGCGCTCAAGCTGGCTGATATCTTCACCGAAGCCGGTCTGCCCGACGGCGTGTTCAACGTCGTGCAAGGCGACGGCCGCGTGGGTGCCATGCTGACCGAGCACGACGACATCGACAAGATCTCGTTTACCGGCGAAGTGGGCACCGGCAAGAAAGTCATGTCCGCCGCCGCCGGCTCGACACTCAAGGACGTCACCATGGAGCTGGGCGGCAAGTCGCCGATGATCGTCTTCGACGATGCCGACCTCGATCGCGCTGCCGATGCCGCGATGATGGGCAATTTCTATTCCAGCGGGCAGGTGTGCACCAACGGTACCCGGGTCTTCGTGCAGCGCTCGGTCAAGGACGCCTTCGAGGCCAAGATCGTCGAGCGCGTCAAGCGTATCAAGGCGGGCGACCCGCTCGATCCCACGGTCAACTTCGGCCCGCTGGTCAGCTTCGAACACCTGGAGAAGGTGCTCTCCTATCTGGAGATCGGTCACCAGGACGGTGCCCGGTTGCTGGTCGGCGGCTCACGCATGACCGCAGACGGCGATGCCGACTATGACTATGGCAAAGGCGCCTGGGCTTCGGCCACGGTGTTTACCGACTGCACCGACGACATGCGCATCACCCGTGAGGAGATCTTCGGCCCGGTGATGGCGATTCTCGCTTTCGATGACGAGGAGGAGGTCATCGCCCGCGCCAACGACACCCACTATGGCCTGGCGGCCGGCGTGTTCACCGAAGGGCTCAATCGCGCGCACCGCGTCATTCAGCGCATCGAGGCCGGTATCTGCTGGATCAACACCTGGGGCGACTCGCCGGCGCAGATGCCGGTCGGGGGTTACAAGCAGTCCGGTGTGGGCCGCGAGAACGGCATTTCGACGCTCGATCACTACACCCAGATCAAGTCCGTGCAGGTCGAGATGGGCCCCTTCCCGGCCGTTTTCTAACCAGGCCCCCAACCCTGGCAGGGCAGCCGGAGTCCCGGCTGCCTCCTTTGCTGCACCCGTTTCATGAATCGACAGGAGGGCCTTGGCATGGCACAGGCTCGTGAATACGATTACATCATCATCGGCGCCGGCTCGGCCGGTAACGTGCTCGCCACGCGATTGACCGAAGACACCGCGGTCAGCGTGCTGCTGCTGGAAGCCGGAGGCCCCGACTACCGTTTCGACTTCCGGACCCAGATGCCGGCAGCCCTCGCCTATCCCCTTCAGGGCAAGCGCTACAACTGGGCCTTCGAGACCGACCCGGAACCCTACATGAACGACCGCCGCATGGAGTGCGGGCGAGGCAAGGGCCTGGGCGGCTCGTCGCTGATCAACGGCATGTGCTACCTGCGCGGCAACGCGCTGGATTATGACCGCTGGTCGGCGGCACCCGGTCTGGAGGACTGGAACTACCTCGAGTGTCTGCCCTACTTCAAGAAGGCGGAGACCCGCGACATCGGCCCTAACGCCTACCACGGCGGCGACGGCCCGGTGTCGGTGGCCACACCCAAGGAGGGCAACAACGAACTCTACGGTGCCTTCATCCGTGCGGGCATCGAGGCCGGCTATCCCGAGACCGAGGATGTCAACGGCTACCAGCAGGAAGGCTTCGGGCCGATGGATCGCACCACCACGCCCAACGGACGGCGCGCCTCCACCGCACGCGGCTATCTGGATCAGGCCAGGGGGCGTCCCAATCTGACCATCGAAACCCATGCAATGACCGACTGCATCCTCTTCGACGGCAAACGTGCCGTGGGCGTGGCCTACTCGCGCAAGGGCCAGGCTCAGGAAGTTCGGGCGCGTCGCGAAGTGCTGTTATGCGCCGGCGCCATCGCCTCGCCGCAGATCCTGCTGCGTTCCGGCGTGGGCAACCCCGAGCATCTGCGCGAATTCGACATCCCGCTGGTACACGACCTGCCGGGCGTTGGCGAAAATCTTCAGGATCACCTGGAGATGTATATCCAGTACGAGTGCAAGAAGCCGATTTCGCTCTATCCGGCGCTCAAGTGGTGGAACCAGCCCAGGATCGGCGCCGAGTGGATGTTCTTCGGTACCGGTATCGGCGCCAGCAACCAGTTCGAGGCGGCCGGCTTCATCCGCACCAACGATGGCGAGGAGTGGCCGAATCTGCAGTACCACTTCCTGCCGATCGCCATCAGCTACAACGGCAAGAGCGCGGTGCAGGCCCACGGCTTCCAGGCCCACGTCGGTTCGATGCGCTCGATGAGCCGCGGGCGGATCCGCTTGACCTCCCGCGACCCCGGCGCTGCGCCGAGTATCCTGTTCAACTACATGTCCGAGGAGAAGGACTGGCAGGAATTTCGCGATGCCATCCGCATCACTCGGGAAATCATTGCCCAGCCGGCCATGGATCCCTATCGCGGCCGCGAGATCTCGCCGGGGCCGGACGTGCAGAGCGACGCCGAGCTCGACGAGTTCGTGCGCCAGCACGCCGAAACCGCCTATCACCCCTGCGGCTCGTGCAAGATGGGCACGGATGATATGGCGGTGGTCGATGGTGCCGGGCGTGTGCATGGTCTCGAGGGGCTGCGGGTGATCGACGCCTCGATCATGCCGGTCATCACCACCGGCAACCTCAATGCCCCGACGATCATGATCGCCGAGAAGATGGCCGACAAGGTGCGCGGCCGCGATCCGCTCCCCAGGGCCGATGTCCCCTACTACGTGGCCGGCGACGCCCCGGCCCGCCAGCTAGCGAAGGCCTGAGCGCTCCGCCCCTCTTGTCCGCCCCTCTTGCCCGCCCCGCTCATGCGGGGCGTTTTGGCTTCGGCGTCGCTTCCATGGAAAAGGAATGGAGAACGGGAACACTTTCCGAACCGATACCGCACTACCGTTTTAGTGTAGCGCTGCGTGAAGGACGGCTCTGCAGGACGCTCAAGCCGGTTACGGCGCCCAGAATCAAGGTCATGCCCACGACCTGCGGCCAGTTCAACGTGTCGCCAAGCATGAGCAAGCCAAAGAGAGCCGCGGTGACTGGCTCCACCATGGCCACGATCGAAGCCGTAGTAGGCAGGGTGTGCCGGAGCCCGGCGATATAGCAGTAGAACGACAGGCCGGCGCCCAGCAACCCAAGCAGGAAGAACCAGGCCGCATCGGCCGAGACCGGCACGGTTAACGCTTGGCCGTGATCGATCAGCGCCAGCAGGACCAGCGTGCCGGTGGCGAAGGCAATGAACAACACGCTCGGTGCAGGCCCGTAGTCGCCGGCATACTTGAACCCGAAGATGAACAAGGCATAGGCAAGTCCCGCCAGCAGGCCACTGACGATGCCCAGTATCGTGACCACATCCGCCTGTGCACGGTAGATGCCGGTCAGCAGTACGATTCCGGCCATGACCAGCACGATGGTGAGAAGCTTCACCAGCGAAGGGCGCTCCACTCCGGCAATGAAGGAGACCACGTAAACGAAGATCGGAGCGCTATACATCAGGGTGGCAGCCACCGCTACGCTTCCCTCGCTGATGCTGATGAAATAGAACGTGAAATTGCCTGCGACGCCCAGCCCCGCGACCACTGACCAAAGCACTAACTTGCGATTGAAGGAAAAGCGCCGCCCCCGGAGACGGATCACGACCATCCAGATCGCCATGCATCCCAGCCCCACCAAGGCCCGCCAGAAAGAGATGACATCGGGTGCCCAGCCTCGGGATATCAGCAGACTGCCAAGCCCCCCGGCCAGCCCCCATTGGAAAGCGGCTGCTATTACCAGCGCGGTAGACGAAAACAATACGCAATCTCCATGCAACGGGGAGCAGGTTAACCGCCCCAGGTACGATGAGTCGTTCAGCCGACAGGATTCATGCCAAAGGATTCAGTCTCGGCCGTGGGCGAATGGCCCTGGAGTCATTTCTACATCTTTTTCGGCCCTTTCGAAGCCATGAAAGGCATTGTTGGCCTTCTTTAGCGTCGTCTGACTTCGCCGTTATGCCAACCTGAAAATGGTCTTTTATCGCGTCTTGTTGCGCCACCTTCAGCCAGGTACGACTAGCCAGACCGAGGGAGATACACTAGGCTAATAATTCAAACAATCGTTCGAACGCGTCGCCAAGCTCGGAGGCAAATCATGCTGCAGTTCATACTGATCGTGTTGACGATCGTCGGTCTGCTGGAAGTCATGCGGCGCGAAGCCGGTGCCATGCCAGCGGTCGGCGTGCTGGGTGTTCTCGGCCTCGTCGGCCTGCTGGCCGGCGCACCGGTCGTGGGTATTCTACTGCTCATCGCCGCAGGCGGAGTCGCTGTCAGCGGGCTGCCCGATCTGCGCCGGCGCTGGCTGACGCCGCGCATCTACGCCCTCTTCGACAAGGCTGCGCCCAAGGTCTCCGAGACCGAGCGCTCCGCGCTGGAGGCCGGCACCGTCTCCTGGGACGGCGAGTTGTTCTCCGGCAAGCCGCAATGGCAGCGCCTGCTCGACTACCGTGACGATGGGCTCAGCGAAGAGGAACGCGCCTTCGTCGAGCATCAGTGCACCGTCGCGGCCAGTATGTGCGACGGCTGGGACGTGGCCCGCGAACGCGCCGACTTGCCTGAGGAATTGTGGGATTATCTGAAGAAGGAAGGTTTCTTCGGCATGATCATTCCCAAGCAGTACGGCGGGCTGGGCTTCTCCGCCAAGGCGCAATCGGCGGTTCTGCAGAAGCTCGCCATCAATGAGACGCTGATGGTGTCCGTGGGTGTGCCCAACTCGCTGGGGCCTGGCGAACTGCTGCTCAAGTACGGCACCGAGGAGCAGAAGGACCACTACTTGCCGCGCCTGGCCGATGGCCGCGAGATCCCCTGCTTCGGTCTGACCGGGCCGCGTGCCGGCAGTGACGCCACCTCGCTGCCGGATGTGGGCATCGTCTGTCGCGGCATGCACGACGGCAAGGAAGTGCTCGGCCTCAAGCTGACCTTCGAGAAGCGCTGGATCACGCTGGCGCCGATCGCCACCGTGATCGGCTTGGCCTTTCGCATGTTCGACCCCGAGCACCTGCTGGGCGACGAGACGGACCTGGGCATCACCTGTGCGTTGATCCCGCGGGACACACCGGGCATGGAGATCGGCCGGCGTCACCACCCCATCGGCAGTCCGTTCATGAACGGCCCCATCAAGGGTCAGGACATGTTCATTCCACTCGATTATCTCATCGGCGGGCCGGACATGGCCGGGCAAGGCTGGCGCATGCTGGTCGAATGTCTCTCGGTGGGACGCTGCATCACCCTGCCCTCCGGCGCCTCGGGCATCGGCCGCTACGCCATCGGCTGGTCCGGCGGCTTCACCCGCATCCGCCGCCAGTTCAACGTGCCGGTGGCCGAGATGGAAGGCGTACAGGAGCCCCTGGCGCGGCTCACCGCCCATGCCTATATTGCCCAGGCCACGGTGATGCAGACCGCCAACCTCATCGATCACGGCGAGAAACCCGCCGTCCCCTCGGCGATCCTCAAGAGCCAACTGACCGAGTTCCAGCGCAATATCATTGCCGATGCCATGGATGTCCACGGTGGACGCGCCGTCACCCTCGGCAAGCGCAACTACCTCGGCCTGGCCTGGAGCGCCGTGCCGGTATCGATCACCGTGGAAGGCGCCAATATCATGACCCGCAACCTGATGATCTTCGGTCAGGGCGCGATTCGCTGCCACCCCTACACGCTCAAGGAACTGGCCGCCAAGGAGGCCAACGACATCGAGGCCTTCGACAAGGCATTCTTCGCCCATGCCGGGTTGATCTTCGGCAATGCCGCCCGCGCCTTCGTCCAGAGCCTCGGCATCGGCAAGCCGTCAGTGCCCTTCGACGACACCGCCGCCCCCTACGCCCGTGACGTGAGCCGGCTCAGTGCAGCGTTCGGCCTGGGTGCCGATGCCGCCATGGCCAGTCTCGGCGCCAGCCTCAAGCAACGCGAGCTGCTCTCGGCGCGACTGGGCGACGTACTTTCCAACCTTTATCTGACTTCCATGGTGCTCAAGCAGTGGCAGGCAGGCGATCACGTCGAGCATGAGGCGGCGTTGCTGCACTATAGTTGCCGGACCCTGCTCTACCGTGCCGAGCAGGCGCTGGTCGAGTATTTCGACAACCTGCCCAACCGGGCGCTGGCCACGACCCTGTCGGTCATTACCATGCCGCTGGGGCGCCGCTGGAAGAAACCGGCAGACGACCTGACCCGCGAAATCGCCAGGGCGGTCTCCACGGACACCGCGCTACGCCACAAGCTGACCGCCAATACCTGGGATACCCAGGATGCGCAGGGGCTGCAAGAAAATCCGCTGGCTCGCTACAACGCCCTGCTCGCCGAGAACGCACGCGCCGAGCCGATCTACCGGGCGGTGAACAAGGCCTATGCCAAAGGCGAGCTGCCCGCCGAGGCCCTGCACCCCGAACAACGTATCGAGGCCGCGCTCGAGGCCGGGCTGATCAGTGCGGAGGATGCCGAATTCATGCGTCGCTACGAGAAGGAGGTCCTCGAGATGCTCAGCGTCGACGACTTTGCCTTCGATGCCTTCGCCACCCGCAAGGACAAGGTGGTCTGGCACGACGTCGCCTGAGCCGGCACCTGACTGCCGATAGCGCCCCGGCCGGAGGCCGGGGCGCATCGAGGTGGAAGGACGTGAGCCGCGTCAGTCGTCGACCTGTATGGCGACCGGCGCGACGCCTTGGCGAATCATGTCGAGGCGCTTGGCGGCGGCATAAGAGAGATCGATGATGCGGCCCCGTACGAAAGGGCCGCGATCGTTGATGCGCACCGACACCTCGCGTCCAGTGCCGAGATGAGTGACGCGGACACGGGTCCCGAAAGGCAGCGTGCGATGCGCGGCGGTCAGCATATCGGGATCGTAGCGTTCGCCGCTGGCAGTGCGCTTGCCCCGGTGAGCCTCGCCGTAGTAGCTCGCCTTGCCTGTCTCGACGGGCGACGCCAGCATGTCGGCGGAGGAAGGCGCCGTCGCGGTTCCCGCACATCCCGCCAGCAATACGGCAATCCCCAGCCCCAGCCCCAGCCCCAGCCTGCCGGCCCGCAACCGGGTTGCCTGGCTTGCGCTCCGGCAGACGGCCTTCGTCGTCGAGAATATGACTTCCGGCATCCGGCAGGCTCAGGGCAGCAGAATGGTCGAACCGGTGGTCTTGCGCGACGCCAACGCCTCCTGAGCCTCACCGGCCTTCTCCAGCGGGTAGCGCTGGGCGATGTCGATCGTGACCTTGCCGCTCTCGAGCACCTCGAACAGCTCGCCACACATCTGCTCGAAGCGCTCGCGCGTATCGGCATAGCCGTTGAGACTGGGACGCGTCACGTAGAGCGAGCCCTTCTGGTTGAGGATCGCCAGGTTGACGCCCTCCACCGGACCGGAGGCATTGCCGAAACTGACCATCAGGCCGCGCTTCTGCAGGCAGTTCAGGGAAATCTCCCAAGTGCTCTTGCCCACCGAATCGTAGACCACCGGCACCATCTCGCCCTGAGTCAGCTCGCGAACCCGCTCGGCGACATCCTCCCGGGTATAGTCGATGGTCGCCCAGGCACCGTTCTTCTTGGCCAGTTCGGCCTTCTCCGGCGATCCCACGGTGCCGATGACCTTGACGCCCAGCGCCTTGGCCCACTGGCAGGCGATCGAGCCGACCCCACCGGCCGCGGCGTGGAACAGGATGGTCTCGCCGCCCTGCAGGCGGTAGGTCTGACGCAGCAGATACTGCACCGTCAGGCCCTTGAGCATACATGCCGCCGCAGTTTCGAACGCAATGCCATCGGGTAGTTTCACCACCTTGTCGGCCGGCAGCACATGAAGGTCGGCGTAGGCGCCAAGCGGCCCTTGGGCATAGGCGATGCGATCGCCCTCCTTGACGTGGCTCACACCCTCGCCGACCGCCTCCACCACGCCGGCGCCTTCGGTACCCAGCCCCGAGGGCAGCTCGGGCGTCGGATACAGTCCCGTGCGCACGTAAATGTCGATAAAGTTCAGGCCCACGGCGTGATTCCTGACCCGAATCTCGCCCGCCTTGGGCTCGGCGGGCGAGACATCGACATACTCGAGCACCTCGGGACCACCGGTGCGGGAGAGCTGGATTCGCTTGGCCATGGCAACGTTCCTTATTCGGCTAATGGGATACCGTCTCACCATACAAGCGCCCCGTTGTCAGCGCCAGCATGTCCCCACGGGAAACTACCATACGCTTACAGCACCCTTGGGAAGGACTCGAGCCCGCGAATGAAGCGCTTCTTGTAGCCATCGAAGAGCTTTTCGTCCTGCTTGAAGGATTGGATGACCGCACGTTCGTCGAAGCGCATCGTCGCGGGCAGATCGTCCAACCCGGTGGCGGGATGGCGGGGCCCCAGACCGATGCGAGTCCCCTCCGGGCCGGTATACCAGCGCTCGATGCCGCAGTCGCGGAACATCGCCTCTCCGGCCGCATCGGTGGCATTCACCCGTAGCGGTGCCCGCTCGGCCAGCTCCCTGACCAGCCGCTCGGCCGGCTTGCGCGCCCGAGGATCCAGTGCCGAGAGCAGCGCCAACTCCATGCTGCTGCCGCGTTCGTCGAGTACCAGCAGCGCCAGAGCTACCGGATGCGAAGCGTCGTCGACCAGTGCCAGCACCCGCGCGGCCTCCTGTTCGAACAGCACGCCGAGCGTGCCGGCAAAAGTCGCCAGTGGCGCAATGCCGGCTTCATAGCCGTAGACCTCGGCACACAGCCGTGCGAGACAAGCGTCACGTTGCTGCTCGTTTTTTACATGCACGACTTTCATCGGCTCTCCACTTTTTCACCGTTACTGATGGGCGCAGAAGCCTAGCACATCGCGATGTCTGCTACCTCTTCTTGAGGTGGCGCCCGACATCATGATCGACACGCCTGGAAACACTTGACGAGACGGCAGAATTTGCCGAAGTTCAGGCTCCGTATCAGCGTCCCGGGATGCCCCACATGAATGCCACAGTCGTCGAACTCCCCTGCACCATCGCCCACCGCGGCCTGTCGGCCCACGCACCGGAAAACACCCTGTCTGCGGTGCGCGCGGCATTCGAGGCAGGCTGTCGTTGGGTGGAGCTCGACGTTCAGCAGCTCGGCGACGGTACACCGGTCATCTGGCACGACGCGGGCATCCGACGCTGCTCCGACGGCCGCGGCAAGTTGCGCAAGCTGTCGCTTGCCCAGGTGAGTCGCTTCGATGTGGGAAGCTGGTTCAGTGGCAAGTTCCACGGAGAGCGGATAGCGACGCTCGGCGCGGTACTCGGGCTCATCGACAAGCTCGGCATGGGGCTGAATCTGGAACTCAAGGTCAGCCGCGGTCATGCCCCCGACGCTCTGGCCAAGGCGGTCATCCCCGCCCTGCTTGAAACGCTGCCCGCCTCGCGTCTGATCGTCTCCTCCTTCAGCCACGAGGCCCTGGTTGCGGCCCGCGCTTGCGAGCCCGACCCTACCCGGTTGCCGCTGGGCATTCTCAGCGACAGGCTCGACAAGGACTGGCAACACCAGGTAGAGCAACTTTCGGCCTACAGCCTGCATCTGGACTGGCGCAGGCTGAAAGCCTCCCAGGCCCACGCGATCAAGGCCAGCGATACCCATCTGCTGTGCTACACCGTCAACGACCCCGCCGTTGCCCGACGTCTATGGGCATGGGGCGCAGACAGCCTGATCAGTAACGATCCCGCCCGCCTGGCGGAGGATACCGACAGGGCTGGATAACCCGACGCGTTCAAGTTCCCTGCCGAACGGCCGATATTACTGTCATCCAGTCACCGTTTCGGACAAGGATCCCTTATGAACGCCTCCACCGTGATCGGCATGGTGGTCAGTTGCCTGTTGCTCGCCACCGTATTGCTGTTTACCGCCGAATCGCCCGACAGCTTCCTCAACCTGCCCGGCCTGGCGATCGTGCTCACCGGCACCCTGGCCGCCACGTTCATCAGTTATCCGCTGCGCGAAGTGGTGCGTGTGGTGCGCCTGGTGGGCATCGTGTTCCGCCGGGAGAACACCTACGCACGAGACGATATCAAGGAGCTCGTCGACATGGCCCGCCTGTGGTTCAAGGGCGACGTACGCGCCGTGGAAACAGCACTGGAAGGGACACGCAATCCGTTTCTACGCACCGGTATCCAATTGGTTATCGCCAACACCAAGGAAAGCGAGATTCTCGATCTGCTGCGCTGGCGCATCGCCCGGCTCAAGGCCCGCGAGCACGCCGAGGCGCACATCTTCCGCACCATGGCTGCCTATGCGCCGGCCTTCGGGATGCTCGGCACCTTGGTGGGACTGATCAACATGCTCGAAGTCATGGAAGCCGGCGACATGGCCGCCATCGGCCCACGCATGGCCGTGGCGCTGCTCACTACCTTTTATGGCATCCTGCTCGCCAACCTGGTGTTCAAGCCCATCGCGGTGAAGCTGGAACGTCGTACCGAAGATCGCCTGATCGCCATGAACATGGTGCTGGAAGGCGTGTCGCTGATTTCCAAGCGCCGGCTGCCTTCGTTCATCGAAGAAACCTTGAACTCCTTCATGGCCAACTACCAGGACGAAATCCGCGATGCCCAGCCGCTCCATCGCAACGACCCGATAATGGGAGCCCGGGCCGGTGAATAGCCAGCATCAGGACGACCTGCTCGGTGGCGTCGGATCCGATGGCGAGGATGGCGAAAGCTGGCTGGTGAGCTACCTCGACGTCCTGACGCTTTTGATCACGCTGTTCGTGCTGCTGCTGGCCATGTCGGGCAA
Source organism: Halomonas shantousis (assembly GCF_054654615.1). NCBI lineage: Bacteria > Pseudomonadati > Pseudomonadota > Gammaproteobacteria > Oceanospirillales > Halomonadaceae > Halomonas > Halomonas shantousis. The sequence goes on along the minus strand of NZ_BAAIER010000002.1, from coordinate 1,595,155 downwards.
CGGTACCCATGACGCCACCGCCGCAGCCGATGCCACCCAGGTACAGTCCGCCGCAGGCAGTGCACCGGCCGGCACGCAGGCCAGCGGTCTGCAGCCTCGCCATGATGGCGTACTGCCCAGGCTCGACGGCGTTACGGTCTCGCGCAGCGCCCAAGGGCTGAATCTGCGCATTCAGGACCATCTACTGTTCGATAGTGGTCAGGCGACCCTGACCGACTCCGGCCGCACAGTGCTGAAGGGCGTGATTCCCTTTCTGCAGCGCTATCCCGGGCTGATCTCGGTGGAGGGGCACTCCGACAGCGTGCCGATCAGCACCCTGCGCTTTCCTTCCAACTGGGAACTGTCCAGTGCACGCGCCAGCGCCGTGCTGCGCTACGTGCACGATCAGGGCATCCCGGTGCAGCGTCTGCGCGCGATCGGCTATGCCGATACCCGCCCCCTGGCGAGTGACGAGACGGCCGACGGCCGAGCCGCTAATCGTCGCGTCGAGCTGGTACTGCAGGAAAACGCCGCCCTGCCATGAAGGTCCGTCGCGCAGTCCATCAGCGACTGTGCGACATCTACCGCCGCATCCTGTGTCTTCCGCATTCGACTGGCGCTGGCCCCCGTATCCTGCGTTATCATGCCCACCCGGCGGCACGGACCCACCTCGGCGCTGCCGCTGACCTCCGATGGCGCTGGGTCGCCATCATGAATCTACAACCCTTTAGGCTTCCCTATGCAGCAAACACTCATGGGACTGGTCGGCATTGCCGTCGTGCTATTCCTGGCCGTGCTCCTGTCGGAAAATCGCCGCGCCATCCGCTTGCGAACCGTGCTCGGCGCCCTGCTCATCCAGGCCGGTCTGGCCCTTTTCGTGCTTTACATTCCCTTCGGCCAGGCCACCCTCCTGAGCATGAGCGAGGCTGTCCAGGCCGTGATCGACAGCGCCAATGCCGGCATGAGCTTCGTCTTCGGCGGGTTGGTCAGCGATACCATGTTCGAGGTCTTCGGCGGCGGCGGTTTCGTCTTTGCCCTGCGCGTGCTGCCCATTATCGTGTTCTTCTCGTCGTTGATTGCCGTACTCTATTACCTCGGCATCATGCGCTGGGTCATCAACCTGATCGGCGGCGGTCTGCAGAAACTGCTGGGCACCAGCCGTACCGAGTCGCTGTCCGCCGCCGCCAACATCTTCGTCGGCCAGACCGAAGCACCGCTGGTCGTGCGCCCGTTCATCGCCAACATGACCCGCTCCGAGCTGTTCGCCGTCATGGTCGGCGGCCTGGCCTCTGTCGCCGGCAGCGTGCTGGGCGGCTACGCGGCGATGGGCATCCCGCTGCAGTACCTGCTCGCCGCCTCGTTCATGGCGGCACCCGGCGGGTTGCTGATGGCCAAGATCATCGTGCCGGAAACGCAGCCGCATGCCGAGCGCACCAAGGAAGCCGTCGAGACGCCCATCGAGGAACGCCCCACCAACGTCATCGAAGCCGCCGCCAGCGGCGCCTCTTCCGGCGTCCAACTGGCGATCAACGTCGGCGGCATGCTGCTGGCCTTCATCGCGCTGATCGCCCTGGTCAACAACATGCTCGGCTGGGCCGGCGGCCTGTTCGGTTTCGAGAACCTGACTCTCGAGCTGATCCTCGGCTACGTCTTCTCGCCACTGGCCTTTCTCATCGGCGTGCCCTGGCACGAAGCGATCCAGGCCGGCAGCTTCCTCGGCGAGAAACTGGTCCTCAACGAATTCGTCGCCTTCGCCGACCTCGCAGCGACGCCCGACACCCTGAGCCCCCACGCCCATGCCATCGTGGTCTTCGCCCTGTGCGGCTTCGCCAACTTGTCGTCGATCGCCATCCTGATGGGCGGCCTGGGGTTGATGGCACCTGGCCGACGCAGCGAAATCGCTCGCCTGGGTCTCAAGGCCGTGGCAGCGGGCACCCTCTCCAATCTGATGAGCGCCACCCTGGCCGGGCTGTTTCTGTCGCTGTAAGTCTTCTCTGTCGCGGCTTGCGTTGAGCCGCGTCAATTGACTTGCCTCGCTTCGCCACGCAGAATCCCGGCCCGTCGAGACCCAGGTGCTCGGGAAACGGGTGAAAATCCCGTACTGCCCCCGCAACGGTAATCGCGCATGTCGGCAACGGGCCGGGACAAGCGTCCCGCCAGCCACTGTCCCATCGGGACGGGAAGGCGTTGTCGAGGGAGCCGCGCAGGCTCCCGGCGCGTCAGTCCGGAGACCGGCCTGCGTCTCTGCTCTGGCTGATGCGGAGGGCTTCGCCAGTGGCGTCGGTATCCCATCCGTTTTGCTCCAGGCGAAACTGCACCCGTCGTCACCCCTGTCCTCCTCATCGCGTACCGAAGTCTACGCGCTTGAGGATACCTTGATGTTCATGCACTACCGAAAATCGACGCTATGGCTGGCCATGGCCATGGCGACCACCACGCCGGTTCACGCCGACCAGCGCCTGAGCGATCTTCAGGTCACCGCCAACCGCCTGTCCCAATCTCAGGCCGACGTTCTCGCCAGCACCACCGTCATCGACCGCGACGAGATCGAGCGCTTGCAGGCCGACTCCGTGGTTGAGCTGCTGCAGGGACGCGCAGGCATCGAGCTGGCCCGTAGCGGCACGCGCGGCAACCAGACCAGCCTGTTCATGCGCGGCACCAATTCCGATCATGCCCTGGTGCTGGTCGACGGCGTCAGGATCGCTTCGGCCACCGACGGCTCGATCAACTGGGAGTTCCTGCCGGTCACGGCCATCGAGCGCATCGAGATCGTCCGTGGCCCGCGAGCCGCCGCCTACGGCGCCGACGCCATCGGCGGGGTCATCAATGTTCTCACCCGCCGCGCCGAACAGGATGGCCAACAGGCCACGCTCGACCTGCGCACCGGTCAGCAGGGCAGCTCCCGCCAGAGCGCCTGGTTCTCCTCCGTGGAGCGCGGCACGCGCCTGTCGGCACTGATCGACAATGAAAGCACCAACGGCTTTTCGGCTCGCGCCAACGGCAGCGACGACGACGGCTTCGACCAGACCACCGGCAAGATCGCCGTCGAACACGCCTTTGCCGACCGCGCCGACCTGCGCGTCTCGTTGATGCGCTCGAAGACCGATTACGACTATGACGATTGCGGCTATCCCTACAGCGCCGACTGTCGCGGCGAAGGCACGCAGCAGGTGGCATCGGCCTCCCTCGACACGCATCTCTCGCGTGACTGGGACATGGTGCTGACCGCCGCCCAGTCACGGGAATCGCGCGAGCAGTTCGTCGAGGGCGCGGCCAGCGGAGAAACCTCGACGCGCCGCAATGCGTTCAGCGTGACTCACCAGTTCCGTACCGAGGCAGGCAGCGCGGCGCTGGGCGTGGACTACCGCGACGAGTCGCTGACCTCTCCTGACGATTACGCCCGGGACAGCCGCGACAACTGGGGCATGTTCGGCAACTGGCAAGCCCAGTACGGCCGGCACGCGCTATCCGCCGGCCTGCGCTATGACGACGACGAATTCTTCGGTGACTACACCACCGGCAGCCTGGCGTACGCCTATACGCTCACTGCCAGTCAGGAGATCGGCGCCAGCTACGGCACCGCCTTCAATGCCCCGAGCTTCCTCGATCTGTACGGCCCTTATGGCGCCAATCCCGACCTGGACGCCGAGGAGTCCCGCACCGCCGAACTGTTCTGGCGTCTGCGCCGGGATCGCTGGCATCTGGAAGTGGCGGCATTCGATACCCACGTCGACGAGCTGATCGACTACGACCCGCTCACCTACATTCCCTACAACACTGGCGAAGCCCGCATTCGCGGCGTCGAGCTGACGGGAGGATGGCGTTCGGCGCATTGGCTCCTCTCCGCTTCGTTGACCCACCAGGATCCGGAAGATCGCGATACCGGCGAGCGCCTGGCACGTCGGGCACGCACCTTCGGCCGTCTGGCCGCCGACTACCATCTCGCCGACTGGCGCTTCGGCGCCACGCTGCGCAGCGCCTCCGACCGCAGCGACATCGAGATCGCGTATCCGTACGGTGACACCACGGTCGGCGGCTACGGCGTGGTCGATCTGCGTGCGGCCTGGCAGGTCACGCCGAAGATCGAGCTTTCCGCCGAGGTCGAGAACCTCTTCGACCGGGACTATCAGCTGGTCAATGGCTACAACACCCGGGATCGCTACGTCGAGGGTGGCATTACCCTGCGTCTCTGAGCCTCGGCCGGCAGGCCTGCACCAAAGGGCGCCCGCGTCGGGGCGCCCTGTTGCATTGCGATCGCCTAAACACCGCCTCTATACTGTTCAAAAATACAGTATCGAGGAAACCGGTTCATGAGCGTTCGTCACCCCTCCACGCCGCGCAAGGGCCGGGGCGCGACCTTCGACCCCCACAACCGTTTCGCGCCGACGGCCAGCGATGCCGTCGACGACGGCTGGTGGCAGGAAGCCCTGCCGGACCGCCTGGCCACGCAGGTGACCGAGGAAGTCGCCCGCAGCGCCCTGTCCTGGAACACCTCGCCGGATCTGGGCTTCGACCGTTCGGTGAACCCTTACCGCGGCTGCGAGCATGGCTGCATCTACTGCTATGCCCGTCCCAGCCACGCCTACTGGGATCTGTCGCCAGGGCTCGACTTCGAGACCCGCCTGATCGCCCGGACCGGCCTGGTCGAGCGCCTGCGCGAGGAGTTCTGCAAGCCGGGTTACGTCTGTCGCCCGATCAACCTGTCCGGCAACACCGATTGCTATCAGCCCCTGGAAGCCGAGCGGCGGACGACCCGCGCGATTCTCGAGTGCCTGCTTGAGTGTCGTCATCCGGTGACCATCGTCACCAAGAGCGCTCTGATCCTGCGCGATCGCGACCTGCTCGCCGAGATGGCCCGGCATCGCCTGGTGCGGGTCTTCATCAGCCTGACCAGTCTCGACGACACGCTCAAGCGCACATTGGAGCCGCGTGCGGCCTCCGCCGGCGCCCGCCTGAAGACGATGCGCGAACTCGCCGCGGCCGGTATCCCGGTCGGCACGCTGATGGCACCGCTCATTCCCGGCCTGAACGATCACGAACTGGAAGGTCTGCTCGGCGCCGCCCGCGACCATGGCGCCCAGACGGCCGGCTGGGTGCTGCTGCGCCTGCCCCACGAGGTCGCCCCGCTGTTCGAGGATTGGCTGCAGGCGCATTACCCCGAGCGGGCCGCCAAGGTCATGAGCCTGATGCGCCAATGCCGGGACGGGCACGACAACGATCCCCGCTTTGGCCAGCGCATGCGTGGCGAAGGGGTGTTCGCCGAACTCCTCGCGCAACGTTTCGCCAAGGCGGTGCGGCGCCTGGAACTGCATCGGCGGGCCGACATGGCGCTGGACTGCAGCGCCTTTCGGCCTCCGCACCGCCAGGGGGACCTGTTCGTGTAGATGACGTCGGCCTCGCCCTGTCATAGGCTTGGACCGCCCATGTTCTTTCATCCTCAGGAGCGACCGATGACCGACCGCGACCGCCGTCACCAGCAATCGATGCAGAAACTCAAGGCCCATGTCGACGAAAAGGTCGCCGCCGCCCAGGAACAGCGCGGCCTGCTGCTGGTCTTCACCGGCAACGGCAAGGGCAAGACCACCGCCGCCTGGGGTACCGTGACCCGCGCCCTGGGCTACGGCTACCAGGTCGGCGTGGTGCAGTTCATCAAGGGACTCTGGGAATGCGGCGAGCGCGAGCGTCTGATCGACGATCCCAACCTCGAGGTGCAGATCATGGCCACCGGTTTCACCTGGGACACGCAGGACCGCGAGGCCGACACCGCTGCGTGTCAGCGCGTGTGGCAAGAGGCGGCACGGCTGCTGGCCGACGCCGCCGTCTACCTGGTGGTGCTCGACGAAATCACCTACATGCTCAAGTTCGGCTATCTGGACATCGAAACCGTCAGACACGCCCTCGCCAACCGACCGCCCGAACAGACGGTGATCGTCACCGGGCGCAACGCCCATCGCGACCTGATCGCCATGGCCGATACCGTCACCGAGATGCAGGAAGTGAAACATGCCTTCAATGCCGGCGTGCAGGCGCGTCGGGGCATCGATTACTGACCCGGCTCAGACAGGGCGCGCTTCAGCTCGCAAATACCACGGTACGATTGGCATGCAGAAACACGCGTCGCTCGATGTGGTAGCCCACCGCCCGCGCCAGGGTCAGACACTCGATGTCACGCCCCTTGGCCACCAGGTCTTCGGGGTAATGGACATGATCGACCGGCTCGACGCCCTGCGCGATGATCGGCCCTTCGTCGAGATCGTTGTTGATGTAGTGCGCCGTCGCCCCGACCAGCTTGACGCCCTTCTCGTAGGCCTGATGATAGGGCCTGGCGCCCTTGAATCCCGGCAGCAGCGAGTGATGAATATTGATGGCGCGCCCTGCCAGCCGCTTGCACATGGCCGGTGACAGCACCTGCATGTAGCGGGCCAGCACCACCAGTTCCGCCCCGGTCTCCTCGATGATTTCCTGAACCTGCGCTTCCTGCTGCGGCTTGGTCTCGGACGTGATCGGGCAATGGTAGTACGGCAGGCCATGCCATGCCGCCAGCGGCTCGAGATCGGGATGGTTGGAAATGACGGCGCGAATGTCGAGCGGCAGCTGACCGATGCGGTAGCGGTACAGCAGATCGTTCAGGCAGTGATCGGCCTTGGAGACGAGAATCACGGTCCCCATGCGCTTGCCCGGTGGGGTCAGCTCGAACTCCATGTCGAACTCGGCAGCACGCGGGGCGAAGGCGTCGTGAAATGCCTCGCCACCGAAGCCTTCCACTTCGGGACGAAACTCGGCGCGGATGAAGAAGCGCCCCCCCAGCCGGTCGTCGAACGAGTTGAGTTCGGTGATGTAGCAGTGCTGTTCCTTCAGAAAGCGCGTCACTACATCCACCGTCCCCAGGCGGCTCGGGCATTGGGCGGCAAGAATCCAGGTATCGGCCGTTCGGCTCATGATGTCCCCATGTGTTATTGGCTTGTCAGGGAGAGGAAAGAAGGCCGGCACTAGGCCGGCCTGACATTCAGCGTTCCACGGTGACGCCATACTCCGTGGCGGCGTCCAGCAGCCAGCGGTAACAGTAATCGGCGAAGCTTCGACGTATCACCAGCTCCCAATGCGTTTCGCTCGGTCGGCGCAGCACGACCGAGGCCTTGGCGAACACCGTGGTGACACCCTTGCCCACCGGAAAGGCCTGCGGGTGCACATCATAGGGCGTGGACCTCATCAGCACCTCGCGTGCGTTCTCGCCGCGCAGCGTCAGCACGCTCTGGCCACCGCTGACATTGACGATGCTGAAGTGCGCCTGGCCCAGCGCCTCGCGCAGTCGGCGTTCCAGCGTGAACTCCTCGCCGCCGGGCACGATGACCAGCCATTCGTCGGGGGCCAGCCACTGGATCGAACGCTCGCCGCCCTCATCCAGCGTCAGCGTGTTGGGCCGGGCCGGCAAGGCGATGCCCAGCACCTCGCGTACGGCCTCGTCCAGGACGATGGCCCCGCCGCGCAGAATCAGGTGGCCGAGGAAGGCGTGCTCGCGCAGCGTCACGCCCGCGCTGGCTTCACGAGGCGGCACTTGCCGATGAAAGGACCATGCCAGCGGCGACTCGGCGCTCGGGTGTCCGGCAGGCCGGGTATCGAATTCTCTGACCTCAGACATGCTGGCGCTCTCCTTTGGGATCGACGAAGACGGGGCTGACGATTTCGGCCTCGTGGACCGTGCCGTCGGCCATCGGCAGGTAAACGGTATCGCCCATGCGCTCATGCCCACCCTTCACCACGGCCAGGGCGAAGCCATGACCCAGCGAGGGACTGTAGTAGCTGGACGTCACATGCCCCACCATGATCACGGGGATGGTCTGCTCGGGATCGAAGACGATCTGTGCGCCCTCCTCCAGCACCACCTTGGGGTCCTTGGGCTTCAGGCCGACGAACTGCTTGCGATCCGTGCGCCGGGTGTCGGGGCGTGACAGGGCGCGCTTGCCGATCCAGGGGAACGGCTTGTCGTAGCCGATGGCCCACTGCATGCCCAGATCCTCGGGCGTGACCGAACCGTCGGTGTCCTGGCCGACGATGATCAGGCCCTTTTCGGCACGCAGCACGTGCATGGTCTCGGTGCCATAAGGCGTCAGGTCGTACTTCTCGCCGTGTTCGAACAGGGTCTTCCAGACGTGCATGGCGTAATTGGCCTGCACGTTGATCTCGAAGGCCAGCTCGCCCGTGAACGAGATGCGGAAGACGCGCGCCGGCACGCCGGCGACCGTACCCTCGCGCCAGTCCATGAACTTGAACCGTTCCTTGTCGAGGTCGATGTCGGTGACCTCGGCCAGCAGCTTGCGGGCATCGGGCCCGGTCACGGTCATGGTCGCCCAGTGGTCGGTCACCGAGTTGAAGTAGACCTGCAGCTCCGGCCACTCCGTCTGGTGCCAGAGTTCCAGCCACTCCAGGACGCCAGCGGCACCGCCGGTAGTGGTGGTCATCAGGAAGTGGTTCTCGCCCAGGCAGCTGGTCGTGCCGTCGTCCATGAGCATGCCGTCGTCCTTGCACATCAGGCCGTAGCGCACGCGACCCGGCTCCAGCTTGGCCCACTTGTTGGTGTAGACGCGGCCCAGGAACTCGCGGGCATCGGGACCCTGGATGTCGATCTTGCCCAGGGTCGAGGCGTCGAGGATACCGACGCGTTCGCGCACCGCGAGGCACTCGCGGGCCACGGCCTCGTGCATGGTCTCCTGCTTGCCATTGACGGTGCGCGGAAAATACCACGGACGTTTCCACTGACCGACATCCTCGAATTCGGCACCGTGTTCGACATGCCACTGATGCAGCGCAGTGTAGCGTTCGGGATCGAACAGCTCGCGGCAGTGACGCCCCACGATGGCCCCGAAGGTCACCGGCGTGTAGTTGGGCCGGAACACGGTGGTCCCCACCTCGGGAATCGAGCGTTTCAGGCAACGTGCCGCAATCGCCATGCCGTTGATGTTGCCCAGCTTGCCCTGATCGGTGCCAAAGCCCATCGCGGTGTAGCGTTTGACGTGTTCGATGGACTCGAAGCCTTCGCGGGTCGCCAGCTCGATACCCGCTGCGGTGACGTCGTTCTGCAGGTCGACGAACTGCTTGGGCGCGCGCATGGTGTGTTTCTCGTGCGGCACCTGATACAGCGCACTAGCCTGGCCGTCCTGCCGGGCGGCGACCTGAGGCAGTGCCGAGGCGTCAGCGGCAGTGTCGATGCCCACGGCCTGTGTTACACGCGTGCCGGTCTCGGCGCCATCGCGAATCACGTCGTCGAGCGGGTAGACACCATGCGCGCCGCCGACCGGAGTGAGGCCTTTCACCTCGCCTGGCACGAAACCCAGGATATCGTCCCGCCATGTCGGCCGCGTACCGGTGTGCGATGCCAGGTGAATGACCGGGCTGTAGCCGCCGGAGCTGGCGATGGTATCGCAGGCCAGTTCCTCGACCTTGCCGATGACGCTGAACAGCTTGGCATCGATTCGGGCGACCCGAGCGCCACTGACGCGCTCGGCGCCCTTGGCCTCGATCACGGCACTTTGGGCGATGATACGGATCCCCAGCGCCTGCACCTTGTCGATCAGATCGCCCTTGGGGTTGGTGCGCGCATCGACGATCGCCACGACTTCGCGGCCCGCCTCGTGCCAGTCCAGCGCGGCGCGATAGGCATGATCATTGGTCGCGGACAGCACCAGCTTGCGGCCGGGGACCACCCCATAACGACGGATATAAGCAGACACGGCGCCCGCGATCAGGTTGCCGGGCACGTCGTTGTTGGCGTAGACCAGCGGACGCTCATGGGCGCCGGTAGCCAGCACGACCTGACCGGCTCGCACGCGGTACAGGCGTGAACGCGCCTGCCGGCGACCGTCGGAGGTGGGGGCGCTATCGGCCAGGTGCTCGGTACGCCGCTCGTGCAGCGTCACGAAGTTATGATCGTGGTAGCCGTTGGCGGTGGTACGCGGCAGCAGGGTGACATTCTCCAGACTGCCGAGTTCGTCGAGCACACGATCGACCCATTGCGCGGCAGGCGCATCGTCGATCAGTTCGCGGCTGTCCAGCAACGAGCCGCCCATCTCCTCCTGCTCGTCGCAGAGAATGACTCGCGCCCCGCTACGTGCCGCAACAATCGCGGCGGCCAGGCCTGCCGGGCCGGCACCGACGACCAGCACATCGCAGTGCTGGTTGACGTGATCGTAACGGTCCGGATCGGGCTCGGTGGGACTGCGTCCCAGGCCGGCGCTCTTGCGGATGTACTTCTCGTAGGTCATCCACAGCGAGGCCGGCGCCATGAAGGTCTTGTAGTAGAAGCCCGGCGGCATGAACGTGCCGCTCAGCTTACCGACCATGCCCATCAGATCGCGCTGCACGTTGGGCCAGCCGTTGGTACTGCGTGCCGTCAACCCTTCATAGAGCGCCTGCTGGGTGGCGCGCACGTTGGGCACCTGGGCCGCTTCGCTGGCTCCCAGTTGGACCACTGCATTGGGCTCTTCCGCCCCGGCAGCGACGATGCCGCGCGGACGCGAATACTTGAAGCTGCGGTTGACGACATCGATGCCATTGGCCAGCAAGGCGGAGGCCAGGGTATCGCCGACATGACCCACGTACGGCTTGCCATTGAAGGTAAAGTTCACTGTATGGGAGCGATCGATCCGGCCCCCTTGCGGCAGTCGGTTGACCTGGCTCATACCCGCGCTCCCTGGTTCGCTGCGTCGTTCAATGCTTCGCTTTCAGGCCGGGCACCCACCGTTTGCCAGCCGCCCGAGGCCGCCTGCACACCGGCCTGCTTGTCTTTTTCAGTAAGGCTTGCCGCCGTCACTGCAGGCTGCTCGCCCATCTTGTACGTCTCGAGAATCTCGTAGCTCACCGTATGACGGGTGATGTTGAAGAACTTGCGGCAGCCGATCGCATGCACCCACAGTTCATGGTGCACGCCGCGGGGATTGTCGCGGAAGAACAGATAGTCCCCCCAGGTTTCATCGGAGCACGCCTCGGGATCCTCGGGGCGCTGAATGTGCGCCTGCCCCTTGGGATGGAATTCCTCTTCCTCGCGGTGCTCTTCGCAGTACGGACAGTAGATATGAAACATTTTCCCTCCAACACCGTGGATGAGAGCCATCGTTTTTCTGCGCCAGCGAGCGGTGTGATGGCAAGGCGTTCGGCAAAGAAGGAACCGGAATGTACGTGTTTGTACATAAGGATTCCGACGTGTCGAACAACGCCGCCATCGCGCGGCGCAGCTCGCAGAAACTAGTGCGCGACACCTGCGGCGCCATGCTCATCGACGAGCGCACCGGTATAGAAGCGATCGATGGAAAACGGCGCAGCGATAGGATGCATCTCGCCCTTGGCCAGGCTGGCGGCGAAGACATTTCCCGAACCCGGCGTGGCCTTGAATCCCCCCGTACCCCAGCCGCAGTTGAAGAACAGCCCCTTGACGGGGGTAGCCGAGAGAATGGGACAGGCATCGGGGCAGGTATCGACGATGCCGCCCCACTGGCGGTTCATGCGCACCCGCGAGAAGATCGGGAACATCTCGATGATGGCCTGCAGGGTGTGCTCTACCGTGGTGTAGCTGCCGCGCTGACCGTAACCCAGATAGCCATCGATACCGGCTCCGATGACCAGATCGCCCTTGTCCGACTGGCTGACGTAGCCATGCACATGGTTGGACATGGTGACGGTATTGAGGACCGGCTTGAGCGGCTCGGATACCAGCGCCTGCAGGGGGTGCGACTCCAGCGGCAGCTTGAAGCCGGCCATCCTGGCCAGCACGCCGGAATTGCCGGCGGCCACGCAGCCCACGGTCCTGGCCCCGATATCGCCGCGGTTGGTGTGCACGCCCACCACGCGCCCGTCGAGGATCTTGAACCCGGTCACCTCGGTCTGCTGAAGAATGTCGACGCCCCGCGCATCGGCACCGCGCGCGAAGCCCCACGCGACCGCGTCGTGGCGCGCCACCCCGCCGCGTGGCTGCCAGGAAGCCCCCATGATCGGATAGCGCGCGCGCTTGGAGGTGTCCAGTTCCGGCTCGATCTCCTTGATCTGCTGCGGCGTGACGACTTCGCTGTCGATACCGTTCAGGCGGTTGGCATTGACGCGGCGCTGGATATCGCGCATGTCCTGCAGGGTGTGGCCGAGGTTAAGCACTCCGCGCTGCGAGAACATCACGTTGTAGTTGAGGTCCTGCGACAACCCCTCCCACAGCTTCATGGAGTGTTCGTAGAGGGCCGCCGCCTCGTCCCACAGGTAGTTGGAGCGCACGATGGTGGTATTGCGCGCAGTATTGCCGCCGCCCAGCCAGCCTTTCTCGATCACCGCGACGTTGGTGATGCCGTGCTCCTTGGCCAGGTAATAGGCCGTGGCCAGGCCGTGTCCGCCACCACCGACGATGATCACGTCGTACTCTTTCTTGGGCGTGGGGTTGCGCCACTGGCGCTGCCAGTTTTCATGATGACTGAGCGCGTGCCTGACCAACCCGAAGCCGGAATAGCGTTGCATAGACTTTCTCCTCGATCGGCCCGCTGGGAGCCGCTGACGGACAGGCTCAGGCTACTGAGGTTGCGCTCTCGGCCGGCTCGCTGCTCTGGGCGGCGCCATAGACCGGATAGCGCGTGCACAGCGAGGCCACCTTGTCGCGTACTTCGGCTTCCACCGCGTCGGTGCTGCCCTGCTCGGCGAGCACGTCGAGGATGTCGCAGATCCAGCCGGCCAGCTGCTCGCAATCGGCCTCGACGAAGCCGCGGGTAGCGACCGCCGGCGTGCCGATGCGCAACCCCGAGGTGACGAACGGGCTCTGCGGATCGTTGGGCACGGCGTTCTTGTTGACGGTGATGTGCGCCCGGCCCAGTGCGGCATCCGCATCCTTGCCGGTCACGCCCTGCTTGATCAGCGAGACCAGGAACAGGTGGTCGTCGGTGCCGCCTGAGACGACATCGAAGCCGCGCTCGATGAAGACCTGCGCCATGGCACGCGCATTGGCGATGACCTGACGCTGGTAGTTGACGAACTCCTGGCTCATGGCCTCCTTGAAGGCCACGGCCTTGGCCGCGATCACGTGCATCAGCGGGCCGCCCTGCTGGCCCGGGAACACCGCGCCGTTGAGCTTCTTGACCATCGCCTCATCGGCATTCGCCGACAGGATCAGGCCGCCGCGCGGGCCACGCAGCGTCTTGTGAGTGGTGGTGGTCACCACATGGGCGTGCGGCAACGGGCTGGGGTAGAGCCCGGCGGCGACCAGCCCGGCGACATGCGCCATGTCGACCATCAGGTACGCCCCGACCTCGTCGGCGATGGTGCGGAAGCGGCGCCAGTCGACCACGCGCGAATAGGCCGAAAAGCCCGCGATGATCATTTTCGGCCGGTGTTCCCGAGCCAGGCGCGCGACTTCTTCGTAGTCGATCTCGCCGGTATCGGGATTCAGGCCGTATTGCACGGCATGGTAGTGCTTGCCGGAGAAGTTCGGCGCGGCCCCATGGGTCAGGTGCCCGCCGTGGGCCAGGCTCATGCCCAGCACGGTATCGCCCGGCTTGATCAGGGCCATGAACACGGCCGCGTTGGCCTGAGCACCGGAGTGTGGCTGGACATTGGCGTAGTCGGCGCCGAACAGGTCGCAGGCACGCTTGATAGCCAGGGCCTCGACCTTGTCGACGAACTCGCAGCCGCCGTAGTAGCGGCGACCGGGATAGCCTTCGGCATACTTGTTGGTCAGTTGGGTGCCCTGCGCTTCCATGACGAGCCGACTGGCATAGTTTTCGGAGGCGATCAGTTCGATATGCGATTCCTGGCGCGCCGTTTCTTCAGCGATTGCCGTGGCTAACGCGGCATCGTAGCTGGCTAAGCGGGCCTGGGGGGAAAAACCGTAGTGAAGCATGTCGCCTCCTCGTCACTCATTTGTTGTCCGGTATTGGCCATGTGTAGCGTCGGAGAATCGAATCTGGCCATCTACGAACGCTATCCTGCCGCGATGGTATCGCTGGCCCCGCAGTCCAAGATGCTTAACGACGTCACCGCTCGGTGTATTTGCGACATGCAGGTCGATAAGACGACGTAACGCCAGGACGACAAATCGCTACGTCGTCAATTTATTATCCAGTGTCGCCCATGGATAACTCCCCCTCTTGCGCTTGAGCCACGCTTGAAGTCCAAGCGCACGCTTGGCACGGCCGAACACAAGGTGTCAGAGCACCAACCAATCCGCATGGTCTTTCTCTGCGAATGTGGCCATGACGAAACGAACGAGAGGAATCAGCATGCCAGACAATCGTGGTGTCGTTTATATCGGTCCGGGCAAGGTCGAGGTGCAGGACATTGCTTACCCCAGGATGGAAGCGCCTAACGGCCGTGCCATTGAGCATGGGGTCATTCTGAAAGTCGTTTCCACCAACATCTGTGGCTCCGATCAGCACATGGTGCGTGGCCGTACCACGGCGCCGTCCGGCATGGTGCTGGGACATGAAATCACCGGTGAAGTGATCGAAAAGGGCAAGGACGTCGAGTTTCTCGATATCGGCGATCTCGTCTCGGTGCCCTTCAACGTGGCCTGCGGCCGCTGTCGCACCTGCAAGGAAGGCCATACCGGCGTGTGTCTGCACGTCAACGACGACCGGGCCGGCGGTGCCTACGGCTATGTCGACATGGGCGGCTGGGTCGGTGGCCAGGCACGCTATGTCATGGTCCCGTATGCCGACTTCAACCTGCTCAAGTTTCCCGATCGCGACCAGGCCATGTCCCAGATTCGCGACCTGACCATGTTGAGCGACATCCTGCCGACCGGCTTTCATGGCGCCCTGAATGCCAAGGTCGGCGTGGGATCGACGGTGTATGTGGCGGGTGCCGGCCCGGTAGGCCTGGCCGCTGCGGCTTCGGCCCGCCTGCTGGGCGCCGCCGTGGTCATGATCGGCGATTTCAACCCGCAGCGCCTGGAACATGCCCGCAAGATGGGCTTCGAGCCGGTGGATCTCAGCCGGCATGATCGACTCGGCGAGATGATCGCGGCGATCGTCGGTGAGCCCCAGGTGGACAGCGCCATCGACGCGGTCGGCTTCGAGGCGGTGGGCCATGGCGGCAAGGAACAACCCGCCGTGGTCTTGAACCAGATGATGGAGGTGACCCGCGAAGCCGGCTCCATCGGTATCCCCGGGCTGTACGTCACCGAGGATCCCGGGGCCACCGAAGCGGCGGCCCAGAGCGGCAATCTGAGCCTGCGCTTCGGGCTGGGCTGGGCCAAGGCCCACTCCTTCCACACCGGACAGACGCCGGTGGTGCAGTACAATCGTCAGCTAATGCAGGCAATCCTACATGGCAGGCTCAACATCGCCGAGATCGTCAATGCCCAGGTGATCTCCCTGGAAGACGCGCCGCAGGGTTACCAGCAGTTCGACTCCGGTGTGGCTAGCAAATTCGTGCTCGATCCGCATGGGTTGCTGGGCGCGGCGTAACAGCGAAAACGTATCGCCCTGAGTGAGAAACCGGGACGCAATGCAGACCAGCCCTCATGACCGTTTGTCATGAGGGCTGGCTTCTTTACGACTCTCTCATTGCACCCTGCTGCACCCTGCGTCTGAAGAGTCGCGAGCGCAGGCGATTTTTAAGACAGAGCTTAGAAGTCGATGACCAGATTTCCCTTGGGCCGACTGCAACAGGACAGGATATAGCCCTCTTCGATATCCTCATCGGTAATCCCGCCGTTGTGATCCATTTCCACTTCGCCGGACTTGAGCCCGACGCGACAGGTACCGCAGATTCCCATGCCACACGCCTTGGGGATATGCAGGCCGAGCTTCGACGCAGCCGCGTGTACCGTCTCGCCCGGCTGGATACGTACGCTTTTTCCCGAGCCGGCAAACTCGACGCACAGCAGTTCGTCATAATCGATCTCTTCGGCTGCCGCCTCGGCCTGTTCGGCCAGCTCCTGCACATCTTCACGAACATCCAGCGGTGTAGCCCCGAACGACTCTTCATGATAATGGCTCATGTCAAAGCCGTTGCTACGCAAGACATGCTTGATCGCATTCATGTATGGCGTAGGACCACAACAGAAAATTTCCCTTTCAAGGTAATCAGGGGCCATCAGCTCCAGCATTGGCTGTGTCAGGTAGCCACGGTAACCCGCCCACGCCTCGCCGATGTCCTCCTTGTTTTCGCAAACGATGTGCAACTTGAACTCGGGTATTCGTGAGAACATGTGCACGAGCTCGCGATGATAGATCACATCGCGTGGCGCTCTGGCACTATGGATGAACTCGACATCGACATTGGCGTTGGTATCGAAGAACCAACGCGTCATCGACATCAGGGGTGTGATACCTACCCCACCGGATAGAAACAGGACTTTATCGGCAGGAAAGTCGATCGAGTTGAAGTTGCCGACCGGCCCATGCACCACCAGTTCATCACCGACCTTGAGAGTCTCATGCAACCAGTTGGAGACCTGCCCCCCTGGGATCCGCTTGACGGTGATCGAGAAACTGTAGGGAATGGACGGTGAACTGGAGATGGTGTACGAGCGCATGATCGGCGCGTTATCGATCTCCAGTTCCAGGGTCACGAACTGGCCCGGCTTGAAGAAAAACAGCACAGGTTGCTCCGCCATGAAGCAGAACGTGCGTACATCCCAGGTTTCCTGAATCACCTTGACGCAGCGTACCGAGTGGCGGCCGTTGGTCCAGGTCTGGGTCGTGACCGGATTGAAGAAGTTCATTGTCATCGTCGTCTCTACCTGGCGGTGCCGTCACTCAGCCTTTCACCGGCCCGTATCGTTCGCACGGTCCAGCGCCCTTTCATGCTCGTATTCTGGGTACGCGCTGAACGGTCGGCTTGCCTGTCAGCGACACACGCATGCCTCCCGCCTCCACTTTCCGGCAGAGAGCCGCCCGCCAAGTCGCCGTTACGCCACCTGATGTCGCAGGCAGACAACCCACCCTGACAGACGTGCCCCACACTACGCGAACAACCCACAATCGTTGCTTCCGACGAATGGCTCCATGCATCAATGCCAGACTTCACACGACAACAACATCAACCGGTGACCGTATCGCCCGCTTGCGGGGAGGCGGCGTTTTCAAAGGATATTTGGTATGGACCTGATTGCTTCTCAAGGACTGGACGACTCCTTGGCCAAGGTACGCGAGACGACTGCCGACATGCTGCAGACGCGGGCTCGCACCTTTTCGCTGCCCCAGCCGTTCTATAACGATGCCAGGCTGTTCGCGCTCGACATGCAGGAGATCTTCGAGAAGGAATGGCTGTTCGCCGGCATGACCTGCGAAATCCCCACCAAGGGCAATTTCATGACCCTCGAGATCGGCGACAATCCGATCATCATCGTGCGCGGTAGCGAAGGACAGGTGCATGCATTTCATAACGTCTGCCGTCATCGGGGTTCGAGGCTGTGCGTGAAGGACAAGGGCAAGGTGGCCAAGCTGGTCTGCCCCTACCATCAATGGACCTACGAACTCGATGGCCGGCTGCTGTTCGCCGGCAGCGACATGGGCGACAGCTTCGATCTCGCCGCCTATGGCCTGAAGCCGGTCAACGTACGCACAGCCGGTGGCTTCATGTTCATCAACCTGAGCGAGAACCCGCCGGCCATCGACGATTTCCTGGTGACGCTGGAGCATTATCTCGAGCCGTATCAGATGGACAACGTCAAGGTCGCCGTGGAATCGAGCATTATCGAGCAGGCCAACTGGAAGCTCGTGATCGAGAACAACCGCGAGTGCTACCACTGCAACGGCGCCCATCCTGAGCTGCTCAATTCGCTGCAGGAATTCGACGACACCGAAGACCCGCGCGCCACGCCGGCTTACAAGACGCTGGTCGCCCGCAAGCAGGCGGACTGGGACAACGAGCAGGTGCCCTGGCAGTTGAAGCGCTTCGGCAAGCGCAACCGTCTGACGCGCACCCCGCTGCTGGACGGCATCGTGTCGATGACCATGGACGGCCAGCCGGGCTGCAAGAAGCTGATGGGGCGCTTGACGAGCCCGGACATGGGATCGCTGCGCATCCTGCACTTGCCCAATTCCTGGAACCATTTCATGGGCGATCATGCCATCGTGTTTCGCGTGCTGCCGCTGGGCCCGCAGCGGACGATGGTCACCACCAAGTGGCTGGTACACAAGGATGCCGTCGAAGGCGTCGACTACGATCCCGAGCAGCTCCGCCGGGTGTGGGACGCCACCAACGATCAGGATCGGCGCCTGGCCGAGGAGAACCAGCGCGGCATCAATTCGAAGGCCTACCAGCCCGGCCCTTATTCCGAGACCTACGAATTCGGCGTCATCGACTTCATCGACTGGTATGCCGAGCGCATGCTGAGCAACCTGGACCATGACACGCCCACGCTGCAACTGGCGCAAGGCTGATGCCTTCGTACATGCCATCGCCTGGCCCGCCCAAGCGGGCCAGTCTTTTTCGGGCCTCTAGAACTTAGTCTCGACGCAGTTGGGGCAGCAGGATGCCCTCTATGGCCTGACGCACCGACGGCAGCATGACGTCGGTATGCTCCATCATGTCACGGACCAGTGCCTCCAGCCCCGGTACACCATCCTCGACGTGCTTGCGCAGTGCCATCCGTGCGCAGGTGTCGGGACAGGCACCTTCAGGAATACGGATATCGAGCGCCACCAGTCGCGCCCGGAAATCGTCTCCATCGATCAACTCGACAATCATCATGGTCGGGTCCTCCTGTCGTCGCCGCCGTTTGGCTGCCATCCACGGGAGTGTAAAGGCAATCGCAAAACGGCGCGCCTCGCAACGCGGCGGCAGCTATGTCGGTGTCGGTTTCAAGCAACTGCGCCGTGCCCTCTCGGCCAAGAATGCGACGTAGCCGTACTTGCCGCAACGGCGTATGGCCAACACAACAACAAAGAGGATAACTTATGGACCTTGAGGACCCGGTCCTGACCCCTGGCCAGGACAACAAGCAGGTCATGGGGCTGGATTTTCACAATCCTGTGTTCCCCCTGTCTGCTGTCGCCATCCTGCTGTTCATCATCTATGCGCTGGTCTATCCGGATGCCGCCAGCACCCAACTGGGAGTGGCCAAGAGCTGGTCGATCGAACACTTCGACTGGCTGTTCATGATCGCCGGCAATATCTTCGTGGTGTTCTGCATCGCTCTGATCTGCCTACCGGTAGGGCGCATCCGCCTGGGCGGCCACGATGCCAGACCGGAATATTCCCGCATGTCCTGGTTCGCCATGCTGTTCGCGGCGGGCATGGGCATCGGATTGATGTTCTGGAGCGTTGCCGAGCCGGTCGCCTACTACACCGACTGGTACGGTACTCCCTTGAACGTTCCCGCCGGTACGCCGGAAGGCGCCAGCGCAGCCATGGGGGCGACGATGTTCCACTGGGGACTGCACCCCTGGGCCATCTACGCGGTGGTGGGGCTGTCACTGGCATTCTTCGCCTACAACCGGGGATTGCCGCTGACGCTGCGCTCGGCCTTCTACCCCCTGCTGGGCGAACGTACACGCGGCTGGGCAGGCCATATCGTCGATATCCTTGCCGTCCTGGCGACGATCTTCGGCCTGGCCACCTCGCTCGGATTCGGTGCCACCCAGGCGGCCGGCGGCCTGGCTTACCTGTTTGACGTACCCAATACCATCGGCACGCAACTGGCTATCATCGTCGTCGTGACCGTCATCGCCCTGATCTCGGTGTGGCGTGGCATCGATGGCGGGGTCAAGCTGTTCTCGAACATCAACATGGTGATCGCCGCAGCGTTACTGCTCTTCGTGATCGTAGCCGGCCCCACCTTGGCGATCATAGCGGGGATTGGCACGACCACCATGGATTATCTCGGCCATATCCTGCCGCTGTCGAACTGGATCGGTCGCGATGACGGCACGTGGTACCACGGCTGGACGATCTTCTACTGGGCCTGGTGGATCTCCTGGTCGCCTTTCGTCGGCATGTTTATCGCCCGGGTGTCGCGCGGCCGTACGGTACGTGAATTCCTGATCGCCGTGCTGCTGGTTCCGACGCTGGTCACGCTGGTGTGGATGAGTGCATTTGGCGGCACTGCGCTGTACCAGGCGGCCAATGGTGTCGGCGAACTGGCCAACGGCATCGGCGACGTCTCGCTGGCGATGTTCCATATGCTCGAACAGCTGCCATTGACCGGTCTGACCTCGACGCTGGCCATCGTGCTGGTCCTGGTGTTCTTCATCACCTCGTCGGATTCAGGCTCGCTGGTCATCGACAACATCACTGCCGGTGGCAAGATGGATGCGCCCAAGAGTCAACGCGTCTTCTGGGCCACTCTGGAAGGAGTGATCGCCGGCGTGCTGCTGTATGGCGGCGGCAGCACCGCCCTGGGCGCACTCCAGGCCGGTGCCGTGGCAACGGGATTGCCCTTCACCCTGGTGCTGCTGGCGATGTGCTTCAGCCTCTATATAGGCCTGCACAAGGAGTGGCGGCAGATGGCGACAGTGCCTGAGGCCACTTCGCTGCGGGAAGCCAAGTAACCTCAAAGCGAAAGCCGACCGCCAGCCCGTTGCTGGCGGTCGGCTTTTGATCGATCGGGAGTCAAGACAATGCAACTGAGTCCCTACCAACGTGGTCTCGCCATGGTTTTCACAGGCATCGTCTTCCTCAGCTTCGATGGCCTGCTGGTACGGCTTGCCGGCACGGAGGGCTGGACCATCGTATTCTGGCGCGGCATATTCATGTTCTGCGCGCTCGGGCTGGTGAGCTGTATTGGAAACCGGCTGGTCACGTTACGCCGCCATCCTGCAGCCTCGCTGGCATCCGCCGTGCTTCTCGGGATGATTTCCAGCCTTTTCGTGCTTGCCGTCATGCACGCCAGCGTAGCCAACGTCGTCGTCATCCTGAGCTCGGCGCCGTTGTTCGCCGCCCTGTTCTCCCGCCTGTTCCTGCGTGAGCGGGTGCCGTATCGCACCGTGCTGGCGATCGCTGCCTGCATGGTCGGCATGCTGCTGGTATTCGTGGGCTCATCGGAGACCGGCGGCATGTTCGAAGGCAATCTCTATGCCCTGGCAGCCGCTGCCGCCGTGGGCGGCAACCTGACCCTGCTGCGCCGTTACCCCGCGATCGATCGCATACCGCTCATTGCCGGAGGGGGCATCCTGTCAGCGGCGGTGGCATTGCCCATGGCCAGCCCCATGGCACCCGGCGGGCACAGCTATGGTGTGCTGGCCCTCATGGGGCTAGTGCAGATGCCGCTGGCGACCGTACTCATCAACAATGCGACTCGCTATCTGCCCTCGGCCGAAGTGGCGCTGTTCTATCTCGTCGAGACCGTCCTCGGCACGCTCTGGGTCTGGTGGCTGCTGGGGGAGTCGCCCACGACAGCGAGCCTGCTCGGCGGTAGCGTGATCATCATGGCACTGCTGATTCATGCGTGGCTTGGATTGCGCAGGGAAAGCAGGAACGCGCTGCATTATGAAGGCAGTGCTCAATGAAAAGCCCCACCTGTCACCAGGTGGGGTACACCGTCACGGCTTGGCCAGGCTGACGCCGTCAACGCAGCACGCCTTCCTCCTTGAGCAGTGCAAAGATCGCTTCGGCGCCCTGCTCCGGCGACACATCGCTTAGCAGCTGTCCGCCACCGCTTTCCGCCTTGGCCGCAGCCGCCTTGAAGCGGTCACGGGCCGAGGCCGACTTGACGATCTTGAGTCGCTTGGGCCGCTTGCGTGCCGGCTGTACCTGCCACTCGGCCTGTAACTCATCCATTATGCTGGCACAGGGATACGTATCGAACTCACCGCGTCGTGCCGGACCGAAGGCACTCTGCCGCGCGGGCGGCGCGCTGCTATCCACCGTGGCGATGGCCGGCAGGCGCACCCGCAGGCGACGACGCTTGCCGCGCGGCAACGCCTGCAGCACTGTGGCCACGCCCTGCTCGATGCGTTCCACTTGCGCCAGGCCACTGATCACCGGCCAGCCCAGTGCCTCGGCCAGCAGATACGGCACCAGTCCCGAACCTTCGCCCGTCTCGGCGCGCGTCCCCGTGAGTACTATTTGGGGCGCCATGCCTCGCAGTGCATCGACCAATGCCGGGACGACATCGGCGTTCGACGCTTGTTTGACAAGATTGATCTCGCCGACTCCCATGCCGAGATAACCGCGCAGGGCCTCTTCGCTGTCGACGCCATGACCTCCGGCATGAACCAGACGGACGGCGGCATCGTTCAGGGACAGCGCCATTTCCACTGCGCGGGCATCCTGATCGGCACGCCGCGCACGCGTGGTTAGCGGATGGCGACCCACCGTCACCAGGACGGCAATGTTGAGCCCGGCATGGCCCGACGACTTGGCGTCATGCGGCATCGCGATTCTCCTGCGGTTGTTCTCGATAACGCTCGATGCGTGCCACCAGGGCGGCAAGAATTTCACCGGCATCGCCGATGACGGCGAGATCGGCGCGCTTGACCATGTCGCAGCCCTCATTGAGGTTGATGGCCACGACCTTGTCACAGCTCTGGATGCCTTGAAGATGCTGTATGGCACCCGAGATGCCCACCGCCACGTAGACGCGTGCGGAAACCCAGGTGCCGGTGGCACCGACCTGACGATCCCGCGGCATGAAGCCGTCATCGACCGCCACCCGCGAAGCGCCCTCGGTCGCACCGAGTACCTGGGCGGCGTGATGATAGCCCTCCCAATCCTTGACGCCATTGCCGGCTGACAGGATGAATTCCGCCTCGGCCAGCGCCACACTGGCCGGATCGACGGCGACCTCGCCCATGTCCTCGATGCGGCCAAGCACCTCGGGCAGCGCCTGGGTCAGCTCGATCGGCTGGGCGGCATGACGTGTCTCGCTGACCGGTTCGGCACACTCCGCCAGTGCCAGCACCACGCGCGGCAGAGCGCGCGTAATATCGCTCATGCCTGCGGCGCCACGGGCCGTACAGCGCCATCCGGTGTCGCTACCGGTATCCGTCTCGACCTGCCAGACCTGGGTCGCCGGACGCTCACCCAGCCGCACGGCCAACCGTCGGCCCAGCTCAGCCCCGCCGAGCGGGGAGTCGGGCAGCAGCCAGTAGTGCGGCGCCAGCTCACGTTCGACACTCTGCAGCGCGGCAATTCGCACTTCCGGCAGGTAGCCTGAGAATGCCTCCCCGTCCACATGCAGCAAGCGATCGATACCGGCCTCGCCGAAGGCCGACGCTTTAAGCTCGCCGCTGCCCTCGCTCTCCTTGTGCGTGCCGAAAATAATCGCCAGCACCGCCCCTGGCCGTTCGGGATCGGCATCGGCCAGCTGGCGTGCCAGCCCCAGCAGGTCACGGTCATGCGACGACAACCGTCCCCCCGAGAGATCGGGCACCACGGCGACCAGAAATGCCGGTGTCTCGATCTCGACGCGGCGGCGCGTGTCCTTGGGCTGCGCCTGGCGGCCGCCGGGCTGCATTGCCGCCTGCTGCGCGCCACTGCGATCGATACGCTTGATACCGTTGGGGCCGATAAAACCCACGGCATGCGGATTACGGCGTGTCAGTCCGTTGGGCCCCATCCATTCGCTGGGCGAAGCGCCGCCGCCCAATTCCGCGAGCACCTCGAGATGCGCGGGATGCAGGCGGTTACGAGCGATCCATTCCTTGCGCGGATCGCGGCGAATGATATCGCTCATGGCGTCACCTCCTCCGCAATGCGACGTGTCTGTTCCGCCGCGTCATCTCGCGAAGCCTTCTCCGTCGGCACCTCGACAATCAATGCATCGGCGACCAGCTCGGCGATGTCCTTGATCTCGGCTTTCGCTGGCGCACCCGACGACGCGCTGCTGGGCGCCACTACGCCTTCGAGCATCATTGTGCATTGCGGACAGCCCACGGCGACCAGCTCGGCGCCGGTCTCGTGCACGTCGTTCATGCGCATGTCGGGAATGCGCTGCTTGCCGGGAATATCGGTAATGGGTGCGCCACCGCCGCCGCCACAGCAACGCGAACGGTAGCCCGAGCGGGCCATTTCCTTGACCTCGATACCCAGCGCCCTGAGCACCGCGCGCGGCGCTTCGTATTCGCCGTTGTAGCGGCCGAGATAACAGGGATCGTGATAGGTCACGGTACCGCCCTTCCAGGACTTAAGGTTCAGCTTGCCATTCTCGAGCAGGCGATTGAGATAGGTACTGTGATGGAACACCTCGTAATTTCCTCCCAACTCACCGTACTCGTTCTTGAGCACATGGAAACTGTGCGGGTCGCAAGTGACGATGTGCGCAAAGCGATACTGCTCGAGGGTCGCGATGTTGCGTCTGGCCAGCGACTGGAAGGTCGCCTCGTCGCCCAGGCGACGCGCCACGTCGCCACTGTCGCGCTCATCAACGCCGAGCACGGCGAAGTCGAGCTGGGCGGCACGCAGTACCGATACCAGCGCGCGCAGCGTTCTCTGGTTGCGCATGTCGAAGACGCCGTCGCCCAACCACAGCAGTACCTCGGCTTCTTGCTTGTCGGCCATCAGCGGCAGGTTGAGATCCGCCGCCCAGTTCATGCGAGAGCCGGGGTCGAAGCCGCCGGGGTTGTCGGTCGCGATCAGGTTGTCGAGCACCTCGGCGCCCTTGTTGGGGGTATTGCCATGCTCGAGCGTCAGGAACCGGCGCATGTCGACGATGGCATCGACATGCTCGATCATCATCGGGCACTCTTCGACGCAGGCGCGGCACGTCGTGCACGACCACAGCGTCTCGGCATCGACCAGCGCCTTGCCCTGTCGGCTGACGATCGGCCCGTGCGGCTCGCCGGCGTGCTCGCCCACCGGCTTCCCTGGGTAGGGGGAGCCGGCGTAGTGGGCATCGCTGCCGCCGACCATGCCGACGACCATGTCCTGGATCAGCTTCTTGGGGTTGAGCGGCTGCCCGGCGGCGAAGGCCGGACACATCGCCTCGCAGCGCCCGCACTGCACGCAGGCATCGAAGCCCAGCAACTGGTTCCAGGTGAAGTCGGCAGGTTTCTCGACGCCCAGCTTTGCCGAGGTGTCCTCCAGGCGCAGTGCCTTGAGCCCCGTGGAGCGCCCTTCGCCGCCCTGCTTGTCCGAAAAGCGCTCGGGACGACGGTGAAAGGCCAGATGCAGGGCGCCGGCGAAGGCATGCTTCATCGGCCCGCCCCAGGTCATGCCGAAGAACAGCTCGCCCAGCCCCCAGGTCACTACGCCGGCCAGCACTACAGCTAGCACCCAGCTCCCGAGGTCTTCCGGCAGTACGCCGGCCGTCGGCAGAGTGACCAGGAACACGCCCAGCGAAAAGGCGATCAGGCTCTTGGGCAGTCGCATCCAGGGGCCCTTCGACAGGCGTGGCGGCGGGTTGCGGCGGCGCTTGGCGACGAACAGGCTGCCAACGAACATGCAGGTCGTGGCGGCCAGCAGCGCCCAGGCCAGAATCGTGCTGTCCAACCCGAAGCCATGCACGACGATGGCCAGCAAGGCTGCCAGCACGAAACCACCGGCCGTGGCGACGTGAGTGTTGGACATCGCCTTGTCGCGCGCGACGACATGGTGCAGATCGACCAGATAGCGCCGCGGCATCGCGGCCAGACCCTGCATGATGGGCACCGGTGAAGGCCGCCCCTGGCGCCACAGGCGAACGCGGCGTACGGCACCGATCGCCGCCAGCGCCAGGGCGGAAAAGATCAGGATCGGTAGAAGCGTGTTAAGCATTCCGTGCGCCCCCTACAATCGTAAGTTGATAGTGTCGCTTCATGGCTCACAAAAGAAGGAAGAAGTCAGCGCCGCTTCGCGGCTAGAAGAAGGAAGAAAGTCATGGTTCTTCCCTCTTCCCTCTTCCCTCTTCCCTCTTCCCTCTTCTTCAAAAGTCTTTGCATAACCGCAGGGCATCGTAGATTGCAGCGTGCGTATTGCGCGGCGCCGTGCAGTCGCCCAGCCGGAACAGCAGGAAACCTTCGCCACTCTCGGACAGACACGGCTGCGGCTGGATCGCGTACAGCGCCTCGATGTCGATCTGCCCCTTGTTGCGCGACTGTCCCTTGAGGGCGTAATACAGCGACTCGTCGGGACGCACGCCATTCTCGACGACGATCTGGTCGACGACGCGCTCTTCCTGGGCACCGGTGTATTCGTTCTCCAATACCGCCACCAGCGAGTCGCCCTCGCGATACACCTTGTGCAGCGCCAGGTCGGAGGTCATGATCACCTCCTTCTCATAGAGGCTGCGGTAGTAGGTCGGGAACGTGGTGCCACCCACCGCTGCACCGGGTTTGATGTCGTCGGTCACGATCTCGACCTTGGCGCCCTTGTCGGCCAGGTAGTCGGCTGCCGACACACCGGCGAACTCGCAGATGGTGTCGTAGATCAGCACGTTCTTGCCCGGCGCCACGGCGCCGCTGAGGATGTCCCAGGTGCTGACCACCAGGCTTTCGTCACGCGACTCGGCGTACCCCCACTCGGGCACCTGCGACAGGAACGGCTGCCCGCCGGTCGCCAGGATCACGATATCCGGACGCAGGTCGGCGATCGTCGCCTCGTCGGCCCGGGTACCCAGGCGCTGATCGACGCCAAGGCGCGCCAGCTCCAACTGATACCAGCGGGTGATCCCGGCGATCTGGTCACGCTGCGGTGCCTTCGAGGCCAGAGTGATCTGGCCGCCGAGCTGCTCGGCCGCTTCGAACAGGGTGACGTCGTGGCCGCGTTCGGCACTGACGCGCGCCGCCTCCATGCCACCGGGGCCACCGCCGACCACCACCACCTTGCGCCTGGACCCTTCGCTCTTCTCGACGATGTGCGGCACGCCCATGTATTCGCGCGAGGTCGCGGCGTTCTGGATGCACAGCACGTCGAGCCCCTGATACTGGCGATCGATGCAGTAGTTAGCCCCCACGCACTGCTTGATCTGGTCGACCTGATCCATCTTGATCTTGGCGATGAAGTGCGGATCGGCAATATGGGCGCGAGTCATGCCCACCAGATCGACGTAGCCGCCCTCGAGAATGCGGCTTGCCTGGTTGGGATCCTTGATGTTCTGGGCATGGATCACCGGTACGCTGACCACTTCCTTGATGCCGGCC
Source organism: Halomonas shantousis (assembly GCF_054654615.1). Classification (NCBI taxonomy): domain Bacteria; kingdom Pseudomonadati; phylum Pseudomonadota; class Gammaproteobacteria; order Oceanospirillales; family Halomonadaceae; genus Halomonas; species Halomonas shantousis. The sequence goes on along the minus strand of NZ_BAAIER010000002.1, from coordinate 1,568,207 downwards.
GCCAGATGCAGGAAGGGCTCCGGCGGATAGGCCATGTTGGGAATCACGTTGGCCAGGGTGTTGTGGGTGTCGCAGCCCGAGCCGACCACGCCGAAGAAATCGACCATCCCGGTCGCGTCAAAGTAGGCGGCAATCTGCTTCATGTCGTCGTGGGTCAGGCCGTCGGGATGGAACTCGTCACCGGTGATGCGCATGCCGACCACGAAGTCGTCGCCGACCTCGGCACGTACCGCCTTGAGCACTTCCATGCCGAAACGCATACGGTTTTCGAAGCTGCCGCCCCACTCGTCGGTACGCTTGTTGACGCGCGGGCTCCAGAACTGGTCGATCAGGTGCTGGTGCACGGCGGACAGCTCGACGCCATCCAGTCCGCCCTCCTTGGCGCGGCGTGCTGCCTGGGCAAAATCCTGGATGATGCGCCAGATCTCCTCTTCCTCGATGGTCTTGCAGGTCGAGCGGTGGACCGGCTCGCGGATGCCCGACGGCGACACCAGGGTCGACCAGTTGAAGCCGTCCCAGCGCGAACGACGCCCCATGTGGGTGATCTGAATCATGATCTTGCCGCCGTGCTTGTGCACCGCTCCCGCAAGATTCTGGAAATGCGGAATGATCCGGTCGGTCGACAGGTTGACCGAACTCCACCAGGCCTGCGGGCTGTCGATGGAAACGATCGACGAGCCGCCGCAGATGCACAGACCGCAGCCGCCCTTGGCCTTCTCTTCGTAATACTTGACGTAACGCTCGGTGGTCATGCCGCCGTCGGTGGCATAGACCTCGGCGTGTGCGGTGCTGACCACGCGGTTGCGAATGGTCTGGTTGCCGATCTGGATCGGCTGAAACAATGCCTCGAAAGCCATCTCGACAGTCCTCAGTTCGCGGGCGTGACAACAAACAGGCCATGATCGTGGCCTTCTTCGGCGGCGCTCTGGACCTGCTCGGCGACGGTGCGCAACTCGCTGCCCCGGGCGCTGAGGATCTGGTCCATGGCCCCGGCGAACCAGCCGGTGAACATGTACTCGACCTTGCGATTCACCTTGCCGAGCTGGTAGACGAAGGCGCTGTGCTCCAGGCGCACCCGCGCAGTGCCCGCGTCGAGATCGATCTCTTCGGTGATGAATCGACCCCAGCCACGCTGCGACAGGCGCGTCATGTAGTGCTCGAACACCGCCACGCCGCTCAGGCCGTGCAGCTCGGCCTCCTTCTCGCACCAGTGCCAGGCGCTCTTGTAGCCAGCGTCGTAGAGAATTTCGGCGTACTTCTCGGCACCCAGCGCCTCTTCCACGGCGACGTGATTGTTGATGAAGAAGTGGCGCGGCACATAGAGCATCGGCAGCGCATCGGTGGTCCATACGCCGCTTTCCGAGTCCACTTCGATAGGCAGTTCAGGGGCCAGCTTGGTCACGTCGGGTTCCTCGAATTGTCGTTATATAGAAGAAAGAAGAGGTAAGGGAGAAGAGCGAAGAGAGGGGAGACAGAGGGCACGGCGACCGCCTTCTTCCCTCTTTTCTCTTCCTTCTTCGCTCTAGCTTCCCCAGACGTCCCTGAGCACCCTTACCCAGTTCTCGCCCATGATCTTGCGTACCTGAGCTTCGCTCATGCCGCGACGCAGCAGCGCCTCGGTCAGGTTGGGAAACTCGCCGATGGTGCGGATGCCTTCCGGGTTGACGATTTTGCCGAAATTGGTGAGACGGCGGGCGTAACCCTTGTCGTGGGTCAGCCACTCGAAGAAGTCATGGCCATGCCCTTGCGTGAAGTCGGTACCGATACCGATGGCATCCTCACCGACGAGGTTCATCACGTACTCGATGGCCTCGCAGTAGTCGTCGATGGTCGAATCGATGCCTTTCTTGAGAAATGGCGCGAACATGGTCACGCCGACGAAACCGCCGTGATCGGCAATGAACTTGAGTTCCTCGTCGGACTTGTTGCGCGGGTGTTCCTTGAGGCCGGAGGGCAGGCAGTGCGAGTAGCAGACCGGCTTCTGCGACTCGAGAATGACCTCCTCGGAGGTCGTGGCGCCGACATGCGACAGGTCACACATGATGCCGACGCGATTCATCTCGGCGACGATCTCGCGACCGAAGCCGGACAACCCGCCGTCGCGCTCGTAGCAACCGGTGCCGACCAGATTCTGGGTGTTGTAGCACATCTGCACGATGCCCACGCCGAGCTGCTTGAAGACCTCGACGTAGCCGATCTGGTCCTCGAAGGCATGAGCGTTCTGGAAACCGTAGATGATGCCGGTCTTGCCCTCTTCCTTGGCCCGGGTGATATCCGCCGTGGTGCGCACCGGGCGCACCAGATCGCTGCACTCGGCCATCAGCCTGTTGGAGGCCACGATGTTGTTGACCGTGGCCTGGAAGCCTTCCCATACCGACACGGTGCAATTGGCCGCGGTCAGGCCGCCCCGGCGCATGTCCTCGAGCAATTCACGGTTCCATTTGGCAATGATCAGACCATCGATGACGATGGCGTCGTCGTGCAGTTCGGCAGGGGTCATGGCGAGGCTCCAAGCGGTGACTTATGCGAGGAGCATAGCCTTGCCTCGACGTCGCTCGACGCTTGGAAGCGACGATGAAAATTCCAAAAACGTCATGGCTTCTTGAATACGACGCCCGCGCACGAAACCGTAGGTCGACAGAACGCCAGGGAGGAGGATTATTCGCAGCAGAAAGCCGAGCTGCCCTTGGCACGGGCAGCTCGTATCACCTCAATGATGCAGGCTTGGTAGGGTCAGTTCAGCAGCGGCACGCTGGCGAAGGTCGGCTCGCCCTTTGCATTTGCCAGCGCCAGCAGAGCTCTGGAGACAGGTTCGTTGGCAGATGGCTCGGCCGCCCATGCCTGGGCCACGCATGGGGAACCGCTACCGCGGCCTTGTCGGCTCTGGACACCCGAGCGCTCATCCCGCGGCGGCACCCCGAAATACTCGCGATAGCACTTCGAGAAATGCGGCGTCGAGACGAAGCCGCACACGGACGCGACCTCGATGATCGACAGGGAGGTCTGTTTCAGCAACTGGCGTGCCCGTACCAGGCGCAACTTGAGGTAATAACGCGAAGGCGAGCAGCGCAGATACTTCTGGAACAAGCGCTCCAATTGACGACGCGAGACATCGACGTAACTGGCCAGTTCGTCGAGCTCGATCGGCTCTTCGAGATTGGATTCCATCAGCGCGACGATTTCCAGCAGCTTGGGCTGGGTCGTCCCCAGTACATGCTTGAGCGGTACACGCTGCTGATCCTGCTCGTTGCGTACACGCTCGTAGATGAACATTTCGGAGATACCCGCCGCAAGCTCGCGGCCGTGGTCGCGCCCGATCAGGTTCAGCATCATGTCGAGCGGTGCCGTTCCGCCAGACGCCGTGAAGCGGTCCCGGTCGATGGAGAATAGCCGCATGGTCAGGGCGACCTTGGGGAAGGCTTCCTGCATGGATGCCAGACACTCCCAATGGATACTGGTCTCGTAGTGGTCGAGGAGCCCTGCCTTGGCCAGGGCCCAGCTTCCGGTGCACACCGCACCCAGCCGCCGCAACTGACGCGACTGCGCCTGAAGCCAGTGGACGTGTTCACGCGTGACGCTATGCTGCGGGCCGACGCCACCGCACACGACCACCCAGTCCAGCGATAGTGGAATGGTGGTGGCGGCATCGGGCGTGACCTGAAGTCCGTCGCTGGCTCGTACCGGTGCGCCATCCAGTGACAGGGTATACCAGCGATAGAGTTCACGGCCCGCCAACTGGTTCGCCATCCGCAACGGCTCTATGGCCGAGGCAAGCGAAATCAGGGTGAAGTTGTCCAGCAGCAGAAAGCCGAGGGTCTGAGGGGAGGCAGCCGAGGAAGCCGCCGAGGGGACATTCGTCATGTTATGGGACGAGGCCATTCAGGTCATCTCCTTCCTGGAACGCTTCCAGGCGCCCTCACGGGTTTTCGGTTTTATCTTTGTTATGGCATGTCACCTGATCGCTGATAAACAGGAAGAACGGCAACCATGTCCACCGCCAATGTAATCTCCATGTCGAAGCAAGACAGTAATAATTTGTTCATCGACCGCCAGAAAGCGGGTTCAGACCCCACCCGTGTCGCTCACGGCTACCCGGATGTCGCATTCGGTACCGTCTCGCTCGGGTCATCCTCAGCACTCGATGGCGTTGACCGCCAGGCCGCCGCGCGAGGTTTCCTTGTACTTGTCCTGCATGTCACGCCCCGTCTCCCGCATGGTGCGGATGGCCTTGTCCAGCGACACGAAGTGCTCGCCGTCGCCGCATAGCGCCATCTGGGCCGCATTGATCGCCTTCATCGCGGCCATCGCGTTGCGCTCGATGCAGGGAATCTGGACCAGTCCCCCGATGGGATCGCAGGTCAGGCCGAGATTGTGTTCCAGGCCGATTTCCGCCGCATTCTCGACCTGATCGGGCGTGCCCCCCATCACCTCGGCAAGTCCCGCCGCAGCCATCGCGCAGGCCGAACCGACCTCTCCCTGGCAACCGACCTCGGCGCCGGAGATCGAGGCGTTCTTCTTGCAGAGTATCCCCACCGCCCCTGCGGTCAACAGGAAGTCGACCACGTCGCGCTCGCAAGCGCCGGGCTGGAATTTCATGTAGTAGTGCAGCACGGCGGGAATGATGCCCGCCGCCCCGTTGGTGGGTGCCGTGACCATACGCCCACCGGCGGCATTCTCCTCGTTGACCGCCAGCGCAAAGAGATTGACCCAGTCCATCGCCGAGAACGTCGAGGCGATCAGCCCCGGATTTCCCTCGGCGGCCAGCAGCCGTTGATGCCAGCGCCTGGCACGGCGGCGGACGTTGAGGCCGCCGGGCAATATGCCCTCGTGCTCCAGACCGTTCGCGACACACTCGCGCATGGCCTGCCAGATGCGCCAGAGCTCGTCGCGGATAGTGGTCTCGTCGCGCCACGCCTTTTCGTTTTCCATCATGAGCTGGCTGATGCGCAATCGGTGCCGGCGGCACAGCGCCAGCAGTTCGACGGCGCTGGAGAAATCATAGGGCAGCGGCGTGGTATCGGTATCCACGGAACCCTCCCGCGCCTGCGCCTCGTCGACGACGAAACCGCCCCCCACCGAGTAATAGGTGTTTTGGTAAAGTTCATCGCCTTGGGCGTAGGCGGTCAGGCGCAGGGCGTTGGGATGATGCGGCAGACTCTCCTCGTGCCACTGCATGTCGCGCTTCCAGACGAAGGAGATCGACAGATGACCGGCCAACCGCAACACCTGCGCCTCGTGGAGCTCCTCGAGGCACGGCGAGATGACTGCCGGATCGATCCGGTCGGGGCGCTCGCCCATCAGCCCCATGACCACCGCCCGATCGGTACCGTGACCGACACCCGTTGCCGCCAGGGAACCGAATAATTGCACTTCGACGCGTGTCACCCCTTCGAGCAGGTCCTGCTCGCGCAGTGCCGTGACGAAGTCGTAGGCGGCGCGCATGGGCCCGACCGTATGAGAACTGGATGGACCGACACCGATCTTGAACAGATCGAACACACTGATGGACATGGCATACCTCACCGAGCAGGCAATGACTTAGGGTTGTCCGAAAAGTCGGCGAGCGCAGGCACTTTTCGTATAAATCCTAGATCCGCCATTGGACACCGGGGGAAAGATCACGAGCTTCCCCCATTCGACATCGATATGCCCGGGACCGACAGGCTGGCGAAATGTATCGACAACCGCCGCGACTCATGGCTGCGCCAGGTCCCGGCAGACCGCCTCCACCGCCTGAAGAATGCGCGGCCCGGGGCGGCTGATGGCATCGGGATCGAGCGTGTACAGTCGATGATGGCGGACTGCCGGCAATACGTCGAGTGCCTGCCACTGCCGTTTCCAGGCGTCGTTATCGGCAACGGCGAGAATCACCTCGGGGCGGGCCTCGATCAGCGCTTCGCGCCCGATCTGCGGTACCAGCACCGGACTGTCGGCAAACAGCGGCTCACCCCCGCAATGGCGGATCACCTCGGTGACGATATGGCCGCCAGCCAGCGTCGTGAGCGGATCGTGCCCCAGTTGGAAAAATACCCGCGGTGCGGGGCTCAGTACCTGTCGTAGCGCCTCGAGGCGTTGGCGAAACGTCTCGGCGGCGGCTTTCCCTTCGACGGCATGGCCGGTCAGCCGGCCCAGTTCACGCATGTCTTCGGCAACCTGGACAAGCTGGCGGGGCTCGCTTTCATAGACGGCGATCCCCAGCGCCCTGAGACGCTCGACCAGCTCCCGTGGCGTACCGCTGGCCCAGGTGATGACGAGATCCGGCTCGCGAATCACTATCGCTTCCAAGGGTATCCCCCGGTAGCTGCCCACTCGGGGCAGGGCTTCTGCGGCCTGGGGGAAATCGCTGCCCTCGATGACCCCGACCAGCGTGTCACCGGCCCCCACCGCAAACAGCATCTCCGCGACATGCGGTGCCAGCGCCACCACGCGCTGCGCCGGAGTTTCGAGATGAACCGTGCGTCCGCTGTCGTCGACTACCGTCATTGCCATGGTCAGGCCCGGCAATTGAATCAGCAGCATGGTCCATGTCAGACGGATTGCGACCCTGCGGAATGAGGAAACAATGTGCCACACGCGAAATCGCCTCGCCGCGGAGAAAGCCGACAGGATAGCATGGCGTTTCAGGGCGCTGGACATTGCCCCGCGCCCGCCGAATCACAAGGAGACCGTTATGCCGAACATGCCCTCTCGCGCCCTGCCGCGTTCGCGATCCTTGCTGGCACTGCTGTGCCTGAGCGCCGGCCTGTATGGCTCGCCGCTCATGGCCCAGCAGTCGTCCACTGCGGAGCCGCCACGCCTGACGGTCCAGGCACAGGCGACCCTCGACGTGGTACCGGACATGGCGACCCTCAGCGCCCGCCTCTGGGAACGGACGCCGGCCATTGCCCAGCGCGAAGAAGAGACGACTGATCCGCAGGCGCTGCGTGAGGCTCGTGAGCGCCTCGAACAGCGTACCGGAGAGCTGATCCGCACCCTCGAAAGCAATGGTCTGGAAGCGGACGCGATTCGTGCCGGCTCGCTCACTATTCGTCCCGAATATGTGCAGCGTCCGGGGCAGCAGACCCAGAACTCGGAGCCTTGGGTGCGCACCCAGATCGAGCGTCCTCTGACGCTGACGATCCGCGACCTCACCCAGCTGCCCACCATTCTCGATGCGCTGACCGAGGCCGGGGTCAATGCGCTGGACGGCGTAGAGTACGACCTTCAGGACCGCGACGCCGCGACCGATCAGGCCCTGACCCGGGCGCTCGAACGCGCTACACACAAGGCCCGACTGATGGCCCGCACCATGAACGTGAAGCTCGGTCAGGTCAGCAGCATCCAGGAAACCAATGCGCCCATCTTCATGCCCAAGATGATGTCGATGCGCAGCGAAGCCGCGGACTCCCGGTCCGTACCGGAATATCGTCCCGGCGAGATCAGCATCGATGCCGGAGTCAACGTGAGCTGGGAAATCGAGTAGCGAGGACGCCGCCTTAACTGTCTATGGCACAACCGCAGGCTTAAACGGCGAAAGCCCCGCATCGACGATGCGGGGCTTCTTGTGGCACTTCTTGTTGTAGCACTTCGGCAAGCGGCCCGGCCAGGACCGGAGTCAGCCGATCAGCTCGCCGGCGAACGCCGCAGGCGCGGACTGAACCACTCGCCAAGCAGGGTAATGACGATGAGCAAGGCCACGAACCAGGGCCATTGTGTCGCCATGTCGAGCGTCATCAGGCCCAGCGCGTCGATGAAGATCAGCACGATACCCAGCGGGCTCACGTAGCGCACCATGAACAGCCACAGCGCATACGACTTGTGAGATAGTCCCAGCTCCGAGCGGAAGATCTCGTTGTTGAGCACGAAACCGGCCATGATCGCCATGCCCAGCCCACCCAGCGGCATCATCCAGCGCGACGTCAGGTAATCCAGCCAGTCGAAGAAGGTCTTGCCGGCCAGCGTCCAGTCGGCACCGAGGTTGAAGGAGAGCATCGCCAGGGTACTGACCAGCCATAGCACGATACCGGTCGCCCAGGAGGCGCTTGTGCGCGTCATGCCCTTGCTTTCTGTCAGCCAGGCCACGGTGGCCTCGATCATGGAGATCGCCGAGGTCAGCGCCGCCACGGTGAGCATGATGAAGAAGATCGCTTCGAGCAGCGTGCCCATCGGCATCTGCTGAAAGGCCAGCGGTAGACTCATGAAGATCAGCCCCGGCCCGCTGGCGGGGTCCATGCCGTTGGCGAAGATGATCGGGAAGATTGCCAGCCCGGCCATCAGCGCGATGAGCGTATCGCAGATCGCCACGGTAAAGGTGGTTCGCGCGATGGACTTGTCGTCGGGCAGATAGGCGCCATACGCCATGATCGCCCCCGCCGCTAGCGACAGGGTGAAAAAGGCGTGTCCCATGGCAGCGAGCAGCCCTTCACTGGAGAGCTTGCCGATCTCGAAGGAGAACAGGAAATCGACCGCCGCGCCGAAGCCGCCCGAGAACATGGCGTAAACGATCATGATCGCCAGCATGATGACCATCCCCGGCATCATCCAGCGTACATTCTTCTCGATGCCCTCCTGCACACCTTTACCGACGATAACCATGGTCACGATGGTCACCAGCGTGCTCCAGAAGCCCAGGTTCCACGGGTTGGCGTTGTTGGCGCCAAAGATCGCCGCCATCTCCTCGACGCTGCTGCCGTCGAGCCCGCCACTGATCGCCTTCCATAGATAGGAAACCGCCCAACCGGCCACGACCACGTAGAACGACAGGATCATGAAACCCGCCAGCATCGACATCCAGCCGATCAGCGACCAGACGCGGCTACTGCCGGACTCCAGGGCCACCCGCCGCACGGCGTCGATCGGGCTGCCCCGACCGCGCCGGCCGAAGGCGATCTCGGTCATCATGATCGGGATACCGATGGCGAGAATACAGGCCAGATAGACCAGCACGAAGGCGCCGCCACCATACTCGCCGGTCATGTAGGGAAACTTCCAGATGTTGCCCAGCCCCACGGCCGAGCCGGTGGCGGCGAGGATGAACCCCCAGCGGCCGATCCACAGATTCTTGGGTTGCTGTCTTGCTGTCATGGTGCACCTAACGAAGGATGAGGGTGGTTCATGCAACGCAATACGCAGCATTGCCCACGCGGCGATTCTACCCGTTTCCGGCAATGGTTCGCGAATGCGTGCCGGACGCTCCGGTATGGCGCGCGCTGCGTCGCGTGGTGCAGGCTCGATACACCCAGCGTGACAGCAGCGCAGCCGAACCGTATGGTAACAGGACCACGGCTCGCCGAGCCGCTCCCAAACGGCGGGATGCGGGCGCAAGGACACGGACAGGAGGAACGCAGATGTCACGTCAGTTCGCCATTCTGGGGCTAGGCTACTTCGGGGTGACCGTCGCCCAGGAACTCCGGCGTCGCGGCAATCAGGTACTGGGTGTCGATCACGACGAAGAACGGGTCAACACGCTGGCCGACCAGCTCAGCCATGCGCTGGTCGCCGATATTACCAATGAGCAGGCGCTTGCCGAACTTTCCCTGGGAGAATACGACGCCGTCATCATTGCCGTGGACGACAATCTCGAGGCCAGCCTGACCTGCACCCTGCTGGCGCGTGAGCAAGGGGCCCGCGAAATCTGGGTCAAGGCCCATTCGGATACGCATTATCGTCTGCTCGATCATCTGGGCGCCGATCGTGTCATCTATCCCGAGCACGACGCGGGCATCCGCGTGGCGGAAAGCCTGCACTACCACGCGCTGGTGGATTTCATCGATCTGGGCGATCGCCAGTTCGTCGTGGACCTGCAGGTCAGCCACCGCCTCTGCGAGCAGTGCACGACGGTAGGCGACCTCGATCTGGACGACAACCACATGTCGCTGATCGCCATCAAGCGCGGCCATGAGCTGCTGTCATCCCCCGATGCGGATACCCGGCTACAGGAACAGGACAACCTGATCCTGATCGGCGACCTGGACGACCTACGCTCGTTGGGAAAGAAACTTTAAGTCCAGTCACTCAAGCCCAGCCAAGAGAGATCTCCCGTCACCATGAGGCTCCGCCAACGTCTTGCCCGCCCCTTCCGGCACTTTCCCCATGGAGGCGTGATTCGCTTTTCGCCCCCCGAACTGCTGCTGCTCGGCTTTGCTCTGCTTAGCGCTGTCGGTACTTTGCTGCTGCATCTGCCTATTGCCGCCTACACCCCCTTGGCCTGGAACGAGGCGCTTTTTACGGCCACCTCCGCCGTGACCGTCACCGGCCTGACCATCGTCGACACCTCGGGGCTCACCCTGTTCGGGCAAATCGTGGTGCTGAGCCTCATCCAGCTTGGCGGCCTCGGCTTCATGACCTTCACCGCCCTGACTTTGCTGCTGCTGGGCATGCGCCTGCCACTTCAGCAGCAGAAACTACTGCGCGAAAGCCTGAGCCACACTTCCTTCAAGGATCTGGTCCATCTGGTGCGCCTGATCATTCTTTTCGCTCTGATCGCCGAGACATGCGGCGCACTGCTACTGGCCATCAGTTGGGTACCCGAATACGGGCCACTGAAAGGAGCCTGGTTCAGCGTGTTCCATGCCATTTCGGCGTTCAACAATGCCGGGTTCTCGACCTGGCCCGACAGCCTGGCATCCGACGTCGCCAATCCATTGGTCAATGGCGTGATCAGTGTACTGTTCATCACCGGCGGCCTGGGATTCGTGGTGATCGCCGAACTCATCGGGCGGCGCAGGCAAGCAGGCCTCTCGCTGCATGCCCGCCTCGTGCTGCTCACGACGCTGGCTCTGATCGGGGTGTCAATGATCGCCCTGTTGCTGCTCGAATGGCGTAATCCCGCCACCCTAGGCGGGCTGGACGGCATCGGTGCGCGGCTACAGGCTGCCTGGTTCCAAGCGGTGACGCCACGTTCTGCCGGCTTCAATACCGTGGATACCGGCGCATTGACGGCACCCTCGACACTACTGACCATGTTGTTGATGTTCATCGGTGCCGGCCCAGGTTCGACGGCCAGCGGTATCAAGGTCACCACCTTCGTGATCCTGTTTCTGGTGGCCCGCGCCTTTCTGCGCGGCAGTGCCCAGCCCGCCGCACTAGGCCGTGCAATACCCGAGGAAACGGTCCTCAAGGCGGTGGCCGTGGCGCTGGCCGGCATGCTGCTGATTTTCACCAGTCTGTTCGCCCTGACCCTTACCGAACCCGACAAGGCGTTTCTCGATCTCGCCTTCGAGACGGTCTCCGCCTTCGGTACAGTGGGGCTGTCACGCGGCATTACCGGAGAGATGTCCCTGCCCGGCCAACTGGTGCTGATCGTCACCATGCTACTGGGCCGCGCCGGCCCGATCACGCTGGGCTATTTCATCGCCACGCGACGTCAGCGCGGCATTCGCTATGCCGAAGGCCAGGTGCATATCGGCTGATCATGCCGGGGAGGCGGTGATATCCCCCGCCAGCAGACGCCAGGCGACCAGAATCAGCAGCGTTGCGATGCAGGCATCGATGATTCGCCATACCCAAGGATTGGCCAGGCGCGATGCCAGCCAGCCGGCGGCCGCGACGAGCCCGAAGAACCAGCCGAAAGAGGCACTGGCCGCACCAAGATAGAAACCCAGCGGACTGGCCTGGGCCGCCCCGATCGCGCCCAGCATGATCAGCGTGTCGAGGTAGACCTGCGGGTTGAGCAGCGTCACCCCCAGCGTGGCCAGCACGACTCGGTAACGCGACCCCGAGCGCACCTGGCTGGCGGCCAGACCGCCGCGACGAGTCAGTCGGCGCAGCGCCTGGCCTGCCTGCCACAGCAGAAACGCCGCTCCCCCCAGTCGGGCCAACAGCATCAACCCCTCGTGGCTGGCGATCAGCCGTCCCAGCCCCAGCACGCCCAGGCCGATCAGCAGCCAGTCGCAGAGCGCGCAGAGTGCCGCCACCGTCCAGGGATATTCCCGGCGTAGCCCCTGCCCCAGCACGAAGGCGTTCTGCGCACCGATGGCGATAATCAGCCCTGCCCCGGTCACTACGCCCTGAATGGCCGAACTCCACATACTTTCCCCCGTTCCGTGGTGCCAGAGTGGCAAGGAGAAGCAGCGTAAGCTCGCCTAAGGTATAAAGGAAATTAATTGAAGAGATGGGTAATTACCGAAACTGATGCTTGACTACAAACTCCTCGAGGCGCTCGCCGCGGTAATCGATCAGGGAGGATTCGAGCGGGGCGCGAAACATATCGGCCTCACCCAGTCCGCCGTCTCCCAGCGCATCAAGCTGCTCGAAGCCCGACTTGGCCAGCCGGTACTCGTTCGCACCCCCAAGCTCGCCCCGACGCCGCTGGGCCGACGCCTACTCAACCACGCCCAGCAGGTCAAGCTGCTGGAATACGACCTGCTGGATCAGATCCCCGCGCTGGGAACGCGCGAGCAGCGTCTGCGCCTGGCACTGAATGCCGACAGCCTGGCGACCTGGTGGTCCCAGACGACGGGAGAATTCTGCCAGCGCCATGGCGTGCTGCTGGATCTGGTGGTAGAGGATCAGGACGTCGCGCTCAAGCGCATGCGCGACGGAGAAGTGGCCGGCTGCATCTGCGCCACCTCGCGCCCGGTACAGGGCGCTCGCGCCCACGCCCTGGGCAGCATGCGCTATCGCGCGCTGGCCAGCCCCGCCTATGTGGCGCGGCATTTCCCCGACGGTCTGAATCATCAGGCCCTGCGCCAGGCGCCGGCCATCGTCTTCGGCCCGGATGATCGGCTGCAGCACCGCTATCTGGAGATGCGCGGCTTTCGCGAGCCCTTCCCGCATCACTTGTGTCCGTCATCGGAGGGCTTCGTGCATCTCGCACTGGCGGGCATGGGCTACGGCCTGATTCCCGAGCGTCAGGTTACCCGCGAACTCGCCGAGGGGCGCCTGGTCGACCTGGACTCGAGCAGTTACATCGACGTTCCGCTCTACTGGCACCACTGGCGTCACGGTGGCGACACCCTCGAGGCGTTGACCGCTCATCTGCTGGTGGCCAGCCGGACCTGGATGACGCCAGACACGATGATCTAGTGCGCAAGATGCACCACCAGACGCTGCATGAAGGCCTCGCAGGCTGCCAGTTGCTCGAGCTCGAGATATTCGTCGGGCTGGTGGGCCACGCGGATCGAGCCCGGGCCGCATACCACGGTTGGCCAGCCTTCGGCCTGGAACTGTCCCGCCTCGGTGGTATAGGCCACGGCCTGGGGCACCTGTTCGCCCAGCAGCTCACGACACAGCGCCAGCGCCGGCTCGCGCTCCCCGTCGCCCAGCGCCGGCACGGTGTTCATCAGGCGCTCGGTGACGATGCACGCCTCGGGCGCCCGTTGACGATACGGCGCGATCAGCTCCTCTGCGAAGGCATCGACTTCGGCGAGCATGGCCTCGACATCCTCGCCGGGAAGATGGCGTATCTCCCACTCGAAATGGCACTCCCGCGCCGTGACGTTGGTGGCGATACCGCCGTGTACGCTGCCGACATGGTAGCTGGCATGCGGCACGTCGAAGCGGTGGTCAAGCATTGCATGACGAATCCGCTCCTGCATGCGGCTCTCGATGAAGGTGATCAGCCGCGCGGCGACATGAATGGCGCTGACCCCCTGGTCGACCTGGCTGGAATGAGCCGCGCGCCCGGTGACCGTGGTCCGCATGTCGGTGATCCCCTTGTGGGCATTCACCACCTGCATCATGGTTGGCTCGCCGACGATCACGGCGCTGGGTGTCGGCAAGGTGGTACGCAGCCTTTCGATCAGCCGTGGCGCACCGAGGCAGCCGATCTCCTCGTCATAGGAGAAGGCCAGCATGATCGGGCGCGAGAGCCTGGCCGCCAGCATGTCCGGCACCGCCGCCAGCGCGCAGGCGATGAACCCCTTCATGTCGGCACTGCCGCGGCCATAGAGCCGTCCGTCGCGCTCGACCAACCGAAACGGATCGCTCGTCCAGGGCTGCCCTGTCACCGGAACCACATCGGTATGTCCCGACAGCACCACGCCGCCCGGCACCTCCGGTCCGATCGCCGCCATCAGGTTGGCCTTGGTCCCGCCGTCGTCGGAAATCCGCCAGCAGCGCACGCCCTGAGCTTCCAGCCAGCCTTGCATCTCGTCGATCATCGTCAGGTTGGAATCCTGCGAGACGGTCGGCATCGCCACCAGTGTTTCCAGCCAGGCGCGAGCGTCCCGCTGCTGATGTCTCGTCAATGTTGCCATGGGCACCTCTGCCTAGGGTTTTTCGCGAGTATGCGCAGCTTTGCCTGCCGACACCAGCCCGGCCACGATACCTGAACGCCACCTGAAGTGGATGGCATCGGCCATGCTCCAGCCTTGCTCCAATAACTCCAATAATGGACAGCATTGTCACCCGGCCAACGCACTTGCGGAGCCAAACAGAGAGGACTATAAGAAGGAGTGCATACTACGCTCCGGCTGATCGAATAACTGCATTTCAGCTCGGTAGCATGCATCTTGCGCTATCAGGACGATACCGCCATTGAGATGACGTCCCCCTGCGGACGCCCACTTACCCCCGGAAAGGAGTCTTGCAATGATGTCACCCCACCGTAGCTGTCGGCCACTGGTTTTCGGCCTGGCCGCCATCGCTTCGCTGACCCTGGCCGGTTGTGCCAGCGACAGTAGCTCAATGGAAAAACGCCCGACGGACTATGTCGTCACCGGTCTCGGCGACGATCGTGATGAAGCGCTTGCCGCCGCCAAAGAGCGCGCGCTTGAGCAATGCGAGGAACAGGATCAGGACACGTTCGAAATCACTGAGCAACATCTGTACCGCCCCGATTCGTCCAACGCACAAGACGCCGAACAGCAATTGGAGGGGGCCACGATCGACGAAGACACGGAACTCAGCACTCTTTCCCAAGAGGGTGAAGCCTACAAGGCCGTCTGGACCATTCAGTGTCGTTGAAACATTAACAGGCAAGTCTCACCCCGGCTGCGACCTTACGCCTAACGGCCGTCGAGCCTGGCCTGCGGGTTGACGACCCCGCAGGCCGGGTCAGCCCTTGCCGAGCAGCGATTCCACGCGGTCGATACGTCCCGCAATGGAAGACTCGGCGTCCGTACGGGTGCCGACATGCAATGTGGTAGTGATCCGCGGTGCCCCCATGGCATGTACCGCCTCATGGCATTGTCTGACGACCGACATGACCTCGTCCCAGGGGCCTTCGATATTGGTACCGAAAGCATGCAGTCGGTGTTCGAGCCCCGAAGCGTCGATGATCCTTGCGCATTCGGCGACGTAGGGTGAAACGGAGGCGCCGACGCCCAGCGGAACGACGCACAGATCGATGATGACATGCATGGCCAATTCTCCCGGTTGCTTTGCTCTGCTGATGACACCTTCAGCGTGGCGTCCTTTGCTCATGGCTAAGCGTAGCATCTCGGCCCCTGTCGAACGGCTTATCGCGCCTATAGGCAATGCCTAATTGACCCGGTACCTGTCAGCCGCCAAGGTGAAGACATCGAAACGTGCCGAGACAATGCCATATCGGCAGCCTCCAGCCATCTGACTGCCGCAGGTAGGCAGGCGGCTTCTCGTCTATCTTGAGAATCTGTCCGGCGTGAGAATCTGCCCGGCTTGAAAAGCTGTCTGGCTTGAGGTCGGTCTGGTTCGAGGCTGCCCCGGATTCGCCCGGCAAGCCATGAAGTCCTCTGCCGCCCCATTCAAAGGAGTCACTCAATGACGGATCAATCGCATACCGAAACTGCAACGGCAAAGCCGGAACTCGATGAGGACATGATCAGCTTTGCCAATGCGGTGTTCGATAGTGTCCGCCGCGGTGAAACTCCGCAGATCGGCGAACTGCTGGAGCAGGGCCTGCCCGCCAACCTGCGCAACCACAAGGGCGACAGCCTGCTGATGCTGGCCAGCTATCACGGCCATCTCGAGACCTCACGCGTCCTTCTTGAGCATGGTGCCGATCCCGAACTGCGCAACGACAATGGGCAGAGCCCTCTCGAGGGGGCGGCCTTCAAGGGCAATCTGCCCATGATCCAGTTGCTGCTGGAGCACGGTGCGAATATCGAGGGTACCTCGCCCGACGGCAAGACGGCGCTGATGTTCGCCGCCATGTTCAATCGCACCGAGATCGTCGACCATCTGCTCGCCCAGGGCGCCGACAAGCAGGTCCGCGACGCCCGCGGCATGACGGCCCAGGAGCTGGCAACTGCCATGGGAGCGACAGACACGCCAGCCCAGCTGGGCTAGGCGCCGCCTCATCTATCGCCTCAATTCGTGACGAGATCGCTGCGCGTCGCTTCGAAGCGATTGAGCAGCGCATGGACGCCGGCCATTACCACCAGGCCGACCGCCATGGCGACGACCATCGACGAGAAGCGATACAGCGCGCTGTAGACGAGATCCTGATTGGGCGCCAGATACTGGCCGAACAGGATACCCAGGGTGGAGATCCCGCCAAAACCGATGCCCGAGGCGCCGCCTTCCAGCACATGCGCCCGCGCAAACAGCATCAGTCCGATCCAGTACATGATCAGCACCAGCAACAGATTGTCGGCGTAGGTGAACAGCAGCGATTGCATGATCAGCCCCATGTTGCACCCCAGCAGCGTGCCGATGATGCGCTTGCGGGCCGAGATGCGCATGCCCGGATAGTTCAGCGCGAACAGGATCAGGATCGTCGCCATCTGGGCCGACAGCGAGTCGCGCAGATCGAAGACCTGAAACACCACGAAGGACAGCGTCGCCATGATCGCGCCGAGCAGCGTTTCATGGCGTATCTGCCGTGACGACTTGGGCGGGCGCGCCGGCGGCTGGCGCGGCGTCACATCGGGAAACAGCTGATACATCAGCAGGGCAATCGCCACCGCCAGCAGCGACGCGACGAAGTTGCTGGTCAGCAGGTCGTACAGATCCACGCTGGGATAGCTGGCGAAGTGGAACATGATGCTCAGGCTCAGCACGCCGTTGGCGCCGAACAGGAACATCGGCCCCCGCGCCATCAGGGCAAAGCGCGTATAGAACAGCACGAAGACCACACCCGTCATGATGGCCGGCATGTGGCTCAACAGTCCGACGACCAGACTCACCTCGACACAGTTGATAGCCGCCCCACCGAGAAACTGGCGAATGATATGCGCATTGATGGTCGGCAGGATAGCCAGCAGGAACATCGGAAAGATGGTGAAAAAGACACCGTAATTCCAGTTCATCAGATGGCTGATCAAGAACCCCAGCGCTCCCCCTCCGGCAACACGCAGGCATTGCCTCAGCCCGTTGGTATCGAGTTCCGCTCCCCCCTGCGAGCGACCGCTCAGTGGTTGCAACAGCCACCCCAGCGCGCTGCGCAGATGGTCCGGGACGCGGCGTGAGCGCCGGAATCCACGCGGTCTCGCGCCTCGCGGTCCGGCAGCCGGGAACGATTCGGCGGGGCGCCGATCGCTCATCTCTTCCCCTGCAGACTCGGGTGACGGCTCAGTAGACGCCGAGTTCGTATCAGCAGTCGTGTTTTTATCAATAGACATGTTTTCAGTAGATGTAGTGCATCAGACTCACCAGACGAATCTGCAGGCGGGCAAACCATCCAATCAGCGGATGGTCCTCCGGAAGCAGTTGCACCGTGGCGCGCGCCCCAGAGGCCGGCGAGGTGGGCAGCGTCTCCTCCAGTGCGGCATGCAGGCGCAGACGTTGGGCGTCACGCACCCAGCGATCCGAAGTGGGGATATCGGTGAGTTGACCATTGGCCAACTGCTGGCCTTCGCGTACCCCGGCATCTATCGAGACGACCCGGGCCTCGAACACCGCTCCCGGCAGAGCATCGAAGGAGACGCGTACCGAGTCGCCGGCATCCACATGACGCAGGCTCTTCTCGCGAAAATCGGCGACGATGTCCAGTGCCTCGCCAACCAGCGCCATCACCGGCACGCCCGCCTGAGCATAGGCCCCCTCCTCAAGTTGCAGGTTGCCGACCTTGCCGGCATGCTCGGCACGTACCGTGGTCCGGCGCAGGTTGAGCTGGGCATTGGCCAGGGCATTGCGCGCCTGGCGCACCAGCAGATTATCCTCGCCGCTCTCGCCGCGCTGGACTTCCAGTTCATGAATGCTGGCCTCGGCCGCCTCCACCGCAGCTTCGGCGGCACGGTAATCGGCAACCACCTGATCGTACTTCTGGCGCGAGATGCTGTTGTTCTGCAACAGACGCTTCACACGGCGCTGCTCCTGCGCCAGCTCCTCGGCATCGGCACGCGCCGCTGTCAGGTCTGCCCGCGCCGCCGCCAGAGAGGCATCGAGCCGCGCGTTCTGCTGCGCCGCTTCTTCAAGCGCCAGGTCGGCCTTCTCGACCGCGATCCGGTAAGGTTCGGGATCCAGCCGGAATAGCACGTCACCCGCCTCGACATGGGCATTGCTGCTGACATCCACTTCCACCACGCGGCCGCTCAGTTCGGGAGCCACCTGGGTCACTTGGCGCATCGCCCGAGCCTGAGGTGTCAGCGGCATGAACAGATCCGCCACGACGAAGTACGCAAACAGCACGGCAAACAGCGCAATCGCCAAACGCACCCAGCGGGCAAAACGTTGGTCCGGGGTCATAGTTCTCTCTCGTTACGGAAATCCAGCGACAGGCTCAGGAAAAGCCCAGCACTTCATCGGCATTGCTTTCGATACGCGACAATACCCGCAGCAACGCGTCACGCTCCTGCTCCGGGATGCCCTCGAGCAGGCGCGCACGAGCCTCGTTGGCACGGGCATCGAGCTCCGCCAGTACGTGCCGGCCTTCTGGTGTGAACCACACTTCGCGCGCCCGCCGGTCCCCGGCGCTGGTGCAGCGATGCACCAGACCCTGTCGTTCGAGTTGTTCCAGCGTACGCGACAGGGATGACAGCTCGATGCCTAGCGAGTCGGCCAGTCGCTTCTGGGTCGCACCCTCTCCCAGATGACGCAGCACGATCAATGCCGTCCAGCGCGGTTGCGTCAGGCCAAGAGGCGCCACGGTGTGATCCACCACCATGCGCCATAAACGGTGGACATGACCCAGGCGCAGCCCGAGGCTATCCAGGGAGGAGGGATATTCTTTTAGCATGCTAATCAGAATAGCAAAGAATTACTTAGCTAAGCAAGTATCTATACCGACACGCCAACCCCCTCCGCGAAGTGGCAGAAGCAATGCGACGCGGCGGCAAGAATGATCAGCGGTTGCGGCACATCTCGGCGGGATGACGTAACTGCGAAAGCAAGTAGTTCTCGAGCTCGCTGTCGACCCCCATCTCGTCGAGCGCCGTACGCATGCACGACAACCAGGCGTCGCGCTCCTCGGGGCCGATGGGCAGGTGACGATGTGCGGCGGGAATGGCGATGGGCCCGAAACGCTCGCGGTAACGGCTGGGGCCCCCCATCCAGCCGATCAGGAAGGTGGTCAGCTTGTCCCGTGACTGGCTCAGGTCCCGGGGATGCAGCGCCAGGATTCCCCGCGCCTCGGGCAGACGCTGCATGGCATCATAGAAGCGATCGACCAGCTCACGCACCGCCGCTTCGCCACCCAGGGCGCGCAGGGTACTGTCACCGACACCGTAGACAGGCATCAGTCATTCACCTCATCGTATTCGGACAGAGTCGATAGCCATCTCTGTGCCAACGTTTCGTCGAGGGGCTGGCCGGCCAGTTCGATCAGGCTGGCATCGTCAAGCACCTCCTGATCCAACCCCCGCGACACGTGGCCTGGAGAACGCGCGCCGACATGGCGCCGGTTGGTCTTGCCGGTCAGCGCATGCAGCGGATACCCACCTCCAGCTTCCAGACGTTCGATCATCGGCGCGTAGAGTGCGGACAGGCGAATCCCCGGCACGGTTTGGCGCAGGCGCTGGAAGAAGCCCAAACGCTCGGAATCGAGATCGCCCCAGAACGTGACATTAGGCAAGGCGAGCAGTTCGTCAAGCGTCTGCCACGAGGCACCGCCGCCCATCAGCCTCACCCGCTCCGGTGCCTGCAGTGCCTCGTCCAACGACGCACCATGATCGAAGCTGCACACCAGCGCCAGGCGCTTGTCGAGTCCCACTCGGCAGGCCCGATCGAAACTTTGCGGATGCTCGATCCACAACACTCCCTCGGGCTTGGCGGGCATCGCCGTCAATACCCAGGCCATCGGCCCGCGAAAGACCATCGTGTCGATACCGAAGCTGCGCACCAGTTCACGGGGCAGCGCCGTGAGCAGCCTGCTGCTGCCCAGCAGATACCGTGCGCTGGCCCCGAACGTACTGAGGGCGTACGCAGCAGGCAGATTAGCCGCCAGCGCACGCAGCCCATCGGCGAGACGCTGCTGGTCCTGCAGGGACCAGTCCTGCAGCACGCCATCCAGGACATGACGCCAGACCGCAGCCTGGGCGACATCCAGTCCCAGCGAACCGTCCGGTTCGGCGAATTCCGATTCCAGACGATGACGCAGCGCCTCGGAAAGACACACCAACACATCAGGGCGCTGCCGGAGGGAAGTCAAGGCTTCGGTCTCGATCACCCCGGCCCCGGCCAGTTCGTGCAGCGCTTCCCAGCCATCCGGCCCGGTGGGGCAAATACCCTCGCGCCAGAGCTGCGCCACCAAGGCTTGGCTGCGCCAGCGCTTGTCTTCCTGCCGGCGTCCTTTTTCGGTGGGTTGCCGCCGGTGCAGTGTCCAGTCGCCTTCCAACCAAGCTTGCACCGCTTCGGCACGCTCGCTTAAATGACTCATGATGTCGGTTCCGTGACATGGATTCCGAACAGGCTGGCCTCGCCCACGCTGCGGGCCTGGCTGTGAGAATCGACGATGCGGCCATCACGCACGATGACATGACCGCCCTGCCCCTGAGTACCGCCGATCACGCTGCCGATCAGGTAGGTGGGGAAGATCGTCGCGTCGTTCTCATAGTTCGGATTGTGAATCAGGCCGATCATCTGGAAGCGGCCGCGCGTATTGCGCAGCGACTCCAGAGAATCCTGAATCAGACGGCGATGCGAGAGCTTGGAGAACAGCCCGTCGAGCAGAATCACACTCTCGCGACCGGCACGGGCACGACGTTTGTGATGACCCGGCAGATCGCGCAGCTCGCGCTCGATGGCGAATTCCGACAGCTTGACCAGCCACATGAGCGACACCGCCTCGCGCTGGCCCTCGGACATGTCCTCATTGAGCGAGAACAGCCGCCCGTGAGGTCGGATGGCCTCATGCTTGATACGGATCGACACGTCGCGGAACAGGCCACGATAGATGCGACGCCGGATCTGCCGTCCAAGCTCCTCCTGCTGTTTATCGTACGGGAGGCGACGCCGATCGGTGCCGGCCTCGCCACTCTCCTGCTGCTGGCGGCGGCGCATGGCCACCTGATGCTCATCGATGTCGGCCAGTAGCTGCTGGATCAACTCGCGCACGGCCTCATCCTCGATCAGCGATGCCTTGACCTCGAAATAGGCGCCACCGTCCCCGCTGCGGCGCGCCACGCGTTTCAGGATATCCAGATTGCCAGCGGCGTCGACGATGATCGAGCCAAGGCGTTCGACCAGCGTCCCCTCGATGTGCTCGCGCGACGCGTGCAGCTTGGCCACCCGGTCATGGTGCTCGGCGAGTTGACCCTCGAGCTGGGTATAGAGCGCCTGCAGCTCAAGAAGCGCTGCCGGGCTCACCCCTCCCAGTGTGGTCAGCCGCGCCCGCTCCGTATCGTTGAACAGGCGGCTGTCCCGGACGTCCCGAAGCGACTCGTCCAGCGCCTGAGCCCGCAGCTCGACATCGCGCGCCAGACGCTCGCGGTTGCGTGAACGTTCGCCGAGATTGAGCCCATCCAGCGCATCGATCAGGGTCTGTTGACAGACTTCCAGCGCAGCAAGATCGATACGTTCGTCATCGCCTGCGTCGCTGCCTGCCAGATGGCACCAGTCGGCGAGCGCCCTGTCCAGTGCCTCGGCCTGCGGATGATCGAAGGGCCAGCGGCTGGCCTGGGGAAGGTTGTCGAGCGTTGCCAGACGGCGAGCCCAATCGGCGGGCAGCTCACGCACCACTGCCAGCCAGGCAATGCCCAGTTGGTCGCTCAGCGTCATTGCTTGCTGGTTGGCATCGAGACGTCGTTCGACCGCCTGCAGCTCGCCGGCCTTGGCCTTGCGCGACTCACGAGCCATACCGAGCTCACGCTTGAGCCGAGCCACTTCGCGTTCGAGTTTCTGGCTGCCTCCCCTCTCGTCACGCATGTCGAGATAGGAGCGAATACGCGCGAAATCGAAGTCGGCGCGCCGGCCGGCGGTAGTCGCGGCCTGTTCCAACTCGACCTTTACCGTCTCGGCAGCGGCCATGAAGGCCTCACCCCCCGCATCCTCGAATGCCGCCAGCGCGCGCAGCCGATCGCGTTCACCGTCGGTGAACAGGTTGCGCAGCCGGGCCGCCAGATCATCGCCACGCTGATGCAGCGACGCCACCCGCTCGGCCGCGTCATTCTCGCGCTCGCCGACGATTTCGCCCTGTTCACGAATCTCCTCCAGGCGCGACTCGATCCCCGCCAAGCGTTCGACCCCACCGGCATCGGCGAACTTCTCCGCCGCCAGCCAGGTCGCGCCGTGAGTTTCCAGTGCACTCTCGGCCTCGCGGATCTTCGATGTCAGCTCGGCCAGCCGGGTTTCGGTATCGAGCAGATCTTCAGCGGCCGCTTCCAGGGTCCTGTCGCCTCCCTCGAGCAGATAGCGCTGGTAATCGTCGATCACCGCCAGCGCGGCATCGCTCAGACGCGGCGCCAGTTGCTCACGATGCATGGAGAGCGCCGCCTGCTCTGCCGTGATGGCCTCGAGGGCCGCCTCGACGTTCTCGCCATCGGCCGCTTGTGCCTGCAGAGCCAGTGCAAAACGCTCACCATGCGGGTCGAGGCGTCCAATCTCATCGCCGAGAGCGATACGACGCTCCCGATCGATCGATAACCGACTCTGAATCTCATCGCGCAGCGCCGTGAGATGCTGTGGATCGAGAGCGGCCTTGACCGCCAGCGTCTCCGTGCCCTGCACGGCGCCCAATGGCGGCCAGCCCTGAGCCAGACAATCGGCCAGCCTGCCGGTTTCGAATACGGGCACGCCCAGCCCGTGTTCGATCATGAGAGCCGCCGCCTCACTGGCCGCTGCCTCACCCGCGACCACCGGAGCGAACAGCTGCCCGGCCGCCTGGGACAGCCAGCCACGCTGCTGCGTCTCGTCGGCACCGCTGGCCGTCAGCGCTTCATGCAGCGCCACGAAGGCAATTCCGGCATCGTCGAGGATTCGGTGCGCCTCACTCTCGGCAACCTGACGGGCCAGGGGGTCGCCGGCCAGGCTTTCCAGATAACGCTCGCGGGATACGATATGCGCGTCCAGCCCTTCCGCCTCTCGCAGCAGACGCGGATAGCGGCCCTTCGCATCCTTGAGCCACTGTGCCGGTGTCGACTCGCTGAACTCGCCAAAGCGTAGCCGGGCCTGATGCAGTTCACGCAGGCGTTGCTCTTCCCGAGCCAGGCGATGGCCCTCGTCCTCGATCTCGCGGAATCGGCGATAGAGGCGGTCGCGCAGATGAACCGGCTCGTCGGTGCCATGAATCTGCGCATAGCGCCGCGCCGCCTCGGCCAGCGGCGTCAACCGGGCCTGCAGGGATCTGGCCTCGTCCTGGCGTCGGCGCTGCTCGCGCAGAACCTGATGCCACTCGGAGAGTTCGGCCTTGCGCCGCGACCAGAATTCGTGAACGTCGGCTTCCGGCCAGCCCTCGATGAAGGCTTGCCAGGCCTCGCGCCCTTGCTGCAGCGGCCCCTGCTCGCCCTCCAGGCGCTGGCGCTCGCCGTCCAGTCGATGGCGCTCTTCACGCATGGCAGCATGCCGGGCAGTCGCTTCGCCCCGCTCGCTGTCGACCTGCTCCAGTTCTTCGCGCAATGTCTCCTGCTGCTCGCTCTTCAGTGCCAGCAGCTCACTCGGCGAAGCTTGTGGGTGGGCGGCCTTGAACTCCGCATGCCACTGGGCAGGCTGGCGCAGCTCGCCGATCCGACCGAGATGGCTATTCAATGCCTGACGTGCCTCGTCGGCTCTGGCCATGGCAGCATCCCGGGTGGCTTCCGGCGCCTCCAGTTCTTCTTCGCCGAACAGCCCTTGCGACAAGGCCTGAGTATAGAAGCTCTGGTTGTCGGTGAACTCGCGCTGACGCGACTCGAGCTGTTCGCGTTCGTGATCGAGCCGCTCCCATTGCGTATCGTCGGCTTCGATGTCGGCCTTGAGCTCCTTGAGATATCGACGGTCGGCGATCACCTCCTCGCGGAAGCGGTTGCCATCGAGGCTCTCGAAGATTTCTGCCGCTTCATCCAGCCGGCCCAGAGCTCGGGAACGTGCGGAGTCGTCCCTGAAGGCAAGACTCTCTGCGAGCCACGCACGCGCGGCAGCGAAAGTGACGTGATGCACCTCGCGTGCCTGCGGCCATGCCGCCTCGGGCAGATGCACCAGCCGGCGGTGTGCGTCGACGCGCACGCCGCGCTCGGACAACGCCTGGCGCACGGCACGCTCGGCCTGGCCGGTCAGCCGGGCGAGCAGCCAGGTGGAAACCCTGGGCCGTTCGGTATCGCCAGCCGCCCAGGCAAAGCCCGCGATCAGTTCATCGGCATCGGCATCGGGCTGCCGCGGCAGTCCCGGCAGGGCCAGCAGGGCCTGGCCACCCACCATACGTTCGCTGGCCGCGAGCTCCTCATCGAGTGCGCCTAATTGGCGGCGTGCATCAAGCAGGGTTTCGCCCTGCGCGTTGAGCTCGGCCAGCCGCGTGACCTTGTCTTCGGTACGACGCTGGTCCTTCTCGGCCTCGTTCAGGCGATGACGAAGCTCGGTGACCTTGGTGCCCGAATTGAGGATCACGTCCTCGATCAGCTCTTCACCTTCGTCGGTCTCACCGCGGGTCGCGCCGGAGAGGATCTGCGGTGCCAGCACCTCGAAGAAGAACGCCTGGTCAGCCTTTTCACCGGCGCGAGGCTTGATGGCGTTGAAGATCTGGCTCTTGTCGGCGCCGCCCTCCTTCTGGAAGGCAGCGAGCTGGGCCAGTTCGCGCCGCGAAATATGCGCGCCGACGGCGTCCAGCCACTCTTCGCGGTTGGCGCTGCGCGTCACGCCATGGCGACGCATGGCGGCTTGTACATCGGTGTTGGCATATAGCGCCAGCTTGACATCACGGGTGATGTGGTGGACCGGCACGTCCTCGAGTCGCCCGCCATAGTGGTAGAAGGCGAGCCCGCTGCCGTCGCTGTAGCCGTACATGCCGAACACGAACGTCTCGCCGGCGACTTCCTCGCCGGCAGCGGAGAGCATGTCGCCCTGCCCGCCGCGCTCTCCCGCACGAAATTCGACACGTAGATGCGACCAGCTGCGCCCATGGCCCGTCACGGTGGATGGCGAACATTTGCGTCGGGTACGTGCGAGCAGGGTCCGATCGCGCGATAGCAGACCGATCAGCGCCTCGGCGAGGGTGGTCTTGCCGAAACCGTTCTCCATGCTGATGGCGCTGGACTGGCCGCGCAGGTCGAGCAGCAGGTGACGCATCTTGGCGTCCCAGGGAGAGGCGATGTCGCCGTGCTTGTTGAGCAGATTGGCGACCTCGATGCGATTGATGACACTCATGCCCGCTCCTCCGGTTCCTGGCCTGCGGTGGCCGTATCCTGCACCGGCACGTCTTTTCTGCCGCCATCCTCGGCCATGTCGAGCATGTCGCCCTGAGCCTCGGTCACGAGGCCGGCCTCATCCCGGCCGTTTTCCTCACTGCCTGTCGATTCGTCGCCATTCTTCTCGGCTTGCGTATCGAGGCATCGTTCACCCGATAGCAGGTCGACCAGATGCGACAGGTGATGCACCCCGACCTGCTCGGCTTCCAGAGCCCCCAGCAGAGTTTGCTGCCAGATGTCGTCACCCTCGGCGTCATGCCGGCTGTCGCGAATGGCTTCGAGATGGCCGGCCTGGATATGCAGATCGATGAAGGCCTTGACCCGCCGGGCAATATCCTCGCCACGCTCCTCGAGCAGTACGCGACTGGTCTCGGGGGCATTGTCGCCCTGGGCACGCAGAGTCTCGAGCTGTTCGCGCATCAGCTCGACCAGTTCGGACGTGGCGAAAGTCGCTTCCTGATAACGGCTGACGTCCGACAGGGCGCGGTTGATCCGGGTATAGAGCAGTGCCTGCATCAGCAGCCATAGCTGCAGATACCACTGGGCGAGTTCGGCGCGGCTCTCCTGACGTAAGCGCAGAGCATCGAAGATCGGCTCACGGGTATACAGCGGCGGCTGCTCCAGCTCCGGGTCGGGCAGCAGCGCGTAGAGTCGCGAACCGGGGGCGATGCCGGGGTAGTCGCCGGACTCGAACACCTTGAGGCGCAGCCCTTGCCCGGCCAGGAAATCACGCAACGCCTCGCGCTCGGACTCCAGCGCATCGTCGATCAGCGCGCAGACGTCGCGCTCGGCCAACTGCCCTTCACGCGCCGCACGGCGCTTGCGCCCGTTGCCGGGCTGGCGCTCGGCGGTGCGATAGCGCAACAGGTAGGCGACGACTTCGCCCATCTCGGTCATGTTCATAGGGGTTCGTCCTGCTCGACGACGCGCGGCGGCGCCGTTGATGGTTCGTTGCGGGAGGATGGCTCGGCGTCGGCTGTCTGAAAAAACCCGAGCGACGGTGTGACCGGCCCCTCGATGCGCCGGCCATCCGGCAGGGTGATCGCGAAGGGCCGGGCCTCGACGCCCACCGCCAGGTGGCTGTCCAAGAGCTGCGTGTCCACGAAGGTATTGAGCAACTGGGCCAGGCAGTCCTGACCCTCGAAACGATGCCACCCCTCCTCCAGCGCCTCGGGCAGCGATAGCGGGGCCTTATCCAGGCGCTGGCGCAGAGCCGGGCCGCGCGCTTCGAGAAAACGTGCCAGCAATGGAGCCTCGGGGCGAGCATCGGCGTGTTCGTCAAAGACCAGGGCGGTTTCGCTCCTCTCGGCCCGTCGGCTCTCGAGCAGAGGAATCAGCGGCTCGACACGAGGCATGGCCACCCTGAGCCCGAACGGCATCATGCGCATGACCAGGACATCGCGTAGCGCGGCCGGCAGCGATGCATGAAGTGCTCGTCGCGCCAGGTCGGCGAAGTCGACCACGCCCATCGACTGGATACGCCCCTCGGCAATATCCGCAAGCAACTCGGAGAGCCGGCGCGACAGGTTCTCGATAGCGGTCAGTACTCGTCCGATGGCCCCCGAGAGCATACGCAGATCCCACTCCTCCTCCACGGCCTCATCCCAGGCTTCAAAACGCTGCATGACGTCGGGCGTGGCCAGCTGCGCGCGTGCACTGAGCAAGGTGCTCTGAATCGTCGACAGCGCGTTATGGTAGTGGCGTTCATTATCGAGAAAGGCGCGGAGCTTGCCCTCGCGCGTCGGATTCTCGCGTACCCGGCGCAACTCCTGCGTCAGGGCGCGAATCGCCATCAATATCTGGTTGGTGATATCGGGAATGCGTGCGAAGTCGCCTCTGGCCAGTGCGGCCAGTATCTTGGCGGCATCGTACTCGGAGTACAGAAGATCCTCGACCTGACTGGCCAGGGTCACTGCCTGCCGACCGCTGGGCGTCAGGCGGACCTGGCCTGTCTGGCCCTGTTTCTCAATCAACGCGGTGCGCTTGGTGCTGACCATACCCCGCGTCTCGCCGAGTCCTCGGGCCGCCGGCATAGCGCGAAAATGAATCTCGCTGGGCGTGGCCAACAGATTGATCACGAAACTCAGGTCGTCCAGAGGCAGGTCGGGATAGTGCTCGCGCAGGTGCGCCAGACAGCGCGTTTGCGAGACAAAGGCACTATTGGTGGCGAAGTCGACGTCGAGCAGGAAGTCGAGCAACAGACAGCCGAGGTCCAGCCAGTAACCGTCGCGCAGACCGCGACGCTGCTCCTGGCTGACCTGCACGAAGGAAGAACCCGGCTCATGGGCACTGTCGTGAAGATCGATCAGCCGCGTGGTGGCGACGAGAAGCTTGCTCCAGGCGGTCATGCGTCATCCCTAGAAGAAGAAGGGCAAAAGACGCATTATGCCAAGTCCGGTGGGGGCGGGTCATGCGGATCATCGGATCACATGATCATCGAAACGCGAGGAGGCTATCGAAGAGACATGACAAAAGGCAGCCAGTCTCCCGGCTGCCCTGGTCATTCGTGTGCTTTCACGTAGTGCTCGTCCTATTTAACTACCCTGACTGTTATTGGAGCCCCCTGAACCGCCCCGGTTGAAACTGTCGGAGCCACCACCGCGGTTGCCACTATCGTTCTGGCTGCCCTGGTTGTAGCCCTGGTTGCCGTAGTTCTGGCGATCCTGATTGTAGCCCTGGTTGCCGTAACCGCTCTGGTTGCCGTAGTTCTGGCGGTCCTGATTGTAGCCCTGGTTGCCGTAACCGCTCTGGTTGCCGTAGTTCCGGCGATCCTGATTGTAGCCCTGGTTGTCGTAACCGCTCTGGTTGCCGTAGTTCCGGCGATCCTGGTTGTAGCCCTGGTTGTCGTAACCGCTCTGGTTGCCGTAGTTCCGGCGATCCTGGTTGTAGCCCTGGTTGCCGTAGTTCTGGCGATCCTGGTTGTAGCCTTGGTTGCCGTAACCGCTCTGGTTGCCGTAGTTCTGACGATCCTGATTATTGTAACCCTGATTGCCATAACCGCTCTGATTGCCGTAGCCCTGGCTACCTTGGTTATTGTAGCCTTGGTTGCCATAACCGCTCTGATTGCCGTAGTTCTGGCTGCCCTGATTGTTATAGCCCCCATAACTATCCTGGTTACCGTAGTTTCGGCCGCCGCCGTTATTATTGCTCCATTGACTTCCAGAACTGTTCTGGCTGCCCTGCTGATAGCCGCTCTGGTTACCATAATCTTGGCTATCGTAGCCTCGGTTACTCCCGCTCTGCTGCGCCATGGCGGCGCCGGAAGTGGCAAGTGCGGATGAGACTGCAGCCGTGATGAGTAGTTGCTTGAACATGGCTCTCTCCTTTAGCCAATGAAATCTCGCATTGTCGTAGGCTAGCTGTTCACCGTAAACTAGCCACGTACAATCAACTTAGAAGCTGACGATGCAAGATAAAGCCTTTCCTGTATCGCCTTGTCATTAAAGATCAAGCCAATAAACATTCATTTCGAAATATCAGAAAGTTACCGTTCCACGCCAAACAAGCCGAGACTCAAGCACAAGAAAATTTAAATTTTCTTCAAGAAAATATACCAAATGGATGGTGACAAATTACCCAAGGCTTTACTGTCCTCCGGATCAAGCAACAACAGCATGTATCGACAAACAATAATGTTACGCAACGTCGGTATAAATTCGCACAACCTAGAGGTTAATCGACAACCGAGAAAGACAGGCCAATGCTTACGGCGTATCGCTTGTAGCCGCGTGCAGTCGGCAGGACCGGCTGCACGAGACCTGATTACATGACTAGCTGAATGCCATCAACTGGCAAGGCATCAATGATATTTTAGCTGCCTTGGCTGTTGTAAGGGCCACCGGAACCGCCCTGATTGCTTTCTTCAGCGCCTTGCCCGCCGGAACTTTCCCCTTCTCCGCCCTGGCTGCCCTGTGGTTCGTTGCCACCAGCGTTGCCTTCACTCTGACCGCCCTGCCCCTCCTCATCCGGCTGTTTTATGACTTGCTGATTGCCATAACCATGTTGGTACTCATTGTCATTCTGATCGTTGACGGTCACGTAGTCCCGATGCGGTTCGTCCTGATGATAGTTTTCCTGATGGGGATCTTGAGGCTCGGCATTCCTGTCGTCCTGTTGGGCAATGGCGGGGGCAGCGACAAGCACGGTCGTCACCGCCGCTGAAACGAACAACTCCTTGATCATGATGTGCTCCTTAAATGCATCAAGTGGGCTACAGACTGTGCGGTCAAACGGCTAGGCTGATCAATAACGCCTCCGGACAGCGGATGGCCTGGAGATCACCTGCCGGTCATGACACTCGTCGCCCGTCTGGCCACTATAAGTGGACCGCTACGATCGATTCTCCTATCGACCGGCTAGCGTGCGTGCTTCAGGCCTCGTACCTTCAGTCTAGTCCAACAGGCGTGCCATGATTCGAACGGACACATCATGACGCAAGCTGCCACGCAGGAGATACCCATGAACACGCTTCGCTTACTCGCCTGCACACCTTGCCGGACCGATGCGCCTCCCCTTGGCGAAGAAGAACTCGGCGAGCTGAAAGCCCAGCTTCCCGATTGGCAGTTCGTCGAGCGCGATGGCATCATGCAACTGGAACGTGTCTATGCGTTCCGCAGTTTCCGGCAGGCTCTGGCGTTTACCAACCGGGTGGGTGAAATTGCCGAGGATGAAGGCCATCATCCGGCACTGCTCACCGAATGGGGCAAGGTCACCGTGACCTGGTGGACCCATAAGCTCAAGGGCCTGCACAAGAACGATTTCATCATGGCCGCCAGAACCGACGAGGTAGCGAAGTAACATGTTCGAGCAGATTGCGCGGGTGCCCGGGGATGCCATTCTCGGGTTGATCGAAGCCTTCAACCAGGACCCCAATCCACAGAAGGTCGACCTGGGCGTAGGCGTCTATCGCGATGCACACGGCATCACCCCGGTGATGCGGGCCGTCAAGGAAGCCGAGGCGCTGCTGCTGAAGAACGAGACAACCAAGAGCTATATCGGCTCTCATGGTGACCCGCGCTTCGGCCAGTTCATCCTTTCGCTGGTACTCGGCGACTCATCCCCCGTGTTGGCTGCCAACCGGGCCAGCGCCACCCAGTCCCCCGGGGGAACCGGCGCCCTGCGTCTGGCGGCCGACTTCATCAAGACCCAGTTGCCCGGCAAGGGGATCTGGGTTTCCGACCCCACCTGGCCAAACCATCTGGGCATCTTCGAGGCTGCCGACGTCCCGCTGAAGAAGTATCCGTACGTCGACGCCGACAATCGCCTCGACTTCGACGGCATGCTGGCAGCCCTCAAGCAGATCCCTCAGGGTGACGTGGTGCTGCTGCACGCCTGCTGCCACAACCCCTCGGGCTTCGATCTTTCCAACGCCCAATGGCAGCAGGTGCTGGAAGTGGTCAAGGAGCGCAACCTCCTGCCCTTGGTGGACTTCGCCTATCAGGGCTTCGGCGACGGCCTGGAAGAGGACGCTTACGGCGCACGCCTGCTGGCCGAGAATCTCGATGAGATGATCATCACCAGCTCCTGCTCGAAAAACTTCGGCCTCTATCGCGAGCGCACCGGCTGTCTGATCCTGATTGCCAAGGACGCCGAGCAGATGGAAAACGTTCGTTCGCAGATGGCCATCGTCGCCCGCGAGAACTACTCCAACCCGCCGGCTCATGGCAGCGCCATCGTCTGCGAGATACTGGAATCCGCGGAACTGGCAGCGACCTGGCGCGAGGAGCTCACCGAAATGCGCGATCGCATCAACGGGCTGCGCCGCGATTTCGTCGATGCACTCAAGCCCTACGGGCTGGACAAGGCCTTTGCCCACGTCGCCGAGCAGCGCGGCATGTTCTCCTATACCGGCCTCAAGCCCGAACAGGTGGACCGCCTGCGCGACGAGTTCGGCATCTACATGGTGCGTTCAGGCCGGGCCAACGTGGCGGGGCTTTCCACCGAGAATCTGCCCTACGTCACCCAGGCCATCGCCGCCGTGTCGAAGTAGCGTAATGCACCGCAATACGCATCGACGCCCGGGCCGAGCCCGGGCGTTTTTGTCAGGCTGCATTGGTCTATCGAGGCACGGCGGCTACAGTAAGCTGTCCTTCAGAAGGCCACTCGAGCCCGGCTCCGCCCCACGATTGCCCAGCGAGCGATGGAAAAGCCCCAGCGCCAGCACGCCGGCCAGCACATTGCCCAATGCCGCCCCCAGTGCCAGCCCCGTCATCCCCCCCAGCGTAACGCCCAGCCACACGCCGGGCAGATAGCAGACGAACAGGCGTACGAAAGACAGCACCATGGCGCGGAACGGCCAGCCCAGGGCGTTGGACGCCGACACCACCAGTATGCACAGCCCCAGCAGTGAATAGCTGGGCAGCATGGCACGGATCAGCGTGGCCAGATCGCCACGTACCTCGGGATTGCCGGACAGGGCCTGTGCCACCCAGGGCGCCGCCAGCGCCATGACAATCCCCAGCCCCAGTTGCCATGCCACGACGGCACGGATGGCGATACGCATCAATTGGCGGATACGCGGCCAATCATCGGACCCGTAACAGCGCCCGAGCCAAGGAGGCAACGACATGGTCAATGCCAGCACCACCATCAAGCAAACCGTCTCCAGACGGCTGGCCAGCCCCCAGGCCGCAACGGCCGTTTCCCCCAGCCTCGCCACGATCGCCGTTGCCAGCATGGCAGACAAGGGAGGCATGAGCTGACTGACCATCGCCGGCCCGGCGATTCCCAGAAAGGTCCCGGCGGAGCGGCGACTCTCTTCTGCCAGCCCTTCGCGACTCAGCCAGTCCTGCCGCCCCAGGCGACGCATCAGGATGACCAGTCCCGTACCGAAAGACAGCGCCGTCGCCCAGGCAGCCCCCGGCAGGCCCAGACCGGGAAACGGCCCGGCCCCATAGATCAACAACGGATCGAGCCCCAGGTTGAGCAAGCTCGTCAGCACCATCATCTTGCCTGGCAGACGCGTATCACCATGAGCCCGGAACAGGCTGTAACCGAAGTACAGAAGCGCCCCCAGCCAATTGGCGAACAACTGCGGCGCCCAGTAGGTACGAATCAGGATCAATGTTTCACCGTCCGCGCCCAGACGCCGGAAGATCGGTATCTGTAACGCCCAGAGCACCACGGCCAGCAGTGCAATGGCAGCGCTGCCGCCGATCAGTACCAGGCTGCCCAGCCGGCGCGCGCGCGCCGATTCTCCGGCACCGAGTGCACGAGACACCAGCGCGGCGATGGCAATCCCCAGTCCGACCTGAACGCCGATCATCAGAAACGACAACGGAAAGGTGAATGACTGTGCGGCCAGCGGTACGGTGCCCAATCGCGCAATGAAAGCACTGTCGACCAGTTGGAAACCCAGCAGTGACAGCACTCCAATGGCCATCGGCCAGGTCTGCTGCCATAGCTGCCGGCGTAACGAAGAAGGTTCCTGCACGTCGGATCTCAAGTCTTGATGAATGAAAAGGTTCGAAGCGGATAATGTCTACGGTGAAGCGCCGGTGGTGTCTTCCGCGCTGGCGTGTCGGACCAGCCAGTGGCGGGCCTGGGCGGCATCGAGCGGGCGCGACAGCCAGTAACCCTGCCCCGTGGCACAGCCCTCCTCACGCAGAAAGGCGACCTGTGCCGCGGTCTCCACGCCTTCGGCCACCACCTCCAGCCCCAATGCATCGGCCATGGCGATCATCGCGCGGATGATCTGGCTATCCTCACGGCTGTTGGGCAGGTCATGCACGAAGCAGGCATCGATTTTCAAGGTGTTGATAGGCAGCCGACGCAGATAGGACAGCGATGAATAGCCAGTGCCGAAATCGTCGACCGACAGTCGGACCCCCAGTGCACGCAGCCGTTGAAGAACGCGCTGCGTCACGTCCGAATGATCGGGAATCAGACAGCTCTCGGTCAGCTCCAGCTCCAGTAGCGAAGATTCCAGCTCATGCTCCGATAGCCGCGTCTCGAGCGCATCGACGAAACGCTCCTCGCTCAACTGACTGGCCGATACGTTGACGGCAATAGGCACCCGGGGCAGGTCCACCCAGGCTTGCTGCTGTTCGCAGACGCGATCGAGCACCCAACTGCCGATGCGTTCGATCATGCCGAGCTTTTCCGCCAGCGGAATGAACTGCGCCGGCGAGACCACGCCAAGCTCCGGGTCGTTCCAGCGAAGCAGCGCCTCGAATCCCGTCAGCCGCCCATCGATCAGCGAAACCTTGGGCTGATAGACGAGCTCCAGCGCCTGCGCATCGAGCGCTCGGCGCAGGCTGTGTTCGAGTGTCAGCGCCTGGCGATTATGCTGGCCCATGTTCGACGTATAGAAACGAAACTGATTACGCCCCGATTCCTTGGCCCGGTACATCGCGGTATCGGCATGCTTGAGCAACCGCTCGGGCGTATCGCCATCCTCAGGGTAGACGCTGATGCCGATACTGGTGGAAACGCCAAGCTGATGCCCCAACACATCGAGCGGCCGGCATATCTCGACGATCAGCCGCTCGGAAAGACGCTCGAGGTCAGCAGGGTCGGTCAGCTCCGGCACGAGAATGGTGAATTCGTCACCCCCCAGACGCGCCACGGACTCCCCCTCTCCCACCACCACCTGCAGACGTCGCGCGATGTCACGCAGCACCTGATCACCAATGTGGTGCCCCAGGGTATCGTTGATGCGCTTGAACAGATCGAGATCGAGAAACAGCACGGCCATGCGATGCTGATGACGATGCGCACTGGCCAGCGCCTGGCCAAGACGATCCAGAAACAGCCGACGATTGGCCAGCCCCGTCAAGTCATCGAAATACGCCAAGCGGTGAATCTGCGCCTCCTGGCGCTTGCGATCGGAGATATCGCTGAAGATCGCCGCGAACTGCTGAAGTTCACCTTCGTCATCGCGGATTGCCGTGATGGTTAGCCATTCGGGATAGATTTCGCCGTTTTTGCGCCGGTTCCATATCTCGCCCTGCCAGTAGTCCTGTTCAAGCAGCGCGCTCCACATGCGCCGGTAGAAGGCACCATCCTGACGCCCCGAACTCAGGATCCCCGGCGTCTTGCCGACGGCTTCCTCGGCGCTGTACCCGGTAAGCGTGGTAAAGCTGGGGTTGACCGACTGGATGATGCCATGCGCATCGGTGATGATGATGCCATCCACCGAGGCATTGATGACGCGCTGGGCCAACCGCAGATGCTCGGATGAAGCCCGCAGGGCATGGTCACGCTCGGCCAGCGCCTCCTTGAGTTGATCCATCACCTCGTATTCGATGCTTGCCACGATATCCGCATAGGATAGCAAGCCACACAATCGGCCCTTGGCATCCTGCACCCCCAGATGGCGGAAATCCCTGTCACGCAGCAGGGTCACGGCCCGTACCAGCCCCATGGTGTACGGTACCGACAACAGATTGCGGCTGCAGACGTCACTGGCTCGCTCGCCGGGCAGCGCCCCGGCCAGTGCTGCGATCAGATCACGCTCGGTGAGGATGCCGTAGCTCTGCTCGCCGTAATCGATGACCGCTGCATCGACGTTGGCCTCCCGCAGACGCGTCACCGCTTCGTCGAGTGCCAGATCGGCCTGAAGGATCAATGGCGGTCGCATGACAGTACTGCCCACGTCGCGCATCGTCAGATAGTATTCCATGCCCTGTTCGCGCACGATGTCCGACAGAGTGAGCATTCCCAGCGGGCATCCCTCGCCATCCTCGACCAGAAGCCGCCGCAGGCGCTTGCGCTTCATCAACAGCGCGGCCTCGTTGAGATCGGTGTCATGTGCAATGCGTACCACGGGACTGCTCATCAGGCGTGATATGGGCATGGAAAGCAGGGTACGATCAGCGAAATCGAGACGCCGGGCGTCACCTTCGCTCCAGATACCGCATATCTCATCATGCTCGACGACCAGAATGCAGCTGACCCGCGCCTGAAACATGCGCTGCGCAGCCTCCCCCAACGAGAGGGACGCCTCACAAGTCAGCAGACCACCCCGAACCAAGTGCCCTACCTGCAGGCCGGTTCCCATGCCATTCTTCCCCCGGTGCATTGATGTGACTCCACGTCAATTGTGGATGCTCGCTCGCGACGGTCTCGGCAATGTCCTGAATCGATGGTCGGGGACATGGCCTGCAAGGATCGTCCTGAGCGGTGACACCCTATCTTATCATCAAAGCACGCAAACGCCGCCGAACTGCACTCCGCCCCGTTCTGCAGAGAGGCGGGTGGATAGCTACCGAAGCGGTATCATTCGTCCCAGTCGGGAGCAAAATCGGGATTGGCGATGCGCTCGCCGGCATCCAGTGCATCGATACGCCGGATATCGTCATCGGACAGTTTCAGGTGCATGGCGTCCAGGTTCGCCTTTTGATGCGCCGCCCGGGTCGAAGAGGGAATGACCGTGATATCACGTGCCGCGACCCAGGCCAGCGCCACCTGCGCCGGGGAGACTTCGTGCACCTTGGCGATATCTTGCAGGATCGGATCCTGCATCACCTTGCCCACAGCCAGCGGCATGTAACCGGTAACCTGCAGCCCCTTCGCCTGGCAATGCTCCACCAGTCTGCGGTTGGCCAGGTAAGGATGCACTTCGATCTGATTGGTCATCAGGTGCTCGCCGCCCGGGGCCGCCAGGGCCCTGTCGATCTGCGCCATGGTGAAATTGGAAACACCGATGTGCCGGGTGAGCCCCCTTTCCCGTGCCTCGTTGAGGGCGGCCAGTGTCCTTTCCATCGGGACCTCGTCGCGGGGAGACGGCCAATGGATCAACGCCAGATCCACCTGGTCGACATCGAGCTTTTTCACGCTCTCCTCGAGACTGGCGATGAGTTCATCATGGGTGAGCCGGTCCCACCAGACCTTGGTGGTCAGGAAGATGTCGTCCCGGGGGACGCCGCTCTGACGTATCGCCTCGCCCACTTCGCTCTCGTTGCCGTACATCTGCGCCGTATCGATAAGCCGGTAGCCCAGCTCCAGGGCAGAAGTCACCGAGGCAATGACGGCCTCGCCTTGCAGGCGGTAGGTACCCAACCCCAGGCGGGGCAATGAACGTGGAGCTTGTGGCATGTAACACCTCATCAATCGGAAATGACGCACCGGCACTGCCGGCACCAGAGAAACCCGCTTCGCGATCAGCGCCCGGCGCCGGTCGCTTCCCGGCGATCTTGCCCGTCGTCAGCAGGCACGACGCGCCCGGGTCGATCTCGCGATGCCTGATGAGTATAGGCACCTCAGGGCAGATTGCCTGAGCATGCAAGCGAGCGCCGCCATGCTGGCTACCGCCCAGACGAAAACCGGCCCCGTGAAGCGCTTCACGGGGCCGGCTCAGCAGAGTCGTATCGCCATATCGTTACTGGCGGATACCCTCGATGACCAGATACATCTCCACCTCGGAAGCGGACGGGCCGAGCATGCTGGTATCGATACCGAAATCAGACAGCGTCAGCGTCGTCGTGCCTTCGAAGCCTTGGCGATATCCTCCCCACGGATCTTCCCCGCCCCCGATATGGTGGACATCGATGGTGATCGGCTGGGTCTCGCCGTGCAGCGTAAGATCTCCGGTCAGTTCGCCTTCGCCGTCACCGGTGGATTCGAACCCGGTGGACTTGAAGGTCGCTTCCGGATATTCGCTCGCGTTCAGGAAGTCCTCACTGAGGACATGCTTGTCACGCTCGGCATTATCGCTGTCGAGGCTGGCCACTTGAATGGTGGCATTGACGCTGGAATCCTCGGGGCTTTCCGGGTCATAAGTAAAATTGCCCGAGAAGTCCGGGAACGTGCCCAGAACATAGGAGTAGCCCAAGTGGCTGATCTTGAACTGAACGAAGGCGTGCTGACCTTCGGTGTCGATCACGTAGTCGGCTGCCTGAGCCTGGGACAGGGGAACCATGGAGGCCGCCATCAATGCCGCTGTCAATGCCGTTTTCTTGAACATCGCTTTCGCTCCTTGTGAGTCAAATGAATCCACTTCGCCTGCTAGTCGTGCCACCATGCATCCCAACTCTTGCATCCCGACTCTTGCACTCCAACTCTTTCCAGTCCCGTCATGCTCGCTTCGACCCGGCATGTCCGATGCCATGGGTCTTCTACCGTATAGCCGAGCGCAGCGAATGAAAAGGGATCCTAGTGCTGCCGGGCATGACGGGGATCGAGCATGCGTATCAGGGTGTCATGCCGGTCTTTCCAATGATGCTTGAAGGCTGCCAGCATGTGGCCCATGGCGAGTATCACCAACGCCCAGGCGGCATACCAGTGAACGTCACCCGCCACGGTAGCCTGGTTGGGCAAACCGCTGACCAGCGCCGGCACCTCGAAGAGCCCGAACACGCTGATGCCCCGGCCCTCGGCCGTAGGGATCAGATAGCCGCTGATCATCACGACGAACATCAGCACATAGAGCAGCCAGTGCCCGGCATGCGCAGCCCAGCGTTCGGCCCGATGCCCATGTGCCCGCGGCGTCGGCTGCATCAGACGCCAGACGACCCGCAGCACGGTGACCGCCAACAGCAACAGGCCGAGCGATTTGTGCCACCAGGGACCAAGCTGATACCAGCGATCATAGTAACCCAGCCCGGTCATCCACCATCCGAGGGCAAAAAGCCCGAAGACCGCCAGGGCACTCAGCCAGTGCAGCCCGATGCTCACTCCCCCCCAACCGCGAGTCGTGTTGCGCCACATGCGCTTCTCCTTGATCGAGCGTAGCCATTCTTCGTCTGCCCTAGCATATGCCGCCCCTGGCGTGACAACACCCCATCGGACGTGAACGCATCATTTACCACAGGGAAACAATAGCCGTTGCCCAAGGGAAGGGGATGACCTGAATCAACCCAGGCGACCCGACATAAAAAAACACCTCGCGCATGCGAGGTGTCGAGTCATCAGGCCGTGGCGCTAAACATTAAAGTTGCTGCAAGCCCCGCGCGAGGTCCTGCTTGAGATCCTCGATATCCTCGAGGCCCACGGCGATGCGGATCAGCCCTTCGCGTATCCCGGCCGCCGCCTTCTGTTCTTCCGAGAGACGCCCATGCGTGGTGGTGCCCGGATGCGTGATGGTGGTCTTTACATCGCCCAGATTGCCGGTGATCGACATGATGCGGGTGGCATCGATGACCGTCCAGGCACCGTCCCGTCCGCCCTTGATCTCCACGCCCAGCACCGCTCCCGCCCCCCTCTGCTGCCGCTGGGCCAGATCATGCTGGGGGTGGCTTTCAAGACCACTGAAATGCACACGCTCCACCGCGGGCTGAGCCTCCAGCCAGCGTGCCAGGGCCAGGGCATTGTCGCAGTGCGCCTTCATCCGCAGGCCGAGCGTTTCCAGCCCCTTGAGAAAGATCCAGGCATTGAAAGGACTCAGGCTCGGCCCACAGGTACGCACGACCCCGAATAGCTCCTCGAGCTCCTGGTGGCGCCCGACTACCGCGCCACCGATGGCGCGACCCTGGCCGTCGAGGTACTTGGTCGCCGAATGGATGACCAGGTCCGCGCCGAGATCCAGCGGGCGTTGCAGTGCAGGCGTCAGGAAGCAGTTGTCGATGGCAAGCCAAGCCCCGTGGCGGTGGGCCAGTTCGGCCAGGGCCGCGATGTCGACCAGTTCCGACAGCGGGTTGGAAGGCGTTTCGGCGAACAGCAGCTTGGTCTGAGGGGTGATGGCGGCCTCCCAGGCCTCCAGATTGCCCAGTTCCACGTAGCGCGTGGTAATGCCGAACTTGCCCAGATACTTGCTGAACAGACTGACGGTCGAGCCGAATACCGAACGCGATGCGACGATTTCGTCACCGGCCTGCAGTAGAGCCAATGCCGTGGAGAGAATCGCCGCCATGCCGGAGCTGGTCGCCACGCAGCGCTCACCGCCCTCCAGCGCCGCCAGACGCTTCTCGAAGGTCCGCACCGTGGGGTTGGTGAAACGCGAATAGATGTTGCCGGGCTCTTCACCGCTGAACTTGCGCGCCGCCTCCGCCGCACTGGCGT
This sequence comes from Halomonas shantousis, assembly GCF_054654615.1. NCBI lineage: Bacteria > Pseudomonadati > Pseudomonadota > Gammaproteobacteria > Oceanospirillales > Halomonadaceae > Halomonas > Halomonas shantousis. The sequence goes on along the minus strand of NZ_BAAIER010000002.1, from coordinate 1,528,677 downwards.
AGACGAAACTCGAGGTGGGGAAGATCGGCTCGCCGTGCTCCTGCTCGGCGGTACGCTCATGCCCCGCACGAATCGCCAGGGTAGCCAGCGCCACGTCGTTCAGATAGTCATCGTTCATGGATCAGCACTTCCTTCTCTCCGGCGAGCCTCGCCCGCACCGCGTGAAACGTTACGGCCGTGCCGGTTCTCGGTCCGGCACGGGATTGGGCTCTCAGTCGTAATTCTCGACGTCGTTATGCAGATCGACCACCGAATGGGCATCGCCTGCCTGGTGCTTCACGGCATCACTGCGCAAGGCTTCCAGAGCGGCCAGATAGGCCTCGTCGATGTCACCGGTAACGTACTCGCCATCGAAGACCGAGCAATCGAACTGCTCGATCACCGGATTCACCTTGCGACAGGCCGCCTTCAGATCTTCCAGGTCCTGATAGAAGATGCGATCAGCGCCGATCAGCTCGCCCACCTCGGCTTCGCTGCGCCCATGGGCGATCAGCTCCCGAGCCACCGGCATGTCGATGCCATAGACATTGGGGTAGCGTACCGGCGGTGCCGCGGAAGCGAAATAGACCTTGTTGGCACCGGCTTCACGGGCCATCTGGATGATCTGCTTGCAGGTGGTCCCCCGCACGATGGAATCATCCACCAGCAGCACGTTCTTGCCCGCGAATTCGATATCGATGGCATTGAGCTTCTGGCGCACCGACTTCTTGCGCTGGGTCTGTCCCGGCATGATGAAGGTCCGCCCGATGTAGCGGTTCTTCATGAAACCCTCACGAAACTTCACGCCGAGATGCTGGGCCAGCTCCAGCGCCGAAGTCCGCGAGGTGTCGGGAATCGGAATCACCACGTCGATGTCGTGATCCGGCCATTCCTGGAGAATACGGTCGCCCAGCATACGCCCCATCTCCATTCGCGTGCCGTAGACGTAGGCACCATCGAGGATGGAATCCGGGCGCGCCAGATAGACGTGCTCGAAGATGCATGGCGACAGCAGCGGACGATCCGCGCACTGCTGGGTATGGATATTGCGCTGCAGGTCGACGAAGATCGCCTCGCCCGGTGCCAGGTCGCGGTCGAGCGCAAAGCCACCCACGTCCAGGGCCACCGACTCGGAGGCAATCATCACATCCGCCCCTTCCTCTGTCTCACGGGTACCGAAGACCACCGGACGGATACCGTAAGGATCGCGGAAGGCGACCATGCCGAAGCCGTTGATGAAGGCCACCGCCGCATACCCGCCGCGACAACGCCGATGCACGCGGCGCACGGCATCGAAGATATCCTCGGGCGTCAGATGATGGCCCTGCTTGCCCAGTTCGTGGGCGAAGACGTTGAGCAGCACCTCGGAGTCGGAGCTGGTATTGATATGGCGCAGATCGGTGGAATACAGCTCCTGTTTGAGCTGATCGGAGTTGGTCAGGTTGCCGTTGTGCGCCAGCGAAATGCCGTAAGGCGAATTGACGTAAAACGGCTGGGACTCCGCCTCGCTCGACGAGCCGGCGGTCGGATAGCGTACGTGGCCGATGCCCATGTTGCCCTTCAGCCGGTTCATGTGACGCGTATGAAAGACGTCACGCACCAGACCGTTGCTCTTGCGCAGCAGGAAGCGTCCCTCGTGCCATGTCATGATTCCGGCGGCGTCCTGCCCACGGTGCTGTAGTACCGTCATTGCATCGTACAACGACTGGTTGACCGCCTGATTGGCCATGAGGCCCACGATACCGCACATTCCGCCTTACCTCGCTTGCGTTGAAGACCCTGAGCAAGGCGTACGCCGCCTCGCCGTCATCTCATTGAATCGTGCACGTCCGCCATCGCCAGGCGACACCGACGCGAGAAGAGCCCCTAGAGAGACTTCTTTGTGAGCGATAAATTCACATTCCACCCACTCGTTGCCTGCCGCCTACCACCTCCGAAGGCCTCGTCGGACACGCTCCCTTGCGGTTGGCGACGCTCAGTTGCGTGACATCAGTTGCGAGGCTCTCCGGCCCCGAAAGGGGATTGCTCCTCGAAGCGTGTGGAGTCGAGAGGCACCGGCAACGTCTCGGGCATTGCGGATGGCAATCGATCGATCAGGCCGGAGGCGGACGCGGCGTTGACATCCCAGGCCTCCAGGCGGCTGACCGACCAGTTGCGCAGTTGCTCGAAAGCGGGTCGCAACTCGGCCTGACGCCAGGCCGAAATATCGCCAAGAGGCGTCAGGCTGATGACGATGGTGACCAGCACCAGAATCGCCGCCCCGCGCAACGCCCCGAACACACTGCCGGCCACGCGGTTGAAGAATCCCATGCCGACCCACTCCACCGCGGCATTGATCAACCGGATCAGGAAACCGCACAGCATGACCACCACGAAGATCACCAGCACGAAGCCCAGCACCAGACGCGCATCGGGATGCGCAATGACGCCCTCCAGCATGTCGCCTACCGGCTGGGCAAACAGCCGTGCCGCCAGCAGCGCAACGACCCAGGTTGCAAGCCCCAGCGCCTCGCGGACCAGCCCGCGCAGGAAACCGGCCAGCATCGAGACCGTCAGGACCAGCAAAAAGGCCCAGTCGAGCCATGTCAGGGTCATTCCTACTCCTTGATGCGAATCAGCAGGCCCTGGATGTTGGCTTTCTGCTTGAGCTCCGCACGCGCCTGTTCCCCCGTTTCCGACGAGGCGAAGGGACCCACGTAGACGGTGGTCAGGTTATTGTCGCGCGACTGTCGGTAAGCCGTGAACCCCTGCTCCTTGAGCTGCTGGGTCAGACGCTCGGCGTTGTCCGACTTGCCGAAACTGCCGACCTGCACGGCCCACTCACCGTCGGAATCGCTGGCGATCGATGTCGAGGGCTTCGACGTCTTAGACGCCGCTTTCGACTGGGCAATCTCCGCAATCGGATCAGCCTCGCTGGATGGCGTGGAAGAGCGGGACTCGGTCTCGGAGGAAGATGCCGTAGCCGTCGCCTCAGGAGGACTCGAGGGCAAATCGGTCACTGCCGGTGGCTGCTGCTCGCGCGCCTGGGGGACGGCGGTAACCGGGCGGTCGAGTGACGCCGGTGGCTCGGGTGCAGCGACCGGCTTGCGATCGACGGGAATCGGCTGCTCGATCGTCAGTACTGGCTCGGGGCGCTCGCCCCGCGGCGTCGGTTCATCGAACAGCATGGGCAGGAAAATGGCGCCGAGAGCCGCAAGGATAAGGGCCCCGCTGATGCGCTCACGCATTCCGTATTTCATGACGCTATCCTTCTATTGCCGTCAAGCACTCGAGAGCACCGGCCACGGTGTGAAACGAGCCACAGACGAGCACCTCCTCATTCGCTGTCAGCCGTGGCTGCAGCCAGGCGACCCCTTCGGCAGGCGACGCCGCTTCATGGAGTACCGTCTGCGCCTGCTCGCGCAGCAGCCCGGCCAGCTCCATGCTGCTGCGTGCACGTGTACCTTCGAGGCCGACCGCCACCCACGCATCGATGACCGGCGACAGCGCGGCGATGACGCCCCGGGCATCCTTGTCGCCCAGCATGCCCAGCAGGCCGATGCGCCGCTCGGGACGTTCACGCCCGGCCAGCTGTGCGGCGAGATAGTGCGCCGCGTGAGGGTTGTGGCCCACGTCCAGACACCACGGCCCGCGCCACTGCATGCGCCCCGGCAGGGATACCGACGCCAGCGCATCGGCACAGGCTCTCGTATCGAGCCCTCCGCCTGTCAGCGCGAAGGCCTGCAGTGCCGAGGCGGCATTGTCCAGCGGCAGACCAGGATCGGGCAACGCCTCGAGATGTAACTTGCCCTCCCCACCATCGCGCCCGTGCCACTGCCACTTGCCAGCGCCTCCGCTGCGAACGAAATCGCGGCCCAGCGCAAACTGAGGTGCTTTCAGGGCATCGGCCGTGTCGGACACACTGGCTGGAAGATGCTCGCTGCCCAGTACGACGGGGCAGCCGGCACGCATGATACCGGCCTTCTCGCGGCCGATGCCATCGAGGTCGGTACCCAGGAAATCGGCATGATCCTGCGCAATGGTGGTGATCACGGCAATGTCGGCATCGATGACGTTGACCGCATCCAGCCGCCCGCCCAGGCCGACCTCGAGGATAGCCAGGTCCGGCTGCGCTTCGCCGATAAGCCACAACGCGGCCAGCGTCCCGGCTTCGAAATAGGTCAGGCTGATGGGCTCGCCGTCAAGGCGCGCGGCCTCGACACGCTCGAACCCCGTGACCAGTGCGTCATCGCTGGCTTCGCGCCCGCTGAGTCGCAGGCGCTCGTTGTAGCGCAGCAGATGCGGCGACGTATAGGTCGCGGTCGTTCGTCCATGCGCCTGCGCCAGTGCCTCGAGCATGGCGACCGTCGAACCCTTGCCGTTGGTGCCGGCCACGGTGATGACGCGTCCCGCCAGACGCCGCTCGAGCAGGCCCAGGCGACGAGCGACCTCGGCGACACGCTCGAGACCGAGGTCGATGGCGACGGGATGCTGGCGCTCGAGGCGCGCCAGCCAATCCGACAGAGTCAGGGGAGCGGACATTCAGGGTTCGGCCTGGGGAGTATCCAAGTCATCCAGTGACGATTCGGCGGTGCCCTCCTCGACCGGCGCAGGCGCGACACCGCCGGTCACCGGCTGATGGGTCAGCTTGCGCAGGACGCCACCCAGACGCTCGCGCAGCTCGCTACGGTGAACGATCATGTCCACCGTGCCGTGCTCGAGCAGGAATTCGCTGCGCTGGAAGCCTTCCGGCAGCTTTTCGCGTACGGTCTGCTCGATGACGCGCGGCCCGGCAAAACCGATCAGCGCGTAGGGCTCGGCCACGTTGAGATCGCCGAGCATGGCCAGGGATGCCGAGACGCCGCCGAACACCGGATCGGTGAGCACGGAGATGTACGGTACGCCCGCCTGCTTGAGGCGCTCCAGCGCCGCCGAGGTCTTGGCCATCTGCATCAGCGAGAACAGGGCCTCCTGCATGCGCGCCCCGCCCGACGCGGCAAAGCACACCAGGGGAATGTTCTCCTCCAGCGCCAGTGTCGCTGCACGCACGAACTTCTCACCGACCACCGCGCCCATCGAGCCGCCCATGAAGGTGAACTCGAATGCCACGGCCACCACCGGCAGTCCGTCGAGAGTCCCGCGCATGACGATCAGCGCATCGTTCTCGTCGGTCTCCTTCTGGGCCGCCGCGAGGCGATCCTTGTATTTCTTGGAGTCGCGGAACTTGAGGCGATCGACCGGCTGCAGATCGGCGGCGATCTCCTCGCGTCCCTCGGCGTCGAGAAACCAGTTCAGCCGCTTGCGTGCCGTCAATCGCAGGTGATGGTCGCACTTGGGACAGACGTTGTAGTGCTTTTCGAGCTCGGGAAGATAGAGCACGGATTCACACTTGGGACACTTGCGCCACAAGCCGTCGGGCACACTGTTGCGACGGTCGCTGCGCTGAGTGCGGCTCATGGACGGCACGATCTTGTCTAGCCAGCTCATGGTCAGGAAAAGTTCCGTGTTGCTTGTCGGTCACCCGGCTCGCGAGGCGGCGCCGGGCCTACGAGTGTTGAAATCAAAGGCCGCCTGTACGGCTCAGCGATCGAGCGCTTCGCGCATCTCGCCCAGGACGGCCTTGAGCTCGCCGGGGATACGCTCGGGCGCATTCGCATGTTCGGCGATACGCCCCACCAGCGCGCTGCCGACAATGACGCCATCCGCCACCTGCCCGACAGCCGCCGCGGATTGTCCGTCGCGAATACCGAAGCCGACACACAGCGGCAGGCTCGTCAGCTCGCGCAGGCCCTTCAGCTGGCGATCCACGGCATCGACGTCGAGCGTCGTCGCGGCCCCGGTCACGCCCTTGAGGGAGACGTAATACAGGTAGCCTTCACCATGGGCGCATATTGTAGCGGCACGTGCCGGCGAGGTGGTAGGGGCGACCAGAAAGATCGACTGCAGTCCGCTCGCCTTGAACCGCTCGGCGACCTCCCCCGTTTCCTCGGGCGGCATGTCGACGACCAGCACGCCATCGACCCCGACGTCCCGCGCCATGTCGGCAAACGCCTGGTAGCCCATGCGCTCGATGGGGTTGAGGTAGCCCATCAGCACGATAGGCGTCTCGCCATCCCGGGTCCGGAACTCGCGGACCATGTCGAGAACATGGCTCAGGCGCGTACCGTGCGCCAGCGCCCGTTCGCAGGCCTTCTGGATCACCGGGCCGTCGGCCATGGGGTCGGAGAACGGCACGCCGAGTTCGAGAACATCGGCCCCGGCTTCGACCAGCGCATGCATGAAGCCGACCGTGTGCTCCGGTGCCGGATCACCCGCCGTGATATAGGGAATCAGCGCGGTTCGGCCCTGCTCCTTGAGAGCGGCGAAGCGTTGGTCAATACGATTCATGTTCTGGACTCCGCCTTTAGAATTCGACGCCATCGATCTTGGCTACCGTCAGGATATCCTTGTCGCCCCGCCCGGACAGGTTGGCGATGATATGCTGATCGGGACGCATCTCGCGGGCCAGCTTCTTGGCATGCGCCATGGCGTGGGCCGATTCCAGTGCCGGCATGATGCCTTCGACGTGGGTCAGCTCGCGAAATGCCTCGAGCACCTCGTCGTCATTGGCGGCAACGTACGTGACGCGCCCGACATCCTTCCACAGCGCGTGCTCGGGCCCCACGCCGGGATAGTCGAGCCCGGCGGAGATGGAGTGAGTGTCGGCGATCTGCCCGCCCTCGTCGGACATCAGGTAGGTGCGGTTGCCGTGCAGTACGCCCGCCGGGGCGTTGGCGGTCAACGGCGCCGCATGCCGGCCGGTCTCGACGCCGTCGCCACCGGCCTCGACACCGTACATGGCGACCTCCTCGTCCTCGACGAAGGGATAGAACAGTCCCATGGCGTTCGACCCGCCGCCCACGCACGCGACCAGCGCATCGGGCAGACGCCCGATCTGCTCGAGCGACTGCGCGCGCGCCTCGCGCCCCACCACCGAGTTGAAGTCGCGCACCAGCATCGGATACGGATGCGGGCCGGCGACGGTACCGATGATGTAGAAGGTGTCGTCGACGTTGGTCACCCAGTCGCGCAGCGCCTCGTTCATGGCATCCTTCAGCGTCCGCGAGCCGGACTCCACCGGAATCACGTTGGCACCCAGCAGGTGCATGCGGTAGACATTGAGCTTCTGGCGCTCGACGTCCTCGGCCCCCATGTAGATATCGCACTTGAGCCCCAGACGCGCCGCGACCGTGGCGGTGGCCACCCCGTGCTGTCCGGCGCCGGTCTCGGCGATCACCCGCGGCTTGCCGCTCTTCTTGGCCAGCAGCGCCTGTCCGATGGTGTTGTTCACCTTGTGCGCACCGGTATGGTTGAGATCCTCGCGCTTGAGCCAGATCTGCGCGCCGCCGAGCTGGCGGGACCATCGTTCAGCGTGATACAGCGGAGACGGGCGGCCGACGTAGTGGGCCAGGTCATAGTCGAATTCCGCCTGGAAATCGGGATCGTTGCGAAGACTCATATAGGTCTTCTCCAGCTCATCCAGGGCGAAGCTCAGAGTCTCCGAGACGAACCGGCCACCGTACGGGCCAAAATGGCCACGGGCATCCGGCAGTCGGGTCAGGTCGCTGAACTTGGTCACGAAAGACACCTCATGGGCTTGAGTTACGGCCTGCTGCAATGCACGACGTTTTGTCGGCCTTTCAGGCTAGACCTAGGAACACTTGATGGAGAAATGCCTGAATCCTGGCGGGGTCCTTGACGCCCCTGGCCCGCTCGACGCCTCCCGAGACATCGACGGCATGGGGCCGGACCGCGCGGATGGCCTCGCCGACGTTGGCCGGATCGAGACCTCCAGCGAGGATAACAGGTTTTGCCAGGTCGGGGGGGATCCGCGACCAGTCGAAGGTCTCCCCCGTCCCCCCCGGCACGCCGGGTTTGTAGGCATCGAGCAGCAGTCCGCAGGCCCCGTGGTAATCGCGTGCCGCGGCGTGCAGATCGATGCCTTCACGCATGCGCAGCGCCTTGATCCAGGGTCGCGTGAAGCCGTGGCAGGCCTGCGGGCCCTCCTCGCCATGAAACTGCAGCAGATCGAGATGCGCCTCGCAGCGCCGGATGAATGCGGCGTCCTGATCGACGAACAGCCCGACTCGCGTGACGAATGCGGGCACCCGCGCCGCCAGTTCGGCCAGCCGAGCCTCGTCGATGGCCCGGGCACTGCCCGGCCACATCACGAAACCAAGAGCATCGGCACCTGCCTCGACTGCCGCCTCGACATCCTCTTCACGGGTCAGGCCACAGATTTTCACTCGGGTACGCATTGTGCTCTCCTCGGCCGGACGAAGCGGCTTTCGGGCAGGAGCCGCTCGCCTGTCCACTCGCCACGAAAGGCCAGCAGATTAGGTCCCAGCGGCTCGCGCGGCAGATTGAAGCGCTCGTCATAGAGCGAATCGACGAAGTGCAGCCCGCACCCCGGCGCCGTGGCATTGGCCAGGGAGCGGTCCTGCAGCGCGAGCAATCGCCTCATGTGACCTTCGTCCTGCTCGCCCTTGCCGACCACGACCAGCGCGCCGACGATATTGCGGATCATGTGATGCACAAAGGCGTTGGCCTGGACGTCGATGACCACCAGCGGGCCATGGCGCTGCACTTCAATGAAATGGAGATGCCGCCACGGCGTCTTCGACTGACAACCCGCGGCGCGAAAACTCGAGAAGTCATGCTCGCCCACCAACGCCTGGGCGGCGGCGTGCATGCGCTCGGCATCCAGCGGTTCGCGACACCAGGTGGCATTGGCACGCTCGAGCACCGGCCGGTTGGGCTGATTGAGAATCAGATACTGATAGCGCCGGCCCAGGGCGGAAAAGCGTGCATGAAAATCGCGCTCCACCGGCACCGCCCAGCGCACCGCGATGTCGCGGGGCAGATTGGCGTTGGCGCCGAATACCCAGGCCTTCTGCGAACGCGGCACTTCGGTATCGATGTGTACCACCTGACGGGTGGCATGCACCCCGGTATCGGTACGCCCGCTGCATAGCGCCCGGATCGGCGCACCGGCCACTCTGGATAGCGCAGCTTCCAGAGCTGCCTGCACCGACGGGGCGTGCTTCAGACGCTGCCAGCCACAGTAGGCGCTACCATCGTATTCCACACCCAACGCAAGGCGTCCGACGTGGCGTTGAGTGTCATCCAGGAAGGTGAAGAACGGCATGGGCCCACAATCTTACGTCGAGGAACCTGACCGGCCAGGTTCGGTAGCGTATGAACAGTCGGGAGATTCGAGCCATCGCGCCCGACCGGCGCCTCGTGCTCGTCACTCCCAGGATCAAGCCGCGATCAACGCGCACCGCGCTTGAAGGAGGGCTCATTATCCAGATGCAGGGCCTCGAATGCTACCTCCTCGATCTCCCACTCCTGCTCGGAGAAGCCAGACGCCGGGGTTGCGGGTGCCGAAGGCGCAGGCTCCGTGCCGACCTCGGGCAGTTCATAATCGATGCTCGGCTGCTGTAATGCACCATCCTGCTCGTTCTGCACCGCTGGCGTGTTCAATGTCGGAGGTTCATATGCCACGAAAGGCCTCTCTGACGCTGCCTCTCCGGCCTTCATTTCGGGATTACGCGGTAGTTCGGCTTCAGCATCGGCAAGCGACAGTTGCGCTTCCGGCGTCCTTGGTTCCGGCGGCGTCTCTGAAGCTTCATTCCCGACGATTTCAAGCGACGGCGCCTCGCCCCTGCCGGATGGCACCTCCAGTGGAGCATCGTCATGGCGCCATGCGGTGGCGACATCCAAGCCGTCGGAGCCCGACACTATCGTGTCGGACATAACGCGCGCCGATGCATGTGCCGGCGCCGCTGCGTTCTTCCCGCCGCGCAGGGTCCCCTTCGACGAAGATGGCGTGTCTTCATGGCGATCACGTGAAGCGGCATGAGTAGCGTAATGCTGGCAGAGGCGCAACGCTTCCTGGCGGATGTCGGCGCGCGTCGATTCCCGCAGGCGTCGGCCTTCTCGTTCGACGCCCGACACATCACCCAGCTCACCCAGCACCGTCAGGAGTTTCAGGCGCAGCGCCTCGTTGCCGGGTGACGCTTCCAGGCGTTCCTGCAGCCACTCCCGCGCCTGGGGATAGCGTCGGTAAGCGATATAGATGTCGGCCTCGCTGATCGCGGTGGCCGTCAGCGTCTCATCCGGCGACGCCGGCCTTGCCTGCTCGGACACTGCGATGGCGGCAGCCGGCTCGGATGGCGCAGCCGCCGACTCCTCCTGACGCTGGCGGCGACGCCAGAGCAGCAGCCCCAGCAAGAGTCCGGCCAGCCCCGCGGCTAACCACTGCCATTGCTCCAGGGCATTCTGCCACCGGAAGCGGGCAGCGTCTCTCGGCCCGTCAGGACGAGAGGCGACATCCGGCACTGCCGCCTGCGTCGCAGCAACGGCACTTGGCGCCCCTGCCATCGCCACGGCATCGGTGGCCGCGGGCACGATTCGCCCCTCGGCGCCCGGCGTCTCCCGGTCGTCGAGGGCTTCGCGCAGTGCGGCGATCTGTTCACGCAATCCTTCGACCTCAGCGCTCAGTTGTTCGCGCTGCTGCACCATCTCCTCGAACTCGGTCCGGCGGGTTTCCCAGGCGGCCTCCAGCTCATGCAGACGCTTCGCAAGTTCGCCGTCCTCTCCCTCCCCGCTGCCCTGCCAATCATCGCTGAGCAGTGTCAGACGCGGGCGGGCTTCGCCATTGCTCGCTCCGGAGGCGACTTCGGTGGAGACCATGGTGCCCTCGTCGGGCTCGGGCTCGGAAGCGTGACTGCCGGATGTCACCGTCGCGTCGTCCCCACCGCTCCCGGCAAGCCACTGCTGATACTGGGAACGGATTTTCTCGGCGGCCTGCTGCGCATCCTCCGCCTGCATGACCGACAAGGAGGGTACTTCGAGAACGGCACCGGCGCGCAGGCTATTCATGTTGTTGCCGGGAAAGGCACCGGGATTGGCTTCGTAAAGCGCCAGCATGACCTGGCGAAGGTTGATGTCCGGCGACGGCCGGACCCGGCTGGCGACGTTCCAGAGCGTATCGCCCGGGCGGATTTCGACCCGCCTCTCCGCCTGGCGACGCTCGGGCATGGGCTTGCCCTGCGGGGTCGCCTGCGCTGGTACCGGCACCGCATCGGCGGCACCGGCTTGCCCACCTACTAGCGCCGGCGCCGACTGATAGCCGGCGGGATCGAAAAGCAGTGTCACCTGACGCTGAAGCTGACCGTGGGGCCACTCCAGCACCAGCAGCAGATCGAGAAAGGGCTCGCGGATCGGATGCGGGCTGGTCATCACCAGCTGCAGGCCACCAGACGCTTTCTCCACCTGCAGGTGAAGACTTTCTATCAGCGCGGTACGTTGCACCCCGGCGCGGTCATAGGCGCTTTCGCTCGCCAGGCCGACATGCAATTGCGAACTGTCCAGTCCCTGCGTGTCCGTCAGCGTCAAGGTGGCGTGTAACGGCTCGTTCAAGCTCGAACGCAGTTGCGGCTCGGCAATACCGAGCGCCATCACCACCGGGCTGAAAGCGGCCAGCCCCAGCAATACGCCCCATGAACTCTTGCGCCTCATGACGATCCTCTACGTTCTCGCAGGCCCCGCAACGCACCAGCTCAGAACGCCAGCGCGCGACATCAGGTAACAATATGTTTCATTCTATCTCTACCATACCCTTTCAGGAGGACGATCGTCATCAAACGCACACGGCTAATCACATGCTTATTCGTGGAATTGACATGAAAACGCCTCCCGAAGGAGGCGTTGCGAACCGCATGGAGCCATGCATCACTGCTCACGCAGAATCGTCAGCATACGCTTGAGCGGCTCGGCGGCCCCCCAGAGCAGCTGGTCGCCTACCGAGAAGGCGGTCAGGTATTCACCGCCCATGGCCAGCTTGCGTAGACGCCCCACCGGCACGCCCAGCGTTCCGGTGACGGCCGCCGGCGTCAGTTGCTGGATCGTGGACTCCTTGTCGTTGGGCACGACCTTGACCCAATCGTTGTGCTTGGCGATACGGTCCTCTATCTCGTCGAGCGGCACGTCCTGCTTGAGCTTGATGGTGAACGCCTGGGAATGCGAACGCATCGCGCCGATACGCACACAGAGCCCATCGATGGGTACCGGATGGTCGCCGGTGGCAAGGATCTTGTTGGTCTCGACGCCAGCCTTCCACTCCTCCTTGCTCTGGCCGTTGTCCATCGCCTTGTCGATCCAGGGCAGCAGCCCGCCCGCCAGCGGCGCGCCGAACTGGTCGATGGGGAAGTCGGCGCCGCGCATGGCGGTGGAGACCTTGCGGTCGATCTCGAGAATGGCGCTCTTCGGATCGAGCAGTTCACTGACGACCCCGTCACGCAACGCTCCCATCTGATTGAGCAGTTCGCGCATGTTCTGGGCCCCGGCGCCGGAGGCGGCCTGGTAGGTCATCGAGGTCATCCACTCGATCATGCCGGCCTCGAACAGCCCCCCCAGCCCCATCAGCATCAGGCTGACGGTGCAGTTGCCACCGACGAAGGTCTTCGCCCCCTTGGCCAGTTGAGCATCGATGACATGGCGGTTGACTGGGTCGAGGACGATGGTCGCCTCGTCCGCCATGCGCAGCGTGCTGGCGGCATCGATCCAATAGCCGTTCCAGCCCGCCTCGCGCAACGGCTTGTAGACCTTCCCGGTATAGTCGCCGCCCTGACAGGTCACGATGACGTCGAGCGCCTTGAGCGCATCGATATCGAAGGCATCCTTCAGGTCAGGCACGTCGACACCCACGTCGGGCCCGGGCTGGCCGACCTGAGAAGTGGTGAAGAACACCGGCTCAAGCCCCGCGAAGTCATTTTCCTCGCGCATACGATCCATGAGCACCGAGCCCACCATGCCACGCCAACCGACAAATCCGACTTTCAACATGAGTCATATCCTCCTGGGATTCTGAGTATGTGCGCCCTCAGGGGAGCGCGGGCCCGCGGGTGCCACGGACCTCATAGGATTTAGAGTCTACGAAAGGCGGCCAGTACGGCCTCGCCCATTTCGCTTGTCGATACCTTCCGTGTGCCGGGATAGGCGATGTCCGCGGTGCGCAGGCCTTCGTCGAGCACTGTGCCGACCGCTTTTTCGATGCGCTCGGCAAGCGCCGGGGCATCCAGGGAGTAACGCAGCAGCATCGCCACGGAGAGAATAGTCGCCAGCGGGTTGGCAATACCCTGCCCGGCGATGTCCGGGGCACTGCCGTGACACGGCTCGTACATGCCCTGACCGCTCTCGTTGAGCGAAGCCGAGGGCAGCATGCCGATCGAGCCGGTGAGCATGGCGGCTTCGTCGGAGAGGATGTCGCCGAACATGTTGCCGGTGACGATCACGTCGAACTGCTTGGGCGCACGCACCAGTTGCATGGCGGCATTGTCGACGTACATGTGCGACAGCTCGACGTCGGGATAGTCCGCCGCCAGCCGTTCCATCACCTCGCGCCAGAGAATGGTGACCTCGAGCACGTTGGCCTTGTCCACCGAGCACAACTTCTTGCCGCGTTTCTGCGCCATCTCGAAGGCAACGCGGCCGATGCGCTCGATCTCCGCCTCGGAGTAGACGTAGGTGTTGAAGCCCACGCGCTGCCCGCCGCGCTCCTCGATACCGCGCGGCTGGCCGAAATAGATGCCGCCGGTCAACTCGCGCACGATCATGATGTCCAGGCCCGAGACGATCTCGGGCTTGAGGCTCGACGCCTCGGCGAGCTGCGGATAGAGGATCGCCGGACGCAAGTTGCCGAACAGGTTGAGATTCTTGCGCAGCCCCAGCAGCCCCTTCTCGGGACGCCTGGAAATGTCCTCGAGCTTGTCCCACTGCGGGCCGCCTACCGCGCCGAGCAGAATGGCATCGGCCGATCGGGCCTTGTCCAGCGTCTCGGCCGGCAGCGGCTCGCCATGCGCATCGATGGCCGCGCCGCCGACCGCTCCCTCCTCCAGGGTGATGTCGAGGCCCGCCTCGCGGCAAGCGGCGAGGATCTTGACGGCTTCGGCGGTGATTTCCGGACCGATACCGTCGCCCGGCAGAACAAGAATCTTACGGCTCATGTCGTGTGTCTCTAAAGCTGACGCGTCTCCACCGAAAGGAGCCACGTATCCATGAATGAGGCGCTTCCTTGCGCGTTGGCATCCCTGTCATGCGTGTCCAGCGTTGTTATTGTGCGCTCAGCCCCGGAACAACCAGGGGTTGGTCTGGCGATGACGCTGCTCGAAGCTGCGAATCGCCGCCTCGTCCTGCAGCGTCAGACCGATATCATCGAGCCCATTGAGCAGACAGTGCTTGCGGAATTCGTCCACCTCGAAGTTCAGCACCTCGCCACCGGGTGTGGTCACGGTCTGCGCCTCGAGATCGACGTCCAGGCGATAGCCCTCGCTAGCCTCGACTTCTTGGAACAGCCGGTCGACCGTATCCTCGTCGAAGGTGATCAGCAGGATGCCGTTCTTGAAGGCATTGTTATAGAAGATATCGGCGAAACTCGGCGCGATGACCACGCGAAAGCCGTAATCCTCCAATGCCCAGGGTGCGTGTTCACGGGAGCTGCCGCAGCCGAAGTTGCGTCGTGCCAGCAGCACGCTGGCCCCCTGATAGCGCGGCTGGTTGAGGACGAAATCGGGATTCAGCGGCCGCCCCGCCACGTCCTGCCCCGGATACCCTTCATCGAGATAGCGCAATTCGTCGAACAGGTTGGGGCCGAAGCCGGTACGCTTGATCGATTTCAGAAACTGCTTGGGAATGATCAGGTCGGTATCGACATTGGCGCGATCGAGCGGTGCGACGAGCCCCTGCTTGCGAACGAACTTTTCCATGCTCAGGCCTCCTGCGGCTGGGGCTGGTTGACGAAGTCACGCACGTCGACGAAATGCCCGGCGATGGCGGCTGCCGCAGCCATGGCGGGACTCACCAGATGGGTACGCCCGCCGTAACCCTGGCGTCCCTCGAAGTTGCGGTTCGAGGTCGAGGCGCAGTGCTCGCCGGCGCCGAGCTTGTCGGCATTCATCGCCAGGCACATGGAGCAGCCCGGCTCGCGCCATTCGAAACCGGCCTCGACGAAGATCCTGTCCAGCCCCTCGGCTTCGGCCTGACGCTTGACCAGTCCCGAGCCGGGCACGACCATCGCCAGCTTGATGCTGTCGGCGACCTTCTTGCCCTGGGCGACCCTGGCCGCCTCGCGCAGATCCTCGATGCGCGAATTGGTGCAGGAGCCGATGAACACCTTGTCGAGGCGGATGTCGGTGATCTTCTGCTTCGGCGCCAGTCCCATATATTCCAGGGCCCGAACAATGCCGCGCCGGACGGTGTCGTCGGCGGCTTCCTGAGGATCCGGTACCATGTCATTGATTCCGGCGACCATCTCCGGGCTGGTCCCCCAGCTGACCTGCGGCTCGATCGCAGCGGCATCGAGTTCGACCACCTTGTCGAACGGCGCGTCGTCATCGGAGACCAGCTCGCGCCAGCGGGCCACGGCGGCATCCCACTGCTCGGCATTCGGCGCATAGGGACGATCGCGCAGGTACTCGATGGTAGTAGCGTCGACCGCCACCAGGCCTACACGGGCACCTGCCTCGATGGCCATGTTGCAGATGGTCATGCGCCCTTCCATGGAAAGGTCGCGAATCGCGCTGCCGGCGAACTCGATGGCATAGCCGGTGCCGCCGGCGGTACCGATCCTGCCGATCACGGCAAGCACGATGTCCTTGGCCGTCACGCCGGCGCCCAGCTTGCCCTCGACGCGCACCTGCATGTTCTTCATCTTGCGCTGAATCAGGCACTGGGTAGCGAGAACATGCTCGACCTCGGAAGTGCCGATGCCGTGGGCCAGCGCGGCGAAGGCGCCATGGGTCGCAGTATGCGAATCGCCGCATACCACGGTCATGCCCGGCAGGGTCGCGCCCTGCTCGGGGCCGACGACATGCACGATGCCCTGACGCGCATCGTTGATACGAAACTCCTCGATACCAAAGGCTTCGCAATTGTCATCGAGCGTCTGCACCTGGATCAGCGAGACCGGATCGACGATACCGGCATTGCCCGCAGCGCGCTCCTTGATCGTGGTTGGCACGTTGTGGTCGGGTGTTGCCAGGTTGGCATCCAGACGCCACGGTTTGCGGTTCGCCAGGCGCAGGCCTTCGAAGGCCTGCGGCGACGTGACCTCGTGCAGCAGCTGGCGATCGATATAGATCAGCGCGGTGCCATCGTCGCGCGACTTGACCAAGTGCTGTGACCACAACTTGTCGTAGAGTGTCTGGCCTGCCATGGATCTCCTCCCACGGGGCGCCGGCCCCGGCGCCCGCTGGCGCGTTAGTGACGCTCTCGTGGCGTCTCGTGATAAAGGGTGCCGATAGGATATTTGCACTTCGGCAATACCGAGACTACGGAGAACTTTCCATAAAGGCAATTCATGTTATTTATGCTTTGGATTCCAAAAAGGAATAAATTAGAATCGCATACTCGATATTGTGGGAACCGACATGGATACGCAAAGCCTGCAGGCCTTTCTCGCCGTGGCGGATACCGGCTCCTTCTCGGCTGCCGGCGAACTGCTGCATCTCACTCAGCCGGCGGTCAGCAAGCGTATCGCCACACTGGAAGCCCAGATCGATGCCCGACTGTTCGATCGCATCAATCGTCGCGTGACCCTGACCGAGGCGGGCCGGATCCTGCTGCCCCGGGCCCGTCAGATCCTGGTAATGTTCGATGACAGTCGACGCGCGCTCTCCAATCTGGATGGCGAAGTTCAGGGCAGCCTGACCATGGCCACCAGCCATCATGTCGGCCTGCACCGCCTGCCACCCATACTCAAGCGCTACACCCAGACCTACCCGGGCGTGAGGATGGACATGCGCTTTCTGGATTCGGAGCAGGCCTACCAGGGAGTGCTCGACGGCGAACTGGAGCTGGCCGTGGTCACGCTCGCTCCCGATCCCGCCCCGCAATTGACGGTGGTACCGGTGTGGGTCGACCAGTTGCGCTTCGTATGCGGCCATGAGCATCCGCTGGCCGGCCGCGAGCGACTACCGTTATCGGAACTGTCCCGGTATGACGCGGTACTGCCCGGGCATCTGACCTTCACGCGCGGCATCGTGGTCGACACCTTCGTGCGCGAAGGGCTCAAGGTCAACGTGGCCCTATCGACCAACTACCTCGAGACTCTGAAAATGATGGTCGCCATCGGGCTGGGCTGGAGCGTACTGCCGGAAACGTTGATCGACGACGACATCGAGGTGCTGCCCATCGCGCACCTTCCCATCGAGCGTCCGCTGGGCTATCTGGTGCACAAGAGCCGCACGCTGTCGAACGCGGCGCATGCCATGCTGGAACTGTTGGAAGCGGCAAGAGCCGACAGATAGCCGGCAGGCCGCCTCCCGCCCCCACGTTCGGTGGCGGCGAGAAGCGGCAGATCAGCGCAGGCGGGGAGTCGCGACACTCACGTCCATGTTCTGGGCGCGGTGACGCAGCAGATGATCCATCAGCGTCAGCGCCATCATCGCCTCGGCGATGGGCGTGGCGCGAATCCCCACGCAGGGGTCATGACGTCCTTTGGTGACCACCTCGACCGGATTGCCGTGCACGTCGATGGAACGCCCCGGCAGGGTAATGCTGGAGGTGGGCTTGAGCGCCAGGTGCGCGACGATCGGCTGCCCCGAGGAGATGCCACCCAGCACGCCGCCGGCATGGTTGGAGAGAAAGCCTTCGGGCGTCATCTCGTCGCGGTGTTCGCTGCCGCGCTGGGCGATGCTGGCGAAACCGTCACCGATTTCCACGCCCTTCACCGCATTGATGCTCATCAGCCCATGCGCCAGCTCGGCGTCGAGGCGATCGAAGACCGGTTCGCCCAGCCCCGTCGGTACGCCTTCGGCAACCACGGTGATGCGCGCCCCCACGGAGTCCTGATCGCGACGCAGCTGATCCATGAATGCCTCGAGCTCGGGTACCCGCTCGGGATCGGGGCAGAAGAAGGCATTCTCGTCGACGCTGTCCCAGGACTTGAAGGCGATCTCGAGCGAACCCAACTGGCTCATGTAACCGCGAATGCGGATGCCTTGTCCGGCCAGGTACTTCTTGGCGATCGCCCCGGCCGCCACGCGCATCGCCGTCTCGCGGGCACTGGAGCGCCCGCCGCCGCGATAGTCGCGGGTGCCGTACTTATGATGGTAGGTATAGTCCGCATGGGCCGGGCGGAACTGATCCTTGATCTTCGAGTAATCCTTGGAGCGCTGGTCGGTGTTTTCGATCAGCAGACCGATCGGCGTGCCGGTGGTCACGCCCTCGAAGACGCCGGAGAGGATGCGCACCTGATCGGCTTCGCGACGCTGGGTGGTGTGGCGCGAGGTCCCCGGACGACGACGGTCGAGATCGCCCTGCAGGTCGGCTTCGCTCAATGCCAGTCCCGGTGGGCAACCATCGACGATGGCGCCCAGTGCGGGCCCGTGACTTTCACCGAAGGTGGTAACGGTAAACAGCTTACCGAAGGTGTTGCCGGACATTGCGTATTCCTCGAATCCTCAGGCGAAAGACGCCGCATGCTCGTCAAGCTCACGGGCGGTCAAGGCGAAGACGCCCTGCCCGCCCCGCTCGAACTCCAGCCACAGGAACGGCACCTTGGGGAAGGCCGCCTCCAGGTGACGTTCGGAATTGCCGACCTCGACGATCAGCACGCCCTCCTTGGTCAGGTACTGGCGCGCCTCGCGCAGGATGCGTCGCACGATATCCAGGCCGTCCTTGCCCGCGCCCAGCGCCAGGGCGGGCTCGTGGCGAAACTCGGCGGGCATCGCCGCCAGATCGCGCTCGTCGACGTAGGGAGGATTGGAGATGATCAGGTCATACTGCTGTCCCGCCACGGCATCGAACAGGTCGGAGTGCACGGCGCGCACCCGCGTGCCGACGTCGTGACGGACGATGTTGGCCTTGGCCACGGCCAGGGCATCTTCGCTGATATCGACCAGATCGACCTCGGCGGTGGGCAGGTTGAGCGCCGTGGCGATCCCCATGCAGCCCGAACCGGTACACAGATCCAGCACCCGAGCGGGAGGCTCATTGGGGAACCAGGCCACGAAGCCGTGCTCGACCAGTTCGGCGATGGGGGAGCGCGGAATCAGCACACGCTCATCCACCTCGAAGGGGTAGCCGGCAAAGAAGGCCTCGCCGAGCAGGTAGGGCAACGGCGTGCGGGTTTCGATACGCGCACGAATCAGTGCCACGACACGCTTGCGCTCGACGAGCAGCAGCCGTGCATCCAGCACTGCAGGGTCGATGTCCCATGGCAGGTGCAACGCCCCCAGCACCAGCGCCACCGCCTCGTCCCAGGCACTGGCGGTACCATGGCCGAAATGCAGGCGATGGGCATGAAACTCGCTGCTCGCCCAACGCAGGCAATCGCGCAGGGTGATCAGCTCCTCGGCCAAGGCACCATCGTCAAGCGCAAGGGTCGAAACAGCAGACAGTCCGGAGTCAGACACGTGACGCCCCATAATAGAAGGATGGAAAGGAAAACAGCCGCCGATTGTAACCGTGCCCGGCGCCGGTTCACAGCCGTCGGCAAGCCAGTATACTGGAACATTCCTCTCCACTCTCGACGCCGACAACAGGAATGCCCATGAGCCGACGCCCCGGTACGCCCGACGACGAGGAGATCTCGCTGTTTCGCCAGGCGCTGGAGGAAGCCGGAGTGCGTCGTCTGACCAGCAACCGCGCCGACCCCGGCCGCAGGCGTCACCAGGACAAGGCCAGTCTGGCCGAACGGCGTGCCGCTGCCGCCAGTGCCGCGGCGGATGCCCCGACCAGCCGCACTTCGGACGGTCGGGTAGAGCCGATACGTCCCAGCCAGAGCCTCGACTTCGCCCTGCCCGACCTGCCCCACCGCACCCGCAGCCAGCTCAAGCGCGGCCAGATCCCTTGGGAGGCGGGACTGGACCTGCACGGCTACACCGTCGACGAGGCCCGCGCCGAACTGGAGAGCTTTCTCACCGATGCGCGAGCGCAGCGTGCACGTTGTGTGCTCGTGGTGCACGGCAAGGCGCGCACCAACATCAGCAGCGGCATGACCGACTACCCGGTCATCAAGAGCCATGTCAACGCCTGGCTGCGGGAATGGCCGGCGGTGCTGGCCTTCTGTTCGGCTCTGGATCTGGATGGCGGCACGGGTGCCGTCTACGTTCTGCTGCGCACACGCCGGGACATGTAGTCACCTTTCCGGTCACTTCCTCGCCGGCGGGAGATGGGGCGAAACCGGCCGCTCGGCGGACGCGGCACGCTCGCCGACACGGGACGTCTCACGCTTGCCCTCGTAGCGATCGATGGCCTGTGCCGCCAAATGACGCCCGAGTCTGATCAGGGCCTCGGCACGGTGGAACTCGTAGGCGTTGCATACCGTCTTGGGGATCTCGACCAGTACATCCGGCGGATACCCCGCCACCTTGTACTTGGCCAGGGCCGCCTGGGCAATGTCGAAGGAAGACAGCACCATGTCCAGTCGTCCCCAGGCCCGTTCACTGGCTGCGTGGGGACGCCCTTCCACCTCATCGCTCTCCCCTCCCATGTCAGCAGTCCCCACATCGAGCATGCGCAGGGCGCGCTGACGCATACCGCCCAGCCAGCCACTGAAGCGCTGGCCGGCCGCCGCGCGGGCCTGTTCCCGGGCTTCCTCTGCCGCCGCCTCTTCGGGAGGAAGCAACTCCTCGAGCGACACGGGGCGTGAGGACTGGGCCGTGGCGTTGACCGCAAGGATCAGATCGGCATGCGCCGACACGGTCGGGATGATCGGCAGGGGATTGAGCAATCCGCCATCCACCAGCACCTGCTCCCCCAGATGGACCGGCGTAATGAGCCCGGGCACGGCGATGGAAGCGCGAATGGCCTGCAACAAAGGGCCGCTCTGAAACCAGACCTCACGCTGACGCACCAGGTCGGTGGCCACGGTCGTGAAGGGAATCGGCAACTCCTCGATACGTGTCTCGCCGATCAGCCCCGAAAGTTTGCTCATCACCTTGCTGGCCCGCATCGCCCCCATCGGACTCCAGGTCACGTCGACCAGGCGCAGCACATCGAAGTAGTCGAGCCGGCATACCCAGTCGCGATAGCCCTCGAGCTGCCCCGCCGCGTATATGCCGCCGATCACCGCTCCCATCGAACATCCCGAGATCGCCACGATGTCATAACCGCGCGCCGTGACCTCGTCGATGACTCCAATATGTGCATAGCCGCGCGCACCGCCGCTTCCCAGCACCAGTGCGATACGCTTGTTCATCGCCTCCCTCCGACCTCTGTCGTCATTGCGCTTCCGGCATGCCTGGCGTCTCTAACCGGCCTTCGACGGCCGATGTACGTGCCCGACGATGGTCTGCGCCACGCGCGACACCGCACCGGTTTCGAGATGCAGATGATGACCACCCGGCAGTACCTCGCGGCACAAGCACCGCACTGCGCCACGAGCCTGTGATGCAAAGTCACGCTTAACCATGATCCCTTCTTCACCCTCGATCAATAGCACCGGCGCCTCGATCGCCTTGAGGATGACCAGCACCTGCTCCGGTGTGAATCGCACCAGCGACGGTCGCAGTAGTCGCGTATCGGTACGCAACCGTACATGCCCCGTGCCGTCGTCTTCTACGTTGCGTGCCACCAGCGGTGCCGCGGTGGCGGCATCGATCGGGGTCACGCCGCCGGCAACGCGGGCCGCAATCGCCGTCTCCAGGTCCGGATAGCGCGGCACGCCGGATGCCGGGCGGCGGTGATCCAGCAATCCCTTGCGAAGCTGCTTGACCGTATCCTCGACGGGGGTGGTCAACGCCCCCAGCCCATCGATCAACACCAGGCGCTCGACGCGCTCCGGCAGGGTCGCAGCCGTGAGGCAGGCCACTCCCGCGCCCATGGAGTGAGCCAGTAGCGTAGCCCTGTCCAGCGCCAACGCATCGAGTACATCGATCACGTCGCCCACATAGTCCCACATGGCATAATCGCCCCCCGCAGGACGCGGCTGCGACAGGCCGTGACCGGCGAAATCGATGGCCACGATGCGAAGGCCCAACTGCTCCGCGAGCAGCGGTGCCAGGCGGCTGAAGCTGGCGGCATTGTCGAGCCAGCCATGCAGCGCCAGCCACACGGGGGCGTCGGTATCGCCCCAGCTCAGGGCCGCGATCCGGCCTTCGGCCAGCGTCAGCGTTTCGGGATCGGTCATGGGAAACTCCGTATTATTGTGGGCGGGTCGCCTGGCAGAGCGTTCGAGCCAATGATGCGCTTGGCTGCACCGCTAGGCGTAGCAGACTAACGGGTTTACCATGAAACGCCTGTCTGCCAAAGCCTGCGATGGCCGCTCGGGAGTGGACATTCGTTGTGTCCCTCTGCCCGTGCCGGCGTCCTGCGGCATTCTCTTTATCCAGGATCAAGGAAACCGTCGTGCCCAAGCCTCGTCCCACTCGCGATACCCGTCTGAGAAACCGGTTGTTCTGGCTCATCGTTGCCGCAGCTATCGTGGTGGGTCTGGTACTCGTCAGGCAGGGGGGCTGAGGCGCTGCATGGATCTTATCGCCGTTTTCACCCACACCCTTGAGGTGACTCTGCCGGTATTTGCCATGGTGTTCATCGGCATCGGTCTGAAGCGTATCGGCTGGATCGATGCACACTTCATCTCGATGGCGTCGGCCCTGGTGTTCAAGGCCACCATGCCGACCCTGATCTTTCTCAGCATCATCCGTGCCGACCTCGACGCCACGCTCAATCCCAAACTGCTGGGCTTTTTTGCCGTCGCTACCCTGACGACATTCCTGCTTAGCTGGCTGTGGGCCAGTTGGCGCGTGCCCCATTCCGATCGCGGGGTTTACGTGCAGGGCGCCTTTCGTGGCAACTGCGGCATCGTCGGCATTGCGCTGGCCGCCAGCATGTACGGCGATTACGGGCTCTCCGCCGGCGGGTTGCTGCTGGGAGTGGTGATTCTTTCCTACAATGCGCTGTCGGTGGTGGTACTGGCGACCTATCAGCCAGGCGAGCGCGCCGACTGGCGCAACGTCCTGACGCACATCATCCGCAACCCCCTGATCATCGCCGTACTGCTGGCCATCCCGACCGCCTGGTCCGGCATCTCGCTCCCCGGCTGGGTCATGACCAGCGGCAACTACTTCGCCTCGCTTACCCTGCCCCTGGCCCTGATCTGCATCGGCGGCACGCTATCCGTAGGTGCCCTTCGCAACGACAGTACCACCGCCTTCGACGCCAGCCTGATGAAGATGGTGCTGTTACCGATCCTCGCCACCGCCACGGCCTGGCTGGTCGGTTTCTCCGGCCCCGAGCTCGGCCTGCTGTTTCTGTTCTTCGCCAGCCCAACGGCAGCGGCAAGCTTCGTGATGGTCAAAGCGATGGGCGGCAACGCCAACCTGGCGGCGAACATCATCGCCATCACTACCTTGATGGCCAGTGTGACCATTACCGCGGGAGTGTTCGCGCTGCGTGTCAGCGGCTTGATCTGAAGCCCCCGTTCACCACTTCGTGCTGCTCGCGACCACCGCTTCGCGAATGGCTCAAGTATCGTACTGGCGCCAGCATGCTGCTTTTCCGGCTCAGGAAACGTCCGCGGGAGCCCGCCAGTCGATCAGTTGCGCGCAGCCGGCGGCCCACACGTCGGCTTCCAGCAGAGCGACAGTCGCCGTGGCCATCGGACGGCTGGCCCGGCGTTCGCCATCCACCAGTCGGCCGACGAGACTGCCAACCAGCGGCATGTGACTGACCAGCAACCATGGCGTGTCATCGCCGTGCTCCTGCAGCCAGTCGATTACCGCTTCCGGAGGGTCATCCGGCGTCAGGCACGATACCGTTTCGATCTCCTTGCCTAGCGCTTCGGCGACTCGCTTCGCCGTTTGCTGCGCTCGCACGAGAGGGCTCGCGGCAATGCGCAGCGCCTGTCGTCCCCGATCGTCGAGACGCGAGCGCAGCCACCGTGCCATGCGCTCGGCCTCCTCTTCACCGCGCGCGGTCAGCCTGCGCTGTTCATCGGGAAATCCCGGCGCCGCCTCGCCATGGCGCATGATCAGTAACATCATGTGTCTTTCTCCGCCCCGGGCTCGAGCCGACGGGCCTGAACGACATCCTCGCGCGACAGCACGAACTCCACGTCACTGCTCTGTTCGTTCTGCATCAGCATCTGCGCCATGCGCCGGGCCGGCACGCCATTGAACAGGACCTGGTAAAGCCCCTCCGCCAGAGGCATGTAGATGCCGTCACGCCGCGCCCGCTCGCAGACCAGGCTCACCGTGTTGACCCCTTCGGCAACCTGGCCGAGCGACTCCACGGCTTCTTCCAGAGTCCGCCCCTCGCCGAGTGCATAGCCCACCCGGTAGTTGCGCGACAGGCTCGACGAGCATGTGACGATGAGGTCTCCCACCCCGGCCAGGCCGATGAAGGTCATGGGATTGGCCCCCAGCGCCACGGCGAAGCGACTCATTTCGGCCAGCGCACGGGTCATCAGCATGCTGCGGGTGTTTTCGCCCATGCCCAGCGCCGCGGCCATGCCGGCAGCGATGGCGTAGATATTCTTGAGTGCGCCGCCCAGTTCGACGCCGTAGCGGTCATTGCTGGCATAGACGCGAAAATAATCACAGCCCAGCGCGGTCTGGACCCGGGCGCGGGTCAAGGCATCGTCGCTGGCGATCACCGTGGCAGTGAGTTGTTTCTGAGCGATTTCGGTGGCCAGGTTGGGGCCGGAAAGCACGCCGATATGCGAAAAGCCCGTTTCCTCGACGAGTATCTCACTCATCAGCTTGAACCCTTCCGCCTGGATGCCCTTGGTGGTGCTGACCAGTATCTGGCGGGCATTCAGCCAAGGACGCGCCTGACGTACCACCGCCGCGAAAGCCTTCGAGGGGATGGCGATGAAGACGAGCTCCGCATCCTCGAGCGCTGCCGACATCTCCTCCGAGGCGACCACCGCGGAATTGATGGCGTAGTCGGGCAGATACCGGCCATTGCGATGCTCGCGGTTGATCTGCGCTACCAGCTCGGGATCACGCAGCCACTGACGCACCCGGGCTCCATTGTCGGCGGCAATGCTGGCGATGGCGGTGCCGAAGCTTCCTCCGCCCAGTACCGCGACCTTCAGGCGATCCTCAGTCATGCTCGCTTCCTAGACGCAAAATGATAGGTTCATTGTAACGAATAACGCCCCGGATCGGGGCGTTGACAGTGCCTGGAGCGCCTGGACTGATCTGCCAGTCCAGGCGTTACTTACCTTGTGGCTTTACTCGATCATCGGTACCAGAGCCCCGATGCTGGATTTGGCATCGCCATAGAGCATGCGGGTATTGTCCTTGAAGAACAACGGGTTCTCGATGCCTGAATAGCCGGTTCCCTGCCCTCGCTTGCAGACGAACACCTGCTTGGCCTCCCAGACTTTCAGTACCGGCATGCCGGCGATGGGACTGTTGGGGTCTTCCTGGGCGGCGGGGTTGACGATGTCATTGGAGCCGATGACGATCACCACGTCGGTCTCGGCGAAATCGTCGTTGATCTCATCCATCTCCAGCACGATGTCGTAGGGCACCTTGGCCTCCGCGAGCAGCACGTTCATGTGCCCCGGCAGGCGCCCGGCCACCGGGTGGATGGCGAAACGTACCGTCTTGCCGGCGGCGCGTAGCTTGCGGGTGAGCTCACTGACCGCATTTTGCGCCTGGGCGACCGCCATGCCGTAGCCTGGCACGATGATGACACTGTCGGCATCGTTGAGCGCGTTGGCCACACCGCTGGTGTCGATGGCCACTTGCTCGCCCTCGATCTCCGCGGCCTCCCCTTTGCTGCCGCCGAAGCCTCCCAGGATCACGTTGATGAAGTTACGGTTCATCGCCTTGCACATGATGTAGGAAAGGATGGCACCTGAGGACCCCACCAGGGCACCGGTCACGATCAGCAGATCGTTGGAGAGGGTGAAACCGATGGCCGCCGCCGCCCAGCCGGAGTAGCTGTTGAGCATCGAGACCACCACCGGCATGTCGGCCCCGCCGATGCCCATGATCAGGTGATAGCCGATGAAGAACGCCAGAGCCGCCAGCAGCAGGAGTGTCCAGAAACCTGCACCGTTGAGGTAGGCGATCGCCAGCAACAGTGCCAGTACCGCCGCTCCGGCATTGAGCATGTGCCCTCCCGGCAACTGGCGCGGCTTGCCGTCGATCTTGCCGGCGAGCTTGCCGAAGGCGACCACCGATCCGGTGAAGGTCACTGCACCGATGAACACGCCCAGTACCACTTCCACCTGCAGGAAAGTGAGCTCCGCGGGTGTCTTGTGCGCCACCAGGGCGGCGAAGGCGGAGAAGCGCTCGCTGGCAATGCCGTAGAGCTGGCTGGCCAGTACGCGACGCCGCTCCAGATCGGCATTGAAACCGACGAACACTGCGGCCAACCCCACGAAGGAGTGAAGCGCTGCAACCAGCTGCGGCATCTCGGTCATGTCGACCTTCTTGGCCAGATAGGCCCCGATCGCCGCCCCGATGATCATCATCGGGATCATCCACCAGTAGCCACCGATGCCCGGCCCGAAGGCGGTGAAGAAGACCGCTACGGCCATGCCGACGATGCCGTACCATACCGCCCGCTTGGCCTTCTCCTGATTGCTCAATCCTCCCAGCGAGAGAATGAACAGCACACTTGCCGCAATCGACGCGGCAGATACGAATCCCTGACTCAACATGTCGTGTCTCCGCCGCTTAGGATTTCTGGAACATGGCCAGCATCCGGCGTGTCACCAGGAAGCCGCCCACGATATTGATGGTGGCGATCAGCACCGAGATCCCCGCCAGCAGTCCGACCAGCCAACTGCCAGAGCCGATCTGCAGTACCGCCCCCAGCACGATGATGCCGGAGATGGCATTGGTGACCGCCATCAGCGGCGTGTGCAGCGAGTGGCTCACGCCCCAGATCACCTGGAAGCCCACGAAACAGGACAGGGCGAAGACGATGAAGTGCTGCATGAACGACGCCGGTGCCACCTGACCCAGCAACAGCATCAACGCACCGCCTACGGCGAGCAGCGTGACCTGGCGCTTGGTCTGGGCCATGAAGGCGGCGTGCTCGGCGGCTTTCCTTTCCTCCGGCGTGGGTTCCTTGGGCTTCTCCTTGGGCTTGGCGGCCCCGATGGCTTTCACCTTGGGCGGCGGCGGCGGGAAGGTGATCTCGCCCTCGTGAGTCACCGTGGCACCACGGATGACATCGTCCTCCATGTTGTGCTTGATCACGCCATCCTTCTCCGGCGTGAGATCGGTAAGCATGTGACGGATATTGGTGGCGTAGAGCAGCGAGGCCTGGGTGGCCATCCGCGACGGGAAATCGGTATAGCCGACGACGATCACGCCGTTATCGGTGACGATGCGCTCATCGGGTACGGTCAGATCGCAGTTACCGCCCTTTTCGGCGGCCAGATCGACGATCACCGAGCCGGGCTTCATGGCCTTGACCATGTCCTCGAGCCACAGCTTGGGTGCCGGCCGGCCCGGGATCAGTGCGGTGGTGATGACGATATCCACCTCGGGTGCCTGGCTGCGGAACAGCGCCAACTGCTTTTCGCGGAACTCGGGGCTCGAAGGCGCCGCATAGCCGCCACTGCCCGAACCGTCCTGGCTGTCCTCGAAGTCGAGAAACAGAAATTCGGCGCCCATCGACTCGATCTGCTCGGCCACTTCGGGGCGTACGTCGAAGGCCCGCACTACCGCCCCGAGACTGGTGGCAGTACCGATGGCCGCAAGCCCCGCCACCCCGGCGCCGACTACCAGCACCTTGGCCGGCGGCACCTTGCCCGCCGCCGTGACCTGTCCGGTGAAGAAGCGCCCGAACTGGTTGCCTGCCTCGATCACCGCGCGGTAACCGGCAATATTGGCGGTACTCGACAGGGCATCCATCTTCTGGGCGCGTGAGATTCGCGGCACCATATCCATGGCGATCACGCTGGCGCCCCGGTCCTTGCAGCGCTCGAGCATCGCTTCGTTCTGGGCCGGCCAGAAGAACGAGATCAGTGTCTGATCTTTACGCAGGCGGTCGGCTTCCTCTTCGGAGGGCTCGCGAACCTTGATGACGATATCAACGCCGTCCCAGAGAGCCTGGGCGGTATCCACGACGGTAACCCCTGCGTCTCGATAGGCATCATCATTGAAGCCTGCCAGCTCACCAGCGCCGGTCTCCACGAAACACTCATGCCCCAGTTTCTGGATATGCTGGGCGCTCTCCGGGGTCAGCGCGACGCGCGCCTCACCCCGCGCCGTCTCCTTGGGTGCTCCAATCCTCACGACAGGTCCCCCTCGCAACGCTCCATGTGGCTTAAGGGCGCAACGTTTCGCGCCGACATCGTTGTCTTCTGCATCCTATCGCTCCTTGTCTGCAAAAAGTCGTGGTATCGCGGTATTTCTATATCCGGCATCTGACTTGGCGACCTGGTCTGACCGACCTGATAGATCGTTGGCAGGACGCGTCCGTGCTCCCATGCGATTCACCCTACAAGTGACACGATTGACTATTACAGGAATGAAAGGAAATCATTGTTTTGCTAAAAGCGTCTGAAGGTCAAGACGAGTTTTATAAAAACCCATTCATAAACAGCATGTTATATTAACCATAACGCTTCGCTTATAGCCGAAAAAAAAGCATAACCTACTGTTGGCTATGGAAAATTCATTGAAAATCACATAAACATGAAAAGCTTATGGCAGCCATAAGCTTATCTTTATGTTAGAGGAAAGGAGTATTGGCAAGTGTCCCGGGCAATCCGGCAACAATATAATAATTACGCGGCATACCCGGGAAGACATAAATTTTTCGACCACTCAATAGGACCTATGAGGGATCCGTCGGAGCGTAGGTTTCAGCTTGAATGATGCAATTATTTTCAACAAGAAGAGTCGCCTCATGAGAAAATCCATGGCGCCCCGGTCAAGCTGGCGCCATGGATTTAACTGACGAAACGAATGGACGTGAGCGCGTATCAGGCCGGGCTGTCTTCGCTGCTATGGTAGCGGATCAGGCGGCCGTTGGTGCGCAACAGCGACAGCAGCACGTCGAAGTAGTCATCCCGCACGGAGTAGCTCTCCAGCGTCGGAATCAGTGCCGCGGCGGTCACGGCGCTTCCGCTACTGGCCAGGGTGGCACGACGCTTGCGCATGCTCTCGTAGGCCCCGTGGGTATTCAGATTGTGCAGATAAGCCCGCACGCTGTCCTGAACCGTCGCGAAGCTCTGGTAACGACGCGACGAGCCTTGCTGACCGATACCGCACTGCTGACTGAAGCAGCGCAGGCCGAACAGGTTGTTGCCTTCGCGGGCGAATCGCGACGTTCCCCACCCCGACTCTTCAACCGCCTGGATGACCACCATCTCGAGAGGGAGAGTGTCGACGCGCATCAGCAGCCGCTTGCTGACCTTGCCCTCGTCGCACTCGAGACCGTAACTGCTGCAGATATCCGCAAGGCGGGTCCGCTCGGCCTCGCCCAAGGCGCCCTTGCGATCACGCAGTGCCAGTAGCCACTGTCGATCAGCGGCGATTCGGGCATTTTCGGTTTCGACCAGGGGCACGACCAGTTCGAGAAAGGCCGCCTTGCGCTGGGGGCCGGCGGAGATTTCTCGCAGGTCGGGCAGCGCTTCGAGCGGATCGACGGGAGAGAACTTGGAGTCACGTACGGTTTCGGATGAAGGTTCGGCCTGAGCCGTCATCGGAAACGGGGCGAAACTGACACCAAGACTCAAGACAACTGCGAGGGCGAGAGGTGCCCGCCATCGCCGGGCAGGTAGAAAGCGTCGTTGCATCACGACCCCTCCATGGATGGGAGTGGGCAAGATTAGCAGCATCCTTCGTCAGCGCTAAGCATTAAATTCGTCTGCCAAACGAAACGGCCGGCCACTTGGGCCGGCCGGGTCAGCGCTTGCCTGCCCGCAGAGGCTTAGGCGGTCAGTAAACCGTTGAGACGCTTGACGTAAGCCGCCGGGTCCTCGAGGTGGCCACCTTCGGCGATGATCGCCTGATCGAGCAGGATATGCGCAAGATCGGCGAAGGAAGCATCCGAGGCAGTCTCGAGCCGCGCCACCAATGCATGCTCGGGATTGAGTTCGAGAATCGGCTTGACCTCGGGCAGCTTCTGGCCCGCCGCCTCCATCAACCGGCGCATCTGGAAGCCCATCTCATGTTCGGGCAGCACCACACAGGCCGGAGAATCGGTCAGACGATGCGTGACCTTGACCTCCTGCACCTCGTCACCCAGTGCCTCCTTGACGCGCTTGACCAGATCCTCCTTGGCCTTGGCAGTCTCCTCCTGCGCCTTCTTCTCCTCTTCGCCCTCGATGTCGCCCAGGTCCAGCTCGCCCTTGGCCACGTCGACGAAGCCCTTGCCGTCGAACTCGTTGAGATGGCTCATCAGCCATTCATCGACGCGATCGCTGAGCAACAGCACCTCGACGCCCTTCTTGCGGAAGATCTCCAGATGCGGGCTATGACGCGCCGCATTGAAGCTGTCGGCGACGATATAGTAGATCTTCTGCTGACCTTCCTTCATGCGTCCCACGTAATCGGCCAACGACTGGTCCTGTACGGCACTGTCGGTGTGAGTCGTGGAGAAGCGCAGCAGCTCGCTGATCTTGTCGCGGTTGGCGAAGTCCTCGGCCGGGCCTTCCTTCAGCACGCTGCCGAAGGTGTTCCAGAAGGTCTGGTACTTCTCCTCGTCCTTGGCCAGCTTCTTGAGCATGTCCAAGGCGCGCTTGGTCAACGCCGACTTCATCTTGTCGACCTGCGGATCCTGCTGCAGCAGCTCGCGGGAGACATTGAGCGACAGATCCTTGGTATCGACCACGCCCTTGATGAAGCGCAGATACAGCGGCAGGAACTGCTCGGCGTCGTCCATGATGAACACGCGCTGTATGTAGAGCTTCAGGCCGCGCGCGCCATCGCGTTCATACAGATCGAACGGCGCACGGCCGGGGACGAACAGCAGGCTGGTGTACTCGAGCTTGCCCTCGACCTTGTTGTGGCTCCAGATCAGCGGATCGCTGAAGTCATGGGCCACATGCTTGTAGAACGCCGTGTATTCCTCGTCGCTGATCTCGGACTTGGGACGTACCCACAGCGCCTGCGCTTCGTTGACGGTTTCCCAGGTGACGACTTCGCTGCCTTCGATCTCGTTGCCGTCATCGTCCTTGGCGGTTTCGGTTGTGGGCATGCGCACCGGCACTTCGATATGGTCGGAGTACTTGCGTACCAGCGACTTCAGACGATAGTCGTCGGCAAACTCCTTGGCATCACTCTTGAGATGCAGAACGATTTCCGTTCCCCGCTGCGGCTTGTCGACGTCCGCCACGGTGAATTCGCCTTCGCCCCGGGAGCGCCACTCCACGCCCTGATCGGCAGGCAGGCCGGCGCGGCGGGAACGTACGGTGATCTCATCGGCGACAATGAAGCCGGAATAGAAGCCGACACCAAACTGACCGATCAGCTTGGCATCCTTCTGCTTCTCGCCGGAGAGCTGCTTGAGGAACTCGGCGGTACCGGAGCGAGCGATGGTGCCCAGATTCTTGACGACTTCCTCGCGGCTCATGCCGATGCCGTTGTCACGCAGCGTGATGGTACCGGCTTCAGCGTCGTGCTCGATCTCGACCCGCAGCTCACTGTCACCCTCGTAGAGGGCATCGTTATCGAGCGCTTCATAGCGCAGCTTGTCGCAGGCGTCGGCAGCGTTGGAAATCAGCTCGCGCAGGAATATCTCCCGGTTGGAATACAGGGAGTGGATCATCAGGTGCAGCAGTTGCTTGACTTCGGTCTGAAAACCCAGAGTTTCTTCATGGGTGGCGGTGGTCATGTGGCGAGCCCCTCATGGCGTGTCGGAATTGACGATGTCCTCCGATATGGGGCTTGCCGGACACTTTTCAAGCGCTCGGCTTACGCCGAACCTTCGTATCAGACAGAATCGAGCATGAAATGCATGCGTGCCGTGGCCACCGGATTCGCCTCATCCTCCTGCCAGGCCCGTACGCGCACGTTGGCCAGGCGGCTGCCCTCACGCAGCAGCTCGCACCGAGCGTGCGTCGCCTTGAGCTTCGCCGGGCGCAGATAGTCGATGGAGAAATCGATGATCTTGGGCAGGCGGGCCGTCTTCACGGCGAGCATGGCATCCAGGGTGGCAGCGGTTTCCATGAATGCCGCCACCACGCCACCATGCACGGCCTGCAGCAGGACGTTACCGACGTTGTGGTCGTTGGCCGCCAGGGTGAAGCACCACCCCTGGGCATCATGGATGGCGCTGACACCGATACGCCGGGCGTACGGCATATCCGCCAGTACCGCCTCGAGATTGCGTGCCTGGCGCATCTCCATCAGCCAATCCTGCATGCTGGCCGGTTCCTGCATGGTCATTTCCTCTCCCCTGAAGCATCGTCACCGAACAGTGCCGCAGCGAAGCCGGGCGGTGTATTGCGCTCCCCCAAGCGCACGAAATTACCCACGCCGCGGGCGACCGGACGTCCTTCTTCCTGCCACAGCGTTCCCTCGGTGAAGACCATCGAGGCCGTAACATGCACCACCCGCGCCTCACCGAAGAGGTCTCTTCCAGACATGGCCGGGCGAAAGTGGTCGACGCGCAGGTCCAGGGTCGGACAGACTTCCGGCGACGGCAGGCCACACAGCACGGCACTGCCGCACAGCGTGTCCAACAGCATCGACAGCACACCGCCATGCACCAGCCCACGCCGGGAGTCGCCCTGCAAATCGTCATGCCAGGGCAGGCGCATGCGCACCATGGGCGGCGCTGCCTCCACCACCTCGAGCCCCAATTCACGGGTATGCGGGATGACCCGGACAAACCGTGACAGGGCCTGGCGCCATGCGTCAGGCGTTCGTGTCAGCGCAGGGCAGGAGTCGTCAGCCATTTCAAACCCTCGTTTCATACCTAGGGCCACGATAGGCCGGTACGTCAGCAGGCACAATCGACCAAAAGGCTAGTCACGGTGCTCTTCCAATTCGGGCGGCGGGTCGATCCCCTTCCAGCGGCGATAATCGGCCAAGGCATTGTCCACCCGGGTCAGCAGCCAGCCGACGATGAAGACATCATCCACCAACCCTACCAACAGCAGGACATCGGGTATCAGGTCGAAAGGCAGGATCAGATAGCCCAGCGACGCCAGCATCCAGAAAAAGGCCGCCCAGGGTACCGGACGATAGCGGCCACTGAGCACATCGCGAGTCATCGGTACGAATACCCGTAGCGCCCGGCTGATCTTCATCAGCGCCCCACCCCGGCGTTTCAGGCGCGACCACACGCCCCACATTCGAAATAGCTTCATGATGACTCTCCTTTACGACACAATAAGCGAGCACTTACACTTTGGTTACGCATTGTCTCTTCTTAACGACACTACTCAACGCCGCGCGCTTAAGAGAGGATGCACAAATACGCCCCCTGCCAGGCAAGCATAGGAGATACCGGGTCATGTCGAGACTGTGCCCACCAAGACGCTGGCTGGCCCTGCTGGTCGCCGGTACGCTGAGTTTTACTGTCATGGGCAACGCCTTCGCCCTCGACGCCAGCGATCAGGCCATGAAGCAGGCGCTGGCCGCAGCCCGCCATCATCAATGGGAGCGTATCGAGCAGGTCGCCGTCGAAGATCACATCCTTGCCGGATACGTGGAATATCATCGCCTGCTTTCACGCCTTTCCAGTGCCGCAACTGCCGAAGTACAGAGCTATCTCGAACGCTACGCCGACTCGCCACTCAGCGACTGGATGCGGGGGCAGGCCCAACTGAGTTTCGGTAGAGCCGGACGCTACCAGGATCTGCTGACGATCAGCGACGGCGAACCGGCCGGCGTCATTCGTCAGTGTTACTACTACACCGCCCTGCTCGACACGGAGCCTGCACGAGCCGCCGAAGGCGGCCGGGCGCTGTGGCGAGTGGGCAGATCCCAGCCCGACGCCTGCGATACGCTGTTCGACACCTTACGTGCGCGAGGCGAGATTACCGATCAAGACGTCTGGGTGCGCATGATGCTGGCTTGGGAAGCGGGCGAAAGCGGTCTGATGAAGTATCTTGGCCGCCAACTGGGTAGCCAGTGGCAGGACGGCCTCGACGCCGTGCAACGCTTGAGCAAGGACTACGCTGCCATCACGCAGGTGCCGGTCAATGTCGGCCCCGGCGGTGAAGGAAGCGGCGCCATGTTCGCCGCGGCCATGTACGGCTTCACCCGCGCCGACACCGAGGCCGCGCTTGAAGCCTGGCGCAAGATTGGCCCCCATGTCCCGGTCAGCGATACCCAGCGTCACGCTATCGAGCACGACTTGGCCTTTTACACCATGGCGCGTGAAGTCGAGAACAATCAGGGCTGGGTCGACGAAGTCCTGCCACGCCTCGCCGACGGTGATCTTCTTGAGCTGCGTGTGCGTCGTGCGCTGGCCGAAAGGCAATGGCAGGAAGTCATTGACTGGGTGCATGCCATGCCCGATGACCCGCGTCAGGATGCCCGCTGGCAGTACTGGCTAGGGCGCGCGCTCGAGCAGCTCGGCGACTCCCGGACGGCAGAGAAGGCCTATGCCGCTGCCGCCAGCGAGCGCAGCTTCTTCGGCTTTGCCGCAGCCGACCGTCTCGGACGTCCCTACGACCTGAACCATACGCCCGCCACCTTCACTCCTCTGCAACGGGAGCTGGTCGCGCTGAGTCCCGCCGTGCAGCGTACCGAGGCCCTGATGCGCATCGGGGAGCATGGGCTGGCACGCAGCGAATGGTACGCTGCCGTCGCCCGGGCCAGCGAAGACGAAGCGAAAGCGCTGGCGGATTACGCCCTGGAGCGCGGCTGGTATGCCATGACAGTCCACTCCACCATCACCGCCAAGCTCTGGGATGCCCTGGAATGGCGCTTCCCCGCCGCCTATCGCGACAGTTTCATGAAATGGAGCAGCGCTGCCAATGTCGATCCCTATCTACTGATGGGTATCGCACGACGCGAGAGCGCCTTCAACCCTGAGGCCATGTCGCCGGTCGGCGCCCGGGGACTCATGCAACTGATGCCGGGCACTGCCAAGCTGGTGAGCCGGACGCTGGGCATTCCTGCCCCGAGCGCGGCCGGGCTGCTGGACCCGCAGACCAACATCCAGCTGGGCAGCGCCTACATCAAGGACATGCTCGACCGCTACCGCGGCAATCGTATCGCGGCGACTGCGGCCTACAATGCCGGGCCGGGACGCGTCGATCGCTGGCTGCGTGACGCCCCGCAGGAATTCGATCTCTTCGTCGAAAGCATTCCCTTCCGCGAAACCCGGGACTATGTCCAGGCGGTCCTGGCCTACCGCGTCATCTTCGAGAGCCTAGCCAAGGGCGGCGACACACAGGAGGTGGCAATGCTGTCTCCGGCCGAAACGTCGGGCCGCTACGATGCCTCGCTGCTGGCACGCAATTGAGCCGGCAAGTAGAGTGGTTTATGCGAGCGGCTCCATGGGAGCCGCTCGCTCTTCGCTCTTCAGGGACGCTGTGCCAGCGCCAGCTTGAGACCAAAAGCGACCATGACCAGTCCTGTCACGCCGTCCAGACAGCGTGACACCCGCGTATTAGCCAGCAGCCGTCCCGCCCCGCTCACCATCAACGCCACGCCGATCTGCCAGAGGTTGGCAATCAGGAAGTGCACGCCTGCCAACCACAAGGACTTTAGCAACGCCGGGTCGCCGGCACTGATGAATTGCGGCAGAAACGCCATGTAGAACACTATCGTTTTAGGATTGAGCACGTTGGAGAGAAACCCTTCGCGCAACGGCACCCAGACAGCCACACGCCGACAGGCTCCCATGACACCTTCGACAGGAAGCGGGACACCTCGCCTGGCACTTTGCAAGCTCTTGAGTCCGAGCCAGATCAGATAGCCGGCGCCGGCCAGCTTGAGCATGCCGAACGCCCAGGCGGACTGCAGCAGTATCAGGGAAATGCCCGCTGCCGATACCGCGGCATGCACGAACAGGCCGCTGCAGATCGCCAGGCTGGTCAGGACGCCATCGCGCACACCGCCACGCGACGTATTGCGTATCACCAGTAGCGTATCCACGCCGGGCGTCAGCGTCAGCAAGGTGATCGCCACAAGAAAGGGCCAGAACTGGGCATCGAAAAACATGGGGTGACCGACTCGCAATTAAGGGACGATATTCATTCACACGGCTCAACTGAAGATATCGCGCTGCGAATGCCTTAGCGAAATCTGGTCGTTGAGTGTCCAGAAGTCATACAGCACGCCGATGAGAAACAGCCCACCGGTTAGCAAATAGATCAGTCCCGTCAGCCACTTGCCCATATACATGCGGTGTATGCCGAAGACCCCGAGGAAAGTCAGCAGCACCCAGGCCAACGTGTAATTGACGGGCCCCGCCTGGAATCGCATATCGGCCTGGCGATCCATGCCGGGGATCAGGAACAGATCGATCAGCCAGCCAATCCCGAACAGACCGAAGGTAAAAAACCATATCGTCCCGGTCACCGGTTTTCCATAATAAAAGCGATGGGCACCGGTAAAGCCGAAGATCCACAAGCAGTACCCCACCAGCTTGCTATGAGTGTCGCTCGCTGTAACGGAGGTGTAGGACACGAACCCGCTCCTTTTCTGTTGATGATCGTCCCCCCTGGGACGGTCGATGATCAGCTCGTTGTGACAAGCAATACCTGTCGCGGTTGCGCTCCGCCCTGTTTAGGTGATGCCCAATTCGCGCCAATGTTCCTTGAGAGAACATGCTCGCCTTGTCTTGCCCGATCATACCGCCTTCATCCACCGACGATAATCGGCATCTCACATGAAGAATCCCAAGGGTGACAAGCGACGTCCGAGCCGCGCCATATAGGACCAAACAACCGCTCGTCCGCTTTTGTCAGCATGACAATTTACATTCTGGACGTTCATCGTTTTTCCATCTAATGTGCATGTGCGGGCATCATACACCAAGGCGTTCTGAACCCAGATTGACGCACTCGGTGACGATGCGCATCCGCTGCGTTGGTTTGCAGGTAGAATGACGTTGGCTGTTAATCGATTCCCTCGATGTCCCCTGCGCATTCCCTCCTCGTCTTACCTACGCACTTCGGGCCCTACCCTCGGACGTGGCTCGGCAACATCATTATGTAAGTTAAGGAAATCGACAATGGCAACTGGCACTGTCAAGTGGTTCAACGACACCAAAGGCTATGGCTTCATCTCTCCGGACGACGGCGGTGATGACCTGTTCGCTCACTTCTCCGAAATCCAGGCTGAAGGCTTCAAGACCCTGCAGGATGGCCAGAAGGTCTCCTTTGAAGTCACTCAGGGCAAAAAAGGCCTTCAGGCCGCCAACATCAAGCTGGTCAACTGAGCAAAGCGCGCACTGACTGCTTGAAGCAGAGACCGTCGGCGATACCGGCGGAATCTGAAAAGCCCACTTTGCGGTGGGCTTTTTTGTGCTCGATGGATTTGCACCTCTCGCTTGGCGAGTGCCGTTCTGTCGCATCGCAAGGCGCGGGAGCCTGGCAGCGGCTACCAGGGATCGGAAGCGCTTTTCGGTACCAGCGCCTCGCTCCCCATGGCCGCCGATGGGCGGGACGCTTCCGGTGCCGACCGCCGCCTGTCCAGTGATCGATCCGCCCCGCGCAACCTGGCCTCCCGCCTTCCTGCGTTCTCCCTATCCGGCGAATTTTCGACAGCCCCGTCAGCCTTGCGCGCTGGCTGGCGTTGCAAACGCAATGCTTCTTCGCGTGACTGGCGATCGATAGCCAGATACCGGGAGGCACTTCGCTCGTCGCCAGTTGATGTCATCTCGGCCACGGCATAGGTTTTCGCCTCGCTCGTGGTCGCGGGCATACCGCTGCCGTCCCTGGCACACGCCCCCAGGCCAAGGAGAAGAGGTGCTATCGTGACGATCCAACACAGTCTGAGTGCCATCTTCACGTCCTTGAATGTCGCCAACGTACCGCTTTGCTCCGGTACCGAGGCCTGGCCAACTGCATCTTGCTGACCAGCCTCGCAAGGCAGCGCCTCCCGCTCAGAGCGTCAGCTCTCGCCGATATCCTCGTTCCACATCTCGGGCCGCTGCTCGATGAAACGGGCCATCATCGACTGACAGTCAGGGTCGTCAAGCACTTCGAGTTCTACGCCACGCGAGCGCAGCAAGGCCTCGTCCCCCATGAAGGTGGTATTTTCACCGATCACCACCCGGGGAATGCCATACAGCAGGATTGCACCGCTGCACATGGAGCAAGGCGACAGCGTGGTATAGAGCACCGACTCGCGATATACCGAGGCCGGCTGACGACCGGCATTTTCCAGAGCATCCATCTCACCATGCAGAATCGCACTGCCCTTCTGCTGGCGCTGGTTGTGGCCTCGTCCGATGATCGCACCCCGATGTACCAGCACGGAGCCAATCGGAACGCCGCCACTCTCGAGCCCCTTGCGGGCTTCCTCGATGGCCGCCTGCATGAATGAGTCCATAATCACGGTTTCTCCGGCTGATTTCACAATGGTCAGAATCGCTGCCGCCGCCGAGGCTGCCTACCCGACGAGGGAGTGCAGGGAATGACCGGGAGTCATGAGCGGACATGACTGCGGCATCAACAGCGGCAGCGCCTGATGCTCGAGCTCGGCCCGGAAACGACGGTGATGGCGCGGCTCGCCATCGAGGTTGAGCGGAAACGGGCTGTCGCTGGCGAACTCCAGCCAGGGCGACTGGATATAGTGTACGAAGTCACCGCTTTCAGGCAGGTTTTCGAGTTCATCGATGACCTGTTTCATTTCATGCAAGGAGCTGAAATGACGAACGATCAGAACTTCCAGCAGGCCATCGTCCAGCCGTGCCAGTGGCGCCAGACGCTGCCCCCCTCCCGCCTGGCAGCCGTTGCCCAGCGCCAGCAGAAACAGCGGCACGGAACTCTCGCCGTCCTGCCAGCGTAGATGGCCCTGGTAGGGATGGTAATTCCAGGCTTTGAGCATGCCCATCAACGAATAGGCCCCACCCCCCAGCAAGCGCTTGAGCCCCACCGGGGTCGAGGTGGTGATTTCGGCACCGAACCCACCGGATACCATATTGATGAAAGCGTCACCATCAAGACATCCGACATCCACCATGCGCGGCGACATCTGCAGAGCCATTTCCAGCGCTTCATATGCCTCGAGCGGCAGGGTCAATCCGTTGGCGAAGTCATTGGCACTGCCCAGCGGCAGTATGCCCAACGCCGGACGCTGGTGTTTGGGCAGGTGCATGAGCCCGGTGACGATCTCGTTGACGGTGCCATCGCCGCCGCCGGCAATGACCCGCCCGATACCCGCCGCGGCGGCCTCCTGCGCCCAGCTCGCCGCGTCCCCCCCCTCCCAGGTGACACGAACATCAATGGTGAACCCAGCGCCCCGCAGCGCCATTACGGCCTCACGTACTTCAGGTTGCTGGGCAGACTTGCCATTCAGAATCAGACGTGCATCCGCACCTTTTGCGGCCATGTTTGACTGTCCTTAGCGTGGTACCGGGACGGTGGCAGCGTGGATCTCAAAGCCCTTTCAACGCCTCGAAACCCGTGCCCACCGTTGTCGGCATGAACTCGACCAACTCGTAACGTGCCACCCCGGCGACAATGAACGGATCTTCCTCGAGAATAGCCTGCAGTCGCTTGCGTGACGATATTCTGGCCAGAATGATGCCACCGGTACGCGGCTCCTTGCGACCGGAAGCGATGAAGACGCCCTGTTCGAAACCCGCTCTCACCCAAGCCATATGGGCCATGCGATGCGGCTCGACCGCCTCCGGCGCCATCACGTATTCCAGCGAAACGATGAACATGCCCTGCCCTCATGAACGATTACCGATAGACACGCTTACATACCCATGACAGGTAGGCGAATCTCTTTCCTCAGCGCCATGCGTCGACCCTGAACGACATTCCCAGCAACGGTGACACCAGCACGACGCAGATGAATGCCAGTGCCCACTGCGGCGACAGAGACGTTGCCAGCAGTAACGTGGCAATCAGCGCTCCTCCACCGAGCTGCAGAGCGCCCAGCAAGGCTGCTGCCGTACCGGCCCGCTCGTGAAACGGCTCCAGCGCCAGACTCGATGCCGCACCCAAGGCCAAGGAGAACCCTACCGACAGGATGCCCACCGGCCCCATATAATTCCATACCTGCAAGGGTAGCGTCAGTACCGCCAATGCATGCAGAAGCCCCGCGAGCAGGATCAGACAAAGCCCCATCCGAACGGTGCGCAGCCTGCCGAAGCGATGAATGACGCGTGGCGCCAGAAAGAAAGCCGTGATATTGAGCAGCGCATTGGCACCGAACCAGCCACTAAAGGCCAGTTCCGACAGACCGAGCCGATCCACCAGGATGACAGGAGCCGTCGAGACGTACATCAGAATCGCCGACATGGTGACACCGGCGAGCCCAGCGAAATAGACGAAACGAGCACTCCCCAGCACCGGGCGGTAGCGCTGCCATTGATATAGCCGGGGAGCATCGACGGTCTGTGGCGGCCGCGTTTCGGCAAAGCGCCACAGTGACAAGGCGCCTAGCAGTGCCGCAAAGCCCATCATGAAGGCAAAGTTGCTGCGCCAGCCGAACGTGACCGCCAACACGCCGCCGATAACCGGTGCCAGCGCCGGAATGACGCATAA
The DNA here is from genome assembly GCF_054654615.1 of Halomonas shantousis. NCBI lineage: Bacteria > Pseudomonadati > Pseudomonadota > Gammaproteobacteria > Oceanospirillales > Halomonadaceae > Halomonas > Halomonas shantousis. Next base: position 1,488,122 of record NZ_BAAIER010000002.1, on the reverse strand, counting down.
CGCCCCATTGAGATAGCTGTACAGCTTGGCTCCCTGCTCTGCAGTGAAGCAGTCGCGTACGGCGGCGAAGGCCACCGTCATGCAGGCACAGGCACCCAGCCCCTGCAGTACGCGAGAGACATACAGCGGGCCGAGCGAGGCTGCACTCAGCCCCACCAGAGCGCCCAGTACGTAAACGCCAATACCGCTCAGCAGGACGGGGCGGCGACCGTAGCGATCCGTCAGAGGGCCCACCAGTATCTGGCCTATTCCGACACTGAGCAGAAACAGGGTGACTGTTAACTGCAGTGCGGCGAAGGGCTGATCGAAATCCGCCGCCATGGCAGTCAACGAGGGCAGATAGATATCGATCGCCAACGGCGACAGCATGACGAAGCCGACCAGTAGCGGCAGTAACCAGGGACCACGGACAGAGGCAGACACGATAGCTCCACGGCAGTGAAAGACCCGCTACATTACGGGCTACCTCGTCCGCTGCAAAGTCCTGGCAGGTACCGCTTACACGTCGCGAGGGGCCAGGCGATACTCCAGCAGCCCTTCGAGATGCTTGAGATGTTCGGCAAGCCGCGCGATATTGCCCCGATCGTTGGTCTTCAGCACCAGGCTATACTCGTAAACCGCCCCCTCCCTGGCAAGCCGGTACTCGAGACCGGTGATGAAAAAGCCGTGCTCTTTCATCAGGTCACGCACCTTGGCTTCGCTCCAGGCCTGATCACTGTGAAAGCGCAGCACGTGGTGGGCAAAGGTCTGGGTGGGGATACGACGTTCCACCAAGCGAAACATGGATAAGGTAAGTAGCGTGACGATCGTCACGAGGACTGCCGGGAAAAGAAATCCCACCCCATACAGGATGCCCAGCGCCGAGGTGACCCAGATCGAAGCTGCTGTCGTCAGGCCACGCACCGTCAAACCTTCCTTGAATATCACCCCGGCACCGAGAAAACCGATACCGGTCATGATGCCTTGGGCCATACGGGTCGGATCGGTGCGGATGGCCTCTTCGGCAAAGTTCTCGCCCAGCCAGATCCACTGGTAGTTGGAGACCATCATCAGCAGTGCCGAGGCCACGCAGACCAGCGCATGAGTACGAAATCCCGCAGGCCGGCTATGATAGGTGCGTTCCAGCCCGATCAGGCTACCAGCCAGCCACGCCGCGCCCAGATGCAGGAGCATTTCCCAGTGCGGTGCCGAAATATCCAGCATGTTCACGCCTCCTTGCGTTATGACTCAACATACTAAAGATAGTCAGCTAGCACCTCTTCTTGCAGGAGTTGCCGGGATCAGCCACATTCAGCAAACGCTTTCTCAAGGATGAGGAGAGAATTCCATGGCGCAGCAGTCCGGTCCGTCATCGCAGAAGCTGGAACCGAAACACGAGCGGGAATCGCCCGCCGAAGCCGTCGGCGTACACAAGGCCATACGAGAGGGAGGCGAAAAAGAGCTGACGCGCACGGCATCGGCACTGTTCTGGTCCGCCGTGGCGGCAGGGATATCGATCAGCTTTTCCATGGTGACCATGGGCCTGCTGCGCTCACACCTGCCGGATAGCGATACCGCTTTTCTTGTGGAAGCATTGGGCTACACGGTGGGCTTCCTGGTCATCGGCCTGGCCAAGCAGCAACTCTTCACGGAAAACACGCTGACGGCTGTTCTGCCGGTGATGACCTCGCCCAGTTTGCGCAACCTCCTGGGAATGCTGCGTCTGTGGAGCGTGGTATACGTGGGCAATATCATTGGTGCCATGATTTTCGCCTACGCTCTCAAGACCATGCCCGTACTCGACGACGAGACGCGCGAAGCCTTTCTCAGCCTGGGCCGGGGGGTGATGGCCAACACCGAGGGGGAGATGTTCGCCAAGGGGATCTTTGCCGGCTGGATCATCGCCACCATGGTGTGGCTGATGCCCGCGGCGGATCAGGCCAAGATCTGGGTCATCATCATCATGACGTATCTGGTCGCCTTGGGTGAATTCACCCATATCATCGTCGGCTCCACCGAAATTCTGTTTCTGGTGTTCCATGGCGAGGCGTCCTGGTCGGAATACCTCTTTCACTTCATGTTTCCCGTTCTGGCCGGCAACGTTATCGGCGGCACCTTTATCTTCGCGCTGATCAGTCATGCCCAGGTACGCAGCGATAATTGATCGCGGTTCATGCCATGATCGGTTCAATCCGCTCTTGGTCACCCGGCGGTGGCGAAAGGATCTACACTTTCTGACGACCGACCGATCATTGGCCGGGCCACCGAGACAGTAATCCCAACGATGACAGGAGAGCCCCATGCATCTCGACGGCAGCTGTCACTGCGGCGCAGTCCACTTCAGCGTGGAAGCCGATGCTCCTTATCCGTTCAACCTCTGCTACTGCAGCATCTGCCGCAAGACGGCGGGTACCGGCGGTTTCGCCATCAACCTGGGGGCACGTGCCGACACACTGAAGGTGGAAGGGGAAGAGCACATCAATACCTACCGTGCCCACATGGAAGATGGCTCGATCAGCAGCGCCGAGCGGCGCTTCTGCCGTGAATGCGGCACCGCGCTCTGGCTATGGTCCCCCGAATGGCCCGATCTCGTGCATCCTCATGCCGGTGCCATCGATACGCCCCTGCCCGTGCCGCCGGATCGCACACACATGATGCTCGGCTCCAAACCCGATTGGGTGATGTACCACCCCGGCGAGAACGACCGCAGCTTTGACGAGTATCCCGACGAATCCTTGGCCGCTTGGCATGAGCGCCATGGTCTGGATGATCCTTCCTGATCGCGCCGAACTGAAAACGGCCGCCTTCAGGGCGGCCGTTGCACGAGTTTCGAGAGATACTGGAGCTAGACGCTCACCGCGTCCTGCGGACTCGGTCTCGTTACAGCATCCACATCCGCCGTGCGGTTGAGCGCCGACAATACCGCCTTGAGCGAAGCGCTGACAGTGTCGCCATCCTCGGCCATGCCACTGACCCGGCGGCCATCGACATTGAGCTGCACGAACGCGATGGCGACCGCGTCGCTGCCTTCCCCCAGCGCATGTTCGCTGTAGTCGACCACGTTGACCGACTGCCCGGTATGGCGCTGCCAGGCATTCATGAAGGCGGAGATCGCGCCGTTGCCCTGCCCTTCCAGTGCGAGCGTTTCGCCGTCCTTGACGATGGTCGCGGTCAGCCGTTCCGCCCCTTCGCGATCGAGACGATAGCCCTTCAGGCTCAATGGAGCATCGCTGACGAAGGTTTCGAGCAGGATGTCGCGGATCGCCTGGCTCGACAGCTCACCGGTGATCTGCTCGCTGGCCTCCTGCACGTGAGGTGCCAGCTCCAGCGTCATCCAGCGCGGCAGGCTGATGCCGAAGTCGCGCTCCAGCAGGAAGGCCATGCCGCCCTTGCCGGACTGGCTGTTTACGCGGATCACCGCCTGGAAATCGCGCCCCAGGTCATGGGGATCGATAGGCAGATAGGCGACCTGCCAGGCCTCGTCGCTCTGTTGCTTGTGCAGACACTTGCGAATCGCATCCTGATGGCTGCCGGAGAAGGCGGTATAGACCAGCTCACCGATCCAGGGATGACGCGGATGCACCGGCAGATTGGTGCATTCGGTGCAGACCTGAATTATCTCGTCAGGATTGGAGAGATCGAGCTGCGGATCGATGCCCTGGCTGTAGAGATTCATCGCCAGAGTCACGATATCCATGTTGCCGGTGCGTTCACCGTTGCCCAGCAGGGTGCCCTCGACCCGATCCGCGCCGGCCAGCAGGCCCAGCTCCGCAGCGGCGGCGGCACCGCCGCGGTCGTTATGGGTGTGCAGCGAGATGATCGCGCTGTCGCGGTTCTTGAGATGCGTGACGAAGTATTCGATCTGGTCAGCGAAATGATTGACCGGGCCCACCTCGACGGTAGCCGGCAGATTGATAATGCACGGCTTCTCCGGGGTGGGCTGCCAGACATCCATCACCGCCTCGCAGATCGTCACTGCGAAATCCGGCTCGGTACTGGTGAAACTCTCCGGCGAATACTGGAAGGTCCACTGCGTATCGGGATAACGCAACGCATGTTCCTGCACCCAGCGCGCGCCCTGACGGGCGATCTCGACGATGCCTTCACGCTCCTGCTCGAAGACCCGCTCGCGCTGCACCTTGGAGGTCGAATTGTAGACATGCACGATGGCACGCTCGACGCCGATCAGTGACTCGAAGGTGCGTTCGATCAGATGCTCTCGCGCCTGGACCAATACCTGGATATGGACGTCGTCGGGTATCTGATTCTCTTCGATCAGCCAGCGCACGAAGTCGTAGTCGTGCTGACTGGCCGAGGGAAAGCCAACCTCGATTTCCTTGATGCCGATCTTGACCAGCAACGCCCACAGCCGCTTCTTCTGTTCCACGCTCATCGGCTCGAGCAGCGCCTGGTTACCGTCGCGCAGATCCACACTGGCCCAGACAGGGGCCCGGGATAGCGTACGAGACGGCCACTGACGATGGGTGAGCGGTACCGTCTCGGCGGGACGATACTTGGTAGGATCGAAAGCGGTATGTTGAGAGCGGGTCATGGTTACGTCCTTGCCGGATCGAAGGCGCTGCGATCAGAGGCGCGCCGGATGAGGTTTCTTGTACGCTCACCGGCCTCGTGAGCCGGGACAAGGCAGGACTCTCGTGAAGTGCGTTGCCTTGGAGCGGGTAAGCATCGTTTTGACAATATGGAAAGCTTACGTCATTTCTCAGGGTCAGGAATTGCGAAGTGACGGCACGAATCGTGACTTTTGGCATAAAATGCTCAAACCATACACAATCAAGAGAGAATATTGCGCAACCATGACTTCAAAGGATATTGCCTCCACCCTGGATCGTTACGATCGCCGCATTCTGGAGGAACTACAGCGTGACGGACGTCTCAGCAACCAGGAGCTTGCCGAGCGTATCGGCTTGTCACCCTCTCCCTGCCTGCGCCGCGTGCGAGCCCTGGAGGAGAGTGGCCTGATCAGCGGCTATCGGGCGCTGGTCGATGCCAAGCGCATGGGCTACAGCCTGATGGCACTGCTGCATATTGCCATGGATCGCCATACGCCCGAGCGCTTCGCCAACTTCGAGGAAAAGATCGCGGCCCTGCCCCAAGTCCAGGAGTGTCTGTTGATTACCGGCCAGGAAGCCGACTACCAGCTCAAGGTGGTGGTCCGCGACATGGAGGATTATCAGGACCTGCTACTCAACAAGATCACGCGCATCGAGGGTGTCACCGGAGCGCATTCGAGCTTCATATTGCGTCAGGTGATCAGCCATGCGGCGGTACCGGTGGAATCGCCACGCTGATCCCGGCCCGCCTGCATGCTGAACTCCCCGGATTGAAGCGCCTGAATTGGAGGTCAGACTCCCTTCCCTGCGCTCGACAGAGCCGCCCCGCTGAACCAGATTGAAGCGTGTGCCACCGTGGCGTCTATCCGAAGCACGACAGGAGTCCATCACATGCCGCAGATTCCTCACGATACGAGCCTGGAAAGTTCTCTGGCCCTGTTGCGTGACGGTTACGATTTCATTTCCAGGCATTGTCAGCGCCATCAGAGCGATATATTCCAGACCCGGCTCCTCCTGCAGAACACCATCTGCATGACAGGCGCCGATGCTGCGGAACTCTTCTACGACAATGAGCGCTTCGTGCGCGAGGATGCGCTTCCCTTGCTGCTGCAGAGGACGCTGGTCGGCCGGGGCGGCGTGCAGGGGCTGGACGGCGAGGCCCACCGGGTCCGCAAACGTATGTTCATGTCCCTGATGACACAGGAAGGCATCGAGGACATCGCCCGCCTCAGCGAAGCGCAGTGGAAGACATACATCGACCGCTGGGCCGGGAGGGAGAGCACGACACTGTTTCATGAGGTACAGGAACTGCTCTGTCGTACCGTTTGTGCCTGGAGCGGTGTGCCACTGCCCGAAGAGGAGGTTCGCCAGCGTACGCAGGACATGGCCGACATGATCGATGGCGCAGGAGGCGTCGGCCCCCGACACCTTCAGGCGAAGCGCGCCCGCGATCGCTCCGAGTCCTGGGGCTGCGAGTTGATCGATCGGGTCCGCAGTGGCCAACTGGAAGTCGACGAAGGGCGTGCCCTGAACGTCTTCAGCTGGCATCGGAACGAGAAAGGCGATCTTCTGGAGACTCGCGTCGCCTCGGTGGAGCTGCTCAACGTGCTGCGCCCCACCGTTGCAGTGGCCCGTTTCATCGCCTTCGCCGCTCTGATGTTGCATCAACACCCCCAATGGCGGCAGAAATTACAGGACGATAACCGGCTGCTGGAGCCCTTCGTGCAGGAAGTGCGCAGGATTTATGCCTTCTTTCCGTTCATGACCGCCAGAGTCAGACGGAACTTCGTGTGGAGAGGATACTCTTTCCCCAAGGGAACCCGGGTCCTGCTGGATCTCTACGGGACCTGCCGGGATTCCCGCAGCTGGAAGGATCCGCTCGTATTCCGCCCCGAAAGGTTCCAGAACTGGGACGGCAGTCCGTTCGACTTCATTCCTCAGGGCGGCGGCGATCACTACCTCAACCACCGCTGCCCCGGCGAATGGATTACCATTGCGCTGATGAAAGTGGCCGTCGATAAGCTCACCGGTGCCATGGAGTACGATATGCCAGCGCAGGACCTGCATGTCGATCTGTCGAGAATGCCCATGATTCCCGAGAGCCGCATCGTCATTGAGAATGTCAGGCCACGCTGATTCCCTTTCGCTTGGCCTCGCATTCAGGCCTCGAGTTCCGCCTGCGGGGCTGGCCAAGCGAACCATTGCAACGTTAACATCCATTCGATGTCGTGCTTCGTTGCGCCGGGCCTGCCTGCAGCGGCTATGCGCGTGCGTCTCACACTCCTAAACCGCTTCGCCTGCCGACGCTTATCCCTGACCGGCTGTCACATTGAAGCCGTGGCCCACAATCGATCTTCACAACAATCGACCTTCACAAGAGCTTCCATGCCCCACGCCGATAATGCCCGCAAGGCCGATATTCTGTTGCTCTTGGTCACGCTACTGGCAGCATTGGGCTGGATATTCTCCAAGGAGGCTCTGGCCGGCATGCCTCCGCTGCTGTTCATCGGCACGCGCTTTCTGCTGGCAGGCCTGATACTGGGTGCATTCGGCTGGCCGGGGATCCGCGTCCTGAGACGGCCGGACCTGCTCAAGGCCACCGGCGTGGGCCTTGTATTTGCCGCTGCCATGGGCTTCTGGAGCCTGGGGCTCTTTCATACCACTCACCTGGGCGAAGGGGCTTTTATCAATAGCCTGGGAATTCTTCTGGTACCGGTGATGGCGCGCTTGCTGTTCGGCGATATCCCGCCGCGTACGACCTGGACCGCCCTGCCGGTTGCCATGACGGGATTCGCCTGCCTGTCGCTCAGCCACGGTTTTCGGGTCGAGCCCGGCCAATGGCTGTTTCTGGCCTCCGCCGTCACCTTCGCCTTCCTGTTCAATTGTAACTCTCGGGTGGTCAGATCGGTTCCCGCCGTCCCGCTCACCGCCATACAACTGGTAGTGGTCGGCATAGTGACGCTACTGTTATCGGTGTTCACCGAGATATGGCCCAGTCGAGCAAGCCCCGCCATCCTCGGCTGGCTTTTTGCCAGCATTCTGCTTGCCAGTACCCTGCGTTTTTTCATCCAGATCTATGCGCAGGGCCTGACCACCCCAAGCCATGCAGCGGTGATCATGATGCTGGAAGCGGTCTGGACCGCCCTGTTCGCCGCCTACTGGTTCGGTGAAACCATGAACCCGCTCCAGCTGTTCGGTTGCGCGCTGATCTTTCTGGCACTGGTCGTCAATCGCTGGACCTGGATACGCCGGCTGATTCTTCCTGCTCGCCGCTATTGACGGCGCATGTAGCGTTCAAGGCTTTTCTCCTACCGTATCCGCCGCATAAGCGTCACGTTGGCCGAGAGGCCTGGCCTCGCCCTGCGTCGTGTCCTGCTCGGTCTGACGCTCCATTTCGCTGTTCAGCTCGGCCCCCATCAGCACGATGAATGCCGACAGCCAGAACCACATCAGCAACACCACTACTGCGCCGAGTGAACCGTAGGTCTCGTTGTAGCTGCCAAAGTTACGCACATAGATCGAGAAACCGATCGAACCGGCAATCCACAATAGCGTCGCGGTAACCGTGCCGATGCTGACCCATCTCCAGCGCGGAGCATCACGATGAGGCGCAAAGCGATAGAGCACTGCGATCGAAAACATGACCAGCAATAGCAGAAGCGGCCAGCGGGCCAGATTGATCAACGTTTGAACGAGGTCGCCGAACGGCAGGTACCCGGCGATCACGGGCACCAGAATGATGGCGGCCAGCGTGACGATCGTCATGATCATCAACCCGAGCGTCAACGACAGCGTCACCAGTAAGCGTTTGAAAAATCCACGCGCCTCGTCTTCTTCATAAATGACGTTCAGTCCTTCGATGAATCCGTTCACACCCTTGGAGGCGCTATAGACCGCAAACAGAATGCCACCGATCGCCGCCAGGCTGATGCCGGCCCCTGCGTTCGATGCGACTTTCTGCGCTTGCCCCTGAATGATGTCGGCCGCTTGCTGAGGAATGAAAGTGCTGACGGCTGCGATCTGCTGTTCGATCTGCTGCGGATCGAAGACCATTCCCCAGATCGAGATGAGCGCGACAATCGCCGGAAAGATGGCCAGCAACCCATAGAAGGCGACGCCAGCCGCAATCAGACTCACATGATCACGCGACATTTCGACCTTCGTGCGCAACAGCACGTCGCGCCAGCCTGCCTTGGGTATCTGCTTGGGCTTGTCCGCCTGACGCCCGCGCTGGGCCGGCTCCCCTTTGTCCTTCGCCATGGTCGCTCCTGAAGATACTTTTGCATATGTCACTTGAATCTAGCGAAGGCTCAAGGGATCGCAAAAATAATTCCGACATGGCGAAAACACCTGATAAATCAAGCGCAACGGTACAACCATCGTATATGACTCATTGACGGCTTCCCTTCCGGTCGTACGTGCGGACAGGCAGGCTTCTCCCGGGCCTGCCTGTTCACGGAATGCCACGGCCGCCTCCCGCGGCCGTGGCATGGCTACGTCAGCGGTTCTCCACAGCGGGGACAGAGTTTCGGCGGACTCCATGCCTCTTCACGACTGTCCCGAACCGGCGAAACGGCTTGCCCTAGCGCAGAATCGTCATCGGCGAACGGCATGACGACACCATGTTCGAGGCGCAGGCCAATATCCCGCAGCAGGCGCGCATCCAGATGCGCCAATGACTGGAAGTCGTGCCGACTCCGGCGAGTGCTCTTCAGCAGACGACGTGCAGCGCGAAAAAGGTCCGATAGCGTCATGTCACAATCTCCTTTGAGAGGAGGCCGGGACCTTATCGGGGCAGGAAAGAGGATCGGAGATCGACGGGCCGCGGTAAGATCCGCGGCCATGGGTGATTCAGAAGGCGGCACGCGGACAGACGAAGGCTCGCAGGCCATGATTATTCATGGCTGCTGCATTCACGTCTGCGGTACGCCAGCTTTGAATCAACATCGGTTCAGTTCCTGAGGGTTGAGCGGGAAGCAAAACGCCGTCCCGCTTATCAAGTAATAAAGATTATCTGGCCGACGTCAACCGATAAATTCATTCTTGCTAAAAAAGATGAATCAAGAGAGATGCGGCTTCGCCATGACATGCCGCCATGGCAGGGCTTCCCTGGCAGGGCTTGGGGCGTCTTGCGCAAATGCTCTACCATGGCAGTTTTTGAGACGATGTGTGGCGGCTATGAAATATCTCGGGGCGCATGTCAGCGCTGCAGGCGGTGTCGATCAGGCGGTAATTCGCGCGCATCGGATCGGTGCCAGTGCCTTTGCACTGTTCACCAAGAACCAACGACAGTGGCACGCCAAACCACTGACCGACAGCACTATCGAGGCCTTTCGAAAAGCCTGCGAGACATATCGCTTCGGTCCCGAGCAGATCCTTCCCCACGACAGCTATCTGATCAATCTCGGTCATCCCGATCGCGAAGGGCTCGAGAAGTCACGCGAGGCGTTTCTCGACGAGTTCCAACGCTGCGAACAGCTCGGCTTGCGCCTTCTCAACTTTCATCCCGGCTCTCACCTGAAGAGAATCTCCGAGAGCGAGTGCCTGAAGCGGATTGCCGAATCGATCAACGAGGCCGTTTCCCGCACCCGGCATGTGATTGCCGTGATCGAGAACACCGCGGGTCAAGGCAGCAATCTGGGATACCGTTTCGAGCATCTGGCGGAAATCATCGAGCAGGTCGATGACAAGACGCGGGTGGGCGTATGCATCGATACCTGCCATGCCTTTGCCGCCGGTTACGATCTGCGTACCGCCGAGGCATGCACTGCCACACTGGACGAATTCGATGCCGTGGTGGGTTTCCGGTACCTGCGCGGCATGCATCTGAATGATGCCAAGAGCGCCTTAGCCAGCCGTGTCGACCGTCACCACAGCCTGGGGCAAGGCAACATCGGCCTGGAGGCTTTCACCACCCTCATGCGCGATCCTCGCATCGACAATATTCCCATGATTCTGGAAACCATCGATCCCGACATCTGGCCAGACGAAATCCAGTGGCTGCGCGCGCAGCAGTCAAAGCCGGAATCGACGCAGGATCTCCAAACCATACCCAACTAATCCGTCAGGTGTACGCGCATGGAAGACTTTTTCAACTGGCTGGGTGACAAGTTAGGTGACGCGATCCGCGTGATCGTCGAGGCGCTTTCCAGCCTATTTGCGGGAATATTGATCGCAGCGCATGACTTTATCCTGGGCCTTACCGGTTCGCTCGGCATGGAGTCGTCGCTCTTCGGCATCGCCGTGCTGATCATCGGCCTGCTGCTGCTCTACAACGGCATTCGCGCCCTGTTGCGCCGCTCCATTGTCGGCGGACTGATGTTGATCTTTCTGGCCCTGGTCGTGCTGGGGTGGTTGATCAGCTGACTCGCCCGTCCTGGTGGCTGCGGCTCGCCACGAGCCTCACGCCATGTTGAACTACCTTGAACCGAACGCCATGACCTCGATTTCCAGGAGCTTCCTCTCATGCTGAACCGTCTCGTACACCGTCTGCAAGCCGCTTCGCTATTGCTGTTGATGATGGGGGTGGTCCCCACCACCCTTGCCCAGCAGCCCCCCGATGACGCCAGCGTCGATACCCAGCGCTTCCAGGATTGGGAGGTGCATTGCCCTAGCGACAGCGGCCAGGGTAATTGCACGATGACCCAGCTGGTCAACAATCCGCAAAGCGATCGCCCGCTGATGCGCGTGGGGCTGGCCTACCCGCCGCAGATCGATGGCGCGGTGATGGCCTTCCTGCTGCCGCTGGGCGTTCGCCTGGCTCCGGGACTGCAACTGACCATCGACAATGGCGAACCGATCCAGTTTCCTTATCAGTTCTGCCAGCAGGAGGGATGCCGGGCCGACATACCGGTCGATTCGGCACTGCTTCAGCAGTTGCGTAATGGCAGCACGGCGACGCTGAGTCTGATCAGTCCGCAGGGAAACCGGATGGATCTGGATATCTCGCTGATGGGCTTCACCGCGGCCAGTAACCGGATCACGCCATGACGTGGGGACGCGCATCCTCTGCAAAGGACGGGCCGCTCTCAGGAGCGGCCCGTTTGCGTTGTCTCCCGGATTGCACCGCCATGTCGTATGGATACCGCGTTGTACACCTCTGCGCAGAGCCTCTATAACTGAAAAGGGTCTATAGGGAAGTGTCTGCACGTAGGGAGGCGTTATGGAATCCGTATGGAAAGCTGCTCGACTCGAGGGGCATACCTATCCCGCGATACAGGAAGATGTCACCGCCGATGTGGCGATCATCGGTGGAGGCATCACGGGGCTGACGACGGCCCTGCAACTTGCCGAGGCCGGTAAGCGCGTCGTTGTGCTCGAGGCGCGGCGTATCGGCGAGGGCAACACCGGCAACTCGACCGGCAATCTCTACAGCACCGTGGCCAAGGGGTTGGCGAAGATCCGCAGCAAGTGGGGTGACGATGTCATCCGCGATGTGGTCGCCTCTCGTATCCAAGCCATCGATCATATGCAGAGCCTGGTGGAACGCTTCTCCATCGATTGTCAGTTTCATCGCCGCCCGCTGTACAGGCTCGTGACCACTGCCAACGACACGCTCTTCGAGGCTCTCGAAAAGGAACGTGACGCACTGGAGAGCGCGGGGCTTACCGTCAACCGGGCTGAACAGGCCGCATTGCCCATCACGATGCATCGCGGGTTGAAACTCGACAATCAGGTCCAGTTCAACCCCCTACGCTACACGCAGGGGCTGGCTCACGCCATCAGTCAACTAGGCGTGAGCATCCACGAATACAGCAGCGTGAGCGACGTCGATTATCGGGAAGGCCTGGTCAAGACCGACAGCGCCGTGGTCAAGGCAGCGCACATCGTTCACGCCACGCATACGCCCAAGGGCATTCAGATCCTCCAGACAGGCATGGAGCCCTCCCGCGAGCATGGCGTGAGTGCGCGCCTCAACCCTGGCGCGACTTATCCCGAGGGGGTTTTCTGGCTGCTCGACACTGCACACTCCCTGCGTAGTTATCACTACGCCGGTCATGACTACCTCATGGTGGTCGGCGAGGAGCACCTGGTCGGAGAAGGCGAACTGGGACAGGGCCACTTCGAGCGGCTACGCGACTATTTGCGCCAACACTTCGACGTGGCAGGATTCGAGCACGCCTGGTCTGCCCAGCAGTTCAGCTCCGCTGACGGACTGCCCTATATCGGCAGAATGCACGGCGCGGATAACGCTTATGTCGCGACCGGCTTCGCTGCCGATGGGCTGACCTGGGGCACCCTGGCCGGCATGATCCTGAGCGATCTGATCACCGGCCGCCACAATCCCTGGCATGAGCGCTTCGACGCCAGACGCTTCACGCCTGGCAAGTCCGTCAAGGGATGGCTCAAGGAGAACGTGCATGTCACCAAGCACCTGGCCAAGGACTACCTGACGACGCCACGTCTCAAGGCACTTGACGAGATTGCGCCCGGCGAGGCCAGAGTGGTGACTCATGACGGCGAAAAACTCGCCGCCTATCGCACTCCGTCGGGCGAGCTCTCGGTGGTTTCCGCCGTGTGTCCGCACATGAAGTGCCTGGTGCACTGGAACGGTGCCGATATCTCCTGGGACTGCCCCTGTCACGGCAGCCGATTCGACACCGACGGCTCGGTCATTGAAGGTCCCGCCTATCATCCTCTGGCCCGCTATAGCGGACAGGCATAGGCCAACGCACCGGCAAACAAGACAGGCCGCTCATGGGAGCGGCCTGTCGTCGTAATGCCAAGCGGCAGAAAGCCCGTCGCTATACCGCCAACGCCTTTTCCACCACTTCATAGACATTCGGCGAGAGCTTTTCGTCACGGATGCGCTCGAGCTGACGTTTCATCAGCGCCTGGCGCTTCTCGTCAAAGCGTTGCCAACGTGTCAGGGGCGTAACGATCCGCGCCGCGATTTCCGGATTGAGCCGGTTGAGCTCGATCACTACATCCGCCAGCAACTGATATCCCTGGCCATCCAGACGGTGGAAGTTGACCCGGTTCTGCGCAAAGGCGCCGATCAACGCCCGCACCTTGTTGGGATTCTTCAGCGAGAATGCCGGATGCGCCATCAGATATTTGACCCGTTCCAGCACGTCCTCCTGCGGGCGGGTGACCTGAATGGTGAACCATTGATCCATGACCAGCGGATCATGCGCCCATTTCTCACCGAAGCGCTTGAGCGCGGGGCCGGCAAGCCCATCGCGCGAACTGTGCGCCAGCAACGTCAGCGCGGCACGCACATCGGTCATGTTGTGCCCCGCCTCGAACTGCTCCTCGGCCAGCTTCACGCCCTCCTCGTCCTCGACGCTCATCAGATAGGCGAGCGCCACGTTCTTGAGGCTGCGTCTGGCGATCTGCTCCGCCGAAGGTTCGTAGGGTTCATCGCTCCGGTTGGCCTGGTAGACCGCCAGGAACTCGTCGCGCAACGCCAATGCCAGCGACTGCTTGACGAAATCGCGCGCCGCGTGAATCGCATCCACGTCGACGACCGGCTGCTGCTCGGCGATATAGGCCTCGGAGGGTAACGTAAGCATCTCCGCCAATACCGCCTTATCCTCCACCGGTGCGGTCAACAGCGCCCGGAAGGCCTCCACCACACGGCTGTCCATGACCTTTTCCACGCCGTTGCGGTGCGCGGCGATCAGGTCGTCCAGCGCCAGCATCGCCAGGCGCTGACCGGCATCCCAGCGATTGAAGCCGTCCGAGTCATTCTGCAGCAGGAAGGAGAGCTCCTCGCGTGAGTACGGGAAGCGCAGCTTGACCGGCGCCGAAAAACCGCGCAGCAGTGACGGCACCGGCGCCTCGGCGACATCGGTGAATACGTAACTCTGCTCTTCGGCGCAGAGGTCGAGCACAGTCTCGGTGCCCAGACTCTCCTTGCCATCGGGGCCATCCAGGGTCAGCGCGAGATCACGCCCGGACTTGGTTCCCACCAGGCCGATACGCACCGGAATATGCAGGGGCCGCTTGTGCGGCTGTCCGGGGGTCACCGGGGTGCGTTGGGAGAGGCGCAGGTGGTATTCGCCATTGGCGTAGTCATACTCGCCGTGGGCGTCGATCTCCGGCGTGCCGGCCTGGGAATACCAGCGCATGAACTGGTCGAGATCGAGGTTCGAAACCTCCTCCATGCAGCCGACGAAATCCTCGATGGTCACCGCCTGGCCGTCGAAGCGCTCGAAATAGAGATCGGAGCCTTTGCGGAAGGTTTCCCAGCCCAGCAGATTGCGCAGCATGCGCACGATCTCGGAGCCCTTCTCGTAGATGGTCAGCGTATAGAAGTTGGAGATTTCGATGTAATGGTCCGGGCGCACCGGGTGCGCGGTGGGCCCGGCATCTTCGGCGAACTGTGCAGTGCGCAGGAAGGAGACATCCTCGATGCGCTTGACCGGCGCCGAGTTCATGTCGGCGGAGAAGCTCTGATCGCGGAAGACGGTGAAACCCTCCTTGAGCGAGAGCTGGAACCAGTCGCGGCAGGTCACGCGGTTGCCCGACCAGTTGTGGAAATACTCATGCGCCACCACGCCCTCGACGCGTTGGAAGGCGGCATCGGTGGCGGTCTGCGGATGGGTCAGCACGGCGGCGCTGTTGAAGATGTTGAGCCCCTTGTTCTCCATCGCGCCCATGTTGAAATCATTGACGGCCACGATCATGAAGCGGTCGAGGTCGTATTCGCGGCCGTAGGTTTCTTCGTCCCATTTCATCGAGGCCTTGAGCGAACGCATGGCGTGCTCGGTCTTGTCGAGGTTCTCCGGCTCGACCCACAGTTGCAGCAGCACATCGCGCCCGCTCATGGTGGTGAAGTGATCCTCCACCTTCTCGAGCTTGCCGGCGACCAACGCGAACAGGTAACACGGCTTGGGATAGGGGTCCTCCCAGGTCACGAAGTGCTTGCCGTTCGGCAGTTCGCCACGCTCCACCGGATTACCGTTGGAGAGCAGCACGGGCAGCTGCTCGCGGTCGCCGATTACCGTAGTGGAGAACGTCGCCATCACATCCGGACGATCGGGATAATAAGTGATGCGCCGGAAGCCCTCGGCTTCGCACTGCGTGCAGAACATGCCATTGGAGAGATACAGCCCCTCCAGTGCCGTGTTGGCGGAAGGATCGATTTTCACCTGGGTATCGAGCAGGAAACGCTCCGGCACCTGATGGATCGTCAAGTGATGCTCGTCGACGCTGTATTCGCCTTCCTGCAGTTCCTGACCATCGATGGCGACACGCTCGAGTGTCAGGTGCTCGCCCTCCAGGACCAGCGGCAGATCGCCCGCCTCTGCCGACTGACGCTGCGGATGGCGCTCCAGATGCAGCCGGGCGGTGACATGCGTGGCGGAGGCGTCAAGATCGAACTTGAGCTCGGTATGGGTGACCCGGTAGGCCGGCGGTAGATAATCCTCGAGATGAATCGCCTGCGGCTCAGCGGCAGTCGGCTCGGATGTGGCCAAACCAGACGCGGTGGTTTCTGACATTGCGGAACGCTCCTGTTCGTAAGTCTTTCTCATTGTACGGCGGGGAACGGACCTGGCTCAAAGGGACGAAAGGTTATCCGACGGCCATCACGTTCGCCGCGATGGGTAGCCGAGCCACTGGAGAGTGCTTCAGGATCGCAGGAGGCGCCAGGCACAAGCCTCACCGACGGGAGGACGACCGCGAAAGCGGCGACTGGGTTGCACCGGGCTCGGGACGCGTGACGATCCAGGCCGTCAACAGAGCCAGCGAAACGATCAAAGCCACCCGCAGCAATAACGACTCGATGACGAAGGCCAGCAACAGCATGGACGCCCCCAGCATGACGGCAGCAAGCGTCTTGGCGTGGCGGGGAATGGCACGCTCGCATTCCCATGCCTGAATGGAGGGGCCGAAGCGGGGATGCTGACGGATCCACATGGCAAAGCGAGGAGATCCCTTGGAAGCCAGCCACACGGCCAGCAGCATGAAACAGGTAGTAGGCATGACGGGAAGAAACAGCCCCACCACACCGAGGGTAAAGCTCAGGGCCGCCAGAGTGACGAAGATGGCATTTCGCAACTGGAACATGCAATCGGCTCCCTCGGGTTCATGAAGGCGCCACCGAATCCACGGACGGGACGCCTGGCATGGCAAGGATCCGGTGGCACACAGGTATTCAAGCGCAGCGGGCGGCGGTTGGGAAATGATCCGTCCCTATTCCATGACAAGACAAAGACTATCATGCCCGGCCAGTGCCTGTTCCCTAGTGTAGCTACACGCCACGACATGAACACAGCGATTCAGCAATATCAACGGAACCATACTCCCGCCGAGTCCCGGCCAGCGGGCGGCATCAGTCGCGGAAGTTGTTGAACTGCAATGGCATGTCGATGGACTCGTCGCCTTTCAGCAGCGCAATGGCCTGTTGTAGGTCGTCGCGCTTCTTGCCGGTGACCCGCACCTTGTCGCCCTGGATCTGCGCCTGCACCTTGAGCTTGGCGTCCTTGAGCGTCTTGACGATCTTCTTGGCCAGCGTCTGCTCGATGCCCTGACGCAGCAGGACCTGCTGGCGCGCCCGCACACCGCCGGTCTCGGCGTCCTTTTCTTCCAGGCAGGCCACGTCGATGCCGCGGGCAATCAGCCGCCCCTTGAGAATGTCGATCATCTGCCGCAACTGGAAGTCGGCATCGGCCTCCATCTGCACGCTATCCCCCTCCTCGCTGAAGCTGGCGGTGACACCGCGAAAATCGAAGCGGGTAGCCAGTTCGCGATTGGCCTGATCCACGGCGTTGGTGATTTCGTGCTTATCGAGTTCCGAGACGATATCGAAAGACGGCATGGGACAGCTCCAGAATGGCAATCGAGAGCGCTATGCTAGCCCAAGCACGCCGACCATGCATCTTCGCTGACTGGTCTATCCCGCGTCACGCAGGGCCGGTGCGGACTCCAGACGCTTCTCCATCTGCCAGGCAGCGCAACCATCGGCATAATAATCATCCAGCCAGCGCAGCGGCAGATACCCCATGCGCCGATAAAGCCCCATCGCCACCCGGTTGTCGGCACGCACCTCGAGCTGGATGCGCTGGGCTCCCCGGGCCAGCGCCTCGCTTTCGAGCGATTCGAGCAACGCCCGGCCCAGGCCGCCGCCGCGCGCCTCGGGATGGACACAGAAGGAATACAGGCGCGCCATATGGCTATTGCGGCGAAACAGCAGGGTGCCATAGCCAAGCAGGTGACCGCTCTCGTCCACTGCCAGCAGATTGAAGGCCTTGGCCCGTGTCAGCAGATGCGCCAGCTGACGACGGCTGAAGCGGTCGCCGTCGAAGCTCTCATCTTCGAGCCGGCACAGGGCGTCGAGGTCGGCGGCATTGGCGGGGCGAAGCGTACGGGACATGATGAGGCTCTCGGGAAACCATAGATTTGCGCGCGATTTTGGGTTTCTTCGGCAGCGTTGTCATCGACGCGCCACATGAAATTATTTCACGCTGTGACCCTATTGTTCACAGCCGTTGCCACCTTCATTCTAGATGCCTTTCCGGCCTGTTTCGGGCCCTTTGATGACAGGAAAAATTCGCCCATGTCACGTCTGCGCATTGTCGTCGACCGTCCGTCCGACTGGCGCCCGTACTACCCTTCCGATGACCTGATTTCCGCCGCCGAATACCTGGCTCTGGAAAATGCCGCAGACAATGGTGATACGACACATATCATCAACCTCTGCGGCGCGCTCGATTATCTTGAAACGGGTTACTACGTATCACTTTTGGCCCAGGCCCGCAGCCAGCGGGTGCTGCCCACGGTAGAAACGCTCAATCAGTTGTCGCGCAAGGCCTTGGTGGATCTGCAGCTCGAGTCTCTCGAACCGTTGATGAGCGAACTGGAGAAGCGTGGCGTCCTGCCCGGCGACAGCCTGACCCTGCGCATCCTGTTCGGCGAGTGCAACCATGAAGGCCTGGGCAAATTGGCGCGGCGCCTGTTCGAACGCCTGCCCTGCCCCTTGCTGGAAGCACGCTTCTCCAAACGCCACGGCGTATGGCGTCTGTCCCGGCTCAAACCCTTGGGGCTCACCGCGCTGCACCCGTCCGAGGAGGACCTGTTCGCAGCGGCGCTCAACCGTCATTCGCGCAAGGTCTGGCGCACGCCCAAGGCGCGCAAGCGTTATCGCTTCGATCTGGCCATTCTGGTCGACCCCAAGGAGGCCCTGCCCCCGAGCAACAGGAGCGCCCTGAAGCATTTCATCCGTGCCGGGCGGACAATGGGGATCGATGTCTCACTGATCACCAAGCGTGACGAAGGACGGCTGGCCGAGTTCGATGCCCTGTTCATCCGTGAGACGACCCGGCTGGATCATCACACCTATCGCATGGCCAAGCGGGCTGAACACGAAGGTTTGGTGGTCATCGACGATCCACGCTCGATCCTGCGCTGCACCAACAAGATCTTTCTGCACGCCCTGCTGCATGCCAAGGGCATTCCGGCACCGGGCGGTCAGTTGCTCTATCGCGACGATCTCAAGCGCCTTGCAGAGAAGGCGGCCGATTTGAACTACCCGCTGGTCCTCAAGGTACCCGACGGTGCCTTCTCCAAGGGGGTGGTCAAGATCAATTCCGTCGAACAGTTGCAGCAGGAGGCGCAGCGTCTGTTCGAGTCTTCGGCACTGCTGCTGCTGCAGGAGTGGCTGCCTACCGATTTCGATTGGCGTATTGGAGTGCTGGACGGGCAGGTGCTGTTTGCCAGCCGCTACTACATGGCGCGTGGCCACTGGCAGATCTACGATCATTCCAGCGGCAAGACCCGCAGCGGCGGGTTTACCACTCACGATCCCTCCGAGGTTCCCAAGGCAGTGGTCAAGGCCGCCCTCAAGGCCACCCGGCTGATCGGCGATGGGCTTTACGGCGTGGACCTCAAGCAGATCGGTGAACGCGTGGTGGTCATCGAGGTCAACGACAACCCCAACCTGGATGCCGGCGTCGAGGACGTGGTACTCGGGCCGCGCCTGTACTCGAAGGTGATGGAGGTCTTCCTGGAGCGCATGGAGGATCGCCGCCGCCACTCGCCGGGCTGATGGCGCGATAGATCGACAGGCGGGCCTGCGAGAACGAGAAACCCCGGTGCGATACCGGGGTTTCTCGTCAGCGACCGACGTTTACTTCGCGGCGTCACCGGCCGCCAGCCAGTCATCGATCAGCGCCCGATGTTCGTCGATCCAGGCCTGCGCGCCCTCCTCGGGGTCACCTGCCGTCTCGATGGAAGCCATCAGGCTGCCCAGCGAGTCGTCATCCATCTGCCAGGCGTTCAATACCGCAGTCAGCCAGGGATCGTCCTCACTGAATCCCTGCCGGGAAAACCAGTGGATGGCTTCGTTGTCGCCATAGAGATTCTGCGGATCCTCGAGATACTTGAGATCGTATTCGGCAAAAGCCCAGTGAGGACTCCACAGCGTCACGACGATCGGCTCCTGGCGCTTGTAGGCATCGTCCAGGGCCGCCATCATCGCCGCTTCGGAGCTGCTGATCTGCTGCATGTCCAGTCCGTACGCCTCGATAGCCTCATCGGTGAGTCCGGAAATCGATGAGCCGGGATCGATGCCGACAATGGTCGGTTGTCCCTGGTACTGGAATTCGTCGCCATGCTCGGCCAGTTCGGGGATCGTATCGATCGAGACATAGTCGGGCACCACCAGCCCCATCCCGGCTCCGTCATACCAGGCATCGTGTACCGCGATGCGCTCGCCGTAGGGCTCCAGAAACGCCGCGTCGGTCGTGGGCAGCCAGGTTTCCAGCGACACATCGAAATCACCATTGGCCACTCCGCTGAACAACGGGCTCTTGCCTACATTGGACAGCTTGACCCGATAGTCGGCCTCGTCCTCGAGAATCAGCTTCCACATGTTGGCGACGGCAATGTTCTCGGCCCAGCTCAACGTGCCGATCGCCAGCGTCTTCTCCTGCGCCTGGGTGGCGGCACTGGCCGTGGCGATCCCCAGCGTCAACAGCAGACAGGGCAGCTTGCGCATCGTGAAGTCCTTATCGTTATGGTCGGTCGCCTCAACATAGCATGGCGCTGTCGCTCAGGCAGCGAATCATGCGCCCCCAACGGATCACGACGCCAACGTGACGTCGTAACCGGTGAACTTGCGCAAGTTGATGACGCCGGTATCGAGAATCAGGTATTGCCCCTTGAGTCCCATCAGGATGCCCGAGACATCGGCAACCTTGTCGAAGTTGTGGGAGACGATCTTTTCTGGCGCCTCGAGTACCGGATAATCGAAGGTCACCGGCTCGGCATCCAGCGTCCGCAGCGCATCGCTCCCGAAGCGCTCACGCAGGCTGACCAAACCGCCGGCCAGACGCGCCATTAGCCGCTCGCGTGCCTCGCGCAGATCCAGCGGGGCGACATCGCCCTTGAGCATGGCTCGCCAGTTGGTGCGATCGGCGACCTCTTCCTTGAACAGCATCTCGACCAACCCCGACTGCTGACGGGTATCGACTTCGAGGATCGGCAACGCCTGAATCGCCCCCTGATCCAGCCAGCGCGTGGGCAGTTGCGTCATGCGGGTGATGCCGACCTTGAGGCCCGAGGAATTGGCAAGGTACACCACATGCGGCTGAAAACAGTGACGCTCCCCCCAGGCCGGATCCCGGCAGGTACCGGCGAAGAAATGGCAGGTTTCGGGTTTGACGATGCAGGTGTCGCACTGTGCCAGTTGCTTGAAGCAGGGGTAGCAATGCCCCTGGCCGAAGCTCTTTTTCGTCCTGCGTCCACAATGGGCGCAATGAATCGCCCCGGTGTGCGTCAGGCGCAGCGGCTGGCCCAGTCGCGCATTGAGATCCACTCGATGCTCGCCGACTCGTAGCACATAACGTACCGGGGCGTTCCCGCCAGCCGGCACGATGCCCATCTTGCTCAAGCTCCCGCGGATCTCCCCGCGCTGCTCCGCCCCCGGCGAAGCCGCCTGCGTCGCGATCAGTTCACCCACTTGATGGCATCTCCATCCTGGGGATTCTCGCTCTTGCAATTGACCGTTCCGATGTAGCCGACGCGCTGCTCCTCCGGCACCTTGTGCTCGGCCTCGTACTTGATGACCGCTTCCAGACAAAGCTCGGTCTGCTCAGGTGTCAACCGGCGTCCATCGGGCCACTTACGCAGTTGTACCGCCTGCTTGAGGCTCTCGTAGATGGCAGGCGTCATCTGGCTTACCATCCTGTCGAAGGTCATCTCACCCATGGGGCTCTCTCCACGTTCGTTTCGTACCGCTCATGTCCAGGCGGTATCTGTTACGTCCTTCACTACCACTTCGTTCATGGCTGCACTTCGCTCATGGCCGCGCAGGTCAGGCACGCCGGCGACTGGCGACCCAGCCCAGCGCCAGCCCCACCAACAGCCCTCCCAGATGGGCCTCGTTCGCCACGTTGCCGAAACCGACGACACCGGCAACATCGGTCATGGTGAAGACCATCCAGATCAGCATGAAGACTACCAGCATCTGCGGAACGAAGAAGCCGCTTTCGGGAAGGCGCCGCGACATCAGCCAGACATAGCCCAGCAAGGCATAATCGACTCCGGACATGCCGCCGAACAGCACCGTGCCGGTGGCGTACTGTGCCAGATTGGAAAGCAACGCGCCGAGGATCACCACCAGCAACAGACGTCCCTTGCCCTGCAGCGCCTCGATCTGCCTTCCGAAATACCACAGCCACAGCATATTGAAGATCAGATGCATCCAGCCGAAGTGCAGCAACGCCGGGCTCAGCAAGCGCCAGACTTCTCCGCCGCCCAGGGTATGGTGCATCAGATTGCCGATCCATAACTGATCCTCGGCAACGACGACCGGCACGATGGTCATTTTCAGTACTACCGCATCGCCGAAGGCGGCCAGCAGGCCAAAGACGACCAGGCATGCCGCGATCAACAGCGCCGTGAGCGGAGCCTGCATGAAGGCGCCGCGAACCACGCTCGGTGGGGCTCTCTTTTGCGCTGCGGCGGCAGGTAGCGGCTCGCCACGCTGCCAGCGCTCCAGCAGAGCGAGCATTTCATCGTGCTGGGCGGGATCGGCCAGCCAGACGATCTGCAGGTCGCCCTCCTCGGTGACGCGGTGACCAATGCGGTGTGCCCATAGCGCTTGGCGCAAGGCACGTGTATCCGACTCGCGAGGTAGCTGTAACGCCTTGTACATGCTGTTGTTCCTGGCTCGTGCCCGTTCTGGCCCTGGCCAACGCTCAGAACCACTTGTTGGGGCAAAATAGGGAATGCGGGAGACGGAATGCGGGACACAAAAAAAGAAGTCCGGCGGAGAGAGCCGCCGGACAATGAGCAAGGGATCATTCAAGGGAACACTTGCTATGACGCCAGCGACGCTCTCGAGTTCCACGCGATTCAAAAAAATTTAAAAAAATTTCTCCTGAATGTCTCCAGGCGTTGAGAAGGCCCGCCCGCCCGGCCGGCAGGCGCAACATTCTCAATCCACATCGATCTCCCACGGGCGCGGCTGCGACAGCTCGCTGCGCGGCACCCTGATCCACACGAAACGTTCGGCGCTCAACTGCCTTTCGCCATTCCAGCGATACGCCACCAGACGTCCATACTTGACCGCGCTGTAGTCCAGACAGGCAATGTTGGGCGCCGGCAGGGCAGGAATTCCTTCGCACCAGTAGTGGCCTACGAACAGAGGTGGCTCATCGGGACCATAGTAGGCCAGCCGGGCCTTTTCCTCATCGCTGAGCACGCGATCTTCCAGGCTTCCCGGCAGATTGTCGGGCTGGAAGATCACGTCACCATAGGTCTGGGGCGTACGGGTCCAGAAGTGGGTCCGAAAGGTCTGTCGGGTGAAGCCATCGCCCGACTGAATCGCCAGGCCTTCAGGCAGGCGCAGGTGCACGCCCCGGGTCAAACGATCCAGCACCCGGTAGGCGAACGTGCCCTGGTGCACCGACTCGAGAAGGAACGCCTGGTCCATGCGCCCATCCGGAAAACGCGCCAGAAACGCCTCGACCAGCGGCGCGTCCCAACAGGCATGGACCACGCGCAGACCGTCACGCTCCAGACACAGCGGGATGTCCATGAACCAGTCGAGATACTTCTCCCATTCATCGGGATGTTCGCGAAACTGCTCCAGCGTCTCGCGGATGACGCGATTGTGACGCGGCGTGTGGTCGCGCAGCCACTCCTGTCCCGATCCCGGCGGCCCCTGCCGGCAATAGGTCAGCGCATTGTATTCATGGTTGCCCATCACGATGAAGGCCTCGCCGGAGTCGACCATGCGCCAGGCGATCGACAGCGCCAGACGAATACGCGGCCCACGATCGATGAGATCGCCCAGGAAGATGACCTTGCGCCTGGGATGGCGGTAGACCCCACCATGCTGATGGTAGCCCAGCTTCTCCAACAGGGCCGCGAGCGTACTGCCGCAGCCGTGCACGTCCCCGATGAGGTCGTAACCTTCGAGAGAGTTCGTGATCATGTCTATCCTCTCACTCGCCCAGTCGGCTGCTCCAGCCGAGCTTGGTACGACAGGTTTCGAAGTAGCTGTGACCTCGTGGATGGATCAGCTTCAAGCGATGCGGCTTACGGCGCACGTAGAGGACGTCTCCCGGCTTGGAGACGACCTGGGTCTGCCCATCGCAACTGACATGAGGATAAGCCTGGTTGGTCTCGCCGATGTGAATCTTGATCTCGCTGGCCGCATCGACCACGATCGGGCGGCTCGACAGCGTATGCGGGAACATCGGCACCAGGGTGATGGCCTCGAGCCGGGGATGCACGATGGGGCCGCCACCGGAAAGCGCATAGGCCGTGGAGCCGGTCGGAGTGGCGATGATCAGCCCGTCGGAACGCTGGCTGTAGACGAACTGCTCCTCGATGAACAGCTCGAACTCGATCATGCGCGCGGCCTTGCCGGGATGAATGACGACATCGTTGAGGCCGTCCGCCGTACCGACCAGTCGTCCGTCCCGATAGACCTCGGCGTCCAGCAGAAAGCGCTCCTCGCTATCGTACTCTCCATTGAGTACCTCACCGACCTTCATCTCCACGTCGTCCGGCAGAATGTCGGTGAGAAACCCCAACCGGCCGCGATTGACGCCCAGCACCGGTGTGCCGGTACGACACAGGGCGCGGGCAGCGCCCAGCAGGCTGCCGTCCCCTCCCACCACGATGACCAGATCGCAGATCTCCCCCAGCATGCGCCGGCTGGCCTCCTGCTGGCCATGATTGAGCAGCACGGTGGCCGTGCGCTCCTCAAGGATCACATTCAGCCCGCGATCATTGAGGAAGCGGATCAGCCGCTTAAGGGTATCCACTACCCTGGCGCTGCCGAGCCGACCAATCAGACCGATGTTCCTGAACTGCTCCATGAATGTCCTCCGGCGTCGCGGCCTGCCATTATGCGGGCTGCGCGGAACACGGGCAAACCTCGCCTGGCGGCGCGCCGGCCGATCGTTGCATCCCGCCCGAGCATTGCTCAGACTCCCAGAATCCTGATCCGTGGCCCGCCGAATGTCCGATATCATGCGTATGTCCGCCCGCCCGGCGGCCCTGACTGCCGATCTCGAACGCCTCTTCCATCCTCAGGTGCGTGATCTGGCCTGGCTGCTGCACGCCCCCGACCTGCTGGCCACGGTGTATCCGGGCCGGCCGCCGCTCGAGGAACTGGGGCTGGCAGACCCGGACCGGCGCATGCGCTGGCTACAGGCTCTCCAGCAAGCCCCACAGGAGCTCGAACACTACGTGAGTGCCAGCCTGCGCGGGCGCTTGGGTCTTTATCATGAACGATTGTGGCAGTTTCTGCTGACCCAGGCTCCCGACACGCAATTACTGGCCCATAATGTCGCGATACGCGAGGCGGGCCGCACGCTCGGGGAGCTCGACCTGCTCTACAGCACCGCCGACACCGCCATGGTGCATCTCGAGGTGGCGCTGAAATTCTACCTGGGGCTGCCCGAAGGACCGGGAGGCCCGACGCACCCGGCCCGCTGGATAGGGCCGGGAGGCGTCGATTCACTCGCCATCAAAACGCAACGCACCCTCAGCCACCAGCTGCCGCTTGCCAAGTGGCCGCAGGCCGCTGCCATCCTCGCTTCACTCGAGGCGCCGGGCCTGCCCAGAAGTGCTCCGCCACTGCGCCAACGGCTCGCCATGCCCGGCGTGCTGTTTCAGCGCTGGGGCCAACCGCTGCCTGCCCCTGAAGCCGCCGCCTGCGACGCCCTGCAAGGGCTCTGGCTTCCTCTGGAGCAGTGGCCGACTCTGCGCGCGGCCCTGGCGGAATTCCGCCAGGGCGCGCTGCTGGGCAAGCCCCACTGGCTGGCCCCGCCACGGCGCGAGCAGTTGCTTGACAGTCAGGCACTGGATGCCGGTCTCGCCCGGCACTTCGCTCGCTGGCACGCGCCATGTCAGCTGGTTCTATACTCTCCTCCCGATCACTGGCTGCGGCTCTTTGTGGTCGGCCCCTCCTGGCCGGAGAGCCTGCCTCTGCCACCTCGCCCCTAGTTGGCAGCCGACTCGGAGCAGGCGGAGGTCGTCTCCGCAGCGGCAGAAAACCTCCGCCAGGGTGCGACAATCCTTAGGCCCTTGCACGACTCTGCTCGCGACGCCGAGCCCACCACTCGTTGAGCAACAGCGATATGAGGATGATGCTTCCGCCGATCCCCAGTCGCGTCAGTTCGGCCTCGCGGTTCCAGATCAACAGGTTGACCAACAGGCCCGCGGGAATCAGGGCATTGTTCATGATTGCCAGCGCCCCGGCGTCGACACGGCAGGCGCCCTTATTCCAGAGAAAGTAACCCAGGCCGGAGGCGACCAGCCCCAACCAGCCGAGAATGCCCCATTGTACGGGGCGGGTCGGGAGGCGTGTCGCATCCCCGAACAACAGAAAGGCGATTAACGCCAGGCATAGCGCCCCCAGGAAGAACCAACCGAAGATCTGATGCTGAGGAATCTCGAGACGCGCCCGCGCAACCAGCTGACGATAGGCCACCTGACCCAGCGCAAAACACATGTTGGCGCCCTGAACGACCAGAAATCCCCACCAGTAGCCGCTATCGACGCCCTGGTAGCGGATCACCGCGGCTCCCAGCACGGCAATTGCCGCCGTGAGCAGATAGAATGGCGAGAAGCGACCCTCCATCAAGTCATTGATCAGGGTGATATAGAGCGGCGTGAAGATGGTGAACAGCAGCACCTCGGGCACACTCAGCAACAAGAACGACTGATAGAAGAAGATGTACATCAGTCCGAGCTGTATGGCTCCGATTCCCATCAGTTGCAGCATCATCCTGGCGCTCACCGCGCGCAGGCGCAGAAACGGCAGAAAGATGGCGGTCGCCAGGGCGATCCGGGTCAGTACGGCGAAATAACTGTCCACCTGACCGGACAGATAGACGCCGATAAGACTGAAGGAAAAAGCCCAGAGTAGTGTGACGCCAACCAGATAACCCATCAGTAAACCTCAAACGGTAATAAAGTTGACTGCCATTATACGCCTTGCACAATGTCTGCCCAGTATTCGAACCCTGCAGTTTCAATCCCGCTCGGGGACCGGCTCCCGGTGCGCCTGGTCCGGAGAAGGCATCGGTGATGTCGAAGTGGAACAGACCGATAACGTGATCCGCTTCCACGAAAGCGGCCAGTTTCATGTCACCTCCGCGCCGCCAGGCAAGGCGCCTGGCGGCATCCCCTTTCGCAATGTCTACCGCTGGGAAATGCAGGAAGAGCGGATCGGCCTCTATCACGAGCGACGCGGACCGGCCCATGCCGTATGGCTTTTCGATCTGGTGGCGGATCCGCTAGGCGAAGGCTTGTGCAGTGAACACGCCCACCTCTGCGCAGCCGATGAATATTCGGCCCGGATTGACTTCACCGAAGACGGGTTTCGACTCGAGTGGCGGATCCAGGGCCCGCGCAAGAACGAGACCCTGTTCTATCGCTACACTCGAGCATGATGTCTACGGCTGGACACGACAAGCCCCATCCCGGTCACCGGAATGGGGCTGAAAGCAAGCAAAGGTGAAGATATTAGCGCGTGGCGATGACCCACACCGCATGAATGATGCCGGGAATGTAGCCCAGCAGGGTCAGCACGATGTTGATCCAGAATTGCAGACCTAAGCCCACCTGCAGAAACACCCCTACGGGCGGAAGCAGGATGGCGAGAATGATGCGAACGATATCCATGTCAGAATCTCCTTTCTTTCCTTAAATCCATCCAGGCATGTGCCTGGGCGCGATAATCACTGGTTGCTTCTTCCTTTCGGCCGGGCATCGGCGGCTTATCCGTTCACTCGGCTCACTGGCATGAGACGAAGATCACTTCTCTCGCGAGTGATCACCATCATCATCCGTGCCTTGGCGACTCTTGTGACCATGCGCCTGAGAATCGATTTTTTGCGGCAGCTCACGTGCCCCGGTCGCCAGAGCGTCATGATGACGCTCCCAGTCCTCCCAGTCATGCGGCGTACCGCTACGCGGACGCTTCGAAGCCGATTCCAGGGCTCTGGCCCAAGCCTGCTCTTCCAGTGTCAACGGCTTGTCCTCTTCCCTTTCAGGATCAAGCCCCTTTCTGGCCATGTACTCACGAGCATCCATAACATGCTTCCTCGTATTGGCGATGGCAGACGATCACTGTAGGAAAGCAGCCCTGTCACCGCATCAGTGTAGATAGGCTTATCGCTCTTTTCCTGCCGAGAAGGGGAATCGATTAATCATCAAAAATATTTATCAAGGCATTATATGCAATCGAATTCATCAACCAATCAGCTCTCGGCATACTGCTCCGCTTACTTTCAGGTATCCGGATCGTTATGAAATTGGAGAATCGCGAAGGGCAACAAGTTCCCCAGGCCACGTTCAAGATCCGCCGTGACGGACAACTGATCGACGTGACCAGCGAGGCGCTATTCAAGGGGCGCAACGTGGTGGTATTCGCTCTGCCGGGTGCCTACACCCCGACCTGCTCGTCCTCCCACCTGCCCCGTTACGACGAACTCGCCGACCGTTTCTATACCAGCGGGGTCGACGAGATCGTCTGCCTGTCCGTCAACGATCCCTTCGTCATGGAAGCCTGGGGGCAGGAGCAGGAAGCCGGGAACCTGACCCTGCTCTCCGACGGTAACGGCGAATTCACCGAAGCCATGGGCATGCTGGTCGACAAGTCCGATCTCGGCCTCGGCAAGCGCTCCTGGCGCTACTCCATGCTGGTGCGCAACGGCATCATCGAAAAGCAGTTCATCGAGCCGCAGCAATCCAGTGACCCGTTCGAGGTCTCGGACGCCGACACTCTGCTCGACTATCTCAATCCCGAAGCCGGACGTCCCAGTTTCGCCACCCTGCTCGCCAAGCCGGGCTGCCCCTACTGCACCCGCGCCAAGGAAATGCTCGATCGCGGCGATTACAGCGTCGAAGAGATCCTCATCGGTCAGCGCGACGTGACCAGCCGCACACTGCGAGCCATGACAGGACGCACCACCGTGCCGCAGGTGTGGATCGACGGGGAGTACATCGGCGGCTTCGACGATCTGGCACGTTACTTCGCGAAGCGGAGCGTCACCTGACACCGCTGGGTGTCGCGTCCAGCGATCCGCGGATGACCACCGCCAGCCTGAACTATGCTGAGGTCAAGAAGCGACACCCGCAATGCGCGACAGGCCGTTTATCGTCCCGATGGTCGAAGAGAAGCGACGTACGGCACTGCGCGAGATGCCAACGTGCAGTTGGCTCGGCAATTCGGAACGTTGCATGGAGCGCGGACCGGGATTGATCGTACGTCAGGAAGACGTCCGCCACGATCGTCCTTGGCAGGAGGAGATGACCATGACGACTCCCAAGGCACCGATCATCGTCGGCGAAATCATGTCTCGAGACTGCTATTGCGTGGCCGGCACCACTTCGGTCGCCACGCTGGTGGCCGGGCTAGCCCTGCATCGTCTGCCAGGTGCGCCGGTGGTCGACGAGCGCAACCATCTGATTGGCTTCATCTCCGAACAGGACGTGCTGGGCAAGCTGCTCGACAGCGCCTATCACTGCGGTCAGCCCGCGCTGGTGCGCGAACTGATGCGCCATGAGGTCCTGACAGTCACGCCCCGCAAGAGCATCGTCGATCTGGCTCAGGAAATGCTGGGCAACAAACCCAAGGTCTACCCGGTCGTCGAGAACGAACGCCTGATGGGTATCGTCACCCGCCACGACGTGCTGGGCGCGCTGGCCTCGATGCGCGGCCGATTCTGAGTCCGTCGGGACATAACGGGAACATAAAAAAACCGCCGCGCATGATGCGCGGCGGTCAAGATCGAGAACAGAAGCTCAAGACGGTCATCAGCGACTGCTGGATGGATGTCTCTTGTCTAGTCAGACCGCACAAATACGAAAAGTTCTCTTCTAATCAAAAATTTTTCATCTGCCTGCATGCATCCAGACGTTCAGATCGCTGCATTGACGGGCTTGCCTGCCTTTATCGGACTCATTATGATCATGACTTCGGGCGGGTATAGCTCAGTTGGTAGAGCATCAGCTTCCCAAGCTGAGGGTCGCGAGTTCGAATCTCGTTGCCCGCTCCACTCCTTCAATGCAATCCAGTGATTTGCGAAAGCTTTAGGTAACCGGTCGAAGCTGGTGGCTGTCAGCGTGACCAGATCGTACACAACCGATCTTATCCCCCAGACGAACCGCGCTCGGATTGACGTGCGCATAGATCTCCCTGCGATCCAGACAGACGTATGATTTCTCGCCTACCTTGGCGACGCATCGATCAGGCCGTCCATCCAAAAATAATTAAATTCAATCTAACAGATAGATCCAATTAATTTCTATAAAGCCCTGGCAGCTCTCATACTGTGCTCATAGTTAGTTTGCTAACAAATTCGGTAAACTGACAATGACACCGGGAGTGTTGAAAAATGAAAAGCCTGTTGCCTGCTCACGTTATCGCAGCCGTTTCCCTAGCCGTTCTCTTTCCTTTAGCAGCCAATGCCAGCGGTGCCTCTCCGGGAGAAACTCATGCTCATCAGACGCTGAATACGCAATATGAGCCCGGTGAGTCGGCTCATGGAGCCCACGATAGCAACGGTGCGAGCCATGCCATGGCGACTACGCAGCGACACGATCGTACGACAGGGTCTGCCGAAAGCGGCCAGCGTCAGCATGGTTCGGAAGAACGCGCTTTCGCATCGCGACACGAGACACAAGGCAATAACTTCACGAACACCCTTGATCCGCTCAAGCCCGGGTATCTCTGGTGGCAATGATCCCCTCTAGCATCAGCGTCACATAATATCCGGGCCATTCCGGCCTCCATGACCGGGACGGCCCGGACGAAGCGCCAGATCGCTTGGCCATGCAGCGCATCGCTCAAGTCTCCTGCAGCCCCCTGCGTCTCATCCGCCAGATGCTTTCGCGATATCCCTTGCTATCCGGGCTGCCCACTTCGAGACATTCGAGCTCGAAGTTGGGCAGGAACAGCTGTTGCACCTCCTCGGCATTCACCGAGTAGGGCGGCCCTTGGTCGGGACCACCTGAGTGCGTCAGACCAATCAGCAATCCGCACGCCCCCGGGGGCAACAACTGGGCGAGGTGAAAGGCATAACGGTGACGCGTGGCGGGCGGCAGGGCGATGAGTGCCGCCCGGTCATAGAAACCCGAGAGCTCCGTCGCCTGCGCAATATGCACATGAAAGAAGTCACCGCACCACAGCTCGACATACCCCTGGCGATAGCAGTCGAAATAGCCTTGACGGTAACGCGCCACATCCCCTTGGCCCTCGCTGAGGAACTGCTCGATAGCGATCCGGGACAACTCGATGCCGAGCACGGGATGGCCCTGTTCCGCCAGCCAGCGCATGTCGAGACTCTTTCCACACAAGGGCACCAATACCTTGCCCGCCCGGGTCACGCCCAGGCTCGCCCAGTACCGTTCTAGCGCCGGATGCGGCGCATCGAGATGAAATCCGGTACGCCCTTCGCGCCAACGCTCAAGCCATTGATCACCAGCCATGACGTTACCTCGCCCTCCAGACCGGCTCAGAACCAGCGATCACGCCGTTTGCGTCGACGTGGCAGATGGGGAACGATCAGGCCGAGAATCAGGCCTGCACCGGCCACGCCGCCGCCGTACATGAAATAGCGCATCAGCAGATCCTGCTCCTGAGTATCCAGACGCGCCTGCAGACGGCGGATCGTCTCCGCTGCCTGAGTGCTCTGCCGATCGAGTTCCACATTGCGCGACTCCAGCTCGGCAATACGCTCCTGGCGTACCTCCAGCGTATCGGTCATGGTGCTGACACGGCGCTCCCACTCGTCGTTGATGCCTTCGAGCTCGGCGCTCAATGTTTCCACCCGGGACTGCAGTTCCGGCAATCGCTCCTGTACGCTCTGCGTCTCCTGAAGATCGCGGGTCAGCACCCATACGGCTTCGCCATCCTCGCCGCGGACACGACTGTAATCGCCACTGCTTTCCAGCAGTGCGACCCTGTCACCACTGGTCAGCGTCCCCACGATCCGATACTCATCGGTCGGCCCGCTGCGCACGAACGTGGTTAGGTCGTCGGCTACCCAGCGAGTCGACTGCGCCTGAGCGCTGCTATTCAGGGCCAGGGCTCCAAGCGCCAGACCGATCATTACGTGTTTGATTCTTCGCATATCGTCGTGTTCTTCGAAACTCATGTTTGGCTCATGGAGCGTTGACGTCTTCGACGATGAGACAGCGGTGGACTTCCTGTCCACTCGCAACTCCCGCTTTCGTCATCCACACTTTCTGTGGATAAGTCTTGGGAAAAATATCCAATTGCACGGCGCATGCTACCGAAACATCTGCACCCCACACAGATTGGGCAAAATTTAACCAGCCGGCCCGTAATCGCCGACTACCGTGTAGCTTCAGCAACGAGGCAATAAAAACAATCTTTTAGCAACCGCACTGCCTGCTTCGGATACATTTCATCGACGTGTCGATCACGGTTCAGCCGTCATCGCGCGGGGGCCAGGACATGGGACGGGGAAACTCCGCGACCTTGCCCTCCATCTTGACCGCCTTGGGCGTTCCCTCACGCTCGACTTCATCGATACGCACGATGGCATTCAACGGAATATAGCTTCGATTCACGCCATCGAAGGTACGGCGCAGCTTCTCCACCGAGGGATCGACCACCACACGTGACGCCTTGTCGAAAACGAACGCCTCGACTTCGATGAATCCCCATAGGTCGCTCTGATAGATATCCCGGGCATAAAGCTCCCAGACCTCTCCCTGATTGTGAAACACTACCCGATAGATTGGCTTCGACGCCATGTTGCCCCGCTCTCTGAGACTTCAATTTGTCATGGAAAGTGTCGGTGTGCCGCGATCTTCGGATCGCGACCACTGCGTAGCCCGCAAGGATACCACAGCCCCTTTCGCCCTTGCGCTTCGGGCCTCTGATAGGGCTGGTTCCCGACGACTCTCGCCCGTATAATCGTCGGCCTTATCCCGTTCGCCGCCTGGGCACATCCCCGGGGCATAGACGTACACTCACCCCACTCAACGGACATGTCCGGCGTTCAAGCGCCGCGACGCTATCGGTATGGCGAAAAAACTCTTCATCAAGACTCACGGCTGCCAGATGAACGAGTACGATTCTGCGCGCATGGCGGATCTGCTCGGCGAATCCCACCAGATGGAACTGACCGACGACGAGCGCGAAGCCGACGTCATTCTGCTCAACACCTGCTCGATCCGCGAGAAGGCTCAGGAGAAGGTCTTCCATCAGCTCGGCCGCTGGAAAAAGCTCAAGGAGAACAAGCCGGGCCTGGTCATCGGAGTCGGTGGCTGTGTGGCCAGCCAGGAAGGCGACAACATCCGCAAACGGGCACCGCACGTCGACATGGTCTTCGGCCCCCAGACGCTGCACCGCGTCCCGGCCATGCTCGACACCCGCAACCGCAGCGCCGAGCCGATCTCCGTGGTCGATGTGACCTTTCCCGAGATCGAAAAGTTCGACCATCTGCCCAAGCCCTCTTCGGATGGCGCCACGGCGTTCGTCTCGATCATGGAGGGCTGCTCGAAGTACTGCACGTTCTGCGTGGTGCCCTATACCCGTGGCGAAGAGGTTTCACGCCCCTTCGAGGCGGTCATGGAAGAGGTTATCCACCTCGCCGACCAGGGCGTGCGCGAAATCAACCTGCTGGGACAGAACGTCAATGCCTACCGCGGCCTGAATCAGTTGGGCGACGAGATCGATCTCGCCGAGCTGATCAGTTGCGTGGCGGCCGTCGACGGTATCGACCGCATCCGCTTTACCACCTCACATCCGGTAGAGTTCTCCGATAGCCTGATCGAGGCTTACGGCGAGATACCCGAACTGGTCAGCCACCTGCACTTGCCGGTGCAGTCCGGTTCCGACCGGATCCTGGCAGCCATGAAGCGCGGCCATACCCGTGACGAATACATCGCCAAGATGGAGCGTATCCGCACACTACGCCCCGATATCAGCTTCTCGTCGGACTTCATCATCGGCTTTCCCGGCGAAACCGAACAGGACTTCATGGACACCATGGACCTGATTCAGCGGATCGGCTTCGACGCCTCGTTCAGTTTCGTCTACTCCGCACGTCCCGGCACGCCGGCAGCGCAGCTCGAAGACGAAACGCCGGAAGCGGTCAAGAAGCAGCGCCTGGCGATTCTTCAGGAGCGTATCAACCAGCAGGTCATGCAGATCAGCCGACGCATGGTGGGCAACGTCGAGCGCATCCTGGTGACCGGCTTCGCCCCCAAGGACCCCGGCCAGCTCTCCGGACGCACCGAAAACAACCGGGTGGTCAATTTTCGCGCTCCCAACCCGACCGACCTGATCGGTCACTTCGTCGATGTCGAGATCACCGAGGCTCTGCCCCACTCGCTACGCGGCGAACTCGCCTCACCCGCGCTATATTGATCGTGACAGGCCGGTTCTGAAACGGGCTTGGCCCAGACGACGATTGCCCCGGTCCACGCCGGGGCAGTAAGCTGGTCATTCACTCGCAACGCACGGACTCCTACGACTTGAGCCAGAACAGTTCTCAGGCACATCGCATCCTCACTTTGACTCTCGAGCCCAACGACCCCATGCGGCTGGCCAATCTCTGCGGTCAGCAGGACGAGCATCTCAAGCTCGTCGAGTCCCGTCTGGGCGTTACCCTGCGCAACCGCGGCAACACCTTCCAGCTCGCCGGCCCCGGCCCACGCGTCAAGGCAGCGGCCAACGTTCTCGAGCATCTCTATCGCGAAGCGGAAGCCAGCGACCTGATGCCGGATACGGTACACCTGTTCCTTCAGGAATCGGGACTTGAGGCCCTCGAAGAGGAGGATGGACAGGACGACGGTGAAGCCGGCGGCGTCATCCTGCGCACGCCTCGCGCATTGATCAAGCCCCGCGGGCTCAACCAGCAGAGCTACGTCACCAGCATTCGCAAGCACGACATCAATTTCGGCATCGGCCCGGCGGGGACCGGCAAGACCTACCTGGCCGTCGCCGCTGCCGTCGAGGCACTCAACCAGCAGGAGGTCCGTCGCATCCTGCTGGTGCGCCCGGCAGTCGAGGCCGGCGAGAAGCTCGGCTTCCTGCCGGGGGATCTGGCCCAGAAGATCGATCCCTATCTGCGCCCGCTCTATGACGCCCTGTACGAGATGCTCGGCTTCGAGCAGGTCGGCAAGCTGATCGAGCGTCAGGTCATCGAGGTGGCACCGCTGGCCTACATGCGCGGTCGTACGCTCAACAATGCCTTCATCATTCTCGACGAGAGCCAGAACACCACGCGCGAGCAGATGAAGATGTTCCTCACGCGTATCGGTTTCGGCTCCACGGCGGTGATCACCGGCGACGTCACCCAGGTCGACCTGCCGCGCGGTTCCAGTTCAGGTCTGATCCATGTCCTTGATGTGCTCAAGGAAACGCCGGGGATCGGCATCACTCACTTCGCATCGAAGGATGTGGTCCGTCATCCCCTGGTCCAGCGCATCATCGAGGCCTACGACGTGTTCGAGGCCGCCGAGGAGGAGCAGACCCGCCAGCGCAAGCTGGAGCGCGAACAGGCCCGCCGCGAGGAGCAGGCGCGCCGTGACGCGGCCAACGGGCTCGCGCCGCGCCAGGATGACGCTTCGTCATGAACGCCAGCACCGAAATCGACCGCCAGGTCGCGGTCGATGACGATAGCGCCGCTCTGCTGCCTGCCCAGGCCGATCTTGAGGCCTGGGTGGGCGTCGTACTGGCCATTCATCCGGACGAGGCGCGATGCGAGCTGACGATTCGCTTCGTCGAGCCTGACGAGAGCCAGGCGCTCAATCGCGACTATCGCCACAAGGACAAGCCCACCAATGTGCTCTCCTTCCCCTTCGAGGCGCCTCCGGGGCTGGAGCTGCCCTTGCTGGGCGATCTGGTGATCTGCCATGCCGTGGTATCACGCGAGGCCCACGAGCAGGGCAAGCCGTTATTGCACCACTACGCCCATATGGTCATTCACGGCTGCTTGCATTTGCTGGGTTACGACCATATAGATGATGAGGAAGCCGAGGAGATGGAAACTGTGGAGCGCGAGCTCCTCGAGACTCTCGGTATCGCCGACCCCTATGCGCCAGATGACTGATGCGACAGGCAAACGATGCGAAGTTGCGTGACGGCCTGCCTATCTGCGCCATCCACCATGAGGACATGAGACCAGACGCATGAGCGAAGACCGATCGAGCGGCCAGGGCAACAAGTCCTGGCTCGACAAATTGTTCAGCGCCTTCTCCAGCGATTCCGATGAACCCAGCTCCCGCGACGAGCTGCTGACCTTTCTGCGTGAAGCCGGCGCGCGCCTGCGACTCGATCAGGATGCCCTGACCATTATCGAAGGCGCCTTTCAGATCAGCGATCAGCAGGCGCGTGAGGTCATGATCCCCCGCTCCCAGGTGGCCGCGATCCCTGTCAATCAGCGCCCCGAAGACTGCCTGCCCATCATTCTCGAAACCGCGCATTCCCGTTACCCCGTGATCGGCGAGAATCTGGACGAGGTGATCGGTGTGCTGCTGGTCAAGGATCTGCTTCCGTTGCTCAAGGCCGGCCCGAAGGAGCGCGAGACGTTCCAGCTACGCGATGTGCTGCGTCCCGCCATGTTCATTCCGGAATCCAAACGCCTGAACAGTCTGCTCAAGGAGTTTCGCGACACGCAC
The DNA here is from genome assembly GCF_054654615.1 of Halomonas shantousis. Classification (NCBI taxonomy): domain Bacteria; kingdom Pseudomonadati; phylum Pseudomonadota; class Gammaproteobacteria; order Oceanospirillales; family Halomonadaceae; genus Halomonas; species Halomonas shantousis. Next base: position 1,451,499 of record NZ_BAAIER010000002.1, on the reverse strand, counting down.
AACCACATGGCCATCGTGGTGGACGAGTACGGCGGAACGGCAGGCATCGTCACCATCGAAGACATTCTCGAGCAGATCGTCGGCGATATCGAGGATGAACACGATATCGACGAGGACGACGACATCCGCAACCTTGGCGATGGTGTCTACGCCATTCGTGCCCTGACGCCGATCGAGGATTTCAACGAGCGCTTCGACACCGAATTCTCCGACGAGGAGTTCGATACCGTCGGTGGACTGGTCATGCAACGCTTCGGCCACCTGCCGCGCCGCAACGAATATGCCGATCTCGGTGAATGGCGCTTCACTGTCCTCAATGCCGACAATCGCCGCATTCGCCTGCTTCAGGCCTCGCGGATTCCCGACGAGGAGCTTCAGCTCGATCCCCAGCACGAATGATCCGCATCGTTCATACCGTATTCCGTTACGATATCTCTAAGCGCTTTTCCCGCCGCACCGGGGATCTGGTATAAGGGGCACGACTGTCAAGGAGTGCCCTATGCGTCGCGCATCACTGAATTATTCTCCCCTCTGGGTGGGACACATCGCCGCTCTACTGGCGGGCGTATTGACCACTCTAACCTTTGCGCCCTTCTCGCTCTGGTGGCTCGGCCCGGTTGCCGTGGCGCTGACCTATGTGGGCCTGCATCGGATATCGCCGGCTCAGGCGGCTTTGCGCGGCTGGAGTTATGGTCTCGGCCTGTTCGGTTCCGGCACCTCCTGGATCTATGTCTCGATCCACGACTACGGCTATACCGGCGTCCCGCTGGCCGTGTTTCTCACCGCGCTACTGGCCGCTACGCTGGCCCTGTTCCCGGCTGTCACCTTCGGGCTCTATCGCCGCCTGTTCGGTCCACGCCTGGCCTTTCTCACCTTTGCCGGCGCCTGGGTGCTGGGCGAGGTGCTGCGCACCTACCTGTTTACCGGCTTCCCCTGGCTGCTGCTCGGCAGTGCACATATCGACTCCCCACTGGCCTCGTGGGCCCCGGTGGGGGGTGTCTACCTGCTGTCATTGATCACCGCGCTGACCGGCACCCTGGGTGTGGAGCTGCTGAGACGTCGCTGGTGGTGCGCCATCCCGATCGCCACGCTGTGGGCTACGGCGGCGCTGCTACCCACCCAGTGGACCACCCCTACCGGAGAGCCCGCCCGGGTGGCCTTGCTGCAGGGCAACCTCCCGCAGTTGAGCAAGTGGACGACGGAAGGCCAGCGCGCGGCGGCCAACACCTACACGACACTGACCCGGCAACAGGCCGATGATGTGGATCTGATCGTCTGGCCGGAAACCGCACTGCCCATGCTCGATCAGGAAGCCCGGCCCGTTCTGGAGCGTCTGCAGGCGACCCTGGCGCCTGACACCGCGCTGTTGACCGGCATCGTTCAGCGCGACGCCGACGGCCGTTACTACAACGCGGTGATCGGCGTCGGCAACATGCAGGGAGAGTATCGCAAGGAGCACCTGGTACCGTTCGGTGAATATCTACCGCTGGAAGGCCTGCTGCGTGGCGTCATCGCCTTCTTCGATCTGCCCATGTCGAGCTTCTCGTCCGGCACCGCCAATCCCCGCCCGCTGCGCGCCGGCGAAGTGAACCTGGGTATCGCCATCTGTTACGAGATCATCTATCCCGACCTAGTGGCCAGGCGTGCCCGGAAGGCCGATGTGCTGCTGACAGTCTCCAACGATACCTGGTTCGGCCGCTCCATCGGCCCGCTGCAGCATCTGCAGATGGCGCGGCTGCGGGCCAGGGAGAACGGCCGCTACGTGTTGCGCGCCACCAGCAATGGCGTCACGGCGATCATCGATCCGCTCGGCCGGGTGACCGCACGCGCGCCACAATTCGAAACCGCCAGCGTGGTCGGCGATGTGCATGCCATGGCGGGCGTTACACCGTTCACCCGCACCGGTAGCTGGCCGACCTGGCTATTGGCTGCCCTGTTGATGGTTCCCGGATTACGCAGGCCCCGCTCTGCGCGGCACTCCTGAGCGATTGCGCGGCGCGGCGGCACGATCGAAGCCATCACGCCGCCGATATGCGCTCGAAATAGCGATGCCCGCACTGATGACAAGGCTCCAGGCGGGTAACACTCTCGAGTACGACCGGGGCGCCGCAATGCACGCAAGTCATGCGCCCCGGTACGGCGATTTCACCCTCGACGTAATCGGCACGCGAGGCTTCCAGGTCATCGGTGAGCTGTTCCCGCTCGATCACGCTGCGATCGGCCACCGACAGCAGCGCGTCGACGACGCGGCGCGACAGGACCTCCAGATCGATGCCCAGCCAGCTGGCCACTCCCGAGCCGCCTGCGGCCAGGTAGCGGCGTAGATCCCGCAGGTCACGCTCGACCCAGGCACGCAACAACGCCAGCTCATCCTTGGAAAACTCCTCGAACTCGGCCTCGAACTCCACCGCCTCATCCAGTTCGCGCTGCAGTCCCTCCCAGGAAAGCTCGTCTGCGCCTCCCTCCAGGCGTGACAGCATGCGTTCGTAGGCGTCACGCAACCGATGTTCCCGCTCCTGCCGTTCGCTCATCGCTTTCTCCTTACCCGATACTGAACCTGAATGGCGCCCCTACCTGCCGGGACAGGTCTAGGGTATGCTTGTGGGCCAATCGAATCACTGACCCAGCCCGCTTTTTTACGCTCTCCAACGCGGACAGACTGGGAATTATCGCACCGGCGATGGCCGGGCTCCCATACCAGGGGCGAGCCGTCATCGTCAAACAGCCAAAGCCGAACGCAAGGTGCCAGACGAAACCGATGGATGCACAGTACACGCCCCACGTCATCGAACAAGCCGCCCAGCAATACTGGGACAAGAACCAGTGCTTCAAGGCCATAGAGGATGCGACACGCGAGAAGTTCTACTGCCTGTCGATGTTCCCCTACCCCAGCGGCAAACTGCACATGGGGCATGTGCGCAACTACACCATCGGCGACGTGATTTCCCGCTTCCAGCGCATGCAAGGCAAGAACGTCCTACAACCCATGGGCTGGGACGCCTTCGGCATGCCGGCGGAAAACGCCGCGATCAAGAACCGTGTCGCACCGGGCGCCTGGACCTACGATAACATCGATTACATGCGCAGCCAGCTCAAGGCGCTGGGCTTCGCCTATGACTGGAGCCGCGAATTCGCGACCTGCGACGTCGACTATTACCGCTGGGAGCAATGGTTCTTCGCCAAGCTGGTCGACAAGGGGCTGGTCTACAAGAAGATGTCCACGGTCAACTGGGATCCGGTGGATCAGACCGTGCTCGCCAACGAACAGGTCATCGATGGTCGTGGCTGGCGTAGCGGTGCGCGGGTCGAACGCAAGGAAATCCCGCTCTGGTTCCTGAAGATCACCGACTATGCCGAAGAGCTGCTTGCGGACCTCGACAAAGTCGACTGGCCCGAGCAGGTCAAGACCATGCAGCGCAACTGGATCGGCAAGTCCAAGGGCGTGGAGCTGGTCTTCGCCGTCGCCGGCCACAATGACCGGCTGAGCGTCTACACCACGCGCCCCGACACCCTGCTGGGCGTGACCTATGTCGGCGTGGCCGCCGGGCATCCGCTGGCGCGTGCCGCCGCCGAGAACGACCCGGCGATGGCGGAATTCCTGGTCGAGTGCGCCCAGGGCGGCAGTTCCGAGGCCGAGCTGGCCACCATGGAGAAGCGCGGCATGGACACCGGCTTTCGAGCCGTGCATCCATTGACCGGACGCGAGGTCCCCATCTACGTGGCCAACTTCGTGCTCATGGAATACGGCACGGGGGCTGTCATGGCGGTCCCGGCCCACGACCAGCGCGACTGGGAATTCGCGACCAAGTACGGTCTGCCCATCGAGCCGGTGATCGCCAGCGAGAGCGGCGAGGCCCCTGATCTGTCCGAGGGCGCTTATACCGAGCATGGGCGTCTGATCAATTCCGGTGAGTTCGATGGCCTCGAGTTTCAAGCGGCCTTCGACGCCATCGCCGCCAAGCTCGAGTCCCTGGGGTGCGGTGAGGTGAAGATCAACTTCCGGCTGCGCGACTGGGGCGTGGCACGCCAGCGCTACTGGGGGGCACCGATTCCGGTCAAGTACGGCCCCGAGGGGCAGACCGTGCCGCTTTCCGACGAGGAACTGCCGGTCGAACTGCCGCTCGAGGTCGAAGTCGACGCCTCCGGCTCGCCTCTCAAGAAGATGCCGGCATTCTACGATCTGGGTGACGGCTGGACCCGCGAAACCGATACCTTCGACACCTTCATGGAGTCCTCGTGGTACTACGCGCGGTTCTGCTGCGCCGACAACATGGAGGCCATGCTCGACGAGCGCGCCAAGTACTGGCTTCCGGTCGATCTGTATATCGGCGGTATCGAACACGCCATTCTGCACCTGCTCTATGCCCGCTTCTTTCACAAGCTGATGCGCGACTTCGGTCTGGTCGACTGCGACGAGCCATTTCAACGCCTGCTTACCCAGGGCATGGTCATTGCCGAGACCTTCTACCGCGCTAGCGAAGATGGCGGCAAGGACTGGTTCAACCCCGCCGATGTCGAAGTCAAGCGCGACGAGAAGGGACGCCCGGTCAGTGCGGTGCTGGCAAGTGACGGACGACCGGTGGAGATGGGCGGCATCGAGAAGATGTCCAAGTCGAAGAATAACGGCGTCGATCCGCAGTCGATGATCGACCGCTTCGGTGCCGACACCGTGCGCCTGTTCATGATGTTCGCCGCCCCACCGGAACAGTCCCTGGAGTGGTCGGACTCTGGCGTCGAGGGCGCCAGCCGCTTCCTCAAGCGTCTGTGGCGCCTGGTGGCCGAGCATCTTGCTGCCGGCACCCCAGCGGCACTCGATGTCGCCGCACTGAATGATGACCAGAAGGCGCTACGCCGCAAGACCCACGAGACCATCAGCAAGGCCAGTGACGACATCGGTCGGCGTACCACCTTCAACACGGCGATTGCTGCCGTAATGGAACTGAGCAACGCGCTCGGCCGCTTCCAGAGCGAAAGCGACAATGCCTCGCCGCAGGACCTGGCCGTGGCACGCGAAGCAGTGGAGGCCTGTGTCCTGCTGCTCTCTCCGATCACGCCGCATGCCTGCCATGCTCTATGGGCGGAACTCGGCCACGCCGACCCGATCGTCGATGCCCCCTGGCCGGTGGCCGACGACTCGGCCATGGTCAAGGACAGCCTGGAGTTGGTGGTGCAGGTCAACGGCAAGGTACGTGCACGTCTCGAGGTGGCCGCGTCCGCGAGCAAGCAGGAGATCGAAGCCCAGGCCATGGCCAACGAGAACGTCCAGCGCCACATCGAAGGCAAGAACGTGCGCAAGGTGATCGTCGTGCCCGGCAAGCTGGTCAATATCGTCGCCAACTGATCCGGCTCCTCAGGGACAGGTATTCGTTCCTCGGGAGGCAAGCCATGCCGTCGTGTCGGGCCGGCATGGCATCGTTCCATTTTTCGGCCACGGGCCGGGACTGCTAGGAGGCTTGCGTGAAACGCCGCACTTTCCTGCTTCACTCACTGAGCCTGGCCACAAGCGCAATGCTGTTGTCCGGTTGCGGTTTCCACCTTCGCGGCCTGGGCGCCTCGACGCAGACGCTGCCGGCCTTGGATCTGGAGGGCGACGTCTCTCCTCTGACCGACACTGTAGTCACGGCACTGGAGCGCTCGGGAGCCCGTCTCGACGAGCAGGCTGCCATACGTGTCAATCTCGGTGAGGAGCAGATCATCCAGCAGCGACTCACCAGCAACGATACCGGTAGCCAGGAGAGGCGCCTGATATTGCGGGCGCCCTTCTCCGTGCAGCGCGTGGCTGACGGCGCCTATCTGCTCGATCAGCAGTGGCTGGAAGTCTCGAACACGGTGCTCGTCAGCGACGAGAACCTGCTGGCCCGCGATGACCAGTTGGAAGACGCCATCCATCAATTACGTCAGGAAGCGGCCCGCCAGCTCGTCGAACGCCTGAGAGCTCTCCAAGCCTCATGAAAGTCTTTCCCGACAAGCTTCCCGAGGCCTTGGCCAAGCGTCTCTCGCCTATCATCATCGTGGCGGGCGACGAGCCCTTGATCCACATGGAAGCCTGCGATGCCGTACGTGTGGCGGCCCGGCAGAAAGGTATCGAGGAGCGTGAAGTCCTGCATGTCGAGAACGGCTTCCAATGGGGCCGGCTCACCGAGTCCGCCGCCAGCCTTTCGCTATTCGCCAGCGCCAAGTTGATCGAACTCCGCCTGGGTGGGCAATCCCCCGGCCAGGAAGGGGGCAAGGTACTCGAAGCCTACGCGGAGCAGGCCAAGGATAGCGACAATGTATTGCTGATCAGTGCAGCCCGGCTCGACCGCAAGATCCAGACCAGCAAATGGTTCAAGGCACTGGACAAGATCGGGCTCTTCGTACCGGTATGGCCGGTGGATCATCAGCGCCTGGGCTTCTGGATGCGCGATCGCGCTACGCGTCACGGGCTTCAGCTCGACATGGATGCCGCCCGCCTACTCGGTGAGCGCACCGAGGGCAACCTGCTTGCCGCCGACCAGGAGCTGCAGAAGCTGGCGCTGATGATGCCCCCGGGCGCCAGGCTCAATACCGACGCCATCGCCAATGGGGTGGAGGACAGCGCTCGCTATGATGTCTTTACGCTTGCCGAGGCATGCCTGCTAGGCGAGCGTGAACGGGTATCCCGCATCATGCGGGGTCTGCGCGGTGAAGGTATCGAAGCCCCCGTGGTGCTCTGGGCCCTGACCCGCGAACTGCGTATCCTGCTTTCCCTGTATCAGCATCTCGACCAGGGCCAGAGCCTGGAACACGCCTGCAAGGCGCAGCGCCCCATGATTCCCGACAAACGCCGCCCCGCCTACCAGCAGGCGCTCAATCGCCTACCCCACCGCCGGATGCACAAGTTACTGCTGTTCTCACAGCGCATCGATCTGGCGGTCAAGGGCACCCACGCTCTGCCCGTCTGGGAAGCGCTCCATGATCTGGCCCTGACCCTGGCCGGTGGCCGCGGCATGCTTGCCGAAATGCCTTACGCGTATCAGATCGCCTGATGTCGCCATCTGCATCATGGCTACCTGCCCGAAGCGACAGGATCGTCTAGACTGATCAAGAAGGTAGCGTTCCAAGGAAGGATTTCCGCATGCCCTACGATATCGTGCTCAAGCGAATTTACAGTGAAGCCGATCCCCATGACGGGTCCCGTGTACTCGTGGATCGTCTTTGGCCGCGCGGTAAACGCCGTGACAATCTGATGCTTACCGACTGGTATCGCGATGCCAGCCCTTCCAATGTCTTGCGCCGCCAATGGCACCAGAGCGAGATCGGTGACGGTGTTTTCGCACGTCGCTACCGCTGGGAGATCGAGGAGGCTGCGGATTGCCTGCTGCCGCTGATGCGCTGGGCTCGACAGGGGCGCTTGACCCTTCTCAGTGCCGCGCGCGATCTGGAGAATTCTCACCTTCCCATCCTGCGTCAGGCCATTCTCGATGCCCTGGCCAAGGAAGACCTCGACGCCACCGGCCATGAGGTCAGCTCCCCTCCCTGCTATGCCTCGACATTCAGTGAGCGGACAAGCAGTTGAGCTTGCACGTTGAGCTGCGTCGCTCAGGGTGAAGGCAATTCATTTTATTTATAGTCTGCCGGACTCGGAAGGAGTATTTGTGGCAAATACAACGGCTGAGGAAATGGGTATTCCCGCCAAGTTCAGTTGGATCGCACGTCTGGGTTATGCCGCTCGTGGTGTCGTCTATTTTCTGGTAGGAGGCCTTGCCCTGTGGTCCGCCTTCGCTCCCGGCGGCAAGACGACCGATTCGAAGGGTGCGTTGACGGTTCTCATCGATGAGCCCTTCGGCCAGACCTGTCTGGCGCTGATCGGTGCAGGACTTGTCGGCTACTCGCTGTGGCGTTTCGTACAGGGGATCGCCGATGCCGATCACCATGGCTGGAGTGCCAAGGCGGTGATCATTCGTGCTTCCCTGATCATCAGCGGACTCATTCACCTCTCTCTCGCTCTGACCGCCTTCCGGCTGGTAATGGGCAATCCGCAGCAGAGCAGCGAAGGAAATCAGGGCTGGACCGCACAACTGATGCAGCATGAGTGGGGGCGCTGGTTAGTGGCCCTCATCGGCATCGCCGTGGTTGCCGCAGGACTCGCCCAGGGAATCAAGGGTTGGCGGGCAACATTCATGAAGCATTTCAAGGTCAGCCGGAACCGGCTGGGCACGATCTGTCATATCTGTCGCTTCGGACTGCTGGCCAAGGGCCTGGTCTTCGGCATGATCGGGCTCTTTCTGATCAGCGCCGCCTTTCACTATGACTCATCCGAAGCCAAGGGACTCGCGGGAGTCTTCGATGCCCTGCGTACGCAGCCCTATGGCACGGTACTGCTCGTCATCGTCTCGCTGGGGCTGTTGAGCTTTGCCGTCTACAGCTTTATCGAAGCGCGCTATCGGCGCGTCGAATCCCCTTGAGCGCAATTGAATTCCACTGACAGGCACATTGTCGCAATACATGAACGCGGCGCATCAAGCGCCGCGTTCATGTTTCTGCTTAAGTTCGACCAGTTATCACAGCCGTGTTATTTCAGCCGTTCGAAAACTGTCGCAACCCCTTGCCCCATGCCGATACACATGGTGGCCAGGCCGATCTGGGTATCCTGCTGGCGCATCACGTTGAGCAGCGTGGTGCAGATGCGTGCCCCGGAACAACCCAACGGGTGACCCAGTGCAATGGCACCGCCATTGAGGTTGACCATCTCATCCATTCTATCGAGCAGCTTCAGATCCTTGAGTACCGGTAGCGACTGCGCGGCAAAGGCCTCGTTGAGTTCGACGGACTGGATATCCTCGATCTTCAATCCTGCAGCCTTGAGGGCCTTCTTGGTGGCCGGCACCGGGCCGTACCCCATGATCGAAGCATCACAGCCGGCCACACCGGTCGAGAGGATGCGCGCGATGGGCTCCAGCCCCATTGCCTGGGCACGCTCGTAGCTCATGACCGCCATCGCCGACGCCCCTACCGACAGGGCTGAAGACGTACCCGCGGTAACCGTACCGTTACGCGGATCGAACACCGGGCGCAGTGAGCCCATCGTTTCCATGCTGGCTTCGGGGCGCACCACCTCATCGTGCTGGATCAGAGCACGGAAGCTGCGCTCGTCATGCCCTTCGATCCCCACGATCTCGTTGTCGAAGTGGCCGTTCTGATTGGCCGCCCAGGCACGCTGATGCGAGCGAACCCCAAACGCATCCTGATCCTCGCGGGAGATGCCATGCATCTTGCCCAACAGCTCGGCTGTCAGGCCCATCATCATGGCAGCCTTGGCGGCATGTTTGCTCGCGGCCGGATTGACATCGACGCCATGGGTCATGGGCACATGTTCCATGTGCTCCACGCCACCGATGACATAGAAGTCGCCCATGCCGGCCTTGATGTTAGCTGCAGCGATGTGCAGCGCACTCATCGACGAGCCGCAAAGCCGATTGACGGTCTGCGCAGGCACGGTGTTGGGGATGCCGGTCATGATCGCCGCGTTACGGGCGATGTTCATGGCCTGCTCCAGGGTCTGGTTGACGCAGCCCCAGATGACGTCGTCGACTTCGGCCGGGTTCAGGCCGGCATTGCGATCAAACAGTGCCTGCATGACTGCAGCAGACAGATTTTCGGCGCGCACATTACGAAAGGCGCCGTTCTTGGCCTTGGCCATGGCAGTACGTACGCCGTCGACCACCACGATGTCTCTCGGATTCAGACTCATTCCTAATCTCCTGTTGCGGGGCCGGGGTCAGGCGTAGAAACGCGTGCCGTTGTTGGCCATCTCGCGCAGCTTGTCGGTCGGGCGATAGAGCGGGCCAAGTTCGTCGGCGAGACGATCCGCCAGCGTAACGAACTCGGAAACGCCCATGGCATCGATGTAGCGCAGTGCACCGCCTCGGAACGGAGGGAAACCGATGCCATAGATCAGTGCCATGTCAGCTTCGGCGGGAGTTCCCACGATCCCATCCTCAAGACAGCGCACGGTCTCCATGCACAACGGCACCATCATGCGCGCGATAATCTCTTCATCGGAGAATTCCCGATTCTCCCTGGTCACCGGCTTGATCAGCTCATAGGCCTGGTCGTCGCTCACCTTCTTGGGCTTGCCCTTGCGGTCTTCCTCGTACAGATAGAAGCCCTTGCCATTCTTCTGGCCCAGACGCTGGTTGTCATACATGATCTCGATCGCCGTCTTGCCTTCGCGCGCCATGCGATCGGGGAAGCCCTCGGCCATGACATCATTGGCATGCACAGCGGTATCCATGCCCACCACGTCGAGCAGGTAAGCCGGACCCATCGGCCAGCCGAACTTCTCCATCACCTTGTCGATACGCTGGAAGTCGGCCCCCTGCTCTACCAGGAAGCTGAATCCGCCGAAGTAGGGAAACAGCACGCGATTGACCAGGAACCCCGGGCAATCGTTGACCACGATAGGCGTCTTGCCCATCTTGCGGGCGTAGGCCACGGTCGCGGCGACGGCGGCATCCGAGGTCTTTTCGCCACGGATAACCTCTACCAGCGGCATACGATGCACCGGATTGAAGAAGTGCATGCCGCAGAAATTCTCGGGGCGCTTGAGATGGGTCGCCAGGCGATTGATGGAAATCGTCGAGGTGTTGGAAGCCAGAATGGCATTCTCGCCGACACACTCCTCCACTTCCCTGAGCACCGCATCCTTGATCTTGGGGTTCTCGACCACTGCTTCGACCACCAGATCCACATCGGCGAAGTCACCGTAGGAGAGCGTGGGACGAATGTTGGACAGGGCCTCGGCCATCTTGGCGGTATTCATCTTGCCGCGCTCGACCTGCTTGGAAAGCAGCTTGCGGGCTTCCTTGAGACCCAGTTGGATCGCCTCCTCCTTGATATCCTTCATCAGGATCGGCGTTCCCTTGTAGGCGCTCTGGTAGGCGATGCCGCCACCCATGATGCCCGCGCCGAGCACGGCCGTCTTGTTGACGGCTGCCGCCTGTTTCTCGTACTGGCCGCCCTTCTTCTTGACGAGCTGATCATTGAGGAACAGGCCGACCAGATTGAAGCACACTTCGGTCTTGGCCAGCTTGGCGAAGCCCTTGGCCTCGATGGCCTGAGCCTTTTCGCGCCCTTCTCCGGCCCCTTTCTGGATTACCTTGATGGCTTCGACCGGCGCGGGGTAATGCGGACCCGCCTTGCCGGCCACGAATCCCTTGGCAGTCTCGAAAGCCATCATCTGCTCGATCGCATTGAGCTTGAGCGGAGCCTTCTTCTCCTCACGGCGTGCCTGATAATCCAGCTCGCCGGCGTTGGCACGCTTGAGGATGTCGAGCGCCGCTGCCTCGAGCTGCTCGCCTGGCACTACGGCATCCACCGCCCCCATCTTGAGAGCGGCGTCGGCCCGGTTCTCGGTTCCTCCGGCGATCCACTCGATGGCGTTGTCAGCGCCTATCACGCGAGGCAGGCGGACACAGCCACCCCAGCCGGGAAGAATGCCCAGCTTGGTTTCCGGTAGTCCGACCTTGGCGCGATCGCTCATGACCCGGAAATCAGTCGCCAGCGTCACTTCGAAACCACCTCCCAGCGCCATGCCGTTAATGGCCGTAGCCGTTGGGAACGGCAGGTCTTCGATGGCATTGAACAGGGCATGAACCGTCATGTTCATCTCGACGAGTGACGCTTCGTCCTTGGCGAACATGGCGTGGAATTCGGTGATATCGGCGCCGACGATGAACACGTCCTTGCCGCTGGTGATTAATAATCCCTTGAGTCCGCTTTCGGCACGAACGGCCTTGACCGCCTCTTCCAGCTCAGCGATGACGGCGCTGGACATTTTGTTGACGGATTCGCCCTGCAGGTCGAAGGTCAGCGTGGCGATATCGTCGCCGTTCTTCGCCACCGAAATGGCATTGCCTTGGTAAATCATCCAGGAATCTCCACGCGGTTGGTGGTTGGAACCTTGCGATGCCGGATTTCACTCCGCAACGCAACGTACCGGCCAGATACGGGTCGGCCGCGATCGCATGCCAACCAGGTTCATACAAGCGTTTGAATACGCGTCAGCTTGCGTCAGGAGACTGCCCGCGTCAAGTGCCACCAAGGTAGCGCATGGTCGAGTCATCAGGGCAAATCAGGCCGACACGCCCTTACTTTATACCTCACATTGCTCGACAGGACTGTGAACGGGAAAATGAGCCTGCTTGACCGGTTCTTGTTCCGATCGCCACGATGCTGGCAAGCCGATCCGCAATCAAGAGCGGCCGACACGGTGAGCTGCGCCGGCAGAGGAATGTCTAGCCGACGTCGGCAGGCACGAATGCATCGTCTGGTCGAGCGAACTGACACTAGAGTGAAAGGGGTACCGCAGCATTAGGATTCGATACGTGGCGCTCGCTGTCGCGAAGCCGGCATTCATTCCACTTCCAGGTTGACCAGCTCGATTCCCAACAAGCCACTCAACCGTGCCTGATGGCGGGAGTGAACGATATCGGCCAGAGTGTAACGATCCAGAACCTCCAGAAAGGCCCTGAGCGCTTCCGCCAGCATCGGCTTGAGTGCACATACCGGAGTGATCACGCATTCGTTCTGGGCGCGAAAGCATTCGACCAGCAGCATGTCCGGCTCGGTTTCGCGAACCAGGGCACCGATATTGATCTCTTCCGCGGGCCTGGCGAGCCGGATCCCTCCATTCTTGCCTCTTACGGACTCGACGTATCCCCCTAGCGTCAGTTGATGCACCACCTTCATCAAATGGTTCTTGGAAATCTCGTAACTGTCCGCCACGGACTGGATGGTCGATAACTCCCGCCCCTGGGCATTGAGGTAGATCAGTACCCGCAAGGCATAGTCGGTATAACGTGTGATGTGCATTTCGCTTCCGCCCCTTGGATCCCATCAGATAAATGACTGCCGTATCAGCAGCTCGCCTCATGGGACACGGAGAAAATATGAGGTGTGACCTGCCGCGTCCTCGTCATGTGGATGGAAGGTCGCTTTCCTTGAACCACTGCTGGTTCACCCCCTTCCATCATCGCTTCTCCCACCTTTTCTGCGCTGACGCAAGTCAAAAAATCATTTTACATACATGTTATGTTCCGTTGCCACTTCTTCTCAGCCACATACGGCGCCTGGCTCAGCCCGGTGGCGCTTTCAAGTCGCTACCGCACCGGTTGTACCCGGACGGTCTCCTTATTCAGAAAATGCGCAACTTTGCGGACGTTCGATACCATAGTCGGTGAAATGGGTCTCTCTGCTGGCAGGCATCGAACAGGAAAGTTAACATGCTATACAGCACTTAACTCGTATCGCGCACTACGTGTTCGGAAAATTATTCTTATTCATCGATAACCCGGAGCGTCATGCACAAGGATATAGGATTCAAACTCACTCGATTGCCACGCATGTGGCGTGCCATCATTGATGAACGGCTGGCACCGCTGGGACTGACTCAGACACGTTGGGTCACGCTGTATCATTTATGGCGCATGGGTGATGGCCAGCCGCAATGCGACTTGGCTCGAGCCATCGGTGTCGAGGCGCCGTCATTGGTACGCACGCTTGACCAATTGGCCGAGCAGGGACTGATCGAGCGTCGGCCGGGCGCCGAGGACCGCCGCACCAAACGCGTCTTTCTCACGACTCGCGCCACACCGCTTCTGCAGGAAATCGAGACGATTGTCGACCAGGTTCGTCAGGAAATGCTCGAAGGACTGAGTCAGGAGGACATCAGCACACTCGATGGCCTGTTGACCCGTATCGAGCGCAACGTCTTGCGACTGCAATCTCGCGACACGCCTGCGTAGCGTCGGTCGGATCATTCCCGGCGAGCGGAGAGGCGGCTCGCTGTAGCGCTTCGCCCGCTGCCGGCAAGGAGCGTCATGAGTGCCTGCATCTGGGTGATCATGGCCCCAGCCGCTTCGGGCTCGAGCGATTCTCCCCACCATAAGGTCAGGGATCTACTGCTCGACTCGAGTAGCAGGGCGTCTTCGGGCAGGTCATCGAGCGTAGCTGCCACTGCCTTTCGTCTGCGGGAATCGATAGGCGGCAACGGTGCCTGACGCCAGCGCCAACCTGACGTGAACGTCTCCAACTGTTCGCTGGCAACAGCGTTGCGGACCGCCACGAACTTGGCACCGGGCGTCGCCTGCGGGTAATACCATCGATAAGCCACCACTCCTCCCGGCGCATTGGCCAACGGAGGATTCTCGAATCTGACTTCCGTGCCGCGCGCCTTCGCTTCCTGGCGCACCGTACCGAGACGAGACTCACGCCGACTGGGGCGAAGCCATAGGACTGGCGACAGCATCACCAGCATGGCGAACAGGATAATCAGAAAAAGCTTCATCTAACGTTGTGCCTTCGTTGACTGAAATCATGCTTCGTTGATGTAGAGCGTTGTCGTATGCGGCCGTCACGCCTAGAGTGGAGGCATCATCCTTCAACGGGAGAAGGCCCATGAGTAGTGAATATCAACATGTCCTGGTCGCGGTCGACCTGACCAAGGATTCCTACAAAGTGCTTGAACGTGCCATTCCCATCGCACGTCGCAATGATGCCAAGCTATCGATCATACATACACTCGAACCCTTGGGCTTCGCCTACGGCGGCGACATCCCCATGGATCTCACCAGCATCCAGGATCAGCTCGACGAGCACGCCAAGCAACGTCTGGCCGAGATCGCCGATCCCTACGACGTGGCGCGCGAAGACCAGTATGTCGTGGTGGGCATGCCGGATACCGAGATCCATCGTTTTGCCGAAAAGCATGATGTCGATCTGATCGTGGTCGGCTCCCACGGACGCCATGGCTTTGCTCTGCTGCTGGGATCCACCTCGACGGGTGTATTGCATGGCGCCCGTTGCGACGTACTCGCGGTACGTGTCGGCAAGGAGGGTGAAACGGCAGAATGACACGCGGGAAGCGTCGGTGAGCCTAACGGCTCGCCGACGTCGCTTCAGTCTTCCCCTTCGGCCATGGCCTCGAGTTCCATCCAGCGCTCCATCGCCGCATCCAGCTCGGCCTGCTTTGCCGTCAAGGCATCCAGTGTGCGGGCAATGGTGTCGCCATCCTGCTGGTAGAAGGTCGAAGCGCCCATCTCCGCCTCGAACGTTGCAATCTCGCTCTCCAGCGATTCGATGACCGAAGGCAGCATGTCAAGCTCACGTTGAAGCTTGTAGGACAACTTGGCTCTCTTTCTGACCGTTTCCACCGGTGCAGCGTCATGCGATTCTGACAAGGTCTCCGCGGCCTTGGGGAGGTTGCGCCCCTTTCTCCCCTCGATTTCTCCGGGTGCAGGCGGCAGTTTTCCACCCTGACGGATCCAGTCCGAATAGCCCCCGACATACTCGCGCACACGTCCCTCCCCCTCGAAGGCCAGCACGCCGGTCACGACATTGTCCATGAAGGCGCGATCGTGGGAAACCAACAGCAGTGTGCCGTCGAAGTCGAGCAACAGCTCTTCGAGCAGCTCGAGCGTCTCGACATCCAGATCGTTGGTCGGCTCATCCAGCACCAGGACATTGGCGGGCTGTGTGAACAGCTTCGCCAGCAACAGACGATTGGATTCTCCTCCGGATAACGCCCTGACCGGCTGCCGGGCACGCTCGGGGGTGAACAGGAAATCCTGCAGGTAGCTCATGACGTGCTTGTCCTTGCCTCCGACAGTCACGCGATCGCTGCCCTGAGCGACGTTGTCGTATACCGTACGGTCAGGCTCCAGCCCGGCACGCAGCTGATCGAAGTAGGCGATCGACAGGTTGGTCCCCAGGCGCACTTCCCCTTCGGTCGGCTCGAGCTGCCCCAGCAATATCTTGAGCAGCGTGGTCTTGCCGGCCCCGTTACGGCCAATCAAGCCAATTCGGTCTCCCCGCTGAATTTCGAGATTCAGATCGCGAATGACCCATTCGTCACCATAGCGCTGACTGACGCCCTTGAGCTCGACGACACGCTTGCCGCTGCGCTCTCCGCTATCGACCGACAACGATGCTCGGCCCAGGCGCTCGCGACGCTGGGCGCGCTCGACCCGCAACTGCTCCAGAGCCCTGACCCGGCCTTCGTTACGTGTGCGCCTCGCCTTGATACCTTGGCGAATCCAGGCCTCTTCCTGGGCAAGCTTCTTGTCGAACTCGGCCCGTTCTCGCGCTTCGACTTCCAGCTCGTGAGCTTTCTGTTCCTGGTACTTTGCATATTCGCCGGGATAACGGCCCAGACGCCCCCGGTCGAGCTCCAGAATCGCGGTTGCCAGACGTGACAGAAAGGCCCGGTCGTGAGTGATGAACAGCACGGCTCCGTTGAAAGCCAGCAACTGCTCCTCAAGCCAGGTAATGGTGTCGAGATCGAGATGGTTAGTGGGCTCGTCAAGCAGCAGCAGATCCGGCTCCGACACCAGTGCTCGAGCCAACGCCACGCGACGACGCCATCCACCGGACAAACCACTCATCAGCGTGTCGGCAGGCAACCCAAGGCGGGTCAGCACCGTATCGATACGCTGATGAAACGACCACCCATCAATCGCCTCGAGCCGAGTCTGCAACTGCTCGAGACGCCTCATGTCCGGCGCCTCACTCATGATCAGATGATGATATTCGGCCAACAGCTCACCAGCCTGCGGCAGTCCCTCGGCCACGACATCAAAGATGGTCTGTCCCGTCGCCTCCGGCAGTTCCTGGGCCAGTACGCCGATCTTGAGTCCCGGGGCCCGCCAGACATTGCCTCCATCAGGCAGAATTTCGCCCGAAACCAGCCGCAGCAGAGTAGACTTGCCGGTCCCGTTGCGCCCCACCAGGGCCAGACGCTCGCCTTTCTCCAGTACCAGGTCTGCCCCATCCAGCAAGACATGCGTTCCATAGGCCAGCTGCAGTTGTTCCAGACGTAACAGTGTCACCCGTGACTACCTCATATCGAGTTTTGCCAATCCCACAGTGTAACGCATGGCCTGCTCGTTATGCCGCTGGTTACAATAGTTTGTATCGAGGGCTTGTCGCTCAACCATGAATCTCTACTGTCAAAGGATCTCTTCGTGACCGGACGCGATACCCCTGCCAGCGAAGCTCTGCCCGAAGCGTTACGCTTCCGCTCGCCGGCCCCCCTGGTCGATATCGGCGCCAACCTGACTCATGAGAGCTTCGCTCATGACCTCGATGCCGTTCTTGACCGTGCCCGCATCGCCGGCGTAGCCACCCTCATCCTGACCGGAACCGACCTGATTCACGCCGAGCAGGCCCTGGCGCTGAGCCAGACCCACGAAGGGCTGTATGCCACCGCCGGCGTTCACCCCCACGAGGCCAGCCAGTGGAACGCCTCTCTCGAAGCCGCCATGCGAGATCTTCACCGACAGCCCCATGTAGTCGCCGTCGGTGAGTGTGGGCTCGATTTCAATCGCAACTTTTCCACGCCTCATGCCCAGGAGCAGGCCTTCGAAGCTCAACTTCAACTTGCCGCCGAGAGCCGTCTGCCGCTGTTCCTGCATGAACGCGATGCGGGGCGGCGCATGCAGGAAATGCTCAGGGCCTGGCGTGACGATATCGGCGACGCTGTCATTCACTGCTTTACCGGCGAGCGTGACACTCTGTTCGGTTACCTGGATCTCGATCTGCATATCGGCTTGACAGGATGGCTATGTGACGAGCGGCGTGGACACCATTTGCGTGAACTGGTCGGTGATATTCCTGCCCACCGCTTGATGGTGGAAACGGACTGCCCCTATTTGCTGCCGCGCAATCTACCCGCCAAGCTCAAGGGACGGCGCCATGAGCCGGCCCTGCTACCCTGGATCGTGCGTGAAATCGCGCACTGGCGCGGTGAAGAGGAGAGTGATATCGCCACCGTCACCACCCAGACCGCGAGGCGTTTCTTCCGCCTCGACGAGGAGACCTGAAAATGTCCGACTTTCCTGGTTTTATCGCTATCGAGACTGGTGATGACAATGCGCTACCGGTTGCCATTGCATGGGCCCTGCCCAATGGCCAGATCAAGCATACCCTGATTCAGCCTGACGATAGCTGGCTGGATGAGGAACTGCTCCAGTTGGGGGATTACAGTCTCGAGGAGCTACGTAGCTTCGGAGTGAGTCCTCTGGACGTGTTGCGCGAGTTGGAAGGCGATCACTACAGTGCCACGCTTTACACGGCGGGTATCAACAATGAAGAAGCCGCGCTTTCGCTGCTGTTCGACGACTATGGCGTCGATCCTTTCATCGAACTCGCGCCTGCCGAGACACTCTATCCGGACATCGAGCCCCTGGATTGGGCCCGGGCGCGTGGTGAGCTGTTTGCAGAGCTGGGGCTGGAACCCATGCGTCCGGACCATGAAGTGCAGGTCATGCTCTATTTGCATCAGCGCCTGTCGAACACGACCTGAGGACAATCAGGGATCAGGGATCCTCGACGCCATGCTTGCGCGCCCGGCGGCGGCCCATGTAAGCCATGAATCCGCCAACGGCAACGGTCAGCATGAAAGCGATGTTGGAAGTGCTCGACAGCAGCGCGCCTATCACTCCCACGATAGTCAACGCCAGTCCGACCCCAGGGCGAAGCGCAAAGAACGCAGCGACGCCCAGGATCAGCGCCAGGATCGCCACCAGCAGTTCAAGCCAGCCCAGGCCAACGCCCGTGACGGTCTCGCGGGCAGCGTCCTGTTCCACTCCTCCCGCCACGCCACTCATGTAGAGCGCAGTGCCTGCAGTGAAAATGGCAAATAGCGAAGCAAGCACCGCCAGGATGGCTCCGATTCGGTGTAACATGATGTCCTCCTTGGACCGGGTTTCCTAACCGACCGAAACTATCGGTCGCCCTCTTTCACCTTGGAATATTCCTGCCAGATTGCAAGCCGATGGCTGAAGCATTGCGGATGACCTTCGTTACGCCAAACGCTTGCAGCTCTCTTTATATTAAACCTGCTTTATCTTTTCATTGACCCTCATCAAGGCGAGCTGTCCCCGTGAAACGGCTTGGGCAAGCGTGAGCCGATCGCGAAAGAAGGCCTGCAACGCTTGTCTGAAAGCTTCGGCCCGGTCCGGCAACCCCTCCCGCCGATAACGCTCGGCACGCGCCTCCACCTGAACACGAAAGGCCTCTCGATCGACCTCCACCTCGCCCAGGTTATCGACACTGACGTGAAAACGCAGTCCACATGCCTGGCAGAAGAGCAGTTCCAGGGCCTGAGGGGCCACTTCCACCTTCTCGAAAGCTCGCTGTCGAGCAGCATCCCGACCATCCGGCTCGTACCAGTAACCGTAATCCTCCAACTGACGACGACGAGCGCCGGCAATACACCAATGGCTGACTTCATGCAGCGCGCTGGAGAAAAACCCTCGGGCAAAGATCACCTGATGCCATTCGCTTTCGCTCGAGGCAGGTAGATATAGCGGTTCATCCCCGCCCCGGACCAGACGAGTATGGTAAGTGTTCTGAAAAAGACCATCGAACAGGGCGATGGCATCGTCGATGTGATGTGTCACGCGACCTCCTCTCTGCGGCTTGGCATTATAGCGATGCGGATAGTGCCGCAGCACAGTACGTCACGGCTTGCTAGAATGCCCGCTTCTACCCGTCAAGGAGTTGACGCCCGTTGGCCTCGCATTCCTCAACATTGACTCGGAGCCGTCGCGAAACGGCGGCGCTGTTGCGTCTTGCCCTCCCCATCTGCGGCGCCCAGCTGGCACAATCGGGAATGGGAGCGACCGACGTCATCATGGCCGGCCGCGCCAGTGCCACGGATCTGGCGGCCGTATCGGTCGGTTCGAGTCTGTGGCTCCCCTTGATGCTATTCATGACCGGCACGCTGATGGGGCTGACGCCCATAGTGGCACAGCTAGTGGGTGCCCGGCGTCTGGATGACATTCGTCCCCATGTCCATCAGGCGTTCTGGATAGCGCTGGCTCTGGGAGTGATATCCGCAGCGCTTCTATGGACGCTGGTTATGCCGGTATTCCGCTTGATGCACGTGCCGATCCACGTTGCCGAGCTCTCGGCGGGCTATCTCGCTGCGGTCGCCTTCGGCATGCCGGGCGTCGGCCTCTATCAAGCCCTGCGCGCCTTCTCCGATGGCATGAATCATACCCGCCCGGCCTTATGGATAAGCCTGATCGGACTGGGCATCAATATTCCCTGCAACTATGTGCTGATCTATGGCGGCGATGGCCTTTCGCAGCTGTTTGGCGCCTATCTGCCGGATGTTCTCGCCTCGCTACCGGCGCTCGGGGCAGTGGGCTGCGGTATCGCCACGGCGCTCTCGATGTGGGTCATGTGCCTGGCCATGGTGCTCTATACCCTGCGTAGCCGCATCTATTTGCCCGTGTCGCTGTGGCAATCTCCGGTCCCGCCACGGCGTACCATGATCCTCGAGCTGCTGCATGTCGGTGCGCCCATCGGCGTGGCCATCTTCGTCGAGGTCACACTGTTCACTCTGATTGCGCTTTTCGTCGCCGGCCTGGGGGAGATCGTGGTCGCCGCGCATCAGGTGGCCCTCAATTTCACTTCGATCCTGTTCATGCTACCGCTGTCCCTGGGTATGGCTCTCACCGTACGCGTAGGCAACACACTGGGCACGGGCCGGCCGGCGGAAGCACGCTTCGTGGCCTGGAACGGTATCGCCATCTGTCTGGTTGTGGCCCTGTTCAACGATGCCATCCTATGGTTTGCCTCGGCTCCGGCCATAGCCCTCTATACTCATAACGAGGCCGTACAGGACCTGGCTTTGTCGCTGATTCTGCTGGCCATGCTCTACCAGATCTCCGACTCCTTGCAGGTCAACATGGCCGGCGCCCTACGGGGTTACAAGGATACCCGTATCATCATGGTCATTACCCTGCTGTCCTACTGGGTCATCGGGCTGGGAGGCGGTCATCTACTGGGACGTGGCCTTGGGGGCGTTGTGCCTGCGCTTGGCGTGCATGGTTATTGGATCGGGCTCAATGCCGGCCTGACGGTGGCAGCTCTTCTGCTGGGTCTTAGACTGCACCACATCAGCAGGTCGGCCAGCGACGGCGAGGCACGATTCCATGTGGACGATACGCGACAAGGCTACTGACGACCTGTTCGTCATTCTCTTCATCTCACTACTGCTCGGCCCGACACTTGCCGGTTGTGATTCGCGAGGAGAAGCCGACGCCATGCTGGTAGATTACCAGCATCGTCTGGCCAACACGCTTGGCGTCTCCGCGCCCACTCCCCATTTACCTCGCAACCTGGCCGCCTTTCCCTCGCGCGATGCGCGTCTTTTCGACATTCCCGAGATGCGGCAAGGCATGCTCGATGTCTATGCCCTGCGCGAATGCGGCATTGTCTCGCTAGTGGCTGAACGCAACAGTCAACTGGGACGCATGGCGCTGCCCAGCCGACGCTGGGTCTATGAGCAAGCCTTGTGGCGAAAGCTGCGTGCCTGTTGGGCAAACGGTACGGCAAAGCAGTTCGAGCAGGATACTCGGCAACGGCTTCTGGCCCTGCTGTCGACCAAGACGCAACAGTTGCCTCGGCTAAGCTGGAACGTGCTCTTCGATTCCGAGGAGTGGGTACAGAATTTTTCCCGTGCCAGCCGGCCCCTTTCCCCCGGGGAGCCAGTACCTTTTACGCAGGCGCTGCTGGCTATCGACTATCTGCGTCACGCGACTCGGCATCAGTTCGACCCTTACTGGGAACTCGACCCACAAGAGCTCGAAAGCCATCTGTACGTGTTGCAGAGCGAGCCATGGAGTGCACGACTGCTACGCTCTCTACTGCTGGCGACACAGCGCCTCGACGAAGCCAGCAACAGCCTGGAGAGCCGCCTCGCCGAGCGCCCCGTCTGCTATCTTGGACACAGCAATCCTGCAGCCGAGCGACTGTACAATGTTTTCATGCTTTACTTCATCGGCAGGGTTCAACCGTATCTGGCCGATCTTCAACGCCTGTCACGACTCTGGTTGACGGGCGTGGATACACTGCTCGACGCCTATCTCGTGTCGCGTCCTGCTGTCGACCGCTATCGTCATGCCTGGCTCTCCCAAGACAATCCTGCTGCTCCCATGCCACGTTTTCAAAATGCGATAAAACGCCATGTCACGTTATGGCAGGACATCTGGCGCAGCTGCGGAAAACTGCCTTCGGTAAAGACGTCATGATCAAGGGGGTTAACTTTACTCGTCACCCTGTGCTAATAGTGAGGCGAGGCCACGGCCGTCTACTTGCCGATGAGGAGGGTAACCATGGGTATCCCACTGTCCCCCCGCCCCGCCCAGGTCATCGACCTGGACGAGATGAGACACCGGTTGAAAGCGAGGCGTCGCCTGATTCGCTTGGCGCCCGAGCTGGATGGCCTGGAGATGATTTATCATCTTGCTTCCAACCCCGACACACTTTACGGCATGCCGTTGCTTGCCTGGGGATTGCGTGAAGGAGGCGATGTGGTTGGATTGGTACCTTGGATGGAGGAACTAACGCCATGCCATGAGCTGGATGATCCCGAACATGGCCACTTCGTTGGCTATCGCGATCCTGAAACCGAGGAGATCTTCCAGTCGCCACCCGACCACAAGGTATTCGAGCTAGAGCATGCGGCAGCTTACTTCGACTACGAAGAGACCTCCCAGCCAACGCTGATCCAGCAGCTCCCCGATACACTGGGAACACATGCTCTATGCATGGACGAAAGCGACGAGCCCTGGCAACTCAAGCAGGTATTCGGCTGGCGGCTCTATAGCAATGGCGAAATCGAGGCTCTACTGGTCGACGAAAGCAAGATCGAGCATACGCCAGTACTGGCAGGCGATGCTTGCCTGTATTCGGGGCACAGCCGTCACAACGTGGTGTATTTCTTCCAGCGAACGGTAGCCAACCTCATCAAGCAGGAGGACCCGGACACTCTGGAAGCGCTAGCGCTGATGGTCACACCGGGACATTGAAAGCGTACCTACGCCAGGCGGATCCAATAGCGATAGAGTTCGCCTTCCTGGCGCTGAGCGACAAGTTCATGCCCCAGGAAGGTACAGAACTTGGGAATATCCCGAGTCGTCGCCGGATCGGTGGCGACGACCAGAAGTATTTCCCCAGCCGTCATATCGCGAACGCGATTGTGCATCAGCATGATGGGCTCGGGGCAGTACAGCCCGGTAGTATCCAGCTCACTATCGACAGTAGGAATCTCGTTCATTGTTTCCTCGTAGAGGGAAGAAAATGATAATGCGCCGGCCCGCGTAGACGTCAGTCTCCTCACTCGAGCAGACGAACATACACGGTAACCTCCTCACGGTCATGGTAGAGATGGCGACAGCGTATCTCGGCTCTGACATGAGCCGCCTCGAGTGATGCCGTTAGTCTTGCCAGACAACGATCGACCTCCTGCCAGCGCTGTTTCATGGGCAGCTTCAGATTGAAGATCGCGGAGCGACACCAACGACGGACCAACCACCGCTCCATCATGTCGACCACCCGCATCGGCTTATCCACGATATCACAGACGAGCCAATCGAGCCGCGCAGGCGGCTCCCAGACGAAACCATCCTCACGTAGATGCTCTACCTGGCCGCTCGCCATCAGTTCGCTGTTCATCGGACCATTATCAATGGCATAGACATACATGCCTTTGCGTACCAGTTGATAGGTCCAGCCACCGGGAGCCGCTCCCAGATCCGCTGCCTGCATACCGTCATGTAGCCGTTCGGGCCACTCTTCGGAGGGAATGAACATGTGCCAAGCCTCTTCTAGCTTGAGCGTAGAGCGACTGGGGGCACTGCGAGGGAAGCGCAGGCGCAATATCCCATTAAGGTGATCGCTGCGATTCCCCGGAAAGCTTATGCCCAGTTGCACACGGTCACCCTCGCTCCAGAACAGGTGCAGGCGGCGCCCGCCCGCTTTGCGACGCAGTGCACCTCGTTTGCGCAGCATGCTTTCCAAAGGCTTTTTCAATGCTTTCATTAACCCAGTGAGCGCTTTCGCCTCATTGGTATCGGGCGTTTCCTGATATAGCGACTCGAAACTCCAGCCACTGGCAACGATCAGTTCAATGATAGGGGTAAGACGATCCTCTCGAGAAAGCCCCTCTAGAGGCGGCAAAGCCACCAAAGACTGACGCGCAAAGATCAGCGCATCAAAAGATAACGCTCGGTGCAGGACATTGGCGGAAGCATCACCTACCAGAACAAACCGAACATAACCGCTATTGGGAACAGCGACAGGGTAACCGGCCTGCCCCAGCCGGGCAGTTTTTTCGGTGATTTCAGCGCTGAGATCCGCTTCAAAGCCGGGGCGGCAGTAGAACAGAATCTCGTTAGCGGTAATGGCAGTGCGGGACGTGGACATGGGCAGCCAGACCAGAATGAAAGCGCAAGAGTCTAGCGCCCGTACGGGCCAGCCTACAACCTTCCTTGCCACTCTCCATGAGCATCGCTCACAACGAGGAAGTGAACTGCCGATCGAGGCGCTGGAAGCGCTGTGCCGTTAGGCTCGCCCCTTCCGGTCGGCAGGCTGACGGCCGGCCAACGCAAAAACCCCCTGTCCGTGGGGACAGGGGGTTCGAAGAGGTGCCTGACGATGGCTCGGCCGGCGTTCCGGGACTCTCCATGAGGAGACCCCTTGCTTTCCTCCACACCAATAAAATACCCCAGCTTCTTTCGAAGCTGGGGTACGGTATAGGTGCCTGACGATGACCTACTCTCGCATGGGGAGACCCCACACTACCATCGGCGCTGAGCGGTTTCACTGCTGAGTTCGGCATGGGGTCAGGTGGTTCCCGCACGCTATGGTCGTCAGGCGTAACTGGTGCCGTCCCGCGAGGCCTTCCGGCCCGCCGCGCGACGACGCAACATGGATCTGCTGACCGCGATACGTCTTTGGTATCCGGCAATTGTCGAGGTGACCTCAGACCCCTTGGGGTTATATGGTCAAGCCTCACGGGCCATTAGTACACGTTAGCTCAACGCATTGCTGCGCTTCCACACCGTGCCTATCAACCAGCTGGTCTTGCTGGGCCCTTCAGGGGGCGCGAGGCCCCAGGGAAGTCTCATCTTGAAGGGGGCTTCCCGCTTAGATGCTTTCAGCGGTTATCCCGTCCGTACATAGCTACCCGGCAATGCGATTGGCATCACAACCGGAACACCAGAGGTACGTCCACTCCGGTCCTCTCGTACTAGGAGCAGCGCTTCTCAAACTTCCGACGCCCACGGCAGATAGGGACCGAACTGTCTCACGACGTTCTAAACCCAGCTCGCGTACCACTTTAAATGGCGAACAGCCATACCCTTGGGACCGACTTCAGCCCCAGGATGTGATGAGCCGACATCGAGGTGCCAAACACCGCCGTCGATGTGAACTCTTGGGCGGTATCAGCCTGTTATCCCCGGAGTACCTTTTATCCGTTGAGCGATGGCCCTTCCATACAGAACCACCGGATCACTAGAACCTACTTTCGTACCTGCTCGACGTGTCTGTCTCGCAGTCAAGCACCCTTATGCTCTTGCACTCAGTGCACGATTTCCAACCGTGCTGAGGGTACCTTCGTGCTCCTCCGTTACGCTTTGGGAGGAGACCGCCCCAGTCAAACTACCCACCACACACTGTCCTCGACCCGGATGACGGGTCTGAGTTAGAACGCCAATGATGCCAGGCTGGTATTTCAAGGTTGGCTCCACCCGAACTGGCGTCCGAGTTTCCAAGCCTCCCAGCTATCCTACACAAGCAACATCAGCATCCAGTGTGAAGCTATAGTAAAGGTTCACGGGGTCTTTCCGTCTAGCCGCGGGTACACAGCATCTTCACTGCGATTTCAATTTCACTGAGTCTCGGGTGGAGACAGCGTGGCCATCATTACGCCATTCGTGCAGGTCGGAACTTACCCGACAAGGAATTTCGCTACCTTAGGACCGTTATAGTTACGGCCGCCGTTTACCGGGGCTTCGATCAGGAGCTTCGCCCGAGGGCTAACACCATCAATTAACCTTCCGGCACCGGGCAGGCGTCACACCCTATACGTCCGCTTGCGCGTTTGCAGAGTGCTGTGTTTTTAATAAACAGTTGCAGCCACCTGGTATCTTCGACCGGCGTCGGCTCCACCCGCAGGGGCTTCACCTAATGCCGGCGTGCCTTCTCCCGAAGTTACGGCACCATTTTGCCTAGTTCCTTCACCCGAGTTCTCTCAAGCGCCTGGGTATTCTCTACCTGACCACCTGTGTCGGTTTGGGGTACGGTCGCATGTGATCTGAAGCTTAGAGGCTTTTCCTGGAAGCGTGGCATCAATGACTTCCACCCCGTGGGGTGTTCGTCTCGTGTCTCGGCCTTGGGGCTCCGGATTTACCTGAAGTCCCAGCCTACGCACTTTCACCGGGGCAACCAACGCCCGGCTCACCTAGCCTTCTTCGTCCCCCCATCGCAACCACATCCGGTACGGGAATATTGACCCGTTTCCCATCGACTACGCCTTTCGGCCTCGCCTTAGGGGCCGACTCACTCTGCTCCGATTAACGTAGAACAGAAACCCTTGGTCTTCCGGCGGGGGAGTTTTTCACTCCCCTTGTCGTTACTCATGTCAGCATTCGCACTCGTGATACCTCCAGCCTGCTTTTCAACAGACCTTCACCGGCGTACACGACGCTCCTCTACCGCTCATCCAGAGGATGAACCCGTAGCTTCGGCACCTGGTTTGAGCCCCGTTACATCTTCCGCGCAGGCCGACTCGACTAGTGAGCTATTACGCTTTCTTTAAAGGATGGCTGCTTCTAAGCCAACCTCCTAGCTGTCTAAGCCTTCCCACATCGTTTCCCACTTAACCAGGATTTTGGGGCCTTAGCTGACGGTCTGGGTTGTTTCCCTTTTCACGACGGACGTTAGCACCCGCCGTGTGTCTCCCACGCTGTACTCACCGGTATTCGGAGTTTGCCTCGGGTTGGTAACCCGGGATGGGCCCCTAGCCGAAACAGTGCTCTACCCCCGGCGGTAATACGTGAGGCGCTACCTAAATAGCTTTCGAGGAGAACCAGCTATCTCCGAGCTTGATTAGCCTTTCACTCCGATCCACAAGTCATCCGAATCTTTTTCAACAGATCCCGGTTCGGGCCTCCAGTTGATGTTACTCAACCTTCACCCTGCTCATGGATAGATCGCCCGGTTTCGGGTCTATTCCCAGCGACTGGTCGCCCAGTTAAGACTCGGTTTCCCTACGCCTCCCCTATTCGGTTAAGCTCGCCACTGAAAATAAGTCGCTGACCCATTATACAAAAGGTACGCGGTCACCCAACAAGTGGGCTCCCACTGCTTGTACGCATACGGTTTCAGGATCTATTTCACTCCCCTCGCCGGGGTTCTTTTCGCCTTTCCCTCACGGTACTGGTTCACTATCGGTCAGCCAGGAGTATTTAGCCTTGGAGGATGGTCCCCCCGTCTTCAGTCAAGGTTTCACGTGCCCCGACCTACTCGATTTCACGTTGGTTGGATTTCGGCTACGGGACTATCACCCGCTATGGTCAGGTTTCCCACCCTGTTCGCCTATCGGCCCCAACGCTTAAGGGCTGGTCCCCGTTCGCTCGCCGCTACTGGGGGAATCTCGGTTGATTTCTTTTCCTCGGGGTACTTAGATGTTTCAGTTCCCCCGGTTCGCCTCGCTGCACTATGTATTCATGCAGCGATACTCACCTGATGGTGAGTGGGTTTCCCCATTCGGAAATGCCCGGGTCGCAGGTTGTTTGCCACCTCGCCGAGCCTTATCGCAGGCTTCCACGTCCTTCATCGCCTCTGGCTGCCAAGGCATCCACCGTATGCGCTTAATCGCTTGACCATATAACCCGAAGGGGTCTGGTCTGCGATCACTACACGACAATTGCCGGATACGCTTGAGACGTATCTTGCTCTCTTATGCCTAAGAGAGACTTTTGTCAGCATGATCCATATTGTTAAAGAGCGACTGTTCAGAGAACAGTGATAAGCGCTCAGCCAGGCCGGAGGGCCTATACAGCGTTTATCACTGGTCACGAAACGAGGACTGTCGGGAAGGAGGATGGTGGAGCCAAGCGGGATCGAACCGCTGACCTCCTGCGTGCAAGGCAGGCGCTCTCCCAGCTGAGCTATGGCCCCTAATACAAGAAAGAAGAGTGAAGAAGAAAGAACGAAGAAGACCCCTTCTTATCTCTTATCTCTTGTTTCTTCTGACTTGGCATGGTGGGTCTGGGCAGACTCGAACTGCCGACCTCACCCTTATCAGGGGTGCGCTCTAACCAACTGAGCTACAGACCCAAACAGTCTTTTGCTCTGGCCGATCAGGTAATTCATTGTGGACACTTGCCGGGAAGAGGCGAGTCGTCGATTAAGGAGGTGATCCAGCCGCAGGTTCCCCTACGGCTACCTTGTTACGACTTCACCCCAGTCATGAACCACACCGTGGTGATCGCCCTCCCGAAGGTTAGGCTAACCACTTCTGGTGCAGTCCACTCCCATGGTGTGACGGGCGGTGTGTACAAGGCCCGGGAACGTATTCACCGTGACATTCTGATTCACGATTACTAGCGATTCCGACTTCACGGAGTCGAGTTGCAGACTCCGATCCGGACTGAGGCAGGCTTTCTGGGATTCGCTCCACGTCGCCGTCTTGCAACCCTTTGTACCTGCCATTGTAGCACGTGTGTAGCCCTACCCGTAAGGGCCATGATGACTTGACGTCGTCCCCACCTTCCTCCGGTTTGTCACCGGCAGTCTCCCTAGAGTTCCCGGCCGGACCGCTGGCAAATAGGGATAGGGGTTGCGCTCGTTACGGGACTTAACCCAACATTTCACAACACGAGCTGACGACAGCCATGCAGCACCTGTCTCTGCGCTCCCGAAGGCACCCCGGAATCTCTTCCGGGTTCGCAGGATGTCAAGGGTAGGTAAGGTTCTTCGCGTTGCATCGAATTAAACCACATGCTCCACCGCTTGTGCGGGCCCCCGTCAATTCATTTGAGTTTTAACCTTGCGGCCGTACTCCCCAGGCGGTCGACTTATCGCGTTAACTGCGCCACTAAGTCCTCAAGGGACCCAACGGCTGGTCGACATCGTTTACGGCGTGGACTACCAGGGTATCTAATCCTGTTTGCTACCCACGCTTTCGCACCTCAGTGTCAGTGTCAGTCCAGAAGGCCGCCTTCGCCACTGGTATTCCTCCCGATCTCTACGCATTTCACCGCTACACCGGGAATTCTACCTTCCTCTCCTGCACTCTAGCGTGACAGTTCCGGATGCCGTTCCCAGGTTGAGCCCGGGGCTTTCACAACCGGCTTATCATGCCACCTACGCGCGCTTTACGCCCAGTAATTCCGATTAACGCTCGCACCCTCCGTATTACCGCGGCTGCTGGCACGGAGTTAGCCGGTGCTTCTTCTGCGGGTGATGTCGTTCCTGAGGGGTATTGACCCCCAGGCCTTCTTCCCCGCTGAAAGTGCTTTACAACCCGAAGGCCTTCTTCACACACGCGGCATGGCTGGATCAGGCTTGCGCCCATTGTCCAATATTCCCCACTGCTGCCTCCCGTAGGAGTCTGGGCCGTGTCTCAGTCCCAGTGTGGCTGATCATCCTCTCAGACCAGCTACGGATCGTTGCCTTGGTGAGCCGTTACCTCACCAACCAGCTAATCCGACATAGGCTCATCCGATAGCGCAAGGTCCGAAGATCCCCTGCTTTCTCCCGTAGGACGTATGCGGTATTAGCCTGGGTTTCCCCAGGTTATCCCCCACTACCGGGCAGATTCCTATGCATTACTCACCCGTCCGCCGCTCGCCGGCGAGGTGCAAGCACCTCCCGCTGCCGCTCGACTTGCATGTGTTAGGCCTGCCGCCAGCGTTCAATCTGAGCCATGATCAAACTCTTCAGTTTAAAATCATATGGTCCGTTAAGCGGACCAAACTTGGCTCAAGGTCAAAGCTTCTCTTGACGAGTCGCTTGCCTTGAAGGTCTTGGTGACTGTTCACCCCTTCGCCGGCAAGCGCCCACATGAATTACCTGATCGATTGTTAAAGAGCGTCTCGCTAAACGCACCAGACCATCGCCTGGCGCCGCTTCCGGCCCGAGGGCCCCGCCGCGAGAGAGGCGTATTCTACTGAGCCGGCCGGATTTGTCAACCCCGGATGGCCTGGCGATCCGCTGCGGATCGTCGGGCCCGCCCTGGGATGGCGGCCGTCTCGAGTGGGGCGCATTCTACCGTTTCCGGCGGCGTCGTCAAGCGGTTTTCGGCGCACCCTGAACTCACGGCGCCATCGAAAAACCCAACGATACCAATGCCTTGCCTCACTTCCCACCGCCGGCGACGTCTGGGCGTCGGCAGCAGCGGAGGCGTACTTTACGACACCGAAAGGTGGGGCGCAATCCCCTAAGTGGAAAAATTCTAGATCACGGCCGTCAGGTCCGCCAGATCTTTTTGCCTGCGGTGAAAGCGCCCTCCCCTACCGCGCGCAGAAACGGCAGAGGAGAGGCGTTATGGCTTTGTCTGCTGCGATATCATCCGTTGTGACATCAGATCGTGAACAGATCGACGAAACGATTGACCGGGGTCTTTTCAAGCGTCTGCTGATCCTTGCAAAGCGTGAAGATCTCCTCGCAGCGCCGGGTCGGGAAGCGCGTCGCCAAGTTGTTCTGGAACTTGCGCTCCAGCAGGGGAATGCCCTCTTCGCGACGGCGGCGATGGCCGATGGGATACTCGACCGCGACCTGCTCGGTCTTGCTGCCGTCCTTGAAAAACACCTGGATGGCATTGGCAATGGAGCGCTTTTCTGCCTCCAGGTAATCGCGGGTATAGGTCGGCTCTTCGCGAATTTCCATCTTGTCGCGCAGCGCGTCGATGATCGGCTTGGACTTGTGGAAACTGTCTTCGTAGTGCTCGGCGATCAGATCACCGAAGGCCAGCGGCACGGCAATCATGTATTGCAGACAGTGATCACGATCGGCAGGGTTGGCTAGTTCCCCGACCTTGGAGATGATGCGGATCGCCGACTCATGCGTGGTCACTTCGATCCGCTCTATTTCGTCGAGCCGGTCCTTGACCTGGGCATGCAGAATCACCGCGGCCTCGGCCGCCGTCTGCGCATGGAATTCGGCCGGGAAGGAGATCTTGAACAGCACGTTCTCCATCACGTAGGTCCCGTAGTCCTGGCTGACACGGAATTTGCGCTCTTCCTCCGGCTTGATCCGCTGATCCTTGTTGGTCTTGGAAAACAGCACATCGTAGAAGCCCCACTGTGGCGCTGACAGCACGCCGGGAATGCCCATTTCGCCGCGCATGGCGATATCGGCAAGGCGCACGGCGCGCGACGTTGCATCCCCGGCTGCCCAGCTCTTGCGTGAACCGGCGTTGGGGGCATGACGGTAGGTACGTAGGCTCTGGCCGTCGACGAAGGCATGAGAGAGGGCAGCAAGAAGCTGCTCGCGATCGGCTCCCATCAGCTTGGCGGTAACTGCCGTGGAAGCCACCTTGACCAGGACGACGTGATCGAGACCGACACGGTTGAAGGAGTTCTCCAGCGCCAGTACCCCCTGGATCTCGTGCGCCATGATCATGGCTTCGAGTACGGTGCGCATGGTCAAGGGTTCGCCACCCTCGGCGACGCGCTTTTGGGACAGATGGTCCGCTACGGCAAGAATGCCGCCCAAGTTATCGGAAGGATGGCCCCATTCCGCCGCCAGCCACGTGTCATTGTAATCCAGCCAACGGATGATACAGCCGATGTCCCAGGCCGCCTTGACGGGGTCGAGGCGAAACGAAGTACCGGGTACGCGGGCCCCATGCGGTACGACGGTACCTTCGACGAGAGGGCCGAGATGCTTGGTACACTCCGGGAAGCGCAACGCCAGCAGGCCGCACCCCAGCGTATCCATCAGGCAGTTGCGGGCTGTATCCAGCGCCTCGGGGCTTTCGATCCTGTAGTTGAGAACGTAATCGGCGATTTTCTGCAGCTCGGCATCGTAATCCGGGCGGTTGTTGAGATCGACATTGGCGCTCATCAAATCTTCCCTAACTTGGGCGCGACCTCCCGGCCGCGCGATCTAGTGAATTTCAGTCCCGCGTCGTCTTCAGGGGCGCTCAGGGGCGCTGTTCGATCGGCACCCACGCCTGCCGCTCCGGACCGACGTAATCCGCACTGGGGCGAATGATGCGGTTGTTCTCGCGCTGTTCGAATACATGCGCACACCAGCCAGTCAAGCGCGAGCAGACGAAGATCGGCGTGAACAGCTTGGTAGGGATGCCCATGAAGTGATAAGCGCTGGCATGAAAGAAGTCGGCATTGCAGAACAGCTTCTTCTCACGCCACATGACCTCT
Source organism: Halomonas shantousis (assembly GCF_054654615.1). NCBI lineage: Bacteria > Pseudomonadati > Pseudomonadota > Gammaproteobacteria > Oceanospirillales > Halomonadaceae > Halomonas > Halomonas shantousis. Next base: position 1,419,292 of record NZ_BAAIER010000002.1, on the reverse strand, counting down.
TCCACTCGCTCGGAAACCGGATAGAGCCGGGTGTCGCCGACATCCTCGGCAAGCTTCTGGGACCACTGCTTGATGATCGCGTTGCGTGGATCGGACTCGCGGTAGATGGCGTGTCCGAAGCCCATGATCTTCTCCTTGCGCTCGAGCATGCCGAGAAGCTCGCGCTCGGCCTCATCCGGCGACTGCCAGCCTTCGATCATGTCCATGGCGGCCTCGTTGGCGCCGCCATGTAGCGGACCGCGCAGCGAACCGATGGCTCCGGTGACGCAGGAGTGAAGATCGGACAGCGTCGAGGCGCAGACACGCGCGGTAAAGGTCGACGCGTTGAACTCATGCTCGGCGTAGAGGATCAGGGAGACGTTCATGACCCGGGCATGCAGTTCGGATGCCGGTTTGCCATGCAACAGGTGCAGGAAATGACCGCCGATGGATTCGTCGTCCGTCTCGGTCTCGATGCGCACACCTTCATGGCTGTAGCGGTACCAGTAATTGAGGATCGAGGGAAAGACCGCCAGCATGCGGTCGGCTCGGTCCTGCTGCTCGACGAAACTCTCCTCGGTCTCCAGGTTGCCCAGCATGGAGGCACCGGTGCGCATGACATCCATCGGATGGGCACTGGCCGGAATCTGCTCGAGTACTGCCTTGAGCGCCTCGGGGAGCCCCCTGAGCGACTTGAGCTTGGCAATGTAGCCATCGAGTTCGGATCGGTTGGGCAGCTTGCCCTTCAACAACAAGTAGGCGACTTCCTCGAAGCGGGCATGCTCGGCCAACTCGGCAATATCGTAACCGCGATAGGTCAACCCCGATCCGCTCTTGCCCACGGTACAAAGCGCCGTGCTGCCCGCACTCTGCCCTCTCAGGCCGGTGCTTTTGGGTGTGTCTGCCATGACGTGCCTCCTTGATCGACTGTCGTTAGACCGGTGCGAGGGCTTCAGCCCTGCGGCTTATCGGCGAAGAGTGTATCGAGCTTCTGCTCGAAGGCGTGGTAGTCGAGGAAGTCATATAACTCGTCGCGCGTTTGCATCATATCGACCACGTCCTTCTGATCACCCTTGTCGAGAATATTGCGATAGACCTCGAGCGCCGCGGCGTTCATGGCACGGAAGGCCGAAAGCGGATAAAGCACCATGCGGCACCCCACCTCCGCCAGTTCACGCTGGTTGAATAGCGGCGTAGCGCCAAACTCGGTGATGTTGGCGAGAATAGGCGCATCTATGCCGTCACAGAACGCCCGATAATCATCCAGGGTATGCACGGCTTCAGCGAAGATGGCATCGGCTCCGGCTTCGATACAGGCATTGGCGCGTTCCACTGCCGCGGCCAGTCCCTCCTTCTGGAAGGCATCGGTACGGGCAATGAGATAGAAGTCAGGATCGAGCCGCGCATCCGCCGCAGCCTTGATGCGGTCGACCATTTCCGCCTGGGTAACGATCGCCTTGTTGGGGCGATGGCCACAGCGCTTCTGGGCCACCTGGTCCTCGATATGCACCGCCGCCACACCCGCTCGCCCCATTTCCTTTATGGTCCGTGCAATATTGAAGGCACCGCCCCAGCCGGTATCGATATCGACCAACAACGGCAATTCGGTCGCGCCGGTAATGCGCCGCGCATCCTCGACCACGTCATTCATCGAGGTCATGCCCAGATCCGGCAGTCCAAAGGAAGCATTGGCCACGCCACCACCGGAAAGGTAGACCGCATGGTGCCCGACCTTTTCGGCCATCAGGGCGCTGTAAGCGTTGATGGTACCCACGATCGGCAGTGGACGGTGCGCTTCTAGAGCCGCGCGGAATCGCGCCCCGGGTGTCGGATAGGTCATGGTTGTTTCCTTTCTTGGCAGGAGGCCTCGGCCTCTTCCTGTAAAGCGGCAGCGTAGCGTTCCGCCACGTTCGCGCGCGAGGCGCTGACATGGCGACGCATGAGCAGTTCTGCCAGTTCCTCGTCACCGGCCTCGATAGCGTCAACAATGCGATGATGTTCGACAAAAGCGCGCTGAGGGCGCGTGCCACTGGCACTGAACTGGGTGCGATAAAGGCGTACCAGGTAATAGAGATCGTCGCAGAGAATCGTCATCAGCATGCGATTATGGCTGCCCTGGACGATGCGATAATGAAAGTCCAGATCCCCTTCGCGCTGATAGTAGGCTTCTCCCCGCTGCAGATCGGCCTGGCGCTCGTGCATGGCCAACACCTCACGCAGCCCGGCGATCTCCTCGGCGGTCATGTGTTTGGCTGCAAGGCGCGCCGCCATGCTCTCCATGGCCTCCCGCACGTCGAACAGCTCGAGCAGCTCACGCATCGACAGCTTGACGACCCGGGCCCCCACATGAGGGACACGTTCGATCAGGCGATGGGCCTCCAAACGTCGCATTGCCTCACGCAGCGGTCCACGCGAAATACCATAGGCCTTGGAGAGACCGGGCTCGGTAATCTTGGTGCCGGGCGCCATTTCGCCCCGCACGATGGCGCTCTGCAACTGATTGAAAACGCGCTCGGCCAGCGTGCGGACCTCAGGCAGCGTCTCTTTCTGAAGAAGTGAATTCATGGTGATTGTTGACAATAATGGAATGCAAGCACTCTAGCCAGCCACTAGGGGCCGGTCAACACGTCATTTGCAGTTAGTTTCTACATCTTTCGGCGCACATGGCCGAATACTGCACATACGCTGTCGACAATCCTTCACCACTCCGACTGCAAGGTGGCAGCAATACGCCGAGGTTTCTGAAACGGCAGGGAGTGGTCGGTGCCCGGCAATTCATGATAACGCCAGTCATCTCTGGATTGCGCAATGGCGGCATGATACGCCTTCATGGCAGACAGACTCCGTTCTCCTACGATACTGATGACGTCACGCTGCGCCGCCAGCAGAGCCTCCCTGTCGAGATGGCGTACCGCGTCGGTCACGCAATCCAGGGCATTGGCAAACCCCAGAGGCCGGTGTGCCAGCCGTTTTATCATCAGATGCTCGACGCGCGGGTTCTTCGAACGATGCGGAGCAATGAGATCAAGAAAGGCAACGATGCCTTTTTTCGCGCTATCGGCCCATCGTATGCGTTCTGCAGCTTCGGCATACCCTTCGCGGACCTGGATCATGACCTCGCGGTCCCCGCGCTCCAGCAGGGCCGGCTCGAGCAGGCCAGTCTTTCCGATACGCTTTTCGAGACGCTGCTTGAGGCGCATCGCCACCAGACCGCCAAAGGAGTAGCCGATCACATCGCAACATTCGACACCCTGAACATCCAGCAGCGCCTCCACATCCGTCACCACCTCATCGAGGGTGAATGCCCGCTCCTGACCATCAGGCGCACGGGTCTCGCCCATCCCCCGCAGATCCGGTATCAGCAGCGTGCGCCAAGCCTGCAGATGCTCGACCATCGGCAGCCACGTCAATCCACCAGCGACCCCGGCCCCGTGCAACAGCAGCAAAGTCCCGTCACCCTGGGTTCCGGGCAGTTCCAGTCGGCGCCAGTGACAAAGTTGGTCGGGGCGCTCGAGGAGACCCTGCTGGACCGTCCTGTCCTTACGCATGAATCGCTCCTCTCCGCCAAGACTAAAATAGTGTATTGGCACCATTATCGTGTCCCGCACCCCAGCGGACAAACCGCGTGCCTTTGCCTAGAATGGAGCGCCGAGACCCGGAAGCACTTTGCATGACACAACGACTCGAACTGGTGCCCCTGCCTTACCATGCCACGCCTCTGGCACGTTTCGCGGCACTGAGGCAACGTCCCGGCGCCGTGCTGCTCGATAGTGGCCGCCCTCAGGCGCCCGGGGGACGCTTCGACATTATGTCCAGCGATCCGCTGGCCATGCTCGAGGTCGATCAGCAGGGCCGGGCATATTGTGACCAGTTTCCCACCCTGCCTGTCTCACCCTTCTCTGCCCAACAGGCTCTGCTCGATCGGCTGCAACTCGAGCCACCCGATACGCACCTGCCCTTCACCGGCGGCCTCATCGGTTACTGGAGCTATGATCTGGGCCGTTGTCTCGAAACGATCGGTGGCCATGCCCGAAATGCAACTCAGCTGCCCTGGAGTCGCGTCGGGCTGTATGACTGGGCCCTGATTCAGGACCACGAGCGTTGCGAAGCCTGTTTGGTTGCCACAGAAGAGCGCCTCATGCAGGTGAAACGATGGCTTGCGGCAGCATTACCCTCTTCCCCGGGATTTCGCACGCTCACGCCGTTTCGGAGCGAGCTGAGCCGAATACAGTATGGCAAGCGTTTCCGTCGGGTTCAGGCGTATATCCAGGCAGGCGACTGCTATCAGGTCAATCTCACGCAACGCTTCTTTGCCGCTTACGAGGGCGACGAATGGCAAGCGTATCAGCGCCTTCGGCAGGTCACGCCGACGCCCTTCGCTGGCTACATGGCCTGGAACGGCCAGGCCATCCTGTCGCTTTCCCCCGAGCGTTTCATCGCAGTGCGCGATGGGCATGCCGAGACGCGCCCGATCAAGGGTACGCGTCCACGCGGCCATGACCCGGAAACGGATCGAGAGAATGCCGAAGCTCTGCGCGCGAGCCTCAAGGATCGTGCCGAAAATGTCATGATCGTCGATCTGCTGCGTAACGACCTGGGCCGGGTCTGTCGCCCCGGCAGCATTCGTGTGCCACAGCTCTGCCATCTGGAGAGCTATGCCAACGTGCATCATCTCGTCAGCGTGATTACCGGGGAGCTGGACGAGAGACATCGCGTGCTCGATGTGCTGGCGGCCGCCTTTCCCGGCGGCTCGATCACCGGGGCGCCCAAGGTGCGGGCCATGCAGATCATCGATGAACTCGAGCCCAGCCGGCGCAGCGTCTACTGCGGCAGCCTGGGGTACGTTGATGTTCGGGGCAGCATGGATACCTCGATCGCCATTCGTACCGTTGTCGCCGATAGCGGCATGCTGCATGTCTGGGGAGGCGGAGGCGTGGTAGCGGATTCCAGCGAGGAAGCGGAATATCAGGAGACGTTCGACAAGGTTCGCCGCCTCATGGAAGCCTTGACCGCTGACTAGTCTCGGCCGGCTACTGCAACAAACCGTATTCCGTTACGCATGACGCAACGACCCAGTGCCCGGCCTGCTCGGCCCGAGCTAGGAAACCTGCTTGTCACCGCGTAACCTTGCAAACGGTTATTGTAAAAGCGTGCTTTTTCTCACAGCACTCCATGAATTCCGACAACAGCGGGGCATGATGGCTAGCGGACCTTCACGCGCGGCTTCCGAGCCGCAGCCAGCGCCCGACGACAGCATCACACGCTACATGGCGCGCCGCCGCCGCCATATCGCGATCATTGCGCTCATGGCAATTCTGACGCTGGTTTCATTCGTCATCGATGTCGCTACCGGCCCCGGCCAATACCCTCTCGGTGCCGTGCTGAGCACCCTGCTCAATCCCGCCGAGGCGCCACGCGTTATTGGCATGGTCGTGTGGGAGATTCGCCTGCCCGTGGCCTGCATGGCGCTGACGGTCGGCATCAGCCTGGCTCTGGCCGGGGCCGAGATGCAGACCATCCTCAACAACCCGCTGGCGGATCCCTTCATTCTGGGTATCTCCTCGGCGGCGAGTTTCGGCGCGGCCTTGGCCCTCATTCTCGGCTTCGGCGTCATCCCCGTAGCCGGTACTCTGCTGGTGACCGGTAATGCCTTCGTATTGTCGATGCTCGCCTCGCTGACGATCTGGGGCATCAGTCGATTGCGTGGCGTCAGCGTCCAGACCATGGTGCTGATGGGGATTGCCATCATGTTCTTCTTCAACGCTCTGCTCGGCGTGTTGCAGTACGTGGCCTCCGCCGAGGCACTGCAGCAGCTGGTGTTCTGGTCATTGGGCAGTCTGGCCAAGGCTAGCTGGGGCAAGGTGGGGCTGGCAGCCCTGATACTGATCGTGACCCTCCCCGTCTTCCTGCGCGCGGGATGGCGTCTGACAGCGCTACGCCTGGGCGACGTGCATGCCAAGGCGATGGGCATCAACGTCGGCCGCCTGCGTCTGACCGTCTTGCTGTGCTGCTCGTTGCTCGCCGCCACGGCGGTGGCATTCGTCGGCACCATCGGCTTCGTCGGACTGGTGGGTCCGCATATCGCACGTCTGTTGGTAGGCGAGGATCAGCGGGTATTCGTGCCCATGGCGGCATTGACGGGCGCATTGATCATGTCGGTGGCCTCGATCCTGTCGAAAATCCTGATTCCGGGCATCCTGTTTCCCATCGGGATCATCACGGCACTGATCGGCCTGCCCTTTTTCGTGTCGTTGATTCTGCGCAGTCGCCGGGAGTTGTGGGAATGACACTGGCTATCGACCATCTCGACTGCAGCCTGGGGGGTACCCAGATTCTGCATGGCGTAGGAAAACTGCAAGCGAACTCGGGTCAAGTGACGGCACTGATCGGACCCAACGGTGCCGGCAAGTCGACCCTGCTCAAGGCGATTGCCGGTATCGAATCTTCCCGGGGCAGTCTGAGTCTCGACGGCGTGTCTCTGGCCGGGCAATCGCTGGAGAGCCGCGCTCGCCAACTCTATTACTTGCCGCAGGACACCAGCTCACGAGCGGCTCTGACGGTCTTCGAAGCAGTGCTGCTGGCACGCCGCACCCGGATGGCGGAACGGGGAAAAGCGGCCCTGTACCGGGTTCGCGACGTCCTGCGTGCGCTGGAGCTCGAAACCATGGCCGAACGCGAGTTGGCCACGCTCTCCGGCGGCCAGCGCCAGCGCGTCGCCATCGCCCAGGCCGTCGTCCGCGAGCCGCGTCTACTGATGCTCGACGAGCCCACCAGCGCCCTGGATCTGTACCATCAGCTTCAGGTGCTCGACTGGCTGTCACGTCTGGCGCGTGAGCGTGACATCATCATCGTCATGGCCATCCACGACCTGAATCTCGCGGCCCGCTTCGCTGAGCATATCTGGGTACTCAAGGACGGCCGCACGGCGGCGAGCGGCACGCCGGGCGAAGTGCTTACCGCCGCACGGCTGCGCGAGGTCTACGCCATCGAGGCCCATGTCGAGTGGCTCGCTGGCGAGCTGCCCCGCGTCACGCCGCTGGCAGCCACACGCCGCCTGGGTGGTGAGAAACTGAGGTTCTAAGACGCCTGACATTTCCTGTGTTTCCGGTATATAAGGACCGAACCAAAGAATATTGGGGATCTGTAGTGACGTTTTGCTAGGGTTAGGCGATCGAAAACCGCTCGGCGGCTTTTGCCTACTCTTTCAGGAGCCCGACATGACACTCGATATCGACGCCATCAACCGCGAACACGGCCATGATCCCCAGGCTCTCACCCGATGGGCGCTCGACCTTGGCAAGCATGCGATATGCACCACCAACTTTCGCCCCTTCGAGGCGGTCATCCTGCACATGGTCACCCAGGTACGCCCCGACATTCCCGTCGTGTGGATGGATTCCGGCTATGCGACCGAAGCGACCTACCGTTTTGCCGACGACGTTACCCAGCGCCTGAACCTTAACCTGACCATCTACCATCCGCGCCGCTCGCGGGCTCATCGTGAAGCGGTCGACGGCGCGACCCCGTCGATCGACGATCCTCGCCACGAAGCCTTCACTCAGGAGGTGAAACTGGAGCCCTTCGAGCGTGCCTTGAAGGAGATGGCACCGGAAGTCTGGTTCACCGCCGTACGTGCCGAAGACACCGCCCAGCGCGCCCAGATGCAACCGGTTTCGATCAACGCCAATGGCCTGATCAAGGTGGCACCCGTCCTGCACTGGACGGCAAAGGACATGTACGGCTATCTGCAACAGCATGACCTGCCCAACAACTTCGACTACTTCGACCCCACCAAGGTCGAGGAAAAGCGTGAATGCGGACTGCACCTGCAGTACTGAAATCGCACATCCCGCTTAGGCATCCCGCCTTGCCGGCGGGATGCCGAGACCTGCTCGTCGAAGCCTACCTCAACGTACCGGCAGTTCCACGCCCTCGAACAGCACCTGCTCGTGACGCGGCCCTGCCGCCAGAGCGGCTTCTACCGTATCGCGATCCAAGTGGGGTGCAAAGCGCTGCACGAAATCGAACATGTAGCCGCGCATGAAGGTACCGCGCCGAATACCGATCTTGGTGGTCGAACTGGCAAAGAGATGGCTGGCATCGAGTACCGCCAGGTCATCGTCGGTTTGCGGATCGATCGCCATGTGCGCCACGATCCCGACCCCCAAGCCCAGCCGCACATAGGTCTTGATCACATCGGCATCGGCCGCAGTAAGCACGACGTTGGGCGTCAGTTCTCCAGCTCTGAAGGCATCGTCGAGCTGCGAGCGTCCGGTAAAGCCGAACAGATAGGTGACGAGGGGATACTCGGCAAGGCGTTCGAGGGTCAGCTCGCCGAGCTGGGCCAAGGGATGGTCCTTAGGCACCAGCACGCAACGGTTCCAGCGATAGCAGGGCAGCAGGATCAGGTCGTTGAACAGCTCCAGAGACTCGGTACAGATGGCGAAATCCGCCTGCCCCTCGCTGACCATCTGGGCAATCTGCTTGGGCGTTCCCTGTTGCATGTGTAGCGCCACATCGGGATATTTCTGGCGGAACTCGCGAATCACCGGTGGCAGCGCATAACGGGCTTGGGTGTGGGTGGTGGCAATCGACAGGCTGCCGCGTCGCTCGTCGCTGTGCTCCTGGGCGACATGCTTGATATTGTCCACCGTGCTGAGCACCTTGCCGGCCAGCTCGATGATAGCCTCTCCGGCCGGCGTCACGCGGGTCAGATGCTTACCGCTGCGGGCGAATATCTCGACACCCAGTTCATCCTCAAGCAGACGAATCTGCTTGGAAATGCCCGGTTGCGAGGTGAACAGGCTTTGCGCCGTCGCGGAGACATTGAGGTTGTGACGGGTCACTTCCCAGATATAACGCAACTGCTGGAGCTTCATGTAAGCGTTGCCTCCTGACACCATCCAACCCAAAATGCATAAGATTGCAAATTGAAATTTCTTTAAGATATAAGATATTAGAGTAAAATCTTAATCACTGGCAAGCATCCAGGCCCAGCGAGAAAACGTTACTACGATAAACGTTCGCTATCGCCGTTATCGTCATCGGGGATTTGCCACACTTTCCCTCACCGGCTAACATCGCTGAACTACGCTCGATAAAGCGCAATGAAATGGGAGATTTCCATGGCTAACAATGTCGATGTCACCACTGCCAACTTCGAGCAGGAAGTTATCAAGGCGGACAAGCCGGTACTGTTGAAATTCTGGGCTCCTTGGTGCGGCCCCTGCAAGATGATGGCACCGGTGGTCGATGAAGTCGCCGACGAGAAAGCCGACAACCTCAAGGTCGTCAGCGTCAATGTCGACGATGCCCCTGAAATCGCTGCCGAACATGGCGTACGCGGCGTTCCGACCGTCATGCTGTTCAAGTCAGGCGCCAAGGTCGCCTCCCTGGTGGGCGCACAGTCCAAGAGCCAGCTCTCTCAGTTCATCGATCAGAACGCCTGATACCCCGCCCCATCTGCACATCGCCCAGTCACTGGGCGATGTGTTCCCGCCCTCCTCTCATGTCTCTCATGTGGCCTCGCCACCTCGGCCTTGTATCCGCAGCGTGCGCTTGCGCCTCTGCTCGTTGGGCCCCAGCAACCTTGCCAGCCAGCGCGTTTCGGGATGACTTTCCAATGCGATCTTGAGCGTCATGGTCAACGGTACCGAAAGCAGCATACCTACCGGACCGAGAATCCATCCCCACACCACCAGGGACAGGAAGGCGACCAGCGTCGACAGCCCCAAGGTTCGCCCCATTACCCGTGGTTCGATGATGTTGCCCATCAGGAAATTGATTCCCAGATAGGCGCCGGAGAGCAACATGGCCTTGAACAATCCTCCTTCGGGCATGGCCAATGTCAGCAGTACGGCGGGAATCGCCGCCAGCGCCGAGCCGATGTTGGGAATGTAGTTCAGGCAGAAGGCCAGTGTGGCCCAGAGCAGCGGGAAATCGACGCCGATCAGCCAACAGGAGATCCACACCAGGACGCCGGTGACCAGGCTGATGACGGTCTTCACGGCTAGATAGCGCTTGAGGTTACGACTGAACTCGGTGAAACGCTCCAGACTGGGCGCAGGATTGTTCAGGGCGCGGGCAACCTTGTTACGAAAATCCAGCGTCTCGAACAGCATGAAGATCACCAGCAGCATGATCACGATGCTCTGCGAGAGCAGGCTACCGATTCCGCCGAGAAAGAGCGGCACCCATCCTGTCGCTTGGGCCGGATCCAGCAGCTCGGAAAACTGCTGGGGATGAATGGAAAAGCCCAGCCCCGCCAGCCATTGCAGCAGGCTCAGGTAATGCCCATGCAGCTGTTCCTCCAAGGCGGGGAGCGCCTCGACGAAAGTGGCGAAACTATTGGCAAGCAGAACGCCCAGCAACGTGAACAGGCCGCCCAGTATGAACAGCGTTGTCAGAACCGAGGTTCGTGTTCCCAGGCCATGTTCATGCAACCAGTGCACCGGTGCCGTACAGATCACGGCAATGAACAGCGAAAGGATGATCGGCACCAGCAGGTCCGCCCCCAGACGCATACCGCCGATGATGACCACGATCGATGCCAGCGCCAACGTCAGATTCAGAGGAACGTTCGGCGGGATCGGCTCTTGTCCCTGAGGCATGAGGTCTTCTTCCTTGAAGTATCGGAACCCTCATCATGCCCCCGGACGTCAGGCAGCACAAACCCTCCGGAGGTACGAACGGAAAAGAAAATACTAGCAGCAAAAAGGCGGACCGAAGTCCGCCATCAAGCGAGGTCAGAGCGCCTGACCGGAGAGAATTCAGATTTCGAAGCCCAGCCCGAAATTCTCGGCGTCGATCGCCATCAGAGAGGCACTGCCGGCGCGGATCATTTCGGCATGCGCCCGAGTGCGCGGCAGCAGCCGCTGATAATAGAAACGAGCTGTATCCAGTTTGGCCTGGTAGAACGCTGGCTCATCGGTCCCCTTTGCCAGTGCCTGCGCCGCCGCCTGGGCAGCCTGCGCCCAGAAATAAGCCAGCGTGACGTAGCCGGAATACATGAGGTAATCGACACTGGCCGCACCGACCTCCTCGCGATCCTGCATCGCTTTCATGCCCACGGCCATGGTCAGCTCGCCCCACTCGGCATTGAGCTTGGCCAGGGGTGTGGTGAATGCTTCCAGCGTGGCGTCACCCTCCTGAGCCTTGCAGAACTTGTGGATCTGCTTGGTGAAGACCCGCAGGCTTTCGCCTTGGTTCATCAGCACCTTGCGGCCCAGCAGGTCGAGAGCCTGAATTCCCGTGGTGCCCTCGTAGAGGCGCGTGATGCGCGAATCGCGCACGAACTGCTCCATGCCCCACTCCTGGATGAAGCCGTGCCCGCCGAACACCTGCACGCCTTCGTTGGTCGCCTCGAAACCGGCCTCGGTCAGGAAGGCCTTGACGATCGGCGTCAACAACCCAAGCAGCACTTCGGCCTGTTCCCGCTCGGCACCATCCTGGGAGCATTCGGCCACGTCCGCCAGCTGGGCGGTATAAAGCACCAGCATGCGTCCGCCTTCGGCAAAGGATTTCTGGGTCAGCAGCATGCGACGCACGTCGGGATGGACGATGATCGGATCCGCCGGCTTGTCGGTAGCCTTGGGGCCGGAGAGCGAGCGCATCTGCAAGCGGTCGCGAGCATAGGCCAGCGCATTCTGGAAGCTGACCTCCATCAGGCCCAACCCTTGAATGCCGACCCCGATGCGCGCCACGTTCATCATGGTGAACATGCAGGCCAGGCCCTTGTTGGGCTCGCCAACCATGAAGCCGCGGGCGCCATCGAAATTCATCACGCAGGTCGCGTTGCCGTGGATACCCATCTTGTGCTCCAGCGAGCCGCAGGCCAGCGCATTGCGCTCGCCCGGATTGCCCTCGGCGTCGGGGAGATACTTGGGCACGACGAACAGGGAGATGCCCTTGGAACCTTCCGGTGCATCCGGCAGTTTGGCCAGGACCAGATGGACGATGTTCTCGGCCAGATCGTGTTCACCTGCCGAAATGAAAATCTTGGTGCCGGATATCTGATAGCTACCGTCGTCCTGAGGCACGGCACGTGTCTTGATCATACCGAGGTCGGTGCCGCAGTGCGGCTCGGTCAGGCACATGGTGCCGGTCCACACCCCCTCGATCAGCTTGGTGAGATAGGCGGTTTTCTGCTCTTCGGTACCGTGATGGCGCAGAGCATCGGCTGCCCCATGCGACAGCCCCGGATACATGCCCCATGCGAGATTGGTCGCACAGATCATCTCGGACAGCAGCATTCCCAATGAAGGTGGCAGCCCCTGCCCTCCGTAAGCGGGATCCCCGGAGAGACTCGGCCAACCGCCCTCGACGTACTGGGCATACGCCTCCTTGAAGCCCTGAGGCGCCTTGACCTCCCCGCCTTCAAGGCGACAGCCTTCCTGATCGCCCGACTGGTTGAGTGGCAGCAGGACCTCGCGCGTGAAACGCGCGCCCTCTTCGAGAATGGCGGAAACCACGTCCGGCGACACGTCATCAGCATTGGGCAGATGAGCGTAATGGGCAGGATAATCGAGCAGTTCGTCCATCACGAAGCGCATGTCGCGCAGGGGAGCCTGATAATCGGGCATGTTGATCACTCCTGAATCACGGATAGAGCTGCACCCAGCGCAGCCTCAAACATGCGTTTGAAATTATGCCAGACAGGGATATGAGTCAAGCGCTCGTTTAAAACCATATCCCCGACCTTGGTGGCATGTCCCCAGCGAGGCGTGCCCCTTGGAAGGAAAATGAAGGAGTCATGCCTGTCGCTGCGATAATGGCTCGTCGGGGGTCATGAGCATGGCCACCAGTCCCGATGCCAAGGACTCGGGGGAACGGGGCCCATGGGGATCGTACCAGCGGACGGTCCAGTTCAATGCGCCCAGCAAAAAACGATGCACCAGGAAAGGCTCCCCTTGAATCAGCCCGGCCTGCAGCGCCTCGTCGATCACCGAACGCCAGAGCGCCTCGTATTCATCGCGCAGATGGGCCAAGTGCTGCCGGGAGGATTCATCGAGACGGCGCCATTCGTAGAGCGCCACGACATGAGCATTGCGATCGTCGAGCAGGGTTTGGAGATGCGCACGGGCCATGGCATCGAGACGCTGGCGAGGCGCGTCGCCGGCAGCGTCAAGCATGTCCCGTGCCGTGGCCAGGGCGCTGTGCATGCCCTCCTCGATTACGGCTTCCAGGATTTCCTGCTTGTCGCGGAAATGATGAAACAGGCTGCCTGACTTGATGCCCATTTCCTGCGCCAGCATGCGTACGGTCGTCCGCTCGAATCCCTCCCCCACGAAGAGACCAGCGGCGATACGAATCAGTTCTCTGCGTCGGGAAGAAACGTTCATGGCGGTCATGGCATTGATACTAGCGCTTGATTGGTTTAGCCGAGAAAAGCACAGGCCCTGTATCCGGTCAACGCAACAGACCGACAGCACGACCAATGTCGCCCTCCCGGACCTGGTGGGAGAACCATGCATGGCTAACCAAGTGCGGCGATCAATGTGGGATAACGACTCACCGTACCGGGAACGATTTCAACCGCTGGCCGGAAACAGCAGCAACTTGAATGCGATCAGACCAAGAGCCACGGCGATGAGACGCTGGAAATACTGCTGCGGAATACGTTCGACAATGGCCTTGGCCAGCCTTGCGCCGAGCAACGACAACGGCACGAACACCAGCAGGCCCCAGGCCAGCGTCGGGGGTAATCCGTCGCCACCCAGCCAGTAGGTGGCCACTCGGCTACTGTCGACGGCCAAGGCGATGACGCCGGTCGCGGCGAGATACACCGACTTTTCCAGATCGAAGGCATTCAGGAAAGCGCCGCGTACCGCCCCGCCGATACCGAAGATTCCGGCGATCAGTCCATAGAGGGCGCCGCCGATGACGGCGACAGAGGTGCGCTGCGGCAGCCTGACCCTTCCTTTGATTAGCACGAAGACGACGTAGGCCAGCAGTACTGCACCCAGTATTTGTCCACCGATATCCTGTGGCAGCCGGAACATCAGCCAGCCGCCGACGATGCTCAGCAGTATGCCTGGCATACCGAACTTCAGGATCAGATCCCAGCGCAGCCCGCGACGAAACAGCAGTGCCCGCCAGAGGCTGGTGAAAAAATGTACGATTCCTACCAGCAGCAGGGTTTGCGGCAACGGATAGAACATCGCCAGAATCGGAACCATCAGCGTCGAGGTCCCGAAACCGGTCAGCGTGCCCAGCCCGCTGGCCAGCACCGTCAGCAGACCAATCAGAACAATAGCCATCGGCCTTCTCCTTCTGCCTGTCGGAGGGCTAATACTGCCGTCATGGGAATACTCGGCGCGGCGCTTTACCCGCCGGTTTGGACCAGCGCCATCCTCGGCCCCTACGACCCTGCCCCGGCATTGATCGGTTTCGTGCTGTCGAGAACATGGAAAGACGCCACCCTGGATCATGGTGGTGCTCGTGGGGCTGGGCGGGCTTGTGATCAGCCTGCTTTAATTTTAGCCGCCCCTCGGCCCGAGCAGGATCACACCCGCGCCGACCAGGCAAATGGCAGCCCCCAGCAGATCCCAGCGGTCGGGCGAACGATGCTCGACCAGCCACAGCCAGAGCAGGGACGTGACGATGTAGACACCACCATAGGCAGCGTAGGCGCGTCCCGCGTAGTCGGCATCGACGCGCGAGAGCAACCAGGCAAACAGGGCCAGGCTGAGCATCCCGGGCAGCAGCCAACCGATGGTCTTGTTCAGGCGCCACCAGGCCCAGAACGCGAAACAGCCGGCGATTTCAGCTAGCGCAGCTGCAAAATAGATTAGAGGCGTCAACATTCGGCGGATCCCGGCAAACCAGCCGACAGACTACCAGCGAGTTGTCATGCCTGCAGCGCTGTCGCACCGCGACAATACCGGTCGGGCTGTCCTGGTTGTACGACAATGCATCATGGCTCGGCCAGCCCAAGCCGGCAGAGCCGAGCCAAGGTCGAGTCTCAGCCGTAGCGGCCGGTGATATAGTCTTCGGCACGCTTGGTGCGTGGCGTCGAGAACATGCGCTTGGTCTCGTTGTACTCGACCATTTCGCCTAGATGGAAAAACGCCGTGTAGTCCGAGACGCGTGCCGCCTGCTGCATGTTATGCGTGACGATGACGATGGTGTAATCCTGCTTGAGCTCGTTGACCAGATCCTCGATATAGCCGGTGGAGATCGGGTCGAGCGCCGAGGTCGGCTCGTCGAGTAGAATCACCTCGGGCTTCACCGCAATGGTCCGCGCAATACACAACCGTTGCTGCTGACCACCCGAGAGCGCCTGACCGCTCTGCTTGAGCTTGTCCTTGGTCTCCTCCCACAGTGCCGCCTTGCGCAATGCCCACTCGACACGCTCTTCCATCTCGCGGGAGGAAAGCCGCTCATACAGCTTCACACCGAAAGCGATATTGTCGAACACCGACATCGGAAAGGGGGTCGGCTTCTGAAATACCATGCCGATACGTGAGCGCAGCAGGTTGGCATCGACACGCTTGTCATTGATGTCCTGGCCATCGAATAGAATCTGTCCCTCCATCCGCTGTCCCGAATAGAGATCGTGTATGCGATTGAGGCAGCGCAGCATGGTGGACTTACCGCAGCCGGAAGGCCCGATGAAGGCAACCACCTGGTTGGGCGGGACCTCCATGGAGATATCCTTCAGCGCCTGAAAATTTCCATAGTAGAAGTTTAAATCCTTGATCAGGAGTTTTGCCGTCTCGGCTGAAGCAGGTGACAGCCGACTCTCGTCGGTACTCGCGGACATCGAAGCGTCTCGTGAAAGATCCATGATTAACCTCTTCGCAGCTTAGCGTTTGCTGCTTCGGCTGGAGATGATGCGGGCGCCAATATTCAGCGCCAGTACCGCCGCCGTCAGTATGAGCGCCCCGGCCCAGGCCAGCTCGACCTGGCGGGGAATGAACGAGTTGATCGTCATGTTCTGGTAGAGCGTCATCGGCAGGTTTGGCATTTCGCTGTTCATGTCGAAGAAGTTCCATTGATTGGAGTTCAACGACGTGAAGATCAGCGGAGCGGTTTCTCCGCTGATGCGCGCGCAGCCCAGCAGAATACCGGTGGTGATACCGGCTCTTGCGCCGCTATAACACACCTTGGCCACTATCCACCAGCGATGCGCTCCCAATGCCGCAGCGGCTTCTCGCAAGGTGTTGGGCACCAGCTTCAGCATGTCCTCGGTGGACCGAATGACCACCGGGATGATCAGTACAGTGAGCGCAGCCACCCCGGCCCAGCCAGAGAAATGCCCCATCGGCAGAACAATGACGGCGTAAATGAACAGGCCGACGATAATCGACGGTGCCGAGAGCAGTACGTCGTTGATGAAACGCACGAGGCTGGCCAGCCGCGACTTGCCGCCATATTCGGCCAGCCAGGTACCGGCCGCGACACCGATGATGGTTCCAGCCACTGTCGCCAGTGCAGTCATGATCAGACTGCCGAGAATAGCATTGCCAAGCCCGCCACCCGTCATTCGGGTGCGCTCGAGAAACACATCCGGCGACAGTGCCGTCACTCCCTTGAACAGCAATTCAGCGAGTATCAGCAACAACCAGAAGATGCCAAACGCAGTGGCGACAATGCAAAGCGTCATGATGGTACGGTTGACGATGCGGCGCTGACGATAGACAGAATTCATGAAAGCTTCCTCAGGGTGCGCGCCGTTCTATGCGATTGAGCATGTAACGGGCAATGGCCAGCACGATGAAGGTGAGGACAAACAGTAACAGCCCCAGCGCCAGCAGTGCCGAGCGCTGCAGTCCATCCGCCTCGGGAAACTGATTGGCAATCAGCGCGGCGATGGAAGTGCCCTGACCGGTCAGGGTCGGGTTGAGAAAGAGGTTGTTACCGATCACGAACGTCACCGCCATGGTTTCGCCCAATGCCCGTCCGAGCCCCAGGATCACGCCACCCACCATACCTCCCCGCACCGAAGGAAAGATCACGCTACGCACCACTTCCCAGGTGGTGCAGCCCAACCCGTAAGCCGATTCACGCAGCATCGTCGGCACCGTCACCATCACGTCGCGGGTGATAGCGGTAATGAAGGGAATGATCATCACGGCGAGAATCAGCCCAGCGGTAGCCAGGCCCGTTCCGGCCGGAAAGACTTCGGGGAAATGAGTTTGCAAGAACGGCGCCAGCACCTCGACGCCCCACATCCCGTAGATGATCGACGGAATGCCGGCCAGCAACTCGATCGTCGTACCCAACGGACGCCTCAATACCGTCGGGCAGATTTCGGTCAGGAAGATCGCAATGCCGAACGACACCGGCACGGCGATGACGATGGCGATAATCGAGGTGACCAGCGTGCCGTAGATCGCCGGTAATGCACCGAATCTCTCGATATTCGCCGCCCAGCGATCGGTGGTGAAGAAATCGAGACCTAGCGTTGAGAGCGCCGGCCACCCCGAGGCGATCAGCGATATCATGATCGAACCGAGCAGGATCAGCACCAGCAGAGCAAAGAACAGCGTCGCGCGCTCGAACAGGCGATCGATCATGCCGTTGCGCTTGAGCGCTTTAAGCTCGTTCCCGCTGGCACTCAGAAGATGGCGATTGTCGGCAATAGCAGGCATTTTCATCACTCTTGGTTCACCCAGCCCAGGGTGACTTTCGTTCGATCCGCCAGCCCATGCATCGGGCAAAGCGAAGCGGCTGAATACAAAAGAGCTGCGGGCAGAGAGCCCGCAGCCTTGAAGGACATGTTTCTGCGTTTATTACTGCTGCCAGACTTGCTGACCGTCCTGCCCCTTGATCTGCGACCAGACATCGTTGCGAATCATGTCGGCAACGTTCTGAGGCATCGGCACGTAGTTGAGTTCCGCTGCGGCATCGTCACCATTCGCGAATGCCCAGTCGAAGAATTCGAGTGCCTGGCGGGCAGCATCGGCATCATCCACTTGCTTGTGCATCAGGATGAAAGAGGCCCCAACGATCGGCCAGCTCTGCTCGCCCGGCTGGTTGGTCAGCACCAGATACATGCCTTCGGCGTTCTGCCAGTCGGCATTGGCGGCAGCAGCCTTGAAGCTTTCGGTGTCGGCAGTGACGAACTGGCCAGCCTGGTTCTTCATCTGCGCTACGTTCATGTCATTCTGTTCGGCATAAGCAGATTCGACATAGCCGATCGCGCCATTGGTCTGAGCGACCTGATTGGCCACACCTGCGTTGGCCTTGGCACCGACGCCCACCGGCCAGGCTACCGACTTGCCCTCGCCGATGTTATCGGCAAAGCTCTGGCTGACCTGCGCCAGGTAGTGGGTGAACAGGAAGTTGGTACCGGAACCCTCGGCGCGATAGACCGGCGTGATGCGGGTATCGGGCAGGTCAAGGCCGGAGTTGAGCTGTTGGATAGCCTCATCGTTCCAGCGGGTAATCTCGCCGGCATAGATATCGGCAAGGGTCGGCCCGTCGAGCTTGAGTTGCCCTTCTTCGATCCCTTCGACGTTCAACACCGGGACGACGGCACCCATGATCTGCGGCCACTGAACCAGGCCATTCTTGTCGAGTTCTTCCGGCGTCATCGGCGCATCGGAGGCACCGAAGGTCACGGTCTTGGCAGTAATCTGCTGAATGCCGCCACCGGAGCCGATTGCCTGATAGTTCAGCCCTACGCCGGATTCATCCTGATAGGCATCGGCCCACTGGGAATAAACGGGGTAAGGAAACGTAGCGCCCGCGCCGGTAATGCTGTCAGCGGCGACGGCTGCCGTGGCGCCCAGCGCCAAGGACGCGGAAATCAGGGTCGTTGCAACATGTTTCAACATGGAATGGCTCCTTCAGTGGACCGCTCTGCTTCGTACGCGACAGGGCATCGGGCCTTCTTGGGAATGGGGCCTTCCTGCCGTCTGTTCGCCTGGAGGTCATCGACCTGCTACGGAGGCCACGTTAACGAGGAAATATGTCAGTTTCGTGTCAGCCGTACATTTGTCGCATGACGCAAGCCACCATGATGCGCCACGCCAATGCAAGATGCCTGCACGAGAGCCTGGATTCCAGCGAGGAAGTAGCGGGACTCACCCCGCCCGGTATTATGCAGATCATGCTCCGGCTCAGCATCGAGACATGCCCAGGAGGCGATGCCGGTAGCCCAGGAGACGATGTCGGTAATAGCAACGATGCCCGATTCGTGGCGTATCAATCGATCAGCAGCCCCAGTGCCGCCAGGGTGCATAACGACAACGAAGCATACTGCAGGGTGCGACGGTCCAACCGGTGCGCGATGCGCGCCGCGACCCAGCTTCCCGCCAGAATCGCCGGCACGAAGCTCACCGCCATTGCCAGATGCCAAAGCTGAATGCGTCCGGCCAGGGCCAATACCGTCAGGGTCAGTATCGAGCCGACGATGAAGAACGCCGCCAGATTGCCGCGCACGCTGTCCGGCGGCAGGCGGTGCATGAGCAGCGCGATGGGCGGCCCGCCGATACCCGACACGGTGCCGAACACGCCGGAGACCACGCCGGCGATAAACAGGCTGAGCCGGTTGACCGGCAGGCTGAAGCGCAACAGGCTTACGGCCACGGCAATCAGCACGATAGCGGCAATGAGATGTTCGAGCACTGCCAGGGGCACGGCCAGCAACAGCCAGGCACCCAGTGCATTGCCGGGCAGGCGACCGACTAGCGCCATGCCGATGGCGTCGAGACGAATCTCGTGACGATAGCGCCCCGCCATCATCAGCGACACCAGCAAGCCGAACATGACCAGCACCACCGGTACCAGTCGCGGTTCCAGCATCAGCAGCAAGGGTGCACCGATCACCGCCAACCCGAAGCCCGTGGCACGCTGCACGAAGGCGCCCAGAAACAGCGAGGCGGCACACCCCAGCCAGACCAGCAGCGATACGCCCAAAAACTCAGCCATGCAGGGCACCCCGAGCCAGTACGCGTACGGCGAGATTGCCGAGCAGCGTGGCACCCAGCATGGTCAGCACCGTCGGCCACGCGCTGGCCACCTCGAAGGCGCCGACCAGCACGCCGGCAAGCGCCCCGCTGGTGAACTGCACACTTCCCTGCAAGGCCGTGGCGGTAGCGCTCATGCGCGGAAAATGATCCAGCATGGCGGACATGGCATTGGGACTGATAAGCCCCTGCATGCCGACGAACAGCACCATCAATGGCACGACGCTGACCAGCGAGTCTGCTCCCAGCGCAAAGATCGTGACCAGGGCCACTCCCGCCGCCAGTTGGATGCCGAGCCCGAGAAGCAGATTCTGCTGCGGCGAATGCGATCTGAGCAGGCGGATGTTGAGGCGGTTGGAGCCTGCCATGACCAGAATGTTGGCGCCGAACACGAAGGGATAGGCAGCCGGCGAAAGCCCGTAATGCTGCATATAGAGATAGGGCGAGCCGGTAATGAAAGCGAACATGCCGGCAAACGACATCGAAACGGCGAAGATATACCCCATCGCCTCGCGATGACGCAGTACGCTCAGATAGTTGCCGAGAATCTGGCTCCAGGGGGCGGCATTCGGATCACGGCCGTGCGTCTCGGGCAGGCGTGTGCTCAGCAGCCACAGCAGAAACGCCGCATACAATGCGAGGAACAGGAAGATGGCCCACCAGTCGGCCAGATACAGCAGCCCGCTGCCCACCATGGGTGCCACCAGCGGCGCCAGCATCAGGATCATGACCATGGTCGACATGACTTTCGCCGCCTCGCGCCCGCTGAAACAGTCGCGCACGATGGCCGCCGAATTGACCACGCAGGCCCCGCCTCCCAGCGCCTGGACAAAGCGCAGCAGCCACAACTGCCCGATGGAACCGACCTGAGTGATGGCCAGGCTGGCCAGCAGAAACACCGCCAGCCCCGACAGCAGTATCGGCTTGCGCCCCAGACGGTCGGACAGCGGCCCACAGATCAGCTGCCCCAGGGCGAAGCCGAACAGAAAGACACTGACGGAAAGCTCGGTATGGTGAACGCTGGCTCCCACGGCCTCGGCCAAGGAGGGGATGGCCGGCAGATAGGCGTCAATGGCGAAAGGTGCCAGGGCGGTATTGGCCGCGACCAGCAGCGCGACGCGCCGGGAATCGAGCGTCAGCATAAGCCTCCTTGCGTGAGCCGAACTATCATGAAGCCGCTAATGATAACAACATTTGCCCACCTCGGGTGTTCGCTCTGCCATCGAGACGGGCATCACCTCTGTCCGCGGATGAGCGCTAGGCGCGCTATCGGGCAGTTGGTAAAGTTGAGGCTCTGATTCGACTCAAGGAGGGACCACGGTATGGCTCTGGATAAACTGACGCAGCTCAAGGCAATGACCACCGTCGTTGCGGACACCGGCGATCTTGACGCCATTCGGCGTTTCACGCCCACCGACGCCACGACTAACCCCTCGCTCATCCTGCAGGCGGCACAGCATGAAAGCCGTCGTGTGCGGCTTGCCGAACTCGCTCGTCAAAGTACCGACATCGATGACGCACTGGATGCCGTCGCCGTCGACGTGGGTAGCGAGATCAGCGAGCTGGTTCCCGGCTACGTCTCCACCGAAGTCAGCGCACGCCTGTCGTTCGATACCCGGGCTACGCTCAACCGGGCGCACTCACTGATCGAGCGCTACGAGCGCCGCGGTATCTCGCGGGAGAAGATCCTGATCAAGATCGCCTCGACCTGGGAAGGCATCCGCGCCGCGGAGCGCCTCGAACGCGAAGGCATCCGTACCAACCTCACGCTGCTGTTCAGCTTCACCCAGGCGCGTGCCTGCGCCGATGCCGGCGTGACGCTGATCTCCCCCTTCGTCGGACGTATCCTCGACTGGCATAAGGCGCGCGATCCCGAAGCAGACTTCAGCGGCGAACGCGACCCCGGCGTGCGTTCGGTGCGGAAAATCTACGAGCACTACAAGGGACACGGCTACAAGACCATCGTCATGGGTGCCAGCTTCCGCAACAGCGGAGAGATCGAGGCACTGGCCGGCTGCGACCGCCTGACCATCTCCCCCGCCCTGCTCGCGGAGCTGGCCGAGTCCCAAGGTTCGCTGACGCGCCAGCTCCAGCCCGGCGGTGCCGAAACCTCACCACCGGAACCCTTGGATGAAGGAGAATTCCGCTGGGAGATGAACGAGGACGCCATGGCGACGGAGAAACTGGCCGAAGGCATCCGCAAGTTCATGGCCGATCAGCGCAAGCTGGAAGAACTGCTGGGTGAACTGCGCAGTTGAGAGGATCAACTATGGTGAGGATCGGTCTGCTGGGCTTCCAGCAGCTCGATCAACGGCTGGAATTCATGACGGTTATGCTCGCTCATGCGCATCAGGATGCGATGCGCCTCCAGAATGCGCTCCTGCATATCCCGCTCACCGGCCTCGACTTGCGGCAGATCGTCCAGCTCGGCAGGCTCGGTCAAGGGTGAGGTCACCAGCGTGAAATAACGCGAGAAGCCCATCACATCCAGCATGAGCCGCACATCGGGATGATCGGCCACGATGGTCGGGCGCTGCTCGACGTGATCCTGCACGGCCAGAGCCACCTTGGCCAGAAACCCCAACGCGGTGGAGTCGACGTTGGTCGCCTCGCGCAGATCGACCATCACCGCACGCAGCCCCGGCATCTGGCCCAGGCGCTGCGCCTCGGCATCCAGCGTGGCGCAGAGCGTGAGCCGCACATCGCCGCACAGCTTGAGCACGAACACACCGGCCTCGAAGGCCGCCTTGATACGCCCCTCATGCATTATCAAAACCGCTCAGTGTCATCATGGTGAGATCATCGGGCAACGCTTCCCCCAGCATCAGACTGTCACGCAACGCCTGGATACTGGAGCAGCGCGCGATGCGCCGCTCCAACTCCTGAAGCCGTGCATCGAGCGTGTCGCCGGGCAGGCATTCCAGGATTCCATCCGAACACATCCAAAGACAAAAGTTCTGCGCCAGTTCGCGCCCGAAGGAAGGAAATTCGACGTCGTCAAACAGCCCGACGGGCGATCCCGTACCCTCCAGGACCGTCACGGCGCCAGCCTCCTGAAGCACGGGCATGGGCAGTTGCGCGCCGAGCGCATAGTGGAGGTAGCGACGCTCGCGGTCAAGCACCCCGGCGAAGATTGTCACATGCTTGCCGATGCCGGTGTCGATCAGCTCCCGGTTAAGCTCCGTCAGCCAGCGCGAGGGGAAAGTTTCAGGAGCTTGACCGTCCCAGCGCGACAGCCAGCGGTTGCAGAGATACCTGAGCAGTACGGTGACGAAAGCCGAGGAAGCGCCATGGCCCGACACGTCCGCGAAGTAGAAGAAACTGTAGCGGCTGTCGCAGGGCTGGAAGTCGAGGAAATCGCCGGAAAGGTAAAGCGAAGGTTCCAGCCAATAATCGGCGGTCACGCCGTTATAGGTCACGGGACGCGGCGGTAACAGCTTGCGCTGGATGTGACTGCCCGCCTGCTGGTCGAGACGCAGCATGGCCAGGTGGGTTTCCAAGCTTTCATTGAGTTCAGCCAGCCGAGCGCGATCACGTGCATGCGCCTCAGCCAGACGGTGATGCTCGACGGCGCGGGCGATGAGCCGGCACAGCACCGCACCGTGCTCGAGAGGCTCGACGAGATAGTCGACAAGGCCAGCATCGATCGCCCCGAGCAGATCGTCGTCGAGACGCGTTTCACTGACCATGATGGCCGGCAAGCGCTCGCACAGTCGCGGCCAGTCGCACCGTCTGACCGCCTGGGCGTGCGCCACGATGCATGCCGTGTCCGCCGGAAGCGCCGCCAGGGCATCGACCGTCGTGACGGCAAAGCCACTCTCGGCGATGATCCGGGCAAGCGCATCTCGTCTCTGTCCAGGTTGATCGATCAGGCCGATCAGTATTTGCTGGCTGGCCATGAAGGCATCGTGTCAATCAGCGAAATCGTCATCGCTGAACTCAAAGTCTTCATCGAAGGCCCCGCTTGCGAAGGGGTCCTCCCCCAGTTGCCCATCGCTGACTTCGAAACGCCGTCTCTGCAGGTAGGCGTCACGCACAAAGCTGTAGCGATCGCCTTGAATCAGCCGCTCCTGATCCAGCAGGCTGGCACGCAGGTCGACCAGTTCCAGGAACCGCAAGCTATAGCGGACCTTGTCCTCTTCGACGTAGGTCAGCGGATAGGTGTACCAGTCGACAGGCAACCCAGCGGTATGACGCAGCGTACGTCCGCCGAGGATCGGAAGCACCAAGAAGGGCCCTTCGTCCACGCCCCAGACGGCAAGTGTCTGCCCGAAATCCTCCTCGCGTTCGCGAAGCCCCATCCGTGTGGCCGGGTCGAGAACGCCGCCCACGCCCAGAATGGAGTTGATCACGAAACGCCCCGAGGCGATGCCGGCATTCGACCACTTCCACTGCAGCATGCTGTTGAAGGCGGTGCCCAGCTCGCCCAGATTGCTGAAGAAGTTGCCGACCCCGGTCTGTACCGGCTCGGGGGTCACGTAGTCGTACCCCTGAGCCACGGGCTTGAGTGCATAGCGATCCAGTGTATCGTTGAAAGCGAACACGCGCCGATTGAACCCTTCCCATGGATCCTGGGGGTTGGGATCGGGCGCGACCGTTCCCTGCGATGCACAGCCACTGAGCACCGCGGCGACACATAGCGCCATCACTCCCTTGAAAAACATCATCCGTTGCTCACCTTGCGTAACAGTACACTGCCCGCACTGTAGCCCGCTCCAAACGAACACACCACCCCAATATCGCCATCCTCGAGTCCGTCGCGATGCAGATGAAAAGCGATAATCGAACCTGCGGAACTGGTATTAGCATAGCGGTCCAGAATGACCGGTGCCTGCTCGAGCGTCGGCTCGCTGCCCAGCACGCGCCGTGCGATCAGGTCGTTCATGTGACGGTTGGCCTGGTGCAACCAGAGGCGCTTGAGATCGCCGCTGGACAGCGAAAGCTGCTCGAGATGCTCAGTGATCAGATCGGCCACCATCGGGCAGACTTCTCTGAATACCTTGCGCCCCTCCTGAACGAACAGCTTGTCCGCCTCGCCGACCCCAGTGTCGGCCATA
Organism: Halomonas shantousis; assembly: GCF_054654615.1. Lineage (NCBI taxonomy): Bacteria > Pseudomonadati > Pseudomonadota > Gammaproteobacteria > Oceanospirillales > Halomonadaceae > Halomonas > Halomonas shantousis. The sequence continues at coordinate 1,394,340 of NZ_BAAIER010000002.1, read as the reverse complement.
TTGTTGAGAAACCCGTAATTGTTGCGGATGGCGTTCGAAAAGCGCGTGCTCAGTCGTGTACCCAGAACCTCGAAGCGGCTCGCGGCGCGCGCAGCATCCGCCGCCTCGATCACGACCGCCGTACAGGCATCGCCGAAGATGAAGTGGCTGTCGCGATCGCGAAAATTGAGGTGCGCCGAGCAAATCTCGGGATTGACCATCAGTACGCGCCGGGCATTGCCTGCGCGGATGGCATTGGCCGCCATCTCGATACCGAAGGTCGCGCTGGAACACGCCACGTTCATGTCGAAAGCGTAGCCCGGGGCCCCCAGCGCCATCTGCAGCTCGACGGAAACTGCCGGATAGGGGCGCTGGAGATTGGAGCAGGCAACGATGACCAGATCGATTTCATCGGCCGCGACCTGAGCAGCGTCAAGGGCTTCCCGAGCCGCCGCCAGTCCCATCTCGGCCTGTACGGAGAGCGCTTCGTTGGACCGCTCCGGCAGGCGCGGGCGCATGCGCTCGGGATCCAGAATGCCCTCGGCGTCGAGCACGTAGCGACTCTCGATACCGGACGCCTTGACGATGAACTCGGTGCTCGAGTACTGCAGCGGCTCGCGTTCGCCCGCCTCGATCTCCCGAGCATGCCGGGTGTTCTCGCGGTCGACCCAGGTATTGAACGAAGCCACCAGCTCGTCGTTGCTGATCGCATGCTCCGGCGTGTAGAGCCCCGTGCCGGTAATCACGGCATGTGTCATGGTCGTCTCCTCATGGCATCGTCAGATGCCACTTATTTTAGCCTTCGAATGGCGGTGATTCGGCCTTCAGCAGCACACGGCCACCGGAGAAAGCCCATCATTTCTGCCGTCCGGTGATTTCGGCCCAGCGCCGCTCGAGGCGCTTGCTCGACACCGGCTCCAGCGTGCCGAGTTGCTGGGCGAACAGCGAGACACGAAATTCCTCGAGCCACCAGCCGAACTCGACGAGCCGGGGATCCTCGCTTCCCTCGCGGCGTGTCGCTTCGCGACGGGCGGCCAGACGGGCCTCGAAGTCGTGAACTTCCTGCATCGCCATCTGGTCGCGCATGCGCTCGCGCGGGGCCTTTTCCAGACGGATCAGCGCGGCCTGCATGTAACGCGGGTAGTGCTCCAGCCAAGCTCCCGCCTCGGTCACGAATCCCGGATGTACAAGACGCTGCATCTGGGCCTTGAGGTCACTGTACACCAAGGCCAGCGCCATACTGAGATTGCCTTTCAGCTGCTTGGTCACCGCCAGGTGTCCCTCGAGTGCCTTGTAGAGATGCTCCACCAGACGCTCGGCATGCGGCACCAGCTCCGCGCGTCGCTCGTCGATACGCGCATCGAGTGCCTGACGTGAGCGCGGCAGGGGATCCTGCGCAATGACCTGCAGGAACACGGCGTCGGCAACGTCATCGACGAGCTGCGCCTTGCTGCCCACCTTGGCGAACAGCAACGCGCAGCGATCCAGCCCCTTGAGCTCTCGCTTGAGGTAGCGCAACTGATCCGGCAGTCGCTGCATCGCCAGTCGCTTGACTCCCTGGCGGTGAGCCTCGCGCGCCTTGTCGGGATGATCGAACAGCTCCACCGCCAACGTGTCGCCCTTGTCGATCAATGCCGGATAGGCCTCGACCCGGATTCCGGCCTGGGTCGTGGTGCGTGACTCGGGTAGCGGCGTCTCGGGCAACTCATTCAGTGACGGTGCCTCCAGCACCTCGGCATTCAACGCCCGGGCGCCCTGAGTGGCCGCCGCGGCGAAGCGCTGTTGCAGCACGGAGAGATCGCGGCCCTCCCCCAGCATACGGCCTTCGTGATCGACGACCCGCAGGTTCATGATCAGGTGCGGTTCGAGCTGGTCGGTACGCCAGGCATCCGGGGGCAGGCGCAGCCCGGTGCGGCGGCGCAGAAACTCGCCCAAGGCCTCGGTCAACGGTACATCGTCGGGCGTCAGGGTCGCCAGTGCTGCATCCACCCAGTCGGGAATCGGCACCACCTGCTTGCGTACCGCCTTGGGCAACGACTTGAGCAGCGCGATGCATTTCTCGCGCAACAGTCCCGGCACCAGCCACTCCAGACGCGCGGCGGGCAACTGCGACAGCATCGCCGCCGGCAGCGTCAGGGTCACCCCGTCATCGCTGGCGCCGGGCGCAAAATGGTAACTCAGCGGATAACGTACGCCATTCCATACCAGTTCGTCGGGATACTGCTCGACCGTGACATCCTCGGCCTCGCGGGCCATCAGGTCGGCCTTGTCGAGCTTGAGGATGCCGGGGTCGTCACGCTCGGCCTTCTCCCGCCAGCGCTCGAAGCTGCGTCCGTTATGAATATCGGCGGGAATGCGCTGATCGTAGAATTCGAACAGCGTATCCTCGTCAACCAGGATATCGCGACGGCGGGCACGATCCTCGAGTTCTTCGACCTCGCCGATCATTGCCCGATTGTGAGCGAAGAACTCCGCTCGGGTGCGGTACTCGCCCTCCACCAAGGCACGGCGAATGAATATCTCACGCGCTTCGCGAGGCGCGATGGGTCCATAGTTCACCTTGCGCCCGGCGACGATCGGCAGACCGAACAGGGTGACCTGCTCGTGAGCCACCACCTGGGCCCGCTTCATTTCCCAGTGCGCATCACTGTAGTTGCGCTTGACCAGATGCATCGCCTGAGGCTCGACCCACTCGGGGCGGATGCGCGCCACGCTGCGGGCATACAGCCGCGTGGTCTCCACGAGTTCACCGGCCATGATCCACTTGGGGGTCTTCCTGGCCAGGCCGGAGCCGGGATGGATCATGAACTTGCGATTGCGGGCGCCAAGATACTCGCGATTCTCAAGCAACTGGCCGAGGTTCGACAGCAACCCGGACAACAGCGCCTGATGCAGCTGCTCGTAGTTGACCACCGGATGGCGACGCACCCCGTCCACATTGTCGGCGTCGGGCTCGGCCGGCTGCATCGCCGACGAGTCCTCCAGCGCCAGTTCCCGCGCCAACTGGCGCAACTGGCGATAGGTATCATGCCACTCGCGTAGACGCAGGTAGTTGAGATAATTCTCGCGACACCAGCGTCGCAGCTGGCTGCCCGAGAGCTCCTCTCGTGCCGTCTCGAAACCGTGCCACAGATTCAGCAGCGCAGCGAAGTCGGACTCGGGATCGTCCCACTGCTTGTGTTTCTGATCCGCCGCCTGGCGCTTTTCGGCAGGCCGGTCGCGCGGGTCCTGCACCGCCAGGGCACTGACCACGACCAGCGTCTCGCGCAGGCTCTTGAACTCGGCGCCGGCCAGCACCATGCGCGCCAGGCGCGGGTCGATGGGCAGGCGCGACAGGCGCCTGCCGGTGTCGGTGAGATGTTGCTGCTCGTCCACGGCACCGAGTTCGAACAGCAGCCGGAAGCCATCCCTGACAAAGCGTGAATCGGGCGCATCGACAAAGGGAAACGCCTCGATGTCACCGAGCTTCAGTGCCAGCATCGACAGGATGACCGAGGCCAGGTTGGTACGCTGGATCTCCGGCTCGGTGTAGGCCGGCCGCGACAGGAAATCCTCCTCGCTGTAAAGACGCAGGCATACCCCCTCCGCGATACGCCCGCAGCGCCCCTTGCGCTGATCGGCGCTGGCCTGGCTCACCGGCTCGATGGGCAGGCGCTGGACCTTGGCGCGGTAGCTGTAGCGGCTCATGCGCACCAGCCCGGGATCGATCACGTAGCGAATGCCCGGCACCGTCAGGGAGGTTTCGGCGACATTGGTGGACAGCACGATGCGCCGACCGGCGTGAGGCTGGAATATGCGGTTCTGCTCGGCATTCGACAGCCGCGCATACAGAGGCAGAATTTCGGTGCTCTTGAGATCGGCACGGCGCAGGGTATCCGCTGTCTCGCGGATGTCCCGCTCCCCGGGCAGAAAGATCAACACGTCGCGGGGCCCCGAGAACCAGCGCTTTTCGCGCTCGATGGCCTCGATCTCCTCGACAGCATGAAGAATGCCCTCCTGCAGGGTGCGGTCCTCCTCGTCATCGGCCTCGCGCACCAGCGGTCGGTAGCGCACTTCGACCGGATAGGTGCGCCCCGAGACCTGTACGACCGGGGCGGGGCGGCCATGCTGGGCAAAATGCTCGGCGAAGCGCGCCACGTCGATGGTCGCCGAGGTGATGATGACCTTGAGGTCGGGGCGACGCTCCGTCAGCCGCTTGAGGTAGCCCAGCAGAAAATCGATGTTGAGGCTGCGCTCGTGCGCCTCGTCGATGATGATCGCCTCATAGCGCGACAGGTCGGGATCGTGCTGGGTCTCGGCCAGCAGGATGCCGTCGGTCATCAGCTTGACCAGGGTGCGCTCGTTGGTGATATCGGTAAAACGCACCTGATAGCCCACCTGATCGCCGAGCGGCACCATGAGCTCCTCGGCCAGGCGCGTTGCGACAGAGCGTGCCGCCAGACGGCGCGGCTGGGTGTGACCGATCAGCCCGCGCCTTCCCAGGCCCAGCTCCAGGCAGATCTTGGGCAACTGGGTCGTCTTGCCCGAGCCGGTCTCCCCGGCCACCACCACGACCTGATGATCACGCAGCGCTTCGAGAATGTCGGCACGCTTTTCGGCGACAGGCAGCGTCTCGGGATAGTTCAGTTGTACCGGCAGCTCGCGCCGCAACGCCAGTGCCTCGCGGGAAGCGTCCAGACGTTTCTCGATGTCGGCCAAGGCGCGATCGACGGGCTTGCCGGCCCGGATGCGGGCCTGCAGGCGCGACAGGCGCCGCCCCTGTTCCCGGGCATCGCGCAGCAAACTCTCGTCCAGAGCAGTCTGGAGAGATTTCATTCGTACAAGGGGATCGCGGGGTTGTACGCTCAAGAGGCCCTCTTCCGGTCGCAAAAAAACCTGCCCGTCATTCTGACGGGCAGGCCATTGTACCGCCAGGCGCCGGATACGCCTATGCCGGACCCAGGAACCTCCGCTCAGACCGACCCGCCATCAGGAAGACTGTCTGGCACTGTCACGCAGTTCGCGACGCAGCACCTTGCCCACGTTGGTCTTGGGCAATTCGTCGCGGAACTCGACATAACGCGGCACCTTGTAGCCAGTCAGCTCCTTCTTGCACCAGGCCCGCAGCGTCTCGGCATCGAGATTGTCGTTTTTCGAGACGACGAATATCTTGATCGCCTCGCCACTGTTCTCGTCGGGAATCCCTACCGCAGCCACCTCGACGACATCGGGATGCGCGGCCACGACATCCTCCACCTCGTTGGGATAAACGTTGAAACCGGAGACGATGATCAGGTCCTTCTTGCGATCCACGATGCGGATATAGCCATTCTCCTGCAGCACCGCCATGTCGCCGGTGCGCAGCCAGCCTTCACCGTCGAGCACTTTCTCCGTCTCGTCGGGACGGTTCCAGTAGCCCTTCATCACCTGCGGCCCCTTCACGTACAGCTCACCCGCTTCCCCGAAGGGCAGCGTATTGCCCTCCTCGTCGACCACCTTGACCGAGGTGCCCGCAAACGGCTTGCCGATGGTGCCGAGCTGGATGGCGTCCGGCGGGTTGGCGGAGACGATGGGCGCCGTCTCGGTGAGACCGTAACCCTCCATGATCGGGCAGCCGGTGATCTCTTCCCAGCGCTTGGCGGTCGCCTTGGTCAGCGCCATGCCGCCGGAGATGGTCATCTTCAGCGAGGAGAAGTCCAGCGCCTTGAAGTCATCACGGTTGCACAGCGCATTGAACAGCGTGTTGAGGCCGACGAACCCGGTGTAGCGTGTGTTCTTCAGCGTCTTGATGAAGCCATCGATGTCGCGTGGATTAGGGATGAACACCGAGTGGTTGCCCATCAGCACGTTGAACAGGCAGTTCACGGTGAAGGTGTAGATATGGTAGACGGGCAGCGGTGCGATCATGGTTTCCTCGCCCTCCCGGGTATGGGAGAGGTTGGAAATCCGCGTCTGCAACGCATTGGCGACCAGGTTGCGATGCGTCAGCATGCAGCCCTTGGCCACCCCTGTCGTGCCCCCCGTGTACTGCAGGGCCGCCACGTCCTCGGGCTGTCGCGCGACCGGCCGGTATTCGAGCCGCCCGCCGCGGGCCAGCGCGTTTCGTAGTCCGACGGCCTTGGGCAGCGAGTACTTCGGTACCATCTTCTTGACGTGCTTGACCGCGGCGTTGATCAGCAGCCGCTTGGGAAAGCCGTGCAGGTCGCCGATCTCGGTCACGACGACATGCTGAATGTCCGTGCGCTCGAGCACCCGCTCCAGCTTGTCGGCCATGTTGGCCAGGATCAGGATGGCCTTGGCTCCGGAGTCCTTGAATTGATGCTGCATTTCCCGCTCGGTGTAGAGCGGATTGGTGTTGACCACGATCAATCCGGCACGCAGCGCACCGAAGACGGCGACCGGAAACTGCAGCAGATTGGGCAACTGGATGGCGATGCGATCGCCGGGCTGCAGTGTCGTCTCGTGCTGCAGCCAGGCGGCGAAGCAGCGAGACAGGCGGTCCATGTCGGCATAAGTCAACGTCTGCCCCATACAAGTAAAGGCAGGCTTGTCCGCGAAGCGCTCACAGGACCGGTTGAAGACATCGACGACGGAAGCATACGCCTCCAGCCCCTCAAGCGCCGATCCGGAGATGATGGGAGCCGCGGCTTGCTGACTCATAGACTGTTCCTCCACATGATGTGCCGACAACCGCTGCCGAGCGTTCTTGTTGTCCCACGGGTGACGACCGGCCAGGCAACCACTCGTCCCAGCGACGGACGCCCCTTTATATCAAGCCTGACCGACTTAAAACAGATGCTTGAAACTAACGTTCAATACTCGGCTCACCCCCCACCTTGTACTTCCCGGGGCGGGATGTCCACCCGGCCGGATTGCCCTCTCATCGCTCGACCCGTCTGGCGACAAGGAGTAGATTCTTGACTCTCACTCCCCCGATACGGAACGCAGGAGACGACATGAGCCAGATCTTCGAAGACAATTCGCTGACCATCGGCCAGACGCCAATGGTCAGGATACGCCGCCTGACGAAGCATCCCCGGCTGTACGCCAAGATCGAAGCGCGCAATCCCTCCTTCTCGGTCAAATGTCGCATCGGCGCCAGCATGATCTGGGACGCCGAACAGCGCGGCGAACTCACCGAGGGCAAGGAAATTCTCGAGCCGACCTCGGGCAACACCGGCATCGCGCTGGCATTCGTGGCAGCGGCACGCGGCTACAAGGTCACTCTTACCATGCCAGCCTCGATGAGTCTCGAGCGCCGCAAGGTGCTCAAGGCCCTCGGAGCCGAGCTGGTATTGACCGAGCCGGCACAAGGCATGCAGGGCGCAATCGACAAGGCCCACGAGATGCAGCAGGCCGAGCCCGCCCGTTACTTCATGCCGCAGCAGTTCGAGAACCCGGCCAACCCGCGCATCCATGAGGAAACCACCGGTCCCGAACTATGGGAAGCCACCGACGGTGAACTCGACGTCTTCGTCGCCGGTGTGGGTACCGGCGGTACCCTCAGCGGCGTGTCACGCTACTTCAAGCAGACGCGTAGCCGGGCAATCACCTCGGTTGCCGTCGAGCCGTCCGAGTCGCCGATCATCGCCCAGGCCCTGCGTGGCGAATCCATCACGCCCGCCCCGCACAAGATCCAGGGCATCGGCGCCAACTTCATTCCCGGCAATCTGGACCTGTCGCTGGTCGACCGAGCCGAGGCGGTTTCCAGCGAAGACGCGATGGCCATGACGCACCGCCTGATGCGCGAGGAAGGCATTCTCTGCGGCATCTCCTCCGGCGCAGCGATGGTCGCAGCGCTGCGACTGGCTGAAGATCCGGCGTTCAGCGACAAGGCCATTGCCGTCATCCTGCCCGACAGCGGCGAGCGCTACCTGAGCGGGCCACTGTTCAAGGAGCTGTTCGCCGACAAGGAACTTCAGCCCTGACGACTCCGGCCATCAATGGCCCGAGGCCGTCGGGCCGACGCCACGCAAGCCAGCCGAATAACCGCCTCCAGAGGGAGGCGGTTATTTCTTCATGGAATGCGAGGCTGTCAGGGCTCAGATATGCGGCTCCTCCCAGTGCTGGTGGTGCTTCTCATGCGCTTTCCTGCGCCGTGCCGCCCGGCGTCGCTGCATGATGATCAGCACTAGTACCACGGCAAGCCCCAGCAACAGCCAGGCCAGAGGGGCGTCACGGTACTTGTGGAAGTAATCGGGGACCTTCTGCAATTCGGTACGTGCGCGCTGGAAGATTGCCGTGCCCACTTCGGACAAGCTCGGTGTTTCCTGGGGCTGCGCTTCGTCGGCGGCCAGGTCATCTCCCGGCAACGCCTCGGCTTGGAGTTGCTGACGATCGCTCGCGCCCGATATGCCGATGCGGGCGCCGGGGTTCAGTCGTACATCGGGAAGATTCAGGGTACGCGTTTTCCCATCGAGCGTGACGGTCGCCTCGAGCTCCAGCGGAACGGAGCGTGTCGGATCGATCTCGGGCAAATCGATGCGCCACTCTCGCGCTCCGATAACATGAGTCTCGAGCGTTTCTCCCAGCAGTCGGGCGCGAATCTCGGTATTGGCAGTGGAGAGGTCCGGATGCTGGGCCTGCAGCCCAACCTGGCGCTGGTTCTCGGAGAGCGTGGCCGTAATCGCCGGAATGACGTTGACACCCTGTATCTGCTGGCGTGAGAAGGCGTCGCTTTCGGCAATGAGCGCCAGACGCGCATTGCCCAGTTCCCCGGCCCCGGGCAACTGGCCACGAAAATGCGCCCCTTCCTGCGACAGGTTCACCGCTTCCTGAATATCGCCGTCGAGACTGCGCATCTCGGCACGCAGCGTCAGGTCATCGGGCAGGGCGTCGGTTGTCAGCGCCTGCCCCTCATTTTCCAGCCAGACATCCAGCGGTACCGCAAAGCCCTGATAGAGAGTGGCCGGCAAGGCGTTGCTGCGCAACACCAGAGACGACGTGACGGCAATGCGGCTATCACCGCCCAGTTCGCCCTCGATCCGCCACTCCCCTTGCTGAGGAGACGGCACCTTGATCAGATCGTAGCGGGAGTCGCTGCGCCACTGAATCCGATCGGGGTGATCATCGAAGGAATAGCGCTGCCCGTCGGGAGCCACCAGCACCACTGGCGGTGCCTCGGGATCATGGAAGAGCAGCGCGGTGAAGGCGTCGATTTCATCGTCGATGGTAAAACGCTGATTCTCGAGAGGCACCTGATCCGCCGGCAGGATGCGATCGAGCACGTCCAGGAAGGCACGCAGCAGGGCTTCGGGAGTTTCGGCCACGGCCGCCAGTCCACCGGTCTCCTGGGCCAGCCGTTCGAACAGTGCCAGATCCGCCTTGTTGGACAGGGCAATAGGATGGATCACCACGTCCTGCCCGGCCAGGCGCGGTGCCAGCGTCTCGATCAGCGCATTGCGCGATGCCGCGTCACGCGCAGCCTTGTTGCCACCCTGTGCCGGCAGATCCACCACACCATCGGTGAGCACGATAAGATGGCGTTCACCGCTGGCAGGAGGCGCCTCGGCTGCCTGACGTATCGCCGCCTCGATGTCGGTGAACTGCTGATAATTGGAAAGTCGGGAGGACAATGACAGAGCCCGCTGACGCCACTCGTCATTGACCTGACTGCTGGGCAGCGGATTGCGGACGTTGGTCCCGAATAGCCATAACCCGCCTCGTGCGTTGGGGGGCAGCAGCGAAACGGCCAGTTCCAGGGCCCCTACCCGCAGATTCCCCGGATCGTTGACCTTCATGCTGCCCGAAACATCGATCACGAGCCGCACATCGGGTGCCTTGCCATCATCCTGAGCCCAGGAGGACGGCAAGAAACTTACCAGCAATAACAGTGCCACTAGGGCTCGCATGACCATTTCCTTATTCAGCCAATCCATCGTGATCCGGCCTGACATGCTTGCTTGCAGTCCGAACCTGGCGATACAGCACCGCGAGTTCAGCCTAGCACCGGCTCACGACGCCTCGGTGTCTCGGAGCGCCCGTCATCGCGCGACGTTTCGCGCCGCGGTCCCCCGCGTGGGGAAGACGGCGGCTCGTCATCATGCGCATCCCGGCGTCGGCGCCAGACCCACAGCAGCACACCCGCTACCGCGCCCACGCCCATGCCGACCAGCAGCAACGGCAGGGCCACGCTGATCTGCGCCGTGTCGTGCTGCAGCACGCCGACGGCCGTCACCACCACGGCCGGTGCCACGCCGGAATAGCTCTGTTCGGCATCCACCACGACAATGCTGAAGGGCGCCGGCGCCCACAGCATGCCAGCCACCAGCCCCGTCACGATTAGCCGCGGCAGGCGCGGCAGGAAACGAATCCCGAGATAGCCAGTCAGCAGCACGACCAGCGACAATACGACATAGCTCAGCCATAGTAGTGGCAGCGAATCGGAAATCAGCATTGCGCCCCTCTCTCCGCGATTCATTTACAATATGGTACACGTCACCCGATGAAAGCACAGCCGTACAACTGCGTTACTGCCCCCTCAGCCAAACGCTCCCCCGTCCTGCGGTTCCTTCGCCCCGAAGATCCCCACTGGCACTGGCTGGAAAACCGCGACGATGCTGCCGTCAAGGAGTTCGTTGAGGCAGCCAATCACGAATTCAATACATGGTTCGCTCCGCTGGAGCCCTTGGTCGAAACGCTCTACCAAGGCCACCTTGCACGCCGCGAACTGGCCGTCGAAGGGCTCAGAACGGCACTGACCCATTACACCTACTGGAGCGAGACGGCCGCAAACGCGGACTATCCCATCTGGTGGCGTCACGCCAATCATGCACCCGAGCGCCCTGAATGTCTGCTGGATGTCGAAGCCCGTGCCACGCAGCACCCCTATCTGGAACTGGGCGATCTTGCGGTCTCCCCGGATGAACGGTGGCTGGCCTGGACCGAGGATACGCAGGGCGACGAATATTTCGACCTGTTTCTGTGTCAACTGCCGGATGGCGATCCCCAGCGGCTGGCCAAGGGGATCGGCCCCGATCTGACCTGGGCCGAGGACAATCGCACTCTGCTCTTTACGCGCTACGATGCCACGCAGCGTCCGGCCAGCGTGTGGCGGTTGGATCGTGAAGACAGCGATCCCGTTCAGATCTTCGAGGAGACCGATCCCGAATTCTGGCTAGGCCTCGGCAAGACCCGCTCGAAGACCTGGCTGATTCTCGAGACGGCTTCCAAGGATACTTCCGAGTGTCACCTGATTCCGGCCCACGCGCCGCATACGCCGCCACGCTGCGTGCGAACCCGGGTTCCCGGCGTCGAGTACGGCATCGATCATCGCCCGGGAACGTTCTACATCCTGCACAACGAGCAGGCACCGCACTTTCGCCTCGACACGGCTCCCGAGCGGCAGCCGGACCGGTGGTCACCGCTTATCGAGCATCATGAATCGTTGACTCTGGAGGGCATCGACGCCTTCGCCTGGGGACTCATCCTTACCGAGCGCGATCATGACGAAGCGCAGGTCCACCTGCGCGTGATCGAACTCGACGCCGATGGCGTCACGCCCCGTCAGGTCCGGCGCTTGCCCCTGCCCGAGTCGCCCTGCAGCCTGATGCTGGGCGATACTCCCGACTTCGCCGCCCGGCGTCTACGTCTGCGTGAGGAGTCGTTCACCATGCCGGTACGCTGGATCGAGCACGACCTGGATAGCGACGCCCGCCGCCTGCTCAAGGCACAACCGGTCCACGGCTCTCTCCAGCCCGAGCAGCTCGTCTGCCGACGCCTTTGGGCAACGGCACACGACGGCGAACGGATCCCCGTTTCGGTGGTGGGTCTGGCGGAAACGCTGGGCAAGGAACCGCTGCCCACCCTGCTCTACGGCTATGGAGCCTATGGCGAGGTGCTCGACCCTTGGTTCTCCGTGGCCCGACTCGAGCTGCTCGAACGCGGTGTCGCCTTCGCCGTGGCCCATGTGCGCGGTGGCGGCGATCGCGGCGAACCCTGGTATCTGGCGGGTAAGCTCGAGCACAAGGAGAACAGCTTCCGCGACTTCCTGGCGGCGCGTGATGCGCTCGTCGAGTCCGGCATCGCCGACGGCGAACGCATCGCCGCCTATGGCGCCAGCGCCGGCGGCCTGCTGGTCGGCGCCAGTCTCAACCTCAGACCCGAAGCCTTCTGTGCCGCGGTGCTCGACGTTCCCTTCGTCGATGTCCTGCGCACCATGGAGAATCCCGACCTGCCGCTGACCACCGCCGAATATACCGAATGGGGCAATCCCAACGAACCGGACGCGCGCCATCGCATTCGCGCCTATTCGCCACTGGACAATCTCTCGGCGCAGCCCTACCCCACCGTTTTCCTGCAGGGCAGCTGGCACGATTCGAGAGTCCCCTACTGGGAGCCGGCCAAGCTCTACGCCAAGCTGACCGAACTGGACAGCGCACGTGGACCGGTGCTGCTGCGCACGGACATGGAAGCGGGACACGGCGGCGCCTCGGGACGTTTCAAGGCCTGGCATGACAACGCCCGCCAGGACGCCTTCATTCTCTGGGCGCTGGGACGGGCGGAGAACAGGGCGGACTGAGGCGAGCGACCTCACTCACCGAAACCGGCGGTACGGAGCGCTCGAAGCAGACCATGCCGTCGAACGCTCCGGCCAGCTCCAGGGGTCGCCGCCGCCGCTCAACAAGAGCGGCGAGGTCACTCGTCGATGGGCAGGATGGCGATGATGTGCTCCTCGTAGTCCCGCTCGGGCACATGCAACTCGGAAACGGCAAAGGAGCGTACGCTGATGCCCTTGCGATGCATCCTGTCGGGGCCGCCGCTGCGCAGGGGATGCCAGTGTGCCAGCTTGCGCCCCTCCGCAAGGCGCCGGTAGGCGCAGGTCTGAGGCAGCCAGCGAAACAGTTCGATCCGGTCCAGGCTCAGCTGGGTGCAGCCCGGCACCCGCTTGAAGCGGCGCTTGTAATCGCTGCAGCGGCAACTGCCGATATCGAGCAGTTGGCAGGCCACGTCGAGCGTGGCGATATCTCCCGTCGCCTCATCCTCGATCTTGATCAGGCAACAACGCCCGCAGCCATCGCACAACGCCTCCCACTCCTGCTGGGTCAGTTCCTCGAGCGAGTAGCGCTCCCAGAATCGCTCGCGCATATGATGATTTCCATGTAGCAAGAAGCTCAGGCCTCGACCAGCATTTCCGGGCCCGCCCGCCATGACAAGCGTCGACAGACCACGCCCGGCAGATCAAGCGGATTCGGCGATCATCGCCTGCAGCGTGGCTGGTCGCTAGTAACGGGCCTGGGTCGGTGTCCGATACAGATCCAGCAGATACGCCTCCTTGGCCGGCGGCATCTGCAGGTAGTATCCCCGTTCATCGATCTGGGCAATGACCTTGGCGGCCTCGACGCGCGCCAGAGGCTTGTCCTCGGTAAGAATCATCGTCATCACCGGAACCGGCTTGCCGAAGCGCTCCAGTAGCACCTCGGGCACATCGCCCATGCCCCGGCTCTTGTCAATGTAGAGGTACATTTCGTCCTTGAGCGAACTCTTGAATACTTCACATAGCATCTTGCGCATCGTTCACTCCACCTCGGTCAATGCATGTTCGAAGCGTTCGGCCAGCAGCTCGCCCCGCCAGCCCACCGGCAAGGGTAGCGGCAATCCATTGAGATCGGCGATGACCAGTGCCTCCAGATCGCGACGCTTGGCCAGCATTTCAGGAACCAGGCCCAATCGCTGCGCCTCGCCACTGACGACATGTTTCAAGGCCTTGAAACGGCGCTTGAACGGTGCCGCCATGGGAGAGGGCAACGGCTCGGGCAGATCGGATTCACCGAGGTGCAATACTCCCTTGACCTGCTCCAGCAAGCTGTCACCCTCACGCTTGACCAGAGACGGCTTGACGCCCTCGATGGCCGCCAGTTCATAGCGATTCTTGGGCAGTGCCGTGGCCACGGCAAACAGCACGTTGTCGCTGGCCAGCCAGCCGCGCGGCAGATTTCGCCGGCGCACCTCGCCCTCCCGCCACGCCGTCAGACGCTGATAGGCCGCCATCTGACGGGGCGTCAGGCGCCACAGCTGGCGATGGCGCCGATACCACTCGCTGTCGGCGCTGTCGTCACGCCGTGCTCCTTCGACTAGCGCTGCACACTCGGACTCCAGCCAGCCCAGCCGTTGCCGGGCCTCGAGCGCCTCGCGCTGGGCCGACCAGATACCGGGCAGGTAAGCGACATCGAGCGCCGCATAACGCATCTGCGCATCACTGAGCGGACGTATCAGCCAGTCGGAGCGTGTCTCATCCTTGGGCAGATGCTCGCCGGTCCAGGCTTCGACCAGACGTTGATAACCCATGGCGGCATCCTCGCCAAGCAGTGCCTGGGCGACCTGAGTATCGATCAGCGGCTGCACCGTGACACCGGCCCAGTTGGCCAGGACTTCGAGATCCTCGCTGCAGGCATGAAGCAGCTTGACCGGGCCCTCTTCCCCCAGCAGGCGCTGCAGCGCCGGTGAGGCGGACAGCGCCTGAGGATCGATCAGATAGACCTCGCTGCCGGCGCTCAACTGTACCAGGGCCGGAATCGGAAAGAAGGTGGACTCGCGAATGAATTCGGTATCCAGCGCCAGGCATTCGGCCGTTCGCAGCGTCTGGCACGCCTCATCCAGCGCCTCGACCGTGTCGACCCAGTGGATCTCGCAATTCAGGGACATCGAATTTCCTTTATGATACGTCTGGGGCAGCCCACTGCGCGTGAGTCACGTTTATATGTCAGAAGGATCGGGGCCGGACGGGCAAGCGGAGCGCCCTGGCACGGATGCCGGCATGAGCTGTCATGCCCGGTAGAATTCATGTCGTCGGCAGCTTCAGTCGAGGGCGTCGCGTTGGAATGGAAGACGACCATTGAATGCCCGACTCAGCGTGCCGCCATCGACGTACTCCAGCTCGCCGCCCATGGGAACGCCATATGCCAGCCGCGAAAGGCGAATATCGGAGCTCCGCAACTGCTCGGCAATGTAGTGCGCCGTCGCCTCGCCCTCGACGGTAGGGTTGGTGGCCAGAATCACCTCATTGATCACGCTCTGCTGCAATCGAGCCTCCAACTGGTCGAGCCCGATGTCATCGGGGCCGACGCCATCCAGCGGAGACAGGTGGCCATGGAGTACGAAGTATTGCCCGCGGTATCCACCAGCCTGCTCGATGGCCAGCATGTCGGCGGGGGATTCCACCACGCACAGCTGCCCCTCATCGCGACGGGCATCGGCGCAGAGCGTACATATCGGCTCTTCGGTCAGAGTCCGGCAACTACGGCAATACCCCACCTGTTCCAGCGCCTGTCCGAGAACCTCCACCAGACGGCGCCCCCCGTGACGGTCGCGCTCGAGCAGATGCAACGCCATGCGCTGCGCGGTTTTCGGACCTACGCCCGGCAACACGCGCAGCGCTTCCATCAATTGATCGACAAGGGGCGAAAAGCTCATCAGAACGGCATCTTGAATCCGGGCGGCAGATTGAGACCGGCCGTGGCTTCTTCCATCTTGGCCTTGGAGGTGACTTCCACCTTGCGCACGGCATCATTGACGGCCGCCGCCAGCAGGTCCTCGAGCAGTTCCTTGTCCTCCTCCATGATGGAAGGGTCGACCTCGACGCGACTCACGTCATGGCGACCGTTCATGGTGACCTTGATCATGCCGGCACCGGCCTCGCCCGTGACTTCCTGGCGCGCGACCTCCTCCTGCATGCGCTGCATCTTTTCCTGCATTTCCTGGGCCTGCTTCATCAGGTTGCCCATTCCACCCTTGAACATGCTGTCACCTCGTATCGTCGTCTTGGCGAGACGGCCTGGCGTCTCAGGAAGCGGGTTGCGAATTCTGCGAGGTCACGCTCTGCTCCAGCAGGCGGGCCCCGAACTGCACTTCTAACTCCTGAATATGAGGGTCACGGCGCAGCGCTTCAACCGCCTGGAGATGTCGCTCATGCGCTTCTCGGTCGCTCCTGGCCTTGGGCGTCTCGACATGCCCAGGCAGATCACCGGGTTCGATCGCCAGGTGCCGCCGGACGACCCCCGCATCCTTCAGTGCCGCCTGCACCCGCTCGACATGAACCTCGGCGTGCATTGCCGCCTGACTCGGGTCCAGCCGTAGCATCAGGCTGTCACCATCGTCACGCTCGACGATGCAGTGCGCGGCGAGATTACGGGTCAGCCCTCCCAGCGCCAGACGCGGAAACAGTTCGAGCCAGGCCGTGTGGTCGAAGGCTCCTGCGGTGGCCTCGTCAATCCCCGATGCCGGCTCATCCATTGCCGGGGGCGGCACCTCCTCCGGAGCAGCGTCCATTTGCGGTACGCCAGCGGAATGCGACGAAGCGTCAGAGCGCGACGCTGGCGCGGCATGTGCCGAAGGCGTGCCTGCATCAGAACTCGGCGTCTTTGCCGGAGCTGACTCCTGGGGTGGCGAAACGCGCGACTCCACGGCCCAGGGCGGCGGCTCATCCGGCGGCTCCGCCAAGGCGGGCCGGGCTTCCTCGGCATCGGCCGCGACAGTTGTCGGCTCGTTATCGAGGGCCGGCTCGTCGTAAGAGAGAGGAGCAGCCTCCTCCGCTGCGCCAGCCTCGGCCACTGGCCAGCGGGCCTCATCGCTGCTCCGCTCAGCCGGACCGGAATCCGCCGGACCGGAAGAAGCCGCCTGCGTCCGAGGCAGTTCCGGCTCACGCTCGGGAAGGGAACCGGCGGATTGTGCAATCCGATGCTCGGCGGAGGCCACGGCAGACGCCGCGTCCGGGATAGAGGCCCCCGGCCCGGTCTCAGGCGTCGGCTCTGCGCGCATCGGCAAAGGCGTCTGCGGCGGCTTGGGCACGCCCTGAGGCCGGAAGGCCAGCATGCGCAACAAGGTCATTTCCAGTGCCGTGCGCATATCCGGTGCGCTGACCATGTCGGCACGCCCCTGCAGGGCGATCTGGTAATAGAGCTGTACGTCCTCGGCCGTGAAGCGCGACGCCAGCATCAGCAGCGCTTCGCGATCGCCGTGCCCGTTATCCAGTGCCTGCGGCACCATCTGGGCAATGGCCAGGCGATGAAAGACGCCCGCCAGATCGTCGAGCACTCCGCCGAAATCGGGCCCCTGCTCGGCCAGACTGGCGATCTCGGCCAGTACCCGCGCTGCATCGACATCCGCCAGCGCCTCGGCCAGCGCCAGCAGATGACGCTGATCGAGCGTGCCCAGCATGGCGGCGACGTCGCCGCGCTGCACGCTTCCCTGACCGAAGGCAATGGCCTGATCGGTCAGGGACAGAGCGTCGCGCATCGAGCCATCCGCCGCCTTGCCCAGCAACCACAGTGCCGCTTCCTCGAAGGCCACTTCCTCCGCCTCGAGCACGCGGGAAAGATGCTCCACCACACGCTCCGGGGGCATGTTCTTCAGCGTGAACTGCAAGCAGCGCGAGAGTACCGTCACCGGCAATTTCTGGGGATCGGTGGTGGCCAGCAGGAACTTGACATGGGGCGGCGGCTCCTCGAGCGTCTTGAGCAGCGCATTGAAGCTATGCGTGGACAGCATGTGCACCTCGTCGATGAGATACACCTTGTAGCGTCCCTGGGTGGGCGCGTACTGCACGTTGTCGAGCAGCTCGCGGGTATCCTCGACCTTGGTGCGCGAAGCGGCATCGACTTCGATCAGATCGACGAAACGCCCCTCGTCGATTTCCCGACAGGTCTCGCAGACACCGCAGGGCGTCGATGTCACGCCCGTTTCGCAGTTCAGGCACTTGGCGAGAATCCGTGCCAGCGTGGTCTTGCCGACACCGCGCGTCCCGGTAAACAGATAGGCATGATGCAGACGCCCCTGATCGAGAGCGTTGATCAACGCGCGACTGACGTGCTCCTGCCCCACAAGCTCGTGGAAGGTGCGTGGACGCCACTTGCGGGCCAGTACCTGATAGCTCATGCGGCGCGGAATCCTCACGGCTGGATGGCTGCCATATCCGCTGCACTGAAACGTGCAGCGCTCGTTGACAGCGAGAGTGCAAGTCAAAAAAGAGAGTGGGCTTATTCTAGCGGTTCGGCTTCACGCCGCAAAGGAAAGACTCGACGGGCGGACGCCTGAAATGGAGGCGGCCCCGCCAGCCACATCCCGGCACACGCAGCCACCACTACCGTTGCTCCCTTCCGGGCCTGGCGGGGTTCGCGGTTTAGCGTTGCGGGAGGACCGACGGGGCCACCACAGCGTGCTGTACAAGACAGCAATTCGGCGCTTTGCCGCTTCCTGTTTGCAGGTGGCCTGTTGCCACTCCACGAAGGGCTTGCCGAGCGAGGGCGCAATATACCAGTGCCTATGAGCGACGGCAAGGGACCTTGCTCGCAGAAAAGCCGGCGGCGTCCTTCACAAACGTCCGGCATTGGCGCTGTAGCGCCTCTGCCACCCGACATGGCACATGACACCTCTTTTTGTTTCGTGAGGTTAAATTATGCAAATCTGCAGAGATTTGCTTTGAACGAGGTCTCAACTGCTAGACTGGCAAAAACACAACGATAACTCCCAAGGCGTCAGAGCTCATCTGCTATTTCGCCAACCTGCTGGTCACGATCCCCGCTAAGGACGCTACCAGCCCGACAGGAGATGCACGCATGAACAAGGACAACAGCAAGGGTTACGTTGCCATTCTCGGCTGGAGTCTCAGCTGCATCGAGGCGCTCGATCGCTTCGACCGACGCTATGTCATCGTGGCGCCGGAGTGGGCCGCAGATTACTGCAAGGAACACGACATTCCGTATATTCCCTGGAATTTCGAGCGTCTCAATGACCGCTCCATGGAGATCGCCGAAACGCTTAAAGGTGAAGGTGTCGACGTTGCCATTCCGCTGTTCGAGGAAACCGTCGAATGGGCAGGCGCGATCAACTCGGTGCTGATGGACAACCCTCGTCTGTATGGACAGTCGATCCTGTTTCGCGACAAGGCGCTGATGAAGCGCCGTGCCCAGCTGGGAGGTATCCGCGTGGGGATCTTCGAGGAAGCCCACGACCGCGAAGACGTGGTGCGCTTCCTCAAGCGCGTCAACCAGACCCTGCTCAAGCTTGACGGCGACCCCAACGATCCCATCCATCTCAAGGCCTTCGACAAGGCCGGTTGCCTGGGGCACCGGGTGATTCGTACGCCTGACGAGATCGACACGATCCCGGAAGAGGAGTTTCCGGTGCTGATGGAGAGCCATCTGGACGGCTGGGAGTTCGCCGTCGAGGCTTGGATTCACGATGGCAAGATCCGCTTCATGAACATCTCCGAGTACGTGACGCTGGGCTATTCGGTGTTCGTACCCGCCACGCCGGAGCTGGAAAAATACCGCCCGCAGATCACCGCGCAGATCGAGAAGCTGATCAAGACCTTCGATATCCAGTTCGGCTTCATTCATCCCGAGTACTTCGTCACCAGCGATGGCGAAATGTATTTCGGCGAGGTCGCCTATCGTCCGCCGGGTTTCAAGGTTTTCGAACTACTGGAGCGCGCCTACGGTTTCAACGCCTATCAGGGTATGGTGCTGGCCTTCGACCCCAAGGCCACCGAGGAAGAGGTCAAGGCATTCTTTCCCCGCGAAGTGGTGGATGCCAAGGGGTATGCCGGCTGCTTCGGCGTCTATCCACGCCGGCGTGTGGTCAGCAAGCTGGAGATTCCCGAAGAAACGGAGCAGCACGACTACTTCGAGTCCCACGAACTGACCGCGCCTCTCGAGGAGACCGTCACCAAGCGCACGGCCTTCGGCACGCACTGGGGACTCGTGTATTTCTTCGGTGACGATCCACACCGGATGCGCGATTTGCTAAAACACCAGGAAGATCTGGATTTCTACGTCTAGAAATCCCAGGGCGCAACGAGGAGCACGCTTGACTAGTCACGATGAAAGTGCCGGCAACTTGGAGAAGTTGCTGGCCAATCTGGACGAAGCCATCGAAATCCTGGCCAGAACCAGCGATTTCGCCAAGGCAACGAAAACCGGCCGGGTGATGACCGTGGCCAAGCGTGTCCTGATGTTGAAAGGAGGTTTCGAGGCCATCGAGCAGCGTGTCCCTGCCTTGGAGGAGGCGGGTATCTTTCGCGGCTCGGACTGGGCCCACCCCGAGACTCTTTTGCCAGCGCTTGTCCCGGGTACGCTGCGCAGCGGCGAGCCGAACATGGTGATGCTCGAATGCCTCAGCGAGCTACGCATGCTGGCGGTGGCACGGGGAAACTACGTGCACCCGCAGATATCCGTGGAACAGGCCCAGCATTTCCTCACTCAGGTATTGGCGCTCAACCTCGAACTGCTGTTCACGGCTCCCAGCGAAGCAGAACGCGTTCAGCAGGGCAACCTGGCCCAGTTGACCCGGGCGCTCTATCACTATCTGGCCGAAGGCATCGGCTTCGAGAAGATCATCGATCGGTTGATCGACGAGATCTGGCGCATCCTGGAACAGCGTCCGATCCAGGTCGCCTCGATCAAGCGCATGGTCACCCAGATCGCCGTATGCCGGGCCCGACCGGATGTCGACCTGGGCACCAGCGGACGCGGCGCAGACCGCCTGATCAGCAGTCTCTACGGCCCGACTCACGCCAGCCGCGAGGATCCCGGCATTGACGCTTACTGGGACCGTATCGCCATGATGGAAAGCGCCGCCCTGCAGCAGGAAGCCAAGGGCTTTGCACGCGCCATGCACGATACAGGGCTGGTCTCGCCCTATCACCCGGTCCTGCTGCGCCATTTGCTCGACCACGGCGAACATCTTCTCGCCGAGGCGCTGGGTCTGAGCAGCACCGGACGGGACTGTCTGCTGTGCTACCACCAGTTGATTCGCACCCTGATCCAGGAAGCCATCCACCCGGAAACCAGCCAGGCCGTATTCGGCCTTTCCCTGCTGCTGGAGCGCGGCATCCTCTATCAGCCACCGGTCGCCCCGGCATTGTGGCGCCAGATTTCTCTGGTGCTGTCTCCGCAGGCCGAAGCCCGCTTACGTCTGGGCTTCGGTGATGTGCCATCGCCCAAGTCCCGTCTGATCGAAGGCGTGCTATGCATGCTGGGGCTGCCGCTGGGCGTCGGCCAGGGCAATAACCCAACCTGTCAGTCGGCTCGAGCGCTCTCCATGTGGGCCTACAACGATCCCGACTATCTGTTGCAAATCGTCGCCTGGGCCGCCCGCGACGATGAAGTGATCATCCACTTCGAAGGCCAACCCGTCTCCTCGAGGGAAGCCGCCACGGGACTGGTGACCGAAACCAGTCTGGATCTGGACCCGGTATCGCTGCTGGTGGTGCCGCATCTGGATCGCATCTACGCCGAAATGGGGCGGCGCTGCCTCGATCGTGGCGAAGATCCCCATCGTTGGGTCAATCCGGAATTCCACGGCTGGTGGACGGGACGTGGCTTTCGCATCGCCGTGGATGTCGCCACCGGCAAACTGCATCAGTTAGAAGACTTTCTGCGCCACTTCTACGCCAGCTACCACCCCTACTACAACGGCAACCAGCCCGTTATTCATCCGCAGCCGGCCGGCATTGCCGTGACCGACAGCGCCGCGCGCTTCGTCGGCTGGCACGCGATCACGCTGCTGCGCGTCAATCTCGATCCGCAACAGACCATGCGGGTGTACTTCTTCAACCCCAACAATGACAGCGGCCAGGACTGGGGCAACGGCGTAGTGGTGAGTACCGCGGGGCACGGCGAGCGCTTCGGTGAAGCCTCCCTGCCCTTCGAGCAGTTCCTGTCACGGCTATACATCTTCCACTACGACCCACTCGAACCCGGCGAGCCGGCCGAGGTCTCGGAGGAGGAGATCGTCACCGTGATCGAGATGATTCGCCATAGCTGGGGCGTGGACCGTCTTCCGGCTTCGGGGCTGCAAGCCGATCCGGGTTATTAAGCCCGTCAACTTTGCGCGGCACGGCGAGATCACGCCTTATGCGGCGTTACCGGCGGCCAGGTCGCTTCCAATGAGCCGTCTGCTGCCGCTTGAGCCAGCGCGCCCAGAGCGGTGCGACGATCATCAGCATGAGCATGCGCAGCAGGTGGTGGAAGGCGACGAAGACCGGATCGAGATTCAGTGCCACCGCCACGATGGCCAGTTCGCCGATGCCGCCGGGCGCCAACGCCAGCAACGCCACGTCACGCGGTACGCCCACCGTGAGATGGATCAGCTCGGCGAAAACCGCCAGCACTCCCAGTGCGATGGCCGTCGCGACGCCGGATTCGAACACATAACGCCACAACCGCCGTCCCGAGAGCCCCTTGAAGCGCGAACCGATGGCGCTGCCCAGCACCCAGAGCATGATATCCAGCCCCCACTGAGGGGGATGAAAGCTCGCCGTACCGGTAATGCCCAACACCGCCGCCAGGGCCAGCGGCGCCAGCAGCGAAGGCGTGGGCAGGCGCAGCCAGCGCCCCAGCGGAATCACGACCGGCAGCGCCAGCAGCAACCACAGGCCGCTCGTCGCCACCGTCGTAACGGCGGTCTTGTCGACATCCTCCAGCATCCAGAACAGCGGCGGCAATGTCAGGATCACCAGGATCACGCGTAGCGACTGGGCAACCGCGATACGCTGCGGGTCGCCACCCACCTTGTCGCCCATCATGATCATCGCCGTCATCGCGCCCGGCGCCGCCGAGAACCAGGCGCTGACCGGGTCGAAACCACAGCGGCGATACCAGGCGGCCACGCAGGTCACCGATACCGTGATACCGGCCACCAGCAGCGCCGCCGAAAGCGGCCAATCGAGCATGCGGCTGGCCAGCGCGGGCGTCACCTGACTGCCCAGCACCAGCCCCAGCATCCCCAGAAAGCCTTCACGCAGCGGCTCGGGCACCTTCACCGAGACGCCACGCATCGAGGCGACGAGATTGGCGATCAACGGCCCCAGCATCCAGGCCAGCGGCAGTCCTGTCAGCTGAAACAGCACCCCGCCCAGCGCCCCGATCAGCAACGCCCGCAGCAGAGCCTTTCCCGACTCGGAACTCACCTGGCCTCCTCGCCCTATCCTTTCATGCAAAAACCCCGGCGGACCCTGCCCGCCGGGGTGACGTACCCTAACACTTCGTCAATGGAGATTCAGTCGGACACCGGCTCAGTCGGTCTGATCCCCAGCCGCGGCCTTCATGCGTCGACGCAGGATCGGCCCGACGATCACCGGCAGCACCAGACCGGCAATCGCCACGACCCATAGCCCCAGCGATAGACCGCTGCTCCACAGGACCGTCCAGTCGCCATCGGAAAGATCCAGCGCATGGCGCAGGTTCTTCTCCATCTCCGGCCCCAGCAGCAGCCCGAGGATGATCGGCACCAGCGGGATCTCCAGCTTGCGCAGGAAATAACCGGCCACGCCGAAGGCGACCATGAAGTAGAGATCGAAGGTCGAGTTGCTGATCGAGTAGATGCCCACGAAAGCGACCATGGTCACGATCGGCAGCAGGTACATCGGCGGCACCGACAGCAGCTTGACGAAGATCCCGACCAGCGGAATGTTCAGCAGCAGCAGCAGGAAATTGCCGATCAACAGCGCGGCGATCACGCCCCAGACGATATCCGCGTGCTGGGTGAACATCAGCGGCCCGGGGGTGATGTTCAGCGAGATCAGCAGCGCCAGCAATACCGCGGTGGTACCGCTGCCTGGCACGCCCAGGGTCAGCATGGGCACCAGCGCACCGCTTGAAGCGCCATTGTTGCCGGATTCCGGCGCGGCGACGCCACGCGGGTCGCCCTCGCCAAAGTAGCCCTTCTTGCCGAGAATCTTCTTTTCCAGGGTATAGCTGATGAAACTGCCCAGCGATGCCCCGGCCCCCGGCAGCACGCCGGAGATGAAGCCCAGCACGCCGCCACGCAGCGAGGTAGGCAGAATGCCGGTAATGTCCTTCCACGACAGCTTGAGCTTGTTGACCTTGATCTGCTCCTTGCCGCCGCCGGCACGATCCTCGATGAAGAACAGCAGCTCGGAAATCGCGAACAGACCCACGATGGCGATAATGAAATCCACCCCCTCGTAGAGGTGGAGCGAGCCGAAGGTGTAGCGCTGGGTGCCGGTATTATCGATCCCCACCGTGGCGATCATCAGACCGATGGCTGCCGCCATGATCGTCTTGACCGGGTTCTTGCCGGTAATGCCGCCCAACGTGGCAAACGCCAGCACGAACAGCGCGAAATACTCCGCCGCCCCGAAGGTCAGGGCGAACCTGGCCAGCAACGGCGCCAGCAGGATCAGACCGATAGTCGCGATCAGGCTGCCGATGAACGAAGCCACGGCGGAAATCGCCAGCGCCTCGGAGGCCTTGCCCTTCTGCGCCATGGGATAGCCGTCGAGGCAGGTCATCATCGCCGGTTCGTCGCCGGGAATGTTCAGCAGGATGGACGAGATGCGCCCGCCGTACATGGCCCCGGCATATACCGCGGTCAACATGATCAGCGCCGTTTCGGGGCGCAGTCCCAGAGTGAAGGCCAGCGGAATCAGGATCGCCACGCCATTGGCCGGCCCCAGGCCGGGTAGCGCGCCGATCAGCGTGCCCAGAAAGGCTCCCATCAGGGCGAACATCAGATTGTGCGGCGCCAGAGCGACGCCGAACCCGTCGATCAGGTAATTCAGGGTTTCCATCAGCTCGCCTCCAGCACGCTAAGCAGGCCCATCGGCAACGGCAGATCGAGGGCGAAGGTGAACAACAGAAACACCACCACACCCGCCACCAGTCCGGTCACATAGGCGCGTACCGGTGCGGCCCCCATGCGCCAGCACAGCGTCCCCACCGCCAGCGTCGTGGAAACGATGAAACCCAGCGGCTCCAGCAGCAGCGTATAGGCGACCAGCACTACCACTGCAACCACCAGCTCCAGCGCCGTGCGCCCCACGGGCCAGGCATTGTCGGTATCGGGTTTCACGATCAGGTAGAGGCTGGACAACGCGAGTATCACTGCCAGGATCTTGGGAAAGGTCTCGGGGCCGACCGACTCGGACCCACCGAACGGCTCGGGAAACTGCATGGCGCCCCAGCCGTACGCGACGGCCAGGACGAGCATCAGTACACCGAAGATGCGATCGTTGATTGCCATTACCGGATCAGCCCGATTTCCTTGGAGAGGGATTCGATGTCATCGATCTGCTGCTTGACGAACGCTTCGAACTCGTCGGCGCTCTTGTGGAAGGGCATCAGGCCGTTCTGCTGCATGACACTCTGCCACTCGTCGCTCTCATAGACGGTGTCCATGGCATCGATCCAGTACTGCTTGGCATCGTCGGAGATATCCGCCGGCATGTAGAAGCCGCGCCAGTTGGGACCGACGACATCGATGCCCTGCTCCTTGGCCGTGGGAATGTCGGCGAACTCCCCTTCCAGGCGCTCATCGGCCAGCACCGCCAGCACGCGCAGGTCGCCGGATTCCATGAACCCCTGGACTTCGGTGAGGTCGCCGGTGAATGCGTCGACATGGCCGCCTACCACCTGCGTCATGGCCTCGCCGCCATTGTTGTAGGAGAGATAGGGAATGCGCGGCAGGTTCTCGACCCCGGCTTCCTTGGCAGCGATCAGAACCTTGAGGTGGTCCCAGCCTCCCTTGGCACTGCCACCGGCGAATTTCACCGCACGCGGATCCTGCTTCAGCGCCTCGAGCAGAGACGGCAGATCCTGGTATGGGGAATCCTTGCCTACGGCGATGACCCCGTAGTCGGCGCCCAGCGCACCGATCCAGTTGACCATGTCGGCGTCGAGGCCCTGAAACTGGCCCTGAGCCAGTCGCGTGGTGGTCGCCGTGGATGCCGCGACGAGCAGTTGTTCGTCACCGGCCCGCTTGCTCACGGTGTGTGCATAAGCCACACCACCACCGGCGCCCGCCATGTTGATGGTCTGTACGCTGCGCGGCACCAGATCGAGTTCTTCCAGTACATTGCCCACGCTGCGGCAGGTGAAATCCCAACCACCGCCCGGATCGGAAGGCGCGATGCACTCCACCTTGCCGGACGGCTCGAAGGCCATGGCCATACCGGCACTCAGAGTCAGTGTGACTGCAGCGAACAGCTTGAGTGGCGTTCTCAGTGACATTGTCGTTATCTCCAGACATTCGAGACGAAAGGGTTGCCAGAAAGCTGACACTACCTTACGATTCTGTAAGGCAGAACGTCATTCCTTTGGGCAGAAAGTATGTGCGCGCGGTGGGGATCGTCAACGCCAAACCTCTGCATTGCCACTAAAGTTGAATACCCGAACCGCACGCCTCATGAGGGCAATACATGGCACAAGACCGTGTCGAGGCCGTCGAACGGGCCCTGACCATTCTGGAAGCCTTCGATACCGAGCAGGAGAGTCTGTCATTGGCCGAACTGGCCGAGGCCACGCACTTTTACAAGAGCACGCTGCTACGCCTGATCGGCTCCCTGGAGCGTTTCGGTTACGTACAGCGCAATACCCAGGGGCGCTACTGCCTGGGGCCGGCCCCGGCGCGCCTGGCTCGCCGGCACCTTCCCTCACGACAGCTCGCGAGCTGGGTGCAACCGGTACTGGAAACGCTGGCCATGACGACGGGAGAAACCGCGTC
Source organism: Halomonas shantousis (assembly GCF_054654615.1). Lineage (NCBI taxonomy): Bacteria > Pseudomonadati > Pseudomonadota > Gammaproteobacteria > Oceanospirillales > Halomonadaceae > Halomonas > Halomonas shantousis. The sequence goes on along the minus strand of NZ_BAAIER010000002.1, from coordinate 1,367,922 downwards.
GCTGCTGGAAGTCAGCGATCGTCAGGTGGAGTGTCGTCTGGTCGCCCATCCCGAAAGCGCGCTGCGTCATGACCTGAGCACCGGTAGCCGCTGGCAAATGATGGAGGCAGATGCCACACCGGCCCTGTCGCTGCCGGGTGGCTGCATGGTCTGCCAGCCGCTGGCGCAGGCCGGCCAGGCGTTGTGGCTTGCGCTGTCGGGCCCTGTCGGCCGGCTCGATCCCGATGCGGCCAGACAGGCGCTGCACCAGGCCGTCGCGGATCTGCGCACGGGACATGGCGTGCCATTCCCTGCAACCTGCGACGCCGTATGACGCTTCTCGGGACAAGACCATGACCCTACTGCTGGTAGAAGACGATGCCCTGCTCGCCGAAACCCTGCATGACGCCTTGAGCCTCGACGGCCATCGCGTCGAAGTGATTCAGGACGGCGATCTCGCTCACGCCCGACTGTCCCGACCCGATCACGGCGTCGAGCTGGTCCTGCTCGACCTCAACCTGCCGGGGCGCAGCGGCCTGGAAGTGCTCGAGGTCCTGCGGGGCATCGATCGCGACACGCCGGTGCTGATCCTGACGGCGCGCGGTGCTATCGAGGATCGCGTGCGCGGTCTGGACCTCGGCGCCGACGACTATCTGGCCAAACCGTTTGCCCTCGACGAGCTCGAAGCTCGGGTTCGCGCCTTGCTGCGCCGCCGCCAGCAGACCAGCAGCGACCACCTCCAGGTCGGCGCGCTCAGTTTCGACAGCGTGGCACAACGCTTTCACCTGGGCGACACGTCCATGACGCTGCCACCCCGGGAGCAACGCCTGCTGGCGTGCCTGATGCGCCATGTCGGGGAGCCGGTCGACAAGGGCCGTCTATCCGCCGAGGCGTTCGGTGGGGAAAGCCTTGGCGACAATGCCATCGAGGTGTATATCCACCGCCTGCGCCGCCGCCTGGCCGACTCCGGCCTCGTGCTGCGTACCGTGCGGGGTCTGGGTTATCTGCTGGAGGTGTCGTGAGCGCGACGCAGGCTTCGTCCGGCGCGCGTCACAGCCTGTACGGGCGCCTGCTGACATGGCTGCTGGCCCCGTTGCTGGCGCTGGGTACGTTGATGCTGATTCAGGCCTTCGTCTCGGCTCGCAATGCCGCCGATCAGGCCTTCGACCGTCTGCTCGAGGCCGCTTCATTGTCCATTGCCGAACAGGTCAAGTGGCAGCAGGACCGGCTATGGATGGACCTGCCGCCCGCGTCGCTGGAGATGCTCTCCACCGACGCCCAGGAGCGCATCTTCTATGCGCTCTACGACGCCGAGGGCACCTTCATCACCGGCAACACGCCACTCCCCGGCCTGCCGCTGGACGCCGACGAAGAGATGGGGTTTCGCAACGTCGACTGGCAGGGCAATACGCTACGCCTCGGCGTGCGTCAGGCGCGACTGGAGGGCTGGAATCGGCGCGATCGTTTCGAGGTTCGCGTCGCCCACACCCGGGAGGGCCGCGAACAGCTGACCGGCGAGCTGTTTCGCGGCAGCGTGATTCGCCTTGCCCTGATGGCGCTGCTCGCTGCCGCTGTCGTGCTGCTATTCTCGCGCATCGCCCTCTCGCCATTGACCCGCCTGCGTCGCGCCATTCGCGAACGCGACCCGCGCACTCTGGAGCCGCTGGATATTCCGTTGCCCCGCGAGCTGGCCGAACTGCGCGAAACGCTCAATGAGCTGCTGGCGCGCATGCGCCGGGTGCGGGCCAACCAGGATCGTTTCATCGGTGACGCCTCGCACCAGTTGCGAACTCCGCTGGCCGGGCTCTCCGCACGGGCCGAGCTGGCATTGCGCCACCAGGACCCGGCCGCCTGGCGCGAGGCCCTCGTCGTCATGCAGGAAACCTCGGCACGCACGGCGCGCCTGGCGGTCCAGCTGCTCTCGCTGACCCGGCTCAACAATCCCGAGGCCGCCCCCGATCGGCAGCCGCTGGAGCTTGGCGGCGTCGCTCGGGAGGCGGTACGCAACGCCCTCGGTGCCTGCCATCGCGACGGGCTCGATCTGGGGCTGGAACTGCCCGAGACGGCGGTCTGGATCCGCGGAGTCGACTGGCAGCTCGAGGAGGCTCTGGCCAACCTCATCGACAATGCCCGCCGTTACGGGGCACACAGCATCACGGTACGCGTCACGGCATCACCGCCATGCCTCGAGGTCGAAGACGACGGCCCCGGCATTCCCGCCCCCCAGCGCCTGTTGATGCTACGTCCCTTCCATCGCGGTATCGAGGGCAACCATGGCTCGGGACTGGGCTTGGCGATCGTCGACGGCATCGCCCGCACCCATCAGGCCCGCTTGAGCCTGAACAGTGCCCAGGCGGGGCGCGGCCTGCGCGTCAGCCTGCGCTTTCCCTCGGCTTCGGAGACCACACCATGACATGCCGGGTCGGCGGACATTTCCCTCGGCAAGCGCTGCTGAGCCTGCTGCTGCTGTGTGCCGCGCTGCTGGCGCATGCCGAGACGCGGCTGCATTATTCTGCATCCCAGGGCCCGACGTTTCAGGGCAGCGTCGGCGAAACCCAACCGCTGACCATCCACGGTGCTCTCGACCCGGCGCTGGCAGCGCCGCTGCTGGAGGATTTCCAGGCTCGTCATCCGACGGTGGAACTGACCTACCATAACCTGACCACGATGGAGATCCATCGGCACTTTCTCGCCACTCCCGCTACACCGGAAGCGGATGTCATCCTCTCGTCGGCCATGCCCTGGCAATATCAACTGGCCAACCAGGGCTATGCGGCACCGCTGTCATCGAGTGTCGCCAGCGCCTGGCCCGAATGGTCGCGCTGGCGCCATGAGCTGTTCGGTTTCACCTTCGAACCCATCGTCATCGTCTATCGTCGTGAGTTGCAGGAGCGCTACGGCCCCATCGACAGTCATCAGGCCCTGCTCGAGCTGTTGATGCACGAGCGCGATGCCCTGAAAGGCAGGGTCGTCACCTACGACCCCGTCGAGAGCGGTGTCGGTTACACCTATGCCATCGAGGACGCGCAGATATCCCCCCGCTACTGGGATCTGGTGGCGGCACTCGGCGGAGCCGAGGCCGATCTGCAGGGGACGACCGGCGCCATGCTCGAGGGCCTTGCCAGCGGACGTTACCTGATCGGCTACAATCTGCTGGGCAGCTATGCCAGCCGTTATGTCGAGCAGCACCCCGAGCTGATCGTCGCGGTACCCACCGACTATGCCCTGATCACCCAGCGCCTGGCGCTGATTCCCAGGAATGCCCGCCATCCCGACACGGCGCAGCAGTTTCTCGCCTATCTGCTGAGTCTGCCCGGCCAGCGGATCATCGCCGAGCATACCCCGCTGGGCGCCGTTCATCCGCAGCTCACGGGACCGGGCAGCGCCCAGGCCCTGCATGAGCAACTGGGAGATGCCCTGCGGCCCATCCGTATCGGGCCGGGGCTGCTGGCAACGCTGGACACCCTCAAGCGCGATAGCCTGCTGGAGCGCTGGCAGCGGGAATTCACACGCTTTACCGAGGCAGCCGACAAGCCCGGCTGCACGCCCCCAACGCCATGCCCCTCGAGGGCTCCGCAAGGACACACGGTAGAAGACACGCAATGACACGACTCGATCAATTGCTGGTTACCCAAGGCCTGGTTCGCTCACGGACCCGGGCACAGCGTCTGATTCGTCATGGCAAGGTCGCCCTGATCGGCGCAGACGGCGCGGCCAGGATATTGACCAAACCCGGCGAGAAACTCGTCGAGGACAGCCGCTTCGAAATTCATGAAGATGCCGAGGAGCGCTACGTTTCCCGGGCCGGCCTCAAGCTCGAGGCGATCCTCGTGCAGCTCGGCTTGCGCCTCGATGGCCTGACGGTACTCGACATTGGCCAATCCACCGGTGGTTTCACCGACTGCGCGCTGCGCTTTGGCGCCTTCCGGGTCATCGGCATCGAGGTCGGTCACGGGCAGCTCGATGCCGAGCTGCGCGGCGATTCGCGGGTAGTGTGCCTGGAAGGCGTCAACGCGAGGCGTCTACCCCGCCGGCAACTGGCCGAGCTGGCCCCCGAAGGCATTCACATGGCAGTGATGGATGTGTCGTTCATTTCGCAGACCCTGATCCTGCCGGAACTGGCCGCGGTCCTGCCGCCAGGCAGCCAATTGCTGTCGCTGATCAAGCCGCAGTTCGAAGTCGGCCCCGGCAAGGTGGACCCTCACGGCATCGTACGTGACGCCACGCTCTATGCCGACGTCGAACGGCGCATCCGCGACTGCTGCCGCGAACAGGGGCTGACGATCCATCACTGGCAGGACAGCCCGATCCTGGGCGGCGACGGCAACCGCGAATTCCTACTCCACGCCGAGCGTGTCGCCGACTGATCAGCGCCCCCCGCCGCCTCCGGCGTCGCCATTCCCTCCGCCGTCCCCGGCGTAACCCAGGCTGTCGAAGCCGGGGTCTCGTACCCGGCTCTGTTCACCCTGTATCTCGCTTGCGTCAGGCGGCGCGGGACGCGACGAGCCGACCTTGGCTGTCCGACCCTCGCTATTGTGCAGCCACACGTCCATCTGATTGAAGGCGATGCGGATGCCGTGATCGCGAAACAGTGCGTCGAGACGCCGGTTGATCTCGTCGGCGGCGTAAAGACGATCCATCAGATCATTGACGAAGATGCGCAGTTCGAAATTGAAGGCCGTCGGGCCGTAACTGGTACAGAACACCTGCGGCTCCGGATCCTTGAGTACTCGCTTGTTCTCGGTGGCGACCTGGCGCAGCAGACGATGAACGGTGTCGAGATCCGAGCCGTGCGCCACGCCGTAGCTGAGCACCACCCGGGTGACATTGTCCGACAGCGACCAGTTGATCAACTGGTCGGTGACGAAGGTCTTGTTGGGAATGATGATCTCCTTGCGATCGAAGTCGGTCATCGTGGTGGCGCGGATGCGAATACGGCTGACGGTGCCGTGCAGATTGCCCAGGGTGATGGTATCGCCGATGCGCACCGGGCGTTCGAAGAGAATGATCAGGCCGGAAATGAAATTGGCGAAGATTTCCTGCAGCCCGAACCCCAGCCCCACGCCCAGGGCCGCCACCAGCCACTGCAGCTTGTCCCAGGAGACCCCCAGCGTGCTCAGCGAAACGACGATGCCGGTACCGATGATGAAATAGGAAAGCAGTGACGTGATCGCATAGGCACTGCCCTGCTGCAGGCTCAGGCGCGACAGAACCATCACCTCCAGCAAGCCGGGAAGGTTGCGCGCCATCACCAGCGTGAGCGCAACGAAGGCCAGCGCCGTAAAGATGTCGGCCACCGTCACCGGACTGGTGGTCAGCGCCTCGCCGACGCCGCGCTCGATGTTCCAGACGGTCACACGATCGAGATAGGACAGTACCGTCAGCAGATCGGCCCAGACCAGGTACAGCACCAGAGTGAAGACCAGAAACAGGATCAGCTTGGACAGGCGCAATGATTGCTGGTTGACCTGATCCATGTCCAACGGCGGCTCCTCGACCACTTCCAGGCCGCCTTCCGCACCCTCCTGTACCTGGGCACGGCGTCTTGCCACAGCCCGGCGATAGGCCAGGCGCCGGGCGGCTACCGCCAGCCCTCTTACCACCGCCGCCTCGACGAGAATCCAGAGTCCCAAGATATAGATGGTGGTGATCGAACGGCCGGTCAGCCGCAGTGCGGTGTACTCGTAGCCCAGCACGATCAGCCCGGCCAGCACCAGCGGCACCGCGGCCAGTGCCAGTCCGAGCGCCAACCGAAGCAGCTTGGGGCCGAAAAAGGGAATGTGGGCCAGGATCAGACGTGTCAGCAGCACGCTCATCGCCACCAGCCCGCCAAGCAGCAGGAGCAGCGACAGCGGCCGTTCGGCCAGGCGCGCATCGGTATACTGGCTCAGGTTGCTGATCAGAATCACCGGTATCAGCGCGATTCCCAGCCAGAACAGCAGCCGGCGAAGACGGGCCACGTAGTGGCTGGACCAGTGAAAGTGGCGCGACGCCACGCCGTCGGGAATCAGCAGCCGTCTGGCCAGGGCGAACACGCCCCACGCCAGCGCCAATTGCAGCAGGGCATCGCCCAGCACCATGGCGAAGGCCCCGCCCCCCAATGTCAATGCACCGCCGAGTGCCGCCAGTAACAGCGGGCCATGCGCTGCCAGCAGGGCGTTGAGTGCAATGGCCCGCGGCGTGTGCATCTGCGTGTCGCGCTTGAGGCGGCCGATCTCGCCATGCAGCACCAGTAGATGGGCCTTGATGCGACGGCGATATCCCAGCAACCCTCCTGCCAGCAGCACCAGCGGCAGCATCCATGCCGCCTCGGGCCGGGGCGGCTGCCACAGGCTCTGGAGCGCCGTCTGCCATTCGCCCTGGGTGATCTGCTGCATCAGCGCAGCGGGAAATTGCTCGAGCCATGCCAGATCCAGCGGCCGGCCGTTGGCCACCCAGAACAGTTGCTCCTCGATGGTGGCACGCAGCGAATCGCTGATCTGCAACAATTGCTGCTGATTGAGCTGCAGATCGATGGCCACCGTCAGCAAACGACCGTATTCCTGCTCGAGCTGATCGACCAGGTCCCGGCGTGACTGGAAAAGCCGCATCAGGGCATCACGCAACGCGGGAGTCACCTCGAGGCCGGCTTTCTGCAGGCTTTCTTCGGCCAGTTGCCGGGGATTGCGCAGCGTGTCGCTCTGCTGGGAGAGATCGAACTGGCGCAGCCGCAGGTCGGCGATCTCGTCCTGCAGGCCACGCCGAGTATCCACGTTGGGCAGCGACTTGCGCTGTTCGCGCAGGATACGCGACAACAGCAGGCTGCCGCGTATCGCCTCGATCTGCTCCTCCAACGTGCGCTGAACCTGGCGCACCCGGTCGAGCTGGGCCCGTGTGCCGATACTGTCACGGATCAGACCGTTGGTACGGTCGGTTATGCGCAGCAATTCCTGGCTCAGCTGGCGGTTGGTTTCCTGCACCTTGTTGAGCACCGGATGCCCCGCCGTCGCTTCGGCGTCGTCCCGCCCGGCATCGGCAATGGTGCGCTCGGAGGCCAGGCGACGCTTACGGTCGAGCACGGTCTGCAATACCGATAGCCGGTTCTGTTCGATCTCGACGCGTCGCTCCAACAGATCACGCCGCTGCAGGGCCAGTTCCCGCAGGCGGGTATTGTGGGCAAGCTCGCGCTGGTGCAGCTGCACCTGGCGCTGCGCAAGTGCCTGAGCGATCGCGTAATGGTCGCGCTGCGCCTGAACGAGTTCACTCTCGCCAGCGTTGGAGAGCGCGTCGAGTTTGCTGCGATACTCCTCGGCCCGCTTCATCGCTTCGGAAATGGCCGCCTGAGCCCGTTCGGGCAGGGTCTGGGCGCTGATCAACTGGGCCTTGACGTCGGCCAGTTGATTCTGAAGATCATCGAGGGTCTCGAGCGACGAGCGGGTCTGCTGTTCGATGGCATCGAGCGACATGTCATCGAGATCCTCCGCCGAGGGAATCTCGCTCGTCTCGTTCAGGTCCTCCAGCTCCCGCGCCAGATGCTGGGTCTCCTGAGGCGCACGCTCCACCTTGTCCTCGAGGGCCTCGAACTCATTTTCGATGGCCGTGAGCTGTTTTAACGCGTCCCGGGCGCTGCGGGTGCTTTCCAGCGCCTGTGTCTGAGCATCGCTGGGCTGCTCGATGCCCTGCAGTTGTTCCAGACGCTGTTGAAGCGCCTCTTCGGAAGGCAGCTCGGCGGCCAATCCCGCACCGGAACATAGACACCAGAGCAACAGGCCCGCCGTCAGACAGCGACGGACATGCGGCAGCAGGAACGCAAACAGGAGAGAGACCCGGCAGGCATCGCGGCGCGCCATGTATGACCTCATGGTGAAGAAACCCGAACGCGATTGTCGATGCCACGTTCCGTCTTGGCAATTGGGTGCCTCAAATTTACCCGGCTTCGGCAGGGTCGCCACGCCCGACGCAGTAACCTGTCATCGCCCGGCGACATGGCGTGGCGCAACATCCGCATTGACTTGTGCTACGACCATGGTAGAAAACACCCTTTGCACACCGACAAACAGGAAGCGTCATGACGTCGATCAGGTCAGTCAGCCTTTGCGGACTCCTCATGCTGGGGCCGATGAGTCATGTCGTTCAGGCCGACGAGGAGAACGATGCCGTCGCCACACAGATGGAAGTGCGGCGCGACCTGGAGCGCGAATCCTCGCGCAACCCGCTGGCCATCACCACCTATCGACGCAACTACCTGCTGCCGTGGAGCTACAACACCAATCCCGACCAGAGGGATTTTCGCGCCATCAGCAGCGAGGGGGATGCCGACAACGCCGAACTCAAGTTCCAGCTCAGCCTGAAGATCAACCTGATCGAGGATCTTTTGGGCGACAACGGCGATCTCTACTTCGCCTACACTCAGCGCAGCTGGTGGCAGGCCTACAATTCCGATGCCTCCTCGCCCTTTCGCGAAACCAACTACGAGCCTGAAGCGTTCGTCAGCTTTGACAATAGCTGGTCGCTGCTCGGCTGGACGAACACGCTCAATCGCATCGGCCTCATCCATCAATCCAATGGCCGCTCCGATCCCCTGTCGCGCAGCTGGAACCGGATTTACGCCGAGACCGTCTTTCAGCGCGGAGAATGGGCTTTCAGTGTCGCGCCGCACTGGCGCATTCCGGAAAGCGACAGCGATGACGACAACCCCGATCTGGAGAACTACATCGGCTACGGCGACATTACCGTGGTGCGGGCTTTCGACGACAAGGAAGTCTCGCTCCTGGTGCGTGGCAATCCAGGCAAGGGACGCTACGGCACTCAGTTGGACTACTCCTTTCCGCTGTTCGGCAAGGTCCGCGGTTACGTGCAGTACTATCACGGCTATGGAGAGAGCCTGATCGACTACGACAACAACAATCACCGTCTGGGGTTAGGCTTCAGCATCAACACTTTCCTGGCGGGTATTCCGGGCGTGAGCTTTTGACGCTGCGCTTCGCTCTGCTAGGCTGAAGAGCTGCCGACATCAGGAAAGAAGATCATGTCATCAGCCGAACACTCTCACCACAGCGACGCGTCTCAGCGCCCGGGGCTCGTCGCTACCGCACGTCACCTGCTCGGTCCGCTGCTAAGCCCGCTGCTTGCTCAAGGCGAGACGCATCTGCGGCTCGTGACCGGTGAACTCGAGGCCGAGCGCAACCGTCTGCTGACCTTGCTGGTGCTCGCCGGTGCCAGCCTGATCACGCTGGCCTTCGCGATCGCCATGCTGTTGCTGCTGATCGTCGCCCTGTTCTGGGACACCCATCGCCTGCTCGCCATTGGCACCTGCGCCGCGGCTCTGCTGCTTTGCACCTTGGGACTGGCTCTCGGCGCCGGACACGTCGCCAGGAAGCGCCGCCTGATGGAAACCACCCTGAACCGGCTGGCACGGGGGCGCCGGGCCCTGGAACCGTCCGAGCCGACCTGAAAGGCCGGGCGTGCCGAATCACATCTCCAGACCGCAGGCCACGCCCGAAGCCCAGGCCCACTGAAAATTGAAGCCACCCAGCTGGCCGGTCACGTCAAGCACCTCACCGATGAAGCGCAGCTGCGGAAGGTCATTGACGGCGAAGGTCTTCGACGACACCGCGCGGGTATCGACCCCGCCCAGCGTGACTTCTGCGGTGCGCCAGCCCTCGGTGCCCGCCGGCTTGAGACGCCAGGCCCTGAGCCGGGCCTCCACCTCCTCGAGCCGGGCGTTGGAGTAATCCGCCAGCACCCCATCGAAGCCCCACCACTCACACCATGCCTGAGCCAGGCGCTTGGGCAGGCGCTCGGCCAGCCAGGGCGCAAGCTGGCGCTTGGGTGTCGTCTGGCGCAGCGCCTTCAACGTCTCGACGACATCGACGCCGGGCAGCAGATCAATCTCCAACGTCTCGCCCGGCAGCCAGTGGCTGGAAGCCTGCAGCATCGCCGGCCCCGACAGCCCGCGATGGGTGAACAGCAGCGGCTCGCGGTAATGCCCGCCGCCGCACCGCACCGCCACGTCACATGCCACGCCGGAGAGCTCGGCGGCACGCGCCTTCCACTGCGAGGTCAGGGTAAAGGGCACCAGTGCCGGGCGTGTCTCGGTCACGGCGAGCCCGAACTGACGCGCCACGTCGTAGCCGAAACCGCTGGCCCCGAGGGTGGGGATCGACAGGCCACCGGTGGCAATCACCAGTGCCCCGGTCTCGAGCCGCCCCATCGAAGAGAGAATGGCCATGCCCTCTCCGTGACGCTCGATACGTTCCACCGAGGTCCCGAGACGCACCTCGACCCCGGCCCATTCGCACTCGGTGAGAAGCAGGGCCACGATCTCCTTGGCGGACTCGGCACAGAACAGCTGGCCCGGGGCCTTTTCGACGTATTCGACGCCGTGACGCTCGACCAGCTCGACGAAATGCGCCGGCGTGTAGCGCTTCAGCGCCGAGATGCAGAAGTGGGGATTAGCGGAAAAGAAGTGTCCCGGCGAGGTGGCCAGATTGGTAAAGTTGCAGCGTCCCCCGCCCGACATGAGGATCTTCTTGCCGGCCTTGTTGGCGTGGTCGATCACCAGTACACGACGGCCCTGATAACCGGCCGTCAGGGCACACATCAGACCCGCCGCCCCCGCACCGATGACGACCACGTCATATGTCTGCGCCATGTTTGCCCCGCCCCGCCGTAAGCCGATCATGAAAAACCGGGCATTCTAGCAGAATCGGGCGACAGGAGATCGCCACAGTAGCGAACGGAGCCTTGCGTAACGTTCACGCTCATACCGTCCATGTTGTGGCAAACTGTCTCTTGTCTCCCTTGTCAAGTCTGCGCGCCGGTGCACGCAAGCCATATCGCGCAGCGAACAGTCCATAGCGAGTTTCCATGCCAGCCTTCCGCTTATCCGGTCCCCGCCCCGCTCGGTATCGCTATCGCCTTGCAAGGTTTCTTGGCGTAGCACTGTTCGGCCTGCTGCCGGCGATGCTCGGCATGGCCACTGCCAAGGGCCAGGATGACGCCCGCACCCAGGTCATTGCCACGCGGGTCGCCCTCGCCTCCTGGAGCGATCCTCTGGAGGCGCTGGGAACGCTGCGCGCCGACGAAAGCATCACCCTGTCGGCCACCGTCACCGAGACGATTGCCGAACTGAACTTCGACAGTGGCGAAGAAGTCAGCAAGGGCCAGTTGCTGATTCGTCTCGACGAAGCCGAGGAACAGGCTCAGTTGCGTGCCGCTCAGGCGCTGCGCGACGAGCGCCAGAATGCCCTGAGCCGTGCGCTCCAGCTACAGGAGCGCAATCTCGGCCCGCGCGCCGATGTCGAAGATACCCGGGCCCGGCTGCGCCAGGTGGAAGCCGACATCGAGGCCATCCAGGCGCGTCTGGCGGATCACCGTCTGCGCGCGCCCTTTGCCGGTACGGTCGGCCTGCGCGAGCTGAGCGTAGGGTCGCTGGTCACCCCCGGGACCGAGCTGGTGACCCTGGACAAGCTCGATGTCATGAAGCTCGACTTCACCGTGCCGGCCACCTTTCTGTCGGTGCTGCATCCCGGGCTGACGCTGTCGGCAACCACACCCAGCTATCCTGAACGCACGTTCACCGGCGAGGTGCGCCATGTCGGAACGCGCATTGATCCCGTCACGCGTAGCGTCAGCGTGCGTGCCTTGCTGCCCAATACCGACCGTGAGCTGCGTCCCGGCATGCTGATGGAGGTCATACTCGAGCGCCGCCCCCGCGAGACGCTGGTGGTCCCCGAGGCGGTACTGATCCCCAATGGCGAGCGCCAGTACGTCATGCTCATCGATGAAGCCGATGGCAACCGGATCGTGCAGCGCGAGGTCGCGATCGGCGAGCGCCGCGCCGGTGAGGTCGAGATCCTGCAAGGCCTCGATGCAGACGATCTGGTGGTCAGCCATGGTCTGCTCAAGGTGCGCGAGGGCGACCGGGTCGAGCTGCTCGCCATCGATGATGGCAGCCAGGACCTCTCCGCGATTCTCAAGGCGCATCGTCCCACTGGCGCCGGTGCCGAAAATGGCGGAGGGTCCTGATGCGCCTGTCGGATCTCTCCATCCAGCGTCCGGTCCTCGCCACCGTCCTGTCGCTGTTGCTGGTGGCATTCGGCCTGCTGGCGCTCCAGCGCCTGCCCCTTCAGGAATATCCGGCCATCGACCCGCCCGTGGTGAGCATCGAAACCGGCTATCCGGGTGCCTCGGCGGATGTGGTGGAGACCCGCATCACCCAGGTCCTCGAGGATCGCATCGCCGGCATCGAGGGCATCGAGCTGATCGAGTCCACCAGCCAGGACGGTGAGTCCGAGATCAACGTGACGTTTTCGTTGAGCCGGGACATCGAGGCCGCCGCCAACGATATTCGCGATCGCATTTCCGGCGCCGCCAACAACCTGCCCGACGAAGCTGACCCGCCCGAGATCGAAAAGGCCGATAGCAACGAGGACGTGGTGATGTGGCTGAGCCTCTCCGGCGAGGGGTACAGCATCGCCGAGCTCACCGACTATGCCAACCGCTACCTGGTGGACCGCTTCTCCACGCAGCCCGGCGTGGCGCGTGTCCGCGTCGGAGGAGGCAAGGAGTACGCCATGCGCGTGTGGCTCGACCGCAACGCCCTGGCGGCGCGCGGCCTGACGGTGGGCGATGTGGAGGACGCCCTGCGCGCCGAGAACGTCGAACTGCCGGCGGGCTTTCTGGAGTCTCGCGACCGCCAGTTCACGCTGCGCCTGCCGCGCAGCTTTGCCGCTCCCGAGGATTTCCGTGCCCTGGCACTGGCCCAGGGCAATGATGGCTATCTGGTACGTCTGGCGGACGTCGCCCGGGTCGAGGTCGGTTCGGTGGAGGAGCGCTCGCTGTTTCGCGGCAACGCCGTGCCCATGGTCGGCCTGGGCATGATGAAGCAGTCCACCGCCAACGTGCTGGAGGTCTCGCGGGGCGTGCAGGCCGAGATGGCGCGGCTCGCGCCGACGCTGCCCGAGGGTATGGTGCTGCGACTGAGCTTCGACTCGTCGGTATTCGTCTCCGGTGCGCTCGATGAGGTCGTCTCGACGCTGTTCATCGCCATGGCGCTGGTAGTGGTGGTGATCTTTCTGTTCCTCGGCAATCTGCGCGCCACGCTGGTGCCGGCGGTGACGGTACCGGTCGCGGTGATGGGCACCTTCATCGCTCTGGCCACCTTCGGCTTCACGCTCAATCTGCTGACACTGCTGGCCTTGGTGCTGTCGATCGGCCTGGTAGTCGACGACGCCATCGTGGTACTCGAAAACGTCCACCGTCGCATGCAGGTCCTGGGAGAAACGCCACTGGTGGCGGCCTATCGCGGCACCCGCCAGATCGGCTTCGCGGTCATCGCCACCACGCTGGTGCTGATCGCGGTCTTCGTACCGTTGAGCTTCCTGCAGGGCGATGTCGGCCGGCTGTTCGCCGAATTCGCCCTGACACTGGCCTCCGCCGTGGCGCTCTCGAGCCTGCTCGCCCTGTCGCTGGCGCCGATGCTGTGCTCCAAGATTCTCGATCCGAGCCAGCACGAGAGCCGCATCAGCCACGGCGTGCATACTCTGCTCGAGGCGACACAGCACGGTTATCGCAGGGTCCTGCATCGATTGCTGCGATTGCGCGCACTGACGGTGGTGGTCTTCTTTCTGCTGCTGGGTGTCACGGCCTGGCTGCTTCAGCAGATTCCCAACGAGTACACGCCCCAGGAGGATCGCGGCAGCTTCTTTCTGATCGTCAACGGTCCGGAAGGGGCCACGTTCTCCTACATGCAGGATTACATGGACGAGATCGAGACCCGCCTGCTGCCGCTGGTCGACAATGGCGAGATCGAGCGCATCGCGATACGCGCCCCGCGCGGCTACGGCAATATCGAAACCTTCAACAACGGCATGGGCATCATCAGCCTGAGCGACTGGGGCACGCGCCGATCCGCCTGGGAGATCATGGCCGACGTTCGCGCACGGCTCGCCGGCCTGCCTGGCGTCACCGCGGCCCCGGTGATGCGCCAGGGTTTCGGCGGTCGGGTGCAGAAGCCGGTCCAGTTCGTGCTTGGCGGTGGGACTTACGAAGAGCTGGCCGAGTGGCGCGACGCCATGTTCGCCAGAATCCGCGAAGACGATTCGGGCCTGATCGATGTCGACAGCGACTACAAGGAGACCCAGCCGCAGCTGCGCATCGATATCGATTATGACCGTGCCGCCTCCCTTGGCGTGACCGTGACCCAGATCGGGCGGACGCTGGAAACCCTGCTCGGCGGGCGCAGCGTGACCCGCTACGTCGACAACGGCGAGGAATACGACGTCATCGTCGAGGGCGCGCGCGACACACAGCGTAGCCCGCGCTCGCTGGACAATATCCAGGTGCGTTCGCAGCGCACCGGCGAGCTGATACCGCTGGTGAGCCTGGTCACGCTCAGTGACTATGCCGGCGCCAGCGAACTCCACCGCTTCAACCGGGTGCGTGCGATCACCCTGGAAGCCGACCTCGCCGATGGCACCACGCTGGGACAGGCGCTGGATTACCTGCAGCGCACCGCCAGCGAGATCCTTCCCTCCGAGGCCATCCTCGACTACAAGGGGCCGTCGCGGGACTATCAGGAGGCCAGCGGTGCGACATCGTTCCTGCTGATTCTCGGTGTGGTGGTGGTATTTCTGGTACTGGCCGCGCAATTCGAAAGCTTCGTTCATCCGCTGGTGATCATGCTCACCGTGCCGCTGGCGATGAGCGGTGCACTGTTCGGCTTGTGGCTCACCGGTCAGACCCTGAACATCTACAGCCAGGTGGGGCTGGTGATGCTGGTTGGGCTGGCCGCCAAGAACGGCATCCTCATCGTCGAGTTCGCCAACCAGCTGCGTGACGAGGGCCATGCTTTCCGCGATGCCCTGATCGAAGCCTCGGTGACCCGGCTGCGCCCCATCCTGATGACCGCCGTGACCACCATCGCCGGTGCCGTGCCGCTGATTCTCGCCAGCGGTCCCGGCGCCGAGACGCGCATCGTCATCGGCACGGTTATCTTCTGCGGCGTGGCAGCGGCGACATTGTTCACCCTGCTGGTGGTGCCCGTCGCCTACGACCTGCTGGCACGGCGTACCGGTTCTCCCGGTGATATCAGCCGCCGCCTGGAGAGGGAGATGCAGGAAGCACCTTGAACGCTGCGCTGACGCGAGCCTGCTAAGCTGAGAGTGATACTTTCCAGCGGAGCAGGCCCATGATCGAGTTTCTCCCCTCTCCCGCCCCCCATGTAGTCGCCATGCGGGCCAGCGGCAAGCTCAACGAGACCGACCTCGAACAGGCCATCGACCGGCTCGAGGCGAAAAAGCGTGAAGAGAGCCGCATCAGCGTCTATGCCGACATCGACGCCATGAGCGCGATGAGCATTGCGGCGATTCTCAAGGACATGGGGTACGGCCTGAGCCAGCTGCGTCAGCTCATCCGCTTCTACCGCATCGCGGTGATATCCGACCGTAGCTGGATCAAGCATATGGTCGACTGGGAGAACCGTCTGATGAGTGCTCCGGAGATCAGCGTTTTCACCACCACGCAAAAGGACGCCGCCAGCGACTGGGTGCGCCAGACGCCCATGCCCTGACGCCATGCTGCCTGTTCTCCGGCCCGTTCATTGGAGCCCCACGGCCTCTCCATTACCGCTTGCGCATTCGGCGTGGGCACGAAACCTCTTCATGCGCGAGAAGGTGCCACCCCTCAATGCCATTGAATCCTCTTCTCCCCATGACGGGCCTGCTGGTCCTCGCGCTGTTGGGCGGCTGTGTCGGCGGCGAACGTCTTTCGACCTCCATGGCGACCCTCAACCAAGAATATGGCGAGCTTCAGGACGAGGCGCTGCTGCATAACATTCTGCGCCGCAGCGTGTCACTCCCGGCGCACTTCACTTCCGTCTCGACGATTCGCGGACGCAGCCGCGTCGATGCCGGCGCCAATCTCAGCGTGCCGTTTGGCGCCGATGCCTCGTCCCAGTTCACCTTCAATCCGCAGATTTCCATCGAACAGGGTCCCTGGTTCGAGGTTGCGCTGCTGGACAACAAGGAGTTCTATCGCGGCTATCTGGCTCCCATCAGCACCACAACGGCCAGTTATTATCTACAGGCCCCCTTTCCCCGCGAGCTGTTGTTTACCCTGCTGCTCAGCCGCATTGATATCCACCGGCCCGGCAGCGACGACACGCGCGTCGTGAATTCACCCGGTCATCCAGACCAGTACCAGGCTTTCCAACGTGTCGTCCGACAACTCGTCGATGAAGGCCTGACCCTGGAAATGGTCAGCCTGGTCAATCAGGTCGGTCCCACGCTGCATATGCAGGACGCCCCCAGTCTCGATGACCTGTTATCCGTGAACCAGCAGGATCTGACCATTCAGGAAACCGAAGATGCCCGGCATTACCATCTCGTCAAGGTGGGCGATGCCGCCCGGTTCTGCTTTAGCCGGGCACATGATCCGCTGTTCCGGCAGGCCTATTGCGATTTTGGCGTGGGGCATCAGTATGCCGCCTCCGATCCCCGCTTCTTTGGCAGTACCGGAAGAGCTCGGGTCAGCTTCGTATCCGAGGGTCAGGGCTCGATCGAGCTGTATGTCCGGTCGCTAGCCGAGTTGTTGGATTATCTAGGCGAAGTCGTGCATGCCCAACAGACAACGGGGCAACCCCTGATGGTACGCACGGCGGCGGGGGAGCAGCCTTTCTTCCATGTGATGCCAGTACAGTCAACGGATTCGGCCGCCGTCGCCACCGAGTTCGACGGGGTCGTTTATGGCATTCCCGCCGGAGCGGCCGGAGGGCAGTCGGGTAACGCGCTGACGATCGTCTCCCAGATCATGGCACAGGCGCAGTCGATCGAGAATCAACCGACTTCCAGCACCGTTACCGTCATCGGGGAGTGAGGAACGCCCTACCCGGTTCTGCCAGCCGAAGCGCTTCAGCTCACGGGAAACGCCACCGTGCTCAACAGGGCCAGCTCGCTCTGGCGCGAGTCGAGCCGGGTATGCTGCACGACGATCGGCACGTCGGACTCGATGATACTGGCATAATCGGTATCGCGCGGCACCGGCTCGGGATCTTTCAGATCATTGAAGCGCACATGCCGGGTGCGCCGGGCCGGAACCCACACCGCGTAAGGTCCCACCGGGTCGCGATCGGCAAAAAACAGCGTAATGCGGACATGCGCCTCCCGAGAGGAAGCATTGAGAATGCAGGCCGTCTCGTGGCTGGTCATCTGCGGTTCGGGACCATGGCTGTCGCCGGGAATGTAACCTTCGGCGATGGCCCAGCAGGTCCGCCCTACAGCGGTATCCATGGCATGGCTCCTCTACTTGTTGAGGGTGTCTGGCTTGCGGGCGACTGACTAGATCATGCTCTCGGTATTGACCTCGATATCCCGAGCCAGTGCGTCATTGCTGATCTCGGCCATTTCTTCGTCATGTTGTTGACGCTGCCGACGCCTTGCCCCGCAGACGGCGGCCCCGACCAGCAGCGCCGCACCTACGGCCAGGCCCACCTTGCCACGGTGAGTGGCCATCCACAGCTGGACGCTGTCGTCACGGGACTCACGACCGAAACGCCCGCGCGCGCCCACATCCCCCTTGACCGGTTGCCACAGGTTGTCGGAGCGCTGAGGATCGCGAGGCTCCGGTGTCTGCTGGCCGCTGACGGCGGTACGGGCGAGGAAACGGTCCATCAAGGCAGGCACAAGCTTATTGCCCCAGATGGTCAACGCCGATGACATGCCGACATACAGCTGACGCCGCCGATGATGAGCCGCCCAATAGATGGCCCGCGCGCCGACTTCCGGCTGGTAGACCGGAGCCATGGGACGGGCGCGCTTGGGAAGGTGACTCTTGCACCACTCGAACTGCGGTGTATTGAGCCCCGGCATTTCGACCAGCGTGACGTGAACGTCACTGCCTTCGTGCATGAGTTCGCAACGCAGTCCCTCGGTGAACCCCTTGATGGCATGCTTGGCACCGCAGTAAGCCGTCTGCAGGGGGATTGGCCGATAGGCCAGGGCCGAGCCGACCTGCACGATGGTGCCGCGGTTGCGCGCACGCATGCGTTTCAGCGCCGCCATGGTGCCGTGCACGAACCCCAGATAAGTGACCTCGGTAACGCGCCGAAACTCCTCTGCGCTCATCTCGTGCAGAGGCGAAAACACGGTGGTCATCGCCCCATTGACCCAGATGTCGATGGGTCCCAGCTCCGTCTCGATACGCTCGGCCGCCCTGTCGACCTGACCGGCCTGGGCAACGTCGGCGCTGACCGTCACGGCACGTCCCCCCAAGGCCTCGACTTCACTCTTCACCGCCTCGAGGCGTTCGGGGCTGCGCGAGATCAGGCCCAGCCAGGCACCACGGCGGGCAAACTCACGCGCCGTGGCACGCATCAGTCCGGCCCCGGCTCCGGTAATCACCACGATTTCATGACGATTTTCCATATCGTAAAACACTCCTTATGTAATGAATGGCCGCAGCTGCGACAACTGAGCTGCCGCTAGCGTCTTCACTCGACGCCTCCCGGTCTGATGCGCTGATGACGCCTCAATCTCCACATCAGCAGCCCGCCGGCCACGGCCAAACCCACCGCGGCGGCACGCTGATTGGAACGTCGCCGGGCCTGCATCCGGCGCTGCTCGACAATGCGCTCCGGAGGTCCGTCGGCAGCTATCTGCGGGCGCTCCATCGCCATGCGCAGTACCTCGGCGATATGCAGCGCACGACGCGGCGTGGCCTGCGCGATCTGCTCGCGGCAACTGAAGCCGTTGGTGATGATCAGGGTCTCCTCGTCGGCCTCGCGTACCTGGGGTAGCAGCACCCTCTCGCCGGCACCGATCGACACGCCATATTTTTCCTTCTCGAAGCCGAAGGAGCCCGACATGCCGCAGCAGCCCGAATCGAGAATTTCGTAGTCCAGCCCCATCTTCTGCATCAGGGTCTGCTCGTCATTCAGATGCATGATGGATTTGTGGTGGCAGTGCCCATGCACCAGTGCCTTGCGCTTGAATTGCGGTGGACGGTAATTCCCGGCACGTTGAATCAGAAATTCGCTGAACATCATGCTGTTGTCGCGCAGCTGCCTGGCGCGGGCGTCATCGGGAAACAGGTTGGTCAGTTCATCGCGGAACACCGAGATACACGACGGCTCCAGCCCGATGATCGGCATGTCCGAGTGGATGACATCATGCAGCGTGGCCATTACCTGCTCGAGATATGCCTTGGCGTTGCCGAGCATGCCAAAGTCATAGAACGGTCTACCGCAGCACAGCCCCTCGGGAGGAATCGTCACGCGAAAACCCGCTGCCTCGAGCACCTCGGTCGCCGCCCGGGCAATTTCCGGATAGAAATGATTGCTGAAAGTATCCGCCCACAACATGACCGGTGGGGCATGTGCATTGACGGTCGGCCGTCTGGCGAACCAGGCCTTGAACGTCTCGGGGGCATAGACCGGCGCCTGTCGCTGCTGCGGCATGGACAGCACGCTCTTGGTCACGTGGCTCAACAGCGGCGTCTGGGTCACGAAATTGGTCAGCGCCGGCACCTTCGACGCCAGCCGCGACCAGCGGTCGATGAACCCGAAGGCATAGTGGAACAAAGGCCGATGGTGCTTAGCATAGTAGTGCGACAGGAATTCCGCCTTGTAGGTGGCCATATCGACATTGACTGGACAGTCGTTCTTGCAACCCTTGCAGGCCAGGCACAGATCGAGCGAATCGCGCACCTCCTCCGACTGCCAGCCGTCGGTGATCACGTCGCCGTTCATCATCTCGAACAGCAGCCGTGCGCGGCCGCGGGTGGAGTGCTTCTCCTCTCGCGTCACCATGTAGCTCGGGCACATGGTACCGTCATCGCTGCGGCATTTGCCGACACCGACACAACGGAACGCTACCCGGGCGAAGCTACGCTTGTCATCGGGGAAGGCAAACGTCGTCTCGACCTGTTCCGGCTCGTACTGCATTAGGCGCAGGTTCTCATCGAGCCGATAGGGATCGATGACCTTGCCGGGATTCATCTTCCACTGCGGGTCCCAGATACGCTTGAATTCGCGGAAGGCCTCGACCAGCTCGGTGCCGTACATGCGCTCCAGCAGTTCCCCCCGGGCCTGGCCATCGCCATGCTCGCCGGACAGCGAACCACCGTAGGAAACCACCAGATCCGCGGCCTCCTCGATGAAGCGACGATACTTCTCGACACCCTCGTTCGACTGCAGGTCGAAGTTGATCCGCGAGTGAATACAGCCCTGACCGAAGTGACCGTACATGGACCCCACGTAGCCGTACTTTTTGTAGAGGTCCTTCAGGTCACGCACGTAGTCACCGACCTTGTCGGGCGGCACTGCGGAGTCCTCCCAGCCGGGCCAGTGCGGGGCCTTTTCCGGCGGTGGAAAGGCCGTCGCTCCCAGTCCGGCCTTGCGCACTTCCCAGACTCTGTTCGCCTGCTCCCTGTCGTCAAAGATCTTGTAATCGGCAGGGGCACTGGCAGTACGATACAGACGCTCGATCAATCGCTGCGCCTGGTCCGTGGTGTCCTCGGCGTTTGCGCCGCCGAACTCGACCATCAGGAAGGCGTCGCCCTCGGGCATCTGCTCGAGAGTTTCCTTGTTCATGTCCTGCTCGGCTTCATTGCAGAACAGGCGCTTGTCGATGGCCTCCAAGGCAATCGGTCGCGCCTCAATGATGGCCGGCACGTGATCGCCGGCCGTTTCGACATTGTCGAAGCCGACCACCATCAGGGTACGGTGCTTGACGTTCTCGGTCAGCTTGAGCGTGGCATGCAGGACCGTCATGCAGGTTCCCTCGGAACCGCACAGGGCACTGGCCAGGTTGAATCCACGTTCGGGCAGCAGGTCGTCGAGATTGTATCCCGATACCCGGCGAGGCATGTGTGCGATCTGGGGGTAACCTTGGCGGATCTGCTCGATGTACTTGTCACGCAGGTTTCTCAAGGCGCCGAATATCTCGCCGCGGCGTCCGCCCTCCGCGACGATGGCATCGATCTCCTCCTCGCTGTAACCGTCCTTGAGCGTCATGCGTACGCCGTCATAAGTGACAATGTCCAGCGAGTGGACGTTGTCGCAGGTTCTGGGCCCGTGACCGTAGCACTGCGCCTGCACGGAGTGGATGCCGCAGGAGTTGTTGCCGAGATTGCCACCGATCGTGCACCACTTGTGTGTAGAGGGATCAGGTGGAAAGACCAGCCGATAAGGCGCCAGTGCCTGGTTGACCTTGTCATTGACCGTACCGCCCTGCACCGTCACCAGACGGTTTTCGTCATCGATATGGACAATCTCGTGCAGATACTTGGAGTGATCCATCACCACCGCGCGATTGACGGTCTCTCCCGATAGGCTGGTACCGGCACCCCGGGACAGGATCGGTACACCATGCGCATGACAAATGCGGTGGATCGCGATGATGTCGTCCACCGTTCTGGGGATGGTGACGCCGATCGGCGGCTGACGGTAGTTCGAGGCGTCATTGGCGTACAGCGCCCGGCTACCGTTATCGAAGCGCACTTCCCCTTCGATCGCCTCAGCCAACTCATCCGCCAGTTGCCGGTACTCCTCCGCTTCCGCCCGGGATACTGAACGCGACCGGCGAGTCGTCAGATCGTTCACTGCTGCCTCCTTGCGTTTGGGGACGGCTAGAGCCGGAAGCGCTCCGCCTCTCTACGCTTGAAGATCATGCCCAAGCCAGGTTGGGTAAGGTCCGGGCACATGTCGCCCTTGACGGGCGCGACGCTGCCCTCGAAAAGCATCGCCTCGATTCGCGCATGATCATGGAAGTATTCCAGATGACGTACCGGTGTCGCACAGCACCCCGGATGCATGTGCAACGCCGGTGCGGTATGTGTCGACAGGGGAATCCGGTAGGCGTCACAAAGCGCCGCTACGTCGAGAAAGCCGCTGATGCCCGCGCAGCGAGTCAGATCGGCCTGCAGCACATCCACGGCACCGGCCTCAAGCATGCGCCGGAAATAAGGCAGGTCGTAGCCGTACTCTCCCGCCGAGACCTCCACGCTCGCCGGCACCCGGTCGCGTAGCAGGCGCAGCCCCGCCAGGTCATCCGAAGAGACCGGCTCCTCGTACCAGCTCACCCGGTAGCGCTGAAAGGCCTCCGCCATGGCCAAGGCCTGCTTGCGGCCATAGGCGCCGTTGGCATCCACGTAGAGTTCGGCATCCGGGCCGATGGCCTCGCGTGCCAGACGGATGCGCGACAGATCATGTTCAGGTTCACGCCCGATCTTCATCTTGACCCGCGGGATGCCCGCCCCGACCCAATCGCCCAGTTGCTGCTGCAGTTGTTCGTTCGAGTAGGAGGTGAAGCCACCGCTACCGTAGACAGGCACTGCCGGACGCACTTCGCCCAGCAGCGAGACCAGAGGCAGATCCAGCAGCCGCGCCTTGAGATCCCACATCGCTACGTCCACCGCAGCGATGGCCATCGAACTGATGCCCGGCCGTCCGAGATTGCGAATGGCCTCGACCATCTTCAGCCATCCGCCACGCACGGCCAGGGCGTCATGTCCCTGGAGTAGCGCGGCGAACTTGTCGTGGATCAGCGTCGCGCAGGCCTGATGAGCATAGGTATATCCCAGACCGGTCCTGCCCCCCGCGCTGGCCTCCACCAGCACGAGGGTCGTCGAATCCCACGCCAGCGTCCCGTCCGACTCAGGAGCATCGGTGGGAATTCGATAGGCTGCAACCGTCACGCTTTCGATCGGAATAGTCACATCCACCCCCCATGGCGGACCCGGCTCAGTGCTTGCGCCCCTTGGGAATGAAGTCACTCGCGAACTGCTTGAAGGACGCCTTGACGATGCCCAGCGCATCCGGATCGCCATGCAGCAGCGCCGACATGTAGGCCTTGGCCTGCTCACGCTTGATGTGTGGCGGAATCGGTGGAATGTTGGGATCGGCCATGACTTCCAGCACAACCGGACGATCGGCGTTCAGGGCACGATCCCAGGCACCGGCCAGCGCATCGGGTTCGGTAACCTTGATGCCCTTGAGGCCGATCAGCTCGGCATACTCGGCATAGGGGAAGTCGGGAATATCCTGCGATGCCTCGTATTTCGGGTCACCCTCCATGACGCGCATCTCCCAGGTGACCTGGTTGAGATCCTGATTGTTGAGCACCATGACGATCAGTCGGGGATCCGACCAGCGCTTCCAATATTTGGCCACGGTCATCAATTCAGCATTGCCGTTCATCTGCATGGCACCGTCGCCCACCAGCGCAATGGCGACCCGGTCCGGGTAGGCGAACTTGGCCGCAATGGCGTAAGGCACACCGTTGCCCATGGTGGCGAGCCCGCCCGACAGCGAAGCCATCATGCCGCGACGCAGCTTGAGATCGCGGGCATACCAGTTGGCGGCGGATCCGGAATCGCTGGTCAGGATGCAATTGTCGGGTAATTTGGGTGACAGTTCCCAGAATACGCGTTGCGGGTTGACCGGGTCGGCATCGGCCATGGCGCGCTCTTCGAGCACATCCCACCATTGGGCGACGCTTTTTTCGATATGCTCGCGCCAGGAACGGTCGCTCTTGTGTTCAAGGTGAGGCAGCAACGCCTGGAGGGTCGCCGCACTGTCACCGATCAGATTGACCTCCATGGGATAGCGCATGCTCACCATACGTCCGTCGATGTCGATCTGCACCCCGCGCGCCTGGCCCTCTTCCGGCAGAAATTCAGAATAAGGGAAGGTGGAACCGATCATCAGCAGCGTGTCGCAGTTCGCCATCATCTCCCAACTGGGATTGGTGCCGAGCAGACCGATGGAGCCGGTGACGAACGGCAGGTCATCCGGCAGCGCCGCCCGCCCCAACAGCGCCTTGGCGACCCCGGCACCGAGTTTCTCCGCAACCTGAATCACCTCGTCGGTAGCATTCAGCGCCCCGGCACCGACCAGGATCGCGACTCGTTCACCCTCGTTGAGCACTGCCGCCGCGCGCCTGATTTCCTCTTCATGCGGTACCGTGCGCGGCACGGGAAAGCCGACTCCCGAATGCACCGTGCCATGGGCGTGCGGTGGCTGCTCGACGGCCGGCTGTGACTGCAGATCATTGGGGATGATGATGGCGGTGACGGTACGCTCGGATAGCGCAATACGGATGGCGCGATCGATCAAATGACGGATCTGGCCCGGAGTGCTCGCCATATGAACGTATTCGTTGGCGACATCCTTGAACAGCGAGACCAGATCCACTTCCTGCTGATAGGAGCCGCCCATGGCATCGCGTGCTTGCTGGCCGACGATGGCCACGACCGGCTGATGATCCTTCTTGGCATCGTAGAGGCCATTGAGCAGATGGATCGCCCCTGGGCCAGACGTCGCGGTACACACTCCCACCTCACCGGTGAATTTGGCGTGTGCACAGGCCATGAAGGCCGCCATTTCCTCGTGTCGGGTCTGAATGAACTCGAACTGGTCCCCGGCGCGATTTAGCGCTCCCATGATGCCATTGCTGCCGTCCCCGGGATAACCGTAGATACGTCTTACATTCCATTCGGCTAGACGTTTGAGAAGGAAATCGCCCACTTGATCGCTCATACCAAGTCTCCCTGCCAGAACGTTTGCATGTTTAATATTGCACAACATGACCATTACATGAGTTAAAACTATAGTTCTGGATACCCGTATGGGCTAACTTGCATTTTATGCTTCGCTTCGATCTACTTCGCTTGCCCGGGCATGAAAAACCACTACGTAAATGAAAAAAATCCTTTTAATATAAATGGTTATACGATACGCACAGCTATAATGATACTGGACGGTAACGCCACGATGTTGATGGCAACCAAGAATTTTGAAAATCTGCTACATATTGATTCAGAGTAGAAAAGCATGGCAAAGGCAAAAGAAATTGAATGCAACAATCAGGACAAACAGTGCAATTTGTCTTTTTCATGATTGTGTTACCAACACATTGCTCACTTGTCGCTTCGATGAAGACGCTTGCCAATAATAATCGGCTACACACTCATTAGCTCACCGGGACAGGGCGGTATGGCGCAACAGCAGAAAAGAATCGAGGATTACGGCTTCATCGGCAACTTGCGCACTGCAGCGCTCGTCGATCGGCAGGCATCCATGGAGTGGCTATGCCTGCCTCGCTTCGACTCGGATGCCTGCTTTGCAGCACTGATCGGCGAACATGAAAACGGCTATTGGCAGATATACCCGACCGAGGATGTCACATCCCAGAGCCGCCGCTACCAGGGCGAAACCTTGATCCTCGAAACGCTATTCGAGACGGCCTCAGGTAGCGTGGCTGTCATCGATTTCATGCCCCTGTCGCATGAGGGCGATACCACTGTCGATGTGATCCGTATCGTGGAAGGACGATCCGGTCGGGTGGAGATGCAATCCCATGCCGTCTTCCGTTTCGGATACGGTCAAGTCGCGCCCTGGATCCACTGCCATCGACACGGTTTCCATGCCGTTGGCGGCCCCGATGGGCTACGTTTGGAAACCTCGATTCCAATGCACAACTACAGCAATAACATTCAGGGAGTCTTCACCGTACAGGAAGGAGAACGCGTCCCTTTCATCCTCACCTGGTTTCCCTCCTTCAGCAAACCGCCCTCGGCCCAGGATGCCGATCCGGCACTCGAGGCTACCCGCCAGTGGTGGCTGAAGTGGAGTGCACAGTGCGATATTGACGAGGCTTACCGTGAACCGGTGGTACGTTCGCTGATTACGTTGAAGGCACTCACGCATATCGAAACTGGCGGTATCATCGGTGCAGCCAGTTGCTCCCTGCCTGAGGAGATGGGCGACAATCTCAACTGGGATTACCGCTATACCTGGCTGCGCGATGCCACCTTCACCCTGTATGCACTGCTGGCATCGGGTTATCGGGAGGAAGCCTGTGCCTGGCGCCAATGGTTGCTTCGTGCAGCAGCGGGAGACCCGGCCAAGTTGCAGCCGATCTATGGCCTTGCCGGCGAGCGCCGTCTTGCCGAGCATGAGCTGGACTGGTTAAGCGGATTCAATGGTAGCCAACCGGTCCGAATCGGTAACAGCGCTTATCTACAACGTCAGATGGATATCTATGGTGAAGTGATGGATGGTTTGCACCTCGGCCGTGTCCATCACATCGAGCCCAGCGAGGATCTCTGGGGAATCCAGTGCCAGCTAATCGAATATCTCGAACAGCATTGGCAGGATAAGGGTGCCAGCCTATGGGAGCTGCGCGGCGATGCGAAACACTACACTCATTCCAAAATCATGGCATGGGTGGCCGTGGATCGTGTCATCAAGGGGGCCGAGGATTTCGGCCTTGAAGGTGATGTTCAGCGTTGGCGGGCATTGCGTCAGCGTATTCATGACGAAGTCTGCGAGAAAGGCTTCAGCAAGGCACGCAACAGCTTCGTGCAGAGCTACGGGTCGGAGGAGCTGGATGCCGTGCTACTGCTGATTCCCCAGGTCGGCTTTCTACCCGCTCATGATTCCCGTGTCCGTGGCACGATTGAAGCCATTCAGCAGGAACTCGTGTACGAAGGCTTCGTGTATCGTTTTACAGATTGCAAGAAACGTGAACACATTACCAAAGGCGAAGGCGCCTTTTTCATCTGTTGCTTCTGGCTGGTCGATGCCCTGGTGCTGCTCGGACGCAGGGAGGAAGCATGCAAATTATTCAATAAGCTGCTCACCGTACGCAACGACCTAGGGCTGCTGGCCGAGGAGTATCATCCGCTTCATGGAATTCAGATGGGCAATTTTCCTCAAGCCTTTTCTCACGTAGGCCTGATCAACAGCGCGCACAACCTAAGCCGCAGCAGACTCGGAAGGAAAGGACCAGCACAATCGCGCGGTGAAGAATAAGTGATTCAGGTGTACTCCAGATACTGAATACTGATCGCCAGGAACACGAGGCTGGCGTTCGCTAACAGGCTGGTGCTAATCGACACTCGGCATACGCAAGCGCAATCTTCGCTGCCTTTTCGAAAAAAGGCATATCCATAACTAAAAACAATATGAAAATATCAAAACGTTTACAAGACAGGATTCTCGGTACAACCTTCACAATCAGCTGAACGATCAGGCTCACGAACTCAGACTTCTGCTCCAAAATATCAACTTCGTTTCACCTAATCTCTTTCATTCTTTTACCCGAGTCTTGGCTGCAACTCGACTGGCTCGCCCCTCATGACTAAGAAAACTTAGTAAACCTCTAAAACTCTGGCTTCTTGGTCACCCTCCCCATGAGCCTGCCCCTCCCGCGCCGGCGCCCTACCCATCGCAAGTGACGGAAATTCATAAAAAATTCAATTATGTTATAGAGCTTGGCATTGCCTCGTTTTATCGTTTATTTTTGGTCGCTGCTTCCCTGTCGTAAGCAGATAGCCTCTTTTCGCTAGGAGAATAGATTGCTTACAAACTTTATTCAGAAACTGAATAATTTTCAGGAGCATTCTGCAGATGAAATCGCAATTCTCGAAGACGCCGTCTCCGGCGTCGTCGATGTCGATAAAGGAATTGACATCCTTAATGAGCGGCAAAGACCCGGTGACGTGCAGCTTCTGATCGATGGTTGGGCCTGCCGCTATTCGGTAACCCGACAGGGAAAAGGCCAGATCATGGCCTATCTTCTGCCTGGAGACCTGTGCGACGTGCACGTCACGCTGCTTAACCGCATGATGGACCATTCGATTCGCACCTTATCTCGAGCCAAAGTCGCATCGATACCGCGCAGGAAGATGGAAGACATCATTGACAATCATCCGCGACTCGCCCGTTCTCTTTTCTGGTCGACATTGGTGGATGAATCGATCTTGCGCATGTGGCTTCTCAATCTTGGCGCACGGCCTGCCAATCGACGCCTAGCCCACCTGTTCTGCGAGTTGCTTGTGCGATCACGGGCGGCCGGGCTTACCGCAAACCATAGCTTTTATTTACCTCTGACCCAGGCGGAACTGGGAGAAGCCATGGGAATCACTATCGTGCATACCAATAGAGTCATGCAGAAATTACGTTCAGAGGGGTTGATCACGTTCAGGCAGAAACATCTCCAGATAAACGACTGGGAAGCGTTTAAATCATTTTCCGAATTTGAATCGACTTATCTGCATCTTGAACGTGCAGACCCAAGCTTGGCACGTGACCTATGAATATTTAAGTTAATTAAAGCCTATTACGGTTAAAATAGCGATTTAATATTAAGAATTGTAATTAAAAAGTAATTTTGAGAATAACTTAATCTTTGTTAACTACTGGTGAGGATTAAGAGTTTAATCTCACCTCAATGGCAGGACGCCATCAGCAATGTACCAGGAAGTACAACCGGCAGGAGGCCGGCAGCACCGGAAGCTTTTGCGACTGCAGCAGGACGCTGCAGACAGCACATAGGGATTCGTGCCGACAGGATGTCAACCACACATGGACAGGTGTCCAACACAGCGGCCGGCTCCCACTTACCTTTCGGGTCGTGCCGCTGTTCTCATATGCTGTTTCCCCGCCTTTTCCCTTCTTCTATCGACACGACCATCGCTCACGTGTTGTTATGCCCTCTAGATTACGGGCCCTTTCGCGCCGAGCCAAAGCACCGTTCATCGCCCTGCATATCAACGAGGACCATCAGGTAACCTCAACCCACTCTGACCCTCGATCCAGTGGCTCTGAACCATGACAAGATGGCCACACCATCGAAATTGCCCGTCAAGCCTCGGCTCATTGCCATCATTGCCTATGTCGACGAGATACGCTGCATCGGCTAAGCCATGCATCCGTCCGGCTAATGTTCTGCCGTAGCAGGCCTGGGCATTTTCCATCGCCCTTGGGATAATAGCGAAGGCGCAGAAGCGTCTACGCCATCATGACAGGGAAGCTCAGCGCCACAACGGGACGATGGTGCGTTCCGTGCCGGCCACGCGAGGCATCGATGCCTACGATAAGAATGGTTCGTCAAGGTATTCGAGTCTCTTATAGGGCCACCGCTCTGCTAGCGGCCAATGAAACGGTTGTCATGCGGGAGTAACCATGGAACTCAAGACTTTCTTCGCCCAAGACGAAACCGGCCAGGTGATCCCCGGTGCAGCGGCGCATGTCTATCTGCCTGGAACCACCGTACTGGCCACCGGATTGAAGGATCGTCAAGGCAACGTCTTGACTAACCCATTCACCGCCGACGGCAACGGTCAGATCCAGTTTGTCGCACCAAACGGTCATTATGACCTGCACATTTCATTTGGCGAGCGTGTCTATAGTGTGCCGGTCAAGTTTCTCGATGTCGAAGATACCGGAACCTTGGGTATAGAGACGGCCTCAGGTCAACAGACACTACGCAATGCGCTGGATCAGCGCGTGCTATACGTAGAAAGCATTGCCGGACTTCAGGGAGTCAGCCCCTTATTGCTGCGGGATGGGCAGCAGGTAACTGTGCTGAGCTATCATACCCCATTGTATCCTTCGACACGCTTTAAGGGCGGGGGCACTTTCGCATGGGACAGCACCCGTGCAAAGGCGGATCATGACGGCGCGCTGATCATTAGCCCTACGGTTCCTACCATTGCGGAGCAAACAGGGAGGACGACTGAGGAACGGATGGCCGCGTTCCGTGTTGGCGACGGGGAATCAGACCCTAATGGCATCGGATGTTTTATCAGGACAGCAATCGAAAAATACGATGTTGCCTACTTTGGTGCCTTGACGGGTAATTGCGACAACCACGGCCCGATCCAAGCGGCACTGAATGTTACAACGCCGGGATATGAGCGCGCGATCGTCACGCTGAGTGGCGAAACGTATTCCGTCAGCTCCCAGCAGTTGGTTATTGACTCAAGCAAGGTGGCGTTGCACGGCGACGGGGGTGTTCTCTCCTTTACCGATCATGTCGGCGATGTAGATTGCTTCATCCGTTTTACGAATATGCATGACTTGGCCAGCACTTATTCGAATCCACTGTGCACTATTCGTGACATTGCCTTCGTTGGAAAAGGCAAAAACGTTACGAAAAATAATAATGGAATTGTGATAGATACAAATATCGGCGGGACTGTTGCCACCGCAGGGGCAAGCTTCCAAGGAGTGCAAATTCGCGACATGCATTGCGCAATAACTCACTTACAAAGCAGTTATAACCTGACTTGGATTAGCTGCTCAATACACAGCAATGCCACCGGTATCAGTTATATAGATGATGTCGATATGTTCGAGCGCAGCGTATTTGTCAGCTGCAATGTTTTCAACAACGGCTTAGGGATATTTGTCGGCGCTCGCAATGGTCAAGTTTATCTGAATAACTGCTCGCTGGATTACAACGATATTCACATCGAAGCTACACATGGCGGTATCGAGCTACACGGATGCCATGTTGAGGGAACATTGCGAGATCAGCCACATTTCAAAGTGAGTCACTTAGCTGCCTTCTACGCGACGGGGGGATGGTGGCAATTCAGGCCGGAGGAAGGTTATACCGCACAGGAGGAGTTTTCAGCGGCTGGGGCTATTCCCGGCGTTATCGTTATCGAAAATGTGAAATTCTCATCCTTTGGCGGACCGGCGTTCACTCTTAATCCCGAATTAGTCAGGGTCATCAATCCGCGTCCCGATAGTGAGTCTAGCTTAAGCCTGAATCGTTTTAGATGGCACAACACTTTGCCTAGCGGTTTATTCGAGATGGGAGTAGTTGGTCTCGACGCTTGGTTGACGACACCGGGCACGCCGACGAGTCGTTATGAGGTGGAAGGCGGAAGCCTCTCGGTTGTTACAGATGATGCCATTAATGCCTATAGCGGTAGCGCCTACTTGAAGCTCTCGAAAACATACGGAACTGGAGCCGGGGTTAACATTACGGTTGCGGTTGCGCTGCACACAAATTGTCGCCGTGCAAACATCTCTATCAGAGCAAAAACGTTAAGCGCATCTGGAAGCATTCGCTTGCGAGTTGGATATGCTGCGCTGTCCCCATCTGCATCTGGTGCGACCCCGTATGAAACACTACATAGCGCAACAAAAGGCGAAACCAGCCTTACAACACTGACGAATGAATATCAAAAGTTATGGACCAACTTCGGTGCCACCGTAGCAGAAGCCGGATATACACATGCATTACTGACAATAGATACGTTTGACCTAGGGCCAGGCGACATAGCGCTTGATGACATTTCCATCGCTGTAATTTGAATCCAGAATCTTGGTCCGCACCCTACTAACCCATCCATGCTCATTACGGCTTGATAGCCTGACCGGGCCCACCAGCAAGCCAATCCAGATAGTCGAGCGAGGATAACAGCGACCCAGGCCAAGTCACTTATAGCCAGACAGGCCATACCGTTATGGTTCGCAAG
This sequence comes from Halomonas shantousis, assembly GCF_054654615.1. NCBI lineage: Bacteria > Pseudomonadati > Pseudomonadota > Gammaproteobacteria > Oceanospirillales > Halomonadaceae > Halomonas > Halomonas shantousis. Next base: position 1,336,686 of record NZ_BAAIER010000002.1, on the reverse strand, counting down.
AGCTTCTGCATCCACAGTCAATCACGTCTATCAAGACTTGGTGAATAGCAGGCTACGCTCCGGCGCAATAGTGTTTTTAATTTCTGTCTGAAAAATCGGCGAGTGATGCTCAGGCAAGGAAAGAATGAATGATAAAACGGAGTTTACGTGGTGTAAATGAATATTTGAACTGATTTTTAACGCTGCATGAATGAGCGCAGACAATTTTCAGACAGAGCATAGGTACTGGTAGCGATTTTTTTCTTTTGGCAGCTTTCGGCCAGAAGCCAATAATCGTGCTGGCTCGCTGGGCGAGGCTCTCTTTCAATGCGAACTCTTTGTTGTGTAACTCCTGCATAAACTTGACATCCATATAAAGCCTTTCTCAAAGAGCTAACATATATCATGTAACACGCTCTGGTATTGAATAAATGCGCAGGGTGTTTAAATTTATCAAACCTCACACAGCCCCACTCACAACCCATCTTAATATATGAGAATTAGTTTCGGGCTGGCTAAATACTTATTACTGAGTATGTCGAATAATATTGATTAACTAACACTTCACTGCCAGTATATTGGCTTTGATGCGACAGTTGCCGGACCAGTTCTATAAACTGTAGCTCGAAGTTCAACATTCGGCCAGGAGCGGACCTTCGGGTAATGCAGGTTTAGCTGCTCTAAATTTGAGTTAGATCGCACAGTTACGATTAATTGGCATGCATGCTTACAGTACTTTTAAAAACCGTTGAAAATAGCATCAGCCATTCCTAGATTTTCGGTATGGCTAAACAAATCGTATCCAATGAACTCTGGTCTATTGTCGAGCCGATACTGCCACCGCCGAAACCCAAGCCGCGTGATGGCCGGCCTCCCGTCTCCAACCGCGCCGCCCTGACAGGCATCCTGTTCGTGCTGCGCTCAGACATCCCCTGAGAGATGCTGCCTCAAGAGATGGGCTGCGGTTCGGGCGTGACCTGCTGGCGGCGCCTGCGAGACTGGCAGGAGGCGGGGTCCGGTAGCGTCTGCACCAGACGCTACTGGAGCATCTTCACCATGCCGATCAGCTCGATTGGGAGCGGGCCTGTATGGATAGCGCGTCCGTACCGGCAAAAAAGGGGACTCGGTCATCGGCCCCAGCCCGACGGACCGGGGCCGGACGGGCACCAAGCACCACCTGCTGACGGACCGCCAGGGTGTCCCGTTGGCCATCCTGCTGTCGGGAGCCAACATGCATGACAGCGTGCCTCTGGCGGCTCTGCTCGATAGTGTTCAGCCAGTTTCATCGGGTCGCCCAGGGCGTCCTCGTTGCCGCCTCCGCAAGCTTCACGCGGATAAAGCTAACAATCACCGACGTTGCCACCGGTCATGCCGGGCTCGTGGCATCCAGCCCCGCATTGCTCGCTGAGGTGTGGAAGACGGTCAGCGACTCGGGCGCCATCGCTGGGCGGTCGAGCGAACCTTTGCCTGGCTGGGGCGGATGAGGCGCTTAGCAATAAGCTATGAACGGCATGCTGATATCCACTATGCCTTCACGCTGCTGGGATGTCACTCACGGCCAACCCAATAAACTGGTACCGTCGGCTTCTGAAAGCGACAGACGAGCTACATGCGAGTAACGAAGGCGGACAGTTCTCAGGCCACCGATATGCTGTGCTCCCCCAGCCAGGCCCCCGACAGATTGCCGGCAATCGCCCCGGTCGAGTCCGAGTCGCCGTCATGATTGACCGCCAGGGTGATCCCTTGCTGGAAATCTTCGACCACCAGGGCGCAGTAGAGGGCAATGGACAGCGCCTCTTCGGCGATCCAGCCTTGGCCAAGCTGGGCAATTGCTTCTGCGTGTGGTGTCCCGGTGCCCGCCAGGGTCTCAGCCTGCAAGATGGCGCGTAGCGTCTCCTCATGACGCGGTTCCTGTCGCAGGCAGGCTTTTGCGACTTCCAGAGCCTCGGTCAGGGTCGCTCCATCGGTCAGGCTCAGGACGAGGATGGCCAAGATTCCAGCCGTCAGTTGTCCCGTGGGATGGCCATGGGTCAATGCCGCCAGATCGGCGCCCAGACGAAACACGTCTTCCGAGGCTTGGCCGTGTCGGAAATGCCACCCAAAACAGGCCGACCGGAGCAACGCGCATGACCCCACCACAGCCTTTGCTGTTGTTGCGTGCCAACGCACCCAAGGACGGCATTTCCCGCAATGCTGAAAGGCAGGTATGACCCGGTGCACGCCGGTCATGCAGTGCCCGCTGCTGGATTAACCAGCCGGGTTCCCACCCGAAAGGATTAGGGCCGATCATGATGTCATGCTGCGGCTCTTCGCCTTGTGTCTGTAGCCAGCGCAGGTAGGCGTGAGCAGTCACGCCCGGATACGTCGTGATGCCCTTGATGGCGCCACGCACCCAGCCTCGCAGTAACCCCTCGGCGGTAAGCAGCGTCATCTGAGTATCGTCCGTGATTCTGCCCAGCCCGCCGTAGATCGGCGCATAGTCGGTGATCCCTTCCGAGCCGAAACGCACGAGAATCTCTGCCCGCGACAGGAATTCGACCGAAGCGCCCAGCGCCCCCCAGTAGACAGCCACGAAAACGCCCTCTTGTCTCGTCAATGTTACGGTCGTGTGTCATTGTTCCCTACATTGCCTGATCGTTATTTTTCCGAGACGCGAACCCGCACTGTCCTAGGCCGGTTGGTCGTCCCTGGCTCTTACTGACTGGCGAACCAGATAAAAGAGCCCCGATTCCAAGGTTGCCATGTTATACGACAGCCCATACCTGGCCAGAAACTCATGGAGGCAGCGAAGAAAGAGCGCATAGCCTGTGGGGTTCATGGCAAACCCCAGCCCCTTGCTGATCACTTCATCGAGCACGGCATAGCGCTGCGGGTCCAGCATCCGCAAATGCTTGCTGGCGAAGGAGACGCCCAAGCCCTTGATGGCCACACCCGGCGCAATGGCGCTGGCAGCGTCGTCTGTCGCTGCCGCGAATGCTAGCCAATCATCCAGGGCCTGCTCCAGATCGGGCAGCTGGTAATGCCGAGTCAGGTTGCCCCAGACCCGTGGTCCCTTGCCCCACTTGCACACAGCCTGGCTGAAGTCCAGCGAGGACATCGCGGGGTTGTCCTTCAGGAGGGTAGCGCCGATATCCTCGAGACGGCGCGTTTCCTCAAATTCCTGCTGAGCGAGCTTGATAGCGCTGTCGAGTGCCGACCGGGTGAACTCCAGACCATAAAAATCCAGGCTTTCCGCACCGGGTTGTTGGGTAGTGGAATCGAAATCTTCGGCAGTACGCATCACTCCGTCCGCACAGAAGAATGGCCAGGGATGATTGGTTTCCATGCCTAGCGCATAGGCATCACAGAGGGGACAGATCTCGACCCATTGGGTGGCTGTGATTTTTCCAAACGCGTGGTTGGCCCGCGTGAAGGCCAGCGCCTGCTTGAGTGTTCTGCCATGAATTCTTGCCAGCTCGGTCTGGCAGTCGTGACGGTAGCGGTCCATACACATGTCCGGTGGTGATTGTGTTGTTCAAGTCTTCTGCCCTTCGCTCAACCAGGCGGACACGCCCAGGCCGCGACGTCAGGCAATCAGGGAAGTTACCGATCAGTTGGTCACCCACACGAAGCGGTCTTTTGACAATTCGCGCTCCCCGTCCCAGCGGTAGGCGCACAGCTTGCCCTCACCAGCACTCAGCGTGTGGCCAGCGGCAATACTGTAATCCAGGCAGGCGATGTAACGGTTGAGCGGCTTGGGCTCGCCAGTCAGCCAGTAGTGGCCGACGAACAATGGCTTGTCGCCGGCATAGCCGGGCAGAATATCCTCCGGCACCGGGTCATGGGGGATGGCCTCGATCTGATCGGCCGGCACCATGGCCAGATCGCGGTAGGTCAGGCGCTCCAGTTCCCACCAGCGAGTCCGAATGTGGTGGCGCGCATTGCCGTCCTTGTCGAAGAACTCAGCCCCGGCCGGTAGCGGCACCTCCAGTCCCTTGACCGCCGTTTCCAGCGCGTCATAGGCCGCGGTGTCCTTGCGGCATAGCTCGAGCCAGGCAGTCTCCAGAATGCGCTGCTGCTCATCCGTGTAGTCACTGAGGACTCGCAGCGACGGCGGATGCCAGCAGGCGTGAATCACCCGCAGGCCATCGAGATCCAGTAATAGCGGGAGCGTCTTGAACCAGTCAATGTGCTCATGATGAAGTGCACTGCCCTCCTCGACCTGGTCGAGATACGTCTGGTGCTGGTTGCGATTCTTCTCACTGTGGGGCCGCAGGAAGGTACCGGGCGCTTCGGGATCTTCTGTAGCCCAGGCCACGGCATTGAACTCATGATTGCCCATTACTGCCAGGGCCTGCCCAGCCTCGACCATGGCCCGGGCAAGACGCACGGTTTCCACCTGTTCCGGCCCGCGATCGACGAAATCGCCCAGAAAGATCACTTGCCGCTCGGAGTGCTGCCAGACACCGCCCCGCTCGGTGTAGCCCAACTTGGTCAAAAGATGCTTGAGAGGGGTGGCGTAGCCGTGAATGTCACCGATCAGATCGTACATATCGCTCCTTGTTTATTATCTATCATCCGTGTCCGACCCAGGCGGCTGCGTGGTGATGGCCTGATTGCCGATCCGCCATGAGGCCTGGTTGGGTACCACACCCTGCCAATCGCCCAGCACCTCGCCTGACGGGGCAATTCGATGGCAGCGTCTTCGGCATGGAAGAACAGGAACCGGTGGGCCATTCCCCATATTTTTACGTCGCCGCTCGTTTCCGCCATGAATTCCCGCACCCGTGCCTGGGCCAGTTGAACCTGCTCGGCCAGCGACTTGCGCCAGAAGCCCTCAGGGAAGGTCAGGCGCCGCATACCCTCGCAGACCGCCAGAACGAAAATCGCCGCCCCCGGACGATCCGAACGCCGGAAGCCAGTATCAATAAAAAGGTAGGGCTTGAACGCCTGCCGTTCATCGCTCAGCCATTGCTGGCGAGCCTCGATGAGCGGCAGGTAATCCGTTTCGTCCAGGCCGACTACGTCACAAAGCGCGCAGAGGAATTCCCGGCTGCCGAAACGAAAATCGAAGCCACCACTGCTCAGGCCCAGGTCAGGGTCTTCCAGCACCTCGTTCAGGCGACGTAAGGCTGCTTCGCCAAGCTTTCGGTAGCCCATCCTGCGTAGCAGTTCCCACGCAGATAATGGTGCCGTTCTTCGCTGCATTTCGGCACGTAGCTCTTCCGTTAGCTAACTCCTGAAGCTACTACTGCTGCATCAGGCCGACGGGCCATTAGTGTGATTCGTCAACGCAGTACACAGTGCCTGCGTATCGATGCGCTCGGCAAGCTCTGCCCCGAACCAATCTTCGAAAGTCTCATCCAACGCATTATCCAGGGGCTGCCCCCTCTGGCACCGCGAAACGATATCGTTGGCAATGGCGTCATACTCATCGAAGCAGTCGTTCTCCTTGCAGCAGGTTCCCATGGGGTCCGTGTCGAACAAGGCACGCGACAGGCGCTCGGCAGACAATGGCATGGCGAAACTCATCAGGTAGTTGCACGGCGATGGGTGGCTGCAGGAGGCACCTCCTGACTGGCTGTCACGGGCTTCAGCTTGAAAAATAAAAAAACCGTTACCGATGATCTGCAAGTCATAATCGAAGCGCTCAGCCAGATGGCGAGCCACCCGCTCGTAGATCCAGTAGCGCCGGTCTGACCAGGCGCTAAATGAGAAGGTTTTCGGTCGGGTACGACCGAGCCAGTCATAGACCCGCAACAGGACCTGGCGATACACCCGCAGCGGATAGCGGGTGACACCAATATCTGCCGTGACGCTCGGCTCTTTATCCCAGTCATCGGGGCTATCAAAGGGATCATAGGTGTAGGTGTCATAGGCAGGGTTCGCTCCGCCAACGATGGCGAAGTTGATGGTATCGCCGGAGAAGTCGACCTCATAGATCAGGCCATCGATCGTGAAGCGTTCCGCCATATCCCCTCCTGGTTTCCCAGCTTCGAAACATTAGACCGACTTAATTAGCGTAGTAGTAGCTACGCGTTGGATTTACTTGTGTCGCAACGGTATAAATGTTGTGCGAGCGCGACTTAGCCACATCGACAGGTTGGCCTGAAGGATGAGTGTTATCACAGGCCTCACTGCGGAAGCATCAATTGAGGCCATGGCCAACGCTGGCCATTCACAGCCCCTCACAAGGAGAATCTATGCCACTACAGAATCGCGTTGATCCCTTTGGCAACTTACACTCAGTACAAGCCCGAGGGGCCTTGCTGGGCAATCGTGGCCAACTGCACGATGCAAACAAGAACATTGTCCGCCCATGGAAAACCAAGGCCTGGGTGACGTGCGCGCTCGAATATGGCGACACCCAGCGCACCATCTTCGCTCCCGACTCCTACTCCGAGTTGTTTTTCCTTGATGAAGCGACGGCTTTTGCTGCGGGACACCGCCCCTGTGCCTCATGCCGCAACAAGCGCTATCGAGAATTCAAGGCACAGTGGCTCGCTGCCAACCCGGAATTGGTGCCAGGCGAAAAGCCACCAATCGCAGCAATCGATAAAGTGCTTCATGCCGAGCGGGCCGCTCAGAGCGGGGATAAGGTCACGTTTAAGACTGCCATTGAGACCCTACCGTTCGGGACGATCATCGAACAGGATGGGGCCACCTTTTTGGTAGGAGAAAAAGAGCTGCTTCCCTGGTCCTTCCACGGCTACAGTCAGCCAGCGTTGCTGCCTGAGGAAGGCACAAGTGTCACTGTACTCACTCCTGCTTCGATTGTTCTTTTATTCCAACAGGGATTCCGGCCAGAGGTACATGAGACAGCAACCGTTATCCCCAGTGGGGATATCGATAGCGAGTAGCTTAAACTACGCAGGAAAATTCATCCAACGCTTACGAAGTTAATATAAAAAGCCTGGCTGACAGCAGCCAGGCCTAATATTTAATATCTTTAATTTACCAAACCTTCAAGTCACCGTAACCAAAGTTGGCCATTGCCCACCATTATACATGTTCATTATATTCTCTTTTTCCTGCATTAACTCCATTTGACTCTCTGCATCCAGACCAAAATCAAATGCCAAATCTTCTTTATAGGGCATCCTCGGTTTCCAATATCCGACGCCTTGATCAAGAATTATTTTACTACTTTTCCCCGAAGCCCAGCTAATGTAAATAACCCGGCTATGCTGAAGATCATAAGGCTTATCTTTTAATTGGATAGTAACATCTGTAGCCAACATCCGACCCAACCATAGCTTGATACAATTTTCTTGGTCGAAGGCAAATTGCCAGTCATGCTTGAGAATTCTTCCCTCACGAGGATCGCCACCAGCTGCAAGTGTCTGGATCGTAACTGAGTTTAGGCTTTCACCACTAAATAAAGCCAGGAAACGACCTAGAACCATCACAGCCCAGGGCGACTTCAGGTAGCGATCGGAATAGCTAATCGTTACCGCCTGATCCTTCTCTATCAGTTTCTTAAACTCAGGTACTTGCTTGAGAAGCAGGTTATTAAGCCGATCAGGTAGTGTCGTTAGCCTCCCGTTAAGCTCAGTCGTGCATTCTAAGACACTGGCACCTGCTTCCACTGTCTCCCAACCAGAAAGATCGAGCGCTGAAATGCTCAGCATGGGGAGTTGGCTACTAGAAACCCATACACTTGAATCGCTACTATGAAGCCATGACTCACCTGGTTTAGTCGCTTCACATTCATAGGAAAACAAGCTGACTGTACTTCCGTCAGTCTTGCATGCCTGTATCAATAGGGGTACACCATGTTCCTCCCAGCGCTGATCTAGCGCGAAAAGCTGTATCCCAAATCTCTCAAGTAAGGCGAAGCTATATTTCATTTCCTCAGGAATCTTCTCGATATCAGGTACGCCGAGTCTGACTTGGACCCCATCAACGACACTCAAAGCAAGGAGTTGATTTCGGAACGCCGTCAGATTGAGGTCCCAGTCTTTAGCCTCTCCCTGTAAGGCGAAATGAATAGAGCTAGCCCCTTTTTTGATGGCCGAGCGAATTAGGCGTTTTGGATCAAAGGAACAATAACTTGCCCCAGGGATAGAGTCGAACTCGGCTGGCAGAGCTAGATGCTCGAAATAGCCGTTATCTGCAAACCAGCGCTGGGCCGCTTTACGGTCTAACTCTTGAAGTTCTACTCTGCTGTCTTGACCTGCCAGGCAGCAGGAACAAACATTGTCGCATCCCGCTGGACAGCGGAGCTTGTCACTAGCTTTACTCAGCAGTTCCACAATATTATCGAGACCTGCCAGAACAAACCCTGCCCCACCGCTGACTTGATCGTACAGTTGAACTATCGAACGGCCCGCCCCCGTCTCGTGATCTTTGTCTAACCGAATGCCAAACCCCATCTCAGTCGCTGCAATACCCAGTAGATCTGCAATCGTATCACGTAAGGCAACAGCTACTGTGCTCGCGATGACTTGGTCAGCCGAAGAATCAGAAAGCCATTGGCTAGTAGCTGGGCTTCGTAGAACGAACTCTAAAACATCAGTCTGAGTATGATAGCCCAGATAAATATTACTGAGCACCTCATTACCTGAACAATCCTTATCTTTATGGCTCCCGGCTTTCCCACCAATAGGGCGGTGATTTTTGTCAGGCCGCAGCAACGAAGGCAGCTCGCCGGTCGCTAGCATGGATTCTGCCCTTCCACAGTTGAGGCAGACTGCATAGCCCCGCTCGTGTTCGCCAGAAGAATGGTAGAATACACGTCCCTCATGACCAAACCGGATATAACCACAGCGAGGATCGGGTAGGGACAAGGCATCGCCCTTTAGCTGGACACGGGGCCTCTCTACACGGATAAATTTCTGTGAGGTGATATCGTTGCTAGTCGGCTCATAGAAGTCCGTTACGAAGCCGGCAGGCCAGAGGACTCTTTTCTGATCTCGCAATGTGATATCTACCCCACAGTGAGGGCAAGTCAGCCCAGTACTGTTAGCATAGGCATTTTCTACCACGTCCGATGTGCCGCAATTACTGCAGCGCCAAGCAATGTCAAACTTCTGTGCCTCATTGACTGCTCCTCCAGAGTGCCAATGTAGGCTAATGCCTGCCGAGCGATAGACCCGCCCGTCTATTACTATTTGTGAGCCGGGTGCATATTCTCTAATCGCTACATCCAGACCACGTGTGGGCTGCTCTTTTAGCGTAAAGATATTATCTTCACGGCTACCGCCCTGCTTCTGCCTAGTTTTCTCTTTAAAATCTTCGACGTTATTAGTATTGAGATTCACAACATTGGTTGGAAAGCCATACCCTGGCAAAAATGTCCGCCCTGCCAGGTCCCGCAGTAGGTACTCATCCTCATGCCGCTTAAGCTCTAGACTCAGTGCCTTCTTGTAGGGCTCATCTTTAGCTGCAGCGAGTGAAGAATTTAACTTTTCATACTCGATTGACCAACGCTCGGCTATGTCATAGAGCACCGATAAAGTATCTTCAATAATAGAAGCTACAGACCAAGCTTCGAGACCTGTCCCCTTGACTAAGCGACGAATGTAAATCTCCTCTTCCCCCGAAAGCGACTCCAGCCAATCAGCAAACTGATGGTAAAGCGCCTCTTCACCGCCCCCGAAGAACCACTTTACAGTCAATTTTGTCCGGTCGCCTACTTCCGATATAGTTCTGGCACGTAAGAAGATACCCAACAATAACGAGTTTACGTGTCGCTGAACTATTCGGTTTGAGCTCAGTGTAACGCTAGGTGCCGGAATAGCTGTTACAAAAGGCCATTTAGGGTGGGTAAAGGCGCGTTGATTGTGTGGGTCAGCTTTACAAAGCGTGTAAGCAATTGCTCTGGCTTCACTTCTACGCCCGGCTCGCCCAGCACGTTGGAGATAATTGGCTGGATGTGGCGGCACATTGTTCATCACTACGGCAGAAACGCCACCAATATCTACTCCCATCTCCATGGTTGTAGAGCAGTTGAGCACATTGATCTTACCCATTTTGAACATAGCCTCGTAATCCTCGAGCTTTTTCGAAGACTGTTGGGCGGAGTGCTCGGCTGTCCGATAATAAAAACCACCCTCGGCTGTCCGGTCGCTCAAGTCTGTCCAAAGATTTTCTTGGCGAAGGCGCTTTACACATTGATTTTCTATTATTTTATTACGTATTTGCGTTACCTTCGGCGTCGGACTACTATCTGGCCCCAAGCTAGCCAGATCAGGCAGTGATGTCTTTTGGCAACGATAATCATTATTTTTCAGCAGCTTACGAGGCAAATACGGAGTAAGCCCACGGAAAGTTGTATCAAGCAGGCGATTGGTGGCTGGGCAGACCCAGGCTTCCCTCGGTAGTGAAAATGTCAATGTCTGAAGGTTGAGCGAATATCCCATACCTACCGAGTCTAGCACCTTGGCTTTATCGACAAGATCGCTCCAGGCGCACTGAAGCCAGTAGTTTATCTTATCCTTGCCTGTCGAAAGATTTCGATCAAGGCCAGTGGCGAGCTCAAGCAGCCTAACTAGGCGATGGCCGCTCCCTGGTTTAATCTGGGGCCACCGTTTATTCGTAGCATCCTCTTCGATAAACGCAGTTGGTGGGTATAGTGCTTTTGACGTGAAGCGGCTTCCCATCCAGCGCTGTAGACCTGGGTCTAGGCGAATAAAGGTATTTTCGCGGACATAAAAGTCAAGAGCCACCTTAAGGAAATCTTTCCAGTCCTGAAGCGTTAGGTTACTTCTAGCCTCGGTAGATTCCTTCTGCGCTGCTTTGGCCTTTGTCTCAAGCCAGTACTGCGGAGTAGAATTTATCTGCTCAAGCCCTAGGTAATTGACCTTTATTAACCCTAGTGTTTCGGTGCTGTTCTGATTTCTTGGACGGCGAGCATATTCGCGTGCAAGTAGTAGACGAGCCATTGTCGTACCCGCTTCATTGCCCCCAAACAGCTCGGGGTTAGCATAGCGGTTATAATCCAGGATCGACTGTGAGATGTCCTTAGAAGAGGCAAGCTCATCCAGAACTGTTTGCCACTTTACCTCATGAATCGTCGATTTTTTTATTCCGCTCTTGGCCGCCTCTGCCGTGATTCGAAGATGCTTGGCCGTTTCGCCCATGCCCATCTTTTCTAGGCTTGCCGCCTGAGCCATTAGGTCTTCATAACTGCCTGTAGGCTCATCCTTTGGCTCTGCATCAGCCTTCACTTGTGCATTACGGAGCACCTCGAAGGCCAATCCACGCAGGCGAGAACGCTCGGCCTCCTGTTGCATGCGTATTGCCATGCGAGCTGTGCCTTGGCGACTATCGGTAAAGGTAATTAATTTACGTCCACGGCCAGGCAGCTCTTCCGGGGACGCCTCGTTGGTATCTTTCCTATCGGGATCAGGACAGAACTCAAGTACAGTAGGCACTGCATTCGCGACATAAAAAGGTGCCCCGAGATAAGATTTCCTAAGGAAGTTTTTTTCCTTCAGCCCTACGTAATCACAGTAGCTACAGCACGCCCTAGACTCTTCAGCCAAGATTATATCAATTTTTCGTGCAGGCCGTAGTGCACCCATTTCAAGACTTTCCAGATCTAGCGGACGAGCTTCATAAGGCTCTTTTGCCGTTCTACGTCCTGCAAGAACAAGCTTGTTCCCCCCTACGCTGTTACGTCCCTCAATCAAGGGGTTTAGCACTTCCCCATCCTCGGGTGACTCGTAATTCAGTGCGAATTCATCTCCTGTAAAGGGGCTCTGCTGCTGTAAAGCTCCTGTCGAGGTTTCTTCCGCAAGCAGATGTGGTGTCTTACAGTCATCACAGAAAGCCAGCTCGTAGACGGGAGCCCCACATTGGCAGCGCATGCGCTGGCTCACGTACACGTTTCCAAATGGCCAATTGCAAAGGAGGCCAGACTTGGCCGAGCATGCCGAGTCTACGCAGGCCCAGAGTCCGTGCAGCATACGCTGGAAAAGATGGATACGTAGTTTTAGAAAAGGAAGCGCTCCAGCCTTAGGGTGGGTCCCGGTCATTAGGTCCAACCAATCTAGCACCTCTCGCTGCCGCTCCTGTTGAGTACAGCACGTCAATTGCTCCTGAACGTGATGCACCAAGTCATTCAGATCCATAGGGCTGGGACTGCCAACCACAAGGCTGCGTAGCTGGAGTGCCACCGGATGGGCGCAGAGCGCCTGGTAGCGCTCAGGCGATACTTTGTGCTGACTGTCGATGCGCCTGATCTCATCGATCTTCAAGGAAGTAGCTGCTCGCTGACTCGTCTTAGCTAGCTCAGGTACCGTACGATTTCCACCGATTACGATGACTTGGTCACGCCGCACTCCTGCCAAGTCCGCCAGGTATTGCTTGAGGCGCTCACTGGCATTCTTATCGGCAATAGTAGCTGAAGTCGCGACAAAGCGAATTTCCTCGGGTTCCTTTCCAAATGCTTGTACCACACGACGTAGTAGCAATGATAGCTCTGCAGCTTGAGAACCAATATAAGTATGAGCCTCATCAAGCACAATCCAACGCAGAGACTTCTCTTTGCGGGAAATTTCGAGAATGGGACTATCAACCTGACGTACCAACATGTACTCCAACATGGTGGCATTAGTCATCACGATGGGCGCAGGTTCTTTACGCAGTCGCTCACGCGAGAGCACCTGGTTAGGCCTTTCAGCCTGCAGCCTGCGGACAGAAGACTCCTGCTCTTCGGTTTTCCCGTTATAAAGGCAAAAACGTATGTCCTCTCCGAAGGCGCGAGTCCAAGCATCGAGTCGCTCTTGCTGGGAGTTGATTAACGCATTGAGGGGGTAAAGAAATAATGCACGTATCCCGACAAGTGGCCTATTACTTTGGTTGCGCTCACGAATGAGGTCCTCAATGATTGGAACCATAAAACATTCGGTCTTGCCTGAGCCGGTGCCGCTAGTAATGACAGCTGACTTGGGCTCATCGTCGAGTAGCGCTTCCCATGCCTGCAGCTGATGAGTATAGGGATGGGCAATCTTAGGGAACTGATAAGAGCCTGCACTGTCAAGTGTATTTAACATAGCCGATGACAGAAGGTTGTCTTGTAAATCGGCCAACGTCTTGCTGGCTTGTTCCCAGCCAAAGGTATGCTCGAAGACGGGAGGGGCAAGGAAACAGCCTTCTGCTCCCAGTTCGTTGCTCATGGCCTCGGCCAGATGCTGGCGTAAGGCTGTGTCATTGATGCCTAGCACACTTAAAGTCGCTTCGCGGGTACGGTTCAGGCTTTGCTCAACAAGTTCTCTAAAGAATTCCATCTTAACCTCAGCCCTCGTCTTTGGCCGACGAGGCCAGTAAATAAGAAACCATAAGGGTATGTACAGGGCTATACCAGCCACTACGATCAAAATCAGATATTAACTTGGTAATGAACTTGAGTAGTGTTAAATCTATAGGCAAGTCGTACAATCTTGCCTTGCCGGCTGTTACATGAGCCATGAATATAGGGAAATAGGTTACTGCGTCAGTGAACCAGATTTGGGATAATTCTTTGACTTTCTTCGGTAAGTCCTGCTGATTTACCCAACTCGCCAGCAGTTCGCCCATCTCAGTGGGCCAGCGTTCATTGGATTCATGACGTCGACGCAAATCCTGATACCAAGTTGGTAGTACATACTCTGGCCCAACCGATTTGAGTGATCCACTATCAGCCGTCTCAAGATAGATATCAACATACTCGAAGCCAGAAACAACAGCAGGCATGACTATTTTGCGGTTCTCTAGGATCCGCTGCTGGAGCACTGCAGGCAATGCCATGTCCTCCAACCAATTTCGAAAATTCACATAGGTGCTAGCCCACAGAGGCAGGGGTATCCACTCCCAGACCACCGCGAGTTCATCCTTAATACGACTACAGAAAGCCTCGTCCAGCTCCATTTTGAATACTGCGGCTGCCAGTGCTTGTGGATGGCGAGCAAGTGATAGCCAGCTTTCAAACGAGGATAAGGGAAGGTGGCTATAGCCTTTTTTCAAGTCTGCCAAGTACTGCCAACCGCTATGATCGAAGTCGTTCGCCATCTGTGCTATCTGGCCATCAATCACCCCAGGGTTGTGGTACGGATGATATAGCTCAGTAGCCTGATGGAGTGACTGGGCCTCAACCTGACCCATAGTAGAAAGCTTACTAGGCACATATAACACTGGCCGGAACTGGATATCAGAATTATTTTCAGGATAAATCAACCATGGCCCTTTTCTTTCCATTGCGGTCGGTATCCTGTACCTACCCACGCCCACATCTTGGCTAGTCTGCTCGCTAATATGGAGGGGTGCCTGCTTAGGGTCAGAAAGCAGCATAGCTGCCACTCCAACATCGGATAATACCTTTTGGCGGTCTCCGATACTATGGATCGAGAAAAGGGATTGCTCAGCCGTATCTTCCCAATGGACCGAGCCATTATAGCGATGAATATCTAGCACCATTAAGCGCTGCTCAGTCTCGACAGTCATCCTGATAAATGCGTCCTGGCTATCTACAGCCCCAAGCATCTGAATCATGTCGTTCTGGTAACTAAACATACTCAGCTCAACTGGCACTGCTCCGACACGAACCATATATTGACGCTTGGGAAGCTGCCCAGACCGGTTAATAAGCTCCAGCGACAAATAAAATTTCTGCTCTTGAGGTAGGCTTGCAGAGAGGACAATTCGCATCCCAAGCAACTCATCCAGTATCAGCTTGCGTCTTGGCGACAGCTCGCCATCGCTGTCAACAAGCCTTGCTCCCCGATCGGGATAGGGAAGGCGAAGCTGAACAGGTTCTGAGCCATACTGGCCAACTATCTCCAATTTTAGACTAGAAGGTGGTATCTCTCCACGAGGGTAGAGGAAAATCTCGTTACCCTGTGTGGACTCAGTGGTCTTCGTAATTACGTTCTCGTTAACCACACGACTGGTTAACCCTTCGCCATTAAGGATCTTAATACGGGCGGGAGTGTTCTGAAGCGCTGGATAAAGGTAAACCTGGAATTTTTTGGGAAGAAAGCCAAAACGTCGGCGAAGGATAGTCTCACCTTTGGCGTTCTTCACACTGTAACGGACCACGCCCGCCTTTGTATTTTCCTGAAAAGTGGCCGCTGGCTGTCCATTCGCATATTCCCGCAGTTCTCCGTAGCTAGCCCAGTACTCCTCAGGCGCCTTTAGTTGCGGCCAGCCTAGAAATGTGTTGGCCGGCAAAGAACCAAAGAAGGCTGCTACTCCCGAGAGGTATGGCTTAGGGCAGGTACCTTCTGTATTACGAAGGCGAATCGAAAATAGGTCCTGGCCATCACACAGTTGTATATCATCCGAGGAATCAAGCCACTCTGCTCCGTTCTCCTCCTTGAGGATTTCCTGAACTGTTCCCTTCGTAACTTTATATTGCTCAGGAAGTCTTAATCGCACCTTTTCAGCAGCAATCGATGTACTGAAACTAGAAGCGAACCACCACTCCTCCTCGTGGGGTTCAAATATTAGAGGAGTATCTTCATAATCGAGCACACTATCCTTAAGGTGAAAGATATGTATAGATCTTCCGTTTTCTAGCAAATGTAAGCTGACAGGGTTACGGGTTTCTCGCCGATTTAAGAGGACCTGTCTACTCGGAAAACGCACCTTCACACCATGCTCATCTATTTGAGCATAAACAGCACCTCCCTTAGCAAGCAGCTGTTCACCTTCATAGTAACCAAGTTCTAGGCGCGTCGTACTAAGCTCACAGGTATCGAGCTTCAGTGTCTCTTCCTTCGGGAGAACCAGTTCAGTGCAGATGTGCCATGCGGGCAATTCACCTAACAGCCGATGCTTACATATGAAAGCCTGGGTTCTCTCGGCAGCTTCTTTATCCTCCCTGCGTCGCTGGCCTGCATTCTTGAGCCAGTCATTTACTAGGCCTCGACCATTGCGCTCCCCCAGCGGGATGGGAAATGCAGAGCGCCAGGCAGGATAATGTGCATCAAGATAAGCGGCCGGATCTTCTTGTTCTCTTAAAGGGAACTGCTCAACTAAATATATCAGCTGCTCGACGATGCCTGCCAGGAGCTGCCGGGTTTCCAGGTTCCGAAAAGTAAGCGGCAGGTATTGCTCGTGATCAGCCATTAGGTCAGCCATGGTACGCTGACCAGCTTCAGTGCGGTGATACTGCTTGATTCCCTTGCGTACTGCCCTACCGAATCCATGCGACTCGCTTTGGACTAGCAGCCATGGCAAACCACCTTCTAAAAACAATGATCCAAGCCAATCGTGACCATTCTCACGCCTGCGCACAGGGCGTTTCCAATAAGCCAAGCCAACTTTAACCATCTCA
The DNA here is from genome assembly GCF_054654615.1 of Halomonas shantousis. NCBI lineage: Bacteria > Pseudomonadati > Pseudomonadota > Gammaproteobacteria > Oceanospirillales > Halomonadaceae > Halomonas > Halomonas shantousis. Next base: position 1,320,467 of record NZ_BAAIER010000002.1, on the reverse strand, counting down.
GCGTGCTGTTGCGGACTAAAGCTGCATGCGATTGGTTCCTCAAACACCGCCCAGGACCAGCCACTCGCACCGTCATAACTCCTTCGATAGCTCTCTGAAACATAAAGGCAGAAGCATGCTGCATAATGTCTAGCCTGAACTGGGCTGAATGCTTCTGCCCTGCTCTTCTTCAACAAGCTACAGAGAGAATTAAATTCTTCCTGCGTGACTTGGTAGCTATACAGGTAACGTCCATCGGGAGCGGGGACAATGCCTCGAATCAGCAGGAACTCGCTGAGCCAGGCACGGGCTGGGGCTGGGGCACTGCTACGTGGTCGTACTTTCACTTTGGCAACCATTTTAGTAAGTCTGCATACCTACAAGCCACCCTACCACGCCAGTCGCCACTTTGAAGAGACCAAATGAAGTGAACCAACATAGTGCCTGATAGGCTGGACACAGCTGCTTTGCCTTAGGCTTTTCTACGACCGGTTTCGACTATGGAGATTACCGCCTTGAAAAAAGGGATGGGGAGCCACCTAACCCCCACACTCATGCGCTTGAGCGAAGCGGTCTGACCTAACCTAGGGTTTAGTGGATGCCGGTCTAAGCGATCATTAGGCCTCGCAGGCCCTCGGGACTGATCATCCAGTCGCACTGTTCAGGTGTTGCTGGTTGTACTTCCTCTTGGTGTATTCGAACACCTGCGCCCGTATGCTCTACCGGGTCTCGAAACACTCACCATGGATTGCTTCGATCTTGAGTCGAGGAAGAAGCTCTCGGCACAGACGTTAATCGTAGTAGTTGCCCTTGGCACACATACTGCACTTAAGGCCGTGTCCGGCTAGCAATGACTGATGCCGGGTCGAGTAGTATTGGCTGCCACGGCCTGTGCACACGGTGGCTCCCCTTGGGGAGCTTCCAGTGCTCCAAGGTCATTGGAGGACATCACAGACCAGGTCCGTGGCTATCCGTTCGCTTATCGCCCTGCCGATCACTTTGCGTGAGAATAGGTCGACTAGCACCGCCAGGTAGAACCAACCTTCACCGGTCGGCAGATAGGTGATATCGCCGTCCCATTTCTGGTTCGTCGCCATAGGAGGTGAAGTTCTGATTCAACAGATTGGGCGTTGACGTCGGCCTTTCGATTAAACGGTAGGCTATCGTCAACCAGGCTCAGGGCCAATCTGGGAGTGCCTGAGCGCTCACCAGCTAGCCGACGCTCCCCCAGCTAAAGTTATCTAGAGTCCAAGTGCATCCGGAACAAACCAGAGAAAGCTAAATCGAAGGCGTGGGTTAAAGTGTGGGTTACAAAGCATAAAAAACAAAAAAAGCCGCTAAAATTAGCGGCTTATCTATTCTATATTCTTTGGCGGAGAGGGAGGGATTCGAACCCTCGAAGCCTTTCGACTTACACACTTTCCAGGCGTGCTCCTTCGACCACTCGGACACCTCTCCGCATTTCATCCCGTTGGACACCTTCACTTGTCCTTCAGAACGGCGCATATGGTAACGAGCTAAGCCCGCGTTTGCAAGCGGTTTTCCCGTTTCAGCTCATGCCTGGGTTGGCAGTACCACATACTCACCCTCAGCCTCCAGGCAAAGCGTGTCATGGCAGTACAATCGCTGTAGCAACGCGATGCGCCCCCGCCCTCTGCTCTGCAGACTTTCGCCAAGACGAGACTCGGTTGCCGGCTCAAGCGGCGTGCAAGTCAAACGGTAGTCGTCCACCACAGGCGCCAGGAAACGCTGGCAAGCCTTGGCCACGACGACGTCCTGGGCCCTTCCGTGGGCACGCAGCCAGAGCGTTGTCCAGACCCAGCCGATCAGTGTCGTCTGCGCTGTCAACGCCCCGCCGAAGCCCGTGCCCTTGTCGTTGAGATTGGGAATCAGCGAAAGATCCCAGACCAGCGTGCCTTGCCGCCAATGCATGCCATTCAGCCCGAGCTGACCGGCAAGCGGAATCGCCCGCTCCATCCAGAAGTGAAAAGCATCCAGATCCTCCTCCTGCCCTGCGTCAGGCAGCGGCAGGCGGGGATACAGCACTCCGGGCTGACGCATCAGCCGGCCTTGTTCTGAGGGAACGTCATCTCAGCCCCAGCGCTCGACATAGTCATCGGGGTCGCGTTGCGGCACCGGCTTGTGCCGCCCGCCGAGATGACCGAGATAGAGGAAGGCCACGATCTCATCGTCCCTGTCGAGGCCCAGCCCCTCGCGCACGGTATCGTCGAAAGCGAAGGTGCCGGTACGCCACATGCCGCCAAGCCCCAACGCCTGAGCGGCCAGAAGAATGTTCTGCGCGGCACATCCGGCCGAAAGCAGCTGCTCGATCCGGGGTACCTTGGGATGCTCCGGCACCACCTTGGCAATCACTGCAATGATCATGGGGGCCCGTTTGGGCTTCTTGCGCACGGAATCCAGCGCCTTGTCATCCGCTCGCGGATCCTTTCTGCGCTCCGCTTCGGCAAACAGATCCCCCAGGCGATCCAGCCCCTCCCCCGAGAACTCGATGAAGCGCCAAGGAGTGAGTTCCTTGTGATCCGGCGCGCGCAGAGCGGCGCGATACATGGCGTTGAGCTGGGCAGCATCGGGCGCTGGCCCCGTCAACTTGCCCATCGAGCTGCGTTCGTGCAGCAAAGTCATTGCGTCCAAGAGAGACCTCCTATTTCATCCAGACTTAATCGAGAATCCTTCTCACCTTAACACAACAACCGACATTTCCACCCGCCGACAATCTCACTGCCATACGCCAGCGCTTATTGCCGCGCCAGACGCAGTGGCTCGGGCGGGTGCTCGCCGGGCGTACCGCGCCACGGGCTGATGTCCAACCCACCACGGCGTACGTAGCGCGCCAGTACCAACAGGCGTTCGGGCCGGGCATAGGCCATCAGGTCAACAAACAGGTGCTCCACGCAGTGCTCATGGAAATCCTGATGCTGACGGTAGGACACCAGATACTTCAGCAACGCTTCACGTTCTAGCCTGGGACCGCGGTAACGAATCATCACGCTGCCCCAATCGGGCTGGCCGGTCACCGGACAGTTGGATTTGAGCAGATGCGAGTGGAGCGTCTCTTCGACGACGTCCTCGCCTACGCGGATCAGCCCGGGATCGGGCACGTAGCCATGCATCTCGATATCGAGATGATCCAGGCACTCGCCAGGCAGGCGGCGAGGCATCAGCGCCTCGTCGTCGACGTCGAACAGGGCGATGTCCAGCCTTGCCCCGGCTGCGGCGGAGAGATCGCGCTGCAGCGTCTCGGCAACCTGCTCGCGGTCGGAAAAATGCGATTGGTTGAAGCTATTGAGGTAGAGCTTCCATGACTTGGATTCGATCAGATTGGGCGATGTCGCCGGCAGACGAAAGCGTGCCACGGCCACGACCGGCTTGCCCTTGGGGTCTAGCCAGGAGAGCTCGAAGGCATGCCATTCGTCCTCACCGACAAACGGTAATGCCTGATCGACAATTCCCAACGGTGCCCGGTTGGCCGCGCGGGGGATAGGAAAGAGCAGGCTCGCATCGTAATGCTCCGGATAGGCGGATTCCCGGCCCAGCGGAGCCTCCTCCAGCGTTTCGGGACGATGATGCATGCTCAGCTCCTGATCCCTTTGCCACGATTCAGCATCCACAATGCAACGGAAAAGAACACGACGATGAATACGGCAATCGCCACCAGGGCACCTCCCACCGCGATGTCGGAAACCCCGAGAATCCCGTAGCGAAATGCGTTGACCATATACAGAATGGGGTTGGCCATCGATACACTCTGCCAGAAGTTGGGCAGCATGTTGATCGAGTAGAACACCCCACCCAGATAGGTCAGCGGTGTGAGCACGAAAATCGGCACGATGGAGATATCGTCGAACTTGTGCGCCACCAGGGCGTTGATGAAGCCGCCGATGGAGAACAGTGCCGCCGTCATCAGTACCACGCTCAGGGTTACCAGCGGGTGATGGATCGACAGGTCGGTGAAGAACATCGATACCACGGTGACGATGATGCCCACGCCCAGACCGCGAGCCATCCCCCCGATCACGAAGCCGGCCAGGATCACCCAGTTGGGCATTGGCGAAACCATCATCTCTTCCACGCTGCGCTGAAACTTGTTGGAGAAGAACGACGAGGCGACATTGGAATAGCTGTTAGTGATCACCGACATCATGATCAGGCCGGGGACGATGTAGTCCATGTAACTGATGCCATCCATCTCTCCGATACGCGAACCGATCAGATTGCCGAAGATGATGAAATACATCGCCATGGTAATCGAGGGCGGCAGCAGGGTCTGAGGCCAGATACGCGTGAAGCGGCGCACTTCCTTGGTGACCATCGTCCAGAGCGCGATCCAGGTCTGCCAGGCATTCATGAGCGCACCTCCGAGACCTGGGCGGTTCTGCCACTCTCGATATTGGCGTTCTCGACCATCGACACGAACATCTCCTCCAGACGGTTGGCGCGGTTACGCATCGACACGATATCGAAGCCCTGGGCAGAGAGCTGGGCGAAGGCATCGTTGAGCTGCTGGCCGCGCTTCACCGCCAGGGAAAGCTGGGCATCGTCGACCTTGCTGATCTCGAACCCTTCGATCACCGGTATCTCACGCATCGGGCGCGCCAGATCAAGCAGGAATATCTCGGTGTCGAGCTGCGCCAGGAGATCGCGTACGCTGGTATTCTGGACGATGTCGCCATGGTTGATGATGGCGATGTTGCGGCACAGACTCTCGGCTTCTTCGAGATAGTGCGTGGTCAGGATGATGGTGGTACCTTCCTGATTGATACGACGCATGAACTCCCACATGCTGCGACGCAACTCGATGTCCACTCCGGCGGTGGGCTCGTCGAGAATCAACAGCCGCGGACGATGGATCAGGGCGCGGGCGATCATCAGGCGGCGCTTCATGCCCCCCGAGAGCATCCGTGCACTGCCCTTGCGCTTGTCCCAGAGGCCAAGATCGGTCAGCAGTTGCTTGGCGCGGGGCCGGGCCTCCTTCATCGGCATGCCATAATAGCCCGCCTGGGTGAGCACGATGTCCTCGACCTTCTCGAACTGATTGAAGTTGAATTCCTGAGGCACCACACCGAGATGGTATTTCGCCTTGGCAAATTCCCGATCGATATCGAGGCCGAATATCTTCACCTGCCCGGCGGTCTTCTGGACCAGCGAACATACAATTCCCAGCGTGGTGGACTTGCCCGCCCCATTGGGGCCGAGCAATGCAAAGAAGTCACCTTGAGCGACGTCAAGATCGATGCCCTTAAGGGCATGGAAGCCATTACCGTAGACCTTGGTCAGCCCACGGATGGACAGTGCCGGTTCCGCCATCAAGCGCACCTATTTTTAATGATCGGACAAGTGATTAGCCGAGTAAACAAAGGACATAGATGATGCGGGCAAATAAGGAAAAATCAACGCCTGTCTTGGCAATGAACTGCAAAATCACGAGATTCTGCCGTACAGCACGAGAAGCGTGACGACCAGAGGGAAAGGAGAAAGCGAACGAACTGGAGCGGGAAACGAGATTCGACCGGGCTGGCGCTCCAGCTCGCGACCCTCATTACACACCCTGGTGAAACCAAACGAACTGGAGCGGGAAACGAGATTCGAACTCGCGACCCCAACCTTGGCAAGGTTGTGCTCTACCACTGAGCTATTCCCGCATGAGAAGAGTGAGTCCTGGACTCGGCAGCTTGCGCTGCATACGGCGAAGTGGCGTCCCATAGGGGGTTCGAACCCCTGTTACCGCCGTGAAAGGGCGGTGTCCTAGGCCACTAGACGAATGGGACGCATGGAGCGGGAAATGTGATCCGACCGGGCTGGCGTTCCAGCTCGCGACCCTCATTGCCTACCCTATCGCTGCCAAACGATATATGGAGCGGGAAACGAGATTCGAACTCGCGACCCCAACCTTGGCAAGGTTGTGCTCTACCACTGAGCTATTCCCGCAGTGCTCGCCTTATCAACTGGCTGACCGGAAAGTGGCGTCCCATAGGGGGTTCGAACCCCTGTTACCGCCGTGAAAGGGCGGTGTCCTGGACCACTAGACGAATGGGACGCATGGAGCGGGAAACGTGATCCGACCGGGCTGGCGTTCCAGCTCGCGACCCTCGCTGCCTACTCTGCCGCTGCCAAGCGGCGCATGGAGCGGGAAACGAGATTCGAACTCGCGACCCCAACCTTGGCAAGGTTGTGCTCTACCACTGAGCTATTCCCGCACTCCGGTACCCGAAAAGGTGAGATGGCGTCCCATAGGGGGTTCGAACCCCTGTTACCGCCGTGAAAGGGCGGTGTCCTAGGCCACTAGACGAATGGGACGCAATATCCCTCGCCTCATCGAGGTGGCGCGTATAGTACTGAGCGTGTTTTTCGCTGTCAAGCGTTGGGATGCGTTCGATGTCCTGCGCCCGATCACTCCAACGAACGGCAAGTCACTGAGGTTTATGGCCCTGACAGGACTTATGGGCTAACGTCTCGATAAGAGTAAGCCGTCAATGAGGCGTAAGATACCGCGATGGCGGATCAGGAGGAGAGATGAGCAAGATGCATAAAAGCGATGCCCAATGGCGCGAGCAACTCACCCCCGAGCAGTACCACGTGACCCGAGAAAAAGGTACCGAGCGCCCTTTCACGGGTGATTACCAGGTCACTAACGATCAGGGGATCTACCACTGCGTATGCTGCGGCGCCCCTCTGTTCGAGAACGAGCACAAGTTCGAAGCGGGCTGCGGCTGGCCGAGCTTCGATCGTCCCCTGGCGGATGCCAGTGTGGAAGAGCATCTCGACACCACTCACGGCATGCGACGTATCGAGGTGACCTGCCGGCGCTGCGACGCCCACCTAGGCCATGTCTTTCCCGACGGCCCGCACGAAACCACCGGGCTACGCTATTGCATCAATTCCGTGGCATTGGATTTTCGCCCCGGGGAGTGATATCGACGCAACGATGTCCCTGCATCGTCCGGCCAGGCTTCTGTTAGAATGGCCGGTCGTTCGCACATGCAAGGGGAAGCGGTATGCTAGGTTGGTATCCGGGACATATGAACAAGGCACGCCGCCAGATCAAGGAGGCACTGCCGGAAATCGATGTCGTCATCGAAGTACTCGATGCACGCCTGCCCTACTCCAGCGCCAATCCCATGCTCGCCGAACTGACCGAGCACAAGCCAGTACTGAAGATACTCTCGCGCGCCGATCTGGCCGATCCGGCGCTCACCGAGGCCTGGGTCGCCCATTTCGATGCCCAACCCGATACCCGTGCCCTGGCGGTGACGACCACCAACGCCCGCGAGCTCAAGCGAATCCCCAATGTATGCCACGAGCTGGCCGGGCAGGTACGTGCCGATCGCGATGTACGGGTCATGGTGATGGGCATCCCCAATGTCGGCAAGTCGACACTGATCAATGGCCTGGCCGGCAAGAAGGTCGCCAAGACCGGTAACGAGCCCGCGGTGACCAAGCGTCAGCAGAAGATCCGGCTGGAAGGCCGCATCGCCCTGACCGATACCCCCGGTGTGCTATGGCCCAAGATCGAGAATCAGGCCAGCGCCTACCGCCTCGCGGCCAGCGGCGCGATACGCGACACCGCCATGGACTATCTCGATGTCGCGGTGATTGCCGCCGCCGAACTGGCCAAGCGCTACCCCGAAGCCCTCAAGACCCGTTACAAGCTCGCCGAGCTGCCGCCCTATGTGCCCCATGCAGACGCCGACAAGGTCGAGGCAGACGGTCCGCGCCGCGTCGACCTACTGGCCCTGGCCGGCTTCGATGGTCAGGCAATCGTTCGCGAGGTCGCACGCAAACGCGGCGGACTGCGCCCCGGCGGCGAGCCGGATCTGCACCGCGGCGCCGAGGTACTGCTCCATGAGTTGCGCGACGGCAAGCTCGGCCGTCTGACGCTGGAGACACCCCAGGATATTCCCGCGCCCGAACCGCAGAACGACGAAGACGATACTCCGCGAGCCGAGGAAAACGGGCAGAGCGAATAAAACCTTCATCCGCGTACTGTTCCGCTCTTGCGCGCCCTTCCCGGCAAGGTATTCTGGGGAGCGGCGTGCAGCCCGCCCCGACAGCGTCTGACGAAAACGCGTCACTTCCCATACGGCTGCGCAGCATACGGAAACCCCATGGACACCCCGATCAGGAAATCGCACAAGCTCGACAATGTCTGCTATGACATCCGCGGCCCGGTTCTCGACCACGCCAAGCGTCTCGAGGAAGAGGGGCAGCGCATCCTCAAGCTCAACATCGGCAATCCCGCACCCTTCGGCTTCGAAGCGCCGGAGGAGATTCTGCAGGACGTCATGCGCAACCTGCCGACGGCACAGGGCTACTGCGATTCCAAGGGACTGTACTCGGCACGCAAGGCGATCATGCAGGAGTGCCAGCGCAAGAGCATTCCCGGTGTCGGCGTCGAGGACATCTACATCGGTAACGGCGTTTCCGAGCTGATCGTCATGGCCATGCAGGCGCTGCTCAACGACGGCGACGAGCTGCTGATTCCCGCTCCCGACTATCCCCTCTGGACGGCCGCCGCCAATCTCGCCGGTGGGCGCCCCGTGCACTACATATGCGACGAGCAGGCCGGCTGGGCACCGGATCTTGCCGACATCCGCGACAAGATCACCAGCCACACCCGAGCGATCGTGCTGATCAACCCCAACAACCCCACCGGCGCGGTCTATCCCCCCGAAGTGGTCAAGGAGTTGCTGGCGATCGCCCGCCAGCATCAGTTGGTCGTGTTCTCCGACGAGATCTACGACAAGATTCTCTACGATGGCATTGAGCACGTCTCGACAGGGGCGCTGGCCGAGGAGGACCAGTTGGTGGTGACCATGAACGGCCTGTCGAAGAGCTATCGCTGCGCCGGATTCCGCTCCGGCTGGATGATTCTTTCGGGCAATGTAGGCAAGCAGCGCGCCGCCGATTTCATCCAGGGCCTCACCATGCTCGCCTCGATGCGCCTGTGCGCCAACGTGCCGGCCCAACACGCTATCCAGACGGCACTTGGCGGCTATCAGTCGATCAACGATCTGGTGCTGCCGGGGGGCCGGCTGCTCGCTCAGCGCGACATCACCTACGAGAAACTCAACGCCATTCCCGGCGTCTCCTGCACCAAGCCCCGGGGTGCGCTGTACGCCTTCCCGCGTCTCGACCCCAAGGTCTATAACATCCAGGATGACCAGAAACTGGTGCTCGACCTGTTGCTGCAGGAGAAGATTCTGCTGGTGCAGGGCACGGCCTTCAACTGGCCGGAACCCGACCACGTGCGCATCGTGACCCTGCCCTGGGCCGAGCAGCTCGAGGACGCCCTGGATCGCTTCGCACGGTTCCTGTCGCGCTATCGCCAATAATTCCCGCCATGCTGTCAAGCGGACCCTTTAAACGCTCGTCGTCACGGTCCGCTTGAAACCTAACGGCCTGGAACACATCTAAGTGCCAGAAAACGAATCACTCCCTGACTACCGAGGAACCCTTCCGATGATGCGAATCATCCTGTTTCTGGCGACCAACCTCGCCGTGGTGCTGGTAGCCAGCATTACCCTGCGCCTGCTCGGCGTCGAGCCCTATCTCAACGCCAATGGGCTGAACATGAACAGCCTGCTGATCTTCTGCTTCGTGTTCGGCATGGCCGGCTCGCTGGTCTCGCTGTTCCTGTCGAAACCCATGGCCAAGATGAGCACGCGTACGCAGATCATCACCCAACCCAGCAACTCCACCGAGCAATGGCTGCTCGATACTGTCGGCGAGCTGTCCCGCGATGCCGGCATCCGAATGCCGGAGGTGGGCATCTTCCCGGCCCAGCAGTCGAACGCCTTCGCCACGGGGTGGAACAAGAACGATGCCCTGGTCGCCGTTTCCGCCGGGCTTCTCAACCGCATGCGCCCGGAAGAGGTGCGTGCGGTACTGGCCCACGAGATCGGCCATGTCTCCAATGGCGACATGGTGACCTTGGCGCTGATCCAGGGCGTGCTCAACACCTTCGTGATGTTCTTTGCCCGCGTCGTCGCGCAGATAGTCGACAGTTTCCTGCGCCGCGACGAGGAGGGTGGTGGCCTGGGCTTCATCGGCTATTTCGCGGTGGTCATCGTCGCCGAGATCGTATTCGGGCTGGTCGCCTCGATGATCGTCGCCTGGTTCTCGCGCTTTCGCGAATATCGCGCCGATGCCGCCGGCGCCAGGCTCGCCGGCAGTGGAGCGATGATCAACGCCCTGGCGCGCCTCAAGGCGGAAACGCAGATGCCCAATCAGATGCCCGAGACTTTCACGGCCTTTGGCATTACCACCGGGCAGAGCCGCAAGATCATGGAGCGGCTGTTTGCCAGTCACCCGCCGCTGGATGATCGTATCCGTGCACTGAAGGAATCCGCCTATCGCCAATAGGCGACACCGGCCATGAACGAAAAGAGACCCGCCAGTTGGCGGGTCTCTTTTTTCAGGGATATCCCAAGGATACCCATGGGAAGCTATTTGCCGGCCAGCTTGAGATTGAAGCCAAACCCCTCCAGCACCTCGCGCAGCCCTCTGGCGTTCTTCTTGAGCTCTACCCGCAGAGTGAAGAATTCACGTCGCATGGGATATTCGGCGCGGTAGGCGTCGAAACCGACGGCCATGCCCATGCGCCGCCGGTAATGATCGAATGCCAGCATGTCGCGGCGTACGTCGTAGCAGGCCCGGGTACACAGCGACAGCGCCTCCAGAGGCGGCGCCCAATGGTTCAGCACGATCTTGCGCAACCAGGGCTCGGGCTTGAGCTGGCCCAGCTTCCTGCGTGCCGGCAAGCCGAAATAGCGCATTGCCGCCTGGTAGACCATCTCGGTGCCACGCATCTTGCCATCCATGCTGTAGCCTGCGATATGCGGCGTGGCGATATCCACCAGTGCATAGAGCGCCTCGTCGATGCCCGGCTCGTTCTCCCAGACATCAAGCACGGTGCGCAGGTCATTGCGAGCTTCCAGCCGCTCACGCAGTGCCGCGTTGTCGAGGCAATCACCACGCCCGGCATTGATCAGGACGCTTCCGGGCTTGAGTGCCTGGATGCGCTCGCGGTTCATGAGATGGCGGGTGGTGTACGGACCGCTCTTGATCAATGGCGTATGCAGGCACACGATATCGGCCCGCTCGATCAGACTGTCAAGATCGACGAATCCCTCGGCGCCCTCCTTCTCGGCACGCGGCGGGTCGCACAACAGGCAGTGAACGTCGAGTTCGTCGAGGCGTGCCTGAAGCCGTCTGCCCACGTTGCCGACACCGACGATTCCCAGCGTCTTGCCGGCCAGCGAGAAGCCCTCCTCCTCGGCCAGCAGCAGCAGGCTCGACAGCACGTAGTCGACCACCGAGTCGGCATTGCTTCCCGGCGCACTGGCGAAGCCGATCCGCTGCTGCGCCAGGTACGCCGTATCGACGTGGTCGGTGCCGATGGTACAGGTTCCCACGAAACGCACCCGAGAGCCTTTCAGCAGGTCCTTGTCGACCCGAGTGACGGAGCGCACGAGCAGCACGTCATGCTCGCGCACGGCATCGGCCGTGATCGCCCGGCCGGATAACCGCGTGACCTCCCCCAGTTCACCGAAGAATTCTTCTACCAGAGGTATGTTCTCATCCACCAGGATGCGCATGATGGCCTCATCTCTCCTTGTTCCCTTGCCAAGGGCGGTTAAAATGGCTCTCGCCCAGCCCCGCCCTTGACGGGCAGGCGAACTCGGCACCCACCGGCAGGCAACGGATGGATAGGCGCTGCCGTTCGATCCAGACGAAGTGTACAGGCGTGACCCGAGTCTTTTGAAGCCACCGGATCAGGCTGCCAACCGACTAACGCCACTCATATCCAGGAGCTACCTTGATCGTCCGCTGGGAAAGTGAACACGACTATGTGCTGGTGCATGTCCATCAGGACATGTTCGGCGACTGGATCTTCAGCCGCGCCTGGGGACAGATCGGCACCCAGTTCGGCGGGCTCAAGCACCAGCTCGCCGAAAGCTTCGAGCAAGCCATGATGTGGGTCGAGGACGTCAACCACATCCAGGCCTCGCGGGGTTTCCGCAAGGTCCTCGAAACGCAGGGCGACACTCCCGAGGGCCGCGACGCCATGCGTCAGCTGTCGCTGCTCGGCTATTGACCCGGCCTAGCCCAGATAGCGCCGACCGTGCCGCACCCTTCGCCCCGGCTGCGGCGGTTCGCCAGGCGTGCCCCGCCCCGCCTCGCGCAGCCATCCACGCTCTGCCAGCCATGCGGCCAGCCGTTCACGCTCGAACCCCCGATCGAGTTCCGCGCCCTCCTCGTCGGCCAGCACCGGAATCCGCTCACCGAAACGAGCCACCAGTGCAGGATCTTCACTGATCTCGATTCGGTCGACCGAGGCCTCTGCGGGACCCAGCTCGGCAAGATGCGCCTCGAGCTGTTCGCAGAGATGACAGCCCAGTGTGGTGTAAAGCGTCAACGCCGTCATGTGCGCTCCTTGTGCCGAATCAGGAAGCAGTGGTGAAGATCGGGGCGCCGCATGAAATCGGGGTCGAACGTGCGTGAGGAGATATCTTCCACGACGTATTGTTCCACGAGATCGCGATCCAGTGCGAAGCGCCGCTGGTTGTTGGAAAACACCAATGTCCCCTCCGGAGCCAGGCGTGCCATGGCCAGTCTTACCAGCCGGCCATGATCGCGCTGGATATCCAGCGTCGCCTCCATCTTCTTCGAGTTGGAGAAGGTAGGAGGATCCATGAAGATCAGGTCGAAATGGCTACCGGCGGTCTCCAGCCAGTGCAGACAGTCGTCGCGCACCACCCGATGGCGGCTGGGGTCGAGGCGGTTCAAAGCGAAATTGTCCCGCGCCCAGTCGAGGTACGTATTGGAAAGGTCCACGCTGACGCTGTCGCTGGCCCCGCCCAGCGCGGCATGTACCGTAGCCGTGGCGGTATAGCAGAACAGGTTCAGAAAGCGCTTGCCCTTCGCCATCTCACCGAGCAGGCGCCGCACCGGACGATGATCGAGGAATAGCCCGGTATCCAGATAGTCGCGCAGGTTGATCCACAGCCGTGCCGGCCCCTCGCGGACCTCGAAGCGCTCGCCGCTGGTATCCTGGCGGACGTACTGGGCCTTGCCGCTCTGACGTGATCGCTGCTTGTAGTACACATCCTCGGGGCGTACGTCGAGGACCTCGGGGATCACTGCCAAGGCATCCAGCAGGCGCCGCTGGGCCTGGTTCTGATTCACCGACTTGGGCGGCGCGTACTCCTGGACATGCACCCGCGTACCGTAGACATCCACGGCCAGGGCGTACTCCGGCATGTCGGCATCATATAGCCGGTAGCAACTTTCACCGGACTGCTTCAGCCATTTCTTCAACTTCCTGCGGTTCTTCTCCAGGCGATTGGCGAACATCGTTGCCCCTTCGCCATGGCGCGTGGAAGCTGTAGGCTGCGTGCCCTCTTCCCCCTGCGGTACGTGAATCATCAACAGCTTGCAGTCCAGCGGGCCATTCTTGAACGCATACTGCTTCTCTGCGCGCAGCCCGGTGCGATGACCCAGATCGGGGTTGCCGGTGAACAGGGCCAACTGCCAGCCGGGAAAGCCTTCGCGCAGCCGGGCGCCAAGATCGGCATAGAGCGGCACCAGTTCGGGCAGCTCGCCCAGCCGCTCGCCATAGGGAGGGTTGGTGATCACCAGGCCCGGCCCGGGACCCTGCATCCCCAGCGGCGGACGCAACTGGCTGAGCGACGCTCCCGTAAATTCGATCATCGCGGGAATGCCGGCGCGCATGGCATTGGCCTTGGCGGCGGCGATCGCCTGAGGGCTCTGGTCATAGCCGAACAGCCGGGACTGGACGCGACGGCGCCCGAAGCCGGCTCGCGCCTCGGCCTCGCGCTTGAGTTCCTGCAGCGCTTGGGGATCATGTCCGGCCCAGGCCTCGAATCCAAATCGCTCCCGGGACAGTTGAGGGGCGATGTCCGCCGCCATCAGTGCCGCCTCGATCAACAGCGTCCCGGAGCCGCACATGGGATCGACAAGCGGCTCGCCGCGCTTGGCACGTTCCGGCCAGCCAGCGCGCACCAGCAGAGCTGCCGCCAGGTTCTCCTTGAGCGGAGCGTGACCGGGATCGCGGCGATAACCGCGCTGATGCAGACTCGCGCCGGAGAGATCGATCCCCAGCATCAGCTTGCCCCGATGCAGGTGCGCATAGAGACGGATGTCCGGCTGGCGTGGATCGACGGAGGGACGCTCGCGCCCCGCATCGCGCAATGCCTCGACAACACCGTCCTTCACCGTCTGGGCACCGAAGCGGGTATGGCGGATGTGTTCGGACTGACCATGAAAGTCCACCGCCAGAGTCCTGCCGGGCAGTAGATGTGCGGTCCAGTCGATGGATCGCGCCTCGGCCAGCAACGCTTCGGGACGTTCGACCCCCTCCGCCCGGGAGAGACAGAGAATGACGCGATTGGCCAGGCGCGACCACAAGCAGGCGCGGTAAGCCACCTCCAGCGACCCCGAGGCGAATACTCCCGCTACCGTGGTTCCGGAAATTTCCGCCCCGAGGGACGCCAGTTCATCAGCCAGCAGCATCTCGATGCCGCGCGGACAGGTGATAAAGAGGCTAAGGTTTTCAATCGCTTGAGTATCGTTCATGCCGTTTAATCCCGGCGTCACGGGCCGGACATATTCCTGTAATGACTATTTGATACAGCGCTTATGCCAAATCCAATGTCGACAGACCGGCTCGCGTTGCGCTAAAGCTATACATTGTAGCTACTGCATTCGCATGCGTTTTCTGTCCGGACAATTGCTGCAAGCCCGACGAGGCCGAATGGCACTCGTTGAGCCTGTATCGACACTGGTTCCCACTCGGATCTTCAAGAGGTCATCCGATGAAACGACAGAAACGTGATCGCTTCCAGCGTGCTTACGTTCACGGCTACAAGGCGGGCATTACCGGGAAATCCCGGGATGACTGTCCCAGTCAGGAGGTGAACCTTCGCGAATACTGGATGAGCGGCTGGCGCGAAGGTCGTGGTGATCAATGGGCCGGCCTGACAGGCGTTTCGGGCATCCACAAGAACCCCACGATGCTGTGACGCGATCACAACGATTCATCGGGGTCATACCCCACGAAAGCATCCAAGGCCCGCCAGTGCGGGCCTTTTTGGTAGCGCCGCCGTTAAAAGTAGCGCTGTCGTTAAAAGACAAGGGGCCATGTTTCACTGCACCTCACCGTACCGCTTATCCCCAAGCTATCCTGCCAGGGCCCGGGCACAGTCACCCACCAGCGTAGGCCCACGGTAGATGAATCCCGAGTACAGCTGGATCAGATCCGCCCCGGCAGCGCGCTTGGCCCGCGCCGTTTCGCCACTGTCGACCCCGCCGGCACCGATGATGGGCATGTCAGGCAACAATCGCCGTAGTTCCTTCACGATCTCCGTGGAAGCCATGAACAGCGGCGCGCCGGACAATCCGCCCGCCTCTTCGGCATGCGCCAGCCCGGCCACCGTGTCCCGGGCGATCGTGGTGTTGGTGGCAATCACCGCATCGATGGCGTTGGCCGAGAGCGTACGAGCCACCAGACCAACCTCCTCCAGGCTCATGTCGGGCGCGATCTTCACCGCCAGCGGCACATGCCGTCCCATGTCGCGATCCAATCGCTCGCTCTCCTCCTTCAATGCCCCAAGCAGGGCATCGAGATGCTCGCCGAACTGCAGGTTGCGCAGTCCCGGTGTGTTGGGCGAGGAGATATTGACGGCAATGTAGCCGGCATGCGCATGCACCCGGGTCAGACAGGCCAGATAGTCATCCACGGCCCGTTCGACCGGAGTGGTCAGGTTCTTGCCGATATTGATACCGATAACTCCGCGATAGCGGCTTTTGCGTACATTGGCGACCAGATGGTCGACACCGGCATTGTTGAAGCCCATGCGGTTGATGATGGCATGGCGCTCGGGGAGCCGGAACAGCCTTGGCCGGGGATTGCCGGCCTGCGGCTTGGGCGTCACGGTGCCTACCTCGACGAAGCCGAACCCCAGCGCGCCCAGCGCATCGAGATGATCGCCGTTCTTGTCGAGTCCGGCGGCCAGACCGACCCTATTGGGAAAACGCAGCCCCATCAGGGTCACCGGGTCTTCCACGGGGCCGCCTCCCAGCGTTCGGGCCATGCCAAGTCGATGGGCAAGGTCGAGCGCTGTCAATGTCACGCCATGTGCCGTTTCAGGATCGAGACGAAAGAGTAGCGAACGAGCTAGGGTATACATAGATTTCTCGGCGGCGGGACGATCGGCCGGAAGTATAACGCAACCGCCCCCAGGCGACGACGCCTGGGGGCGGAGGACGTGCTGTCGGAATCAGTCCGTATCGAGCTGCTGGACCCGTAGCGTGTAGTTGTTGACGCCGCTCATGGCGGAGCCGAACTTCCGGCCATTGACCCAGACGCGGTAGCGCCCTGGCTGCAGGCGAGTCTCGATGTTGAAATCTCCCGCGAAGCCTTCGCCCTTGTCACTGGCCACCACGTTGCCCTGCTCATCGAGAAGCCTCGCCTCGAGCCGGTAGGTGCCCTCGTTCCCCGGGAAGGTCGAACTCGCGATGGAGACCGTGCCGGGCTCGACCACGTCGAAGCTCATTACCTCGCCACGTTCACGAATCTTGATGTCCGCGACGATTTCATCGAACGCGCTCGGCATCTGCGGCTCGGTCTGCTCTGCTCTCTCCCGGTCGGCATTGCCGGGCGTAGCGACTATCGCGGTAGATGCCCCCGCAGCGGCCGTCGTAGTCGCCGCCCCGGTGGCGGTCGTCGCCGTATCCGGTGACGTTTCGGCAGTGTCCGCACTACGCCGCGGCGCGGCAATGGCGGCGACCTCATCGTCATGATCGACGAAGGCAGTGGTGCGTCCATCTCGACCGGGCCCGCCGAACATGATCCCGCTGCCACCCTCTTCGATGCCGCTCTCGTCGCTGGAAAGGCGCTCCCCGCGCGCGTCGAGCCCCGCCACTTCGATGACGTAGGAATTGCCCTGTCGACTGGCGGTCCCGAACTTGTTGGCCTTGACGCGCAGTCGATAATCGCCCGGCTCCAGCTGCTGTTCGAGGTGCAGGCCGCCATTCTGCCCCTGAGCTTCCTCGGTAGCGATGATCCTTCCCTGATCGTCCAGCAGCGTGGCTTCGATATGGTAATCGTTGGAATCACCGGGCAACGTGCTGCTCTCGAAAACGTAGCGACCCGCCTTTTCCACGCTGAACGGATGCTCCTGGGTGCCGCCGAACATAAAACTCTGACTTCGCGCATCGCTGCGCGACGTGAAGAACCGGGACATGTCGGTCTGCTTGGCGGCTTCGCGCGCACGTTGCAGGGCAGGGCTTTCATCGGCCAAGGCTAGCGGCTGAACACTCGCCAGCCCTATTGCCAGGGCGACAATGGAGAACGCACGATGATTCATGGGGCCTCTCTAATGGCTTCGAACCGGAAACGGGTGACAGCATACCAGAGAGCGCCACTGTCTCGCCTTATTCCGTCGCCCTAGGGCGTATTTCCGTTCTCGTTCGCCGCCTATCGCCCCAAACGAAAAAGCAGACCCCGCCGACGGGGTCTGCTTCGTGCTTGGCTTGAATGTGGCATCACGCGTTTCAGGTACCGCCGTTGCTTTCCGCCAGTTCGACCAGCTCACGCACTGCCACGGCGAAAAGAGGGAAACTCGACTGCGCGCCGGAACGGACTTCATTGAGCAGCGCGCACCAGCGCTCGACCAGATCGGCATGGCGCTCCAGCCACTGTGCCACTCGCGGCTCTGGCTCCTGCGCGCCCCCCTCCATGTGCAACACACTGACCGTCAACGCCAGTTGCTGACGGTCCAGGTCGTCGCGAAACGTCTCGCGAGCCTGAGCCTGCCAGCTGTCACTCACTTCCAGCGCATTGACCTGGGCCGTCATCCATGGCAGCTCCAGGCGATGACCGATGTGATAGTACACCTCGGCCACGCGCTCGATGCTCTCGCCGGTGGCCTTGGCGGCCTCGATGATACCCAGACCGGCATAGAGATTGCCGGCCGCGGCGACGATATCGGCGAGCTCGTCAGGCACACCCGCCTCGACCAGCTCATCGCGCCGCGCTTCCCAGCGCTCACGCTCTTCGCCGCGCAACAGCTGACCGACACACTCCTGAAGCTGGGCCAGGCGTGGTGAGAAATGGTCGATGCTGTCCTGGATTGACAGGCCGGTGCGATGACGCAGAAACCAGCGCGTGGCCCGGCGCAGCAGGCGCATCAGGTCGAGCATCATGCGGTACTGCACGCGGCTGGCGACGCGGTAATCCAGCGCCTCGACCCGGTTCCAGAGGCCGGGCAGGTTGAAGCTGTCACGGGCGACGATATAGGCACGGGCGACGTCGACCCGCGAGCCGTTGGCGGCGTCGCGCAGACGCCGCACGAAGGCTATTCCCATGTGGTCGACCAGGTCATTGGCGATCTGGGTCGCGGCGATCTCGCGTTTCAGGCGATGCTGGTACATCTCCGTGTGGAAGCGCTCCACCAGGGTACGGGGGAAAGCACGTTCCATGTACTGCTGAATGTAGGGATCATCGGGTACCCCGGAGGCGATCAGATCGCTTTTCAACGTGCTCTTGGCATAGGAGATCAGAACCGAGAGCTCGGGAAGCGTCAGTCCCTCTTCGGCGTTGGCTCGCTCGATGAGTTCCTCGTCACTGGGCAGGAACTCCAACTCACGATCCAGGCTGCCGGCAGCTTCCAGCTCGTTGATGAAACGCCTGTAGGGGCCCATGCCCTCCTTGGCCAGGATCTCGGAAAGCGACAGGGCCTGGGTCTGACGATAGCTGTCGAGGATCACCAACTCGGCTACCTCCTCGGTCATCTCGGCGAGCAGCTGATTGCGCTGCTTGTCGGTCATGTCGCCGCGCTTTACGATATCGTCGAGCAGGATCTTGATGTTGACCTCATGGTCGGAACAGTTCACGCCGCCCACGTTGTCGATGAAATCGGTGTTGACCCGCACTCCGCGTCTGGCGGCCTCCATGCGTCCGCGTTGGGTGAACCCCAGATTGCCCCCCTCGCCGATTACCCGGCAGTTGAGTTCGCGGCCGTCGACGCGCAGGGCGTCGTTGGCCTTGTCGCCGACGTCGCCATGGGACTCGGTATGCGCCTTGACATAGGTACCGATACCGCCATTCCACAGCAGATCGACATGGGACTTGAGCATGGCGCGGATCAGCTCGTTGGGTGAAAGCTTGCTGGCGGTAATGCCGAAGACTTCCTTCATCTGCGCCGAGATGGGGATCGACTTGGCGGTGCGCTTGAAGATGCCGCCGCCCTCGGAGATCAATTGAGTATCGTAGTCCTCCCAACTGGAGCGCGGCTGTTCGAACAAGCGCTTGCGTTCGGCGAAGGAGCGCGTCACATCCGGGGTCGGATCAATGAAGATATGCAGGTGGTTGAAGGCTCCGACCAGGCGGATCCTGTCGGACAGCAGCATGCCGTTGCCGAACACATCGCCGGCCATGTCGCCAATGCCGACCACGCTGAATTCATCCTCTTGCGTGTTGAGTCCCATCTCGCGGAAATGGCGCTTGACCGACTCCCAGGCGCCGCGCGCGGTGATGGCCATCTTCTTGTGGTCATAACCGTGCGCCCCACCGGAGGCGAAGGCATCCCCCAGCCAGAAGCCGTACTCCAGCGAGATGGCGTTGGCGATATCCGAAAAGCTTGCCGTGCCCTTGTCGGCCGCCACTACCAGATAGGGGTCGTCGCTGTCATGACGAATGACCGCACGCGGCGCCACCACCTCGCCTCCGACCAGGTTGTCGGTAATGTCGAGCAGAGCCCGAATGAAGATCCGATAGCAGGCGATGGCTTCCTGCTGGATGCTATCGCGGTCCGTGGTGTCCGGCATGCGCTTGCAGATGAAGCCACCCTTGGCGCCGACCGGCACGATGACCGAGTTCTTGACCTGCTGCGCCTTGACCAGACCGAGCACCTCGGTACGGAAATCCTCGTGACGGTCCGACCAGCGCAATCCTCCGCGTGCCACGCGCCCGCCACGTAGATGCACCCCCTCGACACGCGGCGAGTAAACGAATATCTCGAACAGCGGCCGCGGCTTGGGCATTTCGGGAATACGGCCCGGCTCCAGCTTGAAGGCAATGTAATCCTTGGGCTGGCCATCTTCGCGCGGCTGATAGTAGTTGGTACGCAGCGTGGCTTGAATGAGGTCGATGTAGCGCCGTATCAGTACGTCATCGTTGAGGCTGGCGACTTGATCGAGCAGGCCGTTGATCTCGGTGATGCACGCCTCCACCGCATTGTCGTCCGCTTGGTGCTCGGGATCGAAGCGCAGCGTGAACAGCCTCACCAGCGATCGGGTGATGTCCGGATAGGCCGCCAGCGTGGTGGCGATGTAGCGCTGGGACAGACTGAGACGAACCTGCTTCAGGTAGCGGGCATAGGCACGCAGTACCGCCACCTCGCGCCAGGCGAGGTTGGCGCCGATGACAAGGCGATTGAAGGAGTCGTTCTCCGCCTCTCCGGTCCAGATACGCTTGAAGGCCTCGATGAAGATATCGCGCATCTTCTGCAGATTGACGACCTCATGACCGCGATGCTCGAGATCGAAGTCGTGGATCCAGAAGCTGCCGTCGGGGCGCTGGATCTCGTAGGGCCGCTCGCTGATGACGCGCAGCCCGAGGTTTTCCATGACCGGCAGAATATCCGACAACGGTATCGGATGATCGCGGTGGAACAGCTTGAGGTTGACCCCCTCATCGGCATTCTCGACCAGCCGGTAAAGACTCAGGCTGATCGGCGCTCCCTCTTCCACCTCATGGATGTGCTGGATGTCGTAGACGGCGGTGCGCGCCGAGAAGTCGTCGCGATAGCTGCCGGGAAAGGCGTCGCGATAGAGGTTCATCAGCCGATTGGCCTGCTCCTCGCCGAACCCCTCAAGCATGGCGGACTGCAGTTCGTCCCGCCAGCTGCGGGCGATCTGAACGATCTTCTGCTCGAGGCGGCGCACGTCGTAGTCTGCCGGGCTATCGCCATTGAAACGCAGGATCAGCTGGATACGTGCCAGTACCGACTCGGACAGGTAGGTATTGAAGTCGCCGAACGTCGCGTCGAGTTCCTCGCACAGCAGATTCTGGATCCGCACGCGCAGGTCGGTGGAGAACACGTCGCGCGGCACGAATACCAGACAGGAATAGAACTTGCCGAAGCGGTCCTCGCGCACGAAAAGGCGCACACGACGGCGCTCGCGGATGTTGAGGATGGCCACGGCGGTACGCGTCAGTTCCTCGGTGCCGATCTGGAACAGGTCATCGCGCGGATAGACCTCGAGAATCTGCAGCAGTTGCTTGCCGTTATGGCCGTTCGGGTTGACGCCCGCGGACTCGATCACTGCATCGATCTTCTTGCGCAGCACCGGTACGTGACGTGGCGTTTCGTTGTAGACCGTCGAGGTATAGAGCCCGAAGAAGCGCCGCTCGCCGATCAGCCGTCCGCCGGCGTCGTAGCGATCGATGCAGATGTAGTCGGGGTAGGCCGGGCGATGCACACGGGCGTGATAGGCGCTCTTGGCAAACGAGATCAGCTCCGGCACCAGCACATACTGGTCGTCCTCGATGCCCTGCTCGTTATGAATACGCTCGTGATAGCGCGGCTGATCGAGCTTGAATACGCCGAGCTCGCTACCCTTGACCTGGCGCAGCCGTTCCTGGCCGTTCTCCTGTACCACTTCGTACTCGTCATAACCGAGGAAGGTGAAGTGATCCTTGAGCAGCCACTCGAGAAAGGCAGCGGCTTCCGCATGATCATCGGCGGCGATCTGCTCGGGTCGCGTCGCCCGGATCTCCTCGAGCGCCGCCCGCACCTGGTCACGCATCGGATCGAAATCCTGCACGGCGGTGCGTACGTCAAGCAGCACCTCGTTCAGGGCGAGCTGCAGCGCCTCCAGGACCGTTGCATCGGAATGGCGATCCACTTCGATGAGAATCAGCGACTCACGTCCGGCCGGCGCATCGGCCGCCTCGATCGAGGCAACGCGCGTCAGCTGATGCTTGGCGTTACGCTCCACCGCCAGCACCGAATTGTGCATGGCATGTACCATGAGTCCGCGGCGATTGATCTCGATGCGCACCGAGTCGACCAGAAACGGCATGTCCGCGTGCAGTACGGCGACGACGGTATGCGGCGACTGCCAGCCGTGCTCCTCGAAGTCGGCATTGAACACGCGCACCTTGGCCTCGCTGGGATCGTAGGTCTGGATGAAATGCCAGGCCGCCATGGTCGCGCCGTAGAGATCCTCGAGGCGCCGATCCGCGGCTTCCTCGTAAGGCGCGTTGGCATACAAGGCTTCGGCAAAGGCGAGGATCGTCTTTACCTTCTCCTCGGGCAGATGCTTCGTCAGCTGTTCCTTGAGCTGGGCAAGGAATTCCGCCTTGCCCTCGATCGCAACGTGTTGCATCAATCACCTCGGCTGCACGGGTCGCGAGGCACCGCACGGCAATGGCACGCCGGGCTCTCCACGACCGGAAGATGTCCGGGCACGGCAACCGCCGCGCCCTGCCTAAAGCTTACTCCAGCGACTCGCACCACCCCATCATAGTGAAGCTTTGTCATGGTGCATGTCGTTTGGGCATTGGCGATCAGCCCCGCGCGGCCACGCCATCAAGGTTCAGTTCGGCTCGCGACGCTCCAGCAATACCCCGCACTCGCAGTGCGAGGTCCAGGGAAACTGATCGAACAGCGCAAAGCGGGTGATCCGGTGCGTCTGCGTAAGCTGCTCGAGATTGCGCGCCAGCGTGTCGGGGTTGCAGGAAATATAGACGATTCGCGAGTACTGCTTGAGCTGCTCGCAGCTCTGCGCATCCAGCCCCGCACGCGGCGGATCGACCAGCACCGTGGAGAAGGCGTGATCCTCGAGCGACAGCGCCGCGACCCGACGTCCCTCCTTCTCCCCGCCGAGGGCCTGGGCGAACTCCTCGGCGGACATGCGCGCCACCACGGCATTGTCGATCTCGTTGGCGGCAAGATTGACATTGGCCGAGGCCACCGAGGTGCGCGAGATCTCCGTGGCGACCACCCGCCGGAAATTTTCCGCCAGGGCAACGGTGAAATTGCCGTTGCCGCAGTAGAGCTCGACCAGGTCTCCCGCCTGACTGTCCCGGGTCACGTCGCGTGCCCAGCCCAGCATCGCGCGACTGATCTCGGCATTGGGCTGCGTGAAGCTGTTCTCGACCTGCTGATAGACGAAGATCCGCCCGTCCACCTCGAGCCGCTCCCAGACGTGGTCGCGCTCGAGCACCAGACGCTGCTTGCGCGAGCGTCCGATGATCGACACGTCCAGGCGGCGCTGAAGCTCACGCGCCTCGGCTTCCCAGTCGGCTTCCAGGGGGCGATGGTAGATGAGCGTCACCAGCGCCTCGCCGGACAGGGTCGTGAGAAACTCCACCTGGAACAGCTTGCGCCGCAGCACGGGACTCTCCAGCAGCGCCTCGCGCAGTGCCGGCATCAACGCATTGATGCGCCGGCTGGCCACCGGATACTGATCCAGCCGGACGATTTCTTTCTTCTTGGGATCCTCGGGATCGACCTCGAACATGGCATAGAAGAGATCGCTCCCTTCGTGCCACACACGAAATTCGCAGCGCATGCGGTAATGGCTGGGAGGCGAGGCAAAGACTTCCAGCGGCGGGGGATCAAAATGCGCGAACTGGGCACCAATGCGCTCGCGCTTGGCGGCAAGCTGCTCATCGTAATGCTCGGGCGCGACAACGGGTACGGCCACGAAGCCTCCTTGTCCTTCAAATGGCTAAAACAACGACTGAAAACGGAAACGACCAAAACGGAACGCAGGGATGGACGATAGGAATCCGCCCCTCAGCAGACGGGCACATCGGCGACGGCCAGCGCCCGTGGCGCGGCGAAGCCGAACCCTGCCAGCGCCACGGCCAACCCCTGACGCTGCGGCGCGCTCGCCCAACTGGGCCCGGGGCCCTCGCCCAACGATACCGGAGCGACCTGCGCCACGCGCCGCGCGATGGCCGCACCGGAATCGACCCAGGCGATCTCTCGCGGGGCGCGGGCCGACATGGCTTTTCGCAGAAGGGGAAAGTGGGTGCAGCCCAATACCACGGTATCCAGCGCGACGTCCGCCCACAGCGGCGCCAGACAGGCATCGAGCACCGCCGGATCCAGCGGCTGCCCGGCCAGTTGGCGCTCAGCCTGGAGCACGAGGGGGTCTGCAGCGACACGTATGACACGGCAATGCGCGGCATGATCGCGAATCAGGGCATCGGTATAGGGACGCTGCACGGTAGCGGTGGTCGCCAGCAGGCCGAAGGTGCCGCTGTACGAACGGGCGGCGGCCGGCTTGATGGCCGGCACGGTGCCGATCACCGGGATCGACAGATGTGTCCGCAGTGCGGCCAGCGCCAGGGTACTGGCGGTATTGCAGGCCACCACCAGCGCACTCGCCCTGCTGGCCTCCACCGCCGCGAGACACACGTCGACGATACGCTGAACCAGCCAGGCATCGGGCTTCGTACCATAGGGCAGCGCCGCGTTGTCGCACACGTAGGCCAGACTGGCCCCCGGCAGGTGCGAACGCAACGCTTCCACCACTGACAGCCCCCCTACGCCGGAATCGAAGATCAGGATGGGTCGACTCATCCGGCTCTCCCGGCAAAGTGGGCGACCAGTCCGTCGATCAGGGCACGCTGACGCGCGGGGAGATATTCGCGCTCGCAGTACAGCAGCGATACCGCCTGCGGATCGGGATCGAAGTCCTCGAGCACGCGTACCAGCCGGCCCCTGGCCTCTTCCGCCTCGCCGAGAAAGGCAGGCTTCTGGATCAATCCCATGCCGCCCACGGCCGCCTCGGTCAGCGCACGTCCATTGTTGCAGGTAAATACCGGCATGAAACGCACCCGCTGCAGGGTACCATTGATGCGAAACTGCCAGCAGGGCCCCTCGCGCTGCAGGCTATAGTGCAGACAGCGGTGCTGGCTCAACTCCTGAGGATGGGTGGGAGTACCGTGGCGTTCGAGGTACTCCGGCGAGGCATAGACGTGCACCGCCGTCGTGGCCAGACGCCGGGCGATCAGGCTGGAATCCTCCAGCTCGCCAATGCGCACGACCACATCGAAATCCTCCGCCAGCGGATCGACACGGCGGTCTTCCAGCACGACATCGAGTTCCACCGCCGGATGGCGCTGCTCGAAGCGCTGCAGGGCCGGCATCAGCACGCGCACGCCGAAGTCCAGCGGCGCCGACAGGCGCAGCCGCCCCCGAATTTCGCCACGCTGCTCGCCCAGCTCGGCTTCCAGCTCACTCAACTCGTCGAGCAGGCGCACCACACCGGCAAGATAGCGTTCGCCTTCCGCGGTGAGCTGCAGGCAACGGGAGGTCCGCGTCAGCAGGCGCACCCCGAGAAACGCCTCGAGCCGCGCCACCTGCTTGCTGATCATGGCATTGGACAGCCCCAGCCTGCGCGCGCCGCCGGCAAAACTGCCCGTTTCGACCACGGCACGGAAGATCTGCATCGCCTGCAACCGATCCATGTCCCACCCTCGGCTATCGATGGGCGCATTCTACCTGATTTTTCAGGGAAGCCGAGGACGCCGACATCATGAGCGCCTCGGTGCGCACGATGCCGATACACGTGACTTCGCTGCCTATGCCTGACGACGTTTCGCCATCACGCCACGGGTGAAGGCGTGGTACGGAACTCGGCGTAGAGCTCGGGATAGCTGCTCTGCAGGCGCGCGAGCTCCGCCTCGGCACCCTCGGGGAGCGCAGCTGCCAGGCGTGCGAGATCCTCCTCGTCGAAATGCTCGCGTATCAATGGGAACAGCGACTCGCGCTCGGCACGCAGATAGCCGCGGTGGGCTTCCAGATAGGCGCCGAGATCCTCGGCGAAACGGTCGATGGGAACGACGGCGTCCATGAGGATCATGTCGATATCCTGCGACAGGCGCATGAGCCGTTCATGCAGTCCCCGGTAATCCTCGGATAACTGACAGACCAGCTCGGAGGCTTCCGGGACACGTGATGCCAGCTGCTCACCACAGATGCGTTCGAGCGGTACGGTAAAACCATGCATATAATCGAGAATATAGTCCACCACCTCACGAACCAGTTGAAAATCGGGACGTTCACCTTCGGCCAGGGTCTTGTGCTTCATCTGCAGCACATGCAGCAGACGCGCCATGTTGGCATGATCCTGGCGTAGTTGGGTCAGCATGGGCATGGGAGGGCCTCCTCTGCTGGCGGGCGTGAGCGGTGAGAAGCACACCGCGGTGGCATCACTAGGTAGGTGCGGTTTATCGGGTCTATCCGGCAGGGCCATCAAGCGCAGCCCGCCATGGCTTGAATGTTTTACCCTAGTCGGTAGAAAGCATTCTGCCTCTCCGTCAAAGGTCGTAGACCCTTGGCCGGGATGCAAGCCGCTCAGCAGCGCTACATTCACTCACGACTCGCAGCGACGACATGGATCTCTTCACGCAACACGCCCAGCACGACAGTGCCCCCCTGGCCTACCGCATGCGCCCGCAGCGCCTGGACGACTATGTCGGTCAGGAGGCACTGGTCGGCCCGGGCAAACCCCTGCGCCGCATGGCCGAGACCGCCACGGTACGCTCGATGATCCTCTGGGGACCGCCGGGAGTCGGCAAGACCACCCTGGCCGAACTCCTGGCCGAGGCGTCCGGCGCGGGACTCGAACATCTCTCGGCGGTGATGGCCGGGGTCAAGGACATTCGCGCAGCCGTGGAGCGCGCCCGTACCGCCCAGGCAGGAGGACGTCACACACTGCTGTTTCTCGACGAGATCCACCGTCTCAACAAGAGCCAGCAGGATGCGCTGCTGCCTCACGTGGAGTCGGGCCTGCTGACACTGATCGGCGCCACCACCGAGAATCCCTCTTTCGAGGTCAACTCGGCATTGCTGTCGCGGGCGCGGGTCTACTTGCTCAGAAAACTCGAGGAAGACGATCTGGTCCGGGTGATGCGGCGTGCGCTGGAGGACTCCGAACGCGGCCTCGGTGAACGACACATTCGAGCTGATGACGAGGTACTGGCCATTCTCGCCCGCGCCGCCGGTGGCGATGCGCGACGCGCTCTGGGATTGCTGGAGACGGCCTGCGATTTCACTCACGCCACACCGGAAGGCGAACGGCTGGAGGCCGATGCATTGCAGGAGGTGATCGGCCATCAGGCCAGCGCCTTCGACAAACAAGGCGATCACTATTACGACCTGCTATCGGCGATCCACAAATCGGTACGCTCCTCGCGTCCCGATGCAGCGCTGCTCTACATCGCCCAGTTCGTTCAGGGCGGTGGCGACCCGCTGGACGTCATCCGCCGACTGGCCGCCATCGCCTCGGAGGATGTCGGCAATGCCGAGCCCCGCGCTCTGCCCCTGGTCATGGCCGCCTGGGACGCCTACCTGCGTCTGGGCGATTACGAAGGCCAGCGTGCCATCGCCCACGCCGCCATTCACTTGGCGGTGGCACCCAAGAGCAACGCCATCGATCGCGCCTGGAAAGGCGCCAAGGCCTTCGTCAACGAGCACCCCGACTTCGACGTGCCCACCTATCTGCGCAACGCCCCCACCAAGTTGATGGCCTCACTGGGACATGGCGAGGGTTACCGCTACGCTCACAACGAGCCGAACGGCTACCCTGCCGGCAGCGCTCATGACTGTTGGCCATCGGATCTTCCTCATCAGGCCTTCTTTGTCCCCAGCGAGTACGGGCAGGAAAAGCGCTTCGGCCAGATGCTGGCCTGGCGCGCCGAGCTGGACGCCCAGGCCGACCGGGAAAAGTAGCCGCCCACAGCGCCGGCGCCCGCCGGGAGGCGGGCGCCGAGTCGGGCACTGTACGCTCAATCAAGAGAGCTGGGGACGTCTCGCAAGAGCCTCAAGACGTTTCACGAATCACGTCGGTCCCATCGGGAATCTCGAAGTGGAACCGCGCGTCGTCGATGGTGACGTTGGTTTCGACATCGTCGAAGGCGATTGCCGTGCGCTGGCCGGTACTGTCGCTCATTTGCAGAAAACCGAGTTCCTCCCCATAGAAGCTCAACTTGAGCTGCTCGAACAGAGTATCGTTGGCCTTGGGCACGAGAGTGAAGGTTTCGGTAGCGCCCTGCTGCTGACGGTTCACTTCATAATCGTCGGTCAGCGCGTCGGCACTTCCCGACAGCAGCAGTGCCGGAGTGTGGGTCACCCGGGTATCCAGCGGCTGCACGGTGACCTGCTCCAGGTCCGGATCGTAGAGATAGACCTGCTCACCGTCGGAGACCACCTCCTGGCGGTAAGGCGCCTCGACTTCCCAGCGGAACTTGCCGGGACGGGACAGCCACATGTGGCCGCGTGCCTCCTGCAGGCGCGCTCCGGAACCATCGAGAATCTGCTGCTCAAAATCGGCGGAATAGGTCTTGAGCGGCTTGAGCAGACGTGTCAGGCGACTCGCCGCCTGCTCGTCGGCGGACGCGGCCAGAGGCAGCATCAGGGCCATGGAAAGGGTTACCAGCGTTTTCAACAGTTTCATTCCATCTCCTTGGTTCGGCCGATAGCGTTATTGCAATGCCTGCCGAAGGTAGACCGGCGGAGCGGCAAAGGGTTGCAGCTCCGCCAGGCGTTCCTTATTTCTTTCACGATCGTATTGCTTTCACGATTGCCGCAACGCGGCATCTCACTCCCCGACCGGCGGCGGCGCCAGGACTTCACGGCTGCCATTACTGCCCATCGACGATACCACCCCGGCCATCTCCATCGACTCGACCAGCCGCGCAGCCCGGTTGTACCCGATCTTGAAGCGTCGCTGCACGGCGGAGATCGACGCTCGACGCGACTCGGTGACGAACTGCACGGCCTCGTCGTAGATGGCATCCTGCTCGGCATCGTCGGCCTCGCCGCCTTCGGCCTCGAGACCGGTCAACGCCTCGGCGGAGACGCCGCCGGAGAGGATCTCCTCGATATACTCCGGCTCGCCGCGACGCTTCCAGTCCTCGACGACGCGATGCACCTCGTCGTCATCGACGAAGGCGCCATGTACGCGGGTCGGCATGCCCGCCCCGGCCGGCAGGTAGAGCATGTCGCCGTGGCCCAGCAGGTTCTCGGCCCCGCCCTGATCGAGGATGGTGCGCGAATCGACCTTGGAGGAGACCTGGAAAGCCATACGCGTTGGAATGTTGGCCTTGATCAACCCTGTCACCACATCCACCGACGGGCGCTGCGTGGCCAGGATCAGATGGATACCGGCGGCACGGGCTTTCTGCGCCAGACGGGCGATGAGCTCCTCGACCTTCTTGCCGACGATCATGAACATGTCGGCGAACTCATCGATGACCACCACGATATAGGGCAACTTCTCGAGAACCGGCGGCTGCTCGTGCATCTGCCACGGCTGGGGCTCCCAGAGGGGATCGGCGACCTGGGCACCGGCACGCTCGGCCTCGTCTAGCTTGGCATTGAAGCCGGCAATGTTGCGCACGCCCATCGATGCCATCAGCTTGTAGCGCCGCTCCATCTCGGCCACGCACCAGCGCAGCCCGTTGGCCGCCTCCTTCATGTCGGTGACCACCGGCGCCAGCAGGTGCGGAATGCCATCGTAGACCGAGAGCTCCAGCATCTTGGGGTCGACCATGATCATGCGCACTTCTTCGGGAGTGGCCTTGAGCAGCATCGAGATGAGCATGCCGTTGACGCCCACCGATTTGCCCGAGCCGGTGGTGCCCGCGACCAGCAGGTGCGGCATCTTGCCGAGATTGGCCACCACCGGGCTGCCGCCGATGTCATGCCCCAGTGCCAACGTCAACGGTGACGCGGCCTGCTGATAGGCATCGGAGTCAATGACCTCGCGCAGGCGGATCATCGCCCGATTGGGATTGGGAATCTCGATGCCCACCGTGGGACGCCCGGGAATGATCTCCACCACGCGCACGCTCTTGACCATCAGCGAACGCGCGAGATCCTTGGCAAGGTTACTGATCTTGGACACCTTGACCCCGGCCGCCGGCTTGATCTCGAAGCGCGTGATGACCGGTCCCGGCCAGGTCTCGACCACCTCGGCCTTGACTCCATACTCCCGCAGCCGAACCTCGAGCAGTTCGGCCATGTCGGCGAGCTGCTCCGGCGTGTAATTGGGCTGATGCGGGTCGGCCGGCGTCAGCAATTGCAGCGAAGGCAGCGTGCCATCGGGCTCCGGCAGGTCATCGAGGACCGGACGCTGGCTCTGCAGATGCTCGACCGTCCACAACGTCGGGCCTTCGGGATCTTCTGCCGCAGCGCGCGCCTGTTCGGCACTGGCCATGCGCCCGTACGCCTCGTCCATCGGTTGCGGGGCATGGGTCTCTTCCGGCTCGGGGGGCGCTACCGACAGCGGCGACGCTGGCGGTTGCTCGGTCGATGCTTGCGGAGCTGGCGCTTGCGGAGCCGGTGGCGCCGGAGAAGAAGCGGAACGGGGCGTCGGTGTTGCGGCAGCCGGGCTATCGCTCTCGGCATCGTCCCAGCTGACCCGAGGGCGTGGCCGGGCCGGCGTGACAGGATCCTCGGTACGCGAAATATCGCTCGCCTGCGGCTCGTGCGCCGTCACCGCGGCAGCTTCTGCGCCCTGCTGCCGGGCGGTCGATGAATCGGCCGCGGCAGGGACGGACGGCGAATTCGCCTCCCCGGAAGATGCCGCCCGGCTTGCGGCGGCTTCGTCGTGGAATTCGGCCTCATCACGAGAGCGATCCTCGGCGCCAGGGCCATGTCGGGAAGCAGCGTCTCGATGCACCGGCGCGGTCTCCGGCTGTGCCGTATGCGCTGCGAAACCCTGCCCGCCGGGCGTCTCTTCATCGTCACGCCGTGCCTGTATCGGCGCCGACCAGGGGGCCCTCAACTCATCATCGTCGTCGTCATCCGCCAGCATGGGTTCGGGAATGCTCTCAGGGAAGCGCCGCCGGGCGACATCGCCCCTGGACTCGCTCTGTCCGGCTCGTGCGTCGGCGACAGCCGTCTGCGGCTTTGCCTCACCCTCCGCGGCAGATGCCGCAAGCGGCGGCGTCCGTTCCGGGATCGATGAGGGTGGCATGTCGCCTCCCTGGACACGGGCAGCCTCGCGAGTCGGCCCCTCCTCCTGCGCCTGACGAGCACTGTAGGCCGCTGCCGGCTGCTTGGCCGATGGAGTACGCTCGGGCATGTCCCAAGGAATATCGCTGTTGCCATCGTTACGCCAGGCCGACCACGAGGGTTCCTGCGTCTCGTCACTGCCCTGGGCAAACGTGTCCTGCAGCGACGGCTCGACACGCGGCCCTCCCGCCAGTTCGGGCTCGCGCTGGAGATAGGCGGGCTGCTCTGTCCGGCGCCGGGGCATCAGGCGCTGCCACCAGGACGCATGCCGTGTGTCGTCATGCGCGTAGACCGATTCCGCATCGGTATTCGCCGCCTCATCCGTGTCGGCAGGCATGGCATCCTCATCGGCGTCACGATGCATTTCACGCTTGTCTCGCATTCCCGTGAATCGGCCGCGGACCCAGTGAAACAGACGGTGAGCCCTTTCCCCCAGCTCGTCCATGACGGTCAGCCAGGACATGCCGGTGAACAGCGTGAAGCCACTCATGAAAGCCGCCAGTGCCAGAAGCGTAGCCCCCCGCACATCCACCAGTGCCTGCAGCGTACCCGCCAGCCCTCTGCCCAGAATGCCGCCCGCGGCGTAGGGCAGATCGCTGTCCGGCTGATAGAAATGCAGATCCCCCAATGTCGTGGTACTGAGCAGCAGCAGCATCAGCCCCCCGGTCCTGATCGCCAGCACCGTGGGATCCCACTCGAAATTCACCTGACGGGAACGCATCAGGCGCCAGGCCGCGAAGCCCAGCATACCGGGCCCCCACAAGGCGCTGGCACCCAGCAGCGAATACAGCACATCCGCCAGCCAGGCGCCCAGTGTCCCCATCCAGTTGGAAACCTCCTGTTCCGGACCGCTATGCGACCAGCCGGGGTCTCCCGGGTTGTAGCTGAACAGCGCCAGCAGCAGAAACACGCAGAGCGCCAGCAGGACAATGATGACGCCTTCGCGCGTCACGCCCTGCAGACGAACCCCGAAGCGGCGTGCCCGTTCTCTGGCCTGGGTCGCTGTCCGGCGGCGACCGCCGGTTTTCTTGTTGACACTCAAGTGGCCATCCCCCTTGCGCCACGAAGGGCGTCTATCTCAAATCCAGCAAACAGTGCCATTCACCACTGGCGACGCCCGATGAGCGTGGTCCGCCGCCAGGACAGTGCGCCATCCTCCACTTACCTTATCATCCGCTTACCCTGGAGAGCCGATAGCGCTGCGGTTCAAGACCGCCATCATACCGAGCCAGCGTCCGCCATTATAGGGGTACGCGAAGCCTCCCGCTGCCCGCCCTGCAGTCGAGACCGGCGGACCCGGAGAACGCTGGAACTCCTGCCAAGGTGCCGATTCCCGCCGCGCCTTGATTCTCTTTCGGCCCGGCGCGCAACGGCACCCGTCACGATTCAAGCCGCATCTCGCTGCGGGCAGGCAGACCCCGTGTGGCACGCCCGGCCAGCGCCACGATCATGCCACCGGCAAGCACCAAGGCCACCAGCGCACCCCGCAGGCCGATGAACTCGGCCAGCAGCCCGATCATGGGAGGGCCTCCCAGCAGACTGACGTACCCCAGCATGGTGACGGCGGCGATGCCGCCAGCAGGCGACATGATCCCGCTACGCCCGGCACAGCCGATCAGACAGGGATAGACGGTGGACAATCCCAGCCCGGTAAGGGCGAAGCCTGCCATCGCGGCACCGGGAGTGGCCACGACCACCGCCAGTCCCATTCCGGCAATGGCCAGCAAGCCGCCGATACGCAACACCGCCACGCTCGACACTGCATCGAGCCAGCGGTCACCCACCAGCCGCCCCCCGGCCATCAGGGCGGTGAACAGCGCCAACCCCAGCGCAGCATACCCGCCCTGAGCCCCCAGCTCGGTCATGTAGATCGCTGACCAGTCGGTCATGGCCCCCTCGATGAATACGGTACAGCTGGCCAGGGCACCCAGCAGCCAGACCTGTCCCCGCGGACGCACGACCAACGGCTCGGCAGCGGGATTGGCGCGAGGCTCGAGCGGTAGCAGATACCGGCCCAGCAGGCCGATGCCCACCAGTGCCAGACAGGCCAGCAGCGGCAGGTGTATCGACGGAGACAGCCCCAGCGCCGCAAAGCCGCCGCCGATCAGGGCGCCAGCCATGCCACCCAGGCTGAACATGCCGTGGAAGGAGGACATGATCGAGCGCCGATAGCGCCGCTCCAGACTGGCGGCCTGGTCGTTCATGGCTACGTTGAGCAGCCCCTCGCCAGCCCCGAAGACGATTAGCCCCAGCCCCAGAAAGAGACGATCGGCTGCCAGGCCGATGATCAGCAGCGATGCCGCCGTGCCGAGACTGGCCATGATCGTCATTCGACGGCTGCCGTAACGCCCGTTGAGGTAACCGGAAAACAGCGTCAGACTGAAGGTGCCCACGACAGGACACAGCAACAGCAGGCCGATTTCCGCCTGGCCAAGTGCCAGCGTCTCGCGCAGATCGGGAAGGCGCACCGCCCAGCTGGTCAGCGCCAGCCCATTGAGCGCAAAGAAAAAGGCAATCGCCAGCCGTGTTGCCGGCCGGCTGCCGTGATGCTCCATTATCGACATGGTGATCGTTCCTTCATGCTTCCCTGGTTACCCACTCATCCCGTGCAGTTTCCTGACCCGTCCCGCGCTCTGGCGGAGCCCGATGGCCTGCTGGCCGCCGGCGGCGCACTCACTCCCGCCTGGCTGCTCGCCGCTTATCGAAACGGTATCTTCCCCTGGTTTTCCGAAGGCCAGCCCATCCTGTGGTGGAGTCCGGACCCTCGCCTGGTCCTGTTTCCCCAAGAGCTCAAGGTGCGCCGAAGCCTGGCCAAGCGCTTGCGCAACGGGGGCTTTAGCGTAACGTACGACAATGCCTTCACCGAGGTCATGCACGCCTGCGCCACCATGCGGGCCGAGACGGACGGCACCTGGATCACACCGGAAATGGAGTCCGCCTACCGCGAGCTGCACGCGCTGGGTCACGCCCATTCGGTGGAAACCTGGCACGAAGGACAACTGGTGGGCGGGTTATATGGCATCTCGCTGGGGCGCATCTTCTTTGGCGAATCGATGTTCAGCCGCGTACCGGACGCCTCCAAGGTAGCGCTGGTGCATCTCTCCCGCCATCTTGCCAGCCACGGCGTCGTCCTGATCGATTGTCAGGTGTACACCCCGCACCTGGCCAGCCTGGGCGCACGCGACATCGCCCGCGCCACGTTCATCGACTATCTTGAGAATCATGCGCATCAGGCTCCACCCGCGGGGCTCTGGTATGGCCACACACTCCATGATCATGGGAGCCCGTCTCAACGTGAGCAGTAACACCCCGCAGCAGCCCGAGCGGGATCTACGCTTCTTCCTGACGGTACCTCACGCTTGCAGCTACCTGCCTGAGCGCGAGGCAACCACACTGTTTCTCGACCCGCAGGAGTCGCCAGGCCAGGGCGTCTATGATGCATTGGCTCTACTCGGCTTTCGTCGCAGCGGACGCCATCTTTATCGGCCCCACTGCGAAGGGTGCCGGGCCTGCGTGTCGGTACGCATTCCCGTCGACGATTTCTCGCCAAGCCGCACCCAGCGCAAACTGTTCAATCGCAACCGGGACATGACGACACATATACGTTCCGCCGAGTATGACGAAGAGCATTATGCACTTTATGCCCGCTACATCCGGGCACGGCATGCCGACGGCGACATGCATCCCCCCAGTCACGAGCAGTACCGAACCTTCCTGACCCTCGATCACCCCTATGCCCGGCTGATCGAGTTCCGTCTCGACGGCGAACTGCTGGCCGTGGCCGCCACGGACGTGCTCAGTCACGGCCTGTCCGCCATCTACACCTATTACGATCCCGCCGCTCGTCATGAGCGCCGCTCCCTGGGCAGTTACGCCATCCTCCATCAGATCGAACTGGCACGACGCCAGGGGCTGCCGCACGTGTATCTGGGCTACTGGATACAGGAATCGCCGAAGATGAACTACAAGAACGCCTTCCAGCCACTCGAATATCTCGATGACCGGCGCTGGCGGCGCCAGATTCCCCGCTTCCTCTGACGTTTTTTGCCTTGGCGCGCGGCATGCGGCACAATATCGGGCTATCTTCAAAACCGATGCAGGTACGCGCTACCTGTTTTATTGCGAAAGCGCAAATCCGAACATTTGAAGATTCGCATTCGATTCGAATGCGATACCTAACGGACACATGAGGAAACGCCTATATGGCACGTGAAGACCATATCGAGATGGAAGGGGTCGTCGTCGACACCCTCCCCAACACCATGTTTCGCGTCGAGCTGGAGAATGGCCACGTCGTGACAGCCCATATTTCGGGCAAGATGCGCAAGAACTACATTCGTATCCTGACCGGCGACAAGGTCAAGGTCGAGCTGACGCCTTACGATCTCTCCAAGGGACGCATCGTCTATCGCTCGCGCTGATCGCGACACGCGTCGTCGCCCCGGACATCGCGACAATGCCCACATGGCACGCAGAGACATAAAAAAACGCCCCGTCATGTGACAGGGCGTCGCTGGTTAGCAGGCACTGGGGCAGATCAGGCCAGTTCTGCCTCCGTCGCCAGATGCAGCTCATCACCTTCCACGGTGATATGCACCACACCTCCATTATCGGCCAGCTCGCCAAACAGGATCATCTCCGCCAAGGGCTTCTTGAGCTTTTCCTGGATCACGCGAGCCATCGGACGCGCCCCCATTTCGGGATCGTAGCCCCTCTCCGCCAACCAGGCGCGGGCCTCCTCGTCGACATCCAGTTGGACACGCTTCTCATCGAGCTGGGCCTGCAGTTCGACCAGGAACTTGTCGACCACGTTACGCACCACCGCAGGCGCCAGGCCGTGGAACTGGATGATGCCGTCCAGGCGGTTACGGAACTCCGGCGAGAAGGTCCGGCGAATGACCTCCATGCCATCGGTGGAATGATCCTGCGTCTGGAAACCGATGGAACGACGTGCCATCTGCTCGGCCCCGGCGTTGGACGTCATGATGATGATGACGTGGCGGAAATCCGCCTCGCGCCCGTTGTTGTCGGTCAAGCGGCCGTGGTCCATGACCTGCAGCAGCAGGTTGAAGACTTCCGGGTGCGCCTTCTCGATCTCGTCGAGCAGCAGTACGCAATGGGGCTGCTTGGTAATCGCCTCGGTCAGCAGACCGCCCTGATCGTAGCCGACGTAGCCGGGAGGTGCCCCGATCAGCCGTGACACGGTGTGGCGCTCCATGTACTCGGACATGTCGAAGCGCACCAGCTCGATGCCCATCAACTGCGACAACTGCTTGGCCACCTCGGTCTTGCCCACCCCGGTCGGACCGGCGAACAGGAAGCTTCCCACCGGCTTATCCGGCGCCTTGAGGCCCGCACGCGACAGCTTGATGGCCGCCGACAACCCCTCGATCGCCTCGTCCTGGCCGAAGACCAGCATCTTCAGGTCGCGCTCGAGATTCGACAGCAGCTTGCGGTCGGAACTGGACACGCTCTTCGGCGGTATGCGGGCAATCGATGCCACGACCGCCTCGACCTGCTCGATATCGATGGTCGCGACGCGCATTTCCGGTGGCAGCAGCCGCTGATGCGCACCAGCCTCGTCGATCACATCGATGGCCTTGTCCGGCAGATGGCGATCATTGATGTAGCGATCGGCCAGATGCACGGCGCTTTCGAGTGCCGCATCGGTGTACTTCAATGCATGATGCTCCTCGAACCGCCCACGCAGCCCCTTGAGGATACGGATGGTGTCGTCGACGGAGGGCTCGGGCACATCGACCTTCTGGAAACGCCGCGCCAAGGCGCGATCCTTCTCGAAGATACCGCGGAACTCCTGGAAGGTGGTCGAGCCGATGCAGCGCAACTCACCGGAAGAGAGCAGCGGCTTGAGCAGGTTGGAAGCATCCATGACCCCACCGGAAGCCGCTCCCGCACCGATGACGGTGTGGATCTCGTCGATGAACAGGATCGAGTGAGGCTCCTTGCGCAACTCGGAGAGCAGGCTCTTGAGACGCTTCTCGAAATCGCCGCGGTACTTGGTGCCGGCCAGCAGCGCGCCCATGTCGAGCGAATAGACCACCGCATCGGCGATGACGTCGGGAACATCCTCTTCCACGATGCGCTTGGCCAGCCCTTCGGCGATGGCCGTCTTTCCGACCCCCGCCTCGCCGACCAGCAGCGGATTGTTCTTGCGGCGACGAGCCAGGATCTGCACCACACGCTCGAGCTCGTGATCGCGACCGATCAGCGGATCGATCTTGCCCAGGCGCGCCTGCTCATTGAGGTTGGTGGCATAGCCCGTCAGCGGATGGGCATTGCCCTCCGTGACGCCCTCTTCGGCCTCCTCGGACTCCTGGGAAGCGGAGGAGGAGGACTGACCATGGCCGGCCACCTTGGAGATGCCATGGGCGATGTAGTTCACGGCATCGACACGCGCCACGTTCTGCTGTTTCAGGAAGTAGACCGCCTGGCTCTCCTGCTCGGAGAAGATCGCCACCAGCACGTTGGCGCCGGTCACTTCGGACTTGCCGGATGACTGCACATGGAAGACGGCACGCTGCAACACGCGCTGGAATCCCAGCGTCGGCTGGGTTTCGCGATCCTCCTGGTCATCGGGAATCAATGGTGTAGTAGAGTTGATGAAATCCTGCAGATCAGCACGCAACTTTTCCAGGTTGGCACCACATGCACGCAACACATCAGCAGCAGAGGCGTTGTCCAGCAGGGCCAGCAGCAGGTGCTCCACGGTCATGAACTCGTGTCGCTTGGAACGCGCCACGGTGAAAGCCGTGTTCAGGGTGAGTTCAAGTTCTTTGCTCAGCATGGCAGTCCCCTTTTAGCCGCCTCGGGCATCAATCGGCTCTTTCACAATCGGGCACAAACGGGAGATTCGCAAGTGGCACATGCAAACAAACGTGTCGTGCCACGCTTCAATCGGCCCTGTCGATATCGCACAGCAGCGGATGCTGGCATTCCCGGGCATATTGATTGACCTGATGGCATTTGGTTTCCGCGATATCGCGGGTAAAGATGCCGCAGGTCGCCTTACCTTGAGTATGGACGGCCAGCATGATCTGTACCGCCTTTTCACTCTCCATGGCGAAAAAGGTCTGTAGCACTTCGACGACAAACTCCATGGGAGTGAAATCATCGTTATGCAACACCACCTTGTACATCGGTGGCGGTGCCAGTTCAGGATCGCTGGGGCGAACCGCCACATCGCCCTGCTCGTCCCCTTCGGGATCGGGCGGACGGGTCATGCCGGCCCTGATCGGTACCAGCACGAAGCTACTCGGTAAATCATAGTCTGTTTCAAACATAAGTGGCTGAATCCATGAATTCACGCCAGGCACAACGCAAAGTGACCGTAACGAGGTGCGTCGTGGCGACGCTCCTCCTGCCCAGCTTAGACGCCTCTTTGACGTCCGGGTTCCTTGAAGATGACGCCGGCATTGGGGGGATGCAAGTCTCCCGTACAAAAAAGCCCTCGTCCGCTGAGCGGACGAGGGCTTTTGGCGCAAGCGTCGGCTTACATGTTGTCAGCGACGGCCTGACCGAACTCGGAGCACTTCAGCAGCACGGCCTTTTCCATGACACGGTGGAAGTCATAGGTGACCTCACCCTTGGAAATGGCCTTTTCCATGCCCTTGACGACCAGATCGGCCGCTTCGACCCAGCCCATGTGGCGCAGCATCATCTCGGCGGAGAGGATCAGTGAGCCGGGATTGACCTTGTCCTGGCCGGCATACTTCGGCGCGGTGCCGTGAGTCGCCTCGAACATGGCCACCGCATCGGACAGGTTGGCGCCCGGCGCGATGCCGATGCCGCCGACTTCCGCCGCCAGCGCGTCGGACAGGTAGTCGCCGTTGAGGTTCAGAGTGGCGATGACGTCATACTCGGCCGGACGCAGCAGGATCTGCTGCAGCATGGCATCGGCGATGACGTCCTTGACCACGATCTCCTTGCCGGTATTGGGGTTCTTGAAGGTCATCCAGGGGCCGCCGTCGAGCAGTTCGGCTCCGAACTCCTCCTTGGCGATCTGGTAGCCCCAGTCCTTGAAGGCCCCTTCGGTGAACTTCATGATGTTGCCCTTGTGCACTAGGGTCAGCGACTCGCGGTCGTTGTCGATGGTGTACTGCAGGGCCTGACGTACCAGACGCTTGGTGCCTTCCTCGGAAACCGGCTTGACGCCGATGCCGCACATCTCGGGGAAGCGGATGTTGGTGACGCCCATCTCTTCACGCAGGAACTTGATGACCTTCTCGGCTTCCGCGGTGCCAGCCTTCCACTCGATTCCGGCATAGATGTCTTCGGAATTCTCGCGGAAGATGACCATGTCGACGTCAGAAGGCTTCTTGACCGGGCTGGGCACGCCCTCGAACCAGCGTACCGGGCGCTGGCAGACGTACAGGTCGAGCTTCTGGCGCAGCGCCACGTTCAGGGAGCGAATACCGCCACCCACGGGCGTGGTCAGCGGACCCTTGATGGAAACGACATAGTCCTGGACGGCTTCCAGCGTCTCATCGGGCAGCCAGGTGTCGGGGTCGTAGACCTTGGTGGCCTTCTCGCCGGCATACACTTCCATCCAATGGATCTTGCGCTCGCCGTTGTAGGCTTTCTGCACGGCCGCGTCGATGGCGATTTTCATCGCCGGGGTCACGTCAACCCCGATGCCATCCCCTTCGATGAACGGAATGATCGGCTCATTCGGTACGTTCAGGGTGTTATCGGCGTTGACGGTAATCTTTGCGCCGCCTTCAGGGACGACAATTTTCTGGAACCCCATTGTAACTCCCCTGTGGTGTCTTCAGTGGAGCCGGGAGTATAGCATCGCGCCCCCCAGCCGGAGTAGGCTTTCCCGGTGAACCGATCGAAAGTCGCGATGACGACCTCAGGCAAATCGACTCAATGGCGCCCTGATGAGCACCCTCTACCTGCTGCACAAGCCGTACCGCATGCTTTCCCAGTTTACCGACGACCAGGGCCGCGCCACCCTGGCCGACATGTTCGACGTGCCCGGCGCTTACCCCGCGGGGCGTCTCGACTACGACTCCGAGGGCCTGCTGCTGCTCACCGACGATGGCGCTCTGGCCCATCGCATCAGCCATCCCGATCACAAGCAACCCAAGACCTACTGGGTCCAGGTGGAGGGCGAACCCGACGAAGACGCCCTGGCCGAACTGCGACGCGGCGTAGCGCTCAATGACGGCCCGACCCGGCCGGCCAAGGTCCGGCGCATCGCTCCGCCCTCTCTGCCCGACCGACACCCGCCCGTTCGTCGCCGCGACAGTGTACCGACCGCCTGGCTGGAACTGACCATTACCGAGGGACGCAACCGCCAGGTGCGTCGCATGACGGCGCATGTCGGTCATCCCACGCTGCGCCTGATTCGCGTCTCCATCGGGGCTTGGCGATTGAATGACCTGGCACCGGGACAGTGGCGCGCCGAGACCCTGCACGCCCCCCGGCAACCTCCGAAACGGCCGGGCAGACGCTCCCTCTCCACACGCCCCGGCAAGGAGCGACACCGATGAAACGCTGGACACCCCGAGTCACCGTAGCCACGGTGATCGAGCGCGCGGGACGCTACCTGCTGGTCGAGGAGGACAGAGGCGGCCCATTCAGCCTGTTCAACCAGCCGGCAGGCCACCTGGAGCCCGGAGAACGGCTGGTCCAGGCCGCCGAGCGCGAGACCCGCGAGGAGGCGGCCTGGCAGGTCGCCATCACGCACTATCTGGGCCTGTACGTCTTCACCGCTGCGGATGGGCTGGTCTTTCATAGCCACGCTTTCGTCGGTCTGCCTCTGGCCCACCTGAACAGCGCCCTGGACAAGGACATCGTCGCGACCCACTGGCTGACGCTGGACGAGATCGACGACCTGCATCGTGCCGGACGGCTGCGCAGCGCCCTGGTCATGCAGCGTCTGCGCGATGCGCGCAGCGGCCGCCAGTTTCCTCTCGACATCATTCGCGAACGCTGACGCTCGAAGCGTCAAGGCGATTTCGGGTATGATGTCGCGCACTGTTCTCACTCCATTCAGCCGGGAACGACTGTTCCGAGAGTGACGATTCCGAGAGTGACGATTTCGAGAGGGACCATTCCGAAAGTGACTATGTCTCAACCTATGGGGCCTCGAGCCACGGGCAAGGTCATCGTCGGCATGTCCGGCGGTGTCGACTCCTCCGTTTCCGCCCTGCTGCTGCTCGAACAGGGCTATCAGGTCGAAGGCCTGTTCATGAAGAACTGGGACGAGGACGACGGCACCGAGTACTGTACCGCCAAGGAGGATCTGGCCGACGCCCAGGCCGTCTGCGAGCGTCTGGGCATCACGCTGCATACCGCCAACTTCGCGGCCGAATACTGGGACAACGTCTTCGAGCATTTTCTGGCCGAGTACCGTGCCGGGCGCACCCCGAACCCGGATATCCTGTGCAACCGCGAAATCAAGTTCAAGGTGTTCCTGGAGTACGCCGAGATGCTCGGCGCGGAGAAGATCGCCACGGGCCACTACGTCCGGCGCGGTGAGCGTGGCGGACATGCCCGGCTACTCAAGGGCCTCGATGCCAACAAGGACCAGAGCTATTTCCTGCATGCCGTGCCCGAGGCGGCCATCGCCCGCACCCTGTTCCCGATCGGCGAGCTGGAAAAGCCGGCCGTGCGCGAGCTGGCCGAGCGGCACGGGCTGGCCACCGCGCGCAAGAAGGACTCGACCGGCATCTGTTTCATCGGCGAACGGCGCTTTCGCGACTTCCTGCAGCAATACCTGCCGGCACAACCCGGGCGGATCGAGACACCTGAAGGGGACGTGATCGGTGAACACATGGGATTGATGTACTACACCCTCGGTCAGCGTCAGGGACTGGGAATCGGCGGTTTGGCCCGCTATCCCGAGGAGCCCTGGTATGTGGCCGGCAAGGATCTCGAGCGCAACGTTCTTATCGCGGTACAGGGCAAGCATCACGACCTGCTCTATAGCGACAGCCTGGCCACCGAAGCCATGGACTGGGTCGCGGGAGAGGCGCCGGCTCCTGAAGCCCAACTGACCGCCAAGACCCGTTATCGTCAGTCCGACGTGCCCTGTCGCATGCGGGTGCGTGACGATGGTGGCGTCGACGTCC
Source organism: Halomonas shantousis (assembly GCF_054654615.1). Lineage (NCBI taxonomy): Bacteria > Pseudomonadati > Pseudomonadota > Gammaproteobacteria > Oceanospirillales > Halomonadaceae > Halomonas > Halomonas shantousis. Next base: position 1,278,304 of record NZ_BAAIER010000002.1, on the reverse strand, counting down.
TCTTCGATCGGCCGCAGCGTGCCGTGACGCCCGGTCAGTCGCTGGTGCTCTATGACGGCGATATCTGTCTGGGCGGCGGCGTGATCCGCGAGACATGGAACGCCCGGGAGCGTGCGGCATGACGCCCTCTCCGATACAGCGCGCCCCGGACAGCGCCGTGAGCCGCCAGGTATTGGCCCTGGCTGGAGTCTTTCAGGCGGCCGCCGTGGTCGACTCGCTGGCGCGCACCGGTCAATGCGACGAGCGCGCCTGGAACACGCTGATACGCGCCACTCTCGATACCGACCCTGAGAGCTTCGAGGCAATCTATGGCGGGCACCACAACAATCTGCGCCTGGGCATCGATGTGCTGGACGCGATACTCAACCGTCAGCGCACCGATCCGGCCGTGATGCGTTATGGCTTCTCCCTGTTGCTGCTGATGCAGAAGCTGCGCAAGCGGCCGGACATGATGGCGACGCTGGGTGAGCGATTGACGCGTGTTCAGGGCCAGGCCCGACATTTCGGCGAGACTCACGAGAATGTGATTGCCAGCCTCGGAGAGCTCTACCAGGACACGCTTTCCACCTTCCGTTACCGGATCGTGGTACAGGGCGATCCCAGCCTGTTGCAGAGCCGCACGATGCCGGAAAGGGTCCGGACGGCGCTACTCGCCGGTATCCGCTTTGCCCTGCTCTGGCATCAGCAGGGTGGCCGGCGCTGGAAGCTGCTGGTGGCCCGCAGCAGCATGAAGAGAGCGCTGGATGAGCTGGACCGCCGCCAGACTTGAGGCTTCGCCTTTGTCGATCCTGCCCTGTTTCCCGATGCAGGGTCGTATTCGCCTTTCCTTATCACCGTCATCATTTCGGAACCGACCATGCAGCTTTCCGCTCTTACCGCCCTCTCTCCCGTCGACGGCCGCTACGGCAGCAAGGCCGAGGCTCTACGCGAGCATTTCAGCGAGTTCGGCCTGATTCGCGCCCGTGTCACCGTCGAAGTCCGCTGGCTGGAGCGGCTCGCCGCCCACCCGCAGATCGTCGAAGTGCCGGCCCTGTCTACCGAGGCAAAGGGCTTCCTCGACGCCCTGCTGAGCGGATTTTCGGTGGAGGACGCTGCCCGCATCAAGGAGATCGAGCGCACCACCAATCATGACGTCAAGGCGGTGGAGTACTTCCTCAAGGAGCGCATCGCCGACAACGCCGAACTGCATGCCGTCAGCGAATTCGTGCATTTCGCCTGTACCAGCGAAGATATCAACAACCTTTCTCACGGCCTGATGCTCAAGGGCGGACTCGGCGTGCTGTTGCCGGCGATGCGCGACATCGTCGCCGCAGTCGAGGCGCTTGCCCATCAGCATGCCGAACAGCCGATGCTGTCGCGTACCCACGGTCAAACCGCCAGCCCCACCACGCTGGGCAAGGAGATGGCCAACGTCGCCTATCGCCTGAGACGTCAGCTCAAGCAGATCGAATCCGCCGAACTGCTGGGCAAGATCAACGGCGCAGTGGGCAACTACAACGCTCATCTGGCAACCTATCCGGAGATCGACTGGGCTGCGAATGCACGCACCTTCGTCGAAGAACTGGGACTGGCCTTCAATCCCTATACCACCCAGATCGAGCCCCACGACTACATCGCCGAGCTGTTCGACGCGATATGCCGTTTCCATACCATTCTCATCGACTTCGATCGCGACGTCTGGGGCTACATCTCGCTGGGCTATTTCAAGCAGCGCACCGTCGAGGGCGAGATCGGCTCCTCGACCATGCCGCACAAGGTCAACCCCATCGACTTCGAGAATTCCGAGGGCAACCTGGGCCTGGCCAACGCCGTGCTCGGCCACCTGGCCCAGAAACTGCCAATTTCCCGCTGGCAACGCGACCTCACCGACTCCACGGTGCTGCGTAACCTGGGGGTCGGCCTGGCCTACGGGCTGATCGCCTACCAGGCCACGCTCAAGGGAATCTCCAAGCTCGAAGCCAATCCGGCGCGCCTGGCCGAAGATCTCGACAACAGCTGGGAAGTGCTCGCCGAGCCGATCCAGACAGTGATGCGCCGTTACGGCATCGAGAAGCCCTACGAGAAACTCAAGGAACTGACCCGCGGCAAGCGCATCGACCAGGCCGGTTTCGCCGCCTTCATCGATACGCTGGCACTTCCCGACGAGGTCAAGGCGGAACTCAAGGGCCTGACGCCAGCCACCTACACCGGCAACGCCGCCGCCCAGGCCCAGTCGCTGTAGTTAGACTACACACCCATCATGGCGGGCACCGCTCCCTGTTGAAATGCATGGAATCGGTGCCTGCCTTTTCATCTACGCTGTTGAACACATTCAGCGCGGGAGAGCGAGATGACAGCCAACACGCCTCTGACCCTGCTCGGCGAGCGATCCGCCGCCCAGTTCCTGACCGAATACTGGCAGAAGAAGCCTCTGCTGATCCGAGGCGCCCTGCCCGGCTTCACCAGCCCCCTGTCGCCCGATGAGCTCGCGGGCCTGGCCTGCGAGGAAGGTGTAGAGGCCCGGCTCGTCGAGGAGCATGGGCGCGATCCGCAAGGCAACCCCAAGGCCTGGCAGGTCAGTCACGGTCCCTTCGACGACGCCACCTTCGCCCGGCTGCCCGAGCGGGACTGGACCCTGCTGGTCCAGGCCGTGGATCACTATGTACCCGAGGTGGCCGAGCTGCTCGAGCAGTTCGACTTCCTGCCTCGTTGGCGACTCGACGACATCATGATCAGCTATGCCCCTCCCGGCGGCAGTGTGGGACCGCATGTCGATCATTACGATGTCTTCCTGCTTCAGGCCAGCGGCACCCGGCGCTGGCAGTTGGGCGGCCTGATCGAGGATGATGCTCCCATCGTCCAAGGTATTGATCTGCGGATTCTCGAGCATTTCGAGGTTACGCCCGGCGAGGACTGGCTTCTCGAACCCGGCGACATGCTCTACCTCCCGCCAAGACTCGCGCATCACGGTGTCAGCCAGTCCGAGGACTGCTTGACGATCTCGGTAGGCTTTCGCGCCCCCTCGGCCGATGAGATCGTCTCCTCCTATGCAGACTACCGCGGCGAACAGCTCCCCGAGTCGCTGCGCTACTCCGATGCCGGTCTCGCCCCCCCCCGCCATCCCGGCGAGATCGATAGCGAGGCGATCGACCGAGTCCGCGACCTGCTGCTGGCCACGCTCGATGATCCCGCCCAGATTCTGCAGTGGTTCGGCCGCACCATGACCCAGCCCAAGTATGCCGACCAGCCGGCGGCCCTCGAAGAGCCGGTCGATGCCGGCGAGGTCGAAGCCTGGCTGCGTGACGGCGGCCTTCTCGAGCGTGCCCCGGGGTCGCGCTTCGCGTTCCGCGAGCTCGATGACAAGAGAGCCACCCTGTTCGTCGATGGCGATGGACTCGAGTGCTCGCCACGCCTGGCTCGTCATCTCGCCTCGAGTGCCGTCATCGACGCCGACATTCTTCAGGATCGGGAAGCCGTCGCCCTGCTGGCCGGGCTGTTGAACCGCGGCAGCCTGACCTGGCCGGGCGAAGAGGAAGACGACGCATGACTTCGACCACCGTGAGCAACATCACGATACGCCAGGGGGACTGGCAGACACTCGGTGCGGTATGTGGCGAGATCCGGCGTCTCGTGTTCATCGAGGAACAGGCCGTACCGGAGCAGGAAGAGTGGGATGGTCGTGATCCGGACTGTCTGCACTTCTTGCTCGTGCAGGACGAGCAACCGCTGGGCACGGCACGTCTGTTGCCCGACGGGCACATCGGTCGTGTCGCAGTATGCAAGGAAGGCCGCGGGCAGGGTCTGGGACTCATGTTGATGCAGGCCGCCATCGAGGCCGCCCGGGATGCTGGACACTCCGAAGTATTACTCGACGCCCAGCGACATGCTCTACCCTTCTATCAGCGCCTGGGCTTCGAGGCCTTCGGCGACGAGTTTCTCGACGCAGGCATCGTGCACCGCAGTATGCGGTTGACGCTCGGGACAGGAGACGCACAGTAAGTATGAAGGGGGGATTATGTCCATCAAAGGGGGTCTTCGTTACGGTATTCTGACACTCGGCTTATGGAGTGTCTGCGGCCAGGCTCAGGCGTATTCCATTTTCGACCCCGATTCGCCATGGATGCTTGGCGACTGGGGCGGTACGCGCAGCAACCTGGAGCGACAGGGTCTGGAGTTCGATCTTCGCTATATTTCGGAGTCGGCATGGAACGCCCATGGTGGCTACGATCACGATCGCACGGTGCGCTACAGCGACCAGTGGACTGCCGGCCTCTCTCTCGATCTCGACACGCTGTTCGGCCTACCGAACGCAAGCTTTCAGTTCACCTTGACCAACCGCAACGGCGACGATCTCACCGCAGATCGTCTGGTCAACCCCGCAGGCGGCAGCGTCTCCTCGGTGCAGGAAGTTCATGGTCGGGGCAACGTCACTCGCATCACCCAGCTGTGGTATCGGCAGAAATTCTTCGACGAGGCGCTGGATTTCAAGATCGGGCGCATTCCGGTCAGCGACGATTTCGCCACCTTCAGCAGCAACTTTCAGAACCTTTTTCTGGGTGGCAGCCAGCCAGGCAATCAGGCGGGCGCCATCTGGTACAACTGGCCGGTCAGTCAATGGGCAACGCGCGTCAGGTGGAACGCCACACCCGAGTATTACGTGCAGTTGGGCGTCTTCGATCTCAACCCTTCCAATCTCGACCCCGATCACGGCCTGGACCTCAAGCATAGCGGTACCACCGGCGCCCTGATTCCCGTGGAGTTCGGCTGGACACCTGAACTGGGTGGCGACTCACTGCCTGGGCAGTACAAGATCGGGGGCTACTACAGCACGGCCGAGGCCACGGATTACACGGCCGACCGGCAGGAGGCCACGCAGGACTATCGCATGGGGCTCTACTACGTGGTGAACCAGCAGGTCACCACTCACCACGGCGATGCCTCGCGGGGGCTGTCCCTGTTTTCCATGGGCACCTGGAACGATCAGGACACCGCCTATATCGACAAGTACGTCTCGGTCGGGATGAACTACAACGGGCCTTTCGATGCCCGTCCCAAGGATGATTTCGGTATCGGCCTGGCCTGGGCCAACGTCAACGAACACTACGATGCCTACATGCGCCGCGACGAGGCGTCCCTGGGAGGACAGCCCTCTCCGGGCCCACGCCCGGCCCAGGGCGAGGAGTACGACGCCGAGATCTACTACGGATTTCATGTGGCCAACTGGCTGGTGCTGCGCCCCAACGTGCAGTACGTCGTGCACCCGGGCGGAGTGAACGATACCGATGATGCGCTTGTCGGCGGTTTGATGGTGAAGGCCGAACTCTAGCCCATTCGTTTCAGCTCCGGGCCACATTGCCGCACCCATCCGGCGGGTTCATCGCCAGGCCTTTCGCAGGTTGCCGGTCGCTGCAAAACGGACCGGCTTCTTTCTTCTCGAAACCGGACTACAAGATCGCGAGGTCAGGAGGCCTGTTTGTAGTCAAACTACAACGCCCCCTGCCCCTAAGTAATAATTGTTGAGCCCCGCCATCCTGGGAGATAGTCCTTGCCAAGACGCGAGGACGACGGCTCTCACCGCATGCGCTTCGAGGTGCTTGTAGTGAACATGACCGACGCCGACTTGCTCCCCGCTTCCGACCCGAACAATACCGGCAGCCGGGTCGAACCTGGACAACGCCCGTACGCAGCATGCCACCGCAATGGCGTCCTGGGTCATAGGCTTCCAGGCAATCCGCTCCTACTGAAGAAGGATGTCACCATGTCAGCTTACCAAGACGATCTCAACGCCATCGCACGTTTGCGTGACGCCCAGGGTGGCGCCTGGGACAACATCAATCCCGAATATGCCGCACGCATGAAGGTCCAGAACCGCTTCAGGACCGGCCTGGACATCGCCCGCTATACCGCCGGGATCATGCGTCAGGACATGGCCGAGTATGACGCCGACGCCTCTCAGTACACGCAGTCGCTCGGCTGCTGGCACGGTTTCATCGGCCAGCAGAAGATGCTCGCGGTCAAGCGCCATCACGGCACTACCAAGAAGCGTTACCTGTACCTGTCGGGCTGGATGGTCGCCGCCATGCGCTCCGAGTTCGGCCCGCTGCCCGACCAGTCCATGCACGAGAAGACCAGCGTGCCGGCTCTGATCGAAGAGCTGTACACCTTCCTGCGCCAGGCCGACGCTCGCGAACTGGGTCATCTGTTCCACGAACTCGACGATGCCCGCGCCAAGGGCGACGAAGTCAGCGCACGCAAGATCCAGGAGCAGATCGACAATTTCGAGACTCATGTCGTCCCGATCATCGCCGACATCGACGCCGGTTTCGGTAACGAAGAAGCCACCTATCTGCTGGCCAAGAAGATGATCGAAGCCGGCGCCTGCTGCATCCAGATCGAGAACCAGGTCTCCGATGCCAAGCAGTGCGGCCACCAGGACGGCAAGGTCACCGTGCCCCACGAGGACTTCATCGCCAAGATCAATGCCGTACGTTATGCCTTCCTCGAACTCGGCGTCGACGATGGCGTGATCGTCGCACGCACCGACTCGCTGGGCGCCGGCCTGACCCAGAAGGTGCCGGTATCGCAACAGCCCGGCGACCTGGCCTACCAGTACAACAGCTTCCTGGAGACCACTCCCGTGGCCTCGGCCGACGATGTGGTCGAAGGCGACATGGTCATCAAGCTGGACGGCCAGCTGCGCAAGCCGGTACGCCTGCCCAACGGGCTTTACAAGTTCCGCCAGGGCAGCGGTGAGGATCGTGTGGTCCTGGATTGCATCACTTCTCTGCAGAACGGCGCCGATCTGTTGTGGATCGAGACCGAGAAGCCCCATGTCGGTCAGATTGCCAGCATGGTCAATCGCATCCGCGAAGCAGTACCGAACGCCAAGCTGGTCTACAACAACTCGCCGTCCTTCAACTGGACGCTGAATTTCCGCCAGCAGGTCTTCGATGCCTGGCAGCAGGAAGGCAAGGACGTTTCGGCCTACGATCGCGCCAGTCTGATGAGCGCCGAATACGACGATACCGAACTGGCCTCGGTGGCCGACGAGTGGACGCGCAACTTCCAGCGCGACGGCGCACGCGACGCCGGTATCTTCCATCACCTGATCACGCTGCCCACCTACCACACCGCGGCGCTGTCCACCGACGACCTGGCCAAGGGCTACTTCGGCGATGAAGGCATGCTGGCTTACGTGGCCGGGGTGCAGCGTCAGGAAATTCGCAAGGGCCTGGCCTGCGTCAAGCACCAGGACATGGCCGGCTCCAACCTGGGCGATGACCACAAGGAGTACTTCTCCGGCGAAGGCGCCCTGAAAGCCGGCGGCAAGGACAACACCATGAACCAGTTTGGCTGATGTCGGCTGGCTCCGAGTAAGCGTTTGGAACCCTTGGGGAGGCCTGGCCTCCCTTTTTTCGTTATCCACATCCTCATGATGACGTTGGAATGCCATTTCCTTCGCATCATTTCCTTCGCATCATTCTCTTCATGACTTCGCGTCGTTAATGACACTTTCCGTCAGCGGGCTGGTCGAAGCCCGTGTTACACACTAAAATCATTTTAGAACACTGTTTTCATGAACATGTTGGCATGCGGACACGGCTGGCATAGAAGCAAGGAGTTTCCTATGAAGCGTTACCTTCCCATCCTCGCCCTGGGCGTTCTGACGCTTGCGGGCTGCGCCAATACGGCACCCTACTCGGGGGATGTCTATACCGGCAATCAGGCCAAGACCGGGCAGACCGTTTCCTATGGCACCATCGTCTCCCTACGCCAGGTCCAGATCCAGGCCAACGATGAAAGCGGCGGCGTTCTGGGCGGACTCGGCGGCGCCGTGGTGGGTGGCCTGCTGGGCAACCAGATCGGTGGCGGCTCGGGACGCACCATTGCGACGGCAGTAGGGGCGATTGGCGGCAGCGTTGCCGGACGCAAGACGGAAGATGCTGCCAACCGCACTACCGCCTGGGAGATGGAAATACGTCGTGATAGCGGGGACAACATCATCGTGGTACAGCGTGCCGATCGCGACTGGCAGGTCGGGCAACGTGTGCGACTGGTGGGCAGCGGCGCCAACCTGAGCGTCGCCCCCTACTGAGAAATCCCGGTCTCCTATACGGATGCTTCCCCGAGGGGACGTCCATCATTGCAGCGGCGCCCTGAAAGGCGCCGTTTTTTATTCACACCGGCTGTATCTGTCCTCACCGGTTCCGTTGCGCTATCGTCAGGTATTTACATACGCTATTGTATGTACATAAGTCAGCACAAGGACACGACATGAAGACAGGACGCCTCTCGCAGCGCCTCACCCTCTTTACCTTACTGGCAGCTCTGGCAGCCCCGGCTTCGGCCGAGGGGCTACTGTCACTCAAGGCCGAGAATGATGTCTTTGCCAGTAGCGACGACGGGCACTATACCAACGGCATCGAGCTCATCTGGTCCTTTGAGCCCAGCGGTGACCATTGGACACGCCGTATGGCCAGCCTCCTTCCCGGCTGGTCGGCTTCCGGCCTCGATAGCGTCGCCTATCGCTTCGGGCAACAGATCTACACCCCTAACGACATCAGTACGCCGCGCCTGATCGAGGATGATCGCCCCTACGCCGGCCTGCTGTTGGGTGGCGTATCGCTTTTCGACGACGTGCAGCATGCGGGATGGCGTCAGGCCAGCAGCGTGCATCTCGATGTCGGGGTCGTCGGGCCGGCATCCGGCGGCGAGAAGGTTCAGCGCAACTTTCACCACCTCATCGGTAGCGAGAAACCGCGGGGCTGGGACAACCAACTGGAAAACGAGCCCATTCTCAATCTCGCTTACAAGCGCCACTGGTGGCGACAGGACCGCCTTGCCGGCCTGGAACTCGAATATGGTCCAAGCCTCGGTTTCTCGTTGGGCAACCTTTATACCTATGCCTCCAGCGGGCTGGGGTTACGCTTCGGACAAGGGCTCGATCGAAGTTTCGGCATTCCTGCCGTAGCCCCCGCGCATGGCGGACGAACGTACTTTCAGGCCGGTCAGGGCTTTGGCTGGTACGCCTTCGCCAACCTCGAAGGACGCTACATGGCTCACAATCTGCTGCTCGATGGCAACACCTTCGAAGACAGCCACTCCGTGGATCGACGCGAATGGGTCGGCGACGCCCAGGTCGGCGTGGCATTGACCTGGGACCAGTGGCAGTTGGCCTATACCACCGTATGGCGCACACATGAATTCGAGACCCAGCGGGAACACGACCAGTTCGGCTCATTGACCCTTTCCACCTGGCTGTGACGCAACATGAAAAATCCCCGCGAAGTGCGGGGATTTTTCATGCTTTCATGGCGTGTCCGGGCTTGGCATCGCTACCGCTCAGTGCATCTTGACCCTGCTCATCGCCCAACGTACCAGGCGCACGCCGACCCATACCACGACGGCAAGCAGGATCAGCGTCAGCAGCATCGAGACCGGCTCGACGATGAAGGTCGCTCCCAGAATGGCCAACGCCCCGCACCACACCCAACGATCGTCAGTTCCATGTCGCGGGCGCAGAATCGCGGGAACGTTGCGGCTGATGAAGCCCCCCAGCGGACCTTCCCAGGCGCGCAGGGCCAGAAATAGAATCAGCGCGAAGGCGATCAGCCAGATAAGCGTCACGGTCATGTATCGATCTCCTGATATGTGGGATGAAACGTTTGACTTGCCGTGTCAGGCCTGCCTGACAGGCGGTCGAAAATCTGGGAATAGTTTGACATTTTTCTTGCCGCCCGAACACCACACAACCTGCCCCTGAAGGAGCCTTTTGTGGAAAGCCCGCTGGCCTGGCTGAACCTCCTCTCCCCGCTCTCGGGTACGGTCAATCTCGGCCTTGTCCTGCTGGCGGCGCTGACCTCCTGGCTCTCCGCCGCGGCAGGCATCGGCGGCGGCACGCTGCTGATCATCAGCATGGCGCAGCTGATGCCTGCCGCGGCCCTGATTCCCGTTCACGGCATGGTGCAGCTGGGGTCCAACCTGGGGCGCGCCACCATGACCTGGCGCCATATCGACTGGTTCAGAATCGCGACTTTCATCCCTGGCGCGCTGCTTGGCGCCCTTCTTGCCACCTGGCTGCTGATTCGGCTTCCCGAAGCGGTGCTGGAATTCAGTATCGCCCTGTTCGTGCTGCTGATGTGCTGGGGGCCGCCCCTGCCGGCACGCTCGACTGGTCGCTGGGGAACCGCCCTTGCCGGCCTGGTCACGACCTTTCTCTCCAGTTTCGTGGGTGCCACCGGGCCTTTGGTGGCCGCTTTCATCAAGCAGGCACACGCGGAGCGCATGCGCCATGTCGCCACCTTCTCGACGGCCATGACCCTGCAGCACCTGTCCAAGGCCTTCATCTTCGGCGCCGCGGGGTTCGTGTTCCGCGACTGGCTCGGGCTCATGGCGCTGATGATTGGCGCTGGCTTGCTGGGAACCTGGTTGGGTCTACGCTTTCTCGCGCGATTGAGCAACCGGCATTTCGACCGGCTCTTCAAACTCGTGCTGACGCTGCTCGCGCTGCGCCTGATATGGATGGCACTGGTAGGGTCCTGAGTTGCCCGGTGAGGTTGAACATACGTCATGCAGCCGGTGCAGAGCATGAAAAATCCCCAGCGCCCCTGACAGGGCAGGACCAGCACGTTACCATGAAAGGACATGCACACACCGAAAGGTTCTAGATAATGCAGATTGCCCAGAATTCCGTAGTCGCCTTCCACTATACGCTGACCAACGATGCGGGTGAGGTGCTGGACAGTTCAGAGGGCCGTGAGCCGCTGACGTACCTGCATGGCGCCGGTAATATCGTTCCGGGCTTGGAGAAGGAACTGGAAGGACGTGCGAGCGGCGAAAAATTGAAAGTCACCGTAAAGCCTGAAGAAGGCTACGGTGAAAATCAGCCTGCCCTGGTTCAGGACGTACCGCGCGACGCCTTCCAGGGGGTTGACGACGTACAGCCGGGAATGCAGTTTCAGGCGCAGACTCAGGGCGGCCCGCTGATGGTTACTGTCACCAAGGTGGAAGGCGATACCGTCACCGTCGATGGCAACCACCCGCTGGCAGGCGAAACGCTGAACTTCGACGTCGAGATTACCGATGTCCGTGAAGCCTCGCCGGAAGAAGTCGAACATGGTCACGTCCATGGCGAAGGCGGTCATCAGCACTGATCCGCTTCGTATCATCTCCTTGAGATGAGTGCCTGCGACCGATGAACCGGTCGCAGGCACTGTTTCATGCTCACCGCCCTTCGTTTAGCGACGCCTCCTCTTCTGTTCTTCGCTCCTCTATTCTTCGCTTTTCATCGTCTCCTTCCCTCACCTTCTGCCGACCAATGTCCGGTATCCGCCCCACAAGCGTGTCGCCGTGGTCACCAGGCATGCTGCGGCAAACGTTCCCGCCAGCCAGGGGAAGTGCTGCGGCCAGAGACAGAAGGCCACGAAGGCCACAATGGTTTCGGTGCCTTCGGTGAGGCCATCCAGGTAATAGAACGCCTTGTGCTGGAAATGCGGGCGTGTCAGTTGATGCTTGGCGGCCATGATGGCGAAGGCGAGAAACGAGCTGCCCGTGCCGACGAAGGCAAACAGCAGCAGCGCGGCAGGCAATGCGTTTCGCTCCGGTTCGGCCAGAGCGAATCCCAGCACGACGCCAGCGTAGAAGACGAAATCCAGGCCAATATCGAGAAACCCTCCCGCATCACTGGCGCGATACTCATGTCGGGCCAAGGCCCCATCCAGGCCGTCGCACAAGCGATTGAACAGTATCGCCAGCAGCGCCAAAGGATAGATCTCGAACGCCAGCAGGGGGATGGCGGTCATGCCGACGGCGAAGCCCACCAGAGTGACCTGTACCGGCGTCAGCCCCCGCCGCGCAAGCTGTCTTGCCAACCGTCTCAAGGGGGGCTGCACCCAGGCTCCCGTCCATCTGTCCAGCATGAGCGTCTCCTTCCAGAATTATCTCGCCATGCGCCTGACTCGGTAGGCCAGTACAAAGACACCGAGAGGCAGCATCGCCTGCAGGCAAGCGCCCACCGCGGTGAGTCTCGGGTCGGCGCCTCCCGCCAATGCCAGGGTTTCGGTAGTCAGTGTCGCGACCCTTCCGCCACCCAGTATGACCGTCGGCACATACTGAGCCACGCTCACGGCAAAGGCCACCGCCCAGGAGATGGCCAACGGTCCTGCCAGCAGGCGCAGACGGACCTGAACCAGCGCCTGCCAACGCGTTCGTCCAAGCAGACGCGCGACCTGCTCGAGATGGCTGTCGAAGCCCCGCCAGGGACCGGCCAGCGTCAACCAGGCATAGGGCAGGCAGAACAGCAGATGGCCGAGCAGCACACCGGGCCACCCCGGAGCTACGCCACATGCCAGCATGACGACCTGTACTCCGAACAGAAACCCCGCCTGGGGCAGCAGCAGGGGAACATAGATCCACAACGCGAAGCCGCGGGGCAGCGGTCGTTCCCGCTCATGTTCCAGGCAGGCCATGGCCAGACCCAGCGCCAGGCTGGCTGACGCCCCGCCCAGCATCAGCGTATTCACCAGTGCCGGCTGTAGCCCCTCGAGCCCCTGCCGCCAGGCATCGACACCCCATTGCTGAGGCCACAACGCCGGAAAGAACCAGCGCTCGGCAAAGGCCCGCCACGGCAGGACGAGCACCGCCGCGAGCGCCCCTGCCAGCATGAGGCTGCCGCCTCGCCAGCTCAACCGGCTCAGCCGCCGCGGACGTCGCCGGCCATCGAGGCGCCAGCGCCGCATCGGGGGCTGCAGGATACGTCCCAGCATGTCACCGATCGCCAGACACCCGCCGACAAGAGCGGCCAGCATCAGCGCCCCGACACTGGCCGGCAGGCGCATCGCCGGATCCGGATCCCGCCACAGCTCCACCAGACGTACCGCCAGTGTCGGCGCCAGACTGGGACCGAGTACCTGGGCGACGTCCACCACCGACAGCGAGTAGGCGAGTACCGCCATCAGCGGCAATTTCAATCCTGGCGCCAGCAACGGCCAGACGATACGCCACATGACCTGAGGGGGCGAATATCCCAGGGTCCGACCGGTCTCCAGATACTGCTTCAAGGGCAGTCGCGTCAGCCCGGCCTGGGCCATCAGCATGAGAAAGGGCGCCTCCTTGAGCGCCAGCCCCACCGCCAGCGTCACCCCGTGCCGGTCCGGCAAACCGGCAAGCGGTGGCGCCACCCACCCCAACCCCTGCGCCACGCAGCGCATCAGCAGGCCACTGGGTGCCAGCAGCAGCAGCAAGCCGACCGCCAGCGCCAGATGCGGTGTCGCCAACAATGGCAGCAGCAGGCGCTCGACCTTGCGAGAACTGCGCCCCGCCGCGCCTCCCAGCAGCCAGGCCAATGTCAGGCCCAGCGCCAGCAGGGTAGCACCGACCCCGCTGATCAACGTGACCCGAAACGACGCCGCCAACCCCGGCAGCGCCCACCAGGCACGCCAGGCATCCAGCGAGAATGTCTCGAACCCCAATGCCGGCAGGATACCGGCGGCGGGCAGAGCAAGTCCCAGCCCCCCTACCAATGCCGGCCCCAGAAGCAGAGCCAGGGCTAACCAGAACCCCAGCCGCGCCGGCGTCACTGACGGTAGCGTCGCTGCCACTCAGCCTCCAGCGCATCGGTCCAGTCCGGATGAGGCTCGGGGAGCAGCTTTGCCCGTTGCGTCTCGGGCAGATAGCCGGGCATCTGCCCCAATCTCGCAAAGGCCCTGCGAGCCTCGGCAGGCAGCTTGTCGACATCCAGCACCGTCGGGTCGCCCCAGGTCTCGGGATCGGCCTTTTCCCGCTGGGCCCGGGGCGACAGCAGCCGGTTGATCCATACCAGCGCACCGGCCTTGTGCGGCGCGCTGCGCGGGATTGCCAGGAAATGGACATTGCCGACGCTGCCCGCCTCATGCTGGTAAGGCTCGATGCTCGCGGGCAGGCGTCCCGCGGCCCGCGCATTGGCGACCTCGCTGGGATTGAAGGTCAGCGCCAGCCAGATCTCGCGGTTGGCCAGCAGGTGCTCCATCGCCTCGGCACTGTCGGGCTGGCGTTCACCTTGGGCCCACATCAAGGGATGCAGCGCATCGAGATAACGCCACAAGGGCGCGGTCACCTGCTCGAAGGTCTGACGGTCGGGAATTGGCGACGCGAGAAGCGCCGGCGTGTCGGTGAGTTCCAGCAAGGCCTGCTTGAGGAAGGTCGTACCGTGAAAGCTGGGCGGCTGGGGATAGGTCACCCGCCCCGGATGCGCCCTGGCAAAATCGAGAAACTCCGACATGGAACGCGGTGGCGTCTCGACCAGTGCCGTATCCGCCATGAAGGTCAGCTGGGCCCGACCCCACGGCGCCTCCAGCCCCTCGGTGGGCACCGTGAAATCGGTCTCACCGACGCCCTTCTCGAGATAGGCGGCGTTGGGCAGCAACGTGACGAACGGCCCCCACAACAGGTCATGTTCCTTCAGCGCCCGGAAGTTCTCACCGTTGAGCCACAGTACATCGATGCTCCCCGCCTCGCGGCCTGCGGTCTCGGTCGCCAGCAGCGTACCCACGCTCTGCGCAATGTCCTCGACCCGCACATGGTGTACATGGATCCCCTCCTCCCCTTCCGCCTGGCGAGCCTGATCGCGAATATAGGCATTGATCGGCCCGCTGCCTCCCCAGGCATGGAAGTAGACATCCTCTCCTCTCGCCTCGCGGCGAATCTGCGGCCAATCGGCTTGGCGCAGCTCATCCGCCGAGGCCGCGCTGGCCGGCATCGTCGATAAGCCGGCTCCCAGCAGCAGGAAACCCGCCATCACGTGGCAAAGGCGGGAATAGCGAGAGAATGAAATCATGGCAGGCTTTCCTTGTCGTGAGACGTCGTGACGATGCATCGGGCCACCGTCGTTCAGATACGCTTACCGGGCTTCCCGCGGCGGCGCCAGGCAAAATAGCGCGCCAGCCAGGCCAGTATGCGCTCCGGCTTGTGCCTCTGACGCCAGAGGCCGGCCACCGCCCTGCTGGATTCCGAAAGCGTCGGATAGGGATATAGCGTCCCCAGCAGCTTGTTCAGCCCCAGACCGTGCCGCATCGCCAGCAGGAAGGGCGTCAGCAGCTCCCCGGCGTGTTCGCCGACCAGGGTCGCACCCAGGATTCGTCCCTTGCCCGGCACGGTCAGCACCTTGACGAAACCCTCCGTCGCACCCTCGGCTATGGCTCGGTCGAGTTCGGCGAATTCGAAACGGGTCGTTTCGAAGGCAATCCCCTGACGTTGGGCTTCACGCTCAGACAAACCGACTCGCGCCACTTCCGGCTGGGTATAGGTCACCATCGGCAGGGTGCGATAGTCGACCTTGAACGTCTTGAACGCCCCGAACAGGGCGTTGACCGCGGCATGCCAGGCCTGATGACTGCCGGCGTGGGTCAGCTGATAGGGGCCGGCCACATCACCGCACGCCCAGATGTTGGGCTGCAGGCTGCGTAGCGTCTCGTCGACTTCCAGCGTGCCGTCGTCACGCAGCGGAATACCCAACGCCTCGAGTCCCAGGCCGCTGACATTGGCGACACGTCCCACCGCGATCAACAACCGGTCGAAACCGAGCGCCATCTCTTCGCCGTCCCGCTCGATCAGCAGAGCATGCCCGTGCCGCTCGTCCGTCTCGACCCGGGTGGCCCTCCAGCCCAAGCGAAGCGTCGCGCCCTCGGCTTCGAGACGTTGTCGAAGGACATCCGCGACGTCTTCGCTCTCGCGGGGCAGGATCTGCGCGGAGTGGCTCACCAGCGTGACCTCGCTGCCCAGGCGGACAAAAGCCTGCCCCAACTCGCAGCCGATATTGCCGGCGCCGAGAATCACCAGACGTTTCGGTAGCGATTCAAGTTGCCAGACGTTCTCCGAGGTGAGGAATTCGACGTTCTCGAGGCCCGGCAGCTCGGGGATACGGGGGCGCCCACCGGTGGCGATGATGATCTGCCGGGTGGACAGGGCCCGCTCGCCGACACTTACCCGCCAGGGCGTCTGCAGGAACGCCTGTCCTTCGAAGACCTCGACGCCCAGGGATTCATAACGCTCCCGGCTATCATGAGGGGCCACCCGCCGGATCGATTCGCGTACATGATCCATGACGGCGGCGAAATCGACACACGGCGCCTGGGCATGCACGCCGAAGCGCGCGGCGTCGCGCACGTCATTTGCCGCGCGCGCCGCGCGTAGCAGCGCCTTGGACGGCACGCAGCCGGTATTGAGGCACTCGCCGCCCATGGATGCGCGCTCCACCAGGGCGACGCGTGCCCTGAGCGCGGCCGCGATATAGCTGGCCACCAGTCCCGCCGAACCGGCACCAATCACCACGATATCGTAGTCGAAACGGCTCGGGCGCGAGTAGCGGCGTGCCGCACGCCGACGGCGCAGGCTCCGCACGATACGACGCGACAGCAGCGGGAAGAGCCCCAGCAGGGCGAATGAGATTATCAGCGAGGGAGACAGAATGTCCCCGAGCGACTCGAGCTGGCCAAGCTCGCGCCCGGCATTCACGTAGACCAGCGTACCCGGCAGCATGCCCAGCTGGCTGACCCAGTAGAAGGTCCCCACCCGCATCCGCGTCAGCCCCATGACCAGATTGATCACGAAAAAGGGAAACAGCGGAATCAGACGCAACGAGAAGAGATAGAAAGCGCCTTCGCGGGCCATCCCGCGGTTGACGTAGTCGAGCTGGCGTCTGAAACGACGCTCGACCACCCCGCGCAGCAGCCACCGCGACAGCAGGAAGGCCAGCGTCGCGCCGAGAGTGCTGGCGAACGAGACCAGCAATACGCCCCACACGAGTCCGAACAGAGCGCCGGCCAGCAAGGTCAGCAGCACCACTCCAGGCAGGGAGAGCGCCGCCGCGATCACGTAGATCAGAAAGAAGCCGCCCGCTCCCCACGCGGGTTCGTCTGCCAGCCATGCCTGAAGGCGAGACTGCTCGGCCTGCAATCTGTCCAGAGTGAGCACCTCAGGCGCACCGCTGACGACATACACCGCCACCAGCAGGACGATACCCGCCGCCAGCGCGGTCTTCCACCTGGATATCACTCCCGCCTCCCTGCCCATGGCGCCGCTGCACGCTTCGGGACGCTCCCACGCATCACCTTGCAGGCGTCTCACGCTGCGCAGTGTAACGGGAACGCCCCGTCCTTTGGAGATAGGTGGAGATTATCCCATCAGGGAACCCCAAGGCACCTGCCGACATCCCATCCAGACACTATCCTTCGACAAGACCCCTCAACTGCAAGATAGCGCTCAGGAGGTTGCCATGCGCTCAACCCTGCCCGTTCTGCTGGCGCTCCTGCCCCTGGCGGGGCTGCCCCATTCCGCCAGTGCCGACGAAGCCGTCGCCACCTTTGCCGGCGGCTGTTTCTGGTGCATGGAACCGCCTTATGACAGGCTCGACGGCGTCAAGTCGACAACTTCCGGCTACACCGGAGGCCATGTGGACAATCCCAGCTATCAGCAGGTCAGCGCCGGCCAGACCGGCCATGCCGAAGCAGTAAAGGTAGTCTACGATCCCGACGTGATCGACTACGCCACCCTGCTCGACGTGTTCTGGCACAACATCGATCCCTTCGCCGAGGATCGGCAATTCTGCGACACCGGCAGCCAATACCGCAGCGCGATTTTCACTCACGACGAGGAGCAGCGCCGCCTCGCGGAGCAGAGCAAGGCCGCACTCAAGCAGCACTTCGAGCGCAACATCGCCACGCAGATCGAGCCGGCCGGCGAGTTCTGGGCTGCCGAGGATTACCATCAGGATTACTACCGCAAGAATCCGGTACGCTATCGCTTCTATCGGGCCGGCTGCGGACGTGACGAACGTCTGAAAGAGGTCTGGGGCGACGCGGCCGGGCATTGACGGCCACGAATGCAACCGGCCGACGCCTATCGACTGCGCCTCCACAACCAGAACGCGGTCGTTAGCGTACCGGCCAGGACCAGCCAGGAACCCGCAATGACACCGCCCCACCCCCAGGCGCTCCAGAACGGCTCGAGATATAACCCGCCGCAGCTGGCTCCCAGATAGTAGAACACCAGATACAGTGCCGAGGCACTGCCCCGAGCCCGCTCGGCGTGTCGACTGACCCAGCTGGAAGCCATCGAATGGGCGAAGAAGAAACCGAAGGCGTTGACGATGAGGCCAGCGACGATGAGCGCCAGCGAAGCGCCCAGCGTGACCAGCGAGCCCGCCATCAGTATGCCGATGCCCAGCATCATGCAGACCGGCTGAGAGAATCGCTGCGCAACCCGCCCGGACATCGCCGAGCCGAAGGTACCGCCGAGATAGGTCAAGAAGATCAGTCCCAGCCATTGCGATGACAGTGAGAACGGCGCATCGCTCAGGCGGAAGGTGATGTAGCTGTACTGATTGATGAAGATGAAGAAGTTGAACCCGCCTATCAGATAGGCGCCGATCAGGTAGGGATTGCGCAGATGGGCTGCCAGATCGCGCAGCGCCTGGCCGACGTGGGGTCGTGAGGGCGAGAACTGCCGCGCCGGCGGCAGAGCCCACCAGAACGCCGCCACACACAGGGCGCTCAACGCCGCCACGGCGACGAAGCTTGCCTGCCAGCCCCAGTGCTCGGCGACGACACCGCCGATGACCCGACCACCGATGCCGCCCAGCGAGTTGGCGCTGATGTACAGCCCCACCGCCAGCATCAGGGCCCGCTTGTCGAACTCGTCTCCCATCCAGGCGATGGCGACCGCCGGTAGCCCGCCCAGCACGAAGCCCTGCAGGGCGCGCAGGACCAAGAACGTCGTGAAGTCGGGGCTGAACGCCAATGCCAATGAGCAGCCGGCGGCGAGCACCAGCGTCACGCGCATGATCATCGCCCGACCGATGGCATCCGACAGCGGTCCGAACAGCAGCAGGGCCGCCGCCAGGGTCAGGGTCGATACCGAAACCGCACTGCCGGCCGCCAGGGTCGATATGCCGAACGTCGCACGCAGCTCCGGCAACAGCGGCTGCGCCGCGTAAAGGTTGACGAAGGTGATGAACGACCCCAGGCACAGCGCCAGGGTCGCCCGCCACCAAGCACGGCTGTGGGCCTCGATCATTTCGTTCCTCCTGTAGAGGCGACATGATTGAGCATCGGGTAAAATAAGCCAAATAGAACATCAAGATGCCAGCCATCGGAATTGCTTATGGCCTTGCCCTTCGATCTACGCGCCCTGCGCTGCTTTCTCGCCGTAGCCGACCATGGCGGCTTCACCGCCGCCGCACGTGAACTGCATGTCGCCCAGTCCGCCGTCAGCCAGACGATCGCCACGCTGGAGTCCCGCCTGGAGCTCAACCTGTTCCACCGGCATGAGCGACGCATCGCCCTGACACCGGAAGGCGAAGCCCTGCTGGAGCATGCGCGTGCCCTGCTCGAGCGCGCCGATGCGGCACATCTGGCCATGCGCGAGCTGCATGATCTGGTCAAGGGAGAAGTGCGCATCGGCATTCCTTCGATGCTGGGCTCCTACTATTTCCCGCCGCTGCTGATGGGATTCAAGGCGCGCCATCCCGGCATCCGCCTGACAGTGATCGAAGCCGGCACCCGTCGCTTGCAGGAGATGATTCTCTCAGGCGAGCTGGACCTCGGCGTGGTGGTGGGCGACAGTCACGCCGAACGTCTGGAAACCCGGCACTTCCTGCGCGAGGAGATGGTCGTGTGCGTACCGCGCGAGCATCCCTTCGCCCGGTGCCGGTCGGTGACTTCCCAGGCTTTCTTCGATGAAGAGCTGGTGGTGTTTCAGGATGGCTATTTTCATCGCGAATTCATCGACCGGCTGAGCCGGCAGCTGGAGCGTCCGCCAAGAATCGCCTTCCAGTCCAACCTGATTCCCCTGACCAAGGCCATCGTGCGTCAGGGCTTCGGCATCACCACCTTCCTGCGCCGGGTCGTGGATGAAGAGGCACTGGTCGCCGTCTCCTTCGACCCTCCCGCCTGGCTGGATCTGGCCCTGGCCTGGATCCGAGGCGGTTACCTGTCACGCGCCGAACGGGCCTTCGTCGACTTTGCCCTGGCACACAGCCCGATCGATGCCCTTGCCGCCAAGCCCCCCTCGCGGGACTCCTCGTAGTAACGACCGGCAGCCGGATCATGACACGGCAACCGACCCCTCATCCCTCATGCGCCAGCACGGCCCGCTGCGCCAGCTCGGTGCGCTCCATCGGGCGTCGGGCCTGACGGTAGTTACGGCTCCAGTAGGCGTTGTCGAGACGCGAAAGCTTGACCCCCTGCGAGGTCGAGGCGTGCAGAAAGAGGCCTTGGCCGACGTAGATACCGACGTGGCGGTAGCGTCCGGGAGAGTGAAAGAATATCAGATCGCCCGGGGCCAGCTCGTCACGTCCGATGCGTCGGCCCTCGTACTGCTGCGCCTCCGTGGTGCGTGGCAGCTCGTACAGAAACGCCTCCTGGTAGACTCGCTGAACCAGCGCTGAACAGTCGATGCCCCGGCGGCTGTCGCCGCCCAGCACGTAGGGCGTTCCCACCCAGCGTCGATGCTCGGCGAGCAGGGCCTGGCGGATCAGAGCGGGAGATGGCTGCGGGGCATCGCGCAAGCGCCGCGCAGCACGCCTGTCGGAAGGAGCGGAAGCGGTCAGCGAAGGCAGCTCGATCGCATAGTAGCTGAGTTCGTCTCGGGATACCTGTCCCTGGCGGGGAGTCGCCGAGCAACCGGCCATCAGAACGGCCAGTCCCAGGCTCAATGCCATCCATTGACGCATGCAAAAGCGCCCTCTCGCTCTCGATGTGCCTCGCACGCAACCGCCAGCATCTGGCGGCATCTCGATGATGGCCAGACGGCATGAGCGCGAGGAGGGTCGCTGTGGAGGTGACGCACCCGGCGCCACCGCCAAAGCGGCCTGTTATGGAATACCCATCCCCCAGGCGGCGGCAAACGCCACCGCACAAGCGGCATGATAGCCATCCGGCATATCGCCGGCGACACGCCGCTCTCAACGCTGACGCTCACGCAAGGCCCGGGCTCGCAGCGTCAGGCTCAATGCAGCGTGCGAGCATCCCCTGGCAGCGTGTCGATATGCACCGGAGCCCAATGGCGTGGCCGCGCGCCAGGAAAATCGAGACTCGACCAGGGCCCCGACAGCGGCGGCGCTCCCGTCAGCCAGCCGATCAGGGCTTCACGGAAACTGGCCAGGAAACTCTCCCGATCCGGCGTCTCGCCCATGAAGAAGGCATACCCCGTATAGAGCCCGCGCGCATATTCGCGCCAGTCCCCGTAGTGGGCCTGGGCGAGTTTCACCGAGGCTTCCAGGTAGGCCTCGAATCGCTCCCGGGACAACCAGCCCACCTGGCGCCCGGCGGTGGCCAGATCCACCACCTGAGCCACGTCCCAGGCGGTCATGTCGTGCTCGTTGCAGCCTGCGTCGTTGTCACGCACCCGCTGCAAACGCAGCAGATGGTTGCGAGCCTCCTCATCGCACTCGCCGGACTCGAGGATCGCGATCTCCTCCGCCAGGCGTGCCGCGTTCAGTGTATAGGGCGCGTAATTGATCTGATATTCCTGGCGATCTCCCGCCTCGACGAGGAAATCGAGGAACTCGTGCAACGACTCCGGCGAATGCAGGCCATAATGGGCATCCAGCCAGTGGCGAACCTCGTCGCTCTCCCGCCCCGATTCCGGCACGGGCTCGCTCCAGATGGCGGCGTTGAGAGGGCCAGCCAGCGCCAGCGCGGTGAAACGCGGCAGCGACATACGTGCACCCGGCTCCTTCCAGTCGCCGTGATGCCAGTCCAGCCAGTGAAAAAGGCTGCCCATGTCCTCGGCATGCCAGCGGATCTCGTAGGCCAGGGAATCTCCTTCACCCTCGCTCTCGGGCAGAGCGCTCTCCCACGCAATCCAGGCCTCCAGCAGACGTCGGGAGTCGGCATAGAAGTGGCTGAGGGCATCGCGCAGCGCCTTGGCTAGAGATGCCGAGGCGGAAGCCTCGACATGGCCGCTGTCGGCCGCCATCAGGAGGTGGAAGGCGTACTTCTCGGCCATGTAGATGGTGGCCGCATGCCGGGCGCAGGTCTTGAGGGCATCGCGAATCAGCAGTGCACCGGGCTGGGGGCGCCCGAAGAGTGTCGCCGGCTCTGGCAGCGCTCCGTGAGCGGCATCGGCAGCCAGTTGGTTGAGATGGTGGGCCTGCGCCGGTAGCCAGCAGCGCGCCAGGGCTTCTCCCTGCCGTCCCGGCTCCATGCCGAGCACTTCGTCGAGATAGCGCCGCGCATCCTCCTGACGCGTATCATCGAGTAGCGGTGGCACGCCCTGGCGATAGAGCAGATCCGGCTCGCGGATCGAGGCCAGGGCCAGCACCCAGTGCCAGGGGTCGGCGCGCCAGGCACGAATGGCATGGCGGCTCGCCTCCCGGGTCGACTCGTCGAGCAATTCGGCCAGCGGCCGACGCCAGGGACTGACCGATGAATGCAGCAGCAGCGCCCAGTCCTGATTGAAACTCGTCAGGTGATCGCGCCCCTCGAACAGGCTTCGGCCACGTTGGTAGGCCTGGGCGAGCGCCGTCCAGTCGCTGTAGCGCCGGCTCAGCAGATCGACGCCATGTGCCGCGAAGTGGCTTGCCTCCTCCGATCCGAGCCAGCCCGCCACATGGCCGGCGTAGGCCAGATCCACCAGGCGCAGCCAGTCCCAGGCTGCCCACTCCAGCGGCTCGCCCTGGCGCAGGAACCCCAGCAGCACCTCACCGTAGGTATTCTCTTCGTCGAGTTCGGCCAGCCACGTCTCGCGCGCCTCACGCCCGCGCGCGAGCAGACGCGAGGCGTCCAGATCCCAGCCGTAACGATGCCCCTGACCGGCCAGCCACAACAGGATGCGAATCAGCTCATCGCGATCGTGAATCGACCAGACTTCCGCCAGCCAGCCACGCACCTCCGGCCAGTCGAGCGACTCCGCCGCGGGAAACGCCATGACCGGAGCAAACGAGGCGCGCGCGCGCCAGATGATCTCATCGGGAGCCTCCGGCCATAACGCCCCGTCGCGGGACGCACCGGTGTGATCGTGCAGGACATTGCCCAGCCTTTCCCAGGTGATACCCTCCTCGTCACGCTCGAGTTGCGCCAGCGCCTCGCAGGCCTCGAAAAATCCATCGTCTCCCTGTAACCAACCCTGTTCACTGCGCGCATGTCGGAGATCCTCCAGCCAGGCGTCAAGCGAAGGATAATGGTCATGGACGTGTCGGATCAGCGTCATCCGCCAGGCATCGGTGCGTGTCGCCGGCAACCAGCCGGCGGCACCGGCCAGCGCCACCAGTTCCAGCGCCTGCAGCAGACTCAGCGGGTCGGGGCGTCCCGGCCCGCATGCCTCGAGCAGTCGCCATCCCAGTTCCCCTCGGTCGCGCACTTCGAGCAGGCGAAGCCGCGCCAATGCCAGATCGGCATCCACCGAGGACGGATCGGGTTCGAATGCCCAGCCGCACAGCACGAGCTGCTGCGCCCACCAGGCCCTAAGAGGATCGACCAAGACTCACCTCACCACACTGACCAGAACATGATGCCGATGGCATCGTCACGATACGGCGCCATAGTGTATAGGAAAAGCCCTGACCACGCCGATGCCGTGACGGCAAAAAGGACGCCAAGCTCGCCAGAGCCTGCAGGCGCCCTGGCCAACGGGAGAAGACATTGGAGCCTTGCCATGGCAGACGATGACGACACCTCCGGCATGGCGAAAATCCACGCCCGCCGGGCTCAGCTCGACGCGATCTTGTCGACATGCGAGACCGGCTCCCGTGACAGCAGAAGTTTCTGCAGCCAGCGCCTGACTCGCATCACGAACATCTCCTGGAAGTAGACGCAGAAGACGATCGTCAGCAACAGGAACAGCGGGTAGTACGTCAGCGAGATGTCGCCCGCCGCCTCGAAGCATTGCGAGACGCTGGAAAGGCACAGTTCCGGCTCCCCGGCGAGCACGCTTTCCACCCGCGTAAAGATGACGAACAACGGTACATGCAGAGCGAACATCGGCAGAGAAGCACCCCCCAGCCTGCCTGCGAGACGCTTGAGACTCTGACGTTGCGGCGCGCGCCAGTGGGCCGCCAGAAAGATCAGTGACAACTGCGCGGGCAACAGCAGCCCGTTATGCAGCAGGTAGTACCAGACATGGCCCCGCTGGAGCAGCTGTACCGCAACGACGATCGATACGGCGATGAATAGCGCCAGCCCCCAGCCATAGGTACGGCTTAGTCCCACGCCCCTGCGCCGATAGTGCCAGTACAGCGAGCACAACAGGATGCCGGCGACGAATTCCGGCAAGCGAATGAGAGGATTGCGATGCAGGATTCCCGTTTCGGGCATGCCGAAGTCGGTGGTCGCGATCACGACCAGGGGCGGCAGCAGATAACAGAAATTGTTCAGCAACAGGGCGCGGTAGCGATGGCGCACGCGAAACAGGCGAGGCGCAATCCAGGGAAACAGCAGATAAAAGAAGAAGAGTGCCGAAATCGACCAGGACGGCGGATTGAAAGTCAGATAGTACGGGTTCCAGGCATGCAGCAGCGTGACATTGAGGAGAAGATTGACCGCCAGTTCGGTGTTGTCCATGACATGACGCAGGCTGCCGGGATCGGTCTGCCCCATGTCGTTGTTGACGTCGTAAAGCACGAAACGGATCGAGGCATCGGCATCTTCGGGCCTGATCTCGAGATAGCCGATCAACGTCGCCATGGCCATGGCCAGCACCAACGCTCCGATGTGAATTGGATAAAGGTTGGAAAAACGCTTGATCCAGAAGCTCCTGGCAGGCTCGCGCAAGCGCTTGCGTTTATCCAGATAGACGTGCGCCAGCAGGAAGCCGGACAGCACGAAGAAGGCGCTGGTCGAGAAGAAGCCGATATCGGTTATGTAGTGCGACCAGCCTCTGATCGACGGATAGGCATGCAGTGTATGAAAAATGACGATATACAAGCCGAGCAGGAATCTCAGCCACTCCAGTCCGATGAAGCGTTCCTTCCTGACATCCATGGCAGCGTCTCTTATGGGTCATGCATCGGCAACCGGGCATCCGGCCCGGCATCTTATGTGATGCTCCATTATTACCGAGAGTGTACGTTGCTGCCATGGCGACCGTGTGACCCGCAAGAAAAACCCGGCCCTTGAGGGGCCGGGTACCGAGTCGCTTCGACATGGTTCGTTCAGGCGGGAATGGATGCGACCTTGGCGCTACGCGACCAGACCCGGTGCTCAGACAGGGCAGCGACGAAATCGGCAAACATGTCGTCCGGCTTGGCCGCATTGAGCACACCGTCTTCTACCGTCGGCAGATTGGCCGCCGCCAGCAGCTCCCTGCCCTCGCCCAGCGTGCCGATCACCTTGAGATGCTTGTAGGCTTCCAGCACGTAGTGGCGCCCCTGACCGGAAGCGGCCAGCGCCTTCACGCCCTGCGCCCCGCCCGGCACGATGACGGCATCCATGGTGAACGACGGCTGGCCCTCCAGCATTTCGTCCGGCGTCAGCGTGGCGCCACTGGGCGTCTTGACCGGCGCCATGGAGGGCGCGATCAGCATTCCCATCGCGCCCTCCTTCTTCAGCTTGCGCTGAATGGCTTCCACGTGATCGGCATCGATGCCCTCGGCAATCAGGATCGCCACCTTGCGCGATTTGATGCCGTTGGGCTTGCGCGCGCGAATCAGGCTGAGCGCGGGCGAATCCTGACAGGAACTTCTGCCCAGCTGCTCCGCGGTGGCGGTGGGCTGATCCGGCACCTCGATGCCATGATTTTCGCCGACGCGACGCGCCAGTTCGGGGTGGATGTTGACCAGGATCTGTTGAACGACGCGCTCGCGGATCCAGGGCCGCATCACCTTGGAGAGCTCGAAGGTGTACGCCTCGATGATGTGCTCCTTCTCGACCTCCGACTGGCTGTTCCAGAACAGTGTCGCCTGGGAGAAATGATCCATGAAGGAGTCGCTGCGCTCGCGGACCTTGTGGGCGTCGACCCGCTCGTAATGCGACTCGAATCCGCCATTCTCGGGAGCGGCCGGCGTCTCGCGCGGCCAGCCGTCGTCGATGGAGTTGGGCTCATAGGACGCCTGGCCGGTATTGATCGTCTGCCGATGCAGGGCGTCACGCTGATTGTTGTGCGTCGGACATACCGGCTGGTTGATGGGGATCTCGTGGAAGTTGGGCCCGCCCAGGCGCAGCATCTGCGTATCGTTGTAGGAGAACAGCCGCCCCTGCAGCAGCGGATCGTTGGTAAAGTCGATCCCCGGCACGATATGCGCAGGACAGAACGCCACCTGCTCGGTCTCGGCGAAGAAATTGTCCGGATTGCGGTTGAGCACCATCTTGCCGATCGGAATCACCGGCACCTGCTCCTCGGGGATGATCTTGGTCGGATCGAGAATATCGAAATCGAAGCTGTGCTCGTCCTCCTCCTCGACGACCTGAATGCCGAACTCGAACTCCGGGAAATCCCCGTTCTCGATGTCGTTCCACAGATCGCGGCGGTGGTAGTCGGGATCCCCCCACAGCTTGTGCGCCTCGTCCCACAGCAGCGAATAGGTCCCGCTAAGCGGTTTCCAGTGAAACTTGACGAAGCGCGACTTGCCCTGCTTGTCGATCATGCGGAAGGTATGCACGCCAAACCCCTCCATGGCGCGATAACTGCGCGGCAGGGCCCGGTCGGACATGGTCCACAGCACCATATGCGAGGACTCCGGCACCAGCGACACGAAATCCCAGAACGTGTCGTGAGCCGACTGTCCCTGTGGAATCTCGTTGTGCGGCTCGGGCTTTACGGCATGCACGAAATCGGGAAACTTGATCGCATCCTGGATGAAGAACACCGGCATGTTGTTGGCGACCAGATCCCAATTGCCCTCATCGGTATAAAACTTGGTCGCGAAACCACGCACGTCGCGCACCGTGTCGTTGGAGCCGCGCGGCCCCTGCACGGTGGAGAAACGCACGAAGGTAGGCGTCTTCTTGTTGGGGTCCTGGAACAGGCCGGCCTTGGAGTACTTGGCCGCCTCCGGGTAGGGCTGAAAATAGCCGTGCGCCGCGGAGCCACGCGCGTGAACGATGCGCTCCGGGATACGTTCATGATCGAAATGGTTGATCTTCTCGCGGAAGATGAAATCTTCCAGCAGCGTCGGGCCGCGTGAACCTGCCTTGAGCGAATTCTGATTGTCGGCGATGCGCACGCCCTGATTGGTCCGCAGATCATGCCCCGTCGCATCGCTGCGATAGCGGTTGAGGCTATCGACCTTGCTGTTCTCGTGGGTCTTGAAATCCGTATCGTGGGCGTCATCGGTATTCGTGGTATGAGGCTTCTTCACCATGTGCACATACTCCATATCTGCTGGTTGACCCTGGACACCCCGAGGCACCGACTCCATTACCCATGAAGCTTCCCGCTGTCACGGCACGGCGTTCCGACCGGCACCCTTTCGTTTTTATCCTCTTCAAGGTAGTTAGCCAAACGGCGAGCGCAAGTGGCGCTCGCCGCCTCTGCGCCGGCATGACGCAGCACTTGGATCCCGTGCCTTGCCTGGCACCATTTGACGCTGCAACGCGGTTCGCGCTGAAACGTCAACAGTCCCTAGCTCTTGCGCACCTTGGCCGCGATCCACAGCAGAATGATGGAGCCCACCGTCGCCACCACCAGCGAGCCGATGAGATTGTTCGAGGAGAGTCCCAGCAGGCTGAACAGGAAACCGCCCAGCAGCGCCCCCACGATGCCGACACCGATATTGCCGAGCACGCCGAAACCGCCCCCTCGCATGACCTTGCCGGCAATCCAGCCCGCAATGCCGCCAATGATCAGCCACATGATGATACCCATGCCTACGTCTCCTTCTTGCCAAACGAATTGATTTCCCTATGCCTCGGTGACGCCGCTTCGCGTCACGTTCAGCATAGTCGTCTCAGATGATGTGTCACGCCGGCGCTCGGCTGTGCCGTATCGACTTTCCTCGAGCTGGGGATCGCTCGACGCGACATGCATCGAATATTGTGCGCTCCGCTCCGGTTACGATCCCCGCTCAGGCAAGGAGCCACGGCAAGAGGCGCCGCTAGAAAGAGGAACCGGGCGTTTCAAGAAAGGCCTGCTCCGCCTCACTGCTGAGCCGCCCCAGAACGGCGTTACGGTGGGGGTAACGGCCGAAGCGCACCAGAATCGCATGGTGGCGGCGTTCGTAGTCCAGGCTGCCTTCCAGCCCGGGCTGATCGAACAGACGCAGCGCCTGCTCATGTATCGCCAACGACTCGCTATGCATGAACGGCATGTACACGAAGGCACGCCGGTCAGGATCGAGACGGCTATCGACACCCTGTGCCACGGCTTCCTGAGCCAGGGCCAGCGCCAGCGGATCGTTGGCGAAGGCATCGGGCGTGCCACGATGGACATTGCGCGGGAATTGATCGAGCACCACGATCTCGGCCAGACGACCCGCATCCGTACGGCGCCACGGCCACAATTCGCAACGTCCGGCAGCGGCCAGCAAGTCGCCGAAACGCCGGGCGATCTCGCTATCCAATGCCTCGTCCTTGACGAACCACTGACGCGGCGCAAGCGTCTCGAACCAGAATTCCAGCACATCCTCGGGATGCAGACTCGACATATGGCATCACCTCCCTGTCACCCTTTCGATCGTTGGTATTTCGCAGACCGTGCTGTTTCGATAGCGGTACCGTCGTCTTCGACGCCAGCATTCTATCGATATCCTATCGACATCGTCGGCGTCCCGCCCTGAGACAGGACGCCGACGATCAGAGCGACACGCGCAGCGAAGGTACCTTGGGCACACCCTGCTCGCGCCAGCCGGGATGCGCCTCGGGATCCGCCCAAACCTGGTAGTGCAGCTTGGAGAGCAACACCGGGTCGTCGAGAAATTTCAGCCGCGCCTTGTTGTCCAGGCTGTCGGGGCCGCCATGAGAAGCGCTATCCACCCGCTCGCGCCGCCGCCGGGCCAACAGCTCGGAAATCCCATGGCGGGACGTGGCCAGCGCACAGCCCAACGCATTGGCGACCGGATCCGCCACGACCTGCACGAAGGATGGCGCGCCCACCCGGCGCATGCGATGCAGATGACGCACCATACGCCGCAGTACCCGAGGCGGATGGGTCTCTTCGGGAATGCGAAACAGCCGGGCACGCTGGCAGCGCCGCCCCAACGAGACCCGGCTGGAAAACACCGAGACCGGGATCGACACCATCAGCGCGCCGACGATAGGCGACAGCCACCAGAGGAAGGTGGGCTCCATGAGATAGACGCCGACGGCCCATACCGCCCCCAGCAGCGTCTGCCCGCCGTGGTTGCGCACCGCATCGCCCCAGGAGGTGTCGCTGTTGTCACGCGATGGCGAGCGCCACTGGATGGTACGCCCCAACAGCGCCGTCACCACGAAGCGCGTATGAAACAGCATGCGCACCGGCGCCAGCAGCATGGAGAACAGCGATTCCAGCACCATGCTGACAAACAGGCGCAGTCCACCGCCGAAATCGCGGGCACCTTGCGCGATGACCAGGATCACGCTAAGTACCTTGGGCAGGAACAGCAAGGTCGCCGTGGCCGAAAACAGCCCCACCGCCAGACCCGGATTCCACTGCGGCCAGACCGGAAACATCATGCCCGGTTCCGGGAAGTAATCCGGCGTGCTCAAGGTATGCACCGCCAGCAGCGCCGTCGACAGGATCAGGAACAGGCACCACAACGGCGCCGACAGGTAGGACATCACGCCGGTAAGAAACACCGCCCGATGCACCGGATGGAAACCCTTGGCCAGGAACAGCCGGAAGTTCATCAGGTTGCCGTGGCACCAGCGCCGGTCGCGATTGAGCTCGTCGAGCAGATTGGGCGGCATCTCCTCGTAACTGCCGGGCAGATTGTAGGCGATCCACACCCCCCAACCGGCACGCCGCATCAGCGCGGCCTCGACGAAATCGTGCGACAGGATCTCGCCGGACATCGCGCCCTTGCCGGGCAGCGGTGCGAGCATGCAATGGCGCATGAACGGCGCCACGCGGATGATGGCGTTATGCCCCCAGTAGTGCGACTCCCCCAACTGCCAGAAGTGCAGCCCCGCGGTGAACAGCGGACCATAGACGCGGGTGGCGAACTGCTGCATGCGTGCATAGAGATTGAGCCGCCCGGACGCGCGCGGTGCGGTCTGGATGATGCCCGCCTCGCTGTGGGTCTCCATCATGCGCACCAGTCGCGTCAGGCAGCTTCCGCTCATGACGCTGTCGGCATCCAGCACCACCATGTAGCGGTACTGCGCCCCCCAGCGCCGGCAGAAATCGTCGAGGTTGCCGCTCTTGCGCTTCACCCGCCGCTGGCGCCGACGGTAGAACACCTGCCCGAAGGCATCGAGTTCGCGGCACAGCGTCAGCCAGGCCTGCGTCTCGGCGATGGCCACATCGGGGTCGGAGCTGTCGCTCAGGATGAACAGATCGAAATGCTCCGCCTCGCCGGTATCGCGCAGTGACTCTAGGGTCGCCCTCACGCCGGCGAAGACGCGCGGCACATCCTCGTTGCTGATCGGCACCAGCAAGGCGGTACGCGCCTGCTGCGGGATCGGCGTGTCGGCAACCTCGCCGGAATCGATGGCGTAGCGATCATGGCCGCGCAGCAACTGGAAGAATCCCATCAGGGCGGTCCAGAATCCTGCAGACACCCAGCAGAACAGCAGCACGAACAACGCCAGGATGGCCATTTCCAGCGCGCCCTGCCCGCCATACGGCAATACCGTACTCAT
Source organism: Halomonas shantousis (assembly GCF_054654615.1). Taxonomy (NCBI): domain Bacteria; kingdom Pseudomonadati; phylum Pseudomonadota; class Gammaproteobacteria; order Oceanospirillales; family Halomonadaceae; genus Halomonas; species Halomonas shantousis. Next base: position 1,247,636 of record NZ_BAAIER010000002.1, on the reverse strand, counting down.
GTAGCGAGCCGCCACCAGACTCTGGCCGAGCACCAGAATCAGCAGGATCCAGCGTCTGAAGGAAGCCACACGCTGCCAGCGAGGATCCTGCCGCTCCTGGGCCACCTTGTGTCGCCTTCGCCGGTAGCCGCGCGCCGCCCAGCGGCGCAGCCACTGGTTGAAGCGCACGAAGGGGTTGGTCGACCAGGGCTCGGGGGCCAGCGGCGTACGTGCCAATGGCGGTGCCGTTTTCAGCCGGGTGAGACCCTGCTCGTCGGTGGACAGCACATCGGCGGGCGCCAGTTCGCCATAGGCCAGCGACAGGCGCCGGCCTACGGAAACCGATGCCGGATCCTCGGGAGGCGCCGGGCGCCTCCCGAGTCTGGCATGAAGCGCCTTGAGCCCCTGAGCGTCGAGATCGCTGGCCAGCAGGGCGCGCCGCTCATCGCGCGAGGCCGTCTCCTGGGCCAGTCGCTCGAGATAGTCTCCGGCCGCGTCCGAGACCGGTACCTCAGGCGTCTGCGGGGAGTCGATAGAACCAAGTCTCAGAGACACGACGTTCGCCCTCCTTGAGAAACGCCCGAATATCCATCGGCTGGTCGTTGTTGTTGCGCTTTACGCGCACGAACACCCGCCAGCCGCCCTCGGCGGTATTGCGCACCGTGCGACTCTCGACCAGTTCACCGTTCTCTCCGACGCTGGCTTCCACGGCAAGCGTGGCATCGGATTGCAGCGCCTGCAGGGCCGGTCCCTTGAAATCGATGACGAACGCCAGAGAACCATCCGGCTTGCGGATCAGGTTGCTCTGACGGACCTCACCCTGCGAACGCAGCGTCTGTTCCGCCCAGGAGAGGTTGGGATCGTGGAACTTGTCCTCGTTCGTCGTCCAGAAGATGCGATAGTTGTAATCGATCGGCGTACCCGGCTCCGCGACCTGCTCCGGCGTCCAGAAGGAGACGATGTTGTCGTTGGTCTCATCGGGCGTGGGAATCTGTACCAGTTCCACCTGGCCCGCTCCCCAGTTGCCTTGCGGCTCGATCCAGGCGCTGGGGCGCTTGTCGTAACGGTCCTCGAGATCCTCGTAATCGTGGAAGGCGTGACTGCGCTGCAGCAGGCCGAATCCGCGCAACGTCTCGATCTTGCGGGTATCCACCATCAACTTGGCGGGATTGACCAGCGGACGCCAGATCCAGCCGACTTGCGAGCCATGCACCAGCAGGCCATTGGAATCGTGAATGGCCGGGCGATAGTTCTCTGTCGCGATGGGCTGACTGGGGCTATAGAGGTACATGCTGGTCAGTGGCGCGATACCCAGCTTCTCGACCGGGTTACGCAGGAACAAGCGTGACTGGACATCGACGATGCTGTCATCGCCGGGGCGCAGCACGAAACGATAGGCCCCGGTGACACTGGGCGAGTCGAGCAGCGCAAAAATGGTCAGGTACTGGCTGTCGGGATTGGGCTTGACGATCCAGAACTCGTCGAAACGAGGAAACTCCTCCCCCGACGGCAGCGCGGTATCGACCGCCAAGCCGCGTCCGGAGAGGCCGTAGACCTGATTACGCCCTACGACGCGAAAATAGCTTGCGCCCAGGAAGACCATGACTTCCTGCTTGGTATCGGAGTTGATCGGATAATTGACCCGAAAACCCGCCAGCCCCAGAGACTCGAGCGCCTCGGGCGGGATATTCAGATCGCCGTAATTGAAGTCCTCCGGATTGAAGGTGATGTCGTGCACCTCGTCACCATCGACAGTGTGCAGATCCACTGCCGTATCGTAGTGCATGCCTTCATGGAAGAAACTGAGATCGAACGGCAGGTTATCACTGCGCCAGAGAGAACGCTCGGGTTTGAACTGGATCTTGGCATAGTCGGCATAGTCAAGATCGCGCAGGGCGTCGGGCAGGTTGCTCTCCGGCGCCTGGTAGCTCTGCTTGGCAAGCTCTTCTGCCTTTTTCGCCACATCCTCGAAACCAAAAGCGAAACAGGCCGGAGCGATAACCCCCCACCAGAGGCCCACGATTCCCGCCAGCGGCAGGGCTGCGCGCCGCCAGTAGGAACTCACCGCAAGTCGTCGGTTCGATGCATTCACCTCATCACTCCTTTGCCATGTGCCGGACCGCACCAGGCCCGGCATGTAGATGCTGTCATGCTTCGGCGCAGCGCAGCTCACACCGCCAACCGAAGGCAGACTCTTTTGAGCTGTTACTGATTATTCGACCCGATCCCTGCGGCAGCCGGACGTGAAGGCTATGCAGCCGGACGCGAAGACCATGCAGCCGGCCTCATCTTCACGCTACCGCGATGTGTTGTGTGTTGTACGCGGCGAGCCATGGCCCGTTTGCGGCAGCCTATTGTTGTCCCGATGGGGCGGCAAGCACAATGGCGAGTGCACCATCCGGTATTCTTTTCCACTCGATATACCGCAGAAGGACACGAAAGCTAAAGCTCCGTTTCATGATAGCATCCCTCGCCCATCGATCTTTACATAGTAACCGACACGTTTCGCAACGGCTGGCTTGTTCGCCCATGACGCTTCGTTGAACCATGGCGCTGCCCCAGGTCATGGTCCGCGTCATGTCGGCCATTCAGCGCCGTAGCGCCACCCGCAGCCAGGCATGCCGGCAAAGCGACAAACAGCGCACCAAAACGCATGCATTGCGGAAAATAGCGGCCAGCCAGGATCGATGAAAATCGACACGAACCTACATGATCCGGAGCCCTGCATGGCCAAGCGATGCCTGGGAGCACTGACCATCATCCTGCTGCTCGCCACCACGACGGTGCAAGCCGCCCTGAAAGACCCTTCGCCGACCGCCACGGTACCGGGCTCGGCCCCCGTGACCCTATGGAGCGAGCTGGACAGCGTTGCGATGCCCGACGTGACACCGGACCAGGTCTGGGTCAGCATCAGCCTTGCGGAGCGGAAACTGGCCGTCTATCGCGGCGCAGAGCGTATCCTGACGATTCCGTATCTGGCCATGGGCACCGCAGGCGTCAGCCGTCTCCGGCTGCGCGGTAGCAGCCAGACCCCCACCGGCATGTTCCACGTCGACAGGATCAATCGCCAGAGCCGGTTCAAGCTGTTCTTCGGCATCGATTATCCGACGCCGACCATCGCGCGCGAAGCCTGGAAGAACGGCATTCTCAGCAACCGGGACTATCGTGACTATCTCCGCTATCGCCAGCAATACGGTATCTCGCCGGCGAGCACACCGCTGGGCGGGCATATCGGCATTCACGGGCTGGGTGCCCGGCCCGCCGGCATTCACCGCATCCTCGACTGGACCGAAGGATGCATCGCCGTCACCAACAGCGAGATCCAATCGCTGGATCGCTGGGTGAGGATCGGTACGCTGGTAGTCATCCGCTGACCCAGACGGTAGCGGCCGTTCACCTCAATGATCGGCCCGTTCGCCCTCAGAGTTCGATGTCAGGGCTCTTTCGCCTGCCCTTCACCAAGCCCTTCATCAAGGCCCTTTAGCCAAAGCCTTTTCGCCGCATGACGTCAAGTGTCGCTAGCCACACTTGGACCAGCCGCAACCGGCATAGCAGGTCGGGCAACCGTCCATCATGATCAATTCGCCGCGACATTCGGGGCAATGCCCCACTACCGTCGGTTTCTCGCCGCCCGCCTGATCGCTCGCCACCGAAGTCGTCTCCTCGGGAGCCGGCGGCTGCCAGGGATGGCCATGCATCAGGCGATGCGCGTAGCGCTCCGCCAGTTCATCGACCGGCACCTGGTTGCCGTCGATATCGACGAAACCGCGGCGATAGAGGATCTGCTGGATCGACCAGGCGATCGCCGCGACCTCGGAATCATGGAACATCGGTTTGCCCCAGCGATTCATGCCGCAGCGCACCAGCCCCTTGTCCCAGGCCACCTTGCGCAGGTCGGCCAGCGCCTGGGTCACGTAGCCGCCGCGTGCCGCCAGTGACAGGCTGCGCATGGTGGCGGTGATCCACTGATGCTCGCTGGAGAGCTGCCCGGAGGGAAAGAAGAATTCCACGGGCCGCTCGATCACCACCCGCTTGCCGTTCAGCACGCCCTCCACCGGCATGAACGCCACCAGCACGTAGACCTTCTTGCGCCCTTCGGCGCCGACATAGGCGATCTTTTCCGACACCGCCTCCAGCGTTCCTTCGGGGCGCGAGGGAATGCGCACCGTCAGGGGATTCTCCTCGAGCGGCGGCGCCTGCCTCTCCGTCGCCGGCTTGACGTGATACGACAGGATCTTCGACTTGATCTCGATGGCCATCAGCGGACTCCTTGGAACAGGTGTTGGAAGGGTTTCCGGAACAGGGGTAGGCGGACGCTCCAGCGAGGCCGGTTCAAGGCCGTCACGAGCGCAGCAGGTCGTGGCTTACCACTTGCCATAGGTCCCCTCCTTCAAGCCATCGTAGAGGTTGGCGGCGGTGTGCTCCTCACCATCGTAGAGTACCTTCTCGTCGCCTTTCAGCTCGAGGACCTCGCCACTCTCCAGCTCGAAGACGTAGGTGGTGTTCTTGAGATCGTCTTCGCGCACTAGCACCCCCTGGAAAGCCTCGGGATTGAAGCGGAAGGTGGTGCAGCCCTTGAGCTTCTCGTCGTAGGCCTGGAGATAGAGCTTCTTGAACTGCTCATAGGGGAAATCGGTCGGCACGTTCACCGTCTTGGAGATCGCCGAGTCGATCCAACGCTGCGCCGCCGCCTGCACCGCCACGTGCTGTTCCGGCGTCACCGCATCGGCGGTCACGAAGTACTCCGGCAGATCGCTCTCCACCGCATCGGGGGCCACGAAATGGCGGTAAGCGGCCAGCTCGAAGGACACCACTTCGACCTGCTCCTTGGTCTTGCGCCCGGCGCGAATGATGTTGCGGAAGTAGCGATGCGAGAACGACGGCTCGATGCCATTGGATGCATTGTTGCCCAGCGACAGCGAGATGGTGCCGGTAGGAGCGATCGACGAGTGGTGAGTGAAGCGCGCCCCGTGCTCGGCCAGCGCCGATATCAGTTCCGGCTCAATTTCGGCGATACGCTGCATGTAACGGCTATAACGGGCATGCAGAATACGCCCCGGCACCTTGTCGCCCACCTCGTAGCCGTCCCGGCCCAGTTCCGGGCGCTCACGCATCATCTTCGGCGTGATTTCGACGTCCTCGGCGAGAATCGGCGCCATGCCCTTCTCCTGGGCCAGCTCCAGGGCCACCTTCCAGCCTTCGATGGCCAGGGTCCGGCTGACCTCGTCGGTAAAGCCCAGCGACGCCTTCGAACCGTAGGGCATCTTGAGCATGGCCAGGGTCGAGCCGAGCCCCAGAAAGCCCATGCCGTGACGTCGCTTGACCTCGATCTCGCGGCGCTGGCCGGGCAGCGGCAGGCCGCTGATGTCCACCACGTTGTCGAGCATGCGCGTGAAGATGGCCACCACTCGGCGGTAGCGCTCCCAGTCGAAGCGCGGATTCTCACCGAACGGATCGATCACGAAACGGGTCAGGTTGACCGACCCCAGCAGACATGCGCCTTCCGGCGGCAGTGGCTGCTCACCACAGGGATTGGTCGCACGGATCTCCTCGCAGAACCAGTTGTTGTTCATGCGGTTGACCTGGTCGATGAGGATGAAGCCCGGCTCGGCGAAGTCGTAGGTAGACCGCATGATGGTGTCCCACAACTCGCGCGCCTTGACGGTGCTCACGATGCGGCAGGCCACCCGCCCCTTGTCGTCGACGGTGTAGCCCTCTTCGACGACCGGCCAGTCGCGGTAGAGGATATCCTCGGACCGCACGTCCTCCTTCTCGCCGGGGTGCAGAGGGAAGGCAAGCTGCCAGTCGGCGTCTTGCTTGACCGCTTCCATGAACTCGTCGGTGATCAACAGGCTCAGGTTGAACTGACGCAGACGCCCCGGCTCGCGCTTGGCCTCGATGAAAGCCTCGACATCGGGATGGCCCACATCGAAGGTCGCCATCTGGGCTCCGCGCCGCCCTCCCGCCGAGGCCACCGTGAAGCACATCTTGTCGTAGATATCCATGAACGCCAGGGGGCCGTTGGTGCCGGCGCCAGAGCCGAACACGAAGGCCCCCTTGTGACGCAGCGTGGAGAATTCGTAACCGATACCGCAGCCCGCCTTGAGCGTCATGCCGGCATCGACCACCGAATCGAGAATGTCATGCATCGAGTCCTGGACGGCACGGGACACCGTGCAGTTGATCAGACTCACCGCCGGCTTGTACTCCTCGGCCCCGGCATTGGAAAGGATTCGTCCGGCAGGCACGGCGCCATTCTCGAGTGCCCAACGAAACTTCGGCAGCCAGACATCGGCCTGGTCGCCCTCGATCGCCGCCAGGGCCCGGGCCACACGATCGAAGGTAGCCTCGACATCGTCATCCACGGGTTGCTGGTGGCGATCCTTGAGGCGGTACTTGGCGTCCCATATGTCCCAGGAGGGCGCTTGCAACGGCACTTGGTTGGATGTCTTGGCAGCTTCGGCGGGGGTGCTCATGGCAATCTCCAGCAGTTCGCGAAAACGACAGGCCTTCGCCCGAATCTCGATGGCGGCATGCTAGGCCGGAACTACGCGAACACGGCTGTTTCAGATCAAGAAACCGCCACTCCGGCCACCACACAAACACCATATATGGATAAAGGCTAGCCAAGAAAGCACAACATGTGGAGGAAGATATCGAGCCGAAGGCGCCATTTTCCGTCCGTCCTGCGGGCCTTGCCCGTTCGTCCCCGAATCCCTCTTCGGCTCCGGCATCGAAGAAGATTCATGCCCGGCGCTATCGCCACCATGACGGAGGCAATCGGCAAGTCGAACAGGCGTTCGATTAACGGAACCAAACGGTTTACCATAAGTGTCGCTCTTGCTAATGCACACATTAGCAGCGTTATGACTGACAAATAGCGTAGCCGCACCAAACAGCTACACTGTTCGGTTAGGTTGCATACGAACCGTCAACATGGAATCAGCGCCCATGACAATACGTAACGCCGGATACCCGCTCGGGATACCGCCGGCTCTGGCGACAGCGACCGACCCAGCATCTTGTTTCATACGTCAAAAGGATTCGACGCTATGCATGCCCTCACTCTAATCTCGTTTCTATTCTTTACGGGCCTGGTGGCACTGATCACCTGGTTCATCACCCGCCGCGACGACCATAGCAGCACCCGGGGCTACTTCCTCGCCGGACGCAGCCTGACCTTCCCGCTGATCGCCGGCTCCCTGCTGATGACCAACCTGTCGACGGAGCAGATGGTCGGCCTGAACGGATCGGCTTTCGTCGACGGTCTGAGCGTGATGGCCTGGGAAGTGGTCGCAGTGGTGGCCTTGGTCATCCTGGCGCTGTTCTTCCTGCCCCGCTTTCTCAGAAGCGGCATCGCCACCGTTCCTCAGTTGCTGGAAATCCGTTTCGATGCCGGCACCCAGCTGATCTGTAACATCATCTTCCTGCTGGCCTACGCGGTCATTCTGCTGCCGATCATTCTCTACTCGGGAGCCGTGGGCCTGCAGGGCATGCTCGACCTGGCGGGGCTGACCGGTATCGAGTCGGATACGGCGCTGCTGTGGAGCACGGTATGGATCGTCGGCCTGATCGGCTCGATCTACGCCCTGTTCGGTGGCCTGCGCACCGTTGCGGTCTCCGACACCCTGAACGGCGTCGGCCTGCTGATCGGCGGCTTCGTCATCGTCTATTTCGGCCTGCAGGCGGTCGGCAACGACGGTGGCATCATGGCCGGCTGGCAGACGCTCAAGCAGTCCGAGCCGCAGATGCTCAACTCGATCGGCCAGGAGGATCAGCAGGTTCCCTTCGCCACCCTGTTCACCGGCGTGTTCCTGATCAACCTGTTCTACTGGACCACCAACCAGCAGATCATCCAGCGCACCTTCGCCGCCAAGGATCTCGCCGAAGGCCAGAAAGGGGTGCTGCTGACCGGCTTCTTCAAGCTGCTCGGACCGCTGTATCTGGTGCTGCCCGGCATCATCGCCTATCACCTCTATGCCGATGAAGGCGTGCGCCCGGACGAGGCCTACGGCCATCTGGTCTTCAACGTGCTGCCGCCGTACCTCACCGGCTTCTTCGCCGCGGTCATGGTCGGCGCCATCCTGTCCTCGTTCAACTCGGCGCTCAACAGCACCACGACCCTGTTCAGCCTGGGCCTGTACAAGGGCGCCATCAACAAGAACGCCAGCGAAGAGCAGGTCGTCCGGGTAGGCAAGATATTCGGCTGGATCATGGCCTTCGCCGCCATGACCATCGCCCCGCTGCTGGCGGGACAGGAGAGTCTGTTCAGCTATCTGCAGACCATGAACGCGATCTACTTCATTCCCATCCTGGCCGTCGTGCTGGTGGGTCTGCTGACCAAGCGCGTGCCGGCCATCGCCGCCAAGATCGGCCTGATAGGTGGCTGTGCGCTGATCGCCGCGGGCTACTTCCTGCCGCCGTTCAACGGCATCCTCGAGGTCACCAACCAGTACCACTTCGTGGCCGGCGTGTTCGTGCTGCTGGTGCTGTTCATGCTGGCCGTCGGCAAACTGCGTCCGCGTGCCACCGCCTGGGTGCACGAAGACAGCGGCGAAGTCGACCTGACCCCCTGGAAAGGTGCCAAGGTCGTCGGCATCCTGCTGCTGATCATGGTCGCCGCCATCTACATCGCCTTTGCCGGCTGATACCCTTCTTCCCGCCGGGCATTGCCCGGCGGGAATCGCCGTTCCCACCCTGCTCCCCTTGTCTCTCCCCTCTTCTACCGTCACATTAACGACAGATTCTCAGTGGAAGCCACCATGCGTCGCCACCTGACCCAGGAACTCTCCAACCTGCTCGAGCGCGGCCGCGACCGCCAGCTGCGCCTGGCCGTCACCGGCCTGTCCCGGGCCGGCAAGACGGCCTTTCTGACCTCGCTCGTCCATCAGCTGCGTCATGCCGGCATTTCGGCACGACTCGATCTGCTACGCGCCGCACGCGAAGGCCGACTGCTCGGCGCCCAGCGCGTATCGCAGCCGGACCTGGGGATTCCGCGCTTTCCCTACGATGCGGCCATGACGTCGCTGTCCGATTCGCCGCCTCACTGGCCGGAGCCGACCCGGGGCATCAGCGAACTGCGCCTGATCCTGCGTCATCGCACCCGGCGGGCCCGGGGCCTGCTGGGGGATACCGCCACGCTGACGCTGGATCTGATCGACTATCCCGGCGAATGGCTGCTCGACCTGCCGCTGCTGGAACACGACTACTTAAGCTGGAGCGAACGTCAGCAGCAGGCCCTGGGGGCCGAACGCCGCGCCCTGACGCAGCAATGGCTGGACGCCGTGAGCGGGCTCGATCCGGCCGCCGAAGCCGACGAACAACAGCTGGCGAGCATTGCCGATCACTATGCAATGGGACTCAGGCGCGCCCGCGAAGCCGGTTTCGCCGACCTGCAACCCGGGCGTTTCCTGCTGCCGGGCGCGCTGGAGGGCGCCCCGGTGCTGCAGTTCTTTCCGCTGCCGGGCGCGAGCGAGAACGAACGCAAGGCGTTGGAGGCTCTGCCCGAGAACAGCGTCTATCGCACCCTGGCGCGACGCTTCGCCCATTATCAGCAGAAGATCGTCAAGCCGTTCTATCGCGACCATTTCAAGCGCTTCGATCGCCAGATCGTGCTGGTCGACGTGCTCGGCGCGCTGAATGCCGGCCCGGAGCGCTTCGAGGACCTCTCACGCGCCCTGGCCACGCTGATGCGGAGCTTCGACTACGGCAAGCGCAGCCTACTCAACCGGATGTTCGCGCCGCGCATCGACCGCCTCGCCATTGCCGCCACCAAGGCCGACCACGTCACGCCGGAGCAGCACGGCAATCTCGTCGCCCTGCTCGAATCCCTGCTCGCCGAGCCGATCAAGGATCTGCGTTATGCCGATGTCCCGGTGCGCGCCCTGTCCCTGGCCTCGATCCGCGCCACCCAGGCGCGGGAGGTGACGGTCGACGGCAAGCGCTCGCCAGCGCTGCGCGGCACCACCCTGGCCGGCGAGGATGTGCTGCTGTTTCCCGGCGAAGTGCCCGAGCGGTTGCCTGACCAGAACTTCTGGGCCCGCCAAGGCTTCGACTTCACCGCCTTTCGTCCGCCGCTCCTCGAAGAGGAGCATCTGCCGCATATCCGCATGGATGCCGCTCTCGACTGGCTGATCGGAGACAAACTGACATGAACGATCCCCGCCCGGGCCAGCGCTTCACACTTGACGAACAGACCTTCGTCCGGGCCGACCCGCGCCCGGCCGAGGCTTTCTCGCCGGTGCTCGCCTCCCAGCCGCTGGAGGAGGAACTGCCGCCCGACATCGAACTCGACGCGGCGCTTTCCCGGCCACGCAAGCGGCGCTGGGGGCTTGCAGCGATTCTTGGCGGCACCCTGACCCTGGGCGGCATCGAGGCGGTGCGCGCGCTGTATGAATCGGCGCTGGGGGGCGACTGGCTGGCCGGCGCCTGGGGCGCGCTCGGCCTGCTCGCCGTGGGGCTGGGCAGCGCCGCACTGATGCGCGAGCTGTGGCGCCTGCGCCGGCTGCGCCGTCACGTGCGCCTGCGCGAACGCCTGGAACGCGTGGAGGACACCGAGCAGACCCCGATGGCCCTGGCCGAGCAATTGCGCAAGCAGATGGGCCTCGGCGTGGACCACCCTCACTGGCAGGCGTTTCTCGAGGCACATCAGGCCCATCATGATGCGCACGAGACCCGTACCCTGCTGGCCCACCATGTGCTGTCTCCGCGCGATCGCCAGGCCCGCCGGCTGATCACCCGCATGTCCGGCGAGACGGCGGTGATGGTCGCCGTCAGCCCGCTGACCCTGGTGGACATGCTGCTCATGGCCTGGCGCAACATCGCGCTGATCGACCGGCTGGCCGCGCTCTATGGCCTGGAGCTGGGCTACGCCAGCCGTCTCAAGCTGTTTCGCGCCGTACTGCGCAACATGGCCTTCGCCGGGGCCAGCGAGATGGCCAGCGACGCCAGCATGGATCTGCTGTCGATGAATCTCGCCGGCAAGCTTTCCGCCCGCGCCGGACAAGGGCTGGGCGCCGGGCTGCTTACCGCGCGCCTGGGGCTGCGCACGCTGCGCATGACGCGCCCGCTCCCCTTTGCCGACGATGAAGCGCCTCGTATCGGCGATCTGCGCCGCGAGCTGTGGCAACAGCTGCGCCGATTGGAAACCCCGGGCAAGACAGACGACAATCAGCGCTGATATGCGGCTCGCACTTCGCTACCCAAGGACATTCAAGGCCATCCAAGGAAAAGGAGCGTAGAGATGAAAACCCTGGTAATCGGCGCCAACGGCCAGATCGGCCGCCAGTTCTGCGAACTTGCCCAGCGCAGCGGCCTGGCGATTCGCGCCATGATCCGCGACAGCGCTCAACAGGCCTGGTTCGCCGAACGCGGAATCGAGACCGTGATCGCCGACCTGGAAGGCCGCCTGCGTCACGCCTTCTATGGCTGCGATCAGGTCCTGTTCACGGCGGGTTCCGGCCCCCATACCGGCCCCGACAAGACATTGATGATCGACCTGTACGGAGCGATACGCGCCATCGATCTGGCTGCCGAGCTGGGTCTGGCCCGCTTCATCATGGTCAGTGCCCTGCGCGCCGAGGATCCGCTGACCGCGCCGGCGAAGATGCGTCCCTACATGGCCGCCAAGTTCGCCGCCGACGCCCACCTGCGTACCGCCGGCGTGGCCCACGTGATTCTCAAACCCGGACGCCTGACCGACGAGCCTGCCAGCCAGCGGATTGCCACGCGACTGGAAGACGCCGACGACAATCGGGTATCGCGGGCCAATGTCGCCCACGCCCTGCTCCATCTGGCCCAGACACGTACATTGCGCGACCGGGAATTCGGCCTGCTCGATGGCCGGTACACCCTGGTCGATGCCTTGAACTGAGCGACAATCGTCGGGCGCGCTCGTTGTTTCAGCCGGTTGGCGCGCCCTGTCTGAATCCGTATAGTGACGGTCTGTCCCCGCCATCGAACGTACTCCCATGCTGCAGAACAACGCGCTGCTTGCTCAGCTCAAGCAACAGATCCGCGAGACGACCCCGAGGGTCCAGGGTGTCATCAAGGGCACCGACAAGGGCTTCGGCTTTCTCGAGACCGATAACGGCGAATCCTATTTCGTGCCGCCGCCTGCCATGAAGCAGGTTCTGCATGGCGACCGTGTCGAAGCCATCCTCAAGGAGGAGGGCGAGAAGAAGTCGGTGGAACCCGAAACGCTGCTCGAGGCCGGTCTCGAACGTTTTGTCGCCCGCGTCCAGAAACGCGAAGACCGCCTGGCCGTAGTGCCGGATCATCCCTCGATCAACAACGTGCTCAAGGCGCGCATCAAGCGCAGCATCGACGAGACCAGCATCAGCGATGGCGACTGGGTCGTGGCGCATCTGGTGCGTCACCCGCTCAAGCCCGACGATCGCGGCTTCTTCACCCAGATCGATGAGCTCATCGCCAAGGCCGATGACCCGGCCGTGCCATGGCGTGTCACCCTGGCGCGTCACGCGCTCGAGCAGGCCTCTCCGCAAGCCGGCGAGGACTGGCCACTGCGCGACGAAGGGCTCACCCGCGAGGACCTGACCGAGGCCCCATTCTTCACCATCGACGGGCCCAAGACCCGCGACATGGACGACGCCCTGCGCGTCGAAACCCGCGCGGAAGGCGGCTGGCGCCTGCACGTGGCGATCGCCGACCCGACCGCCTACGTGGAAGAAGGCCACGCGGCGGATCTCGAGGCACGCACCCGCGCCTTCACCGTCTATCTGCCCGGCCAGAACGTCACCATGCTGCCGGAGATTCTCGCCGACGATCTGTGCTCGCTGAAGGAGGGTGCCGAACGCCCGGCGCTGGCCTGCACTCTGGAGATCGGCGCCGACGGCAGCCTCGGCGAGTACCGCTTCTTCGCCGCGACCGTACGCTCCCACGCGCGGCTGATCTATGACGAAGTGTCCGACTGGCTGGAAGGCCAGGGCGACTGGCAACCGCCCAGCGAGAGCATCGGCGAGCAGCTGAAGGCCCTGGCCGCGCTCACCGAGGCACGCTCGCGCTGGCGCGAGGAGCATGCCCTGGTGTTCAAGGATCGTCCGGATTACGTCTTCGATCTCGACGATGCCGGCAATGTCCTGGCCATCCGCACCGAGGAACGGCGCATCGCCCAGCGCATGATCGAGGAGTCGATGATCGCCGCCAACGCCTGCTGCGCGGACCTGCTCGCGGCGCACATCGGCCACGGCATCTTCAATGTGCATCGCGCCTTCGAGCCGGACAAGGCCGATCAGGCGCTGGAGTTTTTGACCAGCCAGGACATCGCCGCCGAACGCGACCAGCTGCTGGAGCTCGAGCGCTATCGCGAACTGCGCCGCACGCTGGATGCCCGCGAGGACGCCTGGCTGGACGCCCGCCTGCGTCGCTTCCAGGGCTACACCAACATGTCGGCGCAACCGGGACCGCATTTCGGCCTGGGGCTGCCCGCCTACGCCACCTGGACCTCTCCGATCCGCAAGTACGGCGACATGGTCAACCACCGTCTGATCAAGCGCGTGCTCAACAAGGAGAGCGCTCCTGCCGAAGCCAGCGCGACACTGACCGAGCAGCTCACCGAGCGCCGTCGTCTCAATCGCATGGCCGAGCGCGACGTCAAGGACTGGCTGTACGTACGCTACCTCACCCCGGCTGCGACGGAAGGCACGACCTTCGATGCCGAGATCATCGATATCCGGCGTGGCGGCATGCGCGTGCGCCTGGTCGCCAACGGCGCCACCGCCTTCGTTCCCGCGCCGCTGCTGCATAGCGATCGTGACAAGGTGGTCATCGACGACAAGGAAGGCCGCATCCAGATCGAAGGCGAGCCGCGTTACAAGCTCGGCGACATGACCCAGGTGATACTGACCGAAGCTCGTGAAGCCACTCGCTCGCTGGTGGCGCGGCCTGCCGTCTGAGTCAGCTCCACATCCGTTTCAGACCCGTCTGAACGGAACCTGAAGAGAATCAGGGGGCACCGCCTTGCCCCCTGCGTTCCTCTCGGCCATGCCGCCAGCGTCTCCTGACATTCCCCGCCGCCAGTACCGGCAGCGAGGGGCCTGCCAGGTTGATACGGCTATTGGGCATAACCGTCCGTCTGGCACAGCCACTCGTTCCGGCATGACCGTTCGAGGAATGTCAGCGATCCATGGAAAGGAGCGGTACGTTGCATATCGCCGATATCACCATGTTCTACGCGCCCGCCAGCGGCGGTGTCCGAACCTATCTCGAAGCCAAGCAGCGCCGTCTCGCCCAGTACCCCGATATCGCTTACCACCTGCTGATTCCGGGCCGCAAGGCATACCAAGATGGATATATCCACCGCCTCGCATCGCCGCCTCTGCCCTTCAGCCATGGCTATCGCTTTCCGCTGCGCCAGCGAGCCTGGCGACATGCGCTGGAAACGCTGCGCCCCGATATCATCGAAGCCGGCGACCCCTACGTGACCGCCTGGGCTGCATTGGATGCCGGCCAGAGGATGGGCATTCCCGTGGTGGGGTTCTATCACTCCGACCTGCCCCGCCTGATGGGCACCTTCTTCGGCCGTTGGGCCACACCACGTGCCGAAGACTACGTCAGGCGACTCTATACCCGCTTCGATCGCGTTCTGGCGCCCAGCCATGTCATGGTCGAGGATCTCCATCGGATCGGGCTCGACAACGTGCATCTTCAGCCGCTCGGGGTGGATCTCGATACCTTCCATCCCCGCCATCGCGATCCCGCCCTGCGTGACAGCCTGGGCCTCGCGAAGGGTACCCGGCTGCTGGTCTTCGCGGGACGCGCCGGCCCCGAGAAGAACATCGGCGAACTGCTCGACGTCGCTCGCCAGCTCGGTGACGGCTACCACCTGCTGCTGGTCGGCCCCCAGATGCCGACCCGCGTGCCCCGCAACGTCACCGTTCTCGGCTATACGCCGGCGGCCGAGGTTGCCCGCTGGCTGGCCAGCAGCGATGCCCTGCTACATGCCGGCACCGAAGAGACCTTCGGCCTGGTGGCGCTGGAAGCGATGGCCAGCGGCATACCGGTGGTCGCGGTACGGGCAGGCGCGCTGACCGAGAACGTGCCGCGCGAGTGTGGCATGTTGTGCGACCCTCATCAGCCCGAGGCCATGGCCCGCACGGTCCACGAGTTGTTCAAGCGTGATGTCGAGGCAATGGGCCGTGACGCCCGGCACTACGTCGAGCGACAACACGGCTGGGACGTGGTGCTCGATGGACTGGTCCGTCACTATCGCGAACTCACGGGCCTGACACCCCCACCCTCAAGGAGCCCGCATGGCTGAACGTTTCCTGGCCCTGGTCCTGCACGACGTGACCCCGGCCACCTGGCCCGACTATCGTGATTTCGTTGCCGAGGTGGACATCCTGGCCCGCCAGGTGGGCCCGATTCCGATCACCTGGCTGGTGGTGCCCGAATTCCATCACCACAGCGACTGCCGCCAGGACAGCGCCTTCCGGGCCCGGCTCGACGCACGCCTGGCCGCAGGCGACGAACTGGCCCTGCATGGCTATTATCATTGCGACGATGCGCCACCGCCGCGCACGCCCCGGGACTATTTCATGCGACGCTTCTATACCGTCGAAGGCGAGTTCTACTCGCTTGACGAGGCCGAGGCGCTGGAGCGCCTGGATGCCGGTATCGCCATGTTCGAGGCGTTCGACTGGCCGCTCGCGGGCTTCGTCGCCCCCGCCTGGCTGATGAGCGATGGCACTCGCCGTGCACTGACCCGACGTCCGCTGCGCTACACCAGCGACCCCCAGCATCTCTACCGGCTCCCCGAGTTCACCCGTATCGATGCACCGGGGCTGGTGTGGAGTGCGCGCAGCGCCTGGCGGCGCGGCATGTCGCGGCTGGTCAGCGAAGCTCAGCGGCGGCGTCACCGTGAGGCCCCTCTGCTGCGCCTGGGCCTGCACCCGGTCGACATGCGTCATGCCTGGGTCCGCGACTACTGGCTGACGACCCTGGCCACGCTGATTGCCGAAGGTCGGCGCCCCGTCACCAAGATCGACTGGCTGGACCGCCAGGCCGACCAAGGAACCTCCGCCGCCGCATGAAACGTACCTTACTGCTGCTGAGCGTGGGGCTGATCGCCGCGCTGGCGATTCCGCTGCTGCTCGGCGGGCAGGGCCTGTTTGCCCAGTTGCGGGCCTTTCCCGTCGACCAATTGCTGCTGATGCTCAGCCTGGTCGTGATCGGCTGGAACATCAACGCCATACGTCTGCGCCTGCTGCTGGCGGGACGCGCCGGTGCGCTCGGCCAGCCCAGGGCGCTGGGTATCGTGATGTCCGTCGAGTTCGCCTACTGTGCCACGCCTGGCGGCACGGGCGGGCCGGTCACGCTACTGGCGCTACTCGCCCAGCGCGGCATTCGCCCCGCCCAGGCCTCCGGAGTGTTCGCCGTCGATCAACTGACCGACCTGCTGTTCTTCCTCTCCGCGCTGATCGGCGTTTCGCTGTACGTGCTCGTCGAGGCGGTAAACCTGCAGCTCGGCTGGCTGGTGGGGCTGCCCGTGCTGCTCCTGGTCAGTGGCCTGGTGTGTCTGGTGCTGATACTGCGACACTATTCGCATCTGCTGAGACTTACCGGGCACTGGCTGCAACGGCTCAAGGTGCGCCACAAGACCCGCTTCGGGCTGGCCCGGCGACTGCTGCATTTTCGCAATTCGCTGATCGAGACCCTGCGCCTGCCACGCCGCACGCTGCTGCTGGTTTTCCTGCTCAGCACCGCGCACTGGCTGCTGCGCTACAGCGTGCTCTATCTGGCGGTACGTGGCCTGGGCCAGAGCATCGACTGGGCCTGGACCTTTCTGGTGCAGATGCTGTCGATGGCTGCCGGCCAGCTCAGCTTCCTGCCCGGCGGCGCGGGAGGCGCCGAGCTCACCTCCTCCGCCCTGCTCGCCCCGATGATGGGCAAGCAGAGCGCCGCTGCCGCCATTCTGATCTGGCGCTTCGTGACCTACTACTTCTATCTACTGGCCGGCGCCCCGGTCTTTCTGGCCATGGCCGGCCGTTCGCTCCTGTATCTGCTGCGGTCGCGGCGGGATCATTAAACTTCTGATTTCCAGGCGGCGGCATCCTTGTCCTGGCGAAATCCGGCTTTACTTAAATGCCCATAGCCGAGCCGCAAGATAGGACACGATCGGTACCAGTAACGTAGTTATTGTCAGCGCCACGTAATCCGGCAATTGTGTCACACCGAGCAAAATAGCCAGCAGACCGTTATTGAGAGCAAATCCAGCGAAGGCGACCACGAAGAACTTTGCAACGCTACCTTCGCTGTTGAAAGTGAAATGACGATGGCCCAAATATGAGAACGAGAACGCCACCAGAAAGGCAATAAAGTTCACGATCAGGGGCGACCAGTGTGGGGCGAAGTAGAGCAAGGTCCAGGCGACCACTAGATGGACGAGTGTCGCTCCCCCCCCTACGATCCCAAATCGAACGAGCTTACCGAACTCCTGCCTTGCCGACCCTGCCATTATGATGCCCGCTCCCGGTCGTATTCCGAGTGAGCGGCCACGCCATCCTCCCGGGAAGACAGGGCGTGACTATCGTACTCGACCAGATAGAGAGGGCGCTGCTTGGATTCGATGAACAGGCGACCGATGTACTCGCCCAGCACGCCGATCGAGATCAGCTGCATCGCCCCGAAGAAGAGTACAGCTGACATCAGCGAGGCATAGCCCGGCATATCGATGCCGAAGACCAACGTCTTGATGATAATGACCAGCATGTACATAAAACTGACAAGCGCCACGACACCGCCTATATAAGACCAGACCCTCAAGGGCCATGTCGAGAAGCTGGTCAGCCCGTCCAGGGCGAAATTCCACAATTTCCAGTAGTTGAACTTGGTCGTTCCAAAGCGTCGCGAAGGGCGCGAGTAAGGGACTCCGATCGAGCGATACCCCGGCCAGGAGAATAGTCCTTTCATGAAACGGTTGCGTTCAGGCAGTTTTTTCAATGCCTCGACGACACGTCTGTCGAGCAGCCGATAATCACCCGCATTGCTGGGGATGGGCGTGTGAGATACGCGATTGAACACCCGATAGAACATTCCCGCCGAGGCACGTTTACGTCGTGTATCCTCATGCCGTGAAACGCGTACGCCATAGACCGTGTCGTACCCCTCATCCTGCCATAGGCGCACGAACTCATGGATCAATTCGGGGGGGTCCTGAAGATCGACATCCATCGGAATCACCGCATCACCACGGGCATGATCGAGCCCCGCCGACATCGCGGCTTCCTTACCGAAATTACGTGACAGCTTTAGCCAGCGTATCCGCGAGTCGCGTTGAGCAGCCTCTTGCAGCCTGGCAGCAGTCGCATCGCTGGAACCGTCATCGATGAAGAGGATCTCGAGCTCGTAATCCACCTCACGCAGGGTGTCGAATATGGCATCAAGAAACGGCCCGATCGCCTCTTCCTCATCCTTGACAGGCACAACCAGTGATAAAATTTTATTCATGACAATCTACGCTTGGCGCCAAGGTCAGACATGACAGATCAATCGGTACGCGTAGCAGACAGCGACGCCAGACATGCCGAGAGAGGAATCTCCCATGATGGCAGTTGAACCCCGAAGCGCGTTTTAAGGCGAGATGTATCCAGCACGGAGTACTTGGGTCTTGCTGCGCGTTGCGGAAATTCACTGCTGGGGATGGGGTTGACCGTTATCGACGGCACCATTCCCATGTCGTGTGCCTCGCTGAGCAGCGTTTCAGCGAAACCATGCCAAGAGGTACATCCTCCACTGGTGAGATGCAATACTTCCGAGGCGAAACACCCCTCGCCACGCTCATGCCTCGCCTGATGGACGATATGCGCCGTCGCATCGGCAATATTGCGAGCCCAGGTAGGCGCCCCGAACTGGTCGTTGACCACGTTCAGGCTGTCACGCTGTTGAGCCAGGCGCAACATGGTCAACAGGAAGTTGCGTCCACGTGTGCCATATACCCAAGCGGTACGCAGGACAAGATGATCGGCGCCGCTGTCACGCAGGGCGATCTCACCTGCCAGCTTGGTTTGCCCGTAAACGCTGGCCGGAGCTGTCGCGTCATCCTCTCGGTAGGCACGCGAACTGCTACCATCAAAGACATAATCAGTCGAATAATGGACCACGAGGGCGCCCGCTTGACGCGCGCTCTCTCCGAGAACGCCCATAGCCTCGGCATTGATTCGCCTTGCCAGTTCGGGCTCATCCTCTGCCTGATCGACTGCGGTATAGGCTGCCGCATTGACAATCACGTCCGGCCGATACGATGCGACACGATCTCTCACCTGATCCAGGTCGCTCAGGTCGCATTCTCGACGCGTCAATGCCACCCCCTCGCCCAACGGCATCAGGCTGCGCTCCAGCTCCCAGCCGACCTGTCCTCCCGCTCCCAGCAACAGCCATTTCATGCCGGTGGATTTCATGGGCGAATCACTCATGAAAATACCTCCGCCTCACGGAAGGCCGCGCCGGCCAGGTCCTTGTCCGACAGTTGCAGCGAAGAGACCTCCGGCCAGTCGATGCCCAGCTCGGGGTCGTCGTAGCGGATGCAGCGCTCGGACTGGGGGTGATAATAATCCGTTGCCTTGTAGAGGAAATCGGCACTCTCCGAGAGCACCACGAAGCCATGCCCAAAGCCTTCCGGCACCCACAACTGGCGATGGTTATCCTCGGTGAGCTCGACGCCTGTCCAGCGGCCGAAGTTCGGTGAGCTGCGACGCAGATCGACCGCGACATCGAATACACGACCACGCGTCACCCGCACCAGTTTGCCCTGCGGCCGCTCCAATTGATAATGCAGCCCACGCAGCACACCGCGTGCCGAGCGGGAATGATTGTCCTGCACGAACTCGCGCGACAGCCCGGTCGCCTCCTGAAAGGCGCGCCGGTTGTAGCTTTCCATGAAGAAGCCGCGGGCATCGCCGAAGACCTTGGGCTCCAGGATCAATACTTCGGGAAGATCCGTCTCGATCGCTTTCATCGGTTACGCTCCCAGTCCGTGAGCAGCCGCTGCAGGTATTGCCCATAGCCACTCTTGGCCAGCGGCGCCGCCAACCGCAGAAGTTGCTCGTCGTCGATCCAGCCCCTACGCCAGGCGATTTCCTCGGGGCAGGCCACCTTGAGGCCCTGGCGATGTTCGAGGATGGCAATGAAATTGGACGCTTCCATCAGGGACTCATGCGTGCCGGTGTCCAGCCAGGCAAAACCGCGGCCCATGATTTCCACCGACAGATCGCCACGCTCGAGGTACAGGCGGTTGATGTCGGTGATCTCCAGCTCGCCCCGCGCGGAAGGCTTGAGATCGCGAGCGTAATCCACCACATCGGCATCGTAGAAGTAGAGCCCGCTCACCGCATAGGGCGACTTGGGATTGGCAGGTTTCTCTTCCAGAGAGGTGGCGCGGCCGGTGCTGTCGAAGTCGACCACGCCGTAGCGCTCGGGATCGTGGACGTGATAGGCGAAGACGCTCGCACCGCGAGTACGCGTCATGGCGTTATCGAGCAATTGCTGAAGATGGTGGCCATAAAAGAGGTTATCGCCGAGCACCAGTGTGCTCGGATGCCCCGCCAGGAACTCCTCGCCGATGATGAATGCCTGGGCCAGCCCGTCCGGCGACGGCTGCACCGCATATTCGAGATGGATACCCCATTGGCTGCCGTCACCCAGCAGCTGCTGGAAGCGCGGCGTATCCTGAGGGGTAGAGATGATCAGAACCTCATCGATCCCCGCCAGCATCAGCGTGGCCAGCGGATAATAGATCATCGGCTTGTCATAGACCGGCAATAACTGCTTGGAGACAGCCAGGGTTACCGGGTGAAGCCGCGTGCCGGACCCGCCGGCGAGAATGATGCCTTTACGTTTCATCAATCGTCATCCAATCCATAGTGTTGTCGCGTCCAATCGCGGTAGGCCCCACTGGTCACGTTGCGCACCCAATCGGTATTGTCCAGATACCATTGCACCGTCTTGCGCAGGCCACTGTCGAAGGTTTCCTGCGGCCGCCAGCCGAGTTCGCGCTCGATCTTGCTGGCATCGATGGCATAGCGCAGGTCGTGTCCGGGACGGTCCTTGACGAAGGTGATGAGCTCCGCATAACGGTCGATGCCTTCGGGATGATCCGGCGCCAGCTCGTCGAGCAGCGCGCAGATACGTTCCACCACGTCGAGATTGCGATGCTCGTTATGCCCGCCGATGTTGTATGTCTCACCGATTGCCCCCTTCTCCAGTACCTTGACCAGTGCCCGGGCATGATCCTCCACATATAGCCAGTCACGCACTTGACTACCATCACCGTAGACCGGTAGCGCACGCCCTGCCTGGGCATTAAGGATGATCAGGGGTATCAGCTTCTCGGGAAAATGGTAGGGGCCGTAATTGTTGGAGCAGTTGGTGACAAGGACCGGCAGACCATAGGTACGGAACCAGGCACGCACCAGATGGTCCGACCCCGCCTTGCTGGCCGAATAGGGAGAACTGGGAGCGTAAGGCGTCTCCTCGGTGAACAGGCCTTCGGGGCCATCCAGGTCGCCATAGACTTCGTCAGTGGAAATATGATGGAAGCGGAACTGCGCGCGCTGTGGCTCAGGCAGAGCGTCATGATACGCCCGCGCCACTTCGAGCAGCACGCCGGTCCCCATCAGGTTGGTGCGAATGAAGTCCGCCGGGCCATTGATGGAACGGTCGACATGGGACTCGGCAGCAAGGTGCATTACCGCGTCCGGCTGATGGCGGGAGAAGATATCGCGCATGGCTACGTCATCGCAGATATCGGCATGCTCGAAGGCATAGCGCGAGCTCTGCGTGACGCTTTCCAGCGACGCCAGATTGCCGGCGTAGGTCAGCTTGTCGACATTGACCACGTCATGATCGGTGTCGTTGATCAAATGACGAATTACTGCAGAGCCGATGAAGCCGGCCCCACCTGTCACAAGTATTTTCATTACGGCCAAATTCCCTGGGAAACGGCGCCATAGTTTACGGGCAGTGCCGCTCACGAAAAAGGGAAGTATGACAACAATGCAACAATTGGCCGATGCTAAAATACGAAAGCACTATTGTACTGAGCGGCATGGCGTGGCTTTAACAGGGGCAAGCTAGACCAGCCATGCAGTTTCCTCGGAGGCTGTCCCCATCAGTTCAACGCTATCGTCATCCACGATGGTTCGCTCGGCACGCAACGTCGCCTGGCCGTTGGCGAAGCGTCCCCCGAGCGGGTTGAAGATTTCCAGCGCGAACGTCTCGTCGCCTTCGATCCGTGTATCGCCGATGATCTCTACCGGAATCACCGCATGCGCTTCTCCCGGATAGAGCATCAGCGTATCCGCGACGGCGAGATAATCCTCACCCGCCGTCGCCGTGCCGTCCAGGGTACGATAACTCACGCTGGCCCCCTGGGCCGGCGGGTTGGGCAACTGCACCAGAAAGTAGGCCAGTGTCGTCCCGGTATCGCCCTCATCGATACGCAGCTCCACCTCCTCGGGGCGACTTGGTGCATCAAGCAGGCTATCGCGCACCGTCGTATCGATCCACTGCGCATGATGCGACACG
Organism: Halomonas shantousis; assembly: GCF_054654615.1. Classification (NCBI taxonomy): domain Bacteria; kingdom Pseudomonadati; phylum Pseudomonadota; class Gammaproteobacteria; order Oceanospirillales; family Halomonadaceae; genus Halomonas; species Halomonas shantousis. Next base: position 1,225,118 of record NZ_BAAIER010000002.1, on the reverse strand, counting down.
CGCTGCAAGCCGGCGACCTCGCCGAAGCTGCTGTCGACGCTCTGGTTGATGTCAGGTTTGATACTGCCCTTCTGCAGTGAGGCGGCATAGGTCACTACACCGGCAATCCGACTATCGATGAAAGCCGGTCCGCCGCTGTCGCCACTGCTGATGAAGACCTCGTTCTCCCCCAGCCCCAGCTCGTCGATACCGAACAGCCGCCCCAAGGCATCCTGCTCGCGCTTGCCGTTATCGAAATCCGTCAGCAACTGGCTTCCCGGCTCCGTCGTCCATCCCTGAGATCGGGTAATGGGATCCAGGGTTTCACCCAAGGCATCGAAGGTATTGAATCCGGCCCGCTTGACCGGTGCGCCTCCGCTATCGATCTTGCCTGTATCGCCGGTAGCGGCCTGGCCGTATCCCACCAGCTGGGTTATCTGCCCCAGCTCATCCGAGTCGCGATAGAGAGCGTAGCGCTCGGCTTCCACCGGTGCCGGGGCATCGAGCAGTACCAGGGCGAGATCGTCATGGACCTCACCCTGACGGTATCCCGAAGGCAAGGGCAACAAGGTACCTTCCAGTCGAAGCAGGCCCAGGGGAAGCTCGAACGTCACGATGACATCCCCCACCGTGTTGCGCTCGAAAAGATGCGCTGCCGTCAGGATATGGCGACCGGTGGGCAGCAGGGTTCCGGTGCCGTAGAAACCCTCGGCGCTGACCTTCACGACACCATCCAATCCTTGGCCAGGTGATACCCGATAATCATCTTGCTGCGCAAAGGAGGTAGGGATGCTAGTCATGGGTTTATTCGCCGTACGGTTTCGGATACATCATTTTAGCCGCTTTTCGCCCCTTTCCCCTTAACAACAAGCAAACCCTACGCTTGCCCACATGACCTTTTTAAACGATAGGCATGGTGCCTCATCGACAAGTGCGCCCCGTCCGCGCCTCAGCTGTCGAAATCGAAACGCAGTTCGTCGTCGCCCTCACCGAAACTGAAATCCTCGTTCTGCATGGGTGTCTGATTCGCCAAGTATCTGGCTCGCTCGGTCAGCTGCGACAGCTGCTGCATGGAGAGCAACTGGGCATAGGCCAGCGGCAAGGCCCCGGCACGCCGCAGTTGCAGAAAGGCATCGCCCTCCAGCGCGTTGAGTGCGGTTTCGTTGATGCGATGCAGCCCATTGAGGGTCAGTGGCTTGTCGTCCGTCTCCACTTTCAGCGGCCAAGGCTCTACCACGCCCAGCTCGCCCAGAAGCCGACAGGCCTGATCGGTCAGTCGACGGTTGCGCTCGCGTTGCTGAAGGAATTCGAAGGTTTCCCGCACGCGTCTGGCGGGCTCGCCCTGATCGTCGAAGAACGCCTCGCCCTGATCCGCCGCTTCCAGGGTCATCGACTCGTTGACGCACAACACCCATTGGTCGTTCTCGCCCTGCCCCAGCGCGAAGGGATGCCCACGCAGCGCCGCCGGCACGTATCCGGCCAGCCAGCGGCCATCATGGTTGACGTACAGATTGCGCTCATTGCTCAGCCCCGTCAGTGCCACCAGCTGGTAGTGCTCGCCCTGCTGGACGAACCCCAGCGGGAAGTGTTTGATGGTCTGGGAGAGTTCAGCGAAGACGATGGGCACCACCGCCTGGTGAGCAGCAAACTCGTAACCGCGCTGGGGCAGCCAGTGCTGCTGCGCGTGACGCTCTCGGGAAACGGGGACAAAAGACGCCATGGTTACCTCGCTAGCAGAATATTGGGCATCCAGTGTCCCGAATGCCCAACATGGCTGCAAGGGTAAAACCCCTTGCATGCCCAGCTACCGCGTCTCGTGAACGATTACCTCGACTCGCCGGTTGGCCGCCCGCCCCTGCAGCGTGTCGTTGCTGGCGATCGGGTGGGTATCGGCATAACCGATGGCACGCATCCGAGAGGCATCGACGCCAGCATCGCTCAAGTAACGCAGTATCGACGTGGCACGCATGCTCGACAGTTCCCAGTTCGAGGGGAAGCGCGGCGTGTTGATGGGCCGGCTGTCGGAGTGGCCTTCCACTGAGATCGTGCCGTCGAACTGATTGAGCATGGTCACCAGCCGCTGTATCACTTCGCGCCCGGAATCGGTCAGCGCGGCATCGGCGGAGTCGAACAGCAGATGGTCCTGGATGCGCAGGTTGATGCCTTCCTTGATACGGGACACCTCGACACCGTCAATGCTCGGCAGCGCCATCGTCTCCTGCGATTTTTCCAGCGCTTCGGCCACCTCGACCGCCGTGGCCAGCGCCTGCGGATCGATGCTCGGTGACGCCGCGACCTGTCGCGCCGCTTCCAGTGCCGCATCGCTGATCGAAGACGCTTCCGCGACCCGAATCGCCGCCGCTTGCGCATGCGGCGTGATGCTGTCGACACCGACGACACCGACTGCCGCGGCAATGGCGCCCTCGGCGAGCGGCAACGTATCCATGGACGTTTTATCCGTGGGCTCTACCGGCTGCACAACGGCGAGCGCGGCGTGCTGCGCCATCGGCGTGATCATCACCGGCGGTGCCGAGATGGTGACCGCCGTTAATGTGTCATCACTTACCGGAGCGCCCTGCCTGAACAGCCCGCCCAGACTGCTCGCCTGCCCCGATACCGCCAGCAGCAGTACGAACAGCGCCACCAGCAGGGTCAGGATATCGATATAGCTGACCATCCAGGCATCGCCGTCCCGCTCATCGGGGGTGATGGCCAGCAGCGCGTCGTGCCGCGAGCCCGAGCGGTGCTGTTCAAGCATGGGTCACGGCCTCGCCGCTGTCGTCGTTCTTGCGCGGCAGCGCCTCGCGGATCTCGTCGTGATAGTTGGCCATGAACGAGTTCAGCGTCTCCTCGATGAAGGACGGCAGGCGCCGCTTGGACATCAGCGCCACGCCCTCGAGCACCATGTTCATGGCGATCAGGCGCTCCTCGGTGCGCCGCTCCAGCTTCACGGCAATGGGCTTGAAGACCAAGTTGGCGAGCAGGATGCCGTAGAAGGTCGTCAACAGCGCCACGGCCATGCGCGGCCCGATCTCGGCGAGATCCCCCGCATCCATCACCTCGAGCATGTTCACCAGCCCCACCAGCGTGCCCAGCATGCCGAAGGCCGGCGCGTAACTGGCCATGGTGCGGAAGATATGCGCCTCGGCCAGCTCTCGGGCCTTGAGCCGGGCGATACGCCAGCGCAGCAGGTCGATGATCTCCTCCTCCTTGGTATGATCGATCACCAACTGCACGCCGGTACGCAGGAAGGGATTGCGGGTGTCTTTCAGCGCCTGCTCCACGGCGCGGACGTTGCCCTTGAACCACAGCCGCGACATGTCGACGAGTTCCTTGATATCGTCATTGACATAGTTGTCCTCCCGGCGGAAGACGAGGCCCACCAGACGCACCACCCGTACCACCTCGCGCAGGGGGTAGCTGATGAAGGTGGCCGCCAGCGTACCGGTGATGACGATGACCAGGCCAGGCAGGTTGACGAAGCTCATCGCCGATTCGGCGCTAAGCAACAGGACACAGGCCAGCAACAGCATGCTGGCAACGATGCCGATCAGAGTGGAAGGATTCATGCGGGGTCCCGGATGGCTATGGCCTACCTAAAGAAACGGCGCCGCTCGCCGATATCCCGATAAGCCCAGGTTTCCATTGAAGGACCCAGCATAGGCCGTGTCAGCGACCAGCAAAGCGTGGAGTTGCGGCCAGTCACGGGCTCAGTTCTGCAAAACGAACTAACCCGGAGCCGAAGCCCCGGGTTAGTTCGATTGACGCTAGATCAACAAGACCTGGATCAAGTTAGTGTCATGACTTCTGTATCACTTGGAATACCCGCCAGTTGAATGGCGAAGTCATTATAGGAAACGCCGGCTTCCCCATTCACTTCGGTGACATTCCCCTCTGCGTCTGTTGAATCGATTTCCGTATCAGCATAGACATAAGTATTGCCGTCAAATTCGAAAGTAACGTAATCATTCGCATTTGCCGCCGATGCTGTAGCGGCACTCTCCAATGCCTCGGTCAGGGAGGCCGCACCACTGACATCAGCGCTGGCAAAGCTACTGACCGTTCCAATATCCAGCGTGTCGTTTGTTGAATCAAAGCCAGTAATGCTGTCTATCCGGTCACCATCACTACCTACGATAGAATTGTTGGCTACATTCAGCTTATCACTGCCCGCACCCAAGCGAATGCCCTCCTGGACATAAGCGGCACCGGTAAAGTCCAGGCCACCGAACAAGTTGGTTGCATCGATGGTACCGAATTGCCGGCCAGCTTCATCGTACGTTACGGCACCACTGCCCCAGAGATTAAGCGTACCACCGGTACCCGTGCCCTCTTCCGAGTCGTCGTAGACGCGCAGATCAAGCGTTTCATTACCCGTCGGGAAAACAGTGGAAACGTTTACCGTATCACCAGCATCGCGGAGGATAAGCGGAGAACCGCTTAGGCCGCCCTGACCATCGGGAACATTACCAGCAGTCGCCGTAACTATTTGTCCATATTGTCCGTTGATATTGCTGATGCTACCACCTGAAGCGAAGGTGAAATCATTCGTGCCTGTAAAATCCTGAGCATCGACTTCGACGTAGCCTTGGAAAATGACGGTTTCGACGTTAGTGACATCCGCGCTGACGGTTGCGCCACTGTTGATGTCATTGACTTCTTCACCGTCTGCATTAGTGCCTGGCACTTGGTCTATGGTCATGGCACTGGTAACGGTCAGCTTATCGTTTCCGGCACCGCCATCAATGCTGACGCTGGGAGTGCTGGTGTAGTCCGCGTTGACGGTGCCGAGGTCATCGACAGTCAGTTGGTCATCACCGCTACCCGCCGTGACAGTCGCTGCATCATCCAGCACGCCGCCGTTAACATCAAGGCTGGCAGTCATGGCAGACGCATCGAGATTCGCGCCCTGAGGAAGTGCGTTGCCAGACAGCGCCAAGCTTCCAGCACCATCAACCGTCACATTGGCCAGCCCGGCAGCCGCCGATGCACCCAGCTCCAAGCTGGAGTTGCTTGTAACAGTGAGCCCGAGTGACTGCAACATACCTGTCGGAGTTAAATTATCCTCCCCCGTATCTCCATACAAAAGGACATCCGAACTAGCGAGCTCAACCTGGGCGGAACTCATTTTATTGAGATTAAGGGTCATGGCGCTGTCTTCAACATACACACGCTTGCCCTCTACCCCCGTAATGTTGATCTGTTGGGTTCGATCATTGAACCCGGAGAAGAGAACCGCCCGGTAACCATCAAGGTCGTTAGGACCAAAGCTTGTTTGTGCTTCAGCACTAGCCTTTACCAGCAAGAACTCACCACCTTCATCTGGAACGGCTTCCTCTACCGGTACAGTAGGCGCAGAAAGCCCTTCTGCTTGACCATAAGCAAGAAAATGGCCCAAGGGAGTCAGGCCGGCAGCATCAAAGGCATTCAACACATCTTGGGTAGATTGGTATTGTGTTTCGCCATTGGTTTGTAGGTCAGCCAGCTTGGCTTGCAAGTAAGCGGAGCTATCAAAATCATTAGATGGATTAATGCCTTCACTTGCACCGTACTCTAAATAGTGCTGATAAACATTGCCATTCCAGGCACTCAAGAAATAATCTCGGGCTTCATCGATACTGTTAAAGTCAGAGCTTCCGTCATTGACCATATCTTGCGCTTTAGCGTAGATATATTCTTCAGAATTAAAATAGGCGTTAGGTGCCAAGCCTTCTTGATAACCGTACCGAATGTAGTGCTCTTCTGGCGTCAAACCGTAGTCATTGATCAGTGTCTGTTCCAAGGCAACGGTATCGGATCCCTGCCACTCTGCGCTGGTAGCTGGATCTGACTGGAGGGCGTCGAGCTTGGCGGTAAGATAATATTCTTTATTGAAACCTTGCAGGGCCATTCATTCTCTCCTTAGCTTAGCGCATGCTGAAAAACGCTGCGGTTATCCCAACCAAAGGTGAGTTCATTTAAAAACGCGAACCAAACAAACCTTTAGTCAGTGCGAACCATCCTGTTCGTTAACCTAGCCTAGCAGAGAGAACCGCATGCAAAGTAACAGATTGTTTGTTTTTTTATATAATGCATACAAAAATAAACATATTGGGCTTGAAATCTCACAAAATTCATCCACGCAACATAAAGCAAACCTGTACTCCAGGCACACTAACAAAACATCTCGCGTAATCGGTCACTTTTATTTATTAAAAAGCAACCGATTACCTAAACAAGCCCAACCTAGACTGCGATGATAAGACAAGCCTTCACTTACCAGCCAAGAGGAGTTCTCGTCCATGGTTAACTCTCGATGCTTGGTTTCCGGCCACTCATCATTTTGGATAAAACCAAGCAAGAATAGATTACCAGCAATACATCAGGGAGATATAAAATACGTGGCCCTGAGGCATAGATCGTCGGTGAAAAGGCTAAAGCCATGATCACGCCAAAGGAAAGTGTTAATACACCAAAATACTGCAATAACTCGCTACAACTATCTGATATATAAATAGCACAACAGGCCATAACACCATAAATGAGAAGAGTCAGAGCATAAGAGATAAAGATATCATAATCATACCAATTTTCAGGCCCAATAAACTCAGTGAATCTCAACTTTCCTGAAAAATGGCTGAGTTGCGTTTGACTCAATAGGCTATTAAAAATAAAAAAACCAAGAAGAGCTATGGCCAGGGGTTTCATACGCCATGATCGGTCTTTGGAACAAGTGACCAGAAATGTCATCACCACTGCGATCAAGAATATATTATTTGCGTCGTCACTTACATGGGCATTGACACGATCGACTCCCAGCATCAATTTTTCCCACAGACTCATACTGAGAAACTCTGGAAGCCAACTTATTTCGGACTGGAACCGATAATAATTTCCAGGAGCCAAAAAGAGGAAGCAAGCGCTTACTATGCCCAAGAGAAGTACTAAAAACTCAAAAAACACCTTTTCGCCTAAAATCTTACGATATATCATCACAGCAGAGAGACTGGCAATTAACGCTATCGCTACCTGCTCCTGCTGACAAGCTGTAACGATAGCAAGTGCGCCTAATGACTTGAAAAAAAGTGAACTTCCATGCTTGTTAACCACCACACAAAACCCATAAACCCCTAAAACCACCGGCAACAAATAATTGTAAAACCCCGTTATCCACCATGCCCCCCAAGCAGCGACCTGCCCACTTAGCATGAACATGAAAAAGGCAACCACCAAGCTACCGAAGTGCGGTGAGAAATGATGCTTCAGAGTAAGCTTCCAAATCTGATAGAATAAAAACAACAGGCTCGCCGGAATCGCAACCTTCCAGAACACCGGAAATCGTATCGTACTGACCATTATGGCTTCCAATAAAGTCCTACCGCTCCATTCTTGGTAGCGACTTTGAATAAAGTCCCATAGAGTACGGTCATCCAACACTGTAATATAGTAAGCATCATCGGCTACGTCCTGTAGCGATAGTCCCCTATAGACCATAACGAAGATAAACAGGAACAAGAAATAGACCACCCCCCGAATGTGGGCATTATCCTTGACAGTCATAATAAGCTCCGCGCCTTTCCCCTAAAAGGGATTCCTTAACGAGTGCAATTCTAGTAGGAAGAGATATTGTCTCTGACAGAAGCCCTGAGGAAGCAGAGAAGCCAACCGCACTATTTCGATAACTGATATCGAAATATTCATCAACATCGGGCCTAGGAATCACTCTAGATTTCATTCTAACCATGTTCCCGTTATCATCTTCAATGAACACCTCGGTTGGGGAATTTTTATCCTCCCCAACCACCAACGCCCACCCCCTGACAAGAACATGATCTGCTTCTATTTCACATGTATCGATATTCCCCAGAAAATCGTTTCCCGAAAAGAACAGCTGTTCAGAGTCAGCTATTTTCCCTCTATTCACAGAGACATAAAAGAAACCAGGCAGCGCTACTGCAAGAACAATAACTGCCCCCAATATTGCATCATGAACCCAATCCGGGAAAACACGTTTTCCGACACTCATATCAATCCCATCCAGACAATATTCTTACCATTATATTCACCACTCCAGTTTGCGACTGACACCACGCTTTTCTAATTCAGTCATTGTGTTTGTGTGATACTGAGGGAATGGTATAATGTATCTTACAAACGTTATAGAATCTTAATGCCTTTTTACTATCAATGATCAATAATGTCCAGCGTTGTATCCGTGAGGTGGGACCTACGCTCTTCTGAGAAATGTCTGCGCTCACTCATGCAGCGTTAAAAATCAGCTCAAATGATCATTTACACCACGTAAACCCCGCTTTATCGCTGATTCTTACCTTGCCGGAGTATCCGGACAGCACTTAATTTCGATTGGCACTGTCATTGACCTATTCAGTTAATGGACTATTTTTTCCCAACCAAAAAGTGAGCTACCACAACGAAAACTACACTCCACCTCACTCTTACTCAGATACGGAGAAAGGCAACCAGCCGCGCTTTTCTGCTAACTTTATTACTAATACACCCTGATATAAATATATGGAATTCGGATTCGGCCAAGTTGGAAGTTCATCTATAATTTTTAGAGCCTGCATTGTCTGGTACCGGTTAGCGGTATGAATATTCGCAAGACCATAGAAATCTAAAAAATGCTTCAAGCGGATGTTATTACCACCATCCCAAGCAAAGAAACTGCTTCCAAAAGTGCCAGACTGAGCTAGCTTATGATTGTCATCTCTCAGCATTCCTCCATGAAAATAAACTGGTGTATGCTTAAAATCGATATCAGGATATTTCTGATAAATTGACATTACAATACGATTGGCCAGCAAAACATCATGCTGCCGCACATAGCTATCCGAAGAAAATAGTTGAGTTATCCAAGCCGTGTGCAGGAGCAGAAGTATACCAGCCAAACCTGCCGGAAAACGCCATGACCAATTTCTTATTAAAAGAGATAATAGTATGGCCGCGGAACAGTTCATGCCGACCAGCATTCTGGCCGGTAGCGCATATTGACTAGTCACAGCCATAATAAATGGGAGCAATAAAATGCTCGCCAATAGTACCGCCTCCCATAGGTATCTGCCATGGTTTTTCCATAACCCTTGAACAATCAGCAGCATGGCAGCCAACGTTACAATGATGAAGCTGCCAGAGCCATAGAATGCCTGGCCACTCAGTATCCTCGCCGCTTCTCCAACAACGTGATTTAGATGAGCGCCTATTTCACCCTTCATGGATATAAACGAAGATAAATATCCTTTGTTGAATTGATCATAAGACTGATCATTGAAGACTAGTTGAAACGACTTCGCCAAGATCAAGTAAAGCAAGCAAGCGAAGGTCATCAGCAGCATAAAGGTAGCCAGCCTACGCCATTGAATACTAAACCGGCATGGCCCAAGCTCAGGGTTGGCAATCAAGGCAGCAAGAAACAACAAGGGAGGTATAACTATCAGTGCTTGGTAAATGGCCAACGCATACGTCCAAGCCAACAAGGCTACGAAATAGCAGCCCAAACGATTGACGCCATTTAAACCATCTACCCTTAAGAAAGCAATAACCCCCAATACGGCAAGCAGATAACCGATAGCAAAAGTATCTGCTTGATTTATGAAATGGAGCTGATAGGCCAACTGTGGCATGCTGACGAATACGATGCAAAACAATAGCGCCGCCCAGCGGGATAATTTAAGTAAGCCACTCGCCATAACGGCCGCATAAGCTATCGTTAATAATGCTATTAGATGGGTAAAATAAGGCGTAAATGGCTCTGGCAACAAAAAAGCCCTTAGCAGAGAATGCCCCCAACGGCCCAGAGCAATGGTATGTAGGAAATTATCTTGAAACTCTCCATCAATAGAGAGCGTAAAGTGGCTAAGCGGGTAAAAATATACCAGCCCCGCCGCCAAAAAGCTGATAGCAAACAAAGAGAAACGAGGCCCGCTTACTACAAAAGATAACATGATCAACTCACTTGAATCATTCACTATCCCCGAGCCGTTATGGGGCTAGGCTACAGGAAGCTCTGCCACTCCTAACATTCAACTGGCTGCCTGCCCTGCCCGAGAGCTAACAGCATAGTCCAGTATACTGCTTCACAGGTATTATGACATTGTTCAGTAGATATTTATGTCACGCTTCTGCTCGCTATCCTTGAGTACTGGCTGCTGCCGTGACGCTGGTAAGGCCAATGCAGGCTCGACCAGGTGTGAACGAAGGAATCTCTCGCTGGAAGGCATGAAGACAGTCACCGAGCGGCAGCCAGGTCTTCTGCCGAAAGGTGACGGCGGCGATTTCCTCCAGTGGCGTCTATAACGTGGAACGAGGGATCTTGGGCCCATCCGGGTATCTTAAACCGTCTCTCGAGCTACGCCACTTGCGTACGGTCTTGGAATTGATGCCGTAGTGGCGACTCAGCGACGATGCTGACCGAATCCGTCGATCGCTGTATTGCCTTTCGGATGGCGTGCGTAGTCGTGGCGCATTTGTGAGGAATCTGAGCTATGGCCGCCCTCCGATAAGGGTTCGTAGCATAGACCAGTACTCTTCGGGACCGCACCGCCAGGACCATCGCGCCATAGCCACGCGAGAGATTCTACAAAGGGCTACCCGATAACTCAGACCTCAGCGCAAAGGAACAATTGCCTCCCCCGACAGCCACCTGCTCGAGGCGCCCAATGCTTACCGGTGTGGCTGCCAACGCGCGTTGACCTCCAGCGCGGCCTTGACCGCGGCATTGCGCGCTGCCACGTCCTGATGACGACCTGACTTCCGAGCCCGACGACATCCAGCCAGTGCCTGCTCGCGACCGTCGCGGGGGGACTCGGGGAGCCTGAGCGATGGATCGCACCCCTCCCGCAACCGGGCAAACACCGCCTCATCGAGCGGTGAGGCCTTCAACGCCGCCTCGCTGGGACGAAAGGCCCCACGGCAGGTCAGCGCGATCAGGTAGTCGAACAGGCCATGCAACTGCGCCCTGCCACCCGGCTGAATCACTACCAGCGGAAAGTACGGCGCGAGGCCGGGCAGCAGGTGATTGGGCAGCACCCTCGCCTGCCAGTAGCGCTCGGCGACGCGGGTGAAATGGGCGTAGTCACGAATCGGTACCAGGCCGGAGTCGGCGAACGGCAACAGTTCCACCGACGGCTTGGCCGCGTCCACGGTGTCGTTGGCTACGTCCAGGTAGAGATCGCCCAGCAGGAAGGCATTCTGAAAGTACTGCCCACGCAGATCGCCCCACACCTGACGCAGCGTGCCGCCGTGATCGAGAAAGGCCCGCAGGGCACGATAGCCCGGCTCGGCGTCGGTGCCCGCCAACGGTTCATCGTTCAGGCTGGCCAGACGCCGCGCCATCGCCTGGCTGATCTCCAGGCACTGACCCAACGGATAGGGCTTGCCGAGCTTCTCGGGGCGTTGCTCGTGCAAGGGGCCATCCAGCTCGCGGCGCAGCCAGACGAACAGCCGCTCCAGATCTGCTCGGGCCGGCTGCAGAAAGCGTTGCGTGAGCGCCTTCTCACGGGCCGGATTCAGCAGACGCGGCTCATTAGGCAACAGCGGCAAGGGTGGCTGACGTGCCCGGGTGGTGTGGCGAACGAAGGATGGAGTCATGGGTTTTCCTCGGCTTCAACGAAAAAACCCCCGGCCGAAGCCGGGGGTTCTGTGGTCTTGCTGTAGACAACCTGTCGCGTTGTCCTTCCCCGGAAAGCCGGGGAAGGCATCCGCTCCCGAAAGAGAGGATTACGCGAAGGTGAAGTCGGAGGCAGAGAAGCTCTGACCCACGTAGTTACCGGTCAGCTCGATCTGCATGGTGCTAGTACCGTCAGTGGGTACAGAATTACCACCATCATCGACAACACCGTCGGTGTCATAGCTGAAGCTGATCACGCTACTGCTCTGGCCGATGGAGATGTTCAGATCGTTGAAGCTCAGTGCAGCCGCGCCGTCGGTGGTCAGCCCGCTCAGATCGATGGTGTCTTCGTTGATCACGAAGTCACTGATCGTGTCGCGAGTAGTGGCAGTGGCACCGGAATCGCCTTCAGCGAAGACGAAGGTGTCCATGCCATCACCACCGCTCAGGCTATCGACACCCGCGCCACCGGTCAGGATGTCGTCACCCGCACCGCCGGTCAGGGTGTCGTTCCCAGCACCGCCATTGAGGCTATCTACGCCTGCCCCGCCGGTCACGGTATCATTGCCACCGCCTGCGTTGATGTCGGAGCCGCCTGAGCCCACGGTGATGGTCTGAGCGCCTGTTTCCATCCCCAACGCAGTGACCGTCAGCTTGCCAGTGGCATCTGCCGCATTGATGTCAGCAGTAGAGTCAGCCACCACAAAGTCTGCATCGCCGTCCAGCGTCAGCTGGACATTGGTGGCCGGCGTGGTGCCGTCATCACCATCGAAGTTGCCCGCGATCGCGGTGGCTGCATTGACGTTGACCGTACCGGTACCACCATCGGCCTCGTCACCGGTGATGGCCACGTTCTGGGCGGTACCCAGCGTGATACTAACTTCAGCACCATTGGCAATCTCGCCGGTCGTGACGGACACCGTGTTGGTGGCAGCCACCATGTCCATGCCGGACAGATCGAGGTCGCCGATCAGGTTGGTCACGGAAGCGTCGAGCGCAATGTCACCGTCGCTGATGGCGATGGCCTTGTCGTCCGCCAGAGCTCCTGCATCCACCGAAACGGAACCGGCTGTGGTTTCGTCGCTGGCCTTGTCGGCACCGACAATGGTGACAGCGCCGTCAGTTGCAGAATCCCCGTGGTTGCCAAGCGTCAGCTGCGCGTCGGCACCCAACGCCAGGTTGACGGCCAGATCACCGGTCGCGGCATCGGGGTTACTGTCACCATCAACATCGGCATTGGCGTCGAGCGTGCCGGCGAAATCGTTGACGGTCACGTCCTGCGCACCGGACAGCGTCAGGGTGTTGGCAAAGTCAGCCGCCTCCACGGTTACAGCAGCGTTGTTGTTTGTTGTCGCCGTCTTCAGCACGGCGTCGGACACCTCGCTACCCAGTGTCAGGATAGCGCCGTTGGCATCGACGGTTCTGACGTCCAGCGACCCGTTGAGGTGCGTGGCATTGACCGAGCTATTTGCTGCAGTACCCAGACCGGTCACGGTCACGTCGCCGTTGAAGGCAGCCGTTTCGTCGACATCGGCTGTCGCATTGTTGTCCGCCTGCCCCAGGGTCAGTGCAGCACCCAGCGCCGCAGCGTTGACATCGACCTGGCTGGCAGAGCCACGCAGGTTGGTGGCGCCACTGCCGGTGGCAACATCGATGTCAGAATCTTCGACGGTGTTCAGCGTCACGTCGCCTGTCGAGGTTGATGCATCCACATCGGCCGCCACGCCGGACAGCACGTAGTTGGCATTACCGACCAAGGCCAGATCGACGTTCTCGTCAGCATCCACGACACCGTCGTCGTTGGCGTCGACCGACTTGGCCGCCGTGGCGTCGATGTTGATGGTGTCGCCTGCCGTGGAGGCAGATACCGTGAAATCGGCAGTAGCATCGCCAGCCGCCAGGGCACCGAGGGTGATGCTGGCGCTATCGCCGGTCACGTTGCTCATGGCCACGTCAGCGTTGCCGCCGGTGTAGCCGCTCAGGTCCAGATCGCCTTCCAGGTTGTTGACAGCCAGCGTCCCTTCACCTGAAACGGTCAGGGTCGTGTCATCAGCCATGTCCTCGGCGTCGACGGTCAGGGTGTCGGAGCTCGCCAGACTGGTGATGGTGGTGTCTGCGGTTCCGGTGTTAACCGTAACTGTATCATCACCAGCGTCGCCCAGCCCGATGGTGATCGTGTCAGTTGCATCGTTGGTCTGGCCATCGAAATCGCCGGTCAGGCCGTTGATCTCGAACTTGGCCGAACCCTGAACCGCGACATCAGCTCCGCTCTTGGCATTGATGGTCACGCTGGCGTCGTCGGTCTGCGCGTCAGTATCGCTGGCAGACACAGCGACATCGGCAGTACCGGCGGTCACGGTCGCGGTTTGGCCCGTAGCGAAGCCAGCAGTCAGCGTCTTGCCATCAACAGACATACCAGAGGCATCGACATCAGTCACACCGCTCAGGTTGCTCAGCGACAGGTTGTTGTCTCCGCTGGCCACCACACTCATGTCGTTGCCATCACTGTTGGTGATGTTGGCAAAATCCAGAGCGGCCGCATCAGCCGTCGTGTTGAAAATGAAGCGCTCGACATTGTCGATGGTCGGCGCACCAGCATCGGCGGCAAGATCAGCCGTCAGACGATCGTACAGGGTGTCACCACCGGAGAAGCTGTCCTCGGCGGTCAGGGTGCCGGTCGACGCCACGAAGACATTGATGCCCTGCGCATCGACGGCAGAACCGGCGGCCTCGAAGGTCGCGTTGGTATCGCCCTGAACACCGGCTGTCTGGGTGTCGGCATCAGCGGTCAGTGTGATGTTGCCGGCCGAGGTGACGATGACGCTGGCACTGGCGGTAGCCGCCGCTGCGTCGCCCGCGCCGTCGATGGTGACATCCACGTTGCGCACGCCGTCGTTGCCGTTGGCAGCCGCATCGATGGTCAGCTGCTGAAGCGCCTGAGTCAGCGCGGCATCGAACTGGACCTCAGTCGCGTTGTTGGAGGCCGCGTCACTCAGCGAGATCACCAGGTCTTCGCCATTGCTGCCGCCGCTGATGGTACCCAGATTGTATTGGCCCTTAGCATCCTGGTAGATCAGGTTGCCGGCCAGATTGGCAATGCTGCCATCACCGTTCAGTGCCGTCGGCAGGGCCAGCGAATCGCTGTCTTCGGTATCGCCACTCAGCGCGATGGTCATCTTGACCTGATTGACGTTGCCAAGACCCACATTCTGGATGTAGGAAACGCCCGCGTTGGTATCGGTATCAACGATGGTAGCCGCCGCACCCAGAGAGGTGACGGTCTCGTCATCGTTGAAATTGGTGATGGAGCCATTGACGGCAGACGCCTTGACGGTGACCGTGGCGGCTTCGGTGGTTTCTGCACCGTTGGCATCCGTCACCTTCAGGCTGACATTGCGCTCGCCACCCTGATTGTTCGTATCGTCAATCTCGATGCTACCCAGCACCTGATTGATCAGCGAGCTGTCGGCATTCTGGTTGAAAGTGATGCTCAGGACACCGTTGTTATCGCTGAAGGTGCCCACCGGCTGACCGTTGACCAGTACGACGTTGGCTGCCGTGGTCACGGCGTCACCGGAGTTGTCATCGCCGCCAAAGGTAAAGGCGTCGTTGGCATTGTCGCTGGAGACGACGACACTGCCGCCATCCCAGTTGCCATCCTGATCCGCGATAGTGGCGCCGGAGAACAGCGGTGCAACAGCAGCGTTGCCATCGACGACGGTGGTGTCACCCAGCCCGCTGATGGTCGGAATGACGTTGGGCAGATTACCGTCGAAGTTGCCCAGTGCCTGGAGAGCACTGGCCTGATCCGCGGTCACGTTATCGTCAGTCACGGTCACGGAGGCCGCAGCCGAGAGAACGGAGGCTTCTGCTGCCAGCAGGTTCTCGGCGCTGTCGGACAGGCTGTAAGTGTAATCCGCGGCGTTGGTGGCGCCATTGACCAGAGCCAGCTCATCGCTGCTCAATGCGTTATCGACAGAACGGCCTTCGAAGGCATCCGCTGTATCGGTCAGGGTATACGCGTTCGCGCCATCGACTAATGCCGCATCGGCAGCCGCCACATTGGCGAGGCTATCGCTCAGCGTGTAGGAGGCGTCGAGCGAAATGGCATTCTCGGCACCATCCACGAGAGCCTGTGCTTCTGTCAGCTGGGCACTCGCCTGATCGACGCTGAGATCGGTACCCAGATCGATGGAGGCATCGGTCAGGGTGTAGGAATCGGCACCATCAACGACGTCGGCACCAGCCGCTTCGAGGTTGGCCAGAGAGTCTTTCAGCGTGTAGCTGGCGTCCAGGGCCAGGTCGCTGGCGTTGTTGGCACCCTCGATGATGCTCTGTGCGTAAGCCTGAGCGTCAGCGACATCAGCCACCGCCAGAGCGCCCAGATCGACGCTGGCATCGGTCAGTTCGTACTGTTCCGGCAGCTCGTCGGCAGCGACAGCTTCAGTGAGCGTGAATGTCGGGATGGGCTCGGAAGTCTCGACAGGCACGGCTACCAAGCCTTCTTCCTCGCCATAGGCCAGGAAGTGAGCCAGCGGCGTCAAGCCAGCGGCTTCGAACGCTTCACGAACATCTTCGATATTCTGATACTGGGTCTCTCCGGCATTCTGGAGCTGCTCGAGCTTTTCCTGCAGATAAGCGGAGCTGTCGAAAGCATTGGAGGGATTGATGCCTTCTGCAGCACCGTATTGCAGATAGTGCTGGTAGACGTTACCGCCCCACAATTGAACGAAGGCTTCGGCCGCTGCGTCGACGCTGGCGTAATCGGAATCAGCATTATTATACATCGCCACGGCCTTGGCCTGGATGTACTCCTGCGGATCGAAGTAGGCGTTGGGCGCCAGGCCTTCCTGATAACCATACTGCTCGTAGTGCTGCTCGGCGGTCAGCCCAGCGTTCTGAAGAAAGGCCTCCAGGTCATCAACATTCTGGTCCGCCCATGCATTCGGCTCGCTAGTCTGCAGTGCTTCCAGCTTCGCATTGAGATAATACGTTTTATCAAAACCTTGTAAAGCCATGTAATACATCTCCTAGCATATGCATATGCTCTGGCTGAGTGCCGAGCTAACCCAAGTTCACATTACTCACCCTGCCGGCGCTGTACGCTACGAATCAAAGTGATACGGAAACTCAGCAAAAGTGAACAGCGCTGTTCACTGCGTGACAGACTACCACCTTTTTTTACGATCGTTCTACTCTTTCATTAACGTGAACTAACACATCTTGAGGGTCTATTTCACCGCACTGATAGTTCACGCTTACTAACCACAATAAGGCTATCGGCTGGCACGCATGCAACTGAAGGGTTACGTTCAATTTCCGCTGGTCGACGCATACCGACACATAACAAAGGGCTAGAGTTGAAATTGACAATAGAGAGTGGGCTAGGAGGGGAAGTTGGCCCAGCAGGACACCGGTAGCAGGGTTAGGCACTGAATGCCCGCTGAGTAGAGGTGCCGTGGCTTGGGGGGATGGCAAGAATGGAAGGCAGTGACATGTACGCAAGCGAGCGGCGCTGGCCCCCCTGGGCATCCAGCGCCGCGCTCGGTTTACGAAAAAGTCACGGCTTGGTCAACATCAATGGGAGCGCTGGGCAAACGCATATTGGTCGTTGGCCTGGCTACAGCCCCCTTGCGTGACCACGCGGTAACCCGCCGACTCTGTACTGAGAGCGATGGCGCGCTCCAGAGCATGAGCCAGGGTGCCGTCCACCTGGCCGGCCTCTTCCTCGAAGTCCTCGGCATCGATGGCGAGATTCAGCAAGGGCTCCATGGCTTCCAGCCTGGCATAGAACATGGAGCCAGCGACGAACGGCAAGGTGGAGCAGTGCTGGCGTGTAATGCCCAGACGCTCGGAAAGCTTTTCGACACGCTCGGCGTTCGAGCCCCAGTAGGTCTGCATTGGCACCAAATGGCCGTCAGGGCTGACGACGCCGATATCCCGATGACGCAGAAGGTCCATATTTTTGGTCACGTTCTTGGCATCGAGCAGCTTGTCGAACAGATCCTGGCGCCAGGTATCGCCATCCTGGCGATGACGGGATTTCTTGGTATGCAGCTTGACAAAGCACTGGTACCCCTGTCGCTTCACCTCGGGAAGAACCTTTAGGAAAGGCAGT
The DNA here is from genome assembly GCF_054654615.1 of Halomonas shantousis. Classification (NCBI taxonomy): domain Bacteria; kingdom Pseudomonadati; phylum Pseudomonadota; class Gammaproteobacteria; order Oceanospirillales; family Halomonadaceae; genus Halomonas; species Halomonas shantousis. Next base: position 1,207,416 of record NZ_BAAIER010000002.1, on the reverse strand, counting down.
ATGTCGCGCCCGCGGTTTTCACAGGCCAACAGGAAGTACTCAATCCCTGACTGCTGAAGCAGCGTTTCCACTTCCTGGGTATGTTCCTCCACCGTCGTCACGAACAGCTTGGCTGTATGTTCGATGGACTTCAGGCGGACAAGAATTTCCTCGAGGATTTCGGGGTAGAAGGCATGCACGATCACCGCCAGCTCTGGCTGCGACTCCAATCCCTTGGCGTTGTGCTTCAACTTTTCGCGCTGCATGGCCATGCGGGTCGCTTCGAGATAGGCATAGCCGTATCGCTGGTCAGGTTCCAGATGCGCCCCTTCCGCCCATTCATTCCAGGCATTGACGAACATTATCCGTTCGTCGGGCTTTTTGAAGCGTGTGAAGGTATCTTCTATACCGTTCATCAGCCATTCTTGGTAACCACGCGGCGAGCTGTTGGCAAAGATGATTCCCCGATTCTTCTTTCTCGCCGTGTTGTCCCAGGCGGGGCAAACGCTTCTGAACAGCGTATAGCCGGGGTCCTTGTAGTGCCGTGAACGCTCCACGAAGACGCGCCAGTCGTATACGGTGCCGGCGAAATCGGTGACGGGCTGCACCTGATCCGTGACATCGGGTGGCGCCGAGTTGTTGGGCGGAAACTCGATCGCTGCATCCAGGCCATGTTCACTGGGATTCCCCGCATCGAACGACTGCGTGCAGGCTACATAGATCTCACCCAAGCCATTCTGTCGGCACCAGTCGCGCCAGCGGCTTACGGTCACCTGAGCATCGGGCAACAGACTGGGGCGATACACCACTAGTAGCGGCTTACCCTCGATACGGATGTACCGCTCGTCGCGCATATAGCGGGCGATGTGTTCAATGAAGGCCAGATCATCGTCAAGAGAATGGTCTTGGGCGATGAGGATGTCCTGATCCAGGCCATCCCAGCGGCGGCTCCAGTTCTCATTGGCCCAGCAGAGACAGAACGGCAGATCGAGCTCGGGGTCGTTCAAGTATTTCTCGATCGGCGACTCCAGCAGAGTTTTGCCACCAAACCAGTAGAAGTAGAAGCAGAAACCGCCGATACCGTAGAGCTTCGCCAATTCCACCTGCCTGCGCTGGGTGTCCTCGTCCTCAAGCAGGTCGTAATAGCCCAGCTCGCCCGGAACATGGGGCTGGTAATGGCCTTCAAACTGAGGTTGGGCCGGACGCACGTTGGTCCATTCGGTGAATCCCTCTCCCCACCACTCGCTGTTCTCGGGAATCGGATGGAACTGAGGCAGGTAGAGCGCAATCAGCCTGACGGGTACAGCATCGAGCGGCTCAGCTTCGAGCCGTGGTACATACACATCTGTATCCAAGTCGGGGAAGAATCCCGGGCGGTACTCCTCCGCCCCCTGAATTTCCGCCACTTGAACATCGTCATTCGCATTCAGATCGGCCCATTGCTTGTAGGCGCCGCTCCAACGGAAGGCAAAGGGTAAATGTGTAAATAGCCGATGTTTGACTTGCCGCTTGCGCTGGGCCGAGAGGGGTAAGCTGCGCCACATCTGGTAGCCTTTCTCGGTCAGATAACGGCGGCTGTTGCGTATTGGCTGAGTCAGCCTCCAGCTCTTGGAATTCAGCAGGTGATCATGCTGAGCGACAAGAGCGGCAATCCGCCCGTCACGCTCCTCCACTACCTGATGAAGCCCTGCAATTTCATTGTCGCGTTCAGCCACCGTCTGGTGAAGCTCAGTGATCTGCCCATCACGCTCTTCTACAGTCTGCTGAAGTTCGGTGACCTGCTCATCACGCTCGTCTACAGTTTGCTGAAGCTCGGTGATCTGCCCATCACGCTCTTCTACAGTCTGCTGAAGTTCGGTGATCTGCCTATTACGCTCGTCTACAGTCTGTTGAAGCTCTCCGATCTGCCAATCACGCTCGCCAATGACAACGCCCCGTTCCTCCAGCTCGAGCTCCCGCGCATGAATAATGGTTTCACGCTCATGTACTGCACTGCTGTCATTGACATCCTGCTGATAGAAGCTGTTACCGATGGCCGGCAGCTTCTCATCGGAAGCCAGGGCAATGAAGTACATAGGGTGCGGCAGCCCAAGCCGTCCATTGAGCTTATCCTGCGTATAGTTCACGATATGGGATTCGGCCTCAGTGAAAATTGCCGATCCATAGATGACTCTCTGCCCCAGTAGAAGATGATGCTGGAAATGCTCCTCCAGAAGTGACTCGAATTCGTGCTGGTACAGTTCGAGCATGTGGTAGGGATTTTGATAATCAGGGACGATACTGTATTCGTACTTGTCCGGGCTCGAAATGATGAGCAGCCCACCCGGGCGCAACACACGCTTGAGTTCGATCATCATTTCATCATGCTGGTCATGATGCTCGATAGTTTCGAAACTGATGATGATGTCTACGCTGTCATCAGCCAAGGGGATTTCCGTGCAACTACCGATACGAAACTCTAGATTGTCGCGACGATACTTTCGGCAGGCGTGGTCCACAGCCTGACGGTCGATATCGACTCCCACCACCTTTTCAGCAACCTCGGCCAGCAAGACACTGCCATAGCCCTCACCACTTGCGATGTCGAGAACCGTCTTGCCTGCAACATACTGTCTCGCCATCAGGTACCGATGCAGATGCTCGGCAACGATGTCACCTTCGAATTCGGGAATGAAACGTTCCCCGGTACCGGGGAGAGATTCCTGTTGCGTCTGGTTCATGTGCGACTACTAACCTTTAGGCAAATGTCATGGATCGGGATACCGACAAGGCCGTGACTCATGCTGCTGGAGTGAGATTTGAAAAACAGGGCATCGTGAAGCCAGTGATGCTGGACATGTTCGTCTTGGGTACCATCGGCGATGGCCGTGCTGATGCTGTAATCCCCTTGCGGCAGGATCGGCATACGGAAGGTGAAGCTGGCCTCCAGATACTCGCCGGGATGGGCACCTACAGGATTGTCGCGATAGGTAAGAAAGGTGTTATCGCCGAACAATGTCTGGCCCAGGCGATCCTTGACGTAAAACCCTATGATGGGGCTGACTAGGGGCTGCTCCCCTTGTGTACGGGCCCGCACATGCAAGGTGACTTCTTCTCCACCCACCACCCAGGTTAGAGGATGGCCCTCGACGTCCATCAGAACGACATCTTCGATGCTCGCTCCACCCTTGCCGAATCCGCTGGCTGACGGATCGAATTCGAACAGTTCGATATCGTTGCGGTGGGGTGTGGTATTGATGAAATCCAGCCGCATGTCCCGCGCCACGGGGCGGGTACGATCTTCATCCTCACGTGAGGTGCCTGAACCGCTTGAAGCGCTCTCACCCTGGTTGGATTCGAAATAGGCCTTGAGATAATCGTCGGCGACCTCCTTGGGCGCGCCGGTAGATACGATACGTCCTGCATCGATCCAGATCGCTCGTTGACAAAGACTGAGCACAGCCGAGGTATCATGGCTAACGAACAGAACGGTACCCGTCTCCATGAATTTACGCAGAAAGCGCATGCACTTCTGCACAAAGAAAGCATCTCCTACGGCAAGCGCCTCGTCGATGACAAGAATGTCGGCATCGACATGAGCTATCACGGCAAAGGCCAAACGAACGTACATGCCGCTGGAGTAGGTCTTGACCGGCTGATCGATGAAATCGCCGATCTCTGCGAAGGTAAGGATGTCATCGAAACGCGCATCGATTTCGGTCTTGCTCAACCCTAGCAGGGCAGCGTTCATATAGACGTTTTCACGTCCCGTGAACTCCGGATCGAACCCGGCCCCCAGTTCCAGCAGTGCAGCGATACGCCCATGAGTATTCACCTGTCCGCTGGTAGGGCTGAGCGTACCGCAAATGATCTGCAACAGAGTGGATTTCCCTGAACCGTTGCGCCCGATAATACCGACCGTCTCGCCTCGGGCGATCTCGAAAGAGATATCATCCAATGCATGAAATTCACGACAGTAGGACTTAGGAGGACGTCCCGTCAGTCGTTGCAGGCGTGGCATGACAAACTGCTTCAGGCGATCGCGCGGGGCCTCGTAAATCTGATAATGCTTGGCAATGCGGCTCAGACTGATAACCGTTTCGCCACTGCCTGACTCATGCTGCTGTGCCTCTTCACTGACGCGAGCCTCCGAGAGAGCACGTTCAGTAGTTGTCTCAGAGTACATCGGCAAATCCCTTTCGCGTTTTCTGGAACCAGGCAAAACCACACCAGGCTAGCCCCAGCGCAACCAGAGTATAAGTGGCAAGCCCTGTCCAGTCAGGCATGTCGCCTTGAATCAGCACCGCACGGCTCTGTTCGATAATGAAAGTCAAAGGATTGGAAAGCACAATAGGGTGAAAAGATTCCGGCAACGCGGAGAGCGGATAGAAGACCGGTGATAAAAACAGCAATACGGTGGACAACAGCGTTGTAGTCTGGCCGATGTCCCGCAGGAAGACCCCCAGAGAAGCCAGGAACCAGGCAAGCCCCATGGCCAGAATGATCAGCGGCAGCAACACTAGCGGTATCAGAAATATGGTAACGGGCATATTACCGGTAATGGCACCTTGTGCGAACAATAGCACCACAAGGCTGACTGCGGCGTGAAACAGGGCGGAGCCCAAGGGCACCAGAGGCAGCACTTCTAGCGGAAAGACGACTTTCTTGACGTAATTGGTGTTGGTCAGGATAAGGCCAGGAGTACGTATGAGAACTTCGGCAAAAAGGCCATGCACAATGAGCCCGGCGAATAGTTGCAGGGCAAAGTAGCTTTTGCCCTGCCCTGCCTCGACTCCCCAGCGGGCGTTGAAGACTACTGTAAAAACAAAAGTATAGACGCCAAGCATGATGATGGGAGTAAAGAACGACCAGGCCAGCCCCAGCATAGAGCCCTTGTAGCGTCCCGTTACATCGCGACGGACCATGCGTACGATCAGTTCGCGGTACTGCCAAAGGTCGGCAAGCATCGTTTTTGGCGAGACCGATTGATGAGCGTGTAAATTCATCGGAACCTTCATGTAAGTGGATCAGGCCAGCCACGCGACCTGTGAAACCGGCCCTTTCAAGGCGGCTTGGCATCTTACAGTACTCAGGTTTTTTTGAGAATTGTTGCCAGCAGCATGCCCAACGTACCCAGGCAGGTCTGGCGATAAATACCTGCACGCCATAACCCCAGCAAGCGCAACGGTAAACTACGCTGGCGCGTACCTGCATAGATTTCCAGACGCCGACGATTGGCAGGAGTCAGCCATCCCTGCAAGGGCATGAGCGCCGTCAGATTACGCTGAACATGTTGCCTATGTTGCCCAGCCCATAGTAGCCGGGCACGCTTGACATAGGATTTCCATCCTGACTGCATACCGATGAGATTGGCATCATGCTGACGGTAACGTAGGCTGGGTTCAGGATCGTAGATAACATGCCCGCCACATGCGGTTATCAGAAGGTACGTCCATCCATCATGGACACTAATATCGATATCGGGCCCTGCACGACGGAGCAACTCTCGTGCAGAGGCATTTATCACCATACTGTTTCCGCTCGCAATATTTTGTACTAGTGCGTTTGCGAAGGCAGGCGTTCTTGGGCTTGGCGGTGATAGGGCAATAGGCTGATTATGAGAATCAACCAGCAATGTACGTGCCCCATACAGTGCAGGGCGGGACGCCGGTATAGGATCGAGGGCCTGAAGGGCACGGCTTAGCTTGTTTTCATACCAGATATCATCCTGATCAGCATAGGCGAAATAATCCGCCTGAATCTTTGCATCACACAGCAAGCCAAGAAAATTAGCCACTACCCCCCGCTGCGGACCGCGGCGCAGATGCAGCTTGCCCTCCCCCCACCTAGCCTGATAGTCACGCAGAATGTCCCAAGTGGCATCAGTAGAACCATCATCGGACACCCAAAGCGACCAGTTTGGATATGTTTGCTTGGAAATGGAATCCAACTGCTCGGCAAGATATTTCTCACCTTGGTAGGTTCCCATCAGAATCGCAACATGTCGCGGATAGGCAGGGGGCGGAGTCATGCAAGAGGGATTCGACGTCATGAATAATGCCTGGTAAGAACAAACGACAGTTAACAAAACGCAGGAAGCATGCCCCGTCAAGGCTATTAAGCGAGAGTCTAGTCGGAGAGGGCTCGCCCCGTGAGAGCCGAGTAGCGGGCCTTCTCTGAGCATGTCTTTACTAAGAGGGATGACGATGGCAGCAAACCGCACATCGTCATTACATCGTTCTACGGCGCGAGTTGCGACACCTGACTTACGGCTCCACCCTCCTCCCCCGTCCCGTCAGTGATGCTCGCCAGCAGCGTCATGGCCTCCTGCAGGTCGCTCGTTTCCAGCCCGCCGACGGCGGCTTCGAGGTTCAATCTGTCGAGCAGGTACTGGCGGATGACCTCGACGAACTGAATACGCAGATCGTAAAGGTCGGCGCGGGCGTCGAGCACGTCGACGAGATCGCGCAGGCCGAGCTGCTCGCCCTTCTCGGCGGCCTGCAGGAACAGCTGGCTGGACTCGATGGAGCGCTTGAGCGCCTCGAGCTGGCGCGCGTCGCCATTGAGGTTGCGCAGACGCTGGCGTACTTCCTGCTGGGCGAGGTTGCGTTCGTTGTTGACCGAGGCGCGCCCGGCCTCGACGGTGAGCTCCCCCTGGCGTGCATTGGCCGAGGTGTAGCCGCCACGATAGATGGGCAGGCGGACCTCGACACTGGCGCGGGTATCCTCGCTGGCCCGCAGGGCATCGGGGCTGTTGCGGTCGGAGTAGCTCAGGTTGAGGTTGACTTGCGGGTAGTGCCCGGCACGGCGCACGTCGGTATCCGCCTCGGCGACCTTCTGCTGCTGCTCGGCCAGCAGGACCTGCACGTTGTCCGCGGTACGGGCCAGCCAGGCATCGGGCTCGCCCCACTGAGCGTCGACCTTGAGGTCTTCCAGATCGCGCAGGGTGTAGCCGCTGAAGTCGGGCAGCACCCCGGTCAGGCGTTCGAGCACGCCGAGTGCGTTGTTGAGTTCGTTCTCGGCCTGCACTTGATCGGCAATTGCCTGATCCAGACGGGACTGGGCCTCCAGAAGATTGATGCGATCGCCCACGCCGAGATCGAAGGCGCGGCTTGCCTGGCGGCTCTGCAGCGATAGCGCCTCGCGCTTGGAGTCGAGCAGGCCGAGCTTGCGCGAGGCGAGATAGGCGTTGAGATAGGCTTCGATCACCTGCAGGGCGAGGTCGCGCTCGACCACGGCCAGTTGCAGCTCCGCCGCGGAGACCTGCGCCTTGGCCTTGCCCACCTGACGCCAGCGTTCCAGGCTGAACAGCGGCTGAGTGAGCTGCACCTGCCAGTAGTTCTCGGTCAGCTCCCCGGACACACGCTCGTCGTAGAGATCGTTCTGCGCGTAGTTCTCGGGATTCTCGGTATAGATGTTGCTCGACTCCTGATAACTGTAGGAGTAGCTGGCATCTACCTGCGGCTTGAGCCCGGCCCAGGCCTTGGGAACTTCCTGCTCGGTGGCTTCCAGTTCGAAGCGCTGACGGGAGAGATCGGCGTCATTCTCCAGCGCCAAAACGAACAGCCGGGGCAGCGAGGGCAGCGCACGCGACGCGCCCTGAACCGGCGCCTCCGATGCCGCGGCACCAGTCACGGCGGGCTGCGGCGTCACGCCGGGCGCCTGCGCATGGGCCACGCCCACGCCGGCCAACAACGCCGTGCCCCCCAATACTGCATTTCCCAACCAGCGATATAACTCTTCCAGTGCGTTTCGGGACCGCATCATTCCTCCCGCATCGCACGTGCCAGCATGTCGGTGATCGGCTTGGCGATGTAGCTGGCGAAGGTTCGCTCACCGGTGCGGATCATCACTTCCGCCGGCATGCCGGCGAGTAGCTGCATGTTTTCTGTCATTTCCCGCTTGCCCTGCTCGGTGACCTTGACCCGCGCCTTGTAATAGCGCGCGCCGGTGGCTTCGTCCTCGAAGCTGTCGGCGGAGACATTGATGACCTCGCCCTTGATGACATTGCTCAGGCGCTGGTTGAAGGCGCTGAAGCGGATCTCGGCGAACTGGCCGGGATAGATGTTGTCGATGTCGCGATCCGGAATCCGCGCCTCGACGACGAACCCGTCGCCGGAGGGCACGATGTCCATGATCGGATCGCCCGCCCGCACTACGGCGCCGATGGTATGCACTTTCAGCCCCACCACGGTGCCGGACACCGGGGCGGTGACGGTAGTGCGGCGCACCTGATCGCTGAGTGCGGTGATGCGCTCCTCGGCATCGGCGATCTGGGCCTGGGCCTGACGCAGCTGCTCGCCCACTTCCTTCTGGAACTCCTGGATACGCACCTGCTTCTGTACCTCGTTCTCGCTGATCTGCGACTTCAGGCGTGCGATCTCGGCCTTGTGCTGAGCGTTCTCCCCCTGATATTGCAGGATCTGACGCTCCAGCTCGCGCAGGCGCTGGTTGTCGCCCAGCCCCTCCTTGAACAGCGAGCGAAAGTCGGCGGCCTCGTCACGCAGTGAGGCAATACGCTTCTGGTTGATGTCGGTCTGCGCCTGAAGCCCCTCGATCTGCTCATTCATCTGCACGATCTGCTGGTCGAGCGCCTCCAGCGTGCCTTGCAATGCCTGACGCCGGGCGAGGAACAGGCCACGCTGTACCGCCAGCACTTCCTTGACCCGCGGCGAGGTGCTGTCGAGAAGCTCGTCGGGGAATGACAGCGTTTCAGTGCCGCTCTGCTCGGCCAGCAGACGCACCTCACTGGCCCGATTGATGTCGTACTGCGCCTGGGCGATCTGCAATTGCGACAGCGACTGGGTATTGTCGAGCACGATCAGGGTGTCGCCGGCGGTAACGTGATCACCATCGCTGACCCGAATGTCGCTGACGATGCCGCCTTCGTAATGCTGAATGGTCTTCTTGAACGATTCGACCGAGACGGCACCCGGCGCCACGACGGCCACCGCGAGATTGGCCGCCAGCGCCCAGCCACCGAACCCGCCGAAAGCCACCAGCAGAATGATCAGCCCCACGCGGCGATAGCCCTTGTCGCTGATCGGCAGCTTGGTACCGGACGAGTCTTCGATGACGTCCTGCCGCTTGGCCGGCTGCGGCGTCACGTCGATGCTGGGAAGTTGTCGATTGCCAGCCATCAGTTCTGCTCCTGGGGGGAATCCGTCGAGGGCGCGCCGCCGTTAATGGCGGAGAGCCGTTGCTTGCCGGACGATGCGCGTGCCGGCTGCGCCGCCAGGCCGGGCTGCTTGCCCGCCTGCGCGGAGGGTTTGGCGAACTGCGCGGCGACCTGATCACGCGGGCCGAACATGCTGACCTGACCCTCCTTGAGCACCAGGAGCTTGTCGACGGACTTGAGCACGCTGGTCCGATGGCTGATGACGAACAGCGTGGTGCCCTCCTTCTTCAACTGCATCAGGGCCTGGCTCAGAGCGCGTTCGCCGCTTTCGTCGAGGTTGGCGTTGGGCTCGTCGAGCACCACCAGTACCGGATTGCCGTAGAGCGCCCTTGCCAGCCCCACCCGCTGGCGCTGTCCGCCGGAAAGAGCACCGCTGGACGCGGTAATGTAGGTGTCGTAACCGTTGGGCAGACGCAGGATCATGTCGTGCACGCCGGCTTTCTTGGCGGCTGCGACCACCTTTTCGGCATCGACCTCGCCGAAGCGGGCGATGTTCTCGCTGATGGTGCCGTCGAACAGCTCGATATCCTGCGGCAGGTAACCGATATGCGGGCCCAGTTCGTCACGGTTCCATTGGGAGATGTCGGCACCATCGAGGCGTACCTTGCCGACCTGGGAAGGCCAGATGCCCAGCAGCACGCGCGCCAGCGTGGACTTGCCCGCCGCACTGGGCCCGATGATGCCGATGTGCTCGCCCTTCTCGACACTGAAATTGATGCCGCGAATGGCGGCCAGCTTGGCGCCCGGAGGCGCGGCAGCCACGCCTTCGATGCTCACGTCGCCTTGTGGTGCGGGCAGCGACATGCGCTGCTGCTCGGCGGGGATCTGCGTGAACAGCTCGTTCAGGCGCTGATAGGCGCCACGGGAGCTGACGAAGCCCTTCCAGCTGCCGATCATCTGGTCGATAGGCGCCAGGGCACGTCCCATGAGAATCGAGCCGGCAATCATCATGCCCGGTGTCAGGTCGCCCTCGAGTACCAGCAGCGCCCCCAGTCCGAGAATCAGCGACTGGAACATCATGCGCAGCACCTTGGAGGTGTTGGTCAGCACGCCGGCACGATCACTGGCCTGGGACTGCCGGGCCAGGAAGACATGATGCTTGGCCGCCCAACGCCCCATGATGCCGGGCAGCATGCCCATGGCGTGCAGCACCTCGGCGTTGCGCAGGTTGCTGTTGGCCAGCTCCTGGGCCTTGATGTGCTCGGCATTGGCCTCGGCCAACAGCTTCTTGGTGGCCTTCTCGTTGGCGATGGCCAGCGTCAGCAGCACGATGCCGGCGAAGATGGCGAACACGCCGAACCAGAAGTCGAACAGGAACAGTACGGCGATGTAGATCGGCACCCAGGGCGCATCGAAGAAGGCGAACAGGCCGTTGCCGGTGAGGAACTGGCGCAGGTTGGTCAGGTCGCTCAGCGGCTGGGCGGTCTGCTGGCCCGGCATCGCCACGCTCTTGCGGAACATGGCGCTGTAGAGGCGCTGATTGACCAGGGTGTCGAGACGGTTGCCCACCCGGATCAGAATGCGCGAGCGGACCATCTCCAGGCCGCCCATGACCGCAAACAGGAAGACGACGACCAGTGTCAGCATCAGCAGCGTCTCTTCACTGCGCGAGGAGATGACGCGGTCATAGACCTGCAACATGTAGAGAGGGGGAACCAGCATCAGCAAGTTGATGAACATGCTGAAAAACCCCACCGTAAGGAACGAGCTCTTGCAGGCACGCAACGCGAGCTGCAGGTCAGTGGCGTTCTGGGGAGTGGCCATGGGATGCTCACTATCGAATCGGTTGGATGAAACGGAATCAGGCGGCGAAAACCCAGCCGTGCCGAATTGGCTGCAAGGGTATCAGATTCGTTACTGCAGAATCAGTGTTGGGGTGATACCGGCGACACAAAAAATGGATCTCAGACGGCACTATGGCTTCACATCCGCATGCTAACCTTATTTGTGACAAAAAACTTCACTATTTTTACACTTAATTTCATCATGCGAAAGCAGCCTTCCGCCATGAGAGGCTTCACCCTAGATAAAACCTGAGGTCGTCCTAACTCGAATTCGGCACACGGCAACAGGAAACCCAGTTAACTCATTGAAAATATTTTACTTTTAACCATATTTTCGCCGCATGTAACGCTCGGTTCCGGATAGTCTCCAGAGGGTAATTCCTCTTGCCTCCCGCTCCGCTAGGCCAGTAGCATCGCCGCCGCTGTCAAAGTGCTGGCTAATAAAGAAACATGAGCTTGGGGGCGTGGAGCAGCGCGCCTACCACGAACACCGCGAAATGGAACCCGGTATTCGCGACACCGTACGCAGGTCTCGACCAAGCCTCTGTCATTGATCGGGCCCCCTCGGGGCAGCCCTTCCTTCCAGCGACGTGACAAGACATGGCGTGTGGAGCCTATCCGCACTCCTTTATATTAGACTTTACTGATTGAGATGCTGCATGAGTACCGGTTCCAAGATCATCACTGCCAACACCAACATTACCGCCGCCAAGCTCGAAAAACTTCTCGACGATGCTCCCTCAGGCGCCACGGTGAAGCTGTCTGCCGGAGACTATGTCTTCGACGATTCGATTACCATTACCCGCTCCGACGTATCGCTGGTGGGGGCCGGCGCCGACAAGACCACCATAACCTTCACCGATGAAGCGCTCGACAATGACGATGCCCATGGTATCTATGTAGTGGGCGACGATACGGAATTCGTCGGTACGCTCAAGAGCGATGCCGATGATAACGACCGTACCCTGTCCCTGAAGGGCGGCCACGGGCTCGAAACGGGTGACACGGTGCGCGTATGGCAGGACAACGATCGGGATTTCTTTGCCGGGATCGGCGACAGTTCATGGCAGAAGAATGATGCGCCGCTGCGCACGAGCATGGCCCAGGTCGCCTCCGTCAAGGGCAGCACCGTAACGCTCGATCGCGGCGTGCACTTCGATTTCGAGGGTGGCGATGCCAAGGTCGAGAAGATGGAGGCGCTCAAGAACGTGACACTCGAGGGCTTCACGATCGAGTACGAACTCGGTACGCCCGATAACGGCAAATTCAGCAATACCCTCTCCGGCCTGAAGGATTACCATGCGGTAGAGTTCAACGGCACGGTCGATGGCGAACTCTCGGATATTCAGGTCATCAACGGTCCTTCCGTCGCCTTCGAGATTGCGCTTTCTCTGGATATCGAGGCCGATGAACTTGGTGCTCACGGCTCCTTCAACAAAGGCAGTGGCGGCAATGGCTACGGCTATGAGCTGCGCGAAAGCTATGATGGCACCTTCACCCAGTTGGAAGACTCGGGCATGCGCCATGGCGTGCTGTTCGCCTCCTGGCGCTCATCGGTAGGCAATGACGTGCAGGTCGCCTCGACCGATCGCGATATCAACTTCCATGGCGGCCGGGATCACGACAACATCGTTAACGTCGAGCAGTCGATTCGTGACGCCGAGGCCGACAACATGTCCCCTTCGCTGTGGATCAACCGGGGTGGGGAAAGCTTCGGCGCGATTACCGATGCCGATGCCAACGACGTGACCTTCGAATATGTCATCGGCTCACGCCGCGATGATGAGCTTCAGGGCGCCGACAATGGTGTCTACCTCAACGGGGGGCTGGGTAACGACATCCTGCGTGGCGGCGACGGCGACGACATCCTGCAAGGCGGTCCCCAGGATGACTGGGGCGATGATGATATCGACGGGGGAGATGGCAACGATACGGTGATCTACCTGCAGGATTACGACAAGGACGATATCAGCTTCAAGAGTGGCGATGTCATCGTCGCGAAAGCCTCCGGCAAGGATACTCTGAGCGACATCGAGCAGATCGTTTTCGGCGACGGCACCGTGCTGGATGTGCATTCACGCGATGTCTCGCATGGCAACAAGCCCCAGATACCCAAGACCTCCGAGATCACCGACAGCGAAGACAGCGCATTCGTGAAGAGCAAGGCTTCTCAGAGCAAGAACAAGAGCCAGAAAAGCGGCGATGACGACGATAAAAGCGCCATGAAGCACGTCGACATGAAGGCAGCGGAAGCGTCGGAAACGCAGTCAAAGGCCAGCGAAGCCAAGGAAGAAACCGATGGTACGGCCTCCTCCGAGGACAACGGCAGCGACACGCTGGATATCACGGCGCACCTGGAGACATTGAGCCATTGGGATTCGGGCTATGTCATGTCCGTCGAGGTTACCAATGAATCTGACGAAGACATTACCGACACGCTCATCAGTTTCGATCTTGATGCCGAGATCTCACGTGTCAAGGGAGCCTCGCTAGTTGCGCAGGATGGAGATGCTTACACCTTCGAACTTGATGACGATCTTTCCGCCGGTTCAAGCCAGTCGTTTCTCTTCAAGGCCGCCACGTCAGGCAACGAACTGCTGGACGGCATGACGATCAGCGGCGACGGCGTACATGATGCCGGCATAGAGCTTCTTGGCCTTGACGCTTTGACATCTTTCATGTGAATACAGCCGTGCCTTAGGTTCAGCAAGAAGCCCACTCGAGAGTGGGCTTTTTACATTCTGACTGAAAAATGTCTGCACTCGCTCATGCAGCGTTAAAAATCAGCTCGAAGTGCTCATTTACTTTTGTAAACTCCGCTTTTTCACTGGTTTTTGCCTTGCCTGAGCATTGCTCGCCGATTTTTCAGACCGAATTTAACTTCGGCGAAAAAGGCGTTATTTCAGTCTATTGAAATTGAACAGCACACTGCTCCTTGCAGCCATCAGGCGTGCCAGACCATGGCCTGGCGCTATCTCCTTGCATACGGCACGGTTCAGACCTCCCTCCACCGCTTGCAAAGCCGTCAACGAAAAATAAGACAACCAATAGGAGAGTGCGATGAATTTGGCTATGTCCTCTAAGGCGCCTATTTCGAACAAAAGGTCCGTTACAATGGAAACAGCCGAAAAAGCTAGCGAAACGCCAAGAATCACGAATCTGGTGTAGATCAGGAGAGAGAAATAGCCGAGTAAGTATGTCAGCATCGCCGACCCGTAAAACAAGAAGACGACCGTTTCCGGAACGCCCATTCGCGGAATAATGTTTTCGTGAAGCATGAAAATATCGTCGACGGCTAACAGCAGGCAGAAGATGCCTGAGGCGAACATGAACCGCCAGACTCTCTGCTCATCCTGTTGCCTGAACAATACAATACCGCTGAACAAGCAGGAACTCGCTGACGCCACCCAGAAAAAAATCCCCAGCTGGGACATAAAACCGATATAGACCGGCACACCGGCAGCGGCATTCGGGTCGCGCATCATCAAGTCGACAGGGACATCCTTGTAAAAATGGATACCATAGACGATACCGACGACGCCGAGGGACAAGATAGCAGGAAGCCACAATAAAAGCGGCCTAGCAGGCCATATGTTCTTCTTTTGCTTTGACTGCGCGGTCACCCCTTCCATCTCGCCCCCACAGGAAGATTGCCTGAATCATTAGCCTGAGACTCTCACCGATACCGCTTGCTCTAAGGTTTCAGATTCGATTTCAGACGTTCAAAAGCGGCATGACAGAAAAATCAGATCTCCTTTCAGGGTAGCAATCTGGACTTATATTTGAAACACAAACTTCACAATAGCATCAATACCAAACTTGAGAACTAGAAACATGGTTCCTTTTATAAGCAGGAACCATTCGAAATACTTACAACACCCCGCCACTATCAGGCACTAGTCAACAGATAATAGCTTTGCATTTCCGATACGAAAAGCCATACAAGAAACATTTGGCGGCTAGCTAGCCCGAACCGGCGAAGCTCTGTTGGCGAAAAAGCTGAGCAGGATTCCTAACGACGCTCCCAACATATCCAGACTCAAGTCAGCCAGATCGGTTTCGCGTCCCGGGATCCATAGTTGAATAATTTCGATAAGACTACCAAGCACGAGCATGGCCAGTAGTACCTGCCAAGGCCCTACTCGCGGATAGCAAAAGCGTATCAGGAAGGATGCTCCAGAAAAGAACAGGAAATGAGCCACAGGGGATACTGAAAACGGCAAATCCAACCAATCCTCGATAGCGATACGCGTCTTGCCGGGAACCAGAGCGCCAATAAAGAAAGCAAGCGTCAAGAAACCCAATAGAAAGAAAACCCACCCTCTCCTTTCGATCATTCATGTAACCTTCTATTGCTGGGTATTATAGAACCGCTTGATTTCTCTCTAGACCACGCTGATAGCGGCCGGCTCCGTACTGGGGCTATTTTTTTCAGAATGGAAGAGCTCCTTGTAGCTTTGTTGAACGACTCCATCGAAGTTGGCTCGGAAAGCGTCATTTGAGAAGGCTTCCGCACGCCTGCGGCATGCTTCGGGAGAAAAGCTGCCTTGTTGTTCCTCAAAACGCGCCACGGCACTCTGAATAGCTGACACTGACTGCTCCTTGAAAAAAAGCCCTGTCTTGCCATCGATCACCGTTTCCAACACCCCTCCCTTGCCAAAGGCTATGACGGGTGTGCCACTCGCCATGGCTTCGACCGGGGCGATACCGAAATCCTCCTCAGCGGCAAATACGAAAGCCTTGGCCTCCTGGAGGTAGCGTTTCATATCGCTGAATTCTACATACCCTTTAATCTCGACATTGGCGGCTCCCTTGACCTTTGCCTTGATCTTTTCCATGTCGGGACCATCACCCAGCACTACCAAGCGTTTATCGGGCATCCCGGCAAAAGCTTCGGCGACCAGATCGACACGCTTATAGGGCACTAGACGAGACGCCACGACATAGAAATCCCCTTTCTTTTCACCGAGACTGAATTCAGCCACATTGACAGGCGGGTAAACGACCTTGGCTTCCCTTCTATAGCATTTATTGATACGCCTCGCGATGAACCGCGAATTGGCCATGAACGTATCGACTCCTAGCGATGTTCGGGCATCGAAGTTACGCACATAATGCAATATCAGCCTGGCTAACCAGCTTTTAGGACCGCGAGTCATTCCCGACTCACGCAGATATTGGTGTTGAAGGTCCCAAGCATAACGTATGGGGGAGTGAACATAGCAGACATGAAGCTGGTCCGGCCCTGTAATTACCCCCTTGGCCACGGCATGCGAACTGGAAATGACTAAATCGTATTGACTTACATCGAACTGCTCAATAGCCAAGGGCATTAGCGGCAGATAGCTTCGATAATGCTTTCTGGCGAGAGGAAGTTTTTGTATGAAAGATGTCGTCACGGGACGCTTGTTCAAGAAGTCACGCTGATCTGGCTTGAGAAAATCGACTAACGAAAATATATCTGCATCAGGGTATAATTTTATTATTTGTTCGACGACACGTTCAGCACCGGAATATACCGTCAACCAATCGACAATTACTGCTACCTTCATATTTCCATCTCCATGGCCTTGGCAAACAATTCATCATAGCGTCTTGCGGTATATTCCCACTTATATTCGCCTGCTATTTCCTTTGCCTTTTGCGATAGTGAGTTGCAAAGCGACTGGTTGGAAAGAAGCTCATCCATTGCCATGGCAATTTCATCCGCATTTCGAGGATCTACTAATAAACCAGCCTCTTTGGCAAATTCTTCCATCGGACTTCCCTTGGAAGTTATAACTGGCAAACCTGCCGCCATCGCTTCTAACACGGGGAGACCAAATCCTTCATATAGGGAAGGATAAACAAACAATTTGGCATTTTCGTAAATGGCCAGCAGCTCTTCTTCTGATACATAACCTGTAAATATGGCTTCAGATAAAACCTGCTGATTTCCTGATGAGGAAAAATTTTTCCCGCTATCGCCAACGAAAACCAACTTGGTATCATTGAACTTATCAGAGATTTTCTTCCAGGCCTCCACAACTTTTAACTGATTCTTTCGACCGTCGAAGCTCCCTACGCAAAGCACATAGTCATTAGGCAGGTTGAATTTATCTTGAATCGGCTGAAACTTGATATCTTCATTCTTGAAGAAGGCTTCCGAAACAGCATTATTTATGACGATAACTTTCTCGGGCGCAACGTCGAGAATTTCGACAATTCGTCTCTTGGAGCTTTCCGATACCGTCGTAATAAAAAGCACTTGGTGAGCAAGCCGCTTCCAGGTTGCCTTGTAATACAAATGAAATTTTCTATCGAACCATTCCGGGTGTTCAAGTACACAAACATCATGAATACATAGGATCTGTTTCCTATGTGCGACAGGCCCTATATTGCAAGGAGAAAACAATAACTGTTTGGAATCCAATTTATATGGGAGAAAAAGCTGCTCCCAGAGAATACCGCGGATTTGGCTAGCCGAAGTTGGGCTAATTAACTCATGCCTCGTTTGTAGCCTGCTGACGATTTCTCTAGCAACTCTCTGGACACCCGTTTGTCTCTGGGTAGAAAATTTCGCATTGATTTTCAGGGCATTCATATAAAATCCAGGCAATAAAAAACATCAAACATCGAACATCGAACATTTATTTAACCTAGCCAAGGGAGCATGCCACTCTCTAACCGCAGCCAAATGATTGCTCGTAGAAGCGCCATTAGATAATCACGTAGACAGCAGTAGAAACCTTATCATCTGGCAAACTGCCTTTCATTACTCAGCAGGTTCTCTTCGCTTGAAACCTTGAACCTGAAGCATGTCAGGAAAAACAGTGCCCAGGTAAAGAAATGAGTTTGATTATGATTGGTTAAAGCAAAAAGGAATACATGAGCCGCAAGCACGAGACGGAGCAATCCCATATATTTTGCATCAAAGGCATTATTAAATACAATATCAGCACCCTTGGCACGCTGTGCGTAGTAAAAAGCAAATAGTAAAAGAGCCACTACTGCTATTGGAACAGCGCCGAAACCATAGAGCAGCTGTAAAGGCACATTATGGAGCGTTGAAGCATAGGGTGACTCAAAACCGACACCAAATGATATGTTCTGCATGAGGTCGTCAATTGCTTCTTTCCAGTCATTCTCTCTTATCTGTGAGCTTCCTGAACCGTTGACCAAGGAGTCAAACCCAACGGTGACAACCTCTATGACATTGAAAGAAATGTAGGAGAGAGCGATCAGAACCAGCGGTAGAAACGTAGAGATAACAATTAGATATTGTATTCTCACAATTCTTTTGGGGTAAAGAAAGGTAATTGCCAAAAGCCCAAAAGCCAAGGTGACGTACGCCGCTCGCGTTGATGCCAGGAATACGCCGCAGACGAACAACAGTGCTAGGGCAAGGTTATATAATTTGTAAGTCTTACCATAGCGGCACAATGCATAGATGGCGTAAAAAGAACAGATAATGCCGAACTCGTTCGGATATGTTCCCGGAGAGAGTCTCACATAACCGTAGGCTTGCTGATCGAGGGTGACAAAGCGAGTATATATATCGCGACCTATTACGCCCGAGGTATATAGAAAATACAAAGCGCCACCCAATAAGAAAACAAGGCAGAACCCCCAGAACGATGCTTCTATTATTTTTTCCAGCAACTCTCCCCTCTTGAAATCAGCAACAATCATGGCAGCCATATAGAACCCGAACATGAGTACAAAAATGACGATGAACCTGACTAATGGATTGATCGCTATGGGTAGTGATGAGCCTTGATAACTTAGAAGAGCATATGAAGCGCTTGCAAACACCACCGAAGAGAGGAGAAACAGACATGTGTACTGCTCAATATTCTTTTCTTTAAAATAAAGAAAGGCTAAAAAAGTCAAAAAAGCCGATATAAAATAAAAGGTCCTAAGTGAGCCAATGCCTGGAAAGGGCGTTAGAAACATCCCCATAGGGCCCAGGAAAAACAGAAGCCATACCAACACATATTTGTAATTAAAATGCAATCTAAGCATCATAAATCTCGCATGGCCAGCTCCTTTGAGTCTCTTTATAAACAATTCTGAGCAATACAAAAATAGGCATTTACATAAATAATTATTAATTAACCCGTTGATCTAAGAAAGCTTCTCACCAGAACAAAGAAACCAGGCAAATAAGCTTTCGCCCAATACTTTGACAAAGGGTAGAAAGTCTTGACGCTGAAGTTTTCAATCATGAATCTAGTGGCAAGCGGCGATCCGCTATTGATTACATCCTGCACCGCTAAAGCCTTGTGATGGCGTTTGCCGATAATATCCTTATGCTTCTCGATGAAATGCAGATATCCATCGCGTACCTTTTGAGAATTGGTTATACGGCCCAGCTCATGGCCGATGTTTAGAATATAAGTACACTCCTGGATTTTATATCCCGCCCCGAACTCTTTCGTCAATCTCACCCACATGTCATAGTCCTGCCAGGATGGGAAGCTTACATCAAAGCCCCCGATACTCCTGAGATATTCAGTCCGGGTAAAAACTTGATTCCCGGCAATATTGGTAAAAAGCAATTTATTTAAAGTTATTTCACCTTTTGTCTCAATCGACTTGAATACGGCCTTGTCATCGTTTACCAATTTACCTGCGCTCAAATAAGCGTAATTATCTATTAAATCACTTTCAATAAAGCAACGAAGACGATCAGGTGTAAATTCATCGTCATCATCCAAACCGGTAATGAACTCTCCATCTGCCGCATTGATCATTGTGTTTCTGGCATGACAAGCCCCCTTCGCCTCGGGCTCATCAAAGAAAATCAGGTCAGAGAACTTGTCTTTGTAATCCCTGATTATTTCTCTGACTTTCTTCTTGTTTTCGCTATTGGAACCATCATCGCAAACAAGCACCTGGAAGCCGCTCAAATCCTGATTTACCAGTGAATCCAAAGCCCGCTTCAAAAATGCCGGCCGATTGTGGGTCGGCACATAGATACTGACTGTTTTCATCCCCCCTCCTATAAGCATGTTCTAAATAACAGTGTGAATTAAAAAATCACAATCAAGTTCGTGATGCTTGCTCCAAACCCAATTTGAACTTTACTCTTATCAGCGCCCTGTAAAATTTCAAATAACATGCAACATAACTTGCAAGCAATTTTTCTTTAGCACTCATCTCTTTTTTTCTCCATATATTCGCAAAATCACTTATAGGAGGAAAAAGGGAGCGTAGAAAAAAGAATCTCGGCTGTTTTTCATATGTTGCTGTTCCATAGGTAACACGCCTTATCTTTCTTTTCAGCTCTTCGAGCGAGCTTCTTGCTGGATGATAAACTATGCATTTATCATCATAGACAATACTTAAGCCCAAACGTGTCGCTCTGCCATTCCACTCGAAGTCGCCACCTGACATTAACTCTTCATTAAAATAACCGACTCTTGAAAACTCCCGTCGATAAGTAATGAAGTTAGCTGTCACTGACACACCATTATTGGCATTCTTATTTTGGTCAAAAGCCACTACTTTTTCATAAAGTTCGGTTGCGTTAGCTTTAGCATTATTAAAAAAAACTTCTACATGTCCGGCAACCCTGTCAACTTTTTTCTCGCGGAGTTGCGCTACAGCATTCTCGAGCCAGTGCTTATCTGGAATACAATCCGAATCAGTGAAGGCTATCACCTCGCCTTGGGCAATTCGGATCCCAGCATTCCGCGCGGCATATGAGCCTGGTTTATGCTCGCTGATCAGTACAAAATCTCCTGAAATATCTGATGGAGAGTCGTCTGGATCATTATTGACTACTATGATTTCGTAATGACTTTTAGGATAGCTCTGTTCCTCAAGAGCCTTTAGGCACAAGCCCAGGCGCTCCCAATCATGAAATGTCGGAATGACCACAGAAACAGATATTTTTTCTCCGCTGGCTTCTTTCATAGCCTATCCTGTAAATAATTTAGATGTACTACGGGGATATTATTTATTGGTGATCTGGCATGGCAGTTGCGTCTAAAGCGATAGAACTATTATGTCGATCATAATCCAGTGACTTTTTATAAATTATACTGATAAGAACAATATTTCCCAATACCGCACTTAAAGAATACAATGCAACGGCATAAATATCACTGGAATAAATATAATAGCCAACGAACATCGCAAAAATCCTTATTGCAGTCAAGCAGCAAGTATAAACGAGATGAAACTTTTGCGCCTTTAATATAGGCAAGGCCTTCACACTCGGATTCACGACTAGCATCGAGAACATCCAGAGCGCTAACCATTGCGCATATTGTCCTGCCACCCACCAGTCGCTTCCAAAGATAAGAGAAAATATCTTCGGGCCAAAAAAGAGGACTATGGAAAAAGGTACGATACCGACCATAAACAAGGCTAGAGACGCTTTTAGCAACAACTTGCTAAGCATTTCTTTTTGATGTGCCGCTTCATTTATCCTTGGATAAAATACGTCGCCAACCGATTTACCTATCAGGCTGACTGGCATTATCATGACGGTTTTGCCAAGCGTGTAAAAACCCGCATATGCAGGCCCAAATAACATCGTCAGGATCAGGACTGGAAAGTTTTGTGAAATTTCATTGATCAGCATTTGCGGAGCACGGTATAAGGGAAAATCATTATAGTCCTTTCCCAGCTCTCTAATGGGCTTGTGGTTAGATGCTCGTTTTGAAATAAAACCTATTTTTCTCTTCCTGATGCCTGCTAATAACATAAGAAAGTTGAGCGCAGCTCCAAACACATAAATTACAATTAACACTGCCGCCGCTGGATAAACAAATCCTATGCCGACTTTGGCCACATTCACGGCTATGGACTGGATGATACTTATCCTGGCATTAAGCAGAAATTCCTTTTTCCTGATCAACCACTGCTGGGCTATTTGCAACAGTGCGAAAGAGAACATACCAATGGGAATTAAATATAGATACCTACCAATTGCCTCAACATCTAAAACACCAGCAATGTAACTGCCCAACGGCAATAAGAGCAAAAAGGCGAAGCAGGAGATAACGACCGCAACAATAAAGGACAACCGAACTAGGCCATGTGCGTCCTGGTCGCTTTTAGGGAGAATAATGGCTATAGGATAAGTCAAGGCAGAGACAGGAATAAGGATATTCAGCATGGACATGAATGTTCCTAAAATCCCGAACGCCTCTGGTCCATAAAGGCGCGTGATGATAGGAGCAAAACCCATATTTATGAACTGGGCTCCAGCAGCGCCTGATGCGACTATAGCTACATTCCTTAAAAACTTATTGCCAAGGATTTTCTCTAATTTCCCTTTCAAGCAAGCATCCTCATAAGTAACGCAAACTCACGCATCCACCTAAACGATATTAACAACCGCGTTCCATCGCATGGCCGTCATTTTGTAAAACTTCAGCACCATTGATTTAAATCAAACAAACATTGCCATACATGTAAACTCCTTTCCTTTCACAAGTGGATGGCTAAATTCAATCGACCTACCGTTTTCGTCAAAGACCCTCAAGTAACAAATATCATCGATATTACTAGCCGCTAACTGTAACTTAGACACTGATGAATTGGTTACATAAGGCACCGAATATAAAATTTCCGGCGTTAGGCCATTGATTTTTACAGTAACAACCTTACTATCGAAACTTATAACCTCACCATCTATATTTACACCCCCATAAGAAGATAATATTACTAGTCCTGAATTCGAAATGGCTATTTTGCAAGGCAGTAATTCAGGAGCAACTGATATCTTGTTTTCCGTCCCTATCGTCTTGTAATATTTTTTATGCCTTCCACTATTAATATCCAAACTTGTCTTAACATTATTCTCAAAACTACCTATTTTAAATGGTGAAACCCCCGAGGTTTGTAAGCTCCCAAATGAACATTGATTAGTATCATGGATGTAATAAGGCATTACTTCCTTAGAGATGCAGTTTACGATAAACTCACCCACATTGACATGGTACAAATAATTGTCCGAATTTTCTATTCTAAGGCCATTTCCGCCTGGGCTTTGATGAAATACTGATCCTTTTTTAATTGATGTTCCATATGCCCCCTGGGTTATCCATACTCCATAGCCTTGACAACGTCTTACAATTAGTGTGTTTATGTTGATCACGCCGCCTGATTCAGACTTCAATCCGAAGATTGTTCCTGCCGTTTCTGGAAGGTTCTCTGAATTATAATAATAAGCAGCATTATTTGGATCTGTAGAGGTAGATCTGGTATCTATGGGTGTGGCGACTAAAGTGTTGATTGTAATGTCGGTGCCGTGTTTTATATCCACCCCCCGGGGACCAAGGTCTTGCTCAAAAGACTCTATGGTACAATTTTGTGTACCACCACGCCCACCAAAGTCGGTGAATAACAGTCCCGTACCAGCACCTATAGAAGACAACTTTCCAATCTTCTGACCATCTGAACTTCCTATTTCAAATCCAACAGAATCAAATTCCGCGCGATGGTTTACTCTCGCTGAGTTCCCAGCATACCCAAAGGGTTGGCTCCAAAAGGGAAATACTAGAATATTATCCATTATTGACACATCGCTACTATCACCGATTCTTATTGCATTTGAAATAGGCGTTATATTGAGATTCTCAAGGCGGTGGCGTTCATGTTTTTCAAATTCAATAGCACAGTAGCTGTTTATAAATGTACTATTTTCAACAACCAAGCCCCGGTATCTAATGGACTTATCATACTGAGCTATTGTAGGCGCATAAGGAATAGGATCATAAAGTTCGCTTGTTTTACCCTTCAAATCAACCTTAACCTTATCTGACAATTTCCACTCATTGAAATCTTGCTTTAGGTAATATAAATTAACACCCTTAAGACTACAGTTATTCTTGAACAGGAAAACACTTTTATTAACAGGAAAATTATTGGAAGCTACGATCCAAACACCTTTTTGTGTCAGATGTGGTGTCTTCATATCTCCGTTAAAAGTGTCCATCTTTTCGCTATCCGAAAAGAAGCGTGAACCATCTTCCATAATGATGGTATCTGATAAAATATACCCACGCTTATCATAGAGCCTGATCGGGCTTTGTGTTTGTGCTGCATCTTGGAATGCACGTGTCCAGTCATCACCATCATTGGCATATTTAAATACATCAATATTTAATGCACCATCTTGTAGCCAAAGGTTATCTCGCCAAATAAACGGTGTATTATGAACGGAAGCCTGCTGCCCTTCTTGTAGATCATTGGTACTAATATTATTCAAATCAGCTATAGAATTGCTATAGATAACACTCCGTCTAATACTTTGTGCCCACTCTGCAAGAGGGCGAGCCGTATCTCCATCAATAGGGGTTACATAAGCTTGAGAAATATCAATATCTTTTAATACAGTTTCTTTGTTATTATATGTTTGATTTGTAACGGCCTGCTCATCACTAATGGTTCTTTGATGAAAAGACTCCTTTGACCATGCACTTTTTATCAACGGTAGCATAGAGCTGGTTTTTAGAATATTTAGCAAAAGCCTTCTCTTTGAATTGTCCACTGCCTCTCCCGAAACATCATACTTAAATACAAGTCATCGAACAGGCATTCACAATTACATTATCAACTTACCAAACTTAAATCTAAAACTGAATAATATATAAATTAAAACCATAAACTCTATATAAATCTTGACTGAAAAAACATATCCATATGTCAATGGATAAAAAAGCAAAAAAACCACATACATAGGAAACAAAGAGTCTCCCTGCTTGAACCTATAATATAACTTGCTACCTATAACCCCAACAACAAAGTAATAAACAACTACACTAACTGGCCCTGAGTTTACTAGCAAGGATCCAATAACATTACTCCCACCGACATCTGCATATTGACTGCTCACCCATGAAGAATTATCAGTTACTAGCAGCTCATCCTTATTTTCAAATATAATTCTGGGCAACATGGCTATAATAGGAAAGAATATATATCTGTAATCTACTTCTTCTTTCCCACTAAGATAAAAATGTACTTCATTAGCTAACCTCAAGTGAGAAAATAGCGTTTCATGCAATATTGACTCCCAATTGAGATTATCTGATCCGCTTCTCATAGCATACATTAACACACTTAAAAATAGAGAAACCGCTATTGCAAGCACAATATTAAAGTTAACCCCATTGTGCCGCAAATAGAAAATAATATATATAACAAAAAAAGTGAAAAGGGGTTTCCTGGCACCGCTCATTGCTAAAGCCAATTCTAACAACACTGATAAAACACATATAACCAGTGCATTTCGATCACCAAATATGAGGTATTGGTTAAGGAATATGGTAAATATAGCTATAAGAACAAAATCGCATAATGATTTAATGGATTGATAGTAGCCAACTCCTCCTATTGCTTTTCCGTAAACGTAATGTGTAAAATTGCCTCCTAGCTTAGCAAACAAATAGAGGACCATTACCGCAACCAATGCTACTATCGCGCTGGCAAGATAATATTTATTTATTCTAGTTGGGTAAAATTGCTTCTGTCTAAAATAACGAAAGCTCACTAACCTGCCTAGTAAAAACGCACCATAAGATACCGCTATCAACAAACTTGTATAGATAATTACTTTAGCATCATAAAGCGTATAAAATATATTTGCGTATTTTTCTCCCAATATGCCATACCAACCTAACAACAAACTCGAAACATGGTAAATTAAAAAAAAGTAAAGAAGTAACAGCCCTGGTTCCATATGCGTGCTTTTACTTCTCATATCAATACCAAGGATATTGAATGGTTTTTTTTCTTTCATGATGACCCTGCAACTCTAAATATCAAATGGTCAATAATATTGATCAGCATACTTAATAGTGCTTACCACTAAAACCAAAAATTTTCGCATTGAACATCAACAATATAAAATCATCATATTAGTTCTGTTCAGCTTCTTGCCTCCCTTCAGACAGACAAGAAGCAAAACAGTACGGCTGTACAGTTATTTATATGAATAACTATAATAACCATAGCCGTAGGCAGTAGCGGCCTTGCGCTCAAGAGCGTTAAGGATGGCTCCCTTTACCGTAACCCCTGCAGTTTCCAATCGCCGCATGGCGAGTTCGATCTCTTTAGGCGGATTATGCTGGAAACGAGCGACCATCAGCGAGGTACCCACCTGCTTGCCGATAATCGCAGCATCGGTGACGGCGAGAACAGGCGGAGAGTCAACAACGACCAAGTCATAGTGCTGGCTCACCGTGTCGAGCAGCTGGGTGAAGCGTGCGGTTGCCAGAAGTTCCGCGGGATTGGGCGGGGCGACACCGCGGGACAGGTAGTGCAGGCTATCCATACCGCTGACGGGACGAATCATCTCTTCAAGCTTCTGACGTCCTGAAAGCACTTCACTCAGACCGCCTTCGGAGCGTTCGCCGAATACGCTATGGAGGTGCCCCTTGCGCATATCGCCGTCGATAACCAGTACCCGTTGCCCTAGCTGCGCGCATACGGCAGCCAGATTGGCGGCGATGAAACTCTTGCCGATGCCAGGGCTAGGGCCGGCAATCATCAGACGATTGTCATCGCTTTCCAGCATGGCGAAGTGCAGACTGGTGCGCAGGCTACGTATCGCCTCAATGGAGGTATCGGTAGGGCTGTGCATTGCCAGCAGGCCCGCTGGATGCGTAGTATTCTTTCCATCGCGCTTGAACCGCCGGCTGAGTTTGGTCTGCTCATCGGTCAGTGGAACCGTGGCATATACTGGCAATCCCAACGCTTCAAGCTGATCTGGCGTTTCTACACCCCGGTTGAACGCGGCACGCAGCAGTACCAGCCCCACCGCGACCATTCCCCCCAGCAGGGTCGCTATCACGACAATAAGCTTTTTCTTGGGAGCGACCGGCTCAGGGAAAACCTCGGCATCATCCAGTACCCGAACGTTGCCCACGGTGCTGGCTTCAGCGATCTGCATCTCCTGCACCTTGTTGCGCAACTGGACATAGACTTCCTGGGTCACGGAAACGTCGCGCTGCAGACGCAGAATCTCCTGCTGGGTCTCAGGCAGGTCCTTGATCTTGGATTCGAGATTGGAGCGCTCCTTCTGCAACTGGGCTTTCTTTTCCAATAGCGCGGCATAGGTGGGGTGACTGGGGGTAAAACGACGGGAAATCTCGGCCTCGGAGAACTCCAGTTCGTTAAGCTGGGCTTCCAGATTGACCAGACGCTCGAGAATAGACTGGGTTTCGAGCGAAAGATCGACGCTGTCACGATCGGTGCGGTAGGCGTTGAGGCGGTTTTCTGCTCCGCGCAGCTCTTCCTGTACGGCCGGTACCTGGCTGTTGAGGAACTCCAGGCTATTACGCGCCTCCTCGGATTGGCGCTGGATGTTTTGCGCAACATAAATATCGGCAATGGTTGCCAGCGTGGTTTCGGCGAGTGCGGGCTCGGGGCTGGTCAGTCCCCAGTTGAGGATTCCGGTGTCCTTTCCCTGCTCATTGATGCTCAAGTTGTCTCTCAAGTTGGCAATCGCTTTCAAGCGCCGAGCGTGAGTGAGCTTGAATGTGGCTCCCGGCGGTGCTTCGAGGGTATCCACGGTAACGCTGACATTGCCATCCAGGAACTCCGCTGCCTCGCCCACACGGCCTTCGCCCAGTTGGGTACCCTCGTAACTCAGCGCATAGCGTTGATTGTCCAGCACCTTCAGAATGAAAGTAGAATCGAGATAAGCGTCGGTAACCGGCATGGCCTCTACATGGATCGCCTCATTGGCCCATGTGTAGCCACTCAACATGTTGCCCGCCCAGGTATCGTTTCCGCTGACGGCCATGGCAGGCCGCTCGACACCGATACGATCCAGGAAATTACCCACCACTGGCAACTGAACCGGCTCGACCTGCAAATCCAGATTGAGAATGTCTACTGCACGCCCCAGCACCATACGTGAGCGGATGATCTCAATTTCCGACTGTGAAGGAGGAGTCTGCCCCAGGAGCGTTGTGACTTCCGAGAGCGGATTCGCCGCGGAGGAGGAGTTCTCGACCTGGACCAAGGCATCAGCACGATAAATCGGCGTCGCCAACAAAGCATAGGCAATGCCCGCTATTGCAAACAGCGCCGTAATCCCGACTATCATCCATTTGTAATCGAGCAATATTCCGAACAGGCGTCCGATATCGACTTCGTTGCTATCCTGACTGGCACGAGGCGGCGGTGAAGTTTGGGCACGGTTTTCCATCAGCCTGAACAAGCGACCAAGAGCGACGTCGTCGCTATCTTGATTAGCATGAGATGCAGAAGAATTCTGGGACATAATAACACCTAAGCAAATTTGAGTGAGTAAGACACTTCAATAAGCCTGACAGGCCATGCCATGTCTTCTTTCATAACACAGTACAGCTAATCAGTTGACTGCCTTCGTCTTACCCAGCCAACATCAATGTAACGGTAATATCGATAACGATCGCTCGGACAGTGTCGCATGCTGAAAACCGGCCGATTTAATTATTGTTTATTTGATGCTGTTGCGCCTTTCCCGTTATTCCGGTTACTTTCTGGCGCTTGCGTGCACTACTCGTTGGTACTTGCAATCAGCAGTTGATGCTTGCAATCAGAATCAAGCCTTCTGAATCTCTCCTCCTTTTCCTCCATTCAGGCTTGGCTTTCCTACCCAAGGCAGGGATCATGTCGGCCGGGTTTGGCGACTCCGGCCTGTTTGCTTTTATCATTATCAATGATCAAGACACGCTACCGCCCCAAGGTTGCATACGGCATCACCTCGAAGCCTTGAGAGCGAATTGTAAGTAGGTCCATGAAAAGAAATACGGGCACGAGAACACCCCGGCCCACTTCAGCTAGGCTACGCTTTATTCCAATAAATTACAGGGAAAACCATGTGAAAAAGACGTTTTAATGCTGACATTAGCACCAAAAAATCACCCTAACTAATACAATCACCACAAGGCATATTTATAAGTTTAATACTCATGGTATTAGAGATTTTACATATCTAATCAATTATAATTACTTCTAATTCTAGACTTAATTTTTTCATATACATTAAACATACTTTGCGATACACAACCTCCATCCGAGAGGGAAAATTCTATAACCATTTAAAATTTTTAAAGTTTCTACTAAAAAATTACCCTCTTCCATCCTCTATGAAGGGGATCCTTCCATTAACGGTCTTCAGCGTGCTCGGGAATAGCATGCATAAAAAAAGGCACCCGAAGGTGCCTCTTCATTCACTTGGGAATTACCGGCAACTTACCAGCCAGTGACTTCCTTGAGCGCGTCGCCGATCTGGGCTAGCGAACGTACGGTCTTGACGCCTGCCGCTTCAAGCGCAGCGAATTTCTCGTCGGCCGTACCCTTGCCACCTGCAATGATGGCGCCAGCATGGCCCATGCGCTTGCCCGGGGGCGCCGTGACACCAGCAATGTAGGAAACAACCGGCTTGGTGACGTTGGCCTTGATGTAGGCCGCCGCCTCTTCTTCCGCAGTCCCGCCGATCTCGCCGATCATGACGATGGCTTCGGTCTTGGGGTCCTTCTCGAACATCTCGAGAATATCGATGAAGGTGGAGCCCGGAATCGGGTCGCCACCGATACCGACACAAGTGGACTGGCCGAAACCGTGATCGGTAGTCTGCTTGACCGCTTCGTAGGTCAGGGTACCGGAACGCGACACGATGCCGACCTTGCCCGGTTTGTGGATGTGACCCGGCATGATGCCGATCTTGGTCTCGCCCGGGGTGATCACGCCAGGACAGTTGGGGCCGATCAGTCGTACGCCCAGCTCGTCGCACTTGACCTTGACATCAAGCATGTCGAGGGTCGGAATGCCTTCGGTGATACATACGATCAACTTGATACCGGCATTGGCGGCTTCGAGAATCGAATCCTTGCAGAACGCGGCCGGTACATAGATGACCGAGGCTTCGGCACCGGTCTTCTCGACGGCTTCCTTGACGGTGTTGAACACCGGCAGGCCCAGATGCTCCTGGCCACCCTTGCCCGGCGTGACGCCGCCGACCATCTGGGTACCGTAGGCGATTGCCTGTTCGGAGTGGAAAGTGCCCTGGCCACCGGTAAAGCCTTGGCAGATGACCTTGGTGCTCTTGTCGATCAGGATACTCATTACTTGCCCTCCGCCGCTTTGACGACCTGCTGTGCCGCGTCAGTCAGGCTGGTAGCAGCGATGATATTCAGACCGCTGGATGCCAGTTTCTCGGCGCCCAGCTCGGCGTTGTTACCTTCGAGACGAACCACGACCGGAACATTGACACCGACCTGCTCGACGGCGCCGATGATACCTTCGGCGATCATGTCGCAACGTACGATGCCACCGAAGATGTTGACCAGGACCGCCTTCACGGAGGTGTCGGAAAGGATGATCTTGAAGGCTTCGGCCACACGCTCCTTGGTCGCACCGCCGCCCACGTCGAGGAAGTTGGCCGGCTGACCGCCGTTGAGCTTGATGATGTCCATGGTGCCCATGGCCAGGCCGGCGCCATTGACCATGCAGCCGATGTTGCCTTCCAGCGCCACGTAGTTGAGTTCCCATTCCTGAGCATGCGCTTCACGCTCGTCTTCCTGGGAGGGATCGCGCATGGCCTGCAGATCGGGATGACGGTACAGGGCGTTGCCGTCGAGATTGATCTTGGCATCGAGGCAGTGCAGATTGCCCTGCTCGGTGATGACCAGCGGGTTGATCTCGAGCAGTGCCAGGTCCTTGTCGTGGAACATCTTGGACAGGCCCAGGAAGATCTTGGTGAACTGCTTGATCTGGTCGCCTTTCAGACCCAGAGCGAAGGCCAACTCACGCGCCTGGTACGGCTGCGCACCGACCAACGGGTCGATCTCGGCCTTGAGGATCTTCTCAGGCGTTTCTTCGGCAACCTTCTCGATTTCTACACCGCCTTCCGTGGAAGCCATGAAGACCACACGGCGAGTGGCACGGTCGACGACAGCGCCCAGATACAGCTCGTTGGCGATATCGGTGCAGGTTTCGACCAGAATCTTGGCGACCGGCTGACCTTTCTCGTCGGTCTGGAAGGTCACCAGGTTCTTGCCCAGCCACTGCTCGGCGAAGGCCTTGGCCTCTTCCGCGCTCTTGACCAGCTTGACGCCACCGGCCTTGCCGCGACCGCCAGCATGAACCTGGGCCTTGACGACCCACATGTTGCCGCCGATCTTCCTGCAGGCTTCGGCAGCTTCCTCGGGAGTGTCCACGGCAAAGCCCTTGGACACCGGCAGACCATAATCGGCAAACAGCTGTTTGCCCTGATACTCGTGAAGGTTCATCGTGTCATGCCATTGGTTGCATGTGACTCGAACGGTAGCCGCGGCGCCGTCCCGATGGACGGTGCCGAGCCACCCCCGTTCGCGTCCGGCATCCCGCCGGACGCGACGCGCCAGAATCGGGCGCGTCAGTTTAAACCCTTTAGCGACTCAGGCTTACTTGCGTTTCTTGCGATTGGCCATGTGAATGGCGTGCCCTTCGACCGCCAGAGCAGCTTCATGCACGGCCTCTGATGTACTCGGATGAGCATAGCAGGTCAAGGCCAGGTCCTCGGCGCTGGACCCGAACTCCATGGCGATCACGCCTTGAGCGATCAGTTCACCCGCATGCTGGCTGACGATGTGTACGCCGAGAATACGGTCGGTTTCGGCATCGGCGATGATCTTGGCCATGCCTTCGGGGGCGTTGTTGGCCAAAGCGCGCCCGTTGGCGGAGAACGGGAAGGAGCCGGTCTTGACCTCGATGCCGGCAGCCTTGGCCTCTTGTTCGTTCATGCCGACCCAGGCGACTTCCGGTGCCGTGTAGATGACGCTGGGGATCGCATCGTAGTTCATCTCGGCCTTGTGACCGGCGATGATGTCCGCGACCATCACGCCCTCTTCCGAGGCCTTGTGGGCCAGCATCGGACCGCGCACCACGTCGCCGATGGCGTAGATGCCGGGCACGCTGGTACGACACTGGTCATCGACGAAGATGAAGCCACGCTCGTCGAGCTTGATACCCACCCCTTCGTCGAGGAGGTTCTGGGTGTAGGGACGACGGCCGACACACACGATCAGCTTGTCGAAGGTCTGCTGCTGCTCGCCTTCGGCATCGGTGTACTTGACCGTGACTTCGTTGTCGCCGATATCGGAACCGGTGACGCGCGCGCCCAGCTTGATGTCCAGCCCCTGCTTCTTGAGCAGCTTCTGGGTCTCCTTGGCCACGGCCTGGTCGACCATCGGCAGGAAACTGTCCATGGCTTCCAGCACGGTGACTTCGCTGCCCAGACGGCTCCACACGCTGCCCAGTTCGAGACCGATGACGCCGGCCCCGATCACGCCCAGGCGTTTGGGCACTTCCTGGAACTCGAGGGCGCCGGTGGAGCTGACGATCAGATCGTCGGTCAGCGGCGTGGGCGGAATCTCGACCGGCACGGAACCGGAGGCGATGACGATACTGTCGGCCTCATAAGTGGCCTTCTCACCGTCGTGACCGGTCACTTCCACCTGCTTGCTGGCGACGACCTTGCCAGTGCCTTCCAGGGCAGTGACGCCATTGGCCTTGAACAGCGCGCTGATGCCGCCGACGTTCTTGGCGATGACGCTCTCCTTGAAAGCCAGCATTTTGGGCACGTTGGCCTGGATGTCGCTAACCTCGAGCCCGATCTCGGCGTAGTGATCACGCGCCTCGACGAACTTGTGGGACGTCTCGAGCAATGCCTTGGAGGGAATGCAGCCCACGTTCAGGCAGGTGCCGCCATGCACGGTCTTGCCTTCCTTGTTGACCCACTTCTCGACACAGGCGGTCTTCAGCCCCATCTGCGCAGCACGAATGGCGGCAACATAGCCGCCGGGGCCTGCACCAATGACGATCACATCAAATTTGTCGGCCATGAATTCTTCCTGTTCGCTTCAAATAGACTAGTGGCTTCGTACGACTCTCGCTCGCGCCCGGCGTTACACGTCGAGCAGGAAGCGTGCCGGATCCTCGAGCAGGCTCTTGATCGCCACCAGGAACTGCACCGCATCCTTGCCGTCGATCATGCGGTGATCGTAGGAGAGCGCCAGATACATCATCGGACGAATTTCCACCTTGCCATCGATCGCCATCGGACGCTCCTGGATCTTGTGCATGCCCAGGATGGCAGTCTGCGGCGGGTTGAGAATCGGCGTCGACATCAGCGAACCGAAGATACCGCCGTTAGTGATGGTGAAGGTCCCGCCCTGCATCTCGTCGATACCCAGCTTACCGGCACGCGCGCGCTGACCGAAGTCGACGATGGCCTTCTCGACATCGGCCAGCTTCATGGTGTCGGTATCACGCAGCACCGGTACCACCAGGCCGCGATCCGAGGAGACCGCGACGCCGATATCCTGGTAGCCATGGTAGACGATATCGCTACCGTCGATGGAGGCGTTGACGTCCGGGAAGCGCTTGAGCGCTTCGGTGGCCGCCTTGACGAAGAAGCCCATGAAACCGAGCTTGGTGTCGTGCGCCTTCTGGAAGGTGTCCTTGTACTGGGCACGCAGCGCCATGACCGCACTCATGTCCACCTCGTTGTAGGTGGTGAGCATGGCCGCGGTCTGCTGGGCCTGGACCAGACGCTTGGCGATGGTCTGACGTAGACGGCTCATCGGCACGCGCTTCTCGGGACGCTCGCCCTCGAAGGCCGGAGCTCCGGCGGCGGCTTTCTGCGGCGCTGCAGCCGGCTTGGCCGCTGACTTCTTGGCGCTGCCGTCGTTGATGGCCTTCTGAACGTCCTCTTTCAGGACACGCCCACCCTTGCCGGTACCATTGATCTTGCTGACATCGAGGTCATGCTCCGCCACCAGCTTGCGTGCCGCCGGTGCGAGGATCTTGTCGCCGACCTTCTCGTCACTGCCGGCATCGGCCGCATTCGCCTCGTTCTGATCATCGCGGGACTCGGCGGAGGCACCTTCGGCTTCACCGCCTGCGCTACCGCCGGCGCCTTCGGCGAAGGTCGCCAGCAGCGCTTCGGACTCGACCTGCTCGCCTTCCTGAACCTTGATTTCCTTCAGTGCGCCGTCGGCGGGCGCCACGACTTCCAGCACCACCTTGTCGGTTTCGATGTCGGCCAGCACCTCGTCGCGCTTGACCGCCTCGCCTACCTGCTTGTGCCAGGTCGCGACGGTGCCTTCCTGCACGGATTCGGGGAAGCTGGGCGCCTTGATGTCGTAGCTCTTGCCGGACGCCGCCGGCTTGTCGGCTTTCTCGGCCTTGGCTTCGCTCTTGGGCTCGGCCTTTTCTTCAGCCTTGTCAGCCTTGCCTTCGCTCGTCGCACCGGCCTGCGCCTCACCCAACAGGCCCAGCACTTGCTCGGACTCGCAGGTATCACCTTCCTCGACCTTGATCTCTGTCAGAGTGCCCGCTTCCGGTGCTACCACTTCGAGGACGACCTTGTCGGTCTCGATCTCGACAATCAGCTCGTCGCGTTCGACGCTGTCGCCGGCCTTCTTGTGCCAGGTGGCGACGGTGCCTTCAGCGACGGATTCTGGAAAGCTGGGCGCTTTGATCTCGGTAGCCATTTGGTTTCCTTAGTATGTTCTCTCTCGAGTCCAGGTGGACGCCTTAGAGGTTGAAGGCATCGTCCACCAGCTGGCGCTGTTGTTCGACGTGAACGGACATGTAGCCCGCCGCGGGAGCCGCGGATGCCGGACGACCGGCGAACTGCAGACCATGACCGAGACCATCCTTCAGCATATCGGCCACGACCCGCATGTGATGCTGGCTCTGATACCAGGCACCCTGGTTGAGCGGCTCCTCCTGACACCACATGATCTGCTCAAGGTTGGGATAGTCCTTGAGCGCCTCGTACAGCTCCTCCTTGGGAAACGGATAGAGCTGCTCCAGGCGCAGGATGGCGGTATCGTCGCGCTCGTTTTCGGCGCGGTAGGCCGCCAGATCGTAGTAGACCTTGCCGGAGCACAGCACCACGCGCTTGACCTTCTCGGCCTCCAGATTCCCCACGTCCGGCAGCACCATCTGGAACTTGCCGTTCGCGAGCTCTTCCAGCGTAGACGTCGCCTCCTTGTGGCGCAGCAGACTCTTCGGCGACATTACCACCAGCGGCTTGCGTAGCGGGCGGATGACCTGACGACGCAGCAGATGATAGATCTGGGCCGGCGTGGTCGGCACGCATACCTGCATGTTGTGTTCGGCGCACAGCTGCAGGAAGCGTTCGAGGCGCGCGGAGGAGTGCTCCGGCCCCTGGCCTTCGTAGCCATGCGGCAGCAGCATGGTCAGGCCACACAAACGGCCCCACTTGGATTCGCCGGAGGAGATGAACTGGTCGATGACGACCTGCGCACCATTGACGAAGTCACCGAACTGCGCTTCCCAGATGATCAGCGAGTTGGGCGCGGTCGTGGCATAGCCGTATTCGAATCCCAGCACGGCCTCTTCCGAGAGGAAGGAGTCATGGATGGTGAAGCGCGGCTGCCCTTCCTTGAGATGCTGCAGCGGCACCCAGGCCTGGCCATCCTTCTGGTTGTGTACCACCGCATGGCGATGGGAGAAGGTGCCACGGCCCGTGTCCTGCCCGGTAATCCGGATCGGGTGGCCCTGGTCGATCAGCGTGGCGTAGGCCAGCGTCTCGGCAAAGCCCCAGTTGAGCGCCATGCCACCGGCCTGCATCTTGCGCCGGTCTTCATAGATCTTGGCGACCTGACGCTGGACCTGGATACCGTCGGGGATATCGCACATCTTCTGCGCCAGCTGCTGCATGCGCTTCATGTCGAACGAGGTATCGGCGTCGCCGGTCCACTCGTGACCGAGGTAGGGGGTCCAGTCGACGAACAGGCTCTTGTTCGGCTCCTTGACCAGCGCATTGGCGACGTGATTGCCGGCCACCAGATCGTCACGGTACTTCTCGACCAGCGCCTTGGCATCCTCCTCGGACAGCACGCCCTCCTCGACCAGACGGCTGGCATAAATGTCTCGCGAGCTCTTGTGCGTCTTGATCTTCTGGTACATCAACGGCTGCGTGCCGGAAGGTTCGTCCGCCTCGTTGTGCCCGCGCCGGCGGTAGCAGACCAGATCGATGACCACGTCCTTATGGAACTGCTGGCGGTAATCGA
The DNA here is from genome assembly GCF_054654615.1 of Halomonas shantousis. Taxonomy (NCBI): domain Bacteria; kingdom Pseudomonadati; phylum Pseudomonadota; class Gammaproteobacteria; order Oceanospirillales; family Halomonadaceae; genus Halomonas; species Halomonas shantousis. Next base: position 1,171,474 of record NZ_BAAIER010000002.1, on the reverse strand, counting down.
TGGCTACCTGGGCGGCATGCAGCACCGCATCGGGGTCATCGCCGTTGACGTGGAAGATCGGCGCCTGGACCATCTTGGCGATATCGGTCGCATATTCGGAGGAGCGTGCGTCCTGCGGATGCGAAGTGGTGAAACCGACCTGATTGTTGATCACGATGCGCAGCGTACCGCCGGTCTTGTACCCGCGGGTCTGCGACATCTGGAAAGTTTCCATGACCACGCCCTGCCCTGCGAAGGCAGCATCGCCATGGATGGTGATCGGCAGCACCTTGTCGCCCTCGGCGTCGTCACGACGGTCCTGACGTGCCCGCACGGAACCTTCGACCACCGGAGAGACGATTTCCAGGTGCGACGGATTGAAAGCCAGGGCCAGATGCACTTCGCCGCCCGGCGTCATCACGTTGGAACTGAAACCCTGGTGGTACTTGACGTCACCGGATCCCTTCTCGATGACTTTCTTGCCATCGAATTCGTCGATTAGCTCGGAGGGACTCTTGCCCAGAATATTGACCAGCAGGTTGAGGCGGCCACGGTGGGCCATGCCGATCACGACTTCCTTGGTGCCGTAGTTACCGGCGCGCTGGATGATCTCGTCGACCATGGGGATGAAGGTCTCGCCACCCTCCAGGCCGAAACGCTTGGTGCCCGGGTACTTGGAGGCCAGGTAGTTCTCCAGCCCTTCCGCCGCCGTCAGGCGCTCCAGCACATGCTTGCGTACGTCGGCGCTGTAGTTCGGCTTCGAGCGCACCGACTCGAAACGCTGCTGCAGCCAACGCTTCTCCTCGGTATTGACGATGTGCATGAACTCGCAGCCGATGGAGCGACAGTAAGTCTTCTCCAGCGCGTCGAGAATCTCCTTCAGCGGTGCCTGATCCTTGCCCAGGAACAGGGAACCGGTCTGGAATTCGGTATCCAGGTCCGCCTTGGACAACTGATGGAAGGAGAGATCCAGATCGGGTACCGGCGCCGGGTTACGCAACCCGAGCGGATCGATATTGGCTCGCTGATGCCCCCGGAAACGGTAGGCGTTGATCAGCTGCAGCACCTTGACCTGCTTCTTGTTCTCACTGCTATCGGCAGCGCCCGAAGCCTGGGCCGGACGGCGGCTCTGGGCCAGCTGATAGAACTGATCACGAATCGGAGTCAGAGGTACATCTTGTTGGGAGGGGCTGCCTTCCGGACGCGGTAACTGATCGAAATAGTTGCGCCATTCGTCGGGAACAGCATTTGGATCGACGAGGTACTGCTCGTAGAGCGCTTCCACGTAGTGGGCATTGCCGCCACTGACATGGGAAGAGCGCCACATCAACTCCATTATGCCTTCTTGCATCTCTCGGTCACCCTGCACTGATGGGGTGGTGTCGGCGCCTGACACGGCCGGACCGCGCCGGCGTCACTCTGGCCCTGCCAACCGGCAGGGTAGCATTCATCGGAACGTCATCGGCCCTTTGGATCGTCAAAAGCCGGTGCACACGGCACCGGCTCGGACATTGGGGCCAGTTTCGCCTGCGGCATATCACCGCAGGCGAAAGCTAAATACCAATGATAGCAAGCTATGCGCTGCGATTTAAGTGGCATTCGACAGCAACATTTCACGGATCTTGCCGATGGCCCGGGTCGGGTTCAGCCCCTTGGGACATACCGCCACGCAGTTCATGATGCCTCGGCAGCGGAACAGGCTGAACGGATCTTCCAGCTCGGAGAGGCGATCCCGCGTTGCGGTATCACGACTATCGGCCAGGAAGCGATAAGCTTGAAGCAATCCCGCCGGTCCCACGAACTTGTCGGGATTCCACCAGAAGGACGGGCACGACGTGGAGCAGCAGGCGCATAGAATGCATTCGTACAGGCCGTCGAGCTTGTCGCGCTCTTCGGGTGACTGCAGCCGCTCGATGGCGGGCGGTGCCGTGTCGTTCTGCAGGTAGGGCTGCATGCGCTCGTACTGCTTGTAGAACAGTCCCATGTCGACCACCAGGTCGCGCATGACCGGCAGGCCGGGCAACGGACGCAGCACCAGCTTGTTGTCCTTGACCACATCGGACAGGGCTGTGATACAGGCCAGGCCATTCTTGCCGTTCATGTTCATGCCATCCGAGCCGCAGACGCCTTCGCGACAGCTGCGACGGTAGGCCATGGAACTGTCCTGCTCCTTGATCAGCTCCAGCACGTTGAGGACCATCAGATCACGGCCCTGGGTATCGACCTGGAACTCCTGCATGTAGGGAGCCGAGTCGGCTTCCGGGTTGTAACGGTAAACGGATACCTGAAGCATTGAAGACAACCCCCTTAATAAGTACGGACTTTCGGCTCGAAGGTATCGACGGTCTTGGGCGTGAAGTTCACATCGCGCTTACCGAGCTTCTTCTCTGTCGGGAAGTACATGGAGTGCTTCAGCCAGTTGACGTCGTCGCGATCCGGATAGTCGTAGCGTGAGTGGGCGCCACGGCTTTCCTTGCGTTCCAGTGCGGAGATCGCGGTGGCCTCGGCCACTTCGAGCAGGTTGTCGAGCTCCAGCGCCTCGACGCGCGCAGTGTTGAAGGCGTGGGACTTGTCGCCCAGATGCGCATTGGCGATCCGCTCACGCAGTTCGGCGAGCTTCTTGACGCCCTCCTGCATGTGGTCTTCCTGACGGAACACACCGAACGCGTTCTGCATGATGCTTTGCAGTTCGGCACGCAGCTCGGGAACGGTTTCGCCGCCACTGGACTCTTCCCAGCGGGAGAGACGCGCCATGGCGCCGTCGATGTCGGACTGCGAGGCGTCGAGATACTGAACCCCTTCGTTGAGCGCGCCCTCGATATACATGCCGGCAGCCCGGCCGAACACCACCAGGTCGAGCAGGGAGTTGCCGCCCAGCCGGTTGGCGCCGTGGACCGACACGCAAGCCGCCTCGCCACAAGCGAACAGGCCGTTGATGATCTTATCGTTGCCGTCGGCATCCTGCATGATCGCCTGACCATGCACGTTGGTCGGGATACCTCCCATCATGTAGTGACAGGTCGGTACGACCGGAATCGGCTCCTTGGCCGGATCCACGTGGGCAAAGGTCTTGGCCAGCTCGACGATGCCCGGCAGGCGCTTACCGAGCACTTCCTCGCCCAGATGGTCGAGCTTGAGGAAGACGTGATCGCCTTTCTCCCCTGCTCCGCGTCCTTCGAGAATCTCCATGACCATGGAGCGCGCCACGACATCGCGACCGGCGAGATCCTTGGCGTTGGGCGCATAGCGCTCCATGAAGCGCTCGCCATCCTTGTTGATCAGATAGCCGCCTTCACCGCGACAGCCTTCGGTCACCAGCACGCCGGCGCCGGCGATACCGGTCGGGTGGAACTGCCACATTTCCATGTCCTGCATGGGGAAGCCGGCACGCAGCGCCATGCCGATGCCATCCCCGGTATTGATCAGGGCATTGGTCGTGGAGGCATAGATACGACCTGCACCACCCGTGGCCAGTACGGTGGCCTTGGATTTTACGTGCACCACTTCGCCTGTCTCGATGCACAGCGCGATGCAGCCGACGACATCGCCATCGGCGTTCTTGACCAGATCGATGGCGTACCACTCGTCGAGAAAGACGGTGTTGTTCTTCAGATTGTTCTGATACAACGTATGCAGCAGGGCGTGACCGGTACGGTCGGCGGCTGCACAGGTCCGAGCGGCCTGGCCACCCTTGCCGAAATCCTTGGACTGCCCGCCGAACGGACGCTGATAGATGCGCCCGTTGTCGAAGCGGGAGAACGGCAGCCCCATGTGCTCGAGCTCGAATACCGCCTTGGGACCTTCGGAACACATGTATTCCGCCGCATCCTGGTCGGTGATGTAGTCACCGCCCTTGACGGTATCGTACATGTGCCAGCGCCAGTCGTCGTTGGGATCGGCCGAAGCGATGGCACAGGTGATCCCACCTTGGGCGGAGACGGTATGAGAGCGTGTGGGGAACACCTTGGAAAGCACCGCGGTCTTCTTGCCGGACTTGGCCAGCTCAAGGGCGGCACGCAGACCGGAGCCACCACCACCGATGATGATGGCGTCGAATGTCAGGCTACGCATATTGGACATGGATCAGGCTCCCCACAGGACTTGAATGCCCCAGACCAGAAAAACGAAAAGGGCCAGAATCACGACGACTTGAAAGCCGAAACGCACTCCGGTCTGTTTGAGATAATCGGTAGACACGGTCCACAGGCCGATCCACGCATGCGCCGCCAGCGAAATGAACGCCAGCAGGGAGAAGATGCGCATCCAGGTCTGCGAGAACAGGTGGCTCCAGGTAAAGTAATCCAGGTTGGGATGTAGCAGCAGGTAACCCACCAGGAAGACGGTGTAGATCGCCAGGATGATCGCGGACACGCGCTGGATCAGCCAATCGGAGACACCGCTGCGGCTAAAGTTCGTGATGTTGGTTACCATACCCAGACTCCTGAAAGGATCACTAGAATCACACTCACGATTACCGTGATCTGCGTTTTCTGCTCGCTTCCCTTGAGGTCAAGACCGATGTTGACGTCCATCAGCAGGTGCTTGATGCCCGCCGCGAAATGGAAGCCAAGCGCCGACAGCAGGCCCCAGGCGATCAACTTGGCCAGAAAGTTGTGATCCAGGGTATCACGCACCGCCTCGAAACCTTCGGGAGAGGACAGCGAGGCATCGAGTGCCCAGAAGCCGAAGATCAGACCGATAAAAAGAATGATACCGGTGACGCGGTGAGTAATGGAGGTCAGCGCAGAAAGCGGGAATCTTATGGTGGAAAGATCGAGATTTACGGGTCGTTTGCTATTCACGGCTCTTTACACACTCTCTTGGCCCTGTTTCGGGCTGAGCCCGAACGGGCGGTGGTTTGAGGAAGGGTCTCGGTCGCAAGCCAAGCAGCACGACCAAGCCTGAATCCTGCCAGTCGCGCGGGGGATGATTATAAGGATTGGGGGGGGGGATGACAAATCGATGCCTGCCGGTGAGTTACCTGCAGGCTAGGGCAGAAGCTGGTATATGCTTATACATAGCAGCCGGTACCCCTTTCTTCTCATGCACGCTGCACATGGGACACGCTCGGCACCGCGCTGCCCGTCCAACTCCCCTCATCATCGGCAGGCGCTGCCTTGTCCTGCGGGGCCCACCGGCCTTACATGCACGTCTTGCAGCACCTGAACACGCTCCGCCATCGGCAGCAGCGCTATCCGGAAAGTCTGTCGCGGCAGGTATGGGATGGCTGATTATCGTGGCCCGGCCGACGGATTCGACATGCTGCAGATGGGGAAGATTCGGCGGTATATTTCTACCTGCTTCTGGCAGATCCTCCGGGCCGCCGCCGGGCCTTAGAGCTAATTGACAATCGTTTTCGTGGTTCTATAGTGGGCGGACCGATTTCGCCGGCATGGCAGGCAAGACAAAGACTTACGTAAAAAGGAGGCCATAATGGCTGACAGAAAAGCGCAGTTGACGGTAGAAGGGTTAGACAAGGTCATTGAATTTCCTGTCTACTCCGGCTCCGCCGGACCGGATGTCATCGACGTTCGCAGCCTGACCGGCGAAGGCCTCTTCACCTACGACCCCGGCTTCGTCTCCACCGCTTCCTGCGAATCCGGCATCACCTACATCGATGGCGCCCAGGGCATCCTGCTTCATCGCGGCTACCCCATCGACCAGCTCGCTCAGCACTCCAACTATGTCGAGCTATGCTACTTGCTGATGTTCGGCGAACTGCCTTCCGACGAGGAGTATCAGCAGTTCGACAAGACGATCAACAACCACACCATGGTTCACGAACAGATCGTCAACTTCTACAAGGGGTTCCGTCGTGACGCTCACCCCATGGCGATTCTTTGCGGTGTCGTGGGCGGGCTCGCGGCCTTCTATCACGACAATCTCGACATCACCAAGTACGAAGAGCGTCGTGTCAGCGCCATCCGCCTGATCGCCAAGATGCCTACCCTGGCGGCGATGTGCTACAAGTACAACATCGGCCAGCCCTTCATGTACCCGCGTAACGATTTGAACTATGCGGAAAACTTTCTGTTCATGATGTTCGGCAACCCTTGCGAGGAGTTCAAGGTCAACCCTGTCTTCGCCAAGGCAATGGACCGCATCTTCATGCTGCATGCCGACCATGAGCAGAACGCCTCCACCTCCACGGTACGCCTGGCCGGCTCCACGGGCGCCAATCCCTTTGCCTGCATCAGCGCCGGCATCGCGGCCCTCTGGGGACCGGCACACGGCGGCGCCAACGAAGCCGTCCTCAACATGCTCGATGAAATCGGCGATGATTCCGAGGAGAACATCCAGCGTTTCGTCGACAAGGCCAAGGACAAGAACGACCCGTTCCGCCTGATGGGCTTCGGCCATCGCGTGTACCGCAACTTCGATCCGCGCGCCAAGGTCATGAAAGAGACCTGCGACGAGGTTCTGCATGAACTGGGCATGGCCGACGATCCGCAGCTCAAGATCGCCAAGCGCCTTGAACAGATCGCCCTGGAAGATGAGTACTTCATCGAACGCAAGCTTTATCCGAACGTCGACTTCTACTCCGGCATCATTCTCAAGGCGATCGGTATTCCCACCAACATGTTTACCGTCATCTTCGCCCTGGCTCGTACCATCGGCTGGATTTCTCACTGGAACGAGATGATCAGCAACGACTATCGAATCAGTCGCCCGCGCCAGCTCTATACCGGCTATCCCAAGCGGGACTATCCGACGAAGTAAACCGATAGGAACATATCGGCAACAGCCAGCTCCCCTGTATCGGCCGCCTATCGGGCGGCCTTTCCTTATCTGCGGCCCGCACTGCCCTCTGCGCCTGTCAGGTTACCGTTCCATCCGTTCCAGCCCCGTTCGCTGATTGCAATCGTTTCGTTTCGCTACGTTACAGAGGCCGAATTCACCGGAATGGCGTTGTCCACACTTTCTGTGGATAACGTTGTGCAAAACCCTTAGAAAACGTTACCGAAATCCCATGACAGAGGGGTTACGCTTAAATTGGTCAAAAAATAGCCACATTTAAGCTATTGAAATAAAAAGGATTTTTCAGGAAGGGAAACGTTACGGAGCGACAGAAGGAAGCTTGTGCACAAGCGAGTCTGTAAAACACGGAAAGTGGACAACTTTCCGGCTTGTCAAGCTGAAAATGGCGAAAATAGCGCGCAAAAAGATACAAAGCCGCTGAAGAACTTGATAAGACAGAGAGAGGAGGTGGCGTCCCATAGGGGGTTCGAACCCCTGTTACCGCCGTGAAAGGGCGGTGTCCTGGACCACTAGACGAATGGGACGCAAAAGATACGAGAAAGTGGTGGAGCCTACCGGGATCGAACCGGTGACCTCGACGCTGCCAGCGTCGCGCTCTCCCAGCTGAGCTAAGGCCCCACATCTCGCGAAGACGGGGCGTATATTACGGTTAGAAGACTGAAACGTCAATGGTTTTTTTGGGTGCAGCCACTTCGGCTGCACCCGGCGTACCGTGCCCTTTATAGCGCGCGAAACTCCTTCTCGAAACGCTTGGCCTGCTTCTTGGAAACGCCCCCCAGTACCGAGATGGCATGGCGCAGACGGGCCCGGGTCATGTCGGTGCCCAGAATGACCATGGCATCGAGTACCGATGTCGAGGTCGCGGAGCCGGTAATGGCAATAAAGACGGGCGCCAGGAAATCCTTCATCTTCATTCCGAAGAACTCGCTCAGCGCCTTCGCCTGGCCAAGCAGTGCATCCTTGTCCCAGCTGCGCACGCCCTCCAGACGCCAGACCAGAAACTGCAGCAGTCGCAGCAGTTCCTCGCGCTCAAGCTTCACCGTTTCGAAGTCACGCTCCTGCAGATTCGGCATCCCCGAGAAAAAGTGCCCGGCCAGAGGCATGACATCCGAGAGCGTTTCCACCCGCGGCCGCACCTGGGGCAGTATCCGTGCTACATAATCCTCGTTGAAGGCCCACTCCCGCAGCGCCCGGAGCAGGGCTGCGTCGTCGAGATCTTCACGGATGTAGACACCGTTGAGCCAGGTCAGCTTCTCCAAGTCGAAGACCGGCCCCCCCAACGACACCCGCTGAACATCGAAGTGGGTCATCATCTCGTCCAGCGTGAACTTCTCACGCTCGTCGGGCATCGACCATCCCATGCGCCCCAGGTAGTTGGTGACGGCCTGGGGCAGGTAGCCCATCCGGCGATAGTAGTTGATGGATGTCGGATTCTTGCGCTTGGAAAGCTTCGACTTGTCGGGGTTGCGCAGCAGCGGCATGTGGCAGAGCTTTGGCATCTGCCAGCCGAAATAGTCATAGAGCAGCTTGTGCTTGGGTGCCGAGTTGATCCACTCCTCGCCACGCAGCACGTGGGTAATCCCCATCAGATGATCGTCGACCACGTTGGCCAGATGATAAGTCGGCATACCATCCGACTTGAGCAGGATCTGAGCGTCGATCTGTTCCCAGTCCACCTCGATCGTACCGCGCAGCATATCCTCGACCACACAAGTGCCTTCACTGGGCACCTTCATGCGGATGACGTAGGGCCAGCCCTCGGCTTCGCGGCGCGCCACTTCCTCCACCGGCAGCACCAGGTCATCGGATTTCAGCGCCAACTGCTGCCCCTGCGCCTTGCGTGCCTCGCGCAGCTCATCGAGCTCCTCGCTGGTACGGTAGCACTTGAAGGCATGGCCAGCCTCGAGCAACTGACGCGCATGCTCGGCATAAATCTCGCCGCGCTCGCTCTGCCGATAGGGACCGTGAGGCCCGCCGACGTCCGGCCCTTCGTCCCATTCCAACCCCAGCCAGCGCAGCGAATCGAGAATCATCTGCTCCGACTCGGGGGTCGAGCGCACCCGATCCGTATCCTCGATGCGCAGGATGAACTGACCGCCGTGCTGGCGTGCGAAACAGAGATTGAACAGGGCGATGTAAGCGGTACCGACGTGGGGATCGCCGGTTGGCGACGGTGCAATACGGGTACGAACGGTCATAATATCCTGATCCGTGGCTGAGTGGCGTTACGCGCATTATACGCATGCGCTCGCCCCCCTGCAGTCCGGATCAAAGCACCAGGTTTTCGCGAAACCAGTCGGTAACGAAGTCCAGATAGGCCCGGGTCTTGTCAGGCAGGTATTTGCGCGACCGAAAAAGCACCAGCATGCTGCCATGCTCGTTCCAATAGGGCTGCAGCAGCGGAACCAGTTGCCCGGCCGCGACGGCAGAGCGTGCGGCAAATGTCGGTAGATAAGCCAATCCGAAGCCGGCCTTGGCGGCCTCGACGACGCCCAGAAGGTTATTGATCACCAGACGCGATTGCGGCTCGATATCCAGTGGCTGGCCATTCAAGGAAAAGCGCCAGTGGGCGCCAAGGTCATAGTTGCCATAGAACACCGTGTCGTATTGGGGAATGTCCCGAGGATGTAGCGGAAGACTGATTCGCGCTAGATATTCCGGCGCGCCATACAGGCCATAGACGACCTTGCACAGAGGACGCGACACCAGGCTGGAAGGTGGCAGCGGCCCCATGCGGATTGCCAGGTCCACCGCATCGTCTATCGGCTCGAAACGCTGGTCCTCGAGCAGGATCTCTACCGACACGTCCGGGTAGCGGCGCATGAAGGCCGTCGTGGGGACAGCCAGGTACATGAAGCCGAAACTGACCTGGGCACTGACCTTGAGCTGCCCACGAGGCCGTGCCGTCACCGACTGAACCTGCGCCTCTGCGGCCTGCAGCTCTTCGCGAATACGCAGCCCATGCTCGTAATAGATCTGTCCGGCCTCGGTAAGGCGCAGCGATCGTGTCGAGCGATTGATCAGGCTGACTCCCAACTCCTCTTCCAACGCCGCGACGCGTTTCGAGGCCAGCGACTTGGATATCCCGAGGCGACGGGCGGCAGCGGTGAAGCTCTCTGCACGGACCACCTCGACAAAGACCCGCAAGGCATCCAGTGTTGCCATATTCTCTATCTCACTTGGAATAAGTTTCCATTCTGGAAACACTGGTTTTCGATTGTACGTCTTATTCGATCAAGATCGACTCTCTATACTGCACCCACCTGAAGCCCGGCGACATGTTCCCAGGGCACCTCAGGCAGCCGCGCCATCAAACTGCACTTGTAGAATGATGGCGTGATCGCCATCGGGCTTGCGTGAGAGATCGCTCTTTCCAGGCCCGGATGACGCCTTCAGTGCACGATGCTTATGCGCCATTAGCTGCTCTCCGGAGCAGTTGGCGCGCTTTTCCGTTATCCCACTGTGCCTTCCTGTATCACTGCATTACCTAGGTTAAAGCACGCGCCATAGCTTGGCTCTATGCTGAGCCGCTGTTGCGTTAGGCAGGCATGAAGCATGCCATTGTCTGCCAGCTCAAAGTCGGAATGATTCCTTCGCAAAAGGCTTTTCACGACATGACATTTGTCGTGATTCGCGAGGCTTTTGCCTTATGAGGGCTTAAAAAAGCAAGCATACCGGGGGGAGCTTCATGCTTCTTCAGCCTGATTCAACAAGGTCAATCAACCCGAAACATACTTTGGAGCTGGCTGGATATGCTAACCGCGTTCACGTTACGGCGAGATGCATAAATGAAAGCATTGGGAAACCGAATCAAGCATCTGAGAGTCAAATCCGGCCTCAGCAAGGCCGCCTTGGCCAGGCGGGTCGGCGTATCCGACGTCACCATTTCCTACTGGGAATCCGGCACGATCAAACAGATTGGACATGAACGTTTGATTGCCCTGGCCCAAGCTCTGGATTGTCCGCTCAAGGATCTTCTCGACAAGGCAAGTGCCGCTCATCTTCTCCCTGCTCCTGCGCCGCTCCACCCGAACAATTCAAGGTTTCTCCTGCATCTGCGCACCCGCAAACCGTTACCCTGGTTGGAAGAAGGCGCCGACAAGCCTGACGGATCGAGCGAGATCAAGCTCGATGCCGCGAGCGCCAAGCGGAATACAGAAACCGGATCGCCCAGACCGAAGGTAGAAAACCTGCTAAGCGAATGTTATTTCGTGACACCGGGAGAGGAGGAGCATTTCGATTTTCTCGGCGAGGGGGATATCGCGGCCATTGCACCGGTCACCGGTTTCCAGCAGAACGGCCTCTATCTCATCGAGCGTCTGGGCCAGTTGGAAATCAAGCATATCGAACGCCTTGCCTCGGGGCGCATGAAGATTCAAGGAGAAGATGTGCAGGCCTTCGTCATCGAGATCGAACGCGAACTTTCCATTCAGTTGCTGGGACGCATCAAGGCACGCTGGAACCTGCTTGGCGAGATTTCCCCGTAGGGGCTTCTTCACCCCTCGAAAGCCATGGCAGAGTACAAGATTGGGGGCTACCGGCAGGCCCCAATATCACCTCGCCGCCATGTGGAGCAGAACATCATCGCCGGACATTCCCCTACGACTCCCTACTCGCGGCCCCTTCCTGCCATTACGCTGACTTCGCTCTGCAACGACCTTCACTTCGCGTCGCTTCTACTCCACGACGACATAACCCTCGGCATCGGGTACTACGTCCACTACACGCCGTCGACCAGACGGCAACGGTCCCATCTGCACTTTTAAATAGTGCCATCTCACTGGAGAGCGCGGTGACGTGTCATGCATGTACGTCATCATTGGCGCCGGTACCGGCAAGCCCTTTCTACGAGCCAGCAAGGAGGCCAGATGTCGCGTGATGGCCTCACGCGTCTTGTCCAGCATCGCATGATAGCCGGTTCCCAAAACGCGGAACCCCGGGAGATCCGGAGCGAACGCTTCCCACTCGTTCAATGCCCCCGGTACGGGCCGTATGCCGACTTCATAAATCAGTTCACCCATTAAGTTTTCCTAATTCAACTTAATTCAAGCAGCGCAGATTACGCTCCCTTACCCTACGTCTCAAGCTATAAACGCCTATTCACCTGATAGTAAAAAACTGCACGAGACGTAACGCATCTGGGTGATGCTAATTCAGTATGACAACCGTCAAGGCTTAAATAACCGCCTCTCCAGAAGCTATTTCCCTAAGAGGCTGACAGCTAAGCCTACACAGAGCGAAATCGGCGGTACGCGCCGCCGCTGAGGCAAATCTTGGGAAGCTGCGCCGTCACCGACAGGCGCGACAGTGAGTTTTCCGGCCTGATGTGAGACACTACCGCACCTGGCCTGACCCGATTGTCACCGCCTCACTCTTATCCTTTATCTCATCACCTCCCTTGGCACCGGCTCTCCTATCCGAGCCTGTTGCATCCGTCATGGCGCAGCCAGGGGATAACGACTGTACGAACTGATTCGATATGGCCGATACCCAGACATCCCCTAGCCACCCTGGCTCTCCCCGCCCCACCCTGGACAGAACGTTCTCCATCGCCCCCATGATGGATTGGACGACCCGGGATTACCGGGCCTTTGCGCGCTGCCTGACCCGCCGCGCCCTGCTCTATACGGAGATGGTCACTACCGGCGCCATTCTGCATGGCCAGCCGCGCGAACGGTTTCTGGGCTACAGCGATGTCGAGCATCCCATCGCACTGCAGTTGGGCGGCAGCGACCCGGGGGAGCTCGCGGAGTGTGCGGCGATTGCCGAGGCGTGGGGCTATGACGAGGTCAATCTCAATGTCGGCTGCCCCAGCGACCGGGTGCAGAACAACCTGATCGGTGCCTGCCTGATGGGCCATCCCGAGCGCGTGGGTCGCTGTATCGGCGCCATGCGTGATGCCGTGTCGATTCCGGTTACCGTGAAATGTCGCATCGGTATCGACGATCAGGATGAGGACGCCGATCTCGAGCGCTTCATCGACATCATCGCCGCTGCCGGCTGCGAGACCTTCATCGTGCATGCCCGCAAAGCCTGGCTCGAAGGTCTTTCGCCCAAGGAGAACCGTGACGTACCGCCGCTCAATTATCCTCGCGTCTACCGTCTCAAGACGCGCCATCCCGAATTGCATATCGGGATCAACGGTGGGCTAAAGACGCTGGGTGAGTGCCGTGAGCATCTGGCACAGGTCGACAGCGTGATGCTCGGGCGCGAGGCCTATCAGAACCCGTGGCTGCTGGCATCGGTGGATGAAACACTCTACGGTGAGCCGGGGCCGGCCGAGAACCGCCACGCCGCTGCCCGCGCTTTTCGCCCCTATATCATCGAGCGCTTGGCCGAAGGAGCGCGACTCAATCACGTCACGCGCCATCTGCTCGGGCTATTTCAGGGCTGCCCCGGGGGCCGCCGCTTCCGCCGCCATCTTTCGGAGAATGCCCATCGAGAAGGTGCCGGTCTGGATGTCTTCGACGCCGCACTGGCCTTGGTCCCGGAAGAGATCCAACAACCCGCCTGATAGCGGGCAGCCGGTCACGACAACTCGGGACGCGGATCGAAATCCGACTGGAAGGATTCTACCGCGCTCTCGGCTTCGTCGATTTCATGAAACCGCGCGACATGGAACAGCGCCTCGCCCTCGTTGGCCAGCGGCAGGTTGCTCATGCCGATCACGATGCCATCGGCCACGGCCGTCACTTCCCTTTCCGCGTTACCGAAGGGATCGGCCACCAGCCCCAGCACCTCACCCCGTGCCACACGCGCTCCGAGACGCGCCTTGGGGCGCAGGATGCCGTCGATCGGCGAGCGGGCCCAGCTCGAACCATTGGAGATTTCGGCGGGCGGTGGCAGACCCCGGCGCCTGTCGGAGGGCAGCATGCCCAGCATGCGCATGACGCGCTGCACCCCGCGGACCCCCGGTGCAATGGCCCACTCATCGAAGCGCAACGCCTCGCCCGCCTCGTAGGTCAGCACCGGCACCCCACGACTCTGGGCATACTCACGCAGGCTACCCTCGCGCAGCTCCGCATTGAGAATGACCGGCACTCCGAAAGCTTCGGCCATGTCGAGAGTTGCAGAACGGCCTTTGAGCTGGGCACGTATCTGCGGCAGATTGGTGCGATGAATAGCGCCGGTATGCAGGTCGATGATATGCGTCGCCTGATCGGCGATCTGCTCACGGAACAGTGCGGCGACACGCGAGCCCAGCGAGCCTGCTTCGCTACCGGGAAAACAGCGGTTGAGATCACGTCGGTCGGGCAGATAACGGCTATGCTGAACGAAGCCGAACACATTGACGATGGGCACCGCGATCAACGTGCCGCGCAGGCGGCTGAGCGACGACAGACGCAGTACGCGCCGCACGATCTCGACGCCGTTGATTTCGTCGCCGTGAATGGCCCCGCATACCAGCAATACCGGACCGGGCTGGCGGCCATGCACCACCTCGACCGGAATATGCAGTGGCGCATGGGTGTAAAGCTTGGCGACGGGAACATCGATCAACGAGCGGGAGCCGGGCGCGATTCGGGTGCCGGCGATTTCGAAAGGAGCACGAGCCATCAACATTACCTAGAATAGAACAGTGTTTCCTTTATACCCGGGTCGCACCGCAATGACGACCCCCGGGGTCAGCTCGTGCAGTACGCAGCGTTTTTCCGAATGCCCTTTCCGACCAGGAGGCCCGCATGTACAGCCTGACCGTCCGCGACCATTTCATGGTTGCCCATAGCTTCGATGGCCGACTCTTCGGCCCTGCGCAGCGTCTGCATGGGGCCACTTATGTCGTCGACGTCACCTTCAAGCGTCCGGAACTCGACGAGGAAGAACTGGTCGTCGACATCGGCCTGGCAACTCAGGCCCTGTCCAAGGCGCTGGCCCGCCTGAACTTCCAGAATCTCGATGAGGTTCCCGAATTTCGGGGCCGCAACACCACGACCGAATTCATGGCCAGAATGATCTTCGACCGTCTCGGGCAAGCCATTCGCAACGGCGAACTGGGCCAGGCCGGTCGCGGCCTGACCGCGATGAATGTCACGCTGCACGAGTCGCACATCGCCTGGGCCAGTTATGAAGGTAATTTATGAGTGAAAAAGACCCCGTGAACGAAGGAAAGCGAGTGAGTGAACTGACCTTTATCGTCGCCGGCGACCCCACCAAACTGAACGGAAGCTACATTTACGATGCCCGGATGGTCGAAGCGCTGCGGGAGACCGGCCGGCAGGTAACGGTCATCGGTCTCGAAGGCCGTTTTCCCGAACCGGATGCCCAGGCCACTCGCGCATTGGACAGTGCGCTGGACAAACTGCCCGCTGGAAGCCATGTCGTCATTGACGGTCTCGCCCTGGGCGGCCTGCCGGAAGTCATCGAAGCCCATCGCGAGCGGTTGACCCTGACGGCGTTGATCCACCACCCGCTGGCCGATGAGACCGGCCTTGGCGAGCCTCAGCGACAGCGCTTCATGATCAGCGAGACCCGCGCCCTGGCCGCCGTGAAAAACGTCATCGCCACCAGTGTCTTTACCGCCCGGCGGCTCGCCGACTTCGCCGTTCCGCCAGAACGCATCCAGGTCATCGAGCCTGGTGTCGATAGCGCCCCGCTGGCAATCGGGCATGGCGACCCGCCCCGCCTGTTGTGTGTCGCCACCCTGACACCACGCAAGGGACATGAGGTGCTGATCGACGCCCTGGCCCGGCTCACCGACCTGCCCTGGCAATGCGATTGTATCGGCGGGCTCGATCACGACCCGTCGCACGCCCGGCACGTCCAGACGCGGATCCGCCAGCTTGGCCTCGATACGCGCATCCACCTGCTGGGCTCCCGCCCTCCCGAGGCCCTCTCCGCAGCCTATCAGGGTGCCGACCTCTTCGTGTTGCCTTCCCATTATGAAGGTTACGGCATGGTGATCACCGAGGCCCTGGCCCATGGCCTGCCGGTGGTGACCACCACCGGTGGCGCCCTGACCTATACGCTGCCCGACGTCGCCGGACTCAAGGTACCGCCGGGCGACGTCACGGCGCTGGTCGAGGCACTGAAGCAGATGCTCACCGACCGCGACGCCCGCGCGCGTTTCGCCGCGGGGGCCCGTCAGGCTCGCGATCAGCTGCGGGATTGGCAGGCTGCGGGTGAAGCCTTCGCCAAGGCCCTGCAATTGCCATGAGACATGAGATAGCGTCGCGCATGGAATGAACCGCGGCGGACGACTGGCAACCAGCCGCGAGATGTGAAAGGTTAATGAAAACTGTACTGGCGTGTTTCTCACGTGCCGGTATGACACCAAGTAGGCCATAACAGCAAGGAGAGCTTGATGCGCCATCTGTCCAAACCCCGAGAACTCAGACGCGACGTTCTTTCCTGGCTGTCATGGCTGGGCCGCCATGAACTGGCGCTGCTCGTGGGTATCGTGATGGCCTCCGGCGGCGTATGGGCGTTTGTCGCCCTGGCCGGCGAGGTGATGGAAGGCGACACGCGGGGCCTGGACGAAGCCATCCTGCTGGCCTTTCGCAACGCGAGCGATCTCACCGATCCGCTCGGGCCCGGCTGGGTCGAGGAGATGGGACGTGACTTCACCGCGCTCGGCGGTGTGGGTGTGCTGACGCTCATCACCCTGGGCGTACTCGGTTATCTGCTGCTCTCCGAGCGGTTTCGCGCTGCCCTGTTCACGCTGGTCTCCGTATCGGGAGGCTGGATCATCAGCACCCTGCTCAAGATGGGCTTCGAGCGCCCCCGACCCGATCTCGTCCCGCATGGTTCAATCGTCTATACCGCCAGCTTTCCCAGCGGTCATTCCATGATGTCCGCCGTCACCTACCTGACCCTGGCGGCATTGTTGATCCGGATACAGCCTGAACGGCGCCTGAAGGCCTATCTGCTGATGACCGCAGTTTTCATCACCGTGCTGGTCGGCATCAGCCGTGTCTATCTCGGCGTGCACTGGCCCACCGACGTCCTGGCGGGATGGACGGCTGGTGCGACCTGGGCCGCGTTATGCTGGCTCGGCGCCCGCTGGCTGCAGCGACGCGGCGCGGTGGAGGCACCTGCCGGAGACGAAGAGACCGCATCCTGATACCGCCCCTTTAAGTTCATCCTCATCGCGCAACCGCATCCGCTTGACCCTGAAGTGCGCTTCAGGGTTTAAGCTCTAAGCCATCATGAAACGGCGGGAACGACAGATGCTGAGGATCGGTGAGCTTGCCGAACGCTGCGACGTCAGCGTGGAAACCCTGCGCTACTACGAGAAGGCCGGATTGCTGCCCCAGCCCATGCGCGGCGATAACGGCTATCGCTATTACGGACCCGACAATGTCGATCGGGTGAGCTTCATCCTGCGCGCCAAGGCGCTGGGCTTCACCCTGGCCGATATACGCGACCTGCTGTCCCTGCAGGTCGAAGCCGATGCGCATACGTGCCGGGAAGTGAAGGCACTGGCCGAAACCAAGCTGGCCGAGATCGATGCCAAGCTGGCCGAGCTTCAGCGCATGCGCCAAGCGCTCGCTACCGTCACCGTGGCCTGCTGCGGCGGCCCGCATGCGATCACCGACTGCACCATCCTGACCGCGCTGGCCGAGGGTGAAGTGCGAGCAGAGCATCACACCTCCCCTTCCGGCGAAAGCGGCCATCCGCCCCACTCCAAGGAGGCCGAGACGTGAACACATTGGCGACACTGCTCAGCGCCTTCTGGCAGCTATGGCTGGATGCCGCCCCGTGGCTGATCCTCGGGCTGGTCGTGGCGGGACTGATGCAGGCATTGATCTCGACCGAGCGGCTGGCGGCCCACCTGGGCGGTGAAGGCATATGGCCGGTCATCAAGGCGGCACTGCTCGGGGCACCGCTACCCTTGTGCTCCTGCGGGGTCATTCCGGCAGCGGTGGGGCTAAGACGTGCCGGCGCTTCGCGAGGTGCCACTTCCTCATTTCTGATCTCCACACCGGAGACCGGCGTGGATTCCATCGCCATCTCCTATGCCCTGCTCGGCCCGTTTCTGGCCGTGATGCGCCCACTTGCCGCGCTGGTCACCGCCATCATCGCCGGCGTCCTGACAGGCTTCACTCGCGAGCCCCGCTCCCCCCGTACCGCCACGTCAAGGACGCCGCAAGCCTACGCATGCTGTCCGGCGCTCGCGAGCAAAGCCGATGCCAGCGTCCGGACGGCGACGGACACCTCTTCGGGCTGCTCCTCCTCCCGGGCCGTGGAGGGTGCGTCTGCCCCTGACAGGGACTGTGGCAGTGCAGCCCTCTCCGCCACGCCCCCTGTCGCACCGTCAACCGCATCGAGTTGTTGTGGCACGTCAGCGCCGTCCTGTTCCGCCGCTCCCGTGACAAACTGCTGCGCGTCGTCGCCGATCGACGCCAGCCCGACCTCTACGGCGGCCCTGGCGCCTGGCGGTTCCTCCCCCTTGACCCAGCGCCTGATCGCCGGACAGAAGATGGCCTTCACCGATCTGTTCGGCGATCTCGTCAACTGGCTGCTGGTGGGTCTGCTGTTCGCTGCCCTGGTCGTGGCCTTCGTTCCCCAGGACTTCCTGGCCCGTTTCAGTGATGGGTTGCCGGCCATGCTGGTCATGGCGGCAATCGGTGTCCCGATGTACATCTGCGCCTCGGCCTCGACGCCAGTGGCGGCCGGCCTGCTGCTGGCCGGCGTCTCGCCGGGAGCCGTGCTGGTATTCATGCTGGCCGGTCCCGCCACCAACATCGCCACACTGGGCATCGTGCGCCGCGAACTGGGCAATGCCGCCTTGATCGTTTATCTGGCCAGTGTCGTGGGAGTCGGGATCGCCTTCGGTTACCTGACCAATGCACTGATCGGCAGCTGGGAGCTGGATATCCACAGCGAACTCGCCGCCAGCGCCGAGATATTGCCCCACTGGCTGAGCATGGGGGCGGCGCTGGCTCTCGCCATCCTCAGTGGTGCCTGGTATTTCCAGCAGTGGCAAGGCCGCCGTCAAGGGCAGGCCAACTGCTGCGGGTAAACTAGCCACCTTCGCGGAAGGCGGGATAGAGCATCATGCCGCCATCCACGAACAGCGTCGTCCCGACCACATAATCCGAGTCGTCGGAGGCCAGCCAGGTTGCCGCCCTGGCCACGTCCTCCGGCTCGCCGATACGCCCATAGGGAATCAATCGAAGCAGGCTCTCGGCCGCCTCTTCGCTTTCCCAGGCGTCACGATTGATCTCCGTCCGGATGGCGCCCGGCGCCACCGCGTTGACGCGAATTCCTTCCGCGGCCAACTCCTGAGCCATGGTTTCCATCAGCAACTTCAGCCCGCCCTTGGCGGTGGCATAGTTGGCGTGGCCGCCCCAGGGAATCGCCTGATGGACCGAACTGGTAAACACGATCTTTCCAAGAGCCGCGGAACGTTGCGCATCCAGCCCCTGCTGACGAAACCTGCGCACCGCCTCCTGAGCGCAGAGAAACTGTCCGGTCAGGTTGACGTCGATCACCTTGCGCCAGTCGTCCAGGCTCAGCTCGGTGAATGCCCCATCACGCTGGATACCGGCATTCGCCGCCAGGATATCGACTCCTCCCAGACAGTCATTCAAAGTATCGAACAGATGCCGGCAATCTTCCGGCTGGGAGACGTCGCCCTGCACGGCGACGGCGTTGCCACCTTGCTCCCGGATAGTGTCGACCACCTGTTCGGCCGCTTCCTGGTTGGAGCGGTAGTTGACCGCGACCGCCGCTCCCGCTTCGGCGTATGCCAGTGCAATGGCGCGTCCGATTCCCGAACTGGCTCCCGTGACGAGGGCTCGCTGGCCATGCAAGGAGTGTCTATTCATGTCGGCCTCCAGAGATTCACGCTGCGGTCACTGCCGCCTAGAAGAATCAGCACTTGATCATCCTCAAGATAATGGCCCACGGCAGTGGCGCAAACGCATTCGGCACGCACGTTGCGCGTCAAGCCACTAAGCTCTAGTCGGCGACACGTCATGTGACATACCCCACACCGGAGACAACCCATGCCTCGACATATCGTATTTGACGTCAATGAAACCCTGCTCGACGTATCGGCCCTCGACCCTTTCTTCGAGCGCCTTTTCGGCGAGTCACGTCCACGTAGCGAGTGGTTTTTGACGCTGCAGGAAAACTGGCTGACCGCCACGATCCTTGACCGTTTCCAGCCCTTCGGCGAGTTGGCACAAGGCGCGCTCGTCATGGTCGGCCGTCGTCGCGGCATCGAGATTGCGGCAACGGAACAGCAGGAACTGGTCGATCGGCTCAAGCGGCTGCCTCCCCATGCGGACGTCGCCGAAGCCTTACACCAGTTGAGAGATGCCGGCTTCGAACTCGCGGCACTTACCAACAGCACGCTGGAAGCAGCGAGACAGCAGCTGGAGTCGGCCGACCTGACGGACCATTTCGCTGAGATCATGTCGGTAGACGAAGTGCAGCGATACAAACCGGCGCCCACCCCCTACCTCATGGCGGCGGAACGCCTCGGCATCACGCCAGCCGACTATTACATGGTCGCCGCGCATGCCTGGGATATTGCCGGGGCCGCCAGCGCCGGATGCCGCACCGCCTTCGTCACCCGCCCCGGCAAGGTGCTCAACCCGGTTGGCATCCAGCCGGACATGCGAGGAGACGATCTGCTCGACGTCGCCCGGCAGATCATTGCCCGTGCCCGCTGATCACGATCGCTGAACGCCTCATACCCGGTCGCACACGTATCTGGCTGATATCAGACGATTCATGCACTGCACTGAGTCAATTCGGCGCTGACGAAGCAGACTCGTCATATATTTCTCATATATTATATTGAGTATCATTTTGTATCGCAGCGCTCTTTCTCCTTGCTCGGTTTCCTCATCACTTCTACCTTTTTGATTACAGCGTCAACGAGAGAACGGTTACTCTCCCATGTTTCATGGCGCTTGTTTGCTTGTAGTTAAGCAATTAAACACGGAGGTTTATCATGGCTGAACATCGTGGTGGTTCTGGCAATTTTGCAGAAGATCCCAAGCGCGCCTCTCAAGCTGGCCAGAAAGGCGGCGAGCATAGCGGCGGCAATTTCAAGAACGATCCTGAACGCGCTTCCGAAGCCGGCCACAAGGGTGGCCAGAACAGCGGTGGCAACTTCAAGAACGACCCCGAGCGCGCTTCTGAAGCCGGCCACAAGGGCGGCCAGAACAGCGGCGGCAACTTCAAGAACGATCCCGAGCGCGCTTCTGAAGCCGGCCACAAGGGCGGCCAGAACAGCAGCGGCAACTTCAAGAACGATCCCGAGCGCGCCGCAGAAGCCGGCCACAAGGGCGGCCAGAACAGCGGTGGCAACTTTGCCAACGATCCGCAGAAGGCGTCCGAAGCCGGTAAGAAAGGCGGTAGCCGCTAAGTGCTGAAATAAGCACTGATAAATGACGGTTCATTGATGGTCCAGGGAGTGGCCATATGGGAAACGGATTTCCCGAGTGAACCGATAAAGGCAAAAGAGCTCAGCTCTTTTGCCTTTTATTTTTTCCGGCCATTTGGATTATCCATTCACTGGCTCACTTGATCAAACGACAGGTTCAAAGCGCTACGATCCGTACCTTAAGTTCTGTCTGAAAAGTCGGCGAGCGATACTCAGGCAAGGCAAAAATCAGCGATAAACGGACTGGGCCCGCATTCGGGTTTACGTGCTGTAAATGAGCATTTTGAGCTGGTTTTTAACACTGCATGAGTGAGCGCAGACATTTTTCAGACAGAGCGTAGAGTTCTGCGAACCAATAGTTAACTGCCGTTCTATAAATAAATCACTTATGCAGATTTATGTTAATCAAGCTTGGGTAGAGCCGCGTTATGGCGATGTCTTTTCGTCTGTCCGATCCCTGTCTCGCCTTTCATGCATCTTCAGCCGACCGTTGTGTCATGTCCGGACGTCGGTAGCGCAGCGAACGCTCCACGACGTCGCACCCTGGGCGATACTCCCCTTTCGCCGCGGCCAAGGCACGTACCAGAGTCAGCTCGGCGATACGCGCATGATTCTGCGGCAACGAGTTGACCGGTTGGGGCAGGAAGTCGAGCAGTCGGTCATCGCCAAAAGTGGCCAGGGAGAGTGACTCCGGAAGCCCGCCCTTTTCCAGCAGGACATCGAAGGCTCCATCGAGCAACGTATAGGACGCGGTCACCAACGCGTCGGGCAATCCGTGTTCCTCCATCAGCCGTCGCATCAGTCCGGCCCCCTCGTCACGATCGTAGCGCCGGGCGGTCAGCACCAGGGGTTCTGCCGTGGAACCGGCCAGAGCCTGATGGAACCCCAGACGCCGCTCGCGGGTAATGGAAAGTTCTTCCACGGCATCGAACCAGACGATACGCCGCACGGTCGGCTCCAGCACCGAGCGCGTCAGAGCCTCCGCAGCGCTCGTGTTGCGACTGAGAATGCAAACGAAGCGTGACGGATCCAGCGCCCGGTCGATCGCAATCACCGGCAGGCCGCCAGCCATCAGCTCCTCGTAGAAAACATCTTCCGGGGCCAGACTACTGGCCACGATCAGCGCCTGGCAGCGCTGTGCCCGCAGGGCAAGGGCCAGTTCGCGCTCGGTAGCGGGCTCGTCGTCGGAACCGGCAATCAGCAACTGATATCCCTGCCCACGTGCCCCATGCTCGAGCCGCTTGGCCAGACGTGCGTAACTGGCATTTTCCAGGTCCGGTACGATCAGTCCCAGCGTACGACTCTCGCCCCGGCGCAATGCAGCCGCCTGGGCATCGATACGATAACGGTGATGTTCGACCACGGCCATGACCCGCTCCACCGTGTCGCGGCTGATACGGTAGGCCTGAGCCTTGCCGTTGATCACATAACTGGCAGTAGTACGCGAAACACCGGCGAGACGGGCGATTTCGGCGAGCGTCATGGGAGCTCCTATTCTCAACGGATACCACTTATCCTCAACAGATACCCAGCACAGCGACGCATTCTATCAGCCCTGCGTCGGCGACCCTGCAAAGGTCTTAGCCCATCGTGCTTGATAAAGTGGCTGGAACGTTTCAGCATAGCTTCCCATACAAGGTGACACGATTCAGCTTTCCGAGACAATACGGCTCGAGAAGCCGCGAGGAGGCCCCATGCTCACGCTGAACCAGGACGATGTCCTGCTCGATTGCCGCGCCGAGAACTGGCGCGATGCCCTGGATCAGGCTGCCGCCTCGCTGGTCGAGGCGGGACGCGCCACGCCGGAATATCGTCATGGCCTGCACGAGCGCGAGGCACAGTCATCCACCTATCTGGGCAACGCCATCGCCATCCCTCACGGCACGCCGGCCAGCCGCGATCAGGTGCTGGCAACCGGCGTGCGGGTATTGCAGTTTCCCGAGGGCGTCGAATGGCACGACGGCCATCGCGTCCACGTGCTGGTGACCATCGCCGCTCAGAGCGACGAGCATCTCGATATCCTGCGTGCACTGACCCATGTGCTCGACCGCGAGGGCGTGGCCGAGCAGTTGGCCCGGGCAGAGAGCCGCGCCGAAATCATCGCCCAACTGTCGAAGGCGCCGGTGGTGGCGCGCATCGATGCCGATACGCTGTGTCTGAAGTTTCCGGCCAGGGATCGCTTCGAGCTGGCCCTGGCCGGAGCCGCGCGCCTGCGCCAGGCCGGCTGCGTCGACAGTGATTTCATCGCGGCGATCGTCGAACAGGAACCGGTGGCGCTGGGCCAGGGATTGTGGCTGACCAGCAGCTCGCGCGGCGTGACCACGCCGGCACTGTCGCTGGCCACGCCTGAGTCGGCCTTCGTCGGTTCCCAGGGCGCGGTCAATGGCGTGTTCTGCCTCGCCGCGCGCGAAGATGGCCATCTGGGCCTGCTCGAGCGCCTGGCGGCCCTGCTAGATGCCGGCGACGGCGAAGCGCTGGCGGACGCCGACGTGACCACCGTGCTGGCGCGTCTGGCCGGTGAGAGCGCCAGTGCAGAAACCGCGAGGGCCCGAGTCCTCAACGCCCATGGATTGCACGCCCGCCCCGCCAAGCAACTGGTACAGATCGCCCGTCAGCAGGGTATGCCGATCAAGGTGCGACTGCTCGAAGGCAACGGCGAAGCGATTTCCGCCGCCAGCCTGACCAAGGTCATCGGTCTCGGCGCCCGACGCGGCCAGACACTGGTGTTCTCCGCCGAGGGTGAAGGGGCCGCCGAGGCTCTGCAGGCATTGACCGATGCCGTGCGCGGCGGTCTGGGCGAGCAGGTCACGCCCTTCGAGGAGCACCGCGACTTCGAAGCGCCCGGCGAACGCGAGCCGGTACTCGAGCCGCTCGCCGCCGACACGCCGCATCCTGCCGTGCCGGCGGCGCCGGGCCTGGCGATCGCGCCGGCCTTCGTCATGTGCACGCCGCGTTTCGACTATCCCGAGCGCGCCCGCGATCTCAGTGGCACGCGTGCCGGCGACACCCGCATGCAGAAGACCCGCCTCGATCAGGCGTTGCGCGAGGCGGCCACCCAGCTCGACGCCCTGATTCGGCGTGCCCAGGGTGGCGAGGTGGCTGAAATCCTCTCGATGCACGAGGAGATGCTCGAGGACCCCGAGTTGCGCGAGGCAGCCTTCGAGGGCATCGACGAGGGCCTTTCCGCCGAAGCCGCCTGGTGGCGCGGCGTGGATACCGCGGCGCGCGCCCAGGAAGTGCTCGCCGACCGCCTGCTGGCCGAGCGTGCCGCCGACCTGCGCGACGTCGGCCGCCGCGTGCTGGGTGTCCTCTGTGGCGTCGAACTGCCCACGCCTCCCGACGAACCCTACATTCTGGTCATGACCGACGTCGGCCCCTCCGACGTCGCCCAGCTGGATACCGCCAAGGTGCGCGGCCTGCTCACCGCCCGTGGTGGCGCAACCTCGCATAGCGCGATTCTGGCCCGTGCACTGGGCATCGCCGCCGTGGTAGGGGCCGGTGAGCGCATCATGACGCTGGACAACGGCACCGAGTTGATTCTCGACGGCGAGCGCGGTCGGGTGATTCCCGCGCCATCCAAGGAACGTCGCGAACGTGCCGAGCTGCGCCTCAAGGAGCACGAGGCGCGCGCGAAGGAAGCCTACGCCGCCCGTTTCGAGACCGGCCAGACCCGCGACGGGCACCGCGTCGAGGTCGCCGCCAATCTGGGCAATACCGCCCACGCTGCGGATGCCGTCGAACATGGCGCCGAAGGCGTGGGGCTGCTGCGCACCGAATTCGTGTTCATGGCCCATGCCGAGGCACCCGACCTCGCCACGCAGATCCGCGAATACCGCCAGGCCATCGACGCCCTCGACGGGCGCCCTCTGGTGGCGCGCACGCTGGATGTGGGGGGTGACAAGCCGCTGCCCTACTGGCCGCTGCCTCAGGAAGACAATCCCTTCCTGGGCCTGCGCGGCATCCGCCTGGCGCTGACCCGCCCGGAAATTCTCGAGACTCAACTGCGTGCGCTACTGATGGCGGCGGGCAACAGTCCGCTGCGCATCATGTTCCCCATGGTCAAGGACGTGGCCGAATTCCGTGCCGCCCGGGCCATCGTCGCGCGCCTGCAGCAGGAGATCCAGGCACCCGACGTGCAGCTCGGCGTGATGATCGAGATTCCCTCCTGCGCTCTGCTGGCGCCGAGTCTCGCCGAGGAGGTCGACTTCTTTTCCATCGGCACCAACGATCTGACCCAGTACACCCTGGCCATCGACCGCGGTCACGCCGAACTCTCCGCGCAAGCCGACGGCCTGCATCCGGCAGTGCTGCGACTGATCGAGATGACCGTCACCGCCGCCCACGCCAAGGGGAAATGGGTGGGTGTATGCGGCGAGCTGGCCAGTGACGCTCAGGCGGTGCCGGTACTGGTGGGGCTGGGCGTCGACGAGCTCTCCGTCTCCATCCGCCAGGTGCCGATGGTCAAGGCTCGCCTTCGCGAGCTGACCCTCGACGAGGCACGTCGACATGCCGGGATCGCCCTGCGCCAGGCCACCGGCGAAGCCGTTCGTGAAGCCCTGGAGGCGCTGTGATGGCCAGGGTTCTCACGATCAGCCTCAATCCTGCGCTGGATCTGGCGATTCGCCTGCCACGCCTCGCGCCGGGCGAAGTCAACCGCACCGAGTCGACCCGCCTCGATGCCGCCGGCAAGGGTGTCAACGTGGCCCGCGTGCTGGTGGCGCTGGGCCACGAAGTGACGGTGTCGGGCTTTCTCGGCGCCGACAATGACACGCCCTTCGTACACGCCTTCGTCGACATGGGCGTAGAAGATGCCTTTCTGCGCGTGCCCGGCGAAACACGCATCAACGCCAAGCTATCCGAGCACGACGGACGCGTCACCGATATCAACGGGCCCGGCCTGGCCATTGCTCGCGGCGCTCTCGCGGAGTTGCTCACACGACTCGAGGCCCTGGCCGGCGACCCGGCAAGCCGCCCCGATGCGGTGGTGATCGCCGGCAGCCTGCCGCCCGGCATCACCGCGGACGATCAGGCCGCGTTGATCCGGCGCCTGCGGGAACTCGGACTGGCGGTGTGGGCCGATACCAGCGGCCCGGCGCTGACGGCGGCCATCGCCGCCATGCCCACGGCGGTCAAGCCCAACGAGCAGGAACTCGCCGACTGGGCCGGCGAAGCGCTGGAAAGCGACGCGTCCCGGCTGCGCGCGGCACGTCGGCTGCACGAGGCCGGCATCGACGAAGCGCTGCTCTCCGCCGGCAGCGCAGGTGTGCTGTGGGTCAGTCGCCGCGGCGCCTGGCTCGCCACGCCGCCGGCCGTGGACGTAGCCAGCACCGTCGGGGCCGGTGACACGCTGCTTGCCGGTATGCTCCATGGCGTCCTGGCAGACCTTCCCGTTGAACAGGCGCTACGTCTGGCGACGGCCTTGTCCGCCGAGTCCGTCCGGCATGTCGGCGTGGGCGATCCTCATGCCGCCGATTTCGACACACTTCAACAGCAGACTCACGTGCGCTGTCTAGACGACGTCCCGGGGGAGTACCCATGAACGTGATCCTGATCACCGCCTGCCCGAGCGGCATGGCCACGACCTTTCTCGCCGCCCGCCGCCTCGAGCAGGCCGCCAGGCGCCGCGGCTGGCAGCCTAGCGTGGAGATGCATGGCGAGCTCGAGCCGCCCAGGCCGGTCAGCGCCGCCGACATCGAGGCTGCCGAGCTGATCGTGGTGGCCGCCGCCACGATTCCCGATCCCCGGCGCTTTGCCGGCAAGCGGCTGTTCCAGGCACCCATCGCCCAGGCGCTGCCGGACCCGGCAGGCTTCCTCGAGCGTGCCAGCCGTGACGCGGCACCCTTCAAGGCGCCCGAAGCCGCGCCAGCTTCTCCAGCATCCGGAGCTGCACTCGATACTTCGCCGGGCGATTCGCAAGCGAAGAGGATCGTCGCAGTGACGGCGTGCCCCACCGGCGTGGCGCATACCTTCATGGCGGCCGAGGCGCTTGCCGAGGCGGGCCGCTCGCTGGGGCATCACATTCGCGTCGAGACGCAGGGCTCCGTCGGTGCCCAGAACGAACTGAGCGACGAGGAAATCCGCGATGCCGACGTGGTGATCCTGGCCTGCGACATCGAAGTCGACCCGACGCGCTTCGCCGGCAAGCGCATCTGGCGGACTTCCACCGGCAATGCCTTGAAAAAGCCCAGGCCGACCATCGAGACGGCACTGGCCAAGGCCGAAGTCGAGAGCCAGGGCGCCGCAGCCCCCGGGGGCGAGCGCAAGAAGAGCGCCAAGGAGAAAGGCGTCTACAAGCACCTGCTGACCGGCGTATCGTTCATGTTGCCGATGGTGGTCGCAGGGGGTCTGCTGATCGCGCTGTCGTTCGTGTTCGGCATCGAGGCGTTCAAGGAAGAGGGCACGCTGGCGGCCGCTCTGATGCAGATCGGTGGCGGCAGTGCCTTCAAGCTGATGATCCCGGTACTGGCCGGTTACATCGCCTATTCCATCGCCGACCGGCCGGGCATCGCGCCGGGCATGATCGGCGGCTGGCTGGCCGCGGACATCGGCTCGGGGTTCATCGGCGGCATCCTGGCCGGTTTCCTGGCTGGCTATACCGCCAAGGCCGTGACCCGCTATTTCAAGCTGCCGGCGAGCGTCGAGTCGCTCAAGCCGATCCTGATCATTCCGCTGATTGCCAGCCTGGTGACCGGCCTGGTGATGATCTATGTCGTTGGCGAGCCAGTGGCCGGTCTCCTGGCGGCGTTGACCAGCTTCCTCGAGAACATGGGCTCGACCAATGCCGTGCTGCTCGGCATCCTGCTCGGCGCGATGATGTGCTTCGATCTCGGCGGGCCGGTCAACAAGGCCGCTTACACCTTCGGAGTCGGCCTGCTCGCCTCCGAGACCTACGCGCCGATGGCGGCGATCATGGCCGCCGGCATGGTGCCGGCACTGGGCATGGGCATCGCCAGCTTCGTCGCCCGCCACAAGTTCTCCGAGACGGAGCGCGAGGCCGGCAAGGCGTCGTTCGTGCTGGGACTATGCTTCATCAGCGAAGGCGCCATTCCCTTCGCCGCCAAGGACCCGTTGCGGGTGATTCCGACCAGCATGGTGGGAGGTGCGGTGACCGGGGCGCTATCGATGCTGTTCGGCGCCAAGCTGATGGCGCCCCATGGCGGCATCTTCGTGCTCCTGATTCCCAACGCCATCACCCCGGCCCTGCTCTACCTGCTGGCGATCGTCGCGGGCGCCTTGATCACCGGGCTGGGCTATGCCTTCATCAAGCGCGGTGAAGCGCCGGTCGCGGTCGACGCCAGCACCTGATCTCACCACCGTCCGTCAACGACGCCACCGCCATGTGCGGTGGCGTCGCGTTTTCAGCCAGCGTGTCGCGTCTCCTGCCCCCATCACTCCCTTCTGTCGATCCCCGCGCTATCGACCCCGCTTACCACATCAGCCCGCTGGCGCGCAGGACGCGCTTGGCCACGGCGCTCTCCAGTGCGCGGGGGTAAGCGCTCATCAGCGTGACCCGCGACTTGGCCCGGGTCACGCCGGTATAGGCCAGTTCGCGAGTCAGGATCGGGTTGGGCCGGTCGGGCAGTACGAACAGCACGTGATCGAACTCCGAGCCCTGGGACTTGTGCACCGTCATGGCGAAGACCGTCTCGACATCGGCGAGCCGCCCCGGCAGCACGGCACGCAGCCGCTCGCTCTGAGGGAAGAACACCCGCAGGCGTCCGTCCATGGCCGGATCCGCCAGGGTCAGGCCGATATCGCCGTTGTACAACCCCAGCGCAGGGTCGTTGCGGGTCACCATCACCGGCCGGCCGGCATACCAGCCGCGCGTGGCGGGAATCAGACCCTCGCGATACAGCGCCTCGCCGATTCGCTGGTTGAGTCCTTCCACGCCCCAGGGACCGCGGCGAAGGGCGCACAGCACCTGGAACCTGGCAAAGGCAGCGAGAACCGTCTCGGGGCTCGCGCCGTCACGCAGCAGGCGGAGGTAGGCCCGATACCCCTGCAGCGCCGTGCGCTCGAGCAGACGATCCTGCTCGTTCTCGAGGTTATGCCAGTCGATATCCTTGAAACCATCGTGCCACACCCGCCCCAGCGCCACGCCGTCGCCGGCATTGGCCGCCCGCGCCAGCGCACCGATGCCACTGGCAGAATCGAAGCGGTAACTCCTGCGCAGTACCACGACATGGTCGGCCAAGCGTCCGCTGCCGGGTCCGCCGTGCTCCGCGTCCTGGCAATCGCTGAAATCCTCGCCGGTCATGGCGGTCAGATAGGCTGTCGTATCCGGCGAATAGCGCGCCCGCTCTGCCCCCTGACACAAGTCGCCGAGCACCGAGCCAGCCTCCACCGAGGCCAACTGATCCTTGTCGCCGAGCAGAATCAGACGGGCCTCGTCGGGTAGCGCCTCGAGCAGCGCAGCCATCAGCTCGAGATCGACCATCGAGGCCTCGTCGACCACCAGCAGATCCAGCGCCAGTGGATGGCGGGCATGGTGGCGAAAGTGGCGGGTATCGGGGCGTGCCCCGAGCAGGCGATGCAACGTCGTGGCCTCGCGGGGCAGACTGGCTGCCACGGCTTCGTCGATGTCGAGTCGCGCCACCGCACCGCCCATCGACTCGGTCAGGCGCGCGGCGGCCTTGCCAGTGGGCGCCACCAGGCGGATGGTCATCGCCCGTCCGGTATCGTGCACGGCGGCTTCCTGCAACAGCGCCAGCAGCCGCGTAACGGTGGTGGTCTTGCCGGTCCCGGGCCCGCCGGAGATCACCGTCAGCCGGTTGCGCAACGCCAGCGCCACTGCGGCCTTCTGCCAGTCATGCTCACCGGGATCCATCTGGTTGGCGGCGAACAGTGCATCCAGGCGCGAGCGCAGCGATGCCGGCACTTCGAGCGGCGCCCCCATGCGATCGGCCAGACGATCGGCCACGGCACGCTCGCATTGCCAGTAGCGCCGCAGATACAGGCGCGATCCGTGCAGTACCAGAGGCGTCAATGCCGATGCGTCAGCAGCATCCGCCACGCTGACCAGTCGCGACGCGCTCAGACAGCCGGTCCAGGTCGCGAGATCGAGCGCCGCCAGCAGCCGTTCGGGAGAGACGATGCGTGCCGCCGGATCGTCCGGGTCATGGCGGCCGTCCTGGGGCGGCAGCGACAGCACCGCGCCGGGATCGCGCAGCGCCTGGGCCAGATCGAGACACACGTGCCCGCGCCCGAGCTGGTGGCTGGCCAGCGCTGCGCCCAGCAGCACGCACTCCTCGGCCCGGGTATCATGGGTCTCGAGAAAGCGCACGAAGTGAGCGTCCAGTGCCCTCAGCCACCCCAGCTCCACCCACACGTCGAGCACCTCCGCCAGACTCGGCAGCGGCGCCTGCGCCTCACGAGACGGCCACGCCAGATCGCCCTGGGCGTCGAACAGCACGCCCTGCACCGGTGCGTCATCCTGCCGCTCAGGCATAGGTCGGCGCCTCCGTGGTCTCGCGGCAGGCCCGGCCTTCGAGCCAGGCATCCAGCGTCTCGATCAGCTCGCGCCGCGGACGGCGATGCAGCACCCCGCTGCCGCCCGTCTCCTGCATGCCGCGCAGGAAGGCATAGAACACGCCGCCCACATGGGTGTCATAGTCGTAATCGGGCAGACGGCTCTTGAGCAGACGGTGCAGGGCCAGCAGATAGATCACGTACTGCAGGTCGTAGCGATGCTCGACCATGGCTGCCAGCATGGCCGGCTCGTCATAATCTTCCGGGACATCGCCGAGGTGGTTGGATTTCCAGTCGAGCACGTACCAGCGCCCGCCGGCCTCGAACACCAGATCGATATACCCCTTGAGCATCCCCTCCAGGCAGCGCGGCGCCAGGCGCGGACGCACTCCCGGCAGCGCTTCGTGCCGTTGCACCAGCGCATCGAGCTGCTGACTCCAGGCCCGGGTAGCCGGCAGCCAGAACTCCAGCTCCACCTTCCAGGCGCTCAGCCGGCCCAGGTGAATCCCCTGCCCCAGGGCGGCGGGCAGAATGCGCGTCAGCCAGTCGTGCAGCACCGTCTCCCACTGCACGTCGTAGCCGTTGAATGCCAGCCGCGAACGGATCAGGCGCACCAGGCCGGCCTCGTAGTCGGGCTGCCCCAGGCAGTCGAAATCGATACCTTCGAGCAGGCCATGCAGGAAGGTACCCGCTCGCGGTCCGCGCGGGAAGTCGCACAGGGTACGCACCGGCGGCTGGGGCGTCGGGGTGCGCTCCTCGAGCACCTCGACATCCAGCCCACCTGCGGTTTCGGGACTGTCGGGCACGGGCTCGACGGTGCCGTCCGTCGCCTCGTCGGGGCGTCGTGCGCCCTCGAGCAGCGATGAATAGGAGGCGATCCACCAGCCGCGGTCGATGCGCCCGTCGAAGCGCCGCGCCGGACGCATCGCCGTCTGCGGCTCGCGCAGTTGCATCCGGCGCGCCTCGGCGACCGGCGGCGGACATAGCGCCACGCAGCGATCATCGATCAGCGCCTCGAGGCATTCGCGCAGGCGGGCGCCGCCGAGACTCGTTTCACCTTCCGCCAGCAGAGCGCCGACGGCCGAGCGGATCAATGTCGTCGCATCCACCGCCTCGCCCTTGCGCACGCGCCCCTTGTAGAGCGGCGCCAGTCCCATCCGACAGGCGAACTCGGCCCGGGTCAGCGCCACGTAGAGCAGACGCAGATCCTCGGCGAGCCGCTCGTCATCGGCGAGCTGACGCTGTTTGGCGGAAGGCTTGACGGCCACGCCACGTCCCGGCGCCGAGTCCGCATCCGTGTCGAGCGGCACGTGGCAGTGCGCGACGCGGCTGTCGATCTCACGGTAGTCGCAGATGAACGGCAGGTAGACGATGGGATATTGCAGCCCCTTGGACTTGTGGATGGTCACCACACGCACCAGCGTCTCGTCGCTTTCCAGGCGCTGAATCAGCCCTTCCGGGTCGAGCCCCTCCTCGAAGCGCCCGTCCAGGGCCCGGTGCCACCAGCGCAGCAGGGCCTGCTCGCCATCGAGCTTCTGGCTCGCGGCCTGGGCCAGCTCGCCCAGGTGCAGCAGATCGGTGAGACGTCGTTCGCCGTCGCGACGCGTCAGCAGGCGCTCGCCGATGCGGAAGTCGCGCATCACCGCACGCAGCATGGGCAGTACGCCGCGTCGCCACCATAGCTGATGATAGTCGCTGAAGCGCTCGACCATGCTTTCCCAGGCCACCTCGTCGTTGCCGATGCGCGCCACATCCTCCAGGGAGTCGGAGAGCAGCCGCGTGGCCAGCGCCGCGCGCAGGCGGCGGTCGTCGCGCGGGTGAGCTACCGCCTCGAACAGCTGCAACAGCCAGAAAGCCTCGCGGGAGGCGAATACCGAGGTCTTCTGGCTCAGGTAGACGCTCTTGATGCCACCGGCGTCCAGTGCCTCGCGGATCAGGTCGGCCTCGCGCCCGGTGCGCACCAGGATGGCAATGTCCGCCGGCCGGACGCCACGCAGGTCGTCCTGCGCCCCGCCGAAACCGATGGTCCCCGCGTCGCCGCCCTCGAGCAGATGCTGGATATCGGCACGCGTGGCCTCGGCCATGCGCGTGCGGTAGTCGCTCACCGCCACCGACGTCGTCGCCTCCGGCAGCCAGAAGGTCAATGCCGGCACGGCGTCGCCGTGATCCAGCAAGCGCTCGTCGCGATCGTTGGCGCGCACCTCGACGAAGGGAATCTCCTCGGTACGAAACGGGATGCGGGCACACTGGAACAGACGGTTGACCGCCTCCACCATGGCCCGGGTGGAGCGGAAGTTGCGGTCCAGCGTGTAGCGTGCCGGTGTCTCGCGCCGGGCGGCGAGATAGGTGTGGATGTCGGCACCGCGAAAGGCGTAGATCGCCTGCTTGGGATCGCCGATCATCAGCAGCGTGCAGGGCGCCGGGGCATCATCGTCGGCCGGCTCGGTCACGCGCTCATGGCGCGAGGCGTAGATCGTCGAGAAGATCCGGTACTGCACCGGGTCGGTATCCTGGAATTCGTCGATCATCGCGACCGGCAGTTCATGGCGAATGCGCGCGGCAAGACGCGCTCCCGTGGGACCGCGCAGGGCGTCGTCGAGGCCGTTGAGCAGGTCGTCGAAGTCCCATTGCCCACGCCGGCGCTTCTCGTCAGCCAGCGCCTGGGCCAGATGGTCGCGGGCATGCGCCAGTACCCAGGGACGCCAGTCGGGCTGGGCGTCCTGGCACTCGACCAGCGCATCCAGCGCAGCAAAGAGCGCATGCCGAGGCGGCGTGGCGCCCTTCTTGGCCGCGCCCTCCAAGCGCCGCTGGCCACACCAGACCTGCCCTTTGCTGTCGAGCAGCGCCGCCGGCAATACCGGCTCGCTGCCGGCGGCCCATTGGGCCAGGGCGTCGAGCCGGGCATCGAGATCCGCGGCCTTGAACTGGTTGGCATTGAGCGTCCTGGCCGTCATCGCCTCGTGCAGCAGCGCCTGCACCTCGTCGCGGCAGTCGCGCCAATGGCGCCGGGCGTGCTCGGCAGCGGCTTCCAGTGCCTGGCGCGATGTCTCCAGCTCACCCAGCGCCCGCGCCAGATCCCGTGGTGCCTCCACGGGCACCTCGGACCAGACCAGCGGTTGCGGTCGCCCGCCGTGCAGCAGCACGCGCACTGACTCGCCGAGATCGGCCGGGGTCTTCCAGGCTTCGCTGATCGCGGCCTGCACGCTGGACGGCAAGGGATAGAAAGTGCAGCGCCAGTAATCCTCGACCACGGCATTGAACAGTCGCCGGGCATCGGCGACCAGCTCGGCGGCGAACAGACTGCCCGAATCGAAGGCATGGCGCTTGAGCATGCGCTGGCAGAAGCCGTGAATGGTGTAGATCGCTGCCTCGTCCATCAGCCGCGCGGCTCCGTCGAGGCGCCGGGCACAGGCCAGATGCTCGTCGGGCGCTATTCGCTCGAGCAGCGCACGCAGCACGCCGTCGGGCTCGCGGCGCCCGAGCAGCGCATCGCGGGCTTCCTTGAGGCGCGCGCGAATACGCGCACGCAGCTCCTCGGTGGCCGCCTCGGTGAAGGTCACCACCAGTATCTCCGGCGGCATCAACGGGCGGGGATAATCATACTCGCCGTCATGTCCCCCACGCGCCAGGCACGGCCCCATGACCAGACGCAGATACAGGGCCGCCAAGGTGAAGGTCTTGCCGGTGCCGGCGCTGGCCTCGATCAGGCGCCGTCCGGTCAGCGGCAGCGTGGGAATGTCCAGCCGCCGTGAGGCTTCCTCGCTCGGGGATGCCTGGACGGGTTCATCGATCATCGGCATGGTTCCCGGCCTCCTGCAGCGTACGAATCAGATCGTTCCAGAGCGGCGCATAGAGTGCCCGGGCGCACGGTTCGAAGTCACCGGCCACGAGGCCAGCAAAATCGGCCCACAGCTCGCCCAGCAGCGGCTCACTGTCACGCAGCGCCGCCATGCCGTTGAAGCTGCTCTCCTCATAGCGGACCCGTGCAGCCTCGCGAGCCTGCGCCAGGGATTCCGAGTCACCCATGTTCCGTGTCGCCTCGGTGACGTCAGGCTGCGGCGCCAGCCAGACGAACGCCAGCTCGGGGGCGCAGGCCAAGGGGGCCTGGCGTGCCTGCCACCAGAGGCCGAGCAGCTGTTGCAGGCGATGGCTCGCCACGCTGGCATCAGGGGGGGTGAGAACCACCTCGCGATCCTCGAACAGCGCCCCGACATGCACCCTCAGGCCATTGGCAGCCAATGCCTGCTGGGCCAGCCAGGCGCCGAACAGCCGATGGGGCTTGCCCCACTGAGCCAGACATCCCTGCCTGTCGAGACTGAAGCGCCCGTAGTGTCCCGGCTCCAGTTGCCAGCGCCACAGTCGCCCGGCGGCGTCACGGGCCAGGCCGTCGAGACGCTCTTCGAAGGTCACTTCCACGCCGCTGTCGGGGCAGCGGTAGCGGCTTGTGACCTGCACCGGCGGGAGCGCCTCCAGTTCGGCGGTCAGGGCGCGCCAGCGGGTCAGCTGGGCCGTGAGCGGGCCGGAAAGACGCTGCAGCAACGCCTCGCCGAAGCCCAGCGCCGGCAAGCGTCCGTCATGCATCAGCCGCGCCACGGCATGATCGAAGCCCGTCCCTTCCGGGCCGTCGCGTCCGGCAACGAGCAGCTCGCGCTTGAGCATATGGATTTCCAGCCCGTCGGGATAGAAGGGCTCGGCATCTTCGTCGGGCACCTGGACGTCACGGAACACGACGCCGAGACGCTCACCGATGCAGACTCGCGGCGGCAGGCGCAACAGCGTCTCGAGCGCCCCCAGTCCCAGCGGCGCCTCGGGGGCCACATCGGGTGCCAGCGTCACGTTGGGCGTGGCGTCGGATGCCGCCCTGTCGCGAAGATGCAGGGTCTCCCAACTGCGCTCGTAAGTGGCGAAGGACGAGTCCTGGCGAAAGTAGCGTGCCGAGAACGGCTGCAGCGGATGTTCCTCGACCAGGCGTCGCCACAGCGCTCGCTCGTCGAATGCCTCGCCCGCGGGCCGCCAGCCCAACGCCACGCAGTCCAGCAGCTCGTTGACCAGCACCGAGGGCGGGCGCTCGACGTTGTCGCGCTGATCGCGGCCGACCCACGAAAGGCTCAGCCGGTCACGGGCGGAGAGCAGCGCCTCGAGCATCAGGTAACGGTCGTCGTCGCGCCGCGAACGGTCGCCCGCGCGGCCGCGTCCGGCCATCAGATCGAAATCCTGGGGCAGGCGCGAACGCGGATAGTCGCCATCGTTCATGCCCAGCAGATGCACCTCGCGAAACGGGATCGCCCGCATCGGCATCAGGGTGGCGAAGTTGACCTTGCCGGCCAGGAAGCGCTGGGCCAAACCGCCATCGTCGAGTGCCCCGGTCAGTGCATCGCGCACCACCACCAGCGACAGCGGCTCGGCGAAATCGGCGCACTCGCAGTCGCCATGCCAGCTCTCGATCGCCTGATCGATGCGCGCGAGGATGTCGTGCTCGGCGGCGTCCTGCGGGGCGAGACAGGCGTCGAGCAGCTCGCGCAGCCTTGCGACCCATTGCTGCGGCGTCGCCGTGGTGCGCAGGATGCGGCAGTGGTGTTCCAGTGTCTGGATCAGACTCGCCAGCCGCCCGGCGAGATCGGCCTCGAGTCCGCCGACCTCATCATAAGGCGCGATGCCGTCGAAGGCGTGCGCCCTCGCAGCGCCCGGCTCGCCGATGGTTTCCGCGGCGCTCCATGTGTCTACCGCTCCCACCGCATAGCCCAGCAGCATGCGCTCGAGCCCGAACGCCCAGGTATTGTCATGCAGATCCGGCAGCCCCAGGGCCCGGCGGTGGTCGCGGTCGAGCCCCCAGCGCACGCCGCTGCCCGCCAGCCACTGGCGCAGCCGGTCGAGCTCATGCGCCTCGATGGCGAAGCGCCGCCGGAAGGCCGGCACGTCCAGCGCGTCGAGAATCTCGGAGACACCGAGACGCCGCTGGGGCAGTTCCAGCAGGTGCAGCACGCAGGCCAGCAGCGGATCGGCCTGGGAGGCCAGCCGGTCAGCGATGGTGAAGGGAATGTGGCGGGGATCGTTTACCGGCACCTGGCCGAACACCGCGTCGATGAACGGTGCGTAGCGATCGATGTCCGGTACCATCACGATGACGTCGCGCGGCTTGAGGCTCGGGTCGCGCTCGAAGGCTTCCAGCAGCCGGTCGTGGAGGATCTCCACCTCGCGCAGCGGCGAGTGAGCGCTGACCAGCGACAGCGAGCGGTCCTCGGGGGCGATCTCGCGCGGGCCGCCCTCCTCCTCGGCGCGCTCGCCGGGATGCACCAGATCCAGGATCTCCTGCTGCAACTGTGCGAGCAATGGAACCGCGACACGCCCGGCGGCATTCTGCATGGCATCTTCCACGCCCTCTTCCGCCACGTCCGCCACGACGTCACGGAACGCGTCGGTTTCCAGATCGAAGGGGTGCGCGCTCTCGAACTCGTAGAGTCCGACGATGAAGTCGC
Source organism: Halomonas shantousis (assembly GCF_054654615.1). Taxonomy (NCBI): domain Bacteria; kingdom Pseudomonadati; phylum Pseudomonadota; class Gammaproteobacteria; order Oceanospirillales; family Halomonadaceae; genus Halomonas; species Halomonas shantousis. The sequence goes on along the minus strand of NZ_BAAIER010000002.1, from coordinate 1,134,451 downwards.
GCCCCTGGGTGCCCCACCCCGACAGCAGCGGATTGGCGCGCAGGTGCAGCCCCTCGCCGTCGATGCCCTCCAGACGCGGCGCCTCGGGATGGCGGGCAGTGCGCGCGCCAGAGAGCCGGCCGAGGCGCTTGATGGCATCGCGATCGGCGACCACGTCGCCCCAGTAGTAGCGGCACGGGTTGGTGATCATCAGCACCACGTCCATGACGCCTGACAGCGCATGCAGCGCTTCCAGGGTCTGAGCCGGGAGTGCCGAGATGCCGAACACGAACAGTCGCGGCGGCAGTACCGCAGGCAGCGTCTCGAGGCGCCGTGCCCGGTCGAGATAGCGCCGATGCAGGGCGGCGCGGTGGCACTGACGTTCGTCCTGCGGCGCATCGTCGAGCAGCGCACGCCACAGAATGGGTTGCCAGCGCTGATCGTCGGGCAGATCCCCCAGTGCCGTTTCACCGGCCTCCCAGGCGGCGATCCAGTCGGGGCGATACACCAGGTACTGGTCGTAAAGATCCGCCAGCTTGGCGGCCAGTTGCCAGGTCTTGCGCCCGTCGCCCGCCCCGTCACGGTCGTCGTGCAGATAGTGCGCCAGCGGGGAAAAGTCCTCGCGCGCCAGCAGCCCCGGCAGCAGACGCATCAGCCGCCAGGTCAGCGGTCCCTTGTCGAAGGGCGACTGCAGCGGGATCTGATCGCCCAGCACGGCGCGGTAGGCACGCCACACGAAACTCGACGGCAGCGGGAAATCCACCGAGGCGGCAATGCCGTCCTTTTCGGCCAGCGCGATACGCAGCCACTGCGCCATGCCGTTGGACTGCACCAGGAAGGTCTCGGGTACCAGCGGCGGCAGCGGCTGACGCGCGATCAGCGTCAGGGCCAGGTCGCGCAGGTCTTCGAGATGGTTGGCATGCAGGACGGTGAACATGAGCGCTCCGGGGGACAATGGCTGACATCCTACCTGTCCCGGCGTCGGAGAGCATCTGCCGGGGTGGTGCATTACCGTCTTCGGAGGCAAAAATATGATAGGCTGTAAATCATATCGTTAGTATTCGGCACCTTGCGTGTCATTGCCGCTGCTCCACGCACCCTGTTTTCAGGAGGCCACTCTTGGAACCCTTGGCGCCCCCCCACTCCTGTACCTCCGAAGGCGAGCCCCGACGGATAGGAGTGGAAATCGAATTCGCCGGCCTGTCGCCGGTGCTGGCCGCCGATCTGGTCGTCAATCTGTTCGGCGGCACGCTGACGCGCATCAGTGCGCACCGTCTGGTCGTGGAAGAGACCCGCTGGGGCAAGTTCACCATCGAGCTCGACAGCAAGTACGTCCATCCTGACGAAAAGATGCTGAGCCAGATTCACGCCACCCCCGGCACGCCGCTGTCGGCCGGCGACCAGATGCGCCTCGAGCTGCACACCAAGACCCGCGAGTGGTTCGGCGACATGGTGGCCGGCGTGGTTCCCACGGAAATCGTCACGCCGCCGGTGCCCTGGAACGAGCTGGGCGAGCTGGACTGCCTGTTCGAGGCCCTGCGCGAGCATCACGCCAAGGGCACCGACGCCAGCGTGCTCTATGGTTTCGGCATGCATCTCAACCCGCAGGTCCCCAGCGAGGAAAGCGATAGCGTTCTGGCGCATCTGCGCGCCTATCTGATCCTTGCCGCCTGGCTGCGCGACGAGATCCGCATCGACATCACCCGCGAGGTGCTGCCGCATGCCAATCCGTTTCCCAAGCCCTACGCTCTCAAGGTGCTGTCGACGGCCTATACGCCGGATCTCGACACGCTGATCGCCGATTACCTCGACTACAACCCGACCCGCAACCGCGAGCTGGACCTGTTTCCCCTGTTCGCGCATCTCGTGCCGGACTCGCCGAACCCGCTGCTGCATGAGGAGCTGGTCAAGCCGCGACCGACCTATCATTACCGACTCCCCAATGCCCAGCTCTCCGAGCCCGGCTGGGGCGCGGTGAACGAGTGGAACCGCTGGGTCGAGGTGGAGCGTCTGGCCGCCGATCCGGCACGCCTGAAGGAGCGTTCCCTGGCCTACATCGAACATCATACCCAGTCGTCGATGGCGCGCTGGCTGGACAAGCTGAGAAAATGGATGAACGAATGAGTCGGCGTCCCCTGATCGGTATCACGACCTCGGATCACAAAAGCCTCATCTCCTGGTGGTGCGACTGGCTGGCCGTGCGCCGTGCCGGTGGTCAGCCGGTACGCCTGTCGCCGTCACGCCCGGTTCCCGAGGGGCTCAGCGGCCTGGTGGTCGGCGGCGGGGACGACATCGGCGCTCAACTCTATGGCGGCGAGGTGGAGCTGGACGTGCGCGTCGACCCGGAGCGCGACGCCCTGGAACTCGAGCTGCTCGACCGTTTCGTGCCCGGCGGCTGCCCGGTGCTGGGGATCTGTCGCGGCTCGCAGATCATCAATGTCTATCTCGGCGGCTCGCTGGTCAGCGACATCTATACCACCTATGAGCATGTCAAGAAGCGGCGCACGGTGCTGCCGCGCAAGACCGTCGATATCACCCGCCACAGCCGCCTGCACGATATCCTCGGCGTCAGCTGGTGTCGGGTGAACAGTCTGCATCATCAGGCGGTGGCCCGCCCCGGCAAGGGACTCACGGTGGTCGCGCGCGATCGCGAAGGACTGGTGCAGGGCATCGAGAGCCGCCATCATCCCTTTCTCATCGGCGTACAGTGGCACCCCGAATTCCTGATCTTCAACCGTCCGCAGCAACGCCTCATCCGTGCGCTGGTGCAGGCATCCCAGGAGTACTGCGCACCGTCCCGGGATACCGAAGCCGCAGCCGAGACCGGCAGTTCGCGAGAGTAGACGAACCGCCGCTACGTGGCGAGTCTCGTGCATGCGCTGGCCTCGCAGGCGACGATAGGGTAAAACGCACGCGTCCGTCCGGTGCCCGCAGCAAACCCGAACGGCCTCCCTGTCGTGCGAAACCTGGAGTGCATCCATGCTGGAAGTCATCTGCCTATCGTTCGCCCTGGTCCTCGGCCTTGTCGCTCGCGCCTTCGGCCTGCCTGCGCTGATCGGTTTCCTGGCGGCGGGCTTCATGATCAATCCCCTCGGCAAATGGCTGGCCCTGCCCCACTCCACGCCGGAAGTTCTCGATCATGTGGCCCATCTCGGCGTACTGCTGCTGCTGTTCAGCGTGGGGCTCAAGCTCAAGCTCAAGAGCCTGGTGCAACCCGAGGTCATCGGCGGGGGGCTGCTCCATTTCGCCGTCACCGTCGCCGTGCTCGCGCCGGGCCTGCACTGGGCAGGAGGCGTTGTCTGGACCAACGCTTTGGTACTGGCCATTGCGCTGGCCTTCTCGAGCACCGTGCTCTCGGCCAAGAGCCTGGAGTCAAGGCGTGAGTTGCGCGCCTTTCATGGCCGCGTGGCGATCGGCATCCTGATCATCCAGGATCTGATCGCGCTGTTCGTGCTGGCCTTCTCCATCGGCCAGGTGCCCTCTCCCTGGGCGTTGTGCCTGCTCGGTCTCCCCCTGTTGCGCCCGGTACTCCATCGCCTGATCGATGCCAGCGGTCACGATGAACTGCTGCTGTTGATGGGCCTGGTACTGGCGGTAGTGATCGGCGGTGCCGGGTTCGCGGCACTCGGGCTTTCCGGCGAAGTGGGTGCGCTGTTGCTCGGCGCCCTGGTCTCCCAGCATCCCCGCGCTCAGGAGATCGGCAAGTCGCTGTGGGCACTCAAGGAGCTGTTTCTGGTCGGCTTCTTTCTCAAGATCGGCATGTCGGGCCTGCCCGACTGGCACTCGCTGGGCTTCGCGGTGATCTTCGCCGCCCTGCTGCCGCTGAAAGGCGTACTGTTCTTCTTCCTGCTGATCCTGTTCCGTCTGCGGGCACGCAACGCCTTCCAGGCTGCCATCAGTCTCACCAGCTACAGCGAATTCGGGCTGATCGTGGCGGCGGCTCTGGTCCCCGACGCCCTGGTGGGGCTGGCACTCGCCGTGGCGCTGTCGTTTCTGATCAGCGCGCCGCTGCAGCGCAACGCACACCAGCTTTTCGCCCGTCTCGAGCCGCACCTGATCCGCTTCGAGACCCATACCTGGCATCCCGACGAACAGCCCGCCTCGCTGGGCGACGCCCGCGTCCTGGTCATTGGCATGGGACGCACCGGCACGGCGACCTATGACCGCCTGCGCGATGACAATACAGTCGCCATCGGTATCGATGCCGACCCCAGCCGGGTCGAGAGCCATACGGCCCAGGGCCGTCATGTGGTGTATGCCGATGGTGAGGACATCAGTTTCTGGAATGCCATCGACCTGCGCCGGATCGGCGCCGTGGTGCTGTCACTGCCCGACGCCGAATCGAAGGTCTTCGCTGCCCGACAACTGCGCGCGCATGGATTTACCGGCACCATCGTCGCGCACAGTCTCTATGAAGATGAGGCGCAGGCCATCCGCGAAGCCGGCGCCAACCAGACCTATCTGACCATGCACGAAGCGGGCCTGGGACTTGCCGAGCACGTGCGCCAAGGGCTGGCCGACAAGTACGCGACGAGTTAAGGCAGATTGAAACGGACGCGCGGCGTTGTCAGGCAGGCCCACGCACAAGGGGGAGCTTTCGGCTCCCCCTTGTGTTTGCGATAGCCCTTCTTGGCCAGTTTCTTCCTGTCGGCGAAGGTCTTGCTGCGCTGATACTGCATGGCGTGCTTGTGCACGATATTGCGTGAGCGGCTCGCGTTCATGTCCCCTCCTGTTGCGTTGATCGGGCCTGATCGAAACGGCCCGGCCAATCTCTTGGATAGGTGCACGACGCGAAAGTTGCCGATCTCAGGGCTGCATCACCGCCAACTGCCGGCCACGGGACGAGCGCATCAGGAACAGTCCGATGACAACGCCCATCACGCTCAGTGCCCCCACGTACAGTGCGGGTGTCAGCGGATGCAGACTCATCAGCAGCGACACGACGATCGGCGTGAAGCCGCCAAAGATGGCATAGGCCACGTTGTAGGAAAACGACAGCCCGGTGAAACGCACCGCCGCAGGGAAGGACTTGACCGCGATCGACGGGACCACGCCGGTAATGCCCACCCCGAAGCCGGCCAGGGCGTACAGCGGCATCAGCAGGTCCGGCTGCTGACCTACCGTGCTCAGCAGGATCCAGTAAGTGGTGCCCAGCAGCACGCTCCACAGCGCGATAGTCGGCCCACCCCCAATCGCATCGGCGAGCTTGCCCGAGACCAGGCAGCCGATCACCACACAGACGATCGCCACGCTATTGGCGAGCATGGTGCTCACGGCATCGAGACCGTAGGCCTTCTGCAGCAGCGCCGGGGTCATCAGCAGTACCACCACCACCGCTGCGGTGAGCACCCAGGTCACCGCCATCGACAACACGATGGCGCCACGATGCTCGCGCAGGATGGTCTTCAGCGGCAGTTCCTCGGCCAGGGCCTTGCGGGCCTGCATCTCGGCGAAGACCGGCGTTTCATGCAGCCAGCGGCGCAGATAGACCGCCAGCAGGCCGAACACGCCACCGACCAGAAACGGAATCCGCCAGGCGTAACCGGCCAGTTCCTCCGGCGAGAAGGCGGCATTGATGGCAGTGGCCATCAGCGACCCCAGCAGGATGCCTGCCACCAGGCCGGCGGACAGTGAACCGCAGGCGAAGCCGACATGCCGGCGGTCGACGTGTTCGGTGACGAACACCCAGGCCCCCGGCACCTCGCCACCCACCGCGGCGCCTTGCAGAATACGCATTGCCACCAGCGCCAGCGGTGCCAGATAGCCTATCGTCGCGTATGTGGGCAACACACCCATGATCAGGGTGGGAATCGACATCAGGAAGATCGACAGCGTGAACATCTTCTTGCGTCCGAGCAGATCGCCGAAGTGGGCCATGATGATGCCACCCAGCGGGCGCGCCAGATAACCGGCGGCAAAGATGCCGAAGGTCTGGATCTGGCGCAGCCACTCCGGCATCTCCGGCGGGAAGAACAGCTGGCCGATGACGGTGGCGAAGAAGACGAAAATGATGAAATCGTAGAATTCCAGTGCGCCACCCAGGGCCGACAACGACAGCACCTTGACGTCGCCCCGGGACAGCGGGCGAGACGGCGCCGCGTCGGGATCGTGAGGTTTTGACATAGTGAACGTTCTTTATAGTGGAGTCGTATTGTGCAGTGTCCAGCGCCGCACACACCCAGCAGAAGGGCCTGAAGTGAGACGGGCCTGAGGCCCAGCACCTGAAGCTCAACACAGTGCGCGGCGGGGCCAGCAGGCTAACAGATTCGCCTCACCGCGTCAGCGCCGGGAAGTCAAGTCGCCTTTCGCCGTAGCCGTAACCGCAGTCCACGGCCGAAGCCACCTGGACTAGCGTGGCCCGAACGGCTGTTCAGGAGTCGACGGCATCGCATAACAAACCCTTACCCGAAACCGGCCGGACGACGCCGACTTCCTGCCTCGGGCTGCTACGCTGGAGAGATGCCTCCAAGCCGCCATCCAAGAGGAACCTTCATGTCCCCCTTCGCTCACGATGTCCCTAGCGAAACGCTCGACAGCCACCACACCAAGGAGTGGCTGCGCCGTTATCAGCGCGTCCGTGCCGCCTCGGAGAGGCTCTGCGCTCCGCTGGAGAAGGAAGACTACATGGTGCAGAGCATGCCCGACGTCAGCCCGCCCAAGTGGCACCTGGCTCACGTCAGCTGGTTCTTCGAAGCCTTTCTGCTCACCCCGTTTCTCAAGCACTACAAGACGATCGACCCCGCCTACGATTTTCTCTTCAACTCCTACTACGAAACCCACGGCAAGCCCTTTCCACGCGCCAATCGCGGGCTGATCTCGCGTCCCACGGTGGATGATGTCTACCGCTATCGTGCGCACATCGATGCGGCAATGACGAAACTGCTGAGCCAGCCGCCCGCAGAGCACGTCGACGAGATCGTTCACCGCGTCATTCTCGGCCTGAACCATGAACAGCAGCACCAGGAACTGCTGGTCATGGATATCAAGCACATCCTCGCCCAGAACCCGCTGCATCCCGTCTATCGTGGCGACCTGGCCCCACCGCCCGAGCGTGCCGCCGAGCCCCTTGCCTGGCACGCCTACCCCGGTGGCGTGCGTCACGTCGGCTTCGATATCGCCGAGACGGCACGCGCCGGTTTCGCCTTCGACTGCGAGACACCGCGTCATCGCGAGTATGTCGAGGAGTTCCAACTCGCCAGCCGTCCGGTGACCAATGGCGAGTTCATCGCCTTCATGGAGGACGGCGGCTACTCACGCACCGACCTGTGGCTGTCGGACGGCTGGCATCTGATCAAGCAGCTCGGCTGGAATGCGCCGCTGTACTGGGAAAAACGTGGCGGTGTCTGGCACCACATGACGCTTGCCGGCCTCGCGCCGGTCGACCCGAATGCGCCGGTGTGCCACGTCAGTTTCTATGAGGCCGATGCCTATGCACACTGGGCCGGTGCACGCCTGCCCACCGAGGTGGAGTGGGAGGTCGCGGCCCAGGACGTGCCCATGGAGGGCAACTTCGTCGAACGCGACCATCTGCAGCCGGTCGGCGGCGGCGCGACGCTGGGTCACCCGCAGCAGATGTTCGGCGATGTCTGGGAGTGGACCGGCAGCGCCTACCGCCCCTATCCGGGCTTCAAACCGCTGCCCGGCAGTCTCGGCGAGTACAACGGCAAGTTCATGTCCGGACAGATGGTGCTGCGCGGCGGCTGTTGCGCCACGCCCGAGGATCACATCCGCGCCACCTACCGCAACTTCTTCCCGCCCCACGCCCGCTGGGCCTTTTCCGGCTTCCGCCTGGCCAAGGAGAGCTGAACATGACGCTTGCCGTGCACTTCCACGACCTGCACCCGACGCCGGCCGCCAACTCGATGCGCGACGAGATCCTGGCCGGGCTGCGAGCCACGCCCAAGCACGTCTCGCCCAAGTTCTTCTACGACCAGCGCGGCTCCGAGCTGTTCGACGAGATCTGCGTCCAGCCCGAGTACTATCCGACGCGCACCGAGGAGGCCATTCTCGGGGCGGCGGTGGGGGACATCGCTGCGCTGGCCGGTCAGGAGGCGACGCTGGTCGAACTGGGCAGCGGCGCCAGCCGCAAGGTGCGTCTGCTGCTCGAGGCGATGCGTCCGTCGAGCTATCTGGGTATCGACATCTCGCGGGATTTCCTGCTCGACAGTACCCGTCGTCTGGCCGCCGACTATCCCTGGCTCGAGGTACATGCCGCCTGCGCCGACTTCTCGCAGCGCCTGGCCTGGCCCGATGACATGGCCTGTGAGCGTCCGGTGGCCTTCTTCCCCGGCTCGAGCATCGGCAACTTCGATCCGCAGGCCGCCGAGGCCTTTCTGCATCGGCTGCATCGGCTGCTGCCGACGGGCAGCGGCCTGCTCATCGGCGTCGATCTGGTCAAGGACAGGACGGTCCTCGAGGCTGCCTACAACGACGCTGCAGGCGTCACGGCCGCGTTCAATCTCAACTTGCTGGAGCGCCTGCGCAACGAGCTCGACGCCGAACTCGACCCGGTGCATTTTCAGCATCGTGCCTTCTTCAACCCGGACGCCTCGCGCATCGAGATGCATCTGGTCAGCGAGATGGCACAGGTGATCACGGTTGCCGGCGAGCGCTTTCGCTTCAATACCGGCGAGAGCCTCCACACCGAGAATTCCTACAAGTACAGCATCGAAGGCTTCCAGGCCCTGGCCGGACGTGCCGGCTTTCGGGCCCGCGCCGAGTGGGTCGACGACGACGCCCTGTTCAGCGTGCACTACCTGGAGTGTGCATGATCGGCGTATCGCCACGCGCAGAGCGTCCTGTCGTGAATTGACAAACTCTGAGACCAAGGTGGTCTGACCCCGGCTGGCCTGATGCGTTAAAAGGAGAGACAACCGTTGCATGCGCCCCATGGCAAACCACCGGAGTGGCGCATCGCCAGGGCAGACTCGTCACAAGGAATCGCCATGGATACGCCTTCCCGTGCCGGCGGCCCGCTGCAGCTGATCGTGATTGGCGCCGCTTCGACCTTCGCCGGTCTGGGCCTGGGGCGCTTCGCTTACGCCACGCTGCTTCCCGAAATGCTCGAGGCGGGCTGGTTCGATGCCGCCGAGGGCGGCTATATCGGCGCCGCCAACCTGCTCGGCTACCTGCTCGGCGCCTTGGGCAGTGCCGCCTTGATGGCGCGATTCTCCAGTCGCGCCATCGTTCGCCTCACCATGGCGCTGATCGCCCTCAGCTTCGTCGCCAGCGCCTGGCCGGCCCCCTTCGCGTGGTTCGCCTTCTGGCGTCTGATCGCCGGCATGGCCGGTGCCGTGCTGATGGTGGTGGGCACCTCGAGCATGCTCGGTGCCATGCACGAGTCCGAGCGCAAGCGCGGCGGCCCCTGCCTGTTCCTGGGCATCGGCCTGGGCATGGTGGCATCGGCGACGCTGGTACCGGCCCTGATGCCGCTGGGCCTGAGTGCCGCCTGGCTGGGGCTGACCGCTGTCAGTCTGGTGCCGCTATGGTTGGCGCTGCGCCCTTGGCCGGTCGCCGAACCGCCATCCCCGACCATGACCATGACCGAGCGACGCCGTCGTCTCGAGCCGCTGGAGCGCCACCTGCGCTGGCCGGTCGCCGCGGTCATGTTCGCCTACGGGCTCGACGCCATTGGTTTCGTCCCGCATACCCTGTTCTGGGTCGATGCACTCGAGCGTCAGCTAGGCCACGCCTCCGGTATCGGGGCGCTGCAGTGGGGAATCTTCGGGTTGGGCGCCTTGTGCGGTCCTTTCATCGCCGGCTTCATGGCATCACGTCTGGGCTGGCATCGCGGTCTGATGACATCGCTGTCGATCAAGGGCACGGCGGTGGCGCTACCGGTTCTCGCACCTGCCATGTGGAGCGTCTCGCTCTCCTCGTTCTGGGTCGGGGCGCTGATCCCCGCCACGGTGGCCCTGGTATCGGGGCGGCTAAGCGAACTCGGCGGTGCGACGCGCCATCCCGCGCTATGGGGACGTGCCACGGCGTCGTTCGCCCTGGCTCAGGCAGCGGGCGCCTACCTGTTCGCCGCACTCTACGCCTACCTGGCAATGCCAATCTGGATCTTTGCGCTGGCCGCAGCCTCGCTGTGGTGCGGCGTGATGCTGCTATGGCTGAGCGGACGCTTCGCCGCTGCCCCTCTCGCCGCTTCCCATCCTTCTTCCCGGCATGGAGCCTCCTCATGAGTCTGACCCTGTTTCTCACCCGGACGTCGCCCTATGCCCGAGTGGCTCGTATCGCGGCACTCGAGAAGAAGCTCGGCGAGCGCCTCGTCCTGCACTGGGTCGACCCCTGGCAGGACGACCCCGCCCTGCTGGCCGTCTCGCCCGTCGCCAAGGTGCCGGTCCTGGTGCTCAAGGACGGCACGGCCATCACCGAGACGCTGCTGATCACGCGCATGCTGGATACCGTGGGCCCGGGGCCCGCACTGTTTCCGGAAGCCGAACTGCCGCAGGTGCTCAAGTTCGCCGGATTGGGACAGGGACTGCTCGACGCCGCCTTCCAGACGGTGATCGCACGCAAGCATGACGGCGCGGCGACGGATGCCAGCGCACTCGGCAGACGTCGTCTGGCAGCCATCGAGAGACTGTTGATCACCTTGGAAGCGGAGCTGGCACCGCGCCATCGCTACGCCGACGACGCCCACCTGACGCTGGACGACATCATGCTGGCCGTGGCACTGGACTACGTGAGCTTCCGCCTCGGCGAACTCGACTGGAAGATGCGCTTTCCGGCACTGAGCGCCTGGCAGGATGCGCGGCTATCGCGGGAGAGCTTCCGGCTCACGTCGTTCGAATGACGCCTGGCCGTGGCCTTTCAATGCAAGGGGCGCCCCGTGAGGCGCCCCGGATCATCTGACAAGCAGATCCCGTCAGGCTTCGAGCTTGGCGTCCAGCGTGATCTCGGCCTTGAACAGCTTGGAAACCGGGCACCCTTCCTTGGCCTTTTGAGCACACTCGTCGAAGGTGGCCTGATCGGCGCCGGGTACCCGGGCGGTGGTCTCGAGATGAATCTTGGAGATGGTGAAGCCGCTGTCGTCCTGATCCAGCGATACCGTCGCCTGGGTCTTGATGCTTTCCGGCTCGAGCTCGGCCTGCCCCAGAATCATCGATAGCGCCATCGAGAAACAGCTGGCATGCGCGGCACCGATCAGCTCCTCGGGGTTGGTGCCCGCCTCGCCCTCGAAACGGGTCTTGAAACCATAGGGGTTCTGCTTGAGCACGCCGCTCTCGGTGGATACCGTGCCCTTGCCCTGCTTGAGGCTGCCCTGCCACTCGGCGGAACCCTTCTTCTGGATACTCATGACGTCTCCTTGTTGCAGAACTTCGTTGGAGCCATTGAAGCGCAGTAGGCATTGCGCCATCGGCACTGGACGATCACCACGGCAGTCGTCCATTCAATGCTCAGCGTAGCCAATATTTTCCCGATTGCCGTGTGAAAACCCTGTCTGCCTGAAAGACTATTTCTCAGCGGCGTGATGGCAACGCTGGAGCTGTTCGGCAAGCAAGGCATCGCCCAGCTTGCGCATGTTCGCCTGGTTGGCTTCGGGAATGCGCTCGGGATGGGGAAAATGCGCCAGGACCCGCTCGAGGCCGGCTTCACGCAGCAGATGCAGCATCGGGTAGGGTGAACGGTTGGTATAGTTGGCCGGGTCTTCCGCTGCCGTGTCGGCGAAGCAATAGTCGGGATGGAAGCTCGCCAGTTGATAGACACCTTCGTATCCCTGATCCACCAGCAGCGCCTCGGCCACCTCCAGCAGGTCCAGATAGTCCTCGAAGTCCTCCATCCCGTGCGGCAGGATCAACAAGGTGGTTTCGACAGTGGCATGGCTATCGAGGTGTCGACACTCATCGATCAGCGCAAGCAGCGCCGCCTGGGGGTCGCGGGCGGCGCACACCACGTAACGGATACTGTCACGCCTCACCTCGCGGCCCGCGAAGGGACAGACATTGTGCGCCACGACGAAGGAGCGCACCCAGTCGCGAGTGGCCTGGACATAGCAAGAATCGGGCATGCAGCGGGTTTCCGGGAACTGGATGGAAGATGGAGAACAGTCGAGAGAGCAGGCAATCAGTATACGCCGGCACTACTGCAACTTGAACGCACTCTTGTGGCGGGCCACCCTGAAGGGACTTTCACCTTCTGCCGGGAGCACTTCATGGCGATATCGGAGACACACGCGGTTCCCCACGTAGCGTTGGCGGGTCCCGAGGGTATCGAACCGGTCAGCGTGCCCGCCGTTGGCCAGGGGACCTGGCACATGGCCGAGGGCCACGCCGCCCGCCGCGACGAGGTGCGCGCCCTGCAGCAGGGCCTCGAACTGGGATTGCGCTTGATCGACACCGCCGAGATGTATGCCGAAGGTGGCGCCGAGGAGGTCGTCGGCGAAGCCTTGGCCGGGCGGCGCGACCAGGCCTTCGTGGTTTCCAAGGTCTATCCGTGGAATGCCGGACGCAACAGTGCCATCCGTGCCTGCGAGCGCAGCCTCGAGCGTCTGCGCACCGACCATCTCGATCTCTATCTGCTGCACTGGCCGGGCAATGTCCCGCTGGAGGAGACACTGGAGGCCTTCGAGCGCCTGCAGGAACAGGGCAAGATCCGCCGCTTCGGCGTTTCCAACTTCGACAGCGACGAGATGCGAACGCTTCATGCGCTACCCGGCGGCGAGTCCTGCACCACCAACCAGGTGCTCTACCATCTCGGCTCCCGCGGCATCGAATACGATCTGCTGCCTTGGCAGCGCCATCATCGATTGCCGGCCATGGCCTACTGCCCGCTCGCTCAGGGCGGTCGCGAGAGTCAGGCGCTGATGAACGACGCCACCGTACGCGCCATCGCAGATGCACACGATGTGACGCCCGCACAGGTACTGCTGGCCTGGGTCATCCGCCCGGTCGAGGGTCGCCACGACACGATTGCCATTCCCAAGGCGGTGCAGCCCGCCCATGTCGAGCAGAATGCCGCCGCACTCGCGGTCAGGCTCAGCGATGACGACCTGCGCCGCCTCGATGAGGCGTTTCCTCCGCCGACCCGCAAGCAGCCGCTGGCTATCGTCTAGGGGACAAGGTTTGTCTGAAAAGTCGGCGAGCGCAGGCCAGCGCCAGGCCCGTTCCCTACGGGCCTAAGCATTTCCCACAGCCATGTGGGTCACAAAGCAGAAATCGGCTCGGAATGCTCATTTACTTCAGTAAACTCCGCTTCCTCGCCGATTTTTAACGCCGTATGGGCAAGGCACTTTTCAGTCAGACCGTAAGCGTCGCACGCTCAGCCCCGAATTGGGCCCCAGCAGCACGCCAAGCACCGTCTCGTCGCTGGCGGAGTGGCGCAGTGCGCCCAGCAGTTGTTCGGCGGAGAGCCGCTTGCCGAGCATCAGCAGCGACTCCGGTCGTGGCGTCATGACCTCCTTGCCGCGATAGACTTCCACGTCGCGCTCGCCCTCGGCCAGCACCTGCAGGCACAAGCCCCGCACGTAGTAGCGATTGAAGTCGCCCTCGGCCAAGGTCTCCGCTGCCGTGTTCGGCACGCGAGCGACGGTCATGCCGCCGGAAGACGTGCGGCGCCGCTCGGTGGCCTTGAGCAGTCCATGCGTGCGAATCTGTTGCGCCAGCCAGACATCGTCGTGCCGGCGAAGGGCCAACTGCAGCAGCAACGGCCACGCCTCGATCCCCTTGGCATTGAGGCGCGGGCTGAGCGAGAGCCGCTGCCCCTCGATGTCTCGCTGCAGCTCTTCCTGCATGCGGGCACGCACCCCGGCATCCAGGCTGTCATGGCGAATCGCCATCGGGGCTCCCATCCGTCTCGTTCACGAACAACCCTTCTTGCCGATCGCGCCCCTGTCGATCACGCAACTGTCCGCGCCGTGAGGCGATGCGATCGGCCTGACGGGTCGGCTCGGGCAATTTGTAGCGGGTCACGCAGCGCATCACCCAGTCTACTGCCGTATCGAGCCCCACGCGGTGGCCGGTGGAGATATACAACGGCTTGATCTTCTCGCGGGTGCGCAGCACCGCGCCAATGGTGACCTCACTTACCGCTCTTGAGTCGAGCGGATCCTCCGCACGCACCCGGTCGCGTAGCGGCGTCCAGTCGCCCTTGGTCGGCGGCGCCTCGTCATGCTTTCCGCACAAGCGGCTCTTGCCCACGCCGATGGTGGGCTTGTCGAGCCACAAGCCCAGATGCGCGGCGATTCCCAGCCGACGTGGATGGGCGATGCCCATGCCGTCGACCATGATCAGCTCGGGCTCGATCTTGAGTTGGCGGTAGGCTTCCAAAGCCGCCGGCAACTCGCGAAACGACAGCAACCCCGGAATGTACGGCATGCGAGTCGGCTCGCGGTGCAATACCTGATCGACGATGTCGAGTTCGGGATAGGTCATCACCACGATCACCGCACGGGTCGTGGCGCCCTCATCCTCGAAACCGATGTCCACCCCGGCAATATGGCGAACCTCACCCAGCCGATCGCGACGCTCGATACGTGGAGCCAGCCGCTTCTGCATGGCCACCGCCTCCTGTGGCGGCAATGCCCAGTCATGTAGTGGTACGCTCATGTGCCTCCCTTATTTCAGCGCGTCCTTGGCGCCGTGTGCTGCCTTCATTCAAGTCACGAATCACCGCAGCTTCAAGTCGGCATGTTTCCCGCTCCCCGAGTCGTTACAATGAGCGCTCGAACGGGAGCACAACGTGAAGCTGATCCATACCGCCGACTGGCACCTAGGCCAGACCTTCCATGGCCAGGAACGTCATTACGAGCATCAATGCTTTCTCGACTGGCTGCTGGACACGCTCGAGGCACGCCGCCCCGATGTCCTGCTGGTGGCCGGAGACATCTTCGATGTGGTCAATCCCTCGCTGAAGGCCCAGGAACAGCTCTACGACTTCATCGTCGCCGCTCATGAACGCCTGCCGCACCTGACGCTGGTGATGATCGCCGGCAACCACGACAGCGGAGCGCGCATCGAATTGCCGGCGCCCCTGCTCAGACGGCTGCGCGCGCATGCGCTGGGGCGCGTGGTATGGCTCGATGATGGCCGCCTCGACGCCCGGCGCCTGCTGGTGCCGCTGGAAGACACCCGGGGCGAGGTGCGCGCCTGGTGCCTCGCCCTGCCTTTCCTGCGCCCGGCGGAGGTCACCGGCGGCGAGGCCGGCGACGATTACGTGGCCGGCATTACCCGCGTCCACCGGCAACTGATCGAGGAAGCCCAACGGCGCCGTGAGCCGGGCCAGGCCTTGATCGCCATGAGCCATGCCCACATGCGCGGGGCAGCCGTCTCCGAGGATAGCGAACGTCCCATTGTGATCGGCGGCGAAGAGTCGCTGTCGACCAGCCTGTTTCCGGAGTGCATCGCTTACGTGGCGCTGGGCCATCTGCATCGGCCTCAGCAGGTCGGTGAAGCGCGTATCCGTTATAGCGGCAGCCCGCTACCCATGGATTTCTCCGAGGCACGTTACCCTCACCAGATCGTCGAGGTCACGCTGAACGGCGAGGCGCTCGAGCACTGCGAGATTCTGCCCATTCCGCGCGCCGTCGACATGCTGCGCGTAGGCCCTGCGCCTCTCGAAGAGGTGGTGGCCGAACTCGAAGCCCTCGACAGCGATACGACCCTGCCCCGCGAGTGCTGGCCGTGGCTGGAAGTGCGCGTGCAGCTCGATGCGCCGCGGGTCGATCTGCGCGCGGTGATCGAACGCGCCCTGCGCGACCAGGCCGTGCGGCTGGTGCGCATCCAGTCGCAGTATGCCCGTCTCGAAGACGATCTTTCCCCGGCCCACCAGCGCCTGGAGAGCCTGGGTCCCCAGGCGCTGTTCGAGCGCGCCTGGCAGGACAGCTATGGCAGCCTGCCCGACGAGCCGACCCGCCAGGACTTCGCTCAGCTGCTGCAGGCAGTCATCAACGACGATCAGGAAAGCGCGGCCTCATGAAGATTCTTGCCATTCGCCTGAAGAATCTCGCCTCGCTGGCCGGCGAACACGAACTGGACTTCGCCACCGGCCCCCTGCAGGAGAGCGGGCTGTTCGCCATCACCGGCCCCACCGGCGCCGGCAAGAGCACGCTGCTCGACGCGCTGTGCCTGGCGCTGTTCGGCAATACGCCGCGCCTGCGCGGAGCGCCCACGCGGGACTCGCAGACGCCCGACGTCGGCGAGGAGAACCTGGTGACCGCCGATCCGCGCACCCTGCTGCGCCGGGGTACGGCGACGGGATTCGCCGAGGTGGATTTTGTCGGTCGCGACGGCGGTGCCTATCGCGCCCGCTGGTCGGTGCGGCGCGCCCGAGGCAAGGCGGATGGGCGGCTCCAGGCATCCGAACAGGCCTTGATCGTCCTGCCCGAAGAACGCGTGCTGGCCAGCCAGAAGCGCGAGTTCGATCGTCTGCTGCCCGATAAGCTGGGATTGACGTTCGATCAGTTCACTCGCGCGGTAATGCTTGCTCAGAGTGAGTTCAGCGCCTTTCTCAAGGCCGACGACAACGACCGCAGCGATCTGCTGGAGAAGCTCACCGACACCGGCATCTATTCGCGCATTTCCATCGCTGCCTATCAGCGCGCCAGGCAGGCCAGCGATGAAATCAAGCGTCTCGAATCGCGCATCGGCGGCGAGGCGCCGGCCACGGCCGAGGCACGCCAGGCCCTGGAGAGTGCGGTCGAGCAGAGCGAACAGGCCTGGCATGCCGTGCAGGCCGAAGCCGACGCTCTCAAGGCTCGTCGCGCCTGGCTAGAACAGGATCGCCAGTTGCGCGACAGCTGGCAGCAGGCCGTCGCGGCTCGCCAGCAGGCGGAGAACGAGCACGCCGCCCTGGCAGCGTCGCGCACTCGTCTCGCCCGACTCGAGGCGCTGGCTCCCCAGGCGCACCGCTTTCACCAGCAACGCGAGCTGGAGCATGCGCTCGCCGAATTGCTTGCCCAACAGGCGACGACACGTCGCGCCCTCGATCAGGCGCAGCAACAGCAGCAGGCACACCAGGCCGCTTTCGACGAGGCCCGGCAGCAGGCCACACTGGCCCAGCAGCAGCGTCAACAGGCACAGCCCCGGCTCGACGAAGCCGGACGCCACGCCCAGCGTCTCGATTACCTCACGCAGGAGATCGAGGCGCTAACCCGCGAGCGGCGCGAACTCGAGCACGGCGTGCAGAGCGTGCAGCAAGCACTTGATGCCAAGCATGACGCCCAGGCATGCCAGCAGGCAGAACTGGCAACCCTAGAAAGCCGGTTGGGGGAGCATGACGCCCCGGAGCGCTACCGGCAGACGCTGCAGCAGACTCAGGATCGCGCCCACGAGCGGCTCATGGCACTGGAGGAGGCGCGGCACGCCTGGCAGCAGGAATCTCGTCTGCGACGGCAGCAAGCCGAACTGGAAAGCCGCCAGCGCGCGGATCTTCAGGCCCGGGACAATGTCATTCAGGAGGGTCGACACGCCAAGCGGCGTCTCGAGCAGGCGCAATTGCACGATCGTCAGTTGCGCGACAGCCTCGAACGTCTGCGTGCCGTGCGCAGCGAAAGCGTCGAAAAACTGCGCGCCCAGTTGGCAGACCACGCTCCCTGCCCGGTATGCGGGAGTCTCGAGCATCCTTACCGCTCTCAGCCGCCCCCCTCGCCGGCTCAGGAGCTGCTCGAACAGACTGAGCGAGAGGAGCAGCGCCAGCTCGAGGAGGCCACCCGCCAGCTCGACACGGCGCGGGACAGCCATCAGGAGTTGACGGCGCGTTACAAGGCGCTCAAGACGCAGCTCGCTCAGCGTGAAGCACCACTGGACGAAGCTACCCGCACGGCGGCCGACGCCCGTCAGGCACTGGAGGCCTTGCCGGCGGGACGCGAACTGCTTGCGCTAGATGAAGCGCAGCGCCATGCCTGGCTGGACGAGCAGCTCACCGCGACCCGGCATCAGCGCGACGAGCAGCGCCAGAGACTGCAGCAGTTCGAACGGGACCAGCAGCGTCAGGCGCCGCTGCGTGAGGCATTGGCAGCGTTTGCGGTGGATATCGGCAAGCTCGACAGCCAGCTCCAGCAGCAACAGCAGCGACTCGGCCAGCTCGATGCCACGCTGGCGCCCAAGACGGCCGAGCAGCAATCCCTGCGCGATACCCTGACCCGCCAGCTCGCCGGGCACGCCGACGTCACGCAGTGGCGCGAGGCCCTCGACACCGGCGTAGAGAAGGCCGAGCGTCAGCTAAGCCGGACACGCGACGCGTTGGACACCGTCCGCCAGGAGTATCAACGCCTGACACTGCAGCTCCAGCACGACCGGGAGAGCGAGGCCGAATATCGCCGCAACCTCGAGACGCAGGCCAGCATCCTGCAGTCATGGCGTGACGCTCATCCCGATATCGACGACGACACGCTGGCGCAACTGTTAAGGCTGGATGACGCCGCTCAGGCCGATTTGCGCCGGCAGATCCAGCAGGCCGATCAGAACCTGCGCGACAGCCAGTTGCGCGAGCAGGAGCGTCTCACGGCGTTGAACGATCACCGCCGGATCCGCCTGGAGGCAGAATGGCTCGACGACCCCGCGGCCTGCGAAAGCCGGATCGAGGCCCTGGCCCAGGCGCTGCACGGCGAGGAAGCCGATCTGGCCCCCCGCCAGCAACGGACACAGCAGCAACGTGACGATGCCCTGCATGCACTGCGCGACGACGACCGCCGCCGCCGGACTCTGCGCGCTCTGCAGACCGAGCTCGATGCCGCCAACGCCGAATATCGCCGTTGGGGCAAGCTCGCTTCGCTGATCGGCTCGGCCGATGGCAAGGCATTCCGGCGCATCGCCCAGGCCTACAACCTCGAACGTCTGCTCGAGCACGCCAATGCCCACCTCGTCGGGCTATCCAGACGCTATCGCCTGGTACGTGGCGGCAGCCCCCTGGGACTGCTGGTCATCGATACCGATATGGGTGACGAGCAGCGCTCGGTACACTCCCTTTCGGGCGGCGAGACGTTTCTGGTGTCGCTGGCATTGGCGCTGGGACTGGCCTCGATGGCCTCGGGGAGACTCAAGATCGAATCGCTGTTCATCGATGAGGGCTTCGGCAGCCTCGACCCGCAGTCGCTGGCACTGGCCATGGATGCACTGGATGGGTTGCAGGCGCAGGGCCGCAAGGTCGGCGTGATTTCGCATGTACAGGAAATGCACGAACGTATCCCGGTGCGCATCTGCGTGGAACCGGCCGGCAATGGCGCCAGCCGGATCCGGCTCGACGCCCACTGAGCCTTGGCGGCATGCAGACGATATCGAGCTCAGCAGTTCATGAATGCTTAACGCGCCAGCTTGGCCGCCAGCTCCGCCACATGCTTGCCTTGAAAGCGTGCAATGGTCAGCTCGTTTTCGCTGGGCTGACGGCTACCGTCACCCCCGGCAATGGTGGTGGCACCATAAGGCGTGCCGCCGGAAACTTCGCTCAGGTCGGTCAGCGCCGGACACGAGTACGGCACTCCGGCAATCACCATGCCATGGTGTAGCAGAGTGGTATGGATCGAGGTCAGCGTGGTTTCCTGGCCGCCATGCTGGCTGGCGGTGGAGGTGAAAGCGCTGCCGACCTTGCCGACCAGCTCGCCATTGGCCCACAACCCTCCTGTCTTGTCCCAGAAGTTGCGCATCTGCGAGGCCATGTTGCCGAAGCGTGTCGGCGAGCCCACGATAATGGCATCGTACGCCTTCAATGCATTGGGATCGTCAAGTATCGGCGCCTGCTGGTCGAGCTTGTACCCCGACTTCTCCGCCAGCTCACCGGGCACCAGCTCATCCACCCGGTACACGTCCACCTGGGTACCGTCGACCCCGCGCGCACCTTCCGCGATGGCCTGGGCCAAGGTTTCGATATGGCCGTAGCTGGAATAGTAAATCACCAACACCTTGCTCATCGGGTCACTCCTCGAGACGGGTTAAACCAGAAACATGTCAGCAAAAGATGGTGCAACCCCATGGGGGTGTCAAAGCGCCTACGCCGGCGTCTCTTCCGCCATGGAATTTCGACAGGGGATTTCGACGCGAAACGTTACGGCACGCCCTGTCAGGCGTCACATGGCATATCACGCCGCGTTGCTCAAATGTTCAACCTATGGCAGCTTGAAACAAATTTAAGCGGACGTTTCATTTGTGAAGGACACTCGACGCAAGACTCCCCGGCGGCCCAGCGTGGCCGAAGCGCTGGCTGAAACCATCTTTTCCGGGCATTACCAACCCGGCGACTTCGTTCCCAAGGAGATCGATCTCTGCGAGCAGTTCGCCCTCAACCGCTCTGCCGTGCGCAGCGACCTCCGCCAGCTCGTCGATGCCGGTATCATCGAGCGTATCTCGGGTCACGGCTCCAAGGTGCGCGATTACACCGAGTGGAATATTCTCGATCCGCAGGTCACCGCATGGATGACCCGCTATGCGGCGCCCAACCCCAAGGTACAGCGCGAAATCCTGGCCTTCCGCCTGGATGTCGAGCCCTACGTGGCGATGACGGCCGCCAAGCGCGCCACCGCCCGGGATCTGGTCGCCATCGAGGAAGCCTTCGAAGGTATGGGACAGTACCTCAACGCCGATAGCGGCGAGGCGCGACGATTGCACAGCGACTACGACGTGGCATTCCACGAGGCGATCTTCAGGGCGACGCACAACATCGTCTGGGCGCAGCTCTCGCATATCCTGCGTCCGTCCATTTCGCTGCTGGTGTCGATATCCAATGTCAGCGAGACCGACGATCCTGCCGAAAGCCTGGAGCGCCACCGCCGGTTGATGGAGAGCATCCGTGCCCGCCAGCCGCGCGATGCCTTTCGTGCCGCCCAGTCGGTTCTCGCCGGCACCGCCAAGGCGCTGGGACTGGAAAGCCCCGAAACCTCCTTGGGACGCAGCGTGGAGCTCGACTGAGTCACGCTGCGCCGCGTCTCTTCCGGTTCAGTGGTTGTCGCGCGGTGGCGTACGACGCGCCACGTCGCGGTACTTGGTTGCCGGCTCGAGCGTCATGCCGCGGTCATGCTGTTCCACCAGGCTGCGCTGGATCTCCTGCCACGGCGTCTGGTGGGCGGGATAGATATAGCCGCCCCGGGACGCCAGACGCTCGCGGCGCTGGCTGATCTCCTCGTCGGACACCAGCAGATTGGCCTCGCCCTTGCGCAGATCGATGCGGATACGGTCCCCTGTCTCCAGCAGCGCCAGGCCACCGTTGACTGCCGCTTCCGGTGAGGCGTTGAGAATCGATGGCGAGCCCGATGTGCCCGACTGGCGCCCGTCGCCCAGACAGGGCAGGTCCTCGATGCCGCGCTTGATCAACGCCTCGGGCGGCTGCATGTTGACCACCTCGGCCCCACCCGGATGACCGATGGGACCGGCGCCGCGCATCACCAGGACGGTATTCTCGTCGATTCCCAGCGCGGGATCGTCGATGCGCGCATGGTAGTCCTCGGAACCGTCGAATACCGCCACGCGCCCTTCGAAGGCGTCCGGATCGTCGGGGTTGCTCAGGTAGCGTTCACGGAATTTCGCGGAGATGACGCTGGTCTTCATCAGTGCCGAATCGAACAGGTTGCCCTTGAGATTGATGAAGCCGGCTTCCTCGAGCATGGGAGTGTCGTAGCGGCGGATGACGTCTTCGTCCAGCGTCTCGCGGCCTTCGACGTTCTCCGCCAGCGTACGGCCATTGACCGTCAGTGCCCCGCCATGCAGCTTACCGGCTTTCAACAGTTCGTTGAGCACCGCCGGAACACCGCCGGCGCGGTAGAACTCCTCGCACAGGTAGGCGCCCGCCGGCATGACGTTGGAGAGCAACGGGATCTTGTGACCGAGACGCTGCCAATCGTCATTGGTGAGCTCGATACCCGCATGGCGGGCAATGGCAATGACGTGGATCGGGGCGTTGGACGAGCCGCCCAATCCCGAACAGGCGACGATGGCGTTCTCGAAGGCCTCGCGGGTCAGGATATCCAGCGGACGCAGATCCTCCCAGACCATGTCGACGATACGCTTGCCGGTATCGTAGGACACGATGGAGCGCTCCTTGTAGGGCGCCGGAATGATCGCCGAGCCCGGCAGGCTCATGCCCAGACATTCGGCCATGGAGTTCATGGTCGAGGCGGTACCCATGGTATTGCAGTGCCCGACGGACGGCGCCGAATCGGTGGCCCGGGAGATGAACTCCTCGTAATCGATGTCCCCCGCGGCCAGGCGCTTGCGCAGTTCCCAGATGATGGTCCCCGAGCCGACGCGCTCGTTGTTGCCGCGCCAGCCGTTGAGCATGGGGCCGCCGGAAAGCACGATCGCCGGAATGTTGACCGTCGCTGCCGCCATCAGGCAGGCCGGAGTGGTCTTGTCGCAGCCGGTGGTCAGCACCACGCCATCCAGCGGATACCCGTGCAGCACCTCGACCAGTCCGAGATAGGCCAGGTTGCGATCCAGCGCCGCCGTCGGGCGGCGTACGTTCTCGTGGATCGGATGCATGGGGAACTCGAACGGCACGCCGCCGGCGGCACGAATGCCGTCCTTGACGCGCTTGACCAGCTCGATGTGGTGACGGTTGCATGGCGTCAGGTCGGAGCCGGACTGGGCGATACCGATGATCGGCTTGCCACTGCGCAGCTCCTCCAGCGTCACACCGTAATTCATGTAGCGTTCGATACAGATCGCCGTGGTGCCGGGATGATCGGGATTGTCGAACCACCAACGTGAGCGGAGCTGGTCGGGCGTGATTTTGCGGTTGCTCATGGGTCTGGCGCCTTTACCTGTAGGAAAAGTTACGGTCTGTCTGAAAAGGGCGACGCTCGCTGGCTTTCCAGGCAAGGCCTAGGAGGAAGCATTACGTGACTTGCCGGTCGCTTGAAACGACATGAGCCAAAGCTGGCCATACCGAAGTTCATGTGCCAAGCCATGAACAATCAATTAGCCCAGTTCGGAGTCCATTTCTTGTAATGAATCGGCCAATTTTTCAGACGGAATGTTGAACACACGATGCGTATGTCAAACATACAAGAAGTCTGTCAGCGATGACAGCCCTACGATTCTCGTCAAAAACGTCTCGTCAAAAACGAGCGTTTCCCTGAACGTCGTCCAGAGCGGACCACAACGAGACATTTACGGTGTCGCAGTCATTGTGGTCCGCTTCAGCCTCAACTCTCGCGCTTGCCATCCACCAGGCGCTTGAGCTTCAGCGGGTTATCGCTCTTGAGCGCTTGCGGCGGCAGGCTCTCCGGCAGCGCCTCCTGCTGGCCGATGAGTGATTTACCTTCCCGTGTCATGTCGTACTCCCTTGTCCAAACGATATTCGACGGCGATCAAGTCGTCGCTCTGCGTGCCAGGTGCGCATAGAGCGCTCGGATGCCGAACGTCCATGGCGGCAGCCTGTCACTACGATCGACCTGATTGATCAACGCGCCGAGACTGGGCGTCGAGATCGTGACGCGATCTCCCAGATGATGGGTGAAACCCTGGCCGGGGCCGTCGCGATCGGCAATGGGCGAAAACATGGTGCCCAGGAAGAGCATGAATCCATCGGGATATTGGTGATGCGCCCCATGCGTCTGACGGACCAGGTCCAGAGGATCGCGGCTGATCTCGCGCATGTCGCTGGTGTCGTCGAGGACGAAACCATCCTCCGCGCCTTCGATACGCAAGGAGACGACTGCCTGGCGGACCGTATCCAGAGTGAAGTGCTCATCGAACAGACGAATGAAGGGACCAATGGCGCAGGAGGCATTGTTGTCCTTGGCCTTGCCCAGCAACAGCGCACTGCGGCCCTCGACATCGCGCAGATTCACGTCGTTGCCCAGCGATGCGCCACGCGGAGTGCCCTGAGCATCGACCGCCAGGACGATTTCCGGCTCGGGATTGTTCCACTGCGATACCGGGTGCAAGCCGACCCTGTCGCCGAACCCCACGGAAGACAACGTCTGCGCCTTGGAGAAAACCTCGGCATCGGGCCCGATGCCGACCTCCATGTACTGCGACCAGGCTCCCCGGGCTTGCAGTTCGGCTTTCAGGGTCATGGCCTGTTCGGAGCCAGGACGAATACGGGACAGGTCGGCGCCGATAATCTCGCGGATTTCCTGACGCAACTGGTCGGCACGGACAGGATCTCCGGCGGCCTGTTCCTCGATGACTCGCTCAAGCAGGCTGACGGCGAACGTTACACCGCATGCCTTGATGGCCTGCAGGTCGCAAGGGGCCAACAGGTAGGGGGCCACCTTCGGCTCCTGCAGTGAATTCTCGAGCAGGACCTCGACCCGTCCGAGAGACTCGCCCTCGATCCCTTGAATGAAGCCGGCAGGATCGGCGTTGTCGAGCAGATCGGCCATCGTCGCCACATGGTTCGAGATGTCGTATACATCGCCCTGACGGATCGCGACGATGGCAGGCCCCGAGATGGGGGCATCGCGCCAGATGCGGCCCACCAGCAGGGCACGATCCATATCGTCGGGCAGAAAGTCTTGCAGAGGTATGGGGGTCATAAGCAGGTTCCCGTTGGGTCAGAAAAGCCAGTGCATCGCTGGAGCTGGGTAAAGGTCATGGCCGCACCATTTCCTCAGGTAGCAGACAAGATCTTACGCTACATTGGCAGAAATCCAGGCTCTTCCAACCCCTGATTGGGAGCGGCCATGGCAAAAATGCTACCGGCCAGCGGCCAGCGTTGCTTGTCCTTTTCATCGAGGTGTTGAGTGGCTGTTGTCACATATAACGTACCCAGGTCGCTACCGCCAAAAGCCACCATGGTCGGGTGCGGGGACGGCAGGAAATAGCTTCGTACCCAGCTGCCGTCACTGGCGAACTTGGCGACTTGGCCTCCGCCGTAAAGCGCACACCAGTAGTTGCCTTCGCTATCGACGGCGGCACCGTCGGGAACACCAGGCAAATCATGGTCGGCGAGGTCGATCCAGGGCTCGGCCTCGCCGAGGGTGGCACTCTCCTCTTGGAAGCGGTGGCGCACGACCCGTCGCGTCATCGAGTCCGTGTGGTACATCCACTGGCGATCAGGACTGAAGGCCAAGCCATTGGAGATCACCAGGTCTGCTTTCTTCCTGATGAGGCCCTGCGCTGTCAGGCAATACAACGCCGCGCTCGGTGAAACCTCATGAGCGTCAATGGTTCCGATCCACAGCCGCCCCCGGGCATCGCAGCGGCCGTCATTGAAACGGTTGCCCTTGCCACCGTTCCACTCGGGATTGGTCGCTACCGGTTTCCGGCTGCCCTTGGGAAAGGCGATTTCCTGGATCCCCGAAGCGGCGGCTGCCAGCAAGCCGTCGGCGGTCAGCGTGATACACCCTACCGGCTCGTCGATCTCCATCGTGTCAGGCGTGTCGCCATCTTCCGGACGCCAGGTGAACAGCTGTCCCCGATTGATATCCACCCAATGCAGACATTGACGGGACACCGACCACAGCGGGCACTCGCCGAGGCTCATCTGCAGTTTTACCGCCACTTCAAAATCGTAATCTTGCATCGCTCCAGCCCTGCTCATTGCGGTACCGAACGGAACGAATCCAGCACCTGTCCATCCTGACAGGCCGGGACGGGCAGCCCCACCCCGACCATCCATTTCGCGGCTGCTTGGCCATCACTCGTATGTCATCGCCTCGAGCTCCTTGCCGTTGGTCTCCTTGACATACTTCATGACGAAGAAGATCGAGATCACGGCGCACAAGGCATAGAAACCGTAGGCACCGGTCAAGCCGATCGACGCCAGCATGATCGGGAACGTCATGGTAATCGCGAAGTTGGCCAGCCACTGGAACAGACCCGCAATGGCCAGGCCCGACCCGCGCATCTGGTTGGGGAACATCTCGCCCAGCATGACCCACATGACCGGTCCCCAGGACACATTGAAAAACAGTACATAGGCATTGGCGGACAGCAATGCGACGATCCCCATCTCATCGGAGAGCCGTAGCGACCCGCCGACCATGCTCGCCGTGGAAAACGCATATGCCAGAATCGCCAGGGTGACGGCCATGCCTACGGAGCCGCCCCACAACAGCGGTTTACGGCCGATCTTGTCGATCAGGGAAATGGCGATCAGACAGGCTGCGATACTGACGGCGCCGCTGATGACATTGATCAAAAGAGCGTCGCCTTCGGTGAAGCCGACGGACTGCCACAGAACCGCTCCGTAATAGAAGACGACATTGATACCCACCAGTTGCTGGAAGACGGCCAGCCCGATGCCGACCCAGACGATACCGTGCATCTTGCCGGTGGTCCGGTTGATGACATCACTGAGGCGCGGCTTGTGGCTGCTGGAAAGCGTCTCCTTGATTTCGGCGATCTTGGCGTGAAGCTCGGTATCGGAATAGGTCAGGGAAAGTACCCGGCGCGCCTTTTCCTCCTTGCCCGCGCTGATGAGAAAACGCGGACTTTCCGGAATGAACAGTAGCGCCGACAGAAAGAAGGCCGCCGGCAGAATCTCGATCCAGAACATCCAGCGCCAGGCGGCATAATCCAGCCACAGTGTGGCGACCGAAGAACCGGCGACTTGTGCCAGCACGTAGTTGCTCAGGAAGGAAACGAACAGCCCCGAGATGATCGCGACCTGCTGGATCGTCGCCAGACGACCCCGCACGCCGGAGGGGGCGATCTCGCTGATGTAGGCCGGTGTCATGACGCTTGCCGCGCCAACGGCGATCCCACCCAGGATGCGGTAGAGGACGAACTCCATGGAAGCATTCGAGACACCCGAGCCCCAGGCGCTGACCAGGAAGAAGACGGCGGAAATCAACAGGATCGTCTTGCGACCATAGCGGTCTGCCAGCCGGCCGGCGAAAAAGGCCCCCGCCGCGCAACCCAACAGCATGGAGGCGACATTGAACCCCGTGCCGACGCTATCGGAGTTGAACGACGATTGCAGACCGTCGACGGTGCCGTTGATGACGCCGCTGTCGAACCCGAACAGGAAGCCGCCGATCGCGGCGATACAGCAGATGATAAAGACATAGACCGGCTGTCTGTTATTTGACGCTGGCATGCGCTTACTCCTTTTTCAGAGGTTTGTTGTTGTGTTATTGCCCGTTGCAATGGAGGTGAAACGGCAGGCGCATCACCGCCATCCGGCATCGACCCAGTAGTTGTGGCCGGTGCAGACAGCCCCGTCATCCGAGGCGAGAAACAACACCATCGAAGCAATATGAGGCGGATGGATACGAACCTTGATGGCCTGCTCGTTCATGATCTCGGCCTCGCCCTCCGGGGTGTACCACTTCGTCTGGCGCGGCGTGCGCACGTTACCTGGCACGACACAGGTCACCCGGATGTTATCCCCGCCCAGTTCGCGTGCCAGGGCGCGGGTCATGCCCTCGATACCTGCCTTGGCGGTTTCGTAGAGCGCCAGGTTCTCCAGTCCCAGGTGCCAGCTGATCGAGCCGAAATTGATCACTGCACCGCCCCCGCGCGCTTTCATGCCCGGCGCGACGGCCTGAGTGGCAAACAGCACATGGCGCAGGTTGACCGCCATGCGGTTGTCCCAGTACTCGGGGGTCACTTCGCCCAGCTTGTGACGGTCATCATTGGCGGCATTGTTGACCAGCACATCGACATCTCCGATGGACTCGAGCGTCCTGGCCAGTGCCGCAAGATCGGCAAGGTCGCAATGATGAAATGTCACCTGCCCGTCAAGCTGCTCGACGAGTTCCCGTGAGGCTTGCGCCGCGATGTCCAGAAAGTGCACTTCCGCCTTCTGCCTGGCAAAGCCTTCGACCAGGCCTGCCCCGATACCGGATCCTCCTCCCGTAATGACGACACGCTTGCCTTCAAGGCTGGGATAGATAGCTGCACTCATGAAAAAGGACCCCTTCGGCCGGTTGTCACGGAACCTTTGGCTTGTCCAGATGGATCGAATCGCCGTTACCCTTGGCACGCGATCCGACAGGCCAGGCCCGTTAGTAAATTCTATGAACTAAGTGGATTCTTGATCACGCCGACAATGCAATCCATAGAACTATCGTATAAGAGCGGGATGTAGCGATTTTTTTATTTATATTCATGAGTCTAGGCAACCAGGCCAAGGGCATGCGCCCAAAGACCAATTGATAAAAAGGATTTACCAATAGCCTGCCCGACATGGCATCCAATCGATTTCGCACCCGGTCAATGCCATAATCGGCCCTCGTTCATGAGCGATGGCAGCGGCAGTCGTCCGGCCTCGCGCCCAACAACAAGGAAGGCCCGACTCCCTCTATGACCACCCCCTCCCCCCCGCACAAGGCGGGCGATCTTCTTTTTCTCAAAAGACTCAACCGTAGCGCTATTCTGGACATGGTACGTCGTTCGCCAGGCATGACCCGTGCCGACATTGCGACAAAGGCGCGCCTTACCAAAGCCACGGTGGGTACCGGCGTACAAACGCTGCTGGAAAGGGAGTGGATCATCGAGGGAGCGCTACAAAAAAGCAGCAGTGGCCGTCCGGGACGAACCCTGCATCTCAACGAGCACCGTCATGTACTGCTGGGCGCCGAAGTCGGCGTCCACGGCCTACGTCTGGTCGCCTGCTCGTTGACTGGCAACATCCTTCAGCAGCAGCACCAGCGCCTTGTACCCACCACGCCGGAGGCGACGGCGGAGCTATTGGCCACGAAGCTCCACGAACTGCTCGAGCATCCCGACGTTGCCCAGCGCCATTGTCTCGGTCTCGGCGTTGCGGTCCCAGGCCCCATCGCCCCCTCTCGCCCTCTCCTGCGCCTGGCTCCCAACCTCGGCTGGCACGACGTGCCCTTCCTGGATCTGTTGCGTCATCACCTTCCCGAACTGGGTGGGCTCTGGCTCATGGACAACGAGGCCAAGGCTGCCGCCTTCGGGGAACTTTATTTTCGTACCGGAAACATTCCCTCGTCCCTGGTTTATGTCAGTGCGGGTACCGGGATCGGCAGCGGCGGCGTCGAAAACAGCCAGTCTCCTCTGGTCACACGAGGCATCCAGGGCCTGGCGGGGGAGATCGGCCATACCGTGCTGCAGCCGGGCGGCCTTTATTGCCATTGCGGCAATCGCGGCTGTGCGGAAACCCTGGTAAGCGGCTGGTCCATTCGCGCCGCATTGGGGATCGCCGAAGAAGAGAGCCTGATCGATGCGATCCGTCCACGCCTGCATGAGCCAGAAGTCGAGATGACACTACGGCGGGCCGGCGAGGCCCTCGGTATTCTACTGCTCAATCTCCACCATACATTGAACCCTGCCGAGATCGTGCTGGGCGGCTCTCTTACCTTGCTTGGAAGCCCCTTTCTCGGTCCGGCACTGGACTATTTCGAGGCTCACCAGAACCGCCTGCTGGGCACGACACAGCAGATACGGTTAAGGGTCATGGAAGATAGTACCTTCGTCGCCGCACGCGGTGCCGCGGCACAGGTCCTGGCCAGAGCAATTCATGACTTCGACGATGTTCAGTAAGGCACGCCTCCAGGCATGCTGAGACCCCGGACGGGTCGGCAAGAGCCGCTTGGTGTACCTTTCAAAACCTGCCCAGAAGCTTGTTCGGCAGGATCAGCGGCGTCAGGCACCCAACGCTTCAATCAGCTCACCATGGCGCGTGTCAGTGGCTGGCGATCGATCAGCCACTCGATACGTTCGCGACGAGACCGCACGGGAGACGACGAAACCGGCGGATGGGTACATCCAACCAGACGCGGCACCGAGATAGATCTCGCTTACTAAGTTCTGTCTGAAAAGTCGGCGAGCGATACTCAGGCAAGGCAAAAATCAGCGATAAACGGACTGGGCCCGCATTCGGGTTTACGTGCTGTAAATGAGCATTTTAATGGGGACGCCGAGTCCGGACTCGCGCCCGAGCCGGTTTTTAACACTGCATGAGTGAGCGCAGACATTTTCCAGACAGAGCGTAACGCGTCGGCGATAAATGTCGTGGATGAGGGAAAACGCCTGTCCATAGCGGTGAAAGCGAGGAGGCCGGACAGGATCTGGCTGCCGTCTCCTGCCTCTTTCACGCCAATCCGCGATGAACCAAAAAAATGCCGCCGGACTAGCCGGCGGCATAGGTGCCCCTTGTCAGGTTCAGTGCGAGTGCCGGGGCACCTCCGCGCCGCGACAACCGACCAGGAAGTCGAAGTCGCAGCCCTCGTCGGCCTGCAGCACCCGCTCGATGTAGAGCTGGCGATAGCCGCCGGTGCTGGCGATCTG
Organism: Halomonas shantousis; assembly: GCF_054654615.1. Classification (NCBI taxonomy): domain Bacteria; kingdom Pseudomonadati; phylum Pseudomonadota; class Gammaproteobacteria; order Oceanospirillales; family Halomonadaceae; genus Halomonas; species Halomonas shantousis. Next base: position 1,104,398 of record NZ_BAAIER010000002.1, on the reverse strand, counting down.
CCGCGACGCTTCGGTGGGATCGGATTCAGCCAGGCGCGCCTCGAGCTCCGCGTCGCTGATGTCCAGGTGCAGCTTGCCGGCGTAGGCGTCGAGTTCGATCCAGTCACCACTCCTGACCGCAGCCAGCGGGCCGCCTGCGGCGGCCTCCGGGGCGACGTGCAGCACCACGGTACCGTAGGCGGTACCGCTCATTCGCGCATCCGAGATGCGCACCATGTCGGTGATGCCCTGCTCGAGAAGCTTGGCCGGCAGGCCCATGTTGCCGACCTCGGCCATGCCGTGATAGCCGCGCGGCCCGCAGTTCTTCATGACCAGCACGCTATCGGCGGTCACGTCGAGATCAGGATCGTTGATGCGTGCCTTGTAGTCGTCGAAGTCCTCGAACACCACCGCCTGGCCGCGATGGGTCATCAGTTCGGGGGTCGCCGCGGAGGGCTTGAGCACCGCGCCACGTGGCGCCAGGTTGCCACGCAGCACGCACATGCCGCCATCCTCGCGCAGCGGGTTGTCGAGCGGGCGGATCACCTCGTCGTTGTAGTGCGGAGCATCCTTGACGTTGTCCCACAGGGTCTTGCCGTTGACGGTCAGCGCGTTCTTGTGCGGCAGGCGGTCGGCCTCGCCGAGGCGCTTGAGCACCGCGGGCAGCCCGCCGGCGTAGTAGAACTCTTCCATCAAAAAGCGCCCCGAGGGCTGCAGATCGACGATGGTCGGCGTGCCGCGGCCGATGCGCGTCCAGTCGTCGAGGGTCAGATCGACCCCGATACGTCCGGCGATGGCCTTGAGGTGGATCACCGCGTTGGTCGACCCACCGATCGCGGCATTGGTGCGGATGGCGTTTTCGAACGCCTCCTTGGTCAGGACCTTCGACAGCCGCAGGTCCTCGTGGACCATCTCGACGATGCGATTCCCGGACAGATGCGCCAGCACGTAGCGGCGCGAATCCACGGCCGGGATCGCCGCGTTGTGCGGCAGGGACGTGCCCAGCGATTCGGCCATGCAGGCCATGGTCGAGGCGGTGCCCATGGTGTTGCAGGTGCCCGCCGAGCGCGACATGCCAGCCTCGGCGGCCATGAAATCGTGGAGCGAAATCTTGCCGGCCTTCACTTCTTCCGACAGTCGCCAGACCACGGTGCCCGAGCCGATATCCTTGCCCTCGTGCTTGCCGTTCAACATCGGCCCGCCGGTGACCACGATGGTGGGAATATCGCAGCTCGCCGCGCCCATCAGCAGCGCCGGGGTGGTCTTGTCGCAGCCGACCAGCAATACCACTGCGTCCATGGGGTTGCCGCGGATCGCCTCCTCGACGTCCATGCTCGCCAGGTTGCGGGTGAACATCGCCGTGGGGCGCAGGTTGGACTCGCCGTTGGAGAATACCGGGAACTCCAGCGGGTAACCGCCGGCTTCCAGCACCCCCTTCTTGACGTGCTCGGCAATCTTGCGAAAGTGCGCGTTACAGGGAGTGAGCTCCGACCAGGTATTGCAGATGCCGATGATCGGCTTGCCCTGGAACTCGTGGTCGGGAATGCCCTGATTCTTCATCCAACTGCGGTACATGAAGCCGTTCTTGTCGGCACTGCCGAACCACTCGGCGGAACGCAGCGGGCGTTTCTTGTCTGGCATGATCAGGCCACTCCGTGAAGAGGATTTGTCAGCACCCTACACACAATTGAAATAACCTCAAAATAGCCAGATAGCACAATATCGATAACAAAATTGATATCAAACACTATTGGAACCCTCCCCGACATGTTCCGGTCGAGCCTCGCTACAAGGAGCAACCCTCTCTTTACGCAGGCATTTCCCGTCTCATACGTTTGCGGATTTTTGCCGAAGTTCTCACGACAAGCCTGCATTGGCTTGCGCTTCCTAGCCTAAAGTATATGTTGAACTTAAAAAGTCTATGTTCAACATATTAAACAAGCATGGCGGCCCCGGCGCCTTGGGCGGCAAGCTGTCAACCACGTCTCTTGCACATAACAACACCCCATACGGAGCCATTTCATGATCACGTTCAAGCAAGTCATCGCAGCCGGCTCAATGCTGCTATTCGGCGCCACCAGCGCCTGGGCGGCGGAATATGAATGGAAATTCCAGGCCTCCGAGACGTCCGGCGAGCCCAGCTTCAAGATCAAGCAGGAGTGGGCGGACAAGATCGGCAAGATGACCAACGGGCAGGTGGAAATCGAAGTCCTGCCCATCAACTCCGTGGTCGGGCCGACGGAGACCCTGCAGGCGGTCAAGTCGGGCATCCTTCAGGGCCACATGACCGACCCCAGCTACTTTTCGGGCCAGAACCCGGCCTACGGCATGCTGGGCAACCTGGTCGGCGCCTGGAGCGACCCCTACGATTTTCTGGAATACATGAAATACGGCGGCGGCGAGGAGCTCTACAACGAGCTGACAGAGCCTTACGGCGCTCACCTGATCGCAGCCGGCACCTTCCCGCTGGAGTCGATTCCCTCGACCAAACCGATCGAGAGCATCGCGGACTTCCAGGGACTCAAGATTCGTGCGCCTCAGGGTATGGTCTACAACATCTTCGAGCGTATCGGCGCAACGCCGGTCAACCTGCCGGGCTCGGAGGTCTACACCGGACTCGAGAAGGGCGTGATCGATGCGGCAGACTCCACCGTGCTCTCCAACAACGATGCCATGGGTCTGCACGCTTTCGCCCCTTACCCGCTCTATCCGGGCTTCCACTCCATGCCGATGATCGCCGTCTCGATCAATAAGCAGATCTGGGACGGGCTTCCCGAGGAGCTTCAGCTCACGCTGAAAACGGCCTTCGATCGCATGGCCTACGATCTGGTGGCACGCCTGAAGGAACAGGACATCCAGACTCTGCAGAAACTCAAGGAGAATCCCGACGTACACCCCTTCGACCTGCCGCCGGAGGAGCGCAAGAAGTTCCGTCAGGCCGCAGAGCAGGAGTGGCAGGAGTGGGCCGGCAAGAACGAAATGACACAGAAGATCTACGACTCGGCGACCGCCTTCCTGAAGTCGCGCAACCTGCTGTAACTTTCTGGAGCGTGACGGGCCACGGGTCGGCCCCGATCGCTCTTCGACAACGATTCAGCATGAGCGGGGCGCCTTGGCGCCCCGCGTGGAGGTGTTATGTCCGCCGAGAAACCGGACACCGATTACGCCGCCCTGTCCCGCCAGGAAGGCGCCGAAAGCCCCGTCGGCGGGCCCCAGAGCGAAGGCGACGAGGTGCGCAGCGCCTTCGATCGCGGCGTGGTGTGGTGCGCCCGCGGTGCCGCCTGGCTGGTGTTCGTCGCCATGGCCATCAGCGTCTACGAGGTGTTCATGCGCTACGGCCTCGATTCGCCCACCTCCTGGGTTCACGAGAGCGTGGTCACGCTGGTGGCGGTCTCCTTCGCCCTGGGCGGGCCGGCGGCGCTGGCCAGCAATCGCCACATCCGCGTGCGCGTGCTCTACGACAGCGCCGGGCCGCGCCTGCGTCGGTGGCTCGATCGCTTCAATGACTTCGTCACCTTCGGCTTCTGCCTGGCGATGAGCTACGCCGCCTACGTGATGTTCTGGGAGGCCTCGCACAACCCGCTCGGCGAGTGGCATCTGGAGCGTTCCGGGACCTCCTGGAACCCGCCGTTTCCCGCTCTGGTCAAGGGCATCATCATGGCCGCGCTGATCCTCATGTGCGTGCAGTCGTTCATTCACCTGATCCAGTCCCTGCGCGGCAAGCCCGCCATCCCCCCGAGCGATAACGAGGGAGCCGTGTAAATGGATATCGCCGACGGAACGCTTCTGATGGTCGGGGCGATCTTCGCCCTGCTGGTTACCGGATTGCCGCTGGCCTTCATCACCGGGCTGGTGGCGCTGGCCTTCACCTTCGGCTGGTTCGGCCCGATGGCCCTGCCGCTGGTCACCAGCCGCGTCTACGGCTTCGTCACCGAATACTCGCTGGTGGCGGTGCCCATGTTCGTGCTGATGGCCTCGCTGCTCGACCGATCGGGCATCGCCAAGGATCTGTTCAACGCCATGCGCGTGTTCGCCGGGCGCCTGCCGGGCGGGGTCGCCATCCAGACCGTGGTGGTGGCGTTCTTCCTCGCCGCGCTGTCGGGCATCATCGGCGGCGAGATCGTGCTGTTGGGGATCCTCGCCCTGCCGCAGATGCTGCGCCTGGGTTACGACAAGCACCTGTCGATCGGGGTGGTCTGCGCCGGCGGCTCGCTGGGCACGATGATGCCGCCGTCGATCGTGCTGATCATCTACGGGCTGATCGCGTCCGAGTCGATCGCCGACCTGTTCACCGCCGCCATCACCCCGGCGCTGCTGCTGATGGGCAGCTACATCGCCTACGTGCTGGTGCGCTGCCTGATCAATCCCAGGCTCGGCCCGCCGATGACCGAGGCCGACCGCCAGAGCACCTTCGCCACCAAGGGCCAGGCGCTCAAGGCGATCGTCGTGCCGGGGCTGATCGCCTTTCTGGTGCTGGGCTCGATCTACGGCGGGGTGGCCTCGGTCACCGAGGCGGCGGCGATGGGCGTGTTCGGCGTGCTGCTGGCAATCGTCGCGCGCGGCGAGTTCTCGGTGAAGACGCTGCACCAGAGCCTGGGGCAGACGCTGGTCACCTGCGGCATGATCATCTGGATCGGCATCGGCGCCGCGGCGCTGGTCGGGGTCTACAACCTGATGGGGGGCAACCGCTTCATCTCGCAGATGATCATGGGGCTCGACGTGGCGCCGATCGTGGTGATGCTGGTGATGATGGCGATCCTGCTGGTGCTGGGCATGTTCCTCGACTGGATCGGGGTGGCGATGCTGACCCTGCCGATCTTCGTGCCCATCGTCGAGCAGCTCGGCTACAGCCCGATCTGGTTCGGCATCCTGTTCGCGGTGAACATGCAGGTATCGTTTCTGTCGCCGCCGTTCGGCCCGGCCGCCTTCTACCTCAAGGGCGTGGCGCCCCCGGGCATCAGTCTGAAGGACATCTTCGTCTCGCTGCTGCCGTTCATCGCCATCCAGCTGTGCGTGCTGGCCTTGCTGCTGTTCTATCCGAACCTGGCCATGTGGCTGGTATGACTCGAATCCCCTACCTGACCCAGCGGAGGTCGCCATGCGATTGATTCAATGTGAACACGAGGGCCGCCTGCGAGCGGCCGTGGTGGAAAGCCCCGAGCAGGTCCGGCTGGTCGAAGGCGACCGGGGCGTTTACGGCCTGGCCCAGCGGGCCATCGCCGAGGCGCGGTCGCTCGCCGAAGTCGTCGAGGCCGCGCTTACCGACACCCGCCTCGACTATACGGCCCTGATCGAGGCAAGACGCCTGCGCCCGCCGTTGACCCACCCCGACCCGGCGCACTGTCTGGTCAGCGGGACCGGGCTCACCCACCTGGGCAGTGCCGACACGCGTGCGGCGATGCACGCCAAGGCCCAGGCCGATGAGAGCGAGCTGACCGACTCGATGCGCATGTTCAAGCTCGGCGTGGAGGGCGGCAAGCCCGAGGCGGGTGCCTGCGGGGCCCAGCCGGAGTGGTTCTACAAGGGCGATGGCAGCATCGTCGTCGATCCCGAGGGCGAATTGCCGGTACCGGCCTTCGCCGAGGATGCCGGCGAGGAGCCGGAACTGGCCGGTCTCTACCTGATCGGCGAGGATGGCCGCCCGTGGCGGGTCGGCTATGCGATCGGCAATGAATTCTCCGACCACGTCACCGAGCGCTTCAACTATCTTTGGTTGGCGCATTCCAAACTGCGTGCCTGCAGCTTCGGCCCCGAACTGCTGATCGGCGAGCTGCCCGCGCATCTGGAAGGTACCAGTCGCATCGTGCGCGATGGCGAGACCTTGTGGGAAAAGCCGTTTCTCACCGGCGAGACCAACATGGCGCACAGCCTTGCCAATCTGGAACATCACCATTTCAAGTATGCGCCCTTTCGCCGTGCCGGGGATGTACATGTCCACTATTTCGGCACCGCAACGCTCAGTTTCGCCGACAGCATCCGGACCCAACAGGGCGACCGCTTCGAGATCGACCTGCCTGCATTCGGCCGTCCTCTGCGCAACCCACTACGCTTTACTTCCGATGACGAGGATGTCATCACCATCCGCTCACTCTGAACCATCGACAGGAGGCACCCCATGACGCTGAACGGCACCATGCTCATCGGGCAACAGGAAGTCACCGGTCAAGACGCATCCTTTCAGGCCATCAACCCGGCCACCGGCGAACAGCTCGAACCGGCTTATGCCGGCGGCAGCGCTGCCGAGGTGGAAAAGGCCTGCCAGCTCGCCTGGGAGGCCTTCGACGCCTACCGCGAGACTTCGCTGGAAGATCGCGCGGTATTCCTCGAGACCGTCGCCGAGGAGATCGAGGCGATCGGCGAGGCCCTGATCGAGCGCGCCGTGGCCGAGTCCGGCCTGCCCCAGGGGCGTATCGAGGGCGAGCGCGGCCGCACCTGCGGTCAGCTGCGCCTGTTCGCTTCCGTGGTGCGTGCCGGCGAATGGCTCGACGTACGCATCGATCCGGCCATGCCCGACCGCCAGCCGCTGCCGCGCGCCGACCTGCGTCAGCGCCACATCGCGCTGGGCCCGGTGGCGGTATTCGGCGCCAGCAACTTCCCGCTGGCCTTCTCCGTGGCCGGCGGCGATACCGCCTCGGCACTCGCCGCGGGCTGCCCGGTGGTGGTCAAGGCGCATCCCGCCCATCCCGGCACTTCCGAGCTGGTGGGTCGCGCCATTCAGAAGGCGGTGGCCAGATGCCAGTTGCCGGAGGGGGTGTTTTCCCTGCTGTTCGGTGCGGGTAACGAGATCGGCGGCGCCTTGGTGGCTGACCCTCGCATCAAGGCGGTGGGCTTCACCGGTTCTCGCAACGGCGGGTTGGCCCTGACGCGCATCGCTCAGCAACGCCCGGAGCCGATCCCGGTCTACGCCGAGATGAGTTCGATCAACCCGGTGTTCGCCTTTGCACAAGCGCTCCAGGCACGCGGCGAGGAGATGGCCAAGGCCTTCGTCGCCTCGCTCAACATGGGCGCGGGGCAGTTCTGCACTAATCCCGGCCTGGTAATCGCCGAGAAGGGGCCGGCACTCGACGCCTTCGTCAAGGTTGCCGGCGAAGCGCTCAAGGAGAGTGCCGCGCAGACCATGCTCACCCCGGGCATTCATGCCGCCTACCAGCAGGGCGTGGGCCGGCTTTCCAGCCACGACAAGGTACGCGAAATCGCCCGTGGCCAGGTGGGCGAGTCGCCCAACCAGTGCCAGTCGGTGCTGTTCGTCACCTCGGCGACCGACTTCCTCAATGATGAAGCGCTGCAGGAGGAGGTGTTCGGCTCCTCCTCGCTGATCATCGAATGCCAGAATGCCGCGGAAGTGAAACAGGTGGCCGAGCACCTCGAAGGCCAGCTCACCGCCACGCTGCAGATGGACGATGCCGACATCGAGGCCGCCCGCGCGCTGCTGCCGACGCTGGAGCGCAAGGCCGGCCGCATCATGGTCAACGGCTGGCCCACCGGGGTCGAGGTATGCCACGCCATGGTTCACGGCGGGCCCTACCCGGCGACCTCCGACAGCCGTACCACCTCGGTGGGCTCGGCGGCGATCTTCCGCTTCCTGCGCCCGGTATGCTATCAGGCGCTGCCGGAGACGCTGCTGCCGCAAGCGCTCAAGAACGATAACCCGCTGAAGCTCAAGCGCCTGGTAGATGGCAAGCGCGAAGGCTAACGGCCTCTGTGCATAGCACTACGCAAGCACAAAGGGCGGCCCGGTGGGCCGCCCTTTTTTTCATACTGCCGCCCGGCGCCGATGCATTAATGATGCATATCGCGGGAGTCATCAAACACCAGCGCCAGACGAGATCTCGAGCAAACGCATGCCGGCTCATCGATTACCGGCCGAGGGGGATTTATCGCTTTTCTCGACGAGGGAGGTATCGTTCAACCCGGCAACAATATCGGACATCATGGGCAGGAAATCATCCCCATGTCCTGTATTGACGGCCAATGCGTACATATTCTTTATGGTACTGGAAAGCATATTAGACATGCCGGCTTCATCAGCCATGGCGTCAACGTAGCGCATATCCTTCAAACTATTACGCAGCGTGAACTTGTGAGCATCGCGGTCATGTTCAAGAACGTATTTCATGTATGCCTGGTACAGCCCACAGTCCATGCGACTGCCACGGATGACGCTATCGAAGCGGGAGGGTTCGATGCCGACCTTGCTCGCCAGCGTCAGTGCCTCGGCATAGAGCGCACCGTATCCCAGGGAAAGGAAGTTGTTGATGAGCTTCATCTTGTGGCCGTCACCGACACTGCCGATATGCACAACCCGCCCAGCCCAGGTATCCAGCACCGGCCTGATGCGCTCGAAGGTCCGCGCATCGCATCCGACCATGGTATCGAGTTCACCCTCCCAGGCTTCCTTCGGCGAGCGCCCGAGCGGCGCATCGACCAAGGTGACGCCGATCGACTCCAGACGTGCCGCCAGCGCCAGTGTGGAGTTGGGGTCCGACGTGGAAGTATCCACGACGACCGAGCCGGGCCTCAGCCCTTGCTCCAGCCCGTCGGGTCCCTGGAACAGCGCTTCGACTTCGCGCGAACTGGTCACGCAGAGAAAGACGATATCGGATACGGCCGCGACGTCTCTTGGCTTTTCCACCTCCTGCGCCCCGCGCGACACTAGATCCTCTATAGGCGACCGGTTCCTGTGCGCCATGACAGTCAGCGAATAGCCTTTTTCGACGATATTCTTTGCCATTCCGTGGCCCATGAATCCCACCCCAATGAAGCCGACTCGCTTTACTTCCTCAGTCATCTTCCTCTCCTTGTCGCTTCAATCCGTTGCTTCTGCTTCGTTCAACAGCGCGGCGGCGCAGTCTCTTCCCGACCCCGTGCCGGATGCGCAGACCAGCGCCCCGCAGTTCCGAGTTCCACGCATCTCCCTTACATCGACTGCCTGAGCATCCACTCATAGTCTTCGGAACTGGCCACGCGCGGGTTGGTCTTGTGGCTATGGTCGGCAAGCGCTCCCTTGATGATTCGCGGGAACAGCTCCTCCGTTACGCCGAGCTCCGTCAGTCCTGCCGGTAGCCCCAGACGCCCGTTCATGGCCTTGATTGCCGAACCGATCTCATCGGGGCCGCTCAACTGCATGGCCTGCGCGATGCGTTCCAGCTTCCTTTCCTGGCGGACGGAGTCGCTGGCGGCATTGAATTCGATAATCGCGGGCAGAAGAATGGCATTGAGGGTGCCGTGATGCAGGCGCGGGTTGATGCCGCCCAGCGAGTGGCTGAGACTGTGCACGCAACCAAGACCTTTCTGGAAAGCCATTGCCCCCTGCATCGAGGCGCTCATCATGTTCAGTCGCGCCTCGCGATCGCCCGGTTCATGAGTCGCATGTTCGATATGACGCCAGGCACGCCACAAGCCATCCAGGGCGATGCCGTCGGCGGGAGGATTGAATGCCGCGGACATGAAGGTTTCCAGGCAGTGCGCAATGGCGTCCATACCGGTAGCCGCCGTCAGCCGCGCTGGCAGTCCCAGCGTCAATTCGGGATCGCAGATCGCCGACTTCGGCACCAGATGCGGTGACAGCAGCCCCACCTTGCGACCATCGTCCAGAATCAGGATGGCACCGCGCCCGACTTCGCTGCCGGTGCCGGCCGTCGTGGGAATGGCGATCACCGGTGCCGTCGCGTCGGTGATCCGTGCCGCACCGCCTTCGATGACGGCAAACGACTTCAAGGGGCCGTCGTGCGTACCGGCAATGGCTACCCCCTTGGCCAGATCGATGGATGAGCCACCGCCGATAGCGATGATTCCGTCAAATCCGCCTTCACGATACAGGCCAGCAGCCTGACGTACCGCTGCCTCGTTGGGATTTGGAGGTGTCTGATCGAAAATGGTGGCCCGGGAAGCATTGTCCAGGTAGGCCAGTACCCGATCGACGATACCCGCTTCACGTACACCGGTATCGGTCACTACCATGGGATGGTGTATTCCGAGTCGATTGCACTCCTGCTGCAGCACGGCAGACGCACCATAGTCGAACTGAACTTGTGTCACATAATTGATGAGGGCCATGAGAGTGCCTTAATAATTAATTATGGTTTCAGTAAACAGTCTGAATCGATATCGCCAGTTCGTATCTGTGCAAACTTATTTATAAGCCATCGAGCGGCCATCGCCGACACTGCACTTTCGTCTAAGCCAAATCCTCGAGACCCGACTCAACCGGAAATTTTCTATTCATATTTATGGCACATCCATAAAAAACACAAACGAACTTCCCCATGCTATTGACCAAATTACCTGGCGACCTTTACGTCCCCCATCCCCTTTTGGGCAAGGCTATTTTGCCCTCGTCCCGGACGATGCTGCGTCGATGGGCACTTGTAGCGATAACTCAAGGTTATCCCCCGATCCAATATCTTCATCGAATCACGACTCCCGCCGCTGTCTGAATGCATTAGTATGCAAACACAAGAAACACAAGTTCATTTATTAGTTAAAAACCCACCCCAAGAACGATTATTGATATTGAAAATATTTCAGTAAAAACAGATGGTCAAAAATTTTAAACACTACCAAAGTCTACGTAATATGCACATTGAACACAAAAAACGTTATTGCTAGATTAAAAATACCCCTCACAATATCAATAACAAGAGAAGCATGATGAACAGTCCCAGCCTAAAGACACTCAAGAATCTTACCGCCATGGCCCTGCTGACCGTCTCAGGTTCGGTTCTGGCCGCTTATCCGGAAAAGCCCATCACCATCATCGTGCCGTGGGCTGCTGGCGGCGGCACGGATGCCACGGCGCGCACCATTGCCAGTGCGCTCGAGGAGCAGCTTGGCCAGACGATCAACGTCGTCAACCGCACCGGCGGAAGCGGCGTCGTCGGCCACACGGCGATTTCCACGGCCAAGCCCGACGGCTATACCCTCGGCCTGATCACCGGCGAAACCAACATGATGCACTGGCTGGGCCTGACCGACCTGACCTACAAGGATTTCACTCCGATCGGCCAGATCAATTTCGACTATTCCGGCGTTCAGGTTGCCGAAGATGCCCCCTTCGATTCGCTGGATCAGTTGCTCAGTTCGATCAAGGAGCAGCCGGCCGGCACCTACAATGCTTCGGGCACCGGCCTGGGTGGTGTCTGGCATCTGGCCTTCGCCGGCTTCCTGCTCGACCAGGACATCGAGCCCAACAAGGTGACGTGGATTCCCAGCCAGGGGGCGGCACCGGCCATGACAGAGCTCGTTTCCGGCGGCATCGACATCGTCCCTAGCTCGGTCCCCGAAGCCCGTTCGATGATCGAGGCCGGCAAGGCGCAAAGCCTGGGCATCATGGCTCCCGAACGGCTGGACAGCTTCCCCGAGGTGCCCACCGTCAAGGAAGCCATCGGCAGCGATTACACCATAGGTGAGTGGCGCGGCATCGCCGGCCCCAAGGGGATGGACCAAGCGATCGTCGACAAGCTCGAGAGTGCGCTGGAAGCGGCCTACAACAGCGAGACCTACCAGGGCTTCATGGCCAAGCAGGGCTTCGGCACGGAGTGGCGCAACGCCGAGGACTTCGAAAAGATGATGGGCGAGATGGACCAGGAATACGGCAACATCATCGAAAGCATCGGTCTGAAGAAATAACAGGGCTTCCCCATGAAAGACGTCATCCTGGGGCTGTGTTTCATGGTGGCAGGCATCGTCACGATCTCTGTCGCCCGACAATATCCCACCATGCCCAGCCTGCAGTTCGGCCCGTCGCTGTTTCCCTCCCTCATTGGGGGAGGGTTTTTCATAGGTGGCCTGGTGCTCGCGGTCAGCCAGTTCCCGACGCTGCGTCGGCGCGCCGGCGAAGGCCGCGTCGTCCAGCCCGTCGACTACCAGGCCATCCTGGTCTCCCTGCTCCCCTGCGCCTTGATCGTGTTTTACATCCTGGCCAGTGACTATCTGGGCACCGCCATCAGTCTGGCCACGATGATGTTCGTACTGATGCTGGTGCGTAAAACGCCATGGCTTCTGGCATTGGGCGTCTCCGTAGCCGCCTCCCTGGTCATTTATTTCATCTTCTCACGCTATTTGCTGATACCCCTTCCCGAAGGGCTGTTGAGCGCTGGAGGTTAAATTCATGGATGCCTTGCTCCAAGGACTTCAGCTCGTCTTCAACGGCCAGACGCTGCTGGTGATTCTCGCCGCGGCGGCGTTCGGTATCTTCGTCGGCGCCGTTCCCGGCCTGACGGCGACCATGGCCGTGGCGCTGCTGGTGCCGATCACCTTCTACATGGACCCGACGCCGGCCATCGCAGCGATCGTCACCACTTCGGCCATGGCTATCTTCGCCGGCGACATTCCCGGTACCTACCTGAACATTCCCGGCACACCGGCGTCGGCCGCTTACGTCGGCGAATCCTCGCAGTTGGCCAAGAAGGGCCGCGCCCGGGAAACGCTGGGCACCAATCTGGTCTGCTCGGTTTTCGGCGGTCTGTTCGGGACCGTCATTCTGGTCTTCGTCTCCCCCTCGCTGGCGGAAGTCGCGCTGAAGTTCAGCTCTTACGAGTACTTCTGGCTGGCGCTGCTGGGGTTGAGCAGCTCGATCTTCATCTCGATCGGCTCCAAGACCAAGGCCTTTCTCTCGTTGATGATCGGTCTGCTGCTGTCCACCGTGGGCCTGGACATGATGAGCGGAGCGCCACGCTTCACCTTCGGCATTCCCGATCTGATGGCGGGCATCAACTTCATCCCGGTAATGATCGGCATGTTCGCGCTCAACGAGATCATGAGCTTCTACGGCTCGCGCGTCGAAGCCAGGAATCCGCCAGCCCTCAGCAAGGACAAGGTGTTCGGGCAGGTGCCTACCCACGTGAGGAAGTACTGGCGCAACATGCTGCGCGGCAGTTCGATCGGCACGCTCATCGGCGCCCTGCCAGGTGCCGGTGCAGACATCGCGGCCTGGATCGCCTACGCCGCCGGCAAGAGTCGCTCGAAGGACAAGGCGGCCTACGGCACGGGGCACATCGAGGGCATCGTCGATGCCAGCTCCGCCAACAACTCGGGCATCAGCGGCGCCTGGGTGCCGGCCCTGGTGTTCGGCATACCCGGCGACTCGATCACCGCCATCGTGATCGGTGTGCTGTACATGAAAGGGATGAACCCCGGGCCGACGATCTTCATGGAGGGCAGCGGTCTGGTGTATTCGCTGTTCGTGGTGTTCTTCGTCGCCAACCTGATCATGCTCCCGATCGGCTACCTGGCCATCCAGTCGTCCAAGGTCTTCATCCTGACCCCGCGCAAGATCCTGATGCCGATCATTCTGTGTTTCTGCATCGTCGGCGCCTTCTCGATCAACAACTCGATCACCGATGTCTGGATCATGCTGCTCGTCGGCATGGTGGCCTACATCCTGGCGCGCTGCGATTTCCCCATGGCGCCCGCCATCCTCGGGCTGGTGCTGGGCACCACGCTGGAAAACAGCTTCATGAGTTCGATGCTCAAGTCCAATGGTGACCTGCTGAGTTTCTTCTCGCGTCCGATCAGTGCCTCGCTGGGTGCGCTGGTCATCCTGATCTGGGTCTCGCCCCTGCTGGCCAGGCTCTATCAACGCCTGCGCAGTAAACAGCCAGATAGGACGCCGAACACCTGAACCATCAGATGATGCGAATTAGACCGAGGAACATTCCATGCAGATCCCAGCCAACAGGTTTAGAGCGGCACTGACTTCAGATACGACCCAATACGGAATCTGGGCCGGATTCGGCACCGGCTATGCCGCCGAGATCGTTGCCACGACAGGCTTCGACTGGATGCTGATCGATGGTGAGCATGCCCCCAATACCGTGCCGTCGATCCTGGCCCAGTTGCAAGCGGTCGCCCCGTATGACACGTCACCCGTCGTTCGCGCCGTCAACAGCGATGTCGCGCTGATCAAGCAGTTGCTGGACATTGGCGCGCAGACGCTGATGATCCCCATGGTCGAGTCCGCCGAGCAGGCCATGGCACTGGTCAGCGCCATGCGTTATCCCTCGTTCGGCATCCGGGGCCTCGGGGGCGGTCTGGCCCGGGCCACGCGCTGGGACGGCATCGCCAACTACACGAACTCCGCCCACGAGGAGCTGTGTCTGATCGTGCAGGTCGAGTCGCGCAAGGGAATCGAGAATGTCGAGGCGATCGCCGCGGTCGATGGTGTCGATGCCGTGTTCGTCGGCCCGGCCGACCTCTCCGCCGGGCTCGGCCATATTGGCGACCCCGGGCATGCCGAGGTTCAGCAGCAGATACGCCACGCCATCAATGCCACTCTGGCCGCCGGCAAGGCGCCCGGCATTCTTGCCCCGCACGAGGAGGATGCTCGCCGCTATCAGGAGTGGGGCTGTCATTTTATAGCAGTGGGCATCGATATCAGCCTGTTGCGCCAGAGCGCCCTGGCCACGATTGCCCGCTACAAGGGCATCGAAACACTGACCTCTTCGCGTCTTTATTGAGACTTCGCCGGCCATAAGCCATGACAACGCTGGCTTCCAGCGTGCCAGTACGCATCAGGAACGCTCGATCATGACACTCGACAATAAGACGGCATTGATTACCGCAGCCGCCCAGGGCATTGGCCGCGCCACCGTGGAGCGCTTTCTGGCCGAGGGCGCAACCGTGATTGCCACCGACATCGATACCTCGGCCCTCGAGGATCTGAAAGGTGCCGACATTCGGCGTCTCGATGTGACCGATAGCGCCGCCATCATGCATTTGGTGCGCGAACTGCCTGACTTGGATGTGCTATTCAACTGTGCCGGCATGGTCCCGGGCGGTACGGTCCTGGAATGCGACGATGCGACTTGGGAGCGCAGCTACGCGCTCAACGTCACCTCCATGTTCCACATGATTCAGGCCTTTCTGCCCGGCATGCTCAAGCGTGGCGGTGGCAGCATCATCAACATGGCCTCGCTGGCCTCCAGCGTGAAGGGTATTCCCAACCGCTTCGCCTATGGCACCACCAAGGCGGCCGTGGTCGGATTGACCAAGTCGGTGGCGGCCGACTTCATGACGCAGGGCATTCGCTGCAATGCCATCTGTCCCGGCACGGTCGAATCGCCCTCGCTGCATCAGCGCATCGAGGCGCAGGCTCGCCAGCAGGGACGCTCCCTGGACAAGGTTCTTCAGGAGTTCATCGCCCGCCAGCCGATGGGCCGTCTGGGGCGCCCCGCGGAGGTTGCGGCCCTGGCGGCATTTCTAGCTTCCGACGAGGCCGCCTTCATCACCGGTACCTGTCAATTGATCGACGGCGGCTGGGCAAACTGACGCCGCCTGCCTATGCACTCAAAGGAGAACGCATTAATGAAACTGTTGCGCTTTGGCCTCAAGGGTCAGGAAAAGCCCGGTCTACTCGCAGCCGATGGCACGCTTCGCGACCTGTCTGCCGTCATCGGCGACTTGGCCGGAGACGCGCTGGCCGATGAAGCATTGCAGCGCCTGCGCGAGCTGGACACCGAGCAACTGCCGAGCGTGCCCGAAGGGACCCGCTTGGGCCCGTGCGTGGGGCATGTCGGCAAGTTCATCTGTATCGGCCTCAACTACTCTGACCATGCCGCGGAGACGGGCTCCAAGGTTCCGCCGGAACCGGTGATTTTCAACAAGTGGACCAGCGCTATCTGCGGACCCAATGATGATGTCGAGATTCCGCGTGGCTCAGAGAAGACTGACTGGGAGGTGGAGCTCGGCGTGGTGATCGGCAAGGGCGGACGCTATATCGACGAAGCCGACGCCATGACGCATGTGGCGGGTTACTGCGTAATCAACGACGTCTCCGAGCGCGAGTTCCAACTCGAGCGCAGCGGCAGCTGGGACAAGGGCAAGGGCTGCGACACCTTCGGTCCTCTGGGGCCATGGCTGGTTACCCGCGACGAGATCGACGACCCGCACGAACTCGACATGTGGCTGGAGGTCGACGGCAAGCGCTACCAGAACGGCAACAGCCGCACCATGGTCTACCGTATTCCCTATCTCGTCGCCTACCTGAGCCAGTTCATGAGTTTGCAGCCGGGCGACGTGATTTCCACCGGCACGCCACCCGGGGTGGGTATGGGTCAATCTCCTAAAGTCTTCCTGCGCGAAGGTCAACGCATGCGCCTAGGAATCGAAGGCCTAGGCGAACAGGAGCAACACGTCGTTCAGGCTTGATAGCGATTATCCTGCAGAAAGTGCTCGGGTGCCGATGCCCTCCGGCAGGCCATGGCAATTAACGCATCTTTCAGCCGCTGTAATCTTGATGGCATCAACGCAAACAAAGACAGCAAATAAAGACAACAAGGATAAATGTCATGAGTAGAGTTCTGCTTAAGGGGGCTGTTGCTCTGGCCCTGATCGCTGCCTCAAGCTCGGTTCTGGCCGATTATCCCGAAAAGCCCATTACCATCATCGTGCCGTGGACCGCCGGTGGCGGAACCGATACCACGGCGCGCACCATTGCCAGTGCCCTCGAGAAAGAGCTGGGCCAGACTGTCAACGTGGTCAACCGCACCGGCGGCAGCGGTGTCGTCGGGCATACCGCCATTGTCCAGGCCAAGCCTGATGGCTATACGCTGGGCTTGGCGACGGTCGAGGTCAATATGATGCATTGGCAGGGACTGACTGACCTGACCTATGAAGACTTCACGCCGATCGGGCAAATCAACTTCGATTATGCCGGTATTCATGTAGCCGATGGCTCACCCTTCGACTCGCTCGAGACACTGGTCGCATCGGTCAAGGAACAGCCCAAGGGCACTTATGTGGCATCGGGTACCGGCCTGGGCGGTATCTGGCACATTGCGTATGCCGGTTTCATGATGGATCAGGGCATCGCCGCCGACAAGGTAACCTGGATTCCCAGTCAAGGGGCTGCGCCGGCCATGACCGAGCTCGCCGCGGGCGGTGTGGATATTGCCGCCAGCTCGGTTCCCGAAGCCCGCTCCATGATCGAGGCCGGCAAAGTGCGAAGTCTGGGCGTCATGGCTCCGGAGCGGCTCGACAGTTTCCCCGACGTTCCCACCATTGAGGAAGCCGTTGGCAGTAACTATCAGAATGGCGCATGGCGAGGCATTGTCGGTCCCCAGGACATGGACCCTGACATCGTGGCCAAACTCGAACAGGCCCTAGAAGCCGCTTACCGCAGTGATGAATACCAGAGCTTCATGTCCAAGCAGGGTTTTGGTACTGAGTGGCGCAACTCGAAGGACTTCGGACAGTTCATGGCCGAAATGGATACCGAGTTCGGAAAAATAATGGAGAGTGTCGGCCTGAGCCGATAAGGCCGACTCCGTGAGGTGATTGCTTCGAGGCGCTGTTGGCTGATGGCCGACAGCACACCATGACCATCGCCAAGACACCGCCACGATGCCTGGCCTGCCATGGAGGCTCGCTCCTCTTCACTCGCAGAACGCAAGGTTTCACAAGCGAAGCGCTCAGACATCCCGGTCTGGGCGCCCCGATGAAGCTCGTCAGGTAACTGCACGGCACTTACCCCGACAAGACGCCGAGAATCCTATGACACGTTACACGCAAGGCTGGCTGCAGAACACGTTGGTTGCTCTCTTCACGGAGAGCGGTGCATCGCGCGAGGTCAGTGAGACCACGGCCCGTATCCTGATCCAGGGCGATCTGCTGGGCCACCATACCCATGGCGTCAAACTGGCCAATGGCTATCTGCGCGATCTACAGGCGGGTCACGCCAAGGGCGACCCGTCAATTCTAGACATTCAGGAAACCAGCCCGGTCGCCGCCCTTTTCGACGGCCATTACCTGCTCGGCCCCTACCTGGTTCAGCAGGCCCTGGAACGCTGCGCTGCAGCGGCAGGCGAGTTCGGCATCGGGATTGTCAGCATCAGGCGTTCCCATCATATTGCCTGCCTGGCCGCTTATCTCCAGCCCTTCGTCGAGCGGGAGCTAGTGCCGATCGTCATGACCTCGGATCCTGCCGTCAAGTCGGTGGCCCCTTTTGGCGGCGTCGATCCGGTCTACACACCCGACCCCATCGCCATGGGAATTCCCGGCCGGGTTCAACCGGTGATGCTGGATGTCAGCATGTCGACGGTTACCAACGGCAGCGTGGCCAAGGCCAGGGCCGCCGAGACTCGGCTACCGCATCCGGCCATCCTGACCAACGACGGGCATGTCAGCGACGACCCGGCGGATTTCTTCACCACTCCCTCGGGCAGCATCCTGCCGCTTGGCGGTATGGAGTTCGGTCACAAGGGCTTTGCATTGGGCCTGATGGTCGAGGCCTTGACCTCGGCGTTGAGCGGCTTCGGTCGCAAGGATGCCCCCACCGGCTGGGGCGCGTCAGTGCTGGTGATGGTCATCGACCCGTCACGCTTCGGCGGCAAGGAAAACTTTCTGGACGAGACCGATCATCTGGCGAAGCAGTGCCTTGGCTCACGGCCCATCGACCCATATCGTCCGGTGCGCCTCCCCGGACAGGCGGGCCTGGAACGACGCCAAGCCTACCTCGCCGACGGGATTCCGTTACCCGACGATGTCGTCACGGAGCTGCGCCAGGCAATCGAGCGCTCGTCACTCAGGGGTACCATTGAAATCTGAAGCGGCCCGACAGCGCCCTGCATGGGCCGGACATGTCGGTCCACTTTGAAGGAAGGTGAAATATGCATAACGACAATAAGATCGGCTTTCTTGGCACAGGCATCATGGGGGCGCCGATGGCGGGGCGCTTGGCCAATGCGGGCTATCAGGTCAAGGCATGGAACCGCACGCTCAGCAAGGCAGAGGCCCTTGTCCCGCTGGGCGTCGAGGTCGCCAACACGCCCAGCCAGGTAATCACCGATGCCGATGTGGTCATTGTCATGCTCAGTTCCGGCCCGGTATGCGACGAGATGCTGCTGGGGGCGCAGAGCATCATCGAGACCATGCCACGCGAAAGTTTGCTCATCGTGATGAGTTCCATACCCGTCGATAGCGCACGGCGCCAGGCCGAAGCGGCGGCGGCACGCCATATCCAGTATCTGGATGCACCGGTATCAGGCGGCGAGCAGGGTGCCATCGAGGGCAAGCTTGCCATCATGGCCGGGGGCGAGCCCGCCGCATTCGAGCGCGCCAGTCCCGTGCTTGCGCCTCTGGGCCATTCGGTAAGGGTCGGCCCGGCCGGTACCGGGCAACTGGCCAAGCTGGTCAATCAACTGGTCGTCGCCAGTACCATCGCGACGGTCTCCGAAGCGATGCTACTGGCCGAACGCGGCGGCGCCGACCCGGCCAAGGTACGTGAAGCGCTGTTGGGTGGCTTTGCCGATTCCACGATACTGCGCGCCCATGCGCCGCGCATGCTAGCGCGGGACTTCACGCCCGGCGGCCCCTCGAAATGGCAGTTGAAGGATACCCGAACGGCCGTGTCGCTGGCCGAGGAGCTGGCCTTGGATCTCCCCGTGGCGTCACTGGTAAATCAGCTTTTCGCGAATCTGGTCGCGCATGGCGATGGCGAACTGGACCATAGCGCGCTGTTTCGGGAGCTGAGACGGCGTAACAATCTGCCGCTCTGATCCCAGCCCCTCCCCTGTCGTTCTTCAGGACAGGTAGCCGGGCACTTCGATCTGGCCCGTGTCACGAAACCGGGCCAGCCGATCCATGACCTTGAACTCGGAGTGTTCAAGATGCTCCGCTAGTGCCCGGCTCGCCAGTTCCGTCTGCCTGTCACGCATTCTTTCGAAGACCCTGCGATGCTCGTCGAAGAAGGGATCATGCTGTGGAAATGCGATGGCCGAGCCCAGCAGGTGCTTGCTGACCAGAAGGATAGGTTGGGTACGCCGTAGCATCATCATGATCTCGCGGTTCCCCCCCTTGCCGACTACCCTCTGATGCAGATCATTTTCCAGCTCGTCCAGCAGCGAGCCCTTGATGTCCGGATAACGCCGGGCCGCGTCATCCAGCTTTTCGATGTAACCGAGGATTTCCTGCTCGGGCATGCTTCTGCTGGCCTGGGCGATCATGAAGGGCTCTAGCTGACGACGAGCCTCGTAGAGGTTATGCAACCGTTCATCATCCAGAGGAACCACCGTCCAACCGGTATACTTCACCTTCTCGATGAGCCCCAGAGACTGCAGGTGCAGCAGAATACGGTGAGTGATCGTACGGCTGACCTGAAGATGTTTGGCAAGCTGCAACTCATTCAGCTCAAATCGACCTTTCATGGAGCAGAGCACGATATCCCGCTCTACCCGCCCGGCGAGATCAGGCCATTCGTCGCTGCGCTTGACCTGCGCCTTCCCACCTGCCGCACGGAAGTCCGCCTCCGCGAGCGTGCGCCGGATGATCTCGTCGGGCCGGGAGCCGACGAGATAGCCTCTCCCGTCGAACCGGCAGATCCGCCCTTCTTCATGCAGCTGTCCCAGCGTCTGGCGTACGGGAGAGCGGCTCATGCCGAAGATTTCGGCAATGTTTCCCTCCAGCAGCACAAGCCCGGATTCCAGATGGCCGCTGTCGATGCTGTGCGTCAAGGCATCATAAAGCTGTTCTTTCAATGTCTTGGCCATATGTCTCTTATCAGCGATACGAATCAGGTAACGGCGCCCACCGACCAGGGCACGAATTCGTTGTTGCCATAGCCAAGGGACTCACTGGCGCTCATTTCGCCTGAAGCGACGGCGATGATTTTCTCGAAGATCTCTTCGCCGACTTCCTGGACACTTCTGTCGCCGTCCACGATAGTGCCGCAATTAATATCCATGTCCTCAGCCATTTTCTCATACATGGCGGTATTGGTTGCCAGCTTGAGACAGGGCGCCGGCTTGAAACCGGAGACGGAACCGCGCCCGGTCGTGAAACAGACCACGTTGGCTCCCGAGGCGATCTGTCCGGTCACCGAGACCGGATCGTATCCCGGACTATCCATGAAATTGAAACCGGGCACGGTCAGTGGCTCGGCATATTCGAGAACGTCGTTGAGGCTAGAAGAGCCGCCCTTGGCGACGGCACCTAGCGATTTTTCCAGGATAGTCGACAGGCCACCGGCCTTGTTGCCGGGCGAGGGGTTGTTGTTCAGTTCAGCGCCGTTGATCTTCGTATAGTGTTTCCACCAGGCGATGCGATCCAGCAGCTTGCGCGCCACACGCTCCTCGACGGCGCGGTCGAGCAGCAGATGCTCCGCGCCATAGATTTCAGGCGTTTCGCTGAGAATCGTGCTGCCTCCATGCTGAACGAGCAGATCCGCAGCATGCCCCAGCGCAGGATTGGCCGTGATGCCTGAATAACCGTCGGAGCCACCGCACTGCAGGGCGAGCCACAGATGGCTCAGTGATGCTGGCTGGCGCTGAGCATGCCCGTATTGCTGCGCCATCTCCATGACCTTCTCTCTGGCCAGGCGAATGCTGCCTCGTGTGCCTCCCGCCTCCTGAATATTGAAATAGAATATGCGTGAATTGTCCGACAGACCGGACTTCTCCACGAGTTGCCTGACCTGGTTGGTCTCGCAGCCCAACCCGATGATCAGCACGAAGGCGAAGTTGGGATGCCGAGCGTAACCGCTGATGACCCGCTCCAGAAAGGCGAAGCCTTCGGACTGAGCGTTTATCGCGCAGCCGGAACCGTGAGTCACCGAAACGACGCCATCGAAGCCCAGCTCTTCCAGCTCGTGCGAGGCATTGAGCTGTTCCGCAGCGACCTTAGACACCGTCGCGGAACAGTTCACCGTGGAGAGAATGCCAATATAGTTGCGCGTCCCCACCTGGCCATCGCTGCGATGGTAGCCGTTGAATGTTCTCTGTGAATTGGTGATCGGCGTTTTCGTGGCGGGCCTGAACGACTCCAGGGTTGTATCGCGCTCCAGCATCGACAGGTTATGGGTGTGGACGTGCTCGCCGATTTCGATATCGCGGCTGGCCAGTCCGATGACCTGACCGTATTTCAGAATGGGCTCATCCTTGGCAATACGGTTCAGGGCCACCTTATGGCCCGCATCGATGTTCTGCCGGCTCAAGTGCTGACTGTCATCGACAGGAAAACTTTCGGGAATGGACTGGGAAGCGACACCTACATTGTCGTTATCGCTCAGCCTTATTACCGAAACTGGATTGTTTATAAGTTCCATAGTCTGCCTCTAACGGTCACGGATATAGCCTGAGCAAATCCAGAACATTGTTTTAGACGATATTGCCTGAACTCTATCGGTTTACTGCATAGCGTCGATTAGACGATCGTCTAAAAAATGTTCATTGACCGCAATATACATATTTCAGGTGATTCGCCCCGGCATCTGCTATGTCGAAGCCTGGCGGATATCTGGCAGGCAGCACGTGGCCGTTGCCGGTACGTTCTCCGCAACGACGGTGCAGCTCAGGTCAAGGTAACGACGCGTCGAGCTCGGCTTTGCCCAAGGAACGCAGCGCAGCCACCAGTTCGCTGGCGGCGGAAGAGAGCAACTCGCCTTTCCGCGTGATGATGCCGTAATAGTCGAGTGGTTTGCCGATGACGAGAGGCAATGTCTGATACTGACCAGCGGCCAGCGGGCTGCGCAACACCGAGCACGGCAAAACCGTCAGCATGTCCGAGGTCTTGAGCAGTTGAAGAATCGTCTGGGTGGATGTGGTCTCGATCACGCTACTCGGCGAGAAGACGCCGGCCTCGGCCAGAGCCGCCTCGAACACGCCGCGCATCGGGCTGGTGACAGGATGCAGCACCCAGGGCCAGCGGCTGATCTCGTCCAGCCCCACGTCATGCTCGAGCAGAGGGTGGCCGCTGCGGACGACGACCCGCAGGGGCTCTTCGCGCAGCGGCTCGAAATCGAACAGGTTGTGCTGGCTGCTGCTGGTCAGGCGTCCGATGACCAGATCCAGGCGCTTGTACTCCAGTTCGACCAATAGACGGTCGCTCGACTGCTCCAGAAAACTGATCGCCAGGCGCGGGCGGCGATGCTTCAACTCGGCAAGGGCTGCCGGCAGGATTTCCGGGGCGGCCGCCGGAATCGCGCCGATCATCAATTGCCCGTACCCTCCATTGCGCAGCGCGCCAATCTCCTCCATCAGGCGATCCGCATCGTTGAGCAGAATCCGGGCATGGCGCACGACATGCTCTCCCAGTTCCGTCAGGGCCATGGCCCGCGGCTGGCGCACGAATATTTCAAAGCCGAAGAAGCCTTCGAGATCCTTGAGCATTTTGCTAGCCGCCGGCTGGCTGAGATGCATCCGGCGCGCCGTGACATGCATGTTGCGGCTGTCCGCCAAGGTGGTCAGCAGAACGAGATGCTTGAATCTCAACCAACTGGCGAGCTGTATCGGCGTGTCCGATGACATGGAGCCTGGCCTGACGATAGGAATCTCTGAACGATAACCCAAGGTAATCAATACTACAAAAACTTCGATTGGATCGTTATTGCGGCACGCATCTAGGCTGAAAGAAGCTTCGTATACGCCAACTATCACAATATCCACGAGCAGCCAGGTAACACCAGCAATGACCACGATCACCCATCTGGATGTCAAAGACATCCGCTTTCCCACCTCCCGCTCACTGGATGGGTCGGATGCCATGAACGAGGCACCGGACTACTCGGCAACCTATGTCACCCTGCACACCGACAATGGCCAGGGCCCCACGGGGCACGGGCTGACGTTCACGATCGGTCGTGGCAACGAGGTCTGCGTCGCTGCCGTCGAGTCGCTAAGCCGGCTGATCGTGGGATGCTCACTGGACTCGATCACTGCCGACATGGGCCGCTTCTGGGAAGGGCTCATCACCGGTGACAGCCAGTTGCGCTGGCTGGGGCCCGAAAAGGGCGTCATTCATCTGGCCACCGCCGCGATCGTCAATGCCGTCTGGGATTTATGGGCAAAAGTGGAAGGCAAGCCGGTCTGGAAACTGCTGGTGGACATGACGCCCGAAGAACTGGTGCGCTGCCTGGACTTTCGCTTCGTGAGCGATGTACTGACCCCCGAGGAAGCCATTGCTCTGTTAAAGCGCAACGAAGCGGGAAAGGCCGAGCGGGAACGGGAAATGCGCGAACATGGCTACCCGGCCTATACCACTTCCGCAGGCTGGCTCGGCTATTCCGACGACAAGGTTCGCCACTTGGCGCGTGAGGCGCTGGCCGAGGGCTGGACGCATTTCAAGCAGAAGGTCGGCGGCGACCTGGCCGAGGACCGTCGACGTACCGCCATTCTGCGCGAGGAGATCGGCTGGGAGCGTCCGCTCATGATGGATGCCAACCAAGTGTGGGACGTCGACGAGGCCATCGCCAACATGCGTGACTTGGCCCAGTTCGAACCGCTATGGATCGAGGAACCGACCAGCCCCGACGACATTCTCGGCCATGCCGAGATTCGCGAGCGGATCTACCCCATCGGCGTGGCTACCGGCGAGCATTGCCATAACCGCGTCATGTTCAAGCAGATGTTCCAGGCCGGTGCGCTCGACTATTGCCAGCTTGATGCGGCACGTCTGGGCGGTCTCAATGAAGTGATCGTAGTGCTGCTGATGGCAGCCAAATACGACGTCCCCGTCTGTCCGCACGGGGGCGGCGTGGGACTTTGCGAATATACCCAGCACATTTCCCTGTTCGACTACATCGCGGTATCCGCCTCGCTCGAGGGGCGCATTCTCGAGTATGTCGATCATCTGCACGAGCATTTCATCGATCCGGTGCGCATTCACCGGGGGCGCTACCAGGTACCGGAAGCTCCGGGATACAGCATCGCCATGCATGAGGCCTCACTCGAGCACCATCGCTATCCCGAAGGCGAGGCCTGGAATCCATCATAGGCCTCCAATTAATTGGCCAACTACGACTAACGATCAAGTCACACCGGGGATGTCTGGGTTTATGTTCAACATTCAGGCAATCCAAAGCAGACATGCTGTTGGCCAACGAATTGCGCAGCCAACGTACAACAACAATTCTGCTGCAAGTCGCAATGTGATCGGTGTCATTCGTGACACACATGCCAGCACCAACCATTAGTTCTGGAGGACAGGATGACAACAACCACAACGTCACGCTTCGCTTCCATCGTCGGCGGCGCTTTGCTCGGCTTGACTGCGCTCAGTGCCTCCGCGGCGACCGAAATGCCGCCCTTACCCGACGTCACAGGTGATACCGTCAAGGCCGATGGCGACTTCAAGATCAAGTTCAGCATCGGTACCACGGAATCCGGGGCGCAATACCGAGGTCTTGAGTATTTCGAGAAGATTGTCGAACAACGTAGCGACGGGCATATTCAGGTGGATCTCTTCCCCGGCGCTCAGTTGGGTGATGATCGCCAGGCTACCAGCGCTCTTCAGGCCGGCACGCTGGAAATGACCATGCCCTCCACTTCCCCGCTGGTGAATATGTTCCCGCAGTTCGCGGTCTTCGACCTGCCATTCCTGTTCCCCAAACCGGAAATGGCCGATGCCGTGCTCGATGGCGAGATCGGCCAGCAGATGCTCGAAGACGCGTCCTCGCAAGGTCTGGTCGCCATCGGCTGGGGTGAGAACGGCTATCGCCAACTGACCAACAGCCAGCATCCCGTCGAAAAGCCGGCGGATCTCGACGGCCTCAAGATCCGCACCATGGAGAACGAACTTCACCTGGATATCTGGCGGACCCTGGGCGCCAACCCCACACCGATGTCATTCGCCGAGCTTTTTACAGCGCTTGAGCAAGGCGTCGTCGACGGCCAGGAAAACCCTTGGATCACCATCGAATCTTCCAAATTCAATGAGGTTCAGGACTACGCCACCGAGACCAACCACGTCTACACGCCGTTCATCACCCTGGTATCCAAGCGTTTCTGGGACCGTCTGCCGGAAGATTATCAGCAATTGCTGCGCGACGCGGCGACCGAGATGGGCGACTACCAGCGTGAAGTCAGCCGTACGCTGAACGATCAGATCAAGCAGGATCTGAAAGCTTCCGGCATGCAGATCACCGAGCTCAGCGACGCGCAGATCCAGGCCTTTCAGGATAAGCTGGAACCGGTCTACGAAGATTGGCGCGACAAAATCGGCGGTGAGCTGATCGACGATATCCGCGACCAGGTACAACAGGCACAAAAGCAACAATAATCGCCGCGCGCCTCAGTACCATTAGTTTGCAGGGAAGGTCGGCCACGACCTTCCCTGCCTCGGCCTCACCATGATAAGCATCCCTCCCTGGAGGCTTCATGAAGTCACGTTCGGGTAACGCCTACTTGAACAAGCTGATAAGCGGATTGGACGTTATCATCGGGCTCCTCGTCATTGGCGTGGTCATCACCGTATCGATGAACGTCTTCGGCCGTTTTCTGTTCAACTACTCCTTTGCCTGGGCGGAGGAAGTCTCACGCTTGTTCTTCATCTGGATGGTACTACTTGGCGCAGGCATCGCCAGTTTGACCAATCAACATGTCGCCGTAACCCTGTTCAAGGACAAGGCGCCCCCCTTACTGCAAAAATTCTTCGCCGTACTGGCAGCGGCGATCATCTACGCGGTCTGCATCAGCATCTTCGTCGGTTTCGACGGCATTATTTCGGGCTACGTGGGCACGACCCCCTTTCTGGGCATTTCCAAGACCGTTCTCTACAGTGCGATGGTGGTCATGGCAGTGCTGACTCTCATCGGCAACACCCTGTTTCTCTACAAAGTCTTCAAGCGAGGTGCGGCATGATTTTGTGGAGCATTCTGCTGGGGTTGTTCGCCTGTATCGTGATCGGCATGCCGATCTCGTTTGGCTTGGCCGCGATCTGCCTGTTCATCTTCTACGTCGCCGACTATGGCCTGACCACGCTGGTCTCGCAGGCGATCAATGGGCTTGACTCCTTTCCGCTGCTCGCCATCCCCCTGTTCATCCTTATCGGCGAGGTCATGAGTTCAGGCGGCATCGCCAAGCGCCTGGTACGCCTGGCCAGCGCCATGGTGGGCTTCATCGCCGGCGGGTTGGGCCAGGTGACCGTGCTGACCTCGATGTTCTTCGGCGGCATCAGCGGCTCCGCCGTGGCGGATGCCTCGGCGGTAGGCAGCATGATGATCAACCCGATGAAGCAACACGGCTACTCGGGGCCACGCGCCACCGCCATTGTCGTCGCCGCCTCGGTGGTGGGCATCATCATTCCCCCATCGATTCCGATGATACTTTTCGGGGTGGTGACCGGCACCTCGATTTCTCAGCTCTTCATGGCCGGCATCGTGCCGGGGATTCTAATCACCATGGGCCTGGCCCTGGCGACGTACTTCCAATCCAAGAAAACCGGCGCCGCTCAACCGTTCGACTTCCAGGAACTCGTCGCCGCACTCAAGGACTCGGTGCTCGCGTTGCTGCTGCCGGTCATCATCGTCGGCGGGATTCTCAGCGGCGTCTTCACGCCTACCGAAAGCGCCGCTGTAGCCCTGCTGTACGCTCTGGCAGTGTCGATGTTCGTGTATCGCAGCCTCACCTTGAAGAGCTTCTTCTCGCTGTGTGTGGCCACCGGCCGCTTGACCGGGGTGGTCCTGCTGCTGCTGGCATTTGCCAGCGTCCTGGCGTGGCTATTGACCGCCAACCTGATTCCTCAGCAGATCGTCGTCATGCTCTCGGAGTTGTCCCAGAACAAGTACATCATCCTGGGCATTCTGACGCTTTTCCTGCTGATCGTGGGCTTCTTCATGGACCTCACCCCGGCCATGGTCATTCTTGCGCCGCTGATGACACCGGTGGTCGTCAAACTGGGCATCGACCCGGTCTACTTCGGTGTCTTGATGTCATTCGTGCTCGGCATCGGGCTGATTACCCCGCCCGTGGGTACCGTTCTCTATGTCGGCTGCGGAGTCGGCAGGGTCAGCCTGGAAGATCTGGTCAAGAGCCTGCTTCCCTACTATTTCACCCTACTGGCTCTGCTTGCGCTGTTCCTCTTCGTGCCGGGAGTCGTGTTGTGGTTCAAATAAGTCAACAGGAAGGCAACATGATCGAGAAATCACCCCGCTTCGTCGAGCAACTCGTTGCGCTGCTCGGCCCGGAGGGCGTGCTGCAAGATCCAATGGATCATGAGCGCTACGTCAAGGACTGGGCAGGCGATCGTCTGGGCATGCCGCTGACAGTGGCCCGCCCCGCTTCCACCGAGCAGGTCGCGGAAACCGTGAAACTGTGCCGACAGCACGCCATACGCATGGTCGCCCAAGGCGGGCATACCGGTCTCGTGCGCGGCGCGATGCCCGATCCGGACCGGCCGGAGCTGATCATCAGCCTGGAACGGCTGAATCACATTCGCACCATCGATCCGCTCAATTTCAGTATCGCGGTGGATGCCGGCTGCGTCCTGGAAGAGGTCCAGAACGCCGCTTTGGCCGAGGACTGCTATTTTCCGCTTGCGCTGGGCGCCCAAGGCAGTTGCCAGATCGGCGGCAATGTCGCGACCAACGCCGGCGGTCTCAACGTGCTGCGCTACGGCATGATGCGTCAACTGGTTCTAGGGTTGGAGGTAGTACTGCCCGACGGGCGCATCTGGAACGGCATGCACGCCCTGCACAAGAACAATCGCGGCTACAGTCTGCAGCAGTTGTTCATTGGCAGCGAAGGTACGCTGGGCATCATTACCGGCGCCGTGCTCAAGCTGTTTCCGCGCCCCGTGAAGAGTCTGACGGCGATGCTTGCCGTCCCTTCGGTGAATGCGGCGATGCGGCTCTATGCCCGAGCACGTCGTGAATGCAGCGATCTGCTTTCGGCCTTCGAACTGATTCCCCGCGGATGCATCGAACTGGCACTGGAAGCCGCTCCCCAGCTCAGCGATCCAATGGACGATGCCCACCCCATCTACGTGCTGCTCGAACTCGCTGCCACCGGCCCGGTGGATCTCGGCGAGATGCTCGAGTCCCTGCTCGAACATAGCATGGAGGAAGGGCTGGTACTCGACGGCACCCTCGCCTCCAGCGAAGCGCAGTCCCGCCGGCTGTGGCAGTTCCGCGAAAGCATGCTGGAAGGTCAGCAGATGCGTGGCGAGCATCTACGTACCGACATTTCGGTGCCCATTTCCCGGCTCGCCGACTTCGCCAATGCCGCCACCCAGACGGTGAACGCTCAATGGCCCGATGCAACGGTGATCGCCTATGGCCATGTCGGCGACGGCAACCTGCATTTCAACGTATTGCCGCCGGCAGCGCTTGATGAGACGAAAAAGAAAGCGCTACTGCACGAGATCGAAATAGCGCTGTTCGAAGTTGTCGATCGTTTCGATGGCAGTATCAGCGCCGAGCACGGCATCGGCCGCGTCAAGCAGGAGGCCTATCTGCAGCGTGTCAGCGAAGTGGAACTGGAACTGCTGACCGGCCTCAAGCAGCTTTTCGATCCCGATCAATTGATGGCCATGGGGCGCATCCTGCCTGCTCCAGGATCGTGAACCGGGCCCAGGAATACGCCTGATAGATCAGGGTTCCGCCGGATCGGCCAGCCATCGTTTGAGCTATCGGCAGATTCCACGATGCCAGTCAGATTCGATGGCCTCGCAGAACAAAAAGGGCGGCCCGGTGGGCCGCCCTTTATCGTCAACAGAAGTGCTTAGAAGCCGCGCGCCAACAGACGCTTGCGCTGGCGCTCCTTGCGTGGACGTCGGCGTCCGAAGGAACCCCGATTGATCTTGCCGCGTTTGCTGCGCGCATCACCTTTTGCCATGTGTCCTCCTCCTTGCAGATCGATGTCGGAACGGAATTCACCTTCCTGAGCCTGGAAAAACCTGTGCACGAGGTCAAGTGGAGCGTGCCGATGAAAGCAGGACAAAAAAAGCCGAAGCCCGGAATGGTTCCGGACTTCGGCTCATGGCGGCGCCTTACGGCGCTACGACGGCTCACGGCTTGGGCGTGAGCCGCCTCACTCAGGATGCCTGCGAGCGGCGGCGTACCGGCGCGTCATCGTCGTTGCGACGACGCGGGGCGCGCTCGGGAGCGCCGCGATCTTCGCTGATCTCCAGTGCGCGACCGGCGACACGGGCACGGGCCATCTTGGCCAGGATGCTGGCCGGCAGCGAACTGGGCAGTTCGACGACCGAGAAGGCATTACGGATATCGATACGTCCGATGCGCGAGCCTTCGATGCCACCCTCATTGGCCAAGGCGCCGACCAGTTGGCCCGGCTTGACGCCATCCTTGTGGCCCACGGAGACGCGATAGCGCGTCATGCCCTCGGAAGGACCGCTGTCGCGGCGGCGCGGCGGCTTGCCGTCACGCGGTGCCGACGTACGCTCACGGTCGTTGCGCGCTCCCGGCTTGGGCAGGCGACCGATCGGAGCCTCATCTGCACGCGCCATGGCGGCAAAAGCGCAGGCCAGTTCGACCGGATCGTGGCCTTCGCCGATCAGCCGCTCGACCAGCGCACGCTGCTCTTCGGTACCGGCCGTCAGTGCACCGATCACGCGCTCGCGAAAGCGCTCGTCACGGTGGGCACGAATCGCCGTCTCATCGGGCAGCTCGGTGTCGGTCATGGTCTGACCGGTGGCCTGCTCCAGCCAGCGAACCTTGCGGGTCTCACGGACACCGGCGAAGGTGATCGCCACACCCGAGCGTCCGGCCCGGCCGGTACGGCCGATGCGGTGCGTGTAGGCTTCGCTGTCCTGCGGCAGGTCGTAGTTGACCACGTGAGTGATACGCGGCACGTCGAGGCCGCGAGCCGCCACGTCGGTAGCGATCAGGACATCGATCTTGCCCTTCTTGAGCCGCGCCACGGTACGCTCACGCAGGCTCTGGTCCAGGTCACCGGACAGCGCGGCGGCATTGATGCCACGGGCGGTGAGCTGCTCGACCAGGGTGGTACAGGCGGCACGTGTACGCACGAAGACGATGGCGGCGTCCACCGGCTCGACCTCGAGGATGCGCGACAGCGCTTC
Source organism: Halomonas shantousis (assembly GCF_054654615.1). Taxonomy (NCBI): domain Bacteria; kingdom Pseudomonadati; phylum Pseudomonadota; class Gammaproteobacteria; order Oceanospirillales; family Halomonadaceae; genus Halomonas; species Halomonas shantousis. Next base: position 1,073,672 of record NZ_BAAIER010000002.1, on the reverse strand, counting down.
CAGCTTGGCGCCACCGTCGACGCGAACCAGACGCTGGTCGATGCTCGCCGCGGTGTCGGCCTTGGACTCGATGGCCACCTTGACCGGATCAACCAGATAGCGGTTGACGATGCGCTCGATCTCGGCCGGCAACGTGGCGGAGAAGAACACACGCTGGGCGTTCTTGGGCGTATCGGAGACCACACGCTTGACGTCGTCGATGAAGCCCATGCGCAGCATCTCGTCGGCTTCGTCGAGCACCAGGGCGGACAGGCCGTCGAGCTTGAGGCTGCCGCGATCGAGGTGATCGATGACACGGCCCGGGGTGCCCACGATCACCTGAGCGCCACGACGCAGCGCGCCGAGCTGCTCACGGTATTCCTGGCCACCGCACAGGCTGGCCACTTCCAGTCCCTGCAGGTTCTGGCCGTATTTGGTGAACGATACCGCCACCTGCTGGGCCAGTTCGCGGGTCGGCGCCAGCACCAGTACCTGGGGCTCACGACGGGTCAATTCGAGCTTGGTCAGCAGCGGCAGCGCAAAAGCGGCCGTCTTGCCGGTACCGGTCTGGGCCTGGCCCAGCATGTCACGGCCTTCCAGCAGGGCCGGTATGGTCTGCGCCTGGATCGGCGAGGGCATTTCGTAGCCCAGGGTTTCCAGAGCGGAAAGTACAGCAGATGACAGCGCCAGGTCGCCGAAGCTCGGCGAGGCAACAGAAGTCGAGGTCATATAACACCTTGAGTAACCGGTAATCACCGGCGGGAGAATGTTGTGGCGCCTTGTCGCTTCTGGTTGCAGTTCGCATGAACATGGGCAACGTGACATGGCACCGGGTCGCACCTGCGTGCTGTTCGTTTCACGGCCGTCACCACGGGATGCGGTGAAGGACGAACAGTGTGGCGACCTTATACGCCGGGCCGAATTGGCATCAGCGGCGTTCCATCTATGCACCCAGGCGCTTTCTCAGCCACTCGTAATCCATCGTGGTCTGTGCGCCTTGCGTAGGAATCGTCCCAATGCCATGCCCTTCAGGCATCGACAACAGAGTCAGGGGCGAATCAGCAGGATGGTGGGGTCAACACATGCGAGGAGAGCGCGCATACTACCATCGTCGAGAATGCCTGTCTAGTGTATGGTGGGAATGTTCATTGGTAGCCGGAAAATGCCATGCCGCCTAACTCTTCATTGTCTGCACCTACCCTCTGGATCGACGCCGATGCCTGCCCGCGTGTGGTACGTGACATTCTGATCCGTGCCGCCGAGCGCACCCGAATCGTTGCCTGGTTCGTCGCCAACCATCAGGTGCCACTGCCGTCCTCCCCCTGGGTCAAAGCCTTGGCCGTGACCAGCGGCCTCGACGCCGCCGATCAGGAGATCGTGCGCCGCGCCGCTGCGGGGGATCTGGTGATCACTTCCGATCTACCGCTGGCCATGGAGGCGATCGAGAAAGGTGCCGAGGTGATGACCTCTCGGGGCGAGGCGCTGACGCGGGATAACATCCGCGCCAGAGTCCAGATGCGTGACTTCATGGAAACCCTGCGCGCCAGCGGCGAACACACCGGCGGCCCCAAGGGCTATTCCGATGCCGATCGACGCGATTTCGCCAACGCTCTGGATCGCTGGCTGGCCCGGCATCGCTGATCTCGGCAGACACCTCTGCACCGGGTCCAGATGCGGCTTTTCAAGACATGCATGGAAACCCTGCGCGCCAGTGGCGAACACACCGGCGGCCCCAAGGGCTATTCCGATGCCGACCGGCGCGATTTCGTCAACGCTCTGGATCGCTGGCTGGCCCGGCATCGCTGATCTCGGCAGGCACCTCTGCACCGGGTCCAGATGCGGCTTTTCAAGACATGCATGGAAACCCTGCGCGCCAGCGGCGAACACACCGGCGGCCCCAGGGGCTATTCCGATGCCGACCGACGCGATTTCGCCAACGCTCTGGATCGCTGGCTGGCCCGGCAGACCCGCTAATCCTTTTCGCGAATCCCCCGCCCCGGCAGACGCTGGCGATCGTGAGGACGATCGAGCCCGAGAAGCGGCCCCTTGGGCACGATACGCGTGGGATTGATATTGGCGTGGCTGTAATAGTAGTGGCGCTTGATATGGTCGAAGTTGACCGTCTCTCCAACGCCCGGCCACTGATACAGCTCACGCAGGTAATTGGATAGATTGGGGTAGTCCTCGATACGTCTCAGGTTGCATTTGAAGTGGCCGTGGTAGACGGCATCGAAGCGCACCAGCGTAGTGAACAGGCGAATGTCCGCCTCGGTCAGCCAGTCACCGGCCAGGTAACGCTGGTCGCTCAGGCGCGCTTCCAGTCGATCGAGCGCCTCGAACAGCGCAGTGACGTGTTTTTCGTAGACCGCCTGCTCGGTGGCGAAACCCGCCTTGTAGACGCCGTTGTTGACGTGATCGTAGACATCGGCATTGATCGCGTCGATGGTTTCGCGCAACTCCTCGGGATAGAAATCCAGGCGATTCCCGGTCAACTCGTCGAAGGCCCCGTTGAGAATGCGCACCAGCTCGGCGGATTCATTGTTGACGATGCGCCGCTCCTGCTTGTCCCACAGGACTGGCACCGTGACACGGCCGGTATAGGCGGAGTCAGTCAGGGTGTAGAGCTGATAATGGTAGTTGACGCCATTGAGCGGATCGCCGCTGGCGCCCTCCTCCTCATTGTATGTCCAGCCCTGCCCGAGCATCAGCGGGCTGGTATGGGAGACGCCGATCACGTCTTCGAGGCCCTTCAGCTTGCGCATGATCAAGGTGCGATGCGCCCAGGGACAGGCCAGGGAGACATAAAGATGAAATCGCCCCGCTGCGGCCGGCACACCCGGCTGCCCCTCGGGGCCTGGTCTCCCATCCGGTGTCACCCAGTCGCGTAGTTTGGCCGATTCGCGCACGAATTCGCCGCCATGCTTCTTGGTGTCGTACCACTGGTCGTGCCATTTGCCTTCGATCAACAAGCCCATACGGCCTCCCTGTCATTCACGGCATGCTATTGCGTCGAACTGTTTCATCAGAGTAAACCGCTTGCCTCCTGGCGTCCTTGGCAAGTTTTACGCCGTATCATTCGATGGTATCGAAACCCCCTGTTCCGGGCAGCTCTTGGCGACCGCTTCCACCAGGGCGTGGGCCATGGCCCGAGTCGCCGGCCCCGCACGGTCCCGGTCGCTGAAAATCAGTTGTACCGGAACCTGCCGAACACCGCCGGCATTGAGGGGCAGCGGCTTGAGACGCCCCTCCTCGAGCGCTTCACGAATACGTGTTTCGGGACACCAGGCAAACCCCAGCCCCCGCTCGAGCATGTCCAGCGAAGTGGCCAGATGGCTCACGGTCCAGCGCTGCTCCGCCTTGAGCCAGCCGGCATCCATCGCCTGATGCAGTGCCGTGTCGCGCACCACCAGCTGACGGTGCTGGATCAGATCGCGCAGGTCCAGCTCCCGTCCCAGCCGATGCAACGGATGATCGGGATGTGCGACGGCAATGAAGCGCAGCGAGGCCAGAGGCTCGCCCAGGAAACCCTGGGCGGCCAGGCCGGAGATCACCAGATCAGCACGGCCATCGTGCAGCATTTCGATACCGCCGTTGAGTACCGTTTCATGAAGCTGTACCCGCACAAAGGGATAATCACTGGAGAATGTCTCCAACGCTCGGGCCAGCGCATCGGATGGAAATACCTGATCCACGGCAAGTACCACTTCGCTCTCCAGCCCCTGCGCCAGGCTGCCGGCCACATCCTCCAGGGCGGCCGCATTCTCGATCAGTTGACGAGCCCGTCGCAGCAGCATCTCTCCTGCCTCGGTGAGCCGGACCTGTCGCCCCACCGGCTCCAGCACTTGCACGCCCAACTGCGCTTCGAGCTTGTGTACCGCATGGTTGAGCGTCGAAGCACTCTTGTGCATGGCCTCGGCAGCGCGAGCAAAACCACCGTGGTCGACCACTGCCGCCAGGGTTTGCCATTGCGCAAGCGTGACACGGGACATTTCGAAAACCTCGAATGATAAAGGCAATATTATGCGCTTAATGTTCGACAATATTGGCCTAAAATGCCACTCTGTCACTTCGCCAGAGGACGCTTGCCATGTCTCAACGCATCGTTACCCGGGTGATTCCCGGCCATCCCAGCCAGGATGGCGCCGGTGTCAAGATCCATCGTATCCATGATTTCGGCGGCGGCATCGACCCTTTTCTGATGCTTGACGAGCTAGGTTCGGATCGCCCCGACGAATACCTCAGCGGCTTTCCTTCGCATCCGCACCGCGGCATCCAGACCTTGACCTACGTGATCCATGGTGGACTGACCCACGAGGATCATCTGGGCCATTCCAGCACCATCCGGGCAGGCGATGCGCAGTGGATGCATACCGGCCGGGGCATCGTTCATTCTGAAATGCCCCTGGCAGATAGCGACGGCCTGCACGCTTTTCAGCTGTGGCTCAACCTGCCCGCCCGGGACAAGCTGAGCCCACCGACCTATCGTGATGTCCAGGGCGCCGAGATGCCACAGATCACCGTCGAGGGTGGCCGACTCATCGCGCTGGGCGGTGACTGGCACCTCGGCGAGCAGCATGTATCGGGACCGCTCGACCGGCTGGCCGGTCATGGAGCCATTGCCGATGTCAGGCTCTCCGCCGGCAGCCGCTTGCAATTGACCCAAGAGGCCGAAACGTTGCTGGTCTACTGTTATAAAGGTAAGCTGGCTATTGAAGGCCGAGAGGTATCTCAAGGTACACTGGCGATCATGGGTTCGGGTGATGCCTTGTCGCTGCTCAGCGATACCGAATCGGGCGCGTTGCTGCTGGCCGGCACGCCACATCGTGAGCCCATCGCTCACTACGGTCCTTTTGTCATGAATTCAAGGGAAGAACTCGAACAGACATTGCGCGACTACCAGGACGGTACTTTGATGCAGTAACGCATCAAAGAACTGCGCTTCGCCAAGATGCGGCTGCCTTGCCAACGGGCAGCCTGCTCGTCCCCCTCCTACCGACAAGGAAACGTTGAGAGGGACCGGTTCTCCTGTATGTAAAAACAGGCTATGCATGTCATGTTTCATGGGTTAAGGTTCGATAGCCTTTTTATATCCACATGTCATGTATGGCCTTTATATGTTGCGAATCCTTCATTCGCTGCCCCGCACACATAAATTTTTACTGTTACCCATTGCCACCATGGTGACAGTGCTGGGCGCACACCAGATTGTAACAAGCTTCGACACCAGTGATGTCGAGGCCGATTCTTCGGGGCATTCCCTCTCTTCATCTTCGCGCAATGCAGTGCCGTTCGCTTCCGTCTCCCAGACGGAACTTGCTCCCTTGGCACATGCCGGTACTTCCGAAGCCAAGGCACTGCATGATTATGTGCCGCTGTCGCAGTTGGCCGTGCATGAAATCGTCGATATCGATTTCATTGGCGAAGCCCAAGCAGACGGCACCGAAGGAGATAAGCAGGCATTCCAGGCCGCAGCGGTGCATCCGCCCCAGGCCACGCCTCCCGATACCGTACCGGCGGGCACCAAGCAGGAAAAGGTCAAGACGAAGCCGCTACATCTTGCCATGCAGCTTCCCGATGACGAGACCATCGGCGGCACCTCCTACGAGGACATCTCCATCGACCCGGTCGAACTCTCCGATGGCGAGCCGGAACTCGAAGAGGAGATCGCGGCCCAACAGGTCTACGTGCCGGATTGGGAGAGCTACACCATTCAGCCCGGCGACACCTTCGCCGTCATGGCCGAGCGCAACCTGGGCCTGGGATACAGCGACGTGATGCGCATTCTAGCGACTGTTCCCGACAAGAATGTGCTGACCCGCTGGCGGGTCGGACACAGTTTCGATTACAAGCTGGACGAAAACGGCTCTTTGCTGGCCCTACGGGTCATGAAGAATGCCCGCGACGGCTACCTGATCGAGCGCGGCGCCAATCATGAATTTTCCGTTGCGGATATCGTCAAGGCCTCCGAATCGACTCAGCGCCTGTTTTCCGGCACCGTCAGCGGCAGCTTCGCCCTCTCCGCCGAGGCGACTGGCCTGTCGACCGCCGAGGTCGCCGAGCTGACGGCCGTCCTCTCCAAGAAGATCAACTTCCGCCGCGACACCCGTCGCGGCGACCGCTTTCAGGTTCTGGTCGAGTCCGACATGATCGAGGGACAGGCCCTCGACTCACGTATCCTGGCGGCCCACTACGAGGGCAACAGGAAGGATCTGACCGTAATTCGCAACAGTGATAACGATCGCTTCTATACCCCCGATGGCCATAGCCTCGACCCGGCGTTCAATCGCTACCCTTTTGCCGGATCGTACCGGGTCAGCTCGCCCTTCAACCTGCGTCGCCATCACCCGATCACGGGTCGCATCAGTCCGCACCGCGGTACGGACTTCGCCATGCATACCGGCACGACGGTCGTGGCACCTGCCGACGGCCGCGTGGTCAAGGCCGCCTTCCAGGCCGGCGGTGCCGGCAAATACCTCGTGATCCAGCATGACAATGGTTACAAGACGCGCTACATGCACCTCTCCAAGACCTTGGTGAAGGTCGGGCAGCGTGTCGCCATGGGGGATCGCATCGCCCTGTCCGGCAACACGGGAGGCAGCACCGGCCCTCACCTGCATTATGAAGTCATGGTCAACAACCGCCAGGTCGACGCCATGCGCGTCAAGCTACCGGAGAGCCAGAGCCTGTCGGGCCAGGCGCTAGCCGCCTTCAAGCAGGAGTCCAAGCAGTTGCTGGCTAAGCTCAACGACAGCAGCAGAACGCCTGTCGTCGCCAGCCGCTCCAAGCCGGACAATCGTCCTGACGGTACCTGATTCACGCCGCTCAGCTATCGACAGCAAAACACCCCGCACAAGCGGGGTGTTTTGCTTTGCAACCGAGGCGAGAGAAGGAAGCGATCAGAACTCGAATATCGCTCCGTCCAGAAAGGCATCCGCAGACATGCGGATATCGCCCCGCTCACCCGAGAGTGTCCACGCATTGGCGTGGGCACCTTCCGCCTTGCGATCTTCCAGGGGAACAGCAAGTTTCAGATCGCCCGCGGCCTGACGATAGAGATCGGGGCGGACGCAGCGCTGAATCACTGCCTGCAGATCCTGCGTCCGGTCGAGGTGCCTCCAGCGCTGCATCTGGCGTGCATACCACAGCGTATGCGAACGCCAGGGGAAGTTGGCGGCATGCCGGAAGAACACGGTGGCACCGGAGCGTCCATCCTCGTCGCCCCCCATTTCACCAGGGTCACGCAGCCCCGCCTCGACGACCTGCGGTGGGACATCCAGGTATCCCCCGAGGCATAGCAGTCGGGCTGCCTGCTCGCGATTTCCGGGCTCGTCCAGCCACATGCAGGCACGCAGCAACGCGCGCAGTACGGCACGGTGGGTATGGGGGTATTTCTCGGCCCAGGACTCGCGGACTCCGAAAACCTTCTCCTGGCTGGCACCCCAGATGTCGAAACTGCCGCACACCATACGCCCCAGGCCACGGCTGACCGCCAGACGGTTCCAAGGTTCGCCTACGCAGTAGCCGTCCAGAACGCCGGCTTCGAGCTGAGAGGCCATCAACGGCGGAGGCACGACGCGCAGTTCGAGATCGCGCTCGGGGTCGATACCCCCCGAGGCCAGCCAGTAGCGCAACAGATAACGATGCGAGGAAAACGAATAGACATTGGCGAAACGCAGCGGTGGTTCACCCTCCCGACGCCGCGCCTCGATCACCCGCGCCAGCGCCCGTGCCCGCGTCGCCGGATGCACCATCGCCTCGGCATCGAGTGCACTCATCCGCGCATGCAGCGACCGGGAGACGGTAATGGCGTTCCCGCCCAGATTCAGCGTCATTGCCGAGAGTATCGGGGTGGGACGCCCGTCCAGTCCCAGGGTGGAGGCCAGCGGCATCAGTGCCAGCATCTGCGCACCGTCGAGCATTCCCAACTGCACGCCATCCCGCAGACTGGCCCAGGAGGTTTCGACATTCAGCGAGACCTGCAGTCCTTCGCGGTCAAAAAACCCCTGCTCCAAGGCCACCACCAGCGGTGCGGCATCGTTGAGCGGCAGCATTCCCAACGTCAGGCGACGCAGCTCCGGTGCGGGAGAGGCCCCATCAGCCCCGGTCGTGTCCATGCACTCCTCCTACTTTTGCTTCCTGCCCTTGGTGGACAGCAGTTCCTGGGCCAGTTCGTGGATGGTCATGCGCCGATTCATTGCCGTGGTGCGCAGGTATTGATAGGCGGCCTCTTCGCCAAGGCCATGCATCTCCATGACTCTGGCCTTGGCCCGATCGATGGCCCGACGCTGAGCCAAGGTTTCCTGGGTCCGGCTCAGCTCGCCCTTGAGTGCGCGATGCGTCTCGAAGCTCGAGATGGCGACGTTGAGCATCGAACGCACCAGTGCCGGACCGACATTATCGACGACATAGGCGCTGACGCCGGCGCGGGCGGCCTGTTGGGTCAGGTCCGGCGTCTCCTCCTCGGCCAGCATGATCATCGGCTTGGGGTAGCGTCGTCCGATCTGCCCCAGATGTTCCAGCGTGTCACGACTGGGAAGCGCGGCGTCGACGATGACCGCGTCCGGCTGCAGGCGCTCCATGATGGCATAGAGATCCTCCTGCTCGTCCACGGTCGTGATGACATCGAATCCCGCATCGATCAGCGCCTGCTCCAGTGCCCGGGATCGCTCGTCCCGGGTATCCACGATCAGCACCCTTACCATGCGCACTCCTCTGCTTCTGGTGCCTTGCTCGTCATATTACGCAATATCCATGCCATTGAGCGGAACACCCCTCTCCTGCCCCACACGAGGCATCAGGCCACCGCGCCATGCATTGTCCTAGTGCACACGGCACGCCACATGCGCCAAAGCGGCACGTCGACACCAAATCGCCGTAGACGACACACGGCATAATGCGCTGAACGACAATGCTTTCTGCAGGTTGGCACACATTCTGCTTGAGCAGAGTCACCAGGACGTGGACCAGGCTTGCGTTGCGAGTACGAGTGCGTCGAACCAGGGCCTTCAACGACGAAGGGCCATGCATCCGTGTTCGATACCATCTCGACGAGGAACGTCCCATGGACATTCGCAACAAAGCCAACAGGATCCGCCTGTTCAGTTTCAACACGCCCCAGATGCGTGCCTTCCATCTGTCGTGGTTCGCCTTTCACGTCTGCTTCTTCGGCTGGTTCGGCATCGCGCCGCTGATGGCAGTGGTGCGTGACGACCTGGGGCTGACCAAGACCCAGATCGGCAATACCATCATCGCCTCGGTGGCGATCACCGTCATCGTGCGTCTGGCCATCGGCGTGCTCTGTGACAAGATCGGTCCGCGCAAGGCCTACACTTGGCTGCTGTGCCTGGGCTCCCTGCCGGTGATGATGATCGGCTTCGCCGACAGCTTCGAGAGCTTCTTCATCGCTCGCCTGGCGATCGGCGCCATCGGGGCCTCCTTCGTCATCACCCAGTACCACACCTCGGTGATGTTCGGTCCCAACGTGGTGGGCACCGCCAACGCCACCACCGCCGGCTGGGGCAACCTCGGTGGCGGCACCACCCAGATCCTGATGCCGCTGGTCTTCTCAGGCATCCTCATGCTCGGTGTCGAGGCCACGCTCGGCTGGCGCCTGGCCATGGTCGTGCCCGGCATCGTGCTGTTCGTCACTGGCATCGCCTACTATTTCCTGACTCAGGACGCTCCGAACGGCAACTTCGACGAGCTGCGCGCGCGTGGCGAGCTGCCCCGCGCCGAAAAAGAGCATGGTATGGGACAAACCTTCGCCGCCGCCGCCAAGGACAAGCGCGTCTGGGCCCTGTTCGTGGTCTATGCCGCCTGCTTCGGTGTCGAGCTGACCATCAACAACATCGCCGCCATCTACTATTTCGATACGTTCGATCTCGACCTGGCCACCGCTGGCCTCATCGCCGGGCTGTTCGGCCTGATGAATCTTTTCGCCCGTACGCTGGGCGGCGTGTTCTCCGATCTCTTCGCTCGTAACGGAGGGCTCAAGGGCCGTGTGCGCTGGCTGTTCATCGCCATGTTCTGCGAGGGCATCGCCCTGATGTTCTTCTCCCAGATGCAGGTACTGACGCTGGCCATCGGTATCATGCTGGTCTTCAGCCTTTTCACCCAGATGGCCGAGGGCGCCACCTTCGGCGTGGTGCCTTTCGTCAACAAGAAGGCGCTGGGTGCGGTGGCCGGTATCGTCGGGGCCGGCGGTAACGCCGGTGCCGTCGCCGCCGGCTTCCTGTTCCGCTCGGAATCGCTGACCTACCAGCAGGGCCTGCTCTATCTCGGCGTGGCCGTGCTGCTGGCGTCGTTCTGCGCCCTGCTGGTGCGCTTCTCTCCGCAAGTCCTCGCCGAGGAGGACGCAGCCTACCACGCCGCCGCCGGAACTCGCGACGCCACACCGGTCGCCGTTGGCGTGCGCTGACATCCGCTCCTTCTCACGCCCTGACGCGACGACCGCCATCCTCAGGAGGCGGTCGTCGCGTTTGCATCTGCGTTATCGCGATTTCGCCACCTAAGTCCAATGGCGCTCGTCCAAGCCCCCTGCACACTGTCCAATGTGCCTGGTTCCGTAGCGCATCCTGCTCGCACCGGAAGTTTCCCACCGACTTCAGAGACCGCTCATGCCTCTCCCCCTTCTCGACGATCGCGACCTGCAGTTCCAGCTTTACGAGGTTCTGGATACCGAATCCCTTACCTCCCGACCGCGCTATCGCGACCACGACCGTACGGTGTTCGATGCCACGTTGCAGACGGCGCGAGACATTGCCCGGGACTATTTTGCCGGGCATAACCGCAAGGGGGACCTCGAAGAACCGACGTTCGACGGGCAGCACGTGCGGCTCGTGCCGGAGACCCAGGCCGCCTGGGATGCCTTCGCCGAGGCCGGCTTTCTCGCTGCGCACCACGGGATCGAGGATGGCGGGCTGCAATTGCCCGAAGTGGTACTGCGCGCCAGCATGGCCTACTTCTATGCCGCGAATATCGCCACGGCCAGCTACTCGATGCTGAGCATCGGCGCCGCCAACCTGATCAAGACCTTCGCCACCCCCGAGTTGCAGGCCCGCTTTCTGCCCCCCATGCTCAGCGGTCGTTTCAGCGGCACCATGGCGCTGACCGAACCGGGCCAGGGCTCGGCGCTGGCCGATATCCGCACTACCGCGCGCCTCGCCGATGGTGGCCGCTATCGCGTGTTTGGCCACAAGATGTTCATCTCCGGCGGCGATCACGAACTGACCGACAATATCGTCCATCTGGTGCTGGCACGTATCGCGGGGGCCCCGGCCGGTGTCCAGGGCATATCGCTGTTCATCGTCCCCAAGTACGACGTCAATCCCGACGGCAGCCTGGGCGAGCGCAACGATGTGCAGCTGGCCGGCCTGCTGCACAAGATGGGCTGGCGCAACACCACATCCACGGTGCTCAACTTCGGCGAACGCGACGGCGCCATCGGCTATCTGGTCGGCGAACCGCACCAGGGCCTGCGCTACATGTTCCAGATGATGAACGAGGCGCGTATCGGGATCGGCCTCGGGGCCGCCGCGCTGGCCTATCAGGGTTACCTGCACTCGCTGGAGTATGCCCGCGAACGCCCCCAGGGCCGGCTACCCTCCAGCAAGGACCCCTCCTCCACGCAGGTCCCCATCATCAGGCATGCCGATGTGCGCCGCATGCTGCTGGCCCAGAAAGCCTACGCCGAAGGTGCGCTTTCGCTGTGCCTGTATGCCAGCAGCCTGGCCGAGGACAGCCATACCGCACCCGACGAGAGCGCCCGACGCGACGCCAGCCTGCTGCTCGACCTGCTGACGCCGGTAGTCAAGAGCTGGCCCTCCCGCTATGGCGTGCAGGCCAACGATCTCGCCATCCAGGTGCTTGGCGGCTCCGGCTACATTCGCGAATACTCTCTCGAGCAGTATCTGCGTGACAACCGCCTCAACCCCATCCACGAAGGGACCGAGGGCATCCAGGCACTGGATCTGCTGGGGCGCAAACTCGCCCAGCAGGGGGGAGCCGGCTTTACCCTGTTTGCCGCTGCCGTACGCGACGGTCTCGAGCAGGCCCGAGCCCAGCCGGAGTGCGCCACGTTGATCGAACCGCTGGAACAGGCGCTGCGTACCCTGGAAACGGTCAGCCAGGATCTTCTCGCCCAGATTCAACGCGACGTCGACCGGGGCATGGCCAATGCCACGCTCTACCTCGACATGTTCGGGCGGGTCGTGGTCGGGTGGATATGGCTGCGTCAGGCACTGGTCGCGGCACGCGCCCTGGAGACGACTCCTGCCGAGAAGCAGCAAGCCTTCTACCATGGCAAGCTGCAGGCTGCACGTTACTTCATGGAGTGGGAGCTGCCCCAGGTCGGCCATCAGGCCCGGCTGCTCAGCCAGGGCAATGCGATCTGCTACGAGATGCAGGATACCTGGTTCTAGAGGTCAGCCGTAACGGCAAGTTCCTGCCCTGCAAGGCCTGGTAGAGCATGGTCTGGCTTGTGCCTGTCCCGTCCGGACAGGCAACAAACCGTATCAGACCGTGACGACGACCTTGCCCACCTGCTGATTGGATTCCAGGAAGCGATGCGCCTCCTGGATCTGCTCCAGGGGAAAGGTTCGAGTGATGGTCGGTTTCAGCGCACCGGATTCCAATCCTTCCAGAATGAAGCGCTTGGCGCCGTCGAGGCGAGCGGTATCCGAGACGATCTCGCTGTAGAGATAGCCTTTGAGCGTCAGCGTCTTGCCCAGTACCGTGAACAGCGGAAACGGGCTCGCCTCGGGGCTCAGCGCACCATAGACCAGCAGGATTCCCCCCACCGCCATGGCATCGGTCAACGGCTCCAGCGCCGGTCCTCCGACCGGATCGAAGACCACGCGCGCGCCCTTTCCTCCGGTAATTTCCAGGACGCGCTCAGGCAGGTTTTCCTCGTGGGTAGCGATGACATGGTCCGCCCCCGCCTCGAGCAGGGAATCGCGCTTGGCCGAAGTGCGGGTAGTGGCAATCACCGTGGCCCCGACCTGCTTGGCAACCTGAAAGGCGGCAAGACCGACGCTGCTCGAGGCGGCGGTGATGATCACGCAATCGTCACGGGTCAGTTTCGCCTGGTCGATCAAGGCACCGTAGGCCGTCACGTACTGCATCCACACTGCGGCCGCTTGCTCGAAGGAGAGGCTGTCGGGATGCTTGACCAGTAACGACGCGGGAACGTTGGCGATTTCGCCATAGGTACCCCACCTGGCGATATCGAGCGGGGGAATCAGGCTGACCGCGTCACCCGGGGCGAATCCTTCGACGTTCTCGCCCAGCGCTTTCACGATACCGGCGGCCTCGTAGCCCAACCGGGTAGGAAACTCGGCTTCCTGCAGATAAGCGTGGTTGCGAAACATGACTTCCGCACGATTGATACCGATCGCCTTCACCTCGATCTGCACCTCGTCACCCGCGGGAGCGGGAACGTCCAGCTCCTCGAGGCGCAGGGCTTCAGGGCCTCCATATTCATGGAGACGGACAATGCGTGGCATGGCAATTTCCTCATCATCGAAATGCAAGGCGTCACTGCTGACCGCCTGAGCGGCCCATCTCCTTGCGGAATGGCGTGCCTCTCACCATAGCAGGTCTGCTGGCGTGCCGAATCCTGCAACCTTATGTTCCTTCCACAAGACGAAGACAAGCTTCCCGCTCTCCTGTAAACATGAGAAACATTACTACCTAACATAAGTTCTCATGAACAAGGAATCCTGATGAAAACGACTTCATTGCTTGCCGTCGTCCTGCTCTCGCTGTCCGGGGTCGCCATGGCGAATGACACCTCGCCCCACGACGAGACCGATAGCGAGCGGGTCGTGTCGTTCGACTACGGCAGTCTCGACACGCTCGATGCCCTGGGTCTTAGCGAGCAGATCGTCGGCGTTCCCAAGCAGGGACTGCCGGACTATCTCTCGAAATACGCCGACGATACCTATACCGATGTCGGCGGGCTGAAATCTCCCGATCTCGAGACACTCCGCCAGCTATCACCGACGCTGGTCCTGATCACCGGACGCCAGAACGAGCAGCGCGAAACCCTCCAGGCGGTGGCACCGGTCATGGATACCAGTCTGGACAATGACGACTACCTCGACGCTTTCGATGCCAACGTGAGGCAGCTGGCAGAGCGTTTCGATGCCGAGAAGCCGGCAGAATCCGCCCTGCAGGCCCTGCATGAAAAGATCGACGAAGCCCGCCAGCGGCTCGACAACGCACCATCGGTCCTGACAGTCACCCACAATCAGGGCAGTCTGACACTCAACCGCCATCCGGTAGCCTACGAGGTGCTCGGCCTGACCTTGCCGAAAATTCCCGACAGCGTCCCCAGCGAGACTCATGGCAATCGCACCTTTACGCGACTTTCACCGCAGGCTATCGCCGAGATCGCTCCCGACGTGTTACTGATCATCGATCGCAGCGCCGCCATCGGCGATGACGCCGCCGACCTCGACGCACTGCGCCAGTCACTGGCCGATGCGGGAGCGGAGGATGTGCGTATCGAGATGCTGTCGCCGGAGTTGTGGTACCTCTCCGGTGGCGGACTGCAGAGCTTGAGCCTGCAGATCGATGAGGTAGTGAACGCTGTGTCGGGCTCCTGATCGAGCCCACCGCCACCGGCCTGCCAGGATGACAGGCCGTATCCCGCAGCAGCGTGCCGGTCACTGCCTGCCCGGCACGCTCGAAAGGCATGGGCTCGTCACGGCATGAATACCGCCCGCAGACACTGCTGATCCTTGTCGCGGAACATCTCGTACCCCTTGGGCGAGTCCTCCAGACTCATCGGATGGGTGAGCAGATAGGAAGGGTCGAGCTCGCCTTTCTGGATGTGTTCGAAAATGCGTTCGATGTAACGCTGGCCGGGCTGCTGGCCGGAGCGTACGCTGAGCGCCTTGTTGACGATGGCGCCCATGGGGAACTTGTCCATCAGACCGGCGTAAACCCCCAGCACCGATACCGTACCGCCCTTGCGACAGGCGCGGATTGCCTGGCGCAACGCGGCGCCACGCTCCGTCTGCAGACGCAGTGTCTGCTTGGTGGCGTCATAGACATGTTCCACCCCGGTGGTGTGCGCCTCCAGCCCCACGCAGTCGATGCAGCGATCCGGCCCGCGCCCTCCGGTGAGTTCGACCAGCGCCTCATGAATGTTGATCTGGGTGTAGTCGAGCACCTCGGCGCCGGCTTTGTCCTTCGCCAGCGCCAGACGATCGGGGAAGCGGTCGATACCGATGACACGCTCGGCGCCCATCAGATAGGCACTGCGCATTGCCATCTGCCCGACCCCGCCGCACCCCCACACGGCAACGGTGTCGCCCGGCTCGATATCAGCGATGTCGGCGCCGAAATAGCCGGTGGGCACGGCATCGGAGACGAACAGTGCCTGTTCGTCACTGATCCCCTCGGGCACCTTGAAAACGTTGACATCGGCGAACGGCACGCGCACGTAGGTGGCATGACTGCCGGCATAGCCGCCGAAGGCATGGCTGTAGCCGAAGATTCCCCCGCAGGCGTAGCCGTACAGCGCCTCCGTGGTCGCGGGGTTGGGGTTGGAGTTGTCGCAGCAGGAGAACTCCTGGCGTCGACAGGGCTCGCAATGCCCGCAGCCGATGATCGACACCGTGATCACGCGATCTCCCTTCGCCAATCCGGTCACGGCGCTGCCCACTTCGACGACTTCGCCGAGAAATTCATGTCCCAGCACATCTCCCGGCTTCATTGTCGGCACGTAGCCATTGAGTAGATGCAGATCGGAGCCGCATACCGACGACATCGTGACGCGCACGATGACATCATGGGGATTGACGATTTCCGGATCGGGAAGCGTCTCGACGCTCAGCTTGTCGGTACCTTGCCATGTCAGTGCGCGCATCAGCGTCCTCCTCGATGCGCCCCGGGGCGGGCGGCATTGGTGGTGATCTCCCCGACTTCCAGCAACTGCTTCAGCCGGCGCAGGTCATCGCCGGCCTGGGTACCCGGGTCCTTGCCCAGCAACCGGGCCACCACATGGCCGGCATGACCCGCCGGCGGTTCGTAGGCGAACACCGCCTGGATCACGGTCCCCCGCCCCTGCGGCGCATCGCGGAAGCTGACCCAGCCGGCCTGATGGATATCGGCGTTATCGATGGTCTGCCAGGCGAGGTACTCGTTCTCGCGCTCATCGGTGATCTCGGCATCCCATTCAAGGCGCTTGCCCGGCGCCGGGCTGGCGACCCAATGGGAGCGCCGGGCATCGATCACATCGATCCGCTCGATATGCTCCATGAAACGGGCGAGATTGCTGAAGTCCTTCCAGAAGCGGAAAACCTCTTCGCGCGGCTTGTTGATGGTCACGCTGCGCGAGGTGACCTTGGCGCTTTTCCAGTCATGCGCCGCCGCCATGTCCTGCTCGTAGGAATTCGGCGCCAGGGCCTTCTTGATGCCGCAATAGCCCATCGCACCGCGGGACAGGAGCATGCCGCCAAGGGCCAGGTGCGCCAGCCGACCGACACCCTGTCGGCGCAGCCCCAGCCAGACACATAAACCACCGCCCAGCAGGGAAGCGGCTCGCTCCCCGCCGGAAAGCTGACCGGCATTCTCCGGCTTGTCGCGCATGGCGACGAGAGAATCCTCCTGCCAGGAATCGTTCATGCTCTATCTCCTTGAAGCTTACAACCCCATGGTCTTGCGAAAGCCTTCCATGAATGGCTCATCCGCCGGTTCCGGGCGATCGGTACCGTTCATGGCACGATGCCAATAAGGGTAGATCGGCACCGGGCGAGTCGCCTCCTCGATGCGCTCGATCTCCGCCTCGCTGAGCTCGAGTTCCAGACAGGCGAGGTTGTCCTTGAGTTGATCCTCGTTGCGTGCGCCCAGGATCAGCGAGGTCACGCCGGGGCGATCCTTCAGCCATGCCAGCGCGACCCGCGCCGCCGAGACGCCATGGCCGTCGCCGATCTCGACCAGCAGATCGATGATGTCATAGAGGCGCTCGCGATCATGGACATAGGGCTCGGGCCAGTCGGTGCCCTGGCGATGATCCGAAGACAGCTCCTTGCCGCGTCGCAGCTGCCCGGTGAGCAAGCCTTCACCCAGCGGACTCCAGATCAGCGTACCCAGGCCCTGATCGCGCCCCACCGGCAGAATCTCGTATTCGGCCTCGCGCGACTCCGGCGTGTAGTAGATCTGCTGGCTGACCGGGCGGATCAGTCCATGTTCCCGGGCCGCCGCCATGGTCTTCATCATCTGCCAGCCGTTGTAGTTCGAGGTGCCGACGTAGCGCACCTTGCCGGATTGCACCAGATGGTCGAGGGCCGCGAGACTCTCCTCGATCGGCGTGACACCATCCCACTGGTGCAACTGGTACAGATCGATATGGTCGGTGCCCAGCCGGCGCAGACTCTTCTCGCACTGACGGATGATGTGATAGCGCGACGCGCCGCCATCATTAGGGCCTTCGCCCATCGGCGTGCGCACCTTGGAGGTGATCAGCACCTCGTCGCGCTTGTCCTTGAGCGCCTTGCCAAGCACCTCCTCGGCAAGGCCCATCGAGTACATGTTGGCCGTATCGAAGGTGTTGACGCCCGCCTCGCAAGCGATGTCGATCATGCGCCGCGCCTGATCGGCATCGATGTTGCCGACCTTCTCGAAGCCGGCCTCCCCGCCAAAGGTGATCGTACCCAGCATCAGCTGGGAAACTTTCAGGCCCGAGTGACCGAGTTGGCGATATTCCATGGTCCAACCTCTCTGCGCTGTTCGGTAAATCAGTACGATTGAATTTAGTCATGAACCGTCATTACACCAGCCAACGCGGGTAACGATATGTTGCTTCCGCCACTGGCGCAGGAGCCGCCGGCTTGCCTCGGGCCGCCGGACTCGCCTAAGCGACCCGTTGCCATCGAGCACGCGGAAGCCACAAGAATGCCTTGCCGGCTGTTGCCGCTGCCCGGCTCTTGCTACATTGGCAGACGCACCTTGGCGGCTTCTCCAGCCAGCCCTCCTCTTTCAGAAAGGACGCACACATGACCCTCTCGGTAGGCGACAAGATTCCCGACGTGACGATCAAGACCAACGGCGCCAACGGGCCCGAGGACATTTCCACTGCCGAGCTGTTCGCCGGCAGGCGCGTGGTGCTGTTCGCCGTGCCCGGCGCCTTCACTCCCGGCTGCTCCAACACGCATATGCCGGGATTCGTGATCAAGGCCGACGAGATCCTGGCCAAGGGCGTCGACACCATTGCCTGTCTGTCGGTCAACGATGCTTTCGTGATGGGCGCCTGGCAGCAGAACCAGAATGCCCAGGCGTTCACCATGCTCGCCGACGGCAACGCGGAGTTCGTCAGGGCACTGGGCCTGGAACTGGATGCCACCGGTGCCGGCATGGGCATTCGCAGCAAGCGCTTCGCGCTGATCGCCAACGATGGCGTGGTGGAATACCTCGGTGTGGATGCCAAGGGCGTGGACAAGAGCAGCGCCGAGACGGTTCTCGAGCAACTTTAAGGCGTCGCTGTCTATCAGCCGGCGCTTTGCGCCGGCTCCCCGAAGACCGGCTTCGAAAGACGCCATGGTAGAAACGCTCGTTCTTTCATCGCTCGGCGACTCCTTCTGAAGCAGCCCTGACGCAAGAGCTCCTGCGCTCCGTATTTCATGTCTCTATCGTGTCCCTGTCATGTGCCGGCGTGTCCTGTTGAAGCCTCCCTACGCCCGCTGCGCTCAAACACAAGCCGACCGCCCCTTCATCAGGCAGAGGCGTCGCTAAGCCAATGTACTGATTGGGTATTTGATCAATAACGCTTAATCGACTAATTCTTCTACTCGAAAAAATACGCCTACGAACAGGCGTGTTTTTCGGTGGGACGCCGCTTGGCACGATGGCCGCCGAAGATTCTGGACATCTGGATGCAAGGAGCATGGCATGCGGGCATTACTGCATCCCATCCGCGCAGTGCTGGGGAGCGTAGCGCTCCTGCTGCTCGGCAATGGATTGATCAACACGCTACTCACCCTGCGAGGGACCGACGAGGGCTTTTCCACCTCGATGCTGGGTATCATCATGTCCGGCTATTTCGTGGGGTTCGTCTGCGGCACCTGGGTCAGCAGTCGCCTCATTCGCCGTGTCGGCCATATCCGCACCTTCGCCTTCTGCGCGGCGATCTGTGCATCGGGGGCGCTGCTGCACGTCATCTTCGTCAATCCCTGGGCATGGCTCGCGCTTCGCTTCATCTATGGGCTCTCCTTCGTGACGCTGATGACGGTCATCGAGAGCTGGCTCAACAGCAAGGCCGCTTCCCACGAGCGTGGCCGCATCTTCGCCATGTACATGCTGGTCAATCTCGGGGCGATCGCCATCGCCCAGCAGATTCTGCGTCTCGATGCGCCCGACGGCTTCCTGCTGTTCTCGCTGACGGCCATTCTGATCTGCTGGGCATTGCTCCCCATCACCATGACCCGCCGTCCACAGCCGACGATTCCCGACCGCCCCAAAAGCAGCCTGAAAGCGCTGATCGGCTTCGCGCCCATGGCAGTGGCCTCGTCGGCCCTGTCCGGGCTGGCGATGGGCGCCTTCTGGGCCATGACGCCGGTCTATGCCAAGCAGTTGGGCTTCGATAATGGCGGTGTGGGACTGATCATGAGTATCACCATCCTTGGCGGAGCTTTATTACAGATTCCCATCGGACGCTTCTCCGACAAGCACGATCGCCCGCGGGTGTTGACCTACGTGGCGATCCTGGCCGCCTTCTTCGCCGCGCTGATGCCGTTGGCTCCCGGCAAACCGATCCTGATGGGGCTGTTCTTCGTCTGGGGCGGGCTCTCCTTTTCGCTCTACCCGCTGGCAGTGGCACAGTTGATCGACCAGTTGCATCCCGAAGAGGTGGTCTCCGGTTCCGCCGACATGCTGGTGCTGCAGGGTGCCGGCAGCGCCGTGGCGCCCATCCTTGCCGGGTTCACCATGAGCGTCTTCGGTCCTCAAGCGCTGCCGGTCTACATTGCCTGCGTATTCGCCCTGCTCGGCGGCTTTGCCCTCTATCGCCGCCAGCGCGTCTCCACCCTCGTGTCCGGCGAGACGGCCCACTTCGAGCCGCTGGTACAGACCAGCCCCCAGGCACTGGAAATGGTCTTCGACGATACCCAGCCCGACCTGTTCGACGACCCGAGCTTCTACGAAGAGCACGAACGGGAACGCCTCATTCAGGCGTTCTCCCGGACGTGACGTCCACCAGTGGCGCCCGGCCCCGGTCTGGCGCCGCCCGGCTGCAACCGGGGGCCAGACGTGTTAGAAGGAGCTTTTCTGCATGGATTCCCTGCCCTCATGACCCGTACCCGCCATACCACGCCGAATCTTCAGCTACGTCTCGTCGCGGACAAGGATGTCGTGCTGGGCCCCGGCAAGGCCGATCTCCTGGAAGCGATCGAGCGTAGCGGTTCGATCTCCTCGGCGAGCCGCGAACTGGGCATGAGCTACAAGAAGGGCTGGCAGCTCATCGAGACGATGAACCGCCACTTCGCCACGCCGGTCATCGAGACCCACACCGGCGGCCATCAGCGCGGCGGCGCCCGCCTGACCCCGCTGGGCAGCGAAGTGCTCGCTCACTATCGTGCCCTGCAGCGACGCCTGGCACCGGAACACTGCGACGAGACCCGCGCGCTGCTGGCGCTGCTCGACGCTACCGCCCGCTCCGATCCGTCCTGACACGACCGGTAATCGCACTTGGCGACGGAGCGCCATTGTCGTTATAGTGTTCCCGCTATATCCATTCATACATAGCGAAAAACTCGCGCTCACCACGCCGTCACGGAGGCACTCATGAACGGGCCAGTCCCCCAGGAAGCATCCACGTCGTTCTCGTCACACGCCGCTCGCTGGCTGAAGGGGCTGGGGTTCGCCCTGGCCACGCTCGTCACGCTGTCGACCACGGCCCAGGCGGCGCCCGCCAAGGTCAACGTCTTCGCCGCCGCCTCGCTCACCGATGCGCTGAACGCCGCCATCGAGCGCTACGAATCGCATCACGACGTCGACATCGTGCCGGTCTACGCCTCCTCGTCCACCGCCGCGCGCCAGGTCGCCAACGGGGCGCCGGCCGATCTCTACTTCTCCGCCAACGAGCAGTGGATGGACTGGCTGGCGCAGCAGGGCGTCGAGCTGCAGGCCCGCGCCGACGTGCTGCAGAACCGTCTGGCGCTGATCGCCGCCCCCGACAATGACGTGGCCGCCTTCACGCCGGGCGAAGACGACGCGATCGCCGCCCACCTCGCCGAAGGCCGCCGCCTCTCGGTCGGCGACCCCGACCATGTGCCCGCCGGCATCTACGCCAAGCAGGCCCTCCAGTCGCTGGGCGAATGGGATGCGCTCGAGCCGCGTCTGGCACGGGCCGACAACGTGCGCGCAGCGCTGGCCCTGGTCGAGCGTGGCGAAGCCCCGCTGGGCATCGTCTATCAGACCGACGCCAAGGCCAGCGACAAGGTCCGCCAGCTCGGCCTGTTTCCCCGCGATAGCCATGCGCCGATCACCTATCCGGTGGCGCTGGTCAATCCGCCGGCCAGCGACGCCGCGAGCGACTTCCGCGACTGGCTGGGCAGCGACGAGGCCATGGATGTCTTCGTCCGTTTCGGCTTCGCGCCCGCCGACACTCACCCCTGAGTCCGCTTCGTCATGCTCTCCGACGCCGAGTGGGAAGCCATCCTCATCAGCCTGCGGGTCGCCGGCAGCGCCGTGGGCTGGATTCTGATCCCCGGCGTGGCGCTTGCCTGGCTGATGGCACGCCACGAGTTTCGCGGCAAGGCGCTGCTCGACGGTTTTCTGCATCTGCCCTTGGTGCTGCCGCCGGTGGTGGTCGGCTACCTGCTGCTGCTGTCGCTGGGGCGTCAGGGCTGGCTGGGGCAGTGGCTGAACGCTTGGTTCGACGTCTCCCTGCCCTTCACCTGGCAGGGGGCGGCGGTGGCCGCCGGGGTGATGGCCTTTCCGCTGCTGGTGCGCGCCGTGCGTCTGTCGCTGGAAGCGGTGGATGTCAAGCTGGAAGCGGCGGCCAGTACCCTAGGCGCCGGACGCTGGCGGGTGTTCTTCACCATCACACTGCCACTGGCGTTTCCCGGCCTGCTCACCGGCACGGTGCTGGCCTTCGCCCGCGCCCTGTCGGAATTCGGCGCCACCATCACCTTCGCCTCCAATATTCCCGGCGAAACCCGAACCCTGCCGCTGGCGCTCTATTCGCTGATCCAGATGCCGGGGCAGGAAGGCGCCGCCGCGCGCCTGTGCGTGCTGTCGATCGTCATCGCCATGCTCTCGCTGCTGGCCTCGGAGTGGCTGGCCCGCCAGGCCAGACGGCGCCTGCGCGAACGCGACAGCTAGGCCCTGGGCGCCATACCGAGTGACACCATGACTGCCATGTCCCCCACCGCTCCCGACGCCTCCTCCGCGCTGACGCTCGACGTCCGCAAGCGCCAGGGCGACTTCCAGCTCGATGCCGCGCTGACGATACCCGCCCGGGGCGTCACTGCGCTGTTCGGTGTCTCGGGCAGCGGCAAGACCAGTCTGCTGCGGCTGATGGCCGGTCTCGATGCGCCCGATAGCGGGATCATCCGTATCGGCGAGGAGACGCTCACCGACACGGAGCGCGGCGTGTTCGTCCCGCCGCACCGCCGTCGGCTGGGCGTGGTGTTTCAGGAGGCCCGCCTGTTTCCGCACTACCGGATCATGGGCAACCTGACCTACGGCATGCGTCCCGAGGCGCGTCAGCGCTTCGACGACGTCGTCTCGCTGCTGGGCATCGCGCCGCTGTTGGGCCGCTACCCCGCCACGCTTTCGGGCGGCGAGGCACGCCGCGTGGCCATCGGCCGGGCGCTGCTCACCGAGCCGCGCATGCTGCTGATGGACGAACCGCTGACCGGTCTCGACGGTGCCCGCAAGCAGGAGCTTCTGCGCTACATCGCGCGACTGGCCCGGGACATCGACATTCCCATCGTCTACGTCAGTCACGATCCCGACGAACTGACCGCCATCGCCGACCATCTGGTGCTGCTCGCGGCTGGCCGGGTCATTGCGCACGGTCGTCTGGATGCGCTGTTGATGCGCTTCGACCTGACCGAGCATCTGGGCGGTTTCGATGCCGCCTCGGTCATCGAAGCTACCGTCACCGGTCACGAGCCGGCCTATGCCCTCACCCACCTGTGTCTCGCCGACGGCCAGCCGCTCTGCGTGCCCGCCGTCGATGCGGCGCTCGGCGACACGCTGCGCCTGCGCATTCCGGTCCGCGACGTGGCGCTGGCGCTGACCGATCCCCGCCAGACCAGCTATCGCAATCGGCTGCACGCCGTCATCGAGAAGATCGACGCACGCGGCGGCGACGCGACCCGCGTGGAACTGCGCCTGCGACTGGGCGAGCAGATCCTGCGCACACGCCTGACGCGCAAGTCGTTCGACGAACTCGGACTTGAGGAGAATATGCCGGTCGTCGCACTGATACGCAGCGTGGCTTTCGACATGCGCCCCTGATTCGCCCTCTCTCGGCTTCGCCCGCTAAAGGTCCTGGCGCGGCCGCCGACAACGCCAGCGGGAACAATCGAACAGGGCATGGCCTCAGCGCAACTCGAAGCGCTGGGACTGCACGCTCCGGGAATCCAGCCCGACCTGCACCTCGAACTCGCCCGGCTCGGCCACGTGCTGCAGTTGGGCGTTGAAGAACTTGAGATCCTCTTCATCGAGCGTGAAGCGCACGCGCTGCTGCTCGCCGGCCGCGAGCGTCACCTTGCGAAAGGCTTTCAATTCCTTGACCGGGCGAATCACCGAGGCCGCCATGTCCTTGATATACAGCTGAACGACCGTGGCGCCATCGCGCGCGCCGTGGTTAGCAAGCGTCACGCTGACCTCGAGCGTATCGCCTCGTGCCAGTTGCCGGGTGGAGAGTTCAGGCTCGGAAAGGGTGAAATCGGTATAGCTCAGGCCGTAACCGAACGGATACAGCGGGCCGTTGGGCTCCTCGAAGTACTGTGAGGTGTAGTTGCCCGGCTTGCCCTCGACGAAGGGTCGGCCGATTCGAGGGTGGTTGTAATAGATCGGAATCTGCCCGACCGAACGAGGAAAGGAGATGGGCAGCTTGCCGGACGGATTGACGTCACCGAACAGCACATCGGCAATCGCATGACCGCCCTCGGTACCACTGAACCAGGTTTCGAGGATCGCGTCGGCGTTGTCTCGGGCCCAGTTCAGTTCCAGCGGCCGGCCATTCATCAGTACCAGGACCAAGGGCTTGCCGGTCTGCTTGAGCGTCCGCAACAGGGCCCGCTGGCTGTCGGGAATCTCGAGGCTGGTGCGGCTCGAGGATTCATGCGACATGCCGCGGGCCTCACCGACCGCCGCGACGATGACATCGGCCCGTTCGGCAACGCGGACCGCCTCGTCGATCATCTCGGCCGGCGGGCGCGGGTCTTCCACGACTTCCGGCCGATCCCAGTTGAGGCGGTTGAGATACTCGACCATATGCGGGTCGTCCGTGACGTTGGCGCCGCGAGCGTAAAGAAGGGTCGCCCGGCCCTCCACCGCATCCTGCAGGCCCTGACGCAGCGTGACGGCTTGATCGGCGACTCCGCCCGCCGACCAGCTGCCCAGCATGTCGACCGCTGAATCCGCCAATGGACCGACGAGCGCGATCGTGCCGCTCTTGCGCAGAGGCAGGGTGCTATCGTGATTCTCCAGCAGTACCAGCGAATGCCTTGCCACGTCGCGGGCCGCCTCGCGATGCAGGCGGCTTTCGGCGTTTACATTCTCCGGGTCCTCGGCGGCTGTACCGATGCGCCGATAAGGGTCCCGGAACAGCCCCATATCGTATTTGGCGCTGAGCACGTCACGCACGGCAGCGTCGATCTCCTGCATGGCGACCTCGCCCGACTGCACCAGCGCCGGCAGCTCCCGCAGATAAAGCGTGTCGGCCATGCTCATGTCGACGCCGGCCTGGATCGCCAGCTTGGCGGCTTCGCGCTCATCGCGGGCGATACCGTGCTTGATGAGCTCGACGATCGCCCCGTGATCGCTGAGGGTCACGCCGGAAAAGCCCCACTCCTGGCGCAGCAGATCCTGCAGCAGCCAGCGGTTGGCCGTGGCCGGAACGCCATTGATCGAGTTCAGGGCCACCATGACGCCGCCCGCTCCCGCCTCGATCGCCGCGCGGTAAGGGGGCAGATAATCCTGGTACATCCGTATCGGACTCATGTCGACCACGTTGTAATCGCGCCCGCCCTCGACGGCTCCGTAGAGTGCGAAATGCTTGACGCTGGCCATCACGCTATCGGCAGCATCGGGCGACGCCCCTTGATAGGCCTTGACCATGGTGCGGGCAATTTCCGATACCAGATAGGGATCCTCGCCGAATCCCTCCGAGGTCCGCCCCCAGCGTGGATCGCGTGCGATGTCCACCATCGGCGCGAAGGTCATGTCGAGGCCATCGGCGCTGGCCTCGATGGCGGCGATGCGCCCGCTCAGGCCGATCTTCTTCATGTCCCAGCTCGATGCCAGTCCCAGGCCGATCGGGAAAATGGTGCGGTGACCGTGCACCACGTCGTAGGCAAAGAACAGCGGAATGGCCAGCCGGCTTTCCTTGACCGCGGCGTCCTGCAGGGGCCGGTTGTCGCGCCGCGTCACCGTGTTGAACATGCCGCCCACACGCCCGGCAGCGATCTCCTTGGCCAGCTTCTCCTTCGGCATTTCCGGACCGACGCTGATCAGACGTAGCTGGCCGATCTTTTCGTCGAGCGTCATGCGGGCCATCAGGTCGTCGATGAATGCGCTCTTGTCCTCCAGCGGTGCCGGTGATGGCGCCGCCATCACCGCATGACTCACCAGACTGACGACGAAACCGAGCAGACAGAAACCGTACGATAAGCGCTTTTTCACTGACGGATGTCCAGAGCCGAGGGATGGAAATACGCTGGTGCCTGCTTCGCCACGTCTCTTGCATCCACATGGATGCAGAGAGCTGAAGATTGCGGCACGCGATGACGGCATGGATGCCACGCCATGGGTGTCACGATGAAGAACGCCTGGACGCCTTCACCGTGACAGGGGTCAGAGCGTCACGCCTCCTTGCTTTCGTCGGGCTTCGCCGCCCCCTGATGCCCCAGCGTTCCTGCCTGATCGAGACGCGGATGGTTGTCCATGAACTCCCGATGGGGGTCCGACAGACCATCCAGCGACTGAATGGTGTAGGTCAGCCCGTGGATGGCCGCCAGCACGTCCTGGGTATTGCCGGTCTCGGAGATAGTGTGCATGTTGCGGATCGGAAAGCCGATGGAAGTCGCGGCGCAATCCACGGCGGCCAGCACACCGGCCATGGCGTCGGTGCCCGTGTCGGCCCCCACCATGTCCCGCTGCATGGGGATGTCGTGCTCCCTGGCGGCGCTCTCGATGATCCGGTTCAACTGCTCGCTGACGATCGCCCCCACCGCCATGGTGAAACCCTTGCCCATCTCCAGCGGTTGCATGCGCCTGTCGCCAATGCCGGGTGCCGCCACGTAGTCGTGGTTCACGTCCACCCCGATCAATACATCCGGCTCGAGCTCCCCGGCCAGAACCCGGCTGCCGAAACGACCGATTTCCTCGTAGCTGGCGATGGCGAAGAGTACGCGCACCTTCCGGGTACCGCCCGCCTCGGCGATCAGACGCGCCACCTCGGCGGTGACGAAACAGCCCAGACCGTTATCCAGATAGGCGCCATAGAAGGTATCGGGACTGAAACCGGGGCGAATGGGCCGATCGAGGATGATGGAATCCCCGGGGCGCACGCCCAGGTTCAGTACTTGCTGTTTCTTGTTCTCGCCGTGGATCTGCAGGTCCAGGTAGATCTGCTCCTTCTTGATGCCCTTCTCGCCCGAACGCACCGCCGGATCGGCGAAGTGGATGGCACCCAGGGCTTCTACCGTGCCGCCCTCGATCACCCGATAGCTCCCCGGCTTCTGTGGATCCTCGCTGAACAGCTTGACCTCGTGGCCGACCACGACCGTGGGCAGAAAGGCATCGGTGTTGATCCAGATCTTGCCGTCGTCGCCGATGCTGCGGACCTGCATGCGAATCTTGTCCGCATGGCCGACGAGCATCACTTTGAACATGTCGTCGCGCCCCGGATGGGTATCCAGCACGATGCCGGCATGCCCCTTGAACTGATGCACGTGCCAGCCCTCGGGAGAGAAGGACTCGAAGTAAGGCTTGAGCACACCGTAAGTCATGGCGCCTTCCAGCCCCACCGGGCTGGGCGCGGCCAGGATGTCGCGCATCAAGTTGAACTGCTGCTCCGGCATAGGCCGGTTCCAGGGCTGATTCGCTTCGCTCATTTGGCTCACTCTTTCGCGGTTCGGATAAACAGGATTCTAGTCCGCCAGGCAGCATAGCCCCAAGCCGGCGAGGATGGCCGGGAGCGAAAGCATCGCTTCCCGCTGAAGCCAGCCCCCTTGAAACGGCAAGAGGCGTCACCGCCCAGGCCACCGACAGGCTCGCGCCACTTCGATGATACGGGTTGGACAACGAAGATAGCGATGACTAACTTACCTCACTCGCCGTCACCCGATTTCATACTGGAGAAGGCCAATGATCAACCGCTGCATCCCCTGGGCCATGTTGGCCGCTTCACTGTTCCTGGCGCCGGCGGCATCGGCGCAGAGTCTGGACAGCCTGAAAGAGCGAGCTGGCAGCGTCTTCTCGAGTAGCGACACTTCGGTCTCGGGGAGCCGCATTCTCAGCGCTCTCGGCTCCGGCTCACTCAGTCTCGGCAGCATGCAGAACGTGGCAGGCGTGCTGGGCTACTGTCAGGAGCAGGGTTATACCGCAAGCACCACGGACAGGATCAAGGCCAGATTGGTGGACCGAATCGGGGGGCGGGAGCAGGCCTCTCGGGACAATCGCTATCAGCAGGGACTCAGCGGCATTCTGCAAGGCGAGGACGGGCAGTCCTTCAGCCTGAGCCATCTCAAGGAGCAGATCGGCGAGAAGGCCTGCAACGCCGTTGCCGATCGAGCCATCTCGTCATTTCTGGGCGGCTGACAGCCGCGAACCCGAGGCAGCGAAGCCCAAAGGACCGCCATACGGCGGTTCCTTGGCAACCTTGGCGGGCAATGGCGCAAGCCGCGGATCTCGCATCATCGCCAGGCTCTCTCCAGACCCTCTTCCAAGCCTTCCCTCCAGGCCTTTTCAAAGCGCCCCCTGCCGAAATCCTTGGCGAATAAACGTAACGGAGCCTGACGGCTCACAACGAAGCCCGACGCTATGGCATCATGGCAAACGCTTACCGACGCCAGGGACCGCGGGATGACCGTCGCAGCCATTCATGGCGATGATCGGTTCAGTTTCACTGGCAAAGTGACGATAACTCTAGAGGGACACTTCGACGCTGCGCTTGTCGATGCCACTCAATGGACGGGTATGTCATGGAACTCCAACAAGAAGAAGCCTTGCCTCAGGTCGAGATCACCGACGAGGCACAGATTGCCAATGTGATCGATGCACTGGGAAACGAGACCCACGCGCTGTCGGTCACCCTCGGTCATGCGGTCACGGCCTTTCCGGTGACGCTGGCGCAGGTCGATCCCGAACGCCGCATGCTGACCCTGTCACTGCTGGACGCGCAGAGCCTCAGCGAACCGGAAGTCACCGAGCAGTATCTGGCACTACGCGCCGAGAGCGTGGCGGATACGCTGCACTTCGAAAGACTGGAAACGCTGGAGGTCACCCGTCAGGGCGATCGCCTGAACATCCAGTGCAGAATGCCGCGTGCGCTCTGCACCACCTCGAAGCGGCGCAGCGTGCGCATCCCCTTCGCTCAGGGCATGCATGCCAAGGCGCACGCCACGGTACTGGCCAATCATCCGCCCGTGATCGGCAGGCTGCGCAACCTCTCCTCCGGCGGGTGCCTGATGGAGGTGCCCTTCAGCGAAATTCCTTTCTTTACCGTCGGTGAGCCACTGCCCACCGTGGGCTTCGAATTTCCCAACGGGGAGCGGTTCGTCACCGCCGGCATCATTCGCCATATCAGCCCGGCGGGACGTTCGCATTACGCCGCGGTGGGCATTGCGTTCTTCAATCTCTCGCAGGAGCAGAAGAACCGTCTGATCCACTACGTGACCGAAGCCGAACACGAAGCCGCCTACCGCAGCGATTACGGGGGCAACATGGCCCGGCCCTCTCCACTGTTTCGCTCGGGACTGCGCGACGAGCAGCGTCGTCGGGGTCAGCAGGAGCGCCACCTGGCCGATAGAACGCCCATGGTCCGCGCAATCCGGGAAATCGCCCGTCAGCTGCACATCACCCTGCTGGCCATACAGAACCGTCAGCCGCTCTCGGGTGCCCCCCTGCATGAAGGCGCCGATACGCTGCTCTACCTGCACGGGCGTCAGCGCCAGCACTTTTTCTACGCCCTCGCCTGCCTCAGCGGCGAACCGCAGTGGATTCAGCACTCGCTCAATGTCGCCGGCAAGCTGGCGGACCTGCTGCTCGCCGAGCCGAGATACGCAGCCTACGCCAAGCCCGCGGTGATCGCCGCCCTGGTGCATGACATGGGCAAGGCGATGCTGCTCAGCGAGCGCCTGAACACGCTGGAAGGCAAGCTCAACGATCAGCAACGTGCCCTGCTGCGCCGGCATGTGGGGACCCTGCTCGGCCATCTGTATGGGGTGGACTGGCTCGACGACGACATGTGTCACGACATCATCGCCTGCATCAATGAACGTCTCGATGGCTCGGGCTATCCGCAAGGCCTGCGTGGCGACGAGCTTTCCCCGATCGCCCGCATGGCCGCGGTGATCG
Source organism: Halomonas shantousis (assembly GCF_054654615.1). Classification (NCBI taxonomy): domain Bacteria; kingdom Pseudomonadati; phylum Pseudomonadota; class Gammaproteobacteria; order Oceanospirillales; family Halomonadaceae; genus Halomonas; species Halomonas shantousis. The sequence goes on along the minus strand of NZ_BAAIER010000002.1, from coordinate 1,043,933 downwards.
ACGTCATCGATGCCATGACACGCCCACGGGGCGACCGCCCCGCCAAGACCGCCGTCGAGGCCTACCGCTATCTCTACAACCGTCCCGAACGTTTCGACAAATGGTGGGTGACCCGCTACGTCCAGCGCCACGGCTTCTACCCGATCGGCAGTCTGGTACAGTTCTCGCGCGGCTATCTCGCCTGGGTAATGGAACTCGACGACACCGGCCAGCCCACCCGCGTACGCGTGGTGCGCAACACCTCGCGCAGCGAACTCGCCATCAATAATATCCTCACTCGTGCCGACTTCGATCAGCTGGGGCAGCTGGAGAAGCTGGTGCGACCGGAGTTGCATCAGCTTGTACCGTTTTAAGTTCCGCTGAAAAATCGGCGAGAAAGCGGAGCTTACGCGGTGCAGACGAGAGTTTGAGCGAACTTGCGCCCGAGAGGATTTTTAACACTCACGGGCGAGTGCAGGCATCTTTCAGGCGGAACGTAGCGTCTAGACAGCGAATCATTACCGGAAGCCCCTGTTCCTCCCGGCTTATTGCCCATCAAACCTTCTTCACGAATTCCGACTTCAGCTTCATCGCGCCGACGCCATCGATCTTGCAGTCGATATCATGGTCGCCGTCGACGAGGCGAATGTTCTTGACCTTGGTGCCCACCTTCACCACCTGCGAGGAGCCCTTGATCTTGAGATCTTTGATCACGCTGACGGTGTCGCCGTCCTGCAGCGGATTGCCGTTGGCATCGGTGATGACGCGCTCGTCGCCGGCGACCTCCCCCGCTGCCTGTTGCGGCCATTCATGCGCGCACTCGGGGCAGACATACATGGCCATGTCTTCGTAGGTATACTCGCTGGCGCACTGCGGGCAAGGGGGCAACTGACTCATGGGCAACTCGGCATCCTGGTGAAAAGCGAAGCGCGGAGTCTACCGGCGGGGAGCCACGAAGCCCAGCGGCAAAGCGTCGCGTACAGACGCTGTACCGCGTCAGGCCGGTCATTGCCGTTCTCATCGTAGCCGTCGGCGATAATGCAAAACCGTGAACCTGAGCCATCTTCAAGATGAGGCCGATGTCGGCTCCCCGGCCTTCTCTTGCCGTTGCGCCGCCTCGGCCATCTTCACCACGCTGCCGACCATGATCAGGCACGGCGAGGGCAGCGGATGTTCGGCGAGCTTTTCGGGCATGTCGGCGAGCGTACCGATCAGCGTTTCCTGCACCGGTAGGCTGGCGTTGGCGATCAGCATCATCGGCCAGTCGTCGGGCAGCCCAGCCCCGCGCAGGCCGGCGCAGATCGCCTCGACCTTGGACAGGCCCATGTAGAACACCAGCGTCTCGTCGGTGCGGGCCAGCGCTTGCCAGTCCAGCGCTCCCCCTTCGCGGCACTGCTGGGCGGTGATGAAACGCAACTGCTGGGCGTGGGCGCGATCGGTCAGGGCCATGCCCATCGCTGCTGCGGCGCCGGAGGCGGCGGTGATGCCCGGGACGATATCAAAGGCAACACTGGCGGCGAATAGCGCATCAAGCTCCTCGCCCATGCGCCCGAACACGCCGGGGTCGCCGCCCTTCAGGCGCACCACGGACTTGCCTTCACCGGCCAGCTTGACCAGCATCGCGCCGATTTCGGCCTGTGGCACGCTGTGATGCCCGGCGGCCTTGCCCACGTAGTAGCGCTCGCGCCCGGCGGGAATCAGCGCCAGGATGTCGTCGCCCACCAGGCGATCATAGACGACGGCATCGGCTCGCATCAGCAGACGCGCAGCGCGCAGCGTCAATAGATCGGCGTTGCCCGGCCCGGCGCCGACCAGATGGACCCTGCCTGGCAGGCACTCGCCCTGAGTCGGCAGGGAGACGTCCCGGGAGGTTGTCTTCAGGCCGGCCATGACCGAAGACAAGGCGCTCGAGCCGCCGGACAGGCGTGGCAGGTAGCCCAGCAGATCAGGCAGTTTCGGTTTCCACTGCTTCAATAGTGCGATCATGGGCGGTTTCCTCTTCGATCAGTGATTTCAATTCGGGAATGCACGAGCCGCATTGCGTGCCGCAGGCCAGTCGGGCGCCCAGCGCCTCGACGCTGGTATCGCCGGCGCGAATCGCCGCAATGATGGATTGACGTCCCACCTGATGACAACTGCACACCACCGGGCCGGTATCGGCCTCGCCGGCGGCGCAGCCCGCCAGCAGGCGGCGGCGTTCGCTGTCGCTCAGCGACGCCTGGCCGAAACGTTCGTTGAGCCAGTTGAGCCCCGGCAGGTCGCTGGGCGGCCCGACCATCAGCCACCACGCCAGCTTGCCGTCGACCAGGCCGGCGGCACGCAGCCGGCCGGTGGCGGCGTCCTGACACCAGGGGCCGAGTTCGCCAGGCAGGTTGTCGCGGCACCAGCTCAGCCAGTCGCGAGCGTGTTCGCCCGCCAGCTGCCAGCGCTCGCCATGGGCGAAGGGTATGCGGGTCCAGTAGACGGTGTCGTCTCGCCAGTGCCCGGCGGCCTCGATGTCATGGCTCACCAGCAGGCTGGCCTCCCACTGCGCCCGCAGCGGTGCGATGGCCACCGCGCCATGCTTGGATTCGGGCTGGCCGGAGACGGGATCGAGATTCGCCGCCAGCAGGCTGCCCATGCGGGCGTGTCCACTGAACTGATCGTTCCAGTGCATGGGCACGAAAACATCGCCGCGCCGCTGGGCCGTGGAGATCCGCACTCGGGCACGGTACTCGCCGTCCTCGCCGCTCAGCCGAGCCAAGGCACCGTCGCGCAGACCATAGCGCTCGGCGTCCAGGGGATGGATGTCGATGAACGGTTCGGCACGATGATTCATCAGCCGCGCCGCCCGGGCGGTGCGCGTCATGGTATGCCACTGGTCGCGAATGCGCCCGGTGTTCAGGCGCAGCGGCCAGGCATCGCTCAGTGCCTGGACCGGCTCCCGTGAGCGTACCGGCACCAACCTGGCGCGCCCGTTGGGCGTCATGAAGTGGCCGTGCTCGAACAGCCGCGCGGTGCCCTGGGGCGCGGCGGCGTTGACCGGCCATTGAATCGGCGCCAGGGCGTCATAGGCGGCGCGGTCGAGTCCAGCCAACCCGGAGATGTCGAACAGGCGCGCACCTGCAGCCTTTTTGTCGACGGGGTTCTCGAAGCCCGACAGCCGCGCGTGCTCGTCGAAGATCTCGCCAGGGTGACGATAGGCGAAGGCATCGCCGTAACCCAGGCGCCTTGCGACCTGGCTGATGATCCACCAGTCATGGCGCGCCTCACCGGGGGGCGGCAGCAGGCCGCGTTGGCGCGAGATGCGCCGCTCGGAGTTGGTCACCGTGCCGTCCTTCTCGGACCACGACGAGGCCGGCAGGATGATGTCGGCATACGCCAGGGTGTCGTTGTCGGTCACGCAGTCGGAGACGATGACCAGCGGGCACTTGGCCAGGGCCCGGCGTACCCGGTTGGCGTCGGGCAGGCTGACCGCCGGGTTGGTGGCCATGATCCACAGCGCCTGGATCTCGCCGCGCTCGATGGCCTCGAACAGCGCGACCGCCTTGTAGCCCGGCCCCTCGGGTAGTTGGGGCGCACTCCAGAAGCGCGTGACGAGATCCCGCGCGCCGGGGGTGTGATAATCCATGTGCGCGGCGAGCTGGTTGGCCAGGCCGCCCACTTCGCGCCCGCCCATGGCGTTGGGCTGGCCGGTGATGGAGAACGGCCCGCCGCCGGGAATGCCGATCTTGCCACCCGCCAGGTGGCAATTGATGATGGCATTGGACTTGTCGGTGCCGCTGCTCGACTGGTTGACGCCCTGGGAGTAGAGCGTGACCACGTGCAGTTGGGTGGCAAACCAGTAATAGAAGGTTTCCAGGCGCTCGGGGTCCACGTCGCAGTCGGCGGCAACCGACTCCAGACGGTTGTCGTCCTCGCGGACCGCGGCCAGGGCGTCCTCCAGGCCCTCGGTGTGGGCATCGAGATAGACCCGATCCAGCTTGCCCTTGTCGACCAGCCACGCCAGCAATCCGGTGAACAGCCGCGCATCGCTGCCCGGACGCAGCCCCAGATAGAGATCGGCGATCTCGCAGGTATCGGTGACGCGCGGATCGATCACCACCACGCGCAACAATGGATTGAGCTGTTTGGCGGCGCGCAGGCGCTGGAAGAGTACCGGATGGTTCCAGGCCAGGTTCGACCCCACCAGCACCACCAGTTCGGCAAACTCCAGGTCCTCGTAACTGCACGGCACGGCATCGGCACCGAAGGCCCGCTTGTAGCCGGCCACGGCCGAGGCCATGCACAGCCGCGAGTTGGTATCCAGATGCGGCGTTCCCAGAAAGCCCTTGAACAGCTTGTTGGCGACGTAGTAGTCCTCGGTCAGCAGCTGCCCCGAGAGATAAGCGGCCACGGCGTCATTGCCATGCGTGTCACGCACGGCGGCAAGGCGCTCGGCAACGCTGTCGAGGGCGTGCTCCCAGCTGACCTCCTGCCCATCGACGCGCGGATACAACAACCGTCCATGCTCGCCGAGCGTCTCATGAAGAGCGGAGCCCTTGACGCACAGACGGCCATGGTTGGCCGGATGCTGGGGGTCACCCTCCACTCCGGTGATCACGCCATCTTCATAAGTGGCGATGACACCGCAGCCGACTCCGCAATATGGGCAGGTGGTAGCGCCTTGCATTCTGGCCCCCTTGGCTGGCTTGTCCAGCCTCGATGCTGATGGCTTGCCGAAACGCAAGGAGGCCTGACCCCGATGATTACAGGGTCAGGCCTCTTTGCCTGTCGAACGCGTTGCTGATCGGGTACTCGCCTGGGCGCCGCCGTTGGCGCAGCCGTGCATGCATGGCATCGGCGAATCGATACCCGCATACCAAGCAATCCCCATGCCAACTGATATAAAAAGCCCTTTGCTTCATGCGTTTTCTATCTTTAGCCCTCTACCGGGCGTAGAGCTCCTTTCGCTCGCGATGACGCATTGCACCATGAGGTCGCAGAAAGGGGCTTTGTTGCACACCCAGCGCACATTCCTGCCTCCGCACGCCCCTCCGCTCCCTTCCATCTCCCCGTTTCGTTTAAAACGAAAAAATCAAAAGCCTTTGAATAACAAGAAATAAAATCAAACTGGCACGTTCCCGGCTTAATCCATGTCAGGACCGATCAATGACGATCCTGGCGCACGCGCCAAGTGTCCCGCTGGCAAGGCCAGCCACCAGATACAGTGCAGCACCGAACACAGGCAATGGCGCCTGACGGCGAAGACCCACAAGGACTCTTCCGTCGTCAGGCGCCATTTTTTCGTTTCAAGACTCCATTGGGGAGGTAGGGCACGTGACGACCCAGTCCGCCGCACCACTCTCGGCTCAGGATCACCTGCTGATAATCGGCAACGGCATGGCCGGGCATCGTCTGGTCGAGACCTTGCTTGCCCGTGACGACCGCCCCGGAAGGATCACGGTGATCGGTGACGAGCCGAGTGCGGCCTATAACCGTATCCTGCTCTCGCCGCTGCTGGCGGGCGAAGTGACCCGAGAGGCGCTCGACCTGCGTGACGCCGACTGGTATGCCGCCCAGGGCATCGAGCTGATTCTCGGCGAGCGGGTCACCACGCTCGAGCGTGACGCACGTTGTGCCATCACCGACACCGGACGCCGTGTCGCGTATGACCATGCGGTGATCGCGACCGGCTCGCGTCCGGCCATGCCCGATGTTCCCGGCACCCGGCTCGCCGGCATTCATGGCTTCCGCGACCTGCAGGACGCCGCCAACCTGGCCGATGCCGCCGCCCTGCCCGGCCGCAGGGCCGTAGTGATCGGCGGCGGGCTGCTGGGCCTGGAAGCCGCCGAAGGTCTGCGCAAACGCGGCATGGCGGTCAGCGTAGTGCAGCGCTCCGCGCATCTGATGAACCGACAGCTCGACCCTACCGCCGCGGATCTGCTGCAGGCGGAACTCGAAGCGCGGGGGCTGCAGGTGCTGACCGGCGCGCGCCTCGCCGGCTTCGAGGGCCAAGGTCAGGGCCGGGTCACCGGGGTGCGTCTGGAGGACGGGAGGTGTCTGGACGCCGACTGCGTCGTCATGGCGGCCGGCATCACCCCCAATGCCGAGCTGGGCCGAATCGCCGGGCTGGCCACCGATCGCGCCATCGTCGTCGATGCTTGGCTGGCCACCTCCGATCCGACCATTTCCGCACTGGGCGAATGCTGCGAATACGACGGCAGCACCTATGGCCTGGTGGAACCGATCTGGCGCCAGGTGGACGTACTCGCCGCCAGGCTCTGCGGCGAAACATGCGAAGGCTACAGCGAAGCGCCCGCCGCCACCAAGCTCAAGATCAGCGGCCTGTCGCTCTACGCCTTCGGGCCCATCGAACCCTCTCCCGGGCATGAGGTGCTGACCTATCACGACCCGCAGCACGGCGACTACCGCCGTCTGCTGCTGCGCAACAATCGACTCGAAGGGGCCGTGCTGTACGGCGATACCGCTGCCGGCCCCTGGTATTTTTCTCAATCCCTTGCCGGACGTGACCTCGGCGCCTGCCGTCAGGCCCTGCTGTTCGGCGCGCATGACGCGACCCAGCGACTCGAGGAGGCCGCATGACCGTGAACGCAACCCCCACGACCAAGAAGCAACTCATCATCATCGGCAACGGTATGGTCGGCCATCATCTGGTCGAACAACTGATCGAGCGTAACGCCACCGAGCGTTTCGATATCCTGGTCTTCGGCGAGGAGCGTCATCCGGCCTACGACCGTGTGCACCTTTCCGAATACTTCACCGGGCGTGATGCCCAGTCACTGGCGATGTGCGAGCCTGGCCTTTACCAGGGCCGCGGCATCACCTTGCGTCTGGGCGAAGAGGTGACACGTATCGACCGTGACAGCCACCAGATCGTGACCGAACAGGGCCGCTATCCCTACGACGCGGTGGTGCTGGCGACGGGTTCCTACCCTTTCGTGCCGCCGATTCCGGGCAACGATCGCCCCAACTGCTTCGTCTATCGCACCCTGGAGGATCTCGATGCGATCCGCGCGGCGGCCGAAACGGCCAATACCGGTGTGGTCGTGGGTGGCGGCCTGCTGGGGCTGGAGGCCGCCAACGCCTTGTGCGGCCTGAATCTGGATACCGCCGTGGTGGAGTTCGCCCCGCGCCTGATGCCCATGCAGGTCGATACCGAAGGCGGCGAACTGCTGCGCGAGAAGATCGAGAACCTGGGCGTTCAGGTGCTGACCGGCCGGGCCACCCAGCACATCGAGGACGGTCAGGCCAGCTATCACCGCATGGTCTTCCAGGACGAGAAGGTACTGGAGACCGACCTGATCGTGTTCTCCGCAGGCATCCGTCCCCGCGACAACCTGGCCCGGGAGTGCGGACTCGAGATAGGCGAGCGTGGCGGTGTCGTGATCGACGACCACTGCCGCACCAGCGATCCGAGCATTCTGGCCATCGGCGAAGTGGCGCTATGGCGCAACAGTATCTTCGGCCTGGTGGGTCCCGGCTATCAGATGGCCAAGGCCGCCGTCGACACGCTCACCGAGGGCGAGCTCACCTTCAAGGGGGCCGACATGAGCACCAAGCTGAAGCTGCTGGGGGTGGATGTCGGCGCCATCGGCGATGCCCATGGCGACCGCAACCCCGGTGCACGCATGTTCCGCTATCTGGATCAGATCAAGCAGGAGTACCGCAAGCTGGTGGTCTCCAGCGACGGCAAGAAGCTGCTCGGCGCCATGCTGGTCGGCAACAATAGCGTCTACGACACGCTGATGCAGTACTACAGCAACGGTCTGGAACTGCCCAAGGATCCCGCCTCGCTGATTCTTCCCAGCAGCGAAGGCGTGCCGACGCTGGGGGCCGATGCGCTACCCGACACGGCCTCGATCTGCTCGTGCCACAATGTCACCAAGGGCGCGATCTGCAGCGCCATCGACGCCGGCGCTACCGATCTCGGCGCGATCAAGGCCGAAACGAAAGCCAGCACCGGCTGCGGCGGCTGCGCGGCGCTGCTCAAGAGCGTCTTCGAGCATGAACTCGAAGCCCGCGGCGTGAAGGTCGACAAGTCGCTCTGCGAGCATTTCTCGTACACCCGCCAGGAGCTCTACTCCCTGGTGCGCGTGGAAAATATCCAGAGCTACAACGAACTGATGGAGAAGCACGGCAACGGCGGCATCGGCTGCGAGATCTGCAAGCCGGCGGTGGGCTCGATCCTCGCCTCGTGCTGGAACAAGCCGATCACCGACGCCTCGAACGTGCCGCTGCAGGACACCAACGACACCTTCATGGCCAACATGCAGAAGAACGGCACCTACTCCGTGGTGCCGCGCATTCCGGGCGGAGAGATTACCCCGGACAAGCTGATCGCGATCGGCGCCGTGGCCAAGAAGTACAATCTCTACACCAAGATCACCGGCGGCCAGCGCATCGACCTGTTCGGCGCCCAGCTCCACGATCTGCCCGACATCTGGGCCGAGCTGATCGAGGCCGGCTTCGAGACCGGCCACGCCTACGGCAAGTCGACGCGTACGGTGAAATCCTGCGTCGGCAGCACCTGGTGCCGCTACGGCGTGCAGGACAGCGTGGCCATGGCGCTGCACATCGAGGACCGCTACAAGGGATTGCGCTCGCCACACAAGCTCAAGTTCGCCGTGTCCGGCTGCACCCGCGAGTGTGCCGAGGCGCAGAGCAAGGACGTCGGCGTGATCGCCACCGAAAAGGGCTGGAATCTCTACCTCTGCGGCAACGGCGGCATGCGCCCACGCCACGCCGAGCTGTTCGCCACCGACCTCGACGACGAAACGCTGATCCGTTACATCGACCGCTTTTTGATGTTCTACATCCGCACCGCCGACAAGCTCCAGCGCACCTCGGTATGGCGCGAGAGCCTCGAGGGCGGGCTCGACTACCTCAAGGAGGTGATCATCGACGACAGTCTCGGCCTGGGTGCCGAACTCGAGGCGCAGATGCAGCACGTCGTCGACCAGTACGAGTGCGAGTGGGCCAACGCGCTGAAGGACGCCGAGAAGCTCAAGCGCTTTCGCACCTTCGTCAACGACCAGCGCCCCGATCCGGACATTCGCGTCGTCGACGAGCGCCAGCAGCCGCGTCCGGCGCGTCTCAACGAAATCCCGGTGCGTGAAATCAACGCCGATCATCCGGCCATGGAGACCCACTCATGAGCATTGTTGCCCAAGCCGAAGTGAAAACGCAGGCCGCCCAGCAGGGAAGCCTTCAGTGGCATCCGCTATGCCAAGTCCGCGATCTGGTGGAATATTCCGGCGTCGTCGCCTGGTGGCAGGACGCGCAGGTGGCGCTGTTTTACATTCCCGCCGGCCCCGAGCGTAGCGAGGCACGGCTCTACGCCCTCGACAACCACGACCCCTTCGCCAATGCCAACGTCATCGGCCGCGGCATCGTCGGCGACAAGAGCGGCGAAGCGATGGTCGCCTCGCCGCTCTACAAGCAGCACTTCCGTCTGCGCGACGGGGTCTGCCTGGAGGACGAGTCGGTGAAGCTGCGCACCTGGAAGGTGCGCATCGACGGCGATCGGGTACTGATCGGCACCTCGCGCTGATGTCTGCCGTACCCGACGTCTGCCGCCGGGTACGCTCTGCCCTGTCTGCCATGGTCCTTCCCCTCAGCGACCCAACGCCCCTGCCCCGTTCGTCATGTCTCGTCGGGCGTCCTGTCCCCGGAAAAGCAGCGCGTCTCGTTGGCCAGCGCATAGAAATCCGGCTTGTCGGCCAGGAATATCTGCTCGATCATGACCAATCCGCTTTGATCGTCGAAACTGCCGGCGGTGAAGGCATAGCTGTCGTCTGCCATCCCGTGATAGAAGAGCTGGCTGCCGCAACGCTGGCAGAAGCCTCGCTCGGCGGTATCTGACGAGCGATAGATTCCCAGCGCTTCGCACTTCTCGAACCTCGGCTCGCCTTCACAGATAACGGCGAGCATCGGCCCGCCCATCGCACGTCGGCACATCGAACAGTGGCAGACGCTGACTTCGCCATTGTGGCGGGCAGCAAAGCGTACCGCACCGCAGAGGCAGCCGCCGGAATGAGACTGCTGTAATGTCATGATGGACTCCTGTCGTGACATCTCGAATGTATTCGCCTTCCTCGGCGACTACCTGAATCTTCGTTGCCAAGCAAAGCTTTTACCAACCGATCATCGAACTTGGGCCTGCAGCGAAACTGAACCAAACGATCGCCATGAAGATGCTAACCTTGCTGACATCAGGTTTTCTTGCCAGGAGCCCCCCATGACTGTCGAACTGACCCTGCTCGGCTGGACGCTGGTATTGGCCATTGTGCAGATATTGTTGCCCGCCATGTTTCGCAACAAGGAGACCGGCATCGTCTACAATGCCGGCCCCCGCGACGAGCCGGGCCCGCCGATGGGCAAGATCACCGGACGGTTGTCGCGGGCGCAAAAGAACCTGTTCGAGACGTTGCCGCTATTCATCGCCGCCGTGCTGATCGCTCACGTCGCCGGACGCGACGGCATGCTGACCCTCTGGGGTGCCTGGCTCTATGTCGTCGCTCGTGTTGTCTACGTGCCGCTCTACGCCTTCGGCGTACCGTTTGTCCGCTCCCTGGCCTGGGGCGTGGGTCTGTTCGGCCTGGTCCTGATATTGGTTGCCATTCTGGGGCCGGTATAGGGAGCGAATCCGGATCGCATGGGGCATATGACGAAAAATCACTGGCTGCGCCGCTGCTTGCGCCTTGCGGGGCGTGTGCTGCTGGCGCTGGCGTTTACGGTCGCGGCCATCTGGGGGGGGCTGGCGCTGAAGTATCAACTGCCGGCTCCCGCATGGCTGACCTATCTGGTGATCACGTCATGGGGCCTGCTGGCCTGCGCGGGAATCGTAACCTTGCTGCTCCCGTCGTGGCAGCGTTACCGATGGCGCACCGTACTGGCATTCACGGCCAGCTTCGCCGTGCTGTGCGCATGGTGGGTATCCCTTGAGCCCTTGAACACGCGTCAGTGGGCGCCAGAGGTGGCACGCCAGCTCTCGGCGCAGGTCGAGGGCAACCGAGTCACGCTGCACAACGTACGCAACTTCGAGTGGCATACTCCCGAAGACTTCACGCCACGCTGGGAAACCCGGCAGTACGATCTGGCCCGATTGCGCTCCACCGATCTGCTGGTCTCCTACTGGATGGGGCCGGCAATCGCCCACACGCTGGTCAGCTTCGGCTTCGATGACGGTCGCTACCTGGTGTTCTCCGTGGAGATCCGGCGCGAGCGGGATGAAACCTTTTCCACTCTCGGCGGGTTTTTCAAGCAGTACGAGGTCAGCCTGATCGCCGCCGACGAACGCGACATCGTGCGCACGCGCAGCAACGTACGCGGCGAGGATGTCTATCTCTACCGCGTGCAACTGCCTGCGGGCGCGGCGCGGGCGCTGTTCCTCTCTTACCTCGAAGAAGCTCACGCACTGCATGAGGCGCCGCGCTTCTACAACACGCTGTTCACCAACTGCACGACCTTGGTGTTCGACATGGTCAAGCATATCGTCCCCGGCCTGCCGCTGGACAGCCGTCTGATTCTCTCCGGCTATCTGCCTGACTACGTCTATGACCTGGGCGGCCTCGACACCTCCCGGCCCTTCGACGAGCTGCATTCGCGTGGCTACATCAATCCACGCGCCAGGGCCAGCGACGACGCACGAGGCCGCTCAACAGCGGGATTCTCGACGGCGATCAGGCGCGGCGTACCGGCCCCGGACGGCACGCTGATCCTGCCACCATCCAACGCCGCGAACTGACATTACGCTCTGCCGGTTTTAACGCAACTGTCATCGACAGTGGCGCTTTTGGCACAATCGGTTCATCTTTAAGGCAACCCCACCGAGACAGGAGGCGCCGATACATCATTCGCCAGATCTTGCCGGACATTGCCGGCAGGCAGGAAGCGACACCGACAGGGCGGCTCAATGCCGACGTGCCATGTAGATGTCACATCTCCCTGTCAGCGTCGATGAGGCTGTCAACCCAAAGGAGTGCTTCCGCCGATGGTGCGAATCGACAAGAAAGCCGTCCGGCTCTACGTGCTGGACACCAACGTCCTGATTCATGATCCCGCCGCCCTCTATCATTTCGAAGAACACGACGTCGTCATTCCCATGACCGTTCTGGAAGAGCTCGACAAGCACAAGAACGGCATCCGTGAAATCGCCCGAACCGCTCGCCAGATCAGCCGCACTCTCTCCGATCTGACGGCACTGGCCACCCCCGAGGACATTCAGCACGGCATTCCTCTGCCGGGTAGCGTCGGCCCCACGGGTCACCTGCATTTTCTCTGCTATCAGGACCTCAAGCCCCTCGACCCACTGATCGACTCGCCCGATAACCGTCTGCTCGCCGAGACCTGCCGGTTACGCGACGAGCGTCCGGATGCCTCGGTGATCCTGGTCACCAAGGACATCAACCTGCGCGTCAAGGCCGCGGCACTGAAAGTGCCGGTGGAGGACTACCTCAACGATCGCGCCTTCGGTGACTCCGACGCGATGATCGAAGGGGCCAAGGTCTATGCCGACGCCGGCCGGGACGGCGCCGGCTTGTGGGAGTCGCTGAACGCGGAAGTCCGGGTCGAACGCACCGAAGGTCGGATTCTCTACCATCTGAACGGCCCCATGCCCGAAGACTGGCATGTCGGAATGCTGGTCTCCGACAGCGAGAATGGCGCCGACTTCGAAGCGATCGTGCGCGAACTCTCACCGCGCCGGGCAACGCTGCAACTGCTCGTCAATTATCGTCACCATGCCGGCGTGTGGGGCGTGCATGCCCACGACAGTCGTCAGAATTTCGCTCTCAATCTGCTCATGGATCCGGAGATCGATCTGGTGACCATCGCCGGCAATGCCGGTACCGGCAAGACCTTCATGACGCTCGCCGCCGCATTTCAGCAGACACTGGATGCCAAGCGCTTCGAGCGTATCGTGTTCACCCGGGCGCCCATCCCCATGGGCGAGGACATCGGCTTTCTGCCCGGCACCGAGGAGGAAAAGATGTCGCCGTGGATGGGCGCCTTCCACGACAACATGGACAATCTGCTGCGCGACGAGAAGGATGGCTCCACGAGCTGGAGCGAAGGCGCCACGCGGCAGTTGATCGGCTCGCGGGTACAGATCCGCTCGCCCGGTTTCATGCGTGGGCGGACGCTGAACGATACTTTCCTGATCATCGACGAGGCCCAGAACTTCACGCCCAAGCAGCTCAAGTCGCTGGTCACCCGGGCGGGGCGCAATACCAAGATCGTCTGTCTGGGTAACGTCGGCCAGATCGACACCCCCTATCTGACCGCCAACACCTGTGGCATGGCTGCCGTCGTCGAACGCTTTCGCGACTGGCCCCATGCCGGCCATATCACCATGAAGAGTGTCGAGCGTTCGCGCCTGGCCCTGGCCGCGGAAGAACTGCTCTGAGCGCAGCTCTTCCGAACGCGTCTCAAACACCACGGCCTGCGCGAGCAGGCCGTGGCAGTCATGAAGTGGATGCGTGGCGTCAGGTCTTCTTGCTGTTCATGACCCTTTCCATGAGTTCCTCGGCCTCGCTCTTGGGGTCGTCATCCATACGCTCTTTCGCCTCCTTGTAGAGGCACACGAACGTGTTGCAAGAGACACAGAACACCTTGTCCTCGGGATCACGGGCCGCGGAGACACGCATTCGATGGTTGCCGCAATTGGGACAGCCGGTCGGCAGGCGGAATTCTTCTGAAAAATCGGACATCTGGCGTCTCCTCTGAGAATCGAAACCCAACAGCTCCCTGTTCCTACACAGTCTTTGGGGTAACGGCGGATTAATCAAGCACGACGCAGGACCACACTGAGATTGTTGGCCGGCATGTCGACGACACGCTCCAGACGCAGCCCCGCCTGCTCCGCCAGCGCCACGACGGCCTCCAGATCGCGTACCCCCCAGGCCGGGTCGCGCCGACGCAGTTCGACATCGAAGGCGGCATTGCTCGGCGCACCGTGGACGCCCGCACGCTTGAACGGCCCGTACAGCACCAGCACCCCGCCCGGTGCGAGACGTTCGCCGGCCTCGGTCAGCAGCGCTTCGGCCGCTTCCCAGGGAGCGATATGGATCATGTTCAGGCAGACGATGGCCTGAACAGGCTCGACCGGCCAGGGGCGTACGGTGACGTCCAGATCCAGCGGCGTCTCGAGGTTGGCAAGTGTCTCGTGCTGCCGCCAGGCCTCGATGGAGCGTCGGGCCTCCGGGCTGGGATCGCTGGGCTGCCAGCGGAGGTCGGGCAAGTGGCGGGCGAAGTGGATGATGTGCTCGCCCGTACCGCTGGCGATCTCGAGCACGCTGCCCTCGGCAGGCAGGGTCTCGCGCAGGACGGCGAGCACCGGCTCGCGGTTACGCTGCGCGGCCGGGCTCGATAGCCGTGCCTCCGGCGACGTACCGGACAGGGAATCCATGCTCTGCATGACGCATCCTCACTGGTTGATCGCTTACACTGTCGGGCCTGCTCGATTCTGTCTAAGGGATGGTCGCTTGTCACGTCAAACCGCCTCGTCGTCCGCGGCGCGCTTTTTCGCTGTGTTCCGCTACAGCCACCGTGCGCTGAGCCTGGTGTGGAGCACGTCACGCCCCCTGACGCTGGGTTTGGCGCTATGCACGCTGGTCGCCGGCATATTGCCCGCCGTGGCCGCCTGGCTCGGCCAGTTGATCATCGATGCCGTCGTCGCCGCCGCGGCTGCCCATCAGCAGGACGCCCAGGCCCCGCTGGGTCCGGTGCTGCGCTATGTGGCCCTCGAAGCTGGCGTCGTCGCCCTCATTGCCCTGGCCCAGCGTGCCCTCTCGGCGCAGCAATCGCTCCTGCGCGCTCTGCTCGGCCAGCGCGTCAACGTGATGATTCTGGAGAAGGCTCAGACCCTGTCGCTGGCGCAGTTCGAGGACTCGGAGTTCTACGACAAGCTGACCCGCGCACGCCGTGAGGCCTCGACCCGCCCGCTGTCCCTGGTCAACAAGACCTTCGGCCTGATCCAGAACGGCATTTCACTGTCCAGCTTCGCGGTGCTGCTGGTGCAGTTCTCGCCGTGGGCCCTGGCGCTGCTGATGGTCGGCGCCTTGCCGGTGTTCTTCTCCGAGGCCAAGTTTTCCGGCGATGCCTTCCGCCTGTTCCGGCGTCGCTCGCCGCATACACGCATGCAGACCTATCTGGAAGTCGTGCTGGCCCGCGAGGACAGCATCAAGGAGGTCAAGCTGTTCGGGCTGGGTCCCGAGCTGCTACGGCGTTACAGGGCGATATTCGACCGGCTCTACGCCGAGGACCGGCGCCTGACGATCCGCCGCGACAGCTGGGGATTTCTGCTCGGCCTGCTGGGTACGCTGGCGTTCTATGCCGCCTATGTCTGGGCGGTGATCGATACCGTCGCGGGCCGCCTGTCGCTGGGCCAGCTGACCATGTATCTGGCGGTGTTCAAGCAGGGCCAGGCGGCCGTCAGCGCCAGCCTCACGGCGATCAGCGGCATGTACGAGGACAACCTCTACCTTTCCAACCTCTACGAGTATCTCGAACAGCCCGTCGTGCCCGAGAGCGGCCATCTCCGCGAAGGCGCGCGCCCGGGAGAGGGTATCCGCTTCGAGAATGTCAGCTTTCGCTACCCCGGGGCGGCGCATCCCGTCATTCGTCATATCGATCTGCATCTGCGCCCCGGCCAGAGCCTGGCACTGGTCGGCGAGAACGGTTCAGGCAAGACCACGCTGATCAAGCTGCTGACCCGGCTCTATACACCCAGCGAAGGGCGCATCCTGCTGGACGGCAGCGACCTGCAGGAGTGGGACGTGGCCGCGCTGCGCCGACGGATCGGCGTGATCTTCCAGGACTTCGTGCGCTATCAGCTGCAGGTCGGCGAGAACGTCGGCGTAGGTGACGTCGAGGCCCTCGCCCACGAGTCCCGCTGGCGCGATGCGGCCCGCCAAGGCATGGCGGAAGGTTTCATCGAGACGCTCAGCGAAGGATACCGCACCCAACTGGGCCGCTGGTTCAAGAACGGTCAGGAGCTCTCGGGCGGCCAGTGGCAGAAGATCGCCCTGGCCCGTGCCTATATGCGTCGCGAGGCCGACATCCTGGTACTCGACGAGCCTACCGCGGCCATGGACGCGGCGGCCGAAGCCCAGGTCTTCGAACAGTTCCGTCAGCACGCCGAGGCACGCATGACCATTCTCATCTCGCACCGCTTTTCCACGGTGCGCATGGCCGACCAGATCATCGTCATGCAGCATGGCGCCATCATCGAACAGGGCACCCATGCCGCTCTGTTGGCGCTTGATGGTCGCTATGCCCAGCTGTTCCGGCTGCAGGCAAAAGGCTATCAGTGAACCTGGCCGAAGGTGTTACGCTTCTTGAAAAGAAAAAGAGGCGGTACCCGCCGCCGGCCCAAACAGGAACATCACGATGGGATACCGCTTCTGGCAACGCTGCTATGTCTGGATCGTCGGTGACGACCAGCAACCGGCGCACCGCATGCATCACGCGTTCCTGATGCTGGGTACCAGCACTCTGCTGCTTTCGGCACTTTTCAACTGGCTGCTGAATATCACGCCGTTCATATACAACCTGCTGCTGCTGGCCATGGCCGCGTGCGTGGGCGTGATGTGGTATCGCTCGCGCTGGCACGGGGAGTATCGACGCATGGTGATCCTGTTCATCCAGCTTCTGGCCTTCGTTATCCTTCCCATCAACTGGCTGTTCAATGCCGGCTCGCAGGGGCCGGCCATCATGTTCTATCTCACCTCGCTGGCCTATGCGCTGGTCCTGATGGCGGACATCGGGAAGCAGCGCCTGGCCGTGATAGCCGGGCTGGTCGCGATGCCGCCATTGTTGCTCGGCTTCGAGCAGCTCCAGCCACAGTGGATCTCGGGCTATGCCACGCCCCTGTCGCGCCTGCTGGACCAAACCTTCTGTTATCTGTTGTCGGCGACCCTTCTGGGGCTTCTTGTGGCAGGACATGCGCGGCGCACCCACCAGGAGCAAAGCCGCGCCGAACGCTATGCCCGTCAGTTGGAACAGCTCGCCAACCGCGACAGCCTGACCGGACTGCTCAATCACCGGGCCATTCATCAGTATGCCCATGACGTGATCGTCCGTAACGAACACTGCTGCCTGCTGATCTGCGATCTCGATCATTTCAAGGCGATCAACGACAGGCATGGCCATCCGCACGGCGATAAGGTGTTGACCACCTTCGCCATGCTCTTCGAGCAGATCGCGCATTCCTGCCGGGCCCAGGCGGGACGTTGCGGTGGAGAGGAGTTTCTCGGTGTGATCCAGGCCGAACCCGACATGGCGGTTCAACTCGACCGGCAGCTCCGCCAGCGGCTGAGTCAGCCCGGCATGATCGTATCCGAGCTGACATTCAGCGCCGGGCTGGCCATGGTCGCGTCGGGAGAAAGCCTTGCCGACGCACTCAGACGCGCCGACCAGGCGCTGTACCGCGCCAAGGCTCAGGGGCGCAATCAGCTATGCTTCGCAAAGGAAGCGCCCGACGGCACTAAGGGGTCTTCGTATCCGTCAGCCGAGCCGTCAGCCAGCGACTGATTTCCCGGACCTGCTCGATGCTCAGCGTATGCTGCATGGGATAGGTATGATAGTTGACCGAATATCCCATCTCCCGGGCTCGCTCGGCGCCCTGACGTCCCAGCGCCTCCGGTACGACAGGATCCTGAGTGCCATGATAGACCTCGATGGGCAGTTCCCGGTTGGCGTCATGCGGCTCGATGCTGTCCGCCGTGGGAAAATAGGTCGACATGGCTATCAGGCCGCCCAGCGGCTTGGGATAGGTCAGGGCCGCCTGGTAGGCCACCGCGCCGCCTTGGGAAAATCCCGCCACGATGATGCGCCGGCTGTCGATCCCCCGCGCGATTTCGGCATCGATCAGGCCGTGTACCCGATCCGCCGAGGCCTTGAGCTGAGCCTCGTCGACCCGCCGCCCCAGGTTCATTTCCAGAATGTCGTACCAGGCCGGCATGAGCATGCCGCCATTGACGGTCACGGGCAGGCGCGGCGCATGGGGAAGCACGAAACGGACCGCGAGCGAATCCGGTAGC
Source organism: Halomonas shantousis (assembly GCF_054654615.1). Taxonomy (NCBI): domain Bacteria; kingdom Pseudomonadati; phylum Pseudomonadota; class Gammaproteobacteria; order Oceanospirillales; family Halomonadaceae; genus Halomonas; species Halomonas shantousis. The sequence continues at coordinate 1,025,931 of NZ_BAAIER010000002.1, read as the reverse complement.
TCCATGGCAGGGATCAGTGGCTCGAAATCGTGGCCATCGGCGCCCAGGCCGTGCAGTAGAATCACACTGGCGTCGGCGGGCTGGCGCGAGGCGGGTTCGATGACGAGCGGGTCGGATGAGGCCATGGCAGGCTCCTGATAATGAGGATATGTCACGAATCGGGTGATCAAGAATGTGGAAAATCGCGCCTCATGTCCATGCTCGGCCGGGCCCGCCGTCACGCCGCTGGCCGACAGCGCCCAGGCGAGCCCCGCCATCAGCGACCTGCTGCTTCGTACAGAAAGCCGGCCTCTCCCATAACCCGCCAACTCAGGTAGCGATGAGCGACGCACGGCAGCCTCCTAGAACGGCCACACCAGAGGGATCAATGTCAGGGCCACCACTCCGGTCAGCACGTTGAGCAATCCGCCGACCCGCAGATAGTCGCTGAAACGATAGCCTCCCGGGCCATACACCATCAAATTGGTCTGGTAGCCGATCGGTGTCAGGAAGCTGGCCGACGCCGCGAACATCACCGCGACGATGAATGGCATGACGTTGACTCCCAGATGCTCAGCACTGGTGACGACGATGGGAAAGGCGATGACGGCGGCGGCGTTATTCGTGACCAGCTCGGTGAGCAAGGCGACCAGGATGTAGGCGCCGATGAGGAGCAGATAGGGGCTTCCATCTGCCAGCGACAGCGTGGCGCCGGCAATGGCGGTTGCCGCGCCGGAGCTCTCCAGTGCCGCTCCCAGTCCGAAGGATGCACCGATGGTCAGCAGCACCTGCGTGTCCAGCCCCCTCTTGGCCGCGCCGACAGAGCAGCAGCCGGTCAGCAGCGCCAGGGCCGCACCGATCATCGTCGCATTGAGAATGCTCAACACACCGAAGGTCGCCAGCGCGATGGTGCCCGCCAGGATACTCCAGGCCAGCCAGGCTTTCTCATGGTTGGGCCTTGCCTGGCCATTGACCTGACTAACCAGAAGAAAGTCGCGCGATTGCCGGTGACGCTCGACGAAGGCCGGCCGGACCTCCATCAGCAGGACATCGGCAGGCTGCAGACGCACCTGCCCCAGGTTGCCGTTGACACGCTCGCCGTTGCGGCACACGGCGAGCACCGCGGCACCGTACTGGGTACGAAAATGCCCTTCGCGGATACGCTGGCCAATGAACTGGCACTGGTCCGACACCACCGCTTCCACCAGACGCCGCTCGGCGAAGTCCTTCTTGAGGCTGGACTCGCCCTGCATGGTGGGGATCAGCCCCCGAATCTGCTGCAACTCGATCGCGGCTTCGGTCGTCCCGGCAAAGATCAGTCGATCATTGGCCTTGAGCTTCTCTCCGGGTCCCACCACGCTCACGACGTTACCCGCCCGCTCGATCTCGACCAGAAACAGCCCTTCCAGATGACGCAGCCCCGCCTCCCCGACGGTCTTGTCGACCAGCGGGCCATTGCCGTCCACCTCCATCTCGATGGTGTACTCGCGGGGATTCTCGAACATCTCCGAAGCCGAGCGGCGTTCAGGCAACAGGTGCCGTCCTGCCAGGATCAGGTATGTCAGCCCCACCAGGGCAACGGGAATCCCCACCCAGGCAATATCGAAGAGCCCCAGTGCCAGATCGGGATAACGCTCGATCAACAGCCCATTGACGACGAGGTTGGTACTGGTGCCCAGCAGCGAGCAGGTGCCGCCGAGTATCGAGGCATAGCTCAGCGGCAGCAGAAAACGGTGCACCGGCAGACGCAAGCGTCGACTCCAGCTCAACACCGCAGGCAGGTAAGTGGCGACCACCGGCGTATTGTTGAGAAAGGCGCTCATGGCGGAAACAGGCAGCAGCAGACGCACCTGAGCCGTATTTTCGCTACGTGGACGACCCAACACGTGGCGGATGATGAGATCGATGCCCCCGGTTTCACGAATGCTGACCACCAGCACATACATGAAGGCGACCGTGAACAGGCCGCTGTTGGAAAAGCCCTGCAGCGCCTGCTCCGTATCGATCACGCCGCAGCTCAGCAGTACGATGACGCCGCCCAGCAGAATCACGTCTGGCCCCAGGCGGGAAAAGGCCATGAGCAGAAAGGCAACAGCCACGATGGCTAACGACAGCCAAGCATCAAAAGGCATGATCCAGCGATCCTTGAATAAAACGCAGGACGCATTGTGACCAAGCTTGCTTATTCCTTGAAGTTATTTATGGGAATGAAGCTATGCGATTTCATGTATAAGAATAGCGCCATTCCGCCCTGCTCGCCTGAAAGCCCTTACCGTCTACCGGCCCACTTTCTTACCCCTCCCCGCCCTGTCATTCGAGACTAATTGCCTATGTGAATGGTCACTTCTGGAAATGAAACCAATTGAAACCATGGCTCCCATGCTGTTAGCATTTTTTAACAATCTGTTAACACAAAAGCGTGAGTGGTTACCTACCACCCAAGTATGACGGCAGGACCTTCACTCTCCACTGACGGGCTTGACACGACATCCAGGCTCCTGGCCACAACGGCGATCAATTCAACAATGCCGTCCAGGCCGCCGATAGAGATCGTCAAGCACTACGAGACGCTGCTCGATACAGCGAAGAGGTAACATGGCCAAGGTTACAGCCGGGGAATTGCGCGAGGCTTACGGACTTCGCAACTGTTATGGAGAGGTGTCGTACACCATTCATGTCAACGAGGCGGCGGCGCAGATCAATGCCCGAGAAGCCCGCATCGCAGAGCTGGAACGGGAGTGCCAAGCGGCATTGCAACGCGCCCTTATCGCCACGCAGGAGGCCCAGCATGCCGATCAGCAGCTTGCTCAGCTTCGTTCAGCCTCGGTAAAGAACGTCTCCACACCCCGTCGCCGGCTGAGGACAGTGGCGACAGGATGACCGGCCTGGCGCCAACACCACAAATTAATTCACAACACGGCATTGACGCGTGCCGTACAAATGTGGATACTGGCGCCAGTTGGTTAGCAAGTAGAATATCGTCAGTTGTAATCGAATCATTCGGTAGCCTGGTGTATATCTCCCTTGTTTTACCCACTGCATCTCGGGTAACGCCCGGCAATTGAAAGCGCATATTTGCGTGTAAGGATATCGAAAATGGCAACTGGCACAGTTAAGTGGTTCAACGACACTAAAGGTTTCGGCTTCATCTCTCCTGATGATGGCGGTGACGACCTGTTCGCCCACTTCTCCGAAATTCAAGCTGAAGGCTTCAAGTCTCTGCAGGACGGCCAGAAGGTTTCCTTCGACGTCACTCAGGGCAAGAAAGGCCTGCAGGCTGCAAACATCAAGATCGCTAACTAAGCTAAGGCATAGTTAGGATCGCTCGAGCCGCAAGGTGTCGAGCTCGAAAGACCCGCCTAGGCGGGTCTTTTCGTTTTCACCCACCTTAATGACCTCTCCAGTCCTCCTTTTCGCCTCGCAATAAATGATCCTTGTGCGCCGGCTATTTCGAAATGTACCCGCCAGGCTTGCGATCCCCATCCGCGAAGGCATCGCTGCTCTCCTGGCATGAAGGATCAGAGCCAGCGCAGTGGACAGCCACGTGGCTCCCAAAATGACCAGACCGCATCCATCCCGTTCAAGCGGCCTCGCTGCAGTGGCCTCCCCTTCATTTTTCCAAGATACACCCTTATCGTTACCTATCCGCTGGCAGCGACAAAGCGCCATACACTGCCAGACAGAACCCGCGGACAGAGCACTTTCCTATGAAAAACCATATTTTTATTATCTTTAGCAATCATTCGTCATTAACGGCGCTCGGTGTCCCGAAAACCTCCTAACCGACACATGACGCAGCAGACTCAGCGGTCAACGATCGACGAGTACGGCATCCAACTCTACCGGCACTTCATCGCCTATCCGCTCGTAACCCAGCAGTAGCAGAATGGATCTTGCCGTCTGATTCTGCATCAGTTCCTGGCCATCCAGAGCGATATGTTCTGCATTGCGAACCCGGATCCTGTCCGCCGACTCTCGCGTGAGATTTACCTTCAGCAATTCCTGCTCGTTCATTCCCTCCGTCTGCCCCCCCATCATCAACGACTCCGTACGTGTCTCGCCTACCGCCAGGTCGTTGAGATGTTCCGGGGGCAAATGAGTCACTATCGTGACCAGGGGCATGTCCGCCAGTCCGGTCATCCATGGCGGTAAGCTACCCAACATATCGACTATATCGGTTTGACGCAGCGTGATCGGCAGACGCAAAGTGCCATCCGGGCCTATCTGCCCCTGCATCTGTCGCACCTGATGCTCATGCGGGATGGGCCCGCTAGGGGTTATCTCCACCACTGTCGCCGTGACACGCGACTGATCGGGAGATAACTGCCATACCGCCATCGCGGGGGTGGACAGCATGGCCGTGAACGCCATCACCGCCCCTGAACGATAAAAATGCTGGAGTCTCGTCTTCATGGTCACCTTCCGTGGGGTTCACTCTCGCCCCTAGCCTCCCGGGGCAGCTTCCGTTATCATACGGCTCCCATCATATAGGGCCTATAGCTCAGTTGGTTAGAGCAGGGGACTCATAATCCCTTGGTCGCAGGTTCAAGTCCTGCTGGGCCCACCAAACAAAACAAGAACTTAGAAGAGAATTTCTAGGTTCTTTCCTCAAAGGAAAAGCCTTACAGGTTCCATTTAGGAGCCAAGGCGCATCAAGTCACGTCCTGTGCTAGAAGAAGGTGATAGCAACGCACCATGACACAGGACGACGCCACATGCTTTCACAAGAGCTCCTGATAGCTGCTCTCACTATCCCAACAGGCCCCAGTGCCTATGACATTGCCCTGAGCTACTGCGAAAGCAGAGGAAGTCATCACAATACCTAAGCAGGGCGACGCATAGCGCTATCTGATGGCCGCTTTAGGCTTTTGATGCCTACCCTACTGCATCGCCGTTGAATCGCCCATACGGCCTGCTAGGCACCATATAGGAGCCCTTAGGCGTTATAACCCCTTTATCCATGCATGGACACTGAGGGATTGGCTTTCGATTAAATATATGCTATGTTCGCGGGACACTTCACAATATTCTACGCCCATAGCCTATCCTCTAGCTTGGGCGTTTTTTTATGTCTAGGTAAGCCTACCTGTTCTGTTTGAAGTAGAATGAGCCTTGGACACTAGGCGAATGTAGCTTTTGTGGGAGCATGAAGATGAAAGAGACGAGTAAAACAAAGTCTCGTTCTGAAATCATGGCGGCTGTAAAATCTAAGAATACTTCTCCTGAGATGAAGTTGCGCCGCTTTCTACATAACCAAGGGTTTAGATACAGGCTTCACAAGGAAGGGCTTCCTGGAAAGCCAGATTTAGTATTCTCAAGATATAAGCTGGCGCTTTTTGTTCATGGCTGTTTCTGGCATCGTCACTCTGGGTGTCGTTATGCTTCCCAGCCTGCCACTAACCTAGAATATTGGAATAAAAAGTTTTCTCGAAACATTGAAAGGGACGCACGACAGCAGAAAGAGTTGCTGGCACAAGGATGGCGTGTTCTGGTTATATGGGAGTGCGGGACAAAGCACGCTTGGAATGAAGCGCAAGAGATAGAAGAAATTATAAAAAGCAACGAATCCTACTCACAGTGGCCAATTGAGCCGCCCAGAAAAATAGAAAAGGATTTTGGCTAATCCAGTCTATTAAGCCCCTCATTGTCAAGGGGCGTGCTGATGGTTATGATCTGCGGATTGCGGTTGGTTCAGACTCTTTCACAGTAGTCCCGTGGCGCTTGATCTTTGTCTTTCTCAGGGTGTCAGCTCCTGAGTATTCAACTTCAAAGTTGACATAATTAACTTCATTATCGTGCCCGTTAAAGCATTTGTGAAAAGCGTCAAGGATTTCGACGTTCTCAAGCTTTTGGGGCTCTGGGCGCGGGTTGTTTCTGGGGCTTGGTATAGTAGCTGGAAAGAGATATATACAAGGCGGAGTTACTTTGTAAGGGCCAACGGAAGTTATGCGCGTAGCATCACTGGTTACTTTGGGGCAAGGGCGGCCAGTAGTGCCACAAACCATGTCCCATACCAACACACCATCGACTTGCTGTGATCTGGAAATTATTTCAGCGCTTAGTCGAGTATGAATACCAGACCAGGCATTGTGCCTAGGGTCTGCGCCTAAGTTTGTGCATACGCTCCAAATGATAAACTCGTTGGCATGTGGAGGCCTCTCGAATATATTGGTATTATTGCCATCTAGGCATCCTTTTAACTCGATTATAGCAGTCCTTCCGCTATTTAAAGTGACATTATAGTCATGCCTATTCGCTTCACCAGCAGAGCTCCAGTCTTTTATGTAGCCTTCGTCCTGCATGTAAGCCATTATTATATTTACGAATTCACGCTTTGGCCGCATTGTGGCGCTAAATTGGCCGCGTATCCTTTCAACTGCCCCTCGAAAAACGCCGCTGTTGTAGAAGTCTTCTTCGGATAAACCGTGATCTCCTAGGGTATGAGCCTCTACCTTTAAAGTCTCTGCGAAGTCCTCAATTTTTTTCTTTAGCTCTTTGTTCTTCTCGCAAGGGGTGGTGCTCATGCAGCCTCGCTATTTTCTGTGTTTAACTCTAGTATTTTCTCGATAATGTTTTGGGCAATATGCCTTACAACAGGGACAGCCACTCCGTCACCAGTTAAATGGTAGGCTTCGTTATATCTTTCGGGGAGAGCGTAATCATCACTAAGCCCCATTAGGCGTGCTGTTTCCCGTGTCGATATTAGGCGTGATCTAACGCTTTCGCCCTCAACGAACAACAATAACTGACGGCTGGAACCGCCTGAAGGAGTCCTAAGGCAGCCCGCAACATCATCAAACCTAACCTCTGCTCTTTGTATCTTATTTCCTTCTGCGTCACGCCTAGTTCTTTTATATACTGTGCCAACCATTTTTCTTTTTGCGAGCTTTGCAGCTTCGACTTTCCTAAGGTTGACCTCGCTCATCATTGCTAACAGATTGCGGGTCACTTCATCAGAATGCCAGTCTATGCTTGCAGGGTTTTCTTCTACAATATCTGCAAAAACAGTAGTCCGTTGTGGTGGGAGAGGGAAGTTCCACCAAACCCAATTCTTTTGAAGTGGCTCGCTAAGGCAGGTATATGCCTTTCTAAGCGCTTTTGTATGCCATGTATCGTGAGGAGACTCTGAAATGACAGAAGAGGGGATTTTTGCACCTTTTTTAACGCCGACGACAAAGAGGCGAGGGCGTGACTGAGGCACAAAAAGTGAAGCATCAATGACCATGGCACCATAGCGGTATCCTGCTTCATTGAAAGCCTCGCAGATAGCGGTGAAATCCTTCCCTTTATGGGAGGTTATTGTTCCGCAAACGTTTTCAAGAGCGACTACTGTTGGTGCTCTGCCTTCATCTTGAAGGCTAGTCATAAGCTTCCAGAAAGGCCAAAAGGTTCCCGAACGATCGCCCTTCAAGCCAGCACCGCCGCCAGCTAAAGAAAGGTCTTGACATGGAAAGGAGGCCCATGCTAGGTCTGCGTAGCCAGGCAAGCCTTTGGTTGTAAGCTTTTTGATATCTTCGACGACCATGGCGTCACCTTCCCAGTTGCTCTGGTAGGTTTTGCCCTTCTTATGATCGAAGTCATTGGCAAAAAGGCATTGCCAGTCTTTTCCTAAGCCAGCCCTAGCCATGCCAGCGCCAGCAAAAAATTCATAAAATTTAAACATATATCGCTCGCTGTGCGGTGAGGGTAGCCCTGCTGCTCCGCTTCAGACATGAGGCATTGACTAACTGCCGCCTATGATGCCTATCTTCTCATCACTAGACTACCTATGTATAGATGAACAGTGTCAAGGTTCGCCACCAATACGCATAAATTTACTCATTGGTCAATGATTTTATGGCTTGCTAAGGAGAAATTTTATGCGCTGAGGTGTGTTTCTTTGGGTATACCTCAAGGAGCACAAAGGATAAGCGCCCCTAGGGTGTGTTCATAATACACTATACAATCCAAACGAACACAGGTAATATGAATACACTCAAACGAACACATAGGGTGTTGCATGTCAGCTAGCTATGTCAGGGGTTACCTTAGGGCTTCGACAGATGACCAGGATGCTAATCGAGCTAGGGAGTCGTTAGCTCAGTTTGCGGCTGATAAAGGAACGGAGGTGGTCGCTTGGTATGCTGAAAGTGTTAGCGGCACTAAGGCAGAGCGCTCGGAGCTAATGCGCTTGCTTTCGGATGCTAAACCTGGCGATGTGCTTTTAGTCGAAGGCGTGGACAGGTTGACTCGCTTAACACACTGCGATTGGGATGCCTTGAAAAGGGCTATAACTGATGCTGGTGTTCGTATCGTGTCTCTTGACTTACCAACAAGCCATGCAGCTATAAAGCCTAGCGATAACGATCAATTTACAGCAAGGATGCTTGATGCTGTGAATGGCATGCTATTAGATATGCTTGCTGCTATTGCTAGAAAAGATTATGAAGATCGTCGCAGGCGTCAATCGCAAGGCATTGAAAAGGCTAGAGAAAGAGGTGTCTATAAGGGGCGGCCAATTAACGAAGCACTGCATAAGAAGATATATGAGCTTCGAGAGAAAGGGTTTAGCATACGCAAAACGGCTGAGCTATCAGGCTGTGGGGTTTCAACAGTCCAGCGTGCTATAAAGGAAAAAAATAAAAACACTGTTGTGTGTGTGTCTGACTCATAGAAGCCGGAAAAAATTATTAGCTGTAAGTTATGCAGGAGTATAGTTTTTAGCTATGTAAAAATTAAGATAATATTATAAAATCGACTATGTAAATTCGCCGATATGCGTATCTCTTCTTGCTGTGCTGGTGTCGAGATATTTGAGAGGGTGCCTTGAAATTCTCATCTTTTTAAGATTAGCGAAGCCTTAGCAGAGTTAATAAGGTTTTAAATTCTCATTGTGCGTTATAAGAGAGTCTATTGCATTGCCAAACCCTCTGTGTGTCAGGTATCATGCGGTTTTCAGCAAATATGCTTGTAGTAATTTTTTACAACATGAGGGTTGTGGTGTATATGGCTAGACGGAATTCTACCATGAAGGGCAAGCAAAGCGTATATTACAGAACCTGCACAGATGAGTTTCTTATAAAGCTTAGCGAATTACCAAAAAGCGTAGGGGAGGTGATTTGTGAACTTCTAAACCATATAGATATTCATGATAACTGTGTTCAGAAAAGCTTTCCTGAAATTGTTAAAGAGAAAGCGTGGGACCGTGCAAACAAACATAAAGCCTTGTGTCGTCTCAGAGATGAGGGGGTTATTAAAGAAGTTGTTGATGCGCATGGGGATTGTCGCTGGATGGTTGACCCGCGCCTTGTATGGAGCACCAAGCGAGATGAGCTAAAGTTTAGCATTGTGATGTTTCTGTTAGGCTCTCATGAAGAAGCAAGCAAACACCGTGAGGCAGAGAAAAGTGTGGGAGGCGAAATCGACCCTCTAACAGGGCAGATGGTCGGCGAGTTCCAAGATAGAGTGGAGTTTCTAGATTGGTTATACGAGTAAAGGCTCAGAACACGCTTTCCAAAGCATTAGCAATATGATCTGGTTTTAGGTGTCCGTAGTGCCTCACAACCATCGTTACGTCTGTATGCCCTAGGAGATTTGCTACAGTCAGCAAGTCAATGCCAGCCATGACAAGCTGCGATGCGAAATTATGACGGAGGCTATAAAGCACAAGGCTGTCAGACAGTCCGCCAAGTTCTTTAACCTTCTTCCATGGCTTCATCATAGCTGTGTTATTCAAACGTTTTCCCGTGACAAATGAAGGAAAAACGAGGCCGGTGTTCGGCTCTCCTCGTTGTTTATGCCACGTTTCTAGAACAGTTTTTAGCTTCTTATGTATGGGAAAAGTCTTGGGTGCGGATGTATAATGTTCTGTCTTCTCGATTACCTTTCTGATTATGCTAAGTTCGAAGTTGATGTGTTCCCATTGCAGGCCGTATATGTCACCTGGGCGGAACCCAGAATAATACATAGTCAGAATCCAAGGCATGACATGGTCAACATAAGCGACAGTATCCAGGTCAACTAAGTGACTTTTGCCATGTGCTCTTGAGCTTCTGCGCTGTTCGCGCTTCTGTTCCTGATACGCTTCTAGCCCTTTAAACAGCGCTTCCACCTCTGCCTCTGTCAGATAGCACCTTCCTTGTGCGTTCCCCTCAGTATTCTCTAACGCTCTTTTATGAAGTTTTACGCCCCTAAGAGGGTGCTCAGAGATAGCCTTTCTATCAGCAGCATGGCTTAACAGGCCACACAAAGCAGCGTAGGACAGTTGGAGCGTTGTAAAGGCTCTTGGCTTCGCCTTACGCTCTTCTGCCTTCTGCCAGTCCTCAATATCAGCACGACACAATGAGGCCATGGGCCGATCAAGCAAGCCTTCGAAGTCCCTCTCAATCCGTCTCAGTGTCTTCTTACCGTCCTTGCGCCTGTCTTGGTATTCCTTGTATGGCCCTGTGAGGTAATCCCGAAGGGTAGAAGCCTGCATACCTTTACGGCTTGTCTGCGTCTCTCTGGGGTCTTCTCCTTGGGTGTTTTGTGCTAATGCGGCCTTGGCCTTCTCACGCGCCTCAGATGCCGATATGACACCATTCCTGCCAAGGGTAATAACACGCCTTGTGCCAGTGGAGTTGTAATAGGACAGGCGGAATGACAGGCCACGCTTGCCAGCCCTCACATGGAACCCTGATAACTCGGTATCCCATACCTCATCGGAGACCGGTAGGGTCTTGGAAAGCCGCTCAATAGCGCGGTTTGTGAGCTTTTCAGTATGTTTCGGCATACACCCTCGAAAATTAGGTTCTGAGGTTCTAATCAGGTTCCAGAGAGCTTACTTTCGAGGTTCCAGCTTGGCAATGTGGCATTTTGCATTTATTGTCTAAGTTATTGATTTTCAAGAAATAATAGTGAGTCGCACGAGTTGGGCCTATAGCTCAGTTGGTTAGAGCAGGGGACTCATAATCCCTTGGTCGCAGGTTCGAGTCCTGCTGGGCCCACCATGTTTTCAATGGGTTAGCGAAATATCCCCCAGTGTACCGATGGCTGGGGGAGTGTTGGGGGAGCGTTTGACCCCTGCGGCCCACCTAGGGGCTGGCTAGCCCACCACGTAGTAGCGACTGCCGGTACGCCGGATTGCCCCTATATGGGCTAAATCCTGCACTGCTTCCTGTATAGCCGTCCGGTTATGAACTGAGCCCACTCTAAATGGTTTGGTACCGTTCAGGTTATACTGTACCTGCCGAAGTGTGGCGTCCTTACGGCGTGACAGCCATTGATAGACAGTGTCTCGGGCTTCAGTCGAGGAGTGGATGCTGGGTCGGTTCCCCGTAATTAGCATGAGCCTAGAAGTTGCCAGCGCGTCGCAGTACTGGGTACCCGTTGTAGTCGGCAGCACAGCTCCTCTCGAAGATGGAAAATGTACCCCTGCGGTCGCTCTCCCGCCTGCTTCCACTAGCTCGCGAAAATCCAAGGACGTATCGGCCAGCATTACAGCCGCATCCTCGTGCCTGACTCCGCCTCGAATGAAGCTAGCGACAAGCTCCAACCTCATGGCTATATGCTCACGCTGCTGGAGCTGATCATTCAATCGGCGCACGGCCTCGTAGCCTGCAAGATAAGCCATTGACATCACCTCCCAGCTTCAATAACTACGGACTGGATTGCGGGTAATATGCAAATAGGCTCCTCGCTGCCGCCCCATTCGATTAGCTGCTTATTGCAAAGCTCTTCCAGCTTGCGCCGCATAGTTTTTCTAGCCGAATCCTCCTTCATAGTAGGGTGTTGCTGATACCAGCGGTTACGATAAGCATTGAGTGGTATTTCTACAGGGTTTGTATCGACCAGATTACCTGCTTGTCCTTCGAGCTTAGAGTTCCGGAGGTAGCGCAGGATTTCGACTGCATCAGCTGCATAGCCCTTCAGGGGCGGTGGCGGAGCCGGCCGACCACTAGCGTCGGAGGCTACAGTGCAGGTTGTTAGACGCTCGCCACCCGCATCCTCGCCTAGATCCACCGGCTCTAGCCGGAAAGGCAGAATTATATTTTCTGGCCCATCCTTTTGCTTTTCTACACGTGCATCATGCAAGCCTTTAGCATTCTTCTTGCAAGCTATAACCGTATCCGCCGCCCCTTGCAGCGCAGAGGAGCCGCGCATGCCGCTCTCCTGAGTCTTGCCGGAGTGATGGACGACCATTATGTGCAGAGCCGGATGCTTGGCTATCAGCGCGCCGAGGGCATCGAAAAACCGCTTCATATCCTTGGCGGAGTTTTCATCGTCCCCGCTACCAAAGAAACGGCTAAGGGTGTCCACGATTAGCAGAGAAGGGGACCGGCCATGCCGATCCTTTACTCGTGCCAGCACCTTCTCAAGCTCCTCGGTTTCATCCGGTGCACTCATGGCGTGGGGCAGAAAATAGAAATCGGACGCAGCCTGCCCTTTTACCTGAGCAATGCCGCGGCCCCTTTGACGCAAACCTCCCACCCCTTCTCCGCAAGCGTAGATGACCGGCCCTTGCTGGGTATCTCGATCCATCCAAGGCTGACCAGTGGCTATGGCAAAGCCGAGGTCTAGCGCGAGGAAGGACTTACCAGCTCCAGGTGCGCCATACAGGACGGAAAGGCAGCCCTCGCCAAGAAGCCCCCGAACCAGCTTCAAAATTGGTGTTTGCTTCTGAATAAACTCACCGAAGGGCTCCAGCAGGTCGAAAAGCGGACCCTCAAGATTGGATTTATACGAGGAGGTGGAGCGCTGCCCTCGGGCCTCATTGCTGTTCGGATTAACCCAGCCAGCATCCTGCGCCTTGGTAAAAACCGCTTTCCAGCCCGTATGGCTTGGCTCCAAGGTTTCCCATGTGCGGGCAGCGTCATTAGATTCGAATTTGTCTGAATACTGCGACCAAGTTAGCCAAAGCCCACGCCCGCCCTTCAAGGTTTTAAGCGCCATGCCTACTGCGATCCAAGTATCCCGGTTGTCCGCGTCTAGATAATTAAGCGCGGAGCGAAGATCGGTGATGGTCTCAGGAGAGACGACTTCTCCTTCGGCATCTGTCGCTTGGTTGCTAGATACAGCTTTAGAGGACCGTAGCGGTGCTAGCTTTTCTCGCACAAAAGACGCAAGGCAAACAAGCTCTTGGTCAGCAGCCCAGTTCCCCGTAAAAGTAAAGAAACGCTTCCTGCTATAGGCCTCGATCCCTGAACCATTGCTGGCTAGCGGATCGAACTCCTCGCCGTAACCTATGGCATGTACGCCAGTGCCAGATGGGCTGTACTCTATGTAGCCTTTTGTTTCCTCTGCGATAGCTTGCAGCCCGTTATGCTCGGGAATGTGGTCGTAATCGATACCCTGCCAAAAACCGTCATTGCCATCCGGACCCAGCGCAAACCCAAGGCCGCCATAAATCCCTTTGCTTAGTGCTTCCTTGGCCTCGCCATAGCTCACTAGCCGGGCTTGATCATCGGGATTGTCGAGTTCTCCTTGGCGTGGAGACCCGTCTGCATAGTAAGGGATTTTCGGTGACTTCTTGCCTGGCTTGGGCGGTCCGTATTTCCACAGCAACCAGCGGCGGGCCTGTTTCATACAGGCGAGCGTAGACTGTTGCCCCTCTACCGAGGGGCTGAACGGTGCATTCATGGTCATCCCTCCAGTCGATTATTGTGCTTCTGACGAGGAGGTGGGGGCTTCCTTTTCGGCCAGCCACTGCTCAACCACATGGCGGGGCCAGCGGGTAGTGTTTGGGCCGTATTTAATGCCTGCTGGAACGTGCCCCTCGCTAAGCCAGCGGTAAAATGTCGATTTGGCTATGCCGAGAATCGCCGCGAACTGTTCAGCGTTCAGAAGGGTATGGGAATTAGTCTGAAGGGAAGTTTGCTTGGTCATGGTGCTCTCCTTTGGTAGAGAAGAGCGCCGAGGTTTCAGGACGCGAATGCGTCTTTCGATGAACTTGCGCTTGCGAATTGCACCTCCAAATATAAGCGAATACCCCAAGAGACCGCAAATAGTATTTTGCGCCTGTTTGTTAAAAACGCTTTATGATCCGTATCTTAGAGGCGGGGAGGGGGTAGAGTTGCAAGGCAGCCATAGCCAAAACAGCCGGCTCACCTGCGGGTCGGGATAAACAAAAGTATCCCATATCCCGGCAAGAATATCCCGGCGAGGCCCCCCTGGGTATATGGGCGGGATGGCCACCCCCTTTAGGGGGCCACCATATCCCGGGCCTCTAGCGCTTTTTTCCTGACTAAAATGGCTGCCCCCGGGATAAACCGTCTTGGGGTGGTGGTTGGTTTACAGTGAGGCAAGGAGTAATACGATAGCCTGCCCAGCAGGCTAGTAATTACCCTGTCCCTCGCCATCGAGTAATCACCATTATCGGCAAGGCACAAGAAGCCCCGGACGGTTTTACCGGCCGAGGCTATTACCAACTTGAGGGATGACCAGTCGCCGCTGTTGGTAAATCCCATTATCGCCCAGCTTTAGCCGACCTGCTCGGTGTCAGCCGCTAAATCACTCACGCCTCCCCGCCATTATGGCGGCTAAATAGACACTATAGCCATACCGCCCTATACGGCGGTTTCCGCTGCGATAAGGGGCTGCCCCTCCCATTGCCCGCCCCCACCCCTTAAACCGCCCCAGACCGCCGTATAAAGCGGTTTCCTCTATATTCAAAAGTGGTGACCGACGGCTATGGTTGCCCATCTCGGCTTGGAGACAGGCAACCCTTAAAGGCTAAATTAAGTTAGCTAGCAGTGTAGAAACTGGCTCAGCTCTCCCCCGCTTAACATCTTTCTTGTAATTTGCTTTAAGCTTGCCACTCATTGTTCGACACCATTTTGGGCTTTTAAGGTCGCGCTTGTAGTCAAAATCCTCCCCATTCTCTCGAAGCTCATCGATTTCAGCGTTGATGTCTGCAACCGTGGTGCTGGCAATCGAGGAAAAAACATCCAAGAATTTTTGTAGGTTCCCATTCTTGACAACTTGGTCAATTTTGTTAAATGTTTGTTTCCCGATGTCGTCGCTCTTGATTATTTCTGAGACTGCATAACCTAAGAAGTACTTGGTTAATGTATAATAGCCAAAGAGTTTGTCGTCAAATGTATCAAGTGAGTCAGTGATTTCTTCTAGCGCTGAATGAAGAGCAACTATTTTAGCGCCAGTAACGTCGGACCTTCCGAAGATTTTTGAATAAGAGTCGTCCATTACTTTATATTTCTGGTGGCAGCTCCATGGCTCGCCTAGGTCTAAAGCGAGCAAGGCAAGTCCGGCTTTTTCATTGGATATTATAGTATGGCCTTTAGTAACTGCTTCGCCTTGCTTGACTTGTAATTCATAGTTCCCGCTTTTTATTTGTGAGACCTCTTTTTTAAGCCGCTGCTGGATGCCGTGATTGGAACGCATGTCGCGGGGCTTTATGGCATTTTGGTTGTTGCTGTTTTGTGTAATCTTGTCGGTTAGCTCTTCATCTCCTCCAAGCGCAATTATCTTAACCAAAATCTTTAGGTCGGCAGAAATTCTGGACTTTGAATTGACTAGTGAAGTTAAGCTTTGGGCGCCATTGACGACCATGTAGTCTGAAATTCTTAGTTTGTCTTCATTAGGGGCAGCCATGTGGTCGCAAAGTATTGTTATGCCGTTATGATAGAGTGGGAAGTTTTTATGCTCTTTCTTGTCTCTAATGCTAGAAACCAGACTCTTGTTGACTTTAGTGTTGCCAAGCGCATATCTCACATTCCTGCTGAATAAGGTGCTGTCGGAAATGCCCTTTAGATGGGTTAGCTGTAGTGCATTGGCTAAAAATATTTTTGCATCAATGCCGTCAGCGGTCCGGTAGTCAATTACCTCTGTGTCCGACGTGTCTAACTCGAAGGTGTCTGATACCCCTGCGTTTGCATCGAGGTCAACAAAATCTGCAACAATTTTATTT
Source organism: Halomonas shantousis (assembly GCF_054654615.1). Lineage (NCBI taxonomy): Bacteria > Pseudomonadati > Pseudomonadota > Gammaproteobacteria > Oceanospirillales > Halomonadaceae > Halomonas > Halomonas shantousis. The sequence continues at coordinate 1,010,069 of NZ_BAAIER010000002.1, read as the reverse complement.
GCATCGTATACTGTAATGTCATCTACATTCCTAAGGTAGTCTGATCCGTCTTTATTCAGCGAGACATTTGTGCAGAAGACACCTTCTACTGCATATCCGGTATCTATCTTCTCTTTTAGGTCTATCCGGCGGATTGCAGATTTTAACCTTTCGTTAGCTTTCCCCTCTAGGATTAAATCTACCGTTTGGGGTGTTTTAAATTGAGCCAGGGTGCCCGTGAATTCTTTAAGGTCCGTGTCGCCAAGTGTAGCTTTATCAGAGTTGTGGAATTTTGATTGAAAAATAAATACAGTTTCAAGGGTGTCGTTGACAAGTAGAGCATCGACTCCTTTGTCTTGCTTTTGGTCGACACAGGCATCATCGGCATCTTGAGCATCTAGGCGGAAAATATTCTCCAGAATCCACCTTAGAAACTGCATCGTCTCAGTAGGAGACCTTTTCTCATAGGGCTTTAGATATTTATCAGTAATATTTTTAAACTTTAAATCTTCAATATCCATAAGAAACTCGCTGATAGCTATTCGCAAAAGCCCTATTGCTAGGGCTCGGTTAGACCATGCAAAGAATCAGCTTATCGAAGCTTCCCCCTATTTTGAATTGCTAATTAAAATTTTTGGTATTAGGTGCGTTCTTTAGCGGGCTTATCCTATTATTTACTAAGTGTCTGAAATAAAAGGAATAGTTCATGAAAATGTATAAGCGAGGCGTTGGCCATCGGGGGGCTCAGGCTAAGCCCAACCAGACCGAAATCCGCACATGGTGGCGGACGCTGAAGGCCAAGGCGGATGCAGGCGACGTGGAAGCCATCGAGGCGCTGCTGCGGCTGAGCGCGAAAGAAAGGCAGGACCGGGCAGCGGTGCATCCAAAGGGATTATAAGTCCCTCGGGATTACCTAAACCTACCAGACAATTAAATCCGATAGAGGTTAATTATTATGAGTAAGCATGAACTTATCACTGCCTCAGCACCTCCCGGGGTGTCCCAAGGCACATGGGATCACTTGAAGCGCAAGATGCAGGCGAACCGTGAACCGACCCAAGCCGAGTTCGATGCCCTAGCCGCTAAGATTGCACGCTACGAAGCGCAACAGCAAACGCGACAGCCTACCTCCGAGGAAGTCAGCTTGGCCGTTAAGAAGGCCATCGCCCCGCTGCTGGTACAGATGGAACACTTAGAAGCCAAGAAGGCCATGAAAGAGCGCGATCAAGCAGGGCTAGAGGTACATAGCCAGCAGCCGCCCGCTGACGATGATTTCACGCTACCAAAGGAGCTTTGCGAATGACTGCCATTAAGGACATGACCCCAGCGCAGATCGAGGCCCGGCTGGCCGAAATCAAGGCGCGGGAAGCCGAACTGGCCCCTAACTCCCGGGACGCAACCCAAGCCATCTACGAGGCGTTGATGAATGGCGAGGACGTGTCAGCGGTGGAGAACGAGACGGATACCGAAGCCAAGCAGCGGACCGCCAACGCGAAGGAGAAGCGTCGTCTGAACATCGAGAGGAAAGCCTTGCTCGATGCCGTACCGCAGGCCGTAGCCCGTGAAGGGGAAGCTAGCATTGCTGCCCTACGCACCCAGCATGAAGACCTAGGCGCTCAGGCCGAACAGGTCCGCGACGAGCTGCTGGCTACCGTGGCCACGCTGAAGGATACCGCTACCCGCTGGAATCAGTTACGTGAGCAAGGCGGTAAACTTGGACGCCAGGCCCGGCAGATTGCCAATGATACCGGTGCAACGCCGGGGCATAGCTTCGGCGTGTTTACCTCCGCCACGGTAGGCAAGGCGCTCAACGATCTCCACGGTTTGGCTAACCACACTCGCGGAGAAGCGGGCGTCGGGCATCCATCCACGCCCCTCGACTAACCTCCCCCCCTATACGGCGGTTTAAGGGGCGGCAGGCCCGCCCCCTTCCTCACCTACGGCCCCGGCCCCGAACGCATTGGAAACCGCCCCATAGACCCGGTCTGGGCGGTGCCGGCTTAACCCACTCCCTCTCAACCAACTTGGCCAATTACTCCCTTCGTAAGCATTCCAATATTTAGCAACATGTTTACAATGCCTTGCTTGTAGGTACTGTTTGGGTCTGCATGGCAAGGATAAAAATGGAAAACGTAAAGTATTATCTGGGTATCGCATCTCAAAAATACAACTCGCAGCAGAAACACGGCGAGGATTGTAAGGCGTTAGTTGTTTACGCCATTAATAAGCTAGCAAGAGAGGCTGCTTACCGATATTTCGGAGACTTTTCAGGCTGGCCAGTCATAAACTATAATGCATTTTTTTCAGGTAATGAAATTTCTAGGCCAATCAGGCCGGATATTTTTATTTTTGATGTGAGTAATTTCGTTAATGAGTATGATGCTCTATTGCGGTCTTTTAATAAAAGGCCTGATCTTTGGAGTGGGGTTGAGAGAGCTAGAGCGAATGCAGTGGTTTATACCGCTGTAATGTCAGTAGCCTGTTGTTATGATTTATGGCAAAAAGGAAGTAGGAAAACGCCAGGAACTTTCTTCGAGGTTCTTATGGCAGCAATTTTGCAGGCCTTGCTGCCAGAGGAGCTTTTCTCAAAGCATATCCCTTTAGCTGAACTAGTGCATGATGAATCCGTAGATGTGGAAGACGATGCATTGCCAAGCAATGGGAAAGAGAATGCTTCTAGTGTATCTACTGACCTAGTAATTAAAAGCAGATACTCCCAGGCAAGCCTTGTAGTACCGTTAAAGATTACTACTCGTGAGAGGATTGTACAGCCTTTTGCTCATCAGCGGATATTAGATGCAGCCTTCGGGGCGAGTGCATATACTTCGTTTTTAGTCTGTATAAGCGAAACTCAGCAAGTTAAAAACAAAGCGAAAGTCAACCACATATGCGTTCCAGGGACGGTGAAGCTTTTCCAAAAGTATTTGGCTCCAGTAGGAGGGCTGTATTACTGCGATGTACCTCCTCGTTATAATACAGCCGATGTCTTAGAAGTGATTCCTGTAAAAACAGTGGGTGATTTCTTTGTTGATGCTTACCAATTTTTTGAATTTCATAAGAGTTCAAGCTGATTAATTTCAGCTTGATGTTCTGCAGGAAACTGTTTTGCAGCTGAGCTAGGTATATCTCCTCCTAACAACAACCTAGCTACAGCCTGTCCTGCGGCTTTGGCAACCGGTGGGGGGACCGCGTTGCCTATTTGAAGCCTTATATCATGCCTTGTCCCGAAAAATCTAAAATCTTCGGGGAACCCTTGCAACATTGCCCCCTCCCTGAGAGTTATCGCGCGGTTCTGTTCAGGATGGCCATAGCGTCCCCTAGTGAAGCTGTCAAACCCGGCAGTAATAGTCGGGCACTGCTTCTCCCACTCAAGCCGGCCATATACATCAGGCCAGCCACCAGATTTTACATCCACTACTTGATGGCAAGGCAGTCTTAGCTCCATAGGAATGTCCTGCCAGCCGCCGCCCGGTGGCACATGGGAAAAGCGCTCTTCATTTATTTTTGATATTTTACACTTTATATGGTTCGGGTAATTTGGATGCTCGGAATAGTCTTCAGGAGGAGGTGGAAGGTGTCCTATGATATCCTTGACATTTTTAGCCTTGGTTGTCATCTCAAGAGCAGGCACACCTTTTCCTTCATTTCGGTCTATACCGATCATAATGAATCGGCCACGCTTTTGAGCCAATCCAAATTCTGAAGAACAGACAAAAAAGGTGTAAATCCGGTATGAGGAAAGCTCTTCTCGTATTTCTTCAATAAGATCCGCTCCCCGCTTTTGGCCGAATATTTCCACGTTCTCGAATATAAAAGCGCGCGCATCAGTTTCTTTAACTAAACGAGCATACTCTAGGACAAGCCTGTTTCTTTCGTCATCTAGTAGATGAGCTCCCCGCCGCTGTTTAGAAAATCCTTGGCAAGGCGGGCCACCGCTGAACAAATCTAAGCGGCCAGATACTCCTGCTTCCTTAAGTAAATAACTTCCTGTAACTTCTTTAGCATCAAGGGCTAAACAGTGTGAGGAAAAGTTGCTATTGTAAGTTTCAACAGCAGCTAGGTTGATGTCAAAGGCTAATCTTACATCGAAACCAGCTTGCTTTAAGCCTAGCGACATGCCTCCGGCACCAGAGAAGGCTTCAATGCAGGTAAGGCCGTTGTTAACAGGGGTCTCAGCCATATTTGATTCTGCCTAAATAATATTCCGCTTGGCTGAACCGGTATCAATACTGGCCAGCAGTATGTCTGATGATATGGAACCTTGGGAGGGTTGCATATGCCTAAATGTTTGAGCTGGTTATCTTTTCTATATGGCCCGCCCAAACCTGCACCGCTTCCAACGCTTCCGTGTCGTAATTGTGCCATAGATAGTGCACTGCTGTGACGTCGTTGGCACTGGCCGCATGGCCGAGTGCCCGCTTTATGACCTCTGATCGGACGCCCAGCATGGCTAGCCCGCTGGCAAGGGTGCGGCGCAGGTCATGTAGCCGCCAGTCGGGTACCGATTCCCCCAGCTCCTCGCCCATGTATTCATCCAGCCGGGTCTTGGCCTTGCTCCACCCGGAGATCGGCGAGCGCCCGTTGGTGGTGAAAACGTAATCCCCGAGCGCTGGCATGCTTGCCACTATGTCCTTGGCGGTCGCGGAGAGGGGCACCTTGAAGTCCCGCCCACCCTTCATACGCGAGGCGGGTAGCTTGGCAAAGTCCCCGTCTAGCTCGTCCCAGCGCAGGTAGGAAGCCTCGTCGCGCCGGACCCCGGTAAGCAGCAGGACACGGGTGCAGGCTCCGAAGGGGCCGCCCAGCCGCTCGGTGGCTTTCCACAGTGCCACTATCTCGGCCTCGCTCAGAACGCGGCTTCTGGGCTGGGCCTTGTGACGAGGGGCTGTGCCTACGACCGGGTTGACCTCCACGATCTCCCGCTCCAGCAGCCACTTAAACATCTTGGAGAGGAAGGCACGGAGGTGGTGGGCCTGCCCCGGTGTCTTGGCTGCCACCTTATCCAGCAGGTCCACAATATCGCGGCGGCGTATCTCTTTAACGGGCCGGTCGCCGAAGGCGGGGATGGCGAAGCGCTCAAAGCAGCTGTCGATCTTCTTCCAGGTCTTGAGGTTGGGCTTGCAGTACTTCTCTACAAAATCACGAGCGCAGGCATCAAAGCCGTTGCGCGTCCTCTCGCGCTCCTTCTCCTTCTTGTCCTCGACCGGGTCCTCGCCTCGCTGGACGCTGGCTCTGGCATCGCGGGCTCGCTCGCGGGCCAGCTTCAGAGAGACGCCGGGGTACTGGCCGAGGGTGAGGCGGCGCGACTTGTTATTCTTGCGATAGGTGAAAGACCAGCTTCTCACGCCAGAGGCGGTGATGCGCAGGGTTAGGCCCGGCACCTCGGCATCGTATACTTCCTTTCGGCCTGAGTCGGGAGGGGGTAGCTTGCTGACGGCGGCGGCGGTTAGCCGTGTTCTTGCCATGTCCTTAACCTCTGTCTCGGGGGAGCGTGTGGGGGAGACATCCACCGGGCTATTGGGGGAGACCCGATGATAGTTAAGGATAGGTGTTTTGGGGTGAAAACTCACTATAATCAGTATCTTACGTAAACCCACTGATAGCGGGTGAGAGCTAGCGGGAGCGCTACGGTCCGTACTCATAATCCCTTGGTCGTAGGTTCAAGTCCTACTGGGCCCACCATAAAATCAATGGTTTACCTTCCCTTCTGCCCCTTGGCTCCGCTGTATTTCTCCCCCGGTGTCAACATTGTGTCAACCGACATCTGCGGGCCAAATCTGACCGCTTCTGTCAGGTGATCAGGTGACATATGAGCGTAGCGCATGGTCATCTGGATCGACTGGTGCCCGAGAATCTTCTGTAACGTCAACAGATTGCCGCCGTTCATCATGAAGTGGCTAGCAAAAGTATGCCGCAGCACATGCGTGCGTTGCCCCTTGGGCAGTTCGATGCCCGTCCGGTTCAGTGCATTGGTAAACGCCTGGTAGGCATCGTGGGGAAAGAGCCTGCCGATCCGACGGCCATGAGCCTTGAGACGACGGTAAAGCTCGGGCGAAATGGGTATGGAGCGGCTGCGCCCGTTCTTGGTCCCGATGTAGGAGACTCGACCGTCCCGAACATTCTCGCTTCGCAGGGTCTGGGCTTCACTCCAACGGGCCCCGGTCGCCAGACATAACGTGGCGATAAGCAACACGTCAGGGTTTCGGGATTCCTGGAGCTCTGCAAATAGCATGTCGATCTGTTCCTGGGTGAGATAAGCCAGCTCGCGTTCAGGCAACCGGATAGCCTTGACGGTGGCGAAGGGGTTATCGCCCTTCCACTCCCCCATGCGAATCGCCAGGTTGAAAACAGCGCGTAGGTAAGCGATGTCATGGTTGGCCGTATTGGGTGAAATGCCCTGGTCAATGCGCGTCTGGCGAAAGCGAGCCACATCGGCAGGCCGTATCGTTATCGCTACGGGGTTGCCCATCAATGCTGTCAGTTGGAACAGCTTCTTGAGCCGGGCTTTGCCATCCTTGAGCGTGGTGCCATGCATGTCGTACCACAGCTGCACGAGATCCAGCAGGCGACGCCGATCCCGCTTGGGTGGCGTGTACTCCTCCCCCATGGCAACCGTCGCTGTCACCTTGGCTTCAAATCGCTTGGCCTCGGCCTGGGTCTTGAAGGTCTTGCGATAGCGCTTGAACCCTCGCCCACCAGGTTGAATATCAACCTGCCAGCCTGTCTTTACCCGCCTTATTGCCATCGCTTATGCGGCCCTGCCTAACAATCGTCGTTCTATGAGCTTCTGACCTATCAGCTTTCGGAAGGCATCGGCGCCGATGCCTCGGTGTCGGAAGTATTCGGCGATCTGGTCCCAGACGCCGCAGTGGTGCATGCCCCGGATGGCCTGGGCGACGGTGAAGCCTTGGCGGGCATAGAGCGAGATGAGATTCCCCACGACCAGGGCGACGTTTTTCTCGTTGCCGATCCCGGCCGCTTTGCGCTTGCGCTTGTAGAGGAAGTGCGGAGGCTGGGCGAGGAAGCGCGGGTCCTCCTGGAAGAGTTGCCATGCGGCGTCGATCAGGTTCCTGGTGTGGTCGAGTCGGTGGCTTTGCAGCGCGGAGCGCCAGATACCGGTGAGGTGTGGCACGACGTCGAGGAAGCGCTTGAAGCCGTGGTTCATGTCGAGTTCTTCGCCGGTGTCGGGGTTGCAGGGTACGCCCTGGGCGAACTCGCGGAGCACGGACTGGTGAAAGCGCATCTCGATACGCCAGACGTCCAAGTCGGGATCATAGGCGCTGGACAGAGGCTCGTCGTCGGCGGCTTCCTGCCAGATGCCTTCCCAGAAATGGATCTTGTCGACGGCGTGGGCCTGCTTGGTCTTGTTGTAGATACAGGCCTGGAGCGCACCGGCCTTGCCGAACATCATGGTTTCCCCACGCCCATAGGTGGCGGCGATGCTGGAGAGATCGAATTCCATGTCGTCGATACCGTCGATGCGCATGACCTTCTTCGAACGCGTGACGAAGCGCTCCATGAAGTCCTTGGGCGGTTCCCAGCCCTGCACGTCCAGGGCGAGATGAATGGCACAGCCGATGGGTTCGCACTCGTCGAGCAGTTGGGCGGCAATGCAGTCCAGGAAGCGTTGCGTCTCTTCGCTGCCCCGTTCGTGGATGAAGTGGGGCGAGAGTTCGATTTTGACGTGGGTGCCGATGCCGTCGAGCTTGGCGTGACGCGCCCCGAGGAAGATGATGACGCCGAGTTCGTTGTTCTGCAGGCGGTAGCGAAAGCCTGAGCCAGTGGCCCCGGCACCCACGGCCCAGAGCGTGTCAAAGAGTCTCAGCGTGGCGCCCCGGCCTTCGTGATAGGTACTGATGATGCACTCGAACAGGGACATGATCGGCTGGCCGCGGTAGAGCTGACGGATGGTGTCGATGCCGGCATGCAGCAGATTGATGCGCGAGAGTTCGCGCTGCCCTTTGGGACTGATAAACAGTCGGCCGAATTCGTCCTGTTCACCCTTGGTAAGTGATTCCAGCGAGTAGCGTTCCCAACGGTTCATTTTTCCTAATCCTTCTAACGTGCTGTAACGAGCTTCTACGAAGGTGCGCTTTGCTAAGTTGCGAGACGTGTTACAGGGAGGGTCTCGCCACCTCCATGCCCACCATGACCAACGCGATCAGCGCAAAATGCAGCGGGTACCAGGCCAGCCAGAGTTGACGCGGCATGGCGGGCAGGCTCATGCGCGGGCGTAGGGTGTCCTGGGCGATCAGGACCAGGACGCCGGCGGTGGCCATGCTGACGAGGCTGTAGGCCGGGTGGGCGTTGATGACCAAGGTGAGCATCAGGAGCGGCGCGAGGGCGGCGAGCTGGCGCGGGTAGTGAAACGCCGCCATGAACGCCGGGACCAGCAGCAGGCCGAACTGTTCGTATTCGAACCATTGGCCGAGGAAGAACCAGACCAGGAGCGCGGCGCCGGTGTAGAACGCTCGAGAGGTGCGCGACGACAGGCCCAGGTAGACGGCCGCCGCGAGCAGGCTGATGCCCAGGGTAAAGCAGACGTTGAGCTGGAACGGCAGATCGCTGGCGTGGCGGACGTAGGCGTAAGGAAGCTGAGCGATCAGGCCGATCAACAGCACGCGGACGGCATAGCGGTACGGGTTGCGGGTGTTGAAGCAGGCGTGCCAGGCGACCATCCCGGCGAACAGCGGAAAGGCGATGCGCCCGACCAGGATGGCCCAGAACTCGACGTGCCCGGCATCGGGAATCAACCAGCGGACGATGTGCTCGGCGGTCATGGTGATCAGGGCGAGCCATTGGCCCCAGCTGATCCAGTGGTTGCGGACGGTCATGAGGCGGCTCCTTGCGTGGGCAGAACGGTGGCTTGCAGCAGGACGTAGAGCTTGCGGTGATCGTGGCCGGTCGAGGTGTTGCGGAACAGGCGGCCGATCCACGGGAGCGAGGAAACGCCGGGGACGCTGGAGGTCTGTTCGCTGGTTTCGTCGCTGACGAGCCCGCCCAGGAGGAGGGTCTGGCCGGACTGGATCTGGACGGTGGTGGTGATCGAGCGCTGGTTGGTGATGATGTCGGAGGCCTCCAGGGAGTCGCTGAGGCTGTCGGCCTGGGTCCTGACGTCCATGATCACCAGTCCCGAGGTGGTGACCACCGGAGTGACGGCGAGGCTGACCCCGACATCGCGGCGCTCGATGGTCTGGAACGGGTTGTCGACGCTGGCCGCTTCGCCAGTGACGCGCCCGGTGACGAAGGGCACGTTCTGGCCCACGGAGATACGCCCGGCCTGCCCGGAGAGCGTGAGGATCTGCGGGGTGGAGAGGACCTTGGCCTGGGAGTCGCGCTGGAGTGCGTTGATGGCCAGCGCCAGGACGTTGCCGTCGAAGATGCCGAAGGACCCGCCGGGGACCGAGAGCGTGGTGCCGAGGTTGTTGGTGTTGAAGCCCCCGGCCAGTTTGCTGCCGGAGGCTGAGCCGAGCGCGACGCCGAGGTCGAAACTGTCGCCCTGGGTGGTTTCGAAGAGGATGGCGCGGATCAGTACCTGGGGATGGATGACGTCGAACTGCGGTAGCAGCCGCTCGAGATCGTCGAGACGTTCCTCGGGCCCGTTGACCAGGAGCGCATTGGCGGCATTGAGCACCTGGGCTTGCGAGGCGGTGACGCTGCCGGGGGTGGAGCGTGCCAGGAAGGCGGTGACCAGGGGCGCGAGATCGGCGGCGCGCAGGTGGGCCACCGGCAGGACGCGAGAGGCGACCGGTTCGGTGGGCACGTCGACTTCTTGGAGGAAATCGTTTTGCGGGTGCGCCGGGACGAGAGTCGGCGGGTTGCCGGGCACGATCGCGTAGCCGTGGGCGTGCATGACGCCTTCGAAGAACTCGGGCAACTGGGCGTCGCTGACGTCGGGGGCGTAGACGGTCAGGGTGCCGTCGACGGCGGGATCGATGGCCAGCGCGGTGTCAGTCTTCTCGGCATACCAGCGCACGAAGTCGCGCACATCGGCGTGCTGGAGTTCGATAGGCTCGGCGTAAGACATTGCCGACAACACGGCGAAGACAATGCCGACAGTCAGTTGGCTAGCAGGTGAGGTCCACATGGTCGGTTCCCTGTTCAAGGCGGAGCTGGCAGGCACCCATCGGGACGAGGCGGAAGCCTTGGCGTTCCAGGTCGTCACTGGTGAGGGGCCGGTTGTCGCGGTCCAGGAGGCGGTAGGTAATGGCGTCACCCAGGCGGGCGTAGCCGGTGATGTGGTAGTGCGTGAAGGCCGAGAGATCCTGTTGGGGCTGCGGTGAGGCGGGTTCGGTGGATCGGGCGTTGACCTCGTCGACGACCAGAACGGAAACCGTCAGGAAGATGCCGAGCAGGAAGGAGGCGAGGCCGACCAGGGGCCGGTTGAAGCGCTTCCAGACGATACGGGTCATTCTCATGTAGTACCTCGCGTTGTGCGGAACGCGGAACCTGCCGTGGGTGTACCAGGGCGGCAGTTGGCTGTAGGTGCCGTGGGGGTAGTGGTCGGAGAAGGCCTGCTTGGTGTCGTAGGCCGGATACAGGCGGCGCCCGGTATAGGTCCAGCGTTCGACGATGATCGAGGTGGGCGAATCGCCGTATTTGACGATGCCCAGGTGGACCTTGGGCATGGGGATCTTGCCCCCGGCGAACATCGACCAGAGCGCACCGATGAAAGGCAGCGAGAGACGGTCCAGGCGGCGGCAGTAGACGACATGCTCGGCCAGCGCGACGCGGGCCTGCTTGTCCATGATCGAGAGATCCTGGATGAGGAAGATGATGTCCCAGCCGAGTTTACGGGCGTGCAGGAACCAGTTGATGACGTCCTGGCGGGACTTGTCGTTCCAGCTGCGGGCGTTGAACCAGGTGCCGCACTCGTCGAGCACCAGCAGGCCGTTCCTGTTCTCGTCGTAGGACTCGGTACCCCGCCCTATCGCTTCCAGATCGTCGAGGGTGGGCTTGTCGGGGATGCGGTGGAAGCGAGTCTGCCGGGCCTTCTCGCCGATGAGCTTGTCGAGGCGAATGTCGAGGTTAGTGGCGACCTTGCAGCCGCGGTTGAGCTTGTCCTTGATCTTGCCCACCGCGACCAGGGTCTTGCCGGCGCCGAGCTTGCCGGTGACGACGTAGACGGCCATTAGAAGTCACTCAGGAACAGGGAAATCAGGCGGCTGGACACGGCGAAGGTAAAGACCAGCAGCTTGGCGGTGATGATGGCTGACAGGCACAGGATAAAGTTGCCCGGCAGGATGCGAGAGATGCCGTCCTCGAGCATGGGCGGCAGCACCAGGTTGAAGCTTTCCAATGCCTCCTGAACGCCCTGACCGATCACGCCGATGATGATCAGCAATGCGCCGACCTTGATCATGAACAGGGCCAGGCGAACCGAAAGCTTGATGCTGAAAATCCAGACGTGGGCAAGGAAGGAGCCCTCGGCAACCGCCGAGACCAGGGCCGCCCAGATACCTGCCGCTGCTGCTACCGGGATCATTGCGTGTCTCCTTTAGTGAGGCCGGGCCGAAAACATCGAGGACAGCACCACCCAGATGGTGAACACGCCGAGAATCCAGGCCAGCGCCGAGCGGATCAGTTCGAAGATGCGGCATTCGATGGTGAAGGAGTACGGCTTGCCCGGCGCGAAGACCAGCGGGGAACAGCTGGGCTCGGGGATCATGGGGAAGTACTGGCCGAAGTAGCCGCCCATCCGGTCGTACCAGGTCTGAAACTCGGAGCCGGAGCCGTCGATCAGGCCGGTGAGTTCGCCCTCGGTTTCCTGGAGCTTCGAGAGCATGTCGGCTTCATGATCGGCCTGGCTGCCGAACTTGGCGTCGTAGTCCGCCTGGGAGGGGGCACCGTCGGCAAACTGCTGGATATTGCCGTCCTGGTTCTCGGTGAGCTTGTCGACCAGGCCGTCGAAGCCGGTCTTCATTGCCGATTTGAGGGAGTTGATGGCGTTGACGATATCGCCGCTGCCGGAGTCTTCCGAGCCGGTCGGGGCATCATCCTCGCCCCAGTCGATACTGCCTCCACCACTGGAACCGCCGCCACTGGAGCCTCCCCCGGTGGAACCGCCATCGTTATCCCCACCGGAAGAGCCGCCATTATTGCCGCCGGTATCACCGCCCGTATCACCACCCGTATCACCGCCCGTACCACCGTCAGACGAGCCGCCCGGATCAAAATAAGAAACGTTACCACTATCTATTTCAGACTGATCAACCTCATATGTAACGCCATCAACCGTCATACAACTAGCCTGGCAATCTGGCGATTCAGTTAAATAATCCGGAATAGTTACATCTACCGTCGAAAAAGTGCCATCAGCATCACCAGGAGATGGCATAACATTACCCGTAGACACCGCACTCCATTCGCCAAAAACCTCTCCATCTCCGGTAATAACAGATACACCAGTCGTATATGCTACACACGCCCCCAAATTTGCTACACGATCACCCTCCGATGATATAACCGTATTTTTATACGATCCAACACCGCCATATACTGACTGGCATTGTTCATCTGTATAAGGGCGACCAAACATGACGTCATCCGGCTCCACAACTGAAGGATCTTTAAATGCCTCATCCTCCTGCTCAGCCGTACATTCATCCCAACTACTGCCGGACCACGCAGTACAATGTCCGCGATATACATTACAATAATAAGCAACACCATCGGGAACAGACATGGACGGATCAGGGACAGAATAAGCCTTAATTTTAGACGGAGAACTCAAAGACCCGGGAGAGGCAGTACTATAAGACAAAGCTTTAGCATAGCATAAACTCATATAATCAGGGCTGCCACCAATGCCATAGCGTTTATATTGCGTTGTTTTAGTCCATACAATACCAGCAGACGCAAAAGAGGAATAAAATGCAAAAAATAAAAGAGCCAATAATAATCCCAGCTTAAAAAATCGAACAGACATTATTATTAACCCTCAATATTTAAGATTAAAAAAGGGGCCAACTTGTGGCCCCCGGTGTGCCGTGAGGCCGATCAGCTGGCCTTGTGGGCGAACTTCTTGAACAGGCCGATGGCGAGCAGCGAGCCGACGATGGCGGTGACCACCGGCCAGGCGCTGGAGGCCATGTCGGCGGCCTGGCTTTGCAGTTCGTCGAAGGCTTGTTGGGCGGCGGAGGTTTCGGTGCCGGAGGCGAACGCGGAGCCGGCGGATACGAAGGCCAGTGTGCCGAGGGCGGTGGCTTTGGTCCGAGTGTTGGCTGCCAGGGCGCGAGTCTTGGCAATGGAGGACTTGAGTTGGGTTGCGATGGTCATATCGAGACTTCCATAAAGCGCTTGAAGGCAAGCATGGATTTTCCCCACACCCAACCGAGGGCGTAGGCGGTCATGAGGGTGCCGATGATTTGCGGGACTTCCATCATCGCTGGCCCCCTTTTATTGCGCCGAGCCCGAAGACGGCGACGAGCCCGATGCAATAAATCAGGAGCCATAGGCTGTTGAACTGTTCAGGGTCCAGGGCCATGGCTCGCAATTCCTGTTAGCTGGCTTTGGCTTCGGCTTTGGCGGGGGTGCCGGAGCCGTGGGTGGGTTTGCGCACGGCGATGGCGTGCATGGTCATCTTGCCCTGGGTGACGCGCATCTCGGCGTCGATCTCGAGGTTGCAGGGCATGTGCGGGGCGTGGGGCCGCAGTTGGTCGAGAATCTCGTAGGGCGCGGAGATGGTCATGACTTCATAGCCGACGCGGTTGTCGTTGCTGCCGTCGGCTTCGTTCATGAGGGTGAGCTTGGCGCCCTTGACGCCGTTGTCCATGGAGTAGCGCATGGCGCCGATGACGCGGGCGGTGATGGTGTTGATCATGGTCGTGTCTTCCTTCGTTAGCGTGTGTGCTGGGCTGCTTGGGTTTGGCAGTGGTGAGCGAGCACGGCGAGCTCTAGGGGGTCGGATGACTCGGGGTAGAGCATCCGGGTGAGGTGTTCGGCCTGGGCGTAGAGGAGCGCGGCGCTGCCGTAGTCGCGGCCTTGGAGACACCGGCAGGCCCGCTCCCTCAAGGCTCGGGGTTCCGGGCAGGCGTGTCCCTGCCCTACCCGTGCGCCCATCTGTCGGCCCGCACGGCAGTCGACGCCGACCCCGCCGTCAACCGTCGCTGCGCGAGGTGTGACGGCGGGGCCGTCGCCGACTCGGGGAGCCGTGCGACCGATGGGCGACGGGTGACGGGCAGGCACAAACATCTTTCAGCCCTCCGAGCCGGGTCGCGGGGTGGCGTGGGCAGCCTCGGGGAGTGCGGAGAGGTCGCCGCGCTCCAGGCGGGCGAGGCCGTCCTGGAAGAGGCATTCGCCGAGGGCCGAGGGGGTCAGGCGGTGCGTGCCGGCCTGGACCAGGAACCGGGAGTGGTCGTCCTGTTCCAGGAACACGCGAACGGGCTGCTTTTTGCTGTTCGACAAGGTCATTGGGTGTTCCTCGTGGGGGTGGTCTGGGGGCGCTGCGCATCCAGGAGTGGACGCGTAAGCGCGCGGGAATAAAAAGCGACCCCGGTGGCTGTCGGGAACGAGGTGTGGGGCACCACGGGGGCCGAATCGCTGGGAACTCGGGGGGAGGCGTCAGCGTAAACGGGGGCAACGATAGAAACGGCAGCGGGCGCGCCAGCCGGGATGGCGGCGTGAGGCGTGGCGCTGTTGCAGGTGGTACGTACCCGGGCGGTGGTGTCATCCAGGGAGTCGGTCACGGTACGGAAGGTGATCATGCCCAGTCCTCCGCGCCGAGGCATTCCGCCGTGAGCAGTGCGACATTGACGAGACGACGGCGGCCAATCTTGAAAATCGGCAAATTGCCCTGCTGGAGCTGCCCCCGGACGGTGTCGGGAGAGAGGCCGGAAAGCTCGGCGAATCGCTCGACGGTCATGAGTGGCACGATGGCCGGGACCTGGGGCGAACTGCTCGTTTCCATGTCGTACCTGCTCGCTGTAGCACGTTGTGGTAATGTCACCAAAATGTGGGAAGTGACACGTTTTGTGTTATGGCTAAGGTAATCATGAATGATCACACTCATTGGTGAGTATAATCATGGATGATCATGCGTCAATAGCAATTGGCGAAAAAATCCGTGCCTTGAGAGACGCCGAAGGAATGGGACGTCAGGAGTTCAGCGACGTCACCGGCATACCCAAGAACACTTTAATTAGGCTTGAACAGGGCAAGAATGCCCCTTCAGGCAAGGTTCTGTTACAAGTCACGAACGCATTTACTAAGTACACGTTGTGGCTAATGACCGACCAAATCAACGAAGAAGCTGGGCAGATCAGTCCGGAAATAGAGAAGGCACGCAAAGACTTTAAGCCAACGGGAACGGATACCGACTAGCCAGGCGGATTGCGGATAGTTGGTATAGGGGTGGGTGTTAATAATTATATTAGATATAAGTAATAACAGATTATTGCAGGGGAAAGCATGAACGAACTACTTTCGCTGAGTAAAGCATTCTTGGTCGCGGGCCTTGGTATATTAGCAGGGGGTTGGTTAAGCCTCTGGCTAGGAGTAGGTACCAAGCGGTTTTATAAAACAAGAATGGCACTATGTATCACCATCATGTTGTCTATGATATTTTTCATGATTAAGACGAATGTCTTCCTAGCTTTTCTTATAGCCCAACAAAATCCATTCATAGGATTTTTTATCATCACTGCCGTAACTTACAGTGCAATCTTCGTTTTTTTGGAACCAATAGAAAAGGCTTTCAATAGGCGCATCAACAATCTTTTTGACGTAAATTATAAAGGAAACGCAAAAACAGTTGGTACAGAGCTACGGCGTGATTGGGAAGACCTCAAGAAAGGCTGGCAAGAAGGAAATGAAAAACAAGAGCCAACCGTAAAGGAAAGCCTGACAGCGAAAGAGGATGACTTATATGAGACTTCTAAATCCACGCACAACAAGGATAGCGATAGAAACTACTCCGAGGACCTGATGGACCTGGGCGATGCCTACATCGGCAAAACGCATCTCATGTCCCCTACCGAGCGTGATGTCTACAAGGTTCTGGAGCGAGGCTATGGCGACCGCTACCACATCTTCTGCCAAGTCCGTGTCGTCGATCTGATCCAGCCGAATACCCAGAAGTACCACCGGAGAAGCAAGGAATTTGCTTCGCTGTTCAGGCAACTGTCCCAGTGGCACTTCGATTATGTTCTATGCGAGAAGGATGATTTCCGTATTTTCTGCGCCTTGGAGCTGGACGACCCCAGCCATAAGCGGGCTGATCGGATGAAGCGGGACAGGATTCTTGATCAAGCTTGTGAGGTGGCGGGGATCAGGCTGGAAAGGATGAAAATAAATCATGCCGACAAAAAAATAGAAGTCGCGCCAAAAAGAAAACAGCTATATAAAGCTTATAACTCTTCATTCTAACATTAAAAAGAGACGTATATCAGCAATGAGTATTGCGAAAATTCACATAGCTTTTTATCCATTGTCAGTCGTGTCTGGAGTAGCATTAGGAATAGCCAATTTAAATTATGAATTCATCCAACCAAGCTCAACAGCAATAATTTCAGGCACTATAATAGCCTCCTTATTCACTTATATGTCAAGCGCTACAAACAGAGAGCTACACTTTAGAAATGAAAGGGCAACTTTAAAAGAAAGCTTCAAAAGCTCTATTTTAGAATACATATCCTTATCAAAGGAAATAACAGGTGGCGCAATTTTGCTAGAACAAGACAAGAAAACAATGCATAGCATAAACCAGAAATATAAAGAGATAAAAACATCATATGAAAAAATATTCAATAGCGTACAGGAAGTTAACTTAAAGGCTCCAGACAATCCAAAATCTAATGTTTTTATGCAATTATTCCAGATAAAATCATCTGAGTATGAATATCTTTCAAAGGAACATGATAGACATGTAATGAACGTAGATAAAAAGATATCATCATTGTATCTATCTTTTATAAAATTAAGCACCTCGTTTAACCAAATGGTTGTAAAATGGAACGATTACGAAAAATTCAATCCATCAAAAGAATCTCAAAAGAAACTAGAAGAACTAGAAAAAAGGATCAACACAATACGTGAAGATTTCGAAAACATAAGAGGGAAAATACTTAATGATAAAGACAGCATAGACATAGAAACACTCAATGAAAAATTCGGTTGCAACTCAGAATACGAACTATTCGTTGATCTGTTTAGCAACGAACAAAAAAGCTTGGAGCAGGAGTCTATTGAATATAGAAATGACAAGTTATTTTCATACTCAGTAATACTTCTAGTTACTGCCTTCGTTATTTCGACAAATATAAGAATTTAACCATCATTACTATAAATTTAATACCCCACTACGTTGTTATTAAAAAATAAAATATCAAGTAAATATTCTGATGCGATCTCCGGCCTGTCGACAAATGTCAACATCTTCATGCCATTGCGAGCCGCAATGGCATGCTCCCCTCCCCTAGTCAACTGATTTTGCTACCAATGTGCCAAAGCGAGCGTCTTTAGACGGCCCTCATAATCCCTTGGTCGTAGGTTCAAGTCCTACTGGGCCCACCATCTCGCTGCAGAGCTTCAACGTGGAAAATCGCTACACAAGCGTGTTGTGAAGCGATTTCCTTTAATCATTGGGGCAAAGATTCAATAAAACGGCGGTGTCCTTAAGCTATTCCGTAGCCTTAAAATACGTCCCACTCTTCTTTGGCTGTTTTGTCTTGCACAGCCACACTCCTGGAAGCGGTTGGCTTGGACAGGTGACGCGTCGAGGCAACTGATTGCGTTTTCTGGGCTATTTCACCCCGAACGGCGGCGTCAATGATCTTGAAGGTGGATATCAGTCCAGCCAGATGCTTGGCCTGGTCCTCGAGAGAAGCGGCGGCGGCACTTGCTTGCTGTACCAACGAGGCGTTCTGCTGGGTCACGGAATCCATCTGTGTCAGAGCGACATTGACCTGTTCGATCCCGCTGTTCTGCTCACGTGTCGCTAAAGAAATTTCCTTCATCAAGTCGGACACCTGACGAATCGAGTCTACGGTCTGATTCATCGTTTGCCCACTACGTTCGGCCTGCTCTGCGCCCTTGATGATCTGGGTGGTCGTCGACTCTATCATCACACGAATTTCCTTGGCGGATTCCGCGCTACGACTCGCCAATGAACGAACCTCACTGGCAACCACGGCAAAACCACGGCCATGCTCACCTGCACGTGCCGCTTCTACAGACGCATTCAACGCCAGAATGTTGGTCTGGAAAGCGATCGAGTCGATGACGCCCACGATTTCATTGATCTTGTGAGAGCTTTGGGCAATCTCCTTCATTAGCTCGACGGTAATGTCTACCTCTTTCCCGCCTGCCTCAGCCGCCTCCGAGGCACTGGCGGACAGGCGGTCGGCCTCGACCGCAGCATGGGTATTCTGGCGTACGGTGGACGCCATTTGTTCCATGCTGGATGCCGTTTCCTGAAGGGCTGCAGCCTGCTCTTCAGTACGTGTCGATAGATCCTGATTGCCAGTGGCGATCTCCCCTGCGCCAGTGAAGACACTCTCACTGCTGAGACGCAGAGAACGAACCAGTTCGCTGAGCTTGTCCTGCATTTCTCTCAAGGCACCAAGCAACAGAGCGATTTCATCGTCACCCTGATGTTCGATCCTTGATGTGAGGTCGCCTTCAGCGACGCGCTGGGCCACCTCCACCGCACGGTGCAACGGGCGCACGATACTACGAGTGATAACGTAAGCCAGCAGCGCTGCAAAGGTTAATGCAATACCTGCGAAGGCGATTAAAGCCCAGAATACAACATCATACTGTTGGTTTATGCTCTCTTTAGCTAATACCACCCTCGCCGACACTGCTGCTTCGATATTATCGGCGAGTTCCTCCAAGCGATAAATCTCCTGCTTGTATTCGCCAAAGGCTTTATTAGCATTGGCAGTATCAGAAAGATCACCATTCAGGATTCTTTTATAAACTTCATCGAAACCACTAATGTAACCTTGAAGGGCATCCTCTGCTTCACGATACAATCCTTTTATTTCTTCCGAATCCGCTAGACCCTGCCCCTCCTTCAAAGCGACTCCAAGATCGCTCTGGGCATTGCTCCATTTTTTGTAATACGAGGCCACTTTATCCAAGTCATTGATATTAATAAAAATATCTTTTTCATAGCGTCTTTGCTGCAAAGCAATCTGTTGAACTTGTGCAGCGTTGGAATCCAGGGCGATGTCCCTTTCAAAAGTAACGTTCGCTGTGCTCTTTATTGAATCCAGCCCCAACAATCCCGCACCAAAGACACCTAAAAGCAACAATGACATGATACCGAAGGAAACACCAAGCCTGGTTCCTATTCTGATTCGATTCAGCATGCTGATTACCACTTGAGAGAGGAAGAATTCCCTCTATTATCGGCTCCCTCCCTCAATACTTAAGCGTGATATCTCTGCAATAAATCTTAATAATCCATAGGCAAAGTGTGTCTCTCGGGTCCTACCGCCCTCCCCTTCATGTACTGCCACCAAGACTCCCATGATCATTCACCCGGCCCCCCTGGAAATCGAGATCAGGCAAACGCCAGCTGCCGAGTTGAAAGGCGCGAAGCGCAACTTTCAATCAAGCTTCGCTAATGTTAGGTTTCGATAACGCCTCGAAGCCAACCGATAGGCAATGGTGCCTGCGTACGGCTGCCCGCTCTCCTCGGTCTTTACGGAGTCTCAGGTGAACTACTACAGAACCAATGCCGTCTACGAGACGTTGATGCAGACACGCGAGCATTCGTTCGTCTGGGTTTCGGGTAACGCCTGGATACTGGTATACGCCGACGCGGCCGGGGTACCTCGGCTGCTGGTAATGGCCTACGGGGCCTCCTGGAGCCGGCAGGAACGAGTCATTACGGCGTTTGGTACGCTTGCCGAAGCGGCCCGGTTACCGCATGTCCTGGTCGGCTTCGATGACAGGGTGCCGGTCATCGACAGCGTTTCGATAAGCACCATGAACGTTCCACCCGTGACGATCGGTCTGGACAGGTTGAAGGCGATTTATCAGCGCTTCGGGCTCCCCGTCACCGCCGGGGCCTGCGGCAAGAGCGTCAACGATGCCACCAGCAGCGCTTATCACAAGTGGCAGAGGGAGAACCTGGGTGCCATCAAGGTCAGCGATATCGACCTGCTCAGACTCGGCGAAGACGGTACGCCAACGGAGATCATCGAACTCAAGCGCTCTTACATACCGCTCGAGAAATGGGCGCCCTACCGGGCGGACTATGCCAATTTCAATCTGCTCTGTGCCGTCAGCCATACCACTGGGTGGCATTTCACTATCGCATACAACCTGCGGCAAACGAGACCGCGGTTCCATGACGATGCGTCTCGCCTGTCGCTGTTCCGGTATTGGAATCACGATACCCCCCAACGACTGGGTATCGTGGATTTCCAAGCGTTCGTGAACGGCCACTATACTGTCCTTCAGACATGATCGCAGAGAGCCCTTTCATTTCCCGGCAAGCTCATCGAGAGGGCTTGTCAGTTTGAAATCGACGCCCAAGGCCTCGAAATGCGCTTGGGCACATGCCGCCTTGCGCTGTAAGTCGTCACGTTCAGAGCCAAGCCGGGCCTCCCTGACGAGATAGCGAATCGTCTCGCCCTCCTCGACGACGAGCGCCCAGTCGGGCGTGTAGTCGCCCAGCGGGGTCGGGATCCTGAACCAGTGCGGCAGCCGGCAGAAAAACTTCACGCGATCGTCGGCGTCCAGCGTTGCAGCAATGGCCCGCTCCGCCTCGGAGTCGCAAATGATGGCATCATGGAGGCTACGATCGTCCTGACGTTGTACCTGGTACAGGCGGTCGCAGTACTCCTCCACCGTCTTCTCCTCGAACAGGCGCATCTCGTAGCGTTGTCCGGCTATCGCTTCGTATCTGATACCCGCCACGCCCAGCTCTTGCATCGCGCGATGGATTTGTCTGGCGGCTTCGGTCATGAACAGCTGCGGATTGCGCGCAAAGTCCCCCAGCCGTCCGCAAGCCTTGAGAATCGCCACCAGACTCGCCCGCGTCAGCTCGGTCTCGCGCTGCAGGAACCTGAGTATGTCAGGCAAGGGCCGGGCGTTGTCGACAGTGTAGGCATGCCGGGACACCACCTCGCGCCCCGCGACTCCGGCGGCGTTAATCTTCACGTCTCGTCGGGTCATCTCGATCGTCACGGGCGGGATCGCGGCCATCCGGTTGATTCTCTGCGCAGCATCGGCGACGAGCTCAGCCGTATCGAACGCAAGAAGATAGCGCGTTTTTTGGCCGATTCGCTCCCATAACGCCTTGAATTGGGGATTCAGCGCCACACGCTCGTTGTAGCGCACGCTTCTGCGCTGCCGGGCATCCTTGACGAACGGCCGGGGCTGGAACTGCTGCAAGCGGGTGGCAACGGCAGTCTCCAGCGTCTCGAACTCATCGGGAAGCGTCAGCCCGAGGTCGCGCGCGGCAGGGAGTGTCAGGATCTGCCCGGCCGAATCGAGCACGCCCACCTCCTGCAGATGCATCCAGAGCCTGCGGGACTGTTCCGGCGAGAGGCGGCCTGCACCGGATTTGTCGGCCAGGGAGGTGAAAGCCAATGGCGGAACACATCCGAACTTGAAGCGTCCGCTGGGATCGATGGCACGCTCGATGTCAGCCTGCAGGCCGCTGGCGAAGTCCCGGAAGGGCTCGTTGGCAATCACCGTCAGACGGTTGACCTGGGCATCGTGGACACGCTTGCCCATCTGATCGACAGGCAGACGCAGCCCGCGTCCGATCGTCTGGCGACGCTCACGCTCAGTGCCGGTTTCACGCAGGGTACAGATCTGGAAGACGTTCGGATTGTCCCACCCTTCGCGTAACGCAGAGTGACTGAAGATGAAGCGCAGAGGCTCCTCAGGCGACAGCAGCCGCGCCTTGTCCTGCATGATCAGCCGGTAGGTGTCGTCGTCCTTCGCCGTCCGCCCGCTGGTGTCCAGCAGCGCTGTCGGCCGGCCCTTGCGACGATCGACGGAAAAGTAACCGTCGTGCACCTCTGCGGCACGGTGGGGAATCACGTCCCGATAGTCCGGCTGGGCGGCGATCTCCTCATAGAGCTGCTCGAACCACTGCGCCAGCTTGCCCTTGAGGGCCTTGCCACTCCCGTCGTAGTACCGATAGTCGCTGACCCGATCGATGAAGAACAGCGACAGCACCTTGATACCTCGGGTCCTGAGCGCCTTCTCCTTGGCGAAGTGACACTCGAGAGTCGCCCGAAGCTGGCTTTTCATGCGCTCCTCGAGCACGCCGCCGCTCTCCCGGTGCAGCCTGACGATCTCGCCGTTGGCGAACTCGACATACTCGTTGCCGGGTTCAGCGCTGATGTCGGTGACCAAGAAGCCGGCGTAGTCCGGCCGATCGGTATACCGTGTCAGATCGGCTCCCCGCGTGAGCGTCACCTGGCGAGTGCGCGGCCCATCCGGGGTGTTGGCATAGAGCGTGACCTTGCTCCGGGGGACTCTGTCACGTCCGACATGCCCCACCCAGTCCAGGCGTACCAGAGTACGGTTGTAGTCGTGCGAATCGCCGATAGCCACCACCTCGATCTGCTTGACCAGGCCGAGGTCGTAGGCACGCACCGGGCCGAGCCGATACAGCAGATGGTAAGGCCGCACATGCGTGGCCGAGTAGCGCAGGCAGAACAGAGGATTCAAGCCGGCAATGGCAGCCCGAGACCTGGTCGTGGTGTCGACGCTTTGCGGTTCGTCGATGACGACGACCGGACGTGTGCTCCGTACGAGATCGATCGGCTTGAGGCCGGCTAGAGTGTCCTGCTCACGGTGAATCACGTTGGCCGCTGTTTCCGTCTCCTTCTGAAAGGATTGGATGTTGATCACCATGATCTGCAGGGTGTTGCTGGCAGCGAAGCGCCGGACCCGGCTCAGGTCGTTCGACTGATAGACGAAGCTGTCGGAGGCGACGTTCTCGTACAGCCCTCCGAGATGCTCGCGCATGAGGCGCAGGGTGCTCAGCACCCCCTCGCGGATCGCCACCGAGGGCACGACGATGATGAACTTGCGCAGGCCATAGCGTCGGTTGAGTTCGAAAAGGGTACGAAGATAGACGTAGGTCTTGCCCGTACCCGTCTCCATCTCTATCGAGAAGTTGGGGAAGGAGTAGTCGGGTTCCGCGTCCTGTAGCGCAGGCGACAGGGGCACATCATGACGGGCCTGAACACGATGCAGGTTGGCGAACAGTGCCGACGGCGCCAGCAGTGAGGGGTTGGCGATCCCCAGCGTCGTGTGAGCGGTTTCCGGCGACGCAGGCATACCCTCGAAGAGATTGGTCACCGCGCGGATCGCCTCGTGCTGATAGTCCAGCTCGGCATCGAATTGCAGCTTCAACGTCCCGCTCCTCTAGACCGTGCGGAAAAGGATCCGCCGCGCGGCAAATCCCCGTGCGGCATTCGCCTTGAACGCATCGTCGCCGGAAAACGCCGCGTCCAGGCAGAGGAACTGCGCCGGAGCCGCTTTCGCCACCGCCTCGATCAGCATCGGCGTCACCTGCCGGGACAGGCAAATAAGCCACTCCCCTCGGGCAACGCAATAGACCGGCAGCCCGGCCATGTTGCGCAACTCGATCGACTCGGTGAGCGCAACGCCGGCCTTGAGCAGGATCTCGCAGAGCAATTCCTCCGACGAGGCATGGGGATCGACGTGGTCGACGTGCAGCTCGAGCTGTTCGATCAGCGCCTCGGGCGACGTTCGGGCATCAGGCGCCTGCCAGGACCGGAAGTTCGATGCCGCTAGGGTATACACGCGAAATCCCGCGGCCACCCCGCCCTGCTGCGGATATCCGGCAATGACCCGGCGCAGGCGCTCCTTGGCGATTTCCGCAATGTTCTCCGCCATCCCCTGCTCGCGACAGAAGCGTACGCCCGCCTTCTGCTCCGCTCGCGAGGCGTCGAGCTTTTCAGGCAACTGCACGAGGATGAACTCGACGGCATGCCCCGCCTGCTGCAGTTCGAGGCAGGCATGCCCCACGGTCGCGGAGCCGGCAAAGAAATCGAGGACCAGCCCCTCGCCGCCAGTGAAATGGGCGATCAGCGACGTGACCAGCGCGACCGGCTTGGGGTTGTCGAACGGGATGCCGAGTCGCCTCAGCAGGGCATCGTCGCTGCCGCCGAAGGGAAGCACCGACGGCACGTTCTCCAGCATGTTGTCTTTCAGGTAGTACTTGCGCTCGGGCTGCCTGGTCTCGTCTTCGCCGAAGACGATCATGCCGGCCTCGAGAAGCGCCGCCATCCTGGCCGGAGGATTGCGCCAGCCACGGGCGGGAACCGGGCAGGCCTTGCGCGTGACGGGATGGATCAGCGGCGCGAAGTATTCGTCCGGCGCGGTTTTCTTGTTCGGCCAGGCCATGGACACGGTACGGTAGATCTCTCCCTGCTCATCGAGATGGCGATATGCCGCCTCGCCCCCCGAAACGTCCTGTCTGGCAAGCCACTCCCGATAGTCCCGGCGAGCATCGTCCAGGGTATAGGCGCGTGCAAAGTCGCTGGCGTCAAGCGCCAGACCGTACTTGCGAATCACCTCCTCCAGGTCCGTGGGCACCAGCGTCGTGCCCACTTTCTGCATCAGTTGGGCCGCCTTGGCCATCATGCGCTCGGCATTGGCCTTGGGCCGCTTGAGCGGGCGCGCCTCCCGCAGCGCCGTGCGATCCTTGGCATAGGCCAGCAGCCGTTCGTGCTGGCTGGCAATGCGCGTCGAATCCCCCTTGGGATTGCGCTTGTCCCAGATGATTTCGCCCAGATCATTCTCCGCCCCGAACAGTTCGTTCATGACCAGGCGCAGATTGTCCGCCTCGTGTTCATCGATGTGGATCAGGATCACGCCATCGTCCGCCAGCAGATTCCGCGCCAGATAGAGCCGTGGATAGATCATGCTGAGCCAGCGGCTATGATAACGGCCGTCCTGCTCGTTCGCGGTGGTGAAGTGACGGCCCTGGGCATCCGTCTGCCCCGTGTAGGCGAGATATGCCTGAAGCGGCTCGGCGAAGCGATCGGCATAGATAAAATCGCCGGCCGTGTTGTATGGCGGGTCGATATGGATCAGCTTCACCTTGGCGTGATAAGGCTTCTGCAGCAGCTTCAGCACTTCCAGATTATCGCCTTCGAGAAACAGGTTACGCGAGGCGTCGAAGGCCACCGATGCTTCGCGCTGAGGCTTGAGTGTGGCATGACTGGGCATCTGGGCGAGCCTGAGCGCCTCGCGCTTGCCCGGCCACTCGAGCCCGTAACGCTCGCGGCGTGCCTCGAAAGATTCGGTGAAAGTGCCCAGCTCGGCCTTCAGCTTGTCGAAATCGAGACTCTCGACCGGCTCGCCGCGTGAATCCTGCGTCTCGGTGAACACGCCGGGAAACAGCGATCTGAGCTTCTCCCGCCCGTTCGCCCCGATGTCGAGGGAGGTGGTGAGTCGTTGGGGATGATGATCAGGCATGGCGTCACTTCATTGGCTTGAGGCTGCGCATCGCGTGCTTTCGGGAACGCGAAAGGCCGATTGGCGACTCATTGTACTATTTCCTGCCTGCGGTTCAGAAATCCCTCCCCGGTTCGTCTTCCTTGTCAGCAAGGCTGCAAATAACAACGATTTGCATTAAAAACAAGCTCATTCAAGGAAACCCTTCGCGATGTACCGAAAGATCCAGTACCGAAAGACCCATGCTGCTCTCACCGGTGTCACCGTCTACGCCGGTCTGTCGCTGACGGCTGTCTGGGGCCAGGCCGATGTCCAACAGCACGATGTCCGACAAAACGATGCCGTCACCCTGGCCCCCGTGACGGTGACCGGCCAGGCCGCCACCAAGACCGAAACGCCCTTCATCGAGACGCCCCAGGCAATCTCCGTCATCGATCGCGAGGATATCGAAGAGAAAGGCGCGCAGAGCGTACAACGTGCCGCCAATTACACGCCCGGCGTCTTCACCAATCAGATCGGCGCCTCAAATCGTTACGACTATCTGGTACTGCGCGGCTTCTCCGACGGCAGTATCAACAATACCTTCCTCGATGGACTCAAGCTGATGGGCGACAGCGGTTCCTACAGCTCAATGGTCATCGATCCGTATTTTCTGGAGAGCATCGAAGTGGTCAAGGGGCCGGCCTCGGTCCTCTACGGCCGCGCATCGCCGGGCGGACTGGTGGCCCTGAACAGCAAGCGCCCTGAATTCGAGAACAGTGGCGAGGTGCGTTTCATGGCCGGCAATCGCGACCAGCGCAGTGCCGCTTTCGACCTTACCGGCCCGCTCGGCGACGAAAGCCGGGTCGCCTATCGCCTGGTGGGCCTGGCCAGCGCCGCCGACACCCAGTTCGGTCCGGTCGAGGAGGAACGCTACGCCATTGCGCCGTCGATTACGTGGGATGTGACCGATGCCACCAGCGTGACCTTCCTCGCCTACCTGCAACACGAACCGGAGGGCGGCTATCATTCCGGCCTGCCGTATGAAGGAACCATCGAGAGCCGGGCAGGACGCCATATTTCCAATACCTTCTTCGAGGGCGAGGAGGACTACGAAAAGTTCGAACGTACCCAGCGCATGGTCGGCTACGATCTCGAGCATCGTTTCAGCGACAGCTGGACCGGCCGTCAGAAGTTGCGCTATCTGGACGCCGATGTCGAGATGAACCAGGTCTATGCATACGGCTGGGCCACCGATACCGAGCTCTACCGTTATTACTCGGGCGGCGACGAGTCCCTGCAGGCCTGGACGCTGGACAACCAGCTCGAGGCGCACCTGCGGAGCGGCTTCATCGAGCACACCGTGCTGCTGGGGGCCGACTACCAGGAGCGCGAGAACGACGTCGCCTGGCCCTCCGGCGCCTTCCCCACGCTCGATGCCTTCGACCCGCAGTATGGCGCCGAGCCTACGGCTCTGTACCCGGCCACCCGGGAGCGGCGCGAGCTGAAGCAGACCGGGATCTATCTTCAGGATCAGTTGGCCCTGGGGAACTGGCGTCTATCGCTGGGCGCACGTCACGACTGGGTCGACATCGAAAACACCGACCGTGACAGTGGCAACGCCAGCGAGCTGGATGACACCCAGTTCAGCGGACGCGCCGGGCTGCTCTATCTGTTCGACAACGGTGTCGCCCCCTACGTCAGCTACTCGACATCCTTTGCACCCAATGCCACCACGGATCAGCACGGTGACCTACTCGCGCCCACCGAAGGGAAGCAGATCGAGACCGGTCTCAAGTACCAGCCGCTCGGCACGCGTGATCAATACACGGTTTCGCTGTTTCACATCACTCAGGAGAACGTCTCGACCAAGGACCCCAACGAGAGTTTCTATCGCGCCGTGGGCGAGATCGAATCCCAGGGCATCGAGCTGGAGGCGCATACCCAGCTCACCGACAATCTTCGCCTCCAGGCCGGTTACAGCTATACCGACGTGACCTATCAGGAAACGGAGGACGACACCGAAGGCAACACCGCCAATCAGGTGCCTCGCCACCAGCTTTCGCTATGGGGCGACTATGCCGTGACTCGCGGCGCGCTGGCCGGTCTCGGTGCGGGGCTCGGTGTACGCTATTACGCCGACATCTATGCCGATGAAGAGAACACCGAAAAGGTACCCGACTACACGCTGGTCGACGCCATGCTTCGTTACGATCTCGGCCAGTTGGGCCTGCAAGGTGTCTCGGCTCGCCTCAACGTCACCAACCTGCTCGACAAGGAGTATGTCGCCTCCTGCTACGACCTCAACTACTGCTATTTCGGTGAGGAGCGCAGCGTTCGCGCCACGCTGAGCTATCGCTTCTAGTTTCGATCTGCCGGCATGCTCAGGGCATGCCGGCAGTCAGAATACAACACGCCACCAATTGATAATGCGTATCATTTTATGCATGATGAGAGGTCTGTTCGTTTACGCCTTGCTGAGACGTCATGACCGCCCAACCGCTCGATCAGCTCTTTCATCGGCACTCGCGTGAACTCACCGGTTATCTAGCCCGTCGACTCGGCTCCCCCGATCTTGCCGACGACCTATGTCACGAGGTCTATCTTCGCTTGTGCCGGACGACACCGCGCATACCGCTGCACAATCCCCGGGCTTACCTGTTTCGCATTACCCGCAACCTGCTGATCGACTACCAGCGACATTCCCGCACCCAGCCGCTCATGCTGCCCCTCGACGCCCCCGAGCTGTTGCTGGAAAGCGCCTCGAGCTGCCCCGAAACGGCCACCCGCCATGCCCAGTGCCGACAATGGATGCGGGACATGCTGGAGCGGCTCCCGACACGCCAGCGCCAGGCGCTGATCTGGCATCGCCTGGAGGGGCTTACCCAACGCGAGATCGGCCAGCGCCTGGGGGTTTCCGAGCGCATGGCGGGGCGCTACGTTCAACAGGCGCTGCAGCACTGTCGGGCCCATCTGGGTGAAACCTCATTTTGACAACCGCAGGGCATGGATTACGATTGCGCCCGGTCATTCCTCCTTCGGACAGCACCGATATCTTTCAGACGCACCGCCGCCGGAACCTGTCTCTTCGGCCGCACAAGGAAAGTCACCATGATTGACGCTACCCGCCGGATGACGCCGGGGCGGGCCTGCCTCGCACTGGGATTGCTTACGCTGGGTCTGGCCTGGTTGACGTTGGCCCCACATCTCGACGTCACCACCGCCCTCTCCGCGCTGTTCACCCCCGTTCTCAGCGATATCGATCAGGTCGTGGTGCATTACAGCTGGTGGCCACGGCTGTGCGTCGCGCTGCTCTCCGGCGGTGGCCTCGCCCTGGCCGGGGTACTGATGCAGCAGGTGCTACGCAATCCTCTGGCCGCCCCGACGACGCTGGGCGTGGCCAGCGGGGCCAACCTGGCGCTGCTGGTCGCGACCCTGATGGCGCCGCAGTTGCTGGCGCTCGGCCGCGAGTGGGTCGCCATCGCCGGCGGAGGCCTGGCCATGGGGCTGGTGTTCCTGCTCGCCTGGCGACGCGCCCTGGCACCGATGGTCGTGGTGCTGGCGGGGCTGGTCATCAACCTCTATTTCGGCGCCCTGAGCATGGTGCTGCTGCTATTTCATCAGGAGGAGCTCAAGGGCCTGCTGATCTGGGGCGCCGGCTCGCTATCGCAGAACAACTGGAACGGCGCCATGTTCCTCTGGCCCCGCCTGCTGGCGGGGGCGCTGCTTGCGGCACTGCTGCTCAGACCCCTGGCGGTGCTCGAACTCGACGATACCAACGCGCGCAGCCTGGGCGTCTCGCTCAAGCACCTACGCCTGGCCAGCCTTGCCTTGGCGGTCTTCATCACCGCCTGCGTGGTCAGCGTAGCCGGCGTGATCGGTTTCATCGGTCTGGCGGCCCCCGCCATCGTGCGCTTGCTGGGCGCCCGCCGACTGGGCCAGCGCCTGGTCTGGGGAACCCTGCTCGGCGCCCTGCTGTTGGCCGCGACCGATCTGGCCCTGCAGCGTTTCTCCGGTGCCCTGCCGACCATGATTCCCACCGGTGCGACGACGGCGGCCTTCGGGGCGCCGCTCCTGCTGTGGCTGATTCCCCGGCTCCGGCTGGGCGGTGATCGTCCCCGAGGCGACACTGGCGGCATCGCCCGGCGCCATGCCTCGCCGGGTCGCCTGCTCCGTCTGCTGACCGCGGCCCTGCTGGGCTCGGCAGCTATCGCGCTGCTCTTCGGTCAGAGCGGCCATGGCTGGCAATGGCTGCCCGCTTCCGGCCATTGGACGACGCTCGAATGGCGCCTGCCACGCATGCTTGCCGCGGCAGGCGCCGGCGCCATGCTGGCCCTGGCGGGCACGTTGATTCAGCGCATCACTTCCAATCCCATGGCCAGCCCCGAGGTGCTCGGCATCAGTGGCGGCACGGCCATCGGCATGATCGTTGCGATTCTGCTGTTGCCGGCCGTCGGCCAGCTCACGCTCGTCGGGATCGGCACGCTATCGGCTTTGGCGACACTGGGCCTGCTGGTGATACTCAACCGCGCCAGCGGCTTTCTGCCCGAACGGCTGCTGCTCACCGGCGTCGCGATCACCGCCCTGTTCGATGCTGTCCGCAGCTTTGTGCTCGCCGGGGGAGACCCGCGAGGCCAGCAGATCATCGCCTGGATGTCCGGCTCGACCTACTATGTCGATGCCTTCACCGCAGGCGCTGTCGTCTGTCTGGCTGTCGTGCTGATCGTGGCGGCGCTGCCCTTTTCCCGCTGGCTGGACCTGCTGCCGCTGGGCGCCCCGACAGCCCAGGCCCTGGGCGTCGACGTCACCCGCTCGCGCCTGGCACTGCTGGGGCTGGTCGCCCTGCTGACCGCCTGCGCCACGCTGGTCGTGGGTCCGCTGAGCTTCGTCGGCCTGCTGGCACCGCACATGGCACGCCTGCTGGGCTTCTCCCGCGCCCGCCTGCATCTACTGGGTGCCGTGTTGCTCGGTGCGCTGCTCATGGTGCTCTCCGACTGGCTCGGCCGACAGTTGCTGTTTCCCCAGGAGGTGCCGGCCGGCCTGGTCGCATCACTGCTCGGCGGGGCCTACTTCCTATGGGGATTGAGACGCCTTTAGGCAGAATTCATGCAGCTCTCGGGCGATCCATTTTGATAATTGTTCTTATTTGAATTACGATTG
Source organism: Halomonas shantousis (assembly GCF_054654615.1). NCBI lineage: Bacteria > Pseudomonadati > Pseudomonadota > Gammaproteobacteria > Oceanospirillales > Halomonadaceae > Halomonas > Halomonas shantousis. The sequence goes on along the minus strand of NZ_BAAIER010000002.1, from coordinate 979,550 downwards.
CGGCTTGTACTGCCTTCCCGGTGGGGTTCTCGTCATGTTCGAAGTCAATGCCGCCAGCTTCGAGGTCAGCGGCAAGGCGCTGCTGCAGCCGATCAATGCCTCCTTTCTGGAGGGGCGCGTTTATGGATTGATCGGGCACAACGGGTCGGGCAAGTCGACTCTGCTCAAACTGCTCGCTCAGCAACAACCCGCTACCCATGGCGAGATCCGCCTCGACGGCCGTCCCCTCGAGGCCTGGGGCACGCGGGAATTCGCCCGCCAGGTCGCCTACCTTCCCCAGCATCTGCCCAGCGCGGAGAACCTGACGGGGCGCGAGCTGGTCGCCTTCGGCCGTTACCCCTGGCATGGCCTGCTGGGTCGGCTGTCACGCGAGGATCATGTCCAGATCGAGCGCGCCATCGCCCTGACACACACCGAGGCCTTTGCCGACCGCTTCGTGGATACCCTCTCCGGCGGTGAACGCCAGCGGGTATGGCTGGCCATGCTGCTGGCTCAGGGCAGCCGTTTCCTGCTGCTCGACGAACCGCTCGCGGCGCTGGACGTCGCCCATCAGGTCGAAGTGCTGGAACTGGTGCGCAAGCTGTGTCGGGAACTGGGGCTGGGTGTCATTATCGTGCTTCATGACGTCAACATGGCGGCGCGCTACTGCGATCATCTCGTGGCCCTGCACAGTGGCCGCCTGCTCGCCGAGGGCTCGCCGCTCGACATGATGCAGGATGTCACGCTGGAAGCCATTTACGGCATTCCCATGCGCGTCATGCCGCACCCCGGCGGAGACCACCCCATCGCCATCCTGCATTGACCGGGGACTTCGTGACGCGCGCTCATGTCCTGTCCGTGCCACTGCGCGCCATGCTGCGCAGCCTGGCCCTCACCTTGCTGATCGGCCTGCCTGTCATGCTGCCGTCTGCCCAGGCGAACAACGATGCTGCAGGCGCTGCCAGACCGATCGTGCCGGTAGTGTCCCTGGACTGGACACTGGCCGAGACGTTGCTCGCCCTCGGCGTCGCTCCCCAGGGCGTGGCGCAGACCGACGCCTACCGTGAGTGGGTCTCGGAGCCGACCATGCCGGAAGAGGTCGTGGATATCGGCCTGCGGGCCCAACCCAATCTGGAGCTGCTCGCGCAGCTGAAACCCGAGCGCATTCTCATTTCTCCCATGTTCGCGGCCTTGACGCCCCGGCTGTCGCGGATTGCGCCGGTCAGCAATATCGGTCTCTACCTGGCTGGCGGTGACGTCTGGTCGCAGGCACGGGAAGCCGCCCACGAACTCGCACGACTGGTCGGTCGGCCCGAGGCGGCCGAGACCCTGATCGCTGAGGTTGAGGCCGGAATCGATCAGGATGCCGCGCGGTTGCCGGCAGACACGCCTCCCCTGCTGATCGTCCAGTTCATCGATGCCCGCCATGTACGGGTCTTCGGTGAACACAGCCTCTATCAGGCCGTATTGCAACGGCTGGGGCTGACCAGTGCCTGGAAGGAGCCCACCAACGCCTGGGGGTTCTCCATGGTCGGTCTCGAGCAGCTGGCAAGTATCGAGTCAGCCCAGTTGGTGGTGATCGACCCTCTGCCGGTCGGCGTCGCGGATCAACTGGCTGAGAGCGGCTTGTGGCAATATCTGCCCAGCGTGCACAAACGCGACGTGATACGGCTGGATCCGGTATGGAGCTTCGGTGGTCTGCCATCGGCACGGCGTTTCGCCGATCAGCTCAGCAAAGCGCTTGTCGGTCGCCCCGCTTCCCCGTCCGACGATGCCTCACACCCGCCTATCCGATAATCCCAGCGTCACATATGGAGTATTCATCCCAACCGGCAATTATGAGTTGTTTAATATAGATTATTGCTAACTTTGAAATTGCGCCAAAACCTCTCGCCTTTCTTTCTGTTACCCCCAATTACATTCCTGCAATACTGCTGCGGACAGCTTCCGGACTCCATCAGGTTCTATAGGAAATTTCGCCGTGGGTTCGGCCATCTCATCCGCGACAGCCATGAGCGCTCGACACGTCCCGTTCCTGCGCTCACCTGCACGAGACACGACTAAGGATTGTTAGCTTCGTGGCAACCCTGCGTTGCACTATCGCCAAACATTAGGTTTCACAAATGAAATCCTTGGTCGATTACGCCATTACCAGCCAGTGGAATGGCGGCTACGTACTGGAAGTGTTCATCACCAATATCGATTCCCGAAACATCGAGAATTTCCGGGCCAGCTTCGAGCTGCCGGGCGAAATCACCGATGTCTGGAATGGGCAGGTCAGTGCGCATCACGCCAACACGTACACCATCATGGACGATGATGACAGCAACGATATCGCCCCGGGCGAGACCGTGCGCTTCAAGTTCAAGGTGCTGAGCGAAAGCGGAGCACTACCCACTGCCTTCACGGTAAACGACACACCCGCCGACCTGGCCTTCAGCGCTATCGGCGAGGGCCAGCAGAGCAGTAGCGGCACGACGGCGTCCCCTGCCGAGGCCTCACCTCCCGTTTCCAGCATCGACATCGTCACGACTACGGCACCTGTCGACGACATCGACGCCACAACGATCCGGGTCGGCCCCGAGATCAGCGCCGCCCAGCTCGAGACCCTGCTGGACTCAGTGCCGGCGGGCACCACCGTTCAGTTGGCGGCCGGTCATTACCGATTCGACGATTCGATCAACATTACCCGCTCGGATGTATCGCTGGTGGGGGCCGGGTCCGGCCAGACGATCATTACCTTCACCGACGATGCCTTCGAAAACGATGATTCGCACGGCTTCTACGTGGCCGGCGAACATACCGACCTGGCCGGTTATCTCGCGGGGGATGTCACCGAGGGTACCGACACGCTGACACTCGATGGAGCCGATCACGGCCTGAAGGCTGGCGACACGGTGCGCATCTGGCAGGACAACGATCAGGCCTACTTCGACGAGATCGGCGACACCTCCTGGCAAAAGCTCAATGCGCCGTTGCGTACCAGCATGGCCAAGGTGGTGGCGGTCGACGGCGAGACCGTCACGCTCGACCGCGGCGTGCACTTCGACTTCGATGGCGGTGACGCCAAGATCGAAAGAATGGACGCCTTGGAAAACGTGACGCTGCAGGGCTTCTCGATCGAGTACGAACTCGGCACACCCGACAATGCCGTTTTCAGCAACACGCTGTCCTCGCTGACCGATTACCAGGCCGTCAAGTTCAATGGCACGGTCGACAGCAGTATCGAGGACGTCCAGGTCGTCAACGGGCCCTCGACCGCCTTCGAGATCGCCCTGTCGCTGGATTTCAACGGCGATGCCATGCAGGCTCATGGCGCGTTCAACAAGGGCTCCGGCGGCAACGGCTATGCCTATGAACTGCGCGAAGTCTATGACGGCACGCTGACCGACCTGCAGGACAGCGGCATGCGTCACAGCGTACTCTTCGCCTCCTGGCGCTCCTCGGTGGGCAACGACATTCATGTCACTTCGACCGACCGCGACATCAATTTTCACGGCGGCCAGGATCACGACAACACCGTGCATGTCGAGCAGTCGATCCGCGACGCTGCAGCCGATGGCATGTCCACGACCCTCTGGTACAACAACGGCGGCGAAAGTTTCGGTGCCATCACCGAAGCCGGCGCCAACCGGGCGACGTTCGACTACGTCGTCGGCTCACGCCGTGATGATGTGGTCCAAGGCGCCGATGACGGCGTCTACCTCGACGGCGCGGGTGGCAACGATACCCTGCATGGCGGTCACGGTGACGACATCCTGCGCGGCGGGACAGGCAAGGACACGCTTCAGGGCGGAGCCGGCTTCGACACGGCGTTGATGGAAAAAGTCTTTGCCGATTATGCCGTCACGTATCTCGATGACGGCGGGCTCTATCTGAAGGGCAGCGGCGACAACGACACGCTGGTCGACATGGAGCGGGTCATCTTCGCGGATGGCAAGGTGCTCGACACTGCCACACGCAGCGTCTCCCAGGGCGAGGTACCGCAGCCTCCGACACCAGAGGAGATATTAAACGATGATACGGCTACCGGCGCTCCCGAACAGGACGTTGACGAAAGTGCGCCTGAACCCTCTCCGGTGAATGAGCCGATCACCTCGATCGTCCTGCAGCCCGCCATCGGCATCATCAGCCCTGAGCCTGCTCCTGCTCCTGCTCCCTCCCTTTCGGCATCGGCGGTCTTCGAGGTGCTGGGACGCTCCTCTCTGGGCTACTCCCTCGCTCTCGAAATCACCAACACCTCGGATCAGGTGCTCACGGAGCAGGCCATCAGCTTCAGCCTGCCACAGGCCGAGATCATCAAGTGGTACGGCTCCATGCTGCTGAGTCACACCGACGATGTCTACACCATCGTCGATGACAATCCCGTTGCCCTGAAGCCCGGCCAGACCATGCGGCTGGGGTTCAAGGCCCTGGGAGAGGAAACCTACCTGCCTGAGTCGCTGAGCCTGAATGGCAGCGAGATCGTGGTGGACACCGCCGCCCTGATCGCCGGCAGCACTGCCGACCTCAGCCTGCTCGATACATCGGTCGGCCAGGCGCCCCTCGTGGCGGACATGTTATCCGTTACCTCCTCGATCAAGAGCGAATGGTCCAGCGGCTACATGACGGAAGTCTTCGTCGAGAACACGTCTGGCGTGGCCATAGAGCGTCCGGTCATCGACATCGAACTGCCCGTCGAGATCGTCGAGCTGTGGAATGGCGACTGGCAAGCGGTCGATGGCGGCTATTCGATTGCCGGCATCAACGCCGGCGCGGCTCTGGAGCCGGGTGAGACCTGGCGCTTCTCCTACAAGGTTGACGCCAAGGAGCACCCGCTTCCGGTCGTCACGGCAATCGACGGCCAGGTCGAGAACATCGATGTGCCGTCCCCCCTGTTGACGGGAAGCGAAGCCGCGGACAGCCTGACGGGCAGCCAAGGCGACGACGTTCTCTACGGTGGGCTGGGCGGCGACACGCTGGCAGGTGGAAGCGGCCAGGATACGTTCATGTATCTCTCGACGTTCGAGTCCAGTCCGCTCGATCGGGATGTGATCCTCGACTTCGCTAGCCAGGAGGGCGACAGAATCGATCTCTCGGGTATCGACGCCAACCTCAATGTCGAAGGCAAGCAGTCCTTCACCTGGCTGGGCAGTGATGGGTTCACCGGCCAGGGCGGAGAAATCCGCGTAACGGGTGAAATGCTGCAGGCCGATGTCAACGGCGATGGTGTCGTGGACATGGCCATTGAGGTGACGGGCATAGTCCTGCAGCCAGAAGACATGATTCTGTAACTAGCGGCAGATAGCTCCTTGACGCCAGGCCCTACGGGCCTGGCGTTTTCGTTTTTACTTTTCACTAATACTTTTTATTCGTCAAACCGGAACTAAAACACTGGATCAATACGCTTATCCCCCGAAAAACAACCGCTCTATTTAACCCAGGCAAATTATATAAACCATACTGAAATAACGTTTATGAGTTGGTATACATAAACCAAAATTAATTCAAACAGCAAGTTATAAGTTACCCAAAGAAACATCAAAAGACGTTAATTACGTAACTTATGTTATTGCTGCCATGAGCAACGGCGACACGACCATAAAAAATAACTAATAAAAACATGTTTTTCATTCATGCGCACCTGCGAAGTCATTCGGAAAGTGAAGTCTTTTCAATTTTTCCCGCATGGAAATCATTTGCTTATGACACGCCCACCGTTAGCAGGGGACGTCTTCTTCCACCCAAGCGTGGGCAATAAAACGCTGTATTAGACCGAACTTGCCAAGAGCAGCGGCTAATCGACAACCAGATGAAAGCAAGGGGTCAATGGCATGGCTAATTCACCTGTAGGCATCTACCAAGCAGAAGATGCCGAGCTGGTTACCGGAACGCAATCCACTGCGACCAGACATATTCAAGTCAAAAGCGATCAGAACGGTTACGAGGGCGAAGGCTACGTTGACTACGGCGATGGTATCGACAGTGGCGAAACCATTACCTGGACCCTCGGATCGGACCAGGCAGGCGAATTCGACCTGGCTTTCCGTTATGCCCTGACGACGGGTAGCCGCCCCTTGCTGCTGACGGTCAACGGCGGCGATCCCATCACTCTCGACTTTAGCGCGACAGGCAGTGCCAGCACCTGGGGAACCTTGGTTCAGCGCGTCACCTTGAACGAGAGCGAGGAGAATGTCATTACGCTGACTTCGTTCGAGAACAGCGGTGCCAACATCGATCAGCTCGAGGTGCTGGCCGTTGCAGAGCCTGACGATGGCTCTGCGGATGAAGACAACAACCTGGCTCTCATTGCGCTCGACAGCACGATTACGGGTGAAGAAGCCCAAGCAGTTCCCTTCCAGGTAACGGGCCTGGACGACGATATCGAAACTGTCGAAATCAGCGTCAACGATGGCGCGCGTCGGGCAATCAGCCTCAATGCCGAGGGTCGGTTTGCCGTCGACCTTTCAGGCCTTGCCGACGGGGATGTCACGGCGACCCTTTTCGTCACGGATAACGCCGGGAACCAGGCAACTGCATCGACAGCCTTCACGCTCGATACGGGGCCAGACGACTCTGCCTATACGTCGCCCGTCGGCGTCTACCAGGCGGAAGATGCGGCACTCGCCACTGGACCGGAATCGACGACTTCCAACTACATTCGCGTGAACGATAGCCAGGCCGGCTACGAGGGAGAGGGCTACGCCGACTATGGCAATGGCGTCGACCGCGGCGAGAGCATTACCTGGACGATCGGGTCCGATCAGACCGGCGAATTCGATCTGGCATTCCGTTATGCGCTGACCACCGGTACCCGTCCGCTGCTGCTGAACATCAATGGCGGCGAAACCGTCACGCTCGATTTCTCGGCAACCGGTAGCGCAACCACCTGGGACACCCTGACCCAACGCGTCACGCTGGCCGGGGGACAGGAGAACATCATCACGCTGACTTCGTTCGAGAACAGCGGCGCCAATATCGATCAATTGGAAATACTGCCCATCACTTCAGCAGAAGACACTACGGCAGACAAGAACGGGGACCTTGGGCTCGACGTGCTCGATGCCACGATCGATACCACCGAAATCGCCGCAGTGCCGTTTCATATCACCGGTCTGGATGCCGATGTCAAGACCATCGCGGTGAGCTTCGACGATGGCGAAACACGCCTCGACGTGACACCGAACAATCAAGGTGATTTCACCCTGGACCTCACCGGATATGAGCAGGGCAAACATACCGCCACGCTGTATGTGACCGATGAGGCTGGCAATGAAGCCTCCACGACCACGAGCGTGACCATCGAGAGCGAAGAAGCCGATCCGGGAATCGAACCGGCCAACCGCTTCGAGGTGAAGATCAACTTCCAACCGGCGATTGATGCTGCAGCCTACAACCCCAACTTCGTCACCCCCGAGGGGTATATTGCCGATGAAGGCCTGGCCTTCGGACAGCAAACCGTCACCGTCGGTGGCAAGGTCTATCAATATGGCTGGGTCAGCGAAGATTCCATCGCCGATGGCACGGCCAACGGCACGACACCGCTATCGTTAAAGGATCAGGCCGATCTCGCCGTCAATGATCGTACCGACGATATCGAAGGCCTGGATCCGCTGCAGGGTACCTACGCCCATTTCGCCCTGCCGAGCTATGCGGAAAACGCCGGCTGGGAAATGGAGCTGGAGAACGGCTTCTATGAGGTGACCCTCTCGATCGGTGACACCTCCGGCGAGTATGACAGTCACAATGTCATCAATGCCGAAGGTGAACTGTTCAACGATCCCTTCACCCCCTTTCGTCCGGATGATTTTCCCGATGACAGCAACCCTGCCGACGATACCGAGGGTTTCCGTTCCGATCTCGTGACCCGCATTGTCGAGGTTACCGATGGCCGGCTGACCCTCGATTCGCTAGGTGCCGGTAGCAGCAACACTGAAATTCAATATCTCGAAATCAAGGGCTTGCCCGATCTGACGCCTGGCGATGAACGTAGTGCCCCTGAGGATTATGCCCATTTCACCAATCCGCGCGCCGTCTCGGGGGTCGGTACCAATGAGATCGCGATTGACCTGGATCCTGACAATGGTGCCATGCCGACGGGGGTAGGCCCCGACTCGGATATCTTCATTGGAGTCTCGGTCGTCGACGGACGTGGCGGCACATTGCTGGAAAGCCTGCAGGATGGATCCGTCCGCCTTTTCGAGACCGTGACGGGTAAGGAAGTGGCCTTCAACATCAATACCACCGGCGGCTTCGACTCCCTGACCATCTCACCGAAGGACGGTCTCAAGGAGTTCACCAGTTACACGATAAAGATCGAAGGTTTCCAGGACCGCGGCGATAACGACAATCCCGACGCACCGACCCGGGAATTTCAGACATTCACCACTACATTCGTGACCGGTGACGCTCCGGAAAGCGTTGCTCGCGAAGTGGCATTTACCAAGAATATCGAGCTGAACGGATCGGAGGATAACGCTTACGGCTTCACCTCCGTCGAGCTTTCGCCCGATGGGTCGAAACTCTATATCGCCACGATGGCGGGAGAGATCAAGCGATACGATGTGGATCCCGACACCGGCGGCCTCTCCGGCGAGCAGACCCTGACGCTCGATTATTTCCAGGACGAGGATGGGCCACGTGGCATCATCGGCCTGACATTCGATCCCAATGACGCCAGTACGCTATGGGTCACGGACAACTATCCCATCCCGCTGTCCGGACGCAGCGAAAGCGTGCCCGATTTCAGCGGCCGTATCACCAAGATCACGCTTGGTGACGGTCCCGAGTTCACTGCAACGGCTGACCCCTATATTACCGGCCTGCCCCGCTCCGTAGCCGATCACGTGTCCAATAGTCTCGAGTTTCGAGTCAATCCCGACTATGACGCCGTCACCAATCCGGATGTCCCGACGCATCTTCTCTATGTCATACAAGGATCGGATTCTGCCATGGGCGAGCCGGACAGCGCCTGGGGCAGCCGACCTGAACGCCTCCTCAATGCCGCTGTCCTGGAGATCGATCCTACACGCACCCCACCCGAAGGAGGCTTTGACGTCTCGACAGAGCCTCTACCGGACAATGGGCGGCGCTATGCCGATGACGATAACGATCTCAAGAACGATCCCATTCCCATGGGAGATGGGGAGTATCTGGTGTTTGCCGAGAATGGCACCGCTACGGTGCAGAACGATGAGGGCGCCATTCTCGAGCAGTTCTACGACCCTTACGCCGATGATGCGGTGCTCAAGATTTTCGCCACCGGCATACGCAATGGTTACGATCTCGTCTGGCACTCCAACGGCCAACTCTACGTGCCCACCAATGGCTCGGCCGCTGGCGGCAGTGTACCGGATGACCCCTCGACGTCAGTGGATGAAAGCCAAGTTAACGTCTCCAAGCAGGACGATTACCTCTTTACAGTGGAAGAAGGCGGATATTACGGCCACCCGAATCCGCTGCATGATCAATACATCATGAATGGCGGCAACCCGACCAGCGCAGAGGATGTCAATCAGGTCGATGACTATCCCGTCGGTCAGGAGCCGGATCCCAACTACCGTATAGAAGATGCCTACTCGCTCGGAGAGAACCGTTCGCCCAACGGAGCGACGGAATATACCAGCGATGTTTTCGGCTCGAGCCTGCAACACAACCTGCTCTTTACCGAGTATTCAGGCGGGGACGACATACGTTCGATCACGCTGGATGAAGACGGCAATATCATCGGCGACGATGTGCTGCGCGACATCAATGGCAATGTCATTCGCTATGTGGACTCGCTGGACATCATAGAGAATCCCGCTACCGGTCAGCTCTATCTGCTGACGCTCAATCGCAACAACGGGCAAAGCCAGCTGGTTCGTCTCGACCCGGCACCCGGTGGGGTTGTCACTGACCCGACGGGAGGAGACGAAGACGACCGCGTCTCGATTCTGACGATTCAGGCGGAAGACAACACGCCCGACGATGGCACCTCGGTGGCCATTGCCGATGCCGAAATCCAGATCCGCAACGAGAACAACCCGGAAAGCAGCGGTCTGCGGCCCGGTGCCTATGGTCTCGACGGCAATACCAACAACAGTGACGGCGTCATGGGCGGGTACGCCGATTTCGGCTCGACCAACGACGACTTCATCACCTTCACTTTCGAGCTTACCGAAGCCCAAGCCGGCGAGTCCGTCCTCCAGGTCCGCTACGCCAATGGCGGGACAACAAGCCGCCCGCTCGAAGCGGTGATCAATCAGGAAAGCGCAGGCACGTTCGCCTTCAACCCACCGGCCGGAATCACGGGAGACGCCGCCTGGAGCACTTGGCAACTGCTCGACATTCGTGCCGATCTGGTCGCTGGCGTCAATACGGTGACGTTCCAGGCGACATCAGGCACCGGCCCCAACATCGACCAGCTCGAGGTCTTCGCCGTCGAGGCGCCGGACGACTCGGCGGATGCCGACAACAACCTGGCGCTGGCCGCACTCGACACCGTTCTCGAGGGTGACGAGGCCGAGACCGCCACGTTCCAGGTCAGCGGGCTGGACGATGACATCGAAACGCTGGAAGTCAGCTTCAACGGCGGCGAACGCATCACCGTCGTGCCGGATGACAGCGGTCAGTTCAGCCTGGATGTCTCCGCCCTGCCCGATGGCGAGGTTACCGCCACGCTGTTCGTGACGGATGCGGCAGGCAACGAAGCCACCGCGGCGACGGACTTCACGCTCGATACCACGCCCGGCGAGCCTGTCTTCACCACGCCGGTCGGCACCTACCAGGCGGAAGATGCCGAGCTGGGCACCGGCCCCGAGTCGACGAGCGACAACTACATTCAGGAGGTGGCCGACCAGGCCGGTTATCTGGGCGATGGGTTCGTCGACTACGGAGACGGAATCGGCAGCGGCGAAACCCTCACCTGGACCATAGGCTCCGACCAGACCGGCGAGTTCGATCTGGCGCTGCGCTATTCATTGGCGTCGGGGACCCGTCCGCTAGCGCTGACCGTCAACGGTGGCGCACCCATCACGCTCGACTTCACTGCCACCGGCAGCTTCAGTACCTGGCAGAACCTGACCCAGCGCGTCACCCTGATCGAGGGACAGGAGAACGTCATTACGCTGACCTCGACCGGCAGCAGCGGCCCCAACATCGATCAGCTCGAGATCCTCGCCGTCGAGGCGTCCGACGACTCGGCGGATGCCGACAACAACCTGGCGCTGGCCGCACTCGACACCGTTCTCGAGGGTGACGAGGCCGAGACCGCCACGTTCCAGGTCAGCGGGCTGGACGATGACATCGAAACGCTGGAAGTCAGCTTCAACGGCGGCGAACGCATCACCGTCGTGCCGGATGACAGCGGTCAGTTCAGCCTGGATGTCTCCGCCCTGCCCGATGGCGAGGTTACCGCCACGCTGTTCGTGACGGATGCGGCAGGCAACGAAGCCACCGCGGCGACGGACTTCACGCTCGATACCACGCCCGGCGAGCCTGTCTTCACCACGCCGGTCGGCACCTACCAGGCGGAAGATGCCGAGCTGGGCACCGGCCCCGAGTCGACGAGCGACAACTACATTCAGGAGGTGGCCGACCAGGCCGGTTATCTGGGCGATGGGTTCGTCGACTACGGAGACGGAATCGGCAGCGGCGAAACCCTCACCTGGACCATAGGCTCTGACCAGACCGGCGAGTTCGATCTGGCGCTGCGCTATTCATTGGCGTCGGGGACCCGTCCGCTGGCGCTGACCGTCAACGGTGGCGCACCCATCACGCTCGACTTCACTGCCACCGGCAGCTTCAGTACCTGGCAGACCCTGACCCAGCGCGTCACGCTGATCGAGGGACAGGAGAACGTCATTACGCTGACCTCGACCGGCAGCAGCGGCCCCAACATCGACCAGCTCGAGGTCCTCGCCGTCGAGGCGTCCGACGACTCGGCGGATGCCGACAACAACCTGGCGCTGGCCGCACTCGACACCGTTCTCGAGGGTGACGAGGCCGAGACCGCCACGTTCCAGGTCAGCGGGCTGGACGATGACATCGAAACGCTGGAAGTCAGCTTCAACGATGGCGAGCGCATCATCGTCGTGCCGGATGACAGCGGCCAGTTCAGCGTGGATGTCTCCGCCCTGCCCGACGGCGAAGTCACCGCCACGCTGTTCGTGACGGATGCAGCAGGCAACGAAGCCACCGCGGCGGCGGACTTCTTGCTCGATACCACGCCCGACGAGCCGGAAGATCCGACACCCGGCTACACGGAGTACGAAGCCGAGAGTGCCGAACTCGATGGCGGTCCCGCGGTCGTGGCAGACCCGCTCACGTCAGGGGGGAGCTATGTGGATTTTGCCGGCAGCGGAGATCAGACCGTTACCTGGACAATCGATGTTGCCGAGGCAGGCATGTACGAAGTCGGTTTCCGCTATGCACTTGACTCGACAAAGGACGACCGCCCGCTCGGGTTGAGCGTAAACGGAAACACTGCCAGTGCCCTCAACTTTATCGGCCAGACCAATGCCAACTGGGATGACTGGTATTATCGGACGACCGCAGTGAGTCTCGATGCGGGTTCCAATACCATTACCGTTACGGCACCCAATGCCAATGGTCCCAATATCGATTCATTGCAGGTGGCCACGTCACCGATACCGACCGATCCGGGCGCGAACATCGCTCTTCAAAGCGACGATGCCGGGTACTATGCCGACCGGATTCACTTCAATTACCTGGAAAACAATAGCGCCTCGAGTCCGAATCGCGACTTCAAGGAGAGCGGCAGCGTTGTGGTCAGCAATACCGGCACCGCCGAGCTGTCGATACTTAAAGCCGATCTCTCAGGGCCTTTCGAACTGGCCGATCCCACCATCTTCGAAGATCTGACACTGGCAGCCGGCGAATCGATTACCGTCGATATTCTCTTCGATCGGGACGCCTATACGCCTCCCGCTACGGATGCGGGCGACGGGGTTTTCAAGGGGACTTTGCAACTAACGACCAACGACGCCGACACTCCCATTGCCGAGATGCACCTGGCCGGCTTCTGGCAGGCGCGCGACGAAGGCGGCTGGGAACCCAACGTCAACGAAGTCTGGGAAGTTTTCGGCTTCGGCAATGTCATCGAGGGACTGCCCACCGTTCAGGCCGGGGAGAACTCCGTCCTCAATGATCACGACCTCTATCGCCCGGTCAACGACGATGAAGTGCTATCGCGATACTGGAAGATTGCCGAGGGGTTCAATTCGGCCAAGATCACCCAGCTTGCCGCTTTTCACGGCAGCGGCGCCGCCTACCTGGGTATCCATAACCCCGATAACAAGGGGCAGGTGGTCCAGTTGACCAATCATGCCGGCGATAACAACCAGTCGCTGCTGCCGATCGAGAACGATGGACAGTTCGCAACGGCGACCTTTTACCACAACACGATTCCCGACAGCTGGAAAGGCAATGACCTCTTCAGCATCATCGTCCAAGGATTGTCCACCGACCCGTCGCTCAACCCGACGGGAAGCGGTGATGTGCCGGAAGATGCCGAAGGCATCGAGCGTGGCTATACCGTGAGGATGTTCCAGGCGCTGGACGCCAACGGCAATGCGATACCTAATACCTATCTCGGCATCATGGATTACACCGGTATCAATTACGACTACAACGATAACATGTTCGTTATCGAAGGCATCGAGCCGGCTTCTCTCTTCGAACCCGTCGCCGCCGGCGACCTCTCGATCGAGAACCTTGACGGCATCCCCTCGGATGATCGTCTCGTCATGAGCCGTATCGAGAATCCGGCCAATGACAGCCAGGAGGTCCATGACGAAGCGACGTTCAGCATCAATAACAACGGCTCCGCCGATTTCGCGGTCACCCGTCTGGAAATTGCCGATCCTTCGCTGTTCGAAATCGTCGGCGACACACAAAACCTGATGGTGCCCGCCGGCGGTTCATTGAACGTGACGGTACGCTTCATTGCCGAGGATACCAATGACGGCTCGCTCTACGAGTCGACATTGCTGGTTCATGCCAATGGCAGTGAGACGCCTCAGGCGGTGGTTCAACTCGCGGGAATCGCTCAGGGCCAATCGGAGCATGGCCAGGAGCCAACGGTTCAGGAAATAGTCGATGCCTTTGGCTTCAGCACCGACGTGGCTCAGGAGCAGATGAACCAGGGCGGCCTGGTGGAAGCCAATGGCGACGAGATTATCGCTCCCTACTTCCAGCGTGCGGACAGCAGCTCGCCCATCAAGATTACGCAACTGGCGGCCTACCACACCCAGGGGGACATCGCTCGTCTGTTCGTTCACGACGTCGGTAGCCGTGATCTCAACGAGATTCTCGCTCATGATGAGCTCGACGGTCAGACGTTGCTCCCCCGCACGCTCAACGACGGCGACTCACTGGCCACCACGACACTCGATCGCGATGCGCCGTTCGGTTTCTTCGCCGGGATCAGCGGCCGTCAGGGATATATCTCCTGGTCCGATCCCGACGCCAACCTTTACGAAGATAGCGTCGACGCTATCGGCAATCCTGGAACCAACCTCAACTGGAACGCGGACGACGGCCACCTGATTCGGGTTTATATCGCCAAGGACAGCGCCGGTAACGTCATTCCCGACACCTACATCGTCATTCAGGACTACGCGGGAGTGAATTATGACTACAACGACAACATCTTCCTGGTCGAGAACGTCCAGACCTATGACCCCTCCGGAACGGAAGATGCCGATGGCAACGGCCGAGTCGATCTCTACGACGACAATGATGGCGACGGTATCCCGAACTTTCAGGATACGGAGGAAGGGACTACCGAGCAGCATCCTCACAATGACACCCAGCAGCCTTGGTTCGTCGATCAGGATGGCCTGACGCTGGATGCTGCGCGCTATGACGAAGGGGGCCAGGGGATCGCCTACAACGACAGTAGCGAGAGCCAACTGGGAAGCAATTTCCGCGGGGAAGGCGTCGACATCCTGGGCGATGGCGACGCCGTCGGCTGGGTGACGGATGGCGAATGGCTGGAGTACACCCTCGATGTAGCGCAGGCCGGTACGTATAACCTGTCGTTCCTGACGGCGCTGGGCAACCAGAGCGGGGGGCGCTCCATCACCGCCGACTTCACTCAGGCCGGTGAAACTTACGCTTCCCTCTCTCCCGTCGCCATTGACTATAGCGGCAGTTGGGACACCTATACTGACAGCGACGCCATCCAGGTCGAGCTCAACGCCGGAGAGCAGGTGCTGCGCCTGACCTTTAACGGCGGCTCGCAGAACCTGGCCTCCTTTGAACTGGATCAGGCTGGTGCCTCGGGGCAACTCCCCTTCAATGCCGACCATGCGCCATGGCAGGTGGGAGAGAGCCTCTCTCTCGATGCCGTGCTGTTCGACGAGGGGGGACAGGATGTCGCCTACAGCGATGCCGAGGCGGCTCAACTGGGTAGCGATTACCGCCAGGAGGGTGTCGATATCCTGGATGACGGTACCGCGATCGGCTGGATCCGGGACGGAGAGTGGGTCGAATACACCCTCGATGTCGAGGAAGCCGGTACCTACGATCTGTCGTTCATGGTCGCGACGCCCAACGCGGGTCGCTCGATTGCGGCCTCGGTGGAGCAGGACGGGAGCTTTTATGAGAACTCCGGGCCCGTTGCGGTGCCCAGTTCGGGCGACTGGAACGACTTCGTCACCACCCAGGCGCTGGAGCTCGACCTGCAGGCCGGCGAGCAGACCCTGCGTCTGTCCTTCAACGGTGGCTCCATGAATCTTCAGGCGTTCACCCTGGACCGTGAAGCGGCTTTCTCGGCAATGTCGGCCACTGATGACTCAGAAACGCTCGAAGCCATGAGCGGCCAGGAGACGGATACGTTACCTGAAACGTCGAATGTCGTGGAACTGTCTGCGCCTCTGCTGGGCATCGCCAACGCGGAGGATTCCAGCCTGCTGACGGCCTGATCGCTGGGCATCTTCGCCCTTGACCATAGCCCTTGATCGTAGCCTCAACGAAAGGTCCCGCCAGATGGCGGGACCTTGCGCTACGACCGTCTGAGAATATCTACGCTGACTGATACGGCATCGCAAAAAGCCTCAATCGCTCATTCATCTCGCCGTCCAGCTCACCGTGAAGCTTACCAATGATACTTGAGGCTGCCGACGACGCTACGTGACTCGCCGTAGTAGCACCAGTAGTTGCAGTTGCTGATGTACTCCTTGTCGGTGAGGTTCTTGACGTTGAGCTGGGCCGTCCATTGGTCGTTGATGGCGTACTGGGCCATGGCATCGTATACGGTGTACGAGGAAACCTCGGCATCACTATAGAGAGGAGAATCGACGCTCTCGCCGACATAGCGCACGCCACCGCCGATATCGAGCCCGTTGAGGGCGCCACCTTCGAAGCCGTAGTCGAGCCACAGCGACGCCTGATGGCGCGGAATGCCTCCTGCGCGAACCTCATCCAACACTGGGCTCTCGATAGTAGTGTCTGTATAAGTATAAGCGGCCTTCACCTGGAGTTGGTCGGTCAGGTAACCCACACCCTCGAGTTCGAAGCCCTGGGAATGCCGCTCGCCGCCCTGCCGGTTGCTGGATTCGCCACTGACATAAAGCGTGTTGGTTTCCTTGAGATCGAAGGCCGCCGCGGTCACGTAGCCATCGAGCCAGTCGGGCGCGTACTTGACCCCAGCTTCCCACTGCTCACCCTCGCTGGGGACATAGGCATTGCCATCGGGATCGTAGCCGATCTGCGGATTGAACGACTCGCTGTAGCTCAGGTAAGGCGAGATACCGTAATCGCCGAGGTACATGACGCCGCCGGAAAAGGACATCTGGTCGTCGTCATAGCTACTATCGTCACCTGTCCCACTACGATTGGTCACATCGACCGAATCATGGCGCATCCCGGCCAGCAGGACCCAGCGATCGTACAGGCGCAGCTGATCCTGGACGTACAGCCCCAACTGCTCCTTGCCCTGCTCATAGTGATGTTCCGGACCACTGGCATCGACCGGGGTGTAATTGCCGTATTCAGGATCGAAGATATCGAACGGTTCACCAAAATTGAAATCATCGCCATTCTGATAGCTGAGATCGAAATCCTGATAGTCCACACCCAGCAGCAGGGTATTCTCGGTATTGGCGGTGAACCACTTGCCGACCAGACGGTTGTCGACGGTGAGCGCATCGTACTCGCCGTCGCGGTAGGTCAAACCGCGGACGGCATGGCGCTCGTCGGCCATATAGGAGGCATAGACGCCACGCAGCAGCAATTCCAGCTCGCTGTAGCGCAGGTTCTGCTGGAAGGTCCAGGTATCGTCGAAGTCATGCTCGAACTCGTAGCCCAGCGATACCTGCTTGTGCTCGCGCCGATCGTAGTCGGGCTCGCCGAGATTGGTCTGCGGGTCGACCTTGCCGAACGGCGTATCGTTGAGCGAGCCGTAAGGCAGGAAGAAGCCGTTGGTGGATACCCCGTGATCCTTCATGTAGCTGGCCAGGAAAGTGATACGGGTATCTTCCGTCAGGTCGACCGATAGGCTGGGGGCGAAGTAGACGCGCTCGTTGTCGGTACCGTCGATCTCGTTGTCGCCTTCGCGAAACAGCCCCACCACGCGATAACGCACATCGTCGGTGCCCGCCAGGGGCCCGGAGGTATCGATACCCACCTGGTGATGATCGTCGCTGCCAGCCTCGAGCTCGAAGAGTCCGCGCGCCTCCTCGGTGGGCCGCTTGCTGATGCTGTTGATCACCCCGCCGGGAGGCGCCTCGCCGTAAAGAATCGACGCCGGCCCCTTGAGCAGTTCAACCCGCTCCTGGCCGAAAGGCTCGGTCAGCCACCAGAAGTATCCCCCCTCGCGGAACATCCGCAGGCCATCCTGGTAGATGGCATCGCCGGCATCGAAGCCGCGCAGCACGAACCAGTCGGCCTTGTTGTCATCCCCATAGGGTGCCGAGATCACCCCGGAGCGATAGCGAAACGTTTCGTCGAAATCGTTGACGGCACGCTCTTCCAGTTCCTCGCTGGCCACGACGGAGGTCGCGCGTGGCGTTTCTACCGCCGGCGTCTCGATCTTGAGCGCCGTCCCCATGATCACCATGGTATTCAGCGGCTCATCCTGGGCATTGTCCTGAGCCAGAGCGGCTAATGGTGCGGCCAGCAGCAGCATACCGGGGAGGCTCCGCGCCAGCCGACGGCGGGTCTGGGACGACAGAACGTTGAAAGGCCCGGCGGGGGGCAGGGAACGGGGCATGACGATTCCTCGGTTATGCAGCAGTACAAGACATGCAAAAAGTTCGACGCGTCAAACGGGACGGTTTGTTCAGCGAGACGAAACACATTCCATATGATAAAGATTTTTATTTGTACTCACAATCGCCAGAATGGCGACGATCAACCTCTCGACGCAGTCTGTACTCAGGCCGAATCGGCTCCGGGATGTCCGATGCGGGCGACGGCATCACGGCTGACCTGATGGCGCATTTCCCCCGTCAGTTCGGTGAGTTGCCCGCTGCGCATCTCCAGCAGCCGGTCGGCGTGCTCGAAATAGTGGTCGTCATGGCTGATGGCGAACACCGTCTTGCCCATCTCGCGAAAGCGCGGCAGCAATTCACGATAGAAGATGCGCCGAAACACGGGATCCTGATCGGCTGCCCACTCATCGAGTACCAGCACGTCACGCTTCTCGGCCAACGCCAGCAATAGCGCCAGGCGCTTTTGCTGCCCCTGGGAGAGGCGGGTGTTGGTCACACGCTCATCTTCGAAGTGAAGCTTCTCGCGCATCTCGAGCCGGTCCAGCCAGGCACCGAGAAATTCGGCATCCACCGGCTCCCCCTGAGGCCCTATCACGCGATCGAAAAGATGAAAGTCGGTGAACACCGCCGCAAAGCGCTGCCGGAAGCTCTCCCACTGCTCCGGCGTGACCGGCTGGCCATCGATGAGCACTTCACCGCTGCATGGACGGTACAGGCCGGTCAGCAGGCGGGCCAGGGTCGACTTGCCGCTGCCGTTGCCGCCGATCAGAAACACCTGCTCGCCCCTTTCGAGACGCAGGTTCAGCGGCCCCACTTCGAATCCATTCCGGCCGTCTTTGGCGGCATAGCGATAGCTGACGTCACGAAGCTCGATGACCTGCCAGTCGGCCGCCGCCTCTCCGCGATGGAACTCCGACCGGTACTCGGCCAGTTCCAGCGATCCAAGCTTGTCGAAGGCGACCTGGGCATTGATCAGGGTCGGCAGAGCGCCAACTGCCTGTATAAGCGGCGTACGCAGAAACAGGATCGTCAGCGCGAAGGTTGCCGCCACCGCGGTATTCGCCCAGCCCAGCGTGTTGGCGAGAAAGAAGACCACGCCAATCGCGCCCAGCATCATGATGTTGGTCCAGTTATTGGCGCTGAGGTGATAGGTGTCCGCGCGGATGATGTGGTAGCGGTAATCCCGGGAGTCGTTCGTATAGACCTGCTCGAACAGGTGCTGAGCTCGATAGCGGTTGAGCGTCAGTTCCTTGCGTCCGTCGATGACCGATTCGAAATCCTGATAGAGCCGATCCTCGGCCTCGCGTACCTGGCTGAAGTGCAGATAGACCTTCGAGACCAGCCACCAGCTTACCGCCACGGTGACACCGATACAGACCATCGTGACCAGCAGCATCGAGGGTGACAGCCAAGCCAGATAGACGATGGAAGCCAGCGTCAACACGATACCCTGCACCAGTTCGGGCAGGCGGACGAAGGCGATGGTGATATTGCGGACATCGCTGGAGAGGCTGGCGAGCAGCTGGGCGCTACCCAGTTGCTCGATCCGCTCGATATCGGTATCGAGGATGCGCTTGATCAAACGGCCACGTAACCGATAGACGAAGAAATGGCCCAGCACCGTCAGGGCCAGTTGCGAGCCCAGCGTGACGAGCAGCAGCAGCACGATCAGCCCGATGAACTGCGGCAGCACGACCGCCGGGTTGCCGGCCGATTCGATCAACTGCTGATTGATGAAGGCGATGACGCCAATACCGAGGATGGCACTGGCCAGACTCAGTGCCATGACGGCGATGAATGGCCAGCGATAATCGCGAAAGACGACGCGGAGAAGCTCCATGGAGAGTCCTGTCAGGGATGGAAAGGCTCTCCGATTCTTGCGAAAAACCGCCCATGGTCAAGGGCGGTTTTTCTTACAACGGGTTAGCGCGAGGATTAAAGGCCCCGTTTTCCTAACGAAATGCGTCAATCCGGCAGCTGCAACTGATCCCTCTGGGGCTGTCGAATATCGCCCAGCGCGCCGAGAAATGCTTGGCACCACTGATGGATATCGTTCTTGCGCAGCACATCCATCATGCGTTGCCAGCGCTCCTTGCGCTCCTCCAAGGGCATGATCAGCGCCTGTTCCAGCATGTCGGCGACGCCTTCGGTATCGTAGGGATTACATACCAGTGCGCCCTCCTTCAACTCCCAGGAGGCACCCGCCAGATGGGAAAGCACCAGCACACCGGGATCCTCCGGGTCCTGGGCGGCCACGAACTCCTTGGCGACCAGATTCATGCCATCGCGCAGCGGCGTGAGAAAGCCGACCCGGCTCAGACGCAGGAAGCCCAGAACCGACTCGCGGCTGTAACCGCGGTTGAGATAGCGCAGCGGCGTCCAGTCGTAATCCGCGAAACGTCCATTGACATGGCCGGCGACACGTTCGAGCTCGATACGCAGATCCGCATATTCCTGAACGTCGGTGCGTGAGGGTGGCGATATCTGTATGAACACCACATGGCCGTGCTGATGTTCGGCCTTCTCCAGCAGCCGTTCGAAAGCCTGGAAGCGCTTGTAGACGCCCTTGCTGTAGTCGAGGCGATCGACCCCCATGACCAGCGTGCGGTCCCGCAGGGAGTTCGCCAGCCGCTTGCCGGTGTTGGTTTCCACGCCCCGCTTGGCCATTTCCTGAGCGGAATCCACATCGATCGAGATGGGAAAGGCCTCGGCTCTGAAGCGCCGACCGTCGGCCTCTATCGTTCCGTCTTCATGGAAGACGGCATCGAGGCCATGCTGCATGCAGTCACGGAAATTGCGCAGATCGCATTCGGTCTGGAAGCCGATGACGTCGTAGGCGCTGAAATAGCGCAGCAGGTTTTCGTAGTCGGGCAGAATGCGCAGCACGTCCCACGGCGGAAACGGGGTGTGCAGGAAGTGACCGATGGGAGCCTCGACTCCTGCCTGACGCAGAAAATATCCCAGCGGTATCAGTTGATAATCGTGTACCCAGATACGCGAATGCGGTTCGACCAGCGTCGCCACATGACGCGCATAGCGCTGGCTGACGCGCAGGTAGCCTTCCAGATTCTCGCGGCTGTACTCCACCTTGTCGGTGCGGTAGTGAAACAACGGCCAGAGCACTTCGTTGGAGAAACCGACATAGAAGGTCTGGTGATCCTGCTCCGTCAGCGGAAATGTCGCAAAACGTACCGAATCGAAGGTGTAGTGATTGAGCTGCGCGTCGCGGTCCTGGTCGATTTCCCCACTCCAGCCGACCCATAACCCTTCATTCTTCTGGAGCGCATTCATCACGCCGACTGCAAGGCCTCCCTGGCTTCCTCCCGAGCTCTTGGGAGACGGCACTCGGTTGGAGACCACAATCAGCGCATTATCCTGTTCCGTGGACATGAGAAAAGACTTCCTCTGATAAATGATTGATGGCCGTTTATTTACCCTGTCCGACCTGATGATTCCCGGCCGGCTGTTCACCCCTGGGGTCACTCATCTGACGCTCTCGTGCAAGGCCGATACGTCTTTCCCGCATCGAGCCAAACGCATTGTCCTTTCAACGCCATGGCACGGCCCATTGCCTCTATCAAGCGTCTGACAGCTGACGTAGACAGGCACTGAGCCACGCCTCGACGGCTTCGGGATCCTTGAGGCGATACATCGCTCGCGTGTCACCCTCCCCCACCTTGATGGAGTAGCCGTCGAGTGCATTGACGGCGGCGAAACCATCCTCGTCGGTCAGATCGTCGCCGATGAACACTGGCGTTCGTGAGGCAAAGGGCGCCTCCTTCATGAACTGATGGATCGCCTCCCCCTTGTTGCAGGAGGTGGTTCGCAGCTCGAAAACGAACTTGCCACCATGCATCGTCAAGGTTTCGCCCAATGTACTGCGCAGATGCTGTAACTGCCGCTCAATGACCTCGAGCTTGTCGGGAGCGTTGCGATAGTGCAGCGCGAGGCTCGCCCCCTTGTCCTCCAGTTCCAGATCGGGATGCGCCTCGAGAAAGCGGCTCAGCTCTTCGCGAGCCTTCTTCAGCGTGTCGTGATCGGGTTCGTTCAAGGAATAGCCGTTAACGCTATCGTGACGCTCGGCCCCGTGCTGCCCCGCCAGAGGCAGTTCGAGAGGCGACAACAGTTGCGACAGATTCTCGATGGAGCGTCCGCTGACGATCGCCAGCGCTCCATTCAACTGTTCATGCAGCGAGCTCAGCAGCTCGAGCAGGTGCATTTCGAGCACAACGTCGGTGGGCTTGGCCATGAGCGGGCTCAGCGTCCCGTCCAGATCGAGAAACAACGCCCAGGCATCACGCGTGTAGGGCAAGGGACATGAAAGGAACGTCTCTGCGTTCGACATTGACAGGTCATCCTCCTTGAGCCTGAGAGAGCTTGGTCATGGTACAGCGATGATCGGATCGAGAGCTCCTCTCTTTTCACTGTATAAAAATCATGCGCCATACGCCAGCGTACCGTAACGCTGGGTCAGCCTGACGATTGCATTGCTCGCAGGCCATCAGACAGGCAACATGCCGTCTCGATTCGGTCACCACAAGGATGCGCAATGCTTGCCGAACTGTTTGCCGTCATGGCGCCCGTCCTGTTTGGTGCCGGTATCGGTTTCTTCTGGGTCCGTCTGGGCTATTCCTATCCCACGGACTTCGTGACCCGACTGGTCTTCAATGTCGGTACTCCCTCACTGATTCTCGCCTCGCTGGCCAGTACCCATATCGAGCCTCATGCCTTTGGGCAAACCATGCTGGGCACGCTAGCCGTACTGGCGGTCATGGCCATGGGGGCCTTCGGCATGGCCAAGCTGCTGGGCAAGGATTGGCGGGTGGTGATATCGCCGATGATGTATCCCAATACTGGCAACATGGGGCTGCCGGTATCCCTGTATGCCTTCGGCGAGGCGGGATTCGCTTATGCGGTAACCGTGATGATGACGGTGGCGATGGTGCAGTTCACGTTTGGCGTACTGGTGACCAGCCGCCGCAACCCGTTGAAGGTATTGCTGCGCACACCCACGATATACAGCATCGCCATTGCCGTCGGCCTGATGCTCTCGCATCAGGAACTGCCCAAGTGGATGGCCAATACGGTGGGGTTGTTGTCGGGCCTTACCGTACCGTTGATGCTGATCACCCTCGGGGTCTCATTGGCCGGCATCCAGGTGAAGGGGCTTCGGGCAGGCCTGCAATTCAGCCTTCTGCGCACCGTGATCGCCGCATCGGTGGCACTGGGAATCGGCTATCTTTTCGATCTGCCGCCGTTGGCACGAAGTATCCTGGTGCTACAGATGAGCATGCCCGTGGCCGTCTATAACTATCTCTTTGCTCAGCGTGCGCAGCGAGAGCCGGAGTATGTCGCCAGCCTGGTGTTCTGCTCCACCCTGCTGGCGTTGGCGTACCTGCCGCTGCAGCTGGCTTTTCTGCTCTGACCGGGTAGTCTTCGCCCGCCCCGTCAGACATCGGCATCACTGCGACTGGGAGGGTGCTTCCATCACACTGGTCGTCTCGCCCTGATTCCCTTGAGAGCTTTCCAGACCCTGTTGGATACCGCTCTGTCCGCTGCGAGTGCTGCCTTCGCCCTCCAGCGTGCCGGCATCCTGCCCCATCGCACCGCGCTGCTTGCCGCCCTGGGCCGGTATCTCGCCGCTCAGCTCAGGGGAATCCTTGTTGTCATCCGGGCTCTCGCTCTGCTCGGCATCGGTATCGTATCGCGTATCGGATTGGGCATCCTTCACATCGTCGATGGAGACATCGCTCGAATCGCCGGACTCGTCATCTCCGCACCCGGCCAAGCCCAGCCCTGCAGACACCAGCACCAGTCCCGCCATTACCGTCCTCAAGCGTTTCGTGTCCAACATACCTCCTCCCATACCAGATTCATCCTTGATGCGGAACATGTCGCGATCATTCCAATAAAGCCTCAAGCTACCGGAACTGCAAGCGGCACGAAACAGAGCCGACAGGCACCTGTCGCTGGACGCAGACGACACGCCATGATGGGATACGAGGCACGCCCCTCTCATGAGAACGCCATGGAACTCAACGCCTCGACACTCGACCCCGCCATCCTGTATCGCCTGCTCAGCGGAAGCATCGCCCCGCGCCCCATCGCCTGGGTATCGACCGTCAATGGCAAAGGGCAGGCCAATCTCGCGCCGTTCTCGTTTTTCAATGTCGCCAGCGTCACGCCTCCCGTGCTGGCCTTCTCCCCCCTGCTGGGAGAGGCCGGGCACCCCAAGGACACCGTTCGCAATCTGCGCGAGATTCCGGAGTGCGTGGTGCATATCGGGGGGGAGCCCCTCATCGAGGCGCTCAACGCCACCAGCGCTTCACTGGCGTATGGCGAAGATGAATTTCTGCATGCCGGTCTTGCCAAGGCTTCTCTGGGCAAACTGCGCGTGCCGCGTATCGCCGCGGCCCCCGTCGCCTTCGGCTGTCAGTTGCACAGCATTGTCGAGTTCGGTCAGCAGCCCCGTGCCGGTTGTTTGGTACTTGCCGAAGTGGTGACGATCCATGCCGAAAATACCGTCTGGGATGGGCGTCATATCAACATCGATACCCTGCAACCCGTAGGGCGCATGGCCGGTGCGGATTACGTCCGCTGCACCGATCTGTTCTCCCTGCAGCGCCCGGCGTAAGGGACGAGGGCGTAAGGGACGAGAAAGCCCCACGTTCATGCGGAAAAGCCCCATGCCTCGGCTCACCGGCATGGGGCGTCTCTATCGCCGAAGTCCTGCCGCACCACAGCGCGGCGCATCTTTTCTGACGCTCGATCGGACCTTAGCGCTGCTCGTCCGGCTCCTCCTCGGTCAGAGAGCCGCCTGCCGTACCACCGGCAGTGGTGTCGTCGAAGGAGTCCTGATCTGGCGGCTCTGACGTTTCTCCAGTCCGGGAATCATCTTCCGTGCTGTCTGCGGGACCGGACTCGCCGCGCGGATCCATGGTAACGGCTTCATCCCGTTCAAGGTTGCCGCCTTCGAGCACTTTATGCTCACCTTCATCATCAAGCACACCCTGCTCATAGGCCGGGCTACCGGCTGCCGGCCCCTCATCCTGCTCAGCCGAGGGTTGGTTGTCGGTTGGCTCAGGCGCCTCATCCTCACCACACCCCGCCAATGCCAGGCTTCCCATCAGACACAAGCCGATCAGTAATTTCCTTGGCTTTCTTGCCTCACTCATGCTGCTTCCTCCCTGTTTTCGCTCCGAGCATGGCGTTTCGCTAATTGCGATACGGTCATGGCGTACAACACGAAGCCTGTTCACCACCCTTCTCCCGATGGGACGGAACTATCTATTGGAACCCCTAGCTACTGGAACACCTAGCGCTTGGAACACCTAGAAAATAGCCAATTATTCACAAGCGGCCAACATTCATGATGGACCGTAAAAAGACACTTCCGTGCCCCGACCATGGGAGCGAAGAACGTATCGGCTTGAAAAAGCATGCAGGCGTTTTACCCTTAAGATGCAGAGATGGCGATTCGCAGAGGCTGGCAGGGAAATGCCAAGCATTTTGCTGACAGGGCACTAATTTCACAATTTGCCATCGAAACAGATGTGGAAACACGTCCACTCTATGTACACATGGATAAGCAAGGAGCACATCACATGCGTCGACAGCTCAATCCCGTTCTGATTACCGCTCTCGTTGCTGGCGGGCTCACCGTGGGCAGCCATGTAATGGCCCAGAACCAGCAGCAGGGCCAAGCCCAGCAGGGAACGAATCAGCTTCAAGGCCTGTACTCAGCCGATGAATTGCTGGATGCCGATGTTTATCTCGCCAGCAATCGCGATGAAGATATCGGTGATGTCGAGGACATCCTGCTCGGCGAAGACATGAGCGTTCAAGGGCTGATCTTCGAGGCGGGTGGCGTCCTGGACATCGGTGACAAGGATTTCGTAGTCGAGAAGGGTCGGTTTACTGTCGAAACCGATGACAGCACTACCCTCGACGATCTGACCTACCGTGTCTATCTCGACATGGACAGGGAAGAGATCGAACGATTGCCCGAATACAACAATGAGTGGTGGAACCGGGCCAAATCCCAATCCGCTCAGGCTTGGCAAAACACTCAGGAAGGCGCCGCCAGCGCTTGGGAGAACACGAAGGAAGGGGCCGCCAGCGCTTGGGAAAGCACCAAGGACGTCACGTCCGACATCCTTGATAATGCCAGTGAAGCGATAGACAACGATCGCGACAATTAAGCTTCAAGGGCATGGCATGACTTGCTGCCAGAACGCGGCAGGTCATGCCGTCCTTTCTCTATTCTTCCATGGAATTTATAGAAAGAAACCTGTAGAGAGTTCTGTAGAAAGCAGCCATAAAAAAGGCCACCTTAAAGGTGGCCTTTGGCGCTCGGCTTCTCTCGAGATCGGCGGTTACTGCTGCTGAGCCATCTTCTGAACACGCTGCATCAACTGCGGATCCTGCTGGATCGCCTGGCCGATATTATTGAATTCCTCGATGCTCATACCGCTGTCCTGCACGGCCTGAACCATTTCGTCATTGGCTTCCTGACGAATCTGCTGCTGGGAGGCTTCATCCTGTGCGTCTTGCAACTGACCTGTGTATTCCTGAGAGATCCGGGCAATCTCCTGGGAAACATCGGCGAACTGCTGAAGCTGCTCGTCGGAGAAATTCTGCGTCTGGGACTGGGTGGTACCCGCGCTACCGGCCGCACCGGAACTTTCCTGAGCCATAGCGGATCCAGCGGCCATGGTTGTGGCGAGCACAGCTGCCGACAGGAATGCAGTGATCCGTTGCATGAAGAACCTCCAAAGGTATTGCCGTGTGTGTACCAAGTGTGACGCATTCACGCCCGCTTAGTTCCACCTTTCTTGTAACATATTGAAAAATTAAATGTAAATTCAACCTGGCCTTGTCGCAGAACAACGACAGCCAGCGCAATCACTAACCGCGAACCCAATCGACCATCGCTTGGATACCGTGGCGCAACGTATCGAATGCAGGGCGATCCACCCAGGCGCCTGCATCCGGCGCGTCCTCGCCCATGAGGCTGTCACCATCGAAATCCACGTAGGCGAGCCTGACCGTCAACTGGTCGGGGGCGCACCCGAAGGCTGACCCTGGCAGCAAGGCCACGCCCAGCTCTTCGAGCAGGCGCGACGTCAGTTGGGCACTGGTCGTGATATCGCGTGCTGCCAAACGGTCCCGGTGTGCCTCGAAATCGGGAAACAGATAGAAGCCCCCCTGGGGCGCATGGGTCCGAATTCCGGCTTGGTTGAGCTGCGCTGCGCACCATTCTCCGACATTGCGAAGGATATCCCGCTGGCGCTGCACATACTCGCGCAGTGCCGGTGTCGGCGTGTAGGCCGTAACGGCCGCTTCCTGGACGGGGCTGGCCACGCTCGACCAGGTTTCGGAGGCAATGCCTCGCATGCGTGCCAATACTTCGTCGCCTAGCGCCGCGGGGATATGCGCCACACCCAGGCGCCAGCCCCCGGCGCCGCACCACTTGGACAGGCCGCTGGTCGTCACCGTGGCGTGCGGGTAGTCCCGGGCAAAGGCCCGATGCTCGCCCTGATGATGCAGCATCGCGTAGATTTCATCGGACAGCACCAGAACGCCATGCCGATGTGCCACGTCCGCCAGGTCGCGCTGTGTCGATTCATCCATCGACAGGCCGGTGGGATTGCCCGGTGCGTTGAGAATCAGCAGTCTCAACCGGGGGCCACCCGCCCGGCAATGCGCATCGAGCTGTTCCGGCGTGATCTGCCAGCGCGTGGCAAAAGAAGTTTCCAGACGCACCGCCCGCTGTCCGGCCATCCTGGCCTGCGGTGCATAGGAAACCCAGGCCGGCGCGGGAATCACGATCTCGGCCGGCGGCAAAGCCCTCATCAGCGCGAACAGCAACAGCTTGCTGCCCGGCGCAATCATGACCCGCTCCTCCTCCCATGGCGTGGCGTCCATGCGGCTCTGGAAGGCCGCCACCCGAGAGCGCAACGCCGCCAGGCCCTGCACCGGCAAGTAGGCCTTGTCGCCGGCATGCCGGGCCAGAGCCTCGACCGCAGGCCCGAATACCGGAAATGGCGACTGGCCGAAGCCGAATTTGACGATACGACGCCCCTGCGTCTCCAGCAGCCGGGACTGTTCGTTGATCAACAGCGTGTCGGAGGCGCGTGTCGCCTCCCTGGCATCGTCATAGCCGCCTTGCAGCCACGCTGCGGCATCGAGTGACGGCTTGCCAGGATGATATGTCGGATCGGGATTCATGTGGCGACCTCCTGCAAGGCGCTGGAAAAGGTTATTCGATGTCGAGACGTCCGATCAGCGCTTCGCGTCGGCGGATGCTGCTGACGGCCTCGCCCCCCATGGCATGAGCGACGCGCGACAGCAGCATTTCCGCCAGCAGGAACAGGCTGCTCATCGGATTGAAGAAGAACGGGCCCTCGGCAGGCGCCACCAGCAATGTGTCGGTCAATCCTGCCAGTTGCGCGTTGTGATGGTTGCTCAGCGCGACCAGCGATGCGCCCTGTTCCGTCGCCAGGCGGCAATACTCCACGCTGGTGCGGGTTTCCGGTCGGAAGGCGATGCCGATCACCAGATCCTCCTGCCCCAGGCGCAGCGCATGTTCCGCGCCGATGCCTGCCTGCAGAGACACCAGCTGTACCCCGTCACGCAGATAATCCAGGTAATACGCCAGATAATGCGCCGCGCCGAAGCTGGCGCGCAGCCCGACCACGTGAACACGCCGAGCCGCGATGATCCGTTGTACCGCCGCCTCAAGGCGCGTCGCATCGAGTCCTTCCACCGCTGCCGCAAGATTGGCCATCTCCTGCTGCCACAAGGCCGAGTCCATCCCCGACTCACCCGGCATCGCCTGCGGCGTCTCGCCAAAGTCGAGCAGCCGCTCCGCCCGCGTCGAATAGAAGGCGCTTCCTGCCAGGTCGTCGCGAAATAGCGCCTGTAGCGCCTTGAATCCGGGCAGGCCCAGCGCGCGTGACAGGCGCGTCAGGCTGGAAGGGTTGACGCCATGACGCTCGGCCAGCCGGGAAATACTGGACAGTCCGGTCTCCTCCGGTGACGCCAGCAAACCTTCCAGCAGTGCCAGCCCCTTGGCGGACAGTTTCAACGCCACTGCCTCGCCGCGACGGGCACGCAGCGCCAGTATCTGCAGATCGGCGTAACGCTCGGGAGGCAGGGATATGGACGAGACGGACATTCAGGACTCCGACAGTGACTCGGTGATGTCTACTCTAGGCGCCTCAAGACAGGTAATCAAATAAATTTCCATCTATGGAAATTTATTTTCATATCAAGACAACATGATGACGCTTGCCACGGGCGTGACGCCAATCAGGCCGCCACGAGACGCCGGGGTGAGGTCGAATGGGAAAGGCAGGAAAACAGCAGTCGGTCGATGAACCGGGCAGGCAGACCTCGGCCCAGTGGCAGGCTCATGCCCGCCACATCGCCAGTTGCTTCAGATGTGTCTCGCGTGCCTGCCCCGCCGTCACGGGCTGCAGGCGAACCGTTGTTCCCGGCAGACACTGTGCGAGCCGGGTACAGGCCAGCGGAGTCAACGCCCCCAGACGCGGATAGCCGCCGATCGTCTGGCGATCGTTGAGCAGCACGATGGGCTGGCCGTCGGCAGGCACCTGAACGGCGCCGAGCGGAATGCCTTCGGAAATCATTCCCTCGCCGACGCGCTGTAGGCACGGGCCGGTCAGGCGAACCCCCATGCGGTCGGCCCGGCTATCGACGCGCCAGGCGCTGTTGAAGGCGGCAAACAGGCTGGCCCCGGTGAACTCGGCAATCTGGGCGCCGGCAACGAGTTCAAGCGTCACCGGCTCATCCGACCCGCCCGGCATGCCGGGTAGCGGTACCGGCAGGGTGCGCGGAGCGCTGCAGTCTCCCGACCAGACCAGCCGGTCGCCGTCGGCGAGCGGGCGTCCCTCTCCATTCAGCCCGCCGAGCCCCTCACGCATCACGCTGGAGACACTGCCCAGCACCGGGACGACGTCGAGCCCGCCGGGAAAGGCGAGATAAGTCCGCAACCCGGCGCGGGGGTTGGCGAAGACGAGTCGCTGGCCGGGCGCGATGGTGAAACTCTGCCCGGGTTGGAGCGCCGTCCCCTCCAGCGTGGCGCCCAGATCGGCTCCGGCCAGGGCGAGCCGCGCCGACGATTCGGCGCGTAGCGTCAGTCCTCCCACGGTGATTTCGAGCCCGGGCGCATCCGGCGCGTTGCCCAGCAACCAGTTGGCCCAGCCCAGCGAAACCCAATCCGCCGCGCCTCCCTGCGTGACCCCCAGATGGCGCACGCCGAAACGGCCGCCATCCTGGACCAGCGCCAGCGGGCCGGCGCGCTCGACGATCAGAGCATTCATTGGCGCTTGTTTCATGGCGTTCATTCCCTTTCTTCCAGCGGGGTGGGATCCCCCCCTTGGGCGAGAAACGCCTCGCGGGAAATGGCCTCGAAGCGTACCTTGTCACCGGGACGGAACAGGCTGTAACCCTCGCGGCCGCGATCGAACAGCGCTACCGGCGTGCGTCCGAGAATGTTCCAGCCGCCGGGCGAGCGCGACGGATAGATCGCGGTCTGCCGATCGGCGATACCCACACTGCCTCCCGCGACCTTCTGACGTGGCGTCTTCAGGCGGGGCGTCGCCAGCGCCTCCTCGACCAGCCCCATGAAGGCGTAACCGGGCGCGAAGCCCAGCGCGAAGACGCTGTAGTCGCGTCCGCAGTGGCGGGCGATGACCTCCTCGTCACGCATGCCCAGCCGCGCGGCGATGCGCGGCAGCTCCGGACCGACGCTTTCGTCGTACCACACCGGAATCACGTGACGCTGCCCGCCGCTCCCGGCTACGGGCACCAGGCCTTCGAGGGCCTGACGCGTGCGCGTGCGCGCTTCTTCAAGCCCCATGCGCCGGATGTCGTAGTGCACCAGCAAGGTGGTATAGGAGGGCACGAGATCGATCAAAGCGTCATCGAAAGCAACGCGCAGCGCCTGATCGGCGGCGAGTAGCCAAGGCATGTTGGCTTCGTCGATGCCCTCGAACAGGCGCACGATGAGGCTATCCATACCCACCGTTTCCAGCCGTGGATTCAGCGGCCTCGTCATGCCCGCTCCAGCGCCTGGAACGCCTCGCGGATGGCTCGCACGGCGGCCACCGACTCGGCATTATCGCCATGGACGCAGAGCGTGTCGGCGGGCAGCGAGAGCGTGCTGCCGTCATTGGCCGTCAGCGCCTCGCCCTTGGCCAGCCTCACCGCCTGGGCGACGATCACTTCGCTATCGTGATGAACGGCACCGGGCAAGCGGCGCGAGACTAGATGCCCCTGGGCATCGTAGGCGCGGTCGGCGAAAGTTTCGAACCACAGCGTCACGCCCATTTCCTCGGCCAGTGCCCGCATCGATGTCGGATCGGCGGTGGCCATGACCAGTAGTGGCAGCGAACGATCGTAGCGAACCACCGCCTGCATTGCGGCACGCAGCAGTTCGGGATCGCGCGCCATGTCGTTATAGAGTGCGCC
The DNA here is from genome assembly GCF_054654615.1 of Halomonas shantousis. Classification (NCBI taxonomy): domain Bacteria; kingdom Pseudomonadati; phylum Pseudomonadota; class Gammaproteobacteria; order Oceanospirillales; family Halomonadaceae; genus Halomonas; species Halomonas shantousis. The sequence goes on along the minus strand of NZ_BAAIER010000002.1, from coordinate 947,880 downwards.
ATGTGGCTTGACGTAACTGACACGCGCACCTTCGGCGCGACAGATGCCTTCCAGCGCGCCGATCTGATAGAGCAGCATGTCCTCGACTTCACGCGCAGAGCATGCCAGCGAACGACGTCCGAATCCTTGCAGGTCCGGATAGGCAGGGTGCGCGCCGATACGCACATCATGTTCCACCGCCAGCGCGACCGTGCGGCGCATGATACCGGGGTCGGAGGCATGAAAACCGCAGGCGATGTTGGCGCAATCGACGAAGGGCATGACCTCCTCGTCGAGGCCTATTTTCCAGTTGCCGAAACTTTCACCCATGTCGCAGTTGAGAAAGGGAAGGCGCACGAGAGACCTCATGATTGTTGTCCGTCTGGTCGGCTTCACTTTAGGGAAAGCCCAGCGCAAGGGTCCAATCGTTTTTCACGATGCATGATATCGGTCTGGTCTTTCATGGCGTTCACTTTCGAAACGAGTTGACGCCGGGCATTGGCGGGTTGAAGAATCAGGCATTCCGCCTTCTGCAAATGACGGAAGCGCTTTCCATATCCGGACACGTCAATGTCCGCCACCGCTCTAGCGAGGATGCCCCATGGCTGTCAGCGATCCGTTCCATCTGGCCGTTCAGGTCCGTGATATCGACGAAGCACGCCGCTTCTATGGTGATTTCCTGGGCTGCCCCGAAGGTCGCTCTTCCGACTCCTGGGTCGATTTCGACCTCTATGGTCATCAGTTCGTCTGTCACCTGAACCCGGCGCTGAAAAGCGCGGGTGTGGCCAGCCACAAGAATCCGGTTGACGGCCACGGCGTACCGGTGCCGCATTTCGGCGTAGTGCTGGAGATGAATGCCTGGCAGGCCCTGGCCGACAAGCTGCGTGACCACGGTGTCGAGTTCGAGATCGAGCCCTACATCCGCTTCAAGGGTGAACCGGGCGAACAGGCCACCATGTTCTTCTATGACCCTTCGGGCAACGCGCTGGAGTTCAAGGCCTTCAAGGACCGCGAAACCCAGCTGTTCAGAAAGGCCTGAGGCCAGCCAAGACCGCCCCCGCACATGCCGATATGCGCTTCGCATGCGCGGGGCAGGATACAAAACGATGTTCGATTTCAAGGAACTCGAGGCGTTCGTCTGGGTGGTGCGGCTGGGCTCGTTCCGCAAGGGTGCCGCCAGGCTGCACATCACCCAGCCGTCGATCTCCGACCGCATCACTCGTCTGGAAGCCAGCGTCGGCGAGTCGCTGCTCGAACGCTCGGCTCGTCCCGTGCAGCCCACCTTGCGCGGGCGCGAGTTCTTCGTCCATGCCGAGCGCCTGCTGAACGGACGCGAGGAAGCGATGCGCCTGTTTCAGGACGAGGAGGCCTTTTCCGGTACTCTACGCCTAGGTGTCATCGAAACCATCGCCAGCAGTTGGTTCCCCGCCTTCATGCGCCGGTTGGCCAAGCGTTACCCTCAGCTGACCATCGAACTGACAGTGGATATCTCGCCCTTTCTGCATCGCCGTCTGGCCGACAACGATCTCGACATGCTGTTTGCCATGGATGGTGTCGCAGCGGGGATTTCCGCCGTGCAAACACCGCTGTGTACCTATGAAATGGGCATGTTCGCCGCCCCGGCACTGGCCGCTCGGCTGAGAGATGGCGGCCGCGAGGCGTTTGCCCAGGCGGCCTTCATCTCCTTCAGCAAGCAGGCGCGCCCCTACAGCGAACTGGTGGCCTATTTGGCGGCGCATCGCGTCGAGGCGCCCAGAATCCACTGTTCGAGTACGCTGATGACCATCATGCGCATGAGCATCGAAGGCCTGGGCATCGGCGTATTGCCGGTCGCCACGGTGCGAGACGCGATAGAGACGGGAGAACTGGAGCGTCTGTCCCTGGAGGAGCCGCTCCCCCCGATGATCTACGAGGCGATCTGGCGCAGCGCCAACTATCCGAGTTTCTGCGCCAGCGTGGCACGTCTCGGCAAACAGTGCGCAGCGGACTACGCACATGATCATGAAACTCTTTCATTACCTTTCGCGATGAAAGACTACGCCGATACTTGACATAAGAATTAACGATTTGACCCGACACGTCACCGCTTGAAGAATGATTTTCAGTTCCCTGACCTTCAATAACAACGAGGAAACGTTGTCATGCGCACTACACATTCTCTTGTCTGGCTGGCGGCATTGGGCTCCCTGACGTTTGGCACAAACGCACTGGCCGCCCAGTGGAACCTCGCCACGCCTTACGGCGACGCCAGTTTCCATACTCAGAATACCAAGCAGTTTGCAGAGGACGTGGCAGAAGCCACCAACGGCGATCTGACCATCACCGTACATAGCGGCGGCTCTCTGATCGCTCATCCCGAGATCAAGCCTTCCGTGCGGCGCGGAACCATCCAGGCCGGCGAAGTGTTCCTCTCCATCCTCTCCAACGAATCGCCGATCTATGAAGTCGACACCCTGCCCGGTCTGGCCGGCAGTTATGCGGACGCCTATGACCTGTGGCAGGCCTCCAAGCCAGTCATCACCCAGATGTTCGCCGAGCAGGGATTGATGCCCCTGTATGCCGTCGCGTGGCCGGCACAGGGGATCTACACCGATTTCGAACTGACCGACGCGTCACAGTTCGAGGGCCTGCGTGTCCGCGCGCCCAACATCAACACTCAACGCTTCGTCGAGAACCTCGGCGGTACGCCGACCGAAACCGAGGAAGCCGATATTCCCACCGCCTTCAGCACCGGCCGGGTCGATGCCATGATCACCTCGGTGTCCACCGGCAATTCCATGTCGGCATGGGACTACGTCTCTCATTACAATGACGCCAAGCTGTGGCTACCCAAGAATATCGTTTTCGTCAATCAGCGGGCCTTCGACCGTCTCGATGAAGACACTCAGCAGGCCGTGCTCGATGCCGCGGCCAAGGCCGAGCGCCGTGGCTGGCAGATGAGCCGCGAGGACAGCGCCCGGAGTGCCGAGGCGCTGGAGTCTCACGGCATTACCATCTCCACACCCAACGAGACGCTGGCCGCCGATCTCAAGGCTGCCGGCAATCAGCTCTTCCAGGATTGGCAGAGCCGCGCCGGTGAGCAGGCCCATGCACTGGTCGAGCGTTACCGCGAGCGCCAGTCCGCGCAATAAGCCCACCCTCGCCCGCTCGGCTCCGATGGTGCTCGGCGGGCGTTCTCACCGTTTGTGTGACTGACATGACATTCAGACTCGATAGACTCTATCGCCTCGGTGCCTGGGGCGCCGCTATCTGCATGCTGGCCATCTGCGCCATGGTCACCCTGCAGGTAATCCTGCGCTGTCTGGACGCCCTGTTGGTGATGGTCGGCGCCTCTCGGCTGGGTATCGAAATCCATGGCGTTGCCGAACTCGCCGCTTATCTGCTGGTGGGTGCGACCTTCCTGAGCCTGGCCTACACCTTCACACACCATGCCCATATTCGAGTGACGCTGCTCATCTCGCGACTACCGGCAGTCGTGCGCGTATGGGTCGAGACCGCCTGCCTGCTGATCGCACTGGCGCTGAGCGTACTGCTGGCCTGGGAACTGACCGGCCTGGTCCGTGAAAGCCTCGATTATGGCGACGTCTCCTCCGGGCTGCTCGCGATTCCGCTGTGGATTCCGCAAACGGTTCTGGTCGTCGGCATCGTACTGATGTGTCTGGCCCTGCTCGAAGCGTTGATCGCTACTCTCGTCACCGCCCTGACCGCTCCCTCCCGCTATGCGGCTCCCGAGTCGCAGGAGGGCGGCGAATGATGCCCGCCAAGGCTTGTGCTTGTGGAGACGTCTCATGCTGACGCTCAGTATCGCCATGATTTTCACCCTGGCCCTGCTGCTCGGCGGCGGCGTGTGGATCGCCTTCGCCCTGCTCGGCACCGGCTGGATTGCACTGAGCTTTTTCACCAGTTTCGACCCCGGCCCGATTCTCGCCTCCGACTTCTGGGGCGCCAGCTACGGCTGGGACCTCACCGCGCTACCGATGTTCGTGTGGATGGGAGAAGTGTTGTTCCGCTCCGGCCTGGCCGACAACATGTTCCGCGCCTTGGCGCCCTGGCTCAACCGCCTGCCGGGTCGCCTGCTGCATTCGAACATCATCGGCAGCGGCTTGTTTGCCGCCGTGTGTGGCTCCTCGGCGGCAACCTGCGCCACGGTGGGCAAGATGACCCTGCCCGAACTCGAGAGTCGTGGTTACGACAGCGGAATGGCCATCGGCACGCTGGCCAGTGCCTCGACGCTGGGCCTGTTGATACCGCCGTCGATCATGATGATCGTCTACGGCGTGGTCACCGAACAGTCGATCTCGCAACTGTTCATTGCCGGCGTGCTGCCCGGTCTGCTGCTGCTGGGGCTGTTCATGGCCTATCTGATCGGCTGGTCGCTGCTGATCGGGCAGCGCCGTGGCGGCGCGGGCCATGAGGAACCGCACCTGCCGCTGATGAAAAAACTGCGCAACAGCGCCCAGTTGATTCCGCTGCTGGTACTGATCAGCGGCATCCTCGGCAGCATCTATGGTGGGCTGGCCTCGCCCACCGAAGCTGCCGCGGTGGGCGTGGTGCTGTCGATAGTGATCGCGCGCTGGAACGGCCACTTCAACAGGACGATCTTTCTCGACTCCCTGTTTGCCGCACTGCGCACGTCATGCATGATCGCCTTCATCATCGCCGGCGCCTCGTTACTCTCCTCGGCGATGAGCTTCACGCAATTGCCCATGCAGCTGGCCAGCAATATCGCCGAGATGGGACTGTCTCCGACTGCCCTGCTGGTGGTGCTGACGCTGTTCCTGCTGGTGCTGGGCTGCTTTCTCGACGGGATCTCGCTGATCCTGCTGGTGACATCGATCGTCATGCCGCTGATCGACGCGGCAGGCTTCGATCTGATCTGGTTCGGCATCTATCTGGTCATCGTGGTCGAGATGTCGCAGATCACTCCGCCGGTGGGCTTCAATCTGTTCGTCATCCAGGGCATGACCGGCAAGGACATCCTGACCATCACCCGTGCCACGCTGCCGTTTTTTCTGTTGATGATCGTCGCCATCGTCCTGATGCATCTGTTCCCCGGCATCGTGCTCTATCTGCCTCAGGCGATGAGCGGCTGAGTTCCTCGGGTCGGAACGAGAAAAGGCCACCGGGCAATCACGGTGGCCTTTTTCATTCATCGAGTTTCATTCATCGAGACAAAACGCGCTTAAACGGGTTCGCGCGTATATTCGCCGTCCACCAAGCGCAGGATTCCCAGCGGATTGCCGCTCTTGAGCGCTTCGGGAAGGAACGCATCAGGCAGGTTCTGGTAACACACCGGACGCAGGTAGCGCTCGATGGCGAGCGTCCCCACCGAAGTGCCGCGCGCATCGGTAGTGGCCGGGTAAGGCCCGCCATGCACCATGGCATCGCCGACATCCACACCGGTGGGATAGCCGTTGAACAGCAGCCGACCGACCTTGTCCTCGAGAATCGCCATGAGCCCACCCTGACGCTCCAGGTCGACCGGCTCGGCCACCAGCGTCGCGGTCAACTGACCATCGAGGCGGCGCGCCGCGGCAACCATCTCTTCCGGTCCATCGACCTCGACCACCACGGTGACCGGGCCAAACACCTCCTCCAGCAGCGGCGATCCCTCTGACCACAACAGTGCCTTGTCCGCCTTGAACAGGCGCGCCTCGACCTGATGCGCGTCGGCGTCACCACGTGCCACTGCCTGCATGCCGCCAAGCCCCTCGAAGCGCTCGATGCCTTCGCGGTAATTGTCGCGCAACCCCGCATTGAGCATGTGCTGCCCCGGCTGTTGGCGCATCGCCTCGCCCAGCCGCTCGACAAAGCGGCTCATCTCCGGAGAGCGCTGTCCGATGATCAGCCCCGGATTGGTGCAGAACTGGCCACACCCCAGGGCCACCGAACTGGCCAGCCCTTGAGCAATCTCATCGCCACGCTGCTCCAGCGCCGTATCAAGCACGAACACCGGGTTGATGCTCGACATCTCGGCGAAGACCGGAATCGGCTCGGGACGCGCCTGGGCCAGGTCGAACAGCGCCCGACCACCGCGCTGCGAACCGGTGAAGCCCACCGCCTTGATCATCGGTTCCTGAACCAGCCGAGCGCCGACCTTGTCGCCGTAGATCATGTTGAACACCCCGCTGGGCATGCCCGTTCTCTCCACCGCGCGGCTGATGGCATTGGCGGTCAGCTCCGAGGTGATCAGATGGCCGGGATGCGCCTTGACCACTACCGGACACCCCGCCGCCAGCGCCGAGGCGGTGTCACCGCCAGCGACGGAAAAGGCGAAAGGGAAATTGCTGGCGCCGAACACGGCCACCGGGCCGATGCCGATCTTCATCTGACGCAGGTCGGGGCGCGGCGGTGTACGCTCGGGATCGGCGCGGTCGATTCGTGCCCCGAGACAATCACCACGACGCAGCACCTTGGCGAACAGGCGCAGCTGATTGCTGGTCCGCGCACGTTCACCGGTCAGCCGCCCTTCCGGCAGCGCCGTTTCGCGCTTGACCTCGGCAATCACATCATCGCCCAAAGCATCGATCTCATCGGCGATGGCCTCGAGAAAATCGGCGCGTTTTTCCGGCGACAGGGCACGATAGGCAGGAAAGGCGTCGGCCGCGGCACGCGCAGCGGCCGTCACTTCCTGTGCCGTGGCCTCATGGAAAGGCTGGTCGAACGCCTCGCCCGTGGCGGCATCGAGACTGAACAGCATGGTGTGGCCGCCCTCGGCCAGCCGTGTGCCACCGATGTACTGCTTGCCAAGAATCGTGGACATGCTTTCTCCTTGCACTATGGCGGCTTGCCAGTGGTCAATGGCTCATACTTTGTCCTGCTTAGCCTAATCGAGATGCACTCGCCCGCCATGAAACTCAAGGGTCGATATAAAAAAGACACTCCCCGCCACGCATTCTTACCGGTCGTCACGTCAGACGCGCCCCGCCTCATCCCGTGTGACCTGGAAACGGTAACGCCCGCGCAGTGTCTGCCCCCGGGCCAGTTCGACCAGGCCATGCTCCAGAGGCGCCTCGAGGTGGTGGGCATTGACATCATGCGTGACGGGCTCGAAGCAGAAGATATCGGCCTCACGACCCGGCGAGAACACCTGATAACGCGGGCAGGGCGGATCGGAATCGATGTACAGCGTCACCCCCCGCGATGGCCAGGCCAGCCGGGCGCGACCGTTCCAGCCGGTGAAAGCATTGTCGATCCGCTCATCCGGCAACCCCCTGGTGTGATTGAAATTCCACTCGGGCCGCTCGTCGATGGCACGCCAGTGTGTCGGCAGTTGCCGCGCGTCCACTTCCCAGACACCGTCCGCCTGCGCCTCGATCTCGGCGCCTGCGGTACGCGGCAGCCAAGGGTGCAGCCCCATTCCATAAGGCGCTGGCTGCTCGCCCTGATGGGTCACGGCCAGCTCGACGGTCAGCACCGCGCCGACGATGCGATAGACCAACGATGCGTGATAGAGAAACGGTGGCTGATGGTGGGACTCCAGCTCGAGGCTGACCTGCGAAAGGGTCTGCTGTCTGATGCGCCACGCCTGCTGCCAGCCGTCGCCATGCAGGGGCAGTGGCTCGCCGGGCTGATTGGCAGCCAGCCTGTAGTGTTCGCCCTGCCAGACGAAGCCCCCCTCCGCGATACGGTTGACCCAGGGCAACAGGGGATACAGTCCCAGCCGGTTGGGATCGCGCTCATCCTCGCGGCCCGGTCGGAAGATCGGTTCCGGGCCGTTTCCCCCCAGTGAGTCGAAGCGCACCACCGCGCCTCCGACCTCAGGCGCGACGACCAGGCGCAGCGAGGTATTTTCCAAGGTAATCGGCATATCGTCTCCTCATCGAATCGATCGGTACAGAATAGCGTGACGGAAACCCGGTGTGGGATGCCTGTCCCGATATCGGCATCTCGATGAAAACTCGCAGCATTATCCGGTCACGCGATTCAGCGTTCTGCTAATATAAATTCACTGTTTCAGACTAACGACAAGACAAACGGAACGGACTTCCCATGTTTCCCCCATCGTTTCACAAGGAGACAGTAACGCCATGTCGCACACCCTTTCGTCCAGAATGGGCGCCATCCTGCTGCTGCTGGCCTCGCTCGCGGGGCTTGCCATTGCCCTTTATGCCTATTTCACCCCGCTGACCGGTGTCACCGGCACTCTCGGTGCGCTGGCCATCATCCTGACAAGCATCGCGCTGGCCATTCTGGCACTGGCTCTGTCGGCGCTGAAAGGCCGTGGCGCTCGCAATGCACTTCGCGTTCTGATTTTGCTGGGGCTCGTCGGTGCCTGCTTCGCAGGACTCCTTCTGCACCAATGGTGGTTTTGTGTTGCCATGGCCATAGGTCTTGTCGGACTCATCCTCGACATGATCCGCTCCCCTCACGTTCAACGCCCCGCCCATTCATGAGGAGCCGCTCCATGGCAACATTGCTATCCACCGCGCAACGCTTCGGCACGGCCGCGGCGCTCGCCTTGTTCATCACGCCTGCTCCGCTGCTGGCACAGGACCAGCCGAACGCGGCGGACGAATCTCCCGGGCAGGAAAACGGTAGCGCGGAAAGCGAATCCGCCCGCCCGCCGATTCCGCTGGTGCCCGAAGAGCCGACCTGGGACAGTTTCCATGGCCAGCTCAACGCGCAGAAATACAGCCCGCTCAAGCAGATCACCGCCGACAATGTCGGCAATCTGGAAAAGGTCTGGGAGTTCAATACCGGCGATGTATCCGACGGCAGCGGCGATACGCCGGCCACCGTCTGGTCCGCGACGCCGATCTTTGCCAACGATACGATTTACGTGGGCACGCCCTTCTATCGGCTGATCGCGCTTGATCCCGGAACGGGCGAGGAAAAGTGGAGCTTCGACACGCATTCGAAACTGAAGGCCCTGACGCAGCCCGTATTGAAGAACCGTGGCGTCTCCTACTGGGAAGCCGACGATCCGGTGGCCGGCGAACCCTGCCAGAAGATCGTCTACATGGGCACGATGGATGCGCAGCTGTTTGCGCTAGATGCCGACAGCGGCGAACTGTGCGAGGGCTTCGCCGACAACGGCGTACTGAACGTCAACCAGTGGAACGACACTAACGACAAGTGGCCGCTGTCACTTCTGCAACCCCCTACCGTGGTGGGCGATCATCTGATTCTCGGCTGGGCCGGCATGGACTGGGCGTATGAGCAGGCGCCGCCCGGCACTGTCTGGTCGATCAACGCACAGACCGGCGAACGCGAATGGACCTTCCATGCGCTCTCCGACGACATGCGCCAGAAGAGCGGCACCGCCAACGTCTGGACGCACATGTCGGCCGACAGGGAGCACGGACTGGTCTACCTGCCGGTTTCCTCACCCTCACCCAATTACTGGGGCGGTAACCGCACCGAAGAGGTTCCCCTGGCGACCTCGACCACCGCACTCGATATCGATACCGGCGAGGTAGTCTGGTCGCGGCAGTGGGTGCATCACGACATCTGGGATTACGACACCAACGCTGCGCCAACACTGATGGACATCACGGTGGACGGCCAGCAGATCCCGGCGCTGGTGCAGGCGACCAAGCAGGGCTTTCTGTTTGTCGTCAATCGTCTGACCGGTGAGGATGTCTGGCCGATCGAGGAACGCCCGGTGCCTCAGGGCGACGGCTCCGTCGAGGGCGAGGTCTATGCGCCGACGCAGCCCTTCCCGACCAAGCCCGCCCCATTGCTCGATCAGTCCGAAAAGCCGGAAGTCTGGGGCTTGGCCGATGCCGTGGGCTTCGGACAGTGCTCGCGCCTCTGGGACCAGCTCGAGTATCGCGGCATGTACACACCGCCCACCACGAAGGGCGAGGGTGCGCTGGCCTACCCCGACAGCGCGGGCGGCGTGCAATGGGGAGGCGTGGCGTTCGACCCCGAGAGCCAGACGGCGATCGTGAACACCTCGCACATCGTGCAATACATCAAGCTGTATGATCGCGAGGCCTACGAGAAGGCCAATAGCGGGTCGGGTAACGAGAGCGGCTTTGCCGCGCAGGAAGGCGCGCCCTACGGGATGCGGCTGCTGGTGGCACGCAACTGGCTCGGCATGCCGTGCTGGGAACCGCCCTTTGGTGAGATCGTTGCCATCGACATGCACACCGGTGATGTGAAGTGGCGCCGCCCGGTAGGCGCTTCGCAGCAGTATGGCTTCTTCATGCCCGAACGCTGGGGCTCGCCCACCATCGGCGGCCCGGCAGTCACGGCCGGCGGGGTCATCTTCATCGGCGCCTCGATGGATGCCAAGCTCCGCGCCTACTCGCTCGAGACCGGCGAAGAACTCTGGTCCGATCAGGCCGAAGCCCCGGCCGTGGCGAATCCCTCGGTGTATGAGTACAAGGGCCGCGAATATGTCGCCTTCGTCGCGGGCGGCAATACGATCCTGAAGGATGAGGTCGGCGATCAGATCGCCGTCTACGCACTGCCCGAATAAGCCTCAAGGACACGGGCAACGTAAAGCGGGGCGGACCTTTGTGGCCGCCCCGCGTTACGTTACGAGGCAAGACGCCTTGGAACGCTTCCACGACGTCGCTGATGGCTGGCACTGTCCCAGGGCGGACCTTTGCGAAGCGGCTCTCTGGGCGGTCGGCCTTTCCTGGGGCAACACTCGTCATCCCTGGCGAACGGCCTTCGTGCGGGGCCGCCTATCGCCGGTCTAGCCTCGTGACCTGTTCGATAAAGCCAGGATTCAAGCTTTCGCTCTGCGCGTCTGTTTCCAGCGGTCGAACATCACCGCGAGCAGCAGGATCGCCCCACGCACCAGGTACTGATAGAAAGTCGGCACGTTGAGCAGGCCCATGGCGTTCTGTACGCAACCCATGATCAGCACCCCGACCAGCACGCCAGTGATCGAGGCCACCCCACCGGACAGCGACACTCCACCCAGCACACACGCCGAGATGACGGCGAGTTCCAATCCCTGCGAGGTGTTGGGATCGCCTAGGCCCATGCGCGAGGTAAGCAACACGCCGGCGACGCCGGCGACCACGCCCTGCAGCGCGAACACGGTGATCTTGAGCCGACGCACGTTGACGCCAGCCAGGCTCGCCGCCTCGGCGTTGCCGCCGGTGGCCAGCACGTTGCGCCCGAAGGCCGTCATGTTGAGCAGTACGCCGAAGATCACGAAGCATACGATCATCGTCCATACCGGCAGGGTCAGGCCCAGGAAGGAAGCGCTGCCCAGGTCAAAGAAACCCGGCACGGTAATCATCACCGCATCGCCGCCGGAGGTGATGTAGGCCAGCCCGCGGACGAACTCCATCGCCGCCAGAGTGGCGATCAACGAGTTGATGCCGAAGCGCGCCACTACGAAACCGTTGAAGGCCCCCACCGCCCCACCCGCGGCGACCCCCGCCAACACCCCGATGACGACACTGCCCGAAGTCGAGGTGATCACTGCTGCGACCACCCCGGAAAAGGCGACGATCGAGGCCACGGAAAGATCGACCTCGCCCAGCGCCAGCACCATCATCATGGTGGTGGCGATGGTGCCGATGAGCGTCACCGACAGCAGCAGGCCGACGATGTTGCGCCCGGTCAGGAAGTCGGGAACCAGCACCGACAGACCAATGAATAACAGAATGAAGATGGCGATCAGGCCCGAGGTGTCGAGCAGCGTACGCAGCGCCTTGGGCATGCCGCGGCGTCCCGCGGCATCGACATGGGGGGAATCTTCTGCGACGTCTTTGGTGAGTTTTTGTGTGGTCATGACGAATTCTCCATAATCGATATCAGGCGGGTAGCGCCAGTCCCAGCAGGCGCTCAGGCGTCGCCTCGTCTCGCGGTACGATCTCGACCAGCTCACCGTCGCGCATCACGCCGATGCGATCGCAGATCGAACTGACCTCGGCCAGGTCGCTGGAGATCACCACTACGCTCTTGCCCTGCTCGGCCAGGTCGTAGAGCAGGGAATAGATGTCGCGTCGCGCTCCCACGTCGATGCCGCGCGTCGGCTCGTCCATCACGAACAGCTCGATCTCTTCGGATAGCCAGCGCGCCAGGATCACCTTCTGCTGATTGCCGCCGGAGAGCGTGCTGATACGCGTTCTCGCATCCGGCGTCTTGATGCTCAGCTGGTGGATATAGTCGTTGGCGTTGGCCGCCTCGCGTGCCGGGCTGCGAAACAGGCCCCAGCGCTTGAAGAAGCGCCGGCAACTGATATTGAGATTGTCGGCGACGCTGGCCACCGGGAAGATGCCCTGCGACTTGCGATCCTCCGGGCACATGGCGATGCCGGCACGTATCGCCTCGCCCGGGCTGGCGAAGCGGCGTGCGTGGCCATCGAAGCGCACCACGCCCTCGTGGGCCCGCTCCACACCGCAGACCAGACGCATGAGTTCGCTGCGCCCGGCACCGACCAGACCGAACAGGCCGAACACCTCGCCACGCCGGACGGAAAAGCTCACGGGTGCGTGAACGCCGCGCCCGATCACCCCTTCGACCTCGATCAGGGTGTCGCCATGCTGACGCGTGCGGTAACCGTAGACATCCTCGATTTCACGGCCGACCATCTCGCTGACCAGCGTGTCGTGGTCGAGATGCTCAAGAGAGGTATGTGTCCGCACATGCTGGCCATCGCGAAAGATGGTCACGGCATCGCACATGTCGAAGACCTCTTCCATGCGATGAGTGACGTAGAGCACTACCCGCCCCTCGTCGCGCAGCCTCGCAACGATACGTTTGAGATGACGGATCTCCTGCACGGAGAGGCTGCTGGTGGGCTCATCGAAGGCGATGATCCGTGCATCGCGCAGCAACGCACGGCCGATCTCGATCATCTGCTGCTGACCGATCGACAGCTCGCGCACCTTGGTGGCGGGGTGAATCCCCTCCTCGCCCAAGTCACGCAGTACCTTGACGGCCCGGTCGTGGAGCGTACGGCGGTCGATGAATCCACGACGCTCGGGCAATTGTCCGAGCAGCAGGTTCTCGGCCACCGACAGGTTGGGCGACAGGGTCAGTTCCTGATAGATGATGGCGATGCCTTGAGCCAATGCCTCGCGGGCGTTGGCGAAAACGTGTCGTTGACCATCGATCCACAGCGCGCCGGCAGTGACCTTGTTGACCCCGCTGAGGACCTTGAGCAACGTCGACTTGCCGGCACCGTTCTCGCCCATCAGGGCATGCACTTCGCCGGCATTGGCCCCGAAGCTGACGCCGTCGAGCGCACGCACACCCGGAAACTCGACGGTAATGCCGTCGAAACGCAGATAAGGTTCGGCCATGATCCGGCTCCCGAAAATGACTCGCGAAGAAACACGCCCACGTCATGCATGGGCGTCGATGTGTCCTGCGTGGATTAAAGGACGAGGTCTGCGCGAACCTGCTGCCAGTTGTCCCGGGTCATCAGGGTGCCGGTGGTTTCGGTATTGGCCGGCGGCTTCACGTCTTCGGTGATCCAGGTGTAGAGATTGTCCGCCGTCTGCCGGCCATGCTGGGTCGAACTGACTGCCACGGTGCCGTAGAAGCCGGTGGGGTTTTCGCGTGAGAACTCGGCAAACGCCGCACCGGAGCCGTTGATGCCGACACCGATCACCTGCTCGGGGGAAAGACCGTACTGTTCGCTGGCGCGCACGCCGCCCAGCACGCTCTCCTCGTTGAGCGCATAAATGACCCAGTGTTCGAAATCGCCATGCTTGGAGAGGACCGGAGATGCCGCGGCAAAGGCGCTGCTGGTATCGGTGTTCTGCTGGGGCGCATCGAAGATGTTGGCTTGATTGAAACCGGCCTCGAGCAGCGCCTCGGTGGCACCGTCGGTGCGCTCCTTGGCGGTAGGCAGTTCATTGTTGGTGATGCGCAGCGCGGCGACCTCGTCCGGATCCCAACCGCGGGCCTGCATCTCTTCGGCGATGGCGTTGCCTACCTGCTGGCCGATCTTGTAACCCGACATGCCCAGGTGCGGCACATCAGCCAGAGGCTCGCCGCCCGCCCCGACGAACTGGTCGTCGACGGTAACCACCTTCATGCCGTACTGCTTGGCCCGGTTCATGATCGCCGGCCCCAGGCGCACGTCAGGCGGGCAGATGACGAAGCCCTGCGCCCCCTGGGAATTGAGATTGTCGATGGCGCTGAGCACCTGCTGGCCATCCTCGCCGGCCAGACGGACCACTTCGAAGCCCTTGTCTTCGCCGAGTTCGGTCGCTGCCCGTTGCTCGTTGATGAACCAGGCCTGCTCGGGCTTCTTGACGATGAAACCGATCTTGACGTTTTCCTCGGCGGCCTGTGCCGACCCCAGCGCTCCCCATGCCAGGCTTGCACTCAACGCCAGCCGGGTCAGTGTCGGTAGGAAAGACATTCGCGTTCTCCTTGCCCCTGGGGGCATTGTTGTTTTTCGATTACCACAACGTGGTCCGCCATGAATCGTCCCCACAATAGGCATGCGCGAAATAACCGACAAATCCCTTTTTATCCAAGAGGCGATAGTGAATTTGTTATCGGATAGCGATAAGTCGCGGCGCTGTGGGCATTGTGAGTCGTGACGTCGTCTTGCTGATGCGACTAAAGTTGGCTGAGTGGTATGACCAGTGCACGACTATCGGCCGCCGATCGGCGGCCGATACGTCATCCCATGATGCGGAGCATGCGGTCAGGGAGTGCCGCCAAGCGATTTCCGGGTAGAAAAGGCATAGACCGTGCGCGAGTGGTAGGTGTCGCCCGGCTCGAGAATGGTGGAGAGAAAATCGTCCTGATTGGGCGAGTCAGGGAAGTGTTGCGTTTCCAGCGCGAAGCCGGAGCGGTGCCGGTAAGGCTGTCCGCGCTTGCCGGTCAGATTGCCCGTGAGGAAATTGCCCGAATAGAACTGCAGCCCCGGCTCGGTCGTCGAGACTTCGAGCAGGCGTCCACTGTCGGGCTCCCACACCCGGGCGGCCAGCACGAGGCTATCGTCTGCCTTGTTTCCTTCAGCGCCGCTCGACTCGCGGGCGAGCACGAAATTATGGTCGTAGCCCTTGCCGTACTGCAGTTGCTGGTTGTCCTGCTCGATGCGCTCGCCGATCGGGGTTGGCTGGGTGAAATCGAAGGGCGTGCCAGCCACCGGTCGGATCTCGCCGGTCGGAATCAGCGTTTCGTCGACCGGAGTGAAAGCCTCGGCGTTGATCATCAGGTAATGATCGAGAATGGTACCGCTGCCTTCGCCCTCGAGATTGAAATAGCTGTGCTGAGTCAGGTTGACCGGTGTCGCCTGGGTCGTCGTGGCGTGATACTCGATGTCCAGCTCATCGGCATCGGTCAGGGTGTAGGTGACCCGCGTCTCCAATCTGCCGGGATATCCCTCCTCACCGTCCGCGCTGGTATAGGTCAACACCACGCCCCGTCCCTGGTCGTTCTCGAACGGTTCGGCCTGCCATAACACCTTGTCGAACCCCTGCTTTCCGCCATGCAGATGATTGGGACCGTCGTTGGTCGCCAGCTCGTAGGTCTGGCCATCAAGCGAGAACCGGCCATCGGCGATACGGTTGCCGTAGCGCCCGATCAGTGCACCGAAATAGGGGTTGGCGTCACGGTAGGTATCGGAGAGGTACTTTTCCAGCGAATCGAAACCCAGCACGATATCGTCGAATTGCCCTTTCACGTCAGGCGTGCGCAACGAGACGATGATGCCGCCGTAGTTGATCACACGCATCTCGATGCCGTTGGCATTGACGATGCGATAGACATCGACCTCACGGCCATCGGGCAACGTGCCGAACTGCGCCTGCTCGACACCGGCAGCTTCATGGCGCTGGGCACTGCCGCCGTGGGCAGCGTCATCGGCCTGTGCCGACTCCAGCATCAGCGCCGCAAGACCGATACCCAGCATCAGGCCTGAGAAAGAAACGTTGCGTGACATGGCAAGCTCCTGGCTTCCGTCCGGGAAGCAATGTTGTTGTTGGCGCTTCAAGAAGGAGACGCCCGAATCATATTAGACAGCCTGTAAATAACCGGCTAATAATGCTTCCTGCCAAAAACAATGCATCAATGGTTATCGATTCTCTACAGGAAGGCATGACATGGGCGTTCTCCCCGCCGACTGGTTTCTTCGTGCACGACTAAAGTTGCGTCATCTGCAGCTGTTTCTGGCCTTGGACGAGCAGCGCAATCTGCATCGCGCCGCCGAATGCCTGTCGATGAGTCAGCCCGCCGCATCCAAGCTGCTCGGCGATCTCGAGAGCCAGTTGGGCATGGCCCTTTTCGATCGGCATCCGCGGGGAGTGACCCCCAACTGGTACGGCGAAATCATGGTCCGCCATGCGCGCAGCATCCTTTCGGAACTGCATCATACCGGCGATGAACTCAACGCCCTGCGCGAGGGCAATACGGGAACGGTGGCGGTGGGAACGGTCATGGCACCGGCGGTAACGCTGCTGAGCAGCGCTATCGAGCGAGTGCATCGCGAACATCCCGGCTTGAAGGTGCGCGTCGACGTCAATGTGAGCAAGATGCTGATTCCCCGCCTGATGGAGGGAGAGTACGACTTTGCGATCACGCGGATTCCCGAAGGGTTTCCGGCCGAGCGCTTCGTGTTCGAAGAGATCGGTGAGGAGGAGATCTGCTTCGTGTGTCGCGAGGGCCATCCGCTCGCGGATCTGCCCTCGCTGGATCTGGAGGCTATGGTGGCCTATCCCTGGTCGTTGCAACCTCCCGGTGCCCTGATGCGCCAACGTGTCGACAACCTGTTTCTGCATCACGGCATGAATCCGCCGCGACAGATCGTCGACACGCCGGATATCCTGGTGTCGCTGGCGCTGGTCGACAAGTCCGACTCGCTCACCGTCACCACACGCCAGGTCGCGGAACTGCTGTGCTCCCCGCCGCGCTTTCGTATCCTGCCCTTCACTGAAAAGCTCAGCGTTCAGCCCTACGGGCTGGTCAGCCTGCGAGAGCAGCGCCTGTCGCCGGGTGCCGGCGTGCTGATGTCGACCCTGCGCGACATCATCCGTCACCCGTCCCGTGGAGGCATGTGACGCCGAGCGTCATTCGTGGAAGGGTTCGGTCTCGACCCGACGGCCCAGCATGAAGGCATCGGCCACATGGCGCAGCGGCGCCACGTCCACCTCGGAGCGCCGCGCCGCAATCAGCTCGGCAAAACGCGTGTAGAGGCCCGCATACTCCACATCCTCGCCGTCGAGCACGGTCTCGCCGTCGATCGTCAGCCGGCTGCCCCCCTGGGACAGGCTCAGGCGCCCGGCATCGGTCTCGACGTGAATGTCCCACGTCTGCGGTCCGGTCTGGCGGAAGTCGAGTTCCGCATGGATCGGCACCTGGTTCGCATCGCAGAAATCCAGTTGCGCGGCGATAGGCGCCTGACAGTTGGCGGGAAACGTCAATTCCGCCCGGGTCAGGAAGAAAGCCTGCGGCAGGATCGCGGTGGCGATCGACAGCGCATTGATGCCCGGATCGAACACGCCCAGCCCGCCCGGCTGCCAGATCCAGTCCTGACCTGGATGCCAGCGCCGGACATCCTCCTTCCATTCGATGGCGACGCGATGGATATTGCGATCCGTCAGCCATGCCTTCGCGCGGGCCACCCCGGCGGCGTGCCGGGAGTGCCAGGTCGCAAACAGGGTGCGCTGCGCCCGCTCGGCCCGGACACGGAGATCCTCCACTTCGCTCAGGGTCGCTCCGGGCGGTTTCTCCAGCATCACGTGCTTGCCACGGGCCAGCGCGACCTGGGCCTGTCGGTAGCGTACCTGGGGAGGCGTGCACAGCGACACGGCATCCACCTCCGGCATCGCGTCGAGCAGCGTCTCGATATCGGAATAATGAGGAAGACCCTCGAGTCGCGCATTGCGGCTGGCAATGGCAACGAGCTCGTAGTCCGGATTGTCCCGCAGGGCAGGGAGATGTTGATCCTTGGCGATCTTGCCGAAACCGACGATGGCGATCTTGAGCGCAGGCATGCAAGCGTCCTTTTGTGGCCGTTATCCAGATGTAGGCCACACCCTACCCTGCTCCTTCCATGCTGACCAATGGGCACAAGGCGATAAATCCATATCCTTTCGGTTATCGCGGGCTCGTTCGGCTATTGCGCGCTGGAAGCGCTGGCGCTAAAGGCGCTGGAGATAGGCCGTTCCGCCCAGATTGCGCATCTGCCTGCGAATCCAGGCGCTGCGCTGCTCGATATAGGATGAGGGACGCAAGGCACTCCAGGCCCGTGGATTGGGCAGTATGGCGGCGAGGCGGCTGGCCTGTACATCGTTGAGACTGGCGGCCGGAACGCCGAAGTAGTGCCGTGACGCCGCCTCGAGTCCGAAGACGCCGTTGTCCCATTCGGCGATATTGAGATAGACCTCGAGGATACGCTCCTTGGGCCACAGCAGCTCGATGAGCACCGTGAACCAGGCTTCCAGCCCCTTGCGGAGCCAGTTGCGTCCAGTCCACAGGAACAGGTTCTTGGCCGTCTGCTGGCTGAGCGTACTGGCGCCGCGCAGCGACTCTCCCCGGAACCAGGCATCCAGGGCTCTGCGCACCTGCACGAGATCGAACCCGGCATGGTCGGGAAAGCGCTGATCCTCGGCGGCAATCACCGCCAGCTTGGCGTTGTCGGGCAACCGCGCCCAGGGCGTCCACTGCTGGTGAATGTCCAGCGGCTCGCCGGATACCCAGGATCCGATCTTGCGCTCCACCATCACCATCGAGCCGAATACCGGCACCACGCGGAACAGCGCCACCAGCAGAACAGAGGCGACGATGAAACCGAGAAAGGAAAACAGCAAGATGCGCAGCGCTCTGCGCGGCCAGCTCTGCGTCATGCGCCCGCCTTGTGATCAATCGCTGAGTGTCGTGGCGGCCAGTATACCAGCGCCATGCGCAAGAGGGTTCTCATCACGGCACACCGGCTCAGGCCACGCCATACGCCAGAAACGACATGCCCCACCTGAGGTGGGGCATGGGTTGCCGTGCAGATCTTTGGGGCATCGAAACGTGTATGGTTATCCGCTCGCACCGAGATGGCGAGCATGGTAACGCAGATGATCTTCGATGAAGGTGGCGATGAAGAAGTAGCTATGATCGTAGCCGGGCTGGCGCCGTAGAGTCAGCGGATGATCGCGCTCCTGGCAGGCCGCCTCGAGACGCTCGGGCTTGAGCTGCTCCTCGAGAAAATTGTCGGCCTCGCCCTGATCGATGAACAGTTCCTGGCGGGAGGCCCCGCAGCGAACCAGCTCGCAGGCATCGTACTGCTTCCAGTCGCCGCGGTCGTCACCGAGATAATTCGAGAACGCCTTCTCCCCCCACGGTACCGCGCAGGGATTGACGATCGGTGCAAACGCCGACACCGAAGCAAAGCGCCCCGGCTGGCGCAGCGCCAGTACCAGCGCCCCATGACCGCCCATGGAATGGCCGCTGATCGCCTCGCGCCCATTGACGGGGAAGTGCTGGCGAACCACCGAAGGTAGTTCGTCGTTGACGTAATCGTACATGCGATAATGCCGCGCCCATGGCTCACGCTTGGCATTGACGTAGAAACCCGCCCCCGAACCGAAGTCGTAGCTGTCGTGCTCACCGGGCAGATCGAGCCCGCGCGGGCTGGTGTCGGGACATACGATAGCGATGCCCAGTTCGGCGGCCAGCCGTTGGGCGCCGGCCTTCTGCATGAAGTTCTCGTCGTTGCAGGTCAGTCCTGACAACCACCACAACAGCGGCACCTTGCCCTCTTCGGCCTGGGGCGGCAGGTAGATGGCGAAGATCATCTCGCAATCGAGGCTGCGGGCGCGATGCTTGTAGCGCTTGAGCCAGCCACCGAAGCTCTTGGTGGCGGACACCAGCTCCAGCGATTCGGTCATGGTCATGCTCGACTCCTTGAGAATCGCTCGGAGTGGTATCGACCGCCCCGAGCGCGAATGACGATGATGCTCAGTAGTGCAGCACAGAGCGGATGCTCTTGCCTTCATGCAGCAGCTCGAAGGCCTCGTTGATCTGCTCGAAGGGCAGATCGTGCGTGACGAACTCGTCGATCTTCAGCTCGCCCTTCATGTAGCGGTCGACATAACCCGGCAGCTCGCTGCGCCCCTTGACCCCGCCGAAGGCGGAGCCCTTCCATACCCGACCGGTCACCAGCTGGAACGGCCGCGTGGAGATCTCCTCGCCGGCGCCGGCCACGCCGATGATGATCGACTCGCCCCAGCCCTTGTGGCAGCACTCCAGCGCCGAGCGCATGACGTTGACGTTGCCGATGCACTCGAAGGAGTAGTCCACGCCACCGTCGGTCATGTCGACGATGACCTGCTGGATGGGATCGCTGTAATCCTTGGGATTGACGAACTCGGTGGCGCCGAACTGGCGCGCCATCTCGAACTTGTCGGGGTTGACGTCGATGGCGATGATGCGGCTGGCCCTGGCCATCTGCGCCCCCTGAATGACGGCGAGCCCGATGCCGCCCAGGCCGAATACCGCCACGGTGGAGCCCGGCTCGACCTTGGCGGTGTTGAGCACTGCGCCGATGCCGGTGGTCACGCCGCAGCCGAGCAGGCAGATCTTGTCCAGCGGCGCTTCCTTCGACACCTTGGCCAGGGAGACTTCCGGCAGTACGGTGTACTCGGAGAAGGTCGAGGTGCCCATGTAGTGGTGGATCATCTTGCCGTCGATCGAGAAGCGCGAGGTGCCGTCGGGCATCACGCCCTTGCCCTGGGTGGCGCGCACCGCGCTGCACAGGTTGGTCTTGCCCGACAGGCAGAACTTGCACTTGCCGCACTCGGCGGTGTACAGCGGAATGACGTGATCGCCGGGCTGCACGCTGGTCACGCCCGGGCCGACTTCCTCGACCACGCCGGCGCCTTCATGGCCGAGAATCGACGGGAACAGCCCCTCCGGGTCGGCGCCGGAGAGCGTAAAGGCATCGGTATGACAGACACCGGTGGCGGCGATGCGTACCAGCACCTCGCCCTCCTTGGGCCCCTCGACGTCGATTTCGGCGATTTCCAGCGGCTTGCCGGCTTCCCAGGCGATGGCGGCACGTGATTTCATCAAAATGCTCCTTGATCACTCATTGGTATCCTCGTATGGCGACGTTTCGTTACGACTGGCATACGATGGACGATCATTCGTGCCTTCAGTTTAGGCGAGGTCGGCAGGCACGATAAACGGGGCAGGACTCACAAGATTATTGCCAGGGAGCAACAATGCAGCGCTGGGATCGTATCGAAGCCTTCGTCGAAGTGGTGCGCCTCGGCACCTTTTCCGCTGCTGCGCGCCAGTTGAAAGTCTCGAGTTCGCATATCAGCCGTCTGGTCGGACAGCTGGAAAGCCAGCTCGGCACGCAGCTGCTCTATCGCACCACTCGCCAGATCCGGTTGACCGACGCCGGAACGCTCTACTACGAGCATTGCCGACATCTGTTCGACGGCTTCCGTGAGGCCGAAGCGGCACTCAACGAAATGCAGGCCAGCCCGCGCGGGGTGCTCAAGCTGACCTGCGCCACCACTTTCGGCGAGCGCTACGTTGCACCGCTGGTCAACGATTTCCAGTGCCTGCACCCGCAGCTGGAAATCAGGATGCACTTCACCAACCGTCAGGTGGAGCTGATCGATGAAGGCTATGACGTGGCGATTCGCATGGGGGTGCTCAAGGACTCCAGCCTGATCGCCAGGCGCCTGTGCGACCGTCGGGAATATGTGGTGGGCTCGCGGGAGTATTTCGAGCAGGTCTCGCGTCCACATAGTCTGGCGGAGCTTTCGGCCCACAATTGCTTGCTGGGATCACGCGACAGCTGGTTGTTCGATGTCGAAGGCACTCGCCGGGAAGTTCGCGTCACGGGCCGCTGGCAGGCCAATTCCGGCCCCGCTCTGCTCGATGCAGCGCTCAAGGGGCTGGGGCTTGCCCAGCTCCCGGATTATTACGTCCGGGAGCATCTCGCCAGCGGACACCTGATTTCCGTACTGGAGAACTATCTCTACACGGGAACCGCGGTATGGGTGGTCTATCCTCGCCATCGCCACCTCTCTCCCAAGATCCGCCAGTTCGTGGAGTTTCTCGTCGAGCGCCTGCCCTCCTCGGTAGGTCGTCAGCAGGCCGCTGGCAGCCTCAGCTTGCCAGCGTGCCGGCAGGATCCAGCGCAGCCTTCTGAAACAGATGACTGATATGGTCGTTCAGGTACTGGTCGGTGAAATTGGCCTCCCGAGCCAGCGATTCGGGGTCAGACAGATTGATCCACTGTCGCTCCCTGAGCATCACACCCTCCTCCCGGAACGCCGTGAACGTACGACTGATATGCACCGAGGAAAGCCCCAGTGCGTCGCCCAGCTGTTGCTGCGACAGCGGGACACGGAATCGGTGCATGGGGGATGACTGTGTGCGCTGCAGGCGCACATAGAGTTCATAGAGGAAATGGGCCACCTTCTGCCGCGCGCTACGCCGGGCCAAATTGATCAACCGCTCGGTGAGCAGGGCCTGATGATGTGAGGATATGGCGAAAAAGATCGTGGAGAGCAGCGGCGACTGGCGAAAGATATCGGTGAGATGGCGGTGAGGGAAGCGGCACACGACCCCTTCCTCGATCATTTCCACCGTGGTCAGCCGCTCCTGAAAGGCGAACTCGCGCAGGCCGATGATGTCGCCTGGTAAAAAGATATCCAGGATCTGCCGTGAGCCGTCCTCCATGTGCCGACACGAGTAGGCCCATCCTTCTGACAGCGTACAGAAATGGTCCGCTTTATCGCCTTCCTTCCAGAGCGGAACCGCCTTGCCGATATCCGTCGGGCTGCGCTCAAGGGAGCGCAGCAGCTCCTTGTCCTCGGCTGACAGTGTGGCGTAATGGTTAAAATAACGAATGATACAGCTATCTTTTGCGCTCATCTCATGTCGCTTCTGTAGCGGCTTGATATCAGGAAACATACTGGACCATTTCCCGATCCGTCTGGATTACGCTCAGCATCGCACGCCATCGCCAAACCGACGTTGACCTCGGTCACCGGAGAACATGAATGGTCCAGGGGTGGGCGACAAGCGAAAGACTTGCCCATGCGCTTTGGCTAAAATATACCGCTTCTCGTCAGTACGGCTCCTGCCGGAGTCCGCCAGAGACAGTATCGCGCATTCCGCGCTTTGCGAGATGCCGGTCATGCTGCTCTTTTTTTTCCAATGTGCCATGTAGCCATTTCAGAAGCGAGGAACATGAAGCCATCATACCACTCCCAGCAGAACGGCATCAGCTTCAAGGCCACCTGCCTTCGTGCCGGGCTTTATATCCTGTTTATCGTCATCCTGATGCAGGGGGTGCATCACGAGGCAAGCAGCGTAACGGCGATACGCTTCAGCGAGGGGGGCTTCACCGAAACCATGCAGAGTCTCCTGCTGGGATTCAGCGTGGCACTGCTGTTCTACGTGCATACTGCACTACGCCATTTTCGCTATCTGACCCTGCTGATGCTCGCCTTCCTGCTCGCCTCGCTCATTCGGGAGCAGGATGCCTTTCTTGACACTCACGTCTTTGATGGTGCCTGGCAGGTGCTGGTGTCATTGGTCGTGCTGCCCAGCCTGTTCGTCGTGCTCCGTAACCGCCGGTCATTTATCGAGGAATTCGTCCACTACGCCGACAGTTTCTCCTTCGGCCTGTTCGCCTCGGGCTTTCTCTGCACTTACGTATTCTCACGCCTGTTTGGCCGTAGCGAGTTCTGGGAAGCCTTCATGCAGGAAGCCTATCTCCGGATATTCAAGAATGTCGCCGAGGAGGTTACCGAGCTTTTCGGCTATATGCTGCTGCTGTTTGCCGTGCTCGAGCTGCTGCTGCTGGCCCGTCGTCAGTTGCGCCGGTCATAGCCCGCATAAAGAACGGACATAAAAAACGCCCGCGATGATCGCGGGCGTAGATCTGTCTTCGCTTGCTGCACTACGGATCACTCATCCAGGAATGAGCGCAACGCATCAGAGCGTGACGGATGGCGCAGCTTGCGCAGCGCCTTGGCTTCGATCTGGCGGATGCGCTCACGCGTCACATCGAACTGCTTGCCAACCTCTTCCAGGGTATGGTCGGTATTCATGTCGATACCGAAACGCATCCGCAGCACCTTGGCTTCACGCGCCGTCAGGCCACCCAGCACGTTGCGCGTCGTTTCGATCAGCCCCTCGTCGGTCGCGGAGTCGATGGGCAGGATCATGGTGCCGTCCTCGATGAAATCGCCCAGGTGCGAGTCGTCGTCGTCACCGATCGGCGTTTCCATGGAGATCGGCTCCTTGGCGATCTTGAGCACCTTGCGCACCTTGTCCTCGGGCATCTCGAGACGCTCGCCCAGCTCTTCCGGCGTCGGCTCGCGACCCATTTCCTGAAGCATCTGGCGCGAGACGCGATTGAGCTTGTTGATGGTCTCGATCATATGCACCGGGATACGGATGGTCCGCGCCTGGTCGGCGATGGAACGCGTGATCGCCTGACGGATCCACCATGTCGCATAGGTGGAGAACTTGTAGCCACGGCGATACTCGAACTTGTCCACCGCCTTCATCAGGCCGATGTTGCCCTCCTGAATCAGATCCAGGAACTGCAGTCCGCGGTTGGTGTACTTCTTGGCGATGGAGATCACCAGGCGCAGGTTAGCCTCGACCATCTCCTTCTTGGCGCGCCGCGCCTTGGCCTCGCCGATGGAGAGACGGCGGTTGACCTCCTTGATCCCCGGCACCCTTAGCTGGACCATCTGCTCTTCGAAGCCGATCTTGCGCTGGGCACGCTGGATGTCGCTCCGGAAGGGCTCCAGCGACTCGGCGAACTTGGCGTGCTTGCCGAGAAACACATCCAGCCACTCGGCGTTGGACTCGTTGCCGGGAAACTCGTTGATGAAGGTCTTGCGCGGAACCTTACCCTGCTTGACGAAGACCTGCATGATGGCCTTCTCTTGATCGCGAACCTGTTCGACGCTGATGCGCACCTGTCCGACAAGACGCTCGAAATGCTTGGGCACCAGCTTGATGGGCGAGAACAACTCGGCCAGGCGCGCCTGCTCGGCGCTGGCTTCGGTAGAACCCAGACCATGCTTGGCGATCGCTGCCTTGGTAGCCTCGTTCTGCTCGCGAATCTGCTCGAAGCGTGCGCGCGCCTCCTCGGGATCCGGCCCCCCCTCGGTGGCATTGTCCTCGCTGCTGTCTTCGGCGTCGTCGTCGTCACCGTCGGCGTCGTCGGCGTCCGCATCGATATCCGCGACCGGCTCTTCGACCACTTCCGCCTCGGCAACGCCAGGAATGCCTTCGTCCGGATCGATGAAGCCGGAAAACAGGTCGGACAGCCGCCCGGGAGCCTCTTCGTCCTGCGTGGCATCATAGGCTTCGAGAATGGAATCCACCGCGCCCGGCAGGTAGGCCAGCGCGGACATCACTTCGCGGGTACCTTCCTCGATACGTTTGGCGATGGCAATCTCGCCCTCGCGGGTCAGCAGTTCCACCGTTCCCATCTCGCGCATGTACATGCGCACCGGGTCGGTGGTCCGGCCGACGTCGTTCTCCACGGCAGCCAGCGCCGCCACCGCCTCCTCGGCGGCCGACTCATCGGTGGAATGATCCGCCATCATCAGGGTATCTTCATCCGGCGCGACCTCAACGACACTGATACCCATGTCGTTGATCATCGCGATGATGTCTTCCACCTGATCGGGATCGGCGATATCCTCGGGAAGATGGTCGTTGACCTCGGCATAGGTCAGGAAACCCTGTTCCTTGCCGCGAGCGATCAACTCCTTCAGACGTGACTGCTGCTGCGCATTTCCAGCCATAGAAACCCTATCTCGACGAAGAAGAATGAAGCACCTGGACGTAAATCAATAGGATCGAAGCGCCATCAAGCCAGCCAGTATAGCTGTTATCAGCGTTGTACTGCCAGTATTGTATTTGCGTCGGCGTCCAGGTGTGCTAGTGTGTTCGGCTATCTGTTTTTCCGCTGGTCACAAACATGGTGGTTTTTTGCGGAAATTCAACCTTGACTGCGAGTTTCCGGGATCAAGCACGTCCGGCGCCCTTGAGCTCGGTGAGCAGGGCCATCAATCGCAGCTTCTCCTCCTTGGATAGTCTTTCCCCGCGCTTCTCCTTGGCGAGCAGGGCGTCGAATTCGCTCTGCGGCGTACGCTTCGACTGGCGTTCCTGAAAAAAGGCGACCAACCCGTTAAGCTCGGTCGCCCGGGCCTCACGCGGCATCAACAGCTCGCGTTGCGCCAGCGCGACCAGGCGCTGACCCTGCTCGGTGCCATGAAAGTGGGCCAGTATGACCTGGGTGCTACGGTAACCTCCTGCCCGCACCAGCCGAATCACTTCCCGGCACAACACCCCGTCATGCTCCTCGTCGGGGCACCAGTCCAGCGCGTCCGGCAGATGCGACACCAACGCCGGATCATGAAGCAGCAGGTGCAGCACACGGGCCGTGAAGCTCAGCGCCCCGCCAG
Source organism: Halomonas shantousis (assembly GCF_054654615.1). Taxonomy (NCBI): domain Bacteria; kingdom Pseudomonadati; phylum Pseudomonadota; class Gammaproteobacteria; order Oceanospirillales; family Halomonadaceae; genus Halomonas; species Halomonas shantousis. Next base: position 921,571 of record NZ_BAAIER010000002.1, on the reverse strand, counting down.
TCGCGGAACGACGATGCTCCTGCCCGCCACGCCGCGCGGCGACCGGAGCGGATGACAAGGGCTCGCTCGGTGCCTCTTCGCCCCCTTGCGTAACAGAATTGTAGCCTGCCTGAGCGGATTGTCTTCCCGAAACTGTCATCAATGCCTGAAAGCGTGACTGCTCGATGCCCGTGCGCTCCGACAGTTCCTGCAACAACAGCGACTTCAGAACGCCGTCGGGCAGACGCTCCAGCGCACGCAGCATGGCACTGACGTAGCGTTCGCGCTCCTCGATACGCTTGAGATCCCGGCCTTCGGCCGCCTGGTCGAAAAGAAATTCTGACAGGGGGCTGGCGCATACAATCCGGTTCTCGAACGCCTCGCGACCTTCACGGCGCACCAGCGTATCCGGGTCCTCGCCCTCGGGGAGAAACAGGAAACGCGCCTGACGCCCATCGATCATTAACGGCAGCACCGTCTCCAGTGCACGTCGTGCGGCCTGTCGCCCGGCATTGTCGCCATCGAAGCAGAACACCACTTCACCGACCAGGCGGAACAGACGCTGCAGATGCTCCTCGCTGGTCGAGGTCCCCAGCGTGGCCACCGCATTGCGAATGCCGAACTGCGCCAACGCCACCACATCCATATAGCCTTCGACGATGACCAGGCGCTCGAGCTGGCGATTAGCCTGTCGCGCCTCGAAGAGGCCGTAGAGTTCGCGCCCCTTGTGAAATACCGGCGTTTCCGGAGAGTTCAGGTACTTGGGCTTGGCATCGCCCAGCACCCGTCCCCCGAAGGCGATGACGCGCCCCTTCCAGTCACGGATGGGAAACATGATCCGATCACGGAACCGATCATAGCAGCGCCCCGTGTCTTCCCGATGTACCAGCAGGCCATACTCGATCTGCACTGCCTCGCCGATTCCCTGACTCACCAGATGATGCCTGAGCGCCTCCCAGGCATCCGGTGCGTAACCGATGCCGAAGTCGCGCAGGATGTCTCGAGAAAGTCCGCGCCGCTCGAGATAGTCGCGCGCCGTCTTGGCCTCCGGCAGGGAGAGGCGCTCGCGAAAGAAGCGAGCGGCCAATTCCAGAAGGTTCTCCCCCTCCTCGCGTGCCTTGTCCCGCGCTTGCCGCCGCGCCCGCTCGTGCGGGTCGTCATCGCCCTCCCGAGGAACCTCCATGCCCAGCCTCGAGGCCAGCGCATCCACCGCTTCGGGAAAGCGAAGATTGTCGTACTCCATCAGAAAGCGCAGCGCATTACCGTGCGCCCCGCAGCCGAAACAGTGATAGAACTGCTTGTCCTGGCTCACTGTAAAGGACGGCGACTTCTCCTGATGGAAAGGACACAGGCCGGAATGGTTGCGCCCGGTCTTCTTGAGTTGCACACGCTCGCCCACCACTTCGACGACATCGATGCGGCTGAGCAGATCATCAATGAAGCGCTGGGGAATCTGTCCGGCCATGACATGGACTCTCGAGCGGTGGAAGACGCATCTTGCCGAAACGGCGAGGAAGGAAAAACGATGTAACAGATGACACTGAGAAAGAAAAACAAACGGCCACCGAATGGCGGCCGCTTGGCGTCCCTCTGAGGCAGCAGAGCTACCTCAAGTACGGATCAATACAACCGCTCGAAACGCTTGCGCTCACGCTGCAGCTTCTTGGCGTGGCGCTTGACTGCGGCAGCAGCCTCACGCTTGCGTACCGCCGTGGGCTTTTCATAATGCTCACGACGACGGACTTCGGACAGAACACCTGCTTTTTCGCAGGAACGCTTGAAGCGACGCAGCGCGACGTCGAACGGCTCGTTATCACGTACTTTAACAGAAGGCATTAAGCACTCACCTACCTTGGGAATCATGAGTTCGGTTTGAACGCACGCCCCTTGGCAACGCGTTCGATGGATCGCCCGATCGGGACGTCACCCTCGAACATGAATCCTGAGATTCAGATGCCTAGGCGCACGACCCAGTCTTGCAGAGTCCGGTATTCTAGTCGCCGCAATCCCGCTTTGCAATCAGCGATGCCTTCGCCCTGCCCGCCCCCACCGGAAAGGCGTACAATAGGCAGCTTTGCCAGCCTCGGACCACTGAACATGCGCGTACTGGGAATCGAGACCTCCTGCGACGAGACCGGCGTCGCTCTGTATGACACTGCCCAAGGACTGCTCGCGGACGTCCTGCACAGTCAGATTGCCATGCACGCCGAGTTCGGCGGCGTGGTGCCGGAACTCGCCTCTCGCGATCACACACGCAAGCTGCTGCCGCTGATCGGCGAAGCGCTCGACGCCGCCGGGCTCAAGAACGGCGATGTCGACGCCATTGCCTACACGGCGGGCCCTGGACTGGTCGGCGCACTGATGGTCGGCGCTTCGACGGCGCATGGCCTGGCTCGCGCCTGGGATATCCCGGTGCTCGGTGTCCATCACATGGAGGGCCACTTGCTGGCGCCGATGCTCGAGGAGAATCCCCCCGAATTTCCATTCGTCGCCCTGCTGGTGTCGGGAGGCCATACCCAGCTTGTCGAGGTTCACGGCCTGGGACGTTACCGCCTGTTGGGCGAGTCGGTGGATGACGCGGCGGGAGAAGCCTTCGATAAAGCCGCCAAGATGCTGGCACTCCCCTACCCCGGCGGTCCCCAGGTTGCCCGTCTGGCCGAGCAGGGCGATCCGACCCGCTTTCGCTTCCCACGACCGATGACGGATCGTCCCGGTCTCGATTTCAGCTTCTCGGGGCTCAAGACTCACACCCTGACCACCATCAATGCGCTGCGCGAGGCAGCCCAGCTCGATGAACAGGGGCGTGCTGACATCGCTCGCGCCTTCGAAGAGGCTGTCGTCGATACGCTGGTCATCAAATGTCGAAGGGCACTCGACGACACCGGTCTCAAGCGCCTGGTGGTGGCCGGTGGCGTCAGTGCCAATCAGCGTCTGCGCGAGCGGCTGGAGGGGGAGGTCGCCAAGCGTGGCGCTCGTGCCTACTATCCACGCGGGCGCTTCTGTACCGACAATGGCGCCATGATTGCCTATGTCGGAGCTCAACGACTGCGCGCCGGAGAACATGACGACAGCGCCATGCGTGCCGTACCCCGCTGGCCGCTGGCCGATCTCATGCCGCCAGCCGGCTCCGGCGAAAGCCGGTAAGCCGATTTCGGGCAGGCGTCAGGGCTCGTCGTCAGCCTGGCGCCCCGCCTTTTCCGAGTCCGCACCACGGCGGGACAGCGCCAGCCCGACGCCACTTCCGGGATGGCGCAGGTTCCATGCATGGCGGACCAGGACCAGCGCCGAGAACAGGCTGACGATGGGGGTCGCTTCCCGGGCCAGCACGTAACTGGCCAGGGGCGCCATGGCGGCACTGGCCAGCGACGCCATGGCAGCGGTGCGTCCGCGCCAGGCCAGCAGCGCCCAGCAGGCGGCACATAGCAGAGCCACGGTCGGGACCAGCACCAGCAGCACTCCAAAGGCGCTGGCCACGGCCTTGCCGCCACGGAAATGGTGCCAGGGCGGATAGCTGTGTCCGAGCAACACGGCCAGGCCGATCAGCCCCTGCGCCCACAAGGGCAACCCCTCCCACTTTGCCAGCCACAACACCGGCATCGCCTTGAATGCATCCACCGCCAGCGTCACGGCTGCCGGCGCCGCGCCATGCACCCGCAGCACGTTGGAAAATCCCGGGTTGCAGGAGCCGGCAAAGCGCGGGTCGCGCAGCTTCCAGATGCGGCAGACCCAGACGGCTCCCAGCAGGGAGCCGCTCAGATAGCCTGCGCTCATCAGCAAGCAGGTCGACATGAACGGAGACAATAGGGTCATGGGCGTTTCCATCGGCATGACTTGCGATTCTGCCATCATCCTGACGTACAATTGAAGGTTCGACCTTCCGACCGGGCCTCGAGATGGTGGCTCCGCTCCGGGGGGATGGACCCATCGCAAGAGAAGCCACCGTGGATCGAGTACTGATCGAAGCCCTGGCTGTGGAAACCGTGATCGGCGTTTACGACTGGGAGCGCACTCTCAGACAGCGCCTGTCACTGGATCTGGAACTGGCCACCGACATTCGTCCTGCAGCGGCGACGGATGATCTGCACAAGACCTTGAATTATGCGGCCATCGGCGAACGTATCGAGCGCTTTGCCGACGAGCACGCCTTCCTGCTGGTCGAGACCTTCGCCGAGCGTCTTGCCGCCCTGCTGCAGGAGGAGTTCGCCGTCACCTGGCTGCGTCTGACGGTGCGCAAGCCCGGTGCCGTAGCCAACGCTGCTGCCGTCGGCGTGCGTATCGAGCGGGGCACGCGCACATGAATGCGTGTTCGGCCTCCGCCACCTGCAAGCGGCAAGTGGTGGTGGGCATCGGCAGCAACACCCGGCGTGACCATCACATAAGAATATGCCTGGATGCCTTGCAGGCCCGCTTTACCGACCTGAAGGTATCGCGGGTCTTCGAGAGCGAACCGCTGGGATACCAGGCGGGAGGCAACTTCTACAACCTGGTTGCCGTCTTTTCCAGTACCGCCACGGTGAGAGAACTGCGTGACTGGAGCAAGTGTCTGGAGCAGCGCCACGGCAGGGACCCGAACGCACCTCGTTTCCGCCCGCAGCGCCTGGATATCGACCTGCTGACGATCGGCGACCTGACCGGCACTATCGAGGGCGTCACGCTGCCTCGCGAAGAGATCATCCGTAACGCCTACGTGCTGTGGCCTCTGGCCGAGTTGCTGCCCGAGGATCGGCACCCCAGCCTGGGCGAGCGCTATGCAGACCTCTGGGCCGGCTTCGATCGGGACAGTCAGCGGTTATGGCCGGTGGACTTCGTCTGGCGAGGGGAAAGGATTTCCCATGCCGACGGTGCCGGCCAGACAGCAGAATAAGGCACCGGAGAGGCACGCCATCAGGGCACATTCAATGCGGCCAGCATGGCCTCATGGCGACGACGCGCCAGCTCCCGACCCAGTTCCGCCCCCTTGTAGCCCTCCGCCACCAGCACCTTGGGCACTACCTGCGACGCCAACCGCCACGCCAGCATGACGTCGCGCGCCAGGCCCGGATCATCATAGTTCAGCAACTCCACCAGGGGCACGACGCGCTCACTGCGCCGCCAGGCATCGACACGGTTGAACCACTCCATCGCGGTGCTGGCATCCAGCTCTGCCCCCGACACCGCCAGACGCAGCTGCCGCGTTCGCGCCAGCAGGCGTGCCTGCTCACGGTAGGCGTTGGGAATGCGCAGAGCGTCGTGCAGTGCCTCGAGTTCGGCTTCGGGCAGATGCTCGCATAACCGCGCCCAGCGCCATGGCCGGGGCTCCACGTCCTCCGGTATCTGTATCATGCGCGTCAAGGCGGTTTCGAGTGCGTCGGCGTCGTCCGCCAGCATGGGCATCAATACGCGCAGGGCGTCACATTCCGCAAGGGTACGAAAATAGGCGTCGGGATGCGGTTCGCCCAGGGCCTTCTCGGTTTCCTGCCAGACCCTCTCGGCCACGAGATGGCCGATTTCCCCGGAGTGCGCCAAATGGCGCATCAGCCTTCGCGTCTCATCGGCAATGGTGAACCCCAACCCCTGGTAGCGCGCCAGGAAACGCGCCGTACGCAGCACTCGCAGCGGATCCTCGACAAAGGCCGGCGAGACATGGCGCAGGATACGGGCCTCGAGATCGACCAGCCCCTTGAAGGGGTCGACCAGCTCGCCCTCGGGCGTTTCGGCCATGGCATTGATGGTCAGGTCGCGCCGTGCGAGGTCCTCTTCCAGCGACACGTCGGGACTGGCATGCACCACGAAGCCGGTATACCCATGCCCCTGCTTGCGCTCGGTGCGTGCCAGGGCGTATTCCTCATGAGTGCGAGGATGCAGGAACACCGGAAAGTCCCGGCCGACTGCCTTGAAGCCACGCGAGAGCATCTCCTCGGGCGTTGCGCCGACGACGACCCAGTCCTGATCATAGACGGGCCAGCCCAGGCGGGTATCGCGTACGGCCCCTCCCACCCGGTAGACGTCCAGGCCATCGATGACGGGATCGCGGTGACGAGTCATGGCGGGTTCATGACGTGACACGCGCCGGATGACGCGATGCCCAGTCGGTGAAGCCACCATCGAGGCTGTACACCTTCTGGAATCCCTGGCCGGAAAGCCAGGCGGCAGCCTGCTGACTGGAATGCCCGTGATAACAGACCACCACCAGCGGCGTATCGCGAGGCACCTCGTCCATCAGCGCGCCGACCGTGGTGTTGTCGAGATGGCGACTGCCGGGAATATGGCCCTGAGCGAAGCTCAGCGGGTCGCGAATGTCCACCAGCGTGAGCGTGTGCGCCGCGTTCAGCCATTCCAGCAACGTGAGTGGCGCCAAGTGCTCGAAAGCGGTTTCCTGTGACATGAAAAGGCTCCTGTTGGAAAATGCTGCCTGTCCCGGGCAGGATCAGCCGCGTTCGGTCTGGCGGCTCGGCTCGCTGATGCGTTCCCCGGTAGCCAGGTTCAGTGCCGTCAGCGGACCGCCCCATACGCAACCGGTATCCAGCGCCTCGGCCCGCACCGCAGCGTCAGGTGCACGCCCTTCCAGCGCCGCCCAGTGCCCGAAAACAATGCGCGGATCGTCTTCACGAGGATAGGTGAACCAGGGCGCGAAGCCCTCGGGTGCGCTGTCCAGTCCCTCCTTGGCACTGAAATCCAGCGTGCCATCGGCGGCGATGAAGCGCATCCGCGTCAGCACGTTGACGATGAAGCGCCAGCGGTCGACGCCTTCGAGATCATCGGACCAGCGTGCGGGGCGATTGCCGTACATCACGGCCAGGAAATCGACCAGACGCTCTCCATGCAGGATGGCCTCGGCCTCAGCCGCCAACTCGCAGGTCCGCGCCAGCGACCATTGCGGGAGTAGACCGGCATGCACCATCACGGCATCCTGCTCCGCATCGGTCACCAGCAACGGCTGCATGCGCAGCCAGTCGAGCAACTCGACGCGATCCGGCGCGTTCAGGATCGGTTCCAGCGTGTCCGAGCGCTTGGGCTTGGCCATGCCATGCGCGACGGCCAGCAGATGCAGGTCGTGATTGCCCAGCACCACACTTGCCGAATCGCCCAGGCGCTTCACACCACGCAGGCATTCGAGCGACCCCGGTCCGCGATTGACCAGGTCCCCGGCCAGCCACAGCCGGTCGTGCCGGGGATTGAAGGCCAGGCGCGTCAGCAGCGCCTCGAACTCCTCGAAGCAACCTTGCAGGTCACCGATGGCATAGGTCGTCATGACTCTCCCGTCGTATGGATGATGTGGAGCGGCGCGGTCGGATCAATGGATCTGGTTGAGCCCCGCCAGCCGGAACGGCGAAATGATGACGTCGAAGGGCCGTTGCGCCAGCGTATCGATGCAAGTGTAGATACCCTCCATGACCCCTACCGGACATTCGAGTACCGCACGGCTGGTATAGCGAAAGCTCTGTCCCGGGCCGATCAGCGGCTGCTTGCCCACGACTCCCTTGCCGCGTACCTCCTGGACCTTGCCGCTGCCCTGGGTGATTTTCCAGTAGCGCGCCAGTAGCTGGACCGAATGCGCCGAATGGTTGTGCACGGTAATGGTGTAGCTGAATACGAAGCGCTGCTCGCCGGGTGAGGATTCCTCGACACGATAGGTCGGCACCGCCAGGACTTCGACACTTTTCGACAGCTCGCTCATTTCACTCATCTCGCTTCTCCTGCCAAGTGATTGGCGATGCGGACCATTTCCTCCACCGTCAGCGTCTGCGGCCGGCGGCCGGGATCGATACCGAGCTGCTCCAGCGCGTCGGCTTCGATGCGCCCCTTGAGATTGTTGCGCAGGGTCTTGCGCCGCTGACCGAAGGCCTCGCGCACGAGGGTGGCGAACAGCGCCTCGTCGTGTGCCGGATACGGCAACTCGGCATGCGGGATCAGGCGCACGATGGCCGATTCCACCTTGGGCCGCGGCGTGAACGCTTCCGGCGGCACGATGAACAGCGACTCCACCCGACAAGCGTATTGGGCCATGATCGACAGGCGCCCCCAGTCGGCTCCGCCCGGCTCCGCCGCGAGACGCTCCACCACTTCCTTCTGCAGCATGAAGTGCATGTCATGAATGGCGCCACGCGTCTCGAGCAGATGAAAGATCAGCGGTGTCGAGATGTTGTAGGGCAGGTTGCCCACCACCCGCAGCGGCTGGCCTTCGCCTTCGGCAGCCAGGGCGGCGAAATCGAACTTGAGCGCATCGCCTTCATGGATCACGAAGCCGGGATAGTTGAAGAACTGGACGCGCAATCCGGGAATCAGATCGCGGTCGAGTTCGACCACCTCCAACTGGCCGGCGGAGTCCAGAAGCGGCTCGGTGAGCGCCCCCTGCCCCGGGCCGATCTCGACCAGGCGCTCTCCGGGACGCGGACGAATGGCACGCACGATACGCGAAATGATTCCGGCATCGCGCAGGAAATTCTGCCCGAAGCGTTTGCGGGCCCGATGGGCCGGGGGACGGCTTGACATGCAGTTAGGGTATCCTTGCAGATTCAACTCAGACGCCGGCAACGCCACTTGCCATGCTGGCTGCGGTGTCGAGAGCGACCCGCAGGCTGCCGGCATCGGCCTGCCCGGTACCGGCGAGATCCAGTGCCGTGCCATGGTCGACCGAGGTACGAATGATCGGCAGCCCCAAGGTAATGTTGGCTGCCTGCCCGAACCCGGCATATTTCAGCACCGGCAGGCCCTGATCGTGGTACATGGCGAGCACGGCATCGATATTCGCGAGGTGACGGGGCGTGAACAGCGTATCCGCGGGCAGCGGCCCGACCAGATCGAGTCCCGCCGCACGCAGGCGCTCCAGCGTGGGAATGATGACGTCGAGCTCCTCGCGCCCGAGATGCCCGCCCTCGCCGGCGTGGGGATTGAGTCCACACACGGCGATACGTGGCCGGGCCACGCCGAAGTGCGTACGCAGATCGTGGGCGAGTATGCGCACCACACGCTCCAGTCCCGCCGCATCCAGGGCATCCGCCACTTCCCGCAATGGCAAATGCGTGGTCGCCAGAGCGACCCGCAGCGTCTGCGGGGCAAAGGTGGCAAGCATCATCACCACCTCGTCAACCCCGCAGGCATCTCGCAGGTACTCGGTGTGCCCGGTGAAAGCGGGATGCCCCCCCTCGATGATCACGCCCTTGTGCAACGGCGCGGTCACCATGGCTCCGGCCCGACCTTCACGGCAGGCGGCAATCGCCACATCGAGCGTTTCGAGAACATAGTCGGCATTGGCCGATGCCAGCACGCCTGGCGTCGCCGGCACCCGGCAGTCGACTGGCCATACCGGCAGTCGTCCGTCGCGCGGCGCCGGTACCGCCTCGTCAGACGCCAGCACGGCGATCTCGACTCGCAATCCCAGTTGCCCGGCGCGTTCACGCAGCATCTCGGGATCGCCGACCGCGACGACCGGCGACTCGAGATGTCGCCAGTCGCAGGCCAGCATCAACGCCAAGTCAGGACCGATCCCGGCGGGTTCGCCGGTGGTCAGGGCCAGGACGGGAGGCACCATTACGACTGGCCTTCCAAGCGGTTATCGACGTACGCCCCGGCGCGGATTTCCTGAATCCAGGCATCGAGCTCGTCATTCACCTTGCGCTGGAACAGGGTCTGGCGCACCTGCTCGCGCTGAGCCTCTTGAGTCACGTCCTGCTGACGGCGTTCGAGCACCTCGATCAGGTGGTAACCGAAGCGTGAGTGCACCGGCTGTGAGACTTCCCCCACGTCCAGCTCGTTCATCGCCTCCTCGAAGGCCGGCACGGTCTGGCCGGGACGCACCCAGCCCAGTTCGCCGCCGTTCAGGGCACTGCCCTTGTCGTCGCTGTACTGCTGGGCCAACGCCGCGAAATCCTCGCCCGACTGGATACGCTGGCGAAGCTCCTCGGCCAGCGCCAAGGCCTGGTCTTCGTCACGGTTGGGCGTGGTCTCGATCAGTATGTGGCGGGCCCGCGCCTCGTTGATCATCGCCTGCTGCTGCTCCTGGCTGCCACCGCGCCGCTCCATCAGCTTGACGAGATGAAAGCCGCTGGAGCTGCGAATCGGCTCGCTGACGTCACCCACGGAGAGCTGAGGCACCACGTCGGCAAAGATGCTCGGCAGCTCCTGCGCCGGCCGCCAGCCCAGATCGCCTCCTTCCAGGGCCTGGCCGCCATCCGATTCGGCAACGGCCAGTTGCTGGAAGTCAGCCCCCTGCTGCAGCTGCTGATACAGGTGACGCGCTTTTTCCTGTGCCTCGCGCACCTGCTCAGGGCTGGGGGATTGAGGCACCGACACCAGAATGTGCGCCAGATGATAGGACACGTCCTGATTCTCATCCTGCCGGTTGAGATAGCGATCGACTTCACGGTCGGAGACCGAGACCCGGCTGGCCACACGGCGCTGCTGAAGCTCACGCAGCAGCATCTCGCGACGTACCTGCTCACGCACGATGGACAATGACAACCCTTCCTGCTCGAGCGTGTCGGCAAACTGCTCCAGCGTCATGCCGTTCTCTTCGGCGATGCCGCGCAGGGTGCGGTTGAGCTGGGTGTCGTCGACGGACAGGTTGGCCTGCTTGGCCATTTGCAACTGGATCTGCTCGACGATCATGCGATCCAGCACCTGCTTGCGCAGCACGTCGTCCGAGGGCACCGGAATGTTGCGGGCCTTGAGCTGACTGCGCGTCTGGATGACACGGTTCTCGAGCTCACTGGCCATGATGGCGTCCTTGTTGACGACCGCCACGATACGGTCGAGAGGCACCGCCTGGGCCAGTACTGCCAGTGGCGACACCAGTATCGCCACTGCCAGGCCTAGGGATGCGAACAATCTACGGCGCATGGATACCTCACTTGCTTTCAGAAACGGGTGGCCTGATAGCCGGGAATGGCTTGTTCGAAATAGCTGTCGGCTTCCTGACCGACTCCGCCGAGCCCCTTGAAGACGAAGCGCAGGAAGAGGCCACGATCGGAGTAGTCGTCCTCGATGGTGTTGGAGGTGTCGTTATCATCGACCCATTCGCGCCACACCACTTGTACTCCATAACAGCAATCGTTGAACTGCACGCCGGCAAGCTGCTCCAGCGCGCGGTCATTGGTGTTGTCATAGAGATAGCGTCCGATCAGATCCCAGCGGCTGGTGGCCCGATAGGCGAAGGATACGTCGAAATCCTCGCGATCGTAGGCCAACTGATCTTCCGGTTCGCCAGAAGGATCGAACCCTTGGAGTTGCCAGCGGTAGCCAAGGTTCAATACATGCCCCCGCGGATGGCGATACTGCAGATAGGCCGAGGTCTTCTCGGTAAGCTCGCGCTCGGGATCATAGAACCATTCATAGCGGCTGCTCCAGCGGTCGGTGATCAGCCAGTCGAGCTGGGTGACCACGGGCGAGCGGTCCCGGGTCGCATTATACCAGCGCTCATACTGCGTCTCGCGATCCGGCAGGGTCTGCGGGTCGCCGTAGATATCGATGTTGCGATCCGAGAAGTAGGCGCTCTGTCCCACCGACAGGGCCAGACGCTGTCGTCCCGACGCGTTTTCCAGAAAACGTGTCGTAGCTCCGTAGGAGAGCTTGTTGACGTCGCCGATGCGATCCGAGCCGACAAAACGATATGGCGACCACAGGCGATCCCAGGAAAAGGGACGCTCGTCGGTATCGAAATCGGGAAACTCGCTCTGGTCACGCTCCGGCACATAGGCATAGTACAGACGCGGTTCGAGCGTCTGACGGTAGCCACTGTCGAACAGCGACGCGTCGCGCTCGAAGACCAGTCCCGAATCCACCGAATAGACCGGCACGGTACGCGAAAGGCTCTCGTCGCGCGCCGTGTCCCGGTTGCCGTAGTCGAGTTCGTACTCGGTCTGCCACAGCTGGAAGCGTGGTTCCAGAAAGCCCCAGCTCGGCTGGGCACGCCAGCCCAGCGCCGGGGTCAGGTGCAGGCGTGAACCGGTTGCGGCTTCGCGAATCGGAATGCTTGGATTCGCCTCATTCACGTCGCGCCAGAAGTAGGTGGCATTGGAGTTCCACTCCTGATACAGACCGTTGTCCTGCTGCCAGCGGGCATTGGCGGTCAGACTGGGCAGGCGATAGAACGGCTTGTCGTTGTCATGGAGCGGATAGTCGAGGTTCTGATATCCCTGCGCCCGGGCATCGAGAAACCACTTCGTGCCGCGGTAGGTCAGGCGGCCAAGGCGTGACAGATAGTCGGTTTCGGTCTCGGCGAAGTTACGACCGAAGTCATCGAAATAACGGCCGTCGCTGGCGGCGCCATACAGCATCTCGTAGTCGAGACGCGGCGTGAAATAGCCGCGATGGCGATAGTCGAAGTACCAGCGGCTTTCGCCTTCGAAAGCGTCGTCGGGATCGTTGGGATTGTCGCTTTCTCCACCACGATCCGAGCCGAGATAGGCCCCTTCGATGATGCCTTCGTCGCTGCCGAACAGATAACGGAACTCACCGCCCAGCATGAAGCCGTGGTTGGTGATCCAGCGTGGCGTCAGGGTCGCGTCATAATTGGGCGCCAGGTTCAGATAATAGGGCTGGGCATAATCGAATCCGTCCCCGGAGATGGCCATGGTGGGCCAGAGAAACCCCGACTGACGGCGGTCATCGAGAGGAAAGCGTACCCAGGGCCAGTAGAACACCGGGACTCCGCCCGCCTCGAGACGGGCATGCCGGGCCGTGCCGTAACCCTGTTCACGATCGAGCAGCACATCATTGCCTACCAGGCGCCACAAGCGGCTACCCGGCTCACAGGTCGTGAAACTGGCCTCGGTGAGCCGGTAACGGCCGTCTGCGAGGCGCGCGAGCTGAACGGCATCGCCACGTACACGTTGGTCGTGTATCACGTAATGCGCCCCGTTCACCGCGGCGGCATCGCTGTTCAGCGACACGGCCGCCCCGTCGCCCCGAACCAGCAGCCCCGGGTATCGCGCCGTCAGCGGCCCATCGGCGAATACCTGGTCGCGGGCGGCATTGACCCGCACCTTTGGCGCCTCGAGCTGATAGTCGTCACGACGCAGGACGACCTCTCCGCTCAGGATGGTTTCGCCATTCTCGCCGTACACGGCACTGGCCGAGTCGGTCAATATCTGTTCCGGCGAGCGGCCGGCAGCGAGCTGGTAGGCGGGTTCAACATAGCGTCCGCTGCAAAGTGAACCCACCGGCGGACTGTCACCCCAAGGCTGCCAGTCGAGCTGCTCGGCCGGAAGCGGCGCCGGCGGCGCTGCCTGGACAGCGGTGGTAATCAGGCCGGTAAGGGCAGTCCAGAAAAAGCGCTGGCCCATGATCCTCTGTGTCCTTGCCGAGTGGAATCGGTATTATACAGACCCCGCGGCGCGCGTCTTTATCGTGATCGCAAGCGTCAGGGCCACGTAGCGTCATTGCGACAGCGCCCGACGGGTCATCGTCAGCATGCGGCGACGAGCCGACCCCGTCAACACGCCTCATTCACCGGGAGCCTTCATGCCACACCGCCTGGACACGCTGCACCAATGGGTCGCCCATCGCCATGCCCTGCGCGAGGATCGCGTTCGCCTGGAGCTGGCCGCCGGTGACGCCAGCTTTCGCCGCTACTTTCGTCTCTCCCTGCCGAATGGCGAGACCCGTATCGTCATGGACGCGCCACCCGACAAGGAGGACAGCCATCCCTTCGTGGCGATCGCCCAAGCCTGGCACGCCAAGGAGCTGCCGGTACCGCAGCTACATGCCGTGGATCTCGAGGCGGGCTTTATCGAGCTTCAGGATCTGGGCGACGATGCCATGCATCGGCACATGGACAGCGAGGATACGGCCATCGCCTGGACCGAGCGCGCCCTGAAACTGCTCGAAGCACTCCAGCAGCGCGCGCCGGACGAATCCCTGCCCGTCTACGATCGGGCCCTGCTGGCCCGCGAGCTCGACCTGTTTCCCGAGTGGTGCCTGACTCGCCTGCTGGCAATGGAGACACCGCCGCAGTGGCCCGAGGTTCGCGAACGCCTGATCACGGCCGCCCTGGCGCAGCCCACGGTGGCGGTACATCGCGACTTCGATGCCATGAATCTGATGATCCACGACCAACGCCTGTGGCTGATCGACTTTCAGGATGCCGTACGTGGTCCGTTGACTTACGACCTCGCCTCGCTGCTGTGCGGGCGTTACCGCCAATGGCCTCGATCGCGCCTTGCCGAGTGGGCGGAGGAGTTTCGCGTTCATGCCACCGCCAGCGGCCGCCTCGATGAGATGGCACCGGACGCCTTCCTGCGCATGAACGAGGAGATGGGGGCGCAACGCTCCTTGAAGGTTCTCGGCATCTTCTGTCGCCTGGCCTTGCGTGATGACAAGCCGCGCTATCTGGCCTGGATGCCACGTTTTCTCGCTCACCTTCGCGAGGGGCTTGCCCCCTGGCCGGAGTATGCCGGCTTCGTCGCCTGGCTGGACGAGACCTTCGCTCCGCGGTTGCACCGGGAGCTCGGGACCCGGGGCATCGCCGAGGAGGCGCCATGAAGGCGATGATACTGGCCGCCGGCCTCGGCACCCGAATGCGCCCGCTCACCGATCACTGCCCCAAGCCGCTGCTCGCGGCAGGTGGCAAGCCGCTGATCGTGCATCATCTGGAGCGTCTGGCGGCCGCCGGAATCCATGAGGTGGTCGTCAACGTCAGCTACCGTGCCGAGCAGATCATCGAGGCCCTGGGCGACGGCAGCCGCTACGGCGTCTCGATCAGCTGGAGTCGCGAAACCACGCCGCTGGAAACCGCCGGCGGACTTCGCCAGGCCTTGCCACTGCTGGGAGACGCGCCCTTTCTGCTGATCAACGGTGACGTCTGGTGCAACCTCGACCTTCGCCGCCTGCCCCCCCTGGGGGCCGATCTGGCGCATCTGGTGCTGGTCGCCAATCCCGATCATCATCCCGAGGGCGACTTCCATCTCTCCGCCGATGCCCGGGTCGATTACCACGACCAGCCCCGATTGACCTATGCCGGCATCGGCCTGATCGCTCCGGCACTGGTACAGGACCTTCCCGCAGGCGAGCCCGCCAAACTGGCGCCATGCCTCTATTGGGCCATGGACGCGGATCGTGTCGGCGGTACCCATCATGCGGGACACTGGGTGGATGTGGGAACGCCTCAGCGTCTGAAGGCGCTGGATGCCTGGCTGTTGCATGGCTAAGCAAGCGGCCGAGTCACGCATCTCCCCGCCAGCAGTGCTATGCTGCGCGCCTTGAAAACCCGTTCAGTGATGGCGAGGGTACGTACTCGATACGCACCGGTTCCAAGCCAACCAAGAGGAAAGATGATTCGATGAAAGCCAGCGTCAAGTGGACCGACGGGCGTCAGTTCGTCGCCGAATCCGGCAGTGGCCATAGCGTGGTTCTCGACGGCAACCCCGAGCATGGTGGCCGCAACACCGGCCCGCGGCCGATGGAAATGATGCTGATGGGGCTCGGCGGCTGCACCTCCTTCGATGTGATCCAGATTCTCGAGAAGGCCCGCGCACCGGTTACCGACTGCGTGGCCACTCTCGAGGCAGAGCGCTTCGACGGTACGCCCAGCGTCTTCACCCGGATCCATGTGCACTTCACCGTCACCGGGCGCGGCCTCAAGGAGGCGCAGGTGAAGCGCGCCGTGGAACTTTCGGCCGAGAAGTACTGCAGCGCTTCGATCATGCTCGCTCAGGGCGGTGTCGAGATGTCGCACTCCTATGAAATCGTCGACGCCTGAGCGCTGTCTGCCGGACTACACCCGGTAGACGCTCTGGGTCATCAGCTTGGACATCAGGCGCATGCCGAGCTTGACGGGTAACGGAAAGACCTGCCCGCCCGCCTCGATCGCCATATGCTCATGGTGAGCCTCGTCCTCGCGCATCTGCTCGAGGACGGCACGTGAGCGTCTGTCGGCGGCCGGTAGCTTGCGCAGGTGGGCATCGAGATGTTTGCCGACCTGCTCCTCCGTGGCTGCCACGAAGCCCAGGCTGACCCGATCGCTTACCGCTCCGGCCAGCGCCCCCATGCCGAAGGACGCTGCGTAGAACAGTGGATTGAGATAACTGGTACGGTCATTGAGTTCCTGCAGGCGTGAGTCGCACCAGGCCAGATGATCGATCTCCTCTTGGGCGGCCTGTTCCATCTGCACACGCGTGTCGGCCAGCTTAGCCGTCATGCCCTGTCCTTGATACAGCGCCTGGGCACAGACTTCCCCGGTGTGGTTGATGCGCATCAGCCCGGCTGAATGGCGCCGTTCCTCTTCATTCATCTCGGCGTCCTGCTCGTCGAGTGCTGGCGATGGACGCGAGGCCTGGGCGGCATGCGGCATCAAGGTGCGTAGCACGGTGTCGAACTGATGAATCAGATGATCGGTTCGGGACAGCTTGCGTAACATGACCAACCCCTTGAATAAACTGTTTCCATGAACACTCTGGCGCGCGACTGACGGCGCGGCTTCAGACGGGCAGCGCCGGGCACAGGAGAGCCGCCCCGCGGGGCGGCTCCGTCAGCATCGATGCGTCACACGCCCGGTAGACGAGAAGCCATCTTCGACGACATATCCCGATGCCGGTCAACCGGCCGGCCACGTGAAGCGGCGACCGCCCATCAGATGCATGTGGATATGATAGACCGTCTGGCCCCCGTCTTCATTGCAATTCATGACCACGCGATAGCCGTCCTCGGCGAAGCCCAATTGATTGGCCAGCTTGGCCGCCGTGAACTGCAGCCGTCCGACCAGCGCCAGATCCTCCTCCTCGATATCGTTCAGCGTGGGGATCTCTTTCTTGGGAATGATCAGGATATGGGTCGGCGCCTGCGGGTTGATGTCGTTGAAGGCCAGCACGTGCTCGTCCTCGTAAACGATATCCGCAGGAATCTCGCGATTGATGATCTTGGTGAAAAGCGTCTCCATGGGACTCCTCTATGCATCACAGCCTGGTGGAACGTATCACTGCCATGTGCAGCAACGTCAGCGAAAACGCCGCTGCCCGAGCAATTGCTTGACGACCGGCGCCA
Source organism: Halomonas shantousis (assembly GCF_054654615.1). Classification (NCBI taxonomy): domain Bacteria; kingdom Pseudomonadati; phylum Pseudomonadota; class Gammaproteobacteria; order Oceanospirillales; family Halomonadaceae; genus Halomonas; species Halomonas shantousis. The sequence goes on along the minus strand of NZ_BAAIER010000002.1, from coordinate 904,636 downwards.
GAATCAGATCCATGGCCAGCGACATGCGGGCCCCCGGCACCACCAGCATGTTGGGTCGGCTCATGAAGGCATCATGGATCATCGCCAGCAAATAGGGAAAGTCCACCGACTCCGGATCGCGGAAGCGGATGACGACGAAGGACTCGGCATCGCTCGGAATATCCTGGACCTCGAAGGGGTTGGACGTATCCACCGTCGGCACGCGCTGGAAGTTGATGTGCGTGCGCGAGAACTGCGGCTGGATATAGCGCACGTAGTCATGCATGCGCCCCAGGATGGTATCGATGACCGCCTCCTGAGAATAGCCACGCAGCTTGGTGTCGCGATCGATCTTCTGGATCCATTCAAGATTCATGGTCGGCGCTACGCCGATCAGCATATCCACGTGCCGGGCAATATCGTGTTCGTGGGTGACCAGACCACCGTGCAGGCCCTCGTAGAGCAAAAGATCGGTACCACAGGGCAGCGGCTGCCAGTCGGTAAAGGTCCCGACCCGGCAGCCGGCCTCGATCATCCGCTTGTCCTCGGCGTGAATGTAGTGCCGATAGGTCCCGGTACCGTATTCGCCATACTCCTGCAACAGCGCTTCGAGCCGGTCGAGCAGATTGGCCTCCACGGCAAAGTGGGAGAGTTCGGCCTTGCGCTCCGGCTCCTCGAGAAAGATGCGGACCAATTCATCCTTGGTGTAGCGATGGAAGGCATCGCCATCGACGAAGGCGGCATGCACGTCCTCGCGGGTGAACATGCGCTCGAAGGTTCGGCGAACCGTCGTGGTGCCCGCCCCCGAGGAGCCGGTGACCGCAACGATGGGATACTCCCGTGACATCAGCACGCTCTCCGAACTTGGATAATGCCGCCGCGGCTCATTCGAGACATCCAGGACCGGAATGCCGCAAATGGCCGACATGCAGCGCACCGCTGTCGCCCACCGCAAGGCGGCGCAGCGAAATGAAAAATAACGAGACCATTCGCCCCCCCGGCACATGCCCCCTCAATCATTCACGCTTCCCGGCGGCATCGACCACCCTGGCAATGGAAATCGGCGTGCCATCGACTTCAGGAATTCCGCTCCCGGGCAATGGCACGGTGGGCGATGTCATGACGAAAGAGCGCATCTTGCCAATGGATGGCTGCAACGCCTTCGTAGGCACGATCGCGGGCACTGGCCACACGTTCCCCCAGCGCCGTCACACATAACACGCGTCCGCCGCTGGTGACGACCCGACCATCGTCTCGGCTCGTCGTGCCGGCATGAAAGACCTTGCAGCCCAGCGCCTCGGCCCCCTCGAGCCCGGTGATCTCGTCGCCCTTGCGATAGGTTTCGGGATAACCGCCGGCGGCCATGACCACACCGACCGCCGCACGCCGGTCCCACTGGCATTCGGCTTCGTCGAGACGACCCTCGACGCCGGCCAGGCAGAGCTGCACGAGATCGGACTTCAGACGCAGCATGATCGGCTGGGTTTCCGGATCGCCGAAGCGACAGTTGTATTCGATCACCTTGGGTGTCCCCTGAGCGTCGATCATCAGCCCCGCGTAGAGGAAGCCGGTGTAGGGACAGCCCTCGATCGCCATGCCACGTACGGTAGGCAGGATCACCTCATCCATGATCCGCCGATATACCGCGTCGGTGACCACCGGCGCCGGAGAGTAGGCGCCCATGCCGCCGGTGTTGGGGCCGCTGTCGCCATCGCCGACCCGCTTGTGGTCCTGACTGGTCGCCATCGGCAAGACATGTTCGCCATCGACCATGACGATGAAGCTCGCCTCCTCGCCGTCGAGAAACTCCTCGATGACCACGCGCGCACCGGCATCGCCGAAGGCATTGCCCGATAGCATGTCGCGGATGGCGGCTTCGGCTTCGGCTTCGCTCATGGCCACGATCACGCCCTTGCCGGCAGCCAGGCCGTCGGCCTTGATCACGATGGGCGCCCCCTGTTCGCGCAGATAGGCCAGGGCGGGCTCCACTTCGGTAAAGGTGGCGTAGGCGGCAGTGGGGATGGCGTGTCGCGCCAGAAAGTCTTTGGTGAAGGCCTTGGAGCCTTCCAACTGCGCCGCCGCCTGGGTCGGGCCGAAGACGGGCATCCCCGCAGCGCGAAAGCGATCGACGATGCCCTCGACCAGCGGCGCTTCCGGTCCCACGATGGTCAGACCGATGGCATTGTCGCGGGCGAATGCCTCGAGGCCGGCAAGGTCCTGGGCATCGATCGCCACGTTGTTCAGCTTGGGCTCACGAGCGGTTCCGGCATTCCCGGGCGCCACGTAGACGGTTTCCACACGTGGTGATTGCGCCGCTTTCCAGGCGAGTGCATGCTCGCGGCCGCCGCCGCCGATGATCAGAACCTTCATCTGGGTGAACCTTGCTCAAGAGGTGAAAGATCGGTGAGCGGGCATTATGGCAGAAACCGCCCGCTTTCTCTCGTCGGCACCGACACGACAGCCTCCGTCGCCGACCCCGTGACGTCTCTGCTAGAATGCCGGCGCACTCGCCTGGAAAGCCCATGAACCTGATCCTGCTGTCACCCGACGACCTCCTCGACACCCATCATGCCCGCATTCACGACCCCCGGCGGCTGCGCCATCTGCGTGACGTTCATCGTGCAGCCCCCGGAGACGAGCTGACGCTGGGCCTTGTCGGCGGTGCCATGGGACGAGGCCGCCTGCTGTCGCTGGAAGCGTCCCATGCCGAGTTTGAAGTGACGCTCGATCAACCGCCGCCGCCGCCGCTGCCGGTTCATCTGCTGCTGGCCCTGCCCCGGCCACGCATGCTGGCGCGCACCCTGGAGCACGTCACTGCGCTGGGCGTCAAGCAACTGACGCTGCTGCACACCCGGCGGGTCGAGAAAAGCTACTGGCAGTCGCCCGAGCTGCGTCCGGAAAAGATGCGTGAACATCTGGTACTCGGCCTCGAGCAGGCCCGCGACACTGTCCTGCCCGAGATTCATGTCGAAACGCGCTTCAAGCCGTTCATGGAGGATCGCCTCCCCTCCCTGCTTGAAGGGCGACGCGGACTCCTGGCCCACCCGGGCATGGCAGGGCAGTGCCCACGTGGCCTGCAGGAACCGGCCGTGCTGGCCGTTGGCCCCGAGGGAGGGTTCATCGCCTACGAAGTCGAGGCATTTCTGGCGCAAGGCTTCGAGGGCGTTCATCTGGGTAGCCGTATCCTGCGCGTCGAGACGGCGGTCACGGCACTCCTGGCGCGGCTGTTTTAACCTCTGCCCCCTCACGCAATTTGCTCCGGTCAAGCGAGATTATCCGCAAAAATTAACGCGATTTAAACGATCAGTTACCTTATTCTTCATAGTGACTGTCAATTAGACACTATAATTACAATTCATTTTCTTCACCGCCTTCCGCTCACTACTGTTCAACCCAACGAAACAATAATAATGACGCGCGCCGTCATCCCGTGAACCGAGCCGTTTCCAAGAAGAGCCCACCATGCCGCTTCTCTCCAAGTCCCGTCGCAATGCTGCCATCATCGATGCCATGCAGCGTTCCATGGCCATTATCGAGTTCCAGCCTGACGGCATTATCATCTCAGCCAATGAGAACTTCCTGGAAGCGACCGGTTACGACGCCGCTGAAGTTATCGGTCAACACCACCGCATGTTCTGCGAAGCCGATCATGCGCATAGTGCCGAGTACCGGAATTTCTGGGCCCGGCTGCAGCGCGGCGAATTCGTCTCCGGGCGTTTCAAGCGGCTCAACAAGCGGGGTGAACCCCTCTGGCTGGAAGCTTCCTACAATCCGATCATGGGGCGCCGTGGGCAGGTGAGACGAGTGGTCAAGACGGCCGCAGATATTACCGAAAAGGTCCGCCAGGAGCAGGACATGCGCAGTCGCCTCGATGCCATAGACCGCTCCATGGCCGTGATCGAGTTCTCACCCAGCGGCGAAATAGTGACTGCCAACCAGAACTTCCTGGATACGGTGAACTACACGCTGCAGGAGTTGCAGGGCGCCCATCACAGCCAGCTCTGCGAACGCGCCTATGTGCAGAGTCGCGAATACGAGCAGTTTTGGGAGCGCCTCAACCAGGGCGAATACATAGCCGGTCAGTTCAAGCGCCTGGACAGCCGCGGCCGAGAGCTATGGCTGGAGGCCACCTACAATCCCGTCTTCGACCCCGACGGCAAGTTGTTCAAGGTGGTGAAGTTCGCCACCGACGTCACCGCTCGCGTCGAACGTCATCGTGCCGAGTCGGCTAGTGCCCAGATGGCCTACCGCATCTCCTCGGAGACCGAGGTGACGGCGAACGACGGTAGCCGCATCCTCAATCACGCCATCGACGAGATTCGGCATATTGCCGATACGGTGACCCGTACCTCGCAGTTGATCGATGAACTCGACCAGCGCTCGAACGCCATCAATTCGGTGATCGAGAACATCCAAACCATCGCGGAGCAGACCAACCTGTTGGCGCTCAATGCCGCTATCGAGGCTGCACGCGCAGGGGAACATGGGCGCGGTTTCGCCGTCGTCTCCCACGAGGTACGTCAGCTCTCGATACGCACGACCCAGGCAACCCGGGATATCGTTTCCACCATCAGCAACCTGCGCGAACTCACCCGCCAGGCCAGCGCCGACATGCGCGACTGCCTAGGCAGCGTCGACAGCGGCGTGAAGCTGGCAGGCGATGCCGGCGAGATCGTCGCGAAGATCCGCACCGGCGCCAACGACGTGGTTTCGGCGATCGAGCAGTTCGCCTCGACACTCGAGAACGCCTCGGAACAGCCAAAACCGTCGCGGCAAGGCAAGGCGCCCTTACGCTCCGGGCCGGCACTCATGCTGACCGCGTCGTCCTGACCCAAAGGATATGTCCGGCGGCCGTCATTCGGCCGCGCCCTCTTCGAAACGCGCCTGATAGGCCTCGACGAAGGCGTTGTGCAATGCCGAGACAAAGGCTTGCCAACCGCTGATATCCTGCTGGTTGAGATTGCCGCTGATTTCGATGCGTGAGGCCAGCTTGTCCTCGGGGTGATTGCGAAACACCCAGCCCACCCCAGCGACCAGTGACTCCCAGGCGGCACTCAGCAAGCCCTTCTCGGCGTCCTCTTCGAGATCGAGGATGTTGACATTGTTCAGCATCGGTTTGGCATACCCCTGCAACCGGCCATCGGTCGCCTCGAGCTCCATGACGAAGTCGCCCGAGCCCGACTCGAAATCGAAATTGCCGTAGGCCTCGGTCAGTTCGTTGAGGCGCGTCAGGTCGATATCGCTGACTCGCAGTTGCATGTCGAAATTCTGCAAGTCGCCCAGCGGGTCGAGCTTCGCATGCAACTCGGTATGCGCTTGGTTGAGCATCAGCCCTTGGGCGTCGATATCGGCAACCCGTGCCCCCTCACTGCGATCGGCGTTGCTGAGGTTGGTCGCCGTGGCCTGGATCTCGGAAATTTCCAGATCCACCGGTGGCTGGGAATTGAAGTTGCGAAAATGGACACGACCCCGATGAAGACTGAGGCGGTTGAGCTCGATAGGCAACAGGGCCTGCAGGGACTCGCGCCAGTCTCCGCCCTCGCCGGACTGGCTGTTTTGCTCCTGTTCGGCATCGACATAATTCAGCTCGGGCTGGAACAGATCCGCCCTGGCGACGATCGCCCCCTGCCAGAGATCCTCCCAGCTCACTGACAGATCGATGGTGTCGACACGGAAAAACGGCACGGGCACCTCACCGCTGGTCTTGACGATGTTCAGACCGTCGATGGAGTAGGCACCGCGCCAGAGATGGATATCGACATCCTCGACATGGCCGCGATAGTCGCCCATGTCGGCCAGTTGCCCGTTGAGATAGTCGCGTACCAGATCGGGCAGCATGGCCCGCAGAATCACCAAGGCCACCGCAACGGCCACAATCGCCACGACTGGCCACGTATAGCGTTTTTTCATGTCCGGTCTCGCAGGCTTATTACTCTGCTAAGAGTATAGCCGAGAGGATTTTTGCGGCCCGGGAATTCATCTCAATCGCTGCGCAGACGCTCGAGCAGCGCCTGCGTGACAAAGCCGTCGGGCGTCATGCCCTGCGCGCGTTGATATTCGCGCAGGCCACGACGCGTGTTGGGCCCGACGACGCCATCCGGCTCGCCGACAGCCATGCCGCGTGCATTGAGCAGAGTCTGCACCTCTTTGACCTGCGCGCGGGACAGGGAGGGCTCCTCGCGCGGCCATGACGCCACCAGCCCCGACTGACCGGCGATGCGATCGGCGAGCAGAGCGACGGCCAGGGCATAGCTGGTCGAGGCGTTGTATTTCATGATCACGCGAAAGTTGTTTCCGACCAGAAAAGCCGGCCCCCGGGCGCCGGCAGGAGCGATCACCGAAGCATCCGCCAAGCCGGGCAGCCCATCGCCCCGCATCGGCGTCACGCCCTGGGCCGCCCACTGCTCACTGGGCTGGCGCACGCTCAGCTCGGTCTGGGCATAATCGAAATCTGCCGGCAGGCGCACCTCCCTGCCCCAAACTTCGCCGTCCTGCCAGCCGGACTCGGCCAGATAGTGGGCAGTCGAGGCCATGACATCGGCGATGCTCCCCCAGATGTCACGGCGGCCGTCCCCATCGGCATCCACCGCATAGGCCAGGAAGCTGGAAGGCAGGAACTGGGTGTGCCCCATGGCACCGGCCCAGGAGCCGCGCATATGGTCACGATCGATGTCGCCGCTTTGCAGAATGCCGAGCGCGGCCATCAGCTCCCCCTGGGCAAACCCGGGGCGACGACCGTCATAGCCCAGGGTGGCGAGCGCATCGATGGTTTCGAAACTACCGAAATTCCCGCCGTAGTTGCTCTCGATTCCCCAGATGGCCGTCACCACCTCCTTGGGTACCGCGTAGCGCTGTTCGACGCGCTCGGCCGTTTCACGATACGCTGCCAGCTTGGTCCGCCCCGTCTCGACCCGCTGCGTGGATACTGCACTGTCCAGATATTGCCACACCGGACGGGTGAACTCCGGCTGGGCACGATCGAGTTCGATGACGCGCGGCAGGAAGCTGGCTCCGTCCAGCGCAGCATCCAGCGTATCGGCCTCGATTCCCCGTTCCGCTGCTGTCCGACGAAACGCCTTGAGCCATTGGGCAAAGTCGCGAGGAGCCTCGGGCTCAGCCATTGCGGCTTCCGCGTTCCGCTCGACAGCGTTCGCCGCCGCCGCGCTGTCGGCCTGCGGTGCCGCGTCCAGCTGCGCTACCGAACTCTGACAGCCTGACAGCCACGCGCCCAACATCAGAACCCATGTACCCTTACGCATACGGTTTGCTTTTCCTTTATACGAGATCGCATGACGCACCACTGCCGTCAGTTCACGAAGCTTGAAAAATGGCGCCATGCTAATGGCAGATGCGACTCGCGACCAGCACTTGCGGTGTCTCGTCTGCACGCCGCGCCCTACCCGTACATCCGCCTGCTTCGCACCAGGCCGACAGCCTCATGCCGACAGCTCGGGCATGGCCGACACCGCCTCGCATGTGGCTCGCGCCTGAGGCGATTCGCAACAAGCGCCTGCGCGACATGTCCGGCTCCATTATGCGGCCGAGGCGTGCTGGCAGGGGGTCGTAGGCCATGGTACAGTCGCATGATCATTTCGGTTCGGCGTCGTCATTTTCAAACAATCCGCCAATCATTTCAGCCTGTTAAGGCGCAAAGGGACGACGCGCCGGGAAGCCATGAAGGGAGGAAGACACCATGACGGGCCTAGAACAGCGCGGCCCTCGGGAATGCCGCGCGCCCTGCCATGACGGTGCCGAAACTCTGCCGATCTGCCCGGCAACCGGCCTGACCAACCGCACGCCGGCCTGGATGCTGGCGCCGCGAGGCGTCAGACGCCCTTATCTTACCGATCCTCCCGCCTGTAACGACTGACGGTCGCCGCCGCAGCGACCATACTCTTACCCGTGCCCGGCGCCCAATGGCGGGCGTGTACGAATATCCACGACAAGAGCGAGTCGTTCATGTCCCTGCTTCTGATCGTGCTGCTACCTCTGCTTGGCAGCCTGGTGCCCTTGATAGGCTCCAATGAAAGGCGCAACACCTGTGCCTTGCTGACGGTTCTGGCACCTGCCGTTGCAATAGGTCTGGTGCTGTCACAAATGCCTCGGGTGCTCGGAGGCGAGACGCTGCGCCTCGACATTCCATGGATTCCGCCGCTGGGCCTGGACTTGGCGTTACGCCTCGACGGGTTGTCATTGCTGTTTTCGCTGCTGATTCTGGGCATCGGTCTGCTGATCATTCTCTATACGCGCTTCTATCTCGCCAAAGAAGACAGCATGCCGCGTTTCTACGCGTTCCTCATGCTGTTCATGACGGCCATGCTGGGAATCGTGCTGGCCGACAACCTGATACTGCTCTGGGTCTCCTGGGAACTCACCAGCCTGTCCTCCTTTCTGCTGATCGGATTCTGGTATACCCAATCGGATGCCCGTCGCGGTGCCCGCATGGCGCTGACCGTCACCGGCATGGGCGGGCTCGCCCTACTGGCCGGCTTGATCCTGATCGGGCAGATCGTCGGTAGCTACGATATGCAGGTCGTGCTCGACAGCCGTGAAGTCATCCAGCAGGATCCGCGTTATCTGCCTGCCGTATTGCTGGTGTTGCTGGGAGCCTTCACCAAGTCGGCCCAGTTCCCCTTCCAGTTCTGGCTTCCCCAGGCCATGTCGGCTCCCACGCCGGTGTCGGCCTATCTGCATTCGGCGACCATGGTCAAGGCCGGCGTTTTCCTGCTCGCCCGTCTGCATCCCGCCTTGGCGGGCCCGGACATCTGGCTCTACCTGGTGGGCCTCACCGGGCTGGTGACGATGCTCTATGGCGCCTACTTCGCCCTGATCAAGCATGATCTGAAAAGCATTCTGGCTTACTCCACGGTCAGCCATCTGGGACTGATCACCATGCTCTTCGGTCTCGACACGCGCATGGCGGTAGTCGCCGGAGTGTTCCATATCCTCAATCACGCCATGTTCAAGGCCTCCTTGTTCATGGTGGCGGGCATCATCGACCATGAGTGCGGCACCCGGGATATCCGCAAGCTCAAGGGGCTGTGGCGCTACATGCCGATGACCATGGTACTGGCGACACTGGCGTCGGCCTCCATGGGCGGGGTACCGCTGCTCAACGGCTATCTGTCCAAGGAGATGATGCTGACCGAGACGCTGGAGACCCATCTGCTCGGCGGACTCTCCTGGCTGATTCCGACGCTGGCGACGCTGGGCAGCCTGCTGTCGGCAGCCTATGCCCTGCGCTTTGTGCGCAATGTCTTCTTCGACGGCCCGACACGCGAGTTGCCCAGCACCCCGCACGAGCCGCCGCTGTTGATGCGCGCCCCCATCATGCTTCTGGTAGCGCTGTGCGTCGCCGTCGGCCTGTTGCCCGCCATCACGGTCAACGCTCTGATCCATGCCGCGGCCGATGCGGCATTGGCGCCACCGGTGCCCGAGTTCCATCTGGCCATCTGGCATGGCGTCAACCTGCCTCTGATAATGAGCATCGTCGCCCTGAGCGGCGGGGTCGGGCTCTATTTTCTGCGCCAGCATCTGTTCAATTTCCAGCGCCAGTTCAGGCCTCTCGAGTCGCTCAAGGTCTATGAAGGGGTCATGCAGGGCTTGGTGCGTGCCGCCCAGTGGGGACTGGATACGCTGGAAAACGGCTCCCTGCAGCGCTACATGCTGTGGGTGGTCATCACCGTGTTGTGCATGGCCGGGGGCGGTTTGATGGGCATCTCCACTCTCACCGGCGAGAAGCCGCATCAGCCCCTCGACGGCCTGCTGATTGCGGGTGCGTTGATCACCATGTTTGCCGGGCTGGCCACCGCCTACCTGCATCGCCAGCGCCTGATTGCGCTCTTGATGCTGTCGGTGGTGGGACTGATGGTGTCACTGGCCTTCGCACGGTTCTCGGCGCCGGATCTGGCGTTGACGCAGCTGGCCGTCGAAGTGGTCACGATGATTCTGCTGATGCTGGCACTGTTCTTCCTGCCGCAGCGTACGCCCAAGGAGTCAAGCGGGCCGCGCATCGTGCGTGACGTGCTGCTCTCGGCCGGATTCGGCGGCATCGTGGCCAGTCTGAACTATGCCCTGCTGACACGCCCGCTGGAGTCCATTTCCGACTTTCACCTTGCGCACAGCGTCCCCGGCGGAGGCGGCCACAATGTGGTCAATGTCATCCTGGTGGACTTTCGTGGCTTCGATACGCTCGGCGAAATCACGGTGCTGTGCATCGCGGCCGTTGGCATCTACAAGCTGCTCAATCGCCTGCGCCTGTTCATGCCGTCCAGTGACTTCGAGGGGCGCCCGTGGTCACCCGACCGCCATCCCATGATCCTGGCGACCGTTTCCCAGACATTGCTGCCCCTGGCGCTGCTGGTCTCGATCTTCATCTTCCTGCGCGGGCACAACGAGCCGGGTGGCGGCTTCATCGCCGGCCTGGTCACCGCCGTGGCGCTGATTCTGATCTATATCGCCCGTGGTGTGGACTGGACTCAGCAGCGTCTCTCATTCCCCTTTCAGCCGATCGCCGTGGCGGGGGTCGGCATTGCCACCCTGACCGGCCTAGGCAGCTGGCTGTTCGGTTATCCCTTCCTGACCTCCAGCTTCGGCCACTTCCACATACCCCTCATCGGCGATGTGGAGCTGGCCACCGCCATGCTGTTCGACCTCGGCGTCTACCTGACCGTCGTCGGTGCCACGCTGATGATCCTGGCCAACCTCGGCAAGCTCACCACACCGCATCGCCCCTCCAAGCAGAAGGAGAAAGCCTGATGGAAGCGCTTTTTGCCACGCTCACCGGAGTCCTGGCCGCCAGCGGGCTCTACCTGGCGCTCCGGGGGCGGACCTTTCCCGTCGTGATGGGACTGACTCTGCTGACCTACGCCGTCAATCTGTTCCTGTTTTCCACCGGAGGACTGACGACCGACGGGGCACCCGTGATCAGCGGAGAGGACGGGACATATGCCGATCCGCTGCCTCAGGCCCTGGTACTGACCGCCATCGTCATTGGTTTCGCCATGACCGCCTTCTCGGTCATTCTTGCCATGCGCGTGCGTGGTGATCTGGGTAACGACCACGCCAATGTCCAGCGTGCAGAAGACCCGCGCGAGGACAAGTCCTGATGCAGCACCTGATCATTCTTCCGATTATTCTTCCGCTGCTGACCGGACTGGCGCTGTTATTGAAGCGGGAGGGCCCGGCACAGCCGCGGCGTATCGTCGCCTTGGCAGCGACAGGATTACTGGTCGTCGTCGCGATCCTGCAGGTCATCCAGAGCAGCGATGGACAGATTCGCTACTATGCCCTGGGTGACTGGCAGCCACCGTTCGGCATCATTCTGGTCATGGATCGCCTATCGGCGATGATGGTGCTGCTCACGGCCATCCTGGCCTTCGCCAGCCTCGCCTATGCCTGCGCGGGACACGACGAAGAAGGCTCCAACTTCCATGGCTTGTTCCAGCTCCAGCTGATGGGTATCAACGGCGCCTTCCTGACCGGCGATCTGTTCAACCTGTTCGTGTTTTTCGAAGTGTTGCTGATCGCCTCCTACGCCCTGCTCATGCATGGCGGCGGCAAGGTGCGCATCCATTCCAGCTTCCAGTATGTCGCCCTGAATCTCGCCGGTTCCTCGCTGTTTCTGATCGCGCTGGGCGTTCTCTACGGAGCGACCGGCACGCTGAACATGGCCGACATGGCCATTCGGGTCATGACGCTCGATCCGGATCAGGCCAGCCTGGTCAGGGTCGGGGCCATGCTGTTGCTGGTGGTGTTCGGTCTCAAGGCCGCCATGGTGCCTCTGTATTTCTGGCTGCCTCGCGCCTATGCTGCCGCACCGGCTCCTGTCGCCGCCCTGTTCGTCATCATGAGCAAGGTGGGCATTTACGGCATCCTGCGCGTCTATACGCTGATCTTCGGCTCCCATGCGGGAATCCTGGCCGACCTCGCCCAGCCCTGGGTCTGGTGGCTGGGGCTAGCGACGCTGGTTCTGGGCACGGTGGGGGTGCTGGCGGCCCGCGACCTGCGCACCATGGTGGCTTATTTCATCATCGTCTCGATAGGCACCATGCTGGCCGGTATCGGCATCAACCGCCAGGAGGCCACCAGCGCCCTGCTCTACTACCTGGTGCACAGCACGCTGATCACGGCAGGGCTCTTTCTGCTGGCCGATGCCATCGCCAAGCAACGCGGCAAGGCCGGTGCTCGCATCGTACGGGCCCGGGCGGTCAATCAAGTCGCCCCGCTGGGGATTCTCTTCTTTACCGGCGCCGTGGCCATCGCGGGCTTGCCGCCCCTCTCGGGTGCCGTCGGCAAAACGCTACTGCTGCAGACGGCCATGCCCGCTCAGCAACCCTGGTTATGGACGATCCTGCTGGCAAACGGCCTCGTCTCCATCGTGGCACTGGGGCGTGCCGGTTCGACCGTCTTCTGGCGCGCAACGCAAGGGGAAGGGTCGACGGTCACGCTAGGGCCCTTGCGCCTGACCGGCATCGCCTTGCTGATCGGCGCCTCGCCGCTGCTGGTCATTCTCGGCGGCCCCATTACCGATTACACCCGGGCGACCGCCAGCCAGCTGGCGGATCAGGAAACGTACATGCGCACCATCATCGCGTCCGATACGACAGGAGACGAGGCATGATTCGATCCCGACCCTGGCTGCCCATGCCACTGTTGTCCGTTCTGCTGCTGGCGGTCTGGCTGCTGCTGCAGCAGAGCGTTGCCTTGGGCCAATGGCTGCTCGGCGGCTTCCTGGCCCTGATCATCCCCATCCTGACCCGCTCCTTCTGGGAGCGCCAACCGGACCTCAAACGTCCTTGGCTGATGGTCCGCTACTGTTTGCGCGTGCTCGGTGACATCATTACCGCCAATCTGCAGGTCTCGCGCATCATCCTCGATCCGCGCGATCGTGCGCGGCCGGCTTTCGTGGAATACCCGCTGGAATTGAAGGAGAATTTTCCGATCACTGTACTGGCCAGCACCATCACGCTGACCCCCGGCACGGTATCCGCGCACCTGCGCCTGGACGGCCGGACTCTGCTGATCCATGCCTTGGATATCGCCGACGAACAGGAACTGATCGAGGAGATTCGCGAGCGCTACGAACGTCCGCTCAAGGAGATATACGAATGCTAGACGTCGCACTCTGGATCAGCCTGGCGCTGCTCACGGCGTCGATTCTGCTCAATCTATACCGGTTGGCCATTGGCCCATCCCTGCCGGACCGCATCCTGGCCCTGGACACCATGTACATCAATTCGATCGGACTGATCGTGCTGTTCTGTATCTGGATGAATTCCAAGACCTATTTCGAAGCGGCGCTCTTGATCGCCATGCTGGGTTTCATCAGCACCGTGGCGGTGTGCAAGTACTTGCTGCGTGGCGACATCATCGAGTAGGAGACTCTCATGATCGGCTTCTATACCGTGATGGAAGGCGTCATCGCCTTCCTCCTGATTACCGGTGGGACCTTCGCCTTCATCGGCTCCCTGGGGATGACGCGCTTCAAGGACTTCTACATGCGTCTCCATGGACCGTCGAAGACAACGACGCTGGGCATCGGCTGCACGCTGATCGCCTCCATGGTCTATTTCAGTCTGGTGAACGGCGGTGTCAGCCTGCAGGAAATGCTGATTACCATCTTCCTGTTCATCACGGCTCCGGTCTCCTCGCACCTGCTGGCCAAGAGCGCGCTGCATCAGAAGCTGCCCCGTCACTCGCGCACTCGCGGCGATCCCCGTGAATTTCACGAAAGCGATGAGGAGCCCGAGGCCGGTGAGCTAGAGCAGCTCGACGACTCACGTCTATCCTGATCGCGCACCCGGGCGCCGCTTCGGTTCTTGTCGAAGCGGCGCCCGGGGCAGCATGACTACCATCCCATAGTGTGCGTCTCGACCAGCTCCGCCAATAGCGCGATATGGTCGTCACGATCGTTGAGTGCCGGAATATAGCGGTAGGTTACGCCGCCAGCGTTCTCGAAGTAGCCGCGATTCTCCACTTCCAGCTCTTCCAGCGTCTCCAGACAGTCGGCGGCGAAAGCAGGACTCATCACATCGACGTGCTTCACGCCCTCCTTTCCCCACGCTTGCAGGGTCTCGTCGGTGTAGGGCTTCAGCCACTCCTCGCGCCCGAAGCGAGACTGATACGTCTGGAACCATTCGCCCTCCTCCAGCCCCAGTGACTCGGCCAACAGGCGGCTGGTGGTCTCGCAATGGTGAGGATAGGGATCGCCCTTCTCGGCGTAGCGCTTGGGAATGCCATGGTAGGACATGAGCAGCCGGCCGCGCTGTCCACCGTGACGAGCCCAGTGTTCGCGTACGCTATTGGCCAGCGCCCCGATGTAAGCCGGGTGGTCGTGATAGTCGCGCACGAAGCGCAACTCGGGGAGATGCGGACAGGGCGACAGTGCCCGTGCCAGGCGGTCGAACACTGCGGCAGTGGTAGTGCTCGAGAACTGGGGATAGAGAGGCAGCACCAGTATCCGTTCGGCCCCGGCACGGCGCAGGGCGAGCCCCGCGGCCTCCATGCTGGGATTGCCGTAGGTCATGGCCAGTTCCACCGGAATCTCTTCACCGACATGTTTGTCCAGGTGAGCTTTCAGCGCACGCTGCTGGCGAAGCCCGATGCTCAGTAGCGGCGAGCCTTCATCCTGCCATACCGCAGCATATGCCTTGGCCACCTTGCGGGGCCTGGTACGCAGAATGACGCCGTGCAGAATCGGCCACCATAGTGCCCGCGGCAGATCGATGACTCGACGATCCCCAAGGAACTCCGCCAGGTATCGTCTTACCGCCTCCGGCGTCGGGGCATCGGGTGTGCCGAGATTCACCAGCATCACGCCATAGCGGACAGCCGTCATGGCCTCTCTCCTGTGCAATATAAAGACGCAATTGTACCAGTGCGCCTGGGGCTCAGGAGAATGAGGTTATCCTATCGTCAAGATTTGTTTGCGCTTACGGCACATCAAAGGCATGTGAAGCGAAGGGAGACTTCCGGAGGACCAAGGTTAGAGGGGTGAGAGACCACGAATTAGAAGGGGAGAAAGCAACGGCAAGCCAGTTCCGGCTTGCCATACGGCGCCGACTAGAACGCCAGGGGAACCCGTGAGGACAAGGGGGCCCGGTAGGCCGCCTCCCGGCTGGAAGCTTCATCGCCAGCGACATGCTGCACCAGATAGGCACGGTTGATACCGGCACATTTCAACTCGCCATAAACATCATCAAGCGTACGAAACAGCATCGGCTTGCCGCGCTGAGTCAAGAGGAGACGCCTGCCTTCCACATCTTCCAGCTCAACCTGGTAATAGCGGCTTTCCGCGAGACTGATCACACATATCTCGAAATGGTCATGTTCCTGCACAAAGCGCTTCAACTGCGTAATTTCCATGACTCCCTCCATGTCGTTCGATGCCATCCTTCATTTGGCGTACACCCTATCGCACCAAGATGACAATATCATGTTGGTGCATGGTGACAGAGCATTTGACAGATAGGTGTAGCGTAAGTTGTCTGCAGGGACAACTTACGCCACGCATGATTCCGCCGGCAATCAGTGGGCTGCGATGGCCGGTTAGCGGATAACAGCAGGGCGCGAAAGGCGAGCGAGATTCCCCCTTCGCCAAGATGCGGGCGATGCTCTGTCAGGCGAGGAATCCTGACGCGCCCGTCCGGATGCCGACCGCAGCCGGTTATCCCGTCGTGTCGCGTCAGTCCCGCTGATAGGACGCCGGATCAATGGCGACGCCCAGCGAGTTACGGTCGACCCATTTTCCCGCCTTGGTCTCCTTATAGCGGAATACCACGCGGTCACCCTCTTTCACGGGAAGCTCGGCATCTTCCGTCTGATAGCTGTAGGTTTCGCCATCCACGACCAGCATGAAGCGATACAGGTCGGGCATCCCCAGCCACTCCTTGAATGGCCCTTCACGCTCGATGCTCTCCAACTGCCCCCTGGCTTCCAGCTTGGGCATCCGCTTGCGATTACCGCGTCGAAATCCACCTGCCATGTCGTCTCCTTGCACCATGATTGGGAGGGCGAATTATAGAGGCTCACCCAGAAGGCTCAAGGTGCCTCATTCACCGAAATGCTGGCCGTAACTGTCCGGCGCCAGGTCTTCGAACCGCGTGTACTTGCCGATGAACGCCATATGCACGGTACCGATGGGCCCGTTACGCTGCTTGCCGATGATCAGCTCCGCAAGTCCCTTGTTGTCGGGGTTATCGGTATTGTAGACCTCATCCCGGTAGACGAAGGCGATGAGGTCGGCATCCTGCTCGATCGCCCCGGACTCGCGCAGGTCGGACATTACCGGGCGCTTGTTGGGACGCTGCTCCAATGAGCGGTTGAGCTGGGAGAGCGCCACTACCGGACAGGCGAACTCCTTGGCCAGCCCCTTCAACGAGCGGGATATCTCGGAAATCTCCGCGGTGCGGTTCTCGGACATGCCCGGCACCTGCATCAGCTGCAGGTAATCGATCATGATCAGGCCGATGCCACCGTTTTCCCGCGCCAGCCGTCGGGTACGCGAGCGCAACTCGTTGGGTGAAAGTGCCGGGGTATCGTCGACAAAAAGCCGCTTGTCCTTGAGCAGGTTGACGGCCGAGGTCAGGCGCGGCCAGTCCTCATCCTCGAGCTGCCCGGTACGTACGCGGGTCTGATCGATACGCCCCAACGACGAGATCATGCGCAGCATCAGAGCCTCGGCGGGCATCTCCATCGAGTACACCACCACCGGCTTGTCACCCGACACAACGGCATGCTCGACCAGGTTCATGGCAAAAGTGGTTTTCCCCATCGAGGGGCGCCCGGCGATAATGACCAGATCCGAAGGCTGCAGTCCCGAGGTCATCTCGTCGAGATCGCGGAAGCCCGTGGAGAGTCCCGTCATCTCCCCTTTCATGTTGAAAAGCTCATCGATGCGGTCGACGGCCTTGCTGAGCAGTTGGCTCATGCCCACCGGACCGCCGAACTTGGGTCGCGATTCGCTGATCTGGAAGACCAGCCGCTCCGCCTCGTTGACCAGTTCATCGGCGGGACGTCCCTGAGGGCTGAAGGCACCTTCGGCGATCTGGTTGGCAGCCTGGATCAGCTTGCGCAGTGTGGCCCGCTCACGCACGATATCCGTGTAGGCGCGAATGTTCCCGGCAGAAGGCGTGTTGCGCGCCAGCTCGGCCAGATAGGCCAGCCCTCCCACATGCTCCAGGTGGTCACGATTTTCCAGCACTTCCGAAAGTGTCACCACATCCAGCGGATGGCTGCTATCCGCCAGCTGCACCATGGCGTTGTAGATCAGCCGATGCTCGTAGCGATAGAAATCGTCCGCCACCAGGCGTTCGGAGACCGTATCCCAGGCGCTGTTGTCCAGCATCAGGCCGCCCAGCACGGATTGCTCGGCCTCGAGCGAGTGCGGCGGCACCTTGAGGGACGCAGTTTCAAGATCCTGCTCAGCAAGTTCACTCATGTGACGATTCTCGACAAGTGATGACGCGGCATGGCTTTCGTCCATGCCACGCTATTCTACCAAGCCCGGCCGCGACATTGCCGCCATCGCGACACATCGGCTCAAGTTCTGGTCGGTCAAGATACAAAAAGGGCGCGAAGAATAACCTTCGCGCCCCTTCCAGCCCTCGGGCGTCAGCAGCGTTACGGCTTACTCGGCCACAACGACCACACGTACCGTGGCAGAGACTTCGGCATGCAGCTGCAGCGCAATGTCGTATTCGCCGGTCTGACGGATCGGACCTTCCGGCATGCGGACTTCGCTCTTGGCGATGTCGATACCGGCCTGAGCAATGGCTTCGGCCAGATCACGCGGACCGATGGAGCCGAACAGCTTGCCTTCGTCACCGGCACGCGCCACCAGAGACAGCTCGATTTCGGAGAGCTGGGCAGCACGGGCCTGGGCTTCGCTCTTGCGCTCCTCGGCCTGAGCTTCCAGTTCCGCACGCTGGGCTTCGAAAGCCTCTACATTGTCCTTGGTCGCCGGTACGGCCAATCCGTAGGGCACCAGGTAGTTACGGCCGTAACCAGGCTTGACGGTAACCTTGTCACCCAAAGCGCCCAGCTTGCCAATCTTGTCGAGCAGAATGACTTCCATCTCGTTAACCTCTTGTCAGTCGCTGCGGGCCAGACGACTGCGGAAATCCGCAAAGGTGTCCATAACGGCCAGCAACAGCACAATCAGAATCGTAGGCCAGGTGGTCAGCAGCAATACATAAAAGCCGACCAGCCACAGCCCGTTCATCCCCTTCAGACCTATCCAACCATGTACCAGCGCGACACCGGCGACGAGTAGCGGCACCCAGGTAAGCATCGCAGCGGCCGGCAGGGCGAATACCATGCCCACCCCCCCGATCGCCACCAGCAACAGGAGCTGCTTGCCGGACAGACGCAGCACATGGAATTCGCTGCGAAAGCCTCCCGGATTGTACAACCCGGCCTGCCAGCTACGAGCCAGCGCCAGACAGGCGGTCGAGGCGAGCAATACGACCAGCCCCGTCACGCCGCTGATCAGCAGTCCCGCGAGTTGCTCGGTCGCGACACCTTCGGCCGCCAGTTCCCCAAGCATGCGATCCACTTCCGGCGATCCCTGACGCAACTGCTCAAGCAGCGGGCCAGCGCCGCCAGGCGGCAGAAAGATGTCCAACTGGACCATACCCGCACAGACCAGCATGCCGGCGATCAATGTGTCGCTCCAGCGCATCCTGGCGCGCAGCACCGTAGCCATCAGGGTCACGAGCAGAATGCTGGCCAGGGGTACCGCATCACCTTGCGTCCACCACCAGCCGGCAGGCACTGCAGCGGCAATCAGTACCGGCATTCCCGGCCCCAGGCCACGTCGCAACGTCACCAGCGCGACGGCAGCCGCACTGAACCAGAACAGCCAGGGGATCAGTGCGGCGATGGCGGCAGCCCCCGCAGCATACGGGGTTCCGCGCATCATCCAACGGGCCAGGGCCAGCATCGCGCGTGGTTGTCTTACTGGTGGCTGTCGGTGTAGGGCAGCAGCGCCAGATAGCGGGCGCGCTTGATGGCCGTGGACAGCTGACGCTGATAACGAGCCTTGGTGCCGGTGATGCGGCTAGGTACGATCTTGCCGGTTTCGGTGATGTAGGCCTTGAGCGTATCGATATCCTTGTAATCGATATACTTCACGCCTTCAGCGGTAAAGCGGCAGAACTTACGGCGACGGAAAAAACGTGCCATGGGGTATGTCTCCTGGTGAATGCGGATCAGTGGGCTTCTTCAGCGGTTTCTTCAGAGCGCTCGGACCGGGGGCGGTCGGACTTGCTGTCGTCGCGACGGCGGCTCTTCTCTTCGGTCGGCTTCATCATCGGAGACGCTTCGGTGATCGCTTCCTTGCAACGTACAACCAGGCTACGAATGATGGCGTCGTTGAAGCGGAAGATGTTCTCGAGTTCCTCGAGTGTCTCGCCGCGGCATTCGACATTCATCAGTACGTAGTGGGCCTTGTGGATCTTGTTGATCGGGTAGGCCATGTGGCGACGTCCCCAGTCTTCAAGGCGATGCACGGTGCCGCCATTCTCGGTGATGACGCTGGTGTAGCGCTCGACCATGGCCGGAACCTGCTCGCTCTGATCCGGGTGGACCATGAACACGATTTCATAATGACGCATGATAGCTCCTTGCGGTTTGGCAGCTTCCATGAGGCGAACGATGACGCCGCTGGAAGCAAGGAGTGAAATGGAATATTGCGCCGGGCAGTCGAACCGATCAGCTCATGAACAAGGAGCGACTGCCTGACCGCTGTCGTACGCTAGCCGCTCCAAGCAAACGGTATGCGTCGCATAACAATCACGGGCCAATTCGTGATCGAACTGGCCCGTGATCTCAAAACAGCCGCATAATTGTAGTGATCCCCTTCGGCCGTTGCAACCGTAAGGATCGTCATGCTAAAGAGAAGTCACGCTGGCCTGTCGCTGCATGCGCTGACGAACGATCTCGAACAGACAGATGCCGGTAGCAACCGAGACGTTGAGGCTGGAGACGCTGCCGGCCATGGGCAGCTTGACCAGACCATCGCAGGCCTCGCGCGTCAGGCGCCGCAGGCCTTTGCCCTCTGCGCCCATGACCAGCGCACAGGCCCCGATAAAATCGCCTTCATACAGGCTTGCTTCGGCTTCACCCGCCGTGCCGGTGATCCAGACGCCCTGCTCCTTGAGCCTTGCCATGGCACGCGCCAGGTTAGTGACCTGATACACCGGGATGGCTTCGGCCGCGCCACAAGCCACCTTGCGCACCGTGGCGTTGAGCGGTGCCGACTTATCCTTGGGCACGATGACGCCGTGAGCACCGGCAGCATCGGCACTGCGCAGACACGCCCCGAAGTTGTGCGGATCGGTGACGCCATCAAGGATCAGCAGCAGCGGCGGCACCTCGAGCGACCAGGCGCCGAGCCTGAGCCATAGTGACTCCTCACTCTCCATGGACAGGGGCGAACTGAAGGCGATCACCCCCTGGTGAGCCGCCCCCCGGGAGAGGTCATCAAGCTCGTCCCGGGCCACCGAGGAGAGCCGCACGCCTCTCTTGCGCGCCTGCTCAAGCAGCTCAGCCAGACGGCTTTCGGCGTGCCCTGTCTGAAACCACATTTCCCGGGGCGGGTCGCCACGCTCGAACAGCGCCTGCACGGCATGCACGCCATAAACCGGCTCGAGCCCGCCGGGAGGAGCTGTCTTTCGCTGGCCATCGTGACGCCTGGCTTTCCTGCGGCCGCCTTCCTTGCCGCTCACTGCTTGTCACCTTTCGGCTTGCGAGGACCCCGGCTTCTTGAGCGCCGCTCCTTGCTCTCAGTCGTGCTCTCCGGCCCCTGACGCTCGCGCCGGCCGGGACGCTGCTTCCGCTTGCGCGGAGCCGGCTTGGCAGAACTCTCCTCCTTGAAGACTTCCGGCCCTTCCAGCGGCTTGCGACGAGGCTGGCGTCGGGCTCGCGGCTGCGCATCGACAAGTTCGAAATCGATCTTGCGCTCGTCGAGATCGACACGTGCCACCTGTACCGTCACTCCATCCCCCAGACGATAGGAAAAACCGCCACGCTCACCTTTCAAGCGATGCTTCTCGGGCTGGTAATGGTAATAGTCGGAAGGCAGCCCGGTGACATGTACCAGCCCTTCGACATAGACCTCATCGAGGCGTACGAAGATGCCGAACTGGGTTACCGCCGCGATCGTGCCATCAAAGACTTCTCCCACCTTATCGGAGAGGAACTCGCACTTGAGCCAGTCGGCCACGTCGCGCGTGGCATCATCGGCACGGCGCTCCGTCATCGAGCAATGCTCACCCAGCTCGACCATCTGCTCGAATGTATAGGGACACCACTTGCTGGGCTTCTCCACGGGGGCGCCTTCGGCACGCATCACGTTGGCTGTCTGGCGCGGCCCGCGAATCACCGAGCGGATCGCCCGATGCACCAGCAGGTCGGGATAGCGACGGATCGGCGAGGTGAAGTGCGCATAAGCCTGATAGGCCAGACCGAAATGTCCTTCGTTATGCGGCGAATAGACCGCCTGACTCATCGAACGCAACATCACGGTCTGGATGATATCCGCATCGGGACGATCCTTGATGGCTTCGCGCAGGACCTGGAAATCCTTCGGCGTCGGCTCTTCACCGCCGCCCAACGACAATCCCAGCTCGGCGAGGAACAGGCGCAGGTTCTCGAGGCGCTCTGTCGCGGGCGGCTGGTGAACCCGATACAGGGCCGGCAAGTCATGCTTGTCGAGGAAGCGTGCCGTGGCGACATTCGCCGCCAGCATGCACTCCTCGATCAGCTTGTGGGCATCGTTGCGAGTCCGCGGGACGATCTTTTCGATCTTGCGCTCGTCGTTGAAGACGATCTGCGTTTCGGTAGTCTCGAAGTCGATCGCTCCACGCTCGTTGCGCGCCGCCCGCAACACCTGGTAGAGGCCATGCAGATTCTCGATCGAGGGAATCAGATCGCGATACTGCTCGCGCAGTGCCTGCCCCTCCGGACTGTCGGGAGATTCGAGCATGGTACCGACCTGGGTGTAGGTCAGCCGGGCATGGGAGCGCATTACGGCTTCGTAGAACTTGAAACGGCTGATGGCAC
The DNA here is from genome assembly GCF_054654615.1 of Halomonas shantousis. Taxonomy (NCBI): domain Bacteria; kingdom Pseudomonadati; phylum Pseudomonadota; class Gammaproteobacteria; order Oceanospirillales; family Halomonadaceae; genus Halomonas; species Halomonas shantousis. The sequence continues at coordinate 882,592 of NZ_BAAIER010000002.1, read as the reverse complement.
CGGATTTCGAGATATTCATCTCGCAGACCAGCGTCAGGCGATCGACATGCGGATTGAGCGAACAGAGGCCGTTGGAGAGCAGCTCGGGCAGCATCGGTACGACCTGCCCGGGGAAATAGACCGAATTGCCGCGGACGAAAGCCTCGTTGTCCAGCGCACTGCCGGGACGCACATAGTGCGAGACATCGGCGATGGCCACCAGCAACTTCCAGCTGCCCGAGCGGGTCTTCCAGGCGCAGACGGCATCATCGAAATCCTTGGCATCCTCGCCGTCGATGGTGACCAGCGGCGTGTCGCGCAAGTCGATACGCGACGTCTTGTCCGCCTCCAGCACTTCGGCGGACATGCCGGAAATTTCCCGCTCCACCTCGGGGGGAAAGGTCGCCGGAATATCGTGGGAACGGATGGCGATGTCGATTTCGAGCCCCGGGTCCATGCGCTCGCCCAGCACTTCGACGACTTCGCCAACCGGCTGAATACGGGTGTCGGGCTGCTGGGTGATGCGCACCGAGACGATCTGTCCATCCCGTGCCCCGCCGCTGGCGCTGTGCGGCACGATGACTTCCTGGGCGATGCGGGAATTCTCGGGAATCAGCACCGCGAATTCGGCCGTGTTCTGCCTATAGACGCCGACCAGCGTCTGGGTGTTACGGGCCAGCACTTCGACAATGGTGGCTTCATCACGCCCGCGCCGGTCGCGCCCACTGACGCGGACCAGCACATGGTCGCCGTCGAAGACCCGGCGCATCTGGCGCGGCGGCAGAACGAGGTCGGGCTTCTTGCCATCGTCGCGGATCAGAAAACCCATTCCATCGCGGTGCCCTTGCACGCGCCCCTTGATCAGGTCGAGCTTGTCGATCAGGGCGTAGGCACCGCGCCGGTCTCGCAAGACCTGGCCGTCACGTTCCATGGCGGCAAGCCGGCGACGCACGGCTTCCATCTGGTCCTCGTCCTCGAGGCCCAGCATACGGCTCATGTTCTCGTGGGTGATCGGTTTACCGTACTCCTCGAGTCGCGCCAGAAGGTATTCGCGGCTGGGGACGGGCTTGTCGTATTTTTGCGCTTCACGTTCCGCGTGCGGATCGTCACTGAGCGTCCAATGATTCATATAAAACAACTTCCTTGAAGACGAAGGTGCGAATGGCAGCGGGCGTGATCGCGAGCAGATATTCGTGTCATGCCGGCCAGTATAGCCTTGACAACAGGCAGACCCAACCACCCGACCTGCGTCGTCGCAAAATGTTTCCGTTTCGGCGCGCATTTCCTCTTGCATTCGGGCCAAGAATCGGTAACATGCATCGCGCCTTGCCCAGGTGGCGGAATTGGTAGACGCGCTAGCTTCAGGTGCTAGTGTCCTTACGGACGTGGAGGTTCAAGTCCTCTCCTGGGCACCAAGCGATTCTCGAATCTCTTGGGTTGGCAAGGCAGGTTCGGCACGACATGTTCGCCCGGATGGCGGAATTGGTAGACGCGCTAGCTTCAGGTGCTAGTGTCCTTACGGACGTGGAGGTTCAAGTCCTCTTCCGGGCACCAATCGAACATGTACATGATGCGCCCAGGTGGCGGAATTGGTAGACGCGCTAGCTTCAGGTGCTAGTGTCCTTACGGACGTGGAGGTTCAAGTCCTCTCCTGGGCACCAACGTATCATGTGTATCGAAACATCCCCGGTTTCGATTTTTCTCCCTCTGATTTTCCCTGTACGCTTCCCTATAACGCTCGCAAGCGTTATCGATCGTTGCCCGGATATAATCCCGACGTCATCGCGAACGTGGCCCTGGCGCGATTGACGAGTGGCTGTCTCTGGCCCTTGGCGCGATACATGGCCACTGACGATATGCATCCCCCGCCACGCTATCGTAGGCACTTACTCACTCAGCATTACCCGAACGACCAGCTCCCCGCTCCCAACGCTCTTCTCCTCTCTCTCCTGAGTTAGCTTCACGCCTTTTTCTTCGCTTCACCCTCGTACCGCTCACGGAACGTGTCCGGCGCGGCGTCTTCCGCACGCTCGTCCATCGACGTCGCGGCAACTAGTTATTAGACATAATGATTATTGATCATAACTAAATATCCCCAAATACTCGCTCTGCATGCCGACGACGCACTCGGCCGAGAGAGGGTGGTACGTGAAGGCTCCACGAGCCCTGACGATGACCTTATCGGCGCCCTCGCTGGGGATAGAACAATGCTAAAACAGACGATCTCACGCCATTTCCGATGCACGAGCCGCTATCATGGTGACAACGCACCGGGCATCCTGAACCGCTTCCGCACCGGTGCAGGGGATGGGCCCGCGACACGATACTCGACCGCTGTCCTGGACAACGGCCCCGATCACACACAATGGCAGGTAGCGCTCGTACATCATGATTCCCGACGACCACGATCCACTCGACCAGGCGCGCCTGACGCAATTTCTCGGCTTCCGGATCACCCGGGCCGAGCTGCAGATCCGGCGACAGTTTCTGGATTGCGTGGCGAGCTTCGATCTGAAGCCGGTCGATTTCTCGCTGCTGGTACTGGTGGATGCCAACCCCGGCGCCAATCAGCGGCAACTGGCCGAAGTGCTGGACGTGTCGCCGCCCAATCTGGCGATCGTGGTCGCCCGTTTGATGAAGCGCGACCTGCTGCATCAGGTCAGAGGCAAGCAGGACCGGCGCATGCAGCATTTGCATCTCAGTGCCGCCGGCAAGTCACTGCTGGAACATGCCGAAAAAGCGGTGCAGCGCATGGAGTCACGCCTGCTGGCACACATCGGCGCCGAGCATGGCGAGGCGTTGCTGCAGGGCTTGGAGAGGCTGGAAAAGCTGCCCTGACGCCATGGCCGCGCGGCCTGCTGTCCGCGTGGCTGCTACTGGGCGTGACCGAGCTCCAGATGCCGATGGCCCAGCCAGGGCCCCGGACGGTACAGCCCAGCGCCGGGATAGACACCGGTGGCACCCGCTTTCTCGACACCCTCGGCCACACCGTTCCCGGCTGGCCCCTCCTGCAACACCCCCGGTTCTCCCACCCGAACGCGATCAAGGACGCCAGCGGCGAGCGCGTGGCCGACGCCAGGCAGCCCCTCCCCTATCCCGCCCTTGCCCCTTATAGACGATTCACGCTCGACAGCGATACGAGGAAATTTGCATGAACGACACGACGACACCGGCTTTCCCGCATCCGGACAGCTGGCACGGCAAGCTGTTCGACGGCGACTGGATCGATGCCCCGGAGCCTCTGGACGTCATCGAGCCGGGCTCCGGCCAGACGCTGCATCGGGTCGGCAAGGCCGGCGCCGAGAATGTCATCCGGGCCGTGGAAAAGGCCATCGCCGCCCAGCGTGCCTGGGCGGCGACACCACCGCGTGAGCGCGCAGGCGTCTTTCATCGCGCCGCCGCGCTGCTCGAGCACAACGCGGCCGAGGTGGCGAGCCGAATCGCCCGCGAAACGGGCGCCATCCTGCCCAAGGGCGAACATGAGGTGCGCGAAGCCATCGTCATGCTGCAGCGTGCCGCCGCCATGCCGCTGCAGGCGACGGGACAGGTACTGCCCAGCGCCCCGGGACGCATGAGCCTGGCGCGGCAGTTGCCGCTGGGCGTCGTCGGCGTGATCTCGCCGTTCAACTTCCCGCTGGTCCTGTCGCTGCGCTCGGTGGCACCGGCGCTCGCCGTGGGCAACGCCGTGGTGGTGAAGCCCGATCCGCGCACGCCCTACGCCGGCGGTTTCGCGATCGCCGAGGTACTGGCCGCCGCCGGGCTGCCCAAGGGGCTGCTGCACGTGCTGCCGGGGGGTGCCGACGCCGGTCAGGCGCTGGTCGAGGCCAAGGGCGTACCGATGATCGCCTTCACCGGCTCGACCGCCGCCGGACGCAAGATCGGCGAACTGGCGGGACGCCATCTGAAGAAGGTCTCGCTGGAGCTCGGCGGCAAGAACGCCCTGATCGTGCTCGACGACGCCGATCTGGATCAGGCGGTCTCGGCCATCGCCTTCGGAGCCTACTTCCATCAGGGGCAGATCTGCATGGCGACCGGTCGCGTTCTGGTCCAACGCAGCATCGCCGCGGAGCTGACCCGACGTCTCGCCGACAAGGCCCGGCAACTGCCGGTGGGCGACCCGGCCAAGGCCCAGGTGGCGCTGGGGCCGATCATCGATCAGCGCCAGCTCGAGCACGTCCGCGAGATCGTCGACGAGAGCGTTGCCGCCGGTGCGGTGATCGAGGCTGGCGGCACCCACGAGGGACTGTTCTACGCCGCCACGGTGCTCTCCAACGTGCGCCCGGGAATGCGCGCCTTCGAGGAGGAGATCTTCGGCCCGGTCGCCAACATCATCCCCTTCGACGACGACGATGACGCCGTGGCGCTGGCCAACGCCACCGACTACGGCCTCTCCGCCGGCATCCTGTCGGCCTCGGTCGGTCGCGCGATGGCGCTCGGCGAACGGCTCGACACCGGGCTGCTGCACATCAACGACCAGACCGTGGCCGACGAGGCGGTCAACCCGTTCGGCGGTACCGGCAGCTCGGGTAACGGCACCAGCGTCGGCGGTCCTGCGGACTGGGAGCAGTACACCCACTGGCAGTGGGTCACGATCAAGGATGCGCCACCGGCCTATCCGTTCTGAACATGAGTCCCCGGCAACCGGTCCCCGCCGGCCTCCCCGGGGGCTCTTCGACCCTCGAGTCATCGGCCATACACGCCCTGACCATCGAAAACCTGGCCCTCGACGACCGGGACATTGCCCGGCTCGTCTATTCCATCATCTGACGCCATATCGAGGTACTTCCATGGAATCGCAGCACGAGAAAGACACCGTCACCTACACCATCGACGCCGGCATCGCCTGGGTGAAGTTCAATCGACCCGAGAAGCGCAATGCCATGAGCCCGGCGCTCAACCGGCGCATGCTGGAAGTCCTCGACGAACTGGAATTCCACGATGACGTCGGCGTGCTGGTGCTGACCGGCGAAGGCAGCGCCTGGACCGCCGGCATGGACCTGCAGCAGTACTTTCGCGATACCGAAGCCCACGGCCTCGCCGGCACCCGCAAGGCCCAGCGCGAGAGCTATGGCTGGTGGCGCCGCCTGCGCTGGTACCAGAAACCGACCATTGCCATGATCAACGGCTGGTGTTTCGGCGGCGGCTACGGCCCGCTGTTCGCCTGCGATCTGGCCTTCGCCGCCGAGGAAGCCAAGTTCGGCCTGTCGGAGATCAACTGGGGCATCCTGCCCGGCGGCGGCGCCTCCAAGGTCGCCGTGGAACTGCTCTCCTTCCGCCGCGCGATGTACCACGCCATGACCGGCGAACCGGTCGACGGCGCCACCGCCGCCGAGTGGGGACTGGTCAACGAGGCCGTACCGCTCGCACGGCTCGAGACGCGCGTCACCGAAGTCGCCAAGGTGCTGCTCGAGAAGAATCAGATTGCCCTGAAGGCGACCAAGGATGCGCTGCGCCGCGTGCGCGAGATGACCTACGACAACGCCGAGGATTATCTGGTGCGTGCCCAGGAAGCCGCCAACAGCCACGACGACAGCGGGCGTCACGAGGGGCTCAAGCAGTTTCTCGACGAGAAGCGCTACAAGCCCGGCCTGGGCGCCTACGACCGTTCCCAGCACCGCGACGACTGACGCCAACCGAGGGGAGTCACCACCATGTTCGACTCATCGAACGCAGCGCCGACGCGTCCGCCCGAGGACGCGGTGAAGCGCCTGCTGACACCGCGCTCGATCGCCATCGTCGGCGCCTCGGCGACGCCCGGCGCGCTGGGCGCTTCGGTGCTCGGCAATCTGGAGCGCAACGCCTACAGCGGCGACATTTACCTGATCAATCCCAAGCGCAGCGAGATCGGCGGCCGCCCGTGCCTGAACGAAATCGCGGCACTGCCGCAAGGCGTCGACGTGGCGCTGCTGGCGATTCCCCAAGCAGCCGTGCTGGATGCGGTTCGCGAGCTGGCCGAGCGTCGTGTCGGGGCGGTCGTGATCTTCTCCGCCGGCTTCGCCGAGGCCGGCGAGGAAGGGCTGGCACAGCAGCGCGAGATCGCCCGCATTGCGGCACGAGCCGGCATGCTGGTGGAGGGTCCCAACTGCCTGGGCTGCATCCACTACCGCCAGCGCCTGCCGCTGACCTTCATCGAGGTCGCGATCAGCGCCGACGAGGCCGAGCGTCATCGCCAGCATCCGGCGATCGGCATCCTCTCTCAGAGTGGCGCGATGATGACGGTGCTCAATACCACGATCGCCAGCCGCGACCTGCCGCTCTCCTACGCCATTTCGACCGGCAACGAGGCCGCCAGCCATCTCGAGGATTATCTCGAGTATCTGCTCGAGGACCCGGGCACGCCGGTGATCGCGATGATCGCCGAGCAGTTCCGCCAGCCACGGCGGCTGCTGGCCCTGGCCCGACAGGCCAGGGAGCGGAACAAACGGCTGATCTTGCTGCATCCGGGCAAGAGCAGTGCCGCCCGCGCCTCCGCCGCCACCCATACCGGTGCCATGGCGGGCGACTATGCGGTGATGCGGGCGCTGGTCGAGCGTGCCGGCGTGGTACTCGCCGACACCCTCGAGGAGCTCGGCGACATCGCCGAAATCGCCCTGCGCTGCCCGCGCCTGCCCAACGCCGGCACCGCGATTCTGGGCGAGTCCGGTGCGTTCAAGGCGCTGTGTCTCGATCTCTGCGAAACGCTCGAGCTACCCCTGCCGCAGATCGGCGCCGAGGACTCGCCGGCACTGCGCGAGGCCATGCCGACCTTCGTCGAGGTGAGCAATCCGCTCGATCTGACCGCCCAGGGGCTGGTCGACCCGGACATTTATCAGCGTACGCTGACGGCACTGTTCGCCGATGAGCGCTTCGGCGCGGTGGTGATCGGCCTGATCCAGACCGATCCGGTCACCTGCCGGATCAAGCTGCCGCCGGTGCTGCAGGCGGTTCGCGAGCATCGGCCGGCGTTGCCCGTCGTCTGTGCCGGCCTCGACGAAGGAGCGCTCATCCCCGAGGAGTACATAAGCGAGCTACGTGCGCTTGGCGTGCCCTACTTTCCCAGCCATGAGCGCGCGCTGCGTGCCCTCGCCCGCCTGCGGCACCTGGCCGAGCGCGACTTCGAGGTCGCGGCGCCCGCGTCATTGTCGCTGGCGCTGCCCGAGCGCGCAGGCGTGATCCCCGAATACCAGGCAAAGCACCTGCTGGGACCGCTCGGCATCCCCTTCGCCGAGGGCGAACTGGCCACCTCGCCCGATCAGGCTCGAACCATCGCCACACGCCTGCAGGGTGCGGTCGCCCTCAAGGCACAGTCGCCGGCGCTGAGCCACAAGAGCGATGTCGGCGGCGTGATTCTCGGGGTCGAAGGCGATACGGCCGTGGCCCAGGCGTGGCAGCGCATGCACGACGACCTGGCCCGCCTCGCGCCGGGCACCGACCTCGACGGCATCCTGATCGAGCGGATGAGTCCCCCCGGCTGCGAGATGATCGTCGGCGCCCGCCACGATCCGCAGTGGGGGCCGATCATCCTGGTCGGCTTCGGCGGCGTCACCGCCGAGGTAGTGCGCGACGTGCGTCTGCTGCCGGCGGATCTCACGGTGCCGGCGGTCATGCGCGAACTGGATCGTCTCCATGGCGCGGCGCTGCTGAAAGGCCATCGCGGCAAGCCCGAGTGCGATATCCGCGCCCTCGCTGAGCTGGTCGTACGTCTGGGCGCCCTGATGCAGGCCGAACCGCGAATCGCCGAGATTGATCTCAACCCGGTCATGGTCTATTCCAAGGGCCAGGGCGTGCTCGCCCTGGATGCCCTGATGCTGGTCGACTGAGCCCCGCCGGGCGGCGCGGCAGATCGCGATGGCCGACGAGTCTGCCGCCGGATAGGCGAATCGAACGATAGCCACGTTGAAAGCTGGACATGCTGGAGGATATACCGATGCCGCCCCAATTCGATCTCTCCCGCCTCGACCCCGAGGTTCAGGCGGTCCTGGGCGAGATGGCCGCCCAATCTCTGCCACCGCTGGATACTCTGCCGATCGCGCAGATGCGCGAGGTCTATCGCACGATGGGGAATCTCCTCGGCGGCGACACCAAGCCGATGCACGCGATTCGCGCGCTCGAGGCCGACGGCCCCCAGGGCCCGATTCCCCTGCGTCTGTATCAGCCGCAGGCGCCAGGGGGCGCCCCCCAACCCGCCACGATCTATCTCCATGGTGGCGGCTGGACGATCGGCGATCTGGAGAGTCACGACAAGATCTGCCGACGCCTCGCCCACGGCTCGGGGGAGGCGGTGATCGCCGTCGATTATCGGCTGGCTCCCGAATACCCCGCGCCGGCCGGCCCCGAGGACGTGCTCGCGGCGATCCGCTGGATAGCCGCCCACGCAGATGCGCTGGGGTTGGATGCGTCGCGCCTGGCAGTGGCGGGCGACAGTGCCGGCGGCGGACTATCGGCGATGGCGTGCCAGCAGTTGCGCGGCAGCGAGGTGGCGCTGTGCGCCCAGGTGTTATTCTATCCCAGCGTCGATCTCACTCCGGACTCGGACGACTTCCCGTCGCGCCAGCGCAACGGTGACGTGCCACCGCTAACCACCGAGCTGATGCACGCCCTCGCCGAACCCTTCGTTGGCGACCATGACACCACCGACCTGCGCGTGTCACCGCTGCGCGCCACCGACTTCAGCGGTCTGCCGCCGGCGCTGATCGTAGCCGCCGAGTACGATGCCCTGCTCGACGAGGGCCGCTACTATCGCGATGCGTTGCAAGCGGCGGGCGTAGCGGTCGAGTATGTGGAGGTGCCGCGCATGGTCCACGGCTTCATCGAAATGGCTGGCGCAGTATCCGCCGCTGCGCGCACACTCGACCAGGCTGCGGGCTTCCTGCGTCGGCATCTCGCCACGGCTGTCTGACAGGGTCCGCCCGGCCGCGCTTACTGGTAGCGTCCCGGCCGATTGGCGATCTTCTCCAGCCCCCAGCCTTCACGGTGAATGCCGCTTTCCAGTATTCGCTCGGCCGCTTCCGGCAATCTCGGGAAGAAGTTGAGCCCCGTACGCGCCTCGATTTCGTCGACACTGACCAGAAAGCGATCCAGCGGTTCGTTGCCGCGCACGTTCTGCGGCACCAGAAAGGCCAACACATGCGTGGTCTTGCCCGGCACGACCAGGATCTTGTAGAAGGCTTCGGGCACCTGCACGAAGCCGACCCGATGGAAGAAGTCATCGCCGAAGACCGGACCGGTGACCACCCAGAGCCCTCCGAAACGCGGCACGAAATCGTCCATGACCGCTTCCTCCAGACGCTGCCAGAGACGCCGGTTGAGGTCGGGGCGCTGCGGGGTGATGTTGGTCATCATGAACGTCTGCAACTGAGCCTGACGCCCATACACTGCCGAGATGGCATAGTTGGGCGCCAGATGGCCGCGATCGTAGCCGCTGCGCGTATAGTCATCGGACGTTACCGGCCAGAGCGAACGCCAGTCTCGCTTGAAGCCATCGGGCCGCGGAGCGCTATGCGGGTTCTCTACGGCATGCAGGTAGTAACTGGCCCATAGAGGACTGATGCGAATGTCCGACCAGCCGACCAGGTAACCGTCGTTGCGCAACACGCGCTGGAACGTGGTCAGGCTCGGCGCTTCCCACTCCGGGACGCCCATCCAACTGAGCTGATCGCGATAGTCACGCTCCTGCCAGTACCAGAGCCCGCTTCCTACCAGAGCGAAGACGATCGAAATGCCACCGGCCCTGATCAGGCGGCGAACCTGCCATGCAATGCTTGCTATCATCACTGATGCACCTTACGAATCATCCCCGCGCTCTTGACGCAGAGCGCGTCCAACATCCTTCATAAGGACATCAAATGGAGCGCGACCATGGAGTACGCGAAGTCAGCGTACGCAACCAACAGGCAGCGTGAATTTGCCAATCCTGAATTCCTGTGCGTAAAACGAATCACTCGGCATTACTATCGGCCAGTCTGGACGCCGCTTGAGCGGTTCCAAGCCCGTCGGCCTGCTAGAGACCGACCGAGAACATGGTTTCCAGGTCGTGACGCGAATGCACCTGCAGGGCATTGAGAGTCTCGGTATCTCGGATTCCCTCCACGGTCATCAAGCGTACCGTCACCAGCTCCGCCAATGTCTCGAAGTCGCGTGTACGCGCGATGGCCACCAGATCGTAACGTCCGCAGGTGGAATAGACTTCGCTGATGCCTTCGACCCCGGCCAGGCGCTGAGCCACCGACCTGACCTGTCCCTTCTCCACATCGATCAGAATCACCGCATTCTGCATTCCGTTCTCTCCCGTGAATCTGCAATGCCTGTAAGCGCCAGACTTCGCCACCTCAAGGCCCGCAGTATATCAGCTTGTGAAGGCAGCGTTCTCCAGGCGTAGCAGACGGCGCTTGAAAGAGGCGCCACCGCTATAGCCACCCATGCCCCGGGACGATACCACTCGGTGGCAGGGAATGATCAATGGCAGTGGGTTGGCGCCATTGGCCGCACCGATTGCACGTGCCGCTCCCTCACGACCCAGCCGCTTGGCCAGCGCCCCGTACGTACAGGTCTGTCCATAGGGTATACGCAACAATGCTGCCCAGACCTCCTTCTGAAACGTGCTGCCCTGCGGGGCCAGTGCAACACTGAAGCTGCGCCGTCGTCCGCCAAGGTATGCCAATAGCTGATCGCACGCCTCGCTCAGGTAGACATCGTCTCTCTCCCAGTCAGCCTCGGGCTCGACGGGAACGTCTCCCCTGGGCAGGCGCAGATGACACAACCCATGCGTATTACCGGCCAGCAACAGATTGCCAAGTTCTGTCTCTAATATCGTATATTTCATGATGCTCTCGCCCCGATGGCGGGTTCGCCGTTGCGCGGCGGATTGCCGCAACAACCAGGCGGAATCTCGCCCTGCAGCCTCCTGTTAAAGTAGGATGAAAGTGTAGAGTTCCCGATACGATAATTCATCGAAAAAGCGCTGAACTCTGCCAGAACGAGACAAGAGCGGAATACCGCCTCACCTGCGACCACCGCGTGATCGGCAATTGGCGTTGCCAAGGGGTCCAGGGTGCTTACCGTGCATTAATGAATGATCAAGGAGATACCATGGCCAATCAAAGCCGCCGTGATTTCATGCGTAACAGCCTTCTCGGCCTTGCCGCTCTGCCGCTAGGGGCAGGTATCCTGTCGCAGCGCGCCCTGGCCCAGGAGTTGACGCCGCTCGACCCCGACAACCCGCAGGCCAAAGCCTTGAATTATGTTACGGATGCCAGCCAGGCCAGCGGCCATCCCGCCTACGAGGAAGGGGAGCACTGCGCCAACTGCATGTTCTTCAAGGAAGCCAACCATGGTTGCCAGCTCTTTCCCCAGCATAGCGTCGAACCCGGCGGCTGGTGTCAGTCCTGGACCCAGAAGCCCTGACAACGTTGCGCCGGATATCTTCCGGCGCCTCTTTTTGCTCATGCGTTTTGTTCATGCATCGTTTTTCATGCGTCGCTTGTCGCCAGTCAGCCCCGCTCCTCCTCGGGTAATGGCCACTGGTAACGCCGCACCACCGTCTCCTCTTCCATCGACTCCAGCCTGACCGGGAACCCCCACAGCTGATGCAGGTGCCGCATCACCGGATAGACGCTCTTGCCCAGCGGACGCCGGCGATCCTGCACATGGCGCAGCATCAGGGAGCGGTCGCCGCGTACGTTCGCCTCCCATACCTGAATATTCGGCTCGCGTACCGACAAGGCGTATTGCGTCGACAAGGCTTCGCGCACCCGCTGATAGCCTCGGTCGTCATGAATGGCGGAAATGGTCAGCATCTCGTCGCGATCGTCGTCCACCAGCGCAAACAGCTTCAGATCGCGAATCACCTTGGGCGATAGAAACTGCTGGATGAAGGATTCATCCTTGAAGTTACGCATGGCGAAGTGCACGGTCTCCAGCCAGTCGCCGCCGGCCATATCGGGAAACCATGTCCGATCCTCATCGGTTGGCGCCTGGCATATCCGCTTGATGTCGGAGAACATCGCGAATCCCAGCGTGTAGGGATTGATGCCGCTGTAGTAGGGACTGTCGAAGTCGGGCTGGTTGACGACTGCAGTGTGCGACTGCAAGAACTCCAGCATAAGCCCTTCATCCACCAGCCCCTCGTCATACATGCGGTTCATCAAGGTGTAATGCCAGAATGTGGCCCACCCTTCATTCATGACCTGCGTCTGGCGTTGTGGATAGAAATACTGGGCCAGCTTCCTGACGATTCTCACGATTTCCCGCTGCCAGGGTTCCAGCAGCGGTGCATTCTTCTCGATGAAGTAGAGCAGGTTCTCCTGCGGCTCGGCAGGATAGCGTCCATGGCGGTGCAGCCCGAGCGGATCCTCTTCGTCATGTTCGACCCCGGCCGCATTGGCTTGGGCCGGTGTCGGGATCGTGCTCCACAAGGCATTGATCTGCGTCTGCAGATAGGCTTCACGCTCCTGCTGGCGACGCATCTCCTCTTCGGCCGAGATGGGGGAAGGACGCTTGTAGCGGTCGACGCCATAATTCTGCAGCGCGTGGCAGGCATCGAGCAGTTGTTCGACTGCCGTCACCCCGTGACGCTCCTCGCACTCGGTCACGTACTTTCGAGCGAAAACCAGATAATCGATGATGGCCGAGGCATCGGTCCAGGTGCGGAACAGATAATTGCCCTTGAAGAAGGAGTTGTGGCCATAGCAGGCATGCGCCATGACCAGCACCTGCATCATCAGGGTGTTCTCTTCCATCAGGTAGGCGATACAGGGGTCGGAGTTGATCACCAATTCGTAAGCGAGCCCCATCTGCCCACGCCGGTAAGCCTGCTCAACGGAAAGAAACTGCTTACCGAACGACCAGTGATGATAACCGACCGGCATGCCTACGCTGGCGTAGGCGTCCATCATCTGCTCCGAGGTGATGACTTCGATCTGGTTAGGATAGGTATCGAGACGATACTCGTCGGCGAGCCGGGCAATTTCACGCTCGTACTCGGCTAGCACCTCGAAGTTCCAGTCGGAACCGCGGGCAATCGGCGCTCGTGTTGTCATGTAGCCTCCTCGAAGGATGACCCGTGCGGCATGCTGTCCGTTCAGACCTGGGCACGGCTGCGGAAGAGCTCGCGAAAAACCGGATAAACCTCCCCCGCTTGAACGATCTGCTGCATGGCAAAGCGTTCGGGATACTCTGCCTGCACGGTCTCATACTCTTCCCATAAAGCCTGATGCGCGTGCGGCGTGATTTCCACATAAGCGTAATACTGCAGGCGCGGCATCAATGCCTTGGCCAGCAGTTCGCGGCAGGTCGTGGAATCGTCATCCCAGTTGTCACCGTCCGAGGCCTGGGCCACGTACAGATTCCACTGTCCCGGCGGATAGCGCGCATTGATGATCTTATCGACCAGTGTCAGCGCGCTGGAGACAATCGTGCCGCCCGTCTCCCTCGAGTAGAAGAACTCCTGCTCATCGACTTCCTTGGCTGCCGTGTGATGACGCACGAACACCAGCTCGACCTTTTCGTAGTTGCGCTCCAGAAACAGGTAGAGCAGCAGAAAGAAGCGCTTGGCAATATCCTTGTGGGACTGCGTCATGGAACCCGAGACGTCCATGACACAGAACATCACCGCCTTGTTGGACGGCTGCGGCTGGTTGACCAGGTTGTTGTAACGAAGATCGTAGGTATCGATGAAAGGGACCGCTTCCAGGCGACGCTCCAGACGGGCGATCTCGGCCTTCAGTTCCGTGATGCGCGAAGGGTTTCGCAGCACGGGATCCTTGCGTTCTTCCGCCTCCAGAGCCTCGACGGCCTCGCGCAGGGCGCGGCGGATGGGCGCGCGCATGGCGATGCGTCGGGCCTGGGCCTCGCGCATGGAACGGACAATATTGATTCGCGCCGGAATGCCGTCGCGCGAGATGCCGGCACGTACCGGCTTGACCTCCTCCACGTCGGCGAGCTGCTTGCGCTCGAGATGAGGCAATTCGAGCCCATCGAAGACGAAATCCAGAAACTCCTCACGCGACAGGGTAAAAGCGAACTCATCCATGCCCTCGCCCTGATTGGAGGCGCTACCCTCGCCGCCCCCGTCGCCTCCCCCACCGCCACCGGGGCGCCGCAGCCGATCCCCCTCGGTGAACTCCTTGTTTCCCGGACTGACGATCGTGCGCTGCCCTCCCGGGCCATGCTGAAACACCGGTTCGGAAATGTCCCGGGCGGGAATCGAAACCTTCTCGCCACGCTCCATGTCGGTAATCGAGCGGCGGTTGACCGCCTCCTCCACGGAACGTTTGATATGGGTACGATAACGCTGCAGGAAGCGTTGGCGATTGACGGCACTCTTGTGACGGGCATTGGCCCGTCGGTCGATGAAATAGCTCATGCTGACCTCCGCTGCGCGTTACAAACCGCAGGATTCCCGGGACCGCTCGGCCCCGGGAGGGGCACTTGATGCTGCGAAGCCCGCCGGATGGCAATATCCGCGCAACCCCGCTCAACTCATGACGACGTGCGCTCCGCTCTACTGCGACTTGCGTACACGCAGATACCACTCCGAAAGCAGACGGACCTGTTTCTCGGTGTAGCCGCGATCAACCATCCGTGCCACGAAGTCCTCGTGCTTACGCTGATCCGCGGTTGAAGCCTTGGCGTTGAAGGAGATGACGGGAAGCAGCTCCTCCGTGTTGGCAAACATCTTTTTCTCGATAACGCCCCGCAGCTTCTCATAGGACTGCCAGCTGGGATTCATACCGTTGTTCTGGGCGCGTGCCCGCAGCACGAAGTTGACCACCTCATGGCGAAAGTCCTTGGGGTTGGAAATGCCTGCCGGCTTCTCGATCTTTTCCAGCTCTTCGTTAAGCGATTGCCGGTCGAACAACTCGCCGGTCTCCGGGTCGCGATACTCCTGATCCTGAATCCAGAAGTCGGCATACGTCACGTAGCGGTCGAAGATGTTCTGCCCGTATTCGGAGTAGGACTCCAGATAGGCGGTCTGGATCTCCTTGCCGATGAAATCCACGTAGCGTGGCGCCAGATACTCCTTGATGTAGCGCAGATAACGCTCGTGGGTCTCCTTGGGCAGTTGCTCCTGCTCGAGACGCTGTTCGAGCACGTAGAGCAGGTGCACCGGATTGGCCGCTATCTCATGGGTGTCGAAGTTGAAGACCTTGGAGAGAATCTTGAAGGCAAAACGTGTCGACAGCCCGTCCATTCCCTCGTCGACCCCCGCACTGTCGCGGTACTCCTGGATCGACTTGGCCTTCGGATCGGTATCCTTGAGATTCTCGCCGTCGTAGATTCGCATCTTCGAATAGACACTCGAATTCTCCGGCTCCTTGAGGCGCGAGAGCACCGTGAACTTGGCCAGCATGCGCAGGGTGTCCGGGGCACAAGGCGCCTGGTCGAGCGAGGAGTGCTCCAGAAGCTTCTGATAGATCTTGATCTCCTCGGACACGCGCAGGCAATACGGCACCTTGACGATATAGACACGATCGAGAAAGGCTTCGTTGTTGCGGTTGTTGCGAAACTGCTGCCATTCGGATTCGTTGGAGTGAGCTAGCACGATACCGTCGAAGGGAATCGCCCCCATCCCCTCGGTGGGGTTGTAATTGCCCTCCTGCGTTGCCGTCAGCAGCGGATGCAGGACCTTGATCGGCGCCTTGAACATTTCGACGAATTCCATCAGCCCCTGGTTGGCCTTGCACAACCCGCCGGAGAAGCTGTAAGCGTCGGGATCGTCCTGCGAGTAGAGTTCCAGCTGACGGATATCGACCTTGCCCACCAGCGAAGAGATATCCTGATTGTTCTCATCGCCCGGCTCGGTCTTGGAAATGGCGATCTGGTTGAGACGGGAGGGGTGCAGGCGCACTACGCGGAACCTGGAGATATCGCCTCCGTACTCCTTGAGTCGCTTGGCCGCCCAGGGCGACATCACCGCGCGCAGGTAGCGCTGGGGAATGCGGTACTCCTTCTCGAGCAGTTCGCCGTCCTCTTCGGGAGAAAACAGCCCCAACGGCGACTCGTAAACCGGCGAATCCTTGATCGCATAGAAAGGCACCCGCTCCATGAGCAGCTTCAGACGCTCCGCCAATGAGGACTTGCCGCCCCCTACCGGCCCCAGCAGATAGAGGATCTGCTTGCGCTCCTCCAATCCCTGCGCAGCGTGGCGAAAATAGGCCACGATCTGCTCGATGGCCTCCTCCATGCCGTGGAATTCGGAAAATGCCGGATAACGCCGAATCACCTTGTTGGTAAAAATGCGCGACAGTCGGGGATCCTTGGCCGTATCGATGACCTCCGGCTCGCCGATGGCGGACAGCATGCGTTCAGCTGCCGAAGCGTATGCACCGGAGTCCTGACGACAGAGCTCCAGATACTCCTGAAGACTCATCTCTTCCTGCTGAACCTGCTCGTAGCGGTTCTGCACATGCTCGAAGATGCTCATGGAAAGCCTCCTTATCGCGACTCCCGGTCGCTGACTACTGTCGTCCGGATTCCGGGCTGGTTAATCATCAGAATAGACGGATGAAGGAAGACTGGCGTAGGCAGGCATGACATTCGGAATTCAACGCAGTGCATCCTCTCTATGTCTGAGAACCCAGCGTGCCTCGATTGTTTCGTTGAAACGAGCAGGATCACTTCGTACTTTCGTTGTGGCGGACGAAGCCCGACATCATCTTTTCGTGGGTACGACCTAAAGAAGGCGGCCGGCATGCCATCATGCCGGCCAGCGAGAGGAGCAACAGCAGGGCAGGAAGATCAAGTACTGGCCAGCGCCTGACGAATGTCGGCAAGCAGAGCATCGAGAAGCTCGGTGGTCGTGTTCCAGGCACATACGAAACGCACTCCGCCGGCACCGATGAAGGTATAGAACGCCCAACCGAGGCTGCGCAGGCGTTCGATCACGGCCACCGGCAAGCTGACGAAGACGCTGTTGGCCTGGGCGGGAAACAGCAGCTTGGCACCGGACAGCTGGGCCAGCCCATCGACAAGGTAGCGTGCCATGGCATTGGCATGCTCGGCGTTGCTCCGCCAGGCCCCGGTTTCCAGCAGCCCCAGCCAAGGAGCGGCAATGAAGCGCATCTTGGACGCCAGTTGCCCGGCCTGCTTGCACCGATAGGCAAAATCCTCCGCCAGATCATGATTGAAGAACAGGATTGCCTCGCCCACCGGCAGCCCGTTCTTGGTGCCTGAGAAGCACAGGGCATCGACTCCGACCTGCCAGGTCAGCTCCGCCGGCGAGGCCTCCAATGCCACGCAGGCGTTGGCGAAGCGGGCCCCGTCCATGTGCAGGCGCAGATCGTACTTGTCTGCCATGGTGCGGATAGCCAGCAACTCGTCCCGTGAATAGACAGTCCCCACCTCGGTCGCCTGGGTAATCGAGACCACCCGGGGCTTGGGATAATGAATGTCGCTGCGCCGGGTAACCAGCTGCTCGATGCCCGCCGGGGTCAGCTTGCCCTCGTTGCCCGAACAGGTCAGCAGCTTCGAGCCGTTGGAGAAGAACTCCGGCCCGCCGCACTCGTCGGTTTCGATGTGCGCCAGCTCATGACAGATCACGCTGTGGTAGCTCTGGCCCATGGAGGCCAGGGCCAGCGAATTGGCCGCCGTACCGTTGAAGACGAAGAAAACGTCGCAATCGTAATCGAACAGTTCACGAAAGCGATCGGCCGCCCGGTGGGTCCAGACATCGTTGCCGTAAGCCAGGTCATCACACGCATTGGCCCTGATTAGATATTCAAGCGCTTCGGGGCAGATGCCCGAGGTGTTGTCACTGACCAGAAAGCGAGGTGTACAGTCGGAGGCCATGCCTTGAATCCTTCAATGAAGTCCGGGAGAGAGGACTGAAACGACGCCACGCCGGCATGGCCGATATTCACCTGACCGCACCGGAACGGCATGATAGACATCGTTTCAGTCTAACATCAGCGTATCGTACCGGTACCCCAAGCCGGGACGGCTCTCCCAATGTGCAGTTTCACAGCTCGGCCGCCAGGCGGGTTCCCTGGCCAATGGCCTGCTTGGCATCCAGCTCGGCCGCCTCGAAGGCGCCCCCGATCACATGCACGTCAATACCGGCGGATTTCAGCGGTGCCACGAGCTCCACCACCGACTCCTGACCGGCGCAGATCACCACATGATCAACCTCGATCCGTCTCATGTCGCCATCGACGCTCACATGCAATCCCTCATCATCGATGCGCTGGTACTCGCACCCCGTCAGGATCTTGACCCCGCGCTGCTTGAGCGAAGCCCGGTGCACCCAGCCGGTGGTCTTGCCCAGGCTCTTGCCGGGCTTCGAGGTCTTGCGCTGCAGCATCACCACCTCGCGCGGCGTAGCCGGCCGGCGCGGCGGTTTCATGCCCCCCCGCTCGCCGACCGCCAGGTCGACGCCCCATTCCTCACACCAGGCCTCGGCGTCCAGAGAGGGATGCCCGACATGGGTCAGCAACTCCGCCACATCGAAGCCGATTCCTCCCGCCCCGATAATCGCCACCCGCCTGCCGATCCGCTCGGGGTGCATGATCGCCATCGGGTAACTCACCGCCTTGGGATGATCGATGCCGGGCAACGACAGTTCGCGGGGCCGAACCCCCGTAGCCAGGACGACTGCATCGAAACCGCTCAAGGTCCGGACGTCCGCTGCACTATTGAGACGCAACTCGACGCCGCTCTTGTCGAGCATGACCTGAAAATAACGGATCGTTTCGTCGAACTCTTCCTTGCCGGGAATGCGGCGCGCAAAATTGAACTGCCCGCCAATCTCTCCCTGGCGCTCGAAAAGCGTGACCCGATGCCCCCTCTGGGCAGCGGTAAGGGCGCAGGCCAGCCCTGCCGGCCCACCACCTACCACGGCAACGGTGCGTGGCGTTTCAGCCGGCGCAATGACCAGTTCAGTCTCATGGCAGGCCAGCGGATTGACCAGGCAGGACGTCAGCTTGCCCTGGAAGGTGTGATCGAGACATGCCTGATTGCAGGCGATACAGGTGTTGATCTCTTCGGCCCGCCCTTCCATGGCCTTCAATGTCCACTGCGGATCGGCAAGAAAGGGCCGGGCCATGGATACCATGTCGGCATGCCCCTGCGCCAGCACCCGCTCCGCCACATCGGGCATATTGATGCGGTTGGTGGTGATCAGCGGCACCTTCAGCTCCGCCTTCAACCTGCGGGTGACCTCGGTAAACACGGCCCTTGGCACACTGGTCACGATGGTGGGCACACGGGCCTCGTGCCAACCGATACCCGTGTTGATCAGATCGGCTCCGGCCGCCTCGATGGCCTTGCCCAAGGCCACGATCTCCTCCCAGCTACTACCCTCCTCGACCAGATCGATCATCGACAGGCGGAAGATGATCAGGAAATCCTTGCCCAAGGTCTCTCGAATACGCCGGACGATCTCGACCGGGAAGCGAATCCGGCGCGCAAAGTCGCCCCCCCAGTCATCGTCACGATGATTGGTACGCGGGCAGATGAACTGATTGATCAGATACCCCTCCGAGCCCATCACTTCGACCCCGTCATAGCCGGCATCGCGAGCCAGTTGCGCGCAGCTCACATAATCGGCGATCTGCTGTTCGACCTCCGAGGAGGACAACGCGCGAGGCATGAAGGGATTGATAGGTGCCTGAATGGCGGAGGGCGCGACCAGTTCGGGAGAATAGGCATAACGTCCGGCATGCAGGATCTGCATGCAGATTCGGCCCTGCTCGGCATGAACGGCTTCGGTGATCGGGCGGTGGCGCTCGCTCTCTTCGGCTGTCGTCAGCTTGGCGGCGCTCTGGAAGACCGCGCCCTCGGGGTTGGGAGCAATTCCTCCGGTCACGATCAAGCCGACACCCGCCCTTGCCCGCTCACGGTAAAAGGCGGCCAGCCTGGCGAACCCGTGGGGTGCTTCCTCCAGATTGGTATGCATCGATCCCATGAGGATACGATTCTTGAGCGTCAAAGGACCGAGCTCCAGCGCTCGGAACAGGTGCGGATAATGGGTCACGGTCGAAGCCTCGCCTGGACGCAATTCAAACAAGTGTATGAACATTGTAGCGAAGAGCGCACGAGACACAATCTCGACCAAGGTGCAGGGTACCAACGGAATAACGGAATATGCGTGCGCAGGAGGCGAAGCGAAGAAGAGGGATACAGATCCTGAAACGACAAAACCCCAAGAAGATTCTCGGGGTTTTCATCAGCAACCGAATGGCGGAGCGGACGGGACTCGAACCCGCGACCTCCGGCGTGACAGGCCGGCATTCTAACCGACTGAACTACCGCTCCGCATGGTGGGTGGTACTGGGCTCGAACCAGTGACCCCCAGCTTGTAAGGCTGGTGCTCTTCCAACTGAGCTAACCACCCATATCGGTCATGCTTACTGCAATGTTCAGGATGATGGCGGAGCGGACGGGACTCGAACCCGCGACCTCCGGCGTGACAGGCCGGCATTCTAACCGACTGAACTACCGCTCCATACTGACGCCGCAGGTGTATGCACAACCTTTGACGAACATCCCGATCTCGTGAAAATGGCGGAGCGGACGGGACTCGAACCCGCGACCTCCGGCGTGACAGGCCGGCATTCTAACCGACTGAACTACCGCTCCACATATTCACTACGTGTTCCAGGCCAAGTCGCTTGAACCCTCCAGAGCGACGTGGTGGGTGGTACTGGGCTCGAACCAGTGACCCCCAGCTTGTAAGGCTGGTGCTCTTCCAACTGAGCTAACCACCCCTGGTCACGTGGCGCTGCATTCTACAGAGCTCCGAATGAAAGTCAACAGCTTTTCCCTTCGGTATTTTGCATCGCATTCATCGACTTGCGCGCATCCAAGCGGCTATGCGGCTCGTCGCCTCGTCAATCAGGGCATCTTGGGTATGCCCGGTACGCTTGCAGGGTTTCCAGTCATGGTCCCCATCTTCGAGAAAATGCACCTTTGCCGCTTTCGGCAGCTCATAGCTCTCGATATCCTCACGGTTGCCGAAGGGATCCCGAGTGCCCTGCAATACCAGCATAGGGCAGCGAATCATCGGCCAGTGGTCGAGGCGCGTCCTGTCGGGCCTGCCCGGCGGATGAAAGGGATAGCCGCACATCACCAGGCCCGGCGCTTCTTCTCGCGCCGCCAGGATGCTGGCCACACGCCCGCCCATCGACTTCCCGCCCAGCCATACAGCGGGCAAGCCCTCATGAGTCACGATATCGCGCCACCGGGCCATCTCGGTCACCAGCTGGTCGATTTTCGGCGGGGGACGGCGCCGCGACTCCTCTTGCATTCGCTGCATATAACGGAACTCGAAGGCCAGCGTCTGAACGCCGACGCGTGCCAGCGACTCGCAGACGCCCCGCATGAAGCCCGATTGCTGCCCAGCTCCGGCACCATGTGCCATCAGCAAACGGCCTGCCTGAGCTTCACCGCGTATTTCCAGGAACCCCATATTCTCGACATGGACATGACGAGGGGGATTCTCCCGCAACAGATCACTCAAGTCTTCGGGAGCGACCGTCCGGCTCTCATGACCACGGCTCATCATTACCCACCTGTCTATCCATTGGTAGGAGTCGCCTGAGCACGCTTGTTCAGGTTACCCCCCGGCTGCGCTAGAATTCGGGTCCTGCACTTTGATCTACGTCATCATGCAGGCGGTAGGCCTAAGGCACACTGCCGCCTGGGACTTCCCCCAACACCGCGTTCGATGGGAACCTAACATGAGTACAGCATTTGAACACCCGACCTACAATTATAAAGTAGTTCGGCAGTTCGCGATCATGACCGTGGTATGGGGCATCGTAGGCATGGGCCTAGGTGTCTTCATTGCTGCGCAGCTGATCTGGCCGGAACTGAATTTCGGCTTGCCTTGGACAAGCTTCGGGCGTCTACGCCCCCTGCACACTAACGCAGTGATCTTCGCTTTCGGCGGATCCGCACTGATGGGGACTTCGCTGTACGTCGTGCAGCGTACCTGTCAGGCACGGCTCTTCTCCGACAAGTTGGCTGCCTTTGTCTTCTGGGGCTGGCAGGCAGTCATTGTCCTGGCGGCCATCACGCTTCCCTTGGGATTCACGACCTCCAAGGAATATGCCGAGCTGGAATGGCCGATCGACATTCTGATCACCATCGTCTGGGTCGCCTACGCTGCGGTATTCCTGGGAACCATCAAGAAGCGCAAGACTTCGCACATCTATGTCGCCAACTGGTTCTATGCCGCTTTCATCCTGACGGTCGCGGTGCTGCACATCGTCAACTCGGCGGAAGTTCCGGTCAGCCTCTTCAAGTCGTATTCCGCCTATGCCGGTGCCACCGATGCCATGGCTCAGTGGTGGTACGGTCATAATGCCGTCGGCTTCCTGCTGACAGCGGGCTTCCTGGGCATGATGTATTACTTCGTTCCCAAGCAGGCCGAACGCCCCATCTACTCCTACCGCCTGTCCATCGTGCATTTCTGGGCACTGATAACGACTTACATGTGGGCAGGATCGCACCACCTGCACTATACCGCCCTGCCCGACTGGGCGCAGTCACTGGGCATGATCATGTCGATCATTCTGCTGGCTCCCAGCTGGGGCGGCATGATCAACGGCATGATGACGCTCTCCGGTGCCTGGCATAAGCTGCGTACCGACCCGATCCTGCGATTCCTGGTCGTCGCCCTGTCCTTCTACGGCATGTCGACCTTCGAAGGCCCGATGATGGCGGTCAAGACGGTCAACGCTCTGTCGCATTACACCGACTGGACGATCGGTCACGTGCATGCCGGGGCATTGGGCTGGGTCGCCATGATCACCATCGGCTCGATGTATCACCTGATTCCGCGCCTGTTCAACCGTGCCGACATGTACTCCACCAAGCTGATCGCCACGCACTTCTGGCTGGCAACCATCGGTACCGTCCTCTACATCTCGGCCATGTGGGTCAACGGCATTCTTCAGGGCCTGATGTGGCGGGCAGTGAACGCCGACGGCACCCTGATGTACACCTTCATCGAAGCGCTCGAGGCCAGCCATCCGGGATATATCGTTCGCTGGCTCGGTGGGTGCTTCTTCCTGACAGGCATGCTGCTGATGGCGCTCAACGTCTACCTCACGGTAAAACGCGGCGAAGAAGCACATAAGCCGGTCCCCCAGACTGCCTGATCTACCAGGGAACCTGACTCCGATGAAACACGATATTATCGAGAAGAACGTAGGCCTGCTGGCGGTGCTGATCCTGGTCGTGATCAGCTTCGGCGGCCTGGTCGAGATCGTGCCACTGTTCTTTCAGAAGGAAACCACACAGCCGGTCGAGGGGCTGCGCCCCTTGAGCGCGCTGGAACTCGAGGGCCGCGATATCTATATCCGCGAAGGATGCAACAACTGTCATTCGCAGATGATCCGCCCTTTCCGCTCCGAGACCGAACGCTACGGGCATTACAGCGTAGCCGGCGAGTTCGTCTACGATCACCCCTTCCTGTGGGGTTCCAAGCGTACCGGGCCTGACCTGGCACGTGTCGGCGGGCGCTACAGCGATGACTGGCATCGCGCTCACCTGTACAACCCGCGAGACGTCGTCCCCGAATCCAAGATGCCGAACTACCCCTGGCTGTTCGAAAATACGCTGGATGGGCAGGATACGCCGGACAAGATGCGCGCTCTGAAAGGGCTGGGTGTGCCTTACACCGAGGAAGACATTGCCGGCGCCACCCAGGCCGTCCGCGGCCAGCAGGAAATCGCCGCCGTGGTGGCCTATCTGCAGCAACTGGGCACGGTACTCAAGGACACACGCTGAATCATGGATATCGGAACCTTTCGAGGCATCACGACCCTGCTGATTCTGATCGCCTTTCTCGGCGTGGTGTTCTGGGCCTACTCGAAGCGTCGCAAGAGAGACTTCGACGAAGCGAAGAATCTTCCATTCGCCGATGAAGACACTCCGGCACATGAGCGTGACCCTACAGATTCGAAAAACAGGGCCAATTCCCGACATGACAGGGGAGACAAGAACACATGAGTAATCTTTGGGGTGACTCCCTCTCCAGCTTCTGGAGCGCCTGGATCATCGTCATCACCCTGGGCACGATCATCTTCTGTTGGTGGATACTGTTCGCCAACCGCAAGACCGACAAGCAACCCAATGCCAACGGCGAAGTCGAAACTACCGGACATAGCGCCGATGGCATCGACGAGTTCGACAACCCGTTACCGCGCTGGTGGTTCCTGCTGTTTATGGGCACCATCATCTTCGCCCTGGGCTATCTGCTCCTGTTTCCCGGGCTGGGCAACTTCAAAGGCCTGCTGGGCTGGACTCAGGAGAGTCAGTGGCAAGCCGAGATCGACTACGCACAGGAGCAGTACGCGCCGATCTTTACCCAGTATCAGGAAATTCCCATTCCCCAACTGGCCCAGGACGAAGATGCCATGCGGGTCGCCGAGCGCATCTATCTCAACAACTGTGCGGTATGCCACGGCTCCAACGCCAAGGGCGGCTACGGCTTTCCGGACCATACCGACAACGACTGGCTCTATGGCGGCACGCCTGAAGCCATCACCGTCAGTATCGCCGAAGGACGCAACGGTCTGATGCCCTCATGGCAACAATTGGGCGAGGAGAACCTGCGCAACGTGGCCAACTACGTCCTGAGCCTGTCCGGCGAAGAACACGACGCCGCGCGGGCCAGCGAGGGCGAAGCGATCTTCAACTCCGCCTGCGTGGCCTGTCACGGACCAGACGGCAAGGGTAACCCGGCGATCGGCTCCGCGGACCTGACCGACACTGTCTGGCTATACCGTCGTCCCGGCCAGGACACGATGGATTCCGTCATGGAAACCCTGCGCAACGGTCGTAACGGCCACATGCCGGCCCAGGCTGCGTATATCGGCGAGGACAAGGTTCACCTCGTCTCAGCCTATGTCTATAGCCTGTCTCACTGAGACGGTCTCGGGTGCGGCCTGGCGTCGCACCCGCCTCTTCAGTACCGCCATGCCGGTTAGAATATGCTTCGGCTCCCCGCCGCTCTTCCGGATACCTTTCACCAGGACGTGACAAAGAGTCTCGGTTTCAGGCATTGCCTCCTCTTGTCCAATGCCCGCCTCTGGCCTCGCCTGGAAGTCTCTCCAGGCAAAGCGCGACAGATCAACCAGACCCCGTATGACGGGCAATCGGCAGCCTGCCGTACAGAAGAATTCACCAAGAAGACCCTTCATCGGGTCCCGGCGGCAAGACCGGAATAAATGACACAATTGGTGGCCAGCGATGAATAAGATTCCGCTTCAGGACGTGACACCGAATGGCAAAGTCGGCACCCACGATCCCACCCAGGCGACGCAGGAAATGTATGCCAGACGTCGCCATCTCTATGTCCGCCAGATCCAAGGGTTTTTTCAGCACATTCGCCGCTACGCCAACTGGGCTCTGATGGCACTGTATTTCGGTACCGTCTGGCTGCAGTGGGATGGGCGTCAGGCGGTATGGTTCGACCTGCCCTCGAGGGAGTTCCATATCTTCGGTGCCACCTTCTACCCGCAGGATTTCATGCTGCTGTCGTGGTTGCTGATCATCTGCGCCTTCGGTCTGTTCCTGATTACCGTGTTCGCCGGACGCGTGTGGTGCGGTTACACCTGCCCGCAGAGCGTATGGACCTGGCTGTATATCTGGGTCGAACACATCACCGAGGGCTCGCGCAACAAGCGCATGAAGCTCGACAAGCAGCCGATGAACAAGGAAAAGGCCGTCCGCAAAGGGGCCAAACATGCATTGTGGCTGTTGATTGCCTTCGCCACCGGCCTCACCTTCGTCGGCTACTTCACGCCGATACACGGTCTGGTCGCGGATTTCGCCACTCTGGACGTGGGCGGCTGGGCACTGTTCTGGGTGGGCTTCTTCACTCTCTTCACCTATCTCAACGCCGGCTGGCTGCGTGAACAGGTGTGCATCTACATGTGCCCCTACGCCCGTTTCCAGGCCGTCATGTTCGACAAGGACACCCTGATCGTGTCCTACGATGAAGCCCGTGGCGAGGCACGTGGTGCTCGCAAGAAAAGCGTCGATCCACGTACCCAGGGGCTGGGCGACTGTATCGATTGCGGTCTTTGTGTGCAGGTCTGCCCCACGGGGATCGACATCCGCAACGGCCTACAGTACGAATGCATCACCTGCGCCGCCTGCATCGACGCCTGCGATAGCGTCATGGACAAGATGAACTACCCGCGAGGCCTGATCCGTTACACGACCGAGCACGCCCTGCAGGGTGGCAAGACACACATCCTGCGCCCACGACTGATCGGCTACATGGTGGCGCTGCTCGCCATGATCGGCGTGTTTGCCTATACCGTCAGCGACCGACTGCCGCTCGACGTCGATGTCGAACGCGACCGCAACCAGCTCTTCAACATGACGCAAGACGGCGAAATGAGTAACTCCTACACGCTGAGCATCCGCAACCTGGACAAGCAGGCGCATCGATATGAAATCTCGGCTCAGGGTCTGGAAGGGTTGCACCTGATCGGAAACGACACCATCACCATCGATGCCAGTTCCAGCAGGACCCTGCCCGTGCAACTGGCCGTGCCGAGCGACTCGCTCACCGCCCCCAGCCATGCCGTCACGATTCGTATCGCGGCACAAGACGATTCGACCATTGCCCTGGACAAGGAAGCGCGCTTCCTGGGGCAGGCCAGGAGATAACCATGCAACACTCACGCCCCTGGTACAAAGAGTTCTGGCCCTGGTTCCTGCTTGCCATTCTGGCGATGTCCATCGCCATGGGTACGACCTTCCTGGTACTGTCCATTACCAGCTATGACGGGTTGGTCGAGGACAACTATTACAAGAAGGGCCTGGCCATCAATGAGGTTCTCGATCAAGAGCAGCACGCTGCCGAACTCAACATGGCCGCCACGCTGAGCGTCGACAACCTCACCGGTGACGTTGTCATCGAACTGGAAGGTGACGAACGTCCCGAGCAACTCAAGCTGAACCTCATCTTTCCCTCTCAAGGGAGACAGGACCAGAGCATCTCGCTGCAACGCGTACGTGACGGGCACTACGTGGGCCAGTTGCCGCAGAAACTGAACTATCGCTGGTACGTGCAGCTGCAGCCGGTGACGCAGGAAGGCGACCCCGCGTGGCGTCTTAACGGCGAAGCCCACTTCCCTCTGGAGGCCCCGGTGCGTCTGAGCGCATCGAGCAGCGGTACGTGATGGCCCAAGGCAATCTCGATACTTCCATGGCATCGTCCGAAGCACGGACCGCCTGTTATCATTGTGGCGCGCCGGTGCCTGCCGGCGCGTCCTGGCATATCCGTCTGGACGATCAGCAATACCCGCTGTGCTGTCCTGGCTGCGAAGCCGTGGCCCATGCCATCGTGGACGGTGGCCTGGAAAGCTATTATCGCTTCCGTACCGAGCTGCCGGAGCGGCCCGACGATCGACAGGCCGCGAAGGCCGAAACCTGGGCAGTCTTCGACGATCCGAATCTACAGCGGGCATTCGTTCATGCCGAGGACGATGAAGGCCTTCTCAATGCCACGCTGGCTGTCGACGGTATCACCTGCGCTGCCTGTGCCTGGCTGATCGAGCACCGCCTCAACGCTCTCGATGGTGTGACCTCCAGCGCCGTCAACCTGAGTCATCATCGCGTTCGGGTCGCCTGGGACCCGCAACGCCTCAAGTTCTCGCGTATCCTGGCCGAGCTTTCCGCCATCGGCTACCCTGCACAGCCCTACGAACCCGACCTCGCCCAGCAGAAACTGCATCGCGAGGAACGTCAGGCCGTGCGCCGCCTGATCGTCGCCGCCATCGGC
This sequence comes from Halomonas shantousis, assembly GCF_054654615.1. NCBI lineage: Bacteria > Pseudomonadati > Pseudomonadota > Gammaproteobacteria > Oceanospirillales > Halomonadaceae > Halomonas > Halomonas shantousis. The sequence continues at coordinate 854,892 of NZ_BAAIER010000002.1, read as the reverse complement.
ATGATGCAAGTCATGATGTTCTCCATTCCCCTGTATGTCTCCGCCCCGGAGGATATCAGCGAGAACTTCACGCGCCTGTTCCATTGGCTATCGTTCGCTCTGACGACTCCCGTCGTGCTGTTTTCCGCAGTGCCTTTCTTCAAGAACGCCCTACGCGATATCCGCACCCGTCAGCTCGGCATGGATGTGCCGGTCTCCATCGCCATTCTCGGTGCCTACGCAGCGAGCACCTTCGCCGTGGTGGCCGGCGCGGGCGATACCTATTTCGACTCGGTGACCATGTTCACCTTCTTTCTGCTGTTCGGCCGTTACGTGGAGATGCGTGCACGCCGCCGCAACGGCCACAGCGGCAATGCATTGTCGGGCCTGCTGCCTTCCAGCGCGGTGCGTCTCGACGATCAGGACAACGAGCAGATCCTGCCGGCCAGCGCGCTGACCGCCGGCGATCGCGTTCTGGTACGCCCCGGCCAGAGCGTACCAGCGGACGGCATCATCGAATCCGGACAATCGAGCCTCGATGAGTCGACGCTAACCGGCGAGTTCTTGCCCGTGGTCCGCCAGGTAGGCGATGCCGTCACCGGCAGCAGCCTGAACGTGGAAAGCCCGCTGGTGATTCGCGTCACCCGCGCCGGACGCGACGCGCGGGTCTCGAGCATTCTCGACCTCACCGACCGCGCCTTCGCCAGCCGCCCCAAGATCGCCGAAATGGCCTCGCGCATGGCCCACCACTTCGTGCTGCGGCTGTTGGTTGCCACGGTCGGCGTGGCCGTCGTCTGGGCCTTTATCGACCCCTCGCGGGTACTCTGGGTCACGCTATCGGTACTGGTCGTGACCTGTCCCTGCGCCCTGGCTCTGGCCACCCCCACCGCCCTCACCGCCAGCCATGGCCAGTTGCGCCGTCGGGGCGTGCTGATCACCCGGGCCCACGCAATCGAGACGCTGACCCAGGCGACCCGAGTCATCTTCGACAAGACGGGCACCCTGACGTCCGGCCACATGACACTGCGTGACACCCGACCTATCGAACCGGCCCTCACCGTGGCTCACTCACGGGCGTTGGCTGCCGCACTAGAGGCGCACTCGGAGCACCCCATCGCACGCGCCTTTCGCGAATATCGGGTCCCGGGGGTACGCGCGCAGCAGGTGACCAGCACACCCGGCCAAGGGCTCGAGGGCACGATCGATGGTCAACGCTACCGGCTTGGACGTCCGGACTTCGCCGTTGACGGCACGCCTCCCACCACACCGGGAGAGGGACAGTGGCTACTCCTGGCGCGCGGAGAGGTTCCGCTGGCATGGTTCGAGCTCGCCGATGGCCTGCGTGAGGATGCCGCACCTACGGTCAGCGCGCTTCAGGCGGCGGGGCTCGAGGTGGAACTGCTCTCGGGCGACAGCTCCAGTGCCGTCGCTACGCTGGCGGCAGCGCTCGGTATAGACCACTGGACGGCGGGAGCCAGCCCCGAAGACAAGCTGGCTCGCATCAGGGCATTGCAGGAAGCGGGGGAAACCGTCGTCATGGTCGGTGATGGGATCAACGACGTTCCCGTGCTGGCCGGCGCCGATGTCGCTATCGCCATGAACGGTGCCACCGACCTCGCCCGGACCAACGCCGATGCCGTGTTGATGAGCCCCCGCCTGTGGCGTATCGTGGAGGCCATCAAGCTGGCTCGCATGACACGTCAGTTGATTCGTCAGAACCTGGTCTGGGCGCTTGTCTACAACCTCTGTGCGCTTCCTCTGGCCGCCATGGGTCTCGTGCCGCCCTGGGCCGCGGCGCTGGGGATGTCCATCAGTTCGCTGATCGTGATCGCCAATGCCCTGCGCCTCAACCGGGTGCGAATGCCTTCACCCGAGGCGGCCTCTCCGGAACCGACCGCATGAACATTCTCTATCTGCTGATTCCTCTTTCACTGGTCCTGCTCGGCTTGGCGGTATGGACTTTCTTCTGGGCCGTGAAGTCGGGCCAGTTCGATGACCTGGAAGGGCCTGCCCATCGTATCCTGTTCGAGGACGAGAACGATCTGACGCCCGAGCAGCGCCGCCGGCGAGCAGCACAGACTCGTACTGATGCCTCCGATCATGCAGACAGTGCCGATGATCGCGCCACGACCGCCCCGGCGAAAGATCAGGACGCTCACGAGACGGAACGCCACTGATGGACCCGACCGGCCTGGCACTGCCGCCCCTAGCGGCAGCCTTCGTCTTCGGCCTGCTTGGCGGCGCTCACTGCATCGGCATGTGCGGCGGTATCATGAGCGCTCTGACCTTTGCCGTTCCTCCCAGCATGCGCCACCCGGCACGTCTCGGCGGCCTGCTGCTGGGCTACAACCTGGGCCGTATCGCCAGTTACGTGGTCGCCGGTGCGCTGGTCGCCCTGTTCGGCAGCCTGCTGGGCCATGCCCTGGATGGCATCGCCCTGATCCTGCGCGTTCTGGCGGCGGTCATGCTGATCCTGATGGCGCTCTATATCGCCGACTGGTGGAAGGGGCTGCTGCGGGTCGAGGCGCTGGGGCGACGTTTCTGGAAACGTATCGAGCCTCTCGGTCGCCGCCTGATGCCGGTCGTCAGGATCCCTCAGGCCATGGCGCTGGGTGCTGTCTGGGGCTGGCTGCCCTGCGGCCTGGTCTATTCGATGCTCGCCTGGAGTCTGGCCGAGGCCGACCCGCCACTCGCCGCGGCCATGATGGCCGCCTTCGGTCTGGGCACCTTGCCGGCCCTGCTGGTCACCGGCGTCGCGGCACGCCAGATGAGTGCCTTGATCCGGCACCCGGCGACACGCACCCTGGCGGCGGTGCTGATCATTCTCTTTGCGACTTGGCAGCTCTGGCATCTATGGCCAGGCAACATGCACGCTTCCGCCGTCCATGACATGTCCCAGGAGAGTCAGCACGTCCATGGGCATTGATCCACGTCAGTCACCCTGTCGCCTTGGCGGCATAGCATGGGAGAACCGCGATATTCGAGACACACCCCATGGCCGCCGACGCAGTACCCGAAAAGCCTTTTCCCTCCCCGACCTATCCGATCTGGGACGATGCCCTGATGCACCGCTACCCACCAGAGGAAGCGGGATACGCCTATTTCCCACCAGCTTCGAGTTTCACTGCGGACATTGGCACAGCGGCACTCATCGAAGCGCTTTCCCGACGGGACGATGCCCTTCCCCTGGCGATTGATGTCAATATCCCTTTCTGTCGCAGCGCCTGCCTCTATTGCCATTGCCGGCCCGTGATTCTAGAGGAACCACGACTGGCCATTCCCTATCTGGAACACCTGGATGGAGAAATGGGGTTGTTCGCAGGCCATCTGGGCACGACACGCCAGATCGAGCAGCTTTACTGGCATGGCGGTACCCCCACTTTTCTTTCACTGGACCAAATGAGCCGACTGGTGGACCAGCTCGACGCGCACTTCGGCCTTTCCAGCGCAACACATCGCGACTACGCCATCGAGATCGATCCCCGGGCTGCCGATGTCTTTACGCTTCGCCATCTCCAGGCTCTAGGGTTCAATCGTCTGAGTCTGGGCGTTCAGGATCTGGACAGGCAGGTGCTACGCGCCGTCAATCGTATCCAGCCGCGTCGACTGACCGAAATTCTCATCGACGAGGCCATGCGACTGGGGTTTCGTTCACTCAACATCGACCTGATCTACGGGCTGCCCCTCCAGACGCGGGAGAGCTTCGGAGCCACGCTTGAACAGATCATCGACTTGGCTCCGGCCCGGCTGACGCTGCATGGTTATGAACATCGTCCGGAGCACTTTGGCATACAGCGTCAACTCAACGCAGCGCAATTGCCCGATGGGGAGGAAAAGCTGGCGATCCGGCGTCTCTCGCATGAGTTGCTGGGCGCAGCGGGGTATTGCCACATCGCAATGGGACTTTACGCTCGCCCCGATGACGACCTCGTTCGCGCTCAACGGGAAGGCAGGCTATACATGGGACCACGCGGTTTCACTTCCCAACCTCCGGGCGATCTGATCGGTCTGGGCGTCTCCTCGATCAGCCGGATCGGAAACTGCCATGTCCAAAATGCCCTCGAGATTCCCCGTTGGGAAAAGCGGATCTCCAATGGCCAACTGGCAAGTGTCAGGGGCTTGTGCCTGGATCAGGATGAGAGGATACGACAATATGTCATTCAGCGTCTGACATGCGATATGGCACTGGACGCTGCCGACATCGGTGCAAGGTTCGACATCGATGGTCTTCGATATCTCGAGAGACTCCAGGCGCACCTGACGCCTACCATTCCGGACGACTTCTTTCTGTTCGACGGCAAAAACCTGAAGGTGACGTCACCGGGCCGCCTCGCCATTGCGTATCTCCTTGCAGAGCTCGAAAAATTTTTCCCTACCTAACATGAGGTAAGCAGGGAACTTTTCGACAACACTACGATACAAAAGGTCGCAGCTAGGCATACTTCGCTTTTTTATCGCCAGAGCTTCCTCCATAATGGGTTCAGCCGCCACTGTGGAGGACATCATGCTAAGCCCGGTCGCCACCTCACGACATGCCCGCCTGAATGAGACACGCTGCCAGACCTGCAGCTTGAGCTCGCTGTGTTTGCCGCTGGCTCTGGAGCTCGAAGACATGAGCCAGTTCGACGCCATCATTCAGCGCCGTGCCCCATTGAAGAAAGGGGAAGCCTTGTTTCGCCAGGGCACGCCGTTCATGAGTGTCTTCGCCGTCCGCTCCGGGAGCCTCAAGCAGATCACCACCGACAGTACCGGTGAGGAACAGCTCACCAATTTCTATCTGCCCAGTGAACTGGTCGGTCTCGATGGGATTGACGAGCAGACCTATCTCGGCAGCGTGATCGCCCTGGAGACCACTACCGTCTGCGAAATTCCCTTCGATCGTCTGGATACGCTCTCCGAACGGCTTCCCCAGCTGCGCAACCAGTTGTATCGCAGCATGAGCAAGGAGATGCGCGACGACCGGCGCATGATGCGTCTTCTGTCACGCAAGACCGCTGACGAGCGTCTGGCCAACTTCTTCACTACCCTGTCGATGCGCTTCCGCCGCCGTGGCTACTCTCCCTACAGCTTCCGTCTGTCGATGTCGCGTGCCGATATCGGCAACTATCTGGGCCTTGCCGTGGAAACCGTCAGTCGTATCCTGAGCCGCTTTCAGCAACAGGGGCTGGTTTCCGTCCAAGGCCGCGAAGTGCATGTACTCGACCTCGATGCCCTATCGGCACTGGCCGAAGGCGAAGGCTGCCAGTAACGCCGTATCCTGTTGATGCCGGTCACTCACCGGCATCGTGTACCTTCCATTTCATGCCCTCTCCGTTGCCTTTCGGCACAATTCTTGCTGTCTATTGAACAGAAATCGCAACAAGCGCTGGCGCGCATCAGCGTGACGAGGCTAGTTTGTTGCCAAAAATGCAACAGTGAAGTGCCGATGCGTGCATTTATCGCTCTTTCCTGCGCCGTATAATGGCTCCCATAGAGAAAACACGGCAACTTCAGACGCATCCCAGCGAGTAGTGCCGTTTTCCTCCCATACGATCCATTGAGGAACCGATTATGCGCACTTCACTAGCTGCCGTTTTTGCCGTATTGACGACTGTGGCTGCTACCGGCACGGCAACGGCGGCGACCCTGTCCCAAGGCACCTTCTCCCAGAGCGCGCCGTCTCAGATCATGATCGAGCAGGACAGCAGCACCGCGTTCGTGGACGTCCACCAGCCGCTGATTCCCACTGCGCATCTGAATGCCGCGAAAGTGGATATGTCCCAGGGGGCATCGTCATCGCTGAAGCCGCACAAGACGGGAAACGCCATTGTGCAGGCCTTCGAGCACGTCAACGAGCCGCTGCTGGCTATCGAGCCGATCATGCAGAGCCGCTTCGAGTAAATCCGCATCACACCACCGGCAGGACAGAATCCGACTTGTACTCTTACAGCCCGCTTCGGCGGGTTTTTTTATATCAAGACCTTTCTCATTCCCAGCATGCTGCACTGAAGGCAAACGGCTGTTCTAGGCTATGTACGAAAAGTCGGCGAGCGATGATCAGGCAAGGCAAAAAGCAGTGAAAATGCGGAGTTTACGAGAGGTAAATGAGCACTTTGAGCTGATTTTTAACGCCGTATGGTCGAGTGTAGGCAGTTTTCGTACAAAGCCTAATGGCCATACATGCTGTCGAAACCAGGAATGTGACGCTCCCATATCGGGGGTTCGCCAACGACCTCCTTCAGGCAGTCTATAAAACGCGCCGTTTTCTGGGCCAGATATTCGCGATGGGGATAGACGATATGGATATCGGGGTAATCGACGAGGGGCAGATCCGTCAGCAGAGGGATGAGTTCTCCAGTAAGAATTTCCTCGCTCAACACGAAGCTGGACAGCACGCCGAAGCACAGCCCATGGCGCATCGTGCTGTAGACGGCCAGTGGATCATTGGAGCGTAACCGGGGATTCAGAGGAATCTTTTCCGTGCCGCCTTGCGGATTGGCATAGCGCACACTGTCGAGCACCAGTCCGTCACGAGAGTAAATGGCCGCGGGCAGACGCACCAGCTCTTCGAGACTCGCAGGCATCCCGAAACGTTCGATGAAGGCCGGGCTGGCGCAGATGATGGGCCGATTGCGTGCGAGAGGACGCGCGATCAGGTTCGAGTCCTCGAGCGGCAGCAGGCGCACGGCAAGATCGTAACCGCCACCGATCAGGTCGACCGTGCGCTCATCGAGCTGGATCTCGACATGGGTTTCTGGGTAACGCTCGAGGAACATCCGCACCGCCTCTTCCACGTACAGACGTCCGAAGTGGGTGGGGCAAGACACTTTGAGGGTCCCCTGCGGCGCCTTGTGATAGGCGCTGGCGATCTCCTCGGTCTCCTCCAGCGTTTCTCGCAGCAGCAGGCTGCGCTTGTAGATTTCCTGTCCGACGCCGGTCAGCGACAGGCTGCGTGTCGAGCGATTGAACAGACGCACCTGGAGGTCGTCTTCGAGATGGCCGATCTGGCGAGACACCACGGAACGGTTGATGTTGCGCCGGTCCGCCGCACGGGTAAAACTCCCCGCTTCGACTACGTCGAGAAAAAGCAGCAGGCGAGACGCTCTATCCATCGCTTCCGTTCTCCGTGACTGGCTCGCCCATCGACCCTTCCCTTCATATGCGTGACGCCGGTAGAACCGGCGTCACGCGCTGTGCTGTTCATTCCCGCGACGCTAGGCCTGGCTGGCGAGAAGGTCGAAGGCCTCGATACGGTTGTCCTGCAGTGTCACCTGCTTGGCTTCCAGACCGGTGAAGTCGAACAGATCGCGATCGGCGAGTTGGGACGGCGCGACATTGGTCACTGCCTTGAACATGGTTTCCAGTCGTCCGGGATGCGTCTTCTCCCATTCGCCAAGCATCTCCTTGACCACCTGACGCTGCAGGTTGGGCTGTGAGCCGCACAGATTGCAGGGAATGATAGGGAACTCCATGAACCGGGCGAACTCGGCGATATCCGACTCGCGACAATAGGCGAGCGGACGAATGACGATATTCTTGCCGTCATCGGAGAGCAGCTTGGGCGGCATCGCCTTCAGGGTGCCGCCATAGAACATGTTGAGAAACAGCGTCTCGAGGATATCCTCGCGATGATGGCCCAGCGCCACCTTGTTGGCGCCGATCTCCTTGGCGAAACCGTACAGCGAGCCACGCCGAAGCCGCGAACACAGCGCACAAGTGGTCTTGCCTTCGGGCGTCTTCTCCTTGACCACCGAATAGGTGTCTCGCTCCAGGATATGGTAGGCCACGCCTCGCTGCTCGAGATACTCGGGCAATACATGCTCGGGGAAACCCGGCTGCTTCTGGTCGAGATTGACCGCCACCAGTTCGAAGCTTACAGGCGCATTGCGCTGCAGATTCAACAGAATCTCCAGCATGGTATAGGAGTCCTTGCCGCCGGACAGACACACCATGATCTTGTCACCGTCATGGATCATGCCGTAGTCGATGATGGCGTTGCCGACCTGACGCCGCAGGCGTTTGTGAAGCTTGTCGAACTCGCGCTTGTCTTTGCCGGAGAGTGCTTGCATGGGATACGACACGATGGAATGACTGAAAGGCGTCCATTCTATCATTGCCCCTGGCCGCCTGGGTACTTGCCGAACCTGCACGCGCGGACCGCTTCTTCGGCCCGCGCGGTTACCATCACGCCTGCCGAGGCTGGCCGTTGGACGCCGACAGGCCGCCATCGACCGGCAGATTGACCCCATTGACGAAGCGCGCATCCTGGCTGGCCAGGAAGGCGATCACATCGCCGATCTCTTCGGGCTCGGCCCCGCGGCCCATGGGACTGCGCTCCTTGAACTTGTTCATCAGCGTTTCGTCATCCGCCATGTCCTTCGTCAACTCGCTCCAGGTCAGGCTCGGGCAGACGGCATTGACGCGAACGCCATCCGCGCCGTGATCCATGGCCAGAGCCCGGGTGAAATTGGTCACCGCGCCCTTGGCCGCATTGTAGAAGCTCATGCCCCAGTCGCCGCCCATGCCGGAGACCGACGAGACATTGACGATACAGCCCCGCTGCCTGATCAGCTCGGGCATCGCTGCACGGCTGCAGTAGAAGACCCCGTCGAGATCGGTCGCCATGACGTCTCTCCATTCCTCGACGCTCGCTTCGGTGATCTTGCCGGACGCCACGGTCCCGGCATTGTTTACCAGCACGTCCAAGCGGCCGAACCTGTCGATGATCTCCTTGAACAGCGCCTCCACATCCTCGAGCCGGGAGACGTCCGCAGGTCTCACATAGGTACGCTCGGAGAGTTGGGAAGCGGTCCTGTCGAGCTTTTCCCGGGTGCGCCCCACCAGCACGACATGGGCCCCTTCACTGTCGAAACGCTTGGCCGTGGCCGCACCGATGCCCGAACCGGAACCGGTAACCACGACCACCTTGTCGGTGAAACGCTGCATCTCTGAGGTCATGAGTCACTCCGCAATGGTCGTTGGGTATGTCGCCTTCCCAATGTAGACCATGCTGAAAGCAGCGCTTCTCAACCGGGCTGCCCGTCTGCCCGGGGGCGGCTCAGCACCGGCCAGTACAGAGCGACGAACAACGCAAAGGCGGTGACCCAACCGACCGCAGCGACGATAAGCCCGGCGCGATAGTCGATGACCAGCAGCGCCATCAGTACCCGGCTGACGGCCGCCGCCAGGATCGCCAGATAGATGATCACGGCGAAGCGTGGGAGCTTCATGGGCCGGCCGGTATGCCCCATCGCCACCCGGGTCATCACACCCAGGATCAGCATGGCGATCCCGCCGATACCCAGCGCATGCTGCCAGGCAGCGGCCGGAACGGAAGCGGCAAAAGGCGCCAGCGCCTTGAGTCCCAGCGCCAGCACGATCCACACATAGGCCAGGTGCAGAATCCACAATAACGGCTGGGAAGCGGTCTGCCAGCCGGCCCAGCGCCACAGGCGCACGGCGTTGATACCTGCCGCCGCCAGCGCCACCAGCGCCCCGAGCCACGGCAGGCCGGTCATCAGATCGGCAGGAATCATCAATGCGGTCGTGATCAGCACATAGCGGTCGAAGCGCTCGGAACGGCGCACCGTCTCCGGCCGTCCGCCATGCATGCGCAGCCAGTTGGCCGTGAAGGCCGGCGTGATGCGCCCGGCAATCACCACGATCATTACCGTCAGCAGATCGAACGCCAGCATTTCCCCCAGCCGCAACCAGGCCAGGCCGCGGCCCGCCATGCCCAGATGCATGAGGCCATTGCTCAGTGCCAAGAGGCCCAGTACTGCGACCAGAATCAGGTTGCGCCGGTTGTGGTACTTCAGCAGCACGCATGCCACATAGCCTGCCAGTACCGGCAGAAACGCCACATCCACCAGCGCCACCAGCCACGTCGGTAACCAGCCGGCCGTCCACATCGCCACGCGCCCCGCCAGCCACAGCAGCACCAGCGCCGCCAATCCGCCGCCCTTCAGGGGTGCAGCTCCCGTCCAGTTGGTCATGGCGGTGAGCAGAAAGCCGGCAATGGCCGCCGGCACCAGTCCGAACAGCATTTCATGGCTGTGCCAGTACAGCGGCGACATGCCCAGCGGCAGAGACCAGCCCCCCAGCAGCATGCCAGTCCATGCCAGTATCACTAGCGCCCCGTAAAGTCCCGTCAAGAGAAAGAACGGTCGAAAGGCATAAGCGAGCAGTACCGATGCCCTATGGGAATGACGCCTCATGAAGCCTCCCGAGTCGCTAGCGCAGTGGGACGGGTGAAGACAAAGATGGCAATGGCCAGAAACAGCACCCCGGCGAGCAGAGGGATTCGTGGCCCCGATGTGTTCAGCCAGAGTCCCAGCCAACTGCTCGCCAGCAGCGCACCGGCCAGCCACTTGGCACGGCGCGGTACTGCGCGCTGCTCATACCAGGCGTGCAGCACGGGGCCCAGACGGGGATGCGTATGCAGCCAACGATCGAGCCTCGCCGACCCCCGAGGGGCCGCCCAGGCCGCGATCAGCAGAAAAGGTGTGGTTGGCAGCAGAGGCAGCACGATACCGGCAATGCCGAGACCGATACTGGAATAAGCGAGCCCGCGATACAGCGCGCGGCGAAAAAGAATGTTCGAAGCCATGGTCACCTCCGCAGCAATAAGATTTATTCTAATTACATCTTATTGGCAAGGCTTGATTTGGGTCAGGTGTCGTCCATGCGGGCGCCTACGCCAAGCACTTGAAGCGAAAGCGCTAGAACCAGAACCAGCCGTGGCTACCGGAGACCGCCCCGGCAATGGTGATCAGGCTCAGTATCAGCAGGCCCCAGTGCAGGATCTGTATCATCCTGAAGGTCGATTCCGGGGCCCGTTTCGCTCGCGCCTTGAGCCAGCGGTGTAGGAACAGCGGCTCGATGACGAACAGCATCAGCGTGAAGATTCCCCACACCGCGATCATTGCGTGAATCCACCAGAACTCGCCCATCGCCAGACGCTGCCAGCCCAGCACGTGCAGCATGTAGAAACCGCTGATGCCGGCCAGCAGAGTAGTGATACGCGATTGCGTGGCAAAGCGGGACTCGACCGTTTCGAAAAAGGCGACTCGCTCTTCCGGTGTCTTGAACCGACGTACCGCGGGCAGCAGCACGGTCGTCACCATCGCTACCCCACCGATCCAGAACACGACTGCCAGCACATGGACGACGCGGGCCAGAGTGAACTCCATCTTGCCTCCGATTGTGATTTACCGATGTGACCTCTTTGCCCGAGCGGCCCGGCCGGACAGGCACGGCATATTCTGTCCCGTGCGAATGGGGGCATCACTTGACTTGGATCAAGGCAAGGAATATGGGCTCCGCTAGTCTCACCACCACAACATGTTGTGTCAACGAGACTAAAACCACCCATATATAGGAAAAACATGCCTACCGCCCAGCCCAGACCAAGCGTCCCGCCACGCATCGACGTTCGCCGGACCATCGACGAATACCTGCACAAGGCCGACTGGCGAGTCAATGCCAACGCCAACCAGGGTTACTCGCTGGGCGGCATGATTCTCAACGTCGCCGGCAAGGTCGTGGCCAACTACTGGCTCGACGAAGTATATCCGGAGGCGATCGGCCAGGCCCACCGCGACGGCGCCCTGCATCTTCACGACCTCGACATGTTGTGCGGCTATTGCGCGGGCTGGTCGCTGCGTCAACTCCTGTTCGAAGGCTTCAATGGTGTCCCCGGGCGCGCCGAAAGCGGTCCACCCAAACACCTGAGCAGCGCTCTGGGACAGATGGTCAATTTTCTCGGCACCCTGCAGAACGAGTGGGCGGGAGCGCAGGCCTTCAGTTCCTTCGACACCTATCTGGCGCCCTACGTACGCAAGGACAAGCTGGACTATGTCCAGATTCGCCAGGCGATGCAGGAATTCATCTACAATCTCAACGTGCCGTCGCGCTGGGGGACCCAGACGCCATTTACCAATCTCACCTTCGACTGGGTGTGTCCGGCGGATCTGGCCGAGCAGGTACCGATAATCGCCGGTGAGGAGCAGCCATTCACCTATGGCGAGCTACAGGCCGAGATGGATCTGCTCAACCGCGCCTACCTGGAAGTGATGCGCGAGGGCGACGCCCGCGGACGGGTGTTCACCTTCCCGATCCCGACCTACAACATCACGCCGGAGTTCGACTGGGACAGCCCCAACACCGAAAGACTCTTCGAGCTGACCGCCAAGTACGGACTGCCGTACTTCCAGAATTTTCTCAACTCGGATCTCGAACCGCACATGGTGCGCTCGATGTGCTGTCGGCTGCAGCTCGATGTACGCGAGTTGTTGAAGCGCGGCAATGGATTGTTCGGCTCCGCCGAGCAGACCGGCTCCCTAGGGGTGGTCACGATCAACTGCGCCCGACTCGGTTTTCTTCACAAGGGAGACTGGCAGGGCCTCTATCGCCATCTTGACGAACTGCTGGCCCTGGCCCGCGACAGCCTGGAGATCCGCCGCACCACCATCCAGCAGTTCATGGACGCCGGCCTGTATCCCTATACCCAGCGCTATCTGGGCACGCTGCGCAACCACTTCTCGACCATCGGCGTGAATGGCCTGAACGAGATGCTGCGCAACTTCAGCGACGATGCGTTAACGATCGACATGCCCGACGGCCAGGCCCATGCACTGCAACTGCTCGAACACATTCGCGAGCGGATGCGTGAGTTCCAGGCCGAAACCGACCATCTCTACAACCTCGAGGCCACGCCCGCGGAAGGCACCACCTACCGCTTCGCCAAGGAGGATGCCAGACGTTACCCCGGCATCCTTCAGGCCGGCACGCCGGACAGTCCCTACTACACCAATTCCAGCCAGTTGCCGGTAGGCCACACCGACGACCCCTTCGAGGCACTGGCCCTGCAGGACCCGCTGCAGACGCGCTACACCGGCGGTACGGTGCTGCATCTCTACATGCGTGAACGCATCTCCAGCGCCCGAGCCTGCCGACAGCTGGTCAGGACCGCCCTGACCCGCTTTCGCCTGCCGTATCTCACCGTCACGCCGACGTTCTCCATCTGTCCGATACATGGCTACCTGGCCGGAGAACACGAATTTTGCCCGCGCTGCGACGATGCTCTGCTGATGCGGCAATCCACCGCAACGACCTGTTGCCAACCCTAGGTTATTTTCACAAGGAGTTTGCCATGCAATCCAATACCGCCCTCACTGCCGCCGATCTGCCCAGTGACCAGCGTCAGCGCTGCGAAGTCTGGACACGGGTGATGGGCTATCACCGTCCGGTCAGCCAGTTCAATCCGGGCAAGCAGTCCGAGCATGCCGAACGACGTCACTTCATCGAACACGGCCTGCCCCGTCACTGAGCAGTCCCAGGGCGCCGGCAGGCGCCCTGGCCATCGATCGGCCGGAGGAACACGCAATGCCCGAGACGGCCTACGTCAATCATGTCCTTAGCCTGCCCGTCGCAGGCGTCACGCCGATGACCACACTCGACTATCCCGGTCACCTGGCTTGCGTCCTTTTTACCCAAGGCTGTCCGCTACGCTGCGGCTACTGCCATAATCCCCAGCTGATTCCTCGCAATGCGGTATCCGCCCACACGTGGCCCGAGATAGAAGCGTTTCTAGAACGCCGTCGCGGCCTGCTGGAAGCCGTAGTGTTCAGTGGCGGGGAACCCACCCTGCACCCCGCGATTATCGCAGCGGCCGAACGGGTCAAGGCCATGGGCTACAAGATCGGCCTGCATACCGCCGGTGTCTATCCTCAACGCCTGGCTCGGCTACTGCCTCTTCTCGACTGGGTGGGGCTGGACATCAAGGCGCTGCCGGAAGACTACGATCGCGTCTGCGGCCGCCCCGGCATGGCCGTCAGCGTCGCCGCCAGCCTGACCCAACTGCAGGCATCGACGATCGACTGGGAGGTCCGCACCACCGTACATCCGCTGGACTTCGATCCGGCACGTATCGCCCTGTTGCTCGAACAGCTTGCCGACGCCGGTGTCGAGCGGTGCGCCCTGCAGTTGGCCCGCCCCGGGCAGTGTCTGGACCCGGCCTATGCCACCCATCCCGGTTTCGCCCAGGCCACGCTGGAAAATCTGCTCGTCTGGATGCGCCCGCGCTTCACGCAGTTGGAACTGCGGACCTAGGCTATGTACGAAAAGTCGGCGAGCGATGGTCAGGCAAGGCAAAAAACAGCGAAAAGGCGGAGTTTACGAGAGGTAAATGAGCATTTTGAGCTGATTTTTAACGCCGTATGGCCGAGTGTAGGCAGCTTTCGTACAAAGCCTAGTCTCACCCGGGCCATCGCCACTCCCGCTGGACATATCTGTATCCGGCCTGCCGATGAAACGGTACGGCCGCTCGCCCATCGACTCGCCTCTTCTCGGTGACTGCTGCATTCCCGCCTCAATGATTGCGCCCCAGAGACTGCGCCAGCCCGGCCGATAGATACCGGTGTGGACGGCAAGCAGCGCCTGTCACAGCAAAAATTTGTCTCAGATCAATATCCATCAGCCCTTAAAGATGTATATTAAATACATATTAGATCCGTTGTATTGCATCAGGGCGAGGACAGACCATGGCCACACCGGCAACCACCCCCATCCGGCCTCCCGCACGCGAGGCGTACTACCGCGCCGCAGGAGGCGAGGTCGCGCTCTTCGAGCACGCTGACCGCCACGGCCTGCCGGTCCTGATTAAGGGTCCCACGGGCTGCGGCAAGACCCGCTTCGTTCAGCACATGGCCGAACGGCTGCAGCGCCCGGTGTACACCGTCGCATGTCATGACGATCTCACCGCCGCGGATCTGGTGGGACGGCACCTGATCGGCGCCAACGGCACTTTCTGGCAGGACGGCCCGCTCACCCGTGCCGTACGCGAAGGCGCCATCTGCTATCTCGACGAGGTGATCGAGGCACGCAAGGACACCACCGTCGTGCTGCATCCGCTGGCCGACGATCGTCGCGTGCTGCCCATCGATGCCACCGGTGAGCTGCTCGAGGCCGCGCCCGGCTTCATGCTGGTGGTCTCGTATAACCCCGGTTACCGCAACCTGCTCAAGGGCCTCAAGCCGAGCACGCGTCAGCGCTTCGTGGCGCTGGCCTTCGACTACCCCGACACCGCGGCAGAAGCCGAAATCGTCGCCCGCGAGTCCGGGCTCGACGCCACGCGCGTCTCGCGACTGGTCGAGCTGGGCCGGGCCCTGCGCCATCTCGGCGAGCACGACCTCGAGGAAGCCGCCTCGACTCGCCTGCTGATCCATACCGCACGCTTCATCAGGGACGGCGTGGAGCCGGCCGCCGCCTGCGAGGCATGTCTGGCGCAGCCGTTGAGTGACGATCCGACCACCCTGAATGCCCTGATGGATGTCGTCCGAGCCCACTTCGGATGCCGCGATTGAACGATGAGCCAACCTGACAGCGCCCAGGCCGGGACCGAATACATGAGATACCGGACCGCGCGCCCTACAAGAGGAAACCGTGATGTCTGACAGATTCACCAAGGGCATGGCCCGCAACATCTACTACGGGGGCAGCGCTTTCTTCATCCTGCTGTTTCTCGGTCTGACCTTCGACACGGTGACGGCCCTGCCGCAGCGCGAGAACCGCGAAGGCATCACCGAGGCGGTCGCCCACGGCAAGGAGATCTGGGAGGAGAACAACTGCATCGGCTGCCACACCCTGATGGGCGAAGGCGCCTATTTCGCTCCCGAGCTGGCCAACGTCTTCGACCGTCGCGGCATGGGTAACGAAGAGGCTTTCAAGGGCTTCTTCCAGGCTTGGATGGCGGCACAGCCGCTACATGTACCCGGCCGCCGCCAGATGCCCCAGTTCAACCTGCCCAAGGAGGACGTCGACGACCTGGCCGAGTTCCTGATCTGGACATCACGCATCGAAGACAACAACTGGCCGCCGAACATCGAAGGCTGAGCCCTGCGACCACGATCGGAAGAAGAGAGAACGCACATGAAATACCAGAGCCAAGCGGTGGCCAAGCCCTACTTCATCTTTGCCATCATCCTGTTCGTCGGCCAGATCCTGTTCGGACTGGTACTCGGCACCCAATACCTCATCGGCGATTTCCTGTTCCCGGCAATCCCCTTCAACGTGGCCCGCATGGTCCACACCAATCTGCTGATCGTATGGCTGCTGTTCGGCTTCATGGGCGCGACCTACTATCTGGTGCCCGAAGAGTGTCAGCGCGAACTGCACAGCCCGCTGCTGGCGAGGATCCTGTTCTGGGTATTCGCCGCCGCCGGTACGCTGACCATCGTCGGCTATCTCGCCGTGCCCTATGCCAGGCTGGCCGAGATAACCGGCAACAGCGTGCTGCCGACCATGGGCCGTGAATTTCTTGAACAGCCCACCATCACCAAGGTCGGCATCGTCATCGTGGCGCTGGGGTTTCTTTACAACGTCGGACTGACCATCCTCAAGGGCCGCAAGACGGTGATCAACATGATCCTGATCACCGGTCTGATCGGGCTCGCCGTGTTCTTCCTGTTCTCCTTCTATAACCCCGCTTCACTCACCATGGACAAGTATTTCTGGTGGTGGGTCGTGCACCTGTGGGTGGAAGGCGTCTGGGAACTGATCATGGGCAGCATTCTGGCCTTCGTGCTGATCAAGACCACCGGCGTCGACCGCGAAGTCATCGAGAAGTGGCTCTACGTGATCATTGCCATGGCCCTGATCAGCGGCATCATCGGCACCGGCCACCACTACTTCTTCATCGGCGCGCCCCAGTACTGGCTATGGCTGGGCTCGATCTTCTCCGCCCTGGAGCCGCTGCCCTTCTTCATGATGATGGTCTTCGCCTTCAGCATGGTGAAGCGTCGTCGCCGCAACCACCCCAACCGTGCCGCCACCACCTGGGCGCTGGGGACCTCGGTGATGGCCTTTCTGGGCGCAGGCGTGTGGGGTTTCCTGCACACCCTGGCACCGGTGAACTACTACACCCACGGCAGCCAGTTGACCGCGGCTCATGGCCACCTGGCCTTCTTCGGCGCCTACGCGATGATCGTCATGACCATCATCTCCTACGCCATGCCCATCCTGCGCGGGCGCACCGCCGGCAACAGCGAGCGGGCCCAGGCACTGGAAATCAAGTCCTGCTGGCTGATGAGCATCTCCATGCTCCTGATCACGGTATTTCTCACCGCGGCCGGCGTGACTCAGGTCTGGCTGCAGCGTCTGCCCGAGAGTGGACAGGCCCTGCCCTTCATGGCCACTCAGGACGCCCTGCGCATCTTCTACTGGCTGCGTCTGGGATCAGGCTGCCTGTTCGCCCTGGGCCTGTTGCTGTATCTCGCCAGCTTCTTCGTCGCCGTACGCGAGACCTCCAGCCAGGACAAGCCCGACATGCCGGCTCCGCTGACTGCCAACGCCTGAGCTGAACGACGCCGCTCCCGCCGGAGCGGCGTCGCCAAGGCGCCTCGCCCCCCAAGAGGACAAGACAATGGAAGAACTGGTCGGTATCCGCTGGCACCGTCTGATCACCCGGCTGGCCAACGACGAACATGCCCAGGCCGCGGTCACGCTGGCCGACGAGCAGACTCGCCTGGCGATCGTCCTGCGCGCCCTGGGTGGCGATCCGGGACTGCGCGTGGCGCCGGCCACCGCACGCGAGATCAAGGCCCGCCGGCACTGGCTGCAGCGCATCGCCGGCACCGGACGCCGCCATCCCATGGCCTGGAGGGATCAGGAAAGCGTGCGGGTTCCCGAGCGCATCGCACTGTTTCCTGAGGCCTCTCTCAATCGTGACCTCTACTTGTGGCTGGTCGCCCTTGCCAGCCGTGACCGCCTCGTCACCCAGGCCGACTGGTTCGTCGATAACCAGCGCCTGGTCGGCGAGACGCTTGCCGCCCTTCCCGGTTTGCAACCGCTGTACCGACGTCTCGTCGAGGCCCTGCTGGCGCAGCGTCCCGCGCCCGCCACACTGGGCGGCGCCGAAGGCCGGCGTGAGCGGATGATTCAGGATGCTCTGCGGGTGCCCGGCTGTCGCGATGGCCTGCCTGACGCCCCGGGCGAACCGCAGCCGGTACCGTTGTGGCTGTATCCATGTCCCGATATCGGCCCGGCCCCTACTCCTGAGGAGCGTGATCCAGGCAAGGCTTGCGGTGCGCCCGGCCATCGCCTGCAGGCGGCGCATTCACGCAAACAGGCCGAATACGTCGAGGATGTCGACGGCCGTGACGGCCTACTCATCTTCCGGCTGGAGAGTCTGTTTTCCTGGTCCGAGTACGTCCCGGTGGACCGCACCACCGATGACAGCGAGGACGAGGACGCGGCGAAAATTGCCGAGGACCTCGATCGTATCAGCCTGGCACGACGCGCGACGGCCCCCGCCTCGCGGCTGCGCCTCGATCTCGACCTGCCCGCCAGCGCCGAAGACGACATTCCCCTCGGAGAAGGCCGCTTGCTGCCGGAGTGGGACTGGCGTCGCAACGTGCTGCGCGAGCGCCATTGCCGAGTGATTCCCATGCTCTCGCGCGACGCCGCTCCCGCTCCGCTGCCCGCGCGCTTGCAACCCACGGCCGCCCAGTTGCGCAAACGCTTCGAGGCGCTGCGTCCCGAACGGCAGTGGAGCAATCGTCAACCCCAGGGCCGCGAGGTGGACATCGCCGCCTGCATTCGCTTTCAAGCCGAGCGCCAGCGTGGCCAGGCGCCTGCCGACGCCCGACTATGGCGGGACCTGGATATGCGTCATCGCGATCTGGCCTGCCTGGTGCTGGCGGATCTTTCGCTATCGACGGATGCCTGGGTGAACGACGATGGCCAGGTCATCGATGTGGTCCGCGACAGTCTGCAGTTGCTGGGTGAATCCCTCGACGCCGGTCACGACCGCTTCGCCTTCTATGGCTTTTCATCGAAGCGTCGTCACCATGTGCGTTTCAACATGATCAAGAACTTCGCCGAGCCCTGGAACGACACGGTACGCGGACGCATCCAGGCGCTGGAGCCAGGCTATTACACCCGCATGGGGGCGGCCATCCGCCAAGCTACCGAGGTGCTGGCTCAGCAGCCTGCCGGCCAGCGGCTTCTGCTGCTGCTCACCGACGGCAAGCCCAACGATCTGGATCTCTACGAGGGCCGTTACGGCGTCGAGGATACTCGCCACGCGCTGGTCGAGGCACGCCAGGCGGGAGTGGAGCCATTCTGCGTCACCATCGACCAGGACGCCGCCGACTATCTGCCATATCTCTTCGGCCGCCAGCGCTTCGTGCTGCTGCGTCAGCCGGAGCAACTGCCCGAGTTGCTGCCCCGGCTCTACCTGCTGCTCACCGGAGGGCCGTCATGAAGATGCTCCAGGCCTGCTCGCCGCCAAGCGAGCCCGTTACCGCACCGTACCGCCACCTCCCCGGCGACTTGGCCATGTGGTTCTTTATCCTCGTGGAACTGGCGGTCTTCGGCCTGCTGCTGATCGGCCTGGTCGTGGCACGTAGCCACGAACCGGAAATCTTCGCGGCGGGTGCGCGCACGCTACATACCACGTTCGGGCTGATCAATACGCTGATTCTGCTGACCGGCAGCTACTGTGTCGCACGTGCCGTGACAGCGATTCGGGCCGGATCCCTGCCAACCTGCACCCACTGGCTATGGGCAGGTGCGGCCAGCGGCGTCGCCTACGTCGCGATCAAGCTCACCGAATATGGCGGCCTGATCGAAGCAGGCTACACCCTGCGCAGCAGCACGTTCTACTTCTTCTATTTCTTCGTCACCTTCTTCCATCTGATGCATGTGGTGCTGGGCATGATCATCCTCCTCGCCGTGGCCCGGCGTTGCCGGCATGACACGTATCGCGAGGATCCCGCCCGCGGCGTGGGCGCCGTGGAAAGCGGCGCCAGCTACTGGCACATGGTGGATCTGGTCTGGCTGGTGCTGTTCCCGATCGTTTACGTACTCATGTGAGGCCGTCATGAAACCGCTGACCTGGATGTGGATCGTGCTGCTGGAGCTGACCGTGCTGTCCTGGACGCTTGGCCACCGCCTGCAAGCTGCCTGGCTACCCATTCTGGTACTGGGTCTGACCGCGCTCAAGGGACAGATCATCATCGACGGGTTCATGGAACTGGCCCACGCCCCGCGCCTGTTTCGCTACTTCGTCAGCGGATGGCTGATGTTCGTCCTGGCCATCATTGCCGCACTGGAAATTCTGGCATGACGGCCCAGGCATTCCGCCCATCCAGACGGATGAGCGGACAATGCCAACGAGAATGTCCGGTGGCTCTCACCGGTAAACAACATGAAGCAAGGAGAAAACCATGAAGAGACTACTGACCCTCGCCGCGCTGACACTGGCCATGACCGGTGTCGCCCATGCTGCAGGCGATCCTGCTGCCGGGGAATCCAAGATCGGCGTCTGCGTCGCCTGTCACGGCAAGGACGGCCAAGCCGTGGCTCCCATGTACCCCAACCTCGCCGGGCAGAATGCTCTCTATCTGCAGAACGCCCTCACCGCCTATCGCGAGGGACAGCGTCAGGGCGGCAACGCGGCAATCATGGCGCCGCAGGCCATGAGCCTGTCCGACCAGGACATCGCCGACATCGCCGCCTACTTCAGCCAGTTGACGCCGTAACCGGAACCACGCAAAAGCCCGCCTCTTCTCGGCGGGCTTCGCTTTCAACCTGAGCCCGCCTGACGGCGGGTTCTTTTACAGGGCCTCTGACCGCAATAGAAAGAAGGCTAACAGGACAGGCGAGCGATCAGTTGTCCGACATCCGCGGTGACCGCCTGGATGTCCTCTTCGCGATACCGGCGACCATGATGCTTGCGATAGCCCATGTCGTAGAGTTTCACGTGCTCGGATAGTGGCTGGTCGATCTGTTCGAGGCAGGATTGCACGCAGTGCAGGGGGCAACCGTCGATGCCGATGACAGGTCGCCCGGAACGGGCGATCTTGATCAGCGCCTCGACGCCACCCCCGACTCCGGCAATGCACGACATCTGCGCGGTGCCGGCATGATCGAGGCGCACCGCCACCTCATTGGCGAGCTGGGCGACATCGGAACAGCCCGAGCAGGAATAGACCAGAGGACGCTGATTGCGCTTCATTGATGTTCTCCTATGCCGTGAATATCTTCACCACCGCTTGCGATTGGAGCCATGCTTTTGAACCGAGCCGCTTGCCAGACCGCTCGGTCCCTTGCAGAACGGCTTCTACAGGCCGGCTTCTCTACAGGACGGTGCGGCTCTACAGGACGGTGCGGGCGAAGGGAACGAAGTCATACTCCCACCCCTCCCGGACCTCCCGATCGGCGGGAATCACCAGGTAGCCTTCAGCACGGGTCAGCACCGACAGCATCGCCGAACCTTGTCCGCCGGCCAGATGCGCCACGCCCTGCCTGAGCGTTACCCGCAGCACCTCCTCGCGGGCACGCAGTGGACGCGAGAAGCCAGCGACCACGGGGAAGCTCAGCGGCATCGACGCACGCCGTCCCTGACAACGGCGCAGATAGGGACGTGCCAGACGCTGCCAGGTCACCAGCGAGGCCACCGGATTGCCCGGCAGTCCCAGCAGCGGTGTCCCGCCGACCCAGCCGAAGGCAAAGGGTTTGCCGGGTTTCATCGCCACGCCATGAAAATGCAAGCCGCCCAGAGACTCGACAGCGTTGCGTACATGGTCCTCCTCACCCACCGAGACGCCGCCGGTGGTAATGATCGCGTCGGCTTCGGCCTGGGCCCGCTGCAGCGCGGCACAGGCCGCCTCGAACGTGTCTTCGACCACACCGAGGTCGATCAGCTCGATACCTTCGTCGGCGAGTTCCGCGCCCAGCACCACCCGGTTGCTGTTATACAGCTGCCCCGGCTGCAGCGGCTGACCGGGTTCGACCAGCTCGTCGCCGGTAGACAGCAACGCGACGCGTAAGCGACGTACCACCTCGACCTGCGCCAGTCCCTGGCTGGCAAGCACGCCCAGCGCCGCACTGTCCAGCCAGGTGCCGCGCTCCAGCAGGGACTCGCCACGGCGCAGTTCCTCGCCACGCCGGCGAATATGGCTGCCGGGCGTGACGGGATCGAGGAAACGCACCCGGCCATCCTGCAGCACTTCACAGCGCTCCTGGGGGACCACGCAGTCCGCCCCCTGGGGGATCGGCGCACCGGTGAAGATTCGCGCGCAACGCCCCGCCGGCAGCGGGGCAGGCGCCGCTCCGGCAGGAATACGCTGGCCGACCGGCAGGCTGTCGCGCGCGACTTCCAGATCGCCGCTGCGGAGTGCATAGCCATCCATCGCGCTGTTGTCCCAGCCGGGAATATCCAGTACCGCCTGGATATCCTGGGCCAGGATGCGCCCGCGAGCCTGCACCAGATCGACCTTCTCGCTCTCATTCAGCGGCCGGGCCCGTTCGAGCAGCAGCGCCAGAGCCTGTTCGACACCGAGAAGACCGTGGGCATGCGCGTCGCAGCTCATACGCGTCCCCACGGTTCGGACTGGGAAACTTCTGGCTGACGACTGGTACAGCAGGCGGCGTCCGGCATCACCATGGCAACGAAGTTGCACGGTCGCGTGCGCGCATCGAGCTGGGCGGCGAGCACGCCATCCCAGGCGGTGGCGCAGGCCTTGGGTGATCCCGGCATGGCGAAGATCAGGGTACGGTTGGCCACCCCGCCCACTGCCCGCGACTGAATCGTCGAGGTGCCGATGGTGTCGAGGGAAAGCTGGCGGAACAGCTCGCCGAAGCCCTCGATGGCCTTGTCGAACAGCGGGGTGAGCGCCTCGGGAGTGTTGTCGCGCGGCGTGAAACCGGTCCCCCCGTTGACCAGAATCACCTGGACGTCATCGCGGGCGATCCAGGCGGAAACCACCGCGCGGATACGATAGATATCGTCGGGTACGATCCGCCGATCCTCCAGGCGGTGACCGGCCTGCTCGAGCCGCGCACTGAGCAGGTCACCGCTGCCATCGCGGTCGAAGCCGCGAGTGTCGGAGACGGTGAGCACCGCCATATTGAGCGGTACAAACGCCGCGTCGCTGGATACATGGGCCATGGCTGTTTCCTCCGCTTGTCTTCCTGAACGATGCTTATTGCATCAGCGCACCGGCGCTCTCCTCGTCGAGCGCGATGCCTTCGACACCATAGCGCTCCGCCAGGGCCAGCAGATAGTGGCGCAGAGCGCGGCGTGACGCCTGCTCGCGCAGCGTGTGGCGGACCCGGTCGGCGACCTGATCGTAGTCCAGCGGCTCGCCCTCGATACGTCGATCGATGGATACCAGATGCCAGCCATAGCGCGAAGCCAGCGGGCGATCGTGCAGGCCTTCCGGCAGGCGGCGCAGCGCCCGGTCCAGTTCGTCCACGGTCTGTCCCGGTGCCAGACGCCCCAGTTGGCCGCCCTGCTCTCGCGACGGACACGCCGAGTAGCGTTGGGCGAACTCGTCGAAGCGATACGGTGCTTTCTGCAACGCCTCGAGCAGCTCCTCGCCCTGTCGGAGTTGAGCATCCCGCGCTTGCGAATCATCGGGCGCGGCGGCCAGCAGGATATGGCGTACCTCGAGAATGACCGGCGTCTGAAAGCGCTCGGGATTGGCGTCGAAGAAACGCCGGCAGGCGGCCTCCTCGGGCTCCGGGACCTCCAGTTCGCTGTCGAGCATTCCGGCCAGGTCGGCTTCCTCAGCGGCAGCGTCTGCATCCCTCTCGGACGCCAACCCCAGCTCGACGCTGCGCTGGCGAAGCAGCTCCTGGATCACCAGGGCACGCGCTGCCTGCAACTGGGCCTCGGCAAGGGTTTCGGCCGGGTAGTACTGCATCTCGCTGGCGATGGTCTGCTCGTCGATGGCGGTCTCGCCGACCCGGATGACGGGGGCGCTGACGCGCCCCGGCAGTTGTTCGATTTCGATCTTTTGCATGACATCCCCCAGGGGGAACTGAAACGGTAGATAAGCAAAGCTGATTGAGCGCAATCCGCGTTATGCGCGGCGGCGCACGATCTGGTAACGCCGTCCCATGTACCCCACCGGTGCGCTCCATACGTGCACCAGACGGGTGAAGGGGAAGACCAGGATGATGGTCAGCCCGAGCAGGATATGCAGCTTGTAGATCAGACCGATCTCCGCCAGGTGTTCAGCGGCTCCGCCCTTGAAGAACACCACGGACTGGGCCCACTCGGCGAGCATCAGCATGGCACCACCGTCGAGATGGCCCAGGGCGGGAATGATGGTCAAAAGCCCCAGGCTGACCTGAGCCACCAACATCGCCAGAATCAGGATATCGGCGCGGCTGGAGGTGGCGCGTACGCGCGGGTTGGTCAGCCGACGATGCAGCAGCATGGCGCCGCCGGTCAGGCACATCACCCCGGCAGTGCCTCCGACGATGATGGCGATGATCTGCTTGGTACCGGCACTGATAAAGGGGGCATAGACCCAGTGCGGCGTGAGCAGGCCCACCAGATGGCCGAAGAAGATCACCAGAATGCCGATATGGAACAGGTTGCTGCCCAGACGCATCTGATGCTTGGAGAGCATCTGGCTGGAGCCGGTCTTCCAGGTGTACTGGCCGTGATCGAAGCGCAGCAGCGCACCGGCCAGGAACACCGTGCCCGCCACATAGGGATAGAGACCGAACAGCAGTTCATTGAGGTAGTTCATGACGGGGCTCCTGAATTAATGACCCGAGGCCGCATTGGTGGCTGGCGGCACGATACGTAGCGGCACATCGGCCTGAAACTGGCGCTTGAGTTCCGCCTGGCGACGCCCGGTGGCGGACTGCAGGGCGCAATCCTCGTCGGACTTGGCATGAAAGCGCACCGCTTCTTCCTCCCACACCGCATCGAGTGCGGCGGGCGTATCGTCACGGGCCTCCTTCTGCACCGCCTCGGCATGCTCACCGACGATCTCTTCGGCACCGATCATCGCCAACAGCGACTCGGGCACCAGGGCATAGGCGGACTCCCGCTCCTTGAGGCGCGCGGCGAGCAGCGCCAGGATGTGTGCCACGTCGCCCAGCTGGCGAGCGATCTCGCCCCCCTCTCGAGTAGAGAGGTATTCCAGGAACACCGGCAGATAATCGGGCAGTTCGCGGGCTTCGAGCTCGAAGCCCGCGGCACGGTACTGATCGAGCAGATCGACCATCGCCTGGCCGCGGTCGCGCGACTCGCCATGCACATGCTCGAACAGCAACAGCGAGGTCGAACGCCCCTTGTCGAACAGCGCCACGTAGTCGGCCTGCAGATCGAGCAGATCGGCATTGGCAATCTGCGTGATCCATGACTTGATGGCGAAGCGCTGCCGGCGGCTCAGGTGTTCCTCGGCATCGATAGCCTCGAGCATCTCGCCCGCGGCCTGTTTCAGTTCGGCCGTGGGGTAGTCCAGCAGGCGCGCCAGGACACGTAGACTACGCATTGTGCTCCTCCTCCGGTTCGGCCTGCTTGGATGAATAGGCCGGCTTCGGCTGGTGATACTTGACTCCGGAGTCGGTCATCACCAGCGGCATGGCGTGCTCCTCTTCCGGATCGTGATGCTCGACGGCCGGCTTGACCAAAGTGCTGGTGTGCTTGCGTCCGCCGAACAGGCTGATTTCGCTTTCGCCGCCATGACAGCCGTTGCCGAACGAGAAACCGCAGCCGCCACGCTCGGGGAAGGCCTCGCGGGCCTGCTCGCGGTGACTGGTGGGCACCACGAAGCGATCCTCATAGTTGGCGATGGCCAGATAGCGGTACATTTCCTCGATCTGCGCCTCGGTGAGCCCCACTTCGGCGAGTACGTCGGCGGCTTTGCGCCCCTCGACCTGCTGAGCACGCTTGTAGACACGCATCGCCATCAGGCGCTTGAGTGCCCGCACCACGGGCTCCTCTTCACCGGCGGTGAGCAGGTTGGCAAGATACTTCACCGGAATGCGCAGTGACTCGATGTCGGGCAGCACGCCGTCGCTTTCCAGATGGCCGGCTTCGGCGGCGGTCTGAATCGGTGACAGCGGCGGCACGTACCACACCATGGGCAGCGTGCGGTATTCGGGATGCAGCGGCAGAGCCAGCTGCCAGTCCATCGCCAGCTTGTAGACCGGCGACGCCTGTGCGGCCTTGATCACGTTTTCGGTCACACCGTCGCGGCGCGCCTGGGCGATGACTTCCGGATCGTTGGGGTCGAGGAAAATCTCGCACTGGCGATGGTAGAGGTCGCGCTCGTCGGGAGACGATGCCACTTCCTGAATGCGGTCGGCATCGTAGAGCAGCACACCCAGATAACGGATGCGGCCCACGCAGGTCTCGGAACACACCGTCGGCTGCCCGGACTCGATGCGCGGATAGCAGAAGATGCACTTTTCGGACTTGCCGGTTTTCCAGTTGTAGTAGATCTTCTTGTACGGACAGCCGGAGATGCACATGCGCCAGCCGCGGCACTTGTCCTGATCGATCAGCACGATGCCGTCCTCCTCGCGCTTGTAGATCGCACCACTCGGGCACGACGCCACGCACGCCGGGTTGAGACAGTGCTCGCACAGTCGCGGCAGGTACATCATGAAGGTGTTCTCGAACTGACCGTAGATATCGGCCTGAACCTTGTCGAAATTCTTGTCCTTGCGGCGCTTGGCGAATTCGGTGCCGAGAATCTCCTCCCAGTTGGGACCCCACTCGATCTTGTTCATGCGCTGACCGGTGATGGCGCTGCGCGGACGTGCGACCGGCTGGTGCTGGCTCTTGCCGGCCTTGTGGAGATGCTGGTAATCGAAGTTGAACGGCTCGTAGTAGTCATCGATTTCCGGCAGGTCGGGGTTGGCGAACAGCTTGGCCAGCACCCGGAAGCGTCCGCCGATGCGTGGCTCGATCCGGCCGTCCTTGCGACGCATCCAGCCACCTTTCCACTTGGCCTGATTCTCCCACTCTTTGGGATAGCCGATGCCCGGTTTGGTCTCGACGTTGTTGAACCAGGCGTACTCCACGCCCTCGCGGCTGGTCCAGACATTCTTGCAGGTCACCGAGCAGGTATGGCAGCCGATGCACTTGTCGAGGTTGAGGACCATGCCCACTTGCGAGCGGATCTTCATGTCACGATCTCCTGTACGTATCATTGCCTTCAACCAGTCGCATGCGGTGCATCGAGGGCCAGGCGGTTTTCGCGCCTGATCAGGCCGCCACAGGATGTCTCCCTAGACCTGGTGAAGCGTCTTCGGGAGTCACTTTGGGTCTTTTGCGCCGACGCTTTTTTGATACAGGTCAAACCCCTCCCAGTGCCTACAGGCGCCTGGGGCCGTCCTATGTCGTTGGGGGTAATCGTGTATTGGTAGGCAGGCAGTTGATTGAATATGGATTTTTGTAGATCCCTATTCCTTTAGACGTATATCGGGTAGCACCAAGGTTATTTGGGGGTAGGAGTCTCAGCTCGTCGGCAACGGCAGGGTTGCCCAGGGCGATGCCTAGCCGCCGTCGACAAGCCCTCGTTTACAACTGCAAGGAGTCTCGAAATGCCACAACGCCCCGTATTCGCGCTACTGCTGATCAGCCTACTGGTCTGGACCGCATCGATCGCCGCCGCCTCGGCCGCCGATCCGGCCAATCCGCTGATCACCGACCGGGGTCTGTTCCGTCCCTTGGTTCTGGTGACGCCCGATGCCGATAATGCCGCTTACCAACGCATGCGCGAACAGCTCCGCCGACGCCAGGACGACCTCCGCCAACGCCAGATGGTGCTTTACAGCGTCGAGGCCGGCAGCGGTCAGCGCACCGGCCAGGCGATGACACCGTTCGAGACCCGTGCGCTGCTCAAGGCCCTCGGCATCGATCCGCAGGGGCCAATGACCGTGATACTCATCGGCATGGATGGGGGCAAGAAAATGCAGCTTGAAGGTTACGTTGACCCGCAGCAGGTCTTCGATATCGTCGACAACATGCCACGCCGCACTGCCGGGCCCACTCAGCCCTCCCGTTCCGCGGGAGCAGGCACCGCCTCTCAGGACATCCGATGAACGGAACGGCCCCGGACACCTCGGCGAATCGCCAGCCAACGCCATGGCTGATCCTGATGCCGGCATTCTTCGTGCTGCTGTGGAGTACCGGCTTTATCGGCGCCAAGTACGGACTGCCCTATGCCGAGCCGTTCACCTTCCTGTTCATCCGCTTCGCGCTCACCTTGCTGGTCCTGCTGCCATTGATGCGGTGGTTCAGAGCCCCCTGGCCCGCCTCGCCGAGGCTCTGGGGCCACGTCGCGGTCACCGGCGTGCTGGTCCACGCCACCTATCTGGGCGGCGTGTTCTACGCCATCGACCTCGGACTACCGGCGGGCCTGGCCTCGCTGCTCGTCGGATTGCAACCGCTGCTGACCGCCGCGCTGGCGCTGCCGTTACTCGGCGAGCGTCTGTCGCGCTGGCAGTGGCTGGGGTTGGGATTGGGGCTGGTCGGTATCACGCTGGTGCTGAGCGGCAAGCTCGCCCCGGGCGACGGCGGCCTGTTCGAGGGTTTCGGTCTAGGCGCGCTGGCCTGCGTGTTCGCGGCGCTACTGGCCATCTCCACCGGTACCCTGTACCAGAAACGCTTTTGCACCGACATGCCGCTGCTGGGCGGCAGTGTGGTGCAGTATCTCGCCGCCAGCGTCGTCCTCGGGCTGGGGGCGCTCTTGCTGGAAACCCGCCAGATCCTGTGGACGCCCCCCTTCGTCGCCGCCCTGGTCTGGCTGGTCATCGGCCTGTCGGTAGCGGCGATCCTGCTGCTGATGGCATTGATCCGGCGCGGCGGCGCCTCGCGAGTCGCCAGCCTGTTCTATCTGGTACCGCCGCTGACGGCCCTGGAAGCGTGGTGGCTGTTCGATGAGACTCTCGGTCCCGTTGCGCTGACCGGCATGGCCGTGACTATCAGCGGCGTGGTGATGGTGGCGCGTGGCGGCCGGGCCGCGAGGACAAGCGCCTCCAGGCCAGGCAAGCAGTGAAGAGGACATCGCCCGCATCGCCTTGTACGGCGAGCCTGTTCCGGTGCCTTTCAAGCCCGCCGCATCTCGGCCGATAGAAAGGCAATACCGTCTCGATCGAGAGGGCTACCACTGGATATCAGGAAACGCGACATGACCCACTGCGCAAGAGTGAACGATCACTGCGGACGCTGTGACGGCGAGTTGCCGTTCGAGTTCACCATGGCGTTCCAGCCCATCGTCGACGTCGAGCAGGCAATGATCATCGCCTACGAAGCTCTGGTGCGCGGTCCCGAGGGGCAGTCTGCCTACAGCGTGCTCAACCAGGTCGACGACCAGCTACTGTATCGTTTCGATCAGGCCTGTCGCGTCAGAGCCATTGAGCTGGCAAGCGCACTCGCCATGCAGACGACCCTGTCGATCAATTTCCTGCCCAATGCAGTCTACGAACCTACCGCCTGTATCCAGGCCACTCTGGAAGCCTCGCGACGCTGCGGCTGGCCCCTCTCGCGAATCAACTTCGAGATTACCGAGTCCGAGGCAGTGCGCGACCGCAGTCATTTGCGCGACATCATCGATACCTATCACGGTTTGGGTTTTTCTACCGCTCTGGATGATTTCGGCGCCGGCTACGCCAATCTCGATCTGCTCACCGAACTGACGCCGGATACCCTGAAGCTCGATCGGCAGCTGATCCAGAACGTACATATTGATCCCAGCCGGCAGTCAATCGTGCGCGCCGTGGCAGGCATGGCCGAAGAGTTGGATATCCAATTGGTCGCCGAGGGCGTGGAACTGGCCGAGGAGGCTCGCTGGCTGCTGCATCACGGCATTCATCGCCAGCAGGGCTTCTTTTTCGCCCGCCCCGGACTGGAGACGTTGCCGGTAGTCGCCCCGGCACGTTTTGCCGAGGTTCGGGAATGATTCATCGCCCACTGGGTTCCTCAACTCCAGCGAAGCCGTCTCGATCACCGTGAACCCAGACGCATGTCTTATACAGTAATCAGGGTGCGGCTCCTGCCGCACCCTGCAATCGTCATGATTACTGCTGTTGCACGTCGGTCTGAGCCTCTCCGGAGCGCTCGACCTGCACTTCCGGCTGGCTCTTCCCCTCCACCGACACGTCGGGCTGGCCCTGTTGCACGTCGACCTCGGGGTCGGGCTGGCTTACCTGAACGTCCGGCTTGGGCTGCTCGACATTCACGTTCGGCTTCTGCTGCTCGACGGTAACCTCTGGAGGATTCTGCTCCACCTGGATTTGGGCAGGTTTCTCTTTCACGACGATTTTAGCGCCCTGTTGCTGTTGTTCGTCCTGCGCCAGGACACTTCCCGAGATACCCGCACACAAGACACCTACGGCAACGGCTATTGCTGTCCTTTTCATAACAACCTCCTTGAATCGATTCTGACTTAATGGGCAAGCCCTGTAAGCTTCACATCGTTAATCACTATTACACCACCGTGTAATACTCCACCGCCTGCTTGAAGCGGACATGATGTGAAGCCGACTTACCCCATCCTTGCTTGATCGGCTGGCATAGACAGAGCCATGCCTGAAAACCGCCATGTATCGGCGAGATCATGATGACCCAACAGAACGTCAATTACTGGCTTTGGGCAGCTTCACTCAGAGTCTGATCACCCTCCAGCTCACGATAATCGCTTTCGTTGTAACTGTCGGCAGACTGCTTGATTTCGTCTTCGCCACGGTTGGTTTGCATGACCAATTGGTCATTTTCTAGCTGCATCTCTTCCAGTGGAAGCGCGATCTCTTCTCCGCCAATGCCCCAGAAGCCACCGACAGTGACGATGCCGTACAGCCGATTATTCTGGGTGTGCTGGGCGATACGATCGATGTCGCCAATCTCCTGGCCATTTTGATTGACAACTGCTTTACCCTCTAGATCACTTGCCTGCATGGACATCAAGGAACTTGCCCCTGATTGTTGCTGGCCTTGCTGGTTCTGTTGCTGCTGATCATCGGGTCGCTCCACGTCAACCTGAGCTTCGCCAGCTTTCTCGATTTCCACTTCCGGCTGCCCCTGCTGCTGTACCGACACGTTGGGCTCGGCCTGTTGCACTTCCACATCGGGCTTGGGCTGGGTTATTTCAACTTCCGGCTTGGGCTGCTCAACGGTGACATCGGGCTTCTGTTTCTCGACAGTGACATCCGGTGCCTGAGTCTGGACGTCAACGTCGGCCGGCTCTTCATCCACGGTGACTTGAGAGCCCTGCTGCTGAGAAGACTGCTGTTGCTGAGAGGTCTGCTGCTGTCCTTGCTGAGCCTGCTGGCTTCCCGTTCTTTCGACTACGATCAGAAATTCATCCACGTCCAGCCGGTCATCGCCGTTGGCGTCTGCTTGATTAAAGGTATCTTCATCCAGATTTACCGCTGTCCTGGCTTCTTCCTGACTCAAGAAACCATTGTTATCCCTATCTGCATCGGAGAACTGCTGTTCTTGCTGCTGCGCCAAGGCACCTCCCGCAAGACCGGCGCAGAGCGCACTGATAGCAACGGTTAGGGCTGTCCTTTTCATAAAACCTCCTTAGTTAGCGTGCACTACCTAAGCTAGACCATGAGAAGAATTTTGCGAAACGCGTTAGCCGCTAACAGGCTTACCTATATACTATTCTTTACCGAATGTTCTCAAACACCTCTCATGCAACACAAAAGTTTTAAATACAAATAAAAGCTTACCTTTACGATTATTAAGTTAAGTAGAATTAAGCGTTGCGGTTAAATCCTTTAAACTCCGCTTCGCTTAATCAAGGACCAAACATAACACTGCTGCACTTCTGTACGCAGCCGATCTCGCCACTGGCGGTCCTGACTTGCGTAGCCGGAAACCGGTGCGTCGCACGGCTTCCCGCTCCGGCATGAGGGAGGCTCCATAAGCCGAGTTCTGCAAAGCAATCGCCCCGCTGCTGCGGGGCGATTGTGTCATGCCTGACGAGAAACGGGACGGAATCAGCTCTCAACCTTCTCCTGCACGCTGTCGTTACCTTCGCCGTCCAGCCAATCGACGTGGTGCATCTTGCGCACCACGACGAATTCGTCACGGTTGGAGCCCACGGTCCCGTAGTAGTTGAAGCTATAGGACAGTTGAGCGTAGCCACCGATCATGTGGGTCGGCTTGGGGCACACGCGAGTCACGGAATTGTGAATGCCGCCACGGGTGCCGGTGACTTCGGAGCCCGGCACGTTCACGATGCGCTCCTGGGCGTGGTACATCATCGCCATGCCGTTCTTGACCCGCTGACTGACCACCGCCCTTGCCGCCACTGCGCCGTTCGAGTTGTAGAGCTCGATCCAGTCGTTGTCCTCCACGCCGATGGCGCGAGCGTCGTCCTCGGATAGCCAGACGATCGGGCCACCACGCGACAGCGTCTGCATCAGGAGATTGTCGCTGTAGGTCGAGTGGATGCCCCACTTCTGGTGCGGAGTGATCCAGTTCAGCGCAATTTCCGGATTACCGTTGCTCTTCGGTGCCTTGAAGCCGCTCATCGCCTTGGTGTTGATCGGCGGACGATAGGTCAGAAGACTCTCGCCGAACGCGCGCATCCAGGCGTGGTCCTGATAGAACTGCTGACGGCCGGTCACGGTACGCCACGGAATCAATTCATGGACGTTGGTATAGCAGGCGTTGTATGACACGTGCTCGTCCTCGAGGCCTGACCAGGTCGGGCTCGAGATGATCTTGCGCGGCTGGGCGACGATGTCGCGGAAGCGGATCTTCTCCTCCTGCTTGGGCAAGGCCAGATGCGCATGCTCGCGTCCGGTGATCTTCGACAGCGCGTTCCACGCCTTGACCGCCACTTGGCCGTTGGTCTCCGGCGCAAGCGTCAGGATCATCTCGGCGGCATCGATGGCCGTCTCGATGCGCGGGCGGCCCTGGGCCGGACCGTCAGCCTTGCGCTGGTTGAGCTTACCGAGCAGCTCGACCTCGGCAGCGGTCTCCCAGCCGATCCCCTTGCCACCGTTGCCCAGAGTGTCGAGCAGCGGACCCACCGAGGTGAAGCGCTCATAGGTCGCCGGGTAGTCGCGATTGACCGCGATCAGGTGCGGCATGGTCTTGCCGGGCAGCGGCTCGCACTCGCCCTTCTTCCAGTCCAGCACCTCGGGCTGGGCGAGTTCCGCGGCGGAGTCGTGCTGCATCGGCAGTGTGACCAGGTCGGTCTCCTCCCCCAGATGCCCCACGCATACCCGCGAGAACGCCTTGGCAATGCCCTTGTAGATATCCCAGTCGCTGCGCGACTCCCAAGCCGGATCGGTGGCCGCGGTCAGCGGATGGATGAACGGGTGCATGTCCGAAGTGTTGAGATCGTCCTTCTCGTACCAGGTCGCGGTGGGCAGTACCACGTCGGAGTACAGGCAGGTGGTGGACATGCGGAAGTCCAGCGTCACCAGCAGGTCGACCTTGCCCTCCGGCGCCTTGTCGTGCCAGACCACCTCTTCGGGCAGCGGCCCGCCCATCTCGCCGAGATCCTTGCCCTGCAGCCCATGCTGGGTTCCCAGCAGGTACTTGAGCATATACTCGTGCCCCTTGCCGGAGGAGCCAAGCAGGTTGGAGCGCCATACGAACAGGTTGCGCGGGAAATTCTGCGGACTGTCGGGATTCTCGGCAGCGAAGCGCAGCTTGCCGCTCTTCAACTGATCGACCACGTAGTCGGCGGTATCCTGCCCGGCGGCCTTGGCGGCGGCAGCCAGACGCAGCGGGTTGGTGTCGAGCTGCGGCGCGGAAGGCAGCCAACCCATGCGCTCGGCGCGCACGTTGAAGTCGAGCAGGCTGCCGGTGAACTTCTCGGGACGCGCCAGCGGCGAGAGCAGCTCCTTGATCTCGAGCTTCTCGTAGCGCCACTGGCTGGAGTGGTTGTAGAAGAACGAGGTGCCGTTCATGTGGCGCGGCGGACGCTGCCAGTCGAGGCCGAAGGCCAGCGGGGTCCAGCCGGTCTGCGGGCGCAGCTTCTCCTGGCCGACATAGTGCGCCCAGCCACCGCCGCTCTGGCCGATGCAACCGCACAGAATCAGCATATTGATCAGGCCGCGGTAGCTCATGTCCATGTGGTACCAGTGGTTGAGACCGGCCCCCACGATGATCATCGAGCGGCCGCGGGTCTTGTCGGCGTTGTCGCCGAACTCGCGGGCAAGGCGGATCGCCTGCTCAGCGGGCACGCCGGTAATCGCTTCCTGCCAGGCCGGAGTGTAGGGCTTGATCTGGTCGTAAGCGGTGGCACCGTCATCCTCGCCCTCGGCGCCCAGGCCGCGGTCGATGCCGTAGTTGGCGACCATCAGGTCGAACACGGTCACCGCCAGGATTTCCCGGCCATCCGCCAGCGTCAGGCGCTTGGCCGGCAACTGGTGGTAAAGCACGTCGTTGCCTTCGACGTGGCTGAAGTGCTCGTGAGCGATGCCGCCGAAATAGGGGAAGCCGACCTTGGCGACGCTGTCGTGGCTATCGACCAGCGATAGCTGCAAGGAGACTTCGTTGCCCTCGGCATCGAGCGGTTCGAGGTTCCAGCGGCCTTCGCCCGCGTCTTCCTCGCCCCAGCGGAAACCGATCGAGCCGCGCGGCACTACCAGGCGGTTGCTGGCTTCATCCCAGGCCACGGTCTTCCACTCGGGGTTGTTGTCCTGGCCCAGGTTGGCGTCGAAGTCGCTGGCACGCAGTTGCTTGCCGGGGGCGAAACTGCCGTCTTCACGGGCTTCGAGCTCGACCAGAAACGGCATGTCGGTGTAGCGACGCACATAGTCGGTGAAGTAGGCGCTGGGCTTGTCGAGGTGGAATTCCTTGAGAATCACGTGACCCATGGCCATGGCCAGCGCCGCGTCGGTACCCTGCTTGGGACTCAGCCACTCGTCGCACAGCTTGGCGACCTCGGCGTAATCGGGGGTGATCGCCACCGTCTTGGTGCCCTTGTAGCGCACCTCGGTGAAGAAGTGAGCGTCAGGCGTGCGCGTCTGCGGAACGTTGGAACCCCAGGCGATGATGTAGTTGGAGTTGTACCAGTCAGCCGATTCCGGCACGTCGGTCTGCTCGCCCCAGGTCATCGGTGAGGCCGGCGGCAGGTCGCAGTACCAGTCGTAGAACGACAGGCACACCCCGCCGATCAGCGACAGATAGCGGGCGCCGGCAGCATAGGAGACCATCGACATCGCAGGAATCGGTGAGAAACCCATGACGCGGTCGGGGCCGTACTGCTTGGCGGTGTAGACATTGGACGCGGCGATCAGCGTCTCGAGCTCTTCCCAGTTGGCGCGCACGAAACCGCCCATGCCGCGGGCCTTCTTGTACTGCGCGGTCTTGGCCGGGTCTTCGACGATCGATGCCCATGCATCGACCGGATCGCCGTGTTGGGTAAGCGCCTCGCGCCACAGCTGGACCAGCGTCCGACGTACCAGCGGATACTTGAGGCGGTTGGCACTGTAGAGATACCAGGAGTAGCTCGCCCCGCGCGGGCAGCCACGCGGCTCGTGGTTGGGCAGGTCCGGGCGGGTACGGGGATAGTCGGTCTGCTGGGTTTCCCAGGTCACCAGACCGTTCTTGACGTAGATCTTCCAGCTGCACGAACCGGTGCAATTGACACCATGGGTGGAGCGCACGATCTTGTCATGCTGCCAGCGGGCGCGATAGCCGTCTTCCCAGTCGCGGGACTCTTCACGCGTCTCGCCGTGGCCGTCGGCGAATGCCGGACGCGCCTTGCCCAGGTACTGCAGTCGATCGAGAAAATGGCTCATGGGATGTTCCTCCTCTGCGACGCGTCGACTGGATGCCGGAGCCCGGTCTGCGCCATACCACCAATAAAATCGTCGGCGCGAAGCTCGGGCGGCGACTTGCGTGCCGTGTTCTCCCGATGGCCCCTTGGGCGCCTGTTCAGGAGGCCACTTTGCGACCTGTACGCCAGGGGTTTTTTGATACAGGTCAAGGCCGTTTCCCGGCACCGGACAGTGCAGCTGGTTGCTATGCCAACGGAGATAGCCCCCGGGCCACTTCTATCCCATGAATAATGATGGACTTTCTCTGATCCACTACT
The DNA here is from genome assembly GCF_054654615.1 of Halomonas shantousis. Taxonomy (NCBI): domain Bacteria; kingdom Pseudomonadati; phylum Pseudomonadota; class Gammaproteobacteria; order Oceanospirillales; family Halomonadaceae; genus Halomonas; species Halomonas shantousis. The sequence continues at coordinate 819,106 of NZ_BAAIER010000002.1, read as the reverse complement.
CCTTTGTAGGTATAAATGAAGGCGGCGGGATTATTTGTAGGTAGACGGTGATTCTCGAGCGCTCAGGGGGCGCTGCGCCAAGACATTGGCGTAGCGAAGCGAACTCACCGAAAAGATACCCGACGGCCCCGTTTCGCATAGGCAACAGGCAGGAGAAGGCAAGGCGGGATAACCAGGAGACAAGTGTGGAAAGCTGGCCATGCCTGGCACGGCCAGCAGGGTTCATTTGCGTGGCGGGGGATTGTCCGGATCGGTGATGTCCTCAATCCAGGTCAGCGCGGCGGCGGCATTCGGCAGGCCCAAGGTGGGAATCGATAGCAGCGCCACCTGCCGCAGCTCTTCGGGGCTGATGGATTCCGACAGGCCGCGTCGCGTATGCGAGTGAACCGCACCCTCGGAGCGTGCGCCGATGGCGAGCGCGAGCTTGACCAGGCGACAGGTACGTTCATCCAGCGGGCCGGCTTCGGCACAGGCCTCGCCTAGTGCCGCGAAAGCCTCCCAGACATCGGGATAATGCCTGGCCACTTCGCTTGCACCGGAAGGGAGCTGCTTGTGGGGCATGTTCAGACCTCCTCTGTTGAAAACAGAATAGCCAATAGCAATAGGCTGCAGATCCGCTCTAGAGCCAGGTCTAGAGTCCGATCCAGAGCGATCAGCGTCTAAAGCATAGCGCCCAAGCCGTTGATAGCAGAATCCTCGAGTCGCCACAGGAGCATACTGCCCCTTTGAGCGTCTCGGATCGCCAATACCCAAACCTGGCGGTACTGAAGCCGATGCGGCCGTGGTGCGTCTAGCTCACGCTTTCTTCTACGGCTCATATCTACCACAATAAGATTAGGTCGACCTTATGGAGGGATTTATGCTGAGCCCCATTGCAACCTCCCGGCGTGCCCGCCTCAGCGAAACGCACTGCCAAAGCTGCAATTTAAGTTCGCTGTGCCTGCCACTGTCCTTGGCGAACGAGGACATGAGCCAGTTCGACGCCATCATTCGCCGTCGGGCTCCGTTGAAGAAAGGCGAAGCCCTGTTTCGTCAGGGCACGCCTTTTACCAGTGTGTTCGCCGTGCGCTCAGGTAGCCTCAAACAGATCGCCACCGACAATACCGGAGAGGTGCAGCTCACAAATTTTTATCTGCCTAGCGAGCTGGTGGGACTCGATGGTATCGATGAACAGACCTATCTGGGTACGGTCACGGCGCTGGAAACCACTTCGGTCTGCGAGATTCCCTTTGATCGCCTGGACACGCTCTCCGAGCGGTTTCCTCAACTGCGCAGACAATTGTATCGCAGCATGAGCAAGGAGATGCGTGACGATCGCCAGATGATGCGCTTGTTGTCACATAAAACTGCCGACGAACGTCTCGCCAACTTCCTGCTCGCGCTCTCGCTGCGCTTCAGACGTCGCGGTTATTCGCCCTACAGCTTTCGTCTGACGATGTCGCGTGCCGATATAGGAAGCTATCTGGGCTTGGCGGTAGAAACGGTCAGCCGGGTTATCAACCGTTTCCAGCAACAGGGGCAACTTTCCGTTCAGGGGCGCGAAATACATATTCTCGACATGCAGGCACTATCGGCCTTGGCCAAGGGCGAAACCTGTCAGTGATCAAGTTCATCATCGGTAGAGCCCGGAGCCGAACCACTTTATTCCGGCAAGTCCAAGTATGATATAGCTCATGATAAACATATTCTGTACTGCATTTGCGTCCTTGTTCTTTTACTTTTATATCAACAAATATTTTAAAACACCTTTATCGAGGATCTCCTGTCACTCACGGCACAAGACGTTGTAAAGACTTCGACTCGATACTGAAAGACCCATCCACTGAAGGCAATTGACAGGCAACTGACAGGCCATCCAACTTGTTGAAATACGCCTCAGGCCAGGTTTTATAGAATATCGACAGCGTAAATCAGCCAAGGCAAAAGCTGCAAGAAGCGCGGTTTTCGAATTGCAAACAGGCTTTTAGGTAGGTCCTGAATGCGGCATGGCCAGTGTGCAGTCAATTTTGAACAAGGCCCGGATAAGGCTCATCCAGGAGAAGCTTCCATGTCCATGCTCCAAGTCTCCATCTATCGCTACAACCCCGAAACCGACTCTGCCCCCTACATGCAGGAATTTCAGCTCGATACTCAAGGTCGTAACCTGATGATCCTGAACGTGCTCGAGCTGCTCAAGCAGCAGGACAGCACGCTTGCCTACCGGCGTAGTTGCCGTGAAGGCGTCTGCGGTTCGGATGGAATGAATATAAATGGCAAGAATGGCCTGGCCTGCATCACCGCGCTCTCTGATGTGGTCCGGAATAACCGACTTATCATTCGCCCCCTTCCCGGCTTGCCGGTCATGCGCGATCTAGTCGTCGATCTGGGGCTCTTCTATCGACAATACGAACGCATTCGGCCTTATCTGCAAAACGAGACTCTGCCGCCCGCCATTGAACGATTACAATCTCCCGAAGACCGTGACAAGCTCGACGGCCTTTACGAATGTATCCTTTGCGCTTGTTGTTCTACCCAGTGTCCCTCTTTCTGGTGGAATCCGGAAAAATACGTCGGGCCTGCCGGGCTGCTACAGGCTTATCGTTTCCTGGCCGATTCTCGGGATACCGCCACGCAGGAACGCCTCGCCCAGCTTGAAGACCCCTTTAGTCTGTTTCGCTGTCGAGGCATCTTGAACTGCGTCGCAGTATGTCCCAAGGGACTGAATCCACACCGGGCGATTGGCAAGATCCGGCATATGCTGGTGAGAAACGCTGTTTAAATAAGGCTTCAGGAAGCGAATGGCCTCGATATTATCTTGACGGATGACGTCGTTACGACGTCATCCGTCACGTCCACCTTTTCTCTTATATCCCAGGCGCAAACCGCATCACATGAACCTTATTGGAAGCTGATCGCATCCCCCTGACGATCGAAGGCCAGAAAGTTATCGATACTGCCCATCTGCAATGCTTCGACCATGCGCTGCAAAGGGCCCTCCGCCTCATCGCTGGTAGGCGGCTGGTAGCCATCGCCAGCCAGGGCGGCCACAAAAACGACATCCCAGTCGATGCCGGTACGCCGCGATTCATCGACCAGCGCCGCCATGTCGGTCAACTCTTCCGGCGTCTTGTCCACGCAGAGCACCGGCGTCAACACGCCGCCCTGTCCCTGCTCGAAGCGCTCGCGCTGCGCCCGGTCAGGGTTGTCAGGCAATTCGGCGCGAGTGAAGACGAAGAGCAGACGCTGGGGCTCGGGTTGCCGGCGCGCCTCGGCCAGCAGATCGGCATAATGGGCAATGCTCACGAATATTCCTCTCTAGCATGTCGGGGATCGGTCAGTTCAGCGCGGCAGTCGGTTCGTAATGGCGATGCTCATCCGGCACACCGAACTCCTCTAGCGCAATGTCGATAACGAGCATGAACGGCAACGGCCCGATGAAGTAGCAGCTAGGCGTTTCCCCTTGGGGCAGACGCATGTTAAACATCGAGCGGACGCGGGGATAACGCTCGAACTCAGCGGATAGAAGTTGCTGGCGATGGCTTCGGCGTGCTCCGCCACCACCGGCGCGGTCTGGTTGATCACTTCTCTGCCTGTCGTTGAGCTCGCTTGACATGAACACTTCTCGGGAATCGGACTGTCTATCTTCCCCTTGTGCAGGTTCGTCATCGCTGTCGGAGCCGCCGGTGACGGCGGCTCCGATCGGTCATTGCGCAGCAGCGGATGTGGACTTGACGCCAGGCGCGTCACGAAAACGGATTTCAGCATTACGCCGAGTGTAGTAGAACCAGGTCAACCCAATGCAAATCGCATAAAACACGATGAATCCGTAAAGAGCCGGCTCGGCCCCCCCGGTCCAGGCAATGGAGCTGCCAAAGGTCTTGGGAATGAAGAAGGCACCATAGGCGGCGATGGCCGAAGTGAAGCCGATGGTCGCCGCAGATTCCTTCTCGCTCTGCTGGCGCTGCGCCGGAGTGTCGAGGTGGGGCATCAGACGTGCCACCTCCTGACGGAAGATCTCGGGGATCATCTGGAAGGTGCTGGCATTGCCCACGCCAGTGAAGAAGAACAGCAGCAGGAACATGGCGAAGAAGCCCCAGAACGCGCCAGGCTGCTCCTTGATTCCGAGAAAGAACAGCACGCCCCCCACGCAAGCGATCATCGCCGCGAACACCCACAAAGTGACCCGTTCACCGCCGAAGCGGTCCGAGACCCAGCCGGTACCAGCACGGGAAAGCGCCCCGATAAATGGCCCGAGGAAGGCGAACTTGAGCACATCGACTTCGGGAAACTGATTGGCGGCGAGCAGCGGAAACCCTGCGGAATAACCGATGAAGCTGCCGAAGGTCCCGGTATAAAGCACACACATCAGCCAGTTGTGCTTACGCTTGAAGATGACCGCCTGGTCGGAAAAGGAAGAGCGTGCACTGGCGATATCGTTCATGCCGAACCAGGCTGCCACGGTGCCGATGAGAATGAACGGCACCCAGACGAACCCTGCATTCTGCAGCCAGAGGCGTGCGCCCTCTCCGCTGGTCTGGGGTTCTCCTCCCAGGGCACCGAATACGCCGGTGGTAATGACCAGCGGAATGATAAACTGCATGACGCTGACACCCAGATTGCCCAATCCGGCGTTCAGGGCCAGGGCGTTACCTTTTTCGCGCTTGGGATAGAAGAACGAGATGTTGGCCATGCTCGAGGCAAAGTTACCCCCACCGAAGCCGCACAGCAGGGCCAGGATCAGCATGACCAGATAAGGCGTTTGCGGATTCTGTACGGCAAAGCCGATCCACAGCGCAGGGAGTAACAGCGAGGCGGTGGAAATCGCCGTCCAACGACGGCCACCGAAGATCGGCACCATGAAAGAGTAGAAGATGCGCAGCGTGGCACCGGACAATCCCGGCAGCGCCGCCAGCCAGAACAGCTGGTTGGAGGTGTAATCGAATCCTACCTGAGGCAACTTGGCGACCACCACGGACCACACCATCCACACGGCGAAGGCCAGCAGCAGGTTGGGAATCGAGATCCATAGATTGCGCGTGGCGATGCGCTTGCCTTTTTCCGCCCAGAACTGAGGATCTTCCGGCCGCCAGTCCTCCAGCACGAAACGGTTGGGGGTCGACAGCTCCGGCAGGTCGGTGTGCGGCTGTTGGCGCTGCCACTCATCGCGCTCGGCGCGGCGTATGGCGTAGTGCATCCAGGCCAGCGCGGCGACGACCACCACGAACAGCAGCATGAAGCTGCTCTGCCATACGCCAATGACGTCGTTGAGCATGCCGAAGGTCAACGGCAGGAAGAAGCCGCCCAGGCCGCCAACCATGCCCACCACACCGCCTACGGCGCCGACATGATGGGGATAGTAGACAGGAATGTGCTTGAACACCGCCGCCTTGCCCAGCGACATGAAAAAGCCCAGCACAAAAATCAGTACGATGAAGCCTGCCAAGTTCAGCGAGAAGGAGAAGCGGATCTCGTCATGCACGCCCGCGACCACGTATTCGGTGGGTGGATAGCTGAGCAGGAAGGTGCACAGCGCCGAGGCCACTAGTGTCCAATACATGACCCGCCGCGCGCCGTAACGGTCGGACAGCCAGCCGCCGAGAATGCGAAACAGCGAGGCGGGAATCGAATAAAGAGCGGCGACCATGCCCGCCGCGGCGATGCTCAAGCCGTAGACCTGGGTCAGGTAGTACGGCAGCCACAGGGCCAGGGCGACGAAGCCGCCGAAGACGAAAAAGTAGTAAAGCGAGAAGCGCCATACGCGAATCTCGGCCAATGGGGCCAGTTGAGCCTTGAGCGGTACCGGATTGCGACGACGCTCCTCGCTCAGCGGATCGTTCTTGGCCAGCAGGGGAAACACCACACCCATGATCGCCAGCACCGTGGCGTAGACCAGTGCCGCACCGCGCCAGTCCATGGCCAACAACAGGAAGGGCGCACCGAAATTGGTGACCGCCGCCCCCACGTTGCCCGCGCCGAACAGTCCCAGCGCGGTGCCTTGATGACGGGGTTCGAACCAGGCCGAGGTATAGGCCACGCCGACGATGAAAGCGCCCCCGGCCAGGCCGACGCCCAGCGCGGCGAGCAGCAGCATGGGATAGCTGGAGGCCAGAGTCAGCAGATAGACGCAACCGGCGGTGGCCAGCATCACGATGCTAAATACCCAGCGCCCCCCGAAACGGTCCGTCCAGATGCCCAGAAACAGCCGGCTGATCGAGCCGGTGAGTACCGGCGTAGCCATCAACAGCCCCAACTGGGTGTCGGATAGCCCCATTTCCTGCTTGATCCGCAGACCGATGATCGAAAAGATGGTCCATACCGCAAAACACAGCGTAAACGCCAGGGTGGATAACCCCAGCGCTCGACGCTGATCACGACGGGACGGTGAAACGGTAGTCGCCATGGTGTCTCCCCTTATGGCCTGTTGATGCACCGATAGGGGTACTCTGGCGCCTCACGGTCTACCCCCTGTTGACCCACGTCAACCCCAGTGGCGGGAAGTCACTTCATGAATCAGGCACTTAGCCCTAGTGGGTAGCTATACCTATCCCGCTATCATCATGAAAAATAATGCGTAGATGAATAAATAATACCTCTTAAGGAGTAGGTTGAATTTGAAGAAAGAATCTTTAGGAGTAGGCGAGGTGCTTAACCGACTGAGGCATTCGCTGACCTTCGCCATGGGCATGACCCTAGGCGCCATAACGCTGCTGGCGTTATGTAGCATGGTCGCGACCATCTATCTCACCGAAACTGCCCAGGGTGACGCCCAGGCCATCAACCGGGCCGGCTCACTGCGCATGCAGGCCTGGCGCCTGCTGGCGGTGGCTTCCCAGGTGGAGCAGCCGCGCTGGCAGCAGTTACTCGAGGACATGGATGGCACATACGCCCGTATCGCCGACACGGGACTGTTCGCCCGACCGCAGGCTCCCCAGACTCGACGGCTGCGCGAACTGCAGCGCCAATGGCAGCAGCTGCTGCGACCCGCACTGCGCCAGCCGGCGCGGGTCGACACGGCCATCGCCCAGCGCATCGCGACACATGTGTCGCAACTCGACGGCCTGGTCGGGTTGATGCAGCAGGCTGCGGAACAGCGTCTGCAACGGCTGAAGTGGCTGCAGATCACCTTTCTGCTGCTGACCCTGCCCATCCTCGCCTACGGCGGCTATCAGGTGTTTCGTCATGTCCTGCCCCCACTGCGGCATCTGCTGAGCGTGGTCGAGGCACTGCGTCAGGGCGATTTCACTGCCCGCAGCCACTATCGTCGCGATGATGAGATCGGCCTGCTGTCGGCCACCGTCGATGACATGGCCGAGCAACTCGCGCTGGTCTACCGGGGATTGGAAAATCAGGTACAGGACAAGTCCTACCGCCTGCAGGAGAGCCATCTGGCGCTGCGTCTGCTCTATGCCAACGCCCGTTATCTGGCCTCTACTGCACCGCGGGACATCGACTACGAACACGCCCTGGCGCCTTTCGCCACGCTACTGGCACCTGCCAGGCTACGCCTTGAAACCGCAGAGGATTCGTCGGAGGAGGACCCGCATGCGTTGTACTTCCCTTTACAGGAAGCCGGCACGCGCTATGCCACGCTGATCGTCACCCTGCCCGACGCGGAGTCCCTGCCGCAGTGGAAGCGCCAGATCTGCGAAACGATAGCCGACCATCTGAGTGCGGCCATGGTCCTGCAGGCCCGCAGCCGCCAGCAGCGCCGTCTGGATCTGATGGACGAACGCGCAGTGATTGCCCGCGAATTGCATGACTCCCTGGCTCAGTCGCTGAGCTATCTCAACATTCAGGCCATGCGTCTGGAGCGTCAGCTCCAGACGCATCTCGCCACCGACGAGGCCGACCCCCGAATTGCCACCGTCCTCGCCGAGCTTCGCCAGGGTATCGACCACGCCTATCGTCAATTGCGCGAACTGCTGGTCACCTTCCGCCTGCGCCTGACCGAGCAGGGCCTCGGCAGCGCCGTCTCGGCGGCAGTGGCCGAGTTCGCCGCCCGTGGCAAGCTGACCATCGAGGAACATGTGGCACTGGAGGACGATCTGCTGGCACCGGACGAGGAGCTGCACGTGGTGCAGATTCTGCGCGAAGCATTGGCCAACGTGGTCCAGCACGCCCGGGCCAGCCACGTGCGGCTTGAGCTGCGCAAAAGCGACGCTTACGTCACGATGCGTATCGAGGATAATGGGGTCGGCTTGCCCGCGGAGCTGAACCGACCCCAGCACTATGGCACCATTATCATGCAGGAACGGGCGCATAGCTTGGCCGGTACGCTACACTTCTCCTCCTCATCGCTGGGGGGAGCACGTATCGACCTGTCCTTCATACCGAGAGGAATGCAGCATGACATCTGATACCGAACGACTCGGGGTGCTGATAGTGGACGACCACCCGCTGTTTCGCAGTGGTGTCCGCCAGTTGCTCGACATGAGCGACGAGCTGTTCTGCCTCGGCGAGGCGGATAGCGGCAGCCAGGCGCTCATTCGGATCAACGAGATGTCTCCCGATCTGATCCTGCTTGATCTCAACATGCGTGACATGGACGGTATCGGCGTGCTCAAGGCCATGCGGCAGGCCGGTGTCGACGTGCCCATCGTGATGCTCACCGTCTCCGATCAGGAAGAGGACGTCATCGCCGCCATTCGCGCCGGCGCCAGCGGCTATCTGCTCAAGGACATGGCGCCCGAACAGTTGCTGGAAGCGCTCGATCGTCTGGCCCGGGAGGAAATGACCTTCGACAATCGGCTGACCCCGCTACTGGCTGGCGCCCTGCGCCGTCCGGCAGCACCCTCCGGCCCCAGCGCCGAGAACCTCACCCGGCGCGAACGGGAAATCCTGAGGCTGTTGGTCAAGGGCCACTCCAACAAGCTGATCGCCCACCGGCTGGACATCCGTGAAGGCACGGTCAAGGTACATGTCCGTCACCTGCTGAAGAAGCTCAACATGCGCTCGCGTACCGAAGCCGCGGTATGGGCAGCCAATCAGGGCATCTCCTGATCCCACGTCTGATCCCGTAAAGACCACCGGTTATCGACAAGCTTGCGGTATCCGGCACGCATGACGGCATGCCTGGCAGGACTGGGCATGACACACGTCAACACCTCTCTCGTCACCAGCCGATATAGTGCCTCCAAAACAATTACACGCCTTCTCCTCCACCAACGGTGACGACCATGACTTCCGCCCTGCGCTTCGACCGGACTCTACTCGAGAAATACGACCGGCCCGGCCCACGCTACACCTCCTATCCTACGGCGCCACAGTTTCATGCCGGCTACACGCCATCGGAGTATCGCCGCGCCGCACAGGACAGCAATGCCATGGCGCATCCCAAGCCGCTCTCGGTCTACGTCCACGTGCCATTCTGCCGCAGCCTCTGCTACTACTGCGCCTGCAACAAGATCATCACGCACAAGACTGAGCGTGCGGTGGAGTATCTGGAATACCTCAAGCGTGAAATCGCGCTACAGGCACCGCTATTCGACAGCAGTCGCAAGCTCGAGCAGTTGCACCTGGGCGGCGGGACACCGACCTATTTCACCAGCGAGCAGCTCCGTGAGCTGTTCGCCGAACTTGATCGCCATTTCCACATGGATCACAGCGACAATCGGGAGTTTTCGCTGGAAGTCGATCCGCGCACGGTGACGCCCACCCAGATCGCCACCCTGGCCGAGATCGGCTTCAACCGGCTCAGCTTCGGCGTGCAGGATTTCGATCCGGAAGTCCAGAAAGCGGTCAACCGTATCCAGACCGAGCAGCAGACTCGCGAGTTGATCGACGCTGCCCGGCAATCCCGCTTCCGCTCGGTCAGCGTGGACCTGATCTATGGCCTGCCCAAGCAGACCGTGGCCAGCTTCGATGCCACACTCGACAAGGTGATCGCCCTGCGTCCCGACCGGCTCGCCGTCTACAACTATGCTCACCTGCCGGAGCTATTCCGCGCTCAGCGCCTGATTCGTCCCGAGGATATGCCGCCTCCCGAACGCAAGCTCGAGCTGCTCGAGCTCACCATCACACGCTTGACGGCGGCCGGCTACGTCTACATCGGCATGGATCACTTCGCGCTGCCCGACGACGAGCTGACCCTGGCCCAGCAAAACGGCACGCTGCAGCGCAACTTTCAAGGCTACTCCACGCACGCCGACTGCGACCTGATCGGCCTGGGCGTGACCTCGATCGGCAAGGTCGGGGCCAGTTACAGTCAGAATTTCAAGGAGCTGTCGGCTTACTACATGGCTCTCGATGCAGGGCAGCTGCCGGTATGTCGCGGCTACGAGCTCAATGCGGATGACGAGCTGCGCCGCGACGTGATCAACCAGCTGATGTGCCACGATCGCATCGACTTTGCCAGCATCGAGCGCCAGCACAATATCGATTTCAACGTCTACTTCGCCGCGGAGCTGGCCTCGCTCGACGATTTCATCGCCGACGGCCTGGTCGAGGTCCATCGTGACGCCATCGAACTCAAGCCGGCCGGACGGCTGTTGATGCGCAACGTGGCGATGGTCTTCGACCACTACCTCAAGAAGCCGAAGCAGGAAAAGCGTTTTTCGCGGGTGATCTGATGTGCTGTCGAGACCGTATAGCGAGGCCATTCACGGCCCCGCTATCATCCGGTAACGACATTAAGAAATGCGCCCCGCGTTCTACACCGGCACTCGCATGCATGCGCCTTGCATCGCGCTTTCACCCCACGAAGGGCGGTGGGGATTAGATCAACCGCCACCAGGAGAGCGGGTGATGCGCCAGGGCCGTACCGACGATATAGGCGAAGATGGCGATAGCCAGTAACGCCGCCAGCCCCCGCGAGCGCGGCGTGCGTCCGCGCTTGATCGCCAGGGTACCCACTCCGATATAGGCCACCAGCCCGATGAGCTTGGCCGCGAGCCATGGCTGCTGGGTGGGCCAGGCATGCAGCATGAACATCAGCGTCACTCCCGCCGCCAGCAATACGGTATCGATCAGATGCGGCAGCACGCGCACCCAACGCTGGTTGAGCCGTGGCGACTCGCGCACCGACCACCAGGCTCTAAGCGTGAACAGCGAAATGCTCAGGGCGGCTGCGCTCATGTGAATATGCTTGATCAGAAAGTAATCCATGCGGTTCCTTCGAGGCTACTGTACCTGTACCGCCCAACAGTATTCTGCAACGGTCCCGACGAATCCAACTGCGGATCGTTATCGCTTTTCTGCATCGCTACATGCTTGGTCACGCCGGCCGTCCAGCCGCCTGTAACGGCTACCGATACGCGGGGCGATATATCACCGACCCGCGCTCAGCGATGGCCTTGAGATAGCGACAATCAATGCAGCGGCTTAGCCGGACCGAAATGTTCGTAGTGGCGCTGCGCTGAAGGAACGCCCAAGTCCTCAAGGGCATTGTCGATGCATGACATGAAGCCCTGCGGACCGACGAAATAGACCTCGGGGTTACCGGCGGGGAGATACAGCGAGACCAGCTCGGGCGTGATGAGTCCCGCATGGCTGGGGGTATCCTCCGCCTGCGGACGCTCGTAGATCGAGACCGTGGTCAACCGCTCGGGATACTCCGCCTTCAGTGCCGCGAGCTCATCGGCGAAGGCACGATGCCGACCGTCCAGAGCCGCATGCAGGTAGGCGACCTGCCGTCCATCCTTCAACGCCTGGCGGGCCAGGGGCAGTATCGGTGTCTGTCCCACCCCGCCACTGATCAGCACGACCGGTGCCTGGCTCTCGTCGAGAACCAGCTCCCCTGCCGGCGGCAGCAGTTCGAGGCGGTCGCCGACCTGTTGTGTGTCGTGTAGATGACGGCTGGCTCGGCCTTCGGGATCACGACGCACCGAGATGCGATAGGACTTGCCGTTGGGCGACGCCGAGAGACTGTAGTGGCGATAGACCGGTTCGCCATCGATCTCCAGCTTGACGCCGATATACTGGCCGGGCGTAAAGTCCGCCACCGCCTCGCCGTCCTCCGGCGTCAGCACGAAAGAGCGAATCACGCAGCTCTCCTCGTGACTTTCGGCGATGCGGAAGCCACGCGGGCCTCGCCACCCTCCCGGGCGAGAAGCGAACTCGAAGTAGCGTCGGTCCTCAAGTTCGATCAGGTGGCCGGCGAGTTCTTCATAGAGCGCGCCCCAGGCATCGGCCACCTCGGGCGTCACGGCATCGCCCAGTACCTCGGCGACCGCGGACAGCAGGCATTCGCCGACGATCGGGTACTGATCGGGGCGGATATTCAGGGCAATATGCTTGCCGACGATGGGAGCCAGCAGGCTGCGAGTGTCCCGCGGGTCCTGGCGCAGTTGCACATAGGCCAGTACCGCACCGGCAAGCGCACGCGGCTGGGCGCCGCTGGCCTGGTGACTGGCGTTGAAGAGTGCCTTGACATCGGGATAACGCTCGAACATCAACGGATAGAAACGCTGGGTGATGGTGTCGAGATGTTCGGCCACCACCGGAGCGGTGGCGGCGACGATACGTTCCTGGTCAGGGGTCAGCATGGAGTCTCCTTCTGCGAGGAATTGACGTGAATGACGCCAGACTCAACGCAAAACCCGGGCCATATTCCGCGCCCCCTTATGTTTCAATCAATTATCATGGATGGTTACGATTGCCGAGCTTGTATCGTCAAGCGCTGCGTGATGTTATGACCACCTCTATCGAGGTCAATTCGACCTCACCGCTTGCCAAAGGGTAAAAATGACCGCATTCCTGATCGCCCTGAAGCGATTGCTGCGTCAACTGAGCGAGGGACAGCGCTGGAGCCAGGCCCAGCCCTACTGGGCCGAGCTGCTACAGGCGCTGGTGCGCGACTACCCCGCCGACGCCAGCACACTGCTGGTCATGATCGACGGTGAATTGCACCCCGTAGCGGTACTCGGCATGGATCAGGAAGTTCAGGGCCGTCATTTCGCGCTCGAAGCTCATCCGCGCTTGGCGACGATCGCCGCACATCCCGGCGTCTGCCGCTTCGCCCAGGACTGCCCCCTGCCCGACCCTTTCGATGGTCTGCTCGATGAGGCCCTGAGCGAAGTGCACGACTGCGTCGGCGTGGCTCTACGCGACGGCCAGCGCCTGATCGGCATGCTGACGTTGGATGCCCTGACACCGGGCAGCCTGACGGCGCTGGACGAAGACGAGCTGCTTGCCTCCGCCGCACTGCTCGCCACCTGCCTGCGTCTTGCCGAACAGTTGGACACGACACGCCTTAGACTGAGCGAAGCGCTGGACGACGCCAGTCATACGAGCCCTTCACTGCCATGGCGGAGTCAGGCGATGCGTGAACTCGATAACAGCATCGATCTGGTCGCCACGACGAATCTGGGTGTGCTGATCCACGGCGAAACCGGTGTCGGCAAGGAGCGGGTGGCACGAGCGCTGCATGCCCGCTCCACCCGCAGCCGCGGTCCACTGGTGCGGGTCAACTGCGGAGCCATCAGTGCCCAGTTGATCGAAAGCGAGCTGTTCGGCCACCGCCGCGGTGCCTTTTCCGGCGCGGTGCGCGATCACCGGGGGCATTTCGCCATGGCCGACGGCGGCACGCTGATGCTCGATGAAATCGGCGAGCTGCCCATGGCCCTTCAGCCCAAGCTGTTGCGGGTGCTTCAGGAGGGCGAGATTCAGCCGCTAGGTAGCGAGCGGCTCCAACAGGTCGATGTACGCATCATTGCCCTCACCAATCGTGACCTGGCCGAGGAGGTCGCCGCCGGACGCTTTCGCGAGGATCTTTACCATCGTCTCAACGCCTTTCCGCTGCGTGTCCCGCCACTGCGTGAACGTTACGCGGACCTGCCGGTACTGGCCGGCCATTTCCTCGAGGACAATCGTGTGCGCCTGGGGCTGGCCAACCTGCGCCTAGCCCCCGAAGCTCAGGCACGGTTACTGGCATGGCGCTGGCCGGGCAATGTACGCGAACTGGAGCACACCCTGGCACGCGCCGCGTTACGCGCCGTCGCGGAACAGGCTCACTCCTCCGGTTCTCGTCGCCAGACCGTGGTGCGCATAGAAGCCCATCATCTCGATCTGGCGGAAGCCCTTCACGTCCCGGCACCGGCGGCGATCTCGCCGGCAATCCCGCCACCGCCAGCGCAGCAACATGCTTCACCCGACCTGCGCCAGGCAACCGAGGCTTTCCAGCGCCAGTTGATCGAACAGTCCCTGGCGCAGTGCGACGGCAACTGGGCCGCCGTGGCCCGCCAACTGCAGCTCGACCGCAGTAATCTGCACCGCCTGGCGAAACGCCTGGGGCTCAAGACGCGCTGAGACAGTCCGGTATATCGCCGATCTCACAACAGGTGCAATATGGAGAGATAACGCAGCAGCACGCCTATAAACATCAGGACAATACCGCCGCGCTGTAACCGAAACTCTACGGGCGTAAGCGCCAGGCGGTGTGACCAGAACATCAGCACCCCGCGAATGTCCTGGGTGCGATGCAAGTACAGGACGTAGGCCAGCACCACTACCGTCAGCCCGGCCATCAACAGCACATTCTCGAACACGGCCATGACGGCGTCTCCTTCCTCGTTCTCGTACGGAGCAAACAGCGGACGGCAGCCTGTCGCGATACATCACGCACGCTTGGGCGCCTGCTTTTTCAGATGCAGATACATCAGTGCCGTGGTCACGGCGTCCCCCAATGCGGTATGCCGTCCCATGACAGGCACGTCGAGCGCCGCAGCAAGCGCCTCGAAACTCAGATGAGGTTCCAGTTCGGGGCACGCACGACGCATCTCTTTCGCATAGACCTGGGCAATGTCGATACACTCGTTGGGCAGATCGAAACCGAACCGGGGACGCAGGTGGCGGTTGATCACGGCCATGTCGTAATCGATGCACCAGCCCAGCAAAGGACGATTGCCGATGAACTCCAGCAGTTTCGCCAAGGCATCTCCCAGCGCCTCACCTCCATGCAGATCGACTCCCCGCAGGCCATGGATACGGATCGAATCGCCGCCGAGCCCCTCCGGACGCTGCAAGCGGATATCCAGGGAATCGCTGGTCAATACCCTGTCGCCACGCAGCTTGACGGCGGCGATCGACACCAGCTCGGCGCTCTTGGGGTCGAGCCCGGTGGTCTCGCAGTCAAGCGCGACCATTTCTTCTCCTACGTAAGGCACGAACAGCCACGCGTAGCTGCCATTGCCATGACGGCGACGATCACTGGCGCGGCGCAGGGTACGCATCATGGCCCACTCCTCCCTTCCGGATGCTTGATGTCTCGATTCTCAATATTCGAGGTGATAGCGATGTGACAGGCGCTGCTTGAACTCCTTGACCGTGTGCAGCGCCTCGCGCAACAGATCCCGCTCCAGCGACGACAGGCGCTGTACCACGATACGGTTGGGCTCGACCATGGGCGCCCCATCCAACTGCGCCAGTTGCTGCTTGAGACGCAGCTCGGCAAACAGCGACATGGCGGCTTCCAGATCCTCGGCGAATTCGGCATCGAGCCGACCATCCGCCACCAGGGCATTCAGGCGGGCGAAGGTCGAGGTCGAGGCAATGCGTCGCTCCATCACCAGAGTCCGCACCCCATGCACGATGGGGAATATCCCGCCTTTCTTGATGTCGATGCCATGCTCCGGCCGCTTCACGGAGCCGAACATGGTCAGCGGCGTGGAGAAACGCAACGCCGCACGTGCGAATTGCGACAGAAACAGCTCATCCCCCGAACAATGCTCGAAGAGATGTTCACGCAGCCCGTCGAGCAGGGCGACGTTGCCGGCCACCGCATGGGCGTCGAGCATGATGGCGAGATTCATCAGCGAAGCGCCGTCGCGTCTCGAGGCCCAGCGTGCAACCTTGCCGCGCCATGCCGACTCGGTGGCTACCCAGTCGGGATTGGAGACCATGATGTTGCCGGGACAGGGCGGATACCCCAGCGTCAGCAGCGCTTCGGTCAGGCGTGGCATCGTCTCGGCGACGTCAGGCCAGTCACTGCCGTCGGGAAGGATCAGCGCATTGTCCTGATCGGTCTTGAGGATCTGCTCTCCGCGGCCTTCGCTACCCATCACCAGCAGACAGCTCTGCGACTGGCAAGGCTCCGGCACGACGAACTGAAATGCCTTGGACATGATACGTCCGTTCAGGGCCGCCATCAGCTCCATGGCGAAGCGCAGCTTGACGCCTTGGGCCATGAGTCCCCGTATCAGCTCCGGCAGCCGAGCGCTGGCTTGCGCCAACTCATCCAGGGTCTCGGCCTGCTCGAGCTGCAGACCGACCACATAGGCGCGACTCGAGAAGAAGCTCAGCACATCGGTAAGCTCGACCACGCCCAGCACCCGGCCTTCCTCCATGACCACGACGCGGGCCACCTCGTGGCGGGTCATGCTGATCAGCGCCTCGAACAGGTAGGCCCCGGCACGCGCCGAGATCAGTTCGAAGTGGGCGATGCCGAGAACCGGCGATGCCGTCGGCACTCCCTCGATGACGGCGGCATTGAGCAGATCGGTCTTGGTGACCATGCCGCAGCGTTTACCATCGCTTACCAGCAGGCTATCAGCATGATGGGTATTGAGCAGCGCCGCGGCCTCGGCCAGCGTCGTCTCGGGCGTGGCCATCAACGGCTCACGCATGCACTCGGTGATGCGTGCCAGCATGAAGCCGGCCATGGTGACGCCACCTTCGGCACGGCGCTCGAGCAGGCGCCGGGTCTTTTCCGCCAGCCGCTGCTGGAAGAACTCGCCAAAGGAAGGCGCTTCCTCGCATAGCGTCAGAAACAGCGACTTGGGCAGCAGGTAACACAGGCTTTCCTGCTCGGTCTGGAAGCGATAGCGGCTCTTGCCGTTCAGAATGCTGATCGCTCCGAAGATATCGCCGCTGGTGTAATGACCGATACGCCGCTGGGATTCGGGAACCGACATATCCAGCTCCGCAACTTCGCCCTTGTGGATGACAAAGACGAACTCGCCGGGCTGGCCGGAATCGAGAATGATCTTCCCGGCATCGAAATAGGCCAGGTCGGCCCCGCGCCTGACCCGTGACCTCCCTGCCTCATCAAGCAGAGAAAAGGGAGCTTGTGAAAAATCGATGTCGACCATCATATCGCCCTCGTCATGACGGCTGTATCCCGCTGACAACCGTAAGCAGGCGAGCCATTGATCCTACCGCGCGGGTCTTCATCGATACGGAGATCACCTTACGGTCCGTCTAAAAAGTATCTGCACTGAATCGGCTCAAGGTGCTCACTTACTCATGCAAACTCCGTTCTTTCACCGACTTTTGTCTTGTCTGGACCGCACTCGCCGGCTTTCCAGACAGAATCCAATACGCAACGAGAAAGCTTGGCATGCCTTGTCGATCAAGTTTCGAGTCAGCGGCACATTCACAAGGGACAAGTGCGGCAGACTTGCCGGTGAATTCCTTCATGTCTCCTCTGTCGTTTACAGTGACAAAGCTAGAATATCAGCCATATTTCTTTCAATTGAACATAGACCAAGGTTCTAGGTGATTAATTGTTAGACCATTGTCCTATCCCCCGATGCATATACCATCGTCCTATTCAGAAATCACTCCTTGCGGCACTCAGAGAACAACCAAATTTATCTTGTTGTTTTTAAAAACAAAAAAACATAAACCAGCACTTAACAACCTTTCCACAATACCAAAGTATGGGATTTTATTTTTTTCGTTTATTGACCAATATTGCCTGCGAGGCATAAGGATGACATCACGCAATAAAGCGTCAGAAATCCAAGCATATATGAGAGAAATAACAACAGTCGCGCAATAAAAAAACAAGCAGGGAGACTTTTACAGCGACAGCCAATTCCTGTCATCAAAACAATGCAGACTCCGATGACAATAATGGAATGGATGCCTGTCGGACGATCGACAGGCATCCTGCCGAGCAAAACTGTTCTCGAAGCAACTCCTACTTAAAAACAAGCGGAGAGCAATACTATGGCAGAAGACAAAACCAATGCCGCTGCTTACTGGAAGGCGAATGTCCGCCTGATCACCGGATGCCTGATCGTATGGGCGCTGGTGTCTTATGGCTGCGCCATCCTGCTACGCCCCTTGCTGTCAGGCATTTCTGTCGGCGGCACGGACCTGGGATTCTGGTTCGCACAACAGGGCTCCATCCTCGTCTTCATCGTTCTGATCTTCTTCTACGCCTGGAAGATGAATCGATTGGACAAGAAATTCGGACTCGAGGAGTAAGCCATGAGTCAGTTTGCGATCAACGTTCTCTTCGTCGGGGCCTCCTTTGCCATCTATATCGGCATTGCGATCTGGGCCAAGGCCGGCTCGACCAAGGACTTCTACGTCGCGGGTGGCGGGGTCCATCCCATCACCAACGGCATGGCCATCGGGGCCGACTGGATGTCCGCCGCCTCGTTCATCTCCATGGCGGGTCTCATCGCCGCCGGAGGGTACGCCAACTCCACCTTCCTGATGGGCTGGACCGGCGGGTATGTCCTGTTGGCCTTGCTGTTGGCTCCCTACCTGCGCAAGTTCGGCAAGTTCACGGTTCCTGAATTCATCGGCGACCGCTTCTACAGCAAGCCGGCGCGCATGGTGGCAGTGGTATGCCTGATCATTGCCTCGGTCACCTACGTCATCGGCCAGATGGCCGGTGCCGGTGTGGCCTTCTCGCGCTTTCTGGAAGTCGACGCGACCACCGGCCTGATCATTGCCGCCGTCGTGGTGTTCTTCTACTCGGTGCTGGGCGGCATGAAAGGGATCACCTATACCCAGGTGGCCCAGTACATCGTGCTGATCATCGCCTACACGATTCCGGCGATATTCATCTCTCTGGAACTGACCGACAATCCCATCCCGCCGCTCGGCCTGTTCTCCGATCACAGTGTGTCCGGCGAGCCGCTGCTGTCCAAGCTCAACGAGGTGGTCACGGCCCTGGGCTTCAACGCCTACACGGCGATGGTGGATAACAAGCTGAACATGGTGCTGTTCACCCTGTCGCTGATGATCGGCACCGCCGGCCTGCCCCACGTCATCATGCGCTTCTTCACCGTGCCCAAGGTTGCCGACGCACGCTGGTCCGCAGGCTGGGCGCTGGTATTCATCGGTCTGCTCTATCTGACCGCACCGGCCGTGGCTTCCATGGCGCGCCTGAACCTGATGACCACCATCTACCCGGACATGGCAGGTCAGGTAGAGAACTACGAGGACGCCGCTGCCAACCCCATCGCCTACGAGAACCGTCCCGAGTGGATCCGGACCTGGGAAGAGACCGGCCTGATCACTTATCAGGACAAGAACAACGATGGCAACATCCAGTTCTACAATGGGTCCGCCGACTTCTCCGAGCGCGGCTGGGAAGGCAACGAACTGGAAGTCAACAATGACATTCTGGTCCTGGCCAACCCCGAAATCGCCAACCTGCCTGGCTGGGTTGTCGGCCTGATCGCCGCGGGCGGCCTGGCCGCGGCCCTGTCCACCGCAGCCGGCCTGCTGCTGGCCATCTCCTCGGCCATCAGCCATGACCTGATCAAGGGGGCGATCAATCCCAGAATCACCGAAAAGGGCGAGCTCCTGGCCGCCAGGATATCGATGTCCGTCGCCATCGTCGTGGCCACTTACCTCGGAGCCAATCCCCCCGGGTTCGCCGCCCAGGTCGTGGCACTGGCCTTCGGTATCGCTGCCGCCTCGCTGTTCCCGGTGCTGATGATGGGGATCTTCTCCAAGCGGGTGAACAACAAGGGCGCCATCACCGGCATGCTCGTCGGCCTGATCTTCACCCTGGTCTACATCTTCATCTACAAGGGCTGGTTCTTCATCCCGGGCACCAACAACCTGCCGGATACCCCGGACAGCTGGATGCTGGGCATTTCCCCGCTCTCCATCGGTGCCGTGGGTGCCATCCTCAACTTCGCCGTGGCCTACCTCGTCTCCAATGCGACCGAAGAGCCGCCGCAGGAGATCCAGGATCTGGTGGAAAGCGTGCGCTACCCCAAAGGAGCTGGTGGTGCCATCGACCACTAAGCCATAATACCCATGACCCGGCAGGTCCGGGTCATGGGTCCACACCACGTCGGGCTTCCCAGCGGGAAGCCCGATTTCGTTAGGAAGGCATTGTATGATTTGGCAATTGATCGCCGCCTTGGCTGCCGGTCTGGGGGCTGCCGGGGTCGGGCTGATTCTGCGACAGCTCAGTGGCAAGCGTCTGCCCCGCTGGATCATTCCAGCCTTGGGCGGCCTGGGGATACTCGGCTACCAGATTCACTACGAATACAGCTGGTTCGACCACAAGCGGGCCCAGTTGCCGGAATCGGCCCAGGTCGTTTCCACGGAAGCCCATCACATGTTCTGGCGACCATGGACCTATCTCTTCCCTCTGACCATCGCCTTCAACGTCATCGACCAGAACAATCTCGTCACTCGCAAGGCCGGTGAGGATCACCTCGTCGAGTTTATCCTGTACCGTTTCGAGCGCCAGCACACCGACCATATCTCCCACCAGGCCTACCTGCTGAATTGCAGCGCCCGGGAAATGGTGCCCCTCGCCGAGGACGACGGGCAGCCACGCTATGCGCAACTGCACCGTGTCGAGAGTTCGGCCCCGCTGTTCCAGGCGATCTGCACCAACGCGTAACGTTCTCTCCTGCCAGCAACCTGCTCCCGGGTTTCATGCCCGCAGGCAGGTTCATGGCTGCCCTCGCGGTCGGCATTCCCCTAGAATGGGGCTGCACTGCAGGAGAAGATTATGTTTCAGGGTTGGCTGCTCATCGTTGTATCCCTTGCGTACATCGCCATGCTCTTCGCCATTGCCTGGCGCGGCGATCGTCGCGCCCAGCGTCACGGCATGGCGCGTCGACGTCCGATCGTCTATAGCCTGGCGCTGGCAGTGTATTGCACGTCATGGACCTTCTACGGGGCCGTGGGGCAGGCTGCAACCTCGGGCTGGTCGTTCGCCAGCATCTTCGTCGGTCCACTGCTGACCTTCCTGCTGTTCTGGCCGGTACTGGCGAAGATGATCCGCGTCGCCAAACGCCAGAATGTCACCTCCATCGCCGATTTCATCGCTTCACGCTACGGCAAGACCCAGGCACTGGCCGTGTTTGCCAGCCTGGTCGCGCTGATCGGCACTCTGCCCTACATCGCCCTGCAGTTGAAAGCCGTGTCCTCGGCTTTTCAGGTGCTGACCGCCACTTCCGACATGACCCGTGCCCCACTGTTCGGCGACACCGCCTTCTACGTGGCGGTAGTCATGGCGTTGTTCGCGATTCTCTTCGGTACCCGGCACACCGACGCCACGGAGCATCATGAAGGACTGATTCACGCCATCGCCTTCGAGTCGCTGGTCAAGCTGTTGGCCTTTCTCGTGCTGGGCGTCTTCGTCACCTGGGGTCTGTTCGACGGTATCGGCGATCTGTTCGGACGCGCCGACACCTTCCTGCAATTGCAACGTCAGCTTGCCGAGCAGGATTTCGGCCAAGGGTTCTGGGCCCAGACCCTGCTCGCCATGCTGGCCATCTTCTGTCTGCCCCGACAGTTCCATGTCGCCGTGGTGGAGAACATTCATCCCGACGATGCCGCCCGGGCCCGCTGGCTGTTTCCCCTCTACCTGCTGGCGTTCGGCTTCTTCGTGCTGCCGATTGCCGCTGCCGGCCTGACCCTGTTTCCCGACGGCTCGGTGGAGCCCGACACCTTCGTCCTGATGCTGCCCTTGGTCAGCGGCCACGAATGGCTGACGCTACTGACCTTCATCGGTGGCTTCTCGGCCGCCACCGGCATGGTGATCCTGGCGGCGGTCGCAGTGTCGATCATGATCTCCAACGAACTCGTGATTCCCCTGCTGTTCCGCCTGCGCTGGTTCGATACCCAGCCCCGCGACTACGGCAGGCTGGTGCTGCGCGCACGACGGCTGACCATCGTCGTCATCCTCACCCTGGCCTACGGTTTCTACCGGCTGATCGCCGAGTACAGTTCGCTGGCCTCCACCGGCATGCTGTCGTTTGCCGCCGCGGCTCAGTTCGCCCCCGCCCTGCTCGGCGGCCTGTACTGGAAGCGCGGCAATCGCCTCGGTGTCATCGTCGGCATGAACGCGGGCTTCGCGGTGTGGGCCTATACTCTCCTGCTGCCGGCCCTGGTCAAGGCGGGGCTGCTGGCGCCCTCCTGGCTGCTCGGCGGCCCGTGGGACATCGCCTGGCTCTCGCCCACGCAGCTGTTCGGTCTCAACGTCGGCGACCCCTTCACCCACGGCGTGATGCTCTCGCTGGGCCTCAACCTGTTCTGCTACATCTTCGTGTCGCAGATCACCTCGCAGCGGGTGGTCGAACGCATTCAGGCCTCGCTGTTCGTCGACAGCATCGAGACCCGCCAGACCTCGGTGAACCGGCCCTGGACCGGCGCCACCACGGTGGGTGACCTCAAGGTACTCTGCCAGCGTTTTCTCGGAGCGGGGCAGGTCTCGAGAGCCTTCGATGACTACGCCAGACGCAACGGCACGACGCTCGATGACAACACCCGCGCCTCCATCGACGTGATCCAGTTCACCGAGCGCTTCCTGGCCTCCGTGCTCGGTGCCTCCTCGGCACGTATCGTGGTCAACTCCGCCCTGCAGGGCCGCGGCATCGGCATCTCCGACGTCATCTCCATCGTCGACGAAGCCTCGCAGGTGCTCGAATTCAACCGCGCCCTGCTCCAGGCGACCATCGAGAACATCAATCAGGGTATCAGCGTGGTCGACCAGAACATGCGCCTGGTGGTGTGGAACCAGCGCTATCTGGAGCTGTTCCGTTTCCCGGACAATCTCATTCGCGTCGGGGCACCGATCGACAAGATCTTCCGCTACAACGCCCACAATGGCGAGTACGGCCCCGGCGACCCGGAGGAACACGTCGACCTGCTGCTCGAGAACATCCGTCAGGGGCAGCCGCACCGCTACGTGCGCTACCGCCAGGACGACAGCGTGCTCGACGTTCAGGGCAATCCCATGCCCGGCGGTGGTTTCGTCTACACCTATCAGGACATCACCCAGCAGAAGCGTACCGAAGAGGCGTTGATCCGCTCCGAGAACAATATCCGTATCTACACCGATAACGTGCCGGCACTGATCGCCTATTTCGACAAGGAGTGTCGCTACCTCTTCACCAACCGCGCCTACGAAGCCGCCATGGGCATCGACCGCAACGCGGTGATCGGCGAAAGCGTCGACAGCGTCATGCCCCGTCAGATCGCCCGGGAGAGGGCTCCCTGGATGCACCGGGCGCTCGCCGGCGAACGGGTCAGCTTCGAAATCTCGCTCGACGACGGCGACGGCGGTACACGCTACATGCTGGTCACCTATACGCCGCACTTCAGCGACGCCGGCGGCATTCTCGGCTTCTTCGCCCTCTATCAGGACATCACCGAGCGGCGCCTGGCGGAGATCGCCCTGCGCGAGACCAACGAGAATCTCGAGGAACGGGTGCGCGAGCGCACCCAGGCATTGTCCGAGGCCAACGCCGCGCTGCGTCAGGAAAACCGCGTCCGTGCCGAGGCCGAACAGGCCCTGCGCCAGGCCAAGCAGCTCGCCGAGGACGCCAATACCTCGAAGACCCGCTTTCTGGCCGCGGCCAGCCACGACCTGCTGCAGCCTCTCAACGCCGCACGCCTGTTCACCTCGGCGCTATCCCAGCAGGTCGATGCCGATGATCTGAAGCGCACCATTGGCCACATCGACAATTCCCTGCAGGCCGCAGAAGAACTGCTCGGCACACTGCTCGACATCTCCAAGCTGGATGCCGGCGCCCTGACGCCACGGCGCGCGCATTTCGCTCTGGCCGACATCTTCCGGCCGCTGCGTGCCGAGTTCGAAGTCATGGCCGAGGACCGTGGTCTCGACATGGACGTGGTGTCGACCCGGGCCTGGGTCGACAGCGATGCCCAGATGCTGCGGCGCATCGTGCAGAATTTCCTGTCCAACGCCATCCGCTACACCCAGCAGGGCCGGGTGCTGCTCGGCTGCCGACGTCAGGGCGAACGCCTGTCCATCGAGGTGTGGGACACCGGCCCGGGGATTCCCGAGTCCAAGCTCACCGAGATCTTTCAGGAATTCCGCCGCCTCGATCAGGCCTCGCGCCACAAGGAGAGTGAAAAGGGGCTGGGGCTGGGACTCTCCATTGCCGAGCGCATGAGCCGTGTGCTCGATCACCCGATCAAGGTGCGCTCATGGGTCGGCGTGGGGACGGTGTTTGCGGTCTCGGTGCCCATCGTGCACGCCCAGGCCATCGAGCAGAAGCCCGAGGACGCCCCCGCGCGACGGGCCGGCAACAAGCTGGCCGGCACCCGCATCCTTTGCATCGACAACGAGACGCTGATCCTCGAGGGCATGAAGGCCATGCTCAGTGGCTGGGGATGCGAGGTGTTCACGGCCACGACCATCGGTGGAGCCAAGTCGGTGCTGCGCCATCTCGACGGCGATCCCGAGGCCATTCTCGCCGACTATCACCTCGACAACGAGATCACCGGCATGATGGCGCTCGAAGCGCTCGAGGAGCTCTGCCAGGGGCCGGTGCCGGGTATCGTGATCACCGCCGATCGTACCGACGAGGTCGCCGAGGAGGTTCGCCGGGGCGGCTATCATCTGCTTCTCAAGCCGGTACGTCCTGCGGCACTGCGAGCACTGCTGACCCGAACCCTGCAGGCTAGCCGGGCAATGCGTCAGACGCCGTGAACCCAGCGGATGCGGCCTTTTTGAATGCGGCCCGCTAGTGTGAGCGCATCAGACTCAGCCTTACTGAAATACGTCGGTCGATACCTCAAAAGCGCCCTGACCGAGGCGCTTTCTCGATCGACGCAGCCCTTGAGTTTGCCTCCTCGCGGGGCCAGTGACCGCCATGGCCGTTCGCCGGGTACCAACGCGGCCCACACACAACCCACCGAAAAACTTTCCCGCTCTTGCTTCCGACTCCGTCACTCGGGCTCTACGGGCGTGGCCTCGAGCGTCGTCGCTTCACGCAGATCCGCAACGGTATCGGGGCTCACCGCCGAGGCGTCGTTGCCCCAGGCACCTCGAATGTAAGTCAACAGCGCCGCAATCTGATCATCGTCGAGTTTCCAGTCGAAGTTGGGCATGGACAGCAGGTTGGGGCGCGCCTCGGTATTGGGTTCCCGGGCGCCGCGCAGTACCACGTGAATCAGCGAGGCGGGATTGTCCTGCTGCACGATGGGGCTGTCGCGCAATTCCGGGAACACGTTCTGGATGCCCTCGCCATCATAGCCGTGGCATCCCGTGCAGTTGTCGACGTACAGCGCCCGTCCCAGACCGGATTCGCCATCGTCGGTCTGGCTCTCCTCCTGCCGGCCGTCTTCCTGCTGTTCGACGAGAGGCACGCTTTCTCCCTCCGTGTCCGGGCCAGTCTGTCCGACTCGATCGCCTCCACCCGGCAGGTCCTTGAGGTAGGTGGCGATGGCGGTCAGATCTTCGTCGGTCATGTGCTGGGTACTCTTCTCGATCACCTCCCGCATCAACCCGGCGGCGACATGGTCGCCGTTGGCCCCGGTCTTCAGATATTCGACGATGTTTTCTTTCGACCAGTCACCCAGGCCCTCGTCGAAACCGCCACGCAGACTGGGCGCGAACCATTGCTGCAGTTCCGAGCCGGTATAGCGTGCGTCCTCGTCGGCGGCCCCGAAGACATTCTTCGGCGTATGACAGGAGCCGCAATGCCCCAGCCCCTCGACCAGATACGCGCCGCGATTCCATTGCGCGGACTTGTCGGGATCGGGCTCGTAGACCCCGGGCTCGAAGAACATGGCCTTCCAGCCGGCCACGAGCTGCCGCCAGCCCAGCGGCCAGATCAGGTCGGGCTGCTGGATCGCGTTGTGCACGGGATCGATCGTGCGCAGGTAGGACCAGATCGCCGCGAGATCCTCATCGGTCACGTGAGTGAAGGAGGGATAGGGAAACGCCGGATACAGATGGGCGCCATCGGCACGGACCCCCTCGCGCATCGCACGGATGAACTGCTGCTGATTCCAGTTGCCGAGTCCGGTCTGGTCGTCGGGCGTGAGATTCGCCGAGTAGATCTCGCCGAACGGGGTCGGAATCGGCAAGCCTCCGGCCAGATAGCCGCCATCCTCGGTGGTGTGGCAGGCCGCGCAGTCCCCGGCCAGAACAAGATAGCGACCGCGCTGAATCTGCGAAAAGGAACCCTCGTCGGCCATGGCCGTTTCCGCCAGCACAACGCACGTCAGCGAGGCCAGAGCAAGGCCTGATACGGTAGCACGGATAAGAAATGGCATAACGTCCTCACGCATCGACCAGCGGGCCGGGATTCTTGAGGTACATGTTGCGTATCGCGTCGGCGGCCCAATAGGTCAATGCTCCTACGGTACCGGTGGGGTTATAGCCGGCGTTCTGCGGGAAGACGCACGCCCCCATCACGAACAGGTTATGCACGTCCCAGGACTGCAGGTAGCGATTCACCACGCTGTTGCCAGGGTCCGTGCCCATGATGGCGCCTCCCGTGTTGTGGGTCGTCTGATAGGGCACGATCTGGTAGTGCTCGCTCAACCGGTTGGCCTGATACTGGCGCGGCTTCATCGTCTTGGCGATGTCCATGGCGCGATCGGTCAGGAAATCCGACATGCGCCGGTCGTTGTCGTGAAAATCGAAGGTCTGACGCAGCAGCGGGTTGCCGTAGACGTCGCGGTAGGTGGGGTCGAGATCGAGATAGGCGTCCCGGTAGGCCATGGAGCTGCCGTGGCAGCTGATGGACGTGGCGCGCAGATAGTTGTCGGCGACCGCCTGCTTCCAGCCGGAGCCCCACTTGGGCGCATCCTCGGGCATGACCATCTGATTGATCGGCCGCCCACCCGTCGTCCAGGCGCAGATGTAGCCGCCCCCGATGAACCCGTGCGGGCCATGATCGAAGTTGTTGCCGTTGAAGTCGTCGATCGCCTGCCCCAGCGCCCCGGCGCCCATGAAGGGGTTGAGATTCTCCTCGGTGAAGACATCCACGCCCGAGGTGGTCTGATAGGCGTAGTTCTTGCCCACCACGCCGGTCTGGGTCTCGGGATCGTAGGGCTGTCCGATGCCCGAAAGCAGCAGCAGATGCACGTTGTGCGTGGCGTAGGCGCAAAGGACGATCAGCTTGCCCGGCTGCTCGAACTCCCGCCCCTGGCTATCCATGTAGGTGACGCTGACGGCGCGCTTGCCGGTGTCGTCTAGATTGACGCGATTGACGTTGCAGTGGGTACGGTAGGAGAAGTTCGACTTCTTCATCAGCACCGGCAGGATGGTGGTCTGGGGCGAGGACTTCGAGTAGTTGCCGCAGCCGAACCACTCGCAGAAGCCGCAATAGGTGCACTCGCCCATCTGCACCCCGTAGATGTTCTCGTAGGGCTTGGAGGTGTTGGACGCCGGCGCGGGGAAGGGATGATAGCCGACCTCCCTGGCCGCCTTGTCGAACAGCACGCTCGTCTGACTGCGCTTGAGTGGCGGCAATGGGTAAGGCTCAGAACGCCGTCCCTCGAAGGGGTTGCCGCCGTCCATGATCTCGCCTTCCAGATTGCCTGCCTGTCCCGACGTGCCGCAAAGATATTCGAACTTGCTGTAATAGGGTTCGAGCTCTTCGTAGGTCACCCCCCAGTCCTGAATGGTCATGCCCTCGGGAATGAAATCCTCACCGTACTGTTCGACCGTGCGGCTGCGGATCTCGAAATCGTAGGGCAGAAAGCGCCAGTGCTGGCCATTCCAGTGGATCCCGGCCCCGCCCACCCCGACGCCGGGATTGAAAGAGCCGAGATGGCGCATGGGCAGTGCCAGCTCGCCGGGCTTGTGGCGAAAGGTCTGGGTGTTGCGAGCCGGCTCCTGAAATATCTCGTTGCGTACCGCGTAGCGCAATTCGTCCTGGACGAAGTTGGTCGCGAAATCGTCTTCGGTGGTCCGGAAACCACCGCGCTCGATGGCCAGCACCTCGAGCCCTTCCTCGGTCAATTCCTGGGCCAGGATCGCTGCCGTCCAGCCGAATCCGACCAGCACCACATCGACGGAATCCAGCTTGGTCGCCATCAGGTGATCTCCTTCAGGGGAATGGTGTCTCTGCCCAGCAGCCCGACCGTGGGATAGGGGTACGGCTTGCCGTAGTCGGTGATGAACGGGCTGTAGTTATAGCGCGGCCCGGGGAAGCCGGCGAGACGCCAGCCGGCGAATTCGCGGTTGCCGCCGTACATGGGGTCGGCGAAGAAGCCCTCGCGGGTGTTCTGCCACAAAATGGTGAAAAACATCGCCGGATCATCGACGTCCAGCGGTATGTCGCCCTCCGAGAGCCGCTCGAGCACGTTGTCCTTTGCCTCGCCATCCAGCTCGTGGAAGGCCTGGCCCTGGTACCGCTCGCGGCAGTAGTCGTCGATCAGCGGAATGCAGTGGCGGTAGAGCTGCGCCGGGGTGAAGCGCAACTGATACCCCTGAGCCTCGGAACCGTCGTGCCAGGGGCCCTCCATGTACCAGCGCTCGGCGCGTCCGAACGACCCCTCCAATTGATAATCGATGAAATCGGCGACCCCGGCACGAAGTGCGCCTGGCCCCAGCTCGTCGTCGGGAATCAAGCGATCCACGGCGGCCTCGACGAAGCGCCGCTCTTCCGGACGCAGATAGGGCGTGCGGGGAACGTAGTAATCGGGTGGCCCGCCCGGCTGCGACGGTGAACTCCATTGCGAGTCGGCAGGCGCCGCCCTGGCCTGCGGCGCCTGGCTGCTCACGAGATAATACGTCCCGGCGGCAAGGCCGCCCTTCAGAAAATCACGGCGATTGAGTGGCATGACGAAATTCCTTCGTAATGTCCCATGTTGTAATTGATGTTTCGCTTATAAAGCTCAGCAATCGAACCAATAGCTGTCAAATATAAAAGTGCACCGCAGTACGTTGCGCGAAATCGATGCATGAGGGACCAGCGCGTCCCGGTATATTTGGGCAGCCAGTGTCGTGTTCTGGATAAAGCCGAAGTCGTTGATGGGAGAACCGAATCCCGACTGGCTAAATGACGCCTGGCCAGTTCTGGCCTAGAGGAGTGGACGGACCGAAAAAGTAAAAGCCCGCAACGATGTGCGGGCCTGACAGACGAGTCGAGTGTTTCGGGAAGGAAATCGGCGTCAGCTTTCCACCTTGGGCGGCTCGACTTCGAGTCGCTGAGCCGCGATGACCGCCTGAGTCCGGGAGTGCACGCCAAGCTTGCGCAGAATAGCCGTCACGTGCGCCTTGATGGTCGCTTCGGAGACACTGAGCTCGTAGGCGATCTGCTTGTTGAGCAGCCCCTCGGTGAGCATGTTCAGCACTCGGAACTGTTGCGGCGTCAGTGAAGCAATCGCCTCGGCGAAACGTGTATCCTCCGCATCCGCCTCACCCAAGGTATTGGCCATCTCGGCAGGCAGCCAGATCTCGCCATCGAGAATCTCGCCGATCGCCTCGGCGATCTTGTCCAGCGACGAGGATTTGGGAATGAACCCCGAGGCACCATAGTCGATGGCACGACGCACCACATGCGGCTCGTCGCTACCGGAAACGACTGCCACGGGAATATCGGGTGTCTGACCGCGCAGCTGAATCAGACCGGAGAAGCCATGCGCTCCGGGCATGTGCAGATCCAGCAGGATCAGATCGGCGTCGGGATGACGCATCACCACCTCGGTCGTCGCCTCCATGGTGTCGGCTTCGACGATCTCGGCCTGCGGAGCGACTTGGCGCAACGCTTGGTTCAACGCGGCACGAAATAACGGATGGTCATCGGCGACGATAAATTTCTGGGCAAAAGCCATTGAGAGTCTCCTCCGGATCCCCTTGAGCGAACAGCCGTGCCATGCGGTAGCGGGCCGGGATCGGTTCGCCTCTTCTTACGGCATGTTACCCCAAGGTCTCTGCGATCCCAAGCCTGATACCGCTGTTTGAAGGGGATTGGGAGGGAAAACTTACAAAAATGAAAAGACCGGCCGTATGGCCGGTACGCAAGGGCCCGGAGCCCAGGGAGAGCTGGCGTGCATCTCCCGCATGCCAAGAAGCTGGCGGCGATGGGTTCCGGGCGAAACAGCGAAGCTCCTACTCGAAGCTTCTGTCGAGATTGGCTGACGGCGTCACTGGCGGATGGCGCGATGCTCGATCAGCTCATCCACCACACTGGGATCCGCCAGGGTACTGGTATCGCCCAGTCCCTCGCACTCATTGGCAGCGATCTTGCGCAGGATACGCCGCATGATCTTGCCCGAGCGGGTCTTGGGCAGCCCCGGCGCCCACTGGATGACATCCGGCGAGGCAATCGGGCCGATATCCTTGCGTACCCAGGCAATCAGCTCCTTCTTGAGATCCTCGTCGGGCTCGAACCCGTCGGCCAGGGTCACATAGATGTAGATGCCCTGCCCCTTGATGTCATGCGGGAATCCCACCACCGCCGCTTCCGCCACGGCATGGTGCGCCACCAGAGAGGATTCGATCTCCGCCGTCCCCATGCGGTGCCCCGAAACGTTCAGCACGTCGTCGATGCGCCCGGTGATCCAGTAGTAGCCATCCTCGTCGCGCCGGCAACCGTCACCGGTGAAGTACATCCCTTCATAGGTGGAGA
Source organism: Halomonas shantousis (assembly GCF_054654615.1). Lineage (NCBI taxonomy): Bacteria > Pseudomonadati > Pseudomonadota > Gammaproteobacteria > Oceanospirillales > Halomonadaceae > Halomonas > Halomonas shantousis. The sequence continues at coordinate 788,639 of NZ_BAAIER010000002.1, read as the reverse complement.
AGTAGGTCTGCACGAAGCGCTCATGGTTGTTCCAGATCGACCGCGCCTGCCCCGGCCAGGAGTCGAGAATCACCAGGTTACCGTCGGTGGCCCCCTCGAGCCGATGCCCCTCGTTGTCCACCAGCGCCGGCTGCACGCCGAAGAAAGGCCGTGTCGCCGAGCCCGGCTTGAGCGCCGTGGCCCCCGGCAGCGGGGCGATCATGATCCCGCCGGTCTCGGTCTGCCACCAGGTGTCGACGATCGGGCAGCGGGAGTTGCCGATGACCCGATAGAACCACTCCCAGGCCTCGGGATTGATCGGCTCGCCTACCGACCCCAGCACGCGCAGGCTTTCGCGCTTGCTGGAGTCCATGACATTCTCGCCATGCGCCATCAAGGCGCGAATGGCCGTGGGAGAGGTGTAGAGAATCGAGACGTTGTGCTTGTCGACGATCTCGCCGATGCGCCCATGGTTCGGGTAGCTGGGAACCCCCTCGAACATCAGGGTCGTGGCGCCGTTGGCCAGCGGCCCATAGACGATGTAACTGTGGCCGGTGATCCAGCCGACATCGGCGGCACACCAGTACACCTCGCCATCCTTGTAGTCGAAGACGTATTGATGGGTCATGGCCGCATAGACCAGATAGCCACCTGACGTATGCTCGAGCCCCTTCGGGGTACCGGTGGAACCGGAAGTGTAAAGAATGAAGAGCGGATCCTCGGCATTCATCCGTTCGGCAGGACATTCGTCGGACTGCTTGTCGACGGCATCGTGGAACCAGACGTCCCGGCCTTCCTGCCAGTCGATATCGCCCCCGGTACGCTTGACCACCAGCACCGTTTCCACCACGTCGGTGCCCTGACGGGTCAGGGCGGCATCCACGTTATCCTTGAGCGGGACATTCTTGCCCCCGCGCACGGACTCGTCGGAGGTGATGACCACACGGGACTGGGAATCCACCACGCGCCCCGCGAGCGCATCCGGAGAGAAGCCGCCGAAGACCACCGAATGCACGGCGCCGATACGCGCGCAGGCCAACATCGCCATGGCGGCCTCGGGCACCATAGGCATGTACAGGGTGACGGTATCGCCCTTCTTGACGCCCATCTCCTTGAGGGCATTGGCCAGCTGGCAGACACGGGCGTGCAGTTCACGATAGGTGAGCGTCTTGTCCAGGCTGGGGTCGTCGCCTTCCCAGATGATCGCCGGCTGATCGCCACGGGTCTCGAGGTGACGATCAAGGCAGTTGTAGGACACGTTGAGCACGCCATCCTCGTACCAGCGGATATCGACGTTGCTCGATGCAAACGAGGTGTTCTTGATCTTGCTCGGCGCCTCGAACCACTCCAGACGCTTGGCCTGCTCGGCCCAGAAAGTCTCGGGGTCGTCCACCGACTGCTGATACAGGACCTGATACTTTTCGTTATCGGCCCAGGCATTGGCGGCGAGTTCTTCGCGTACCGGATAGACTTTCTGCTGTTCGGTCATGGTCTGCCTCTGTACCGGAGATGTATGCATTTCGCTGGCGTCGCAGAACCGAGCGTACCAGCGCTAGAATTGCATTCAGCATATACCCGGGAGGCACCATGTGCCCTATTAGACCTTGGTATCAAAAAAATTATCATTATTTTCAACAGGTTGAGCTGTATATCAAGCGTCGATCCGCGCCTCGAAGACCAGCCACTCACGACATCGCCGGCAGCGGTAATCGGTACCGCGCCGCGCCAGTGCGTGGCGGCGTGGCGAAAAGTGATGGGGCGTCTTGCAGGCACAGCGATAGCGATAGGGCGCCGGGCTGGCGCGAGATACGTCGAAGCGATGGGTGGTGACCGGCGGCAGGCCATAGAGCTTGCGCATGACGGTTTTCCACTCGTGACCATGCGGCCTGGCGCGCGGGCCGTCGAGATGAAACACCAGCCAGTGAGCCATTTCGTGGGGGATGACCTCGACCATGAACGCCTGACGATTGTCCGCCAGCAGCACCGGATTGAAGCGCAGGCCACCGCGATCATAGTGGGCCTGACCGGCCCCCTTGCCACGCAGATCGAACCATACGGCGGGACGGGGAAGCCCGGGGTGAACCTCTCGCGCCAGTTGCCAGGCCGCCTCGACCCGCTCGTGGACATGGGCGTATAAAGCCGCTTGATCGAGTTCGGCCAGAAGATCGGGATCGGGGGAAGGCAGAGTCGGTGACATCATGGGATGCTAGAATGCCGCCAGATGCAGACAGCGTCCACCCCTGAGAACCAAGAGAGTCTGTCATGAACGAGACCGCCCCCGTCCCTCCCCAACCCCTGCTCGATGATGAAGCGCTCGACGTTCTGGACGAGTTTCTCGAATCCGAGCGCGTCGATCCGGATGCACTCGACCTGATCAGCGCTCACGGCTTTCTCGTGGCGCTGGCCGTCGCCCCCCGCGAGCCGGAGGCTGCCATCTGGGTGGCCGAGCTGTTCCATGGCGAACCCGAATTCACTGGCGATGCGGAGCGCAACCGGATTCTGGGCCTGCTGGAAACCCTGCGCACCAACGCCGTCGCGGCGCTGGAGCAGGGCCTGCTGCCGGAGTTGCCCTTCGATCTCGAGCTCGGTGAGCTCGACCCTGCCGACACGCCGATCGGCGACTGGTGCGCCGGCTTCATGGAGGGCGTGTTTCTCGATGAGGCCGCCTGGTTCGCTCAGGACGAAGAGAATGCCGCGGCGTTGCTGCTACCCTTCATGGCCCTGTCGGGGCTGTTCGAGGACGAGCCGGACATGCAGGAGCTGGTTGCCTCTCCTCGCCAGGCCGAAGCACTGGTACGCCAGTTGCCCGAACTGGTGCTGGATCTGTATCTGCATTATCGGGTCCCGCCGGAGGCGCCCAAGCCGATGCCCAAGCGCAAGCCCGGCGCTCCGCGTGGCAAGGGCCGCCGCTGAGCGTGGGTATCAGAGACACCATGTCTAGCGCAGCCGCGTGAGCCAGGTATCCAGCGTTCCGAACAGCCACTCCCGGAAACGCTGCAGGCGCGGCCGCCGGGCCCAGGAGGCATGGAGAATCTCGTCGCTGGTCTTGAAATTGCGTTCGAAGAGTGCGGCGACCTCATCGGCGAAGCGTTTGTCGTCCACCTCCTGATTGGCCTCCAGGTTCCACTGCAGACTCCAGTGATCGAAGTTGCAGGATCCCACCGTGCTCCAGTCGTCGATGACGCTGAACTTGGCATGGATGAAGTTCGGCTGGAACTCGAAGATGCGCACGCCGGCTCTTAGCAGCCGCCCATAGAAGCGCTGCCCGGCGTAGCGCACGGTGGGATGATCGTGCTTCTCGCCGGGCAACAGCAGGCGGACATCGATACCGTTTCGGGCCGCCTGTCCCAGTCGGCGCAGCAGGGTGCGCGTCGGGACGAAATAGGGCGTACAGATCCACAACCGTTGACGGGAGGTGGCAATGCGCTGATGCAGGGAGTGGCGAATCGCCTGATAGCGGTGCCCCTGCCCCCAGATCACCCGCCCCCGCATGCCGTGATAGCCGGGCACCGGCGCGACGTGCAACTTCAGGCCCCGCACACGCAGCGCCTCGCCCGTGCCGCGCGTCAGCGACGAATCCCACAACCGCGAGAACAGCCTCACCCAGTCGCCGACGACGGGCCCTTCGGCACGTACCGCCACCTCATACCAGGCCTCGATGAATTCATCGACGATGCAGAATCCGCCGGTGAATGCCACGCGCCCATCCACCACCAGTAGCTTGCGGTGGTCACGGGTCAGATTGCCACTCAACCGATGCAGCGCCAGAGGATTGAAATCCCGTATCGCCACGCCAGCCTGGCGCAGACGCTCGCGGTCGTCCCGCACCAGTCCCATGCAGCCATAGCCGTCGAGCAGCAGCATGACGGACACGCCGCGACGTGCGGCCCGCGCCAGTGCCTCGATAAAGCGATCGGCCAGTTGGCCGGACTCCATCAGATACTGCTCGATCAGCAGCGATTCTTGCGCGGCGTCGATCGCCGCGAACATCTCGGGCAGAAAGCGCTTGCCTTCCGGCAGCAGCGTGAAGCGATTACCGGCTCTCCATATGCTGCGCATCCTGGCTCCTTATCCCGCGACCTGATTACATTGTCATGAAGGCCTCATGACATCCAAGCGTTTCGCTTCGCTATGAAGGGTCCCGCTATAATGCCACTTCCGACTTGAGTACAGGCAACCGAATGGCTTTTACGAGCGCACTTTTTCATCCCCTGCGCATCCTGGCGCGTCGCCTGCTGGGCAGCTGGCTCGACTTTCGCCTCATCGAGCCCGAGCCTTCGCGACTGGGAATCGATCCGGCCCAGCCGGTCTTCTACGTTCTGCCCCATGCCTCGCTCTCCGATACGCTGGCGCTGGAACTGCTGTGCCGACGCCAGGGCCTGCCTGCCGCCGACGGGCGCGTGGTGGCCGGGGGCACTACTCTGCCGGCCTGCTTCGCCCTGCCCCGCCTGAAGCGTGGGCTGGGCGGGTTGAAGGGCTCGCGCTCCCGTCACCTCGAGACCCTGGTGGAGATCCTGCAGCAGCATCCCGACTGCGAGGTGCAACTCGTCCCTGTCAGCGTGTTCTGGGGCCGTGCCCCAGGCAAGGATTTCGGTTTCTGGAAGCTGCTCGCCGCCGACAGCTGGCAATGGTCGGGGCGCCTGAGACGTCTGCTCTCGATCGTTATCAACGGCAAGAGCGTTGAAGCCCACCTGGGCGAGCCGGTACGCCTGCGCATGCTGCTCGACGAGCGCCCTGCCGCCCTGATCCAACGCAAGGCGGCCCGTGTATTGCGTGTTCACTTCCGCCGGGTGCGTACCCGTGTGCTGGGCCCGGATATCTCTCACCGGCGTACCTTGATTCGCGGCGTGGTGGGCAGTCCCGAGGTGCGCCGGATCATCAACGAGACGGCAAGCGCGCGCGGCACCCAGCCCCTGCGCGAGACACGCCACGCCTGGCGCTATGGGCGCGAGATCGCTTCCGACATGTCCTATCCGGTGCTGCGTTTCATGTATCAGTTGCTGCGCCGCATGTGGAACAGGCTCTATGACGGCGTCGACGTGCATGGGCTCGACGACGTCAAGGCGCTCGCGGGCGACAGGGAACTCATCTATGTTCCCTGCCACCGTAGCCACATCGACTACCTGCTGCTCTCCTACGTGCTCTATCGCGAAGGCCTCATGCCGCCGCACATCGCCGCCGGCCGCAACCTCGACATGCCGGTCGTCGGTGCCCTGCTGCGCCGGGGCGGTGCCTTTTTCATGCGCCGCAGCTTTCGCGACAACCGCCTCTACTCCGCGGTGTTCAACGAATATGTTCACCGGCTGATCTCGCGCGGTCATCCTGTCGAATACTTCATCGAGGGCGGACGCTCGCGTACCGGCCGTATGCTGATGCCGCGTCCCGGCATGCTCGCCATGACGCTGCGCTCCTTCGTGCGCGACCCGCAGCGTGACGTCGCATTCGTGCCGGTCTACATCGGCTATGAAAAGGTGCTGGAGAGCGCCAGCTATCTCAAGGAACTGCGCGGCGCCAGCAAGCGCAAGGAGTCGCCGCTGGACCTGCTGCGCGTCGTGGGTCAACTGCGTCAGCCTTTCGGCCGGGTCAGCGTCAATATCGGCACGCCGCTGTCATTGACGGCTTTTCTCGATACCCAGGCCGCACAGTGGCGGGAATCGCGCGGCAGCACACGCCCCGCCTGGCTCACCCAGGCGGTGCCCGCACTTGGTGCAGAGCTCGCCCGACGCATCAATGCCGCCGCGACGCTCAATCCGGTGTCACTGGTGTCGCTGACCCTGCTGGCCACGCCCCACCGGGCCATCGAGGCCAACCTGCTCGACCAGCACATGGCACTGCTGGTCAGACTTCAACAACGCCTGCCCGGTGGCGAGCGCGTGACGCTCCCCAGCGGGACGCCGCAGGAGTGGATCGCCCATGTGGCGCATCTGGGTTTCATCGAACGCCGTGGGCAGGCCCTTGGCGAACTGATACTGGCCTCACCGGAACAGGCCACTCTGCTCACCTGGTATCGCAATAACGTTCTGCATCTGTTCGCTTTCACCGGCCTGGTCGCCTTCGCCTTTCGCAACAACGCACGTTTCACGCTTGCAGAACTCGTGGCCCTGCTCGAGCTGACCTGGCCAGTGCTCGCCCGGGAGTTCTATCTGCCCGAACCGGACGACCTGACGGCACGGGCCAGGGCCTGTCTGGAAGCACTCCAGCAGGAAGGGTTGCTCATTTGCGAGGGGGAACGCTGGAGCCGCCCCGCCCGGCACCTGGGAGCCCGCGAGCAGCTGCGCCTGCTGGGGCAACCGGTACAGCCGACCCTGGAACGGGGTTATCTGCTGCTGGCGACGCTGCTGCGCCATGCCAGTGGCGGGCTGTCCCGCGAAGCGCTGGAAGAGCACAGCCGTCAGCTCGCCGAACGCCTGACGCTACTCTCCGGCCTCAACGCCCCCGAGTTCTTCGACAAGCGCCTGTTCAGCGGGCTGCTCGACACGCTCGAGGCCGACGGCTGGTTATGGCAGGAAAACGACCGGCTATGCTACGGCGAGGCGCTGGAGAATGCCCAGCATCGGCTGCGTGCGCTGTTCGATCCGGCGCTACGTCAGCGCCTGGGGAAGCTGGCCAGGCCATGAGACCCCCGCGCCCGGCGCAACGTGAACCGATGCCTATTTCAGGGCGCGGTGAACGTAGAGGTCATAGCGGCTGGTCTTGCCTTCGATGACATGGCCAGGCGCGGGGCCCTCGATGGGGGGCGCCTTGCGCGGCCGCTTGACCACCACGCGGTGCGTCGCCACGTCGAGAGCCGCCTCGAGCAGGCTCGGGGCGTCCATGTCGTCTCCCGCCAGCTCGCGAAACAGCCGCATCTCCTTCTTGACCAGCGATGACTTGTCGCGATGGGGAAACATCGGATCGAGGTGCACCACTTGCGGCGTCACCTCGCTGTCGCGCACGGCGCGCTCCAGCTCGGTCGCCGCATCGGCATGCCTCAGGAAAAGACGTGCGGCGATCTCGGCGATTTCCGGTTCGGCCTCGGCCCTCGCCAGGGCGTCCTCGAGCAGAGCGTGAATCGGCGCGACCCGTTCAAGCATCAGCACTCTCGCCCCGAGACTGGCCAGGACGAAGGCGTCGCGCCCCAGCCCAGCCGTGGCATCGATGACATCGGGGGTGACACCCTTACCCAGGCCACAGGCCTTGGCAACCAATTGCCCACGCCCTCCGCCGAAGCGTCGACGATGCCCGGCCTTGCCACCGACGAAGTCCGCCAGGATCGGCTTGCCGTAATGCGCCTCGTCACCGGCGATCGCCAGGCCCCGAGGCGTCGCCACCAACACCAGCGCCGCTTCGTGCGGTGCAGCCACCCAAGGCAGCCCCATTCGCTCGGCCAGATCACGTAGCGCCTCGCCCGTCACCGCGACCGGAACGATGCCGTCGACCGGCGGCGTCATACCACCCATATCAGCAGCACGATGCCCAGCAGCAGACGATAGATCACGAAGGGCAGCATGCCGATGCGATCCAGGGCGACGAGAAACAGCTTGATGCAGACCAGGGCCGCAACAAAGGACAGCGCGGTTCCCAGCAGGATGTCTTCCCACTGCGCACTGGTGCCGGCCTGGACCAGCTCGAGAGTCTTTAGCGAACCGGCGGCCAGAATCAAGGGAATCGACAGCAAAAAGGAAAAGCGTGCCGCGGCCTGGCGGGTAAAGCCGAGCAGCAGCGCCGCCGTCATGGTAATTCCCGAGCGCGACGTGCCGGGGATCAGCGCCAGCGCCTGAGCCAGGCCGATCAACAGCGCGGCACGCAGATCCAGCGCCGGCAACTCGCGCTCACGCCGACCGCGCGCATCCGCCCACCACAGCACCACGCCGAAGACGAGTGTGCTCATGGCGATCACCAGCGCCGAGCGCGTCGTCAGTTCAATCCAGTCTTCGAAGATCAGCCCTGCCAGGGCGGCCGGAATCGTCCCGAGGATGACCGCCCAGCCCAGCCGGCTTTCCGGGCTCTGCCCGCCCCCGGTGAACTGTCGGCACCAGCCGTGGACGATCTCGATGACCTGATGACGAAAGGCGATCAGCACCGCCGCCAGCGAGCCGACATGCACGGCCACATCGAAGGCCAGTCCCTGGTCGGGCCAGCCGAGAACCTGGGAGGGCAGAATGAGGTGGGCGGAAGAGGAAATCGGCAGAAATTCTGTCAGCCCCTGAATCAGAGCCAGGACTACGACATGCAACCCGTCCATGGGGAATCCTTAGTCACGTGATAGAAACCTATTGTTTCAAACAAGCGTCGCCTAATGAAGAATGGACTTTGTCACCCTTTGCGCCAGGCGACTTCATTGCGCAGGTAGACGGGGATCGCCTCGTGGGCGGCGGACGTCCTGCCCGCCGCCAGACGCTGGGCGGCCAGGCGAACCATTTCCTCGGCGGCGGGCTGCTGCTCGGGCAGGCACTGACCGAGGGCGTTATGTATCGTCACGGGCATGTCATCCCACAAGGCCCAGCCCGAGCCGACACCCACCCAGTCGATATCGGCCGACGACAACGGCAAGACAAGACGCTCAGGAGGCATGACGGCTTCCTCGAGCAGTGTTTCGAGCTGTTGCTCATGGCATCGATAGGCGGCGACATAGATCTCCCCCATGCGCGCATCCAGCGCCGCCACGACATGCCGAGCGTGCTGCTGGCGATGAACCGCCAAGGCCAGGGCCTCGAGAGTCGAAACGCCGATCAGTGGACGATCCAGGCCGAAGGCCAGCCCCTGGGCAACGCCGGCAGCGATGCGCAACCCGGTGAAGGAGCCGGGTCCCTGACCATAGGCCAGGGCATCCAGCGCGGCATAGGTGACGCCTGCCTCGCTCAGCACATCATCGATCATCGGCATCAGCCGGCGGGTATGTTCGCGGGGTGTGAGGGCAAAACGCGAGATCACCTCGCCATCCTGCCAGAGTGCGCAGGAGCAGGCGCTTGAGGAGGCATCCAGAGCCAGCAGAGTGGACATGGGAGTTCCGGGCCGAAAGAGTGAAGCGGCATTATACGAAGGTGACATGGCAATCAAAAGCCGGGACCGCCCGACGATCCCGGCTTCGCCATGATGGAGATGGAATCAGCTCTCCAGAGCGGCGATGACCTGCGCGCGGATATCCTCGACGCTGCCCACGCCCTTGATGCAGTGGTAGGCGGGTGCCGATTGAGGCTCCTGCTCGGCCCACTGGCGATAGTACTGGATCAACGGTGCCGTCTGGTCGTGGTAGATCGACAGACGGTTGCGCACGGTTGCCTCGCGATCGTCGTCGCGCTGGATCAAGGCTTCGCCGGTCACGTCGTCCTTGCCGTCCTGGCGAGGCGGATTGTAGTCGACATGATAGACACGCCCTGAATCGGGATGCACCCGGCGTCCGGCAAGACGCTTGACGATTTCCTCGTCGTCGACCGCAATTTCCAGCACATGATCGATCTTGACGTTGGCTTCCTTCATGGCATCGGCCTGGCGAATGGTGCGCGGGAAACCGTCGAACAGAAAGCCGTTCTCGCAGTCGGGCTGACTGATGCGTTCCTTGACCAGGGCGATGATGATGTCGTCGGACACCAGGCCGCCACTGTTCATGATCTCCTTGACCTTGAGCCCCAGTTCGCTGCCTTCCTTGACCGCGGCACGCAGCATGTCGCCGGTGGAAATCTGCGGAATGCCGAACCGCTCGCTGATGAACTGGGCCTGGGTGCCCTTGCCTGCGCCCGGGGCGCCCAACAGGATCAAACGCATCTGCACTGCTCCTTGGATAATCGTCTCAAGACTTATTAGGAAACGCGTGTGTCATGCCCGAACGCGAGGCCGGGCATGACAAAATAGGCGGATGGTACAGACGATACCCGGCGCGCCTTGACCGCACAAGCGAGAAAGGTGTCATCCAGGCTGGAAAGGCTACTGACAATACCTTCTCGAACAAGACGTTAAGCGCAGAATACCACTTTGGTCGTCCTTAACCGTCATGCGGTGGCATCTCATCCGTCTGATGCCGACGCAGCGTCACGGCGCTCTGACGCTTGCGCCGCAGACGGATATTGAGCATTTCCACCGTCAGCGAGAATGCCATGGCAAAATAGATGTACCCCTTGGGCACGTGAATGCCGAATCCCTCCACCATGAGCGTCATGCCCACCAGGATCAGAAACGACAAGGCGAGGATCTTGATCGTGGGGTGAGCGTCGACGAAGTCACCGATCGGCTTGGCGGCGATCATCATGATGCCGACCGAAATGACGATGGCGGCGACCATGACCTCCACCTGATCGACCATGCCCACGGCGGTAATCACCGAATCCAGCGAGAAGACGATGTCGATCAGCGCGATCTGTACCAGCACGCTCCAGAAGTTGGCCGAACCGCCTCGCGCCGCATCCGTCTCCTCGACATCATCGCCCTCGAGATTGGCGTGAATCTCATGAGTACTCTTGCCCAGCAGGAACAGCCCGCCGATGATCAGAATCAGATCGCGCCCGGAAAATTCCCGGCCCAGCACGCCGAACCAGGGCTCGGTCAGCGACATCAGCCACGACAGCGACAGCAGCAGCAGGATACGCGTTCCCATCGCCAATCCCAGCCCCAGCAGTCGCCCTGCCTGACGTCTCGCCACCGGTAGACGAGCGACCAGTATCGAGATGAAGATGATGTTGTCGATGCCCAGCACGATCTCCAGGGCCGTCAGCGTCGCCAGCGCAATCCAGGCCTGCGGATCCATCAGCCATTCCATCTTTGCTTCTCCTTGCCTCGTGAACGCCGCCATCGGCCGCCGCAGACGTGTCTCGACGGGCTCATCATAAAAAAGCGGCCCGACAGGGCCGCGCGAACAGATCATACTGCGTTTTTCTCAAGGCAGGTTAGCGCCCGGTGTGCCGCTATCAGAAAGTGCTCCAGTCCTCCTCGGCCTGAGACTTGCCACTGCCGCCACGAGCAGGCAGCGACTTGCTCGCGGAAGCGCTCAGGGCAGCCCGTGCAGAGGGTGTCCGGGACGCACCGGGGAGCCCGTTCACCTCCCTCAGATGCTCGGCCGACGCTTGGCTGGCGCCCAGGCGGAAGGCAGCGATCGTTCCGGCCAGACGTTGCGCCTGGGAGCGCAGCTCGTCGGCGGCGGCGCTGGATTCCTCGACCATGGCGGCGTTCTGCTGCGTCATCTGGTCCAGCTCCGCCACGGCACTGTTGACCTGTCCGATACCGACGCTCTGTTCCTTGGTCGCCGCGCTGATCTCGCTGATCACGTCAGTGACACGCATGACGCTGTCGACGATCTCCCGCATGGTATGCCCGGCGCTCTCGACCAACTGCGTTCCCGAGCGGGTACGTTCTACCGAGGTGTCGATCAGGGTCCGGATCTCCTTGGAGGCCTGGGCCGAACGGCTGGCCAGGTTGCGTACCTCACCGGCCACCACGGCAAAGCCGCGGCCGTGCTCCCCGGCTCTCGCCGCCTCGACCGAGGCATTCAAGGCCAGGATGTTGGTCTGGAAGGCGATGCCGTCCATCAGTTCGATGATTTCACCGATCTGTTTCGATGAAGCGTTGATGTCCGCCATGGTGTGCGCCACCTGGCCCATCACCTCGCCGCCCCGCTTGGCGACATCGGCTGCCGTCTGGGCCAGCTGACTGGCCTGGACCGCCGACTCCGCCGAATTGCCCACCGTACCGGTCAGTTGCTCCATGGAGGCCGAGGTCTGCTGCAGGTTGGAGGCCGCCTGTTCGGTGCGTCCAGCCAGATCCTGGCTGGCCTGGGCGATCTCTCCGGCGGCATGCCCGACCGAGTCGGTGCTGCCACGCACCTCCAGCAGCGTGGTCTGGATACGCGCCACGAAGGCGTTGAACTGCTCGGCCAGTTCGCCGATCTCGTCGTTGCGCACCACCGGCAGGCGTTTGGTCAGGTCCGCTTCACCCGAGGCGATGTCTTCCATGGCCGCGCTAGTCCGGCGGATAGGGCCTATGATGCGACGAGTGACGATGACGGCAATGACACCGACGATGAGGAACGCTGCCAGGCTGATCAACCCATTGACCAGCACGCTCTTGGCGACCTCCGCCTCCACCTCCTTGCGCAGTACCGCGACCTGTTCTTCGATATCGGTGATGTACACACCGGTACCCAATGCCCAGTTCCACTTGTCCAGGCCCGCCAGATAAGAGAGCTTGGGCTCGTCCTGACCGCTCGAAGGGTTGGCCCACGGGTAATCGTGGAAGCCCCCTCCCGCCTTGGCCTGCTTGACGAAGCCCTGAATGATGTAGTCCCCGTTGGGTGCCTGCTTCTCCCATAGACTCTTGCCCTCCGTCTCCGGACTGGTCGGCAGGACGACGTTGGTACCCTGATAGTCATAGACGAAGAAATAGCCATTCTCGCCGTAGCGCATGCTGCGCAGGATCTCCGCCGCCTGACGCTTGGCCTGCGTGTCGTTGGCACCGGCATTGTCATAGATGGGTGCGATGGCGGTCATCGCCGTCTGGACGAGATGCTTAAGCGACTCCTGACGATCCGCAAGCAGTGTTTCGCGCTGCGCTTGCACGTTCGCCTCGCCGCGCGCCTGAAGGCGTGTGGTGCTCTCGAAGACGAGCAGAGCCGTGACGATGGCCAGCGGCAGCAGTATCGCCATCAGGATTCGGCCCTGCAGGGACAGCTGGTGCAGGAACTTGGGGATAAGCGCTTTTCGCATGGTGGTGAATCCTAGAATTTTTCCATGTGGGAGAAGGACCATGAACCGTTCCGCTCGCTGTCCCCCCTCTGTACCCGGGGTTGCTCTCAAGGCAGAGACGTGAGTGATGGCTGGCAAATCGGGGAGAAGCCGCCTGGAACAACGGCAGTTCTGTCGGGAGCGGCACCTATTAGCGGCTGCTTAATCCGGTATATCGGGGCCTTCAGGAAAAGCTTTAATATAAGAAAATTATTTAAATTGGAATCCTAATAGTCTTCCGGCCTGGACTGGCGCTACGGAAACGTTGCCATGAAAAACGTTGCCATAAAAAAGCGGCTCCCCAAGGGAGCCGCTTCATTACCGGCAAACCGCACTACCGGCGAACGACTTACAACAGCAACCGGCGAATATCGGTCAGCACCTGTGCCAGGAAGGCCGTGAAACGTGCCGCGTCGGCGCCGTTGACGGCACGGTGGTCGTAGGACAGCGACAGCGGCATCATCAGCCGCGGCGCGAATTCCTTACCGTCCCACACCGGCTTCATCTGTGCCTTGGAGACGCCGAGAATCGCCACTTCGGGGGCATTGACGATCGGCGTGAATGCCGTGCCGCCGATGGACCCCAGACTGGAAATGGAGAAACAGCCACCCTGCATCTCCTCGCGCTTGAGCTTCTTGGCCTGGGCCCGCTTGGCCAAGTCCACGGACTCGCGCGCCAGCTCGAACAGCGATTTCTTGTCGGCGTCGCGAATCACCGGCACCATCAGCCCGTCTGGCGTGTCCACGGCAATGCCGATGTGCACGTACTTCTTCCAGATCAGCTTGTCGCCATCCGGATGCAGGCTGACGTTGAACTGGGGGTACTTGCGCAGCGCGAAGGCACACGCCTTGATCAGAAACGGCAGCGGCGTCAGCTTGGCACCCTCGGCTTCCGCTTCGGCCTTCATCGCCTTGCGGAAGGCTTCCAGCTCGGTGATGTCGGCCTCGTCGAACTGCGTGACGTGAGGTACATTCAACCAGCTGCGGTGCAGGTTGGCGGCACCCGCCTTGAGCAGGCGCCCCATCGGCTGCTCCTCGACCTCGCCGAACTGACTGAAGTCGACCGCCGGGATCGGCGGGATACCCGCTCCACCCGTCGCCGCCGTAGCGGCAGGTGCTGCCGATTGCTGCTTCATTACCTGCTTGACGTAGGCATGCACATCCTCCTTGAGGACACGCGCCTTCGGGCCGCTGGGCTTGACCTGGGCCAGATCGACACCCAGCTCGCGCGCCAGCATGCGCACTGCCGGGCCGGCGTGCACCAGCTTGCCGTCGCGTGGCTTGTGCGCGGCCATCTGCGCTTCGGGGCTCGGTGTCGCCGTTGCCTCGACGTTCTGAACCTGGCTGGCCTTGTCTGCCGGCTTGCGTGTCTGGCCCTGGTCCGCCGACTCGGCTTTCTCCTCCGGCTTGGGCGACTTGGCCTTCCGGGGCTTGGCGGCCCCGACCACCTCGATGTAGCCGATCAGGTCGCCCTCGGAGACGCTGTTACCCTCCTTGACCGCGAGCTCGACGAGCTTGCCCTTGAACGGACTGGGCACGTCCATCGACGCCTTGTCGGACTCCAGCGTGATCAGCGGGTCTTCCTCGTTGATCTCGTCGCCCTCGGCGACCGCCACCTCGATGATCGGCACGTTGTCGCTGCCGCCGAGATCGGGGACGCGGACCTCCTTGCGCTGGGATTCGCCTTCGCTCTCCTCGACGTCACCGCTGTCGGCCTCGTCGGGCGCCGCCGTCTCGGTGTAGTCGGCCTGCTCGTCTGACGCCGCTTCGGCGTTCTCGTCCCCGGCGCCTTCTTCCCCGGCGATCTCCATGCTGCCGATCACGTCGCCCGTGGAGACGGTGTCGCCCTCCTTGACCGACAGCGAGACGATCCTGCCCTTGTGAGGGCTCGGCACATCCATCGACGCCTTGTCGGACTCCAGCGTGATCAGCGGATCCTCGACATCCACTTCGTCGCCTTCACTGACGGCGAGTTCGATGATCGGCACATCCTCGCTGCCGGAGAGATCGGGAACCTTGATCTCGACGGTACGCTTGCCGCCATCCGATGACTTCCTGGGTGCGGACTTCTCCGCCGCCGGCTTCTCCTCGGCGGGTGCCTGCGGCTTCTCGGCCTTTTCCGGGGCCGGCTCGGCGTCCTGGGACTCGCCGTCGCCCTCGCCCTCCGCTTCCAGCTCGAGGATGTCGTCGCCCTCGGAGACGGTATCGCCTTCCTTGACCAGCACTTTCAGTACCTTGCCACCCTTGGGCGCCGGCACATCCATACTGGCCTTGTCGGATTCGAGCGTGATCATGGTGTCTTCCGCAGAGATGACATCACCCTCGGACACCGCAATCTCGATGATTTCGACATCGGTGCTGCCACCGATATCGGGAACCTTAATGATTTCGCTACTCAAGGTCGCGCTCCTTTGCTAGCAATCTGAGGCCTAGCAATCTGGCCTAGCCATTCATGCCACGGGGCGGACGTCGTCCGCCCAGCGCGGTGGATCAACACGTCAGCGGGTTGGGCTTGTTCGGATCGATGCCGTACTTCTCCAGCGCCTGCTTGACCAGCTTGCGGTCGATCTCGCCGCGATCGGCCAACGCCTTGAGCGCGGCAACGACGACAAAGTAGCGATCGACTTCAAAGAAGTAGCGCAATTTCTCACGCGTGTCCGAACGACCGTAACCGTCGGTTCCCAGTACATGGTAGTCGGTAGGGACCCAGGCGCGGACCTGATCCGAAAACAGCTTCATGTAATCGGTCGAGGCGATTGCCGGCCCCTCGCGGCCTTCCAGGCATTGGGTGATCCAGGGCTTGGCAGGCTCGGCATCGGGATTGAGGAAGCTGGCATGATCGATACCCAGCGCTTCACGACGCAGCTCGTTGAAGCTGGTCACGCTCCAGATATCGGCACCGATGTCGTATTCCGCCTTGAGCATCTCCGCAGCCGCTTCGACCTCACGCAGGATGGTGCCCGAGCCCAGCAGCTGGACGCGCGCCTTGCCGCCCTCGGTCTCGCGCAGCAGATACATGCCCTTGATGATGCCTTCCTCGCAGTCCGGCGCCATTTCCGGATGCGGGTAGTTCTCGTTCATCAGGGTCAGGTAATAGAAGCAGTTCTCCTTTTCCTGATACATCCGCTTGAGGCCGTCCTGCACGATCACCGCCACCTCATGGGCGTAGGTGGGGTCGTAGCTGCGGCAGTTGGGGATGGTCGACGCCAGGATATGGCTGTGGCCATCCTGGTGCTGCAGGCCTTCGCCGTTGAGCGTGGTGCGCCCCGCCGTGCCGCCGAGCATGAAGCCGCGCGCCTGCATGTCGCCGGCCGCCCAGGCCAGATCGCCGACGCGCTGGAAGCCGAACATCGAATAGTAGATGAAGAACGGCACCAACGGCATATGGTGGTTGGAGTAGGATGTCGCCGCGGCGATCCACGCCGACATGGCGCCCGCCTCGGTGATGCCCTCCTCGAGAATCTGACCGGCCTGATCCTCGCGGTAGTACATGATCTGGCCGGCATCCATGGGCTCGTACTTCTGTCCCTCGGAGGTGTAGATGCCGAGCTGGCGGAACATGCCTTCCATGCCGAAGGTCCGCGCCTCGTCGGGCACGATCGGCACCACATGCTTGCCGAACGACTTGTTCTTGACCAGGCCGTTGAGTATGCGCACGAAGGCCATGGTGGTCGAAACTTCGCGCTCGCCCGACCCCTTGGTCTGGCTGGCGAACATCTTGTCGTCGAGACCCGGGATCTCGAGCGGCTCGAAGTCGCTCTTGCGCGCCGGCAGGTAGCCGCCGAGACGCTCGCGCATGAGATGCATGTACTTCATCTCCGGGCTGTCATCGGCCGGCTTGTAGTACGGCATGCCGTGTTCAAGCTGCTCGTCGGTGACCGGAATGCCGAAGCGGTCGCGGAACTTCTTGATCGCCTCGGGTTCCATCGACTTGATCTGGTGCGCTTCCATGTCGGCTTCGCCGGAACCGCCACCCATGCCGTAGCCCTTGACGGTGTGCGCCAGGATCACGGTGGGCTTGCCGTTGGTGTTGTGGAACGCCTCGTGGTAGGCGGCATAGACCTTGTACGGATCGTGGCCGCCGCGGTTCAACCGCCAGATGTCTTCATCGGAGAGATCCTTGACCATTTCCGCGGTCTCGGGGTACTTGCCGAAGAAGTGCTCGCGCGTGTAGGCGCCACCCTGGGCCTTGTAGTTCTGATACTCGCCGTCGACCGCTTCGTCCATGCGCTTCTGCAGGATGCCCTTGGTATCCTGCTCGAACAGCGGATCCCAGAAGCGTCCCCAGACCACCTTGATGACGTTCCAGCCGGCGCCGCGGAAGACGCCTTCGAGTTCGTCCATGATGCGACCGTTGCCACGCACCGGCCCATCGAGACGCTGCAGGTTGCAGTTGACGACGAAGATCAGATTCTCGAGCTTCTCGCGACTGGCCAGGTGGATGGCACCCAGGGATTCCGGCTCGTCACACTCGCCGTCGCCCAGGAAGGCCCAGACCTTGCGATCATGCATCGGCTGCAGGCCGCGCGCGTCGAGATACTTCATGACGTGCGCCTGGTAGATCGCCGTGATCGGGCCAAGCCCCATCGACACCGTCGGGAACTGCCAGTAATCGGGCATCAGCCAGGGGTGGGGATAGGATGGCAGACCATCGCCATCGACCTCCTGGCGGAACTTGTCCATCTGTTCCTCGGACAGCCGCCCCTCAAGGAAGGAACGTGCGTAGATGCCCGGCGACACGTGGCCCTGGATATAGATCAGATCGCCCTTGAAGTCGCCCTCGGCACCGCGGAAGAAGTGGTTGAAACCCACGTCGTACAGCGTCGCGCTCGACATGAAGCTGGCCAGATGACCGCCCAGCCCCTTGTGCTTCTTGTTGGTCCGGATGACCTGTGCGGCCATGTTCCAGCGGATCAGTGAACGAATGCGCCGTTCCATGAACAGATCGCCCGGCATGCGCGCTTCGCGATGGACCGGAATGCTGTTGCGGTGCGGGGTCGTGACCGAGAAAGGCACCTGCATGCCATCACGGCGCAGACGGTCGGCCAGACGGCTCAGCAGGTACTGGGCACGCTGCTCGCCCTCGCGATCCAGGACCGATTCCAGGGAGTCAAGCCATTCCGTGGTTTCGATCGGATCGAGATCTTCTCTTGCCTCCAGACTCATAGATGTCTCTCCGAATGAAGGAAATATTGGATCATCATGCCCCATGGTGGGACGGGGCGTGGCGCTCTTCAGTGCGGGCGCGACCTTCTATGGGCCGTGTCTCCGGGAAAATGCTGTAAATTCTTTACACAAGGATGTGCGAGACGCACGAATCTAGCGCACGAAGATACCGCAAACGCTGTCTGCTGCCAATTCGGACCCTGCACGTCCATGTCTTGTCCCGCCTAGCGCGAGAGGCCGTGACGTATCCAATGCAAGCCAGGACAGCGAGTAGCGAACGTCTTACAGCGTGTAGAAAAATTACAAGCGAAGCGGCACAAGACTCGCCAGCGCCTGACGAAAGTAGGCCCAGTCGAAGGCCGGACCGGGATCGGTCTTGCGCAACGGCGCGATTCGCGCGTGGCTGGTGATACGCGCCGGGGAAAGTGCCGGGTAGGCTGCGCACAAGGCCCGCGTGACATGGGTCAGCGCCCGGTACTGCCTTTGCGTGTAGGGATGGATCTCGTCCCCCTCCAGTTCGATGCCCACGGAAAAATCGTTGAGCTCGCAGCGCTCTCGCGAGCCGTCGAACCAGCGCGAGCGCCCCGCATGCCAGGCACGCCGATCGAAGGGCACGAACTGGACGCACTCCCCGTCACGCCGGATCAGCAGGTGGGCCGAGACCCGCATTCCGGCAATGCCGGCGAAATAGGGGTGGGCATCGGGATCCAGGCAATTGGTGAACAACCGCTCGATGTCGTCACCGCCGAAGACACCGGGTGGCAGGCTGATGGAATGCAGTACCAAGGCCGACACTTCGTCCTCGGGCCGCGCATTGTGATTGGGAGACGGCACCTGTCGCGCCGTTTCGAACCAATGGTTGTGAATCCTCATGTCACGCCCCTTTGCCACTGCATCGCCGGCCGGCTTTCCCTATAATGCTCGCACCATCATCGATTTCTGAGAAGCCGCGCCAGCCATGAACCTGCTTGACGCCCTTGCGGAAGACATCCGCACCAGTGCCGCCCGCCTGCTGGCCGAAGACGTCGGCCCCGGCGACATCACCGCTCAGCTGATTCCTGCCCGGCAGTGGGCGCAGGCCCGGGTCATCACCCGTGAGCCCGCCGTGCTGTGTGGCGTCGCCTGGGTCGACGAGATCTATCGCCGCCTCGATGCCGGCGTCACGCTGCGCTGGAAGGCGGCCGATGGCGACGCGCTCGGCGCCGATCAGACGTTCCTGGAGCTCGAAGGTCCCGCCCGCAGCCTGCTCACCGGCGAACGCGCCGCACTCAATCTGCTGCAGTGCCTCTCGGGCACGGCCACCCGGGCACGCCACTACGCCAGTCTGGTGGAAGGCACCGGCGTACGCCTGCTCGACACACGCAAGACCCTGCCGGGGCTGCGCATGGCACAGAAGTACGCAGTCACCTGCGGTGGCGGTCACAATCACCGCATCGGGCTGTTCGACGCCTTTCTGATCAAGGAAAACCATATCGCCGCCTGCGGCGGCATCGAGGCGGCCGTGCAGGCGGCACGCAAGCTCGCCAGCGATCTGACGGTGGAGGTCGAGGTGGAGAGCCTCGCTGAACTTGCCCAGGCCCTCGAGGCTCGGGCAGACGTGATCATGCTCGACAACTTTACGCTGGACGACATGCGCGAGGCAGTCAGGCGCAATGCCGGCCAGGCGACGCTGGAGGCCTCCGGCAACGTCAGCGAGGCGACCCTGCGCGCTATCGCCGAGACCGGTGTGGACTGTATCTCCATCGGCGCATTGACCAAGGACGTCACGGCCATCGACCTGTCGATGCGCGTTACTCAGGTCGAAACCCGCTAAGCGCTATCTGGCACCAGGCCCTGTCTGACCGCCAGGCTCTGCATTCAGGCGCAATGCAGCCGCTCGTCACGTGGACTGATACCGTAGTGGTTGCGGTAGGCCGTGGAGAAGTGGGCCCCGGAGGAGAAACCGGTGGCCAGGGCGATGTCGCCCACCGCCCGTTCCGTCTCGCGCAGTAGCTTGCGCGCCTCCTGCAGGCGCAGATCCAGATAGTAACGACTGGGCACCGCCTGCAGATGTTTCTTGAACAGCCGCTCGAGCTGGCGCCGGGAAATGCCCAGATGCTCGGCCAGCTCGTGAGTGGTCAGCGGCTCCTCGATGTTGGCCTCCATCAGCAGGACTGCATCCACCAGGCTTTGTGGCGCATGCTTGAAACGTGAGCGCAGCGGCACATGCTGCGGCTCGTCGGCCATGCGGATACGCTCGCAGACGAAGTACTCCGAGATACGTTCGGCAAGCGGATTACCGTGCTGCCGCCCGATCAGGGTCATCATCATGTCCATCGCCGCCGTGCCGCCGCCGCATGTCAGCCGGTCGCGATCGATCTCGAACAACTGGTTCGTCACGCGTACGCCGGGATGCTCGCGCGCGAAGGCCTCTGCTCCCTGCCAGGGCAGGGTGGCCCGGTAGCCGTCCAGCACGCCGGCACGTGCCAGAATTCGTACACCACCGGCGATTCCGCCCAGCAGGGTACCGCGCCCCGCCAGGCGAGCCAGCCAGGCAAGCAAGGCCGGGTTCTCGATGTCGCCCATGGCGCTCGCCCCGCAGACCAGCAGCATGTCGAGGCGACATGCGTCACTGCCGGCCACGTGCTCAGGCGTCAACGACAGCTCGGCGGCACTTCTGACCGACTGCTCATCGAGGCCGAAGGTGAAAGGCACGTACAGCCGTCGCCCGGCGAGCAGGTTGGCGACATGCAGGGGCTCGCTGGCGCAGGCCTGGGCCAGCAGGGAGAAGCCCGGCAGCAGCAGGAAGCCGACATGCCGGGGCGCTTCCGCACTCACCTCAGTCGGCATCCTGGGAGGCCAGCTCCGCAATGAAGGCATCCGAACGAGCGATGGCGTCACGCATTCGCGCCTGCATCCGCGCCACGTCGTCCTCCATCTGCGCAACCTCGCCCTGCAGAGCGCCGATCGCCCGGGCGTTGAGGTTGTGCTTCAGAAACAGGACATTGTCCCGCATGCTCAACAGGATCGGTGACATGCTGTCGGCAGCTTCGTGCATGGCCGTCATCATGGTCTCATAGCGTGCGCGGGTATCGCGCAGCTGCTGGGCGGAGAGCCGCCGGTATCGCTCGCTCTGGTAGAGGTCGAGTTCGTCCTCCCACTCGTCGAACAGAGCTTCGGCCACGCTCTCGATGGCGTCGATGCGCTGATGGACCCGCCCTGCCGCATCCTCGCTCTCTTCGTACTCGGCCTCCAGCGCCGCGTAGGTTCGCGACAGCTCGCTCTCCGGCACGTTGACCACCGCCCGGAACTGCTCCAGCGCCGAGCTGAACTGCTCCTGGGCCTCCTGCTGGGCATCACGCCCAGCCTCCACCCGACTGGTCAGCAGTTCCCGCTTGGGAATGCCCAACTGCTCCAGAGCGTTGTAGTAGGTGCTCTGGCAGCCGAGCAGCAGCCCGGACAACAGCATCATCAGCAGGATCGGCCAGCCTCGCCAGAGCCGGGCCGCGTGCATGGGGTTTCTCATGACCTTGGGTTCTCATTGTCTTCCCACCGTCGACAGGACGGCTTGCCCGCCCGGTGACTCCGGTACCGTGGAGCCGCCAGGCGCTAACGCGACATCATCCCTTGAGCTGGACGACATCGAAATCCACCACCGGATCGACATCGGCATCGTAGTCGACATCGTCACGCTCGAAGCCGAACAGCTTGAGAAACTCGTGCTTGTAGCCGGCGTAGTCGGTGATTTCGAACAGGTTCTCAGTGGTGACCTGGGGCCACAACGCCTTGCAGGCCTGTTGCACGTCGTCGCGCAACTCCCAGTCGTCGAGGCGCAGACGCGAAGCCTCGTCGAGTGTCGGTGTCGCCTCGCCGTAGAGCTGGTCCCGGAACAGGCGATTGAGCTGTTCGATGGTGCCTTCGTGCAGTCCCTTCTCCTTCATGATCCGGTAGACCATGGCGATATACAGCGGCATGACCGGAATCGCCGCGCTGGCCTGGGTCACCACCGACTTGAGCACCGCGACGTGAGCATTGCCGCCACGGGTCTCGAGCTTGCGGTGAATGTTGCCTGCGGCGCGGTCGAGATCCTCCTTGGCCTTGCCCAGGGCGCCGTGCCAGTAGATGGGCCAGGTGATCTCGGTCCCGATATAGCTGAAGGCCACGGACTTGGCGCCCGGCGCCAGCACGCCGGCCCGGTCGAGCGCCTCGATCCACAGTTCCCAGTCCTCGCCGCCCATGACCGTCACGGTGTCGGCGATTTCCTCTTCCGTGGCCGGCCCGACTTCCGCCTCGATGATCGCATCCTTGTTGGTGTCGATCGCCGTGGCCCGGTACGTTTCTCCGATCGGCTTGAGCGCAGAGCGCTTGAGTTCACCGCTGTCGGGCAGCTTGCGCACCGGCGAGGCCAGTGAATAGACCACCAGATCGACCTGCCCCAGATCCTGCTTGATCAGTTCGATGGCCGTCTCGCGCGCCTCGTGAGAGAAGGCGTCGCCGTTGATCGATTTGCTGTAGAGTCCTTCGGCCTTGGCGAACTTGTCGAAGGCCGCGGCGTTGTACCAGCCGGCAGTGCCGGGCTTCTTCTCGGTACCCGGCTTCTCGAAGAACACTCCCAGGGTGTCGGCGCCATAGCCGAAGGCCGCCGTGATACGGGCCGCCAGACCGTAGCCGCTGGAAGCCCCGATAACCAGCACCTTCCTGGGTCCGCCGGCGAGCACGCCCTGCGCCCGGGTCGCCTCGATCTGTTCGAGCACGTTCTTCTCGCAGCCGACAGGATGAGTGGTGGTGCAGATGAAACCGCGAACCTTGGGTTTGATGATCACGTCAGGCCTCGTTGATCCGTCATTGAATGCATGCAGGCAATACCGCCTGCCTATGCCGGCATTCTAACGGCTGTGTCCGTGACTGTCCGCTTCTCTCCCTGCCTTGCCAGTCCGCCCCGGCTGTTCGAAGATAGCGCTTTGTCCGGACGATGCCGCCATGACCGATCTCGAAACCGACATCCAGACGCTGCTCGCCGAGCGCGGCGATCTATGGCTGGCGCTGGCCCCGCTGTGGCTGGACCGGGAGCCCCACGAGGCCGACTACGCCCGTATGGTGGAAGAGATTCAGCGCCACGACTTCACCCTCAGGCAACTGGAATGGATCTATCGCCTGGAGCTGGCTCCGGTGCTCGCGCGGCGTCAGATGTCCGTGGCCGGCGAGTGGCGCAGCTTCGACGAAAACCGCCTGCTGGCCGAACTGGTACGCCACAACCGGCGTCTCAAGGGCTGGCGCCGGCACTTCTGGGTATTGTTCTCGGGGCCGACCACGATGATGACCCGTTACCGCTGGAGCGAGCTCATGACTCGCCTGATGGTCGCCCGGGGCGAACGTCCCCCTGGCTGAGCGGACGCAAGCGCCTCATCAGGCCGAGAAGGGAATATCCAGCGCCTGCTCGATGGCATCGGCCAGCCGGCGTGGCGGAACATGGGGCGAAAAGCGACGTATCACTTGCCCGTCACGCCCCACCAGGAACTTGGTGAAGTTCCACTTGATCGGCGTGCTGCCGAGCACGCCCGGCGCCTGATGGCGCAGCAGTACGAACAGCGGGTGCGCATCGGGGCCATTGACCCTGACCTTTTCCAAAACCGGAAAGGTGACGCCGTAGCGCGTCTCGCAGAAAGTCGTGAATGCGCCAGCCGGTTCGGGACTCTGGCGGCCGAACTGGTTGCACGGAAACGCCAGCACCGTGAACCCCCGATCGCGATAGTCGCGATACAGCCGCTCGAGCCCCTCGAGCTGAGGCGTGTAGCCACAGCGACTGGCGACATTGACGACCAGCAGCACCTGGCCCCGCAGGGCGCGCAGGTTGAACGGCGTCCCCGAGGGTGTTCGGCAATCGTGAACATAGAAACTCATGCGTGTCGTCATATTCCGGTTCGGGTTCAACACGTCAGGTCGCACCGAGCCAGCCCTCGGCCAGCATGCGCTGCAACGCGACACGACTGTCCGGCGTGGCCGACTCCAGCGCCAGTGCCTGCGCAGTCGACATCCAGCGTACCGAGGCGACTTCCTCGGGTTGCAGGATCAGCGGCCCATCATAGTCGACACGAAACACACTACCATGGATGTAGTTGCCGCCCTCGGCGAAGCGAAAGCCGAAACACGGCTGCAACGCCACCCCGGTGACGCCCAGCTCCTCTTCCAGTTCACGGCGCGCGCCGACATGCTCCGCCTCTCCCGCAGCCACCACGCCGCCGGCGGCGAGATCGTAATAGCCCGGAAAGACCTCCTTGGTCAGCGTACGCTCCTGCACACACAGCTCACCCCGGTGATTGCGCACGAAGACGTAAGTGGCACGATGCCAGAAATGGTAACGACGCATCAGGCTCCTCGGCGCACTGCCACAGGAGCGATTGGCGGCATCGACCAGCTGGACCTGCTCCTCTCGGCGCACGGCAGGCATGACAGTACCCGGCATAAAAGACTCCACAATGTCGATGCCTGCCATCCTACACCCTCCGCTCCCAGCGGACCCATGCCCCCTCACTCCATTTCGCTTATTGACCCCATCGCGCTGGCTATACATGCTCGGTTTATCGCAAAACAACAACGACTCGCCACACAGGACATCCATCATGGCTCGTCATACGTCCCGTTCGCTCCTTGCCACTCATGAAGTTCACAACCAACCCGACCCCGCCGGCGATCAGGACTTTCTTGCCCAGGACGTCCCATTGCGCGAGGCCCTGGCCCGAGAGGCACCGGCCTGGGTAGCGGACCGTCTCGCCCCGCTCGGTGCGGCTACCGGCAGCCGGCATGTCCAGCAGCTCGGCGAAATGGCCAACCGTCACCCTCCCGAGCTCAGAGCCTTCGACCGTCACGGCCGGCGGCTTGACGAAGTCGACTACCACCCTGCCTATCATGAATTGATGCATCTGGCCTGCGACAACGGCTGGCATGCCGTGGCCTGGGAGAAGGAGGGCGAGGGAGGGCACCAGGCGCACATCGCCGCCCTGTATCTGCTGACCCAGGCGGAACCGGGAGTCTGCTGCCCCGTCACCATGACCCATGCCGCCGTCCCCGTGCTGCGCCAGCAGCCCGAACTGTTCGACGAATGGGGACCGCGACTGCTGGCCTGGGACTACGACGGTCGCGCCGTGCCGCCCAATCAGAAACCCGCCGTCACCTTCGGCATGGCAATGACCGAGAAGCAGGGCGGCAGCGACGTACGCACCAATACCAGCCGCGCCCTGCCCCTCGGCGAGGTCGGCGCCGGCGGCGAGTATCGCCTGATCGGGCACAAGTGGTTCTGCAGCGCCCCGATGTCGGACGCCTTCCTGACCCTGGCCCAGACGGAGGAGGGCCTGTCATGTTTCCTGGTGCCCCGCTTCACCCCCGAAGGTGAACGCAACGCCATCGAGATCCAGCGCCTCAAGGACAAATGCGGCAATCGGGCCAACGCTTCCGCCGAAATCGAGTATCGCGATGCCTGGGCGCGCATGATCGGCGAGCCGGGACGCGGTATCGCCACGATCCTGGGCATGGTGCAGCAGACGCGCCTCGACGCCGCCACGGCACCGGCCGGCATGATGCGTCAGGCACTGGTGGAAGCCTGGCGACACGTTCAGTCCCGCCAGGCATTTGGTCGCTATCTCGCCGACCAGCCGATGATGCGGCGTGTCATTGCCGACCTGGCCCTGGAAACCGAGGCCAGCCTTGCCCTGTCGATGCGGGCTGCCCGCGCCTTCGATTCGATTGAGGTACATGACGAGGAGAAAGCCTTGGCACGCCTCGCGCCTGCCCTGGCCAAGTACTGGCACAACAAGCGCAGTCCCGGCTTCATGGTCGAGGCCATGGAGTGCCTGGGGGGTATCGGCTATGTAGAGGAAGCGCCACTCGCCCGGCTCTACCGTGAAGCACCGGTCAACTCGATCTGGGAAGGCTCCGGCAATGTCATGTGTCTCGACGTGTTGCGGGTCCTCGAACGCCACCCGGAAAGTGTCGAGGCACTACAGGCCGAGCTGGCAGCCGCACGAGGCGCCAGCCCCGATTACGATCACGCCCTGAGCGAGCTGGAGCGTGCGCTGGGCGAGGCCCCCTCACAGCTCGAAGCGCAGGGACGCTGGCTGGCGCAGCGCATGGCGCAATGCCTGCAGGCCTCGCTGCTGCTGCGTCATGCCCCGATAGAGATTGGCGAGACCTTTTGCCGCACTCGCCTCGGCAGCTCTGCCAGCCCGATATACGGCATACTTCCTCCCGATGCACCGCTGACCTCGATCCTGGCCAGAATCCTGCCTTGAGACGGCAGGGCGCCAACTGAGCGCCGTCAACTCCCCGCGCCGCACGAGAGATGTGCGGCGCCTATCACTTACCGGACTCGCCATGCCCCGCTCACTGGTTCATCTCATCGTGCTGTTAACGGCCCCGATTCTGCTCTCCGCCGTGTCCACCGCCCAAGCCGGCGAAGCCCGGCAGGAGGGTCTGCACATCACCCACCCCTTCGCCATTCCGACTCCGCCAGGCGCACCCAACGGAGCGGCCTATCTCGACATCACGGTCGATGGCAATATCGCCGCCAGGCTGAAAGGCGCCTCCAGCCCCATCGCTGGCAAGGTCGAACTGCACGACATGCGCATGCAGGACGGCATGATGCGCATGCGCCGTGTCGAGGGGATCGAGATCGCGCCCGGCGAAACGCTCAAGATGCATCCGGGCGGTGGCTACCATCTGATGCTGCGCGAACTCGACCATGCCCTGCAGCCGGGAGAGCGTTTTCCGCTGACGCTCGAGTTCGAGCGGCGTGGCTCCGTCAAGGTGGAGGTCCAGGTTCAGAAAGCCCAGGCCGGTACCACGCCCGCCGACTCCCACCCACATTAGCCGGCAAGCACCGGTTCCAGCGCGACCCGAATCGCCAATGTCAGCAACAACACGCCCGTCAGACGATTGATCCAGTGCGCTCTGGCCTGCAGCCAGGGCAGCACACGAGAATGGGAAAACGCCAGGGCCACCAGCACATACCAGCCACCGTCGATCAGCGTGGCTGTCGCCACGATCATGCCCTTGGCCTGCCAGCCCATGTCGGCACTGACGAACTGACTGAGCAGCGCGACGAAAAACAGGATCAGCTTGGGATTGGCCAGCGCCACCAGCACGCCTTCGCGCGCGGCCTGCCCATAATCGGTTGCGACACCGGCCGCCTGTAGCGCCCCGCCCCGCCCGGCACGCAGCGCCTTGACGCCCAGCCAGGCAAGATACAGCGCTCCCCCCCACAAGATGAACTGAAACAGTATCGGCTGATGAGCAATGATGCTTCCCAGTCCCCACACGGTCAGCAACGCATACACACCGACTCCCAGGGCATGACAGAGCGCCGCAGTGACGCCCAGGCTCCGTCCGCCTCCCAGGGTGTGACGTAACACCATGGCCAGGCTGGGGCCGGGCGACATCGCCCCCACGGCACACACCGCCACCAGAGACAACCATAAACTTATCGGCATGACACGATTCTTCGTAGAAATGGCATCACGCAGTGTACAGGGAGAAGTGCAGGATTTTGAGAGGTTTGCGAGAGCCAGCCGGATCAGAAAATCACTATGCAGCGCGCTGCATGAACAGGCTATTGTCGATCAAGCGCGAAGTACATTTGGATGTGGGCCTGAACGCTTTGAATGATGATCATCGACCGAGAACAGACATTGAAGAGCACCATGAGACGCGAAAAGACAGCACAAGAACATGATGTATATTGACAGGTGCACGAGGCTATCCATAGCCAGGACGACCCTCTTGGTCACGTGCCAATACAGGTTAGTCACTTGGCTACACCATTAGCAAGGCTTATCATGCAAAAAGCATCAATATAATAAAAACGGGCTTAAGTTAAATTAGGAAATAAATAAGACAAAATCTGCAATCAGCATAAAGCCTGAATAAACAATAAATAGCAGACCCGTATATTATCGAAGCACGTCGATGTCTAATTAAACTTAACCTGCTGGCCAAGTTCTGCCTGAAAAGTCGGCGAGCGATGCTTAGGCAAGGCAAAAATTGGCGAAAGAACGGAGTTTACGCGGTGTAAATGAGTATTTTGATCGGACTCGCGCCCGAGCCGATTCTTAACGCTGCATGAGTGAGCGCAGGCATTTTTCAGACAGGACGTAAAAAAAAGCCCAGCTTTTGCTGGGCCTCAGAGCGATAGCTCTGCAGTACGACAAGTTTTCAGGTCTCCTTGGCATCCTCTCTGCAGCTTCCTGCCGCGGGCTGCCTCCTTCCCTGATCCTCGGTCTTCCTGACCGCGCATTTCCGTACACTGGCGACCGTCCTGGCCGCTACTCATCGCAGGGACACACCCTAACAATCTTCTCTTGCAGCTGTAAAGCACTTCCAATATTCGATATTCGATGCACGTCAGAATTGACTTTTTTCGGTCATAAAAACGTCACCTTGACTATACCGTATCTACTTATTATTGAAAAAAAGACCCGCAAACCGAATAAAGCTTCGGAATTTAATTATAAGCCCAGCAACAAGATAACCAAGTCAAAGTTTAATTTCCAGAATACTCCATGCAACCAAACGTTTGGTTATGGTTTGCATTTTAAAAATTATAAGCCACCACCGACTACAGCATCTTGGAAGAAAAAAACGCCAGATAAATAGGTGTTATCGCAGTATTTCGTTGTTACGCAGATCAAAGAAAATGATGATCAGCAGCACACTGATACCGGCACATCGCAGGGCAGAATATCAAAAGTATCTCGCGTGAAACGAAATCCAGCGCGAAGAGAGAGAAAAGACCCGCCGAGCGAGACTTCATCCGTAAGCTGTATCGTCGTGAGAGGGGAACGCTTAGAAAGGATGGTGCCCGGGGTCGGACTCGAACCGACACGCTGTCGCCAGCGGGGGATTTTGAATCCCCTGCGTCTACCAATTTCGCCACCCGGGCAGCGGGATGCATTATACGGAGCCAACACTCCGCGTCAATCACCAGGTCCTGACTTCACTTCACGCCTCGGCTATCATAGGCGGCTTTCATGGGTCGGGGTGCCCGACCTGACCGTTCTTCAAGCCGTCGCCACATCGAGTCTTCATGCAGCGTGCCGATTTCCATTTCGATCTTCCCGACGAGCTGATCGCCCGTTATCCCGCCGAGCAGCGCAGCGATTGCCGCCTACTGGTCCTGGATGGTAACAGCGGGGCTCTCGCTCACCGGCGTTTTCCCGACCTGCTCGACCATCTCGACCCGGGCGATCTCGTGGTGTTCAACGATACCCGAGTGATTCCCGCCCGCCTGCATGGCCATAAGGAGAGCGGAGGCAAGATCGAGATGCTGCTTGAACGCCCGCTGGATGCCCATCGTGGCCTGGCTCACCTGCGTTCGAGCAAATCGCCCAAGCCAGGTACGCGGCTGATCTTCGAAGGCGGCATCGAGGCCGTGGTCGAAGGCCGGGTCGAGGCACTGTTCGCGCTATGCTTTCTCGGTGAGACGCCGCTGATCGAACTGCTCGAGCGCCACGGCCACATGCCGCTGCCGCCGTATATCGAGCGCGAGGACGAACTGGCCGATCGCGAGCGCTACCAGACCGTCTACGCGCGCCGCGACGGTGCCGTCGCCGCCCCCACCGCCGGCCTGCACTTCGACGGGCCGCTGCTCGACGCCATGCGCAGCCGTGGCATCGAAACGGCCTTCGTTACCCTGCACGTCGGTGCCGGCACCTTCCAGCCGGTACGTGTCGACGATATCGCCAGCCACCACATGCACCGCGAGTGGCTCGAGGTCAGCGACACCGCCTGCGCCCAGGTGCGTGCCGCCAAGGCCCGCGGCAACCGCGTCGTCGCGGTCGGCACGACCAGTGTGCGCTGCCTGGAGACTGCCGCCCAGTCGGGCGAAATCATGCCCTACAGCGGCGACACCGATATCTTCATCTATCCGGGATACCAGTGGCGCTGCGTGGATGCCCTGGTGACCAATTTCCACCTGCCCGAGTCGACGCTGCTGATGCTGGTCTCCGCCTTTGCCGGATACGAACACGTGATGCATGCCTATCGCGAGGCCGTCGACAACCGCTACAGCTTCTTCAGCTACGGCGACGCGATGTTCCTGACCCGCAAGGCGGGCTGAGCCACGCGAGCCCTGAGCCGAACCACTTTCGAGAATCCCATGCGCAACGAATGTTTCATGAGTTTCGAACGCCTGGCCAATGACGGCCGGGCCCGCCGCGGCCGCCTGACCTTTCCGCGCGGCACGGTGGAAACGCCGGCTTTCATGCCGGTGGGCACCTACGGCACGGTCAAGGGCATGACCCCTGCCAGTGTCGAGGAGACGGGAGCGGAGATCATTCTCGGCAACACCTTCCATCTGTGGCTGCGTCCAGGGACCGAGGTGATCGCCACCCACGGCGACCTGCACGACTTCGCGCAGTGGAACAAGCCCATTCTCACCGACTCGGGCGGCTTCCAGGTCTTCTCGCTGGGCGCGATGCGCAAGATCACCGAGGAGGGCGTGCACTTCCGCTCGCCGGTGGATGGCGCCAAGGTATTCATGGGCCCGGAAGAGTCGATGGCCGTGCAGCGCGCGCTGGGCTCCGACATCGTCATGATCTTCGATGAGTGCACCCCCTACCCGGCGACCCTCGAGGAGGCGCGAAAGTCGATGGAGCTGTCGCTGCGCTGGGCCAAGCGCTCACGCGTGGCGCATGGCGACTCCCCCTCGGCATTGTTCGGCATCATCCAGGGCGGCATGTATCCCGAACTTCGCGAACGCTCGCTCAGAGGCCTCGAGGAGATCGGCTTCGACGGCCTGGCGATCGGTGGCCTGTCGGTGGGCGAGCCCAAGGAGGAGATGATCAAGGTGCTCGACTACCTGCCGACCTGGATGCCCGAGGAAAAGCCGCGTTATCTCATGGGCGTGGGCAAGCCCGAGGACCTGGTCGAGGGTGTGCGGCGCGGGGTCGACATGTTCGACTGCGTGATGCCCACTCGCAACGCCCGCAACGGCCATCTTTTCACCGCCGAGGGCACGGTCAAGATCCGCAACGCCAAGCATCGGCACGACACCCGCCCCCTGGAGGAGGGCTGCGACTGCTATACCTGCCAGCACTTCTCGCGGGCCTATCTGCATCACCTCGATCGTTGCGGGGAAATGCTCGGCGCGATGCTCAACACCATCCACAATCTGCGCTACTACCAGCGCGTCATGGCCGGTTTGCGCGGCGCCATCGAAGCGGGTACATTGGCCCACTTCGTAGACCGGTTCTACGCCCAGCGCGGCCTTGCGGTTCCGGCGCTGGCTGACTGAGATTCCGGCCGGGCGGCACTGACGCCCGGCCCTGCACCTTCCCAACCCTCCGGAGATACACCCATGCTGGAATACTTCATTTCCGCGGCGCAAGCGCAGGAAGCCCCCGCGGCCGGCGGCGGCATCGCCCAGATCGTCATGCTGGTCGGCTTCGTGCTGATTTTCTACTTCCTGCTGTGGCGTCCGCAGTCCAAGCGTGCCAAGGAACACAAGAAGCTGATCAGCGGCCTTGCCAAGGGCGACGAGATCGTCATCGGCGGCGGTCTGGTAGGCCGTGTCACCAAGGTGGGCGAAGAGTTCATCAGCATGGAAGTCGCCGAAGGTACCGAAGTGAATGTCCAGAAGAGCGCCGTCGCGGCCGTCCTTCCCAAGGGCACCCTGAAGTCCATCTGATACTTCTTACCGCTGCCGCCCAGGCGCCATGGAGCTTATCCGCTCAGTGTCTGCCGGCAGCGCTTTTCTGCGTCAGCAATTAAGGACAGGGCTTCCATGCTCAACCGTTATCCCCTGTGGAAGTATCTGCTGATACTCGTCGTGCTCGTGGTGGGCGTCCTCTATGCCCTGCCCAATCTCTACCCCGAAGACCCGGCCGTACAGATCAGCAGTAGTGGCAATGCGGAACTCGACGAGCGCCAGCTGCAACGCGTCACCCAGGCACTGAGCGAGGCCGGCATCGCCGTCAAGCGCACCGAACTCGACCCGCACAGCGCGTTGATCCGCCTGGCAGATGCCGATCAGCAGCTTCCCGCCCGCGATATCATCGACGCCATGCTCGGCGACGATTTTACCGTCGCACTCAATCTCGCCGACTCGACCCCGGCCTGGCTCGAGAGCCTTTCGGCCACGCCCATGAAGCTCGGCCTCGATCTGCGCGGCGGCGTGCACTTCCTGCTCGAGGTCGACATGCAGGCCGCCGTCGAGCAGCGCCTCGAGGTCAACGCCAGCGCCATCCGCGAGACCCTGCGTGACGAGCGAATCCGTTACCGCGACACGCAGATCGACGGCAATACCCTGACCATGGCCTTCGCCAACGAGGAAGACCGCAATCAGGCCCGCACGCTTATCGCCCGGAGCTTCCCCGACTTCCAGTTCGAGAATCTCGATACCGGCCGTGGCGCCGGGCTGAGCATGACCCTGTCGGAACAGGCGATCAACGAGATCCAGGACTACGCGATCAACCAGAACCTGACCACGATTCGCAACCGCGTCAACGAACTGGGGGTCTCCGAACCGCTGGTCCAGCGCCAGGGGCCGAACCGGATCGTCGTCGAGTTGCCGGGCGTCCAGGACACCGCCGCCGCCAAGCGTATCGTCGGGGCCACCGCCAACCTCGAATTCCGTCTCGAGGCTCGCCCGGACACCCCGGACAACGAGACCGAGAGTTTCACCTTCCGCAACAACGAGGCACGTAGCGCCGAGCTGATGCGCGACGTGATCATCACCGGAGACAGCGTCTCCAGCGCCAGCCGCAGCTTCGACGAGAATGGCCGCCCGCAGGTCAACATCAATCTCGACGGTACCGGCGGCACCTTGATGAATCGCGCCACGCGTTCGAACATCGGCCGCAACATGGCGGTACTCTTCATCGAGCACAAGACCCGCACCCGCACGGTGATGGAAGACGGTGAACGCGTCGAGCAGCGCATCCCCTATACCGAGCGCGGCATCATCAGTCTGGCCACCATCCAGAGCGCGCTGGGCAACAGCTTCCGCATCACCGGCCTCGACTCCCCCACCGAGGCCGCAGACCTATCGCTGTTGCTGCGTTCCGGCTCGTTGGCGGCGCCCATCTACTTCGTGCAGGAGCGTACCATCGGCCCCAGCCTGGGCGCCAAGAACATCGCCCAGGGCATCATGTCGGTCGAGGTCGGCCTGCTACTGATAGTGCTGTTCATGCTGGTGCGCTACAAGGCGTTCGGCCTGATCGCCAACGTCGCGCTGGGGGTCAACCTGATCCTGCTGATCGCTGCCATGTCGATGCTCGGCGCCACCCTGACGCTGCCCGGCATCGCCGGGATCGTGCTGACCCTGGGCATGGCGGTGGACGCCAACGTGCTGATCTTCGAGCGCATCCGCGAGGAGCTGCGCGCCAAGATGCCGGTGCAGCAGGCGATCCATGCCGGCTACGAGCGCGCCTTCACCTCGATCGTCGACGCCAACATCACCACCCTACTGGTCGCCGTGATTCTGTTCTCGATCGGCACCGGGCCGGTCAAGGGCTTCGCCGTGACATTGTCGCTGGGCATCCTGACATCGATGTTCACCGCCATCATGGTGTCGCGCGCCATCGTCAATCTCTCCTTCGGCGGCAAGCCGATGAAGAAACTCTGGATCTGAGGAGTTCGCGCGATGCGACAATTCGATTTCATGGGCAAGCGCCGCCTCGCCTTCATCGTCTCGATCATCCTCACGGTGATCGCGGTGGGCTCGCTGGCGCTGCAGCAACTCAACCTGGGGCTCGACTTCACCGGCGGCACGCTGGTCGAAGTGCGCTACCAGCAAGCCCCGGCTCTCGACGAGGTACGCGCCCAGCTACAGGACGCTGGCTTTGAAAACACCTCGGTGCAGACCTTCGGTGCCGCCAACGAGGTGCTGGTGCGGCTGCAGCAGGAGTTCGACACCACCGTGGGCGAACAGGTCGTCGACACCCTGCGCACGGATGCCAACCCGGTCGAGCTGATCCGTGCCGAGTTCGTCGGCGCCCAGGTCGGCGACCAATTGCGCGATCAGAGCGGGCTGGGCATGCTGCTGGCGCTGGCAGTGGTCATGATCTACGTGGCCTTCCGCTTCCAGTACAAGTTCGCGCTCGGTGCTCTGATCGCTCTGGGCCACGACGTCGTCATCGTGCTGGGGATCTTCTCGCTGTTCCAGCTCGATTTCGACCTGACCGTGCTGGCGGCGATCCTGGCGGTGATCGGTTACTCGCTCAACGACACCATCATCGTCTACGATCGCATCCGCGAGAACATCCGCAAGTCGCGCATCGATGACATGGCAACGATCTTCAATGACGCCATCAATCAGACCCTGGCGAGAACTCTGGCCACCTCCGGCACCACCTTGCTGGTGCTGCTGGCGCTGTTCTTCCTCGGTGGCGACATGATTCACAACTTCTCCATCGCCCTGATTCTCGGCGTGGTCGCCGGCACCTTCTCGTCGATCTACGTGGCGGCAGCACTGCTGCTGGTGATCAAGCTCGATCGCCAGGACCTGATTCCTGCCAAGAAAGAGAATCCGGAGGAAGAGTTGCCTTAAGGAGCGTTCAGCCACTGTCGGCCCGAAACGACACAAGCCCGCTCATCGAGCGGGCTTGTGTCGTTTGAAGCAATGCGATCAGAGGTAAACGTTCAGAAGTGCGGCTTCAGCTGCTGCACCAGCGCCTTGTACAGGCGCGGGCCGGCCGCCATCAGTTGACCTTCGGTCGCAACGCTCGGGCTGCCGTCAGGTCCACCCATCAGCGCGCCCGACTCCTTGAGCAGCAACGATCCCACCAATTGATCCTGCTCCTCGAGCCCCAGCACGAAGGCGGCATCGACACGTCCGGCGGCCAGTTCGGCCACGTCCAGCAGCGGACAGCCGCTGGTACGCATCACTTCGACCTGCGGCCCGAGCTGCTGGATCAGCGTCAGGTACGCCGGCAGATGGCGATGGCGCAGCCAGCTCTCCGGCAATCCCAGCGCAACGCGAGAGCCGCCGATGGTGGTCGTCTTGGTCACGCGAATGCGTTTGCCGTTGAGCTGCGCCCCCCGGCCGCGGCTGGTGAGGAACTCGTCGTCGGTGAACGGGCAGATGATGATGGCGTGTTCGGGACGGCCCTTGACCAGGCAGACCAGCGACAGGGCGAAGCCCGGCGCGGCCACCGAAAGGTTGGAATAGCCGTGGAAGGGTTCGATCTTCCAGTGGAAGTCGCGGCCTTCCCCCTCGCCATCGCGATGCGGGGTGAAGCGGCCGGAGACGCCATGCTGCGGATAACCACGACTGAGCTGATGCACGATCAGCGTTTCGGCATTGCGGGCCGTGTCCTCGAGCAAGCTATCGAGGCTACGCTCTTCGTGAGCGACCTCGATGCGGTCGCGAACGCGAATGAACTGTTCGGCAGCGCTGCGCGCGGCGCGCAACGCGAATTGGACCATCGGATGCATGATCGGGCCTTGAGAAGTCGGGATCTGTTAAAGAACGGCGCGCATCCTAGCAGAAACCGGCTACCACCGCCATCGCCTGAACGCGACACCCGTATGCATCGTGGTAAACTTTACGCCCCTTTTCCACTCGGCGATTGTTATGCTCGACCGCATCCGTATCGTGCTTATCGGCACCAGCCATCCCGGCAACATCGGCGGCGCTGCCCGTGCCATGCAGAACATGGGCCTGACGGATCTCGCCCTGGTGGCGCCACGCTGCACTCCGCGAAGTCCCGAGGCCTACTCGCGCGCGTCGGGCGCCGATGCGCTCGTCGACCAGGCCCGCGAATACACCCACCTCGAGGAGGCCGTCGCCGACTGCACGATGGTGGTCGGCGCCAGTGCCCGCTCGCGCCACCTGCCCTGGCCGATGCTGACGCCGCGCGAGCTCGGCGAGCGCCTGCCCGCCGAACTGGTGCCGGACAATGCCCGGATCGCCCTCGTCTTCGGCCGTGAGGATACGGGGCTGAGCAATGCCGAGCTGCAGCGCTGCCACCAGCACGTGCATATTCCCACCAATCCCGACTTCAGCTCGCTCAATCTTGCCGCAGCCGTGCAGGTGCTGGCCTACGAATGCCGTCAGGCCTGGCTGGCCGACTGCCGTGACGACGCGTCGTCATACCCCTTCGGCGTGGAGTGGGACAATCCTCCGGCCAGCCATGAAGACCTCGAGCGCTTCTTCGCTCATCTCGAGCGCACCCTGATCGAGATCGACTTCCACGACCCCGCCAATCCCCGACAGTTGATGTCACGCCTGCGCCGCCTGTTCCTGCGCTCGCGCCTCGACAGCATGGAGATGAACATCCTGCGCGGCATTCTGACGGCGGTGAACAAGCGCACTCACCGCCCCGCGCCCCGTGAATGAGTGATCGTGCGTCGCGGCTTGCAGGGTTCCACCTGCGCCCCAATAATGTCCAGCCGGCCCGAACAGCCGCACTGCCATACCACCGCTCGCGAGCGTCCAGCGGCTGACGCAAGACAAGGACACTTCCATGTTTGATCGACTACGCGAAGATATCGATAGCGTGTTTGCGCGAGACCCGGCGGCACGCAACTTCTTCGAGGTCCTGACCAACTATCCCGGTCTGCATGCGCTGCTGATTCATCACGTCAGCCACTGGCTGTGGCAGCGTAATCTCAAGTGGCTGGCACGCACGCTGTCGACGCTGGCCCGCTGGTTCACCGGCATCGAGATCCATCCCGGCGCCACGATCGGGCGACGCTTCTTCATCGACCATGGCATGGGGGTCGTGATAGGCGAAACTGCCGAGATCGGCAACGATGTCACGCTCTATCACGGCGTGACCTTGGGCGGCACCAGTTGGCACAAGGGCAAGCGCCATCCCACGCTGGAGGATGGCGTGATCGTCGGCGCGGGCGCCAAGATCCTCGGCCCCTTCATTGTGGGCCAGGGTGCCAAGATCGGTTCCAATGCCGTGGTCACCAAGGCCGTACCCGCCGGTGCCACGGTGGTCGGCATTCCGGGCAAGATCGTCAAGCGTGCCGAGCCGGACAGCGAGGAGGCACTGGATGTCGATCCGGAGCGCCGCGAGGCCATGCGTCAGAAGTTCGGCTTCGATGCCTATGGCATCAGCCAGGACATGCCCGATCCCATGGCACGCTCACTGCAGGCCATGCTCGATCACATGCATGCCGTGGACCAGCGCATCGAGCAGATGTGCATGACGCTGCGCAAGCTCGACGCCGGCTACCGTGCCGGGCAGTTACCGGAATTGCGCGAAGAGGATTTCGCCGACGTTCTCGAAGAGCCCTGCCCGCCGATTGGCGCAGCGAAGGCCGACGGCTCGGAGGACGGACCGGCGCCCGACGTCGACCGTCAGCCGGACGAGACTTCCACAAGACGCGCCAAATGAAACAGGACCCCCCGGCAGGCCGGACGAATGGTTGACCGTAATACTAGGTTTTTCCATAATGCTCGCATCGCACATGCCGCAGGCGCTCCCATACGTTCATGTGTTCGCCGGCAGCGCGTGGTGCATTACATGATCCATCCGATTGTCCAGACCGATACTCTATGCGCTTGACCACCAAGGGACGCTACGCCGTCACCGCCATTCTGGACCTGGCGCTGCACACCGAGCAGGGGCCGATCAGTCTGGCTGATATTTCCAGACGCCAGGCGATATCGCTGTCTTACCTGGAACAGCTGTTCGCCCGATTGCGGCGTGCCCGGCTGGTCAGAAGCGTTCGCGGTCCGGGCGGCGGCTATCTGCTCGGCCAGCCGCCCGAGTGTATTTCGGTCGCCGGCGTGATCGATGCCGTCGACGAATCGGTGGATGCGACGCGCTGTCAGGGGCTCTCGGATTGTCAGCAGGGCGATACCTGTCTGACCCACCATCTGTGGCGCGAACTGTCCGACGAAATCCACGGCTTCCTCGACGGCATCACGCTGGAAGATCTCGTCACGCGCCATGAGGTACGCACCGTGGCCGAGCGGCAACGTCAGCGGGCCGACAGCAACATCACCATTGCTTCGCAATAGCCATGCCAGCGCGATACGACGCAGTGCCGCCCGGCTTTCCCGCTCTCAACACGACGACGCCACGCTCATGACCGCACCCGCCTACCTCGATTACGCCGCCACCACGCCCGTCGATCCTCGTGTCGCCGAGCGCATGATGCGCCACCTGACCCTGGACGGCGTCTTTGCCAACCCGGCCTCGCGCAGTCATATGCCGGGCTGGCTGGCCGAACAGGCCGTGGAGAGCGCCCGCCGTCAGGTCGCCGACCTGATTGGCGCCGACCCGCGTGAAATCGTCTGGACCTCCGGCGCGACCGAGGCGGATAACCTCGCCCTGATCGGCTTCATGCGCGCCAACCGTGCCAGGGGCCGTCATCTGGTGACCTCGCGCATCGAGCACAAGGCGATCATCGACACGGCCACGGCGCTGGAAGCCGAAGGATTCGAGGTGACCTGGCTGACGCCCGGCGCCGACGGCCGGATAACGCCCGAGCAGCTTCGCGAGGCGATGCGAGGCGATACCGTGCTGGTGTCGCTGATGGCGGTGAACAACGAGATCGGCGCGATCAATGATCTCGCTGGACTGGCCGA
This sequence comes from Halomonas shantousis, assembly GCF_054654615.1. Taxonomy (NCBI): domain Bacteria; kingdom Pseudomonadati; phylum Pseudomonadota; class Gammaproteobacteria; order Oceanospirillales; family Halomonadaceae; genus Halomonas; species Halomonas shantousis. The sequence continues at coordinate 750,291 of NZ_BAAIER010000002.1, read as the reverse complement.
GGTCGCGCATGCCCAGGGAGCGGTCTTCCACGTGGATGCCGCCCAGGCCACCGGCAAGATCGTCCTCGATGTCGCCCGCCAGGGCATCGATCTGATGTCACTGTCGGCCCACAAGACCTACGGTCCCAAGGGCATTGGCGCGCTGTTCGTCAGGCGCAGCCCCGACATTCGCGTCGAGGCCCTGATTCATGGCGGCGGACACGAGCGCGGCATGCGCTCGGGCACACTGCCCACCCATCAGATTGTCGGTATGGGCGAAGCCTTTGCCCTGGCCGAGACCGAGCGTGACGCCGACAATGCCCGTATCACCGCATTGCGTGAGCGCTTTCTGGCGGGACTCGCCGGGTTCGACGGTATTCACCGCAACACGGAGATAGCCGTCTCGGTGCCCAATATTCTCAATCTGGCGTTCGATGGCGTGGATGGCGAGTCGCTGCTCATGGCGCTGCGCGGTCTGGCGGTGTCCACCGGCTCGGCGTGCAACTCGGCCAGTGTCGAGCCATCCTATGTACTGCAGGCGCTCGGCGTACCCCGGGCGAGAGCCCTGGCTTCGATCCGTTTCAGCTTCGGCCGGTTCACCGACGAGAGCGAGATCGACACGGCGCTCGCTGAGTTGACGCACGCCTTGACCGTTCTGCGCCAGTAATCACTCATGTCAGCGATGCACACTGCATCCATGACCCAGGGAGGAGGCCCCATGGCCCATATTTCGATTACCAGTGCCGCCGCCCAGCAGATTCGCCACGTGCTCGACGAGCGTGGACATGGTCTGGGGCTGCGTGTCGCCGTCAAGCCCAGCGGCTGCTCCGGCTACAGCTATGTACTGGATGTCGCCGACGAGCCCAAGGACAACGAGGAGATGTTCGAGGATCACGGCGTCAAGGTCTTCGTCGATCAGGAAGCGTTGAACATTCTCGATGGTTCCGAGGTCGATTATGTCTCCGAGGGGCTCAATCGCTTCTTCCGCTTCAACAACCCCAACGTCAAGGACCAGTGCGGCTGCGGTGAAAGCTTCAGCGTCTGATGCCGAGTCACCGCATAGGACATCGCACGAGGGAATACCTGCAGCGGATGCGCATCAGGGCCTGACACGCTATACTACGGCGATTTTTCGGCGGCGGCCTTCCGGCTCACGCCACATCGTCCCCCAACGCGTCGCCACGAGCGGCGCGTTGCTGTCTCACTCTCAATCCTGATTCATTGCCACGGAGAGATTCATCATGGCCAACGAGCGTACCCTGTCCATCATCAAGCCCGATGCCGTCGCCAAGAACGTCATCGGCGAGATCTATACCCGCTTCGAGAAGGCTGGCCTCTCGATCGTAGGCGCCAAGATGCTGCATCTCTCCAAGGAGCAGGCCGAAGGTTTCTACGCCGAGCACAAGGAGCGCGGCTTCTTCGGCGAGCTGGTCGGTTTCATGACCTCCGGCCCGGTGATGGTTCAGGTTCTCGAAGGGGATGACGCCATTGCCAAGAACCGCGACCTGATGGGCGCCACCAATCCCAAGGAAGCCGCTCCCGGTACCATCCGCGCCGATTTCGCCGAGTCCATCGATGCCAATGCCGTGCATGGCTCCGACTCCCCGGCTTCCGCCGAGCGCGAAATCGCCTACTTCTTCAGCAGCGACGAGATCTGCCCGCGCTAAGACGCCGTTCACCTCCGTGAACCGCGTTTGAGACAGGCCCTGATTCATGCCACGAATCGGGGCCTGCCGCTCGGGCGTCTCCCTCCCTGCCCTACCGATCAGTAGACCACTATGACCGCCACCACCCACACCCCTCGCACCAATCTGCTCGGCATGTCTCGTGAGCAGATGGAAGCCTTCTTCGTTGCCATCGGCGAGAAGAAATTTCGCGCCGCTCAGGTGATGAAGTGGATCCATCACGAAGGCTGTGATGATTTCGACGCCATGACCAACCTCTCCAAGGCACTGCGCACCCGGCTGGCCGAAGTCGCCGAAATCCGCGGGCCCGGTGTGGTCTATGAAGGCACCTCGAGCGACGGCACCCGCAAGTGGGTGCTGGAAGTCGAGGACGGCAGTTATGTGGAGACGGTGCTGATTCCGTCGGAGAATGGCAACCGTCGCACCTTGTGCGTCTCCTCCCAGGTCGGCTGTTCGCTGGACTGCAGCTTCTGCTCCACCGGCAAGCAGGGCTTTCAGCGCAACCTGACCAGTGCCGAGATCATCGGTCAGGTCTGGGTGGCGCAGCGCAGCGTGGGACCACGCCGCGATACCGCCAATCGCCCCGTCACCAACGTGGTGATGATGGGCATGGGCGAACCGCTGCTCAACTACGACAATGTCGTGCCGTCCATGAAGCTGATGCTCGACGACAACGGCTATGGCCTGTCGAAGCGCCGGGTCACGCTGTCGACCTCCGGCGTGGTGCCGATGCTCGACCGCCTTGGTGACGAACTCGACGTGAGCCTGGCCATCTCGCTGCATGCCGCCAATGACGAGTTGCGCAACGAGCTGGTGCCGCTCAATCGCAAGTACAACATCCAGACCCTGCTCGACGCCTGCCGCCGCTACCTGTCCAAGTGCGACGACACGCGCATGGTGACCATCGAGTACACCCTGATCAAGGACGTCAACGATCAGCAGGAGCATGCCGAGCAGTTGGCTGAACTGCTGCGCGATCTGCCCTGCAAGATCAACCTGATTCCCTTCAACCCGTTCCCGCATTCAGGATACGAGAAACCTTCTCGCAATCAGGTCATGCGCTTTCAACAGTGGCTCTACGAGTTGGGCTATACCGCGCCGATCCGTACCACGCGCGGCGACGACATCGATGCCGCCTGCGGACAGCTGGTGGGGCGCGTCAAGGACCGTACGCGTCGTCACGAGCGCTATATTCAGTCGATCCAGCTCGACGCCGACTAAGGCATCGACGGAGTCGACGAGGCAGCACCTTGACTTCGACCGGACGCGGCGCTTTGATGGTACGCGCATTTTATGCCGTTTGGCTCATGCAATCCGTTTGTGCCGCCCGGTCCCATGGCCAGACCCGCTGACGGTCTGAAATGTTGAGAGGAGCGCATGTTGCGTCGCCGTTCACCTCTGATACGCTCGCTGAGCGCCGTACTGTTCGCCGTGCTGGTGCTATCGGGCTGCGCCACGCAGGTCAACGGCAGCGGCCCCTACAGCACGGCCAGCAACGACGATGCCGTCGCCGCCTATACGCAGCTGGGTCTGGCCTATCTCAGGCGCAACAATCTGTCGCGGGCCCAGGACGCACTGGAGCATGCCCTGGCGCTCGGCCCCCGGGACGCCGAAGCGCTCGAGGGAATGGCCCTGCTCTATCAGCGCCAGGACGAGAGCGAGCTTGCCGATGCCTTCTTCCGGCGCGCCTTGGAAAACAGGCCGGACTATACCCGGGCACGCAACAACTATGCGGCGTTTCTCTACGATCAGGGGCGCCTGGATGCCGCCTGTGAGCAGCTCGAGCACGCAGTGCAGGACGTGTCGTACTCCAACCGGGCCCGGCTGTTCGCCAATCTGGGACAGTGTCGATACGAACAGGGGCGCATCGAAGCCGCCCGCCGGAGCCTCGAGCGAGCCCAGGCTCTCGACTCGCGCGAGACCCGCAGCCTGTTGATTCTGGCACGGCTCGAACATGCCCAGGGCAACGAGGCCAAGGCCTGGGAGCAGCTTCAGCGCTATTTCACCCTGGCCGGCACCTCGCCAGACAGCCTGCGTCTGGCGCATGATATCGCTCAGGCGCAAGGCGATGATGCCACGGCGCACTTTTACCTCAAGCAGCTAAGCGACTCCTGAAGCGCGACCCTGATCACCGAACAAAGAAGGATGCTCTTCATGAGCGAAACCAACGAATCCTTGCCACAGAATGTTCCTCCCGCCTCCTCTGCCCAGGAACCGCCGGGTAGCGTGCTCAAGCGTGAGCGCGAACGTCAGGGCCTGACGCTCGAAACCGTCTCCGAGCAGCTCAATCTGCGCCCGGCCGTGGTGGCGGGCCTCGAGCAGGATCGTTACGACCAGGTCCCTATCGTCGCCTATCGTCGTGGTTATCTGCGCGCCTATGCGCGCCTGCTGGGCATCGACGAACGCGAGGTGGTCGAGGCCTATAATGCCCTGCATGGGCGCAGCGACGGCGAACGCAAGGTATCCACGGTTCAACCTTCCCGTCGACCGTCACGCGTGGGCGCCTGGATCTTCAGGCTGGTCACGCTGCTGGTGATCCTCGGCCTGATCGCCCTGACTCTCTTGTGGTGGCAGAGCCGTGAAGGTAACGACCTGTTCGGCCTCGGCCGCTCCGAGCCGGTCTCGGTCGATACGCTCGACGGCGAAACCATTACCGAAGGCGGAGAAGCCGCGGATATCCCGACAGAGCGATCTTCGCAACCGACCTCCGAGGCCCAGTCCGACGCCAGCGAGGCACGCGCCGGCGAGCCGGTTCACGCCGCCGACTCCGCCATTGCCGAAGGCAGCAACGCATCCGCATCGATCACTGACAGCGATACTGCGTCGGCGGTGGGCACTTCAGAGAACAGTGGCACGACCGTGGCCAACGCCGACAACCTTGGTAGCGTCAGCGCGCCGAGTGGTGCCCCAGTGTCGGACAACACCTCGGCGCCGAGCGATGCCACTTCGGCAGCGGCGTCCGATGAGGCATCCGCCACGGCGCAGGATGAGGCAGAGGACACGCGCACGCTGTCGCTGACCTTCAACGAACAGTCATGGACCGAGATCTACGATGCCAACAACCGGCGCATCTTTGTCGGTCTGCAGAGCGCCGGCACCCAGGCCAGCGCAGAAGGTGAACCGCCCTTCCGCCTGACCATCGGCAACGCCAGCGGCGTCGAGCTGCGCTATCAGGGCCAGCGCGTCGATCTGACGTCCCGTGCCGGCGGCAATAACGTCGCCCGCTTCACACTGGGAGAATGACACGCACCATGCATATGCACTCTCCGATCGTCCGCCGCAAGTCGCGGAAGATTCATGTTGGCAAGGTCGCCGTGGGCGGTGACGCCCCGATCGCCGTTCAGAGCATGACCAACACCACCACGGCCGATGTTGCGGCCACTGTGGCCCAGATCCGCCGCCTCGAAGCTGCCGGCGCCGATATCGTGCGCGTCTCGGTACCCGACATGGAATCCGCCGAGGCATTCGGGCGCATCAAGCGCGAAGTCGATGTGCCGCTGGTGGCCGACATTCACTTCGATTACAAGATCGCGCTGCGCGTCGCCGAGCTCGGTGTCGACTGTCTGCGCATCAACCCCGGCAATATCGGTCGCGAGGACCGTGTACGCGCGGTGGTGGGCGCAGCCCGCGAGCATGGCATTCCCATCCGCATCGGCGTCAACGCCGGCTCGCTGGAAAAGGATCTGCAGAAGAAGTATGGCGAGCCGACACCTGCTGCACTGGTCGAGTCCGCGATGCGCCACATCGACTATCTCGAGCGTCTCGATTTCCAGGACTTCAAGGTCAGCGTCAAGGCCTCCGACGTGTTCATGGCCGTCGCGGCCTACCGCGACCTGGCGAGCCGCATCGAGCAGCCGCTGCATCTGGGGATCACCGAAGCCGGCGGGCTGCGCTCGGGTACCGTCAAGTCCTCGATCGGTCTGGGCATGCTACTGATGGAGGGTATCGGCGATACCATTCGCGTCTCGCTGGCCGCCGACCCGGTCGAGGAGATCAAGGTCGGTTACGACATGCTCAAGAGCCTGCGTCTGCGCGCCAAAGGCATCAATTTCGTGGCCTGCCCCAGCTGTTCACGACAGAATTTCGATGTCATCAGCACCATGAACGCCCTCGAGGAGCGTCTGGAGGACGTGATGACGCCGCTGGATGTCGCGGTGATCGGTTGCGTCGTCAACGGCCCGGGCGAGGCCAAGGAGGTCGACATCGGCCTCACCGGCGGCAGCCCCAACAATCTCGTCTACATCGACGGCAAACCGGCCAGCAAGCTGCGCAACGATCATCTCGTCGATGATCTCGAGGCCCTGATCCGCGAGAAGGTCCGTGAAAAGCAGGCCCGCGAGCGGGACGTCATCACCCGCGAGAGTTGATTCCATCATTGTGGCGGGGCTGCGTGCCCCGGACTGCCAGGAGTGACAGTTGAGCAAGAAGATCCAGGCCATTCGTGGCATGAACGACCTGCTGCCGGGCCAGTCTCCCGTCTGGCAATACTTCGAACGCCAGGTTCAGGCGCTGATGCAGCGCTACGGCTACAGCGAGATCCGCACGCCCATCGTCGAGCAGACCGCGCTGTTCGCCCGCTCGATCGGCGAAGTCACCGACATCGTCGAGAAGGAGATGTACACCTTCGAAGACCGCAACGGCGACAGCCTGACGTTACGTCCTGAAGGCACCGCCAGCTGTGTGCGTGCCGCTCTCGAGAATGGCCTGCTGCACAACCAGACCCAGCGGCTGTGGTATCAGGGCCCGATGTTCCGTCACGAGCGGCCGCAGAAAGGGCGCTACCGCCAGTTCCATCAGGTCGGTGTCGAAACCTTCGGCATGGAAGGGCCCGACATCGATGCCGAACTGATCCTGCTCACCGCGCGACTGTGGAAGGAACTGGGACTTTACGAGCATGTCACCCTGGAGCTCAATTCGCTGGGCTCGAGCGAGGCGCGCGCCGCCTACCGCGACATGCTGGTCGCCTATTTCGAGCAGCATCTCGACGTGCTCGACGAAGACTCGAAGCGTCGCCTGCACAGCAACCCGCTGCGTATTCTGGACTCCAAGAATCCGGATATGGCTTCGATGCTCAACGACGCCCCACAGCTGATGGAGCATATCGACCCGGCGTCGCGCGAGCACTTCGAGCGGCTGACGGCGATTCTCGATGCCGCAGGCATCGATTACGTCATCAATCCGCGCCTGGTCCGCGGCCTGGACTACTACTCGCGGACCGTCTTCGAATGGACCACCACGGCACTGGGCAGCCAGGGCACGGTGTGTGCCGGTGGTCGCTACGACGGCCTGGTCGAGCAGCTCGGCGGCAAGACCACCCCTGCCGTGGGCTTCGCCATGGGGATCGAACGTCTGATCCTGCTGCTCGAGACGCTGGAACTGGTGCCGGAGGAAACCCGCCAGGGCCCCGATATCTATCTGCTGGCGCTGGGCGAGACCGCCGAACGCGAGGCCCTGCTGCTCGCCGAGAAGCTACGCGGCGAGATGCCCGCCCTGCGCCTGCAACTGCATTGCGGCGGCGGCGGCTTCAAGAGCCAGATCAAGAAAGCCGACAAGAGTGGTGCGCAGCTGGCATTGATTCTCGGCGAAGAGGAAGTGGCCAACCGCCAGGTGGGCGTGAAATTCCTGCGCGAGTCGCGCGATCAGGAGACGCTCGATCGCGATGCGCTCGCGGCGCGGCTTGGCGACATGCTGCATGCCCGGTAATGTTGCCGGTCCGCTGTCGTACATCACCGCTGAAATCATGAAGTCAAAGGAGACCGCCCGTGGCGGAGCTTAGAACCGAAGAAGAACAGCTTGACGCGATCAAGCGCTGGTGGAAAGACAACGGCAAGTCCCTGATTGCCGGTGTGGTCATCGCATGCGTCGGCGTCTTTGCCTGGAAGGCGTGGCAGAACTACCAAGCCAACCAGGCCGAGGCGGCATCTCAGCGCTATCAGCAACTGCTCACGCTCTCCACCCAGGATAGCGACGACGATGCCCTGCGCGAGGCGAGCCGTCTGGCCAAGACGCTCAATGACGAACATGGCGGGACCCTCTACGCCGACCTGGCTGAGCTGATCGAAGCCCGCGTCGCCATCGACGGTGGCGATTTCGATACGGCCCGGGAAGCGCTCGAAAGTCTGATCGAGCGGAGCGACCGCCCCTATCTTCAAGGGCTCGCCCGCCTGAGCCTGGCTCGCCTGCAGATCGATGCCGGCAACCCCGAGACGGCACTGGCCACGCTCGACAATGACATCCCCGAGGCTCTCGCCGCCCAGCAGGCCGACGTGCGTGGCGACGCCTACAGTGCGCTGAATCGCCCGGACGATGCCCGCCAGGCCTATCAGCAGGCCCTGGCGCAGGCACAAGCGCAGGATCAGCCGATCTACGGCGTACAGCTCAAGCTCGACAACCTGGGTGCGGAGGACGCCTCCTGATGAAACTGACTCATCTGCTCATGCCGGCAGCCTTCGCGCTTGCCACCCTGCTGGCGGGCTGCGCCGGTCAGGTCGAACCGCAGTACCCACCCAAGGAGCTGCAGGATCTCTCGGCCAGCGTACAGCTCGAGACCCAGTGGGAGCAGGGTATCGGCAGCGGTCTGGGCCGGGCCCGTTATCCTCTGGTGCCCTTCATTGCCGATGACACTCTGTACGCCGTGGATGCCGACGGCCTGCTGCGCGCCATCGATGCCGGCACGGGCAGCACGCTGTGGGAGAGCCGCTTCGATACGCCGTTTTCGAGTGGCCTCTCCGGCGACATCGACAACCTCTACGTGGGCACGCGTAACGGCGAAGTCCTGGCAATCAGCCGTGAGGACGGCAGTATCGTCTGGCGCCGCCGAGTCTCCAGCGAGGTGCTCGCGCCCCCGCAGATCAACAGCCAGTTGGTGGTCGTCCAGAGCGTCGACGGCGCCGTTACCGCGCTCGATCGTCTCTCCGGCGAGGAGCGCTGGGTCTACACCAGCACCCAGCCCGCCCTGACGCTGCGCGGTACCGGGACGCCCCGTGTCATCGAGCAGGTCACCTTTGCCGGCTTCGCCAATGGACGTCTGGTCACGCTGGACAATCGCAGCGGTCAGGCGCTCTGGGACATGCGTGTTGCCGTGCCGCGCGGACGTACCGAAGTCGATCAGCTCGTCGATCTCGATGGCCAGCCTGTCCTGGCCCAGGATGGCCGGCTCTTCGTCACCAGCTACAACGGACGTCTGCTGGCGATCGATGCCACGTCCGGCGAAGTGCTGTGGGATCGCGAGGAGTCGAGCTATCTCACGCCGCTGGTCATCGGCGACTACCTGTTTGCAGTCAACGAGGCCAGCCACGTACTGGCGCTGGATGCCAACTCCGGTCGTGTCATGTGGGAGTCCGATGCGCTGGAAGGCCGCAAGCTGACCGCGCCCGCCTTCATCGACGGCAACCTGGCCGTGGGCGACTATGCCGGTTACATCCATCTGCTCGACGCCCGCAGCGGCGAGCTGACGGGTCGTGACCGCCTCGACGGCAGCGGCATCAGCGTGACGCTACTCAGCGACGATCAACGCCTCTATGCGCTTGCCAATGACGGCTCGCTGGCGGCCTATACGCTCTCTTCCGCCCACTGAGTCGCAGCGGCGCCGGCAGGCGCCGCCCCTTTCCCTCCATTCGGCTAGGTCCGCACCGGCGGCCAATGCTAGAATCAATCACCAGACATCGTTGTTACCCTTACCGGCATCGTACGGCTTGGCGCTCGACGTCAGCCAGACGCTGAACCCTTCCGATCCCGGCTTGCGAGATATCATGAACCCCGTCATTGCACTGGTCGGCCGACCCAACGTCGGCAAATCGACCCTTTTCAATCGTCTGACCCGCTCACGCGATGCCCTGGTGGCCGACTTTCCCGGCCTGACCCGCGATCGCAAGTACGGCAACGGCAAACTCGGCGACAAGCTCTACACGGTCATCGACACCGGTGGCATCAGTGGTGACGAAGCCGGTATCGACGCGGCCATGGCGGAACAATCGCTGCTGGCCATCGATGAAGCCGACATCGTGCTGTTTCTGGTCGATGCCCGTGCGGGGCTCAACGTGGCCGACGAAGCCATCGCCAATCACCTGCGTGTCAACCAGAAGAAAACCTGGCTGGTAGTCAACAAGACCGACGGTCTGGAAGAGAATGCCGCCGTGGCGGACTTCTGGACACTGGGGCTGGGCGACCCGCGCCCGATCGCCGCCGAGCACGGACGCAACGTCACGGCGCTGATCGAGGAAGTGCTTGCCCCCTTTCCCGAGCGCGAGGAGGGCGATGCGCCCCCCGACAGCGCCCGAGGCATCCGTATCGGCGTGATCGGACGTCCCAACGTCGGCAAGTCGACCCTGGTCAACCGGCTGCTCGGCGAGGAGCGCGTGGTGGTCTTCGACGAGGCCGGTACCACCCGCGATGCCATCGAGATTCCCTTCGAGCGGCGCGGCAAGCCCTACGTGCTGATCGATACCGCCGGCGTGCGGCGGCGCAAGAACGTACGCGAGGTCGCCGAGAAGTTCTCGATCATCAAGACGCTGGAAGCGATCAAGGAGTGTCATGTCGCCGTCATGGTGCTCGATGCGCGCAGCGGTCTGGTCGAGCAGGACCTGCATCTGCTGGACTATGTACTGAGTACGGGGCGCGCGCTGGTGCTCGCCGTCAACAAGTGGGACGGGCTGGAGAGCGAGGCTCGCGACAAGATGCGCGCCCAGATCAAGCGCCGCCTGGGATTTGCCGATTATGCCGACCTGCACTTCATCTCGGCACTGCACGGCACGGCGGTAGGCGACCTGTACCCCTCGGTCGACAAGGCCTTCGCCAGCGCCACCAGTCACTGGTCGACCAACCGTCTCACGACCCTGCTTCAGGATGCCGTGACCGAACATCAGCCGCCGATGGTGCATGGCCGGCGCATCAAGCTACGCATGGCTCACCAGGGGGGCAGCAATCCGCCGATCATCGTCGTTCACGGCAACCAGACCGATGCCCTGCCGGAAGCTTACAAGCGCTACCTGATCAATACCTTCCGCAAGGTACTCAAGGTGCGGGGCACTCCGATTCGTTTCGAGTTCCGCTCGGGACACAACCCCTACGACAGCAACGCCGACGCCAGCGATCGGGAAAAGGCCCGTGCCCGCCAGCTTTCCCGTACCCGCGAAGCGCGCAAGAACCGTCGCTAGGCCTCGGCCTCTCCAGATATTGCCTGAATCGCTGTCGCGCCGGCGCAGGGTCGCCTGCGCCGGCAGTTTCCGATGCACCAACGGCTGCGGCCGGCGCCGGTCGCAGCGAGATCCACGCCCGAGAACAAGAGGCGCGATGCGCTTTGATGCCGCGCAACGCCGGGCCTCACCGCATCGTCGCGTGCTGCCTTTCAGTGAATGGCCTCGGAGAGGCGGACCTGGTTGCGTCCTCCGATCTTGGCCTGGTACATCGCCATGTCGGCCACCTCGATCACGGCATCCGCATCGGGCCAGTCGCGGGTACAGGCGATACCGGCACTGAAGCTGGCACGGAAGATCTGGTCCCCGGCGACGCATTCCAGAGCGCAGAATCTACTTCGAATCTCGTCGAATATCTGCCGGGCATCTTCGGGCAGACAGTCGGGCAGGATTGCCACGAACTCCTCCCCGCCGTAGCGGCCGATGTGATCGACCTTACGCAGCCGCTGACGCAGCAAGTTGGCGAGCAGGCGGATGACGTAGTCGCCCGCCGCATGGCCATAGTTGTCGTTGATGGCTTTGAAACGGTCGATATCGAGCATCACCACGCTGGTCGGCCGTCCGGTGCGATGCGCGCGCGATACCTCGATGTCGAGCTGCTCGCGAATCACCGAACGTTTCATCAGCCCTGTCAGCCCATCGCGGACCAGAGCTTCGCTGAGCTGGCGCGAGCGCTGCGCGCAGGCCAGGACGACTGCAACCGAGGTGGTATCGGATACCGGCTTGGCCAGCACGTCGTCACCCGCCTGCGACAATGCCCAGGCCTGTTGGGCCCCCGACTCTTCGCAGAGATAGATCAGCGGCACCTTCAGCCACTCGTCATCGAGGCGAATGACCCGGGCCAGCTCGGGCCCCGTACAGTCGGGGAGATGCATGTCGATCAGGATGAGGTCGGGCAGATAGTCCCGCAATTCCCCGAGGGTCTGCCGGACATCCGTGACGATGCGGGACTCGACATTGGCGCCGGCCAGCACCAGACGCAGATGTTCGGCATGCTCGGCATCGCCATCGATGATCAGAACGCGATAGGGAGCTTGCTGCTGCTGGGCCAGTAGATTCTTGAGACGATTCTCCAGGGCCGTGATGTCGACAGGATAGGTAAAGAACCCCTTGGCCCCGGCACGCACGGCCTCGAGCCGGCTGTCGTGATCGCCCGCACGGCCCAGAATCACCAGAGCCGGCAACGGCTCGAGGGCGTCGCAGAACTGGCCAATCTCGGCAAGCGTCACGCCAGTGCCATTGTCGTCGGCGATGATGACATCGGGCCGCCAGGCCGTCAGCGCCGCCGGGTCCTGGAAGGTCTGGCTGACATAGCCGAAGCCACTCAGTGCAGCGCACAGCATCTGCGCCTGATCGGCATTCGCGCCCAGCACGGCGATGCGGGCGGAGGGTTCATACTTCGAGGCGTTAGCGTCTCTTGTCCCGCCCGCCATCTCGGAGCTGACTTCCAACCGGGCGATAAGCCCTTTAAGCCGCTCGTGAAGCGCCGCCAGCGTGTATGGTGCCGGAGGGATGCCGCTGTCGAGCCACAGCTTCACCTGGGTTTCCATTTCCCGACAATCCGCGCTCAGCTCCGAGTATCCGAACGCTTCGGTCGTCTCGGTCATGCGGCACAGAGCATGGCGCAGGCGGCCCAGGGATTCATTGTCGGCAGGCGTCGTCCTCTGGCTGAGGATGTCGGTCACCTGGGCGACCCCCCGGAAGCCGCTCTGCAGACTCTCGAAGGCCTTCGCCCGGATATTCGCCAGCCGCCGCTGCCACTCCGTATCATCCATGTCCCCGCCCTCTTTCGACCTGCCCCGTCATATCGAACGTCCCTGCATTCTCGCATGGCTGACATGCATGCTTTGTTAACGTCACGACAGTTGTCACCTGTCTTGTGATGGTTGGCTTACAGTGGGTCGGTCCGCCGGGCGTCGAGCCCCTTGAGGCCTGTCCATTGGCAGGCGAACTGCCAGGCGGCACGGCCATTTCGCACACCGCGCAAGGCAGCGTAGCGTAGCGCCTCGGCTCGCGCTTGTTCATCCCAGCTCTGCGCTCCATCCAGGTACGCGACCCAGTGCTGGCAAGCCGCCAGGAAAGCCTGCTGATCGAAAGGGTGAAACGCCAGCCACAGGCCGAAGCGGTCCGACAGCGACACCTTCTCCTCCACCGCATCGCCATGATGCAGTTCGCCATCGACGAGCTGGGTCGCCTGATTGTCGGCCATCGACTCCGGCAACAGATGACGGCGGTTGGAAGTAGCATACAGCAGCACGTTCTCGGGGGGACCGGTCAACGTACCGTCCAACACGCTTTTCAACGCCTTGTAGGCATCGTCATTGCCCTCGAAGGAGAGGTCGTCGCAATACACCACGAAGCGATGCGCATCATTACGCAGGCGCTGCACCAGCCCCGGCAGGCCGATCAGGTCGTGACGATCGACCTGGATCAGGCGCAGCCCCTCCGGGGCCAGCGTGTTGAGCAGCGCACGGACCATCGAAGACTTGCCGCTGCCCCGCGCGCCCCACAGCAGGGCGTGATTGGCCGGCAGACCGCTCAGGAAGGCGCGCGTATTGCCCAGCAGCGCCGCCTTCTGGCGCTCGACCCCGATCAGATCCTCCAGACGCACGCTGTCTCGGGGCGTCACGGGTACCAGATGCCCTCCCAACGCATGGCGTTGCCACAATGCCGCGACATCCCGCTCCCAGTCGACGGCAGGCGGCTCGGGGGGTAGCCAGCCCTCGACACGGTCCAGCAGGCGTCGAAGACGCTGGGACAGCTCGGCATCCATGGAATTCTCCTTTTGGCAGTAGTTGACCCGGTGGGGTATCCGGGTATCTTGGAGCGGTTTGGATATTGGGTCCAGCAGATCACCAGGAGAACCTAATGCAGTGGACACCGCGCCTTGGAAAATGGAAATCGCTGCTCGGCGTTGGCACGCTTAGCGCGGTACTCGTCGCCTGCTCGAGCTCGCCGCTGGGGCGCAACCAGCTGGCCTTCTATTCCGACGAGCAGCTCAGCCAGATGGGACAGCAAAGCTTCGCCCAGTATCAGCAAGAGCTTCCCGTCGTCACCGGCCCCACCAGCACTTATGTACAGTGCGTGGCCCATGCCATCACCAACGAAGTGCCGGCCAGCTACGGCATCGACAACTGGGAGGTCAAGGTCTTCAAGGAGGACTCCGCCAACGCCTTCGCCCTGCCGGGCGGCTACATCGGCGTCAACAGCGGACTGCTCGACGTTGCCAAGAATCAGGATCAACTGGCCGCGGTCATCGGTCACGAAATCGCCCACGTTCTGTCCAATCATGCCAACGAGCGCGTCTCGACCCAGGCGGCCACCCAGACAGGACTCTCGATCCTGCAATCCGCTGCCGGCCTGCAGGGCGCGGCGGGCGAACAGCTCATGGGATTGCTCGGTGCCGGCGCTCAGTATGGCGTGATCCTGCCCTTCTCGCGCAAGCAGGAGAGCGAGGCCGACCTGGTGGGCCTGGATCTGATGGCCGAGGCCGGCTTCGACCCGCGGGCCAGTCTGGCCCTATGGGAAAACATGTCGGCCAACAGTCAGGGCGAGCCGCCGGTATGGATGTCCACCCACCCCAGCCACGGCCAGCGCATGGAGGAGCTCCAGGCCCGCCTGGATCAGGCCATGCCGCTCTATGAGCAGGCGAAGAGCGCCGGCAAACGTCCCGACTGCAGGCCCTGACCCGACATGCTGACCCGCCTCGGAACCGCCCTGCTGCTGTTTCCCCTGCTGTTGCTGCTGGGCCTGTACTTCTGGGAGCTGAACGCCGTGCGGACCTGCCTCTTCGAGGGCGGTCAATGGGACTATCTGCACGGCGTCTGTGTCGAGACGCCCCAGCCGTTCAGCTCCTTCTTCCAGCGCCATCCGCTGCTGGTCAACGCGGCCATGCTCACCTCCGCCCTAGGCCTGGTGATGTGCATGGCCGGCTTCCTCGTCAGGAGGCGCTGAACCGGACCTCAGGGGGATGACGCTCAAAGCGCCGCGCGCAGCATCTCCCTGACCGGTGCCGTATCGGGACGGACGTGACGCCACAAGTAGAACGACTCTGCCGCCTGCTCGACCAGCATCCCCAAGCCATCCACGCTACGCGCCCCACGAGCCGCTGCCCATTGGAGAAAGACGGTCGGCTCGGCGGCGTACATCATGTCGTAGGCCAGCGCCGCATCGGCGAAGAGATCGTCGGGCAAGGGCGGCAGATCGCCGTTCAGACTGGCGCTGGTCCCGTTGATGACCAGATCGAAGGTTCCCACCGCCTCATCGAAACCGCCCCAGGTCACCTCCCCCAAGTCGGCGAAGGACTGGGCCAGATATTCCGCCTTCGACGCAGTACGGTTGGCGATCATCAGCGAGGCCGGACGCATCGACAGCAACGGCTCCAGCACACCGCGCACCGCACCGCCAGCGCCCAGGATCAGGATACGTGCCCGCTCCAGCGGTGCCGCATGCGCATTCAGATCGCGGAGCAATCCCACCCCATCGGTGGTATCTCCGTAGGTCTCGCCATTCTTGCCCAGTGACAGGGTATTCACCGCCCCCGCCAATCGGGCCCGAGGGCTCAGCACATCGGCCAGGCGGAAGGCCTCCTCCTTGAACGGCACGGTCACGTTGGCCCCCTTGCCGCCATGGGCGACGAACTCCCGCCAAGCGCCGGCAAAGTCATTTTGCGGCGCCTCGATGGCCTCGTAGCTCAGGTGCTCTCCGACCTGTTCGGCAAAGGCCGCATGAATGCGCGGCGACAGGGAGTGGCCGACGGGATTGCCCAGCACACAATAGCGATCGTTCATGATTCCTCCCGTTGAAGGTCGTCGGCCTCGTCCAGCCAGTCCCGGGGCTTGAGGAACCCGGCATAGAGCCGCGCCTCGGCACTGTCCGGCTCAGGCGTCCAGCCGTACTGCCAGCGCGCCATCGGCGGCATCGACATCAGAATGGACTCGGTTCGCCCGCCGCTCTGCAGGCCGAACAGCGTGCCGCGGTCCCAGACCAGATTGAATTCCACGTAGCGCCCGCGCCGATAGGCCTGAAAGGCCCGCTCGCGCTCACCGAAGGGCGTCGTCCGGCGGCGCTTGACGATGGGGAGATAGGCGTCGAGAAAGGCATCGCCCACCGCGCGCTGGAAGGCGAAACAACGCTCGAAACCGCCTTCGTTGAGATCGTCGAAGAACAGCCCGCCCACGCCACGCGTCTCGTCACGATGACGCAGGTAGAAGTAATCGTCGCACCAGGCCTTGAACCGCGGATAGACTTCCTCGCCGAAGGGCATGCAGGCATCCCGGGCCACACGGTGCCAGTGCACCACATCTTCGAACACCGGATAGAATGGCGTCAGATCGAACCCGCCACCGAACCACCATACCGGAGCGGCGCCCTCTTTCTCGGCAATGAAGAAGCGCACGTTGCCGTGAGAGGTGGGAACATGCGGGTTTTCCGGATGCAGGACCCAGGAGACGCCGACGGCATGGAAACTGCGCCCGGCCAGCTCCGGTCTCGCCGCGGTGGCCGAGGGTGGCAGCTGTTCGCCGAAGACGTGCGAGAAATTCACGCCGCCCTTTTCGAACAGCGCTCCGTTCTCGATCACTCGCGAACGGCCCCCGCCGCCTGCCGGCCGCTCCCAGACATCCTCGTGAAAGATCCCGCCATCTTCTGCGGCCAGGGCATCGCACAGGCGATCCTGCAGATCGAGCAGGTAGGTCTTGACGTCGTCGAGATAGGCGTGAGCCACGGCGCTCTCCCGGTTGATTAAACAAAGGAACTGCTGCACGTCACTACGTGCGGCTCGTGCACCACGCTAGTCGCGCAGCACCTCGCCCGTCAGCAGGTCGCGAATGGTACTGGGGCGCGCCCGTCCGCCCAGCGGTCCATCGACGATGACGTCGACACCGTCGCCCAGCGACTCGTGGACCTCGGTGGCCGTCATGGCAGGCGAATGCCCTGCCGTATTGGCGGAGGTGGAGACCAGCGGCCCACCGAAGGCGGCGCACAATCGCTGCACCAGGGGATGATCGCTGACGCGTACCGCCAGGCGCGCATGCGTGCCGCGCAACAGCGGGCGCGCCCGGCCGTTGTCGGGCACCAGCCAAGTGTGCGGCCCGGGCCAGCAAGCCGCAAGACGCGCGCGAAGCGGCGCTTCGAGACCTTCCAGCCAGGGCTCGAGCTGTGCCATGTCCCCCGCGATCAGAATCATGCCCTTGGCGGGATCGCGTGCCTTGAGACGTATCAGCCGGGACAGGGCCTCGTCATTGTCGGGATCGCATCCCAGCCCCCATACGGCCTCGGTCGGGTAGGCGACGATACCGCCCTGGCGCAGAGCCGCCACGGCATCCGCCAGTTGCACATCCCGTCTTTCCTGCATGAAGGACATACTCATGATTTATCGACCTCCGCGTGGGCCGCTCGAAATGGCGCCGATGTTATCATGCCGGGGCTTGCGGTCTCATCCGCCCCGCTCGATCGCATCACCGAGACGGCGCTTCAGCAGGGCGACGCCGTCCGTACCCAACCGCCCGGCGCCTGGGCCACCCGACCGTCCAGTTCCAGCTCGAGCAGACGCATCTGGCAGCTGCCGACGTCACGCCCGGTCAGCTCGATCAGCATGTCCAGCGGCGTCGGCTGGTCGCTGAGTAGCGCCAGCAGGTCATCTTCCCGTGCGGCCGCACTTCCGACACCGTCATGGAGAACCCGCTCCGGCCTTGTGCCGAATGCGGAAGTAGCGGCGGCTTCGGGCACCGTTCGCCTCTCCCGCAGCTCCCGAGTGCTGGACGTCGCTGGTAGCCCCAGTTCGCTCAGAATGTCGTCGAGGCAGGTGACCAGTGCCGCGCCCTGCCGGATCAGTTCGAGACATCCCCGCGCCTGGGGGTTGTGGATCGAACCGGGAAGCGCAAAGACTTCGCGGTTCTGCTCCGCCGCCAGGCGAGCGCTGACCAGCGAGCCGCTCTTCTGCGCCGCCTCGACGACCAGAACTCCGTGGGCGAGTCCGGTGATGATGCGGTTGCGCCGTGGAAAGAAGCGCGGGTGGGCACGGGTCGACGGCGCATGCTCGGACAACAGCAGGCCGCCCTCGTCGAGCATGCGCCGATAGAGCTCGGCATGGCGGGCCGGGTAGATCACGTCCGTGCCGCAGCCAAGCACTGCGACGCTGGTGCCGCCCGCCTCCAGCGCGGCGCGATGGGCGCAGCCATCGACACCCAACGCCAGACCACTGACCACGCTGTAGCCGGCGCCGACCAGTTGGCGCGCGAAATAAGCCGCATTGTCGAGCCCTTCCCGGGTGGGCCGGCGCGTGCCGACCATGGCCATTGCGGGCGGTGTCAGCGCCGCCAGGCTCCCCTTGGCCCACAACAGGGGCGGTGGATCGGGCAATTCGCGCAGCAGTGCCGGCCAGGCGGCATGATCGGGATGCAGCAGATGATGCCGCGGGTCCTGCGCCTCCCAGGCCAACGCGGCCTCGAGAGGCATCTGCAACGGACTGCGCGCGGGATGCTCGAGCCATAGCCGCAAGGCCTCGCGTGACTCAGCGGGAAGCCCCGCCAACCAGCCCTGCGGCCAAGGCGCGGCGAGCGGCTGCCGGGCCAGCTGGGCCGCCAGTGTGGCAATGCGTCTGGCGCCCAAGCCCGGCAGCAATGAAAGAATCAACCATTCGCGGGCCGTCATGGCCTGCCCACGCCTTTCCGCCTCGCGCGTCACTACCGGGCACCGCGCATCGCGAGCAGATCCGTCTCGGCGGGTCGATGGATCCGGTCCCCCACCGACAGTGACCGGTGAGCCTGCATGACCAGGGCGTAGCTGACACGATCGAACGTGCGAAACACCATGACCAGGCCGGCATCCTCGTCGGGCAATTGCAGCCGCTCACCATTGACGGGGTCGGTGACCCGCTCACCGGCCTGCGCCACGCTCAGTACATGTCCCGGACGCAGCCCGTCGCGTGCGCCACGGTCCAGGGTCACCACATCGAAGCGCCCGACGTAGCGCAGGCCCTCAGGCACGGCCAGGAGATGCCCGCTGACGTCGACATCCGGCGACCGGGGCTGAAACTGGGTATCGACGGGATTGGCCGGCAACGGCAGCACAATGTCGCCATTGCGGATCTCCCGACTCGCCCGCTGAACCTCGAGCACACCGACCTCGCCCTGCGCTTCCACCAGCCGCGCCTGGCCCACCGTCTGCAACTCTAGGCCGAGCACTTCACCGCTGGCCGCATCCACGTAGCGCTGACCTTGGCGATAGATTCCCAACAACGCCTTGTGCTGCGGAAATTGCCCGCGGGCGTAGAGCCGGTCACCGGCACCGCTGAGGATACGCTGATTGTCACCGGCCACGACATGAGCCAGTGCCGGCGGTGTGTCCGCCTCTACGATACGGTAGTCTTCCAGGAAGGGCTGGATCTGCTCCAGGGGGATCGTCGCGATCGCCTCGCGATGCGGCACCCGACGTACCCCCGGCGACAACCGCACCACCTCGCCCTGGCCTCGCTCCAGGCGCAGGCGTGGCGCGCCATCCACATCGCTCAGCGTCACGGTATCCCCCGGATAGATCCGGTGAGGATTGTGGATATCGGGATTGTCCTGCCAGACCTCGGGCCACTGCCAGGGCGAATGCAGGAAACGTCCGGCAATGTCCCATAGCGTGTCTCCGCGGACCACGGTATAACGCTGCGGGGCATCCTCACGGATGCCGGTCGCCTGCGCCAACACCGTGGAGCTACCTCCCCACGTCGTTCCGCATACCGTCAGCAGCACCATGCCCAGCCGGCATAGCCTGCGGTGTCTTGCCCCGTTCCCCGCCATGATCGTCATGCTCTTGTGTTCTTTTAGTGACCCATTCCGCCACCACTCGTGTGTCCGGCATGCCCCTGCCAGCCATGCACGGAACCTGGACGGATATAGGATATCCAAGTTATCGGACTCGCGTCGCCGAAGACGGCTGACACGCATTGCCGACCCGTCGGGCATTATGCCATTCCCGGCGCCCGGGCCCGATAGAGGAATGTTATGAGCCCCATGAAGACTGCCGGTTTCGTTCATTCCTGAGGGCCAGTACACTATGACGTATCCCCTGCATGACAACATAACGGTATTGTCAACGCCATGGCTAAATTAGAGATCCTCGAATTCCCCGACGAACGCCTGCGCACCAAGGCCGCGCCGGTCGAACAGGTCGATGACGAGGTTCGCTCGCTCATCGATGACATGCTGGAAACCATGTATGCCGCCCGCGGCATTGGCCTGGCCGCCACGCAGATCGATGTTCACCGGCGTATCATCGTGATGGACGTCAGCGAAGATCAGTCGCAGCCGCTGGTGCTCATCAATCCGCGCTACACTCCGCTCGGCGACGAACGCGAGCCGATGCAGGAAGGTTGCCTGTCGATCCCCGAGTACTATGCCGAAGTGCCGCGTGCCCTGCGCGTGCATCTCGAAGCGCTGGATCGTGACGGCAAGCCTTACGCACTGGACGCCGACGGCCTGCTGGCTCACTGCATCCAGCATGAGCACGACCATCTCGAGGGCGTGCTGTTCGTCGACTACCTGTCCCCGCTCAAGCGCGACCGGGTCCTGAAGAAGATGCAGAAGCGTCACAAGCAGATGCAGGACGCCTAGTCGTCGGACTCGGTTATCGGCCGCCTCTTGCGCGAAGGCGATGATGCGACACCGACGGTCGGTTCTTCCGGCCGTCGGTGTTTTTGATCCGAGTGCCTTTCGCTATCATCGCGGCATCGCTCATCTCCACGGAATCCTGTCATGTCCCACTCCCTGCGCGTGGTGTTCGCCGGTACGCCGGACTTCGCCGCCGAAAGTCTCGAGGCGCTGCTTTCCAGCCATCATGACGTCGTCGCCGTCTACACCCAGCCTGACCGGCCCGCCGGACGCGGTCGCAAGCTCACGCCTAGCCCGGTCAAGGCGCTGGCCCAGGCACACGGGATTGCCGTTCATCAGCCCGCGACGCTCAAGGACGCCGACGCTCAGCGCGAGCTGGCCGCGCTGGAGGCCGACGTCATGGTGGTGGTGGCCTACGGCCTGCTGCTGCCCCAGGCAGTGCTCGACACGCCACGGCTAGGCTGTCTCAACGTACATGCCTCGCTGTTGCCACGCTGGCGCGGAGCGGCACCGATCCAGCGTGCCATCGAGGCCGGCGACACCGAGTCGGGGGTCACCATCATGCAGATGGACGCAGGCCTCGACACCGGTGACATGCTGCTGGTGCGCGCCACGCCGATCACTGCCGACACTACCGGAGGCGATCTGCACGACCGTCTCGCCGGTCTCGGTGGCGAGGCAATCGTCGAAGCGCTCGATGCCCTGGCAAGCGGCGTACTGACGCCCACGCCCCAGCCCGAGGCCGGGGTAACCTACGCCGCCAAGCTCTCCAAGGCCGAGGCCGAGATCGATTTCACCCGTCCCGCGCAGGAACTGGCCGCGCGCATCCGTGCCTTCAATCCATGGCCGGTGGCCTGGACCCGGCTGGGCGCGGATCCCCTGCGGCTATGGTTCGCCGAAGTGGACGCCTACCGCCCCGACGAAGCGCCCGCCGCTCCCGGCACACTGCTGGCCCACGATAACGATGCCCTGCGCATTGCCTGCGGTATCAAGGGCGACGAGGTACTGCGCGTCACCCGCGCCCAGTTGCCTGGCGGCAAGCCGCTCACGGGGCGCGATCTGCTCAACTCCCGGGCGGAGCGGGTGCGCCCCGGTCTGCGCCTGGGCGACTCGGGAGCCGGCGCATGAGCGGTCAGGATGTACGTATCGCCGCTGCCCGGGCCCTGGTACCAGTGCTTACCGCCCAGGGCTCGCTCGCCGGCCTCGAAGCGGTACTCGACGCCCATGCCATCAAGGAGCGCGACCGCGGCTTCGCCAAGGCCTTGTGCTTCGGCGTCTGCCGCACCCTGCCGCGCCTCGAGGCCCTGAGCCGGGAATTGCTCAATCAGCCCTTCAAGCGCCGCGACCAGGATATCCAGGCCCTGTTGCTGCTGGGTCTCTACCAGTTGCTGTACATGCGTGTGCCGGCCCATGCCGCGGTGGGCGAAACGTCGGGCGCTGCCCGCAAGCTCGGCAAGGCTTGGGCCACCCGGGTACTCAATGGCTGTCTGCGGCGTCTGCAGCGCGAGTCGGATTCGCTGCAAGCCCTCGTCGACCGTGATACCGCGGCAGCGGCGTGGCATCCGGCCTGGCTGCTCAAGGCGCTGCGCGAGGCCTGGCCCGAACAGTGGCAGACGGTCGTTGATGCCAATAACCTGCCCGGCCCGATGACCCTGCGCGTCAATCGGCGTCGCGTTTCACGTGACGCCTACCGGTCACGCCTCGCCGAGGCCGGATTCGAGGCGCAGCCCTGCCATCACTCGCCGGAAGGTCTGACGCTGACCTCGCCCTGCGATGTCCAGGCGCTGCCGGGCTTCGCCGAGGGGGAGGTCAGCGTGCAGGACGAAGCGGCACAGCTCAGTGCCGAGCTGCTTGGCCCCGTGCTGAATTCCCGCCCCGGCGCCCGAGTGCTCGATGCCTGTTGCGCCCCGGGCGGCAAGGCTGCACATCTGCTGGAGCGCTTCGATATCGACCTGCTCGGCGTGGACAGCGACGCCGAGCGCCTGGCCCGCGTCGAGGCCACCCTGTCGCGGCTCGCTCTCGATGCGCGCCTGTTGCATGCCGATGCGGCTTCACGCGACTGGTGGGACGGTCGTCCCTTCGATGCCGTACTGCTGGACGCCCCCTGCTCGGGAACCGGCGTGATTCGTCGTCATCCGGACATCAAGGCACTGCGGCGTCCCGGCGACATTCGTGAACTCGCCGCGCTGCAGTCGCGCCTGCTCGATAACGTCTGGGCGATGCTTGCCCCGGGCGGCACCCTGCTCTATGCCACCTGCTCGGTCATGCCCGAGGAGAATGCCGCGCAGATCCAGGCCTTCCTCGCCCGCACTCCCGAGGCCGAGGTCACCACACCCGCCGATGTCGACTGGGGGCATGCCGTCGGCGGCGGACGTCAGCTGCTTCCCCGTGACGGCGGCCACGACGGGTTCTTCTACGCGCGGCTGGAAAAGGCGGCTACCTGAGGCAGCCAGCCCTCTTTCCGGCAGCGCCGATCCGCGTTTCACGGCCAGCCTCTAACGTCCTCGCGACGAAGTGTGGCGGACCGGTGTCCTCGGGCACCGGTCCGCCGCGATCGGCGTTCGATAGCCTCATCCGCACGCCGCGGTTTCACCGCCACGCTCCCTGGCGGCGAGCAACACGCCCACCAGTGCCAGCGCGGACATCACCGCGCCCGCCATCGGCACCGCCGAATAGCCCACCCCGGCCGCGATGACCGCGCCGCCCAAGGCTGCGCCAACGGCATTGCCGAGATTGAAGGCGCCGATATTGACCGCCGAAGCCAGATTGGGCGCCTCGCCGGCGGCGGCGATCACCCGCACTTGCAGCGGCGGCACGATGGCGAAGCTTGCCACGCCCCACAGGAATACCAGTACGCTCCTCGGCACGCTGAAGGGCATCAGCAGCGCCAGGGCGATCAGCACCAGACTCAGGCCCACCAGCGTCACGATCAGCGTGCGATCCACGGAGCGGTCCGCCGCGCGTCCTCCCACCCAATTGCCGACTGTCAGCCCCAGGCCATAGACTATCAGCAGCGTCGTCACCAGGCCGATCGAGGCACCGGTTTCGACCTGCAGGATCGGCACGATGTAGGTATAGACCGTGAACATTGCGCTGGCCCCGAGCACGGTGAGCGTCAGCGCCGCCAGCACCGGAGCCCGGCCCAGCACCCTGAGCTCCGCCAGCGCCCCGCCGCTGGCCGGAGCCGGGCGGTCGGGCAGTGTCAGCCGCAACGCCACCATGGTGAGCAGTCCCAGCGCGGTGATGGCCCAGAAAGGCTCGCGCCAGCCCCACTGCTCGCCCGCCCAGGCCGCCAGCGGTACGCCCACCACGGTGGCCACGGTCAGCCCGGTGAACATCGCCGCCACTGCGCTCGCCCCGCGCCCCGGCGGCACCAGGCCAGCGGCGACCACCGCACCGACACCAAAGAAGGCACCGTGATTGAGCGATGTAACGAGCCGCGCGACGAGCAGCATGACGTAATTCGGCGCCAACGCCGCTAGCAGATTACCCAGGGTGAAAATGGCGGCGAGACCGACCAGCAGTGTGCGACGCCGCAGCCGGCCGGTGGTCAGCGTCATCAACGGTGCCCCCAGCATCACTCCGACGGCATAGGCACTGATCAGTAACCCCGCGGTGGGAATCGAGACACCGAAGTCGGTGGCGATCAGCGGCAACAGGCCCATTGGCGAGAACTCGGAGACGCCAATGGCAAAGGCGCCGGTAGCCAGCGCCAGCAGCGGCGGATTACGTGTCATAGCGTGGTCCTCCCGCTCGGTCGAGATGACGTGTCGAGCCACGAACGCCCGGATTCGGCCCCGACGGCCCCCGGCATCGGCGAAATGCGCAAACGGAAATGTTGCATGTCGGCTTTCCTTGCTTGATGTTTGACGCAAAGATAAAAGCCGCACCCTAGCCAGGGTAGCCCTCTTCCAGTCCAGGGAGCTTTGATATGGATGCAAAGATGCTCTCGCCAAGCGATCGTACCCGGGCGCTGGAGGTGTTCGTGGCGGTGGCCTCGGCGGGCAGTTTCTCGGCGGCGGGACGTCGGCTCGGCCTGACGCCTTCGGCGGTGAGCCGCACCGTCGACCGGATCGAGGCCCGGCTCGGCGTGCGTCTGGTACTGCGCTCCACCCGGGCGCTGACCATCACCACCGAGGGGCATGCCTATTTGCAGGCGGCGCGGCGCGTCCTCACCGACCTCGACGAGGCCGAGCAGGCGATCGCCGACCTGGGGGCACCCCGAGGGCGATTGCGGGTCAGCGCTTCGCTGTCTCACGGGCGGCTTTGCGTGGTGCCGCTATTGGGCGAGTTCAGCGTGCGCTACCCCGAGATCTTGGTGGACATCAACCTGACCGACACCGTGGTCGATATCGCCGCCGGCGAGGCCGACGTCGGCATTCGTTTCGGGCTGCTTCCGGACAGTTCACTCAATGCTCGTCGACTGGGCGAGAGCCGCCGCGTGATCGTCGCCTCACCGGCGTATCTGGCTCGACACGGCACGCCGCGAGTGCCGGAGGATCTCCACGCCCACAATTGTCTCAATTTCAATTTCCGCCGCGCCGAACCGACCTGGCCCTTCCACGATGCGGGATACGACTACACGTTGGGCGTGAGCGGCACGTTCGAGGCCAACAATGGCGAAACCCTGGGCCAGCTCGCCAGCGCCGGAGTCGGTATCGCCCGGGTGGGTGCCTTCAGCGTGGCCGCCGACATCACCGCCGGCCGCCTGGTAACACTACTGGAGGCCTACAATCCGGGCGATGTGGAAGAAATTCACGCGGTCTTTGTCGGTGGCACCAACATGCCAGCCCGGGTGCGC
Source organism: Halomonas shantousis (assembly GCF_054654615.1). NCBI lineage: Bacteria > Pseudomonadati > Pseudomonadota > Gammaproteobacteria > Oceanospirillales > Halomonadaceae > Halomonas > Halomonas shantousis. The sequence goes on along the minus strand of NZ_BAAIER010000002.1, from coordinate 725,033 downwards.
ACCTTCATCGACTTCCTCGTGGAAAACCTGCGCTGAGCACGACGGGCTCTTCGCCCGACGCCCCTGCGGACGGCGGCCACGACGGGTTCTTCTATGCCCGCCTGATCAAGCGAGGTTGATGCCCGCATTCGGAGCGGGCAACTCCTCTCATGGCTTCTATACTGAGCAGCGATGCTCGATATCGTCGAGCGATACATTGCCGATCACATCATGGAAGTCACATCGACATAAGGAGCCGCCCATCATGAGCGATCATGTCTACAAGCACATCGAGATCACCGGATCGTCCACCACCGGAGTCGAGGATGCCGTACAGCGGGCCCTGTCCAAGGCCAGCCAGTCTCTGCACGACATCAAGTGGTTCGAGGTCACCGATACCCGGGGGCATGTCGAGGACGGACGTGTCGCGCACTGGCAGGTCACCATCAAGCTCGGCTTCACGCTCGACTGATGTCTCCGCCTCATGCGCCGGGGTCCGCCCTGGCGCTATCCCGCCCTTCCCACCTGGCCCTCCCCCATCTCGATTTCCACCTCGCGTTTCCGGCACATGACGCCGGCGGTATCGATTCGCCCCCCTTCCTCCGATAACGCCTCGTCACCCTGTCAATCCCGCCGGTGGCTGGTTATGCTACGCCCAGATATCGAAGCGGATACCCCTGCATGAAGATCATCGTTCTGGGAGCCGGGCAGGTAGGGGGAACCCTCGCCGAGCATCTGGCCCACGAAGAAAACGACATCACCGTGGTCGACATCGATAGCGAACGGCTGCGCGAACTGCATAACCGCCTGGATATCCGGACCGTGGTCGGCACGGCCTCCTACCCCATGGTGCTGCGCCAGGCAGGTTGCGAAGACGCCGACATGCTGATCGCCGTGACCAATTCCGACGAAGTCAACATGGTCGCCTGCCAGGTGGCGCACACGCTGTTTCGCACACCGACCAAGATCGCCCGGGTGCGCTCCACCGCCTACCTGACCCGCAAGGGATTGTTCTCCAGCGACGCCATTCCCGTCGATGTGCTGATCAGCCCCGAGCAGGTCGTCACCGACCATATCCGTCGCCTGATCGAGTATCCCGGTGCCCTGCAGGTGCTCGACTTCACGGGCGGTCTGGCCCAGCTGGTCGCGGTCAAGGCCTACTACGGCGGCCCGCTGGTGGGACAGGAACTCGGCTTCCTGCGTCGCCACATGCCCAACGTCGACACCCGAGTGGCCGCCATCTATCGCCGCAACCGGCCTATCATTCCGCGTGGCGATACCGTCATCGAGGCCGACGACGAGGTATTCTTCATCGCTGCGCGCAAGGACATCCGCGCGGTCATGAGCGAGCTGCGCAAGGTCGACCGCGGCTTCCGGCGCGTCATCATCGCCGGTGGCGGCAACATCGGCCAACGCCTCGCCGAGACGCTCGAGCACTCCCATCAGGTCAAGATCATCGAACACGGCCTGGAGCGCTGCACGGCGCTTTCCGAACATCTCGACCGCACCGTGGTCCTGCACGGCAGCGCCACCAGCAAACGTCTGCTGCAGGAAGAAAATATCGAGGACTGCGATATCTTCTGCGCCCTGACCAACGACGACGAGGTCAACATCATGTCGTCGATGCTGGCCAAGCGCCTGGGGGCCAAGAAGGTCCTCACCCTGATCAACAACGCCGCCTACGTCGACCTGGTGCAGGGCGGCGAGATCGATATCGCCATCTCGCCGCAGCAGGCCACCATCGGCAGCCTGCTGACCCACGTGCGCCGAGGCGACATCGTCAATGTGCATTCACTGCGGCGTGGCGCCGCCGAGGCCATCGAGGCCATCGCCCATGGCGATGCGCGCTCGTCCAAGGTGGTCGGGCGTACCATCGACGAGATCGCCCTGCCCAAGGGCACCACCATCGGCGCCATCGTGCGCGGCAAGGAGGTCCTGATCGCCCACGATGACGTGGTGGTGGAGACCGGAGACCACGTCATCCTGTTCGTGATCGACAAGCGCCGTATCCGCGAGGTCGAGCGTCTGTTCCAGGTCGGCCTGACCTTCTTCTGAATGATTCACGCGTCATGACTCCACGCGTCACGCTACGTATCCTCGGCCTGCTGCTGATGCTGTTCAGCCTGACGCTGGTGCCGCCCATTCTCATCTCGCTGCTGTATGAAGATGCCACCTGGGACGCCTTCCTCATTGGCCTGGGCATCACGCTGCTGACCGGCGCCGGGCTGTACTGGCCCAATCGGCAGGCCCGCAAGGAACTCAAGACCCGTGACGGTTTCATCATCACGGTGCTGTTCTGGAGCGTGCTGGGGCTGTTCGGGTCACTGCCGCTGATGTTGGCTGACGACCCGGCCCTGTCGCTGACGAATGCCGTCTTCGAGTCGTTCTCGGGGCTCACCACCACCGGTGCCACCGTCATTACCGGCATCGACCTGCTGCCGGAGTCGGTGCGCTACTACCGTCAGCAACTGCAGTGGCTGGGCGGCATGGGTATCGTGGTGCTGGCGGTGGCCGTCCTGCCGACCTTGGGCGTCGGCGGCATGCAGCTCTATCGCACCGAGATTCCCGGCCCGCTGAAGGATGCCAAGCTCACCCCGCGCATCGCCGAGACCGCCAAGGCGCTGTGGTACATCTATGCCGCGCTGACGCTGACCTGCTTCGCCGCCTACTGGCTGGCCGGCATGAACTGGTTCGACGCCCTCGGGCACAGCTTCTCCACGGTCGCGGTGGGCGGTTTCTCGACCTACGACGCCAGCATCGGCTATTTCGACAGTGCGGCCATCGAACTGATCTGCGTCGCCTTCATGACGCTGTCCTCGATCAGCTTCGGCCTGCATTTCGCGGTATGGCGCGAGAAGCGTCTCGGCCAGTACGCCAGAGACTCCGAGTTCCGCTTCTTCATCCTGCTGCTGGTACTGCTCAGCGTCGTCACTATCGTCACGCTGATTGTCTCGGGCACCTATACCGACATGACCGCCTTTCGCCACGGGCTATTCGAAGCGGTGTCGATCGCCACCACCACCGGCTTCGGCGTTACCAATTTTTCCGTCTGGCCTGGAGCGCTGCCTTTCATGCTGTTTCTCGCCGCCTTCGTCGGGGCCTGTTCCGGCTCCACCGGCGGTGGCATGAAGGTGATCCGCATCCTCCTGATCCTCAAACAGGGCCTGCGCGAGGTTCACCGGCTGATCCACCCCAACGCGGTGCTCGCGGTCAAGGTCGGGCGCATCGGCATTCCCGACAGCGTTGCCCAGGCGGTGTGGGGCTTCTTCTCCGCCTACCTGCTGCTGTTCGTGCTCATGCTGCTCGGCCTGCTGGCCACCGGACTGGATCAGGTCACGGCCTGGTCGGCCGTCGGTTCGGCACTCAACAATCTCGGGCCGGGGCTGGGAGAAGTCACCAATGACTACAGCAGCATTCCGGCTCTCGCCAAATGGATTCTGGTGCTGGCGATGATGCTCGGGCGCCTGGAGATCTTCACCATTCTGGTGCTGTTCATGCCCGCGTTCTGGCGGCGTTGACGGATTTGTCGACACGCATGACGTTCGGGGATAATCCCAGCTCTCATTCAGCCGTAAGCGAGTTCTCATGACCGACACTTTCGCGGGCCCACGCCAGGTCATCGAGCAGGGCACGACCCGCTACACCCTGCTGGGTACCGCCCACGTCTCACGGGCCAGTGCCGATGAGGTCCGCAGCCTGATTCGTTCGGGCGAGTTCGATGCCGTGGCCATCGAGCTGTGCGCTTCGCGCCATCAGAGCCTGACCCGGCCCGACGCCATGGCGAACATGGATCTGTTTCAGGTGCTGCGTCAGGGCAAGGCCGGCATGGTCGCCGCCAGTCTGGCGCTGGGGGCCTTCCAGCAGCGTATCGCCGAACAGTCGGATATCGAGCCCGGTGCCGAGATGCGCGCCGCCATCGAGGAGGCCGAACGCGCCGGACTGCCGCTGCAACTGATCGATCGCGAGATCGGCGTCACTTTGAAGCGCGTCTATCGCAACGTGCCCTGGTGGCAGCGCATGACCCTGATCTCGGGCCTGTTGGGCAGCGTGGTGTCGCGGCAGAAGATCTCCTCCGAAGAGATCGAGCGCCTCAAGCAGGGCGACGTGCTGGAATCGACCTTCGCCGAGTTTGCCAGCCAGTCCGAGTCCCTCTACGTGCCATTGATCGCCGAGCGCGATCGTTACATGGCACTGCGCCTGCGTGAACAGACACCGGCGAATGGCTTTTGCAACGTGCTGGTGGTCATCGGCGCTGGCCATCTCAAGGGCATGGCCGAGCATCTCCGCGCATTGGGCGACAGCGCGCCTTCCCCCGCAGCGCTGAACGAGGAGTGCCACGAGCTGGAGGCCACGCCGCCACGCAGCCGTGCCTGGAAGGTCGTGCCTTGGATCATCGTTGCCCTGGTACTGACCGGCTTCGCCATCGGTTTTTCCCGCGATACCGGACTGGGCTGGTCGCTGGTGGGAGAGTGGTTCTTGATCAACGGCGTACTGGCGGCGCTGGGCACGCTGATCGCCTGGGCTCACCCGCTGACCATTCTCGCCACATTCTTCGCTGCGCCGCTGACCTCGCTCAACCCCACCATCGGTGCCGGCTTCGTCGCCGCCGGCGTGGAGCTGGCCATGCGTCGTCCCACTGTCGGCGACTTCTCGCGGCTGCGCCGTGACGTCAGCTCGCCACGCGGCTGGTGGCACAACCGCGTCTCGCGCACCCTGCTGGTATTTCTGCTTGCCACGCTGGGTTCGGCCATCGGCACCTGGGTCGCGGGCCTGCGTATCGCCGGGCAGTTGCTGGGCTGACGCCAGGATCCGTTGACGCTTCGGTCCATGAGGAAACGTCAACAGCCCCTACGCCGCGCGAGCAGCCGTTGCATGGCCGGCGTCGGCGACTCCAGCTTGTGGTGCACGCGACTGGCGGCGTAGCTGTCGTTGAAGGCATCGAAGTAGTCGTCGAGGACCGTCGCGGCCTCGCCGTCATCAGCCATGCGCAGCAACTCCGTCGCCACCTCGGCGGTGCAGAGATGGGCCGCCGAGGCAGGCTTGCGCAACCGGTAGCGGGTCAGGCGCTCGGTCTTCAGCGGCAGCACCGGCAGGGCGTCGAGATAAGGACTCTTGCGGAACATGCGCCGCGCCTGACGCCAGGTGCCGTCGAGAATCACGAACACCGGTATCCGCCCTTCGGCCTGCGCGGCCTGCACGGTCTCCTCTCCCACCACCCGCTCGGCATAATCCGGCTGGTCGTCGGGAAAGATGATGAACGGCGCAAAGCGCGGATCGGCGAGACGCTCGATGAGACGCGGATCAGGCGCGGTGCGATACCAGGTGAAGACTTCGGTGGCCGGCAGGATGTCGCCGATCAACCGGCCGGTATTGGTCGGCTTGTTATGCTCGAGCGGGTGCGTCAGCAGCCAGAAACGCGCCTGGCTTTCGGCCGCCACCTGATAGGGGCAAAGACAGTTGAGCAGCGGCAGGCGACAGCCCTCGCAGCGCGTCACGAAACTGCCGCGGGCCTTGAAGGGGCGACGCGGCGGACGCGGGCGACCGGTGGCGGGGTCGCGCTCCCAGCCGCTGTCGTCATGCTCGGCGTGATCGTCACACTCGGCGTGAAGAGAGGAAGTCACGTTGTCGCGGGGTTCACTCATGGAGATGCCGGTTACCAGAAAGACGTGTCAGAAAAACGGGCCGGGCAGTCTAGCATGCCCGGCCCGTTTTTCACCGCCTGTCCACGCGCGGGATCAGTGGGTGACGTGATGCTCGTCGCGCGTGTCGCCGAGGGCCGGGCGGCGCTTCCAGTAGCCCGCCAGAAGCGACCCGGAGACGTTGTGCCACACCGAAAACAGCGCACCAGGCAGTGCCGCCGTGGCGGTGAAGAACTGGCTGGCCAGTGCCACCGCCAGTCCCGAGTTCTGCATGCCGACCTCGATGGCCAGGGTGCGGCTGGTCCGGATATCGAAGCCGCACAGGCGGCCGACCCAGTAGCCACCGACCAACCCCAGGGCGTTATGGGCGATCACCGCCAGGGCCACCAGCGGCCCCAGCGTCGCCAGGCGACCGGCATTGAGCGCCACCACGATGGCGATGATCAGCACGATGGCGGCCATGGCCAGCGTGGCGAGCGCAGACTCACCGCGCTGGATATGGCGACCGAGGAATTGATGAATGACCACCCCCAGGGCGATGGGCAGGATGACCAGCTTGGCGATGCTCAGCAGCATGCCCGTCACCGGCACCTCTACGCTCTGTCCCAGCAGCCACCAGCTGAGCAGCGGCGTGGCGGCCACCGACACCAGCGTCGACACCAGCGTCATGGACACCGACAGGGCGACGTTGCCGCCGGCCAGCCAAGTGATGACGTTGGAAGCGGTGCCGCCGGCGGTGGCGCCGACCAGCACCATGCCGGTGGTCAGCGCAGCGTCCAGCCCCAGCGCCCAGGAGACCAGCAGCGCCGCCAGCGGCATGATGGAAAACTGCAGCACCAGGCCCACGGCCACCGGCAGCGGCTGGCGTGCGACGCGCAGGAAATCCTCCTTCGACAGCGTCAGCCCCATGGCGAACATGATCAGGGCGAGCAGGTTCTGGATCAGCCCGGCCAGGCCGGTGAACAGTGTCGGCTGCCAAGCCGCAATCGCGGCGAGCAGGATGGCCCAGACGGGAAACAGGCGGTTGAGACGTTCGAACATGATGGCGTGTCCTGGTGAGGGCTCACCGGCAGGGTGATGCCCGGTCGCTTCGGCGACTCTCGTTTAGAGGCTCGTTTGGAAACATCTTCGAAAATAGCGTGGGTAAGCAGAGCTGCCGCTGGCGGCGCCGTTACGTTAGCGTCGCGATGACGTTCAGTCCAGTGACGGCACCCACAACCGCCCCTCCCGGCGCCAATGCCGCACCAGCTCGGGCACGCCCTGACTGGCAGGCTGGTTGACGGCCGCGACGCCGGGCACCACCAGCTGGTCGGCTTGAGGGTCGACCAGAATGCAAGGGGCATCCACGGGCGTCTGATCGATCAACATGGCGGCCGGCATCACCGACAGCGAGGTGCCGACCACCAGCACCAGATCGGCCTCGGTGACGATGTCGCAGGCCGGCGCGTAGAGCGGCACCGCCTCGCCGAACCACACCACGTGGGGACGCAGCTGGCTGCCCTTGTCGCACAAATCGCCGATGCCGATGCCGCCCTTGCGCAGCGGATAGAGCAGGCGCGGGTCGACGCTGGAGCGTACCTTGAGAATTTCGCCGTGCAGATGCAGCACGTCGGTCGACCCCGCCCGCTCGTGCAGGTCGTCAACGTTCTGGGTGATCACGCTGACGCGAAAGCCGGACTGTTCCAGTTCGGCCAAGGCCTTGTGGGCAGCGTTGGGCTTGGCCCGGCGCACCTGATCGCGACGCTCGTTGTAGAAGCGCAGCACCAGCTCGGGATCGCGCGCCCAAGCCTCGGGGGTGGCCACGTCCTCGATGGCGTGGTTCTCCCACAAGCCGTCACTGTCACGGAAGGTCCGCAGACCGCTTTCGGCACTGATGCCGGCGCCGGTGAGCACCACCAGGTGGGGCTGGGCGGAGGGGGGCATGCAAACTCCTTCTCCCTGCGTTAATGAATGAACGCCGTCTGGTGCGCGATGCTGCGCTCGTTGCTGAAGCGACGCTTGTTGCGGTACGGATAGACGTCGATCACGCTGCCGTCGCGAATGGCCTGCTGCAGCGAGCGCCAATAGTCGGCATCGAAGATCTCGGGATGCAGCTCCATGAACAGTTGCCGCAACTGCACATCGGCAAACAGGAAGGGCGCGAACTCCTCGGGGAAAATATCATTGGGGCCCACCGAATACCAAGGCTCGTCCATCATCTCCTGCTCAGGGTACAGCGGCTCGGGGATCTTGCGGAAGTTGCACTCGGTGAGATAGTTGATCTCGTCGTAGTCATAGAACACCACCCGGCCATGACGGGTCACGCCGAAGTTCTTGAGCAGCATGTCGCCGGGAAAGATGTTCGCCGCCGCCAGTTGCTTGATGGCGTTGCCATAGTCGTTGATCACCGTGCGCCGTTCGCGTGCGTCGCACTGTTCGAGATACAGGTTCAGCGGCGTCATCATGCGTTCGGTGTAGCAGTGGTGAATGATCACCTTGTCGCCCTTGAGTTCCACGTTGGAGGGCGCCACCTCGAGCAGCTCGGCCAGGCAGTCGGGATCGAAATGATCGGCGCGGGTGACGAAGTTGGAAAACTCCTGGGTGTCGGCCAGACGCCCGACCCGGTCGTGACGCTTGACCAGCCGGTACTTTTCCCGCACCTGTTCGCGGCTCATGTTCTTGGATGGCGCGAAGCGATCCTTGATGATCTTGAACACGGTGCGATAGGAGGGCAGCACGAAAACCGTCATGACCATGCCGCGCACCCCGGGGGCGATGATGAAGCGATCCTGACGCTTGGCGACGTGCTGGTTGAGACCGCGGAAGAATTCGGTCTTGCCGTGCTTGTAGAAGCCGATCGCGGCGTACAGTTCGCCGACCGGCTTGTCGGGCATCAGCTGCTGCAGGAAGGCGACGAACTCGCCGGGCACCGTCACCTCGACCTGAAAGTAGACCCGCGTGAAGGAGAAGATGATCGAGACCTCGTCGGGCTCGATGATCACCGTATCCAGATACAGACCGTGGGCGGGGCCGTGCAGCACCGGCAATACCAGTGGCACCTGCTCGCCGTTGCCCCGGATGCGCCCGACGAGATAGGCCCCCTTGTTGCGGTAGAAGACGCTGTCGATGAGTTCGACGACCGCATCGTCGGCCTCGAGAATCGCTCGGGGCAGGTTCGTCTGCAGAAACTCGGCGGCCAGCCCCGCGTCGCGCTCGAGATCCTCGAAGGGCAGCCCCAGCGACGCCTCGTCGAGGGCGCGTGCGCAGGCGCGATGCCAGTCGCCGGCCACCGCGATGTCGCGGGTCAGGCGTATGCTCGAGCGATGCGACGGGCACTCCCGCGAACGGTAGACGAACATCCAGTCGTCACGGATGTGGCGATGATGGAAGAAGGTGCAGAACATCGAATTGAAGAAGGTTTCCGCCAGCTCGTAATCCAGGCGCTGGCAGATCAGTGCGGTGTACTCGCGCTTGGCGTCGCGCCAGTGTTCGCAGTGGGTCAGCGTCTCGCGGTCGAGCATTCGCACCAGCCGTAGCCGGGTCTCCTCCACCTTCTCGTCGTAGAGGTTGATGCGTGCCGCAGACGCCTGCTGGGCTTGTGCCCAGGCCGCCTCGCAGAAACGCCGGCGCGCATCGGCAGTGATCTGCTTGAAGCGCGAGCGATACTCGTCGAAGCCGTGCAGGATATTGGTGGCCAGCCGATAACCGGGCGAGAGCTTCATCGTGGCACTCCGTTCTGATCCAGGCTTCAGCATCGCCGATCCCGAGCTGTCTGGCGAGGCGACATTGGTCGCCACCTGCTCATCACGTGTCGTCTCGCCAGCGACGCCCCGGCAGGCTGTACATCGCGTCCACCAGCGACGAAAATGGCGCCTTCCCCCACGTGCCCCCACGAGAGAGGCCAATGGTGCCCACGCTGCCGATCCTCTATCAGGACGAACATCTCGTCGCCGTGCGCAAGCCGGCCGGCATGCTCGTGCATCGCACCCCGTTGGCTCGCGGCGAGACGGTGTTCGCCCTGCAGACGCTGCGCGGCCAACTCGGCCGCCACGTCTACCCCGTGCATCGTCTCGATCGGCCCACCTCGGGTATCCTGCTGTTCAGCCTGTCGGCGGCGATGGCCACGCTGCTGGGCGAGGAGTTCGCCACGCATCGGGTACGCAAGCGCTATCTAGCCGTAGTGCGTGGCATCGGCCCCGAGCGGGAGGGACTCGACTACGCCCTGCGTGAGGAGGATGGCATCCGCGCCAAGGCCGAAATGCCGGCCCAGCCCGCCTTTACCGCAATACGCCGCCTGGACAGCGTGGAACTGCCAGTCGCCGTGGACCGTTATCCACAAACCCGCTACTCGCTGATGGAGGCACGCCCTTACACGGGACGGCGCCACCAGATCCGCCGCCATCTGTCGCGGCGCGGCTATCCGATCATCGGCGACGCCAACCACGGCAAGGGGCTGCATAACCGCTTCTTTCGCGATCAGCTGGGCAGCGACCGGCTGTTGCTGGCGGCGGTGGGCCTGACGATCTGGCACCCCGCAGAATCACGCACCCTGCACCTGCAAGCGGCATTGAACGACGACATGGCCGAGTTGCTCGAGCGCTTCGGCTGGTCGGGCCATGCCCCGACAGATCGTATCGAGTGGGACACGGTGCCCCCCGAGCCTCTGACCGTGCCGCTGGCCGCAATAGACGATACCGAATGATACAGGACGCAATGAACGACGATTACGATTTCCGTTTCGGCGGCATCCGCCGTCTTTATGGTACCCGCGCCGCGTCGCGCTTTCGTAGCGCCCACGTGGTGGTGGTCGGCGTCGGCGGGGTGGGCAGTTGGGCCGTGGAGGCGCTGGCGCGTGCCGGTATCGGCAAGCTCACGCTGATCGATCTCGACGATGTCTGCGTCTCCAACATCAATCGCCAGCTGCACGCCTTGGACGGCACTATCGGCCGTCCCAAGGTCGACGTGCTGGCCGAACGCTGCCGGGCGATCCATCCCGGCATCGAGGTGGTGGCGGATACCGCTTTCGTCACCCCCACCAACCTGGCCGAGCGTATCCCCGAGGATGCCGATCATGTCATCGATGCCATCGATAGCGTGGTGGCCAAGGCAGCCCTGATCGCCTGGTGCCGGCGCCGCAAGCTGTCGATCACCGTGACCGGCGCCGCCGGCGGTCAGACCGACCCCACCCGCATTCGTACCGCCGACCTGACCCGCACCGAACACGACCCGCTGCTGGCCAAGGTACGCGCGCGATTGCGGCGCGATTTCGGCTTCTCGCGCAATCCCAAGCGCCGCTTCAGTGTCGAGTGCGTCTACTCCGACGAACAGCTGGTCTACCCTGGCAGTGACGGCGAGGTGTGCCTGCAGAAGCCCGCCAGCGGCGAGGCGACGCGCCTGGATTGCGCCAGCGGCTTCGGCGCCGCCACCTTCGTCACCGGCAGCTTCGGCTTCGTTGCCGCCTCGCGGACTCTCGCTCGCCTGGCGGCTCGTCCTACCTCTTCCGCCGAGGAACTTCTCCATGAAACATGACACGCGCCTGCCCGTGCCGGGCATCTATCAGCATTACAAGGGACAGCGCTACGAGGTGATCGGCGTGGCCCGGCATAGCGAAACGGAAGAGCCTCTGGTCGTCTACCGGGCCCTGTACGGCGAATACGGCTTGTGGGTCCGACCGCTGGCGATGTTCACGGAAACCGTCGAAGTGCAGGGCGAGCCGGTGTCGCGCTTCGAACTGGAAGCCGCCTTTTCGTAGCCCGGCCGACATGCCGTCCCGACAGGGCAATGCTATACTGCGCGGCCCGATTTCCGGCCCGCCGACGGCCACAAGCGAATACGGCGCCCAACCACCCGGGCGCCCTGCCAAGCATTGAGCGGAGGATGCATGAGCGCACTGGTAGGCGTCATCATGGGATCAAAGTCCGACTGGGCGACCATGAGCCACACTGCCGAGACCCTGGATCAACTGGGCATCGCCCATGAAGTGAAGGTCGTCTCGGCACACCGCACCCCGGACCTGCTGTTCGACTATGCGGCCACGGCCGCCGAACGCGGACTCGAGGTGATCATCGCCGGTGCCGGCGGCGCCGCGCACCTACCGGGCATGGCTGCGGCCAAGACCTGTCTGCCGGTACTCGGCGTGCCGGTGCAATCGAGCATGCTCAGCGGCGTCGACTCGCTGCTGTCGATCGTACAGATGCCTGCCGGCATTCCCACCGGCACGTTGGCGATCGGCCGTGCCGGTGCGATCAATGCCGCGCTGCTGGCGGCGGCCATGCTCGGCAACAAGTACCCCCAGATTCGCACCGCCCTGGAAACCTACCGCGCCGAGCAGACCCGCAAGGTGCTGGACGCGCCCGACCCCAGCCAGCCCGAGCCACAAGAGAGCTAAGCCATGCGAATCGGCATCATCGGTGGCGGCCAGTTGGGCCGCATGCTCGCCCAGGCGGGCGCCCCGCTCGACATGCACTTCACCTTCCTCGATCCGTCCCGCTCGGCCTGCGCCACCCGGCATGGCCGCCACATCGAAGCCGACTGGCGCGATGCCGCGGCACTCGAGCAGTTGATCGTCGACAGCGACGTGGTGACCTTCGAGTTCGAGAACGTCCCGGCCGATGCCGTGACGCGGCTGGCCGAGCAACGTCCGGCCTTCCCTCCTGCCGCGGCGCTGGCAACGGCGCGCGACCGCTGGGCAGAGAAGTCGCTGTTCCGCTCACTGGAGATTCCGTTGCCGCCGGTGGCGAAGATCGACAGCCAGGCCGATCTCGATGCGGCGATTGCCAAAATCGGCCTGCCCGCGGTGCTCAAGACCCGCACCCTGGGCTACGACGGCAAGGGGCAGAAGGTGCTGCGGGAGAATGCCGATGCCGTCGGGGCCTTCGCGGAGCTGGGCGAGGTGCCGCTGGTCATCGAAGGCTTCGTCGATTTCGACTACGAGGTATCGGTCATCGCCGTACGCGGCCGTGACGGCGAACGCCGCGTGTGGCCGCTGGTGCGCAACGAACATCGCCAGGGCATGCTGCACCGCTCCACTCCCCAGCCCGATCACGTCCTGCAGGCACTGGCCGAGGAGTACGCTGGCCGCGTACTCGACGCACTCGACTATATCGGCGTCATGGCCTTCGAATTCTTCGTGGTGGGCGATACCCTGCTGGCCAACGAGATCGCTCCGCGAGTGCATAATTCGGGGCACTGGAGCATCGAAGGCGCCACTACCAGTCAGTTCGAGAACCATCTGCGTGCCATTGCCGGCTGGCCGCTGGGCGCGACCGAACGCCTCGTGCCCTGCGCCATGCTCAACGTGATCGGCGCCTTTCCCGATCGTGAGGCGGTCCTCGCCGTTCCCGGTACCCGCTGGCACGACTACGGCAAGGCGCCCCGACCCGGGCGCAAGATCGGCCATGTCACCGTGCTCGCCGCCAGCGATACGCAGTTGGCCGAGCGACTCGGGCAGGTGGAGGCACTGCTGGTCAACGACCTCGGTTAGTCGCCGCGGTCGAGGCGAGCCGAAACCGCCACGGGGCGTCGCGATCATCCGGCTCGGCATAGTCGACGCCGACCCGAGGACCGGTGATGATCTGCTCGTCCGCCACCGGTTCGCCGGCTTCGACCCATAGCTTGTGGCCGGCACAGACGTCGTGGCGGTTGAGTTCGGCCAGGGTGATGTTCAGCGCACGCACCAGCTTGCCGGGGCCGTTGGCCAGCTCGCGTCCACGCTTGCCGCCGCGGTGAGCGATCATCGAGGCCTCTCCCGCCACCGGCGTGATGGCGCGGATCAACACCGCACCCGGCTCGCCCTCTCCCTCGGTCACCACGTTGAGCATGTCGTACATGCCGTAGATGAGATAGACGTAGGCGTGTCCCGGCGGACCGAACATGGTGGCGGTGCGAAGCGTGCGCCCCCGCGAGGCATGACTGGCGCTGTCCTCGGCGCCGCCATAGGCTTCGGTCTCGACGATTCTGCCGATCAGCCGCTCGTTACCGCTCTCACGTACCAGATATCGCCCGAGCAGGTCTCGGGCCACGATCAGCCCGGGTCGGGCATAGAAATCCCGCGGCAGCGGCACCGCTGCCGCGACAGGCTGCGGCTTCTCCTGCATGAACAAGCTCCCTCTTCTCGTGTCGTCTCTCGAGCCTCGTGTCGCGCTTTCTGCCCACGCGATTATCAGTTCCGATCATTTTTCCTGCGCAACGCTCCGACCATATAGCCGGGCCAGCGGTGTGGCGGCCATGCCGTGCAGCACCAGCGAAGCCAACACGACCAGACTACCGACCCGCCAGGCCGTATCGTCGCCCGTCTTGCTGACGATCAGCGACGAGTAGTACAGCACCGAGACCCCGACGGGGCCGAACCAGCCGGCCAGCCAGGCGCTGCGCCAGTCCTGCCAGGGCCTGATGAAAGGGTGCAGCATCAGAATAAGCGGCAGACGCCGCAGGGCCAGCACCGCAACGACAAACAGCACGCCATGCATCCCCAGTGCCAGCCAGTCCTGCCACGGCGCCATGATGCCCAGCAGCAAGAACACCGGCAACATGAATACCTGATTGACCGCCTCCTGGTTGTTCTCGGCCTCGCTTCGCTCGCTGCCGCTCACTTGCCAGTCGAATGCCACCCCGGCGCTGAACACCGCCGCCATGTTGGCCATGTCCAGCAGCTTGCTGGCCCCCAGCGCCAGCAGGGTCAGTGCGATCGTCAACGAGAGAAAGGAAGGTTGATCGATGAAATCGCGTGCCTCCGCCCAACGCAGCGCCCGCCCCGCCCCCAGGCCGAGCAGAATGCCGAGCACGACGCTGCCGCCCACCTCCCAGGGCAGCACTCGCGTCCACCACGTCAGCCACGCCGTGCCATCGGGACGCGTCAAGAGCAGCACCGACAGTATCACCACGGGATAGACCACATTGACGCCCGACTCGGCAGGCAGCAGCTGTCGCACGCCGGCCGGCATGTTGCGTTTCGCCACCTCGCCGGAGACGATGGACGAGGCGACGACGCAGTCGACCGAGCTGATGCTGCTCGCCACCAGCAGGGCCATCAGCAGCGGGATACCCAGCAGGCTCGAGGCGAGTCCCGTACTGATCAGGAACATCATGGGCATGACCATACCGCCCAGAATCAGCGCCTCGCGCCAATGAGTGGCGAAATAGCGTGGCGGTAGCCGCAGCGCCATGGCCATCAGGGTAATACCCAGCGTCAACCGGGCCGCTTCCTCCATGATGCGCTGCGGGTGTGCCCAGCCGGCCGGGTCGACCCAGTCGAGCCCCAGCGGCCCTATCACGGCACCCGCGATAAAGGACAGTAGCGGTGGCGACTGCCATGAGCGATTCAAGGGTCGACTCAGCAATCCCAGCATCAGTATCACGGCGCCGCCCGAGGCGAGCGCAGCGTTCAGCTCTGTCATGTTCCATCGCATCCCTGATATGAACGATTACCGGTCCGGTGAGCGCTGCGGGTGCCGGTGAGTCTTGCATTCTAGAACATGACCACGGACGGGACGGGTGTCTGCAAACGACACGAGCAGAAATGAAAACCCCCGCCACTTGTTGCCAAGCGCGGGGGCGGATGCCATTTGCCGGATGCCGGGAATCGTCCCCGGCGAGCGCGGCTCAGCCTTCCTCTTCGTGCATCTTCTTCTGCAGGTAGTTCTCGAGGCCGACCTTGTCGATCAGACCCAGCTCGGTTTCCAAATGATCGATATGCTCTTCTTCGTCATCGAGAATTTCCTTGAACAGGTCCCGGCTGACATAGTCGCGCACCTGCTCGCAGTAGGAGATGGCCTCCACCAGGTCAGCACGGCCTTCGTGCTCGATCAGCAGGTCGCTTTCCAGCATTTCGCGAGTATTTTCGCCGATGTGCAACTTGCCGAGGTCCTGCAGGTTGGGCAGACCTTCCAGGAACAGGATACGCTCGATCAGTTTGTCGGCGTGGTTCATCTCGTCGATGGACTCTTCGTATTCCCACTTGGCCAAGGCTTTCAGACCCCAGTCCTTGTACATCTTGGCGTGCAGGAAGTACTGATTGATGGCCACCAGTTCGTTGCCGAGTGCGGTGTTGAGATGTTCGATAACCTTGGGGTCGCCTTTCATACTTGTTCTCCCGTCGAGCAGAAACGAATGTGGGGCGCACGGTCATGCACCCTGTCTATCGATTCGGGGAGTATTGCGCAAATTCTTGAAAAAGTCGAATAATGACAGCGACTTGCAGCGATATTCGTGCAAGTGCGAAGCATCACAAGGTGCGAAGCGTTAGCGAATGATAGCGTAGAGATAAGGCACGCGATTCGCGTTTTATGCGCAACACACTGTTTTAGCGACGAAGGGACAAGCTTGGCGTCTATAAACTCAATGCCGATGAAGCCGAACGCAGATTTGCGCTTGCATGTCCTGCAACGGCCCGTTGCTCGAACGGCTTAGACGGCGTAGGCCAGATCCGAATTGGCCATGATCTCACGCGCTACGGTTTCACTGACGATTTTCTTGCCCAGGCAGGCACATTTGCCGCATTGCGTGGCACATCCGGTTGCCTCCCGGACTTCACGCCAGCTGCGGGCGCCTTCGGCAACGGTTTCACGTATCTCGCGGTCGGTCACGCCCTTGCAGATGCATACGTACATCGAATCACCTCGCTTGTCAGCTGCATAAAGAATGTAAATGATTCGCATACAGCATTGCAACCGCATTTTTGTCTTTTGTCGTCGATTTTATCGTCGTGCAATAGAAAGCCCCGCTGGGCGGGGCTCGATAGGCGAGGCATGCGCTAAATGTCGGATCAGTACAGCCCCAGCGGGTCATCGCTGTAGGACACCAATACGCACTTCGTCTGTTGATAGTGATCCAGCATCATCTTGTGGGTCTCGCGCCCGATGCCGGACTTCTTGTAACCGCCGAAAGCGGCATGGGCCGGATACTGATGATAGCAGTTGGCCCACACGCGCCCGGCCTGGATGCCGCGACCCAGCCGGTAGGCGCGGTTCATGTCCTGAGTCCACACCCCGGCCCCCAGTCCGAACTGGGTATCGTTGGCGATCGCCAGCGCCTCGGCCTCGTCACGGAAGGTCGTGACCGCCAGCGTCGGCCCGAAGATCTCTTCCTGAAAGACGCGCATGGAGTTCTGACCCTTGAGCATGGTGGGCTGGACATAGAAGCCACCGGCCAGTTCGCCTTCCAGGTTGGCGCGACCGCCACCGATCAGGCACTCGGCGCCCTCTTCACGGCCGATCTCCATGTAGGAGAGGATCTTGTCGAACTGCTCCTGCGAGACCTGGGCGCCGATCTGGGTCTCGGTATCCAGCGGGTTGCCCTGACGGATGGTCTTGGCCTGCTCGATGGCCCGGGCCATGAAATCGTCATAGATCGACTCGTGAACCAGCGCCCGCGACGGACAGGTGCAGACTTCCCCTTGGTTGAAGAACGCCATCAGCAGGCCTTCGACGCACTTGTTGGTGAAAGCCTCGCCGTGCGAGAGCACATCCTCGAAGTAGATATTGGGCGATTTGCCGCCCAGTTCCAGCGTGGCGGGAATGATGCGCTTGGCGGCGTTGGCCATGATCCTGCTACCCACCGGGGTGGAGCCGGTGAAGGCGATCTTGGCAATGCCATCATGGGTGGCCAGCGCTTCCCCGGCTTCCTCGCCGACACCATGGACCACGTTGACCACTCCCGGCGGGATCAGATCCCCCACCACTTCGAGGAACAGATTGATCGAAGCCGGGGTCTGTTCGGCAGGCTTGAGCACTACGCAGTTGCCCGCCGCCAGCGCCGGAGCCAGCTTCCAGGCCGCCATCAGGATCGGGAAGTTCCAGGGGATGATCTGCCCCACCACACCGTAGGGCTCATGATAATGATAAGCCACCGTATGCTCGTCGATCTCGCTGATGCCGCCCTCTTGCGCGCGCAGACAGCCGGCAAAGTAACGGAAATGATCGACCACCAGCGGGATGTCCGCGGCGAGTGTCTCGCGTACCGCCTTGCCGTTGTCCCAGGTCTCGGCGATCGCCAGACGCTCGAGGTTCTGCTCGACTCTGTCGGCAATCTTGAGCAGCAGGTTGGCACGCTCGGCGGGCGGGGTCTTGGCCCAGGCGGGAGCGGCCTTGTGCGCCGCGGCGATGGCCCTGTCGACATCTGCCGCGGAGGAGCGCGGCACCTGGCAGAACACCTCCCCGGTCACTGGCGTAATGTTGTCGAGGTAGCGACCATCGCTGGGTGCCACCCACTCGCCACCGATAAAGTTTTCATAACGGGACTGGAACGCGAGGACGGCACCCTCGGTGCCAGGACGAGCGTAGATCATGGCGGGCCTCCTTGTAGCCGATGCGCGGATTGTTGTGCCGCTTCGCAGGGACACGAAGCCGGTTGTTGCGCACCGCTTTCAAGCATGGCTGGCTTTGATGACTTTTCCAGCCCCTCCCCCCTATCACTTCGTCTACAGCCCTCCCGAGGCACGGTTCGAGTGGTCCCACTGCGGCAATATGTCCTTGTGCTAGCGAGCGCCCTTGGGCAACACCACGACCCGGGTATCCGAAGCGATGTCGTGCCAACTGCGTCGCTCGCTGTCGAACAGCACCCAGAGATAGCCCAGGCCGAAGACGAGCAGCGACACCCAGGCGACCATGAAACGCACCAGGCACTGGGGCAGCGTCAGGGGATGGCCATTCACGCTCTGTACCCGCAATCGCCATGCCTGCATGCCCAGTGTCATGCCGCTGCGCATCCAGAAGAAGGCGAAGAAGACGAAGGTGACGATGAACAGCGCACTGTGCAGCAAGGGACTCTCGTTGGCCTCGCCGTGATTGAGCGCCACGCCGATGAACCCCACCAGCATCCATAGCGCGACCACGATGAGAAAATCGTAGAGCACTGCCCCCAGGCGCCGCAGCAATCCCGGCGGGTAGGTATCGTCGAGATGCGCGAAGCGCCGCATGCCCTTCTCCTTGGAATGGAAGATAGTCTTCACCTGCTTTCAGCCGGTACGCCGCAGCATGAAAATTCCCAGCGCAAAGCTGGCCAGCGTCGGGACCAGCACCGCCCAGGCGGGAGAGAAACCGAACATCATCGAAGCCGGCGCCAGCAGGTCTTGAAGATACTTGAAAGTCAGCCCGACGATCACGCCGTAGAAGACCCGGGTGCCCGCCGCCACGCTGCGCAGCGGCCCGAACACGAACGAGGCTGCCACCAGGACCAGCGCTGCCAGAGTCAGCGGCAGCAGCATCTTCTGCCAGAAGAACAGCAGTGGCTGGGTCGCCTCCACGCCCTGGGACTGGAGATACCGGGCGTAACGCCACAGCTCACTGGGCGACTGGCTGTCGACGGGACGCAGCAGGCGATTGAGCTGGTCGGGCGTCAGTGCCGTCTGCCAGGGGCGCGTCTCATGATGCTCGGTAACGGTTCCGGAGGGCTCGAACCGCGTCACGTCCACGTCCTGCAACACCCAGCCGTCATCGCGCCATACCGCACGTTCGGCGAATATCGCTTCGTCGAGAGTGGTGCCCGTGAAGTGATATCGGGTCAGGTTGAGCACGGTATCGTCGGCGCGAATCGCCCCGAAACGATAGAAGTCGTCTCCCTCACGCTGCCAACCGCCCCGCTCGGTCAACACCGCGCCCTCGCCCTCGAGCTGTTCGAGCCGCCAGACCTCGGCGTGCTGCTCGGTCGCCGGCGCCACGAATTCCCCCATCGCCATGGTCAACAGGATGACGATGCCCAGCGGCTTCATGACTCCCCACAGGATACGTGTCAGCGAACGCCCGGCGGCACGCATTACCGTCAGTTCGTTGCTCGAAGCCATCGCCCCCAGGCCGATCAGGGCGCCGATCAGCACACCGACCGGCACGTACTGATAGAAACGCCAGGGAAGGCGCAGCATCTGATAGAGCAGCACGTCCAGTGCACCATAATTTCCGGCCACGTCGCCCAGGTCGTTGATGTAGGAGATCACCAGATCGAGCCCGAGGATCAGAAGCTGTACCACCAGCATCGCCCCCAATACGTTACGCGCGATGTAGCGATCGAGACGATCCACCATCATGAGCGGGCTCCTCCCAGCTGCGCCCGGCGCATCAGCCACAGCCCCAGCAGCAGATAGACGGCATGAATCGGCCACACGCCGACACTCACCGGCAGAGCGCCGCGCTCGATGGCGTCCTGGGCGGCCAGCAGCAGGCTCAGGTAGCTGATATGCAGAAAGATGGCGGGCAACAGTTTGGCGAAACGCCCCTGGCGAGGATTGACCCGGGCCAGAGGCAGCGCCAGCAGCGTCAGGATCGGCACCATCAACGGCAGCGACACGCGCCACTGCAAGGTCGCCCAAGCCTCGGGCGTTTCCCAGGAAAGCAGTTCCCGGCTGCTGGTGAGTTCCGCCTCATCGAGCTCGGCGAGTTCCTCGCCACGCGACAGACGTACCGCATAGGTATCGAACTGCAGCCGCTCGGCGACGGGATTGCCCGGCTCGACGCTGTACCGCTCGCCATCGGTCAACACCAGGAAGCGGCTGCCGGTGTCGCTGTCGATGGTCTGGTAGCCGCCCGCGGCCCGGGTGACCACCGCTTCGGGAATGCCGTCGCCGCGCTCCTGACGCTCGCTGATGAACACCTCTTCCATGCGTGACTGATCACTGCTCAGACGCTCGGTATAGGCGGTACGGCCGCTACCGAGCCCCTGGAAACGCCCCGGCGCCAGCACGGAAAAGTCCAGACGGCTCTTCTGCTCCTCCAGCATCACTTCATTGTGCCGGGCACCGGCCGGGGTCAGCCATAGACTGCACGCCCCGACCACGACCGCAATCAGCAGAGCCGGCCACAGCGTCACGCGCAACAGTCGGTTGGGGCTGATGCCGCAGGCCACCAGCACGGTGATTTCGCTGTTGAGATAGAGCTGACCGTAGGCCAGCAGGATGGCCAGAAAGAAGGCCAGCGGCAGAATCAGCTGCATGAACCCCGGCAGATGATAGAGCATCAGGGTGCCGAGGAGACTCGAGGGGATGGTGCCTTCGGCGGCCTGGCTGAAGTAGCGGATGAAACGACTGCCCATGATCACCAGCAGCAGCACGCCGGCCACGGCCGCCATGGTGGTCAGTATCTCGCGTGTCAGATAGCGGAATACGATCAATCTTCTCTCCCGAGTCGACTCCCTGTGCTCATGAAGATAGCCCCATGAAGCGTCAAGCTCCCCTACGCGGCCATCCCTTCGCACGCCATGCATTGCGACGTGGCTTTGCGTACACTGGGGACATTCGGCGCCGGCGACGTGCCGGCATTATCCAGAATCCGCGCGCCCTTGTCTCGTCGTGAGATGGCAATCGCGTGGATGAAGCCTCTGTCGTGTGGAGATGTCATGGAATTTCCCGTACTCACCGTCAATCCCGCCAAGGTCGAAACGGCTTGCCTCGTGGTGCCGGTGTTCAAGGACGGCGATCTGCTGCCGGTGGCCGAGAAGCTCGACGATGCCAGCGAGCGACTGATCGGGCAACTGATCGAACGCGGCGATTTCGATCCCGGCCTCGGTAACGTCCAGCTGATTCCCTTCGCACCGGGCCTGGGCGCCGAGCGCCTGATGCTGGTGGGACTCGGGGAGCGCGGCAAGTGCAACGAGGGCACGCTACGCAAGGCGCTGGATGCCGCCTTTACCGCCCTCACCAAGCTTCCCGGTGACGAGGTGGCAGTGGCTTTCACCGATGTTCCGGTCGGCGAGCGCGCCAGTGACTGGAAGGCTCGCATGATCAGCGAGGCGGCCCTGCGCGCCGTCTATCGCTTCACCGAATTCAAGTCCGAACCGGGGCCGGCGCCACGCCTGGAGCGTGTGGCCCTGCTGGTCAGCGAAGCGGCCGATGCTCAGCCCGCCGAGCAGGGTGCCAGGGTCGGCGCCGCCATCGGCGAAGGAGTCAACCTGGCCCGGACTCTGGGCAATCTGCCCGGCAATGTCTGCACGCCACGCTACCTGGCCAGCCAGGCCGAACAGCTCGGTCAGCAGTCCGGCGGAGCGCTGGACGTCGAGGTTCTCGACGAGGAGGCCCTCGAGACGCTCGGTGCACGCTCGCTGCTCTCGGTGGGACGCGGCAGCGAAGAGCCCTCGCGACTGATCGTCATGCGCTACCAGGGCGCCGACAATGCCGAGGAGGCGCCTCACGTGCTGGTCGGCAAGGGCATCACCTTCGACACCGGCGGCATTTCGCTCAAGCCCGGTGCCGACATGGACGAGATGAAGTTCGACATGTGCGGAGCGGCGAGCGTCTTCGGCACCGTCAGGTCGCTGCTCGCGCTCAAACCCAAGGTCAACGTGGTCGCCATCGTCGCTGCTGCCGAGAACATGCCCGACGGGCGTGCCACCAAGCCGGGCGATATCATCAAGACTCTCAAGGGATTAACCGTCGAAGTCCTCAACACCGACGCCGAGGGGCGTCTGGTACTGTGTGACGCCCTGACCTACGCCGAACGCTTCACGCCGGCCAGCGTGGTCGACATCGCCACCCTCACCGGTGCCTGCGTCATTGCCTTGGGCGCGCACGCCACCGGGCTGTTCTCCAATGACGACGATCTGGCGCTCGACCTGCTCGAGGCCGGCGAAACTGCCTGGGACCGCGCCTGGCACATGCCCTTGTGGGACGACTATCAAGGGCAGCTCGAGTCCAACTTCGCCGATATTGCCAATATCGGCGGACGCCCGGCCGGCGCCATCACGGCGGCCTGCTACCTGTCCCGCTTTGCCGACAGCTACCCCTGGGCGCATCTCGACATCGCCGGCACGGCCTGGACCTCGGGCAAGCAGAAAGGCGCCAGCGGACGCCCGGTGGGCCTGCTGACGCAATATTTGCTCGATCGCGAGGCCGAACTGCAGAGTACGGAATGAATAAGCGGTAAGATACGCAGTGGCAACGGCACTTCGGACTTTATGAGGTCGAGGTGCCCGTGCCATGATTAGGCTTCTAACGATTTCGGGCCCACACTACCTCTGGACGCGCTGAATCAATGCGTGCGACCAGAGTCATGCAGCAATGGAGAACGCTACCGTGTCCACCACAGGCTTTGGACTGAAGCCCAATGCCAATCCCACCGATGCGAACGTCCGCGCGGAGATCCTGGCGAACCCCGGCTTTGGCCGCTTCTTTACCGATCACATGGCGCATGTGCGCTGGACGCTGGCCGAGGGTTGGCACCGCGGCGAAGTCCGCCCCTACGGCCCGCTCACGCTGGACCCCGCCGCCTCGGTGCTGCACTACGCGCAGGAGATCTTCGAGGGCGTCAAGGCCTACCGTCACGCCGACGGCTCGGTATGGACCTTCCGCCCCGAAAGGAACGCCGCACGCTTTCGCGCCTCGGCACGGCGCCTGGCGTTGCCCGAACTCGACACCGAGACCTTCATCGGCTCGCTGAAGGCACTGGTCGCCCAGGATATCGACTGGGTCCCGACTCCGGCCAGCGAAGCCGAGGAGTCGAGCCTCTATCTGCGTCCGTTCATGATCGCCAGCGAGACGTTTCTCGGTGTGCGTCCCTCGAAGGAGGTCGACTACTACGTCATCGCCTCGCCGGCGGCGGCCTACTTCAAGGGCGGCGTCAAGCCGGTGTCGATCTGGCTGTCGTCGAAGTATAACCGCGCCGCGCCCGGCGGTACCGGCTTCGCCAAGTGCGGCGGCAACTATGCCGCCTCGTTGAAGGCCCAGGAGGAAGCCGCGACTCACGGCTGCGATCAGGTCGCGTTTCTCGACGCGGTGGAGAACAAGTGGGTGGAAGAGCTCGGCGGCATGAACCTGTTCTTCGTGTTCAAGGATGGCCGCATCGTCACCCCGGCGCTCACCGGTACCATCCTCGAGGGCGTTACCCGGGATTCCGTGCTGCAACTGGCCAGGGATGCAGGCCTGTCTCCCGAGGAGCGTCAGATCAGCATCGACGAATGGCGTAAAGGCGTGACTTCCGGCGAGATCAGCGAGGTATTCGCCTGCGGTACGGCAGCGGTGATCACGCCCATCGGCGAATTGGTCAGCGAGGAGGAGCGTATCGCCTGCGCCTCCGACGGTGGCGGCGAAGTCGGCAAGGCGCTGCGCAAGCGGCTGCTCGACATTCAATATGGCCGCAGCGAGGATACCCATGGCTGGCTGACGCGTCTCGCCTGAGACCGATCACTCGTCAGGCTCGCAGGGACGGTCGACCTGTTCGACCGTCCGCCGCTTCCGTTCGATTCCGCTCAACAACCAGGACGATACGGAGAACCACGATGAGCAAGGTCATGATCGTCACGGCTCGCCTGGAAGGCGGTGAAAGCAGACACTCTTCAGGCCATCTTCCATGACCCGGATCGATTTCTACATTCTCTCCGATACCACCCTGGACGCCCGGCTCGATTTCGCCTGTCGCCTGGCCGAGACCATCTACCGCAAGGGTTATCGGCTGCACGTGCATACCGAGGATGCGGCCATGGCGCACGATTTCGACGAGCGGTTGTGGGTCTTTCGCCCCGACAGCTATGTCCCGCACAGCCTGCTGGGCGATGCGGTCGAACCGTTGCCGCCGGTCACCATCGGCTTCGATGCCCCGCCCGAGCCGGGCATCGAAGCCATGCTCAACCTGCATTCCGAGATTCCCGAATGGTTCTCGCGTTTCGAGCGGGTCGCCGAGATCATCAACCAGCACCAGGACGTACTGACCGCCAAGCGCCAGTGCTGGCAGACCTACAAGAAGCGCGGCTACCCGGTAAAGGCGCATCAACTCTAGTCTCGCCGCATCACGCATGCCGCCGGCGTGCGACGGGTCGCCTGCAGCGCTATAATCGGGCCCATTTTCGCGACGCCGCCCCGGCCCGTGGTCAACGCCATCCCTTTCAGTCAGAGCTCGCAATGGACAAGACCTACCAACCCGAACAGATCGAAACCCGCTGGTATCAACGCTGGGAAGCCGACAACCGCTTCGCGCCCTCCGGCCAGGGCGACCCTTTCGCGATCATGATTCCACCGCCCAACGTTACCGGCAGCCTGCACATGGGCCATGCGTTCCAGGACACCATCATGGATACGCTGGTCCGCTGGCGTCGCATGCGCGGCAACAACACGCTCTGGCAGGTGGGTACCGACCATGCCGGCATCGCCACGCAGATGCTGGTCGAGCGCAAGCTGGCCGCCGAGACTGGTCAGACGCGCCATGACCTGGGGCGCGACGCGTTCATCGACAAGGTCTGGGAGTGGAAGGCCGAGTCAGGCGGTCACATCACCCGCCAGCTACGTCGCATGGGCGCCAGCGTCGATTGGAGCCGCGAGCGTTTCACCATGGACGACGGCTTCTACAAGGCGGTTCAGGAAGTCTTCGTGCGCCTGTTCGACGAAGGCCTGATCTACCGGGGCAAGCGCCTGGTCAACTGGGACCCGACCCTGCACACCGCGATTTCCGACCTGGAAGTGGAGAACCGCGAGCAGCAGGGTCAGTTCTGGCATTTTCGCTATCCGCTGGCCGATGGCGTGACCACCGATGACGGCAAGGATTATCTGGTGGTCGCCACCACCCGCCCGGAAACGCTGCTCGGCGATACCGGCGTGGCGGTCAATCCCGAGGATCCGCGCTACGCCTCGCTGGTCGGCAAGTTCATCGAGCTGCCGCTGGTCGGCCGGCGCATTCCCGTCGTCGCGGACCCGCACGCCGACATGGAGAAGGGTTCGGGATGCGTGAAGATCACCCCCGCCCACGATTTCAACGATTACGAGGTCGGCAAGCGCCAGGGGCACGTGCTGATCAACGTGTTCTCCAAGGATGCAAGAGTTCTCGAACGCGCCGAGATCTTCGATCTGCAGGGTCGCCCGCTGCCCGACGAGAACGCCACGCTGCCCACCGCTTACGCCGGACTGGAGCGTTTCGTCGCGCGTGAGAGGATCGTCGCCGACATGGAGGCGCAGGGGCTGCTCGAGAAGGTCGAAACCATCAACAACACCCTGCCCTATGGTGACCGCTCGGGAGATGTCATCGAACCGCTCTTGACCGATCAGTGGTTCGTCGCCGTGAAGAGCCTGGCGGAGCCGGCCATTGCCGCCGTCGAGAACGGCGACATCCAGTTCGTGCCCAAGAACTACGAGAACATGTACTTCGCCTGGATGCGCGACCTGCAGGACTGGTGCATCTCGCGTCAGTTGTGGTGGGGACATCGTATTCCGGCCTGGTACGACCCGGAAGGCAATGTCTACGTGGCCCGCAGCGAAGCCGAGGCTCGCGAGAAGTACGGTCTGGCGCCGGACATCGTGCTGGCCCAGGACGACGACGTGCTGGATACCTGGTTCAGCTCGGGGCTGTGGACCTTCGGCACCCTAGGCTGGCCGGAGCGGACGCCGGAGCTCGCCACCTTCCACCCGTCGAGCGTGCTGGTCACCGGATTCGACATCATCTTCTTCTGGGTCGCGCGCATGATCATGCTGACCCTGAAGTTCACCGGCGAGGTGCCGTTCAAGCAGGTCTACGTGCACGGGCTGGTACGCGACGCCCAAGGCCAGAAGATGTCCAAGTCCAAGGGCAACGTGCTCGACCCCATCGATCTGATCGACGGCATCGACCTGGAGACGCTGGTCGACAAACGCACCGGCAACATGATGCAGCCCCAGCAGGCCAAGAAGATCGCCAAGGCGACCCGTGCCGAGTTCAGCGAGGGCATCGAACCCCACGGCACCGACGCATTGCGCTTTACCTTCCTGTCGCTGGCCTCCACCGGACGCGACGTCAAGTTCGACATGGGCCGCCTCGACGGCTTCCGCAACTTCTGCAACAAGCTGTGGAACGCCTCGCGCTATGTGCTGATGAACACCGAAGGTGAGGATGTCGGTCTGGGCTCTCTCGACGACAGCGACATCGAGCTGTCGCTGGCCGACCGCTGGATCGTCTCGCGCCTGCAGCAGACCGAGGCCCAGGTCACCCGGGCCTTGGAGGAGTTCCGCTTCGATCATGCCTCGCAGGCGCTCTACGAGTTCGTATGGAACGAGTACTGCGACTGGTACCTGGAGCTTTCCAAGCCGGTGCTCTGGGACGATAGCGCCTCGGTTTCCGCCAAGCGCGGCACCCGGCGCACCCTGGTGCGCGTGCTCGAGGCGATCCTGCGCCTTGCGCATCCGATGATGCCCTACATCACCGAAGAGATCTGGCAGCGCGTGGCGCCGCTGGCCGGCAGGGCGAGCGGCGACGGTTCCGAATCCATCATGACTCAGCCATGGCCCCAGGCCGAGCAGGACAAGATCGACGAGCAGGCCGAACGCGACATCGAATGGCTCAAGGGGGTCATCATCGCCGTGCGCAACATACGCGCCGAAATGAACATCGCCCCGGGCAAGCCACTCGATGCACTGTTGACCAAGGGGAGCGAGGCCGACCGTCAGCGCCTGGAGGCCAACCGGCCCTTCCTCGCCAAGCTGGCCAAGCTCGAGAGCGCCACCTGGCTCGACACCCCCGATCAGGCTCCCCTCGCCGCCATCCAGCGGGTCGGCGACATGGAAGTCCTGGTGCCGATGGCCGGCCTGATCGACAAGGAAGCCGAGCTGGCGCGTCTGGCCAAGGAGCTCGACAAGCAGGACAAGCTGATTGCTGGCGTCGAAAAGAAGCTCGGTAACGAAAGCTTCGTCGCCAAGGCGCCGGCGGATGTCGTCGAGAAGGAGAAAGGCAAGCTCAGGGATGCCCAGGCGGCACGCGACCTGCTGTTGGGGCAGCGCGAGAAGATCGCGGCACTCTAGACCGACAGCCCTGTCAGCGATCTCATCGATCAGTCAGAGCCGCCTACGGGCGGCTTTTTCATGCGGAGTTTCCTTTAGGCTTTGTACGAAAACTGCCTACACTCGGCCATACGGCGTTAAAAAACAGCTCAAAATGCTCATTTACCTCTCGTAAACTCCGCCTTTTCGCTGCTTTTTGCCTTGCCTGACCATCGCTCGCCGACTTTTCGTAAATAGCCTAGAGCCTGCCCCTTTCAGCGTCAGCCCCTTAAGCACAGCAGCCGTTGAGCGCACCTAACAGAACACTGTTCCTTAAGGTTTGATTAACGGTAACATAGAGAGGTCACTCTGTCGGGCCCTTCACATGCAACCCCGTAAAATATTGCTGCTCAATACTCTTGGCCTGTTGCTTGTCGCGACTTGGTGGCTGACTTATCCAACCGTCTGGTCGCGCCTGGATGATGGCGTATTCTGGTTCTTCAACCAATTCGTGACTGCCGATCATCGGCACTGGACAGAAGTACTGGCCTTTCTCAATCTGAGAATTTTCGACGCCATTGCCTTCGTCACCATGGCACTGCTATTTTTCGTCGCCTGCCTGCGTGACAGCGCACCGGAGCGCATTTGGCGCTGGTTCGGCATCGGACTGACCATGTTGGTCACGGCAGCGCTACTGGCGCTGTTTACTACCAAAGGGATCCGTTACGGCCATCCCAGCCCGACACTGGTTTTCGAGAATGCCCACCGCCTGACCGATATCGTCACCATTCCCGCCAAGGATGCTTCGGCCAACAGCTTCCCGGGGGATCATGGCTTGATGCTGATGGTGTTCGCCTCTTTCATGCTGCGCTTCAGCGACCGCATGATCGGTGCCCTGAGCGTCGCGTTCGTCGTGCTCTTGAGTGCGCCGCGCATCATGGTCGGTGCACACTGGTTCAGTGACGTCTACATGGGAGCGCTCGCTATCGCCCTCGTGGTTCTCCCCTGGGTCCTTTACACGCCCTTGGCGACATGCTGTGTTGGACGCATCGTCACGATTGCCCGTCGCATCTGCCCCTCGTCTGAGGGGCATCGGTACACTCAGAAGCACTGAAACTGCGACACACCCTGGGCGAGCCGCCCCCTGGCGTCCTTCACACCTTCTTTGCAGGAGGCGACTTCATGCCCCTCGGCGACCAGTTGATCGCGCCCGGAGGACTTGGCGGCGTAAAGGCGACGATCGGCCAGTTCCACTACGCCATCCAGCAAGGCAGCCTCCCGGGAAAGCGCCAGTCCCATCGATAACGTTACCGGTAGCGTCAGCTCGTGTAAGCGACAGGGTGACTCCGCCAAGCGCCTGCGCAGCTTGGCCGCGACCTGTAACGCCTCTTCACGACCAGCGCCAGGCAGCAGCACCAGAAACTCCTCTCCCCCCACCCTTCCCAGCACGTCGCCTTCACGCAGCGTCTTCTTCAACGTTTGCGACAGGTGACGCAGCACCTCATCTCCCGCCGAATGCCCGTAAGTGTCATTGACGCTCTTGAAGTGATCAGCATCGAGCAACAACAGTGTGAACCCCCGTCCCTGCTGCCAGTACTGCCCCGCCAGTTCAAAAATGGCCCGCCGATTGAGCACGCCGGTCAACGAATCGTGCGAAGCGTCGACCCGATAGCGCTTCTCGACGCGCTCGGTAATGACATACAGTTGCAGCACCACAAAGGAAAACAGCAAGAAGACGGCACCCAAATTGACGCTGCGCAGCATCTCCCGCGACATGCTGCCGTGGTGCCAGGCATGCATGGTGAAAGTGGAGAAGTGCACCGAGCCCAGAGCCAGAATAAACAGCGCCAACCCCAGCCCCAGCTTGGCACGGCGCTGCAGATCACTGATAAGTAACTCAAAGAAGATAACGAAGAAATAATAATCGGCCCCCGCCCCAAGCATGACGGTACTGATCGTAATCAATACGGTGACGCCGAATAACTGTACGATAAGAGCCGAGGTACAGGATCCGCGCCGATGCAGAAGAAGCGCGACGAGATTAAGCAGGATACTCATCAAATTCAAATTGGACAGCAGGACGGAATCCAGCCAAACAATAATCGGAATGTAAAGTGCATGCGCCAGAGTCGCCAAGAGATAGATACGTACGAAAATTTCGTAGTTCCGACGATACTCTACCGGCACTGGCGCAGGAGGTTGGGAAAACTGTTGCCAAGCGGCTTTCAAGTAGCCCATAGATTATCCTTGCATTCTAGTCTGGAAGCCCGGCAGCTGGCATGCCGCTCAGGCAGAGCGACTCATATCCATTTGAATGGGTCAGCATCGGCCATACCCGTAGCTTATTTACGCTCCTCCATGGGGTCAGGAGCTGGAATAACGCTACGGTATATTGTTATCTTTTAATAAACATTGATGTTTCTAATTTAGAATTATAAAGAGGCTTTTGTGTGAAGAAGTGGCTCATAGTCAACAAGTCGTATTTAATAATTATAAACAAGACATATACATGAAATGAAGTAAAATCACTATTCTCATCGACAGGAAGCAAAGCACTTTTTCTCTTTGGCCAACGTTACTGGCTCAAGGGGCTGAACCCGAACCCAGGCGGACCTGTCTCGCCCCTGCCCATGGCCAGGCATGCCATGTCACCCTGTGAAGATTGCCATACACGATAAGGAAATATGCCATGCCAATCCTCTGGCATCATCAGGACTTGGGAAAACTCATCCTGCGTCTGGCCGTGGGAGGCCTGATCCTGCTGCACGGCATCGCCAAGCTGCTCGATCCCGGCAGCCTGACCGGGATCGGCAGCATGCTTGCAGCTCATGGCATACCCACCTTTCTGGCCTATGGCGTGCTGATAGGCGAAGTGGTTGCCCCCGTCATGGTCATTGCCGGTTGGCAGGCCCGACTGGGCGGATTGCTGATGGCCGGCAACATGCTGGTCGCCATTGGGCTGGCACACGTCTCGCAGCTACTGACGTTGACCGACCAGGGAGGCTGGGCGCTGGAGCTTCAGGCCATGTTCCTCTGCAGTGCCCTGGCCGTCATGTTTCTCGGCAGTGGACGTCTGGCCCTGCGCCCCGACTAGCCAAGCCGGCCCGCCACGTCCCAGGCCTCCAGACGCTGCATCAGCAGGCCGGGAAAACGCTTGAACCAGGTCTGGTTGAGCGGCGATGGATGGGGTAACGGAGCCAGCCGAAAATGCGCCTCGCGTCCGTCCTCGAGCACCAGCGAGGTGGTATGGCAGGCACTGAAACGGTCCTCCCGGGCCCAGAAGGCTTCCAGCGCCTGGCGTATCTCGCGCGGCTGATTGATGCCGAACCACAGGAAGGCTTCACGCCCCAGCGTGATCAGATCGCGCCCTTGCCACTCATCGACCAACACCTTGGCCATGAGCGGCTGGAAACGCTTCTTGACCGCCATCGACCAAGCCTTGTTGCCCAACGGTTTGTAGGGCACGGTGTTGGCCCAGAAGAACTGCCGCCCGACCTCGAGCGATGCATCGAAATCGGGTAGCTCCTCCCCATGGAGATGGCGATACAGGGCGGCTCGCACCTTCTGGCCGCCACTACCCACGAATGGCTGCCCGTGCTCGACCTCCTGACGCCCCGGGTCGCGCCCGAAGAACCCCAGCGGGGCCTCCCGGGGCCCGACGCCGATGATCGGCTCCAGCGGATCCTTGCCGTACTTTTCGTACACCTCGCTGTCACGTCCCTCGAGCAGGCGTGCCTCGTGACGAAAAGCCTCACGCAGTGTCTCATCCAGCGCCATCTCATCCTCCTTGATGTCTGACTCGGTCCATGCCCCATGCCTCGCGGGTTGGTTCTACCAGCTACCGGTGTTTTCCATCGAGGCCCAGGGTTCCTGCGGTGCGAGCGCCTCCCCCTGCTGCAGCAGTTCGACCGAGATACCGTCCGGTGAGCGCACGAAGGCCATGTGACCGTCCCGGGGCGGCCGGTTGATGGTGACTCCGCCCTGCTGGAGCTTGTCGCACAGCGCGTAGATATCTTCCACACGGTAGGCCAGATGGCCGAAGTTGCGCCCGCCCGTGTAGGTTTCGGGATCCCAGTTGAACGTCAGCTCCACCATCGGCGCCTTGTCTTCGCGGGCCCGGGCCTCATCCTCCGGGGCCGCCAGGAATACCAGCGTGAAGCGTCCCTTTTCGTTCTCCACACGGCTGACTTCCTTGAGTCCCAGCAGATCGCAGTAGAAGTGCAACGAGGCGTCGAGATCGCTGACACGCACCATGGTATGCAGATATTGCATGCTTTCCTCTCTCAGTCGTGATTCTCAATCATGGGTATAGCGCTGGAAGACGCGGATGTTATCGTCCTCATTCCAGGCATAGACGTTATAGTCATCGACGCGCCCGGTTTCCATACCCGGCGCTCCCTGCGGCATGCCCGGCACGGCGAGACCGGCAATGTCGGCCTCCGACTGGAGCAGACGCTGAATGTCATCGGCCGGCACATGGCCTTCGATCACGTAACCCTCGATCATCGCCGTGTGACAGGAGGCGAGCTTGGCGGGCACGCCATGCTCGCCCTTGATGGCGGCCATATTGTTCGCCTCATGAACCTGCACCGTGAACCCGGCATCTTCAAGATGCTCGACCCACGCCGTACAGCAACCGCAGTAGGGATCCTTCCACACCTCGGCGGTCGGTCCGGCCCAGGCGACACCGGCCATCAGGCCCAGCGTCAGTGAAGCCACTCCCTGGCGCAGGCGCCGGGAGAAGGAGGGAAAGGTCCTGTCATGTCTCGCCATGTCGACTCTCGCTTTTTCTGTCTCGATAAAGTGCGGCATCATGGGCATACCGCCGGCCGCGGCCCGGCCCCATCGATTATAGAGGTATCGCATGGCCGATTACTGTGATCTGGCACCGGCTCACCCGTTTCACGGACCCTACCATGACCAGGAGTACGGTTTTCCCGTGGATGACGATGACGTGCTGTTCGAACGTCTGGTCCTGGAGATCAACCAGGCGGGATTGTCGTGGCTGACGGTGCTCAAGAAGCGTCCGGCGTTTCAAGCCGCGTTCGACCGGTTCGTCGTCGCCCGGGTCGCCGCCTATGACGAGCACGAACGCGAACGACTGCTCAGCGATGCCGGCATCATCCGCAATCGGCTCAAGATCGACGCCACCATCCACAATGCAGGCGTGATTCGCTCGCTGCAAGCCGAGCATGGCAGCTTCAAGGCTTGGCTGGATCATCACCACCCGCTGCCACTCGCCGACTGGGTACGCCTGTTCAAGCGCACCTTCCGCTTCACTGGCCCCGAAATCGTCAATGAATTCCTGATGAGCACCGGCTACTTACCCGGCGCCCACCGTCACGACTGCCCGACGCACGCCAGGATCCTGGCCTGCCACCCCGCCTGGGCCAGCACATGATGCCATCGGGAGCTCGCGCATGGATTCTCTGACCCAGGCCTGTCTGGGTGCGGCGGTAGGCGGCGCGATACTCGGCCGGCGTCTGGGCCGCAAGGCGGTAGTGGCCGGCGCCTTCCTGGGCACGCTCCCCGACCTCGACGTGATCATCGACTACGGCGATGCAGTCGCCGACTACGCCAGCCACCGCGGCTTCAGTCATTCACTGTGGGTGCTCGAGGCGCTGGCCACGCTGCTGGCGCTGGGCTGTGCCCGAGGACTGCGAACGTACCGGATTCCGTTCGGACATTGGTGGCTGTTCTTTTCCGCCTGCCTGCTCACCCACCCCCTGCTCGACGCCTTCACCACCTACGGAACCCAGCTATGGTGGCCGCTGACCTCGCCACCGGTCAGTTGGGCCAGCATCTTCATCATTGACCCGCTCTATACCCTACCGTTGTTGATCACGGTGCTGATCGCACTGTATCGGGGCCGGGCGCCAAAGGCGCTAGGCTGGGGACTGGCGCTGTCCACGGCCTATCTGCTGTTCTCGCTCATTGCCAAGCAGGCCATCGACGCCCGCCTCGAACCGCTACTCGCCGAACGTGGCTTGGCCGACGCACCGCGCCTGGTCCAGCCCACCCCATTCAACACCCTGTTATGGCGAGTCACGGTGATCGACAACGATCGCTATCACGAAGCCTTGGCCGGCCTCTTCGATACGCGGCCTCCGCCCATCGAGTCCTTTCCCCGTGGCAAGCGTTACGCGGATGTCGCCCTGGCGACGGCAAGCGGTCAGCGACTGCGGTGGTTCGCCGGGCCTTTTCTGCGCTACCGGCCTCACCAGGACGATAGCGGCACCTGGCTGGTCGTCACCGACCTGCGTCTGGGGCTTCCCGGCTTCTACCCCTTCAACTTCCGCGTGGCAGAACGTACCGATGGCAGCTGGCAAGCCATTTCATCGCAGCGGGTTGCCGGTCATCAGCCGGATATCGCCGCCCTGTTCCAGCTATGGCAGCGGGCGATCACGCCGGATCAGGCGGTCTGCCCGTCATCCCTGGCTCAACGCCCTCCATCGCCACGGGCCGGAGACTGCCCAGACTCGTGATCGCTTTCCTAGTGCGCTATCGAAAGCGCAACCCCAACGACAAGGGCCCGATCATTGGATCGGGCCCTGGCAAGCTTTCACCGCCAACGGTTACAAACCCGCTACCAGTGAGTCGATAGCCTGACGCGCCTCGCCGATGGCGGTGTCGCGACGCGCCTCGCCCATTGCCAGCCCTTCGGCGTAGACGAAATCGACCTCGGTAATACCCATCAGGCCCAGCATGTGGCGTAGATGCGGCGTCTGGGAATCGAACTCGGTACCCACGTACTGGCCGCCGCGCGCCGCCAGGATGATGGCCCGCTTGCCCTCGACCAGCCCCTGCGGGCCGTTCTCGGTGTATCGAAAGGTCCTGCCTGCGCGCAGCACGCGGTCGAACCAGGCCTTGAGCTGCGAGGGGATCCCCAGGTTGTAGAGAGGCACCGCGAGTACCAGCACGTCGTGTGCCAGCAGTTCGTCGAGCAGCGCCTCGGAGCGCGACGCCAGGGTCTGCTGTTCGTCGCCCCGCTCGCTCTCGGGCACCATCCAGCTGGCCAGTTCGGCGCTATCGAGATGCGGCAGAGCCTGGGCCACCAGGTCGCGTTCGGTCACGGTGACATCGTCACGCGCATCAGCCTGACGCTTGAAGTGCTCGGCCAGGCCGCGAGACTGGCCATTGTCGCCGAGAATGGACGTATTGAGCAGCAGCACTTGGGTAGGGGTCGTCATCGCCTGTCCTCCTTGGATAGAGATGACGGCCATTTTAAGCCGTTTTTTTGCAATGAAAATCGCAAAAAACCGCGCCATTCATTCGACAAAAACGATGGGTTTGCAGTCCACTACCCCTTCCAAGAGCTTCGTACAGTAAAGCTACGCTCGCTTCGCCGCACTACGGCTGGCGCTCTATTCCCTGCCCGCATCCGAGCAGTGTCCGGTCCGGCAATTCGATCCTGACCCGCACCGGATAGGGCATGCCGCTCATCGAATCGAAACATGCCTTGGCCTGCAGACGGGCCTGCAACGCCTGATCCTTCTGGACGCTACGCAGCAAGACCGTGGCCTCCTGACCATTGGTCAAACGCTCGATCTTGTACGGCAGCGTCAATGTCTGCTGACCGTAATCGGCAATCAGCCTCAGCTGCGATGTCTGACGATCGAGCATCATCATCCATCCCGGCTCGTTACCCTTGGCGAAGAAGATCGCATTGGGGCGGGTTTCCCGAGTGGTCGTCTCGCGGCTTATATCGCGCTGGCACTCGAGCCGGCCGTTGGCACTCTCGACGACGGCCTCGTCGCCCTTGTTCCAGAATGCCAGGTCGTCCTTCACATACCGAGCGCCGGACGCCACGATCGCCGGATCGAGCCGATAGAATCCCTGTCCCGACCACAGCCGCAGCTCGCCCTCGGGAAACGCGGCGATCAGATCCTGTGCCGGCGTGCATCGCCAGGCCACGAAAGCCGGCGCTCCGTCGGCGAAGAATGCCGACGGCAACAGCGGTGAAGTCGGCTTGGCTTCGACCGTGTCGGCCTGTTCCGCCGGAACCTGTTCCTTCGAAGCGTGATTGAGGTCTTGGACCTTGGGCGGTACGGACGGCGCCGGGGCCTGCGAGGTACAACCGGCCATCACCAGCATGGCGGCAAGCAGCGGGGCGAGACGCATGATGACTCCTGCATGAGAGTAAGAATTCAGGTCTCAGCATACCAAGCACCATCCCCTTTCGCTTTCACCCGCTGACGCTGATCACGGCGCCAATTCAAGCGTTTGACATGACAAGCCCGCCCAAGATGCCGATCGTCTCATGCATGGCGGCGACGCAGTTCCCGAGCCGCCTCGACCATGTTCTCCAGAGCCGGATCGACTTCCGCCCAACCGCGGGTCTTGAGGCCACAATCGGGGTTGACCCACAGCCGCTCGGCAGGAATCTTCTTGGCGGCCTTTTCCATCAGCGCCACCATCCAATCCACCTCGGGGAGGTTGGGCGAATGAATGTCGTAGACGCCCGGCCCGATCTCGTTGGGATAGGCGAAGTCCTGGAAGGCGTCGAGCAGCTCCATGTCCGAACGCGACGTCTCGATGGTGATCACATCGGCGTCGAGTGCCGCGATGGCGGCAATGATGTCGTTGAACTCCGAATAGCACATGTGGGTGTGGATCTGCGTCTCGTCGCGGGCCACGGCTGCGGTGAGCCGGAAGCATGTTACCGCCCAGTCCAGATAGTGTTGCCATTCGGCCTGGCGCAACGGCAGCCCCTCGCGCAAGGCCGGCTCGTCGATCTGGATGATGCCGATACCCGCCGCTTCCAGATCGGCGACTTCGTCACGCAGCGCCAGGGCGATCTGGCGGCAGGTGGCCTCGCGCGGCTGATCGTCACGCACGAACGACCATTGCAGGATGGTCACCGGGCCGGTCAGCATGCCCTTCATCGGCTTGTCGGTAAGCGACTGGGCATATTCGCTCCAGCGTACCGTCATCGCCCGGGGACGACTGACATCGCCGCAGATGATCGGTGGCTTGACGCAGCGCGAACCGTAACTCTGCACCCAGCCATTGCCGGTAAAGACAAAGCCGTCGAGTCGCTCGCCGAAATACTCGACCATGTCGTTGCGCTCCGGCTCACCGTGCACGAGTACGTCGAGCCCCAACGCCTCCTGGCGCTCGACGGTGAAGGCGATTTCTTCGCGTATGCGCGTTTCATAGGCGTTGCGGTCCAGTTCGCCCTGCTTGAAGGCGCGTCGTGCACCGCGAATCTCGTCCGTCTGGGGAAAGGAGCCGATAGTCGTTGTCGGAAACAGCGGCAGGTCGAAGCGCGTACGCTGCGCGCGGGCCCGTACCGGATAAGTGCTGGCCCGGTGGCTATCGCGCGCCGTCACGCTCTCGAGGCGAGCACCGATCGCCGGCTTGTGAATGCGCGGGGAACGTCGACGGGCGTCGAGCGCAGCCGTGGCCTCGGTCAGCCGCGTGAAATCCTGCGGTGTGGCCCGGCCATCCAACAGGCGCGCCAGTGTCGCCACCTCGTCGAGCTTCTGGCGGGCAAACGCCAGCCACCCCCTGACTTCCTCGTCCAGCGTCGTCTCGCCGCTCAGATCCACCGGGACATGCAGCAAGGAACAACTCGGGGCCAGCCACAGACGATTGCCGAGACGCATGCGCGCGTTGGCCAGGCTCTCGCGTAGCGCCGCCAGATCGGCCCGCCATACGTTGCGTCCATCGATGGCCCCCACCGACAGGATCTTGTAAGTCGGCAGACGATCGAGCACCCGTGCGAGTTGTGTTGGGGCACGCACCGTATCGATGTGCAGCGCCTCGACGGGCAGACCGGTGGCCAGCGCCAGATTGTCGCCCAGGTCCCCGAAATAGGTGGCCAGTAACAGCTTGACCGGGGCCGACTGCAACGTGTTGTAGGTCGACTCGAAAGCCTGTTGCCACTCTTGGGGCAGATCCTGCACCAGGGCCGGCTCATCGAGCTGAACCCACTCCACGCCTTGCTCGGCCAAGCGATTGAGAATCCGACCGTAGACGGGCAGCAGCGCATCGAGCAGGTCGAGCCGCTCGAATGCTGCGTCGCCTTCCCCCTTGGTCTTGCCCAGCCACAGCCACGACAGCGGTCCAAGCAGAGCCACCTTGACCGGGTGGCCGGCGGCTTTGGCCTCATCGACTTCGTCGAACAGGCGTGAGCTGGCGATCCGGAAGGTCTGATCGCGATACAGCTCGGGGACCAGATAGTGATAGTTGGTATCGAAATACTTGGTCATCTCGCAGGCTGCCGCCGGCGTACCGGTCGGGGCGCGTCCGCGTGCCATGCGGAAGGTGGTATCGAGATCGACGTCGCCCTCGACATGGCCGAAACGCGGCGGCACGGCACCCACCAGGGCCGAGACATTGAGTACCTGATCGTAGAAAGCGAAGTCACCGACGGTCACCAGGTCGAGCCCGGCGTCGCGCTGATCCTGCCAATGGCGAGCGCGTAGCTCGGCAGCGGTGGCTTCCAAGGCATCCTGCGCCAGTTCGCCCCTCCAGTAGGCCTCGACGGCGCGCTTGAGCTCGCGGTTCGCACCAATGCGTGGGTAACCCAGGATATGTGCCAGCATCGTTATTTCCTTGGCGTCTTTAACGGATAGAATTGGCGATCGATATCGCCGTGCGATGGCTAGGCAGTCTCACTGGCATCGATAATTGAATCAAACTACATTTATTAATCATAAAACTGAAAGAATTTCATTCATGCTCGAGCTTCGCCATCTTCGCACTCTGATCGCACTACGCGATGCCGGCTCGCTGGTGGAGGCCGCCGAGCGGGTTCACCTGACGCAGTCGGCCCTTTCGCACCAGATCAAGGATCTGGAAGAGCGGGTGGGCAGCCCGCTGTTTCTGCGCAAGACCCGTCCGGTGGAATTCACGCGCGCCGGTGTCCGCCTGCTGGCGCTGGCCGAGCAGGTATTGCCGCAGATTCGCATGGCCGAACGAGACCTGGCGAGGCTGGCCGGTGAGGAGCAGGGACGACTGCACATGGCCATCGAGTGCCACAGCTGCTTCCAGTGGCTGATGCCAACCATCGACCACTTCCGCGACCACTGGCCCGAAGTGGAAGTCGACATCCCCAGCGGGCATAGCTTCGACCCGTTGCCGGCGCTGGCCCGCGAGCATCTCGACCTGGTGATCACCGCCGATCCGCAGCCGCTGGCCGGCGTGCACTATGAGCCACTGTTCCGTTACGAGGGACTGCTGGCCGTAGCCAAGCAGCATGAACTGGCAGTCAAGGGCTGGGTCGAGCCGGACGATCTGGCTCAGGAGACGCTGATCACCTATCCGGTGGAGCATGCGCGGCTCGACGTTTTCACCCAGTTCCTCGATCCCGCCGGCGTGGCGCCGCGCGAGGTGCGTACCGCCGAACTGACCATCATGATGATGCAACTGGTGGCCAGCGGGCGCGGCGTCTGTGCACTGCCCAACTGGGCATTGACCGAATATCTCGAGCGGGACTATGTGCGGGCGTTGTCGCTGGGAGAAACGGGAGTCTGGAGCACGCTGTTCGCGGCGATTCGCGAAGAACAGCGCGACCTGCCGTGGATGGAGGATTTCCTGCGCACCGCCCGGGAGACGTCCTTCGCGGTACTGGCGGGAATCAAGCCGGCCTGAACCCCGCCGGCTTCGCAGTGCTTACGCTTTCTGCCAGATCAGCAGAGTCTCGTAGCCTCCCTCCGGCATCTGCGGGTTGGGTTCGTCAGTCGCCAGCGTCAGGGTATCGTCCTTCAGCGTGACGGCCCGGCTCAGTGTCGTGCCTTCCCATACCGGCAAGGTGGCGATGTCCACGTCGTGGTGTATCACGCTGCCTTCCAGCCGCCAGCATCCGGTATAGGAGAATCCCGAACGGAACAGCGTCGCCAGGCAAGCGTCGCTGTCGGGATCGAGTGGCGGCCGGGCCTCGGCCGTCACTTGTACGCTCATTCTCGCCTCCGGCGCCGGAAGATAGTGCAGCCAGCCGCGGACTTGCCCCAGCGGGGCCAATTCGCGTCCATCCGGCCAGCGATAGACGAAGTGCAACAGTTTCCAGCTCCCGTACAGGGAGGTTGACGTCGGGTTCATGAATTGTCACTCGTAGAATTTCGGGAGGTATCGAGCCGACCACGTATCGGCAACAGCAGACTGAATCGTGCCCCGCCCAGAATACGGCTGCTGTCGACGACCACGCTACCCCCGTGCCAGGCCATGACCTTCTGCACGATCGACAGTCCCAGACCGTAGCCACCCGAACTCCGTGTCCGGCTGTCGTCGAGACGAGCAAAAGGCTTGAAGATCACCAGACGGTCGGCTTCGGGAACTCCGGGGCCGTCGTCCTCCACATCCAGGCGCACGGCACGCGCTTCGCGCGATATCCTCACCTGGACCCGCGCCGTGGCGTGTCTGCAGGCGTTGGATACCAGATTCTGCAGCGCTCGCTGGAGATAGCGCGGTTCGGCATCCACTTCGACG
This sequence comes from Halomonas shantousis, assembly GCF_054654615.1. Lineage (NCBI taxonomy): Bacteria > Pseudomonadati > Pseudomonadota > Gammaproteobacteria > Oceanospirillales > Halomonadaceae > Halomonas > Halomonas shantousis. Next base: position 685,373 of record NZ_BAAIER010000002.1, on the reverse strand, counting down.
TCATGTACCGTCACCACTTCCAGCGCCAGGTGGCTATGCAGCGGCGCCAGTGTCTCGACGACCCGCTCCGCCACACTACGGCAGGCGACGTTCTCGGTCTCGAGCGTTACCCCCTGCACATTGTCGTTACCCAGCCGCGCATAGGTCAGGATCTCGTCGATCAGTTGATCCAGCTCCTCGATATCGCCGTCGATTCCCTTCAGCTGCTGGCGCACGAACTCCTGTGTGGTCATGTCTTCGACCATCTGCACGGCGAAGCGAATCCGTGCTACCGGCGTACGAAGTTCGTGGGAAACGGCACGAATCATTTCCTGCTGACTGCGCAGCAGGGACTGCACCTGGGCCGCCATGCCGTTGAAGGCCATGCCGAGACGTCCCAGAAAATCGCTGCTTTCGACTTTCACACGGGTATCAAGGTGACCGCCGGCGATACGCGTCGCGGCTTTCTCGAGCCGTGCCACGTGGCCTTCCACCCCGCGCACGATAAAGTAGATGGCTCCCGCCAGCACGCTGAGCACGATGGCAAGCAGGGCCAGGGCCAGCGACATGGGCATGGTTTCGAAGGTGCGCACGGGACCGATCTGCAACCAGCGGTCGGTGCCGAGCCGGGCATGGATGTAGAAAGTACCGACGCCAGGGTCGAGGCGCACCACGATCTCGCCGCCTTCGAGCCGGGTCAGCTGGATGGGGTCCACGCTGCCGGGCGGCGTCGGAGTCAGACGCAGGGGCACGTGAAAGGCGTTTCTCAAGGCCTCCATGCGTGCGCTGCGCTCATCTCCGCTGACACTGTTGAGCCAGTTGCGCAGCGCCTCCGTTGCGCCTCGCAGCTGCTGCTCGCCTAACGTATCCAGATGCGCCTCGAGCACCCAAGGCTCGTTGGGCAGCCGCCTGAGCACCCGCCAGTCGCCATCCACCAGTTCGATCAGCGGACGCCCGTCGTCGAGCCGCGCACGCTCGAAATAGTTGAGCGACAGCGCATCGAGACTGCGCAGGCCCAGCGGCATTCCCAGCGTCGACGCCAGTGAAGACAGCCAGGCATTCCGCTCGCCCATTGGCTGCGTCTCGGCCAGCGTCGCCAAAAGCGCCATCGGACCGCTGGCGATCCTTTCCCGATACTTCTCATGGCGGACCTGATCGACCATGAGAAACCCCAGCAGCGCCAGACCAAACGTCAATATCAGCGCCAGCAGCAATGAGAGATAGACCCTCAGGAAAGCGCTGTCGGTTAACCCTCTTCGCATCAGGGTCAGCTATCCTTGACGAACAGGTAACCTTTGCTGCGCACTGTCTTGATACGGTGCGGCTGGTTGGGATCATCGCCGATCTTGGGACGAATCCGCGACACCCGGACATCGATGGAGCGGTCCTGTCCGTCGTACTTGATGCCCCGCAGCTGGGAGAATATCTCCTCGCGGGTCAGCACGCGTCCGGCATTATCCGCCAGCAGCCACAACAGATCGAACTCGGCGCTGGTCAGATCGATGCGCTCCTCGTCGAGCCAAGCTTCGCGCGTCGCGCTGTCGATGACGAGATTGTTGAACATCAGCCGCGTCGCGCCACTGACCGACTCCAGCGTGTCGCTGCGGCGCATCAGCGCCCGCATGCGCGCCAGCAGCACGCGCGGCTGGACCGGCTTGGGGACGTAGTCATCGGCGCCCATTTCGAGCCCCAGCACCTGATCCATATCGTCGGTGCGCGCCGTCAGCATCAGAATGGGGCCAGCGTAATGCGGCCTCGCCCGCCGGCAGATGGACAAGCCATCCTCACCGGGCAGCATGAGATCGAGAATGACGAGATCGGGCTGTTCATCGACGATGCGCTCCACGCCACGTGCGCCGTCGTGTTCGAGGCTGACTTGAAAGCCGTTGGCCTCGAGATACTCCCGGGTCAGGTTCGCTAATCGTTCATCGTCTTCGACGATCAGAATGTGATCCTGGTGTCTTGTGCTGTCCAAAGCTGTCATCCATCCCTTTAATTGGTGCCTTCAATCCCTGCCTGACGCATATTATTTAAGGACTGCGACAGGGCTTTACACGTTGCCACTTATACCATAGCGGATAGCACGCAATGATACCCGAAATCACTTGCAATAAAGCCTACCACTTACCCGGCCGGTTTTAACATATGGCGTGAAAAAGGTTGCGCGCCCGTCATTGCGGGCCTTGCGGATGATGCCGATCTCATACCCAGAAGAGACACAAGATATACACACTTTATCCACTTGATGGCGCCTCGGAAGCACACTATCTTGTGTCCCGCTCAACCATAACTACAACATGGTGTGCTCCTATCAATTCATACAGACGCTGTCAAATCTGACTTTTCGACAGGATTTCTGGTGAATTTCAATGCCCTAGCACCATTTTCTTCATCCTCAACCTAGATAAAGGTCGGCGTATGGAAACCCTATACTCTTCGGAGCATTCATCTGACGCGTCGTCAGTCGGCGTGACAGCGCCTCAGCGGCTGCGGGTCATCAAGCGCAACGGTGATGTCGTCACGTTCGATGCCGGCAAGATCTCGGTGGCCATGACCAAGGCCTTTATCGCCATCGAAGGCGACAACGCCGGGGCTTCATCGCGGGTCCGCGACTTCATCGCCCAGGCCACCGCCCAGATTACCGAGGCTTTCCAGCGCCGCATGCCCGACGGCGGCACTCTGCATATCGAGGATATCCAGGATCAGGTCGAACTGGCGTTGATGCGTGCCGGAGAACAGAAGATCGCCCGCGCCTACGTCCTCTACCGTGAAGAACACGCCCGCGCCCGCCAGGCTGTCGGCGGCGACATCGCCAAGCCGCATCCGAGCCTCAACGTGACACTGGCCGACGGCACCGCACGCCCGCTGGATCTGGGCCGCGTCGAGACGCTGGTCTTCGACGCCTGCGAGGGGCTGACCAATGTCGACGCACAGAAGATCGTCGACGCCTCCCTGAAGAACCTCTACGACGGCGTGCCCATCGACGGTGTCTCCACGGCCTTGATGATGACCGCCCGTACGCTGGTCGAGAAGGATCCCAACTACACCTACGTCACCGCGCGGCTGTTGCAGGACAACCTGCGCCGCGAGGCGCTGTCCTTCCTGGGCGTGGCCGACGAGGCCACCTATCAGGAGATGGCCGAGCTCTACGCCCCGGCCTTCAAGACCTACATCGACAAGGGCATCGAGTTCGAGCAGCTCGATGAACGCCTGCGCAGCTTCGATCTCGACCGGCTCGCCGCCGCGCTGGATCACACGCGCGACAACCAGTTCACCTATCTCGGCCTGCAGACCCTTTACGATCGTTATTTCCTGCATCGCGACAACGTGCGCTACGAGCTGCCTCAGGTGATGTTCATGCGTGTCGCCATGGGCCTGGCGCTCAACGAAGACGACCGCGAAGCGCGCGCCATCGAGTTCTACGAACTGCTGTCGAGCTTCGACTACATGGCGTCCACGCCGACGCTGTTCAACGCCGGCACCCAGCGCAGCCAGCTTTCCAGTTGCTATCTGACCACCGTGCCGGACGACCTCGACGGCATCTACAGCGCGATCCGCGACAACGCCCTGCTCTCCAAGTGGGCCGGGGGACTCGGCAACGACTGGACGCCGGTACGTGCGCTGGGTTCCTACATCAAGGGCACCAACGGCAAGTCCCAGGGCGTGGTGCCGTTTCTCAAGGTGGTCAACGATACCGCGGTAGCGGTCAACCAGGGCGGCAAGCGCAAGGGCGCCGTCTGCGCCTATCTCGAGACCTGGCACCTCGACGTCGAGGAGTTCCTCGAACTGCGCAAGAACACCGGCGACGACCGGCGCCGCACGCATGACATGAACACCGCCAACTGGGTGCCCGACCTGTTCATGAAGCGCGTCTTCGACGACGAGGAGTGGACGCTGTTCTCGCCCGCCACCTGCCCGGATCTGCACGACCTCTACGGCACCGCCTTCGAGAAGCGCTACGAAGAGTACGAGGCGATGACCCGCAACGGCCAGATGAAGCTCTACAAGCGCGTCAGGGCCAAGGACCTGTGGCGCAAGATGCTGTCGATGCTGTTCGAGACCGGCCACCCGTGGATCACCTTCAAGGATCCGTGCAATCTGCGCAGCCCGCAGGGCCACGCCGGTGTCGTGCACTCATCCAACCTGTGCACCGAAATCACCCTGAACACCAGTGTCGACGAGATCGCGGTGTGCAACCTGGGCTCGATCAACCTGGCCCGCCACGTGCGCGATGGCCAGCTTGACGGCGACAAGCTCAAGCGTACCGTGCGTACCGCCGTGCGCATGCTCGACAACGTCATCGACATCAACTACTACGCGGTACCACAGGCACGTCGCTCCAACCTCAAGCATCGTCCGGTGGGACTCGGCATCATGGGATTCCAGGATGCGCTGTACGAGCAGGGCATCGCCTACGCCTCCCAGGAAGCGGTGGAGTTCGCCGACCGCTCCATGGAGCTGGTCAGCTACCACGCCATCGAAGCATCCTCCGACCTCGCCGCCGAGCGCGGCAGCTACGAGAGTTTCGAAGGCTCCTTGTGGAGCCAGGGCATCCTGCCCATCGACTCCATCGACCGGCTCATTCAAGAGCGCGGAGCGGACTACATCGAGGTGGATACCTCGGCCACCCAGGACTGGGATCGCATTCGCGACAAGGTCACCGGCCAGGGCATGCGCAACTCCAACGTGATGGCGATCGCGCCCACGGCGACGATCTCCAACATCTGCGGCGTGTCGCAGTCGATCGAGCCGACCTATCAGAACCTCTACGTGAAATCGAACCTCTCCGGCGAGTTCACCGTGGTCAACGCCTACATGGTGCATGCGCTCAAGGAGCGCGGCCTGTGGGACGAGGTGATGATCAACGACCTCAAGTACTACGACGGCTCCGTGCAGCCCATCGACCGCGTGCCGGAGGAACTCAAGGCCCGCTACGCCACGGCCTTCGAGGTCGAGCCCAAGTGGCTGGTCGAAGCCGCCTCACGCCGCCAGAAGTGGATCGACCAGGCGCAGTCGCTGAATCTCTATATCGCCGGCGTCTCGGGCAAGAAACTCGACGTCACCTACCGCATGGCATGGTTCCGTGGCCTGAAGACCACCTACTACCTGCGCGCTCTGGGCGCCACCTCGGTCGAGAAATCCACCGTCGACCGCAGCAAGCACAATGCCGTGGGCAGCGGCAGTGCTCCCGATGCGCAGCCGACCGCGGCGTCCTCGCCGGCTCCGCAGGCCCAAGCCGAACCGGCTCGCACGCAGGAGCCGCGCGGTATCGAGGATTTCCTGCAGGGCAAGGGCGGCCAGCGTCCGCCGTCGGCCGGGGATATCGATGATCTGGGCTGCGAGGCCTGCCAGTAACGATCAAGACCGAAGAGGGAAGGCGACGCTACGCGCCGACGAAGCAGGAAGGCTCATGACTGCCTCCGCTTCCGCCCCAAGGGCGCTTCCTTCTTATCTCTTCCACCTCCGAGGAACGAGGAAGATCATGTTGAACTGGGACGAATTCCACGAAGACGACGCCGCTGATCAGCCGCAAGCCAAGGCGGCTCCCAAGCCTGCGGCGGCTCCCGAAGCGCCTGCAACCGCGCAACCGCAGGTACAGGAAAGCGCCGGCAGCTATCAGGCCGGCAGCTACCAGCCTGCCGAGGCGGACCGCATCGTCCGCGCCCAGAAGGCGCTCGAGGAGCTCGACGTCGCCGCCGGCCTCGAAGAGCTGGAGATGGGCGCGGCGCGCATCGAGGTCGACGACAAGCGCATGATCAACGCGCGTGCCGACCTCAACCAGCTGGTACCGTTCAAGTACGAGTGGGCGTGGCAGAAGTATCTCGACGGCAGTGCCAACCACTGGATGCCGCAGGAAGTCAACATGAATGCGGACATCGCGTTGTGGAAGAGCCAGGACGGCCTGACCCCGGATGAGCGCAAGATCGTCGAGCGCAGCCTGGGGTACTTCTCCACCGCCGACTCGCTGGTCGCCAACAATCTGGTACTGGCCGTCTATCGCCTGATCACCAACCCCGAATGCCGCCAGTACCTGCTGCGCCAGGCCTTCGAGGAAGCCATTCACACCCACGCCTATCAGTACTGCGTGGAGTCGCTGGGCATGGACGAAGGCGAAGTCTTCAACATGTACCGCGAAGTGCCCTCGGTGGCCGCCAAGTCCGCCTGGAGCCTCAAGCACACCCAGTCGCTGTCGCGTTCCGACTTCCATACCGGTACTCCGGAGACGGATCAAGAACTGCTGCGCAATCTGGTCGCCTTCTACTGCGTCACCGAAGGCATCTTCTTCTATTGCGGCTTCAGCCAGATTCTCTCCATGGGCCGGCGCAACAAGATGACCGGCGTCGCCGAGCAGTTCCAGTACATCCTGCGCGACGAGTCCATGCACCTGAACTTCGGCATCGACATGATCAACCAGATCAAGATCGAGAACCCGCACTTGTGGACGCCGGAGTTCCAGGATGAGGTCACCCAGATGATCCTTCAGGGAACTCAACTCGAGATCGACTATGCCCGCGACACGATGCCGCGCGGCGTGCTCGGCATGAATGCCGCGATCATGGAAGAGTACCTGCACTTCATCTGCAACCGCCGCCTGGCGCAGATCGGCTTGAAGGAGCAGTTCCCCGGCGCCACCAATCCCTTCCCGTGGATGAGCGAGATCATCGACCTGCGCAAGGAGAAGAACTTCTTCGAGACGCGTGTCACCGAGTATCAGGTCGGCGGCGCACTGAGCTGGGATTGACATTCCGGCCAGTCGACGCTCTGGAGACTCTCTAAAGCCCCGCTCAGCGGGGCTTTTCCGGCTCAATGGGTATCTCATGGACACGAAACGCGTCATTGTCATTTCGGCTGCGGTCGTCCTCGACGATCAGCACCGGCTGCTGCTGGTGCGCAAGCGAGGCAGTCGCTATTTCATGCAACCGGGCGGAAAGATCGACGCGGGCGAGACGCCGGAGCGTGCCTTGCACCGCGAGTTGCGAGAAGAGTTGAGCGTGACGTTGCGCTCGGCACAACACATCGGGACCTATCGAGCGCCCGCGGCGAACGAAGCCGACCACGTCGTGTGCGCGGAACTGTTCTGGACCCTGCTCGAGGGCAGTGTCCGCATCGCGGCCGAGATCGAGGAGTCCCGCTGGGTCTCTCGCGAGGACGCGAGTCGATTGCGATTGGCACCGCTGACCCGGGACGTGGTGCTGCCCCTGATCGACCAGCGCATCGCCTCGTCATCCTGCACCTAGCGTTACCGGCGAAGGGTTTTCCTGCCTCAGCACAACTGCCTCCGGCAGAACGCCACCCAGCGTATGCTAGCCTTCATTCATTGTGTCAACGTTTCACGCGGCCTCCCCGAGGCTGGAAAACGACCACGATGAACGCCAAGGAGAGTGCATGGAATCGCAGATGGAATCCTATGAATGCCTCACCGCTACCGAACTCCTCATCCGACTGCAGCGCTCCGACGTCACGGCGGTGGAACTGGCCGAGTCGGCACTGCAGCGCATCGAGGCCCTGGACGACAAGGTCAATGCGTTTCGGCAGATCGACCGTGACATGACCCTGGAAATGGCCCATGCCGCCGACGAACGCTATCGCGCCTGGCAGACCATGGGGCTGCTCGACGGGCTCCCGGTAGCGGTCAAGGATGCCTTCGACCAGATTGGCTGGGCGACGCGCGACGGCTCGCGACTCACCGAGGCTAGCCCCGCCAGAAGGGATGCACCGACAGTGGCCGCCTGTCGCCGCCACGGTTTCGTACCGGTCGGCAGGACCAACATGCCCGAGTTCGGCTGGAAGGCGGTCACCGACTCGCCGCTGACCGGGATCACCCGCAACCCCTGGAACCTGGACAAGACGCCGGGTGGCTCCAGCGGCGGCAGCGCCGCCGCCGTGGCCATGGGGATCGCGCCGCTGGCCTTGGCGGCGGACTCCGGCGGCTCGACCCGGATACCCGCCAGCTTCTGCGGTCTGGTCGGTTTCAAGCCGACCCATGGACGTGCCCCCATGCACCCGGGCAGCCACTACGGCAAGCTTTCCCAGCCCGGTCCGATCGCCCGGACGGTACGAGATGCCGCCCTGCTTCTCGAGGTCATGACCGAGTCCGATCCCAGCGACCCACGGCTGCAGAACGCTTCCCAGCATTACCGCGAGGAACTCAATGGCGGTGTCAGGGGGCTGCGTATCGCCTATAGCCCCAGTCTCGGCCTGGAGATCGATGTCGATCCCGAGATAGCCGCCGCCGTGCGCCATGTGGCGGATAAGTTCTCGGAACTGGGAGCCCGGGTCATTCGCGTCGACCCGGATATCGGCGACCTCCGCGAACACTACCAGCGCCTGTTCTTTTCCACGGCGTCGCTGATGGTCAAGGACAAGGACGATGCCGCCCGAGCGCAGATGGATCCCGAACTACGAGAAGTGGCCGAGCGCTACGCCCGTCTCAGCGCGCTGGACTATCTGCAGGCAGATGCTGCCCGGGTCGAACTCATGCACCGCATGAGCTTCTTCTATCAGGATTATGACCTGATCCTCTGCCCCACCACGCCGATCCGCCCTTTCACGGCCGGTCGGGAGGTTCCTGAGGGATGGCCTCACCCGCGCTGGACCAGCTGGGCCACGTTCACCTGGCCCTGGAACATGAGCGGGCAGCCGGCCATCAGCGTCCCCTGCGGTTTCACCCGGGATGGCTTGCCCATTGGCGCGCAGATCATCGGAGCGCGTCATAACGACGCCATGGTCTTACGTGCCGCCCAAGCCTTTCAGCAGGTATTTCCGCTCACTGACCGACGGCCGCCACTGGTGAAAAACGCCGTCCCGGCGTGACCGTACATGACAGGCCGACGATCCGCTCGAAACCCTAAGCGCCGCGCGGGGTCGAGAGCGGATGGATGCGCAGCAGATCCTCGGCCAGCGTGTTCTCGGCGCCGAAGACCTCGGGCGGGTAGTAGCCGCGGTGTCGCTCGACCTCGGCTGCCTCGGCCCTGGCCACGAATTCGAACATGGCGCGCGAGGTTGCGTTGGTCGCGCTGACGGTCGCTTCCAGGGTGGTGACGTGGCGGCAGATGGGACGCGCCAGGATATGCTGGATCATGCGCAGCGCCAGCCTCTGGCCTCGTCCATGCTCATGCACACCGATCTGCCAGAGAAAGTAGGTGTCGGGCTGTTTCGGATGCAGATACCCGGTCACGAAGGCGACCAGCTCATCCCGCTTTTCGGCCACCGCACAGGTCTCGGCGAAGTGGGTGCAATGAAGCAGATTGCAGTACACCGAATTCTCGGCCAGCGGCGGCACTCGACGCACCAGATCATGCAGCCGGGCGCTGTCGTTGACCGTCGGTTGCCTGATTACCACTTCGTCACCGCCATGGCGCAGCGTGGTCATGCTCTCCTCCCTGAGTCCAAGCGACTGGCTCGCTAGCGACGATAGCAGAGGCAATCGGGGATTTCACGGATCGCACCGAGCTGTCGCCAGGCCTCGCTTTACGCCTTCCTCTCCTTTGCTAGCTTGGACAGTGTCCCGTGCAAAAGGAGGCGACTGACATGAAACTTCAGCATCGCATACCCGTTTCCGCTTCAGCTCTTGCCCTGGCTATTGCGTCAACCGCCGCGGTTTCACCGGTCCAGGCCCAGACGGACAATGCGGCCCGCGCTAACAGCGACAACCAGGGACAGGTTCGTCCTCTCAGCGAGTGGAACTACGACGAAGTCTACGAGAAGGGGCGCATTCTGGGTGATCGTCTGCTGGGCGCCGATACCATCGGCAAGAATGGGGACGATATCGGTGACGTCGTCAATGCGGTTCTCGACGAGCAGAACCGGATCGTCGCCCTGATCGCCCAGGTCGGCGGGGTCTGGGACATCGGTGACACTCACGTCATCGTGCCTTGGGATCAGGCCGAGCTGACCGAGGAAGGCGTCCGCATTCCGGTCAATGAGGACAACGTCGAGGATTATCGGCTTTATGGAGAAAATTCGGCCGTTACCCGCGAAGACTTCCAGCAGAAGGCCGCGATAGAGGAAGGCGCCGACACGGGTGAGCGCACTTGGAAGCTCACCGAGCTGCTCAACGATTACTCCAATCTGCAGAACGGCATGGAGTATGGCTACGTCGACAATGTCGTCTTTTCGGAGCAGGGCGAGCTACTGGCCGTGATCGTGATGCCGGCCGGTCCTACCTTCGGTGGTGGCGGAGGCGCGATTGCCTATCCCTTCCATGGTTTCACCTACGGCTGGAGTCCCGGCTACACCTCCTACGAGTTACCCTATACACAGGAGGACGTCACCGGCATGACGACGTTCAACTATGACGAGTTCAACGGCTACTGGGAAGATTCCTGATGTCCTTCCTTCCGCCCCGGTCACGCGGATGGTCGGGGCCTGCCTGCGACCCACTCCCTTCAGATGCCAATGCCAGGTACCCATTCGAGGGGGCTTGAAGCTCATGTTTTGCCATCATGTCGCGACAGGGTCTGAACGACATGGCTTGTAATGGCATTGCCTGTAACGACGTGGCTCAGCGCCGCTCCACCTTCCACCAGGCCGGCAACAGACCCGCGACCTCGGGACGCGCGAAGCGGTCATCGATCAGGTAGACGATGCCGCGATCCTGCTGAGTGCGAATTACCCGCCCCGCGGCCTGCACCACCCTCTGCAGACCGGGATAGAGATAGGTGTAGTCGTATCCCGCCCCGAAGCGCGCCGCCATGCGCTGCTTGAAACACTCATTGACCGGATTGAGCTGCGGCAGACCCAGCGTGGCAATGAAGGCGCCGATCAACCGTTCTCCCGGCAGATCGATCCCCTCGCCGAAGGCGCCCCCCAGCACGGCGAAGCCGATGCCTCGGCCCTCGGGAACGAAGCGTTCGAGAAAGGCCTGGCGCGCCGCCTCGTCCATCCCGCGTGACTGCCGCCACACCGGCACCTCGGGGTGGCAGGCCTGGAACCGCTCGGCCACCTGCTCCAGATAGTCGAAGCTGCTCAGGAAAGTCAGATAATTGCCCGGTTGTTCGGCATACTGGCGGGCCATCAATTCGACGATGGGTGAGAGCGACGCCTCTCGGTGGCGATAACGTGTCGACACATGGCCTGCAATTCGCACCCTGAGCTGCCCGGCGTGGAACGGCGATTCCACCTCGATCCATGGCGTTGCCGCCGGCAGCCCCAACAGGCCGGCATAGTAGTGATGCGGGCCCAGGGTCGCCGAAAACAGCACCGTGGTGCGTGTCGCCTCGAAACGCGGGGTGAGAAAGGTCGCCGGCACCACGTTGCGTAGACATAGTCGCGAGAGCTGCGCGCCACGTCTGCCGGGTCTAAGCGTCATGTCGAACAGTGAGTGCTCGCCGAACAGCTCGGCGACGCGGCAGAAATGCATGGCCTCGAAGTAGAAGTTCTGCAGCGTACCGTCCAGCGCCGCCGGCGCTTCGGCCAGTTCATCGGTGATCGCCGCCACGGCGTGCTGCAGCGCGAACAGCAGCTTGTCGGGCAATGCGTCCAGTACCTGGTAGTCCTGGCCCGGCGCCGCCTCGTCCTGCTGCGCATTCAGCGTTCGCCACTGCCGCAGAACCCGCTCAAGCGGAGCCTTGAGCGCTGCCGATGCGTGACGGCGCGCCGCCTGCAAGGCGCTCTGATCGAGCTCCGCGCTGTACATCCTCCGGGCACGCTCGACCAGATTGTGCGCCTCGTCCACCAGCACCCCGACCCGCCACTGCTGAGCGACGGTCAGCGCATACAGCATGGCGTGGAGATCGAAGAAATGGTTGTAGTCGCCCACCACCACGTCGCTCCAGCGCGCCAGTTCCTGCCCTAGGTAATAGGGGCAGATGTCGTGCTCGAGCGCCACGCCGCGTAGCGCGGCCTGGTCGAGCGTCCCCGTGTTTACCGCCGCCCGACGCGCCGCGGGCAGCCGGTCATAGAAGCCGCGCGCCAGCGGGCAGGCATCGCCGTGGCACGCCTTGTCGGGATGCTCGCAGGCCTTGTCCCGGGCCGTCAGTTCCAGTACCCGCAGCGGCAGCTCGTCGACGCTGTTGCGCAGGGCCGCGAGCGCCTGCAGCGCCAGCCGGCGCCCGGGCGTCTTGGCGGTGAGAAAAAACGCCCGATCGAGCCGCTGTCCGGGCATCGCCTTGAGCAGAGGAAACAGCGTGCCCAACGTCTTGCCGATACCGGTAGGCGCCTGCATCATCAGGCAGCGGCCGGTACTCGCCGCCTTGTAGACCGCCTCGGCCAGCGGCCTCTGCCCTGCCCGGAACGCCGCATGCGGAAAATGCAGTGCCATCAGCGCCGCGTTACGCGCCTCGCGATGGGTAAGTTCCTGCTCGGCCCAGTCAAGGAACCGCGCGCACTGCCGCTCGAAGAACTCCCGTAGCGCCTCGGCGGAGAATACCTCGCTGAGTACCGTTTCCCGCTGAGTGGCGATATCGAAGTAGACCAGCGCCAGGCGCAGCTCCGACAACTCCCGCGCCTGACAGAACAACCAGCCGTAGACCTTGACCTGCGCCCAGTGCAGCGCACGGTGATTGGCGGGCATTCGGTCCAGATCGCCACGGAAGGTCTTGATCTCCTCGAGCTGACCGCGGGATGGATCGAAGCCATCGGCCCGGCCACGCACCTCCAGATGCCGGTAATCGCCGCTGAGCGAGATCTCACGCTGGTAGCCGTCGCCGCGTCGTGCGCTCACCACACCGTGACCGGCGATACCCTCCTGGGCGGTCGGCGATGGCGTGAAGCGCAGATCCAGATCGCCGGCCTTGGCGGTGAATTCGCACAGGGTTCGTACCGCAACGCTATAGCTCAACGAAGCGGCTCCTTGACGACGATTTCCGTCCACTGCACGTAGCACACCTCCACCGGCATGGCATGCTCGGCACAGAACGACAGCCAACGCAGTTGATTGTCCTGCAGACGATCCCCCGGCCCCTTCACCTCGATCATGCGGTAGCGCGGGCCGTCTTCCCGCTCGGGCCAGAACTGGACCAGATCCGGCATGCCGGCACGGTTGGCCTTGACGTCGCGCAGCAACCGCTCGAACCAGAGCCTGAGATGGGAGGCCGGGAAACAGGTCAGTGCCCGTTCGAGCAGCGTCTCGTCGAGCACGCCCCAGTGCACGAAGGGTGACTGCAATCCCCGTTTGGCGATGAAGTGATGACGAATCGTCATCTTGTAGGCTGCCGACTCCAGCTGCGTCAGGCAGGCATCGAACAGCGCCGCCCGGCGCCGGTAAAAATCGGCACGCAGCAGATCCGCAGGTCCGGTATGGAAGGGGTGAAAGAATGCTCCCGGCAACGGTGCGAAGATCGCCTCCCAGCACAACAGGCCGAACAGCGAGTTGATCAGCGTGTTCTCGACGTAGTGCACCGGCCCTTCGGCCTCGTCGAGGTGGTCACGCACGGCGATTTCCACCGACTCGCAGGCTCCCATGCGGGGCAGGGAAAGTTCGATGCGGCTCACTGGCGCCGCCTTGCGGGAGTCCGGCCCGGGAAGCCCCAGCTTGCGATGCAGACGCGGCAGCAGGCGCTGCAGGTGCTGACGCTCGGCGTCGCTCTCCGGGGCCTGTTCGGCCTCGCGAGCCAGGGCGAGCGCGGCATCGAAACGCTCGCAACGCTCGAGCACGCGCAACCGGCGCATGCGCGCACCGGGGTGCGAGCAGCCGGCATACAGGGCAAGCGCCGTTTCCAGCTCCGTGTGGCGCTCGCAATGCTGGCCGAGCTGGAACAGCAGCTTGGCGCGTCGTGACTCGAGCCAGGTGTTATCGCAGGCCACGTCGGGCACCGCCTCGAGAAGCGACTCCAGCGGCTCGCCCGCCTCGAAGCGCTCGCGGCAATGATGCAGGTGCAGGTAGGTATCCACCTCGGCGCGCTGACGAAAGGCCCGCGACTCGGCACTGAACGCGACCGTCTCATAGCGGTAGACGCCCAGATCCGCCAGCACGAAGTCGGACCAGTCCTGGCGCAGATTGCCGAAGAACATCAGCCGCAGGCGATCGCATAGCGCCATCAGCGACAAGGCGTAGACCTCGTCGCCGCTATCCTGCCACCAGGCGGAGAAGCGGCGGGGCTCGGCGTCCTCGTCGTTCAGCCGTGCCAGCAGTTCGGCTTTCCTGAGACTGGCCGCGCCTTTCAAACCGTCACTTGCCTGATTCGCCAGCGCCCTGACCAGCTCGGTCTTGGTGAGCAGCGTGAACAACGTCTCAAGAGACAGCACGGGGTCCATCTCGACCCAGCCCATCGCCAGCAGCGGTTTCACTACCTCCCGTGACGGGCCGATTTCGGCATAGCGCAGCTTGTCGGCGCGAAACAGCGTGCCCTTGCGCATCACCATACGCACCAGCAAGGCTCGGGAGGCGTGGGGAAGGGCGGGAAACTGCGCGATGAACTCGCGCTCGTGCGCCACCAGCAGATCCTCATAACGCGCGCCGACCCAGTCCAGCACGGTCTGGAAGTTGTGGAGATAATAGAAAGGATCGTCGAGCTGCGGGCGTGTCATGGCTGTCACGAATACTGTTCAAACATCCATGGTAGCAATCGTCAGGCCCCGCGCCAACGGCTCTCGCACTGCACGACGTACCGGCAGCGTCAGCGGTTGCCCGCCGGGCGCAGCACCATCTCGCTGCCGCGGATCTCGATGTCGAAGCGATTCAGAAAACTCATGCCCAGCAGCGCGATGTCGCCATCGATGCCGGAATTGATCGAGCCGCGCACGTCGTGTGCCGTCAGCCCACCGAGGCTGATCCGATCGATCTGCGTCAGGTACCCCGGCACGCGCCCATTGGCGGTATTGAAGTGGGCGCCGGCTCCTCGTTCGAGCCCCAGGCGCTCGGCGAGCGCTTCGGGCACGGCGACGTAGCTCGCCCCGGTATCGAGGAGAAACTCCACCGGCTCGCCGTTGATACGGCCGGTGGCGACGAAGTGTCCCGAGACGTTGCGCTGCAGCGTCACCGGTCCTTCACCGCCCTCCTCGCTCTGGATCAGATCCGCGTTGGGGTTGTGGCGCGAATCGAACATGCCCTGAAACCACCAGGCACCGAACCCCAGCAGCAGCACCCAGAACAGGATCAGCATGCCTAGTCCCGTTCGCCGTACCGTCTTCGTGTCGTCGTCCATTGCGCCTCGGCCTGTCTGCAACCGGCTTCTGTCACTTGCCGGGAAGGAGGGAAACCGTGCCTAGAGCATAGACGCCCGCCGCGCAGCGAGACGTTTCTGGAGCGCCATAGCCGACGGCACAGCAGTACACACTTGGGCCCGGCCCTACAGGGTTTCTCCCGCCTGGGCATCGTTGCCCCGCTCCAGGCGGTGGATGGCGCTGTTCCCTTGTTGGGCCAGGGTTTCCAGGCGGTCGATCTGGGCATCCAACTGAGGCAGCGCCTCGCGCCGATAGCGCGAAACCTCGTCGATGGCGGCCAACACGTCACCGAAAGCCTCCTCGAGCTTGTGCATGTCGAGCATTGCCGAGGCGGCACGATTCTGGATCTGCGTCCCCTGGCTGCGCAAGGCCTTGGCAGTACCGGCGATCATATCCGAGGTCGTGGTATTGATGGCCTCGACACGGTCGAGCACCAACCGCTGATTGGCCAAGGCCATGGCCACCGTCACCGCCACGGAGAGCGCCGCGACGGTGACATTGATGGCACGATCCACCCCGCGCATGAGTTCACGGTTGTTGCGGATCACCACTTCCAGCGCCAGCACGCCCTGCTGGCTGACGGTGAGCTGCTGCTGCAGGTCGACGATACGCTGGCGCAGCGGGAAGAGCAGTTCCTCCTCGATGAAGGTGCGCTGGGGATCGCCCTCGCCAAGCCTGGCGGCGCGTGTTTCCAGCCGCTCATCGATCATCCGCCCCAGCGCGATCTGGCGGTGCAGCTCATCCAGCGTGTCACGCAGTGCCTGCTGATCGTCGGAGAGCGTGAGATTGTCGCGACGCAGCATGTCGCGACCGGACTCCAGATCGTGGATGATGGCGTCGATCGCCTCCTGGGCACTCTCGTATTGCCGGAAGTAGCGCTGCATGCGGTTGCCGACACCGGGAATGAAGGCCAGGAGCCGGTCGAGCCCGCCGCTGGAGAGGGAACGCCGGTTGGGATCGAGCTCCTGCATCTGGCCACGCAGCCGGGTCAGCGCCTGGGCCACCGGGCCGCCATCATCGCCTTGATGGGCGAGCTTGCGGATCGGCGTCTTGAGCATCTCGCTCTGATGCGCCGCCTGACGCTGTATCTCGATGCCCATCTCGTCCACGGCCCGGCGCTGCCGCTCCGTCGAGGCATCGGGCTGGGTCAGCAGTTCCTCGACGAAGGCATCGGCCTGGGCGGCGAGATCGCGTTGCTCATCGTGCTCGGTGTCGGAGCTGCGCTCGACACTGTCGGAGACTTCGTCTATCGACGGCAGGGAGAGGCGCTCGCCGGGACCGGTTTCTCGCTCATCGCGCATGAATTTTTCCTCCTTGGTGCCGTATAAGTGCCGCGCCTGCAAGTACCGCTTGCCGTCAGCGACGCTCGCGGCTATAGCGCTCGGCACCGTCGACGAACTGCCGCAGGTCGCGCAGGGCCTGGTCGGCGTTCACCGAGGCCTGGGGCCGGCCGGTCTCGATGCGTGCCATGGCCACGGCGGTATCGTCCAGGGCGGTGAGAGCCGCTTCGTTACGGGCGCTTAGATCGTGCAGATGACGTTCGGTTTCCTCGACCAGCGCCAGCCGCCGCTCGAGCGCCGAGCGCTCGGCCGCTGTCAGCCGCTGCCCTCTGGCCAGCCGCCGCTCGACGAACTCGCGATCCACGCCGGCCACGCCGCCAGCCTGCGAGGCCATGGCGGTGAGATTGTCCACGGCGCCGAGACACACCTCCCGTACCAGGGTCTGCGAGCGCTCGAAAGTCAGTTCGCGGGCGTCGAAGCGTGCCTGCAGCACCTCCAGGACGCGACAATAGCGGCTGTAGAGCCGGTCGGCCTGCACGGCGATATCTGGGCGGCGCACGTCGAGCAACTGCTGCTTGGCGGTGCAGAGCGCCCGGATCACTTGATCGGCATCCACCGGCGGCTGACCGGGATCGAGCGTGGCGACACCGGCCTCGCGGGCTTCACGCTCGAGCTCCGCCCGGCGCCGAGCGGCTTCGGCGCTCTGTCGGGCCTCGAGCCGGCGCTGCTTGCGCGCGTGCCACCAGTGCCGCAGACGTCCCTCCACGGGGCGCTCGACGACGATCGCCACCAGTCCGACGAGCCAGCCGGCCAGGGATGGGCCGAAGCCGCCCCATAGAGAGGTCAGCCACAGCAGCAAGGCAATGAACGGGATCACCAGCCAGTAGCGGATGATCACCTGCAGGCGATTGGGAAAAGGGGTCGGGATGGCGTGTCGCGGACTGATCATGCCGATCAGAAACCAAGGCAGACAGCTGATGAATATCCCGTAGGCAAACCCTTGAAGAAATTCGAGCATAGGAGAAAGGCCTGCCGATTGCGTAGGAGCCCTGATTGTAGAGTAACGCCGCGGCGAGGTTAAAGACGGACAGACGTCATGCGACGACAGCGCCACCTGAACCGCACCTTACGGCGAGCGTCCTGTTGAGCGCGTCCCGTCGAAGAGGTGCACGTTGCCGGTGACGGGAAGCGCGACAGGAAGCGGGAAGGTTGCGGAGAAAAGCTAGCGGGAGGCGGGAATCTCTATCCCCGCCTGCCGACAGGCCTTGGCGAAGCCGGCATCGCCCATCAGCTTGTATCCGCTTACCTGCGCCGAACGGATATTGTCCGTCCCCACCATACGGGCAACCTGTGCCAGACAGGATGCCAGCGTTTCCACGGCATCCGCGCCGTCCGACGTGGCGATGCGAGTGCCGCGCTGCTCCGCGTTCGCGGCAAATCCCGCCTCGCCACGTTCGAGGCGGACCTCGACATCGCCCCCCTCCGCGGCGGTAACCTCCAGTCTCGTTGTCTGCACTTCCATTGCGTCGTTCATGACAGCCTCGTACCGCCCTTTTCGGACCGACTCACTTCGCCAGTTGGGGATCGAGCGTGTAGGTCCCCACCACACTGGCCTGCGCCAGGACATGGCCCTGCATCGCCTCACGGGCCTGATCGCCGGTGAACTCCCCGTCCAGCCCCAGCGTCTCGACATCGAGGGCGTAGAGGATGAAATGATAATGGTGCAGACGCTCGTCGTTCCACGGCGGACAGGGCCCGTCGTAGCCGCCGTAGACGCCTTCCAGGTCGGGGTCGCCGGCGAAGAAATCCGTGTAGCTATTGATGCCGCGTAGCCCCTTGGGCGTCCTGCCCGGCGCCTTGCCCTTGGCCACGACGCCGTCGGCGTCCTCGCCCTCGTCGATCTGACGCACATCGGCGGGAATGTCGACCAGCACCCAGTGATAGAAGTCCACGCGCGGCAGATCCCGCGGCACCGTCTTGCCCTCCTGGTTCACGTCGGTGGGGTCGGAAGGCACATCGGGATCGATCACCAGTAACGCGAAACTGCGGGTATCCTCGGGCACGAAATCCCACACCACCTGAGGATTGCGATTGTCGCTGAAGCGAAAATGCTGCTCGGCATCCGGCACGGCAAAGGCATACTGTCCGGGAATCGGCTGATCCTGATTGATGCCTTCGATAAACAGACGCATCGTCACTTCGTCTTCGGCCATCTTCGTCTCCTTGTGAGTTGCTCCACTCTATCCATCCTATAGCCTAGCCCATGATAGGCGGGACACGAACCCGACATGCACAGGCGTTGGGCCGCAGAACGAGCGGTGCTAAAGTCGCGCTTTTTATCCGTCGCAGGATGGCGTCGGGCTCCGCTGCCCCTGGACATCTGCAGATCGGCACGTGCCGCCACAGGGTAGACAGGCCACGCTGCCCAAAGGCCACAATCACGAGGCGCAGGACTTTTCGAGGTTCACATGACAGACAGTTCGACACCCGCCACTCCCGTTACCGTCGATCATCGGACGCCTGCGCAACTCGGCTTTCGCATGCCAGCCGAGTTCGCTCCGCATGACGCCTGCTGGATGCTGTGGCCGCAGCGGCCCGATAACTGGCGCTACGGCGCCAAGCCGGCACAGCGCGCCTTCGTCAAGGTTGCCACGGCCATCGCCGAGAGCGAGACCGTCTTCGTCGGCGTCAACGACGAGCAGTACGAGAACGCCCGTCATCAGCTTCCCGAGCATATCCGCGTGGTCGAACTGTCGAGCAACGATGCCTGGATGCGTGACGTGGGGCCGACCTTCCTGACTCATCCGGATGGCCGGCTGGCGATGGTCGACTGGGATTTCAATGCCTGGGGCGGGCTCAAGGGCGGGCTCTATTTCCCCTGGGACAAGGACCGGCGCATCCGGCGCAAGATCGCCGAAATGCTGGGTGTGCCCTGCTTCGCCGCGCCCATGGTGCTCGAGGGGGGTGCCATTCACGTCGACGGCGAGGGCACGCTGATCACCACCGAGGAGTGCCTGCTCAACCCCAACCGCAACCCGGACATGGATCGCGCCACCATGGAGCGGCTGCTGGGGGAATATCTGGGCATCGAGAAGGTGATCTGGCTGGCCAACGGCTGCTACCTGGACGAAACCGACGGTCACGTCGACAACTTGTGCTGCTTCATCGCCCCCGGCGTCGTCGCCCTGACCTGGACGGAAGACGAAAACGATCCGCAGTATGCCATCTCGCGGGCGGCGCTCGACGTGCTCGAGCGCTCCACCGACGCCCGCGGGCGCGACTTCAAGGTCCACAAGCTGCTCCAGCCGGGGCCGCTGCATATCGAGGAGGAGGAGGCCAGCGGCGTCGATCGGCTCAACAGCTCGCGGCCCCGCCAGCCCGGCGATCGCATGGCCGCCTCCTACGTCAATTTCTATATCGCCAATACGGTGATCGTCATGCCGCTGCTCGATCCCAAGTACGACGCCCCGGCCCGGACGCTCCTGGCCGACCTGTTTCCGGGTCGCCGTGTCATCGGTGTCGATGCCCGGGAGATCCTTCTCGGCGGGGGCAACATTCATTGCATCACCCAGCAGCAGCCGCGCCCCTGATTCCCGGCCCGCTTGGCTGCCTCTCCGACGGCCCTCTACGCTGTGAGGACATTATGCAAGGACAGGAGGCTGCTATGTCAGCGTTGCGTCTGGGAATCCTGGTTACCGTGCTGGGGCTGTCCGGGTGCGGTACCGGTACCACCGAACGAGCCACCAGTGGCGCAGGAGTCGGGGCGGCCACGGGTGCGGGTGTCGCGGCCGTCACCGATACCGGCTTGCTCACCGGGGCGGCCATGGGGGCAGCGGTAGGTGCTGCCACCGGGGCCCTCACCGATGAGGACACGGTCAATCTCGAGGAGTTCGACCTTACCGATTAAGAGCTTGTAAGAGCTTGCCGGTAACCTTGATGTCTCCCGCTCTTCAGCGGCAGAAGCCGAAGCCGCGCATGCCCAGATGAAAGTGATTGGCATGGGCGGCATTGTAATCCGGCCCCAGGGTCGTGCCGAAAAACTCGCAGGCACCGTCATGCGCCTGATGCAGAAAGTCGCCGGCTGGCCCTTCCCGCTCCCAGTCCCTGAGTACGTTGATGCGCCGACCGTCCTCCAGGCGAAAGGCGGCGATATCGAGCGCCTCTGCGCTGGCGTGCTCACTTCGACGAGCATTCTGACGGTGATAGATGTTGCGACAGGCAAAGGAGCCATAGTGATCCACCCGGGCCACCGGTTGGTCGAAATACCGCTCGGCTGCCGGCTGAAGCCGGTGGCGCTCGAACATCAGCCAGGCCACCGCCAGGGGGCAGGTCGCCACGAAGCTTGAATTGAAACTCACCCCGGCCCGATGAAGGCGCACCACATTTTCCAGCGGGCACCCCGCCACCGGCGTGTGGTCGGCCAGCACGGTATAGCGCAGCGTCTCTTCCGGCGCGTTCGCCAGTACCGCCAGGCAGCCCTCGCGATCCTCCTTCAGCTGTTTCAGTTTCCACTTCGTCAGCGGCGTCGGCGGGTCACCGATCGCCAGCGGTGCCCAGGGGTTCCACTCGTCGGGAATGCTCCACCACTGCTTGTCGAAACCGACCCCGATCGCGATGAGCACCAGCCAGAACGCCATCCAGAAACGCTTCATGGTCACTCTTTGGAGGAAGTGGGCGTGCAATGAAAAAGCATGGGTAACGAGAAAGGCCGTCAGGTACCCGGCCCGCACTCCATGCAAGGGTCGACCAGCGCCGACTCGAGCCGCAGGCGACTGCCCAGATCGCGCAGTACCGTACGCAGCCCTTCCTCGAGCGTGGGGTGATAGAACGGCATGCGCAGTATCTGTGTCACGGTCATGCGCTGCTGACAGGCCCAGGCCAGCAGATGGCCGAGATGCTCGGCATCAGGGCCGAGAATCTCGGCGCCGAGCAGCAGCCCGGAACCGTACTCGCCATAGACGCGCATTCTCCCGCGGTTGACGTTCATGACACGCGCTCGGCCCTGATCCTCGAAAGAGATTTCGGCACAGGCAAATCCCCCCCGATCACCGTAACGCTGCTGAACCTCGGCATGGCCAAGCCCGGCCCTGGCGATCTGCGGCTCGCAGAACACCACACTCAGCGGTACACGCCGATGCCCCGCGCGAATATGGGGGAAGCGCCCGGCATTGTCGCCGGCGATGCGCCCTTCGTCGGTCGCCTCGTGAAGCAGCGGCTCCCCCTGGTCGGCGTCGCCGGCAATGAAGAAACACTCCGCGTCTCCCTCGCCCTGGCACTGCATCGTGAAGCGGTCATAGGCCGGCACCCCCTTGTCATCCAGGTCGAGACAGGTATTTTCCAGCCCGAGCCGGTCGAGGTTGGATTGGCGTCCGGTAGCAACCAGCAGATAGTCGAACGCCTCCCGGAGCACGTCACCGGAGCCGCGCTCGCGGAAGGTGATCACGATCCGTTCGCCCTGACGAGAGATGTCCTGAACGTCGACCTGCGGATCGAGTGGGAACTCCCGGTTGAAGACGCGGCAGGCTTCGTCGCGAACGACGGGATCCGTCAGCCCGCCCAACCCGCCGCTGCGCCCGAACACGCGCAGCCGCACGTTCAGGCGTGCCAGCGCCTGACCGAGCTCGAGCCCCGTCACGCCAGGCCCGAACACGGCCACCGATTCGGGTAGCGTCTCCCATTCGAACAGGGTGTCGCTGGTCACCAGCCGGTCGCCGGCGGCCTTGAAGATGTCCGGCACCTTGGGACGTGAACCGCAGGCGATGACCACACGCTCGAAACGTACACGCGTATGGTCACCGACGAGCAGCGACCGTGAATTCTCGAAGCGAGCCGGCCCCTGGAGCTTGTCCTCGGCGGGCAGCTGTTCCACTGAGCTCAGGACGGAATTCAGGAAACTCGCGCGCTCGTGGTGGACGCGAGCCATCACGGCCCGGCCATCGACGCTCACGCCAGCGCCGAGACGGCCACCGAAGACCTCGACGTGTCTGGCGTCGTGAATGGCATTGGCAGCGGCGATCAGCAGCTTGCTGGGCATGCAGCCGGTTCGAGCACAAGTGGTACCGTAAGAGCCACCCTCTATCAGCATGACCGATCGCGTACGTGCCTTGGCAGCACGATAGGCTGCCAGTCCCGCACTGCCGGCTCCGATGATGGCCACCTCGGCCTCGCGCTCCTCCATTGCGATTCCTCCTTGTCTGACAATCAAGCTGTCGCTGGCATGTCATGCCAGGCCACCCCTCATCAGCCTAGGCAGTGGCGACAGAACAGGCGACCGCAGTCAGACCAGCAGCGTCACCAGCAGGGCGATGGCGCCAACGATCAGCGCGCAGCTCACGGAGACCACGACCAAGGCGTCGAGCAAACGATCCAACGCCTGTGGCTGACGCAGCCACTGCATGACGGAGGGCTTGGATGAGGGACGCCGGGTAGCGCCATGATGTCGGGAGGGTTTCACCGGCACGGTCGGACTCCACCGGATGGCAGCAGGTAATACCCGAACATTAAGAGGTTCGCGACCATTTCACCAGCACTGCTGTCAACGCAACGTGATCCCGGCCACCCGACGCGACGTCACGGGTGGCCGGTCTCGGCTCAATGCTGATTGTTGATGCGGCGATTGACGACATCCGGAGCGCGCCGGATCCGGTCGTCTTCGGCCATCATCTCCGCTTCGAAGGGATCCGCCCCGACAGGAGTCTCGTCATGCTTGCGATACAGCGCAGCCAGCATCGCCCTGCGGTCTTCTTTCAGCTCCTTGATGAGAATGTAGACCATGCCGTACAGGATAAACGTGAATGGCAGCGCCGAGAGTACGGCGGCGGACTGCAGCCCCTTCAAGCCACCGGCGATGATCAGCGTCAGGCAGATCCCCGCGATCAATAGCCCCCAGGTGATGCGCTTGTAAAGCGGTGGGTTGAGTGAGCCGTTATCGGTCATCTGCGAGACGATGTAGGTCGCCGAATCCGCCGAGGTGACCAGAAAGATGAAGATCAGGCAGATCGCCACCACCGACAGGATGCCGCTGAAGGGCATCAGGTCGAACATCTCGAACAACGCCACGGTAATGTTTTCTTCGGTGGCCGCGGCCAGCCCGACATCGCCGTTGAGCTCCATGTTCAGCGCCGCGCCCCCGAAAACGCCGATCCACAGGCAGGCCAGAAGCGGCGGCACGATGAGCACACCGAAGACATACTCCTTGATGGTGCGCCCACGCGACACGCGCGCCACGAAGGTGCCGACGAACGGAGACCAGGCGATGACCCAGGCCCAGTAGAAGATCGTCCAGTCGGTTGCCCATTCGCTGCCGCTGTACGGCGCCACGCGCAGACTCATGCCGATGAAGTTCTGCAGATAGTCGCCGATGCCCAGCGTGATGGTTTCGAGAATGGCCACGGTCGAACCGCTGAACAGCACGTACAGCATCAGCCCGAGGCATAGCGCCATGTTGAGATTGGAGAGGCGTTTGATGCCCTTGTCGAGACCCGACCAGGTGGACAGCATGTAACAGCAGAACATCGCACCCATGATGATGAACTGCCACAACATGCCTTCGGGCACGCCGAATACGGCATGCAGCCCACCGTTGATCTGCAGCACCGCCAGGCCGATCGAGGTGGCGACGCCCATCACCGTGGCCACCACGGCGAACACGTCCAGCGCAGTGCCGATCTCGCGACTGCGCGGCAGCCTGGCCGCCACCGGTGACAACACCACCGACACCAGACCCGCCTGGCCCTTGCGAAACTGGAAATAGGCGATGATCAACCCCACCAGGGCGAAGGCCGCCCACTGATGAATCCCCCAGTTGAAAAAACTGTACTGGATGGCGTAGCGCGCCGCCTCCTCGGTCTCGCCGGGCATATCGGCGAAAGGCGGGTTCAAGTAATGGGTCATGGGCTCGGCCATGCCGTAGAACACCAGCCCCACGCCGAAACCGGCGGCCAGCAGCATGCTGACCCAGGAAAAGAAGCTGTAGCTCGGCTTGCTGTCCTGGGGGCCGAGGCGGATCTTGCCGTACTTGCTGAACGCCAGCCCGACCAGAAACAGCACGAAGCCGAACACGGAAAACAGATAAAACCAGCCGAAGTAGTGCGAGATGCCCGTCAGGGCGGAAGACGCCACGCTTCCGAATCGATCCGGAAATGCCGCGCCCAATGCCACCAGCACGGCAATGATTGCAGCGGCAATGATAAATACACGATGCCGTCCATTGTTGGCGTTGACCATATGCGAGTCCTCTGGGTGTTCCTTCACTCAGTGCTATTTTTCGCTTGCTATCTAACACTCTAGACCGAAAGGCTGCGGCAAAGCGAAAACACGAAAGATAGAATCTTCTAAGCTGAAGACAAGCCTTCTAACGATGTACGGTTCTGCATGCCCTTGCCGAAAATTTCTGCGATTGCCTCCGCCCGAGCCTGGCTCGACCGTCTGGACAGGTCGCGTCATGCGTTGTTGTTGCTGTTCGTGGCCTCGATGATGGAGACCTTGGTGGTCCCGATTCCCATCGAGGTCATCCTGATTCCCTGGATGCTCTGCCATCCCGATCGCAAGTGGACCATCGCCAGCGTCGCGCTGGCCGGCAACCTGACCGCCGCGATGATCGGCTACTACCTGGGCGCCTTCGCCATGGCCCAGTGGGGCGACGCGCTGATCAATTTCTTCGGCGATCAAGCGACGTACAACAGTTTCCAGAGCCGTTTCCAGCAGGACGGCTTCACGGCCATCCTGGCCATCGGCCTCGTGCCGGTGCCCTTTCAGATCGCCATGCTCGCGGCCGGCGCCAGCAGCTATCCCATCGTGATGTTCCTGCTGGCCGCCATGCTGGGGCGAGGCATTCGCTATTATGGCCTGGCCCTGCTCGTTGCCCTGATGGGCAATGCGGCTCTGCAGCTCTGGAAGCGCCATTCCAGGCCGCTGGGTGCGGTCGGCGTGATGCTGTTCGGAATCTGGCTGTGGCTGCAGGTGACCCCCTGATCCGGCCGCTCGCCCTCCCTTGCCAGGCGGCTCCTGGTCCCCTAGAGTTAGAACGTTATCTTATAACGCTACCAAGCGAGACTCTCGAGGAGACGACATGAAAGCGGACATTCACCCCGCATACCGGACGGTGATCTTTCACGACACCAACGCTGACGTGCATTTCAAGGTTCGCTCGACGATTCAGTCCAACGAGACCATCGAATGGGAAGATGGCAACACCTATCCGCTGGTACGTCTGGATATTTCTTCGGCATCGCATCCGTTCTATACCGGGAAGCAGCGCCAGGCCAGCAGTGAAGGCCGCGCGGCGCAGTTCCAGCGCCGCTTCGGGAATTTCGGCACTCGCCGCAGCTAAGCCTTGCAATGAACGCCGGCTTTCGTCATGTAGCCGGCGTTTTGCATCCCACCGGTTGGATTGTGCCCTGCGCGTCCCCATCTGCTTCCTATTAAGCACGCTAACGAAGGCGATTCCTCCTTCGTCCCAACCGAGCGAGGCCTCATGAGCCGACTTTCCGATATTCCGCTTTCCGTTCTCGATCTTGCCCCGATCACCATCGAAGGCACCGCGGCCGACACCTTCCGACGCACGGTGGATCTCGCCCAGCATGTCGACCGCCTGGGCTATCATCGTTATTGGCTGGCCGAGCACCACAACATCGACGGTATCGCCAGCGCTGCGACCGCCGTCCTCATCGGGCATGTGGCCGGCGCCACTCAGCGTATCCGCGTCGGCTCGGGGGGCATCATGCTGCCCAACCATCCTCCACTGGTCATCGCCGAGCAGTTCGGCACTCTTCAGACGCTGTATCCCGACCGCATCGACCTGGGGCTCGGCCGTGCACCGGGCTCCGACGGGATCACCATGCAGGCCATGCGCCGCGACCCGCGCTCGGGTATCAATGACTTTCCCGATCAACTCGACGAACTGCGACGTTATCTGGGCGACCCGCTCCCCGACCAGCGTGTCAGAGCCACCCCCGGCCAGGGGACTCACGTGCCGATCTGGCTGCTGGGATCGAGCGGCTACAGCGCCCAGCTGGCCGCCCACCTGGGGCTGCCTTTCGCTTTTGCCGGTCAGTTCGCGCCAGGGTACATGCATGAGGCCATCCGTCTGTATCGTCAGGGCTTTCGGCCCTCCGAGGTACTCGACAAGCCGTATGTGATGCTGGGTATCCCGCTGATTGCCGCCGATACCGACGAAGAAGCGCGCTTTCAGGCCACGACCCAGCAGCAGAAGTTTCTCAACCTGATCCGTGGCCGCAGCACGCGCGCCCTGCCACCGGTCGACGAACTCGACTGGTCACCCCAGGAACGTTCCATGGTGGCCCAGAACCTGGGCGCCGCTATTGTGGGCGGTCCGCAGACCGTTCGTGAAGAGCTGGAGCGCTTTCTCGAGCGCACCGAGGCCGATGAACTGATGATCAACTCCGATTTCTATCGTCATGAGGATCGTCTGCGCAGCTACGAAATCCTCGCCGAAGTGTGGCGAAGCTGAGTTCGGACAGGTGTTGATGTCTGCTTCAGGAGGCGATAGCGGCGTGCAACGTTTCCGGTACGCTGCTGTCATACTGTTCAGCCACACGACAGGGATGGCGGCGACCCCCTCGGACCACGAGGACACGCCAGGCAAGGCGCGCAGCCTTTTACCGGAGTAGCTCATGACTGATCAATGGCAACGACATCGCGACGGTTCCCCCCAAGGCAATGCCGCTTGGCACGCTGCCCAGCAGTGGCGTGAGCGGGTACATCAGACGCGCCCCTCCCAAGGCATGAGCGGACTGCGTCTGATCGCCACCTGGTTGCTGTTCGGCACCATGCTGATCGTCGGCACCCTCTTCGGCCTGT
This sequence comes from Halomonas shantousis, assembly GCF_054654615.1. NCBI lineage: Bacteria > Pseudomonadati > Pseudomonadota > Gammaproteobacteria > Oceanospirillales > Halomonadaceae > Halomonas > Halomonas shantousis. The sequence goes on along the minus strand of NZ_BAAIER010000002.1, from coordinate 658,188 downwards.
TCTTCCTGCTGATCGGCTGGGCCATGCTGCCCTTCCTGCGTCACCGCATGAAGAAACGCGCCGAGGCCTTTCGCGCCCGGCAGGCGCAATATGCCGGCGGCAGCTTCGACGAAGCCGGACGCGCCCGGCAAGGCGAGCCATCCTCTCACCCTACCGAAGTGCTGGAAGGCCACTACACGGTCAAGTTTCGGCAGTAACGGCTGACCCCGTCAGTATTGGCCTGGCAGGCCAACCAGTAACGCCACACCCCGGGCATTCTCATACCCGGGGTGTCTTGCGTTGCGGTCAATCTCGACAAAAAAAAACCCGTGCAGGGGGTGCACGGGTCGAAATGGGGTGTAGCTAGGGATGCATCTCGGAACGATGCAAGAAATGAAAACTGTCTGTAAGCCTCCAGACGTTCATGACTCTATCGTCTCGCCTCACCATAAGACCAATATATTGATGAAATACAGGAAATAGTTAAAAACAATCATTCTGAGAATGCTCCCCAAGGCGCACTACATGCGTGGAGCCGCCTCGGCCTCGGATTGTCGAATGCGTCGGTAGGTATAGAAGATGGCGCAAGCGAACAGAAACGCCGCGACTCCGTACAACAGGCTCATGCCGCCTCGTTGATAGAGCAGCGTTCCTGCCAGCGGACCGCAGGCCATCCCCATGAAGCGGGCGAAATTGTATACGCCGACGGCCGTGGCCCGGTTGTGCCGGAAAGCCTCGGTGAGAAGCGTTGTCTGCGCCGGCATCGACAGTCCCAGGAAAAAGCCGAAGAGTGCGATCGTGGCGATGAGCAGCGCCAGGGAAACATCGGCGAGCAGCACGAACGCCACGATAGACAGCACATTCAACCCGGAAGCCCAGAGCAGCAGTGTCTTGGGATCGATCCGGTCCTGGGCTCGGCCACTGGCAAAGCTGCCCAGCACTACTCCCAGCGAGAGCGGTAGAAACACCAAGCCTTTCTGCTCGACCGACAGGCTGTATTCGGCGGTCAGTATGTTGGGCAGAAAGACCAGAAAGTTGTAGAAGGCATAGAACTGCACGAACCCCAGCAGCACGATGGCCGAGCCGAAGGGATGGGCCAGCACGACGACATAGTCCCTGACGTTGAAACGGCCGCTGCTCACCGAAGGTCGGGTTTCCTTGAGAAGCAGCGCGTTGAGCAGCAGAACTGCCGCGCCGATGACCGCCAGTACCAGAAACACGTAGTGATAGTCGAGCGCACCGCCGACAAAGCCGCCAGCGACCGGGCCAAGCACCGGTCCCAGTGCCACCATCATCTGAAAGGTCCCCATCGCCCGGGCTCGCAGCCGACCTTCGAACAGATCCCCGATGACGGTGACCGCCACCACCGATCCGGCGGCAATGCCCACCGCCTGCAGGGCGCGAAAGACCAGCAGGCTTTCGATGGTGCCCGACCAGAAGCATCCCAGCGACGCCAGAATGTAGATTGCCACCCCCGCCAGCAGCACTCGCCGGCGCCCGACCCGATCCGTCAGCGGACCATAGACGATCTGCATCATTGCCATGAAGAAGGTGAAGATGGAAATGCTCAGATTGATCAGGAGATGGCTGGTGTTCAGCGACTGGGCCAGCTCCGGCAGGATGGGTGCATAGATGGTCTGCGTGAACGGGCCGAGAAACGCCGCGAAAGCCACCATGTAAATGATCCACTGCGACGCCATGCGCTGTTCTCCCTTGTCATCCAAGCATGAAAGCCTGCCACTATAGTCACCTCAACGTTTAGTTAGCAATGCAATCATCCATGCGAAGCGCATGACACAACCGGCTCAGCCAGGCGGCCCATCAAGCGGACGCAGGAAGAAGGGGGAAAATCACGCTCCGGACAACCCGAGGCGCTGCACACGTGCTCGCTTTTGTGGATCAGGTATCGTCAGGCTCCAGCCATGCTCGCCAGAGGTGGCACACCGCCTGGCGATAGGCATGAAAATCCTGTTCGCGCACTCGCGCATCCCCCTTGGTCAGTGCGGTGCGGTGAGCGGCGTTGCGATAGGCCAGATAGGCCTCGCGCAGACGGCGGGCGTCCGCCCCCTCCAGGCGGCCGGTCGACTCCAGCGTTTCCAGAATCCGCATGTTGTCGCTCCACTCCAGAAGCGTCGGCGTCTCGTGACTCATCGCCAGCACGGCGTACTGGCAGAGAAACTCGATATCCACCATCCCGCCGGCATCCTGCTTGAGATGAAACCAGCCCTCCCGCCTGGCACTTTCGCTACTGCCGAGGTGGTCACGCATCTTGTGTCGCATCTTGACCACCTCCTCGCGCAGTGCGTCGAGGTCGCGCGGCTGGCCGAGAATCTCGCGGCGCACCGCGTCGAAACGCTCGATCAATGCCGGGCTGCCGGCCACCGGCCGGGCCCGTACCAGCGCCTGATGCTCCCAGGTCCAGGCCTGATGACGCTGATAGTCGGCGTAGGCGTCGAGCGTCGTCACCAGCAACCCCGCGTTGCCCGAAGGACGCAGGCGCATGTCCACCTCATAGAGTGCGCCCGCCGGCGTCACGGCGGTGAGCAGATGAATGACACGCTGCCCCAGGCGGGTGAAGAACACCGTGTTATCGATGGTGCGCGGCCCGTCGGTACTGCCCTGCGAAGCGCCGTCGTGCAGGAATACCAGATCCAGGTCGGAGCCGTAGCCCAATTCGATGCCTCCCAGCTTGCCATAGCCGATGATGGCGAAGCCCGCCTCGGCCGATTCTCCTCCGGAGTCGCCCTGGCGCCGGGGACGACCATGCTTGCGGGCCAGGTGCTTCCAGGCCATGGCCAGCACCTGTTCCAGGACGACCTCGGCAATGTAGGTGAGATAATCGCTGACCTTCATCAGTGGCCGGGCACCCGCGATGTCCGAGGCGGCGACATGCAGTACCTGGGCGTGCTTGAAATGACGCAGCGCCTCGAGCTGGGCCTCCTCATCCTCCTCGGGAATACGCGCCAGTGCCTGACGCAGCTCATCGGCCAGGCGCGTCCGGTCGGCAGGCGTGTAGAGCGTGGCGGGATGCAGCAGCTCGTCAAGCAGCAGCGGATGACGTGCGAGCTGCTCGGCGATCCATGGGCTCGCCTCGCACAGCCTGACCAGTTGGGTCAGGGCATCGGGATTTTCGCGCAGCAGTGCCAGGTAAGCCGTACGCCGCAGCACGGACTCGATCAACGGCAGAACTCTCTCGAGAACCCGATCCGGTGCATCGCTCTCCGCCACGGCCGTCAACAGCAGAGGCAGCAGCGCGTCGAGCCGCTCATAGCCGATACGCTGCATACTCTGCACCTGGCGGGACTGGCGCAGCGCGCCCAGGCGCTTGTACACCGCTTGTGGCTCGGCGAACCCCGCCTCCTCGAGGCACCCCGCGGCCTCCTGCGGTGTCAGTTCACCACGCCACAATGCGCGCAGTTCCTCGAGCGAATAGCCGCCCTGCTCGGCTTGTGGCGCAAGTTCGCTCTCGGCCTCGTCCTCGGGAGGCGCGATCACCGCATCGAAATGCCCCTGCACGCGGCCGCGCACCTCGTCGAGCCTTGCCATCAGCGCCGGCCAGTCATCCGCCTCCATGGCCAGTGCCAGTCGCTCGCGTCCCAGCGTATCGGCCGGCAGCGTCTGGGTCTGGCGGTCCTGCTGGGCCTGCAGCGCGTGCTCCATGTCGCGCAGAAACCCATAGTCCGCCTCGAGGTCGGCCGTCACTTCCGCAGGCAGCAATCCCAGCGCGGGCAGGCGCTGCAACGCCTGACGCAACGAAGTGACCTGCAGTTCCGTGTCGCGGCCGCCGCGAATCAGCTGGAAGGCCTGGATGACGAATTCCACCTCGCGAATCCCGCCGGCCCCCAGCTTGATGTTGTCCCCCAGCCCCTTGCGCTTGACCTCCCGATTGATCAGCGACTTCATTTCTCGAAGCGATTCGATGGCCCCGAAATCCAGATACTTGCGGTAGACGAAGGGCCTAAGCTCTCCCAGCAGCTCGCGGCCCGCCTCGATGTCACCGGCCACCGGCCGGGCCTTGAGCATGGCATAGCGCTCCCACTCCCGGCCCTGATCCTGGTAATAGCTGGTCAGCATCGAGAAACTGCCGACCAGCGGTCCGCCGTCTCCCAGCGGCCGCAGACGCATATCGACACGGAACACGAACCCATCGGCGGTGACACTATCCAGCGCAGCGATCAGCTTCTGCCCAAGCTTGGTAAAATACTCCTGGTGATCGAACGTCTTGCGCCCGCCCTGCGTCTCGCCCTTCTCCGCAAAGGCGAAGATCAGATCGATATCCGAAGACAGGTTCAGCTCGCCGGCACCGAACTTGCCCATGCCGAGCACCACCAGACGCTGAGGCGAGCCGTCCGCCCGCGGTGCCGGCGTGCCCCAGCGTGGCGTCAGGTGCTCCTCGAGCCAGACCAGCGCTCCTTCCAGGCACACTTCGGCGAGTTGCGAAACGCTGGCAGCGGTCTGCCACATGCCATCGGGATGGCGTGCTCGCGCCAGGTCGCGCCAGATGATGGCCACCATTCGCGCCCGACGGAAACGCCGCAGGCACGCCTGCATCTGCGCCTCGTCGGCAGCCGATTCGAGCATCTCGGCCAGCCAGCCCGCCATGGCATCACGCTCGGGCGGCATGTCCAGCTCCTGGCCAGCATCGAGCGTCAGCAACAGACCCGGCTGACGCACCAGTGAATCGCCCACGTAATCGGACAGCGCCACCACCCTGGCCAGTTCGCGACGGCGCGACTCGTCAAGCGCCAGCCAGCCCTCCAGTGGCGACTCGCGATCCGAGGCCTGGGCGGTGCGCTCGGCCGTCTTCAAGCTGTCATTGAGGTGCGCTTGCACGTTGTGCAGCGTCCTGCGCAGCGGTTCGGGAAATTCCGCCGGGAAAAGAAAGGATTCGGGCAGGACCATAGCGATCTCCTGTCGGGTGCCCCTCCAGCATAGCGAAGGCGAGAGGTGGGCAGAAGGCCTTGACGTGTGCGGCGGCATAGAGCCCATCGAGCGCATCCGTTATGCTGCGATGATGGCGACCGGGCACGTGGCTCGGCACGCCGTTTTGACGGATCGCAGCCAAGGAGACGGCATGCAACATCTCGACCTGCAAGTCATCGAACGCGCACTGGCCTGGGCCAATGCCGGAAAGACGGTCTGGCTGTGTACGGTGCTGGCGACCTTCGGCTCCTCGCCGCGCGAGCCTGGCTCACTGCTGGCGGCTACGGCCGAGGGTGCCCATGCCGGCTCACTGTCCGGTGGCTGCGTGGAGGAGGACTTTCTCGCCCGGCTGCGTGACGGCAGCTTCGACACGCCGGCTTCGGTGATCCGCTATGGCGATGGCGCCGAAAATGGGCCTCAGGTGCAGCTGCCCTGCGGCGGGATCCTCGAAGTCCTGATAGAGCGTCTGGTGCCGAACGAGGCGAATATCGTCCACCTCGAGGTCCTGCATGCCACCCTGCTGGGGCAGCGCCCGCTGATGCGCCGCGTCCAGCTCGACAGCGGCCGGGCACGCTTCGTCGAGGACAGCGGCCAGGGCCCGCGCGTCGAGCGCGAACCGGACAGCGACGCCGTACGGGTTCGAATCGGCCCGTCGCTGCGCCTGATCATTGCCGGTATCTCTCCGGTCTCCGAAGCCTGCGCCGAATTCGCCAGGATGCTGGGCTTCGAGGTCATCGTCTGCGATCCCCGTGCCGAGGCGCGCAAGGACTTCACGGTCAGCGGCGTCGAGGTGCAGGCGGTGCTGCCCTCGTTGTTCATCGCCTCCGGGGGCTGTCACGCCGCCACCGCCGTGGTGGCCCTGACCCACGATCCGCGCATCGACGATCTGGCGATGATCGAGGCGGTACGAACCCCGGCGTTCTACATCGGTGTCATGGGGTCGCACCGCACCTCCACGCAACGTGCCGAGCGTCTGCGCCGCTCGGGAGGCCTGGACGACGCGGCCATCGCCCGCATTCACATGCCCATCGGCCTGGCCCTGGGCAGCAAGACGCCGGCGGAGATCGCCCTGGCCGTCATGGCCGACATTCTGCGCGTGCACCGCGGCAGACCCCGCGAGGCCCTGTGAAGGATACGTCCGGGTCCCGCGCGAACCAGCCGGCGACGGTGATCGCCGTGGTCATGGCTGCCGGGCGCGCGCGCCGTTTCGGCGCAGACAAGCGCAGTGCCTCTTTACCCGACGGACGGACGCTGCTTTCCGCCACGCTGGCGCTGGCCCGGCGCAGCTTCGCAGCCACTCATGTGGTGCTCCGTGACGACGATGATCCCAGTGCCCTGGGCATCCCGTCCACGCTCGAAATACTGCGTGCCCCGCATGCCGACGAAGGGCTCGGCAGCAGCCTGGCGGATGCCTTCCTCACGCTCGATGCCCACCTGCCGGAGGAGGTCGTGGCCGCGGCGGTCATGCTCGGCGACATGCCCTGGATACAGCCAGCCACCTGCCAGCGGTTGCGCGACCTGGCATGCTCCCGTCGTATCCTGCGGCCCCGACATGCCGGGCATCCCGGGCATCCTGTCCTGTTCGGGCGAGCCTTCTGGAAGGACATGGCACTGATCCGCGGCCAGCCGGGAGCCCGCGAACTGCTGCGCCGCCATGCAGTAGCCTGCCGGGAGATCCATGTGGAGGATGCCGGTATCCATCGCGATGTCGACCTTCCTGCCGATTTACGGGAATGAGAGAAAGGGATCGCCAGCTTGCAGCGCTAGCCGAAGAACTTGTCCCAGCCCAGCAGTACCCAGGTGATCGCCGCCATGATCAGCGCCAGCATGACCGCAGCCGAGCCGATGTCCTTGGCCCGCCCCGAAAGCACATGATGCTCCGAGCCGATACGGTCGACCACGTTCTCCACGGCACTGTTGAGCAGCTCGACGATCAATACGAAGACGCAGCTCCCCACCAGCAGCAGCCACTCCACCGGATTCTCTCCAATCCACCAGGCCAGCGGCACCAGGACCCCACAGATCCCCAGTTCCTGTCGAAAGGCGGTTTCGTTGTGAAAGGCTGCCTGCAGACCTTTCAATGAGTAGAGAGTCGAACTCACCAAATGGCGAATGCCGGTATGGCGGGCTTTCATGATGCAGGATCCTCAACTGATCGCATGATGCCGAAATGGCTGATGGGCTCACGGAGCTGATCAAGTGGCGAAACGAGACCGTTCAAGTACCCGTCGATGCTAGCAGAACCGTGGATCGATGGTAGACAACGACGGTCAGCAACGCTCGTGCCCCCTCCTTGGTCGCGTTGCCGCACTGAAACCCGACGGGCTACCCTGAACGAACGTTCCCCGTAAAACCATTGCAACAGGAGGCGTCATGCCCCGCGTACTCAAGCTCGTTGACGATACGCCACGCGCCCGCGTGGAGACACTCGACATCGCCGAGCTGCCGGATCGTGCTGTTTGCGTGGATATCGATCATTCCGACCTGAACTACAAGGATGCCCTGGCGGTGACCGGCAAGGGCAAGATCGTCCGCGAAATGCCTTTCGTCCCGGGCATCGATTTCGCCGGCACGGTGCGTGAATCCGAGGATGCACGCTACGGTCCCGGCGACAAGGTGATTCTCACCGGCTGGGGAGTGGGTGAGCGCTACTGGGGGGGGTATGCCGAGACGATGAAGGTCGATGCCGACTGGCTGGTTCCCTGCCCGGGGCCGCTGTCGACCCGGCACGCCATGCTGCTGGGTACCGCCGGTCTGACGGCGATGCTGTGCGTGATGCGCCTTCAGGATGCCGGACTCGAGCCTGGTGACGGCCCCGTACTGGTCACCGGTGCCAGTGGTGGCGTCGGCAGCTGGGCGGTGCAGCTTCTCGCCCATGAGGGCTTCGAGGTGCACGCGGTGACCGGCAAGCCCGCCCATGGCGAATGGCTGACCTCGCTGGGAGCGCAGGCGCTGCATGCCCGAGCCGATTTCGAAGGCGAGCCCAGGCCGCTCGACAAGGGCCGCTGGGCCGGCGCCGTGGACACCGTGGGCGGCAACATACTTGCCAACGTACTGTCGCAGATGATGTATCACGGCCGCGTCGCAGCGGTTGGCCTCGCCGCCGGCACTCAGCTGCCGGTGACGGTGATGCCGTTCATTCTGCGTGGCGTATCGCTGCTCGGTACCGACAGCGTGATGATTCCGTTCGAGAGGCGTCGCGCCGCCTGGCAGCGCATCGCGGCGCTTCCCAACGCATTGTTCACTCGCATGGCGGTGGAGGAGATCGGCCTCGATGGCATAGCGGATCGCTCCGAAGCCATGCTGCGCGGCGAAATCCACGGCCGGGTCCTGATCACCCCAGGTCGTTGATGCCACCGGGAGGCGGCAGCGGCCGCCTCCCGCGCGCTCAGACCCCTTGAAGCGTTTCCACGGAGCCGGCAAGGAGCGGCTCGGGCTTGTGGACACCGAACCCTTGGGCGAAATCGACGCCGATCGAATCGAGCAGATCCAGCTCGGCCTGACTCTCGACGAACTCGGCGATGGTCTTGATGCCCATGACGCCCGCCACCTTGGCGATCGCCTCGACCATGGCGCAGTTCACCGCATCTTCGAGGATACCCTTGACGAACTCGCCATCCACCTTGAGGTAGTTGATCGGCAGATGCTTGAGATAGCCGAAGGAGGACATGCCGCTGCCGAAGTCGTCGAGCGCGAAGTTGAAGCCCAGCGCTTGAAGCGAGCGGATCAGCTGCGCCGTCTGAGTCAGATTGGCTACCGCCACCGTTTCGGTGATCTCGAAACAGATCTGACTGGGCGGTACACGATGGCGTGCGAGCTGCTCCTCGACGAACTGCAGGAACTCCTTGTCGTCCAGCGTGGCGCCAGAAAGATTGATCGAATAGGCGGTACGTCGTCGCGTCGCCTCGGGAAGCTGGTCGAAATGCCGGAACGCCGCCTGAACGACGTAGCGGTCGATGGCCGGCATCAGATTGTAACGCTCGGCGGCAGGCAGGAACGCCATCGGCGGCACGATCGAGCCATCCTCGTCGCGCAGACGCAGCAGCACCTCGCCCCATTCCATGGCGTGACGCCCGGTAATCGGTACGATGCGCTGTACGAACAGGACCAGTCGCTCGTCCTGCAGCGCCTTCTGGAGTCTTCCGACCCAGTTCATTTCGCATAGCCGTGCCGACGTCTCCTCGTCGTCCTGGCGATACACGTGTACACGGTTGCGTCCTTTCTCCCGGGCCAGGAAACAGGCCAGATCCGCAGCGCTGAGCAGCTTGTTCGGGGTGAAGCTGTCTCCGAAGGTGACCACACCGATACTCGCCGCCAGCCTGTATCGGAGCTGCCCCCAGCTGAATTCGATGTCGCCGATCAGCCGGTGCAGCTCTTCGGCCCTGCGCTGCGCCGGCAGGTCTTCGCAATCGGTCAGCAGCAGGCCGAACTTGTCCCCCTCGAGGTGCGCCAGAACGTCGCTCGAACGCACCCAGGAACGCAGGCGCTTGCTCAGATACTGCAGGAGCGCATCGCCTGCGGCATGGCTGCAGGTGTCGTTGACGACCTTGAACTGGTCGATCACGAAATACAGCAGGGTATGCTCGGTTTCGGACTGACGGGTGTTGAGCAGCGTCTGGCGCAGGTGACGCTCGAATTCGTGGCGGTTGATCAATCCCGTCAAGGTGTCGTGAGTCGATTGATGATGAGGCTGATGCGTGGTACTGACGTCGCTGCCCTGCATGAAGATGCCCGTCACGTCCCCCGCGTCGTCCACGATCGGCTGATAGACGAAATCGATGTGGGCCTCGACGAGCGCCGCTTGGGGATGGGGCTGGATCAGCATGGGGATGGCACCGCTGGAAAACGCCTCGCCGGTGGCGTAGACATGATCCAGCAGTTCGAAGAACTCATGACCATCCAGCTCGGGCAGAGCCTCTCTTACCGGCTTGCCGAGTACCTCGCGATGCTCGACCAGTTGGCAGTAGGCCCGGTTGGTCAGCTCGATGAGATGTTCGGGCCCGCTCAGGATGCAGACGAAGCCCGGTGCTTGATCGAAGAGTTGCCGTAGATGCCTTTCGGTCTCCAGCGCGCCTCGAACCTGCTGGATCTGAAGACGGCTCTCTAGTGCGATTTTTGTCATCGAATCCTCCTGGCACTGACTGCCATCATGGTCCTGCGATGAGTACGTTCTCGATGGCACGCCTCCGTTCATTTCAAGCGCTATTGGGGTAAAGGGCGGGAGTGGAAAGCGTAATCCGGTTGCGGCCGATACGCTTCGCTTCGTACATGCTTCTGTCGGCGGCGTTGAGTAACGCTTCGATTCCATAGCTGAAAAATCGCCGATCCTGCTCGGTGGTCGCAATGCCGTACGAGGCCGTGACATAGATCGACTTGCCCTGAACCTGGCAGAGCGGCATCACGCTGAGTTCGGCCTGCAGATGCTCCGCGAATGCCTTGGCCTGGCAGGCGCCTTGGCCAGGCAGTGCCACGACGAACTCCTCACCACCGTAGCGACCGGCATGGATACCGTTGTTGTCATCCAGCGTGTGGCGCAGCAGTGAGGCAAAGTTCTTGAGGACTTCGTCCCCGACGCTGTGGCCGAAATCGTCATTGATCGCCTTGAACCGGTCGAGATCGATGAAGATGACCGTCAGCGGACGATCGCTTTCACAAGCTTCGTCGAATAGCGAGCGCAGCAGTTTTTCAAGATGCAGACGATTGTAGAGTTTGGTCAGGGGATCGAAGCGGGCCTGGAGACTGAGCGCTTCATGCTCCTGACGCAGGGCCTCGATCTCCTTCTGCTGGCGGGCAAGGTCCTGCTGCAGGCGAGCGTTGCGCTCGGCCAGCAGAAGCTTCGCCTCGAACATCAGATCGTTGGCATCCAACCGGGCGGGCAACGACACCTGATAGAGTGATGCCACTGCCGGAAGTTGCTCCTGCAGCGTCATGATCTTCGAGATCATCTGCGGTGTCTCGAGCCCGAAATGGGAATCCAGTGACGCCATCACCACGCTCAGCGATGCCTCGCCCTCCAGCCAGGCATCGGCCAGCAGCCCGGAGGCGATGATGCAGTTGGTCGACTGCTGGCTACGCGTCTCGGCGGAGAGCATGCCGTCGTGGCTGTGGCGGATCCAGCGCGCCGTTCGCTCGGACAATTGCCACTTCTCGGCCAGCCACCCGCCCACCTCTGCATGATCGATGCCATAGGCCCGACGCTCCTGGGTCACGAGTTCCTCATGGCTTCGCGCACTTTCGAGAAGCGGGCGGTAATGCTTGGCATCGGCCGCATACAGGGCCAGCATGCCGATGTCCTGCAGCAGCGACGCGGTGAACAGCGCTCCGCTCTCGCCGTCCAGTTCGAGGGTTTCCGCCAGAGACTTGGCGCTCAGGGCGCAGATCAGCGAGCGCTGCCAGTAGCGCTCCAGGTTCAGGCCAGGGGCGTCCTGGGTCCCGGTTGCCGAGACCAGACTGCACCCCAGCGCCAGAGACAGGGTCCGCTCGATTCCGATCCGATTGACAGCCTGGCGGAGGTCTTCCGCGGGTCGGTCAGCGGCGTAGAAGACCGTATTGGCCAGCGACAGCAGACGCACCGAGAGCGCCGGATCATTGCTGATGGCCGCTCCGATCTCCTGTACGTTGGTATTGGGGTCACGAGCCAGCTCGATGACACGCTGAACAACCGTAGGCAGGGAAGGCAGTGTCGCGCAGTTTTCGAGTGATTGACGAAGCGCTGGGGGTATCACGGGCAAGGCTCCTTGCCTGCTAGCGGATCAATGCATGGGGAGTACTCCCCTGCCTGATTCTGCCGAGGCGTTAAGGTCTTCATTTTTACGCAGGCAGACGCAGGATGCGTACGCCATGAATTCCTAAACAAATGCCGGTCGAGCCCAGTATCAGGAGATCCGAGTCGGCAAAGGAGACTCCTTATCGCATGCCCCGGTGAAACCTGTTTTCCTGATACCAGTCGTAACGTACATCCTTTTACTCTAACTATATTTACTTTCTTACACTAATATCGTCAACAACAATATAAAATAAAAAAAAGCATTTATAAACGCAACATTCCTAATTTAACTTAGCTAAGTTCGCAAGTCCTTGCTTACGTGGAAAAATATTCTTAATTTTTTTCTTAACAAAACTTAACCCACTGATATTTATGGCTACCTACAAAACCAAGAATGTGAATATTTAACTCACTATTAAGTAACACTTCATGATTAAAACGAATGTATTATACCCAACCCACTCTTATTAGCGGAGGTTCATGTATTAAAGACACTCACACTATCGTCGCGCCTCGAAGTCATGTTCTCTTCCGTTCGGCTTGTGCTCGCTGATTCCCAAGAGCCGCCTAGACTTGAATGAATGATCTTTCGCTTCCATCGACTTTCGGCCAGTAGGACCTAGCCCAAGGAGGCCTCATGCCACACAATCCGCTGCATGACGTGCACCTGCCGATGACGTCTCTCAAGAGCGGATCGCCCATGCCCGTATTGCCGGATATACAAGGGCTGACCGTACAGATCGTGAATGTCTATTTCGTGGGGCTTCCCGGCACGCCGGGGGATTGGGTACTGATCGATAGTGGCATGCCCCACTCGGCGGACATGATCATCCGGGCCGCCGAGGAGCGTTTCGGCGCCTACGCCCGCCCCCGGGCGATCATTCTGACCCATGGGCATTTCGACCATGTCGGCTCCGTTCTAGAGCTGGCCGAGCATTGGGATGTCCCCGTCTATGCCCACGAACTGGAAATGCCCTTCCTGACCGGCCAACAGCGTTACCCCTACCCCGACCCCAGCGTGCAGGGTGGCATCGTGGCCAAGCTTTCGCGCTTCTTCCCCAGCGAGCCCGTGGATCTTCAAGGGATCGTCCGGACGCTCCCCGACGACGGCAGCGTGCCAGGCATGGCGGGTTGGCGCTGGGTGCATACGCCAGGCCATACGCCGGGGCACGTGTCGTTCTTCCGTGACGACGATCACGCCTTGATCGCCGGAGACGCTTTCGTCACCGTTCGTCAGGATGCACTGTTCAAGGTATTGACGCAGCATCAGGAGATCAGCGGGCCGCCCCGCTACTTCACCCCCGACTGGGATGCCGCCCGCGCCTCCGTACAGCGGCTGGCGGCGTTACGCCCCAGCGTGGCGATGACCGGACACGGCATGCCCATGGCCAGGGAGGCACTGCGTGACGGGCTCGACACATTGGCGCGATGCTTCGACGAGATTGCCCTGCCCGCCCATGGGCGGGACGTTCCCGACCATTGACCCGCGATCCTCGATGAAAAAGCCCTTCCGAGGAAGGGCTTCGAGCAGCACGTATGGCGGACCCGCGGCAATTCAGTTGGCTTCGATCATCGCGGTGAGGTCGCGCGACACCGGTTCGAGCACCTGGGACCAGGTCAGATAGGGTGTCTTGGCCGTGCCATTGACCAGCACCGAGAAGCTTCCCCAGCGTCCGGTCGCGGTACGAAAATAGCCGGCCAGGGCCCGTACGGAGACTGGCTGGTTGAGCGTACCGGTCTTGAGCATGACATGGTTCTGGAAAGTGTCGCTGCCGCGGCGGATGAAACGCATCGGGCCGTTGACCGGCAGCTGCATACCGGCGACGAAGGTCGGAAACAGTGCCGGGCGCTGATACATGGCCGCCAGCAGGGCATTGACGCCCTGGGCCGAGACGCGATTCTCCGGTGTCAGGCCACTGCCGCTTTTCATGATCAGCGGGCCATGTCCCGGCAAGGCTTCGGCAAAATGCTCGATCTCGGAGGCGCCTTGCGCCAGATCGGCATGCGGCTGTGACACGAGATTGAGACTCAAGGTGTCGGCCATGAAATTGTTGGAATAGTTGAGGGTGCGCAACAGCAACTCCTGCAGTGGCTTGCCATCGATGGCAGCCAACTGACGGGCCGTTCCAGGAGGCGCCGTTTCGCTGGTGGTGTAGCTGCTGACATCGATGCCGGCCTGCTCCAGAATCGCCAGCAGGGTTTCACCGGTCTGGATGGCGGGATCGGAGCTGGCCCGATAGACCAGTTGCGGTTGGGCACCCAGGGCAATCTTGCCGCTGATACGCAGGGTATCGCCCCGGGCATCGGTGACTCGCTCGGCACTCAGCCCGGTGCCGCCGCCGGCGGCGACTGTGGTGACCGTATTTTTCACCCGGGTGATGGGCACTGCGGAATCGCAGGCGGTGATTCTCGCCGGGGCCCCTACGCTGGCACCCGGCATGACGCTCGTGCACCAGCTGCCGTAGTTGATTGCCGCCGAAGACAGCAGCGCACTGTAGGCGTTGGCGGTTCGACCACGCGACTTGCAGCGGTCGGTAGTGATGCACTGCACGGGGCCATAGCGCCACTGGCTGATGACCAGCTGACCGGTCACTGCGCTCACGCCCTGCTGCCTCAGTCCCTGGACCAGGCGCCAGAGATCCTCGGATACCAGGGCCGGGTCGCCGCCGCCCTCCAGCACCAGATCGCCATGCAGCACGCCTTGGCTATCCAGGTGACCGGTGGTCACGAAGCGGGTCGTGAACCGGTGCTGCGGGCCCCAGCGATCCAGCGCAGCCGCCGAAATGTACAGCTTGGAGACGGAGGCCGGCGAGAGCAGCCGCTCCGGTTCCAGTGCCCCCAGCGTCTCGTCGCTGTCGAGCAGCCGCGCCTGCGCACTGATGGCGAAGCCTTTGCCGGCCAGGGACGAGACATTGTCGAACCCGGTCCCCAGGGCGGACAGGGGCAGTAACAGGAAAAGTAAACACAACAGTCGTGACATGGATGCGATTCGCTCCGCAGGGAGAACTCCGAGAAGGTCATGGTACCGGGCTGCATGGCCGTGATAGCGATGAAAAGGTGCCTAATGCGAGGCCATTTTCGAGAACACCTGGATCACCACGACGCCCGAGACGATCAAGACCAGCCCCAGGATGGCCGGCAGATCCGGTTTCTCGCCATAGATCAGCATGCCGATCAACGTGACCAGCACGATGCCCAGCCCGGCCCAGAAGGCATAGGCGATGCCCACGGGCATCGTTCGCAGCACCAGCGTCAGCATGTAGAACGCCGTGGCGTACCCCACCACGACCAGCACGCTGGGCCAGAAACGAGTGAACTCGTGTGACGCCTTCAGCGCACTGGTGCCGATGACCTCGGCGATGATGGCAATTGCCAGAAAGAGATAGCTCATGCAACTTCCTTGTGGTGAACCTGGCTTGTGGTGGACCTGGGCGCAGAACCAAGGCCTGGCGCACGCCTTCATGGGGTGTCGGGCGTCTCTTCGCCAGGCGGCACGTCGATTCCGGAACAGGACGCGGCAGGCATCGGCCGGTGGGGAAGAGACGCCGCCAGGCGCCATAGCGTCTGACCGCTGCGATGATACTTGGACTCGAACGGTGTCAGGAACCCATCCGCCGGCACATGGCGCTCCACCTCGGGCCGGTGACCGGTCGCATACGCCATGGCCAGAGCGAACTCCTCCACATACAGCCGCCAGTTGGAACGTAGTTCCAGATATCCGCCAAGCGCGAGAAGGGCCGGAAAGACGGCATGACCGTGCCAGCGCATCTTGAGATGAGCCGCCTTGGGATAAGGATTGGGATAAAGCAGATAGTGGCGCTCCGGCTGCCAGCCGGCCGCCAGCGCCAGGCGCCAGAAGTCCACCAGATCGGCACGTACCAGCAGCGCATTGGCAGGCAGCGCGCCATGATCACGGGACAACCGGTCGGCACTGCGATCGATACCGATCACCGCATGTTCGGGAAATGCCGCTGCCAGCCGACGGGTGGAGACGCCTACGCCGCAACCGGCATCGAGGATCAGAGGCCGCGCTTGCGCGGCATACCAGAACGCGGCCGCCTCGAACGCTTCTCGGGTGTGGGCCGCCACGGGCTTGCGCAGAGGGTGCGAAAGCGCTCGGGTCACGCGACGTTCCAGCGCCTCATGGGGGCCGGTCTGATTGGTGACGATAGCGCGGGAATTGGCGTGCATGGACAGGCGAGTCTTGGCGAATGGGACCCCATTCTACCAAGCCCGGCAGGCAAAAAAATGGCGCGGCCCAGGCGGACGCGCCACGAATACTCGTATGACTCAAACAGCCGTTTAAATATACCCCGCCCCAACGACTTTCTCAAACAATTGTTTAATTTCCGTTTTGCGGGGCTCGATCTACGCTGACAGACGTTTCACGCCGCTCTGCCACCCCATATCCGGCGCCACGTCTGCGCCCGTCAGGAGACCGTATGACCCAGCGCTACGAACGCGACTTCATCCCCGCCAGGCAAGCTCATGACATGCCGTTGCTGATTCATCGCCTGCTGGCCAACAGCCTGCACCAGGCCGATGGACGCCGCATTCATCACGGCGAGCACGACCTGAGCTACGCCGACCTCAACGAACGCGTGCATCGTCTGGGCGCGGCGCTGACGGCCCGGGGCGTGGAGGCGGGAGAGCGCATCGCGGTGCTCGACTGGGACAGCCATCGCTATCTCGAGACGTTTTTCGGCATTCCCATGCTGGGTGCAGTGCTGCACACGGTAAACATTCGCCTTGCGCCGGAGCAGATCCACTACACCCTGGAACATGCCGAGGACAGTGTGGTGCTGGTGCATCGCGACTTCCTGCCGCTGATCGAATCGCTGGCGCCACGCCTGCCCCGGCTGCGCGGCATCGTGATTCTCGAGGACGAGGCCGGCGAATTGCCCGAGACACTGGGCGGCGTGCCGGTATGGGCCGAATACGAGCAGTGGCTGGCGACAGCCGAGACAGGCTTCACCTTTCCCACCTTCGATGAGCAGCAGACCGCCACGCTGTTCTACACCACCGGCACCACGGGCAAGCCCAAGGGTGTGTTCTTTTCCCATCGTCAGCTGGTACTGCATACCCTGTCGGAAATGGGATCGCTGAACCTGTCCGGCGAGAACCTGCTGTCGCGGCGCGACGTCTACATGCCGATCACGCCGATGTTCCATGTCCACGCCTGGGGGCTGCCCTACACGGCCACCGCCATGGGGCTGACCCAGGTCTATCCGGGACGCTACGACCCTGCCCGTCTGCTCGCACTCATCCAGCGCCACCGGGTGACGTTCTCCCACTGCGTACCGACCCTGCTGGGCATGGTGTTGAACACCGCGGAACAGGCCGGTGCCCGGCTTGACGGCTGGAAGGTCATCATCGGCGGCAGCGCTCTGACCGCCGGTCTGGTTCGACGCGCCGGCGCTCTCGGCGCCGACGTGCGCGCCGCCTATGGCATGTCCGAGACCTGTCCGCTGCTGACTTGCGTACTGCTGCCACCCGAACTGCAGAAGGACAGCGCAGAGGCTGACGATCTGCGCATCATGACCGGGCGCACCGTACCGCTGGTCGAACTCGATATCGTCGATGCCGAAGGCCAATCGCAGCCCCGCGATGGGCGAACCAGCGGCGAGCTGGTGGTGCGGGCTCCCTGGCTGACACAGGGCTATTTCGGCGACCCCCAGGCTGGCGAGGCCCTGTGGTCCGGCGGCTGGCTGCATACCGGTGACGTGGCCACCCTGGACGGTGACGGCTGGCTGATGATTCGTGATCGGCTCAAGGACGTGATCAAGAGCGGTGGCGAGTGGATCTCCTCGCTGGCCCTGGAGAATCGCCTGAGCCGACATCCGCAGGTCACCGAGTGCGCCGTCATCGGTATCCCCGACCCCAAGTGGGGCGAGCGTCCCCTGGCGTTTGTCGTGGCCCCGCAGGCCGGCGACGACCTCGATACGGAGCTGCGCGCCCTGCTCGAGGAGGGCGTGGCGGCAGGCGAACTGCCTGCCTGGGGACTACCCGATACCATTGCCCGCGTCGAGCAGCTACCCAAGACCAGCGTCGGCAAACTCGACAAGAAGCGCCTGCGCGAACAGCCATCGCAATCCTGATCCTCTCCGGAAGTCGCGCGGCCCCGTCCCGCGCGCTTCCCGCACCAGTCTCCACGCGCTCCCCTTCGGTACCGGCATGACGAGTCTGGTACACGAGTGCTATCATTTCGCTCCATAATCGAAATATCGGTCATGGCTCAAGTCCAGCGTGAACGTGACGCATGGCTTGGGTCATGTGCCGGTGTTCCAGAGAGCGGCCTTCCGTCCGCTGGGCTGGATGTCACCACGTCCGGTGATGTCGCAATATATAAGACCGGCCATCTGAACCGATGCGCCGGTCACGACTCGTAGATATGACACCCACACAAACAGCACACGAGGGACGCGGCTTGTCACAGTTACCGGTGATCGTCGGCATGGGCGGCGTCAATGCCGCCGGCAGAACCTCGGGCCATCACGCCTATCGCCGCACGGTACTCGAGGCTCTGCCCGACGCCGTTCAGGCCCAGACCCTGATGGCGCTCGCAGCGATGATGCAGCTAGTCGTCCGCACGGATGACGGCGCCTGGCAGGACGCCAGCGGCGAACGTCTCGACGATGCCGACGTCGTCACCCGCTACCGCCAGCAGGTTCTCGATCACACTCTGATACGCCGCATCGAGGATGCACGCTTCGGCGACGAGGGCATTCCCGCCAATCGCGAAGCGCGCCTCGACCTGTCTGCGCCACTGACTTTCCAGGTACGTCGCCGCCAGTTGCCGGATGCCGTGCCCGAACACTGGCAGGTACGCGAGATCGACAGGCAGCAGGTAGAAGTGACCGTGCCTGCGGGCAGCCTCGATGTGCTGCTGCCCGAACGCCGGCATGCCCTGGTGCGCACCGCGGGGCAGTTGCCGACGGGATTCACGCCCGAACGGCTCTATCGCAGCGTGCACCATCCTCGGGGCCTGTCGATGGCGGTCTTCGGCGCCTCCGACTGCCTGGGCCAGAGCGGCCTGAACTGGAGCGCACTGCAGGGCCGTCTCGACCCCGACGCCATCGCCGTCTACGCCGGCAACTCCATCGGCCAGCTGGACGACGAGGGCTGGGGCGGTCTGTTGAAGAGCTTCGTCTCGGGCAATCGCGCCACGTCCAAGCAGATGCCGCTGGGCTACGGCCAGATGCCGGCCGACTTCCTCAATGCCTATGTGCTGGGCAGCGTCGGCGCCACCGGCGCCATCCAGGGAGCCTGCGCCAGCTTTCTCTATAACCTGCGTCTGGGAGTGGAAGACATCCGTGCCGGACGTCGCCGGGTCGTCATGGTGGGCACGTCCGACGCGCCGATCACCCCTGAGATCATCGAGGGCTTCCGGACCATGGGCGCGCTGGCCGATGACGTGAGCCTCAAGGCCCTCGATGCCCTGACGCTGCTGACCGACAGCGATTATCAGCGTGCCTGTCGGCCCTTCGCGCGCAACTGCGGCTTCACCATCGCCGAATCCACCCAGTTCGTCATGCTGATGGATGATGCGCTGGCGCTGGAGGTCGGCGCCCAGATACTGGGCGCGGTGCCGGAAGTCCATGTCAATGCCGACGGCTGGAAACGTTCGATTTCGGCTCCCGGTATCGGCAACTACATCACGCTCGGCAAGTCGGTGGCACTCGCCACGGCGATCGTCGGCGAAGAGGGGGTACGTCGGCGCAGCTATCTGCACGCCCATGGCACCAGCACTCCCAAGAATCGGGTGACCGAGTCACACGTCTTCGACTGCGTGGCTCGCGCCAATCACATCGAATCCTGGCCCGTCGCCGCCATCAAAGCGTTCGTCGGCCATTCCCAGGGCAGCGCCGCCGGCGACCAGCTGACCAGCGCACTGGGCAGTTTCGCCCATGGCCTGCTGCCCGGCATCTTCACCCTGGACAGCGTCGCCGACGACGTCTATGCCGAACGGCTGCGCTTCTTCCGCGATCCGCTGGAATTCGCCGCGGATGTCGCCTTCATCAATGCCAAGGGATTCGGTGGCAACAATGCCACCGGCCTGGTGCTGTCGCCCGACGTGACCGAGCGCTTGCTGATACAGCGCCATGGCCAACGTGCCGTGGCGGCCTGGAAACAGCGTCGCGAAGCCACACTGGAAGCCTCGGCCCATCACGAAGAGCAGGCGCATGCCGGACGTTTCGACGTGACCTACCGCTTCGGAGAGGGCGTCCTCGAAGGGCCGGAACTCGAGGTCTCCCGCGAGGCCATCCATATCCCGGGCTACGCCCAGCCGGTTGCTCTGCGCGTCGACAATCCCTTCGGCACGCTCGACTAGGCCATCGCGGATACCCGGCCGCCGCTCAATTGTCGTCGCCCGGGTGTTCGGGTACTCTGTGCCCCCAAAGCTCGCGAACCCGGCAGGATGCGCCCATGAACATCGTGGTCTACCCCGGCACCTTCGACCCCATCACCAACGGTCATACCGACCTGATCGAGCGCGCCGCGCGCATGTTCGACAAGGTGGTGGTGGCCGTGGCGGCCAGCCCCGGCAAGAAGCCCACCCTGCCGCTGGAAGGCCGTGTCGAGCTGGCCCGTCACGTGGTCCGCGAGTTCGGCAACGTCGATGTCATCGGGTTCAGTTGCCTGCTCACCGACCTGCTCGAGCAGCAGCATGCGCGTATCATCCTGCGCGGTCTGCGCGCGATGTCGGATTTCGAGTACGAATTGCAACTGGCCAACATGAAC
Organism: Halomonas shantousis; assembly: GCF_054654615.1. Lineage (NCBI taxonomy): Bacteria > Pseudomonadati > Pseudomonadota > Gammaproteobacteria > Oceanospirillales > Halomonadaceae > Halomonas > Halomonas shantousis. The sequence goes on along the minus strand of NZ_BAAIER010000002.1, from coordinate 637,778 downwards.
CGGGCGCAGGCACCGCATGTCGAAAGTGTGTTTTTGACCCCTGAGCTCAAGAACTCCTATATTTCTTCCACTATCGTACGTGAGATCGCGCGCCTGGGCGGCGACATCTCGAAGCACGTGCATCCCCACGTTGCCGAGGCGCTGCAAGCGCATTATTCCTCTGACCAGTGATGGTCGCTCACGACGCATTGAGGTAACTCACATGGCTCTGATGATCACCGACGAGTGCATCAACTGCGACGTCTGCGAACCCGAATGTCCCAATGAGGCCATCTCCGCAGGCGAGGAAATCTATGTCATCGACCCCAAGCTGTGCACGCAGTGTGTGGGACACTACGACGAGCCCCAGTGCCAGCAGGTATGCCCGGTGGACTGCATCCCGCTCGATCCCGCGCACGAGGAAAGCCACGACCAGCTGATGGCGAAATACAAGCTCATCACCACCGCTGCCTGATTCTCACCTCCATTCTCGTCGCAGCGAAGCTCCGCAGCCGTGGGGCTTCGGCGTTTCCCGCTCCAGCGCTTTGGCTTCGGTGCTTTGCTTCATGCCCGGGATCCGTCGGATCGCCCTTTGGCCGATATCCATCGGTGGCACGAGTCTCCGCCAATAACCGTTTGCGTCTTTCAGGTTCACGGTGCGCCGGGATCCGAATCGGTGACGCCACCGTCATTGCCTACGCCCTGCCCGAGCAGTGACGCGGCCCGGCAGGCCAGGAGCCGCGTCTTCGGGTGGTGTCAGAAGAGATATGACGCGTAGAGCTGGAAGAGCTGCGAAGTATGATCGTGATCGAAGGCCTGCTCACCGCCACGATCCGGAAACGCCACGGCATAGACGCCCGACAGCGAAAGGTTCTCGGTAACGCTCCAGTTGGCGTAGAGGTCGACCTCCTTGGCGAAGCTTCGGCTACCGATGCCGTCGGGCGTGTCCTGGTAGCGAAAGCGATAGCCGATGATGCCTGTCTCGAGATCGTCACGAGGCTGCAGCGAGGCGCGGAGCATGTCGACCTCGAGGTTCGAGTTGAACAGCATGTACTCGCCGACGATCTCGCCCATGTACCAATTGCCCCAGCCACCGGCGAAATCGTAGAACAACGTATCGTAGTCCTCGCTGAACTCGGCATGGCGGTACATGATCTGCGGCGTCCAGAGCGCCTGACTGAACACGTAGGTTGCCTGGGCATACCAGCCGTTCTCGTCGATACCCTGCTTGTCGTTGCTCTCGTGGACATATTGTCCGCCCAGCGCCAGATCGGGAATCGCCGTGAACGGCACGCCCTTGGCACGCAGGTTGTAGACGTCCATGCCCTCGCGGGTGGCGATATCGGTATTGTAGGTGTGCACGTAGGCAGCACCCAGCTTGGCGCGCTCGGCCCACAGATAATCGACGTTGACGCCGTTGGCGTAGGTCTGCCGGTCGGGGGCGCCGCGCACGTACTGGTCGCGCTTGAGGTGGAACAGGTCGCCATGCCAGCCGTGACTGTCGATCGAGGCCACCACCGTATTGTGGAATCCTTCGCTGGGCCCGATGTAGTAGGCGGCATACTTGCCAGTATCGAGAAAACCGTCGCCGACCAGAAAACCGTCGCCGAACTCGAACTTCTGGCGCCCGTAGGAAAGCGTAATGGCGTCCTCACCGAGCGAATCGGCGAACAGCGTGCCACTGTTCCAGCCCATGTATGCCAGGTCGATGCGGCCATCCTCAGGGTGCCCCGGCGTGGCGCCGTCGATGTCGCCGTACTGATTGCCCCGGGTCATCGACAGGATCCCCCTCACGCCGGCAAAGCTATAACTGCCGCCCGGCAGCGGCGCCTCACCCAGCAGGGTCGGGACCAGCGAGGCCTCCCACCAGGCGGGATGCCGCTTGGTCGGCGCTCCGGCTATACTCTCTCGCGCGCCGAAATTGGCATTGCGCGTGGTGGCGCCATAACCATAAAGCGCCACGGCGCCGTCAAGGCGCACATCGCTGGCCTCATTGTGATAAAGCTCGATGTCGGCGTCCGGCTGCTGAATGCCGGCCTTCAGATAATCGAGATCGGTCACGGCGGTAAACGCCACTGCGCCCGGAGCCGCGAGCAGTCCGCCGACCCCTGTCAGTACCGCCGTCAACTCGCCAAGGTGGGTCCTTCCTGCGCGAATCATGTCGCTCTCCCCTGATATCCATGAATCATGCTCGGCGTGGACGGTGCCTGATACCGCCCTTCCTATCACCTTAGCCTCAACTGAGCCAAACGCCGCATGGGAACAGCTCCGCCCGGCGGTAGACGTCAGGCGGCATGACCCGGCGCCCGCGAGCCGTTATCATGCGCTCTTGCCCCTCATGCCCTGCCACCCACGAGGCTTCATGAGCAATACGTCTGAAGTCACCACGCCTTTCGGCCAGGTATGGCGCCTGGCCTGGCCGATCATCGTGTCGAACGTCACGGTGCCCCTGCTGGGGTTGGTCGATACCGCCGTGGTCGGGCACCTGCCGGACCCACGCTACCTGGCAGCCGTCACCTTGGGGGCAACCCTGTTCAGCTTTCTTTACTGGGGCTTCGGCTTTCTGCGCATGGGCACCACCGGGCTGACCTCCCAGGCGGTGGGCCGGGAAGACGCCGACGATGTGCGCAACCTGCTGGGACAGTCGATACTGCTGGCACTGGGTATCGGACTGATGCTGATCATATGCGCCGATCCGCTGATTGCGCTTGGCCTGTGGCTGCTCGACGGCAGCGAGGCGGCTATGACATTGGCGGCGCGTTACGCCGACATTCGAATCGTTTCGGCGCCGGCAGTACTGGCCAACTACGCCATTCTGGGCTGGTTCCTGGGCCAGCAGAACAGTCGGGTCACGCTGGCCATCATGGTGCTGACCAACAGCGTCAATATTCTGCTCGACCTGCTGTTCGTGGTAGCGATGGGCATGACCAGCGACGGGGTCGCCTGGGCCACGGTCATCGCCGACTACGTCGCACTCGCGTTCGGCCTCTGGCTGGTAGCGCGCCAGCTCCGCCTGCTGCCGGGGCGTTTCCTGCGCGAACGGCTGTTCCGCCTGATGGCCTACACTGAGTTGTTTCAGGTCAACCGCCATCTTTTCGTGCGCACGTTGGGGTTGTTGTTCGCCATGGCGTTCTTCACCGCGCAGGGCGCGAGTCAGGGAGACATCGTGCTGGCAGCCAACGCCGTTCTGCTGCAGTTCATCATGCTGACGTCCTACGCCCTGGATGGATTCGCCCATGCTGCCGAGGCCCTGATCGGGCGCGCCGTAGGACAGCGGAACTGGCGGCTGTTCGCCGTGTCGGTGAGAGCGGCCGCACGTTTCTCGCTGGTCGTCACGGCCGTTGCGACGCTGGTATTCGCGCTAGGGGGTAACGCGCTGATAGCCAGGCTGACCGACCTGCCCGACGTCCGTGCCATGGCGGCGGACTATCTGCCATGGATGGCGGCCATGCCTGCCATTGCCGTGTGGAGCTATCTGCTCGATGGCGTCTTCATCGGCGCTACGGCCACCCGAGAAATGCGCAATAGCATCTTCGTCGCTCTGGCCATCTATCTGCCGACCTGGTTTCTCACTCAAGAGTTGGGCAACCACGGTCTGTGGCTGTCCTTCACATTGTTCACGCTGGTACGCTCGGCCACACTGGGCAGCTACTATCTATACTATCGCCGCTCACGCTGGCACGAGAGCGCCGACAGCACGCTCTCGCCAGCGCCCCGCTCATAGTCTCTTCCGACCATGGCAGAACGGGTCAAGGCCTACGCGTCATGACTTGTCGGGTGTGAAGGCGGGCGGATCACTGGCCGGGAAGGACTCGTTACTGGCCTCATCGGCCAGGGCATCGTCCTCGCCTACGGGCGGTGAGGTCAGGACGCTGCCGAGGTTGCCATCCGGATCGTCAACCAGAGTCAACAGATTGTCCCCTTCCGCCTTCAGCCGCGTGAACGGAATCCAGTTGTAGGTCAACTGTTCATTGACGATACGTACATACTCGTTCCCCACGACATCCACTGTCCCTACTTTATCCTGCGCCGTGTCCTGGACCTCGGCGCCGACCTTGTATGCGTTTTCCATGGTGCCTCTCCTTACGCTGGGATAATACGTTGCGACGACTGATGCCGCCGCAGTCACAATGACACGCCAAGCGGAAGGCGTCTGGGGTTCAGGATAGTCAAAAAAGGCACCGGGAGCCGAACGCGGCGCGCCTTTACAGACAAAACATGATAATCCTGTACCATAATTTTCCCTGACAGCTCGATGGATTCCGATATGACGCCTGACGACCTGCCGCGCCAGCATGAACTCTCCATGACCATCCTGATGACGCCGGACATGGCCAATTTCAGCGGCAAGGTACACGGCGGCGCCATTCTCAAGAAACTTGACGAAGTCGCCTATGCCTGTGCCAGCCGCTACTCGGGAAGTTATGTGGTCACTCTGTCCGTGGATCAAGTGCTGTTCAAGCAGCCCATCCATGTGGGCGAGCTGGTGACCTTTCTCGCCATGGTCAATCACGTGGGACGCTCTTCCATGGAGATCGGCGTGAAAGTCGTCGCCGAATCCATTCAGGAAAAGGTGATCCGTCATACCAACAGCTGCTATCTGACCATGGTCGCCGTGGATGCCGAGGGGCGCCCCGCGCAGGTGCCTCCCCTCAAGCTGGAAACACCGCTGCAGAAGCTGCGCTTCGAAAAGGCAGCACTACGCAAGAAGCTGCGCAAGCAGGCCGAGGAAGAGGCGCGACGCACCCACACCGATCATTACGGGCAACAGCCTCGCTGAAGGAAGAGGCGATTCGACGTCAGTCGACAGCCTCGGCAGGATCACTATAGTACAGGGTAAGCCACGGAAACGGCGGCGTAGCATTCATTGCCACGCCTATCGATGAGCAAGAGCAGCGCAGAAGGAGACGCGCCATGGAACTGCTGGAACGCATCGTAAAGTATCTCGATGATCAAACCCTGATGCTGGCCACGGCCGAGTCCTGCACCGCCGGCCTGATCGTCTCGGAACTGGCCCGCATTCCGGGAAGCGGGCAGTCGATCGACTGCGGCTTGGCCGTTTATTCGCCCGAGGCCAAGAATCGTTATCTCAACGTCAGCTTCGACACCATCGAAAAGCATGGGCTGACCAGCGAGGCGGTATCCCGCGAGCTGGCTGTCGGCGCGCTCAACAGCAACAATGCCGATGTAGCAGTGGCCAATACCGGCGTCGCCGGTCCTGGCGCGCCCAATGATGACATTGAGGTCGGCACGCTATGCTTCGCCTGGGCCTACCGACATGCCGGCCACGTCTATCTGTTTTCCGAAACGCAGCATTTCGATGGCGACAGAAACGAGGTGCGTCTCGCGGCGGCACACTACGCACTCTCGCGGATCCCCGACTATCACGGCAAGGTCATGAGTGGCGATGCGATTCCCGTTCATGCCCATGGAGCGGACAACCACTGACAGAGGAGACAGCCATGGACACGCTACCCAACAGCGGCGCCCAGCGCCGTATCAGTTCCGCCCTCGGGGTACGGGCCGCCATCGATCCGGAGCAGGAGATCACCCGACGCAGCGCCTTCCTGCGGGACCAGATGATCGAGAGCGGCCAGCATGCGCTGGTGCTGGGCATCAGTGGGGGTGTCGACTCGACCGTGGCGGGCCGTCTAGCCCAGATTGCCGTCGAACGCGCCCGTGAGCAGGGCCTGGACGCGCGCTTTTTCGCCATGCGCCTGCCCTACGGCACCCAGCACGACGAGAGCGATGCCCGTATGGCGCTCGACTTCATCGCGCCCGACGAGATTCTCACTGTCGACGTCAAACCCGCCAGCGACGCCATGCTCGAAAGTCTCGAGCGGGGCGATCTGGTCTTCCGCGACGCGGCACACCGGGACTTCGTGCTCGGCAACGTCAAGGCGCGCCAGCGCATGATTGCCCAGTACTCCGTCGCCGGCGCCCATGGCGGTCTGGTGGTGGGTACCGATCAGGCGGCCGAGGCGTTGATGGGGTTTTTCACCAAATATGGTGACGGAGCCTGCGATGTCGCACCGCTGACCGGCTTGACCAAACGTCAGGTCCGCGAACTCGCTCGCACACTGGGGGCTCCCGTATCGCTGATCGAGAAAGCGCCCACTGCCGATCTCGAATCGCTATCGCCCCAGCGCGCCGACGAGGATGCCTTCGGGGTCCGTTATGAACAGATCGACGACTTTCTCGAGGGCGATCCCGTCGACGAACGAGCCAGCGAGATCATCCTCGAGGCCTACCGCAAGACCGCCCATAAGCGTCGGCTGCCCGCCACACCCAGCTGACGGATTCACCGCGAAACTCCCTGCCCGGTCGACGCTACGGCTTCGACCGGGCATCCTGTCGTGGCGCAACACCCCATCGATTACCCGCCTGTTTTCACCCGCATAGGACACGTTGATGCTGGAACGCACACCGCCACCACGGCCGAAACGCCCCAAGCGCGGCGGCAGTCGTCGCCGGGAAGACATCTTTCTGGTGTGGGACGTGTTCATCATTACCCTGGTACTGGTCAACCTTGCGCTACTGCTGTTCGACAGCCTGTTTCTGCTACCCCCGCTCAACGGCGCCTTCGAGTCTGTCGCTCCCGATCTGTACACCGCCTACGACACTTATATCCATGACAACTTTCTGACCATTGACCTGGCTTTCGTCGCCATCTTTCTCCTCGATGTGCTGATCGGCTGGGCCGTCGCCATCGCCGAACACCGTTATCGCCGCTGGTTCTTCTACCCCTTCGTGCACTGGTACGACGTGCTCGGCTGCATTCCCCTCAGCGGCTTTCGTATACTGCGCGTGCTGCGTGTCATCTCGCTGATGGTACGCCTGCAGCGCCTCGGCGTGATCGACATCACCCGCTGGTCGATCTACGAGACCTACATCAAGTACTACCATATCCTCATGGAGGAACTTGCCGATCACGTGGCGATCAAGCTGCTGAGCAACGTGCAGGACGAGATCAGAAGCAGCGACGCCCTGACCCACCGCATCTCCAAGGAAGTGATACGGCCGCGCAAGCAACAATTGGTGAACGAGATCTCCAGCCGCATGGAAGCCATGATCGACACCTCCTATGCGGAGAACCGCGCCGACGTGCACCGCTATGTCGGCGGCCTGGTCAGCCGCACCATGACGGAAAGTCCCGAAATTCGCCGCCTCCGCCGTCTCCCCCTCGGCGAGCCGCTGGCCGAGTCGCTGGAAAGCAGTCTGCGCGACGTCGCCAGCCGTGTCGTGCACGAAGCCATCATGGGGCTGCGCTCCCCTGAGTTCAGCTCCCTGCTGGGCGACATGGCCGCCAGCGGCATCGACGTCTGGCTGCATGTCGACGAACGTACCGATCGCATCACCGAACATATCCTCATCGAGGTGCTCGAGGTCATCAAATCGCAGATCGAGACCAAGCGCTGGCAAGAAAATTATTCATGAACAACGTGCAAAGGGTTCACTGGTGAAGTGCATCCCATCTCGCTAGCCTGTGCCCTTTTCTCCAGGAGAGTCCCGTATGGCCAAGCTACCCCCTCCCTTCCGCGCCGATCATGTCGGTAGCCTGCTGCGTCCCTCGGCCCTGATCGAAGCTCGCCGCCGCTACGCCAACGGCGAGATCGATACCGCAGAGCTGCGTGGCGTGGAAGATGACGCCATTGCACGTATCGCGCGCAAGCAGCAGGAAGTGGGCCTCAAGAGCGTGACCGACGGTGAGTTCCGTCGCGCCTACTTCCATCTCGACTTCCTGCAGAAACTCGATGGCGTCACCGTCACCGGCAATATCGCCTCCAACCCCAACGCCAAGCCCAGCAGCGACGGCTTTTCTCCGCCCAAACTGTCGGTGACCGGCAAGCTGGCCCACGCGCGCCCCATCGAAACCGAGAATTACCAGTTCCTGCAGCGCCACGTGCAGGATGGCGCGCTGGCCAAGGTCGCCATTCCCTCGCCGACCATGGTGCATTTCCGCGGCGGACGCGCCTCCATCGACATCGAGGCCTACCCCGATCTGGATGTGTTTTTCGCCGACCTGGCGCAGTGCTATCGCGACGAGATCGACTCGCTCTACCAGGCCGGATGCCGCTACCTGCAGCTCGACGACACCAACCTGGCCTATCTGTGCGACGCCAAGATGCGCGAGGCCGCCGCTGCCCGCGGCGAGGATCTCGATGAGCTGCCACGCCGCTACGCCGAACTCATCAATGCCGCCATCGACAGCCGTCCCGACGACATGACCGTAGGCATTCACCTGTGCCGCGGCAACTTCCGCAGCACCTGGTTCGCCGAGGGCGGCTACGAGCCGGTGGCCGAGGTTCTGTTCAACGAACTCGACGTGGACGCCTACTTCCTCGAGTACGATGACGAGCGCTCCGGCGACTTCGCGCCACTGCGTTTCCTGCCCGAGGGCAAGCAGATGGTGCTGGGTGTGGTGTCATCCAAGGTTGCAGCGCTCGAGTCCAAGGATTTCATCAAGCAGCGCATCGACGCGGCCGCACGCTACATGCCGCTGGAGCAGATGAGCCTGAGCCCGCAATGCGGCTTCTCGAGCACCGAGCATGGCAACGCACTGAGCGAAGACGAACAGTGGGCCAAGCTCGAGTTCGTCGTCGACGTGGCGCGCGAGGTGTGGGGCGACGATTGAAGCGCTCACCAGACTGACGGAACATCCGCCGCAGAGAGAGGATGCTCCGTCAGTCGTGAATGTCGAGCAGTGTATAAGGCGCCTCACAGGCCTCGCGCTCATCGCGGGTGTCGATAGCGCCCAGTCCCAGGTGACGATCATTGTCATAGACCACGAACAGGTGGTGCTCATCGAGCACCGCCATGCCCTCCGCCTTATGCTCGAACTCAAGAGGAGCGCCGGACGCTAGCGTCACCAACTCCGGCGCCTGGCCGGTCGCCAGATCGGCAAGCGCGATAGCCCATAGATACCCTCCGATGCGCTCGTGGCCCTGGTCATCCTGGGTCTCGAAACTGGTCAGCAGGTAGAGACGATCATGATGCGGGTCGTACTCCAGACTCGATAGACCGCAGACATGGCACACCTCGGGATGCGCATCCGGATCGAAACGGTAGTACTCGCGTAACTCGTCGATAAACTCCAGGCTGCCGCTTGCGTTGACTTGATAATGTGCGCCCACCAGATGCGAGACGTATTCGAAATCGTCATGCGCGTTTCCCCTCTCGCGTACGCCGAATAGCAGCAAACCATCGCCGCACGTGCCGGGAATCGCCGCCAGCCCCTCGATCTTGTAGTAGGCCGTGCCGATGGCCGCAGAAAGCTTGGCACGCAGCTCCAGCGATCCTTCCACCCCGTCGCGGGGGTCGGGATCGACGACCTGCACCTTGTCGGGCTCATCCAGTGGCCAGATCAGCAGATGGTTGTAGGCGTTGAGGTCGTGGCTTGCGTTGTCGATGCGATCAAAGCCCGTCGTCGCCAGGACATGCCGGCCATCGGCCGTCAGCGCAAAGTCCTCGTACTTGTTGGCGCGCACGATGGCTTCGGCCGTCAGGTAATCGAGCGTCGTGTCGTCGGGCTCGCCATGCTCGGTGACCTCCATGGCGAACACCGCCGAACGACCGGCCCCGGGGATCGGCTTATCGCTGGCCAGGATCAGGCGCCGCCCATCGTAGACCACCGCCGAAATCTCCGCGTTGACCAAACGATCGCGCGCGTCACGCAACCCTACCGGAAAGCAATGAACGGTACCTTGAGACACTATGCGGGCCTGGGTCATGCCGCCTCCTCGCTGGCGATACGGATAATGATTCGAATGCTGCGTAGAGCGCTAACGGCACTGCGCGGCTCAGTCTAGCCACAGCTTAGCGATTCGATACGCCCCTGGGCATCGACGCGCACGCTCAGCCGATCCTCGCGGTATTCCAGGGTATACGCTTGGCCGGGATGCATGACGCGTACCTGGGCGGCGCCACTCTCGCTCGCCAGGCGCCTGCGTAACGCCTCGTCCAAGGCCCGCCCCACGGCTGACTGCACCGTCTCGGCCTCGCAGGTGGTGTCGATGCCCGATGCCTCCGGTGTCGACGCGGCAACCCGTGGTGGTGATGGCGGCGCCTCGGGCGGCATGCGAGTCTGGCAGGCACTGAGCAGTACGGCGCCCAGCAGTACAGGAAGAAGGTATCGGATCATGACGTCTCTCGTCTCCCGCGATAGCGAAGGGTCAGCGACTCTCACCCTAGGCTGATTTCCGAGGAGTTCCAACTCGCCATCTCCATCGCCGGCGGTTACGCTGGACGAACCCCTGCCGCCCGCCCAGGAGAACACATGCTGACAGTCTACGGCGACTATCGCTCCGGTAACTGCTACAAGGTGCAGTGGCTGCTGCATCGCCTCGACATGCCCCATCGCTGGATCGAGGTCGACATCCTCGCCGGAGAAACCCGTACCGAGGCGTTCCAGACACGCAACCCCAACTGCAAGATCCCGGTGATCGAATGCCATGATGGCCGCATGCTCGCCGAGTCCAATGCCATCCTCAACTACCTGGCTGCCGGCACCGAACTGATTCCGACCGATGACTTTCGTCATGCCCGCATGCTGCAGTGGCAATTCTTCGAGCAGCACAGCCACGAGCCGTATATCGCCGCGGCACGCTTCATCGCTCACTATCTCGGCTTGCCACCGGAGCGCGAAGACGAGTATCGCGCCAAGCAGGAAGGCGGCCACCGTGCCCTGGAGGTGATGGAGGCGACTCTGCGCGAGCAGCCATTTCTGACCGGTGAGAGTTTTACCCTGGCGGACATTTCCCTGTATGCCTACACCCACATCGCCCCGGAAGGCGGCTTCGATCTCGACGCCTATCCCGCCATTCAGGCCTGGCTGTCACGCGTCGCCGAGCAGCCTCGCCACCTGCCGATGGGAACACCCCAAGCACGTTGACTGGTGCCGTTCGGCCAGGCTCGTTAGACTGAAGGTAGGCAAGCCATCAGCCTCGCCACTACGATTACTCACATCATGTGTGACTACCACGGAGCGGACCTCATGAGCAGACTCGGTAAATTTCTCGGCGTTGTCGTCGCCACGGCACTGACCATGGGTCAGGCGCACGCGGCGGACCCCGTGCGTGTCGCCTCCAAGATCGATACCGAGGGCGAGCTGCTCGGCAACATGATTATCGAAGTGCTGAACAACGCCGATATCGAGACCGAAAATCGCCTGCAGTTGGGTCCGACCAATATCGTGCGTCAGGCGCTGCTCTCGGGCGAAGTCGATCTCTACCCGGAGTACACCGGCAACGGGGCGTTCTTCACCAACACCACCGACGATCCGGCCTGGAAGAAGATAGACACGGGCTACGCGAAGATCCGCGACTACGATCGTCAGGAAAACGATCTGGTGTGGCTGACACCGGCCCCGGCCAACAATACCTGGGCCATCGCCGTGCGTCGCGACGTCGCCGAACCGAACGATCTCGAGACCATGGAGGACTTCGCGCAGTGGGTACGCGACGGAGGCCAGGTCAAGCTGGCGGGCTCGGCGGAGTTCGTCGATAGTCAGGCCGCCCTGCCCAGCTTCCAGCAGACCTATGACTTCGAGCTGGATCAGGATCAGTTGCTGGTCCTCGCCGGCGGCAACACCGCAGCCACCATCCGCGCTGCCGCCGGGAACACCAACGGTACCAACGCCGCGATGGTCTACGGTACCGACGGCGCCATTGCCCCGGCCGATCTCGTCGTCATGGACGACACCCAGGGCGTGCAGCTGGTCTATGCGCCGGCCCCGGTGATTCGCCAGCCGGTACTCGAGGCCCATCCCGAAATCCGCGATCTGCTGGCGCCGGTCTTCGAGTCGCTTGACCGCGAAGCGCTGCAGACACTCAATAGCCAGATCCAGGTCGAGGGCCAGCCCGCCAAGCAGGTCGCGCGACGCTACCTGGAAGAACAGGGCCTGCTGGACTGAGGCTTTCATGACGCTCGCGGCAACTCGAGACGGCCCCGTTGGCCGGCATCGCCGGGTCACCAATCGCGTCCTGCTGACGCTATGGATGGCGGGAGGCCTCGCTGTACTGCTGTTGCCATTCGCCTCCCTCGCACGCAACCGCCTGGTCTCTGGACAACCCATCATGCTCTGGCAGGCACTGCTGCCCTGGCAGTGGGGATTGCTGGCGAGCCTCGCTGCGCTCATGCTGCTGGCCTGCCTGCGCCGCCCGCTGCCGTCTGGATTCGCACCTCCTCTGGTACTGGTCGCCGCCCTGCTCTGCCTGCTGCTGGTGATGTACGGCATCGGCGACTATGCCGAACGGACCCTGTCCAGCACCTCACCGGCTGCCCGAGTGTCGATGGGGGCGACATTCTGGATACTCGTGTTCTGCTCCGTCCTGGCTGCGCTCGATGCCCTGCAGCGGCAACGCCTGGGCATGCTGGCTCGCGGGCTCTACGGCACGGCAGCGATCGTCGCGATCGCCGCGCTCTTTGCCAGCGGACGTTTCGACAACCTGTCGATCATGCGTGAATACTTCAATATTCAGGACAGCTTCACCGCCGAGTTTCTCACCCATCTGCGGCTGGTGATCTCCGCCCTGGTGCCGGCGCTTGTCATCGGCATGCCACTGGGCCTGCTGGCAAGACGCCGGGCCCGGATGCGTGCCGGCCTGTTCGGGGTGCTCAACTTCTTCCAGACCATTCCCTCCATTGCGCTGTTCGCCCTGCTGGTCGCCCCGCTCGCGGCGCTCGGCAGTGCCATCCCGTTACTGCGTGAGCTGGGTGTGAAAGGCATCGGCGCGGCTCCCGCCATCATCGCCCTGGTGCTTTACTCACTGCTGCCGGTGGTACGCAACACCTATGCCGGTTTCGCCGGCGTGCCGGCCGCCACCCTTGAAGCGGCCCGGGGCATGGGCATGACTTCGCGCCAGATATTGTGGCGGGTCGAGGTACCGCTGGCGTTGCCGGTGATCCTCTCGGGGCTGCGTATCGTCAGCGTCCAGGCCATCGGCCTGACGGCGGTGGCGGCCCTGATCGGCGCGGGCGGGCTCGGCGCCTTCATCTTCCAGGGGCTCGGGCAGTACGCCATCGACCTGGTACTGCTCGGCGCGCTGCCCACCATCTTCCTGGCGGTCTGCGTCGATTTTCTTTTTCAGGTGCTGGTGGCGCTCAGCCGTCCGGCTCACGCCTAGCAGGCGCCCTTGAGCAAGGATTGTCATGATCGAGTTGCAAGGCCTTACCAAGGCCTATGACGGCCGCGAGGTGGTGCAGGACATCTCGCTGACCGTGGAGAGCGGCGAATTCGCAGTGCTGATCGGGCCGTCGGGCTGCGGCAAGTCGACGACGCTGCGCATGATCAACCGCCTGATTCCGCTCACCCGGGGCCGCATCATCCTGAACGGCGAGGATGTCACTCACCTGCCCGGCGAGCAGTTGCGCCGTCGCATCGGCTACGCCATTCAATCCATCGGCCTGTTTCCGCACTGGAGCGTGGCGCAGAACATCGCCGTAGTCCCCAAGCTGCTCAAATGGCCCAAATCGCGCATCGACGATCGTATCGATGAGCTGATGGCACTGTTTCAGCTCGATGCCCGGGAGTTCCGCGACAAGTATCCGCATCAGCTCTCCGGCGGCCAGGCCCAGCGCGTCGGGGTGGCGCGTGCGCTGGCCGCCGATCCCGAAGTGCTGCTCATGGACGAACCCTTCGGGGCCGTGGACCCGCTGACCCGTGACGTGCTGCAGGCGGAGATGCAGCGCGTGCACCGCCAGACCGGCAAGACCATCGTCTTCGTCACCCACGACATGGACGAGGCGCTGAAGCTGGCCTCGCGCATCGCCATCCTGCATGCCGGGCGCCTGGTGCAGTACGACCGCCCCATCGAGCTGCTGATCGAGCCCGCCGACGACTTCGTGCGGGATTTCATCGGCCGCGCGGACCTCGGTCTCAAGCTGCTCTCGCGACGCTGGGTCCATCAGTATTGTCGCGAAGCACCGACGCTTGCCGAAAACGCCACCCGCCATGCGCTCGACACGGCGTCAAGAACGCACGGCCATGTCTGGACGGTGGATACCGCGGGCTCCCCCCGAGCGTTATATGGTGCGCGCCAGGGGCTGAAAGACGCACCGGCGCACTCACCGCTACCGGTGCATCCCGACTGGTGCGCCACCCCCGACATGACGCTCAAGGAAGCGCTGTCGCGCATGGTGTGGTTTCGCGTGTTCACGCTGCCGGTGCTCGACGCGCAGGGCCGGCTGATCGGCGAGGTCTCGATGGACGGCGTGATGGGCCAACAGCCATGAGTACGGCCACATCCCGCGCCGTCCGACGCCGGCGCCTGCTGCTGGGAGGGCTCACGTTGCTGCTGGTGGCTCTGGTACTGTTCATGCGCGAGCTGGAGCCGCTGTTTCGTGCCGCCTTTCCCGATCTCGACGTGGTCGTCTATCGACGTGAGACCTTCCTGCAGCTGACTCTCGATCATCTGCGGCTGGTGCTGATCTCTTCGCTGGTTTCCGTCACCCTGGGGGTCGGTGCCGGGCTCTTCGTGACCCGTCGGGCAGGCCGCGAATTCGAGCCGATGGTCTCCACGCTGGCCGCCATCGGGCAGACCTTTCCCCCTGTCGCGGTGCTGGCGATCGTGGTGCCTCTGGCGGGTTTCGGCTTCACGCCCACTATCGTGGCACTGTCGCTCTACGGACTGCTGCCGGTGGTGCGGAACACCATCGCCGGGCTGGGCACCGTTCCCGGCACGACCCTGGAAGCCGCCCGCGGCTCGGGCATGAACGCCCGGCAGGTGCTGTGGCGCATCGAACTGCCTCTGGCCATGCGGGTAATCATCGCCGGGATTCGCATCTCGGTGATCATCAACATCGGTACCGCGACCATCGGCTCCACCGTTGGCGCCCAGAGCCTCGGCACGCCGATCATCGCCGGGCTGGTCGGCAACAACCTCGCCTACGTGATTCAGGGCGCCGCCGTGGTCGGCCTGCTGGCCATCGTCATCGACCTCGGCTTCGAGCAGCTCGAACGCCGTTTCACCTTCGGGGCGCAGACCGACAGGGCGTGACGCGTTGCCCGGTTGGTACCGGCTAGCTCCGGCTGAGCAGCTCCAGCCGCTTGCCCCGATGGCAGTTGATCAGCGTCAGGGCGCAGAGCCGTGCCATGTCGATAGCCAGATGCGAGGGATGCGACAGCGTGGCCAAGGCCGGAATGCCGGCATGCACGGTCTTCTGCACCAGCTCGAGACTGCAACGGCTCGACATCATCACCAGAGCCGGCCATCTTCCCGATGCCAGGCTTTGCCCGATCAGCTTGTCGAGCGCATTGTGGCGGCCGATGTCCTGCCCCATGGCATAGACCTCTCCCGCCTCATCCAGCCCCAGCGCCAGATGCAGGCCGGGCCGGGCCCGCTGTACCAGCGCGGCCTGCGCCGTCTGCACGTGGGCGGCTGGCGGCGGCGGCCGAGGGTCGAGTCGCTGCATCCCGAACATCACCTGCGCCTCGCTCTGGGCTCCACAGGCACCGCAGCCGCTGGTGGAGAGAGTGACGCGTGCACCCTCCTCGGCGCGGCGTGCCACACGGGGATCGACTTCGAGACGGACCCGAAAGCCATGGCGCGACGGCGCCAGCGTAATGGCCGCCACTTCCTCACGGCGCAGGATCATGCCTTCGGAAAAGGCGAACCCCAGCGCCAGCGACTCCAGATCGTCAGGCGTGGCCAGCACGGTGGCGTAGGCCGTGTCGTTGAAGGTCAGGGTGATGGGTAGTTCGTCGGGACCCGGCAGGTCGCGCGCGGGACGCGTGCTGGCATCTTCGTAATCCATGCCGCACTCGGCATCACGAGACGCGTCTTCCACGGGCTTGGGAGAGAGAGAGTCGGCTGACATGAAGCGCCCCCGGAGGCTTAGCAGGAATGAATGACGACATGACACTGCGAACCCGGCCCCATCGAGCCGGGATGCTATGCTGGATCAAGCGCCACTACGGTGACGGCACAGCGCGCTGCGGCCTTGTGCTCATTGCGCCGGCGCGCCAGACTCACCGGTAAATACTCATTGTAAGGGCC
The DNA here is from genome assembly GCF_054654615.1 of Halomonas shantousis. Lineage (NCBI taxonomy): Bacteria > Pseudomonadati > Pseudomonadota > Gammaproteobacteria > Oceanospirillales > Halomonadaceae > Halomonas > Halomonas shantousis. Next base: position 621,804 of record NZ_BAAIER010000002.1, on the reverse strand, counting down.
GCGCCATGGATGTCGAGCTGCTGGAAATCCGCGAGCACATGGGACGTTTCGCACCTTTCGACGCCCTTTCCGACGAATTGCTCGACGAGGTCGCCAGCCATGTCGAGGTGGCCTACTTTCAGGCGGGGGCGGCTATCCATCAGCATGGCGATGAGATCCACGACCTGCACTACATCCGCAGCGGGGCGGTGGAAATCTTTCGTCGCAACGGCGAACTCTACAATCGTCTGAGCGAAGGCGACATCTTCGGTCACTTCAGCCTGCTGCGCAGCCATCGGGTGAGCTTTCCCGCCCGGGCGATCGAAGACACGCTAATCTACTTCATTCCCGATAGCATCTTCTCCCGCCTGTGCGAGGAAGACGAGCATTTCGCCGATTTCGTCGAGGTGGAACGTCCGCGCCTCGAGGCCACGGTGGAACAGTACCGCAAGAACAACAACATGATGATCACCCGGGTGCGCAAGCTGCTGACCCGCCGGCCGGTCATGATCGAGACCTCAGCCTCGGTGCAGGAGGCCGCGCAGCGCATGAACGAGGAGAACGTCACCTCGGTGCTGGTCTTCAGCACGTCCGACGCTACCCTTGACAGCGACGCCCGCCGTACCTTTGTCGACGAGCAGGGCCAGTCATGGACGATGGTGGGCATTCTCACCGATCTCGACTTCCGCACCCGGGTACTGGCCGCCGGGCTTCCGGCGAACGTGACGGCCGGTGAAATCCTCCACGGCCAGCCGATCACCATTCAGTCGGACGAATCGGTTCACGAGGCCATGCTGTGCATGTTGCGCAACAACATCCAGCATCTGCCGGTGCTGCATCGTCGACGCCCCGTGGGGGTGCTGCACCTGTCGGACATCATCCGCTACGAGACGCACAGCAGTCTCTACCTGGTCAGCAGCATCTTCAACCAGACCAGCGCCAAGGAGCTGGCGCGCCTTGGCGCCAATGTTCGCGAAGCCTTCGTGCACATGATAGCCGAGGGTGCCAATTCGCAGATGGTGGGCAGCGCCCTGGCCACCATCGGTCGCAGCTTCACCCGGCGCCTGCTGGAGCTCGCCGAGGCAGAGCTCGGCCCGCCTCCCGTGCCCTACTGCTTCATGGCGCTGGGCTCGATGGCGCGCAACGAACAATCCATCGTCACCGACCAGGACAACGCCCTGGTACTGGACGACCGCTTCGATCCCGCGCAGCACGACGCCTATTTCGTCGAGTTGGCGAAACGGGTCACCAATGGGCTGGATGCCTGCGGCTACACCTTGTGCAAGGGCGACATCATGGCCACCAACGACCGCTGGCGCCAGCCGCTCGCGGTCTGGAAGCGCTACTTCAGCGACTGGATCGATCAGCCCAGCCCGGAACGGCTGCTGCACAGCTCGATCTTCTTTGACCTGGACAGCGTGCATGGCGAGGAGGCCTTCGTCGAACAATTGCAGGATCTGGTCGCGGAGAAGGCCTCGCAGAGCCCGCCGTTCCTGGCCGCCATGGCGCGCAACGCCCTCAACCGTACACCGCCGCTGGGATTTTTCCGCACCTTCGTGATGGAGCAGGACGGCAAGCACAACAACTCGATCAATCTGAAGCGCCGCGGCACGGCCCCCATGGTCGACCTGATCCGCGTGCACGCCCTGGCCTGCGGCTCCCGCGCCCAGAACTCCTTCGAACGTCTCGACGATATCGCCAAGACCCAGCTACTGCCGGAAGGCAGCGGTGAACGCATCCGCTATGCGCTGGAGTTCATCAGCATGGTGCGCCTTCGTCATCAGGTGCTGGATATCGAGCAGGAGCGCGCTCCGGACAACAATGTCGAACCGGAGAATCTCTCCGACAGCGAGCGCCACAACCTCAAGGAGGCCTTCCATGTGCTGAGCAATGCCCAGAAGTTTCTCGGTTTCCGCTACCCCATTTCTCGTCAGCGTTGATTCGCATGCCACCCTTTCGCCACACCGCCAGTCGTCCCGACTGGCCCGAGTATCTGTCCCACCGGGCCGATACGGCTCGTGATCCGAGCCTCAAGCGCTTCTTTGCCGCCAATACCCTGACAGCGGACATGCCCATCAGCGAGGCGCCCATGGTCGCGCTGGACATGGAAACCACCGGCCTTGACGAACAGCGTCACGCCATCGTCAGCCTGGGCCTGGTGCCCTTCACCCTGCGCCGCATTGCACTGGCGCAGCGCCGCTACTGGGTGGTGCGTCCCTCACGCTCGTTGAATGAAGAGTCGATCAAGTTTCACCGCATCACCCATTCGAAGATCGCCGATGCCCCGGATTTCGACGCGATTCTCGACGACATGCTGGCCGCCATGGCCGGACGCCTGGTCGTGGTTCATTACCGGCACATCGAGCGCCCCTTCCTCAATGCGGCGATCAAGGCGCGCCGCGGCGAAGGTGCCCTGTTTCCGGTCATCGATACCATGTCGCTGGAAGCGCGCCGTTATCGGCAGTCCATGTGGGCCCGGTTTCAGCGCTGGATCGGCCGGCCGCCAGCCTCGATCCGCTTGCACGACAGCCGTGCCCGCTACGGCCTACCGGCCTATCAGGGCCACCATGCGCTGATCGACGCCCTGGCCACGGCGGAACTGCTGCAGGCACAGATTGCCCGGCACTACACGCCGCAGACGCCTATCGGCGACCTCTGGAGCTGATACCGCCCCCGCAACATGAAAAAGGCGGCCCGCAGGCCGCCTTGGTCACTCAGGAACGACGTCCGTTCAACGCGCTTTGGGCTCGCTCATCAAGCCCTTGATGATCGCATAGCACGCCGCCAGCAGTACCAGGGTGAACGGCAGCCCGGTAGTGATGACCGCAGCCTGCAGGGCGGTCAGTCCGCCACCGAGCAGCAGGGCAATGGCGATTGCCCCTTCGATGAGTGCCCAGAACACCCGCTGAGGCTTGGGTGCGTCCACCTTGCCGCCGGCAGTGATGGTGTCGATCACCAACGAGCCGGAATCCGACGAGGTAATGAAGAACACCATGACCAGCACGATACCGATGAACGAGGTAATGGAGGTCCACGGCAGTTGACCGAGCATCACGAACAGTTGCAGTTCCAGATCCGCATCCCTGACACCTTCGAAGCCGCTGGCCACCAATTGATGAATGGCCGTGCCACCGAAGGCGGTCATCCACAGCACCGAGACCAGTGAAGGTACCAGCAGCACGGCGATCAGGAACTCACGCACCGTACGGCCACGGCTGACACGGGCGATGAACATGCCGACGAAGGGCGACCAGCTGACCCACCATGCCCAGTAGAAAGCGGTCCATCCCTCGCTGAAGTTGGCATCCTCACGGCCGAAAGGATTGGACAGCGCCGGCAGATGAGTGATGTAGGAGGCCAGATTCTCGAAGAAACCGGTGGCGATCATCATCGTCGGTCCGACGATGATCACGAACAACAGCAGTAGAAAGGCCAGTATCATGTTGACCTGCGACAGCCGCTGCACGCCCTTGTCGACCCCGGCCACGACCGAGCCCAGCGCTACCAGGGTAATCCCCATAATCAGGATGACCATGGTGACCGTGGTGTTCGGGATGCCGAACAGATAGCCCAGCCCGGCGGAAGCCTGGGAGGCACCGAGGCCGAGCGAAGTGGCCAGACCGAACAGGGTGGCGAACACCGCCAGGATATCGATGATGTGGCCCGGCCAGCCCCAGACGCGCTCCCCCAGAATCGGGTAGAAGATCGAGCGCATGGTCAGCGGCAGGCCCTTGTTGAACGAGAAGAGTGCCAACGCCAGCGCCACCACGGCATAGATACCCCAGGGATGCAGGCCCCAGTGGAAAATGGTGGCGGCCATGGCCAGCGAGATGGCCTCCTGCTCGTCACCTCCGGCGGCTCCCAGCGGGGCCCAATCGGTGCGGACACCGTTATCGCCCATTTCGATACCGCCCAGGGAAGTCCCGAAGTGGGTCAGGGGTTCGGAGACGCCGTAGAACATCAGGCCGATGCCCATGCCCGCGGCGAACAGCATGGCGAACCAGCCCGCGTAGCTGTAATCCGGCTTGGCATCCGCCCCGCCGAGACGTACCTTTCCCAGCGGCGTGAAGATTAGCACGACGGTCAGAATCACGAAGATGTTGGCTGCCAGAAGGAAGAACCAGGTCAGATTGCTCGTCAGCCAGTTTTTCGCGCCATTGAAAAGGGGATCGACCTGATTCTGCAACGCCAGGGTGATGATCACGAAAAACAGAATCACCAGCGAGGAGATCGTGAAGACCTTGCCGTGCAGATCGAAGTCCACGCCGAACTTGCGCGAGGCCACATTGTCCTGACCGATCACATAATCGGTGTCGATGAGGTTTGCCGGGCCTTCCGGCGCGGGAATTCCCTCGGACGCTTCCTGCGAATCGGGGGTAGAGTCTTGGTCTTGGTCTTGATGAGGTTGTCTTGCCACAAGCGCTCTCCGTCGGTGAATGGCGGATTCAAGGGCGTATAAACGTCGCTAGCGTGGCTTGGCCACTGCCTTGGCCCGCCAGGAGCGGCCACCATGTTCGCTAGTACCCTAATTGTTATCACATACCGTTCGGCCTTCTTGGCCGAACGACCATGACGCGGCCGCACATCATGCATGGGCTAAAGCGTCATGACCAGTATAGGAAACAAAACCGGGCAATTACGAAATCCCTGCCGAACGGGTGCGAGGATGGGAGAGTTATCGGTGATACCGGCGGAAGAGTTCGCAACGCGCAAGGGTTCCTGTGCGCAACCCGGGGAGTGGAGGGAGTCAGCGCAAGCGCTCTAAATGATGAATGTCGTTTAATGTCATCAGGCTCAGAGACAAGCGCTTAGGGGATGGCGGCGATACCTTCCGCCCGGCATGAGCCGGGCGGAAGCCTTGCTTAGTTGGCGGCGTCCTGAACGGCCTCGCCACCCTGCTCGATATCTTCACCGGCGCCACCGATAGTGTTGCAACCGGCCAGCAGGCTGGCGGAAACCAGCATGGCGAATGTCAGTGCGAAAAGCTTTTTCATGACGAAGTCCTCCTTAACGTGAGATTCATGACGCTCTCCAGAGCGTTCCCATTCCGTTTCGGAACGTGGTTTTCAGCCTAACAGGGCTTGAGCAATCTTGCCATTTATCGCGGCAGAGCGGTGCCGTCGGATCTCCCCGATGTGCGCGGGTGATCAGCTGGCAGCGTTCTGAACGGCTTCCCCACCCCGCTCGATGTCCTCCCCCGCACCACGGAGAGTGTTACAACCACTGAGCAATGCCAGCACCAACATACCTGTCACCAACCATGCCATACGCTTCATGCCTTATCCTCCTGTTGACGGGCCTGAACACGGCGAAGCCACACTACGAAACGTAGCAGGCGGAGCGAGAAAATGCCGCTTCCTGACGTGGGGCAGCTCAACCCAGCAACAGGCGCAGGACGATTGCCACGATGACGGCCAGGGTCAGCCACTTGACCCACAAGGCGCCGCGAGGCCCCATGTTGACTCGTACCGCCAGCCAGGCACCGGTCATGCTGCCGGCTGCCAGCAGTAGTCCCGGCCCCCAGCGCACCTGGCCGTTGAACATGAACAGCGCCAGAGCCGGCAAGGTGTAGACCAGTACGATGAAGACCTTGAACACATTGACCTGGGCCAGATCGATCCTGAGCATGCGATAAAGCACGACGATGAACAGCACGCCGACACCGACCTGAATGAATCCGCCGTAGAGGCCGATCACGAACATGGCCGCATACACCGCCAGGGACAGTCGCTCGGGCGTCAGCTTGCGTGTGTCCAGGGCCGGTTGCGGCAGCAGCAACATCACGGAGGCAACCACCATCGCCGTGATCAGCACCGCCTCGAACAGGGCATCCGGCACCTGCATGGCCAGCCAGGCCCCCAGCAGAGAGCCTGCCACGGCCGGCAGCGACAGGCGCAGGCTGAGCCCGATCTCATGGGCACCGGCGCGGAAGAAGCCACTCACCGCGGAGATGCTCTGCAAGGTAATCGACACCCGGTTGGTGCCGTTGGCCACCTGAGGCGGCATGCCCAGAAACATCAGCATCGGCAGGGTCAGCATCGAGCCCCCTGCCGATAGCACATTGATGAAACCGGCGACCATGCCGGTCACCACCAGCGCCAGCCCTTCCCACAATCCCATGCATCGTCTCCCCGTATGTGTAATGCCGCATCGAGCGTTGCGGTCGAAGGGTGTACCATAGATCGCCACTGCCGCTGCGACGACTCCCTTCTCATGTCTCACTTCACCTTGCACCCCCGCCTCGAGGCCGACACTCACTTTCTCGCCGATTTGCCGCTATGCCAGGTTCGGGTGATGAATGATCGACGCTTTGCGTGGCTGGTCCTGGTGCCGCGCCAGGCCGATATTAGCGAGGTCTATGAACTGTCGACCGCCGATCAGGCCCGTCTTTGGCAGGAAGCCACGACGCTCGGCCAGGGATTGATGCAGACCAGCGCAGGCGACAAGCTCAACCTGGCGACCCTCGGCAACCAGGTCGCGCAGTTGCATCTGCACGTCATCGCGCGACGCCGTGACGACGCTGCCTGGCCAGCCCCGGTGTGGGGGCAGGGAACGCCGGAGCCTTACGACGAAGACACTCTCGCCCGCCTGCGTGAGCGACTACGCCCGCTGTTCGAAGGGAACGCCCCCGAGCGCTGACCGCCGCATGTCGGCCGACGCCCATCAGGGCGCCAGTCCCAGACGCGCCGAGATGTCATTGAGCAGTGGATCGAAGGTGATCGGGGCCAGCGGCTGACCGCCGCGTCGCCCCGACAGTGCAATGCGCGTCGAACCATTCTCGGTCTCCACGTCATAGCGCACCTCGTAGGCGGGACGCGAGGCGAGGATGGCGTCGACACGCCCCAGGTCGACATCGGCGTGGCGAATCACGAAACCGCGCTCGACGAGCATCTCTAGCCCGGCACGCAGCGCCTGGTCGCGCTCGGCGGCTACCGTGATGCTGCGGGTTTCGGGCTGAGTGGGAGAGAACGCACAACCGCCCAGCATCATCAGGGAGGCCAGAAGCAGCAGAGACGTCAGGATGCGCTGCAGACGAATCATGGGGCGTCCCCTCCCGTTGAGAGCTGAGACTCGCGGCGGGCCAGGCGTGACTCGATGGACTCTCGAAGGCGCTGGCAGAAACTTGCGGACATGTCCGGCCGGGCATCGAGCAGATAACCGTCGATGTCGACCACCTGTGAATCGCGTGTCACCCGGACGATGTCCCCGGGCGCGGTGACCGAGACCCGCTCTATCCGCACCGGGTCGCCGCCAAAGCGCTGGAAGTAGCCCAGCGAATAGCCGTGCCGCCCCCCCAGGCCAAAGCTGCCCCAGAAACCGGAGCGTCCCCAGAAACTGCGATCCACGGCCCCCAGGCCGGGCTGAGCGGTGCTGCGCTCGGCGCTGACCAGCCCGAGTTCGGCATCGGTATCCCGAATCACGTACCCCTCGGCCTCAAGCGCTTCACTGGTCGCGCGCAGCCACGCCAGGGAATCGCCCTGCGCTTGCCACTGACACTCTTCCGGCAGAGCGGCCTGCGGCTGGACGGCAAGCGGATCGCTGGGCGACAGCGCCTGACAGCCGCCGAGCGCCGCCAGGGCGGGCAACAGCCAGAATCGACACGAAATGGACATGACGCTTCCTCACGGCAGATAGCATATCCTCAGTCTAACAGGCCAGGGCGCGCTTATCGCTTGCGCAACGTCGCATTCGTCACTCTGCCCGGCTCGCCGCCGATCCGGGCCAGGCGGCCCGGTGACCCTGCCAGCCCGTCGCGTTAGCATGGAGGCCTGGCCATTCACAATGATGCCCTCCGAGGCGTATCCAGGAGCCCCTGCCAGCATGAAGACACCATCATGAAGATCGTCATCGCTCCCGACAGCTACAAGGACGCTCTTTCGGCCCGTGACGCCGCCGCCGCCATCGCCGAGGGGCTGGGCCGGGTCCTGCCGCTTTCCGCGCTACACCTGTGTCCGATGGGCGATGGCGGCGAGGGGACCCTCGATGCCCTGCTCGCCGCCACGCAGGCCGAACGCCGCGAGGCGCAGGTTCAGGATGCACTGGGCCGGCCGACCACCGCGTGCTGGGGCTGGCTGGCCGAGTCGCGCACCGCCTACGTGGAGCTCGCCCAGGCCAGCGGCCTGCAGCAGCTGTTCCGCAGCGAGCGCACCGCGCTGCACAGCACCACCTACGGCGTGGGCGAGCTGGTCCGTGAGGCGCTCAATGCCGGTGCACGCAAACTCGTCCTCACCCTGGGCGGCAGCGCCACCAACGATGCCGGTGCGGGGATGCTGAGTGCCTTGGGCGCCCGGCTTCTGGATCGCCATGGCCACGAATTGCCTCCCGGCGGTGCAGCGCTGGCTCAGCTCGAGCGGCTGGACCTTGCGGGTCTCGACCCGCGCCTGTCCGGTCTCGTCGTGGAAACGGCCGTCGACGTGGACAATCCTTTGCTGGGAACACGCGGCGCCAGTGCGGTATTCGGCCCGCAGAAAGGCGCCAGCGAAGCCGATATCGGCCGCCTCGACATCGCGCTGGAGCATTTCGCGGATCTCACCGCCCGGGCGATCGGCGAGGATTACCGCGATCTGCCGGGCGCGGGCGCGGCCGGGGGCATGGGATTCGCAGCGCGCGCTTTCCTGGGCGCCACGCTCCGCCCAGGCATCGACCTGGTCATGGAACAGGCCGGATTCGAGCAGCTCGCCGAGGGGGCACATCTGGTCATCACCGGCGAGGGGCGACTCGACGGCCAGAGCCTGTCGGGCAAGACCCCGGTGGGAATCGCGCGGCGCGCGCGCCAGCTCGGCGTGCCGACCCTGGTGCTGGCCGGCAGTCTCGGCTCCGGCTGGCAGGCGGCCCATGACGAAGGCGTCACCGCCGTCTTCGCACTGGCCGACGGTCCGCTGGCGCTGGATGACGCGCTGACGCGCTGCGCAGAGCTGCTCGCCGACCGCGCCGAAGCCATCGGCCGACTGTGGTCGATCAAACGCTAGGCGGCCTGAGAGGGTGAAATCAATGCATGCATGACGGGCAGCAGCGTATTGCACGATGGGACTTGAAAATGTCAGGGGCATCGCCATTTCATAGGATAGGCCTATGCCGGTCATGGTGATTATCCGTTTTCCGGCGTCGACGCCACGTTCTACACTCGTAGCATCGTTTAGCAAGGAGGTAGCAACATGTCCGATACCAACGCCATTGGTCTGCAGTCAGCCAGCGCCAGCCAGCTCGCCGACCGACTCAATGCGCTGCTGGCCAACTACCAGATCTTTTACATGAACGCGCGTGGCTATCACTGGAACGTCAAGGGGCCGCAGTTTTTCGAACTGCACAACAAGTTCGAGGAAATCTACACCGACCTGCTGACCAAGGTGGATGAAGTCGCCGAGCGTATCCTGACGCTGGGTCATCAACCGATTCATGCCTACAGCGACTATTTCAAGCTGTCACGCATCGCGGAAGACAAAGACGTTCATAGCGGTGAAAACTGCGTGCGTGGCTTGATTCAGGGCTATCAGGCGCTGATCGAACTGCAGCGTGAAATCGTTGCCGTGGCAGGCGACACGGGCGACGAAGGGACCGCGTCCCAGATCAGCGATTATATCGGTGAGCAGGAAAAGACCGTGTGGATGCTTTCCGCTTACCTGGGCTGAAGTCGACAAGCCGATTCGCATCGAAGAGCGCTGCCGGAAGGCAGCGTTTTTTTATGCGGGCATGAGGCATGCTACTGCGGCCCGCCCAAGGCCGGATCATCGTCGAGATCGGTCGCCTTGCAGGCGACATTGCGCGGCGCATCCGCGGTGGATGCGGCGGCGGCCTGGGTCAGATGAACCGGCAGCTCGCGTTTCATGCGCACGCCGAGCCCCTGCAGTGCCACGGCCTGGTTGACCAGACTGCCCTGCCCGCTGGTCAGGCGTCCCATGGCCTGGCGATAACTTCCCTGAGCGCGTTCCAGATGCCGTCCCACTTCATCGAGGCTGTCGACGAAGCCGCGAAACTTGTCGAGCAGACGCCCGGCACGCTCGGCGATCAGCCGTGCATTCTCGTTCTGGCGTTCCAGGCTCCAAAGACTCGCCACGGTACGCAGGCTGGCCAGCAACGTCGTGGGCGTGACGATGACGATATCCTGGGCAAAGGCGTCCTGGAACAGCGTATCGTCGTGCTGGAAGGCCAGCGCAAAGGCCGGTTCCACGGGCATGAACAGAAACACGAAATCCGGCGAGTTGAGCCCCGGCAGGCGCTGATAGTCGCGTCGCGACAGGGTCTGCACGTGCTGGCGTACGGCCTGGAGATGCGCCTTGAGCGCCGCATCCCGGTCTCCGTCGCTTTCGGCATTGACATAGCCGACGTAGGCATTAAGCGACACCTTGGCATCGATGATCAGATGCTTGTCCTCGGGCAGATAGATCACCGCGTCGGGACGCAACCGGCCCTCCTCGGCCTGGATCGCCACCTCGCGCCGATACTCCTGATCACGGCGCAGGCCTGAGCGCTCGAGCACCGACTCCAGCATTACCTCGCCCCAGTTGCCCTGCATCTTCTTGTCGCCCTTGAGTGCCCGGGTGAGACTGGCGGCCTCTTCGGTGATCTGACGATTGAGGGCGGCAAGATGGTCGATCTGTACCTTGAGCGTGGTGCGCTCGCGCATCTCCTGGCCATGCAGCTCTTCGACGCGGCGCTGGAAATGGCCGACCTGTTCGCGAAACGGCTTGAGTAACGTCTCCAGGCTCTCACGACTCTGGGCCGTGAAGGCGCGCTGGCGCTCGTCGAAGATGCGCCCGGCCAAGGTCTCGAAGTCGCGGCTCAAGCGATCGCGCGCCTCCTCGAGCAGACGCAGCTTCTCGCCGTGATGCTCACGCTCCTGGTCGCGCTCGACCTCCAGCCGTGCATGGCGTTCACGCAGGGTCGCCAGGCGCTCGCCGGTATCCATCAGGTGCCGCTCGCGTTCATCCATCTGGCGCTGCAACTCGACATGTTGCTCGCGCACACTGTCGAGCAGAGTGTCGCTCTGCGCCAGCTCTCGCTCCAGACGCTCCCGGTCCGCCTGGGCCGCTGCCAGCCGCTGGTGAAGTACCTCGGCTTCCTCCTCCTGACGATGCAGTCTTAGACGAAGTCGCCTGAGCATGACGAGACTCATCGCCAAGGCAGCCGACAAGACGACGAGCAGTGACACGGGCAATGCGGATAGCGGAGCGGAGCTGAACACGGAACATCCTGCATGAGTAAGGGACAAGCCGACGGCTCGGCAGCCGTGAACAGGCAGGACAGTGCCTGTCGTGCCTGCCCATCCTGAAGTCAAGCCGCCCATGCGGCAAGCCCTGCCATACGCAACGTGCAACAAATCGCGACATTCGACCGCTTGAAGTTTCTCCCAGCTATCCCAAGCTCAAGAAGCAGGACACGCAGTAAGCGCATGAAGGATATTTCGGCAGTTAGCGGTCTTATTCATCTTCATCATCCATTCATGACATCACGACTAGGAGGTCACGATGGCTCAACAACTGCAAGGTAAACGTGTCGCGATTCTTGCCACCAACGGTTTCGAAGAAGTCGAGCTGACGGCACCGCGTGACGCCCTGCTCGAGGCAGGTGCCGAGGTGCATATCGTCTCGCCCGAGAAGGATACCATCAAGGCGTGGGACAAGACCGACTGGAGCGAGACCTACAAGGTCGACCGGTCACTGGATGACGCCCGCCCCAGCGACTATCACGCCTTGGTACTGCCAGGCGGCCAGATCAATCCCGATATCCTGCGCATGGACGACAAGGCGGTCGCCTTCGCCCGGGCGTTCTTCGAGGATCACAAGCCGGTAGGGGCGATCTGCCACGGCCCTTGGCTGTTGATCAACGCAGGTGTCGTCGAAGGTCGCACCATGACGTCCTTCCCTTCCGTTTCGCTGGATCTCAAGAATGCCGGAGCCAACTGGGTCGACCAGGAGGTCGTCGTCGATCATGGCCTGGTGACCAGCCGCAAGCCGGACGATCTAAAGGCTTTCTGCTCGAAGCTGGTCGAGGAGATCTGCGAAGGGCGCCACACGGAACAGCACGCCTGATCACCTCCGCCGAGGCAAGAAACGAGCCCACTCCGCTTGGCGGGGTGGGCTTTTCTGTTGAAAACGTGCCGAATCTGTACCAGTTTCAACAGACAAGGAATACGCTCGTCTCAAGTCACGCGGTCTAACGCCAGGGAATGGGAATGCGCGATCGCTTTTCCAGCAATCTTATGTACGTATTCAAGAAGCTGCTGCACATCGCTTCGCGCCCGATCAGAAAGGAGCAACGTCAGGGCCCTTGGGTGATTCACACCTATCGCGGCTACGGCTCTCGAGAGGAAGTCTTTCTGATGGGGCGAGTCTTTCACCAGCCCGAACTGGGCAAGAACGTTCCCGAGGGAACGCTGCGCCGTGACGTCATCGATCTGTTCCGGCGCATGGTGCGCTGGGGTATCAAGGACACCGATGTCGCGATTGATCTGGCGGGTACGCGCACCGTGGTCAAAACGGATCGGGACGGCTATTTTCATGCCCATCTGCGTATCGAGCATGAACTGCCCACCGACCGTATCTGGCACACCGCCGAGCTGAACATCATTGCGGATCAACGCAATTCGGTCTGCGCCAATGCCGATATTTACATTCCCCGGGTGGAAGCGGACCTTATCGTGATCAGCGATATCGACGACACGGTCATGTACACCGGCGTGGCCAACAAGCTCAAGATGCTCTATCGGCTGTTTCTCAAGAAAGCCCACCAGCGTACGGCCTTTCCCGGCGTCGCCGCCTTCTACCAGGCGCTTTACGACGGCAAGGAGGGCGACCGTCAAAGGCCCATGGTCTACGTCTCGCGCGGCCCCTGGAGCATCTACGAGATCCTCGAGGAGTTCTTCAACCTCAACCGCATTCCCGTAGGGCCCATCCTGTTTCTGCGCGAATGGGGATTGACGCTGCAGCGCCCGTGGCCGCGCAAGGCGACGGATCACAAGCACCATCTCATCCAGAAGGTCATGTCGCTCTACGACACGTCATCCTTCGTGCTTATCGGCGACAGTGGCCAGCACGATCCCGAGGTCTACGCGCAGATCGTTCGCGAGAACCCCGACCGCATTGCCGCCATCTATATCCGCAACGTCAGCAACGACGCATCGCGCGATCAGGCCATTCAGCGCCTTGCCGATGACGTGGCACAGGCCAACTGTGCGCTGGTACTGGCGGCCGATAGCGCCAGGATGGCGGAGCACGCTCACCGGCAGGGTTATATCTCCGCGGCCGGCCTGGAAGCCGTCCGTCAGGATCAGCAGTGTGAAACCTGACGGAATCTACAAATCTTCGTAATTTCAAACGCGGCCAAAGAGGAAGATATTTTACTATTACCTTAATTGTAAAAACGAATAACCATACTTTTAACTAGCGAACGTTTGAACTTAAAGGTGAACAAAGGTGACATAACGAGACACATTGTCGACCCCATGACATTGCCATTGTAATGTGCTCTCAACATCACAATGACTCGGTTCTACCGGGAGACAAAAGAATGCAAACCATGGGCAAGACTTTCAACAAAATCAGCGTGAAATATGCCATCGCCTTTATCGGCGTTGCGCTGGCATTGCTGATTATCGTCACGACCGATTTCTTCCTGATCAACTCCGTCAAGCAGCGCATGGCCGAGTTTGCCAACACCTTCAACAAGGCCACTTCCGCCGTCCTGAATGCCGATCGCGACCTGTATCAGGCCCGTGTCGCGGAACTCGAATACCTGCGCACCACGCCGGACAGCGACAAATCGGCCGACATTCTCGAGGACTACCGGGAAAATGCCCGGCAAGCCCATGACGGCATGCAGACCTTTCTCGACAAGCTGAGCGCCTATCCCGAAATCACCAGCGAGTTCACCAACTTCGAGACACTCTACAACAACTGGACGACACAATCCGAACGCGTCTTTTCTCTTTACGAAAACGGCGACAGGACAGCAGCCATCGCACAACTCGAAGGCAACTCGCTGACCGCCTTCGAGTCATTGCGCGGTTTGTACAACACGGCCGGAGAAGCGGCCGACATCAAGATACTTGCCCTGGAGACTGCTACGCTGGAGCGCATCAGGACTCGGCAGTCCATCGTCGCCATCTTCGCTGCCCTGGTCTTCATCGCCGCCGTGGTCATCGCCCTCGTGGGCCCGCTGTTCATGTCGCGCGCCATTCGTCGCATCACGCAGCGAATCAAGGAGATCACCGAGGGCGATGGCGATCTCACCGCCCGCATCGACAACAGCCGCAGCGACGAGATCGGCGAACTGGCGATCCAGTTCAATGCCTTCATCGAGCGTATCGACACCACCCTGCAGTCGGTCCGCACCAGCACCCAGAGCGTCAACAAGGCCGCAGACGAAATCGCCCGAGGCAGCCAGGAGCTGGCTGCGCGTACCGAGCAGGCGGCCTCCAGCCTGCAGGAAACCTCCGCCTCCATGGAGGAGATCGCCGCCACGGTGAGCAACACCTCGGAGGCCGCCCAGCAGGCCAACCAACTGGTGCAGTCCACGGTCGACGTGGTGCGTCATGGTCACCAGGCCATGCGCCAGGTCGAGAACACCATGGACGAAATCACCGCTTCGTCACAGCAGATCAGCGAGATCATCAGCCTGATCGACGGCATTGCCTTCCAGACCAACATTCTGGCGCTCAACGCCTCGGTCGAGGCCGCCCGGGCCGGCGAGCATGGCCGCGGATTCGCCGTGGTCGCCCAGGAAGTCCGCACACTGGCGAGCCGTTCCAGCGACGCCTCCCGTGACATCCGCGAATTGATCGACACGTCGGTCTCCCGCACGCAGTACGGTGCCAAGCTGGTCAAGGAGACCGGCCGGACGATGCAGGAAATCGTCGACAGCATCGCCCGCGTCACCGACGTGATCGGCGAGATCAGCGCGGGCGCGCGGGAGCAGAATCTGGGCATCGCCCAGGTCAACACCGCCGTCACCGAACTCGACACCATGACGCAGCACAACGCGGCACTGGTGGAGGAGTCCAACAACGCCGCCGGCGGAATGCGCGAGCAGGCCGCAAGCCTCAGCGCCCTGATCGCTTCCTTCCGGCTGAGCCACACCGAGACCGCCAGCCTGCCAGCATCCGCCGCCCGCCAGCCGGCAGCATCCGTATCCTCGACCTCGCCATCGCCTCGCAAACCCTTGGCGAAATCGCCCGTCTCCGAGTGGGAAGTCTTCTGAACCCGCCGACCGCGGTAACTCGACAATCCGCTCCGGCTGACAGCCGGGGCGGCCAACTGCGGACGACCGGGAGCTCATCATGACGCAGCGCGCCCTGATCATAGACGATGACAATGAAATCCAGACCCTGGGCCAGTTGCTGCTTGGCCGATGCGGCTACACCGTCACCACAGCCAGTGGCCTGGGCGAGTTAGCCCGCCAGCCGGCACTGCTCGATACCGACCTGATCCTGCTGGATTTCGATCTCGGCGAGTTCACGGGCCTACACGTAATCGAATATCTCGACGACCTGCGCCTCGACGCAGCCATTCTGCTGGTCAGTGGATGCGGAGAGACGACGGCAAACGAAGTGGTAAGGTTCGGACGCACCAGCGGCCTACGCATGCTGGGCTTCCTTCCCAAGGCGGCCCTGGCGACGCGCCTCGTGCCATTGCTGCGACACCTCTCCTGGCACAAGCCGCCCACCGCCGACGATCTCGCCGCGGCCATGCGCCAGGAACACCTCTTCCTGGCCTACCAGCCCCAGCGCGAATTGCCGTCCGGCAGGATCATCGGTGTCGAAGCACTGGTGCGCTGGCGTGATCCGCAGCAGGGCCTGGTATCGCCGGACCGCTTCATTCCCCTGGCCGAGCAGAGCCAGCAGATCGTCGAGTTGACCTGGCACGTGCTCGAACGGGCGCTGGCCCAACGCGATCGCTGGCTCGCGTGCGGCTGGTCACTGGAGATGGCGGTCAACATTTCGCCGCTGCTGCTCAAGGCGCCCGACGCGATAGCGAAGTTCGATCGGCTGATCGCCCCACATGCCGAAAACCTGCACGGCGTGACGCTGGAGCTGACGGAATCGTCGGGCATCGACTGTTTCGGCTACGCCCGTCACGTCCTGGCGGCGCTACGCGAGCGCGGCTGCCGTCTGTCGCTGGACGACTTCGGCACCGGCTACTCTTCCATGACCCAGCTCTACCGCCTGCCCTTCGACGAACTGAAGCTGGATCGCAGCTTCGTGTCCCGCTGCGATCACGATCGCGGAGCCCGGGCCATCACCCTGGCCACTGTCGACCTGGGTAGACGCCTGGGGCTCGAAGTCGTGGCGGAGGGCATCGAGACCTGGCCCCAGCACGACCTGCTCAGGGACGCCGGCTGTCATCGGGGCCAGGGCTATCTCTTCGCCCGCCCGATGGCCGCCATGGAATTCGACCGGTGGTACCGGCAACAGGCGGCGCTACCGCTGCTGACGGCGTAGCCACACGGCCCCGGCGGTGCTCAGTCGAGCGCCTTCGCCGAGGCGACCAGCAGCCCCGCCCCTCGCAGCGCCTCGCGCGTCGCCTCCTTGAGTCTCGCCAGTTGCTCCAAGTGGTGACGCAAGGCTTCCCTTGCGGCCGTGGGCGCGGCCGTTTCCAGTGCCGCGGCCTCGGCGGCGATCGCCGCGCATCCCAGCGACGCCGAGGCCCCCTTGAGCGAGTGCGCCTCGCGCTGCAGTGCCTGGCGGTCCTCGGCGGCCAGGCCGGCCTCGAGAGTCACCAGACGCGACTCGAGGCGCGTCAGATAGGTCTGCAACAGCCGATCCAGAGCCTCCCGATCCAGCGTCTGTGCCAGCTCCTCGCCGATCTCGGCGTCGAGCAACGCCGTCCCGGCGATATCATCGCCGTTGGCCGATGCGGGAGCGAGCGATACGGCGCTTTCGCCCGCGTCCGGCTCTGTGGACCTTGCCGTCGGACTCAACTGGCGCACGAGCGTGCGACACAGCTCGTCACCGGTGAATGGCTTGCACAGCACATCATCCATGCCACTCTGCCGACAGCGCTCGAGATCTTCGGGCATGACATTGGCAGTCATGGCGACGATGGGCAGGTGTCCCCGGGTTTCGGTCGCCCGCCAGCGCCGCGTGGTCTCGAGACCGTCGAGCACCGGCATCTGCATGTCCATCAACACCAGATCGAAGCGTGGCGCATCATCGCGCTGCAGGCGCTCCAGTGCCTCGCCGCCGTCCGCCACCACCTCGGCATGCTGGCCCAGCCGCTCCAGCATCGCCCGGGTCAGTACCTGGTTGATGGGGTTGTCCTCGACGATCAGGATTCGATACGTCTTTGGCATGACGGCGCAGGCGTCGTCATGCCGCTCGACCTGAAGACGTGGCGCTTCGGGCAGCGCCACGACGAACCAGAACAGGCTTCCCAGGCCGGGCTGGCTGTTGACGCCCAATTCACCGCCCATGGCCTGCACCAGGCGCTGGCAGATTGCCAGGCCCAGCCCGGTCCCCTCGTGGCGGCGGGCGATGGACGTATCGACCTGAGTGAAGGGTTCGAACAGGCGCGCCTGGTCCTCGCGCGCGATGCCGCAACCGGTATCGCGCACCTCGAAGCGCACCTGAGATGGCGACGCGGCGCTGACACGCAGCTCGACCAGCCCCGATGGCGTGAACTTGAAGGCATTGTTGAGCAGGTTCAACAGGATCTGACGCAGCCGATTGACTTCGCCGCTCACGCAATGCGGCAGCGTATCGTCGACGTGGTGACAGAAGGCGACGGCGGAACCCTGCGCACGCAGCTGGTAGCCGCTGCAGAGCTGCTCCACGAAGGTCGCCAGCTCGAAGGGCCGAATGTCGAGATCCAGTGCGCCGGATTCGATCTTGGTGTAGTCGAGCACGTCGTTGATCACCGCCTGCAGGCCGGTGGCGCTCTGCCTGAGCGCCTGCAGGTATTCGCCGCCACGCGGCGTCAGCGTCTCCCCGGAGAGCAGCTCGGTCATGCCCACCACACCGTTGAGCGGGGTGCGGATCTCATGGCTCATCACCGCCATGAATTCCGACTTGGCCCGACTGGCTGCCTCGGCACGCGCAACGGCTTCGTTCAGTTCCCGGCCCCGGCGCTCCAGCAGCTGTGCCTTCGCATGGCGGGCACGTCCCTCGCGGATCAGGGCGCGGACCAACACGGCCCCCGACATCATCAGCATGACGATCAGCGCCAGTGCCAGACCGTAGAGTTCGAGCAGCCGACTGCGCTCGAACGTGCGCTGTCCGGCCACGTAGGCATTGGTATCGACCAGAATGGTGCTGGCCACGTCCTGCAGTGCCTCGCTTTCCACGCGCAGCGGGAGCTTCAGCGACTCGGGCAGCGTCACTGCGCCCTCGGGCAGCGTCTGCAGCAGTGCGTCCATCGTCTCGATCAGGTGAATGGCCTGCTGGACCGGTATCTCGAGCACGTCGATCCTGCTCAGTTCCCGAGCCATGTCACCGTGCTGGAACAGCTGCATGCGGCTGTAGAGAATGTCGTGACGCAGCAGGAGTGCCTCGAGCGCGACATCGCGTTCCACCTCCAGGACAAAGCGGAATTCACGCACCTCGCGGTCGAACTGATAGGTCATCCAGATCAGGTTTTCCCGCAGCTTGTTCTCCAGTGCCTGATGGCGCTGGAGGATCACGCCGCCCGTCGTCAGCGCCGCCAGAAAGAACAGAATGGCGGCGAAGGTGGCGATACGAAATCGCCGCGAGAACAGCGACTGCAGCGTCACGCCCCCGGCCGGCAGAATCGGCTCACTCGATGTCGATGCGCTTGATCTGCCAGACCGAGCGGGCAAGGATCTCTTCATTGAGCAGTTCCGGTTGAGCGTCGAAAGGATAGATGACGAACAGCGGGCCGTGATCGCGGACCCGCAGCGGTCGTCCATCGGCGGACATGGCCAGGATCACGTCGTGCCGCAGGAAGTCGGCGACCGGCACGCTGGCTGCATAGTCGTTGAGCGCCGTGATGCGCATCGCATGCGCACCCTCGCCCCCCACCGCCTCGAGCAGCGCCCGCCCGAGCGGGCCTTCGAACGTCACGGCATCGTCATGCCAAGGCGTACGGGTACGCGTGGCGTGTTGCTCGAGCGCCTGTAGCATGGTGCGGTCGAAGTGCGCCTCGTCACCGACGTTGGTCTGGCCAAGCTTGCCGCCGACGATGAGCAGCACCGGCCCGCTCGGCGGCTCCAGCGCCTGGGCCGGCCCCGCCAGCACCACCAGCATCGCCACACCCCACCCCTGCCACGTCTTCTTCAGCCATGTCCGCATGCTGGATTCCTCCCCGAAATGCCCGGGAGTATAGGCCGAGGCCGCAGCGTTAGATTGTGAAACTTTGTGTCAATCAAGGTGACGTCCTATGATGCCGATAAGCCATGACAGGCATACGCCAGACAAGCGGGGCAATGACATGCATATCGGCGTTCTGGAAGACGACCTTGACCAGCAGGCCTTCATCGCCCAGTGCCTGGAAGCGGCGGGACACGTGGTGACGCTGTTCGGACGAGCCAGCGAGCTGCGCCGCGCCCTGCCCCAGCAGACCTTCGACCTGCTGATCCTCGACTGGCGTCTTCCCGATGCCTGCGGCATGGACATGATGGCGCACCTGCGTCAGCACGACGGCTGGCGCGGCCCGATCCTCTTCATCACCGCCAGCCACGACGAGGAAGATGTCGTGCTGGCCCTGGGTCAGGGAGCCGACGATTTTCTGGCCAAGCCGCTGCGTCCGCGCGAGCTGAATGCCCGTGTCAGTGCCCTGGGACGTCGGGCGGGCCTGCTGCAGGCGCCCTCCTCCCTGGAACGAATCGGCGCTTACCGGCTCGACAGCGCTACCCGCAGCGTGCATGTCGACGGCCGCAGCGTGACGCTGACGGAACGCGAATACCGCCTGGCCACGCTGCTTTTCACCCACTCCGGCGAACTGCTCGCTCGCGCCCACCTGCTCGAAGTGATCTGGGGCATCAAGGGCGACGTCTCGACCCGCACCGTCGACACCCACATCAGCCGCCTGCGCCGCAAGCTCGAGCTCGACGGCCGCCACGGCCTGCGCCTGCGCAGCATCTACCAGCACGGCTATCGCCTCGAGACCCAGACAGCCGCTGCGACGATGTCGCATACGCTCCCGACAAACTAGCGTGGGGTGAAGGTCCACGGGCATCGTCCGCCCGTGTTCTCTGGAACCAGGCGCCACCGGCCTTCATTGGATGCCTCTCCGGCGGTGCGCCACCGCGTTATGCTGTGAGCGTTTTCACCGACAGGATACGAGATGAAGAGCCGTTGGGAAGATCTGGAACTGCTGCTGGCCGTCGTGGATGCCGGCAGTTTCACTGCTGCCGCCGAGATGCTGGGCACGAGCCCGGCGCGCCTGTCGAGGGCGGTATCGCGCCTGGAAACGGCCTTGGAATCGACGTTGATCAATCGCACCACCCGGCGTCTCGAAACCACCGAGGAAGGCGATATCATCATTGACCGGGCCCGCCGCGCGCTGAACGATCTGGAAAGTGCCGAAGAGACCCTGGCCGTGCGTCGCCGCGAGCCCGCCGGACGCCTGCGTGTCGATGCCGCCACGCCCTTTCTGTTGCATCAGATCGTGCCGCACCTGGAAGTCTTCCACCACCATTACCCCAAGGTGCGCCTGGAACTGACCACTCACGAGACCAACATCGACCTGCTGGAGAATCGTACCGACATCGCCATCCGCATCGGGGAACTCAAGGATTCCAGCCTGCACGCTCGTCCCTTGGGCAGAAGCCGAAGGCGTCTGGTGGCCAGCCCCGCCTACCTGGCCCGTCACGGCGCTCCCCAGGATACCGCCGCGCTGAAGGACCATTCGCTGCTGGGCTTCACGCATCCCGCGTGGCTCAATCGCTGGCCGGTGGGGAATGGCGACGAGATCCGCCCGACCCTGGCCTCGTCGAGCGGCGAAGCGCTGCGCCAAATGGCCGTGTCCGGCCTGGGCATTGCCTGTCTGGCCGATTTCCTGATTCATGACGACCTGAAGGACGGCCGGCTGCAGGACGTACTGGCCGAGACGACTCACGAGGAGTACGAACGGATTCAGGCGGTCTATTACCGGCATACCTCCCTGGTGTCGCGCATCGGCGCCTTTCTCGACTTCATCGCGCCACGGCTGCGTCTGTAGCCGCCGTCTTTCTTTACGCTCCGCTCAAAGCACTTTTGCAGCCAGCGGTCTTTATCCTTTCGTCTAAGGCATCGACACTGCATCGCCCATGTCACCGCTGCGGTGGCATTCGACAACCAGGGAGCAGTGCATGAAGATTCTGTTGATCGACGGCAAGAAAGCCTTTGCCCATTCCGGTGGGCGCTACAACGCGACGCTGCACCAGACGGCGAGGGAAGAGCTCGGCGCTCTCGGGCATGACCTGCGGGAAACGCACGTCGACGCCGGCTATGACGTCGAGGAGGAAGTGGAGAAGTTTCTATGGGCCGATGTCATCATCTATCAGATGCCCGGCTGGTGGATGGGCGCGCCGTGGATCGTCAAGCAGTACCTTGATGAAGTCCTGACCGCCGGTCACGGGTCGCTGTATGCCAACGATGGCCGTTCGCGCCATGACGCCAGTCGTCATTACGGAAGCGGCGGACTGCTTCAGGGGCGCCGCTACATGCTGTCGCTGACCTGGAACGCGCCCCGCGAGGCCTTCGACGAACCCGGCAACTTTTTCGAAGGCCGCGGTGTGGATGCCGTCTACTTCCCCTTCCACAAATCGCAGGAATTCATCGGTCTCGAGGCACTGCCCACCTATCTGGCCAACGATGTCATCAAGGCGCCGGAGATCGAGCGCCACGTCGCCGAATATCGCGCTCACCTGCGTCAGGTGATCGGCCAGGCGAGTGCGAACGCAAGCCAGCCGCTCGAGACGGAGAAGGTCTGAAACGCCACGGCCTTTCCGGCAACACCGGAAAGGCCGTGACCGGCAGCGCCACACCAATGGGCGCCGTTGATGGCAGCGACTGCCTCCGGAAGCCGGACTTTTTCCTTATGGCTTCCTTATGCCACCTTTCAGGCGGCGTGGCCGCTGCCGATGTCCTCGATCACCCCGCGCAGCAGGCTCCAGAACTCCTCCACGGAATCGACCTCGACCCTTTCGGCGGGTGAATGCGCGCCACGGATCTGCGGGCCGAAGGAGATCATGTCGAGTTGCGGGTACTTGCCACCCAGAATGCCACACTCGAGACCGGCATGAATCACGCGAACTTCGGGGTCGACACCGAGGCGCTCGAGGTGCAGACGGCGAAAGCGCGCCAGCAGCGGGCTTTCGGGATTGGGGGTCCAGCCGGGATAGCCGTTCTCGGTTCGCGTGTCGGCGCCCATCAGCATGAATAGCGCCTTGAAGCGATCGACGAGATCCCGCGTCGCACTGTCGCGCAGCGAACGCACCAGTGCACTCAGGTGGAATCGTCCCTGCTCGAGCTTGACGACGCCAAGGTTGCTGGAGGTCTCCACCACGCCGGGCACCTCCACGCTCATGCGCTCCACGCCATAAGGCGCCGCGTGCAGTGCCGCCGCCAGTCGATGACTGGCCGCCTCGGTCAGCGCCTCGTCGCCCTCGTCAGGCAACAGCTCGAGCCTTAACCCCTCATCCACTCCGGCCAGTTCGGACTGAAGCTCGGCTTGCAGCTCGGCCAGGCGATCGCGCACCGCGTCGATCTCATCGTGCGGCAACGCCAGGCGGGCGAAGGCTTCTCTCGGCAGGGCATTGCGCAGCGTCCCGCCATGATAGGCGGCCAGACGGATGCCGAACGGCTCCAGCGCCCGCAACACACGCACCAGCAGGCGGTTGGCATTGCCCCGCCCCTTGTCGATGTCGATACCCGAGTGACCGCCGGTGAGACCGGTCAGCGCCACCTGACATATCACTTCATGTTCGCCGAGTCCGCGGGTGGGCAACTGGGCTTCGACCACCACGTCAGCACCACCGGCGCAGCCGATGTAGACCTGGCCACGATCCTCGGAATCGAGATTCAGCAGATAGCGCCCCTGCAGCCAGCCCTCGGCCAGGTTGAGCGCCCCGCCCATGCCCGACTCCTCCTCGAGGGTGAACAGGGCCTCCAGCGGCCCATGGCGCAGCTCATCGTCCTCGAGAATCGCCAGTGCCGCCGCCACGCCCAAGCCGTTGTCGGCGCCGAGCGTAGTATCCTGAGCGTGCAGCCAGCCCTCCTCGAGATAGGTGACGAGGGGGTCGCGAGTGAAATCGTGGGGATGATCGGCATTGGCCTGGGCGACCATGTCGAGATGCCCCTGCAGGACGATGCCGGGTATCGCCTCGCAACCCGGCGTGGCGGGCTTGCGGATCAGCAGGTTGCCGAATGCATCGCGCTCGTGGGCGAGCCCCTGGGCCTCGGCCCATTGCTCGAGCTTGGCGACCAGCTCGGCTTCGTGGCCCGAAGGGCGCGGCGTGTTGCACAGGGTGCGAAAATGGCGCCAGACAGGGGCCGGGGATAACTGCAACAGATGATCGTTCATACGGAAGACTTCCAGCTTGAGTCCCTGCCACCTTACCCCTTGGCACGCCCAACGCAAGACTATTCGTCTGGTCCGCCACGCCGACTGCCGCTAGTATGAACCCCCTAGTCCCGTCGGTGTCCCCATGTCACGCCTCATCACGCTGGCCCTTTGCGCCCTGGCACTCCTTGCCCTGCTGAACGGCTGTTCGCCGATTCCGGACATGCCCGGGCCACTCGGCATTCCCGGGCTTTAGGCGTTAGCTCTGCAGGCGGCGATGGAGACATCCGGCCAGCTCACGCCAGTGCGCCAGGCGGGCCTTTCGCCCGTACGCGTCCAGCCCGTCGCCCCGACCCCGTCGCTCATCGAGGGGCCGATCCTCGCCTTGAAACAGGGGCGCGGCCAGCCGGGTCAGCTCGCTCTCCTCATGTCCATGCGGACCACGCCACCAGGCAAGCCATGCCCTCGCCATCCAGGGGCGTACCAGCGCCAGTTCGCCGCCGCCGCTGGCGAACCATTGGATGCGGGCAAGCAGCACCTCGTCGACTCTGGGCACCGCGCCCTCGGCCAGTAGTGCAAGAGCGACATCGGCGTCGAGTGAGGCGAGGTCATGCGCCAGCAGACTGGGCAGCAGTTGCGAGAAGTCGCCGCTCAGCATTCGCAAGAAGCGCTCGGCGTCCCGCGACAGAGGGCGTCCCATCATCAAGGCATGTTCGCCACTGGACGCCTCGCGCGTCAGTCCCAGGCGCAGCGCGACAAAACCCTGCGCTCGCCAGAAGGCGATCAGCTCCGGCTCGGCACCGAAGCTCACGCCCAGTTGCTCGATGCCGGCCTCACGGCCCTGCGCCGCCAGCCGCTCAAGCATGGCGGCGCCTATCCCCCGCCGCCGAGCCGCCGGGTGCACGGCGATACGCACGATGCGATACCAGCGCCGCTCCGCCGCCTCCCGCCACCCGCCGTGTGCGGCTAGCGACTGGGCCAGCAGATGCCCGCGCGGACGACGTTTGCCGGTGTGGATCTGCTCCGCCAGCGCCTGCGGGAAACCTCCTTCCCGCTGCACCAGACACACCCCCACACACACCTCATCGGCATAGGCGCCCAACACCTGGATATCGGGGCCGTCGAGCAACTGACGCAGATCGGCCGGCGTGGTGCGGTAATGCGCCTGAACCAGCAGCCCGAACACGTCGCGCAATCCTTTTTCGTCGTCGGCCAGCGCCTCGCGTTCGAGCAACCGATACGCCACCGGATGAGACATCATGGCCGCGCTCGCCGTCGCCATATCGTCCGGCTCGGCATCGAGCAGCAGCAGCTCGCGGGTGATCGTTTCCAGCGGGTCCGCCTCGGCCCAGCGGATCGGCTGCTGGAGCTGCAGCGCTCGCCAGGACGGCGTCTGCCGTTCGAGCCGCTCGCGAAAGCGCAACTGGAAGCCGCGACCGGTCCCCTCATAGCCGTGCACGGTCGTGGCGAAAGCGATTCTAGGAAAGGCTTCGAGCCACCGCCCCAGCAACGGCGTGGGAATCGCCGCGGCCTCGTCGACGAACAGCGTGGGGCGTGCCTTGGGATCGATGTCGGCTTCCCGCAGCGCCGCCTCCACCGCATCCGGGGCGAGAAAGCGTACCTCGCCATTTCCCGCCCGCGTCTCGATACGAAACACGTTGCCGACGCGTCGGCCCTGTGGCAGCAGCGCGATCAACCGCTCGAACAACGGCTCGACCGCTGCAGGTCGGGGGGCGGTAACCCATAACCGGGTCTCGCCCGCGAGCAGCCGTCGGGCGGCGGCAATGCCCAGCGCGGCGCTCTTGCCCCGGCCGCGATCGGCGCTCAATACCAGCGGCCGGCGTCGGCGCAGCCGCACGAGCTGCTCGACCGCCAGCGCCTGGTCATGGCTCAGGCAGTCGCTGTCGTTAACCACGGTTGGCGACGACACTATCCGGGAGCCCCCCAAGACACCTTCGAGAGCGGTCGCGGAGGGACGCTCGTGCATCGCCGGCCAGTGAATTACCGCCGACGAGCCCTGCAGGCAGCGCGCCAGACGCGACAGATAGCGTGACGACAGGCTCTCCGGTGAATGAGGCCAGTGCGCCAGACGCGCATAATCCGCATCCAGTGCCGGCTCGCCGTCCTGCCAGGACTCGGGCGTCATCAGGATCAACACCCCGCCGGCGCACAGGGTGCCCGATAGCGCCCCGAAAGCATCGGGATCGAAGCCGGTATGCGGCGAAACGGCGTCAATGACGATCAGTCCGTGCTCCTGGCCCAGCCGGGTGCGCGCCTTGGCAGGCGGCAGCGAGGCAATACCTTCAGGTCCCTGGCCGGCGCTGACCCACAGCGGCGACTGCCAGACCGCTGCACGCCAGAACGCTTGCGCCCGCGCATGACATGCATGCGGAGCACCGCTCAGCCAGATCAATGCCCGATGGCGGCGCTCGCCTAGCCGCTGGCGCAGAGGGTCGAGAAAATCGAGAGAAGACATGGCGCCTAGCATGCGACATGCCTCGTTCGTGCGCCAGCTTGGCGCCGGACACGGCATTGATGGCGCCAATGTGGCGATTCGTCGCAATCGCAATAAACAGAACGCGCTTGAGACTGAATCTCATTTATGCTTTGATTCATGGATCGTTCTCGCTTGGCACTCGACAACCTGTCAAGCCATAACCGAATCAAGGAAACCGTCATGAAACGTCTGTCTCCTCTGCTCGTTCTGTCATCTCTCGTGGTCGCCGCACCGGCTCTGGCTCTGGAGTATCCCATCGGCGAGCCCAAGCTCGAGCACGGCATGGAGATCGCCGCCGTCTACCTGCAGCCGGTCGTCATGGAGCCGGCGGGCGAATTGCCGGCGGATCAGGCCGACGTGCACCTGGAGGCGGATATTCATGCCCTCGAGGACAATGACAACGGTTTCGAGCCCGGCAGTTGGATCCCTTACCTGCAGGTCGACTACACGCTCACCAAGGAAGGCAGCGACACGCCCATCGAGGGCCATTTCATGCCCATGGTGGCCAACGACGGTCCGCACTACGGTGCCAACGTCAAGCTCGACGGTCCCGGGAAGTATCATCTGACCTATACCCTGCAGCATCCGGACATTCAGCGTCACGTCGACAAGGAGACCGGCGTGGGCGAGTGGTACGCGCCGTTCACCGTGGAATACGACTTCGTCTATGCCGGCATCGGCAAGAAAGGCGGTTATTGATCGCCGTCTCAGGAGAGCATTATGCGATTTCAGGCTAGCGTCATGCTGCTGCTGGCCCTTGTCGGCGTGACGCAGGTGCACGCCGGCGACCTGCCCAGCTATGACCTGACGCTGCACAACGGTACGCTCGATCCCGAGACGCTGCACGTCAAGGCCGGCGAACGCTTCAAGATCAACCTGCACAACACCGGCAATACGCCCGTCGAATTCGAGAGCCGCTCCCTGCGCAAGGAGAAGGTCATGGGGCCGGGCGTCGACTCCTTCGTGGTCGTGCACCCGCTCAAGCCCGGTGAGTACGATTTCTTCGACGAATTCCATCTCCCCGATGCGCGTGGGCAGGTGATCGCGGAATAGGCCGGGAGGATCGGCAACATGCTCGAACAGGTACTCTTCATCATCTGGCGCGAAAGCGTCGAGGCGATTCTCGTCGTGGGAATCGCCTATGCCTGGCTGAAGCAGGCCAATGCCACAACCGGCCTACGCTATCTCTGGCTGGGTGTGCTGGGTGGCCTGGTGCTGGCGGGCTTCATGGGGGTGGCGCTGATGAGCGCCGACAGCTGGCTGCAGGGAACGTCGCAGGAGCTGTTCCAGGCGGCCATGGTGCTGGTCGCCTGCGCCCTGATCGTGCAGATGGTGGTGTGGATGCGCGTACACGGGCGCACCCTCAAGTCGGAGCTCGAGCGCGGCCTGTCCGATTCGGTGGCCCAGGCACGCTACTGGGGCATCGCCTTGCTGGTGGCCATCGCCGTGGCCCGCGAAGGCGCCGAGACGGTGGTCTTCCTCTACGGCATGGGCATGGCGCAGTGGCAAAGCGGTGCCATGGGCGGCTTCGTGGCAGCTTCAGCGGCCGGCTTCGCCCTGGCATTGGTCACCTTCGGTCTTCTGCAGCTCGGCTCGAGACTGTTTTCCTGGCGGATCTTCTTCCGCATCACCGAAACGCTGCTGCTGTTGCTGGCCGCCTCGCTGTTCGTCGCCGGACTCGAGCGGCTGATCAACCTCGGCGTGCTGCCGGCCGGTCCCGATCCGCTGTGGGATACCAGCGCCTGGCTGGATGACAGTGGCGGACTCGGTGGCCTGCTGGCCTCCTTCGCCGGCTATCGCGCCTGGCCGGCCTTTACCGTGGTGGTGGGGTACGTGCTCTACTGGGTCGCGGTGTTCAGCCTGTTGAAATGGCAGCACCGTCGCGTCTCCCGGGCTCGTCCGGCACCTGCCGCGGGCAAGGAGCCGGCATGATGGCGGGGTGTCGTACAGCGTCGTCGGCCATGCCGGCACGGACGTCACGCCTCGTTGCCCTGAGCCACGCCATGCAGCGTCGGCGGGGCGTAATTCAGGCCATCCAGTGGTGCGTGGTCGGGCTCTATGCCTTTCTGCTGGTGGTCCCGGCCTGGCTGCCGCTGCCGGACTACCAGGCGCATATCCTCACCAACCTTACGGTGTTCGCCGAGTTCGTGTTCTGGGGTTTGTGGTGGCCCTTCGTGCTGATCAGCATGGTACTGCTCGGGCGCGTCTGGTGCGGGGTGTTCTGTCCCGAGGGGACGCTGACCGAGGCGGCCAGCCGTGTCGGCCTGGGGCGTCCGATTCCACGCTGGATGCGCTGGGGGGGCTGGCCCTTCGTGGCGTTTCTCGGCACCACGCTCTACGGTCAGATGGCCAGCGTCTACCAGTATCCGGTCGGTGCCCTGGTGGTGCTCGGCGGTTCGACCGTCGCCGCCATCGGTGTGGGACTCGTCTACGGCAAGGGCAAGCGGGTGTGGTGCCGCCATCTGTGTCCGGTCAATGGCGTGTTCGCGCTGCTCGCCAAGCTTTCGCCGCTGCACTACCGTACCGACAAGGCCGCCTGGGAGGCGCACAACCGTGACGTGCGTGCCGGCCACGCCGTACGCACCCATGCACCGGATTGCGCCCCCCTGATTCCGCTCAAGCAACTCGACAGCGCCAGCGACTGCCATATGTGTTCGCGCTGCAGCGGCTACAAGTCGGCCATTCACCTCGAGACCCGCGCGCTTGGCTCGGAACTGCTCGACCCGCCTGCCGGACGCGCCACGTCCGGAGAATTCATACTGTTGATCTTCGGCCTGCTGGGCGTCGCCATCGGCGCCTTCCACTGGAGCGCCAGCCCCTGGTTCGTGCAGATCAAGCAGACACTCGCCGTGTGGCTGGTGGAGCATGGCTGGATGTGGCCGCTGGAAACCACTGCCCCCCACTGGATCCTGACCAACTACCCGGCCCACAACGACGTCTTCAACCTGCTCGACGGCGCACTGCTGATCGCCTACATCCTGGGCACCGGCCTGGTGCTCGGCACGGCGTTGAGCCTGTGTCTGGCGCTGGCCAACCGCGCGCTCGGCGCCTGGTCCTGGACGCGGCTCTGGCATCTATCCCACGCACTGATTCCTCTGGGCGGGCTGGGAGTATTCCTGGGACTGTCGGCCACCACGGTCAGTCTGCTGCGCGGCGACGGCATGCGCCTGCTGTGGGCCAACGACCTGCGCGCCACGCTGCTCGCGCTCGGCAGCCTGTGGTGTCTGCAAATCGCCTGGCGGATTCTCGGCCGCTACGCTCAGGGCGGTCGGCGTGTAGCGGCACTCGGCGGCGTGGCGCTGGCGATCGGGGTGATCCTGCTGGCCTGGTGGCTGATGTTCTGGGGCTGGTGAGGCTCAGCCATCGGAAATCGCGGATGGCGGCATTCTTCACTACCTTGTTAGCGACCTGTCTGCTAACAAGGATTCGTGATGAAGACACACCGTTCTCTATCCCCGCTGTTGATCGGGACGCTACTGCTGCCGTTATCGGCCATCGCTCAAGACGATTCGCAGGGCGCTTCCCAGGAGGTGGATTTTGCCACCGAGCGGACCATCGGCGAGATGACGCCCGACTTTCTGTTTCACGATCAGATGCCCACCGGCATCACGGTGACTCAGGAGGGTCGCCGCTTCGTCAGCTATCCTCGCTGGGAGGAGGGTGTCGATTTCACCGTCGCCGAGCTCAAGGATGGCGAGGAGATTCCCTACCCCAATGCTGACCTCAATACGCCCGATGTAGACCATCCCGGCGAGTCGCTGATCAGCGTGCAGAGCGTAATCGCGCCGGGCGACGGCCAGGTGTGGCTGCTCGATACCGGCCGGTTGCCCGATTCGGGCTACGAGGGCTCGGGGCCCCAGGAGAACGGCGCCAAGCTGGTAGCGATCGATCTCGAGACCAATCAGGTCAGCAGGACGATCATACTGCCCGCCAGCGCAGCGCTCGACTCCACCTACCTGAACGATGTGCGCTTCGACTTCTCCCAGGGTAAAGGCGGCATCGCCTATATCACCGACTCGTCGTTTTCCGGCCCCGGGGCGATCATCGTGGTCGATCTTGCCTCGGGCGAGGCCTGGCGCAAGCTGAGCGGCCACGCGTCCACCCAGGCCGAGGCGGATTTCGTGCCCATGGTGGAAGGCGAACGGCTGACCCTGGCCAACAGTGACGGCGAAATCCGCCGCGTTCCCGCCGACGGCATTGCCCTCTCGCCGGATGGCGAGACGCTCTACTACTCGGCCCTCTCCGGCCATCACCTCTACAGCGTGCCCACTCGCCTGTTGCGCGATCGCGCGGCGTCGACCCAGAGCGTGGTCGCGGCGGTGCAGGACCTCGGCTCCAAGGGCGGCGCGTCGGACGGCATGCTGATGGACGCCAGCGGTCGGCTCTACGCCACCGACTACGAGCACAACGCCATTCACCGCTACGACACCGGGAGCGCCTCCTGGGAGACGCTGGTGCACGATCCGCGCCTGCTGTGGCCGGACACCCTGTCACTCGGTCCCGATGGCGGGCTCTACGTCACGGCCAACCAGCTCCAGCGCCAGGCGACGTACCAGGGCCAGGACGAACGGCAAAAGCCCTATGTGCTGTTCAGGATCCAGACCGACGCCCAGCCGCGAGGCGCCAGTCCCGACGGGACATGACCGCGCTATCCGCCGCCAGGCCGTATCCACAGTTCAGGACTACCTCGCCCGGAGCTGATCGGCCAGCCAGGCGCGGGTGCCTTGCTGCCCGGCCTGTTCGGCATGCTCGGCCAATTGCAGGGCGAGTTCAACGTCGTCGGCCTTGAGCGCAGCCCGGATCATGCGCCGATAATCGAGTTCCGGCTGAACGGCATCAGGCACCGGCGCGACATTCGCCGGGACAACCGCCGTCACCGACGGTGGTGAAGCCGATGCCGGACGAGAGGGTGCGGCCGTCTGCACCGTATCGGTGGCATTGAGCGGAATCGAAGGCGCATGCCCCATGAGAGGAGCCAGCAGTCCCCCGTCCCCCAGCGGAGAGACCTCGAGGGTCAGGCGGCCCGTGGCCGTATGCGCCGCCACGGGATCGTCGATGTCGGGAACCGCCAGACCGCGTACACGGGCGTAGACCTTCTCGGGGCTTTCGTAGGTCGTCGTGCCCTGGCGCGCCTGCTCGCTGGTATAGACGACGACATAAGCGGCATCGGGCCCCGGCATGACACTGACCGCACCGCTCAGGCGGGCATCTCGAAAACCGGAGGGTCCCTGATAGCGGAACTGATCGCTGCTTACGCGCCGCACGGGCTGGAAACGTTCGTCCAGCAGCAGCAGCGTCGGAGCGAAAACCTGCTCATCGTCAATGGCGCTGGTCAGCCGCAACGTCAGTGGCTGGCCGTTGCGGGGCAAGGCAAAGGCATGGAAATAGCTCCTGCCATCCGCGAACTGATGCACCGGCGTGGTCGCATCGAAGCTGAGCGTCAGGGTCTGATCCGCCTGAAGAGGCCGATAGGGGAGATCCGCCAGGGTCTGGCAGCACTCCTGGACCTGGCTCGGCGCTGGCTGTCCGGAGCGTGATTCCAGGGCAGAGGGCGGGTTGAGCGACACGCAGCCGGCCAGAGTCGTCAACAGGAGCGTGGTGGCCAGGCGCATAGTCGTCGTCATCGGCAACGTAGAGGGGCAGCGATTCATGACAGTATCCCGATGGGTGGGCAAGACAAAAGGACCCCGAAGCTGGCTTCGGGGCCGAAAGAACAGTAAGCGAGCATGACGGCCGTCATGCGGCGAGGGGCATCAGCCGCCGAACCAGACTTCCATCTGGGCACCGAAGGTCATGCCATCGCTGTCGTCGAAGTCGACATTGTTCGGGCCGTTGGCGTTGGCCAGGTTATCGGCGAGCCGGGCGTAGTCCTCACCTGCCTGATAGGCGTTGCCGCTCCAGTCGGCATAAGTGGCAAACACGCGGATGGTCGGACGGATCATCGCGCCACGCCCGGCCGACCATTGCTGGGCCAGCGTGACCTTGGCGCTCTGGTGGTTGCTGCTGTTGTAGCTGTCGACGTTACTCTGCGGATCGATGTGGTCGTACCCCACTTCCAAGGCGGTACTCATGATATCCGTCCAGTAATAGACCGGCCGAATACCGGCGGAGAACCACTTGCGACCGGTATCGTTGTCGAAACGCTTGTCTTCATAAATGACGGCATAGAGCAGGTCCAGCCTGTCGGGGATCAGCCAAACATGACCGTGATCGAGGATGCGCCACATGTCGCCGTCGTCGTTGTCCAGCACGCTGACCGCCCGGCCCACACTGTTGCCAGGCGTCAGGATACCGTCGGTGCCGTATTGCAGCGCGATCTTGTTGAATCCGCCGAGCCAGTTGCTCTGGGTATGTTCGACGGTCCCCATCCAGCCCTTGTCGGAATCGTCGGGATCGATCCCGTTGTCCTCGAGCATGTCTTCCTGCCATTCGCTCAGCGAGGCACGCCCGTAGTCGACGCCGAACTCCAGTGACCCGCCGGGATTGACCGGGATATCGCCCCAGCGCAGATCGATGGTATCGCCCGAGAGACGCTCGCCGGCATCGGGGAAGCGAGCATCGGTCGTATCGCTGCCACGCGTCCAGGCCAGACTGAGCTTGCCGAGGCCGATATCGATGTCCTCGATCCCGGCGCCCGGCCCCGAGGCATCCCAGTAATAGAAGTCATTCATGTGGATGTCGTGGCGTTTGTAGAAGCGCTTGCCGGCCCACAGCGTCGCGCCCGGCAAGCCGGCGACGACGTTGGTGCCACTAACGTACATCTCGCGGAGCGCGATGTCGTTGTCATCGTCGGCGAGCGACTCGGAGTCGTTGCTCTGCGAGGTGACATAAGCCACGCGACTGGCGAAATCGAAGGTTGTGCCCTGCTGCTGATAGAGCTGGGCACCCAGGCCGATCTCGGCGTAGGTCTCGCATTCGTTGCCGAGACGATACTTGGCGGGGGCTCCAGCCGCCTGGAAGCAGGTTTGCGCCCCACCGCCTGCGGTCGAGCCAATGCCAGAACGGGCATAACCGAAAAAGCTGGGATTGATATCGGCATGCACTCCCATCGGAGCGAGGCAACCGATGCCGATCAATGCATACCTGGCAAAAGGGCGAAAATAGGGTTCAAACTGTCTCATGATACATTCCCTTATTGTTGTATTCGTCGACTCGATACCTCACGGATATCGGGGCCATCCATCGCTATCAACACAATGCTTTTAGGGCACTGAATCACAACGATCTTTTGCCACTTCGTCATGAACAGCCCACTCACTCACAATCCTGACCTCCTGCTCCTCCCACGCCTCTCCCATGAGACAAGAAAAATAAATGTTTAAGAAACAAAATTTTGAGGAAACATTAATCTCTTAATGCTATTCAAAACAATGCTTAATTAGCTGATTTTTTCGATTATTGAAGCGAAATCATGATCCAGCAATACGACTATGGTCACGCAACGAAATCATCAAATAAATCTCTGCCATGATGATCCAGAAATTTCATTTTTTCCCACGACAATTTCCTGCGGCATCACGCTATGATGAGAGTGACTCCTCCTATAAAACAGGCATAAAAGAAAGCATTCATTATTCCGTCATCAGGAGCTCCCATGCAGCATTTCCCGTCACCCTCCTCTTCCCTGTCTTCCGGTTGGCTGAACGCCCCGGGCCATCGCCGCTGGCTGGCCCGGCAGGGCGATGCCCTAATCGCCTTCGGCAAGGCGGCACGTCGCCCCGAAGGCGGTTTCGGCTGGCTGGACGATACCGGACGCCAACGCCACGACAAGGCGCCGCAGACACTGGTCACCGCGCGCATGACCCATACCTTCGCCCTGGCGGCTCTGCAGGGCATTCCCGGGGCGGGAGCCTTGGTGGATCATGGCGTGCAGGCCCTGCTTGATCTATTCATCGATCCGGAGCATGGCGGCTGGTATCCGGAACTGCCGACGCCGGGCATCCAGACCGCCACCCGCAAGGAGGCCTACCTGCATGCCTTCGTCGCGCTGGCTGCCGCCTCGGCGACCGCGGCGGCACGTCCGCATGCCCGTGCGCTTCTCGATCAGATCGTGGATGTGATCGAGGCACGCTTCTGGTCCGACACCGAGGGGCGCATGGTGGAGAGTTACCATCGCGACTGGACGCAGTGCGAACCCTACCGAGGCGCCAACAGCAACATGCACAGCGTCGAGGCCTTCCTGGCGCTGGCCGATGCGCTCGAGGCCCCGGTCTGGCGGGAGCGAGCCCTCAGCATCGCCCGGCACCTGATTCATGAGGATGCCGTCAGTGCCGGCCATGTGGTAGTCGAGCACTTCGATGACCGCTGGCAGCAGCAGCGCGATTACCACCGCGACACGCCTGCCGATCCATTCCGCCCCTACGGGCTCACGCCGGGCCACGCCCTGGAGTGGTCGCGCCTGCTGCTCAATCTCGAAGCCACCCTACTGCACGCCGGCCAGACGACGCCCTCCTGGCTGTTCGAGGATGCCAAGGCCCTGTTCGACACGGCGGTCGCCGGCGGTTGGCATGTCGATGGCGCCCCGGGCTTCGTCTATACCTTGGGCTGGGACGGCCAGCCGGTGGTGAGAAGCCGCATGCACTGGGTGGCCGGCGAAGCCGTCATTGCCGCCGCAGCCTTCCTCATGCGCACCGGCGATTTCCATTACGAACGGTGGTACCGCACCTGGTGGGATTACATCGACACCTACCTGATCGATCGAACCCATGGCAGCTGGCACCACGAACTCGACGAGCACAACGCCCCCGCCGCCAGCGTCTGGTCGGGCAAGCCCGACATCTACCACGCCTACCAGGCGACGCTATTTCCCTTGTTGCCCCTGGCCCCGACAGCGGCCACGGCCTTGGCCAAATACGTCGGCTGACTCGGTCGCGCCCGACACGCCGCCGGGTATCGGCTCAACGTATCCGCGCCCCGCTGTCGGGATCGAAGACCACCATGCGCGCCACGTCGAAGGCGAACAGGGTACGGCTTCCCGACTCGACCGGCGTTCCCGCCCGCATTCGCGCATTGACCTCGCGACCGCCGAGCCGAATGACGGCGTAGAGATCGGCACCGGTCGGCTCGACGAGTCCCACGTTCAGCTCCGCCTCATGAATACTGCCCTCCTGGCGGTTGGCACTGCGCGGGTCGGTGATCGCCTCGGGCCGCAGCCCTATGGTCACTCGGTGCCCGGCATGGCCGACGAGAGCCTGGCGATCGCGCACCACCGGCAACCGCAGCGGTGCCTCGTCCGTCTCGACCACGGCGACCAGTTCGTCACCGTGCGTTTCGAGACGTGCCTCGATCAGATTCATCGACGGCGAGCCCATGAAACCGGCGACAAACAGGTTATTGGGATCGTCGTAGACCTCATGGGGCGTGCCGAGCTGCTGCAGTTCGCCATCGCACATCACCGCGATACGGGTGGCCAGCGTCATCGCCTCGATCTGATCATGGGTGACATAAACGATGGTAGTGCCCAGGCGCTGATGGAGCTGCTTGATCTCGGTACGCATATCGACACGTAGCTTGGCATCGAGGTTGGAAAGCGGCTCGTCGAACAGGAATAGCTGGGGATCGCGCACCAGGGCGCGCCCCATCGCCACGCGCTGTCGCTGTCCGCCGGAAAGCTGGGCAGGCTTGCGTCCCAGCAGCGGCTCGATCTGCAGCATCTGCGCCACCTTCTGGATCGCCTTCTCGCGCTCGGCCTTGGGCACCTTGCGCATCTCGAGGCCAAAGCCGATATTGCCCGCCACCGTCATGCTGGGATAGAGCGCATAGGACTGGAACACCATGGCAATGTTGCGCTGCGACGGGTGCACGTGATTGATCGACTCGCCATCGAGGCGCAGCTCGCCCTCGCTGATCGAGTCGAGACCGGCGATCATGTTGAGCAGCGTCGACTTGCCGCAGCCCGACGGCCCGACCAGCACCAGGAAATCGCCTTTCTCGATGGCGATGTCGATCCCCTTGAGCACCGTCGTGTCACCGAAGCGCTTCTTGACGTTATCGATGTGCAGAAAACTCATTTTTTATTAGCCCTTGACCGATCCGGACATCAGTCCGCGCACGAAATACTTGCCCGCCAGGATGTAGACGATCAGCGTCGGCACGGCCGCGAACATCGCCGCCGCCATGTTGACGTTGTAGGCCTTGACCCCGGTGGAGCTGTTGACAAGGTTGTTGAGCGCCACCGTGATCGGCGCGCTCTCGCCGGAAGTGAAGGTGACGCCGAACAGGAAATCGTTCCAGGCATTGGTGAACTGCCAGATCACGGTGACCACGATGATCGGCAGGGAAGCCGGCAGCAGGATGCGAAAGAAGATGGTGAAGAAGCCGGCCCCATCGAGCATCGCGGCACGCACCAGCTCGTCGGGGAAAGTCTCGTAGTAGTTGCGGAAGAACAGGGTAGTGAAGCCGATGCCGTACACCACGTGCACCAGCACCAGCCCCGTGATGGTGTTCGCCAGATGCAGGAAGCCGAGCACCCGGGCCATGGGCAGCAGAATGATCTGAAACGGGATGAAGCAGCCGAACAGAATCAGCCCGAACACGAGCTTGTGCCCCCGGAAGCGCCACTTGGTCAACACGTAGCCGTTGAAGGCACCGAGCAACGTCGAGAGAATCACCGCTGGCACCACGATGCGAATGCTGTTGAAGAAATAACCGTTGATGCCCTCGCATTCGAGACCGATGCAGGCGCTACCCCACGCCTCGCGCCATGGCGCAAGCGTCCATTGTTCAGGGAGCGCCAGCATGTTGCCCTGATGAATTTCGGGCAACGTCTTGAACGAAGTGGTCAGCATCACGTACAGCGGTGTCAGAAACAGGACAGCGAAACCGATCAGCACGACGTAGAGCAGGACACGCCGCCAGGCATCGGCGCGCGCCGTCGCAGCGGCAGCCCTCATGAGCGGGATCCTCGCAGTTCGGAATAGAGATAAGGCACGATCAGCGCCGCGATGACGGCGAGCATGAACACCGCACTGGCTGCGGCAATGCCCATTTCATTTCGCGAGAAGGCATAGGAATACATGAAGGTCGCCGGTACCGTGGTGGCGTTACCCGGCCCGCCACCGGTCATGGCGACGATCAGATCGAAGCTCTTGATCGCCAGGTGGGCGAGTACCACCACCGCACTCAGAAACACCGGACGCAGCTGGGGAATGATGATGCGCGCATAGATCTTCCAGGTCGGCGCGCCATCGATCTGGGCGGCCTTGATCATTTCGCCGTCGATGCCACGCAGCCCGGCGAGGAACATTGCCATCACGAAGCCCGTCGCTTGCCACACCGCGGCGATGATGACCGTGTAGATCGCCATGTCGAAGTCGATCAGCCAGTCGAAGCTGAAGCTGGTCCAGCCCAGCTCGTGCATGGTCTTCTCGAGTCCCAGGCCGGGATTGAGGAACCACTGCCAGGCGGTGCCGGTAACGATGAACGACAGCGCCATCGGGTAAAGATAAATGGTGCGCAACACGCCTTCGGCTCGGATACGTTGATCGAGCAGGATCGCCAGCAGTAGCCCCAGCAGCGTGCAGCCGACGATATAGAGCAGCCCGAATATCCAGATATTGTGCAGGGCAATGTCCCAGGTCCAGGTGCTCCACAGACGCGACCACTGCTGCCAGCCTACCCAGGTGTAGTCGGGAAGCATGCGGGATGCGCTGAACGAGATGTAGGTGGTCCATACAATGAAGCCGTAGACGAAGAACAGTACGAGCACGAGCGAGGGCGACAGCACGAGCTTGGGTAGCCAAGTCTGCGCGCGAGTGCCCAGCTTACGTTTTGCCGATGAGCCGGCCATGGCGATGCGTCCTGACATGAGACGTGAAATGGAAGCGGCAAAGCAGAAGCCCCGCTAATTGCGGGGCTTCATGCCGTTCAGCCACGAGCGCCCTGTACCGCTCGGGCAAGCTGCTCGGCAGCGGTCTGACTGTCCATGCCGCTGTTCACGAAGGCCGAGACGATGTCGAACACGGCGTTCTTCACCGAGGCCGGGGCGGCGTAGCCATGAGCGAGACTGCCCATCAGCGTATTGTTGTCGGCAGCTTCCTTGACCTGTTCGTAGCCCTTCTGCGCGCAGGCGTCGAGCTTCTCGCCCGACAGGTCCATACGTGCCGGTACCGATCCCTTGATCTGACTGAAGGCGATCTGGAACTCGGGCGACATGATGATGCTGGCCATGGTCCGCTGCATCTCCTGCTGCTGCGGATCGTCGGTCTCGAACATGATCATCAGATCACTGTTGAAGGTCACGGCGCCTTGGGTGCCGGGCGTGCGGAAACATACGAAGTCCTGGCCGGGCTGGAGATTGGCACTGTTGAATTCCCCCTTGGCCCAGTCCCCCATGATCTGGTAGAGCGCCTTGTCGCTGATGACCATGGCAGTCGCCAGATTCCAGTCACGTCCGGAGGAGTTGGCGTCCTTGTAGGCGAGCAACTCACGCATGCGATCGAACGACTCGACCATGGTCTGCGAATTCAATGCGGCTTCGTCGAGGTCGATGAATGCCTGACGATAGAAATCCGGCCCCCCGGTGGCCAGCACCACATTCTCGAACACCGTCGCGTCCTGCCAAGGCTGCCCGCCATAGGCCAGGCCGACGTAACCGG
Organism: Halomonas shantousis; assembly: GCF_054654615.1. Lineage (NCBI taxonomy): Bacteria > Pseudomonadati > Pseudomonadota > Gammaproteobacteria > Oceanospirillales > Halomonadaceae > Halomonas > Halomonas shantousis. Next base: position 583,297 of record NZ_BAAIER010000002.1, on the reverse strand, counting down.
CATCCTGCGCCTTCTTGAGCGAAGCAATGAAATCGTCCCAGGTCTCGGGCTGCTGGATGCCCAGCTCGTCCATCAGCTTCTTGTTCCCCCACACCCAGTTGGTGGAATGGATCTCGAACGGGGCTCCGATCCAGTGGTCGTCATACCGGGCGAAATCCTTCACGGCCTGCGGCAACACCTCGGCCCAGTTCTGCTCCTCGGCGACCGCATCGAGGTTGGCCAGCGCATCGCGCTCGGCCCAGTCGCGGGCGTCGAAGCCGAGGATCTGCGCCGCCGTCGGCGGATTGCCCGAAGCGACACGCGAGCGCAGCACCGCCATGGCATTGGTCCCGGCACCGCCGGCGACCGGCATGTTCTTCCAGCCGACGCCTTGATCGGCCAGATCGTTCTTGAGAACGCCCAACGCCTTGGCCTCGCTGCCCGACGTCCACCAGTTGAGCACTTCCACATCGGCGGCATGTGCCGGTGCCGCCAGCGCCAGCGGCAGGAGCACGCAGCCGATCCCCTTGAGGGCAGTGGAAAAGACATTTGTTTTTAAAAGGTTTTCCATATTCCCACGCTCCATTTTGTTTTATTACTACCGGATCGACCGATTCGATAATGCAGGGCGAAGAATGAGGTTGCTTCAATGTTGTACTTATGAAGCGATATCTTAACGAAAGTCACTATTGCGGGATTATGGAGAGGCGGCAATTAAACTAATGTCTTTTGGACTAAAGCCCATGGTCGCCGGATCAGGTCGGTCGGCTGTCCCCTTCCCGGCAGCCACCGCACCGATGCCACATGCGTGATTTTACGTAAATCGCCATCTTGGAACGGCCGGCCACGACATGCCGTGCAGGGCGATCCGAGAGCGATCCGAGAATTCGAGAACAGCCGACGTCTTATTGTGCGTTACGGGGCTGGCTGCGATGATTTTCCCGATGACGACAGACGACGGTGATGCATGGACAAGTTCGAACTCAAGCTGGACCAGGCGGCGCGTGCCGCCTGGCTTTCCTATGTCGGCGGGCGCACCCAGGACGAGATCGCCAGCCAGTTGGGCGTCTCGCGCCCGGGGGTGCAGCGCCTGCTGGCCCTGGCGCGGCAGGAGGGGCTGGTCAAGGTGCACATCGACCATCCCCTGGCCAGCTGCATGGCCATGGCGGATGCGCTGGTCACCGCCTTCGGGCTGGCATTCTGCGACGTGGTGCCCTCCGATCCCGACAGCGATGACAATTCGCGCTTCCTGGCCCAGGCCGGCGGCGAGCGGCTGCTGCGCTACATCGAGCGGGCCGAGCCGTTGACGCTGTCGCTGGGGACAGGGCGCGCGGTACGCGCCACCGTGGAAGCGTTGAGCCACCTCGAACGTCCCCAGCACCGCTTCGTCTCGCTGGTCGGCAACGTCGCCCGTGACGGCTCCGCCAATCGCTACGACGGCGTGATGGTGCTTGCCGACAAGACCGATGCCGGGCGCTTCCTGCTGCCGGCGCCCGTGGTGGCCGGGTCCGTGGCCGAGAAGGACGCCCTGCTCGCTCAGCCCCTGGTACAGGCGGTGGCACAGGTAGCGATGCAATCCGAGGCCGGCTTCATCGGCATCGGGCGCATCGATCCGCAGGCGACGCTGTTCCAGGATCAGTTCATCAGCAGGGCGGAGCTCGAGGAGCTGCTCGAAGCCGGCGCCGTCGGCGAATTGCTGGGCTGGCCGCTGGATCGCGACGGCACGCTGATCGACTGCCCGCTCACCCGGCGCATCACCAGCCTGCCGCTCGTGGCGCTCGACGGACAGGCCCTGGTCGGGCTGGCCGGCGGACGCGACAAGGGGCCGGCGATCCTTGCCGCCCTGCGTGGCGGTTGGCTGCAAGGCCTGGTGACCGACGAAGCGGCGGCACGCTTCATTCTCGAGCAGATCGGCTGACTAGGCGAAAGTCTAAGCCCAGCGGTTTGCTTTTTTCGGGGGCTGGAATGATCATTTGTTCTACCAATGAGTAGATTGATCAAAAAACAAATCCACGATCTCCTCCGAGGAGCATGCCATGCGGTTACGTCACGCCATTCCGCTGGTCGGGGCTGCGGCCCTGACCTCCTTCTCCGCCCAGGCGCAGACCATCACCGTCGCGACGGTCAACAACAACGACATGGTCATCATGCAGAGCCTGACCGACGAGTTCGAGAAGGCCCACCCGGATATCCAACTGAACTGGGTCGTTCTCGAGGAGAACGTGCTGCGCCAGCGCATGACTACTGACATCGCCACCGACGGCGGCCAGTTCGACGTCATGACCATCGGCGCTTACGAGGTGCCGATCTGGGCTGAACGCGGCTGGCTGACACCACTCGATGACCTGCCCGAGAGCTACCATGTCGATGACCTGCTGCAGACGGTTCGCGATGGCCTGAGCCACGACGACACCCTTTACGCGCTGCCGTTCTACGCCGAAAGCTCGATGCTGTATTACAACAAGGCGCTGTTCGAGAAGGCCGGCCTCGAGATGAGCGAACAGCCGACCTGGCAGGAAGTGCGCGACTGGGCCAGCCAGATCCACGATCCCCAGAACGAGGTCTACGGCATCTGCCTGCGCGGCAAGCCGGGCTGGGGCGAGAACATGGCCTTCGTCTCGACCCTGGTGAACACTTACGGCGGGCGCTGGTTCGACATGGACTGGAATCCCCAGCTCGATTCCCAGGCCTGGCAGGACGCCGTGTCGTTCTATGTCGACCTGCTCGACAACTATGGACCGCCGGGGGCCAGCTCCAACGGTTTCAACGAGAACCTGGCGCTGTTCTCACGCGGCAACTGCGGCATGTGGGTCGACGCCACCTCGGCCGCCGGCAAGCTCTACAATCCCGACGAGTCCGATGTCGCCGACCAGTTGGGCTTTGCCCCGGCGCCGGTCGCCGAAACCCCCAAGGGCTCGCACTGGCTGTGGACCTGGGCACTGGCGATTCCGAAGTCCTCCGACGCCAAGGACGCCGCGAAGACCTTCATCACCTGGGCGACATCGCAGGATTACATCGAGCTCGTCGGTGAGACCAAGGGCTGGACCAGCGTACCGCCGGGCACCCGGGAGTCCACCTACGCCAACGAAAACTACCAGCAGGCCGCGCCGTTTGCCGACTTCGTGCTCAACGCCATCCGCGAGGCCGATCCCACCGACTCGACCCTGGAGCCCAGCCCCTACGTGGGCGTGCAGTTCGTGGGCATTCCCGAGTTCCAGGCCATCGGCACCCAGGTCGGGCAGATGATCGCCGCGGCGCTGACCGGCGACATGTCGGTGGAGCAGGCGCTGAGTTCGGCGCAGCGTTCGACCGAGCGCACCATGCAACGCGCGGGCTATCCCAAGTAGCCGTCGCAAGCCATCCAGCCGCTGCCGGCCCGGTGACGCATCATCGCCAGGCCGGGCACTCTCTCCGGCCGGCGACACTCCAACCTACTGCGTGAACGCCATGAACAAAGCACGAGCCTCCGGGCGCACCGTCGGGGGATTGCGTTCCCTTACCCTGCAGGCGCCTGCCGTCACCCTGCTGCTTCTGTGGATGATCGTACCGCTGGCGATGACCGTGTGGTTCTCCTCCCAGCGCTACAACCTGCTGATGCCGGGCATGAACGGCTTCGCCGGGCTGGAAAATTACCGATACCTGTTCACCGATCCGGCGCTGTGGTCGGCGATGGGCACCACGCTGATTCTGGTGGGCTCGGTGCTGGCGATCACCGTCATCGGCGGCACGCTGCTGGCCGTGCTGTTCCAGCAGGAGTTCTTCGGCCGCGGCATCGCACGGGTGCTGGCCATCTCGCCGTTCTTCGTCATGCCCACCGTCAGCGCGCTGGTGTGGAAGAACATGATGATGCACCCGGCCAACGGCGTGCTCTCCTGGGTCGCCGAACTGTTCGGCCTGCCGGCGGTGGACTGGTTCTCGTCGCTGCCGCTGACCTCGATCATCATCATCGTTGCCTGGCAGTGGCTGCCGTTCGCCCTGCTGATCCTGCTCACCGCGCTGCAGTCGCTGGACGATGACCAGGTCGAGGCGGCACGCATGGACGGCGCCGGCCCGCTGGCCGTGTTCTTCTACATCACGCTGCCGCACTTAAAGCGCGCGATCAGCGTGGTGATCATGATCGAGATGATCTTTTTGCTCACCGTGTTCGCCGAGATCTTCGTGACGACCTCGGGTGGCCCTGGCCTGGCCACCACCAACCTGGCCTATTACATCTACATCAGCGCGCTGCTCGATTTCGACGTGGGCATGGCCTCCGCCGGCGGGGTGGTCGCGATCATTCTCGCCAATATCGTCGCCATCTTCCTGGTCCGCATGGTGGCCAGGAACCTGGAAAGCTAGTCGGGGAGCCGAATCATGACGAGCGCAAAGACCGGCCAGGCGCCCCTGGCCCACGACACCAAGTCGACCCGGGCGACGTCGCGGAAATCTTATCTGAGCGGGATAGCCGGCCGTCGCCTGTGGCTGACCGTGCTTGGCTGGAGCGTGGCCATCCTGATCTTCTTCCCGATCTTCTGGATGATCGTGACCAGCTTCAAGACCGAAACCGAGGCCATCGCCGACCCCAGCCTGATCTTCTCGCCGACCGTGGAGAACTACATCGAGGTGCAGCAGCGCGCCGACTACTTCAAGTTCGCCCTGAACAGTGTCGTGGTAGCCTTCGGCTCGACCCTGCTGGCCCTGCTGTTGGCGATTCCCTCGGCCTACTCCATGGCCTTTCTGCCCACCAGGCGCACCAAGGGCACGCTGCTGTGGATGCTGTCCACCAAGATGCTGCCGCCGGTGGGCGTGCTGGTGCCGATCTATCTGCTGTTTCGCGATACCGGGCTGCTCGACACGCGCACTGGTCTGATCATCGTCTACACGTTGATGAATCTGCCGATCGTGGTGTGGATGCTCTATACCTTCTTCAAGGACTTGCCCAAGGACATCCTCGAGGCGGGGCGCATGGATGGCGCCAGCACCTTTCAGGAAGTCTGGCATCTGCTGCTGCCGCTGACCCTGCCGGGCATCGCCTCTACCGGATTGTTGGCGGTGATCCTGAGCTGGAACGAGGCCTTCTGGAGCCTCAACCTCACCTCGTCGCAGGCGGCACCGCTGACCGCCTACATCGCCTCGTTCTCGAGCCCCGAGGGACTGTTCTGGGCCAAGCTCTCCGCGGCCTCGACCATGGCCATCGCCCCCATCCTGGTGTTCGGCTGGCTCACGCAGAAGCAGATGGTGCGTGGCCTGACCTTCGGCGCGGTGAAATAGGTATTCGTCGATGCCGAACGGCTGTTCGGCTGGCGCTCTCCTAAACGTAGAAGCAGATGGTACGTGGCCTGACATTCAGCGCGGTGAAATAGGTATTCGTCGATGCCGAACGGCTGTTCGGCTGGCGCTCTCCTAAACGTAGAAGCAGATGGTACGTGGCCTGACATTCAGCGCGGTGAAATAGGTATTCGTCGATGCCGAACGGCTGTTCGGCTGGCGCTCTCCTAAACGTAGAAGCAGATGGTGCGTGGCCTGACCTTCGGTGCCGTCAAATAGCGTTCAGTAGAACAAGGAGCGGAACATGGCAACGCTACAACTCAAGCAGGTCGTCAAGCAGTTCGACGACACCCGCGTGATCAAGGGCGTCGACCTGGACGTCAACGACAAGGAATTCGTGGTCTTCGTCGGCCCGTCCGGATGCGGCAAGTCGACCCTGCTGCGCATGATCGCCGGCCTGGAAAGCACCACGGGCGGCGACATTCTCATCGACGGCCAGCGCATCAACGATGTGGGCCCTGCCGAGCGCGGCCTGGCCATGGTCTTCCAGAGCTATGCGCTGTATCCGCACATGACCGTCGAGGACAACATGGGCTTCAGCCTCAAACTGGCTGGCATCTCCAAGCAGGCGCGCCGCCAGAAGGTGCTGGAGGCGGCACGCATCCTGCAGCTCGAGCCGTTGCTCGACCGTAAGCCCAGGGCCCTTTCGGGTGGCCAGCGCCAGCGCGTGGCGATCGGTCGGGCGATCGTGCGCAACCCGAGCATCTTCCTGTTCGACGAGCCGTTGTCCAACCTCGACGCGGCGCTGCGCGTGCAGATGCGCATCGAGCTGGCGCGCCTGCATGACGAGCTCGACGCCACCATGATCTACGTCACTCACGACCAGATCGAGGCCATGACCATGGCCGACAAGATCGTCGTGCTGCAGGGCGGCGTGGTCGAACAGGTCGGCTCGCCCATGGAACTCTATCACCATCCGCGCAATCGCTTCGTGGCCGGCTTCATTGGTTCGCCGAAGATGAATTTCCTCGACGTCGAGGTCATGGGGGCGAGTGCCAAGGGCGTCGATGTGCGATTACCGGGCGGCGGACAGTGTCATGTGCCCGTGGATGGCAGCGCACTGAATCCAGGCGAGCGTCTCGAACTCGGGGTGCGTCCCGAACACCTGCTCCTTAACGATCAGGGCCCGCTTGAGGGGGAGGTTCAGGTCATCGAGCGTCTGGGTGGGTCGACCTCCTTGTATCTGCAGATGGGCGACACACCGGTCATTCTGGTCACCGATGGCGATGTGACCTCGCAGGTCCGCGACACGGTGCGCTTCGGTTTCGACGCTGGACGCGCCCACCTGTTCGACAACCACGGCCTGGCACTGCCCAACCTGCATCGACATCCGCTGGCCGACATCTGCCGCCAGGACAATCGCTCGGCGCCCAGCGCGGCTGCCAGTCACTGATCACGTCACCGAGGAATGGCATGGAAACCCTGATCTTCGATTGCGACGGCGTACTGGTGGACAGCGAGGCCATCGCCGAGAAAACGCTGATCCAGCGACTCGGCGAATGGCTGCCGGATATCCAGCCCGACTCGGCGCTGCGTCAGGCGCTGGGCATGACCACGGCGGCGATTCTCGAGCACATCGAGCGGGACAGCGCTCACCGGCTGCCCGGTGATGCCCTCGAACGCCTCGATACCGATATCGAGGCACGCCTGGTCCGCGAGCTGCTGGCCATCGAGGGCGTCGCCGAGGTCGTGGCGCGCCTCGACATGCCGCTGGCGATCGTCTCCAACAGCCGGCGTCAGCGCGTGGTGGCGTCGCTCAAGGCCACCGGGCTCGACGCCTGGCTGGGCAATGTGCCGCTGTTCACCGCCGACCAGGCGGAACGGCCCAAACCGGATCCGGCGGTCTACCTGCTGGCAGCCCGCAGCATGGGATGTGCGCCGGCGGAGTGCCTGGTGATCGAGGACAGCGTGTCGGGCGTCAAAGCCGCGCATGCCGCCGGCATGACCGTGATCGGTTTTACCGGCGCCAGCCATATCGAGGCGGGGCATGAGCAGCGTCTACTCGAGGCCGGTGCCTGGCGGATCATGAACGACATGCAGGGGCTCGAGGCATTGATTGCGCATTGGCGCGACCGACGTGGGCGGAACCTGGCGTAACCCGATTCAAGGAACAAGGACGATAATGCGATGAAACTCGACAACAAGGTCGCCATCGTGACCGGCGGCGCGCGGGGTATCGGGCTGGCCATCGTCACGCGCTACCTGCAGGAGGGGGCGCGCGTCGTGGTGGCGGACATCGATGCGCAGGCCATCGATGCCGCCATCGGCCAGCTCAGGCAGGCACTCGACCCCTCGGGCGAGCGGGTCATGGGCCAGCGTCTCGATGTCTGCGACCGGGATTCCATCGCCGCCCTGGTACGGGACGTCACCGCGCGCTTCGGCGGCATCGACATTCTGGTCAACAACGCCGCGGTGTTCGACATGGCGCCGGTGCTCGAGGTCACCGAGCAGAGCTACGACCGGCAGTTCAGCGTCAACGTCAAAGGCCTGTTCTTCACCCTGCAGGCGGTGGCCCAGGCCATGGTCGAGCGTGGCAGCGGCGGCAAGATCATCAACATGGCCAGTCAGGCGGGGCGTCGCGGCGAACCGCTGGTGAGCATGTACTGCGCCTCCAAGGCCGCCGTGATCAGCCTGACCCAGTCCTGCGGCCTGGATCTGATCAAGCATCGCATCAACGTCAACGGTATCGCCCCCGGCGTGGTCGACACGCCGATGTGGGATGAGGTCGATGCGCTGTTCGCCCGCTACGAGAACCGTCCGCTCGGCGAAAAGAAGCGCCTGGTCGGCGAGGCGGTGCCTTACGGGCGCATGGGCCGGCCCGAGGATCATGCCGGCGCGGCGGTGTTTCTGGCTTCGTCGGATAGCGATTATGTCGTTGCACAGACCCTAAACGTCGACGGGGGCAATTGGATGAGCTGAGGCGTGTCCGAAAACTGGCTGCGCTCGATCATACGGCGTTAAACATCGACTCAAAAATGCTCATTTACCCAACGTAAACTCCGCCTTTTTCGTCGATGTTTGCCTTGTCTGGTCATCGCTCGCTGCGTTTTAGGACACGCCTGGCCTAGGCAAGTACAAATGCCGAGAAACTCATGAATCCGAATATTCACGACATGGCGGCGCGGCTGATCGCTGCCGCTGCCGACCGCAAGCGCTTCATCGTCGCCCTGGCCGGGCCGCCGGCGGCGGGCAAATCGTTCCTGTCGGCGTGGCTGGCCCGAGAGATAAATGCCCGCCAGCCGGGTATCGCGGCGGTCGTGCCGATGGATGGTTATCACCTCGACAATGCCGTGCTCGAGCCGCGTGGGCAGGTGCCGATCAAGGGGGCGCCGGAGACCTTCGATCCCGATGGGCTGCTTCACGATCTGCAGCGCATCCGCCGGGCGGACCGCACGGTGGCGGTGCCGGTGTTCGACCGACCGCTCGATCTGGCCCGCGCCGGTGGTCGGTTGGTCACCCTCGAGCATCGCATCGTCATCGTCGAGGGCAATTACCTGCTGCTCGACCGGGCGCCGTGGTCGGCCCTGCGCGAATGCTTCGACCTGAGCCTGTTTCTGGAGGTGCCCGACGAGGTGCTGGAAGCGCGCTTGATCCAGCGCTGGCTGGGCATGGGGCAGGAGCAAGCAGGTGCCATCGACAAGGCCCGCCACAAGGACATGCTCAACGCCCGACTCATCAAGGCGGCGTCGGTCGAGCCGGATATCCGCTGGTACTGACGCGCCATCCTTTTTCCAATTTTCACTGCCGCAAGGAGTGCCCATGACCGCTCTCAGCCGCCAGACTCTCGACCAGCTCGATTCCCGCGTCGCCGTGCCCCATTACGAGCGCAGCGCGGTGACGCCGGGTATCGTCCATTTCGGCGTGGGCGGTTTTCACCGTGCCCATCAGGCCATGTACCTCGATGCACTGATGAACCGTGGCGAGGCCCTGGACTGGGGCATCGTCGGGGTCGGCGTGATGCCGGGCGACCGTCGCATGCAGGAGGCGCTGGCCGCGCAGGACTATCTCTACACTTTGATCACCAAGCATCCCGACGGCCACTATGAACCGCGCGTGATCGGCTCGATCATCGACTATCTGTTCGCCCCCGACGATCCCGGGGCGGTGATCGAGCGGATGGCCGACCCGGCCACCCGTATCGTCTCGCTGACCGTGACCGAGGGCGGCTACAACTTCCATCATGTCACCGGCGAGTACGATCTGAGCAATGCGCAGGTCAGGCACGATCTGGAACATCCGCAGGCCCCACAGACCACCTTCGGACTGATCGTCGAAGCGCTGCGACGCCGGCGCGAGCGGGGCGTGGCACCATTCACGGTGATGTCCTGCGACAACATCCAGGGCAATGGCGAAGTCGCGCATCGCATGTTCACGGCGCACGCCCGGGCGCTGGATAGCGAACTTGGCGCCTGGGTAGAGCGCGAGGTGCGTTTTCCCAATTCGATGGTCGACCGCATCACGCCGGTCACCACGCCAACGGACATCGAGGAGCTGCAGCGGCGTTTCGCGGTCGAGGATCGTTGGCCGGTGGTCTGCGAGCCGTTCACCCAATGGGTGCTCGAGGACCACTTCACGCTTGGCAGGCCGGCCTTCGAGACGGTCGATGTGCAGGTCGTCGACGATGTCATGCCCTACGAGCTGATGAAACTGCGCCTGCTCAACGCCAGCCACCAGGCGCTGACCTACTTTGGCTATCTGGCCGGCTACCGGTACGCCCATGAGGTCTGCCAGGACCCGCTGTTCGTCGATTTCCTGCTCGACTACATGAACATCGAGGCCACGCCGACCCTGCGTCCGGTGCCGGGTGTCGACCTGGATGTCTACAAGCGCACCCTGATCGAACGCTTCGCCAATCCCGAGATCAAGGACACCCTGGCGCGCCTTTGTGCGGAAAGCTCGGATCGCATTCCCAAGTGGCTGCTGCCGGTGATTCGCGAGCAACTCGTCCGCGGTGGCGATATCCGGCGCAGCGCGGCAGTGGTCGCCAGCTGGGCCCGCTATGCCGAGGGCGCCGACGAGCAGGGCTGCCCCATCGAGATCGTCGACCGGCTCAGGGACTCGCTGATCGCCATTGCTCGCGACAATCGTCAGCGGCCGACCGCATTCATCGAGAATCGCCAACTGTTCGGCGACCTGGCTGATGACGAGCGCTTTCGCCGGGCCTACCTCGAGGCGCTGGAGCGCTTGCATGCCCAAGGCGCCCGGGCCACGGTAGAAGCCCTGGTGGCGGGGTAGTTCGCGAGCGAAGGCCACGACTATCCTGTACGGCAAGGGCAGGCGACAGCGAATGAGGGCGAACGAGGAACAGCGCATGTACGCAGGAGTGGACTGCGGAACCCAGAGCACCAAGGTGGTCATCGTCGATACCGCGCAGGGCGTGATCGGCGAGGCCAGTCACGCGCACCGGCTGGACGAGGGCGAGGGCGGCCGGCGCGAGCAGCATCCCGAGGAGTGGATCGAGGCGCTGCGCAGCGCCTTTGCCGACGCCGTGGAACAGGCCAGGATCGACCCGCGCGAGATCCGTGCCATCGGTGTGTCCGGCCAGCAGCACGGCATGGTCGCGCTCGACGAACGCGGCGAGCCGCTGTATCCGGCCAAGCTGTGGTGCGATACCGAAACGGCCCTGCACAACGAGGCGCTGGTCGAGAAACTGGGCGGCCACCAGGCCTGCCTGGAGACGCTGGGGCTGATGCTGCAGACCGGCTACACGGCTTCCAAGGTAGCTTGGTTGCGCGACACGCACCCCGAGTTGTATCGGCGCATCGATACACTCCTGCTCCCCCACGATTACCTCAATTTCTGGCTGACCGGCGAGCGCGTCGCCGAATGCGGCGACGCCTCGGGGACCGGTTACTTCGATACCCGCTCGCGTACCTGGCATCATGAGGTCTTTCGGGTCATTGCCCCCGAACTCGATCCCGAGCGGGTGCTGCCGCGGCTGATCGATTCCCGCAAGCCGGTAGGGCGGGTACGTCCCGAGGTGGCTCGCCAGTTGGGGCTCGGCGAGGATGTCCTGGTCGCCAGCGGCGGCGGTGACAACATGATGGCGGCCATCGGGACGGGGAATATTACCCCGGGCCTGGTCACCCTGAGTCTCGGCACGTCGGGAACGGTCTATGCTTACGCCGATCATCCCGTCGTCGAGGCCAGCGGCCTGGTGGCCAATTTCTGTGCCAGCAGTGGCGGCTGGCTGCCCCTGGTATGCACCATGAACGTGACCTCGGCGACCACCCGTGTACGCGAGCTGTTCGGCTTCGACATCGCCACCTTCGGCGAGCAGGTCGCGGCCGCGCCGGTGGGGGCGGGCGGGGTGATGGTGCTGCCATTCTTCAACGGCGAACGCGTGCCGACGCTGCCGCATGCCACTGCAAGCTTCGTCGGCCTGACCAGCCGCAACACTACGCCGGCCAACCTGTGTCGGGCGGTCGTGGAAGGCACCACCTTTGGGCTGCGCTATGGCCTCGACCTGCTCGGGCCGCTGGCGCAACGTGCCAACCAGGTGCGTCTGGTCGGCGGCGGTGCCAAGAGCCCGGTGTGGCGCCAAATTGTCGCCGACGTGCTGGGCGTCGAGGTGATCTGCCCCAACATTACCGAGGCGGCGGCACTCGGGGCGGCCATACAGGCGGCGTGGTGTGATGATCACGAACGCGGTGCGAGTCGCACGCTGACCGAATTATGTGAGGGCCTGGTCAGTCTCGATAGCAAGACGCAGACCCGGCCCCAGGCGGAAAACGTACCGCGCTACCAGACACTCTATCGGACCTACCGGCAGGCACTGGCCGAACGCTACGAGGTGCCGGTCTGACGTAGCGCCCGGCCGACTCTCGTTCGTGGCGGCGTGCTCATTCGTCGGGCAACTCCTCGCGGTGCGGCAGGTCCGGCCCACGCCGCGTGCAGGTCAGGGCCGCGGCCCGCCCGGCGAAACGCAACATCGCCTCGATCTGCGACGCGCTCAAGTCCGCAATGCCGGACGGCGTCGCCAGCCTCTGCTCGTCGAGCCAGCACAGCATGGCGGCCTGAAACGTGTCGCCCGCCCCCACCGCATCGACCATCTCCACCGGACAGGCGGCCTGCGTCAAGCGCCCATGGGTTCGGGAGAACGCCGTCACGCCCTGCCCGCCCCGCGTCATGATCACCAGTTGGCAGCGCTCGGACAGCCAGCCTTGGGCCACGGCCTCGGCGTGATGCTCGCCATACAGCGTGACGAGATCCTCTTCGCTGACCTTGATGAGATGCGCCTGACGCGCCAGGGCCTCGATCCTCTCGCGCCAGCGCTCGCCATCGGGCTCGATCTGCAGACGCACGTTGGGGTCGAGCGAGATCAGGCGGTGTTCCGCTTCCCGCTCGACCAATGCCTGCAGCGTCTCGGCGGTGGGCGATACCACCAGCGAATAGGAGCCCACATGAAGGCCGCGGATATCGGCGGCGAGTTGGGGCAGATGGGCCGCCGTGAGCCTGCGGTCGGCACCGCGCTCATTGTAGAAGGCGTACTGCGGCGAACCGCCGGCATCGAGGGCCACCATCGCCAGCGTCGTCGGATCGTCGAGACGCACGAGGTAGTCGCGACTCACCCCTTCGCGGGCCAGGACTCGGGCCAGGCGCTGTCCGAGAAAGTCGGTGGAGAGCCCGGCGAACAGCGCCGACTCGCATCCGAGCCGCCTGAGCCCGATTGCCACATTGAACGGCGATCCACCGGCCACCGCCTCGAATTCCAGCGACGAGGCGTCGCCATCGGCGGCCCCGGGAGCCGCAAAGAAGTCGAACAACGCTTCACCGCAGACAAGAAACATCTTCCCCCTCCCCTTGCCGAATCCTGCTGGCTCGTCGAGCGCCAGCCTCGAGTCTCGAAACCGCACGCCTGCCAGACATCCTCCCAGCCTATCCCGTCCGGATCGTTCCGGCAGTTAGTCGATAGCCTAGGCCTTCATTCGCGCGTTAGCCTGACCTTCAGTGCTCGGGCTTCTTGAGCAACAGGATCAGCGGCGCGGCAAGGATATAAACCAGTCCCAGCCAGAGGAAGATGTCGTTGTAGGCCATCACCATGCTCTGCTGCTGCAGGGTGCGGACGAGCATCGCCACGGCGCCGGCCTGGGGATCGCTCACCGCGCTGAGCATCCCCTGATACTGGGCCAGGGTCGTGTTGACCACTTCGCGCCCCTCGTCGATGGCAGGAATCAACTGGTTCCAGTGGAAATCCATGCGCCGGTCGCGCACGGTATCGAGCATCGCCAGCCCCACCGCCCCGCCCAGGTTGCGCATCACGTTGTAGAGACCACTGGCATTGCCGATCTCTTGCGGCGGCAGGGTGCCGAAGGCGATCCGCGAGGTAGGGATAAGACACATCACCAGCCCCATGCCGCGTACCACCTGGGCCCAGAAGAATTGATCGAAGCCCGACTCGGCGGTGAGATCGGCGTTCATCAGCGTGCCCAGCCCGGTGAGCAGCAGCCCGCACAGCAGCAGCAGGCGCAGGTCGACACGATCGGTGGCGCGCCCCACCAGTGGCGCGGTCAGGAACATGGTGGCCCCGGTCACCGCCATCACTTCGCCGATCTGCAGCGCAGAATACTCACGCACCGTGCCCAGAAACAGCGGCAGCAGGTAGACCAGCCCGTAAAGGCCGATACCGATCAGAAAACCCAGACCGGCGCCGATGGCGAAGTTCAGGTTGGCGAAGACCCTGAGATCCACGACGGGATGACGATGGCGCAGGGTCCGCCAGAAGAAGCCGACCGCAGCCAGGAAACAGACCGTTGCCGTGGTCAGGATCAGGCCGCTGGCGAACCAGTCGTCGCCCGGCCCCTCCTCGAGGGTGAACTCCAGCGTGCCCAGGAACAGCGCCATCAGCGCCAGACCGATCAGATCCAGATGGCGCAGGGCGCCATGGCTGGGGCGATCGATGTCGAGCAGGTTCCATACCGCCAGCGACACCGCCACCCCGGGAATCACGTTGGCCAGGAACAGCCAGTGCCAGCTGGCGAACTCGGTGAGATATCCCCCGATAGTCGGCCCCACCGAGGGAGCGAGCGTTGCCACCAGTCCCATGACCGCCTGCACCGACCCCATCATGCGCCGCGGGAAGATGGTAAAGCTGATGGCGAAGGCGATGGGGATCATCGCCCCGCCCATGAAGCCCTGGATGGCGCGTAGCACGATCAGCGATTCGATGGAGGAGGCCATCGCACAGCCCAGGCTGGCCAGGGTGAAGCCCACGCAGGAGGCGACGAATGCCACCCGGGTGGAGAAGATGCGGGTGAGCATGCCCGACAGCGGGATCATCACGATCTCGGCGATCAGATAGGCCGTCTGGACCCAGGAGATCTCCTCGCTGCTGGCCGAGACGCCGGCCTGGATCTCGTTGAGGGAGCTGGCGACGATCTGGATGTCCAGAATCGCCATGAACATGCCGAACACGGCGGCGATGAACCCCAGCCGCGTGCGCCAGGAAGGCATTTCTTGAGGAGGGTGCCCGGGGACCGCCGCCGGCCCTTTCGCGACCGTCCCTTCGGTTGCTGCGCCGCCCGCCACGTTCAGCGCGTGCCCTGCGCGTCGTCAGCGCGCGGCTCCAGTTCCCGCGTGTCGACTTCGGGCACCACGGACAGGCCATCGCGCAACTGCCCGAGCGCCTCCTGCGGGCCGGTCAGGTGGATGCGTACCGGCACCCGCTGCACGATCTTATTGAAGTTGCCGGTGGCGTTGTCCTGAGGCAGCAGGCTGTAGCGCGCCCCGGTGGACGGCGCCAGGCTGTCCACCACGCCCTCGAACGCGACGTCCGGATAGGCATCGACATGCACGTGCACGGGTTGTCCCGGGCGCATGCGCGCCGTCTGGGTCTCCTTGAAGTTGGCGACGACATACGCCGACTGCACCGGCACCAGTTGCATCAACGTCAGCGACGGCTGCGCCAGGGTGCCAGGCTCGACGGTGAGATTGCCCACCACGCCATCCACCGGCGCCTCCAGGCGCGTCTTGGCGAGCTGATGACGCGCCTGGGCGAGATCGGCCTCGGCAGCCTCGCGGCTGGCCCGGGCACTTTCCTGCTGGGCTTCGATGACTTCGAGCTGTCTGCGCGCCGAGACGACAGCGGCACGCTGTGCCGCCAGATTGGCACGGGCCACCGCCAGGTCGGCTTCGTCATCCTGACGCTGCTGTTCGGAGGTATACTTCTGCGAGGCCAGACGCTGGGAGCGCTCGAGATGCAGGCGCGCCTGATCGACATCGGCCTGGGCCGCCGCGATCTGCGCCTCGACCTCCTCGATCTGCGCTTCCTGCAAGGTATATTGACGCTGCATCCGGGTCTCGTCGGCCCGCGCCACCGCCAATGCCGCAGTGGCCTGGGCAAGCTGCGCTCGAGCATCGGTGCTGTCCAGCTCGACCAGCAGCATGCCGGCCTGTACGTGCTGGTTGGCCTTGACTGGCACCGTCATGACCCGCCCGCCGGTTTCGGCGCGTATCGCTACACTGTCGGTATGCACGTAGGCATTGTCGGTCTCCTCGAAATAGCGGCCGGTCTGCCACCAGTGAACTCCCCAGACCAGGGCCGCGATGATCAGGGCGAAGAGCACCAGTATCGTGTAGATCTTTCTTTTGATTTTCATGCGACCGTCATCCGCCATACCAAAAATGTAGTGTAGACTACACTACTTTAGGCAATCGCGGATAGTGCGATATGCCAGGCCCATGACCAAGGATGTAGACGCCAGCGATGCACGACTCTCCTTCTCCTCCGGCAACGCCGCGAGGCCGCAAGCGCCGCGACGCTCTGCTCGACGCCGCGCAGGCCATGTTCCTCGAACATGGCTACGCCAATGTCGGCGTGGGCGACATCGTGGCCCGCGCCGGCGGATCGCTGGCAACCCTCTACAAGCATTTCGGCAGCAAGGAACGGCTGTTCCAGGCCGTCATGGAGCGCCGTGCCCGGCGTGTCTTCGATGTCATCGATGCACGCAACAACTGGGACATCGAGCCGGCCCAGGCTCTGACGACGATGGGCGAGCATCTGCTCGGCATCATCCTGTGCCGCGAGGCGCTCGATACGCACCGGCTGGTGGTAGCCGAGGCCTCACGCCAGCCCGAACTCGCCGAGCTGTTCTTCGACAGCGGACCCCGGCGACTGCACGAGGCCCTGAAGCGCTACTTCCATCATCAGGTCGAACAGCAACGCCTGGAACTCGAGGACGCCAGTGACGCCGCCAGCATGTTCATGGGCATGCTGCTGGGTGAACATCATCTACGCGCCATGCTGCAATTGCCCACGGACAACAGCCCGAGCGTATTACGCGCCCGGGCCGAACGCTGCGTGCGGTTGTTTCTCGACGGCGCCAACCCCCGCAGATGCTGACGGCCGTTACGTCTCCATCAGCTTGTCGAGGGTGATCGGCAGTTCGCGGATGCGCTTGCCGGTGGCGTGATAGACAGCGTTGGCCACCGCGGCGGCGAGTCCCGTGATGCCGATCTCGCCGATACCGCGGGCACCGAACTCGTTGAACTTGTAGTCCGGATAGTCGAGCAGGATGACATCGACCTCGGGCTGGTCGGCATGGACCGGCACGAGGTATTCGGCGTAGTTGTTGTTGACCGGCCGGGCGTTGCGGGGGTCGTATTCGGTCTGCTCGAACAGCGCCATGCCGACGCCCATCACGATCGCACCCTCGACCTGGTTGCGCGCGGTCAGTGCATTGACCGCCCGGCCGACGTCGATGGCGCTGACCACCCTTGCGACGCGCAGATTGGAGATGCCCGGGTCCCAGCGCACTTCGACGAAGTGGGCGCCGAACGAGCGGAAGGCGTATTCGTCGGTCGGCGCGCCACCGGTATGCGCCTCGCCGTCGGCACTGGCCAGCTTGCGCTGCTTGAGCACATCGGCGAAGGCGGCCGTCTTGCCGTCAGCGTTCTTGAGCCGGCCACTCTCGAAGCTCAGCTCGTCCGGCTTGGCGCCGGCGAAGGCGCCATCGTCGGCTGTCGCATAGCTCTTGAGCTCATCGATGGCCTGGCGCGCCGCCGCCGCGATGGCCGGCAGTGCCGTGGCCGTCGCCCACGAACCGCCGGAGATCGGCCCCGAGGGGTAGGAGGAGTCACCCAGCTCGACCTCGATCTTCTCCAGCGGCAAGCCGGTCACCTGGCTGACCGCCTGAGCGACGACGGTGTAGGTGCCGGTGCCGATATCCTGGGTGGCGCAGGAGGCGTAGGCGGTGCCGTCGGCACGCAGCGACACGCGAGCATCGCACGGCCGGCGGATCGCCTCCCAGTTGCAGGTCGCCATGCCCCAGCCGACGATTTCATTGCCATCGCGCATCGAGCCGATCTTGGGGTTGCGGCTTGACCAGCCGAACGTCTCGGCGGCCTGATCGTAGGCATCGCGCAGATGGTTGCTCGACCACGGCAGCCTCTTGCTCTCGTCGCTGTCGGCGTAGTTGCGGCGGCGAAACTCGAGCGGATCGAGGCCGGCCTCGATCGCCATCTCGTCCATGGCCGACTCCAGGGCGAACAGTCCCGGCGCGGCACCGGGGGCGCGCATCGAGGTCGGCGTGCCGCGATTGGCTCCGGTGGTCGAATGCGTCACCAGCAGGTTGTCGCAGGAATACAGCCCCTGGGTCATCTTGCCGCACGACTCGACATAGGTCTGGTGGCGCTGATCGATGGTCGAGGTGGTCGAGATCGATTCATGGCGCAGCGACACCAGCCGACCGTCATCGTCAGTGGCGATACGCAGGCGCTGACTCGTCTCCGGACGGTGCCCGGTGGTGGTGAACATCTCCTGGCGCGGCACGACGAGCTGCACCGGCCGCCCCACCTCGCGCGCGGCGGCGGCGGCGGCAATGGCATGAGGCCAGGGCCACAGCTTGCTGCCGAAGCCCGAGCCGAGAAACGGTGTGAGCACCTCGACGCGATCCGGCGAGATGCCGAACACCTTGGCATAGACGTTGCGCGCGTTGACCACCCCCTGGGTGGTGTCATACATGGTGAGCTTGCCGCCGTCCCAGGCCGCGACAGTGGCATGCATCTCCATCGGGTTATGGGTCTCGACCGGCGTCACGTAGGTGAAGTCGATCTTGTGCGGTGCGCTGACGAAGGCCGGCTCGGGGTCGCCACGCGAGCTCCTGCTGTCCTGGTGCGGCTGGGTACCGTTGGCCTCGACCGCCTGGGCCAGATTGGCGATCGCCGGCGTTTCCTTGTAGGCGACCTTGACCTTGTAGGCCGCGGCGCGGGCGTTCTCGAAGCTGTCGGCCACGACCAGCGCGACGAACTGGCCGGCGTAATGGACCCGGTTGTCCTCGAACGGCAGGCGCTGCTCGTCGACCTTGTTCTCCTGCTCCATGCGGCTGGGCGTATGAAACAGCTGGGGAAAGTGATTGTGGTGGAAGATATCGATCACGCCCGGCGACTGTTTGGCCACGCCGAGGTCGATGTCGGTCACTTCGCCGCTGGCGATCGAACTGAACACGCCATAGGCGTACACCATGTCATCGAGAAGATTGTCGGAAGAGTATTTGGCCCGTCCGGTCAGCTTGAGCGGGCCGTCGATGCGCGGCTTGGCGGCGCCAATGATATTGTCACTCATTGCAGTGTCCTCGTTGCGCTCTAAGCGGTCAGCGTGGTCAGGTTGCGCACGATGGCTTGTCGACCGAGCGGAATCTTGTAGGCGTTGTGCTTGTAGCCCTTGGCGTCCTGCATCGCGATCTGCGCGGCCCGCTCGAAGCTCTGCTGGGTGGCGGGCTGGCCCTTGAGGGCGTTTTCCGCTTCCCTGGCGCGCCACGGCTTGGTCGCCACGCCGCCCATGGCGAGGCGCGCGTCGCGGATGGTGTTGCCATCGAGCGCCACGATCACCGCGCTGGAGGCGAGCGCAAACTGATAGGACGAGCGATCGCGCAGCTTGAGATAGGCCGATCTGGCACCCTGAATGGGCGCGTCGAGGGTGACGTGAGTGATCAGCTCGTTGCTCTTGAGCGCGAACTCCTCCCACGGCTTGTCGCCCGGCAGCAGGTGAAAATCGAGAAAGTCGATCTCGCGCTCGCCGTCGGGGCCGGTGACGCCGACCGTCGCGCCGATCGCCGCCATCGCCACGCTCATGTCAGAGGGGTAGGTAGCGATGCACTGATCGCTGGTACCGAGCACCGCATGGACCGAGCGGTTGTAGCCGCCGATCGCCGCGCAGCCGGAGCCCGGCTCGCGCTTGTTGCAGTCCGATACCCCATCGCGGAAATAGGGGCAGCGCACGCGCTGCATCATGTTGCCGCCGGTGGTCGCCTTGTTGCGCAACTGGGTCGAGGCACCGGACAGCAGCGCCTCGGAGAGCACCCTGTAGTCCGACTTGACCCTGGCATCACGCGCCAGCGCGGTATTGGTGACCAGCGCACCGATCCTCAGGCGGCCGTCGTCGAGTGCCTCGATCTCGTTGAGCCCCAGCCGGTGGATGTCGACCATCAGTTCGGGACGCATGATGTCGATCTTGACCATGTCGAGCAGATTGGTGCCGCCGGCCAGGAACGCCGCCGCGTCGGACTGGGCGCAGGTCGCCACCGCCTGGTCGATGCTGTCGGCGCGGCTGTAATCGAAATGACGCATGTCGTCGCTCCTTATACGTTCTTCCGCGCCGTCTGGATCGCGCTGAGGATGTTCTTGTAGGCGCCGCAGCGGCAGATGTTGCCGCTCATCGCTTCGCGTACCGCGGCATCGTCGCTGGCGATGTCGGGATCGTTCAGGATCGCCACCGCCGACATCATCTGCCCCGGCGTGCAGTAGCCGCACTGGTAGGCGTCGTGCTCATGGAAGGCCTGCTGGATGGGATGGAGCTGACCGTTTTGCTCCAGTCCCTCGACGGTGGTGATCTCGTCGCCGTCATGCATCACCGCCAGGCTCAGGCAGGAGTTGATCGCCACGCCGTTGACATGCACGGTACAGGCGCCGCACTGGCCGAGGTCGCAGCCCTTCTTGGTGCCGGTCAGTTCGAGGCGGTGACGCAACACGTCGAGCAGCGCCATGTTGGGAGCGACATCGAGCGTATGCGCCTGGCCGTTGACGGTCAGGGTGATGCGGCGCGTCCCCTCGGCCGGCTCTTCTGCGTCGGTGCGCCTGCCCTCGGGCTGTTTCTCGTCCTCGCTGGAATAGTCGACACGCGCCAGGGCTGGCGCGGCGGCGGCGGCCAGACCGGTCGCCCCTACCGACTTGATGAAATGGCGCCGGGACGGCGAAGGTACTTCCTGGATCTGGACACCGCCCTGGGTGGATTCGGGTGCGTCGCGAGAGTCGAGCTCGCCACGCGGCGTCTGCTTGTCGGTCATGACGAAAACCTCATCACGTCGCCACCGGCCCGGGCCGGTGGCAGGTTGGGTCAGCGTAGGAGCTGAAGTCACGGTCGGGTCGGAAGCGCGATGCCATGCATCGTCCTGCCACATGGCATCGCCCTGCCAGGGTGCGCTCAGTCGGCCAGCAGCTTGGCGACCGAGATGGGCATGTCGCGGATGCGCTTGCCGGTGGCGTGGTAGACCGCGTTGGAGATCGCCGCGGCCATGCCGGTGATGCCGATTTCGCCGATGCCACGGGCACCGAACTCGTTGAAGTTGTAGTCGGGGTTATCGAGCAGCTCGACCTCGATATCGGGAATGTCGGCATGAACCGGGACGATGTAATCGGCGTAGTTGTTGTTGTAGATGTTACCGGTCTCGTCGTACTCGGTTTCCTCGAACATGCCCATGCCCATGCCCATCACGATCGCCCCCTCGACCTGGTTCCTGGCGGTCAGCGGATTGATCGCACGGCCGACGTCGATGGTACTGACTACCCGAGCCACCCGCAGGCGCGAGATACCCGGGTCCCAGCGGATCTCGACGAAGTGGGCGCCGAACGAGCGGAACGAGAACTCGTTCTGCTCGTCGCCCGGCGCGGCGCTGGCCTCGCCCTCGGCCATGCCGCGCGGCACCGCGTCGAGAATCTCGGCGAACGATACCGAGCGGCTACCGTCGGACAGTTCGCCGTTCTTGAAGGACAGCGCATCGGCCTCCTTGCCGGCAAAGGGGGCACCTTCGGCAATGGCGATCTGCTTGAGCTGTTCGATCGCCTTGCGCGTTGCCCCGGCTACCGCCGGCAGCGTGGTGGCGGTGGCCATCGAACCACCGGACAACGGTCCGGCCGGCAGCATCGAATCGCCCAGCTTGACCTCGATGCGCGATAGCGGCACACCGGTCAGCTCGCTGGCGGTCTGGGCGACGACGGTGTAAGTGCCGGTACCGATATCCTGGGTCCCGCAGGCAATCTGTACCGTGCCGTCGGCACGCAGTTCGGCGCGGGCGCTGCAGTGACTGCGCATCGCTTCCCAGGTGGCGTCCGCCATGCCCCAGCCGATGATTTCGTGGCCGTCACGCATCGAGCCGATCTCGGGATTGCGCTTGTCCCAGCCGAAGCGTCGCGAAGCGTCGTCCCAGCATTCGCGCAGATGGTTGCCCGACCACGGCAGATCGGCGGCAGGATCGCGCTCGGCGAAGTTTTTCCTGCGCAGCTCGAGCGGGTCCATGCCAAGCTCGATTGCCAGTTCGTCCATGGCGATCTCCAGCGCCACGCTGCCCGACACCTCGCCCGGCGCGCGCATCGAGGTCGGCGTGCCGTGGTTGACCTCGACCCGGCGCTGGGACACCGAGACGTTGTCGCAGGCGTAGGCGCGCGGCGTGCCGCTGCCGATCGACTCGGTATATTCGTCGACGAAGGAGGTCTCGTTCTGGCTATCGTGGCGAATCGACAGCAGTTTGCCATCGCGCTCGGCAGCCATGCGGATGCGCTGGCGCGAGGCCGGACGGTTGCCGGCGCTGCAGAAGTTCTGCTGCCGCGACAGCACCGTCTTGACCGGCCGTCCCACCATCTTCGCCGCCACGGCGGTGATCACCGCATGAGGCCACATGAACAGCTTGCTGCCGAAGCCCGAGCCGATGTAGTGGGCGATCACCGTGACCTTTTCGGGCGGAATGCCGAATATCTGCGCCAGCGCGTTGCGCTGGAAGATCACCCCTTGGGTGGACTCGTAGATGGTCAGTCGGTCGCCGTCCCAATAGGCGTTGGAGGCATGGAGCTCCATCGCCACGTGGGTCTCCATGGCGATGGTGTAGGTGTGGTCGAGCCTGACCGGCGCCGCGTCATAGGCGCCGGCGGGATCGCCGCGGGAGACCGCCTCGTCGCCATCCTCCTCGCCTTCCGCGTCGGTGTAGAACAGCCCCGGCACCGCCTGATGCTCTTCATAGCGGGCCTTGACCAGACGCGCCGCGGCGCGAGCGTGCTCATAGGTGTCGGCGACCACCAGGGCGATGTACTGGCCCTCGTAGTGGATGCCGTCGTCCTCGAACGGCAGGCGCACCTCGCCGACCTTGTTCTCCTCTCCCATGGTGCTCGGGGAGCGATACAGCCGGGCCGGCGTACTGCACGCCGGATGGTTGGCCGAACGCGAAAGCGCCGGAAAGTTGCCGCGGTGCACGATTTCGATCACCCCCGGCGCCGCCAGGGCCTCGTCGAGATCGAGCCCCAGCAGCTTGCCGCAGGCGATGGTGCTGGGCACCGGATAACCGTAGACCTGATTGGGCAGGTTGTGATCGGCGGCATAGTCGGCCTTGCCGGTCATCTTGAGCTCACCGTCGATGCGCGTTGTACGGTGGCCGATAATCGTTTCTGCCATTGCCAAAAGCCTCCTTGCTTAGCCTTGCGCAGTCACCGTGGTCAGCGCGCGAACGATGGCCTGTCTGGCCAGGGGAATCTTGAACGCAGTATCGCGATGCGGTATGGCATCTTCGAGCGCGATCCGGGCGGCGCGCTCGAAGGTTTCCTGAGTGGCCGGATGCCCCTTGAGGGCCTCCTCGGCCTTGTGGGCGCGCCAAGGCTTGGTGCCGACACCGCCCAGCGCCAGACGCGCTTCGCGGATGGTGTCGCCCTCCATCGCCACCACAGCGGCGCAGGAGGCGAGAGCGAACTCGTAGGAGGCGCGATCGCGCAGCTTGAGGTAGTGCCCTTTCCCGCCCTGAATCGGCGCATCGAGTGTGACGTGCGTGATCAGTTCGCCATCCTTGAGATCGTGCTCGCGCTCGGGCGTGTCGCCTGGCAGCAGATGAAAATCCTCGAAGGGAATATCGCGTCCGCCCTCGGCTCCCTCGACGTGAATCGTCGCCCCCAGAGCCTGCATCGCCACACACATGTCGGAGGGATGCACCGCGATGCATTGGTCGCTGATGCCGAGCACGGCATGATTGCGGTTGATCTTGACCAGCGCATCGCAGCCGGTGCCCGGCTCACGCTTGTTGCAGGCCCGTGCCGAGTTGCGAAAGTACGGGCAGCGGGTGCGCTGCATGACGTTGCCCGCCGTGGTGGCGACGTTGCGTAGCTGGGTCGAAGCGCCGGCCAGCAGCGCCTCGGACAGTACCGCGTAGTGTGACGTCACGTGTTCGTCGTAGGCGAGATCGGTGTTGGTCACCAAGGCCCCGACCTTCAGGCGTCCGTCCTTCAACGCCTCGATCCCGGTGAGCGGCAGCTGGTTGATGTCGACCAGACGCTCGGGACGCATGATATCGAGCTTGACCATGTCGATCAGGTTGGTGCCGCCGGCAATGAAGTCGGCGTGGCTGTCGTTGCCGTGCAGGCGGGACGCCTCGTCCACATCGCTGGCGCGTTGATAGGCGAAGTTGCGCATCTCGGAAGCCTCCTCAGACTTTCTGACGCGCGGACTGCACCGCGCTCAGGATGTTCTTGTAGGCCCCGCAGCGACAGATGTTGCCGCTCATCGCCTCCTTGACCGCGGCATCGTCGCTGGCGATTCGCTTGTCATTCAGCATCGACACTGCCGCCATCATCTGCCCCGCCGTGCAGTAGCCGCACTGGTAGGCGTCGTGTTCGAGGAAGGCTTCCTGAACCGGGTGCAGCTGACCGTCACGGGCAAGACCCTCGACGGTCGTGATCTCACTGCCTTCATGCATCACCGCCAGCGTCAGGCAGGAGTTGGCCGAATGGCCATCGACCAGCACGGTACAGGCACCGCACTGGCCGTGATCGCAGCCTTTCTTGGTGCCGGTCAGATCGAGTACCTCACGCAGTGCATCGAGCAACACGACGTTGGGCTCGACGTGCACTTCGCAGGGCTGACCATTGAGAGTGAAGGTTACCCGGGTCTTCCCGGCGGCCGGAGACGATGCCTCGGCGGGTGACGTAGGCGATGCGTGTTCGGAATGGTCCATCATGCCGACTCCTCATCGGTAGCGGTACGGTCAGGTAATCGCGGCAAGAGTCAGGGCCGCGCAGAGCATCCGTGCGGATTTCTGGTTGGGATAGGCACGGACGGGGTTACCACAACCCTAGGCGAGGATGACGGGGACGACAAACGCAGCGAAACAGGCCTGCCGGCCCCCGCTTCTCTTATCGGAGTTATAGGCATGCATCCCGGAGTTTCAGGCATGACGGGAGAGATGATCGTCGCCTGTCCGGTCGATTGCTCTGACGGTTTGCACCATTGCCGTCGGAGTCACTAGTGTAAGAAGGCAGAGTTCTGCCCGGCTGTTATCTGTCGGTTCCGTTCAAACGATCCAAACGGTTCTATCTGGCAACGAAAAGGAGTTCTTGCATGATACCGACCTGGTTACACGTCCTGTCGTGGGTTTCTGTCCTGCTCGGCATTGTCTGCGCCATCTACATTGCCCTGGATGTCAGAAAGCATCCCCAGCACATGAGCATCATGAATTACGTCTGGCCGCTGTGTGCACTGTTCGGCCACGTGGTGATCGTGGCGTTCTATCTCAAGTACGGCCGCCTGGCCGCCCATGAAGTGGCCCACCCGGCAATGCAGAACGACGAGACGCCGCCGCACAAGGCTCAGACTCCGTTTCCGCTCAAGGTGGCCAAAGGGGCGCTGCACTGCGGCAGTGGCTGTACCCTGGGTGACATCGTTGCCGAGTCGCTGGCCCTGTTTTTCCCGATCATTGCCATCTGGCTGGGCTGGCAGACGATCTTCGGCGAAAAGATGTACGCCGTGTGGATACTCGATTATGCGCTGGCCTTCCTTTTTGGCATTGCGTTCCAATACTTCACCATCAAGCCGATGCGCGGACTGTCGCCCGGCCAGGGCCTGGTTCAGGCCACCAAGGCAGACTTCCTGTCGCTGACCGCCTGGCAGGTCGGCATGTACGGCTTCATGGCCTTTGCGCATTTCTATCTGTTTGCCACGCTGCTAGGCGAGCGCCTGCACGTCGCTTCGATCGAGTTCTGGTTCATGATGCAGATCGCCATGATCGCGGGCTTCATCACTTCCTATCCGGTCAACTGGTGGCTAATCCAGCGGGGCATCAAGGAAGCGATGTAATAGCGGGCCGTCGCCAGCAAGCGTATAAGGCGTAAAGATCATGCCGCGGTCGCCACCGCGGCATGGTCGTGTGGTTATCCGCTTCCCTAGGTTCCCGATGCCGCGGTCGCGAAAGCCACTTGGTTCACCTTCTCGCCACGTCGTTCGATGAGCAGAGCGCTGGCGGGGTCGGTCTCCCGGAGCGAGCCATCGGCCATGGCCTGGACGATGCTGCGCATGCTCAGCAGTCCCTCGAGAAGCAGCGCGCAGGGCAATGCCCTTTCGCCCTTCTTGAGCCCTTGCTCCGCGGTGCGCTCCATCTCCCGCAGGCCGCGCTGCTCGATCAATAGCGTTGGCGTACCCGCCAGAGCCAGGCCGTTGCGGCTGACATGGGGATTGTCATTGGCGGGATAGAGCGATACCCGGGCCTCGCCGGCACGCCCGAGACTTTCGGCAATCACGGCGGCGGCGCGCTGGCCATCTGCGGCCACCTCCGGCGCGACATCCGGACTGCTTGCCCATCGCACGGACATGCTGTCCAGTTCGCCATCGGCGCCGAGATAATTGTTCTGCTGGTGATAATCGAGAAAGAGATCGGGACGATACGCGTCCACCACTCCGAGTACGGCCATGGCTTCGGGGATCTTGGCCGGATCCGGCCGCTTTTCCGGGTCGTAGCTGCGGTTGAGATCCATATGCGCGGAGTTGCGCCGGGGATCGATGACCACCCCCATCCCCGCTGCCTGGCGCTGCCAGCGTGCCCAGCCGTCCGGGTTGACTCTCGGCATGACCACGACCGTGACGTTCTCCCTGAGAGCACGCGCCGAATCGCTGTCGCGGCTCAGAGTCTCGAGCAGACCAAGAGCAGCCTCGGTCCCCAGCGGTTCATCGCCATGCTGCTGCGTCACGATCATGACGGTGCGGGGACCGTGTCCCACTGTCGCCCGGTACAAGGGACGCCCTTCCAGAGAGTGGCCGGCCACCGCCAGCTCCAGGGTGTCACGCTCGCGATCGAGCCGCTCCAGCTCAGCATAGAGCGCCGCGTTGGTATGCAGGGCGCCCAGCGATAGCCCGGGATCGCCAACGCCACACTTCTCGACCATTGCCGTGGCGCTATCGCTTGGCAACATCCGCCTGAGCGGGTCCGGTTTTTCACCGGCAAGCGCTATCCCCTGCAGCATGGCCACTGTCAATACCAATCCGATTCGACCCACAAGCATGAAATGACACAGCCTAGCCAATAGAAGGCGAGGAGTTTTCCATGGCTTGGAAGAAATAACCATTACATGGCGCAACACTGCACCTGACGTAGCGGTTCATCAACGCATGTCAGTCCTTTGGAACCCGGCTCACTCCTGGTTGGCGTCCGTCTCGAACTCCGACAGCGCCTGTCGGCAACCCGGCCCGACGCCTTCGCCCGTGCCCGGCTCCACCCAGGGCAATATCGCCAGCGGCGGCGCCACGAGTGCACCGACCACACTTGCCGCACCGCGGGCCAGCAGTTCGGCCGAGATCACGCTCACCTCGGGGGCACGCAGAGGCCCCTGAAGTTGCACGGGGGTATTGAACGACAGGAGACTGACATCCTTGGGGTGCGCCTTGAAGGTCAGATTCAGATGCTCCGCGCCCAGGTCGATCGTGCCTCCCGCGGTATAGTTGGCGTCCTGCGTATTGACGTAGAACTGCTCGAGCGCCACCAGCCCGTCATCGGCGTCCAGGCGGACATAGCCACACTGCATGGGAACCCTTTCCGAGTCCGCCAGCGCCGCCACCAGGGCTTCTCCGGCATCCAGCCCCAGCAGCTCCAGAATTACCGCATCCAGATAGCCTCGCGAGATAGCCAGTTCCAGCTTACCGTCGAGACTGGCCATGAGCGCGTCCATCGAACGCCCACGGAAGCGCACCTGCCCCTTGCCGCCGATCACGCCGGCGGAGCTTTCAGCCGGATCGGTCGCATCAGCTATCTCGGGAAGATCGGCCTTCTTCAACAGCGGAGTAAGATTCACCCGGGCAGCCGACATGTCCCAGCGCCCTTGCAGCGGCGCCTCCCGGGCATCCAGTCTGGCATGCATCGTGACCTCGCCGCTCCCGACGCCCAGTTGCAGAGGATCCACGGTCAGCACTCCCTGACGCAGCTCCACCTCTGTCTGTACATCGCTCAACGGGATGTTGCGGGCGTTCAGGTTGTCAGCTCGATAATCCACCACGATATCCAACCTACGCAGCGCTTCGAGATTGAACGGTTCGTCGGAGAAGAAGGATTTGCTCTCCTCATCCTCGGATTCCCATAACGGTTCCACGTCCCGCTCGTTCATCTGCTGGGATCTCAGCGTCGCCCAGAGCGTGGTGCGGCCGTCCCACTTGAAGCGGATATCGCCCTGGATGTCGCTATCGCCGAGCTCGGCCTGGATATCGGTCAACCGAAGCAGGCTGTCATGCCAGCGGAGCCGGCCGCTGATTTCATAGGCGGCCATGTCCGGCAGGTCCTGCCCGAGCAGGGCATTCAACTGGGCAGGATTCGGTCCCTCGAGACGCAACTGCGCGTCGACCGCCTCGGGAGCCAGCGGCTGGGTCACGGTGCCATCGGCATATAGCGTCGTATCCCGTGACGTCACGGTACCCTGTACCGGATAGGGTGTTTCGGCATCGGTGAGGCTCAACAGCGGGCCGAGATCCAGATCGAAACGAAAGGGCGTTTCCCGCCATCTGGCGCTGCCTTCGACGTGTACGCCGGGAGGTTGAGCCTCTTCGCGTTCACGCGTCTCAGCCTGTACATGCAGCGCCAGCCCCTGCGCCGGGGCCCGGTAGTCCACCTCGGTATTGCTCAGCTTGAGCGCACCGTCGGAGAAGCGCGTATGGATCTGCCCCTCCAGCACACCCAGTTCGCTGTAGCCCAGCGGGGCCAACGCCTGTCCCAGGTCCACCTGATCCAGCTCGGCATCCAGCGAGACTTTGAGGGTATCGCCCTGCACGTCGAGCCAACCCTGGGCGGCTAGCTTGCCGTCGCCCTGCACGGCGTGGATCTGCTGCATGTCCAAATGCCCGCGTTCCAATTCCCCCTGGAGTACCACCTCGCGCAACACTTCGTCGCCATAAAGCAGTCGGCCAATGCTGATGTCCACCTGCCCCTGATAACGCTGCAGCGGGTTGAGCCGTTGCGCCAGGCGTTTCTGGAAAGACTCGTGTTGCGCATCTTCGGGCCGTTTTTCTGAGGGGTTCTCCGCTTCGCGCTCTTCACCTTCTTCAGGGTCGAGAAGCCCCATGACGCCCAGGCGATTGAGATCCAGCTGATTGGCATGCAACTGGATCTCGAATCGCGGCGTATCGCCCGGCTCGAACACCATCAGGCCGGTCAGGTGACTTTCCCCCGAGCGCATCTCGATATTCTTCAGCGCCCAACGCTGCCCCTCATGATTCAGTTGCGCCTGCAAATCGAGCGCGGGGACCGACGCCGGCGACTGGCCGAGCGGTGCTGGCATTTCGCCTCCCTCGGGTAGCGTGGCGCTCACCTGGCCTTGCAGCGCCTGGAACTGCAGCACGTCGCGTACCTGGCCGTCGAAGCCAAGCTGCATGTCGCCCAGATTGCCTTCGAGCGCGACGGGGTATGTCTCTTCGGTAAATATGCGGGAGGGCGCTCCGCCCCGCGCGCTGAGTTGCAGCGGATTGCCGCGGAACTGCCCCTGCGCCTGGACCTGCAGATGACGCCCGTCCTGCCCGTCGTCCGTCGTCTGGATATCGGCGCTCATCGCCACATCGAGCTTGGCATCCTGATACGTGATCCGGCCCCGATCGATAGTGATGACATCGGGCTGGAAACCCAGGGCCTCATCCGCCTTCTTGACGTCCTCAGCCTCATCGGGCGTCAGTCCGGCCCAGTTGGAGGTACCGTCTTCACGGCGGGCCAAGTGAACGACGGGCTGCGCCATGGCGACCCGCTCCAGGCCGATATTGCCCTGCACAAGCTGACCGACATCCACTGTCACCTCCAGGCCCGCCATCTGCACTATCTGCTCATGTTCGGCCCAGTCGGTGTTGGCTATACGCAAGTCGCTCAAGCGAATGCCCAACGGCAAACCCCAATCGATATCCAGCTCACCAATCTGGACGTCGCGGCCCCCCAGACGCTGACTGGCCTGATCCTCGAGCATGTCTCTTGCCCATGGCGACTCGATCAGCATTGCCGCCGCGATCAACAGGAGCATCAACAGAACAACGAG
This sequence comes from Halomonas shantousis, assembly GCF_054654615.1. Lineage (NCBI taxonomy): Bacteria > Pseudomonadati > Pseudomonadota > Gammaproteobacteria > Oceanospirillales > Halomonadaceae > Halomonas > Halomonas shantousis. The sequence continues at coordinate 553,495 of NZ_BAAIER010000002.1, read as the reverse complement.
TCCTGCCAGAACCAACAAGCTTCGCCGGGCCACCTTCTTCACGTCGTCTCTCCGGTTGGGTATGCCGTCGCGTCGCGCAGACACGGTTTACATGCCGGCGCGAATTGCACGTGCAGTAAGGTCAACTTAGGAGGTCTCGAGAAGCCTGTCCCCATAATTCGGATTCAAAGTTTAAAGGCAGGTAAAGATATGCTTCATTCGCTGACCTGCGATGGCTTGAAGTCATGAAACGAGGGCCAGTCACTCCTTTATCGAGTACCGGTCGCTACCCTTGAGGCCATCGAAATCGCTATTCTGAAATGACATGCATGACGGCAGCGCTCCCACGGGAGCTGCCACCTTCCGCAGGAGCCGACCATGATCACCCTCGAGCCGATACTGCGTGCCCATGACACGATCGCCACATCGCTGGCCGCGACCCCCATGCTCACCGAATCTGCGCTATCCGAACGTCTCGGGCGTCCCGTTCGGCTCAAGGCCGAACCGTTTCAGCGTACCGGCTCGTTCAAGGCCCGTGGCGGACTCCACTGGATGCGCAGTGCAAGCGAGCAGGAGCTTGTTCGCGGCGTGGGCGCGGTGTCGGCGGGCAATCATGCGCTCGGCCTGGCCTGGGCGGCCCAGGCGACGCAGACCCCGGTGACCATCGTCATGCCCGAGGATGCCAGCCCCTTCAAGGTCGCCGGCACCCGCGCGCTCGGCGCCGAGGTCATTCTGCATGGTGGCATCAACGAGGCTTGGTCGCTGATGCATCGACTGGTCGAGGAGCGCGGCCTGACGCTGGTACACCCCTACGACGACGAGCGCATCATTGCCGGTCAGGGCACGGTGGGACTGGAAATTATCGAACAGGCACCGCACGCAGCGGCGATACTCTGTCCGGTCGGCGGGGGTGGGTTGCTCTCGGGCGTCAGCGTCGCCGTGCGTGCCCTGCGCCCGGATATTCGCCTGATCGGCGTCGAGCCGGCCGGCGCGGCGAGCATGGCGCACGCCTTCGCTCATGGCGGCCCGACCCGCCTGGCCTCTCTCGATACCTGCGCCAACAGTCTCGGCGCCGCTATCGTCGGCCAGCATACCTATGCGCTTTGCCGCGAGCATGTCGATGCGCTGGTGACCGTCAGCGAGGAAGCCATTCACGATGCGGTGCGCTGGCTGATTGCCCGCGCAAAGCTCTACGCCGAACCGGGCGCGGCTGTCGGCATCGCCGCGTTGATGGAAGCGCATCTGCCCGACCTGCCGCCGGAGGGCGATATCGTGCTCGTGGTGACCGGTGGCAACATGGGCTGGGAGGAGCTGACGCGCTTCATACCCTCCGCGTCGATCTCATGCCCCTCGTCCGGCCAAGTCTGATTTCCTATGCCGCCCGCTGCGCATGGGAGGAGCATGTATTCACTATCAGAACATCCTCATGCTCTTGAAGAATCTGGCACTGCATCTGTGCCTGTCTGATGAACGTCGCCAGCAGCCGGTCGAGACCGGGCATGCCGTTGCCTTCACGGAGGCGACGGTAGAAGTGCAGGGATTTCTGTTCATCGCGAAGCGCCGATGCCAAGGCTTCGGCCGCCATCGTGTCATCGGTGATGAAGAAACGCTCCTCCTGCTCGGGTTGCACCTCGCACTGTCCAGCCAGTGTCTCTGCCAGGCCGTCATCCATCAGTGACTTCGAGGCCTGCAAGAGTGCTTCGAGGCGCTGCTCGCTTTCGCAGGCAAGTATCTCCAGCAGCCGGTGGACCCCGACGTTGTACGGCATGAAGCGCAGCGACATCAGCCGATAGCGATGCTTCTCTCGGGCTTCGTGTGCGCACGCCAGAACCAACAGATCCCGGGGCAGGAAGAGGTAAGCTGTCGCTGTAATGTGCGGCATGGCAGTTGCGTCTCCTTGTTAGCGTGACAGGCTTGGCGACTCTCGTGACGACTCGGGAGGATCGATTCACCCTCCGAGCGGCATTACACGCCATTCATGTCTCAGTTATATGACACGGCAAATAAAATTTTGCCGCAGGCCTGACGGAGCAAGGCAGCGCATGATAGTGAATACCAACGAACGTAAAGAACACCTGGATCAAGTTGTACGGTAAAGTTTTGTCGCGAACCGTTCCAGGTTGGCCCGAGATCGGCGAGAAACGGAATTCAAGCGGTGTAAACGAAAGTCTTGATCGGACTCGTGCCCGGGCTGATTTTTAACACGGCATGGGCGAGCGCAGGCACTGCTCAGACACAACGGAAATGGCGCATGGCTCAGCAGCCGAGCCGATCGGCCAGGTCGATGAGGGAACGGGCATGCAAGTCATTGGCCGGTGTCGGCGCGACCTCCTTGGGCCGGTCCCTTCCGAATTCCCAGGGACGTTCGATGTACGCCGTTTTCAAGCCGTTGGCACGGGCATGAGCAAGATCCTCCTGATGCGCGGCGACCATCATCACTGCCGACGGCGCCACGTCGAAGATCCTGGCCACGCCGCGATAGGTGTCGGGATGCGGCTTGTACTGACGAAACACCTCTGCCGAGAGGAGACAGTCCCAAGGCAGACCGGCTCGCTTGGCCATGTTGGCGAGCAGGCCGAGATTGCCGTTGGAGAGCGTACAGAGCATGAAGTGTCGCTTGAGCCGCGTCAGCCCCTCCAGCGCATCGGGCCACGGGTCCAGGCGGTGCCACGCCTTGTTGAGATGACGCTTGTGCGCCTCGGAGAGCGAGGTCACGCCGAACTGCGCCAATACCTCGTCGAAAATGCCGCGATGCAGATCGTCCAGCAGCGTCCAGCCTCGCTCACCGGACTGCACCCGCTGCATCGCCGGTTTGTAACCCGCCCGCCAGGCCCGTGCGAACTCACCGCCATTCACGCCCAGCCCCAGAGCGTCGATCTCCCGGGCAATCGAGCCGTGCCAGTCGACGACCGTACCGAAGACGTCGAAGGCGAGGATCTGGACCGTATGCGATGTTGCCATTGCGTGCTCCTCGGCGGGGGGCCTATCCGTTTTTATAAGTGAGCGCATCGCAATAACATGGATCACTTTCTTGGCGCTCCGCTACGTATTACTGGTAAGATGCGCCTCTTTAATGTAGCCCTCCTCCCCCTTCCGACACGCTGCCCTTGATCATGATGAGCCGTTTTACGCTTCGCGCCCGTTTCGCGCTTGTCACCGCCGCCCTGGTCGTCGGGGTAACGGTGCTGCTCGGCTGGATCGCCTCTCGTGAAACGGGAGAGTCCATTCAGAAGCATATCGGCGACTCACTGGCCGAAACGGCTTATCAGATGGCCGACAAGCTCGACCGCAGCATGGATGCCCGGGTAAGCGAGGTGGAGCTGATTCTGGGAATGCGGATGCTGAGCGAGACGACCGACCCGGCAGCGCTCCGCTACCGGCTCGAACAGCTCCAGCAGAGCTACGACGTGGTATCGTGGATCGGCTTCATCAGGCCCGACGGCACGGTGCAGGCAGCGACCGGCGGTATTCTCGAAGGCGTCGATATCTCCCATCGTCCAGTATTCATCAACGGGCGCCGGAAGCTTTGGGTGGGCGACGTGCACGACGCCGTGATGCTGGCCCGCTTGCTGCCGACCCCGGGCGGAGAGCCCATGAAGTTCGTCGATATCGCGGCCCCCGTCCAGCGCGCGGACGGCAGCCTGTCCGGTGTTCTGGCGGTACACCTGAGCTGGAACTGGGCCGACCTCATCGAGCAGTCGATGCTTTCACCGGCCGAGAGACAGCACGGACTGGAAGTCTTCGTGGTCGCCGACGATGGCGTCATTCTGCTCGGCCCCCATGGCATGGTGGGGCAATCGCTATCCGCGACAAGCCTGGTTCGTCAACCGGCACAAGGCGCTCAGGGCTGGTCGATAGAAGAGTGGCCCGACGGTCATCACTACCTGACCGGCTTCGCCGCCAGCGATGGCGAGCGCAGCTTCGACGGGCTGGGCTGGAAGGTGCTGACGCGCAAGCCGGTCAAAACCGCATTCGCGCCGGTCCGCCAGCTGCAGATGGGCATCACCATTGCCGGCGGCGTGCTGGCCTGTCTCTTCGCGCTGCTTGGATGGCATGTGGCAGTGCGCATCTCGGCGCCGCTGATGCGCCTGTCCCATGCCGCGGATGAGGTCCGCGAGGATGCGGACGCGGACAGCATTCCCCTGGAGCGGAGCTCGCCCGAGCTGACACGATTGTCGATATCGCTGCGCGAGATGGTGGCACGCATCCTCAGCCAGCGGCAGACCATCGATCGGCTCAAGGATCTCGCCCATGCCGATCCCCTGACCGGCCTGCCCAACCGCGCTTTCCTCGATCAATATCTTCAGCATATCCTGCCCGAAGCCGAGCGCGAGGGACGGGTGGTGGCGATCATGTTTCTCGATCTCGACGGCTTCAAGCAGGTCAACGACCGGCTGGGGCATCATGCGGGCGACCTGCTACTGATCGAAGTCGCGGAGCGCCTGCGCACCTGCCTGCGTGGCGGTGATATCGCGGCCCGGCTGGGCGGCGACGAGTTCGTGGTCGTCATCAAGACCGACCGGGACAAGGCCAGTTGGCTGGTGCATCAGGTGGGCGAGCGCATCCTCAAGGCCGTGAGCCAGCCGGTGACGCTGCCCCAGGGCGACAGCGCACGCGTGGGATGCAGTATCGGCGTGGCGTTATGGCCGGCGCACGGCGTCACGGCGAAAGCCGTCATGGCCTGCGCCGATGCCGCGCTCTACGTCGCCAAGGCCTCGGGCAAGGGAAACCTCTCCATTCACGGAGAAGCCGCCCCAGGCGCTACCGGCATGTTTCACGCTGACGGCCCGGCCCGCTGAGAATTCGCGGTCTCGTATTCCCCCTCCGGCCCAAGCCCGGAGGGGCCATCTATCGCTGCTTCAGTGCGCTTCATCCCAGTTGGCGCCGCTCTGCGCCTCGACGATCAGCGGCACCTTGAGTTCACCGGCATTCTGCATGCGCTGCTTCACCGCCATGATGAACGCCTCGGCCTGCTCGGTCTTGACCTCGAAGACCAGTTCGTCGTGGACCTGCATCACCATCCAGGCATCGAATTCGCTCTTGCCGTCCAGCGGATGCAGCCAGGTATCGACGTCGATCATGGCCCGCTTGATGATGTCGGCGGCGGTGCCTTGCATCGGCGCGTTGATCGCGGTGCGCTCGGCGGCCTGACGCCGGGCGTGCTGGCGCGAGTTGATCTCGGGCAGGTAGAGGCGCCGGCCGAACACGGTCTCGACGTAACCCTGCTCGGCGGCCTGAGCGCGAATGTTGTCCATGAATCGCGCCACGCCGGGATAGCGGTCGAAGTAGCGTTCGATGTACGTCTGCGCCTGCTTGCGCTCGACCCGCAACTGCTTGGCCAGGCCCCAGGCGCTCATGCCGTAGATCAGGCCGAAGTTGATCGCCTTGGCACTGCGCCGCTGGTCGGGCAGCACCTTGTCCGGCGACGTGCCGAACACCTCGGCCGCCGTGGCGGTGTGAATGTCGCGCTCCTCGGCGAAAGCGTCAAGGAGCCCCTTGTCCTCGGAGAGATGCGCCATGATACGCAGCTCGATCTGCGAGTAGTCGGCGGCGACAATGGCGTAGCCGGGCCGGGCAACGAAGGCCTGACGGATGCGCCGCCCCTCCTCGGTGCGGATGGGAATGTTCTGCAGGTTGGGGTCCGACGACGAGAGTCGCCCGGTGGCGGTGACCGCCTGGTGGTAGCTGGTGTGGATGCGTCCGGTGCGCCTGTTGATCAACTGCGGCAGCTTGTCGGTGTAGGTGGACTTGAGCTTGGTCAGCCCGCGATGCGCCATGATCACCTTGGGCAGCGGATAGTCCAGCGCCAGCTCCTCGAGCACCGCCTCGGCGGTGGAAGGCGCCCCCTTGGGCGTCTTCTTGATCACCGGGATCTTCTGTTCCTCGAAGAGGATCTCACCGAGTTGCTTGGGCGAGCCGAGGTTGAATTCGCGCCCGGCCAGCTCGAAGGCCTCCGCCTCCAGCTTGCGAATGTTCTTCTCGAGCTCCTGGCTCTGGGCATGCAGGCGCTCGACATCGAGCGCCACGCCGGCCCGCTCCATGCGCGAGAGTACCGGAATCAGCGGACGCTCGAGGTGGTCGAGCACTGCGGCCAGACGCCCGGTCGCCTCGATGCGCGGGCGTAATGCACAGTGAAGACGCAGGGTGACGTCGGCATCCTCACAGGCGTAGGGCACCGCCTGATCGAGATCGATCTGGTTGAAGGTGAGCTGCTTGGCGCCCTTGCCGGCGATCTCCTCGAAGCTGACGGTCTTCTGTCCCAGATACTTCAGCGCCAGCGAGTCCATATCGTGGCGCGTGGCAGTGGAGTTGAGCACGTAGGACTCGAGCATGGTGTCGGTGAGCGGCCCCGCCACGCGGATATCGTAGTTCGCCAGCACCGAAATGTCGTACTTGAGGTTCTGACCGATCTTGCCTTGGGCAGGGTTCTCGAGCAACGGCTTGAGCGCGGCGAGCACCGCCTCGCGATCGAGCTGATCCGGTACGTCGAGATAGTCGTGGGCGAGCGGAATGTAGGCCGCCTCGCCTGGCTCGAGCGCCAGTCCCACGCCGACGATTTCGGCCTCCATGTAGTTGAGGCTGGTGGTCTCGAGATCGAAGCAGAATGCCTCGGCAGTCTCGAGACGCCCGAACCAGGCGTCGAACTCGCTCTGGGCAAGGATGAGATGGTTGTGGCACGCCGACACGCTGGCCTCCGGCGCATCGCCGTCGAAGCTCTCGCCCGCCTCGCCGGCGGCCGCCGGCGACGTGCTGCGCGCCGTGGTCCCCGAATCCACATCGTCGACTCCCGTATCCTGGCCGGAGAGCAGCTCGGAGAGCCAGCCCTTGAATTCCAGCTCGGTATAGAGCTGCTTCAGCGCCTCGCGATCGGGATGCGCGATGTCGAGATCATCGAGGCCCACCGGCAGCTCGCAGTCGGTCTTGATGGTTGCCAGCCGATAGGAGAGGAAGGCCTGCTCACGGTGCTCCTCGAGCTTCTTGGGCAGCGACTTGGCCCCCCGGAAGCCAAGCGTCTTGACCCGGTCGAGATCGGCGTAGAGCGTGTCCAGCCCGCCGCCGATCCCCTGCAGCAGCCCCAGCGCGGTCTTCTCGCCCACTCCGGGCACGCCGGGGATGTTGTCGACCTTGTCCCCCATCAGCGCCAGGTAGTCGATGATCAGGGCGGGCGGAATGCCGAACTTGGCCTCGACGCCGACCTCATCGAGCGTCTCGTTCTTCATGGTGTTGACCAACGTGATGTGGCCGTTGACCAGTTGGGCCATGTCCTTGTCGCCGGTCGAGATCACCGCGTCGCGCCCGGCCTCGGTCGCATGGCGCGCCAAGGTACCGATGACGTCGTCGGCTTCCACCCCTTCGATGCACAACAACGGCAGTCCCAGCGCACGGACGCAGGCATGCAGCGGTTCGACCTGGTCGCGCAGGTCGTCGGGCATCGGTGGGCGATGGGCCTTGTACGCCTCGTACAGCTCATCGCGAAAGGTCTTGCCCTTGGCATCGAAGACCACCGCCATGGGGCTGTCCGGGTATTGCCTGATCAGGCTCTTGAGCATGCCGATCACGCCCTTGATGGCACCGGTGGGCTGGCCCTTGGAGGAGGTCAGCGGCGGCAGGGCATGAAAGGCGCGATAGAGGTAGGACGAACCGTCGACGAGGACGATGGGCGTGTCGGCCATGAAAAGGTATCCGTTACGAAATATTCGATGCCCTCATGATACGCAAGGGGACCCCCGGCGTCAGGCATCCGGCGTATCGCGCGCCATCTCCCGCTATGATGACACTTTCGTTGCGATGATCGGCAAGGAGCCAGTGTGGGTTACAAAGAGTTGTTCCGTCGCCAGGGAATGCTGCTGGGCATCGCCCTGTTCGCCGTGTTCAGCGGCAATCTGGGTCAGAGTTTCTTCATCGGCCTGTTCCAGGCACCGATCGCCGAACGGCTCGGCCTGAGTCTCGGCGAGTTCGGCACCGCCTACTCGCTGCTGTCGCTGTGCGCCGGCGTGATAATGCTGTACGTGGGGCCACGCCTCGACTGGGTCGCGCCTCGGCGCTATGCACTGGGTATCGTCGGCGGGGTGCTGCTCGGGGCGCTGCTGCTCACCCTGTCGCCCTGGGTGTCGCTGGCGCTGCTCGGACTCGGTCTGGTGCGGCTATGCGGTCAAGGGTTGCTGCTGCATTTCGGCATGACGCTGGCAGGGCGCGAGTTCCCCGACTTCAGGGGCCGGGCGCTGGGCGTGGTCAGCCTCGGCGTGCCGCTGGGCGAGGTCGTGCTCGCGCCCCTCGTCGCGGTGCTGCTGGTGTGGTTCGGCTGGCGCGAGCTGTGGTGGGCCCTGACCGCCCTGCTGACGGTTGTCTGGCTGTGGCTGTTCACACGCACCGCTCGCTGGCCGTCTGCCCCCGTGCGGGCAGACGCGTCTTCAAAGAGCCCCAGAGGCCCGCGTCCGCTGCGCGAGGCGCGTTTCTGGCGCCTGCTGCCTCTCCTGCTGCTATTGCCGGTGACCATGACCGGGATCTTTCTCTACCAGGCGCAGATGACCCGCGATCTGGACGCGGCAATCGCCACCTATGCGCTGGCGCTGACCGGACGCGGGCTGATCCGCTTTCCCGGCGCGCTGCTCGGAGGACGCTGGGTCGACCGCCTGGGCGCGCGCCTGCTCGCCCGGCTCTATCTGCTGCCCTTCGCTCTGGGCCTGCTGGCTGTCGTGACCCTGGGAGGCGACGTGGCGGTCTGGGCGCTGATGCTGGGCAGCGGCTTGACCGTGGGACTGCAGGAGCCGGTGGTCAACGCCCTGCTGGTCACGTTATGGGGCAGCGAGCACCTGGGGCGCGTACGCGCCACGCTCAGCGCTGCCATGGTCTTCGCCACGGGACTGACCCCGGCGGTATTCGGCCTGCTGTTACAGGCCGGAGCCACCTTTCCGGCGCTGATGGGCGCTATCCTTGCCTGCCTGGCGCTGGCCTGGCTGCTGGCCCAGCGTGATATCTCACGCCTCGATACACCCTGAAAACTTTGGTGACATGCCGGGCACAACGGTAGTGGTCGCTGGCGATTGGGCATACACTAATGTTCAGGAAATCTTGTTGCTTCCGGCCTGAGGAGTCTTCGATGAAGATGTTGCATACCGCCCCCGCTCTGGCACTGGGCCTGTTCACGCTGTTCGCCACACCGCTGGTGCTCGCCCAGCAGCAGGAGAGTCCGACGCCGGATGTCACCATCCGCCAGGAGGACAACCGCACCGTCAAGGAGTATCGCGTCAACGGCCGGCTCTATGCCATCGAGATCGTCCCCTCGGTCGGCCCCTCCTACTATCTCATCGACGATGACGGCGACGGCAACTTCGAGCGCAGCAACGATGCCAACGACGTCGTGCCGCCGAGCTGGGTGCTGATTCGCTGGTGATAGGTCGCCACGTCCAGCCTGTCTTGCCAGGCAACGTTGCGCCGGCCGCAATGTCCGGTAGGACTGCCTGCAGCGAGCCGCTACAATAGCGCGCTTGGCAATCCGGGCGAGAGAGACATGGCCGTATTCACCCCTTTGAGCGAGTCGCAGGTCGCGACCTTTCTGGAACGTTTCGATGTCGGTGCCCTGGCATCGCTGGAAGACGTTCCCAGCGGCACGGAGAACTCCACCTTCTTCGTGACTACCGACCGGGCGCCCCTGGTCCTGACCCTCTTCGAGCAGGGCGAGTACGAGGAACTGCCGTTCTTCGTCGATCTTCTGGACTATCTCGCCGAGCATCGCCTGCCGGTACCCGGCCCGGTACATGACCGTGACGGCATCGCCCTGCAACGCCTTGCCGGCAAGCCGGCCCTGCTGTTTCCCCGGTTGCCCGGCAAGAGCCCGCACTCGCCGACCCTGGCCCAGTGCCGGGCGCTGGGCGACGCTCTGGGACGCATGCATCGCATCTCGCAGCACTTCGACGGTCAGCGCCCCAACCCCCGCGACCTGAATTGGCTGACCACGGCCCACCACAAGGTAATGGGCTATCTGTCGGCTGAGGATCAGCGCCTGATGGCCGACGAGATCGATGCCTATCAGGAGGCTTTCGCCGCCACGCCGACGCTGCCCCAGGGAGCCCTGCATGGCGACCTGTTCCGCGACAACACGCTGTTCGAGGGCGACGAGCTCGGTGGCATCATCGACTTCTATAACGGCTGTACCGGCGATCTGCTCTTCGATCTGGCCATCGTCATCAACGACTGGGCCAGTCTGGATGACGGCGGGCTCGACCGTGAGCGTTACGATGCCCTGCTCGCCGCCTACCAGACCCGCCGCCCCCTGAGCCAGGCCGAACGCCGCCTGTGGCCGGTGATGCTGCGCATGACCGCACTGCGCTACTGGCTGTCGCGGCTACTGGTGGTCTATGTCGATCCTCCGGCCCATAGCCTGACGCCCAAGGACCCGGAACAGTACCGCGCCCTGCTGCATCAGCGCATTGTCCATGGCGCCTTGCCGCTGCCTGCCGCGCAATAGCGGCTACGCTTATTCATCCGGGCATGCGTCCATCTAGGCATGCGGGGTCGCTAGCGTCATAATGCGCCCCCTTTGCTTTTCGCCCCGACGACCGGCCTCAGGTCCGGCCACTCTTGTCCAGGCCTTTTCAGGCCAAGCCGTTTCGCAGGAGAGCTTAATGACTGCTACCGCCGCCCAGGCCCGCCGCACCTACAACATCGATCAGTGGGGCAGTGGCTATTTCGATGTCGATGATCACGGCCATGCCGTCGTGCGCCCGCTGGGCAGCGAGGTCGAGGGTCCTGCCCTGTCGCTCGACACCCTGGTCGACCAGTTGCGCCAGGCCGGGCTGCGTTTGCCGGTGCTGGTGCGCTTCACCGACATCCTGCATGACCGTGTCGAACAGCTATGTGCCGCCTTCGACGCCGCCATGAGCGAGGAGACCTACCAGGGCGGCTACACTGCCGTGTATCCGATCAAGGTCAACCAGCAGCGTCGCGTGGTCGAGGAGATTCTCGCCACTCAGGAACGCGGTCGCGGCCGGGTCGGCCTGGAAGCGGGCAGCAAGCCGGAGTTGATGGCGGTACTCGCCCTGTCCGGCGACGGCTCGTCCCTGATCGTCTGCAACGGCTACAAGGACCGCGAGTACGTACGCCTGGCGCTGATGGGCGAGAAGCTCGGCCATCGGGTCTACCTGGTGGTGGAGAAGTTCTCCGAACTGGACCTGATTCTCGAGGAGGCCGAACGCATCGGCGTGCGCCCGCGTATCGGGCTGCGCGCACGTCTGGCGTCGGTGGGCAAGGGCAAATGGCAGGACTCGGGCGGCGAGAAGTCCAAGTTCGGCCTGACTGCCAGCCAGGTTCTCGGCGTGGTCGAGCGGCTGCGTGGTGCCAACGCGCTGGAGAGTCTGCAGCTGGTGCATTTTCACCTCGGCTCGCAGATCGCCAATATCCGCGACATCCAGCGCGGTCTGCGCGAGTGCGCACGCTTCTACCAGAGCCTGCGCGAGATGGGCGCGCCGGTGGATACCGTCGATGTGGGCGGCGGGCTGGGTATTGACTATGAAGGGACCCGTTCGCGCAGTTTCTGCTCGATCAACTATTCGATGCGCGAATACGCCAGCAACGTGGTATGGGCGTTTCACCAGGCTTGCGAGGCCGAAGGTATCCCGCATCCGCATCTGATCTCCGAATCGGGCAGGGCGCTGACGGCGCACCACGCGGTCCTGATCACCAACGTCATCGACGAGGAGCGCATCGGCGAGAGCGAGCCCATGCGCCGGCGTGCGGAGGACGACCCGCAGGTCGATGAGCTGTGGCGCGTCTATGACCGGCTCGAGACCATGCGTGAGCCGCGTGGACAGGTCGAGGCGTATCATGACCTGGTCCAGGCGATCGGCGAACTTCAGGAACGCTTCGTGATGGGCATGGCCGACCTGGACGCCCGTGCCGAAGGCGAATCGGTCTATTTCGCCGCCTGCCAGCGTCTGCGCACCCGCCTCGACAGCCGCAACCGCGCCCACCGCGAAATTGCCGACGAGCTGGCCGAAAAGCTCGCCGACAAGTTGTTCGTCAACTTCTCGCTGTTCCAGTCGATGCCCGATGTCTGGGGCATCAAGCAGGTCTTTCCGGTGCTGCCCTTGACCGGACTGGACCGCGACCCGACCCGCCGCGGTGTGATCCAGGACATCACCTGCGACTCGGATGGCCGTATCGACAACTATGTCGATGGTCAGGGGCTGGAGTCGACCCTGCCGCTGCCCGAATGGGACGACACCGATGACAAGCTGCTGGGCGTGTTTCTGGTCGGGGCCTACCAGGAGATTCTCGGTGACCTGCACAACCTGTTCGGCGATACCGACTCGGTGGATGCCGCCCTCGATGCCAGCGGCCAGCTACGCTTCTCGAACCTGAAGTACGGCGACAGCGTGGCTGACGTGCTGCACTACGTGAACTTCGACGCCAAGGTGCTGCGCAACCACCTCGAGGCGCAGCTCGAAGGCAGCGGCCTGACCCAGGACGAGCGCAAGCTGTTCATGGAAGATCTGGTGGCCGGACTGGAAGGCTATACGTATCTGGAGTGAGCCTTCGGCCCGCGCCCCGATTGTCCAAGCGCCCCGCCAGGTTTACCTGGCGGGGCGCTTGGATCATGACGTTTGGAGACGTTTGAAGAGCCCCCTCTTATTGCTGCAATGGGGTCACGCGCACGCCACTGTCTCGTTCACTGCTCGCGCCATCATTGCCCGGCGGTGACGCGGAAGCCGCATCACCACGCGGCGTTTGCGTTGTCGGGCCGGTATCTCCCTGCCTTTGTGAATCGCCGCTGAACTGACGCTGCGTCCAATCGGCGCCCTGCTCGATGCCTTCACGGGTTCCGTCGAGTGCCCGGCGCCCGGTGACGATCACCGCTTCGCCGGCATTGTTGAGCAGTTCGCCGGTGGCTTGGCCGACACGACGCGCCTTATCGCCCAGCGTGTCGTCTGCCAGGACGGACGTCGATACCATCAGCAGAGCGGCAGAAACGATGACGGCATGGTGAATGCCTGCCCTAGATTGCGCGTTCATGGCTTTCCTCTCGCAACGGTTGCAGTCGGGCTTCCGGATTCGCTACCCGTTCCTGACTCCCTCAGACTTCCCGGCCACCTATCGGTTCAGGCAGTACGGGTCGTGACCTCCAGGTCGCCCGCCAGCGTCAGATGCAGCTCGGCATTGCGTGGCAGTACGCCCACGCCGGCAGGCGTACCGGTGAGGACGACATCGCCGGGCTCCAGTGTGAAATGCTTCGACATTTCCGCCAGCAGCGCCGGAACGGAAAACAGCATGTCATGGGTATTGCCGGTCTGGCGGCGCTGTCCGTCGATATCCAGAGCAAACGTCAACGCCTGCCAGTCGGGCACGCCATCGAGGGGAACGAACGCCGACAACGGGCAGGCGCCATCGAAGGCCTTGGCCATCTCCCAGGGATGGCCCTTCTCCTTGAGTCGGGACTGCACCTCGCGCAGCGTCAGATCCAGTGCCAGGCCGATGCCGGTGACGGCGCGCTCGGCCTGCTCTGGCGTCGCCCGAGTCAGCGGTTGACCGATCAGCAGCGCCAGCTCGGTCTCGAAGTGCACCTCGCCACGCTCGAACTGCGCCTCGATGGGCGTGTCCAGCGCCACGGCGCTGGTCGCCGGCTTGATGAACAGCAGCGGCGCGCTGGGCACCGGATTGTTGAGCTCTCTGGCGTGTTCGGCGTAGTTGCGCCCAACACACACGATCTTGCCCAGGGGATGGGTAAAGGCGCGGCCATCGGTGAAACGAGGCTCGAAGGACATGACGCGGTCTCCTGTCGACATGAGCCGCCGGCACGAAAAAGGCGCCGCTGGCGGCGATGGACCCTAGAGTCTACCGTCGTCAGCGGCGCCTGACACCTCGGCCGCGACTAAAGCACCGCGCAACGCGTCAGTGCGTGTCGGGCTTCCACTCCTCATCCGGGCCATGCGCCAGGAAGGAGGGCCGCGGCTGCTTGGCGCCGAAGGGCGCCCGGCAGGCGTTGTCGCGGCGGTTATACACGAAGAAGGCATTGCTGCGCGGGTCCGGCGACATGTTGGCGTTGGAGCCATGCAGCGTGTTGCAGTCGAACAGCAGCAATCCGCCGGCCGCTCCGGTCGGCGCCTCGATGCCATTGGCCTCGATCAGCCGACGCAGCGCCTCATGGCTGGGCACGCCGAACTCCTGATTCTTCAACGACTGCTTGTGATTCTCGTCGGGCGTCTCTCCCAGGCAGTGCACGAAGTACTTGTGCGAGCCGGGGATCAGCATCAGCGGACCATTGTAATGGTGATTGTCGGTCAGCACGATGGAGGCGCTGACGGCGTGCATGTCGGGCATGCCATCCTCGGCGTGCCAGGTCTCGAAATCCGAGTGCCAGTTGAAGCCCTTGCCGTGGAAGCCCGGCTTGTAGTTGATACGTGACTGGTGCACGTACACGTCACCACCGACGATCTGCTGGGCACGGCCCGTCAGGCGCTCGTCCCGTGCCAGCCGGGCGAACTTGTCGGAAAGAAAATGCACGGCAAAGAGCGAGCGGATCTCCTGGCTGTCGGGCTCGGTGATGGTGAAATCACGCCCGCGGAAGTCGTCGCGGTCGAGCAGCCATGCCAGTTCGTCGCGTAAGCCCTTTACCTCCTCGGGAGAGAGAAAATTGGGTTCGAAGAGAAAGCCGTCGCGCTCGAAACGCGCGAGCTGTTCACGGCTCAGAGGCCCCTCCTCGGCCTTACCCTTCACCACCGCGTCCTGGCGGTCGAGCCATGGCGCATCCAGCGGCCGGCTCAGGCGAGTGGGGTAATGATCGCGGTTGCGTTCCTGAGTGTAAATGTCATGACGCATTGCGGTCTGTACTGACATCCAATCACCTCCTTAGGTTTGTGATCAGCGTGCAGGTCCAGTCCTGGTGCAAGGCACCTGAATTAGCTGGTGGTTACCTGGCTTTTTTTAAGTCCCTGATTTATTTAAAGGGAAATACATCGTAGAAAATCTGAGGAATCTTGCAAGTACAACGAAAGGCTAGCGCATCACGTACCGGCCTGCTGTCGATGCCTTGGCATGAGGCTACAGCCCAGTCGTGACGCCGACCTCTAACATTATTTAGCGTTAAAAGACACCTCGTGCTTTTGCACTGACTTTCTGCAAAGATGCGCTTACTTAAGCTAACCGACAATCTACCGCTCACCTTGAGCGCTGATCCGCAGCCTCCACGTTCCTGTCAACCGCTTGGCTCCGCTTGTTGGCCATCCGCTAATCGAGTTTCCTCGCCGAGGGGCGTACCGCCTGCTCGAACCGCATGACAAGGAGACGAAACGTTTGCTTGCAACGATCATGACCGCGACACCTTTGCCATGCTAAAACGCCCCCGCTACCTTCTCATCGGGCTGGGCTCGCTTGCCATCGCGACCGCCGGCATCCTTCTGGCCATCGGTGCCTACTACGAATACAAGCGCGACCTTGGCACCCTGCAAAAACAGCTCGAAGCCCAGACGATCCTGCTGGCGGAACATGCCGAAAGCTCTTTTTCCGCCGCGGAGCTCATGCTGACGGAAATCGAGTCCGAGGTGCAGACGCGCGGGCTGGAGGGCTATACCCAAAATGCCGTTCTGTGGGGGCCGATGTATCGCACCATGCTCCGCTCGCCGCAGATCGGCGGATTGATCATGGCCGATGCCGACGGTAAAACGATCTTCGTGGCCAACAAGCTGCCCCTCGCGAACTCAAGCGACCTGTCGGGATATGATTTTTTCCGCTCGCACCGGGAGGGTAACGACCTGCATATCGGCGCGCCCCTCGCGGTACGTGACAATGATGATGCCTTGATTCCGGTAAGCGCCCGCCTGCAGGACGCCGAAGGCCGCTTCATCGGCGTCGTGGCGGTCCTGCTGGATGCCGCCTATTTCGAGCGTTTCTATTCCCGGGCACGCCGCGATCTCGATCTGCGCATCGGCATGCTCCGCCTTGACGGGGCCCCATTGATTTTCTACCCGGCACCGAACAGCAAGCCATCGAAGGCGATGAAGGAGCGAATCCAGCAGATCGTCTCCCGTCAAGATGCCGAATCCACGATCCTGATTTCACCGCTCGATCACGCCCGAAAGATCGTGGCGCTACGCCAACTGTCGCTCTATCCCGTCGTGCTGAGCATAGCTTACGACTACCAGGCCTTCATGGCTGCGCTACAGCCGACCTTCATACGCTATGGCATGATCTTCATGGTGCTGTCTTTTGGCATCGTCATCGCCATCTACGTGCTCGACCGTTCGATACGCAGCACCGCCAGATCCCGCGACAAGCAGTTGGTCACCCTGCGCAAGCAGCAGGAGACGGAACAGTTATGCAATGCGATTGCTCGCAATATTCCCAATGGCAGCGTTGCCGTGATCGATCATGAACTGCGTCTCGTCTTCGTCGATGGCCAGTTGTGGCGCAACGGATTGGAAAAACTCATCCAGGCCCGTATCGGCCATCCCATTTACAGCGGCTTTGACAAGGCCACCAGGGACAGGCTGGAAACCTTGGGCCGACGGGCCCTGGCAGGCCATAAAGCGGAAATCGAACTGCCGTTGAACGATGACATTTATCGCATCACCGCCGTGCCGTTGCCTGACGACCAAGGCCACATCCGGCGTGCCCTGGCCCTGTCGCAGGACATCACGTCCCTGCGCAACGATCAGAAGCGGCTCGAAGAGCTCAACCGGCAACTGCATATCCTGTCGTCGCGCGACGAAATGCTGGGCGTCGCCAACCGCCGCGAGTTCGACCGCATGCTGGACCAGGAGTGGCGGCGCTGCGCGCGCGAGCAACTGCCGCTGGGTCTGCTGATGATCGACGTCGATTATTTCAAGCGTTTCAACGATGCTTATGGGCATCCGGCCGGAGATGTCTGCCTGCAGCAGGTTGCGGCGGTGCTCCGGGAGGCGGCGACCCGCCCCGCGGATCTCGTCGCCCGCTACGGCGGTGAGGAGCTATCCATTCTGCTGCCGGGCGCCGATCTCCAGGGCACGCTGCATGTCGCCGGACGCGTCCATATGGCACTTGCCGAACGGGGCGTTCCCTTTGCCGACTCGCCGGTCAGCGATCACGTCACCGTCAGTATCGGCGCCGCCTCGTTGCATCCGCGCCACGATGAAACCTCCACCACACTGCTCAAGCAGGCCGACAGAGCGTTGTATCAGGCCAAGCACGATGGCCGTAACCGGACAGTTTCGGCCGCCGGTTGAGCTCGGCTCCTCTCATCTGCCTGGCGAACCGCAGCCGGCAATCATGCGGATCAAGCCTGCTCCGTCGCCAGCGTTTCCAATGCCTGGCGATCCTGACAACGGTAGGTAAAGGAGGGCCGCCCGACCTGCCCGTAGTGAAAGGACTCGGCCAGTATCCCGCGCTCCGCCAGGTACTTGAGATACTTGCGTACCGAAACCCGCGACATGCCGGTGGTCGGCATCACTGTCTCGGTAGTGAAGGCATTGTCGGGCAGCGCCAGGATGGCCTGTGCCACCTGGGCCAGCGAGGGTGCGGTCAGTCCCTTGGGCAGGTCACCCGGACGCCGCGGCTCGGGCGGCGGCGCATGCTGAAACAATCGGTCGATATCATGCTGGCCCACCTGTCCAGGCAGATCCGCCAACGCCTCGCGTGTTCGACAGCAGGCCTGGATGGCGTCGCGGAAGCGCTCGAAAGTGAACGGCTTGACCAGATAATCGCTGACGCCCAGACGCCGTGCGGTACGAACCGTTGAGGTTTCCGAAGCGGCGGTAATCAGGATCACATCGGTATCACGGCCCATCCGCTGCAGATAGCGGATGACCTCCAGCCCGCTGCGGTTGCGCAGATAGACATCGAGCAGGACGAGATCGACCTCCTCGCGTTCGAGCACGTCGAGCGCGGCCGTTACGCTTTCGCATTGGGCCACCAGTTGCATGGCCTCCAGCCGGTTGAGATAGTCGACGTTGAGGCGCATGACCATGGGGTCGTCCTCGACGATCAGCACACGCATGCCAGCCCTCGCAGATGGTGATTCATTCTGACGGTACATAAGGCAGTTCGACCTCGAACAACGTCCCGCGTCCCGCTTGCGAATAGACCGCCAGCGTACCGCCCAGGGTGTCGACCTGCGCTTTCACCGCCGCCAGCCCCAGCCCACGCCGAGCCCCTTTGGTCGAGATGCCGGGTTCGAAGAGGCGCTCGCGTACCGCCTCGCCAATCCCGCCGCCCGTATCTTCAACGTGCAAGGATAGCAGGGCCTCATCGAAGCCCAGCGTCAGGGTGACAAGGCGCTCATCCCGCTCTGCCACGGCATCGAAGGCATTCTCCAGCAGGTTACCGAGTACCGTGACCAGCGTATGCAGGATGGCCGTATCGTGCGGTGCGGGAATCGGGCTTTCCGTCTCGATCACGAGTCGCACGTCGCGTTCGCGGGCCTCGCTCTGCTTGCCGAGCAGAAATCCCGCCAGCACCGGATCTTCGATGCCCTCCACCAGGGCGGTCGTGGGCGCGACGTGATGATCGGCGAGTTCGCGCAGGTATATGCGCAGCGTGTCGAGGTCCCCCATCTGCACCAGCCCGAGCATGACGTGCAACTGGTTCTTGAATTCATGGGTTGCGGCGCGCAGCGCTTCCGCGTAGCGGCTCACACCGGTGAGCTGTTCGGCCAAGGCATTGACCTCGCTCTTGTCGCGGAAGGTCGCGATGGCACCGATGACCCGGTCCTGATGGCGGATCGGCAGGCGGTTGGCGAGCACCACGTGGCCGTTGATGGTGAACACCTGATCGAGCCGCTCCTGACCGCTGGCCAGCACCTCCGGCAGCCCGCTCTGCGGCAGGTAGCGCGCCACATCGGTACCAAGCGGCGGCGCGTCCAGACCGGCACCCGCCAGCAGGCGACGCGCCGCCGGATTGACCAGCGTGATACGCGCGTCGCGATCCACTGTCAGAATCCCCTCGTGCACCGAAGCCAGCATTGCCTGGCGCTCCTCGACCAGCCGCGTGATCTGATAGGGCTCGAGCCCCAGCAGCACACGCTTGATATAGCCTGCCAACCCTCGCGCCCCCAGGGCAGCGACGAGCATCAACAGGCCCACGCCGAGAATGACATCGCGACGATGCTCGGCGAGTACCGGTCCCAGCGACGCCAGGGTAACCCCGACCGAGACGGCACCGATCACCTCACCTCGTTCGTCACGTACCGGAGCGAAGCCGCGGATGCTGGTTCCCAGACTGCCCCGCGAGCGCGAGGCGTAGGAATCACCGGCCAGGGCCGCATCCTCGTCGTTACCGAGAAAGTGCTTCCCGATACGCTCGGGATCCGGATGGGTCAGACGAAGCGCCTGGGTATCCATGACCACGATGAAGTCGACGCCCAGCCGCTCGCGCAGGGCATCGATTTCCGCCTGCAGAGGGCTGTCGGCCGGCGGGGGGGTGGAGACGGTCCGCAGACGACTGCGCAGCGCTTCGTGAACCCGCGCCTTGCCGGCTATCGTCTGTGCCAGGTTGGTCACCCGCGACGCCTGGGCCTGCTCCAGGGTATTGCGCAACTGAGCGTTGAACAGCCATAGGGCCAGGCCCAGTGACAGGACCACCATGACCGCCACCAACAGGGTGATCAGGCCATTCAAGCGTAAGCGGAAGGGTGGCAAGGGTGACATCTCCGATCATCGTCAGCTGGGCATGAAAGATGCCACATTCGACCTTGGTGGAATACCCATCATCAGAGTGCTGTGCCGTCAAGCCCGGCACGGCTTTCTTTAGTTTCAAAACACTTTAATAACTTTGCCAACCTTGGCTCAGCCTCCCCAACGCTTATCCTCAGCGCCAATGTACGTGTCCGGCCGCGCACGCCAGTTCGGGCCGGGCAATTTCGACCACCGTCATCCCTCGCCCGGCTGCGTGAGGCTGACATATCCGAGGGGAGACCGTCGATGAGTCGCACCATGACGGACACTGTCAATTCGAGAGCCGCCTCGGGCAGCTCGCTTTTCTCGCAACGCATCTTCGGCATGTCGCTGCCGATCTTCGGGATTGCCCTGGCCGTGATGGTCATCGCGATCGCCACCGACACGCTGCCCACCGGCATGATCGGCGCCCTGCTGGTGATGATGGTACTGGGCGAACTGCTGGGGTTCATTGGCGATCGCCTGCCCATCGTCAAGACCTATCTGGGCGGCGGCGCCATCCTGGCCATCTTCGGCGCTGCGGCCATGGTCTACCTGCAATGGCTGCCTGCACCGGTGGTGGACAACGTCACCCGGTTCATGAAGAGCGGTGGCTTTCTCAACTTCTATATCGCCGCGCTGATCACCGGCAGCATCCTGGGCATGGACTCTCGGGTGCTGGTCAAGGTCGGGTCGCGCTATGCCCTGCCTCTGATTTGCGCGGTGCTGTTCGCGGCACTGTTCGCGGTCGTCGTCGGCACCCTGCTCGGCTTCTCGGCCCAGGATGCCGTGGTGGTGATCGCCATGCCAATTCTCGGCGGCGGCATGGGGGCCGGCGCGGTGCCCATGAGTCAGATCTACGAGCAGCTGCTGGGCCAGCCTGCCAGCTATTACATTTCGATTCTGGTTCCGGCCCTGGCGCTGGGCAATGTCTTCGCCATCATCATCGCGGGCCTGCTCAATGGACTGGGCAAGCGCTTCCCGGGCCTTTCCGGCGGCGGTCAGATGATGCCGGGAGTCGAGGTCGAGGAAAAGCAGAGCACGCCGGACATCGCCAAGCTGGGCGTGGGAGTGGTTGCGGCATTGGCGTTCTTCACCGTCGGCCAGATTCTGGGAGCGTTCATTCCGCTGCACCCCTATGCGCTGATGATCGTGCTGGTGGCCGCGCTCAAGGTCGCCAATGTGGTGCCGGAGTCGGTCAATGAATCCGCCGCACAATGGTTCCAGTTCGTGGCCCGCAACTGGACCTTCGCGCTGCTGTTCGGTATCGGCATCGCCTATACCGATCTCGGCCAGGTCATCGATGCCATCTCGTTGACCTACGTGCTGATCGTGTTCGCCGTGGTGGCCGGAGCGGCCTTCGGCGCCGGCCTGGTCGGCAAGCTGGTAGGCTTCTATCCCATCGAGTCGGCCATCACCGCAGGGCTATGCATGGCCAATATGGGCGGTACCGGAGATGTAGCGGTGCTCTCCGCGGCGCGGCGCATGTCACTGATGCCCTTCGCGCAGATCTCCTCGCGCCTGGGCGGAGCTCTGATCCTGCTGATCTCGAGTGTGATGGTGCCGTTGCTGTTCGTCTGACCATAGGCTCAGACAGTTCGCCGGTTGAACAAAGGCCCCACCAAGAGTGGGGCCTTTCGTTGTGCGAGCACGTTCTCGTCGGGCATGAGAATCTCTGGCTAAGATGATGGCCAAGGGATCCGGGCAAATGCGCGCGCCTCACTCGAGCCGCGCTAACTTGATAACGACCCGCTTGATAACGACCCGGTCCTGATGAAACCCCGAGCCCTCAGATGCGGAGGCTTCCGCATGCGGTTCGAAACCACTCGTCAGGAGGTTCTATGTACACGTCACTACTGGTCCCCATAGACGGTTCGGAAACAGCGAAAAAGGCCTTGAAGGTCGCCTCCCAACTGGCCAGGCCTTCGAATGCCAAGCTCTATCTGCTGCATGTCTCGGAGACGCTGCCGGCAAGTGATGTCGTCGGCCTGGGCGTCGGTGCCGCACCGTTCGTCGGCTCCCCCGAGGATGAGGAAAAAGCCGGGCGCAAGCTCCTCGACGAGGCGGCTCACGCCGTCGGCCTGGACGGTCTCGAAGTCCACCACCTAACCCGTCAGGGCCCGCCTGCACGGATTATCGTCGAGGAGGCGGATCGCCTCGGGGTGGATGCCATCGTCATGGGCAGCCGAGGCCTGAGCGACCTGAAAGGGCTGGCGGTGGGCAGCGTCTCGCACAAGGTCAATCACATCGCTGGCTGCACGGTGATTACGGTACATTGATGCCACGACCGCTCCTGCCCCTCGCGACGAGGCGTTAAAGCGCCCCCTTTTTATTGTATTGCTACCCGACGCTACGAAGTGGATCCGACACGCATGGATGCGAACATCTTTATCGTCGCCTTGGCGATCTTCGCCTTCGGCCTGCTGGCCGGCAAGCTGAAGGGCTCTCCGTTGACGCTGCCGATGGCGTTCACGGCAGCCGGGCTGCTCCTCGGGCCCGGCATGCTCGGCGTACTCGACCTGGAGATACAGAACGAGGCCATCAGTACGCTGGCCGAGGCGACACTGGTACTAGTGCTGTTTACCGACGCCTCGCGTATACCGCTGCGTACGGTCCTCAAGGAACACGATCTTGCGCTGCGCCTGCTCACCCTCGCCCTGCCGCTTGCGGTCCTGATCGGCACCGCCGTCGGCATGCTGCTGTTGCCTTCTCTACCGGTGGCGGCGGTGGCACTGCTGGCAGCGACGCTGGCCCCGACCGATGCCGCACTCGGCCAGTCTTTCGTCAGCAACCCGGCGGTGCCGACCCGCATTCGCCAGACATTGAATGTCGAGAGTGGCCTCAACGACGGGCTGGCGGTGCCGTTCATCACCATCCTGCTAGACATTGCCCGTCACGATACCGGCTCGCCCATCAGCTATGTCGGCCTGTTCGCGGAGCTCGTCGGCCTTGGCATCGGCGTAGGTGTACTGGTGGGCTGGTTAGGCGGACGCATTCTACAGTGGTGCGCCCGGCATGCATGGACGACGCCGACCACTCAACGCCTGGCTACGATCTCCCTTGCGGCAATCGCCTATGCCGGTAGTGAACTCTGCGGCGGTAACGGCTTTGTCGGTGCCTTCACGGCCGGGCTGGCCGTCGGCACATCGGCCCGCTCGCTGCTGCCGCGCACGACCGGCTTCGCCGAGGCCGAAGGACAGCTGCTCACCTTGATCACCTTTCTATTGTTCGGCACCGTCATGGTGGCCAACGTGCTCGATGGGCTGAGTTGGCAGGTGATGCTCTATGCGCTGGCCAGCCTGCTCGTTATCCGCCCGTTGGCGGTGGCCATCGCGCTGCTCGGTAGCGGCCTGGCTCCCTCGACGGTGGGCTTTATCGGTTGGGCCGGGCCACGGGGTCTGGCGTCCATCGTTTATGCCGTGCTGATTGCTGAAGCCACTGGTGTCCCGGGGACGTCGCTCATTTTCGTGACAGCAGCCTGGACGATTCTCTTCAGCATCTATCTGCACGGCTTTTCCGCCGCTCCGCTGAGTGTCTGGTACGGCGCTCATACCAGACGTTTGCGTGACCATCGGGAGCCGGAACATCGCCAGGTTTCCGAATTGCCGCTGCGCCTGCCCGGCCGGCACGCCAAACACTCCGACGAGCCTTCCCGATGAACACCTCAAGAGTAAAACGTTCGCCCCAGTGCGCGGTGCCCTGGACGGGTCTATCACGGTGCCCGCGTCCTGCCAGGATCGGCTCGCACAACGACATGAAAGAACGATATACAAGGCGTGAGACGCTTATTTAAACCGGAGTTTAAACGTGGCCTTAAAGGTTTTCCGATGATAATGAGCCGACATATCCCAGGTTATTATTTGTAACGCCACGCCCACTTGGCTTGCGTCCCAAGCATCCCCCTTCTATATCTTGGGTAACGGCATCGCAAGTCGGTTGATGACAACGTTCAGGACTTGTGATTCGTTCAAGTGCCGAAGCTTATCCTAGGCATTTATTTACGCCTGATATTGGCTAAAGCAACAGGAGGTTGATATGGCTGAACATCGTGGTGGTTCTGGAAACTTTGCGGAAGACCGCGAAAAAGCTTCTCAAGCCGGAAAGAAAGGCGGTGAGCATAGCGGCGGCAACTTCAAGAACGATCCTCAGAAAGCCTCCGAGGCAGGGCAGCATAGCGGAGGCAATTTCGCCAACGATCCGGAGCGTGCCTCCGAAGCCGGCCACAAGGGTGGCCAGAATAGCGGTGGCAACTTCAAGAATGATCCGGAGCGTGCCGCAGAAGCGGGGCATAAAGGGGGTCAAAACAGCGGTGGCAATTTTGCCAACGACCCCGAGCGCGCTTCCGAAGCCGGCCACAAAGGTGGCCAGCATAGCGGTGGTAACTTCGCCAACGATCCGAAGAAGGCTTCCGAAGCGGGCAAGAAAGGAGGCGAACATAGCCATGGCGGAGGCAGGAATTCCTAACGTCATTTGAACGCCAAATATGGAGCACCATGAATGAGTGCTCATGGAGCCGCCAGTAAGCTGATCGTTTACTGGCGGTTTTTTCATGCTGACCTTATGCCATGACATTTGGCATTTCATGAAATTATGGAAGTTGCTCCGTTGAGATCGGCCACGCTTTATCTCGAAACATTCAAGGATGAATAGATACTTATAAAGTTTCCCAGGAGATACGACATGGAGTGGTTAAATAGCAATTCTGGCGCTCTCAATGCCGTCGCCGGCTTTCTGACACTACTGGTCTGGCTATTCTATGCGCAATTGCTCTATTTGAATTTTGCGCGCCAGCGCCGTCCACGTCTTCTAATAAACCGTGGCCGTAGCAAGGATATACATGCTCTATGCTTGATCAGTAACATGAGTTCTGAATCTATCTACATTTCGCATATAATTGCAGTCCTGCATACATCGGAAGGCGATTTCGCTCAGGATCTTATCGAGTATGAACAGCCTAGTGATACAGGCCAGGGCGCTTCTCTCTCCGAGGCAACACGGCAAGGCCCGCTAGACTCAGGCAGTTATAGCCATGTAGGTACGTTCTCGCACATTATTCAGAGAGTCGCCAACGCCAATAGTATCAAGCTCGACGGGTATCGCGGTACGGGAGATACTCAACTCCAGTCACTGGAGATACGTCTTGTGGCGATCTACGGCAGTGAAGACAAACCGGTCGGGGCTTACAGAGTCTTCAATTTTGCCGACAACGAGGGGGACGACGTCAATCTCGCTCCGGACTCATTCGACACGCAACGCCTCCCCAAATTAGGGCGTGGCCGGCGTATCCGACAATGGGTTCGTGACGCCCATATGATCTAGTCATGGATCTCGGCAGTGTAGCGGCCGGAGCTCCATCTCCGGCCGTGTTACGATTATTTTGGCGGCGTGACAGTATGGCATTGCTACTGGCTAATATTGGATCATCTCATCATCCCATTCATCAAATGGGATGACATAGTTGAGATGAGGATACCTGCCGATATCTCGATAGATAATATAGTTCCCACCGTCAAGGCTCCCGGTACCCTGAATTACCGCCTCCACCGTGTAGAGCCCACCCTTTTTACGATGTTGCCAGCGATACTGAAATAATCGGGGAGCATCCATGCAGTTCACCTCGTTTGCTTTCACATCTTAAGTTTTAGCAATAATTTTATTTAAATAAATACTATTTTTTTACTCACTCTTACCTTAATTGACTAGTTGTTTTAATTAGCAATATCTGTTTTGCCGAAAGGCTATGTCTCTGATGCTCCTGAACACGGCAAATCTAACCTTCAATTTCAAGACAGGCTTAGTGTAAAGAGCTGATGGGCGGGTTCACCTAGTCCTCAACAAGCATGACGAAATAACTTCAACCTGTACATCTGTGGCGTGGGTCAATATTTCAGAAACAAGAGTGAAGGCGGACAGTGGGCTACGCTGGAGGAAGCATCCCTGCTATGAGCCTGACAAGCTTTTCCTGCATCAAAAAACTTCAAAATGTGATTGCCTGTTTGGAAGTATTCTCGATAACGCAGCAGTCATCCAGGAGTAGCAATACTTGCGATATTACCAAGGTGAGTTGTTCAGCATGCCAGCTTTATAGTGCGCCAGATTCGCACAAAAAACGCTCTGATCAAGATCAGAGCGCGACATTTCGAGCCTACTAGGATGACGTTGAATTATCCTGATTTTCGTAAGGTGCAGTCTGTTCGATTTCGCTCTGAGTATAGGGAATAACCAGTATCCACTCAGGGCTAATCCACCCCATATCCGAGGGAATCCAATAGTCGGAGGTTTCCAACCCATCCGGGTCGATTACCGCACTGGTCACCTGCCCTTGCTCATCTATGCCCAGATCCTCAACCTCCC
Source organism: Halomonas shantousis (assembly GCF_054654615.1). NCBI lineage: Bacteria > Pseudomonadati > Pseudomonadota > Gammaproteobacteria > Oceanospirillales > Halomonadaceae > Halomonas > Halomonas shantousis. Next base: position 527,543 of record NZ_BAAIER010000002.1, on the reverse strand, counting down.
CGTAGGGCTTATCTTCGACCTGAACGCTCATTCCTAGTATGGAATCGGCACTGAATCGATCCTCGCCAATCAATTCTTGCGGAGTCTCACTATGCTCCAACTCGCCGAAAGCGGACGGCTGCTGCGCAATCGAGAGCAGAACGTCACTAGGCTCGAAGAGCTTGACCGGCCACGAGACTTCCCTGTAGCCCCGCTCGACCTGGTTGCCGTTGGAATATACGATAATTGAAGTAACGTTGCCTTCTTCATCAAGCACTACATCCGTCACTTCTCCGACCTCGGTGTTTTCGCCTGCGATAACATCATCCCCCAACAGCTGGCTTATCATCCACGCAGGCTGGGAGGCATTCTTTTCGTCTTGCCAGTTTTCCAATGTCTCTGGAGCTGCCCAGGCCGTCAAAGGCAACGCGGCCAAACATAGCGGGATTAGACGATAACCGCTTTTCATATCTACTTTCATCTCATGTTCTCCATCGTTTTCATCATCTGGCATTAGGACAAGGAGACAGAATAATATTGAAACCAAGGAGGCTGCTGGCTACCGCCTCCTTGATCCATGCACCACTTATATTCAACCGATAAATGTCTAGTAGCTAAACGACAGCCCACCGGCGAAAATCAATCCCAGAGTCCATCGTACTCTTCATAATCAAAGACGGTGATGTCGTCGAGATCCGCTTCCTCATAGGGAAGGGCATAGGATGTGTAGGTCGGATCCCATCCATAGGCATAGCCATAAAAGGGGTAGGCATAAGGTTCGCCGCCATAAGCCGTATCAGCTTCAATCACGATTGCCTGTATTTCCCCGTCGCGATTGAACAGTACGTTGTCCACATAACCGTAGCCTTCTCCATCACCTATGCTGGCGTAGTCATCGAGTAACTCAGAGAGCTTCCATACACGAGGCCCAGTGGTAACATCGTCATCCACTTGCCTAGTATTTGAAAGATCCTGCTTGGTAATATAATCACTGCTGAACAGGCCGTAATCATCAGCATTGTCTTCCGTAATAGGAAGCTTGACACCATCTTCAGTGATTTCCGCTTCTTCCCACGGAACTAGAACATGTGTATCGCCAATATCCCATAATCCGCCAACCTGAGCTATAACGGCGGAAATACGGTTATTATCATCCAACAGCACATTTTCGATGCTGCCGATTTCCTCTCCATTAGCACCAAACACCTCGGTATCCATGAGGCTATCAGCCGTCATGCCCCCTTCCTGATAAAGCGTATCGTAATTCCATTCGCTGATGGCGATAATATCACCGTTGGCGTTATTCTTGGTGTCATTCTGTGCTTGTGCTTGAGATACGGCAGTGGCCGAAGCGATGGCAAACGCCACAAGAGAAGCATTATATTTTAACCGTTGCATTGCAAACTCCCTTTCAATTTCAACAAGTGTCTTCCTCAAGCTAGCCCTCAAGCTAGAGGTTGCAAGGCTACCCATGTTTATTTTTGAAAAAATAAATGAGCTTTTATAACGCAAACCTTATGACAGCCAAACGATACAGCACGACACTTCCATTATAGGCAAAAAATTAACTCGCTAATAATAACGACACTATAATACCTAGTCTGCAGCCACATCCCTTATGCCTTTAAAGATGGACATTATTACCAAGTACACAACGACAATCTGAAACAGATTGGACCATGATTGCTCCAGCTTCCTGCCATTCGGGCTTCATTGCCGCCAGCATGACTTGCATACTTTAGGTTACAATCAAACACATAAAATAATAGTGTTTATAGAAAAGTCGAAAAATCCATGCCCCGACATTGTTGGCAAGCGCTTACGCGACGAATAGACTAACCGCTTGGATCAAGCTCAAAGTGACCTACCATTCTCCCTGTCAATTGGCCAAGAAATTATTCATCATGGCTACCATGTTATTAAGCACATCGTAAATAACCAGGACTGCCAATGATTCATTTGCTTGCTTGGCCTATCAGGCTCTTAAAGAATTTTCGCGAAAGTATTGCTTACCTGACCAGCCTGATAATTTCCATTTATCTGGCCTTAGGATTGATAGCCATTCTAGCGCCGGTAAATGCGTCTGACCTGCCTGATTTCCTTGAACCGCTAAACTTCGATAATCCGGACACCGCTCGTACCCTGCTGGCAACATTGATAGCCGGTATGATTTCACTGCTAGTGTTCAGCTTTTCCATGGTGATGTCGGTTCTCTCCCAAGCAGGGGGAAATTTTTCTCACAAGTTGGTATTTGGATTGGTTACCGAGCGCCGCCATCAGCAAGTGCTGGGGCATTATCTCGGTACCATCCTGTTCATATTGATCCTGCTAATGGTACCGGTAAACGGATTGACACCTGACCTCTGGCGCTCTCTGGCAGTGTACCTGGGTGCAGGCATGGTCATTAACTGCCTGGTGCTCTTTGTATATTTTATCCACAACGCTTCTCAGTCGGTACAGATCAATGCCATAACCCAAGGGCTTCATAGTGCGACCCAACACTCCATGGCGCGTCTCAAGGCCAGACAGAACTCCCCCAGTTGGCTTTCTCTTGACCTTCATCCCATTTCCAAAGAAAGGTGTCATTCGATTCATGCTCGCCAAAGTGGTTATATCCAGAATGTAGAATTTGAGGAGTTGGCCAAATTAGCTCAAAAAGCCGATGTTCTTATACATCTCAATTTTCGTTTCGGGGACTATACGGTAAAAGGATTCCCATTACTCAAGGTCGAAACCAAGCATCAGTTAAGCGATAAGTGGTGCAAGTCAGTGCTGTCGCATCTCGAGTATTCTGAGGGAGAGTCCATCAAGGACCTCTATGTCAATGGACTGACTCAATTGATGGAAATTGCCATCAAGGCACTATCACCGGGTATTAATGATCCGGGGACTGCCCGGTTATGCATTCACCAGATCACCGAGCTTTTGTGTCAACGATTGCAGTTTCAACCCTGCAACACACTCGCTGATTCTAAAGGCCACTACCGGCTGACTTGGTCAGAGGAACGTGTAGACAGTCTCCTCTATCGGCTTTTTTCACCGATCCTGCATTATGGTCAGGAAGACATCAGCATTTGCCTTGCCCTGCTTCAGGCACTGAAGACGCTTTCACTATTCGCCGAGGATGAGCATCAGCCGGTTATCCAGGCCCATGCAGACCGCATAGTAAAAGCGCTTACAGAAATTCCTACCGACATGCTGGACCAACAGTTCATCAATGCCCGGCTCAATACGGGTGAGCATCAGCTGGACCTGCCCAATACTTTATCAGGAAGGGCATGAGAGCTGCGGTTCGCCACTTGCCTTCCTGCCTCCACCTGCATCACGGTTGGCAACTTAAAACGACATGCTCCGTGCATAACGGAACCATTGTAACGTCCCGCTGCTGAGCGACGTAACTGGGCGTGAGGGATAGCAGTGCCACTTCGAGAATAGAGCAAAGGAACGACACGCCGATGGATAGAAGGGCAAAGATTGCCAGGAGAACCATGTAGCCTCAAGGTCGATAAGGGGGCACCTATTTGGTAGATGCCAGACAAACCTGTCAAGAGCGTATCGAATGTACCTGAATGTAACGCTCAACAATCCCAAGTTTCCTAATCATTGCTACACTCATGCAACGCACACATCCACCAAGGTAAGTGGTTGTCGCATCACTTGAAAATTTCAGTGAATATCGAAATAGATTCTATGATTTGCTGCCAGCGGCTTAGCAGAACGATGACTGCCCATTAGGAAAACTGATGATACTTTTACAAACACTTTTCATCCTGGGCCTGGCCCTAGTTCACGCTCTTGTTGTAAAACTCCTCACCTTGAAGGATATCCCACGTAGTGCCTGGCTCTCGTTTGCAGGTGGCGTTTCTGTCGCTTACGTCTTCATTCATATCTTTCCGGAGCTGGAGGAAGCGCAGCAAACCCTAGGCGAAAATGGCGCCATAACTTTTCTTGAACATCATGCTTATCTCGTTGCGCTTACAGGGCTCGCCACCTTTTATGGTCTGGAGCGCCTGGTCAAGCATCATCAGAGTACGGATAGGGAACACTCCTCAGCATCTGTCGACAAGACAAGGGGAGGAGTGTTCTGGCTGCATATCGGCTCTTTTGCTTTATACAATGCCTTGATTGGCTATTTACTGGTTTACCGGGAAGACACCCCCCTCGAAATGCTGTTCTTCTTCCTTGCCATGAGTTTTCATTTTCTGGTGAATGATCATGGACTATTACGGCACCACCGCGCCGCTTACCTGACGAAAGGTAGGTGGGTACTTTCACTGGCTGTCATCATCGGCTGGGGGATCGGGCTTGCTATACAAGTTAGCGAGGCTGCCACTAGCATGCTGTTCGCTTTCCTGGCGGGCGGTATCGTCCTCAATGTGTTGAAAGAGGAACTACCGGAGGAACGTCAGAGTCGTTTTTGGCCCTTCGCTTCTGGCGCTGCTGGCTATTCGATACTGTTGCTGACTACCTGAAAAACTTTACTGGCTGCACATGGCATTGCATATCGTCAAAGCCTAAAGAGACGCCACTGGGGAGACTGAGAGGAGCGCAACAGAAAACCGCCACCCGGCATGACCCGTAAGCGGCGGCTTTTCGTATCTTTCATGCCGGTGATAGGATTTGAACCTACGACCTACGCATTACGAATGCGTTGCTCTACCAGCTGAGCTACACCGGCGTGGCCACGATGATAGTCAGGAAGGGGCAGGCTAACAAGCCCCTTGAGGGCGCGGTTAACTTGCCAAGCAGTCTGTCTCTCCCCGTAGCGTCTCCCTTGCAGACTGCGTTCACGATGACTAGAGTGATGGCGTACGGTGAGCAGCGGCCAGGGAGTGGTCGCCGGTGTAAGGAAATGCGCGGTCAGGATGACCGAGGCGAAGGGAAGGAGATTGACGAGGCAGGACGCCATGGCAATCAAGGAACCTGAGGTCTTACCGTATTGAGCTCCAAGCTCATCGCCCGGCACATGCCGGGTCTTTTTTTGTTTGTATAACCTGTCTACAGAGCCGTTAGCGTCTGCGGCTTGTCTCTACCCCGTAATGCCACGCCGATGCAGTGCCTCGATGTCGGCATCGTCCAGCCCGAGCAGCTCCTTGAGTACTTCATGCGTGTGTTGTCCCAGCGTCGGGGGGGGAATATCGGCATTGAGCGCTTGTCCATCGAAACGCACAGGATTGCTGACCAGGGCCACCTGCTCGGCATCGGGATGCGCCATTGTCAGCGCCATGCCCCGGTGACGCACCTGCGGATCGTCGAAGACCCGATCCAGCGTGTTGATCGGCCCGCAGGGGACGCCCACCGCTTCCAGTCGGGCCAGCCAGTCGTCCGTGTTGCGTGTCGCCAGCCGTGCCGCCAGCTCCGGCACCAGTTGCGCGCGATGTTCGACCCGGGCGCTGTTGGTCGCAAAACGTGACTCTCGAGCCAGCTCGCCGCACTCGAGTACCTGGCATAGCCGCTGAAACTGGCCATCGTTACCCACGGCGAGAATCAGATGACCATCGCGCGTCGCGAAGGCCTGATAGGGCACGATATTGGGATGGGCATTTCCCATGCGCTGGGGCGCCTGTCCACTGGTCAGATAATTCAACGCCTGGTTGGCCAGTACCCCGACCTGCACGTCCATCAGCGCCAGGTCGATGTAGGCCCCCTCCCCCGTGGCGAGGCGCTGCCAGAGTGCCGCAAGGATGGCGTTGGTGGCGTAAAGCCCGGTGAAGATGTCCGCCACGGCAACGCCGACCTTCACCGGCCCTCCGCCCGGCTGCCCATCAGGCTCACCGGTCAGGCTCATCAAGCCTCCCATGGCCTGGATCATGAAGTCGTATCCGGCCCGCTGCGCATAGGGGCCGTCCTGGCCGAAGCCGGTGATCGAGCAGTAGATCAGCTCCGGCTTGATGGCCTTGAGACTCGCGTAATCCAGCCCGTAGGCCTTGAGCCCGCCAACCTTGAAGTTTTCGATCAGCACGTCGCACTGCGAGACCAACTGACGCACCAGGGCCTGGCCTTCGGCAGAAGCGAGATCCAGCGTGACCGATCGCTTGCCACGATTGGCGCTGAGAAAATAGGCCGACTCGTGTGAGCCGGCAAGCCAGGGCGGCCCCCAGGCCCGGGTATCATCTCCCGTGCCGGGGCGCTCGACCTTGATGACCTCGGCGCCCATGTCCGCCAGCTGCTGAGCGCACCAGGGCCCGGCCAGTACCCGGGACAGATCGAGTACCCGGATGCCCTGTAGCGGCTTACGTGTCGTCCCGGCCATCATGCGGCTCAATAGAAAGCCTGAATGCCGGTCTGGGCACGCCCCAGGATCAGCGCATGAATATCGTGCGTGCCTTCGTAGGTGTTGACCGTCTCGAGGTTGACCATATGCCGGATCACGCCGTACTCCTCGGAGATGCCGTTACCGCCGTGCATGTCGCGCGCATGGCGGGCAATGTCCAGCGCCTTGCCGGTATTGTTGCGCTTGATCAGCGAGATCATCTCGGGCGCACCCTGCTTGGCGTCCAGCAGGCGTCCGATCTGCAGACAGGCCTGCAATCCCAGCGTGATCTCGGTCTGCATGTTGGCGAGTTTGAGCTGGACCAACTGAGTGGCCGCCAGCGGACGTCCGAACTGCTGGCGATCCAGCGTGTACTGACGCGCCGCGTGCCAGCAGAACTCGGCAGCTCCCATCGCGCCCCAGGCGATGCCGTAGCGCGCCTTGTTGAGGCAGCCGAAGGGGCCGGCCAGACCGCTGACTTCCGGCAGGATGGCATCATCGGGGACGAAAACGTCCTCAAGCACGATCTCGCCGGTGATGGAGGCACGCAGCGATATCTTGCCGTGAATGGTCGGCGTGCTGAAGCCCTCGGCACCGCGTTCGACGATAAAGCCCTTGATTCGATTGTCATGCGCATCGGACTTGGCCCACACCACGGCGATATCGGCGATGGGGCTGTTGGTGATCCACATCTTCTGCCCGTTGAGGCGATAGCCACCGTCCACTTTGCGTGCGCGGGTGCGCATACCGCCGGGGTCGGAGCCGAAGTCCGGTTCGGTGAGGCCGAAACAGCCGACCATCTCGCCGCTGGCCAGCTTGGGCAGGTAACGCTGCTTCTGCTCTTCGCTGCCGTAGGCCTCGATCGGATGCATGACCAACGAGGACTGTACGCTCATCGCCGAGCGATAGCCGGAGTCGACCCGCTCCACTTCGCGGGCGATCAGACCATAGGCGACATGCCCCACACCGGCGCCACCGTACTGCTCGGCGACGGTGGAACCCAGCAACCCCATCTCGCCCATCTCGAGCAGAATCTCGCGATCGAAGCGCTCCTCGCGGAAGGCGCTGAGCACGCGCGGCTGCAGCTTCTCCTGGCAGTAGGCGTACGCCGCGTCCTGGATCTGACGTTCCTCATCGGTCAGCTGCTGGCTCAGCAGCAAGGGGTCGTCCCATTGAAATGCGCTCATGGCACCTTCCTTCTCATGTACGTGAATAATGTTTACCGGCCCGGCTACGGCGAAATCGCGCATCGATACTCCCTTCGGCTGTTCTCGTCAGGAGTAGAAGCGAATAAAAGGCTGACGCAAGGATAGTGCAGCCACTCTCTATTTATTACTATAAATAGGATAAAATAAGGCTCAATCACGACCTTAGTCTAAATAGATGCGCCAACGGCCTGCGGCGCGTCTCCAGCAGGAACTGCACCATGCCCCACGCCTTCGAAGGTATCGACAAGCCGCCACGGCTGAAGCGCTCGGACCAGATCGTCGACGCCGTGAAACGCTGGATCGTGCTCAGAGATCTGCAGCCCGGCGATAGGCTGCCCAACGAGAAAGCCCTGATGGAGCTTTTCGACTGCGCCAAGGGCACGGTGCGCGAGGCACTCAAGTCGCTCGAGGTGCAGGGACTGGTCAAGGTCCGCACCGGCCCCAATGGCGGCGCCGTGCTGGCCCAGGTGCCCTATCCGCTGGCCTCTCAACTGCTGCGCAACTACCTGCATTTCCAGCACCCCACCGGTCCCGACGTGTATCGGCTACGCAAGCTGGTGGAGCCGGAGCTGGCGGCGATGGCCGTCACGCATCTAAGCGAGGAGGATCTTAATGAACTGGAGCGCCTGACAGAGCGCTGCGCGCATGCCGCCAGTTCCTTCGAAGAGCGTCTCTCCCAGCGCATCGCCGAGTTGGACTTTCACAACGTGCTCGCCCAGCGCTGTCCCGATCCGCTGCTCAGCTTCATCGGACGCTTTCTCAACGACATGATCCGCGACCTGGTGATCTTCAAGAAGACTCGCCTACCCGAGCAGCTCGAGTTCTCCCAGGCCAACCTGCACGATCACCGTGCCCTGATTCAGGCGCTACGGGCCCGGGATACGGTCCGGGTCCGGCAGTTGATGGCAGAGCACATGGCCACGGCGGAGCACTTCAACATTGAACTCGAGGGCCAGCTCACCACGGGGTTACTGGCGACCGAGTCCTCCTAGCGCTGCCCGAAACGACGCGGCCGGCACCCCAGAGCGCCGGCCGGCCGTCATGCTTGTGCAGGAGTGATCAGAAGGGATATTGGCGCGGCTGGTGCTGCACGGTAATCCAGTGATCGGTAGTGAACTCGTCGATCGCCCAATCTCCATTGAAACGCCCGATGCCGGAGTTCTTCTCGCCACCAAAGGGCGCATTGGGCTCATCGTTGGTCGCCATGTCGTTGACGTGCGTCATTCCCGCCTGGACACGCTGGGCGAACTTCACGCCACGCTCCAGGTTGGTGGTGTAGACGGAGCTCGACAGCCCGTACTCGGTATCGTTGGCCAACTCCAGCGCATGCGCCTCGTCACGCGCCCGCTGGATGCCCACCAACGGGCCGAAGATCTCCTCGCTGGCGATTTCCATGTCCTGAGTGACGTCGCCGAAGATATGCGGCGGTATGACCTGCCCCTGGATCTCGCCTTCCAGCAGCACCTTGGCGCCATCCCGCTTGGCCTGTTCGATCTTGGCCTTGAGACCGTCGAGCTGCTTGGCGTTGACGATCGGCCCGATGACGGTCTTTTCGTCATCGGGATCGCCCACCGCCAAGGCCCTGGCGCGCTCGACAAAGCGCGACACGAACTCATCGTAACGGGATTCGTCGACGATGAGACGGTTGATCGCCATGCACACCTGCCCCTGATGCAGGAACTTGCCCGCTATCGCCCCATCGACGGCCTGATCCATATCGGCATCGTCGAGCACCACCAGGGGCCCATTGCCGCCCAGCTCCAACGCCACCTTCTTGATATAGTCGCCGCTGTTGGCGATCTTGCCGATGTTTTTCCCCACCGGAGTCGAGCCGGTAAAGGAGATGAGCTTGGGAACCGGATGCTCGACGAAGGCGTCGCCGATCTCGGAGCCCGGCCCGACGACGACGCTGAGCACGCCCTCGGGCAGGCCGGCTTCCTCGAAGATCTTGGCCAGCAGCAGCCCGCCGGTGATCGGTGTATCGCTGGCCGGCTTGATGACGACAGCATTGCCCACCGCCAGGGCTGGCGCCACGGAGCGTTGGGAGAGCTGCAACGGGAAGTTCCACGGGCTGATCACCCCGACCACTCCCAGCGGCTGACGATAGACGCGACTCTCCTTGCCGGGAATGCTGGAAGGCAGGATACGTCCATGCACCCGGCTGGGCAGGCTAGCCGCCTCCCGCGTCACCGCGCGCACCAGGTCCACTTCCAGCTGCGCCTTGAGCCTTGTGCTGCCTGCCTCGCGTATCAGCCAGTCGACGATCTCTTCCTTGCGCGCCTCGAGGATCCTCTCCGCCCGCAGCATGATCTCGGCACGCGCAGTGGGTCCCATGTCCGCCCACTCGGGCTGGGCCTTCTGCGCCCGGCGATACGCCGCGTCCATGTCCTCCCGGTTGGCCATTCGCAAGCTGACCAGCGTGCTCTGATCGTATGGATTCTGTACATCCAAGGTGCGCTCACTGCGTCCTTCACGCCATTCACCGGCCAGTGGCTGCAGGTGAAAGTTATCGTAACGTTCGCTCATGGTTCATCCTTTCGCTGGGTGCTGCGTCGATTCGCCCCGCCCCCACGGCCTTATCCCTCGCGTACCCGGTAGCCTCGTCATGCCCGTCATTCCTGGCCTCGCTTGGGCCGGGACCGCCGGTCAACGACACGGCACTTAGCCATGCGGCCCGTACGTTATCTTCGACAGGGATCGTTGCCTGTAGACTACTGCATCTTCCGTCACGCTCGCCGAGCACACGGTAGCAGGCGGCCTCGAGGTGCGGTGTGTCCATATCTTCATTCAGGGTAGCCGACACTCGTGTCACGTCATCTCTTTAGCCGGACAACCACGATTAATTTTTCCTCATGTAGTCATTGTCCCGCTCGATGGCTGACGTATTCTCCCTGTCGCGGCAGACCTTACCGTTATTTTTGCTCTCACAAGCTCAACGGAGCGGTAAATTCGGCATCCCTGCGCACATAACTCTTCTACCTTTATTCAGGCGAATGGCTGGCTTGTGTCAGGCATTGCATTGTGGCGGGGATCATCAAACACAGGGATTCCTGCCATGAGGTATCAGCGAGCGAAAGGCAACGGCAGCTAATCCAAGCAGAAAGGGAGGCCTTATGGTCAATAAATTCGCGCTTATCTTCGGTATCATCTACACCCTTGTCGGGATCCTCGGCTTCATTCCGGGCCTTGTGACGATGCCGCAGATGACGGGGGATATGGCGGTCGATATGGGACACGGCCGGCTGCTGGGCATCTTTCCGGTCAATTTCCTGCACAACCTGGTTCACCTGGCAGTAGGCATCTGGGGGATCGTCGCTGCAAAGCGTTTTGCATCAGCCGTTTTCTATGCGAAGGCTAATACGGTACTGTTTGCGCTATTGGCCATTCTGGGACTGTTTCCCGTCACCAACACCCTGTTCGGACTCACGCCGCTCTACGGCAACGATATCTGGTTGCATATCCTCAATGCCGTAGTCGCCGGGTACTTCGGCTTCGGCCCTCCCGCCCGCACCGGAGCCGAGCCGATGAAGCATCGTCCTCAATAAACCGGTAAGCCGTCAGAGAGGGCAATAAACGAAAAGAAGGGGACGGATGTCCCCTTCTTTTTCGATTCACCGTGTCTAGCCGAGACAGGCCTAGCGTGTGGTAATTGATGTAGCCACGCTCGTCGCCCCATAGAAGGTGCTCGAATCCCCTTCGTTCAGCGCAGCGCCTTGGCGAAAGCGCTTGATGCATCCAGCCATGCCACTGGCATAGCAGACCCCGAGTACATCATTACGCTGCCTTTTTAGGCGCACGGTTCAGGACGGGTAACGCGCAAAAAAAACGCCCCGCAGGGGATACGGGGCGAATTAAAAGTTCGGATTAGGGGGCTTCCCTGGCGGTCATGACATCCTGTCGTGATGTGCCTTCTCTGCCCCATGCAGGCCATCCTGGCCAAGAGCTTCCTTGCTCACGCGATCATCCTGATCACGATCATTCGCTAGCAAGGTTAATGAACTCGTCGAATCATGTCAACGAATCATTATGGGTAAATGCCAAATGGATAAACTAATTTTATTTAACCCGACGCCGCACAACTAAAAATATGCCCCGCAGGCTTCCCATTACGGCAGTGGAAGCCCTTTTCAGCCAGACTCAAGCAACCCTCGCACCACGAGACAGCACTTCCTTCTGGACGATTCGATCAGAACGCTGTCTTTCAAGGTAAAACGATACGGCAGCGACAGGAGCGCTGGATGGACGATAAAGCGCAAGGAAGAGAGCCGAACGATGCCGGTCTTGGCAACGATCCGATCGCCTTTTTCGGCTGGAAGATCAGAAGAAAGATCGCGGCGAGCCTCGTGACCGCCAGCTTCATGCTGCTGGGCTTCGTGTTTCTCTTTACCGGCTACCTGGAGGGCGGCGCCTTCGTTAGCATGCTGACGCTAGCGCTTGGCACCGGGGCGATTGTCCTGGTCTGGAACCGTATCGAACAGTTCACGCTGTTCGGCAGCGAGATCAAACTACATCGTCTGACCAGAGACGCCGAGAAGCTGCTGGCAGGACTGGATGAAGGCCAGGTCACCCTGTACCGCACCGCCCTGGATCTCGCTCAGCAAGCCTCTCGCAGCGTTGCTCCCAGCCACCTCCTCCATGACAGTGCTACGAGCGACGTGCTTACGCTTCTCCAGGCAATCGAGCGTGCCGGCTTACTGGAGCGACTGGCGGACGAGGCCTTCTCGGCGACCGAGACGGCTATTCAGAGCAGAAGCGAAAGACTGCTCTCTCGGGAAAGCCCCCTGCACAGCGCTATTCGCGAAGCCGGCTCGCAGGCTCCCGAAGACATTCCCGCGATCTATGACCGCTGGCTAGCCGAAGCCAACGGCCAGCCAACCGTAGCTGGGCATACCGTCCTGGATCGTTCTGTCGCAGAGATACGCGAGCTACTTCGCTACAAGCGCAAGATGGAGGCGATGCGACACGACACATCCCTCTAATTGGTCATTCTTTCGCCTTGATGCTTCACCGAGCATCCATTAACAAAGCATCTCCACCCTTCTGTCTGCATGATTGATTTTCATGCGCTTCAAATGGACGCCGGCCACTTCGCAAGCTTGGTCAAGAATCCTGTCCCGCTTCACCCTGTCGGCCTGCTCATGACTCGAGTCGTCCAGTTCCAATGCGCAGAAAACACGAAAGTCATCTTTCTCGCACAAGACATAATCGAAGTGCCACTGCGATAATTGCCGAAACAGTGAGGTATATTCCTTACTTCTTCGCGGGTATTTCTGCGTATTCGGCTGGATCAGATCAACGACGCGGACTTGGCTGAAGATGTAGTACCGATCGCCATAGCGCCGCTCCAGCACTTTATAGATGTCACGTTCGCTAGAGGACATCAGGTGCGTTTCGCTTACATAGGCGTCGCCCAGATCCATGAGCTCCTCGGCGTAATTCCGGTCCGGCTTCGCTCTGGGCGGGGATACAGGAGAGGGATCATGGAAGGCCCGCCCAGCAGCGATGGCGTTCCTGCCGGTCTGCGGCTTACCGGTTCCGAAGGGGACTCGGCTGTTCAAGCCCTCGCCCGCCCTCTTATGCGTCCGCTTCGCAGCAGCTACAATGATTAGCTGCTCGGTTCCGCTTCTCTTCCCGCCTGGCCTAAGCGCCTTGCAGATCCGCTTGATCAATATCCCCGCCACGGCAGATATCAAAAATAGCAACAGCCATTTAAAGGCTGTCGAATGTTCAAGCAGAAACCAGAAGTCAACGTAAGGCACTTTTTTTCCTTATATTAGTTATATAAGTTATTTTGAGCCTGTTCCCGCCTCCCTAGCCTATAGCTATCCGCAATACGCTTGGCTAATCCTTAGCCCTCACAAGGGTACAGCCATGCACTGGTGAACCAGGCTCTCCGTCTACCAAGGGAAAATACCACAACTCACCACCGCGAGCAGGTACGCCCTCGTGGTGGATCACCTGGAGAAGCTACCAGGAACCAAACGCTGGCCAATGGACAAAAAGTGGACACGCACAAAAAAAGCCGCTCGATGGCGACTTTCTGATATGAGGTAACGCTTTATTTTTTCTAACTTACCCATGGTGCCGGCACCAGGAGTCGAACCCGGGACCTACTGATTACAAGTCAGTTGCTCTACCAACTGAGCTATGCCGGCAAGGGCAACGCTTGAAATGCATGTTGGCGATGGCTGGGGTACCAGGATTCGAACCTGGGAATGCCGATACCAAAAACCGGTGCCTTACCACTTGGCGATACCCCAGCAGTGTGGTGGCCAGAGACGGAATCGAACCGCCGACACGGGGATTTTCAATCCCCTGCTCTACCGACTGAGCTATCTGGCCGCTGCCAACGGGGACATATTTAACTAGAAAGCCTCGGAGCGGTCAAGCCTTTTTATTTCAAAAACATGCCGCTCTCGAATCAGGCCGGTTAGCGTCCTTCGGAAGGCGGCACGTAACCCTCCGCCTGGTCGGTGTCACGGTTGTCCAGAAAGCGTTCCATCTGTTCCATGAGATAGGCACGAGACTCGGGATCGAGCAGGTTGAGATGCTTTTCATTGATCAGTCGCGTCTGCAGCGCCTGCCACTCCTCCCATGCCTGCTTGGAGACGTTATCCTGCAGCTCCTTGCCTTTGGCGCCGGGTAGCGGCGGAAACGCCAGTCCTTCCATCTCGCGTTGATACTTGCGACAGAATACGGTGCGGCTCATAGGATGTTTTCCTCTTGGGAAGTAGTGACATGGAGTTGCGACAGGCTATCCAGCAGCTTCTTGACCGGTGCCGCCAGGCCAATACTGGCAGGCGCCGCCGGGTCATACCACTGCTGTCCGGTTTCGGCGACCTGCATGATGCCGACCTCAAGCCTTGCGGGCCTGGGCGTGATCAGCAGACGAAAGTGACTGAAGGTATGGGCGAAAGGCGACCAGGCCTTCTCCAGCCGAGCCTCGGGGTGATGCAGCGCCAGCCAGTCGCGCAGCCCTGCGTCGTCATCGAACTGAGGGAAGCACCATAGCCCGCCCCATAGGCCGCTCGGCGGTCGCTGCTCAAGCAGCACGCGTCCCTCATGATCCGACAAGAGCAGCATCCGGGTCTGGCGTTCCGGCAGTGTCTTGCGCGGCTTGGCCTCGGGAAAGCGTCTCTCTTCCCCGCGCCGATGCGCCACGCAGACATCCGCAAAGGGGCACAGCAGGCAACTCGGCTTGCCACGTGTACAGAGGGTGGCACCCAGATCCATCATCGCCTGGGTATAGTCAGGCATTCTCACGTGCGGCGTATAGCGTTCGGCGAGTTCCCATAGGCCGCGCTCCACTGCCGGGCGTCCGGGCCAGCCCTCCACGGCGTGCAGGCGCGCCAGAACGCGCTTGACGTTGCCATCGAGAATGGGCGCGCGGGCCCCGGTGCTGATACTGATGATCGCACCGGCCGTGGAACGCCCGATCCCCGGCAACGCGGCGAGCGCCTCGACGCTTTCGACGGGAAACTTGCCGCCGTGCTCCTCTACGACGACCTGTGCCGCCTTGTGCAAGTTGCGCGCCCGAGCGTAGTAGCCCAGCCCCGTCCACAAGTGCAATACCTCGTCCTGCTCCGCGGCGGCCAGTGCCTGCACGTCGGGAAAGCGGGCCATGAAGCGCTCGTAGTAGGGAATCACCGTGGCGACCTGGGTCTGCTGCAACATGATTTCGGACAACCAGACACGATAGGGCGTCTTGTCGTGCTGCCAGGGCAACGTCTTGCGACCATGCACGTCAAACCAGTCGAATAGGCGTTGACGAAACGCCTCCGGCGTGAGGGAAATAGCCTGCATACCGCTTGTCACGACCTCCTGAGTCAAGAGCCTGGTGGCGCCTGCCAGTCGCCTGAATAACGGATCCAGGCATAAAAAAGCGCCGACTCTCGTCGGCGCAGGGACTGGCTTAGGGCTTTGCTCAATTGAATAGACCACGCAGCGTATTGCGAAGTTCCTCGGTAGTGCCTTCGCCGAGGCGTTCATCGATCTTTTTCGCCGTATCGCCACCCAGCCGCTTGTCGAGTTCCCTGTCGACGCGCTCCGAAGCCTTGCGCGAAGCCTCGTCACGCGCCAGTTCCGTCAGCACGTTCTGGAAGGCCTGGCGATCAAAGGCGCACCATTGGCCAGGCGCTTCATTCAGGTTCCCTTCGCAATGCACCGGGACCCGCACGCGCTCGAGACGCGGGTTGACCTTGCAGGCCTCCTCATCGGCAGTGTCGATGAAACGCGCAAAGGCATCGTAGTCAAGTCGCTCGGTGACCAGATTCACGCTGCCCTCGCCAGTCAGCTCGATGCCGGGAATGCGGATCGTCAGATCGTCATTCTGTGCCACGCCGTTCACTACCCGGACGCTGGCGGCAATCTGATCGAAGGCCGTATCCTCGCTCCACTCGCGTGTCGATTCGCGTCCTTCGAGCATTGCTACCGTCGTGCACATCTCGCGCGAAACGTTGACGTCGAGCATGGCGCCATCGTCGATACGCAGCGACGCATTGCCGTTGAGATTACGGACCAGCGTATCGAGGGTGTTGGTACGTGACGTGAATTCGCCTTCCAGGGTGAGACGACCGCGCAGCGGCGAGGCTTCACCGGTGGCATCCTGATACAGCGGTGCGATATCCACCTCCCGCAACTGCTCGCTGAATGCCAGGCGAACCGGCTCCTGGCGTACGTCCACGCTGGCGGTGGCGGCGAGGGTGCCGTCATAGAGCTTGGCGTCCAGTTTATCGATCCGGTGGCGCCCATCCGCGCCGGAGGCCGTCAGAGCGACATCGCTAAGCGTCAGCCCCTTGACCTTGAGCTGTTCGAGCGCCAGTTTCCCCTCCAGCGTCAGGGTCTGCAGCAGCTCGATCGGCAATAGCGCTTCCGCCTCCTCTTCCGCCGCATAGGCGGACGGGACGGCCGGTACGATGGCTGCAGTGTCAGCCGACTCGCCCTCTGCATCGGACGACGGCAGATAGGCATCGAGATCGAGGCGTTCGCCCTGCAGGTCGAACGCCAACGACTGACCACCAAAGCCCGCACCCAGACGGCCGGTGAAGGTGGAACCGTCCAGCAGGAGGCTGAGATTGGTCAGCGTCGCTTGCGTCAGATCACCACGCAGTGGGCTGGTCAGCGCCAAGTCGGTGAGTGCCGTATCGCTGCCAGTATCGACCGCCACGCCGAAGCGCGCGAGCCAGGCACGCAGCGACATCGGTGCAAGCTTCACCTGGCCGGAATACTGCGGCGTCTCCAGCAGGTCGGTAAAGCTCACCGATCCGGACAGACGCAGGTTATCCGCCCCGCTGAGCAATACGTCACGCAACTGCGCCGTCTGTTCCGCGAGATCGGCATTCCCGGCAAAGCTCAGCGTCAGCGCCAAGGGAGGCTGTTGTATCTGCGGATGCGTCACGCTGGCATCGAAGCGGGCACCGTCGAGGCTGTACAACTGCTCCCCGGTATCCGCCACCAGACTGTCGGCCTGGAAATTCAGCCCCTGGGGCTGGTCGGACAGCTCGGGCATCACCGTCTGCGAGTCCAGTGTCACATTGTCGAACGTATACCGGCCGTTCGACAGCCCCAGGCGGACCCTGCTGGCGAAATCGACGTGACTGTTAAGGTTCGGCTCGGCACTGGTGACATCGAAAGAGAGCGCCAACGGAAAAGCCCGTTCGGGATTGACATTGGTGCCCTCTACCGTCAGGTCGGTGAACGTGAGGTCCAGCCCCAGTTGCCGGTCCACGTAATTGACGCGGCTATCGCGCACTTGCACGCTGGCGATATCCAGTGCCACCGGCAGACTGTCGGCATCATTACCCAATCCCGGCCCGGCACTGGCGGGAGCCAGCACATCCTCGGCCTCTTCGCCGCGACCCTCCATGTGCTCGAGCAGCGCCTCCCAGTTGCCGCGCCCCTGCTCGTCGCGCTCGAGATTGAGACGCATGCCATCCAGGGTCAGGCCATCCACGGCCACCTCTCCGGAGAGTAGCGGGGCGAAGGCCATGCTGACCGCCGCACTGTCGAAAGCGGCAAACGGCGCCTCCTCGAGAGGCTGGTCGGGCAGCCAGGCTTCGGCCTGCTCGACACTGACGCCGATACGCGGATAGAACGACCAGGACAGCGGCCCCTCGAGTTGAAGCTCGAGCCCCGTCTGGCTGCGCACCGCCTCTACCAGGCGGGGCTTGAGATCGTTGGGATCGAAAAAGGTGGTGATATACACCACCGCGCCAACGACGAGCAGGGCCAGGACCCCGATCACCGCCAGCAGCGTTCTTACCAGCGCTTTCATCCGCGTCCTCCGTGTGGCGCTAACGGGTCGTATTCGAAGTAGCCGCCTCGCTCATCGAGGCGATAGCCCAGGCGCGAGAGCAGCAACTGGTCTCCCATCATCAGGGCCTCGGCAGGTACGCGAAGGGCAATGCTAGCGTCACGAGCCTCTTTCGCGATCAGCGACAACAGCCGGGACCCCACTCCGCGACGCCGGGTCGTGGTTCTCACGCAGAAATGCGACAGCCACCAGACGTCCGGTTCGCGGCGTGCAGCGACCGCCCCTAGCCGCCGATCATTGAAATGGGCGCAGCAGAACGTGCCGCCCTGTTCGAGATGGTCGCGAATGAAATCATCGGGGGCTGCCGGCAGGCGCTCCGGCGATGCATCATGATAGATTCGCGATAGATCCAATGCGATTTGCGCGTCCGCTGCCCACCGCGCGTGATCGACTTCCTGCAAGGTCACCGGCATGCCGTCAAGTCTCCTGTCGCCGGGACGGCGAAACATGGCCGCCCGTCATTGCCCGGCATTGTAGCGGATGGCCTAGCCGATTCTCTATAATGGCGGGTCTGGGTGAGGCGCGGAAGGTGCCGCCGCCACCCTCCCGACGACACGATCAAGCCGCTGGAGAGCCAACATGTCCGAGCGTATCGCCACGGTGTCGCGCGACACCTCCGAAACCCGGATTTCGGTACGCGTGAACCTCGACGGCCAGGGCCGTCTCCAATGCGAGACGGGTGTGCCCTTTCTCGACCACATGCTCGACCAGGTGGCACGCCACGGGCTGATCGATCTCGATATCGAGGCCAAGGGCGATCTGCACATCGACGATCACCATACCGTGGAGGATCTGGGCATTACGCTGGGGCAGGCCTTCGCTCAGGCAATCGGCGACAAGCGCGGTATCCGTCGCTATGGGCACGCCTACGTACCGCTGGATGAGGCGCTTTCCAGAGTGGTCGTCGACTTTTCCGGCCGCCCCGGCCTGTTCATGGATGTCGAATTCACCCGCGCCGTCATCGGCCGCCTCGATACCCAGCTGTTCTGGGAGTTCTTCCAGGGCTTCGTCAATCACGCCCGGGTCACGCTGCACATCGACAATCTGAAAGGGTTCAATGCCCATCACCAGGCGGAAACCATCTTCAAGGCATTCGGCCGCGCCCTGCGCATGGCCGTCGAGCCGGACCCGCGCATGGCGGGACAAATGCCTTCCACCAAGGGCAGCCTGTAACCCGGCGCCCGAAAGGACAAGGAGCGAGCATGACGATCGCCGTTATCGATTATGGCATGGGCAATCTGCACTCCGTGGCCAAGGCGCTGGAGCATGTCACCCATGAGCACGTGGTGGTCACCCGTGATGCTCGCGAGATTCGCGGTGCCACCCGACTGGTCCTGCCCGGCCAGGGCGCGATCCGCGACTGCATGGGCGAACTCGAGCGCACCGAGCTCAAGGGCGTCGTGCTCGATCTGCTCACCGCTCAGGCCAAGCCGCTGCTGGGCATCTGCGTCGGCCAGCAGATGCTGATGGACAAGAGCGAGGAGAGTGGCGGCGTGGCATGCCTGGGCTTCATGCCCGGCACGGTCCGCCACTTCGGACAGGACCTGCGCGACGCCGAGGGGCAACGCCTCAAGGTGCCGCACATGGGCTGGAACCATGTCGTCCAGCACCATGCCCACCCGCTGTGGGCCGGCATCGAGGATGCCTCGCGCTTCTACTTCGTGCACAGCTACTACGTCGAGGCACGCGACGAGGCCGACATTCTGGGCGTTACCGAGTACGGCGGTGTTCAGGCCCATGTCGCGACCGGCCGCGGCCCGGTATTCGCCGTGCAGTTCCACCCCGAGAAAAGCGCCGGTGCCGGGCTGCGACTGCTCGAGAACTTCGTCACCTGGTCGCCCTGAGCTTCCCGACGTCAACCGACATTATGATAAGCAGAACGCGGCGCCGGGCGTCGCGTCAACGAGGACACGACATGCTGGTCATCCCCGCCATCGATCTCAAGGACGGCAAGTGCGTCCGCCTCAAGCAGGGCCGGATGGACGATGCCACGACCTACGGCGACGACCCGGTCGCCATGGCCGCTCGCTGGGTCGACACCGGCGCACGCCGCCTGCACCTGGTGGATCTCAACGGTGCCTTCGAAGGCAAGCCGGTCAACGGCGCAGCGGTGACCGCCATCGCCCGAGCCTACCCCGAGCTGCCGATCCAGATCGGCGGCGGTATCCGCAGCGCCGCCACCATCGAACATTATCTCGATGCCGGCGTCTCCTACGTGATCATCGGCACCCAGGCGGTCAAGGATCCCGAGTTCGTCACCGAGATGTGCCGGCTCTTCGAAGGCCACGTGATTGTCGGCCTCGACGCCCGCGACGGCTTCGTCGCCACCGATGGCTGGGCCGAGGTCTCGAAGGTCAAGGCCACCGAGCTGGCAAAGCGCTTCGCCGACTCCGGCGTCTCCTCCATCGTCTATACCGACATCGCCCGCGACGGCATGATGCAGGGCGTCAATCTCGACGCTACCGTGGAGCTCGCCCGCGAGGGCGGTCTGCCGGTGATCGCCTCGGGTGGGGTGACCAACCTCGACGATATTCGCGCTCTGGCACGCGTCGCCGATGCCGGTATTCTCGGTGCCATTACCGGGCGCGCCATCTACGAGGGGAGCCTCGATGTCGCGGCTGCCCAGCAGCTATGCGATGACCTCAGCGCCACCTCGACCGGAGGACAGTAACCATGGGCCTGGCCAAACGCATCATTCCCTGTCTCGATGTCGACGCCGGCCGCGTGGTCAAGGGCGTCAATTTCGTCGGCATCCGTGACGCCGGCGACCCGGTGGAGATTGCCAAACGCTACAACCAGCAGGGTGCCGACGAGATCACCTTTCTCGACATCACCGCCAGCCATGAGGACCGCGGCACCACGGTGGAGATGGTCGGGCGCATCGCCGGCGAGGTTTTCATCCCGCTGACGGTGGGCGGCGGCATTCGCAGCTGCGAGGATATCCGCACCATGCTCAACGCTGGCGCGGACAAGGTCTCGATCAATACCGCCGCGGTGACCAACCCCGACTTCGTGCGTGAAGCCGCCGAGCGCTTCGGCAATCAATGCATCGTGGTAGCCATCGATGCCAAGCGGGTCAGCGGCGAGGGGGAGGCGCCGCGCTGGGAGATATTCACCCATGGCGGGCGCAAGCCGACCGGCCTGGATGCCATCGAGTGGGCGAAGAAGATGGTCGCCTACGGTGCAGGCGAACTGTTGCTGACCAGCATGGACCGCGACGGCACCAAGGCAGGCTTCGATCTCGGCGTGACTCGCGCCATCAGTGACGCGGTGAGCGTGCCGGTCATCGCCTCCGGCGGAGTCGGCAATCTGGACCATCTGGTGGCCGGCGTGAAGGACGGGGGGGCCGACGCGGTACTCGCCGCCAGCATCTTCCACTTCGGCGAGTACACCATTCCCGATGCCAAGCGCTACATGGCCGAGCACGGCATCGAAATGCGTCTGTAAGGGGAACTGGCCGCCGCTTCGCGCGAAGGGTTACAGCCAGCCCAGCTTGCGTCCTTCACGCAGTCCCTTGTCGAGCTGACGATCGGCGAGATTTCGAATCTCGTCGAGCAGCGACTCATCGACGTCCGCCTCCTGCGACTGGCTGGCAAGCCAGTGCGTCAGATTGTACAGGTCGTGCTGGCGACCGAGCCGCTTGGCGAGACGCTTGAGCTGCCGAGGATCCTCCTTGGCCGGCTTGTCTTCGACCTGCTCGCGCATCTGTTGCTGGTAGGTCAGGTACTTCACCCATTTGCGCCAACGATGGCACTGTTCCGCATCCCGGCTCTTGGCGCAGCGACGGGCTAGCCGCCGTGCCTTTTTCCGGGTCAGCTTGAGCCCCTTGCGCATCCGCTGGGGCGTCAGCGGCTCGGCTTCCCAGTGCTGCCACTCCTGGTCGAACTCGGTATCCAGCGCCTGCCGATCCGCGTCGATTTCCGTCTGGCCGGCCTGGGCCGCCAGCGAGGCCCGCAAGCGTGCCAATACGGGACGCCATGGCGGAGTGACGCGGGGCATGACCCAGCCCAGCATGGCGTGACGTACTGCCGCTTCCCGGGAACCCTCCAGCGACTTGGCGATATGCTTGGGCGTTTCCTCGCGCATCTTGACCGTTGCCTTGGGCTGATCCGTGCGGTGCAGCTGCCAGGCGGCCTGCAAGCGCTTGCAGGTCAGGCGCAGTTCATGAATGTCGTCACCGTCCAACGGCGAAGACAGGCGCCGGTGCGCTTCATCGATCAGGGCGGCAAGATAGTCCCGATAGGTCATGGTTCTCTCCTTGGCTCGATTATCACGTACCGGGCTTATCACGTGCCGGGCGTCACTCCAGGCTCAGCCCCAGGTTGCTGACGCCTTCATTGCGCCCCAGCCGGCGTAGCGCCTTGAGCGTGTCTCGATCGAGCTCGTCCTCCACCATTTCCAGTACCGTGTCCTGAAAGTCGCGCTCGTCTTTCATCAGCTCATGGCTGCGGATGCGGCTCTCGGTCTGCTCGGCGTCATCCTCTTCGCGCCCTTCGGTCATTTCGATGAAGGCTCGCACACCATCCCCGGAAACCCGACTGACATCCAACGGAGCATCGGGCACCTCTGATTGCAGGGCATCGAGAATCGCCGACAGCGCCATGACCGTCTCGACTGCCCGCCGGGCGCCGAAACTATCGTCATCTCCGGGCGGCTCGAGCAATGCGAGCTTCTCCGCCTGTCGGGCAAAATCGATACGCGCCTCACTGACCAGCAGTGTCTCCCAGACGAGATCCAGAATGCCGCGCAGGGCACCGGCATCACCATGGCCGCTGGCCTGACTGTACAGCGCATAGTTGGGCAGCAAGCGCTGGGTAAGCGTCGCCATGTAAGCCAACTGGCGGCGCCTGTCGAGCTGGCGCAGGCGCTCGTTGAAGCCTGTCCGCGATCGGTTCATATCCCGCTTTCCTTCTCGTTTTTTTGCCTGCATCACCGGTTCATGGCCACATCAGAGCGTCGGGCACCCGTCCGCCGCTGTCGAAGACCACCCCCTCGGCACGCAGCTTCTCGCGCTGTCGGACCGCCCCTTCATGCTCCGTGACGCGCCGACTGGCGTTGATCACCCGGTGCCAGGGCAGGCCATGGCCGGCGGGCAGATGCCGCATGGCGCTGCCCACCATCCGGGGTGTCGCCCCTTCGGTCATCTTGGCGATCCGCCCGTAGGTGGTGACGCGCCCCGGCGGAATCTGCGCGACAATAGTATATATCTGCTCGAGCACTTCAGGCCGCGGCATACCCTTTCTCCCGGGTCGGAAACGTTGCAGTACTGGACGTCGCCTCCGGCCTTATCCATCATGGATCCATGCATATCTACTTTCTTCAGCACACGCCGTTCGCCGGTCCCGCCCGTCTCGCCGACTGGCTGGCCGGCATGGGACACAGCTACAACACGAGTCATCTCTATGCTGGCGAGGCTCCGCCGCGCTTCGAGGACTTCGATGCCCTGATTCTGCTGGGCGGCCCTCCCGAGTCCGGCGATACGACGCCGGACTGGCTCAAACGCGAGCGCAAGCTGCTGGCCCGTGTCCTCAAGAGCGGCAAGCCGCTGCTGGGCATTGGCTTCGGCGCCCAACTGATCGCCGAGAGCCTGGGCGCCATCGTCTCGCCCGGCACCTATGCCGAAACCGGATGGCACGCCGTGACCCTGGCGCCGGAAAGCCCTTTCGACCTGCCGGAGAGCTTCGAGGCCTTTCACTGGCATCGCGACATCTTCGGCCTTCCCGAAGATGCCCTGCCACTCGGCTACAGCGACGCCAGCCCGGTTCAAGGATTCGCCTGGGACCGGGGACGCGTCCTGGCCCTGCAGTGCCATCTGGAGATGACTCCGACTATGGCCGAAGCCTTGCTCGCCCATGATCGCGAGATCCAGGCGGCCGGAGGCCCTTTCGTACAGGGGCGCGAAGAGATGCTGGCCACGCCGCAACGCTTCGATCGTCTCGCCTCACTGCTCGATCGCGTCATGATGCATTGGCTGTCACCGATGCGTACAGCCTAGTCACGCTTCTGCCAAGACCTCGCAAAGGCCAGACAACTGTCCCAATCGCCCACATGCAGCGCCTCGCGCGGATAGCGCTCGAGCTGGTGGCGATACATGGGGTCGTAGTACTCGGTAAGCAGCGGTGCCAGCCAGGCTTCGTGCGCCTGGCGGTTGCCCGCCGCATGCTCGCGGAAGGCCAATGCCTGGAGCCGTTGCAGACGCTGCAGACGTGCGCTCCCCAGGCGCTTCCTGAGCCGGGCCAGCGCGCTCGACAACTGCTTGCGCATCAGCGCCCAGCCCAGCCAGTCGCCGTACTGGTGCCGGTAGATCGCCCACAGGTCATCGATGTAGTCCTTGCGGATCTGCTCGAGCCGCCAATCCAGCGGCATCTCCACACGGATTCGCGGCGCCTGCTCCATCCCCCGCCAGAACGTCAGCGGAATGTTGATGCGACCGATCTGTCGCGACTCGTCCTCGACGACACAAGCCGGTGGAATCTCGAGTATCCGCCGGCCCATGGCATGCTCGAAGTCGATCTGCGCCGGAGCCTGAAGCGGATGACGGCCAAAGGCGGAGCCCTTGTGGCGAGCGCAGGCCTCCAGGTCGAGGCCGGTATCGAGGCGCTGGATCAGCTCCGTCTTGGCACAGCCGGTCAGCCCGGCCACGACCAGCATGGGGCGCTCGGCGGCGGCATCGATTTCACGACACAGCGCCTGACGCATGGCCTTCCATCCGCCCTGGATCCTCGGCACCTCGATACCGACCTCTCGCAGCCACTGCTGGACCAGCTGCGAGCGCAGCCCGCCACGAAAGCAGTACATCACGGCGTCCGGATGAGCCGCGACAGCATCGCGCCAGTCACGCAGCCGTGCCTGGCGGATACCGCCCGACACCAGACGGTTGCCGAGCTCGATGGCCGCGGCCTGACCGGATTGCTTGTAGGTCAGCCCCACCTGATGGCGCTCCTCGTCGTCCATCAACGGCAGGTTGATGGCACCGGGCAGCGCGCCCTGGCGGAATTCGACGGGTGCGCGCACGTCGATCAACAAGCGTCCCTCGCGCAGCAGGGCAACATCCGGCTCGATCAGCTCTGGCTTCACCCGACGACCTCGATCAACGCCTCGCCACGCGGGCGAACGCACTCGCCAAAAGCCTCGAGCGTCAGACCGTGAGCCCGGCCGATACGCTCCACATCGTCGGCCCAGGCCGGGTCCACGGCCAGCAGCAGCCCACCCGAAGTCTGCGGATCGCACAGCCACTGCCAGTGCGCCTCGTCCATCTTGGGCAGGCTGGTGCCCAGCGCCTGGCGGTTACGCTCGGTCCCGCCGGGTAGCGCGCCCTGGCGGCGGTAGGCTTCCGCCTCGGCCAGGCGGGGAATCTTGCCGAAATCGACATGTGCCGCCACACCGCTTGCCGAGCACACCTCGCTGAGATGTCCCGCCAGCCCGAAACCGGTCACGTCGGTCATGGCATGCACGCCCTTGACACGTGCCAGCTCGGCGCCGATGAGATTGGGTTCGAGCATCGTCTTGCGCGCCAGGTCATGGTGCCCGGCTTCCAGCAATCCGCGTTTCTCGGCGGTGGTCAGCATCCCGATACCCAGTGGCTTGGTGAGATACAGCAGATCGCCGGGCTTGGCGCCCTTGTTGAGCTTGAGGTGTTCGAGATCCACCAGCCCGTTGACTGCCAGACCGAAGATCGGCTCCGGCGAATCGATCGAGTGGCCCCCCGCCAATGCCAGGCCAAGCTCCCGGCATACCGACTGGGCGCCGGAAATCACGTCGCCGGCAATGTCCGCCGGCAGCTTGTCCAGCGGCCAGCCGAGAATCGCCAGCGCCATGACCGGGGTGCCGCCCATGGCGTAGACATCGCTGATCGCATTGGTGGCGGCGATGCGGCCGAAGTCGAAGGGATCGTCGACGATCGGCATGAAGAAATCGGTCGTCGCGATCATGCCGCGCCCATCGCCCAGGTCATAGACCGCCGCATCCTCGCGCCCCTGATTACCGACGATCAGTCGGGAGTGGGACGCCACGGGTCCCGCCTTGGCGAGAATGCTGTCGAGCACGTCCGGAGCGATCTTGCAGCCGCAACCGGCTCCGTGGCTGTATTTGGTCAGTCGAATGGCGCTCATCGCTCTCTCCTTGCTAATCCTGAGCACATTGTACATAAGCCGCACGGTAACCGTTCACTCTTGCCGTCCCGGCATGTGACGGTGGCGGCCGCGAGGTATCGAGCCCCGCTTCTTCAAAGTCTAGGGGGAATGGCGGCACTCGGCGAAGGGAGTCACGGAACACGCTCAACGGCGGCAAGCGTCTTTCCGCGGCGTTAAAGCGCCTCGAGCGCTTCGGCCAGCTTGTCCACGGCGATGACCTGCATGCCCGGCGGGGATTTCTTGGGCGCATTGGCCCGAGGCACGATGGCACGGGTGAAGCCGTGCTTGGCCGCCTCGACGATACGCTCCTGTCCGCTGGGGACGGGACGGATCTCGCCGGACAGACCGACCTCACCGAACACCACCAGTTCGCGCGGCAGCGCTCGGCTCTGCAGACTGGAGACGACGGCCAGCAGCACGGCCAGATCGGCGCTGGTCTCGAGTACCTTGACGCCACCCACCACGTTCAGGAATACGTCCTGATCGCCGGTGAAGAGCCCGCCGTGCTTGTTCAGTACCGCAAGCAGCATGGCCAGGCGATTCGGATCGAGCCCTACCGCGACGCGCCGGGGATTGCCCAGTGCCGATTCGTCGACCAGCGCCTGCACTTCGACGAGAATCGGCCGCGTCCCCTCCCAGACCACCATCACGAGGCTGCCGGAAGCCTGTTCTTCGCTGCGCGAAAGGAAGATGGCGCTAGGGTTTTTCACTTCCTTGAGCCCGTGCTCGAGCATGGCGAACACGCCCAATTCGTTGACGGCGCCAAAGCGGTTCTTCTGCCCGCGCAGCGTCCGAAAGCGCGAATCGGCTCCGCCCTCGAGCAGCAGCGAGGCGTCGATCATGTGCTCGAGCACCTTGGGCCCGGCCAGCGTGCCGTCCTTGGTCACATGCCCGACCAGCAACAGCACGGTATTCGTCTGCTTGGCGAAGCGTGTCAGAGCTGCAGCGGATTCACGCACCTGGGCCACGCCGCCCGGGGCCGAGCTGATGTCCTCGAGGTGCATGGTCTGGATGGAGTCGATCACCAGTATCTCGGGGCGTTCACGCTCGGCCACGGCAAGAGTGGTCTCGACACTGGTCTCGGCCAACATCTTCAATCCGCCTACCGGCAGCTGCAGACGATGAGCCCGCATGGCAACCTGAGACAATGACTCCTCACCGGTGACATACAGCACCCGGCGACTCTGGGCCAGATTGCAGGCGGCCTGCAGCAGCAGCGTTGACTTGCCGGCACCGGGATTGCCCCCCAGCAGCACCGCCGAACCCGGGACCATGCCGCCACCCAATACCCGATCGAACTCGCCGAATGTCGACGACAACCGCGGCACCTCGGTAAGGTCCACGGCCGCAAGATCCACCACCTCACGCGAGACGATACCGGCGTAACCGCTGCGCCCCGTGGTAGCAGGAGCCGCTCCCGGACGCGCCGTCGACAAGCGTATTTCGGTGAGGGTATTCCATTCGCGACAGCTCGAGCATTGCCCCTGCCACTTGCTGTACTCCGCACCGCATTCGGTGCATACAAAGGCACTCTTCGTCTTTGCCATGCTGGCGTTCGCTCTCCTGCCGGCCAACAACGCCGGCTCATACCTATCCTGCTGAAGCAGAAACGCGCGGGGCGGCCCATGGCCGCCCCGTACATGCTCCACATCGGTGGATTACTGGCGTTGCAGGCGCAGTGTCTCACCATTCTGGAAACGCCGCCGCTGCGGATCGATCAGTTCCAGCGTATCGCCATCGATCTTCTGGAAATAATAGATCTGCCCTTCGCCGCTCGGTGTCAGCTCGTAGACGGTCGCCTGCGGGTCGACAGCGGTGCCGGTCAACACATCCCACTGCCCCTGATACTCCTCGGCAGGAGGATTCTGGGGGTGTTCGCGATAGTCGGCATTGAGCGTAAAGGTACGCTCTTCAGCGGGTGCGCTCTCACTGCCGTTCAACTGCACGGTAAGATCGATTCCGGCGCAGTTGCGACACGGCAAGGTCCCTTCATAAACCGCGACATTCTCGGCCTCGGGACTCGTCGCTCCGCCGCCTCCCTGGGGAGACTGCGCCGCACACCCCGCCAGTACCGCCAACATGGCGGAGCTGGCCAGTAACGTCCTGAACTGCATATAGTCCTCCTAACCAATGGGCCATGGGCCGCTTATGCGTCCGCATATCGACAGGATAGCGGTAAGCCGTGCAGCCTGACACCCCCTGACGCTATCGACTTACGACAATGTGGAATAGTCGATGTAGCCTTCGGCGCCTCCACCATAGAATGTACTGGGATCCGGTTCGTTCAAGGGAGCCTTGCGACGGAAGCGCTCGACCAGATCGGGATTGGCGATATAGGGGCGACCAAACGCTGCGGCATCCCCCAGCCCGTCGGCAATCAACTTCTCGGCACGCTCTGCAGTGTAGTGGCCGCAATAGATCAGCGCACCCTGGAAGCGATCACGCACTGCACGGCGGAACGCATCGTCCAGCTGGGGCCCCGAGCCGGTCCAGTCGGGCTCATTGATATGCACGTAGGCAATCTTGCGACGTGACAGTTGCTCCATCAAGTAGTAGGTCATTTCTTCGGGCTCATCGTCGGAAAGACCGAAAATCTCGATGAAAGGCGACAGGCGGATGCCGACCCGGTCGGCTCCCATCACTTCGCTGACGGCGTCGACGACTTCCAGTACCAGGCGAGCCCGATTGACCAGGTTGCCGCCGTAGCGATCGGTGCGCTTGTTGGAACCGGTGGCCAGGAACTGCTGCAGCAGATAGGCATTGGCGGCATGGACCTCCACCATATCGAAACCGGCGCGCTTGGCACGCTTGGCCGCTTGACGGTAATCATCGATGAGGCCGGGAATCTCGTCGGTTTCGAGCGCACGAGGCGTGCTGGTAGGGTGCTGACCGGCACTGCCATCGGCGAACTCCACGAAGCAGTTGGCCCCTTCGGCACGCAAGGCACTGGGCGCGACCGGCTGCCGCCCTTCGGGCTGAATCATCTCATGAGAGATACGTCCCACATGCCAGAGCTGCAGGGCCATGCGCCCACCGGCATTGTGCACTGCGCCGACGACTTTCTTCCAACCCTGCTCCTGGGCATCGGTCCAGATCCCCGGGGTGTAAGCATAGCCCTGTGCCGTTGGCGAGATATTGGTCGCCTCGCTAATGATCAGGCCTGCATCGGCACGCTGGGCGTAGTAGGTCGCCTGCATGTCACCCGGAACGCTATCCGGCGTGCGCGAGCGCGTCAGGGGAGCCATGATGACGCGGTTGGGGAGTTCGACTCGCCCCAGCGTGACGGGGGAAAGCAGTTGTTCGTAAGCCATGAATCCTCTCTCTGACAGATGAGCAATGATTACAACATGTGGCCATTAGGGAACTAATCAAGGTCACGAGTCGGGAAGATTGTTAAACGACGTGATAGGAAAAAATCATCGCCAAGGTAAGCGGCATGACGATAAGGCTGCCCAGGTTGCCAATCAGCACCAACGAAGCCACTTTATGTGGCTCCTGACGATACTGCTCTGCCACGAGATAATTGAGAACGGCGGGAGGTAGCGCAGCGAACACCCAGAGGACGGCAGCATTGAGGCCTTGCAGCTCCAGCACTACCGATAAAGGCCAAGCCAGCAGGATACCGCTCAGAGGGCATAACAACGCGCCCAGTACACCGGTCTTCCAGTCGCTCAGGTCGATATCCAGCATGCGGACTCCCAGCGCGAACAGCATCAGGGGAATACTGACGCTCCCCAGCATGTGCATCGCCTCCAACAACCACGCCGGCAGGTGAATATCCGCCAGGTTGGAAGCCAGTCCCATCAGACTCGCGAATACGATAGGCATGCGCAGCAGGCGCCAGAGAGGCGTGCGGGGGGCCAGTATCCGTAGCCCTACCGAAAAGTGCAGCAGCATCTCGACGATAAAGACCACCACGGCAGCGGGCAGAGCCGCGTCACCAAACGCCAGCACCAGAAGAGGAATCCCCATGTTGCCGGTATTATTGAACATCATCGGGGGCAGAAAGGTACGGGGATCGTACTTTAGCAGGCGCACCAATGGCCACAACAGTGCGCCGGAACCCAGAACGATGACAGCGGCAGCCAGCGCCAGACGCCCGTACTCCTCAAGCGGGGCCTGGCGATCTGCCATAACCGAAAATATCAGCAGCGGAACGAACAGCTCCATGTTCAGCGTGTTCAGACTGCGGATGTCGGGCTTGCGGAACCTGCCGTAAAGCGCGCCGCAGGCGGCGATCAGAAAAACCGGCAGTAAGGTAGCGAAAATCTTGGCGAGCATACGTGACGTTCCCTGTTGTACGTTAGGCTCCGGTATGTGCCACAGCTTGCGCGGTTTGCCCCGCCGCGTCACCATGACATGAGATCTACCCACACCCATGCGAGTGACCATGAGCAAGTTCTGGAGTCCTGCGGTACGCGAACTGACGCCCTACGTGCCGGGCGAGCAGCCGCGCGAGCGGCTGATCAAGCTGAATACCAACGAGAACCCCTACCCGCCGGCGCCGGGCGTCGAACAGGTACTGCACGAGTATCCGATCGACCACTTGCGCCTCTACCCGGACCCGGACGCCACGTCGCTGCGCCAGGCGCTGGCGGATACCTATGACGTCTCCCCGGAGCAGGTCTTCGTGGGCAACGGTTCCGATGAGGTCCTGGCCCTGGCCTTTCAGGCCTTCTTCCGGCAGGCAGCCCCCTTGGCAATGCCGACGATCACCTACAGCTTTTATCCGGTCTATTGCAAGCTCTACGGTATCGATTACCGGCAGGTTGCTCTGGACGCGCAGTGGCGTGTATCGCTGGATGCGTTTACCAACGAAGACGGGGGGGTGATTTTCGCCAATCCCAACGCACCGACAGGACATGGACACTCACAAGAAGCCATCTCAGGCCTTCTTGAACGTGTCACCGACTGCGTCGTGCTAGTGGATGAGGCCTATGTGGACTTCGGTGGTGAAAGCTCGGTCCCGCTGATCAAGCGCCACTCCAACCTGCTGGTCACCGGTACGTTTTCCAAGTCCCGCAGCTTGGCGGGGTTACGTCTGGGATATGCCATCGGTTCGTGTGAACTTATCGAAGGGCTGGAACGGGTCAAGAATTCGTTCAACTCCTATCCCCTCGATAGCCTGGCGATCGCAGCGGGTGTTGCGGCGCTGCAGGATACGGCGCACTTCGATGCCTGCCGTGAGCGTGTCATGACGACCCGGGAGCGGACGTGCCGGCAGCTCGAATCATTGGGCTTCGAGGTCCTGCCGTCACAGACCAACTTCGTGCTGGTACGCCACCCTGAGCTCGAGGCCGGCGAGATATTTGCCGGCCTGCGCGAACGCGGCATTCTGGTCAGGCATTTCAACACCACGAGCCTGCGCGATTTCCTGCGCATCACGATCGGCACCGATGACGAGATGGCCAGCCTGATCGAGGCGCTGGAGGCGTTGTGCCGTTAGGCTCGCCCCTTCCGGGCATGAGCCCGGTTTCCGCCGGGCGCCTCTGCGGCCGCCGGGAACCGGTCGGAAGGCTGACGGCCGGCCAACGCAAAAACCCCCTGTCCGTATGGACAGGGGGTTCGAAGAGGTGCCTGACGATGACTCAGCCGGCGTTCCGGGACTCTCCATGAGGAGATCCCTTGCTTTCCTCCACACCAATGAAATACCCCAGCTTCTTTCGAAGCTGGGGTACGGTATAGGTGCCTGACGATGACTCGGCCGGCGTTCCGGGACTCTCCATGAGGAGACCCCCTGCTTTCCTCCACACCAATAAAATACCCTAGCTTCTTTCGAAACTGGGGTACGGTATAGGTGCCTGACGATGGCTCGGCCGGCGTTCCGGGACTCTCCATGGGGAGACCCCTTGCTTTCCTCCACACCAATAAAATACCCCAGCTTCTTTCGAAGCTGGGGTACGGTATAGGTGCCTGACGATGACTCGGCCGGCGTTCCGGGACTCTCCATGAGGAGACCCCTGGCTTTCCTCCACACCAATAAAATACCCCAGCTTCTTTCGAAGCTGGGGTACGGTATAGGTGCCTGACGATGACCTACTCTCGCATGGGGAGACCCCACACTACCATCGGCGCTGAGCGGTTTCACTGCTGAGTTCGGCATGGGGTCAGGTGGTTCCCGCACGCTATGGTCGTCAGGCGTAACTGGTGTCGTCCCGCGAGGCCTTCCGGCCCGCCGCGCGACGACGCAACATGGATCTGCTGACCGCGATACGTCTCTGGTATCCGGCAATTGTCGAGGTGACCTCAGACCCCTTGGGGTTATATGGTCAAGCCTCACGGGCCATTAGTACACGTTAGCTCAACGCATTGCTGCGCTTCCACACCGTGCCTATCAACCAGCTGGTCTTGCTGGGCCCTTCAGGGGGCGCAAGGCCCCAGGGAAGTCTCATCTTGAAGGGGGCTTCCCGCTTAGATGCTTTCAGCGGTTATCCCGTCCGTACATAGCTACCCGGCAATGCGATTGGCATCACAACCGGAACACCAGAGGTACGTCCACTCCGGTCCTCTCGTACTAGGAGCAGCGCTTCTCAAACTTCCGACGCCCACGGCAGATAGGGACCGAACTGTCTCACGACGTTCTAAACCCAGCTCGCGTACCACTTTAAATGGCGAACAGCCATACCCTTGGGACCGACTTCAGCCCCAGGATGTGATGAGCCGACATCGAGGTGCCAAACACCGCCGTCGATGTGAACTCTTGGGCGGTATCAGCCTGTTATCCCCGGAGTACCTTTTATCCGTTGAGCGATGGCCCTTCCATACAGAACCACCGGATCACTAGAACCTACTTTCGTACCTGCTCGACGTGTCTGTCTCGCAGTCAAGCACCCTTATGCTCTTGCACTCAGTGCACGATTTCCAACCGTGCTGAGGGTACCTTCGTGCTCCTCCGTTACGCTTTGGGAGGAGACCGCCCCAGTCAAACTACCCACCACACACTGTCCTCGACCCGGATGACGGGTCTGAGTTAGAACGCCAATGATGCCAGGCTGGTATTTCAAGGTTGGCTCCACCCGAACTGGCGTCCGGGTTTCCAAGCCTCCCAGCTATCCTACACAAGCAACATCAGCATCCAGTGTGAAGCTATAGTAAAGGTTCACGGGGTCTTTCCGTCTAGCCGCGGGTACACAGCATCTTCACTGCGATTTCAATTTCACTGAGTCTCGGGTGGAGACAGCGTGGCCATCATTACGCCATTCGTGCAGGTCGGAACTTACCCGACAAGGAATTTCGCTACCTTAGGACCGTTATAGTTACGGCCGCCGTTTACCGGGGCTTCGATCAGGAGCTTCGCGTGAGCTAACACCATCAATTAACCTTCCGGCACCGGGCAGGCGTCACACCCTATACGTCCGCTTGCGCGTTTGCAGAGTGCTGTGTTTTTAATAAACAGTTGCAGCCACCTGGTATCTTCGACCGGCGTCGGCTTCACCCGCAGGGGCTTCACCTAATGCCGGCGTGCCTTCTCCCGAAGTTACGGCACCATTTTGCCTAGTTCCTTCACCCGAGTTCTCTCAAGCGCCTGGGTATTCTCTACCTGACCACCTGTGTCGGTTTGGGGTACGGTCGCATGTGATCTGAAGCTTAGAGGCTTTTCCTGGAAGCGTGGCATCAATGACTTCCAGACCGTAGTCTGTTCGTCTCGTGTCTCGGCCTTGGGATTCCGGATTTGCCTGAAATCCCAGCCTACTCACTTTCACCCGGACAACCAACGCCGGGCTCACCTAGCCTTCTTCGTCCCCCCATCGCAATCACATCCGGTACGGGAATATTGACCCGTTTCCCATCGACTACGCCTTTCGGCCTCGCCTTAGGGGCCGACTCACTCTGCTCCGATTAACGTAGAACAGAAACCCTTGGTCTTCCGGCGGGGGAGTTTTTCACTCCCCTTGTCGTTACTCATGTCAGCATTCGCACTCGTGATACCTCCAGCCTGCTTTTCAACAGACCTTCACCGGCGTACACGACGCTCCTCTACCGCTCATCCAGAGGATGAACCCGTAGCTTCGGCACCTGGTTTGAGCCCCGTTACATCTTCCGCGCAGGCCGACTCGACTAGTGAGCTATTACGCTTTCTTTAAAGGATGGCTGCTTCTAAGCCAACCTCCTAGCTGTCTAAGCCTTCCCACATCGTTTCCCACTTAACCAGGATTTTGGGGCCTTAGCTGACGGTCTGGGTTGTTTCCCTTTTCACGACGGACGTTAGCACCCGCCGTGTGTCTCCCACGCTGTACTCACCGGTATTCGGAGTTTGCCTCGGGTTGGTAACCCGGGATGGGCCCCTAGCCGAAACAGTGCTCTACCCCCGGCGGTAATACGTGAGGCGCTACCTAAATAGCTTTCGAGGAGAACCAGCTATCTCCGAGCTTGATTAGCCTTTCACTCCGATCCACAAGTCATCCGAATCTTTTTCAACAGATCCCGGTTCGGGCCTCCAGTTGATGTTACTCAACCTTCACCCTGCTCATGGATAGATCGCCCGGTTTCGGGTCTATTCCCAGCGACTGGTCGCCCAGTTAAGACTCGGTTTCCCTACGCCTCCCCTATTCGGTTAAGCTCGCCACTGAAAATAAGTCGCTGACCCATTATACAAAAGGTACGCGGTCACCGAACTAAGTCGGCTCCCACTGCTTGTACGCATACGGTTTCAGGATCTATTTCACTCCCCTCGCCGGGGTTCTTTTCGCCTTTCCCTCACGGTACTGGTTCACTATCGGTCAGCCAGGAGTATTTAGCCTTGGAGGATGGTCCCCCCGTCTTCAGTCAAGGTTTCACGTGCCCCGACCTACTCGATTTCACGTTGGTTGGATTTCGGCTACGGGACTGTCACCCGCTATGGTCAGGT
The DNA here is from genome assembly GCF_054654615.1 of Halomonas shantousis. Taxonomy (NCBI): domain Bacteria; kingdom Pseudomonadati; phylum Pseudomonadota; class Gammaproteobacteria; order Oceanospirillales; family Halomonadaceae; genus Halomonas; species Halomonas shantousis. The sequence continues at coordinate 492,811 of NZ_BAAIER010000002.1, read as the reverse complement.
TTCCCACCCTGTTCGCCTATCGGCCCCAACGCTTAAGGGCTGGTCCCCGTTCGCTCGCCGCTACTGGGGGAATCTCGGTTGATTTCTTTTCCTCGGGGTACTTAGATGTTTCAGTTCCCCCGGTTCGCCTCGCTGCACTATGTATTCATGCAGCGATACTCACCTGATGGTGAGTGGGTTTCCCCATTCGGAAATGCCCGGGTCGCAGGTTGTTTGCCACCTCGCCGAGCCTTATCGCAGGCTTCCACGTCCTTCATCGCCTCTGGCTGCCAAGGCATCCACCGTATGCGCTTAATCGCTTGACCATATAACCCGAAGGGGTCTGGTCTGCGATCACTACGACAATTGCCGGATACGCTTGAGACGTATCTTGCTCTCTTATGCCTAAGAGAGACTTTTGTCAGCATGATCCATATTGTTAAAGAGCGACTGTTCAGAGAACAGTGATAAGCGCTCAGCCAGGCCGGAGGGCCTGTTCAGCGTTTATCACTGGTCACGAAACGAGGACTGTCGGGAAGAGAGGATGGTGGAGCCAAGCGGGATCGAACCGCTGACCTCCTGCGTGCAAGGCAGGCGCTCTCCCAGCTGAGCTATGGCCCCTCTGATGTCCCTTGATGGGATAATTTTAGTCAGGGCGAGGCATTTCGTGGCGCCGCCTAGCCTGCTAGGCAAGTCACGAAATAACAAAGCACTGGATAAAATTTGGTGGGTCTGGGCAGACTCGAACTGCCGACCTCACCCTTATCAGGGGTGCGCTCTAACCAACTGAGCTACAGACCCGGCTTCAAACCACTGGGTCCGCGACCCAAACAGTCTTTTGCTCTGGCCGATCAGGTAATTCATTGTGGACACTTGCCGGGAAGAGGCGAGTCGTCGATTAAGGAGGTGATCCAGCCGCAGGTTCCCCTACGGCTACCTTGTTACGACTTCACCCCAGTCATGAACCACACCGTGGTGATCGCCCTCCCGAAGGTTAGGCTAACCACTTCTGGTGCAGTCCACTCCCATGGTGTGACGGGCGGTGTGTACAAGGCCCGGGAACGTATTCACCGTGACATTCTGATTCACGATTACTAGCGATTCCGACTTCACGGAGTCGAGTTGCAGACTCCGATCCGGACTGAGGCAGGCTTTCTGGGATTCGCTCCACGTCGCCGTCTTGCAACCCTTTGTACCTGCCATTGTAGCACGTGTGTAGCCCTACCCGTAAGGGCCATGATGACTTGACGTCGTCCCCACCTTCCTCCGGTTTGTCACCGGCAGTCTCCCTAGAGTTCCCGGCCGAACCGCTGGCAAATAGGGATAGGGGTTGCGCTCGTTACGGGACTTAACCCAACATTTCACAACACGAGCTGACGACAGCCATGCAGCACCTGTCTCTGCGCTCCCGAAGGCACCCCGGAATCTCTTCCGGGTTCGCAGGATGTCAAGGGTAGGTAAGGTTCTTCGCGTTGCATCGAATTAAACCACATGCTCCACCGCTTGTGCGGGCCCCCGTCAATTCATTTGAGTTTTAACCTTGCGGCCGTACTCCCCAGGCGGTCGACTTATCGCGTTAACTGCGCCACTAAGTCCTCAAGGGACCCAACGACTGGTCGACATCGTTTACGGCGTGGACTACCAGGGTATCTAATCCTGTTTGCTACCCACGCTTTCGCACCTCAGTGTCAGTGTCAGTCCAGAAGGCCGCCTTCGCCACTGGTATTCCTCCCGATCTCTACGCATTTCACCGCTACACCGGGAATTCTACCTTCCTCTCCTGCACTCTAGCGTGACAGTTCCGGATGCCGTTCCCAGGTTGAGCCCGGGGCTTTCACAACCGGCTTATCATGCCACCTACGCGCGCTTTACGCCCAGTAATTCCGATTAACGCTCGCACCCTCCGTATTACCGCGGCTGCTGGCACGGAGTTAGCCGGTGCTTCTTCTGCGGGTGATGTCGTTCCTGAGGGGTATTGACCCCCAGGCCTTCTTCCCCGCTGAAAGTGCTTTACAACCCGAAGGCCTTCTTCACACACGCGGCATGGCTGGATCAGGCTTGCGCCCATTGTCCAATATTCCCCACTGCTGCCTCCCGTAGGAGTCTGGGCCGTGTCTCAGTCCCAGTGTGGCTGATCATCCTCTCAGACCAGCTACGGATCGTTGCCTTGGTGAGCCGTTACCTCACCAACCAGCTAATCCGACATAGGCTCATCCGATAGCGCAAGGTCCGAAGATCCCCTGCTTTCTCCCGTAGGACGTATGCGGTATTAGCCTGGGTTTCCCCAGGTTATCCCCCACTACCGGGCAGATTCCTATGCATTACTCACCCGTCCGCCGCTCGCCGGCGAGGTGCAAGCACCTCCCGCTGCCGCTCGACTTGCATGTGTTAGGCCTGCCGCCAGCGTTCAATCTGAGCCATGATCAAACTCTTCAGTTTAAAATCATATAGTCCGTTAAGCGGACCAAACTTGGCTCAAGGTCAAAGCTTCTCTTGACGAGTCGCTTGCCTTGAAGGTCTTGGTGACTGTTCACCCCTTCGTCGGCAAGCGCCCACATGAATTACCTGATCGATTGTTAAAGAGCGTCTCGCTAAACGCACCAGACCATCGCCTGGCGTCGCTTCCGGCCCGAGGACCCCGCCGCGAGAGAGGCGTATTCTACTGAGCCGGCCGGATTTGTCAACCCCGGATGGCCTGGCGATCGCTGCGGATCGTCGGGCCCGCCCTGGGATGGCGGCCGCCTCGAGTGGGGCGCATTCTACCGTTTCCGGTGGCGTCGTCAAGCGATTTTCGGCGCGTCTGGAACTCACGGCGCCATTGAAAAACCCAACGACAACAATGCCTTGCCTCACTTCCCACCGCCGGCGACGTCTGGGCGTCGGCAGCAGCGGAGGCGTACTTTACGCTGCCCGCTCCGCCCTGACAAGCCCTGCGTCATAAAAAATTGTAGAACCTGTCATGCGAGGGTCATCCTTATACTCCGACGCGTTATCCACACCCATTCGCGGCGCCGAAGCAAAGACCGGCTGTGGATAAACAACGCCCGCACGAGGCGGGCGTTGAACGATGGCACTGCGGCTGCAGGAATCTCAGGTCAGAGTGACACGCGCGAAGCGCTTCTTGCCAGCCTGGATGACGTAAGTTCTGCCCGTGTCCAGCATATGGTCGCGAGCAACGGCTTCGCCATCGACCCTGACCCGGCCGTTGCCGAGCATGTCCTTGGCCTGCGCGCTGTTGTTGACCAGATTGGCCCGGTTGAGCACCGCCGCGATGGGCGCCTGGGCACTGCCTTCGAAATCCACCGACACTTCAGGCAGATCTGCGGGCAACTCGCCATCGGCCAACTGATTGCCGCTGGCCTTGTGGGCATTCGCCGCAGCCTCTTCGCCGTGATAGCGGCCGATCAACTCGCGCGCCAGGACCATCTTGACGTCACGCGGATTGGCGCCCTGCTCGACGTCACGCTTGAGGCCTTCAATTTCCGTATTGGACTTGAGCGAGAGCAGCTCGAAGTAACGCCACATCAGACTGTCGGGCATCGATACCAACTTGTTGAACATCGCCCCGGGCGCCTCGTCCACGCCCACATAGTTACCCAGTGACTTGGACATCTTCTGCACGCCATCGAGCCCTTCGAGCAGCGGCATGGTGATGACCACCTGCGGTTCCTGATCGAAGTGCTTCTGAACCTCACGCCCCATGAGCAGATTGAACTTCTGATCGGTGCCACCGAGTTCGATATCCGCCTTCAGCGCCACGGAATCGTAGCCCTGCACCAGCGGATAGAGAAACTCGTGAATGGAAATGGACTGATTGGCCGCATAGCGCTTCTCGAAGTCGTCACGCTCGAGCATGCGCGCCACCGTGCTCTGTGCCGCCAGCTCGATCATGTCCGCCGCGCTCATCTCGCCGAACCATTCGGCATTGAAGCGCACCTCGGTCAACTGCGGATCGAGGATCTTGAACACCTGCTCCTTGTAAGTCTGGGCATTGGCCCGAACCTGCTCTTCGGTGAGCGGCTTGCGAGTCACGTTCTTGCCGGTGGGATCGCCGATGCGCCCGGTGAAGTCGCCGATCAGGAAGATCACCTCATGTCCCAGCTCCTGGAACTGGCGCATCTTGGTCAGCAGCACGCTATGCCCCAGGTGCAAATCCGGGGCGGTGGGATCGAAGCCGGCCTTGATGCGCAGCTTGCGTCCGGACTCGAGCTTCCTGACGAGTTCCTCCTCCACCAGAATCTCGTGCGCCCCGCGTTTGATCAGCGCCAGCGCGCTAGAGACGTCGGTCATCGTATCGATCTCCACTGAAAACGGTTGCCTTGGCCAATGGCCGGGGATGTTAGCATGTCTTGACCGGGCGGTTGAGCGCCGCATCACCCAGCCGTCGCCCCGCTACCCAGGAGGAAGGATGTCACTATTTGTAGGGTTAATGTCCGGCACCAGCCTGGATGGAATCGATGCCGCTCTGGTGCGCTGCGGCGAGGGGCGCCCGCATCTGATCGAAACGGCGGGAATCGCGATGCCGGAATCGCTGCATGACGCCTTGCTGGCGCTCTGCCAGGCGTCGTCCATCACGTTTGATGCCTTGGCCTGGGCGGAAGAAGCCTTCTGTCGCCTTCAGGCCGAAGCGGTCGAACGGCTACTGGCGAAAGCCGGGATTTCCCGCGAGGAAATTGTCGCGATCGGCAGCCACGGCCAGACTATCGAGCATCAGCCCGAAGCGACACCGCCCTACACCTACCAGCTCGACAATCCCAGCCTGTTGGCCGAACTGACCGGCTGTCAGGTCATCGCCGACTTCCGTCGTCGCGACCTCGCCGCGGGTGGTCAGGCGGCGCCCCTCGCCCCGGCGTTTCACGCCGCGCTGTTCGGCGCACCCGGCGAGTGGCGCGTCATCCTCAATCTGGGAGGCTTCGCCAACCTCACGCGGCTGCCTCCCGCGGAGCATGAGCAGGCGGTGCTCGGCTTCGATACCGGCCCGGCCAACGTGCTGCTCGATGCCTGGCACGCGCGTCATCGCCGGGGGCGCTTCGATAACGACGGCACCTGGGCCGCCAGCGGCCGAGTCGATGAGGCCTTGCTGGCTCGGCTGCTTGCCGATGACTTCTTTCAGCGCACACCGCCCAAGAGCACCGGACGCGAATACTTTCACCCGGCCTGGCTTCAGGCTCGCCTGAACGGGAACGAAGTGCCGGAAGACGTACAGGCGACACTGGCCGAGCTGACCGCCGCCAGCGTCGCCCAAGGCATCGAACAGGCCTTGGCGGTGCGTCGGGACGATCGCCCCATCACGTTGATTCCCTGCGGCGGCGGGGCTCGCAACACGGATCTGATGGCACGCCTGGCCCGACGCCTGCCCGAGGTGCGGATCATCAGCTGCGAGTCTCAGGGTTGGCCCGCCGACTGGCTGGAAGCCGGCGCCTTTGCCTGGCTGGCCTGGCGAAGGCTCGCAGGCCTGCCCGGCAACTTGCCAGCCGTCACCGGCGCCCGGGGACCGCGAGTGCTGGGCGGCATTTATGCCCCCTGAGCCGCCCCGACCGCTATCAAGCTAGAAGTCATCCTCGTCACGCAGGCTCAAGCGCTGGGCGGCCTCTGTCGCCTGTTCGAGTCCCGGCGCCTGCGCTTCGCCATACTTGATCAGCATGCGCAGGTCGTTGGCCGAATCGGCATGTACCAGCGCCACCTCCTCGCTGATTCGCCCGGCCTGGAACAACGCATACAACGCCTGATCGAAGGTCTGCATGCCCAGGTCGCGCGAGCGGCGCATGATATCCTTGATCTCGCCGACCTCCCCCTTGCGGATCAGCTCGCTGACCAAGGGTGACTGCAGCAGGATCTCGATGGCCGCGCAGCGACTCTCACCATCCCGGTGCGGCACGAGCTGCTGGGCGACGACGGCACGCAGGTTGAGCGAGAGATCCATCCAGACCTGCTCGTGACGCTCGGCGGGAAAGAAGTGAATGATGCGCTCCAGCGCCTGGTTGGCATTGTTGGCATGCAGCGTGGCCAGGCACAGATGGCCCGTCTCGGCAAAGGTCAGCGCATGCTCCATGGTTTCGCGGCTGCGGATCTCGCCGATCATGATCACGTCCGGCGCCTGACGCAGGGTATTCTTCAGCGCGACCTCGAAGGACTCGGTATCGATGCCCACTTCACGCTGATTGATGATCGCCCGACGGTGCGGGTGAATGTACTCGATGGGATCCTCGATGCAGATGATATGTCCGCCGCTGGTCTGATTGCGGTGCTGGATCATCGATGCCAGGGTCGTCGACTTGCCGGTACCGGTGCCGCCCACTACGAACACCAGGCCGCGCTTGAGCGAGGCCAGCTCACCGATGGCCGGAGGCAGCTCGAGTGTGGCGATATCCGGAATATCGAAGGCGATACGCCGCACCACCATGGCCATCTGGCTGCGCTGATAGAAGGCGCTGACGCGAAAGCGCCCCTTGCCCTGCAGGCTCAAGGCGAAGTTGGCCTCGCGCTCGGCCACGAAGCGCTCGTGCTGCCCTTGGGGCACCGTGGCTGAAACCAGTTCGCGTACCTGGGAAATCGATAGCGCCGTCTCTCCCAGCGAGACCAACTGACCATTGACCTTGAGGCTTGGCGGCGCGCCGGTAGAAATCAGCAGATCCGAGGCCTGCCGGGTCACCATGATGTCGAGCAACTGCTCCAGCCACTGGGCAGGCGTCATGTCCTATCTCCTCGTTGCGCGCGGCCCCTCGCATGGCTCATGCGCCAAGCCCCATACCGCTGCGGGTACGTGTCTGCGCCTCCTGGCGCGAGACGGTTCCGTCAGCCACCAGCCGCAACAGCGCGGCATCCAGCGTCTGCATGCCCAGGTTGCCGCCGGTCTGGATGGCGGAGTACATCTGCGCCACCTTACCCTCGCGGATCAGATTGCGAATGGCCGAGTTGGCGACCATGATCTCGTGGGCCGCCACCCGGCCGCCGCCCTCTCGCTTGAGCAGGGTCTGCGAGATCACACCCTGCAGCGACTCCGAGAGCATCGCGCGGACCATATCCTTCTCGTCGCCCGGGAAGACATCGATGATCCGGTCGATGGTCTTCGCCGCCGAGGTCGTGTGCAAGGTGCCGAACACCAGATGCCCCGTCTCGGCAGCAGTCAGCGCCAAGCGGATGGTTTCCAGATCGCGCAGCTCGCCGACCAGGATCACGTCGGGATCCTCGCGCAGCGCACTGCGCAGTGCCGGAGCGAACCCGCGAGTGTCACGGTGAACTTCGCGCTGGTTGATCAGGCAGCGCTTGCTGCGATGCACGAACTCGATCGGGTCCTCGATGGTGAGGATGTGGTCGTAGCGATGATCGTTGATGTAGTCGATCATCGCTGCCAGCGTCGTGCTCTTGCCCGACCCGGTCGGACCGGTCACCAGCACCAGCCCCCGTGGCAGTAGCGCCAGGCGTCGGAACACCTCGCCCAGATCCAGGTCGTCCATGGACAGCACCGTGCTGGGGATGGTGCGGAACACGGCCCCCGCGCCTCGTCCCTGATGAAAGGCGTTGACACGAAAGCGCGACACACCGGGAATCTCGAAGGAGAAATCGGTCTCCAGCGCCTCCTCGTAATCGCGGCGCTGCTTGTCGTTCATGATGTCGTAGATCAGCTTGCGAACCTCACGATCCTCCATGGCCGGGACATTGAGCCGACGCACGTCGCCGTCGACGCGTATCATGGGCGGCAGCCCGGCGGAAAGATGCAGGTCGGATGCCTTCTGTTTTGCCGAGAACGCCAGCAGTTCGGTAATATCCATGCGTACTCTCGCTCCGAATAAGGTCGGCTCAGTATGCCAGATGCCCAGGTTTTCGAATCCCTTCTCCATGCACGTCGTCGTCTGACGCGGGCACTCGAGGAGGCAGGACGTTCGCCCGACGCCGCTCGCCTGCTGGCCGTCAGCAAGACCAAGCCCGCCAGTGCAATCCGTGCAGCCTATGCGGCGGATCAGCGCGACTTCGGCGAGAACTACCTCCAGGAGGCGCTGGACAAGCAGGCCGAACTGGGCGATCTCGACGATATCGTCTGGCATTTCATCGGGCCCCTGCAATCCAACAAGACGCGCGCCGTCGCCGAGCACTTCCAGTGGGTGCACAGCATCGATCGCGCCAAGGTGGCCCGGCGCCTCTCGGAGCAGCGCCCCGCCGCACTGGGCCCGCTCGATGTCTGCCTGCAGGTCAATGTCAGCGGGGAGACCAGCAAATCCGGCATCGCCCCGGAGCAACTCCCGGCACTGGCCGAAGAGGTCGCGCAACTGCCCAGTCTGCGTCTGCGGGGCCTGATGACGATTCCCGCCCCGGCCGACACGCTCGCCGCCCAGCGGCGTCCACTGGCGCGTCTGCGCGAGCTGTTCGAAGCGCTGCAGCAGCGCCATCCCGAGCTTGCGCTGGACACCCTGTCGATGGGCATGAGCGATGACCTCGAGGCCGCCGTACAGGAAGGCGCGACCTTGGTTCGCCTGGGTAGTGCCATCTTCGGCGCCCGTGAGCCCAGGACATGAGCGCGAAATTCCCGAACACTCCCCTGACGCACCGCGCCCCGTATCGCATGATCGGCGTTCATCTCGGAGAATTTATTGCATGACAAGCCACGTGACCTTCATCGGTGCCGGCAACATGGCCAGTGCCATCTTCGGCGGCATGATCGACAGCGGCTATCCGGCCGACGCGATCACCGCCACCGCGCCGGACGCCGAACAGCTCGCCGCCCTGCGTGAACGCTATGCCATCCACACCACGGCGGACAATCACGAAGGCGTGCGCCGTGCCGATGTCATCGTGCTCGCCGTCAAGCCGCAGGTCATGCGAGAAGTGTGCGAAGATCTGCGCGCAACCGTGCAGGCACGCAAGCCGCTGATCGTCTCCGTTGCCGCAGGGCTCACGGCACAGACTCTCGAGGCTTGGCTGGGCGGCGAGCTTGCGGTAATCCGCTGCATGCCCAACACGCCGTCGCTGGTCGGCGAAGGCGCCGCGGGTCTGTATGCCAACGACCGTGTCAGCGAGCAACACAAGCAACTGGCGACGACCCTGCTCGAAGCCGTGGGCATGGTCGAGTGGGTCGACGACGAGGGGCTGCTGGAAGCGGTGACTGCCGTTTCCGGCAGCGGGCCGGCCTACTTCTTCCTGATGATGGAAGCTCTCGAGGCTGCCGGCATCCAGCTCGGCCTGCCGGCGGACAGCGCCCGGCGCCTGGCCCTGCAGACGGCCTTCGGCGCTGCCAAGATGGCCCGTCAGAGCGAGTTCGATCCCGCCGAACTGCGCCGGCGCGTCACCTCGCCCGGCGGCACCACCGAACGCGCCATTCAGAGTTTCGAGGATGGCGGGCTGCGCCAGTTGTTTGAAGAAGCGACGCAAGCCTGCGCCCTGCGTGCCCGGGAATTGGCCGACGAACTCGGCGACAACCAAGCCAGATAAGCCAGAACACTTATTCGACACGGAGATGCCCATGGGCAGCCAACTGGGAAATGCCGGCCTGATGCTGGTCAACACACTCGTCAGTATCTATCTGTTCGTACTGATGCTGCGCTTTCTGCTGCAGTTATCGCGCGCCGACTACTACAACCCGATGAGTCAGTCGGTGGTCAAGGTCACCCAGCCGGTCGTGGCACCGCTGCAGAAGCTCATCCGTCCCATGGGGCGTTTCGACTTCGCCACCCTGCTGGCCGGATTCCTGCTCAAGGCCATCGCCATCGTCGTCGTCCTGCAGATAGCCGGTTACGGCATGCCGCCGATCATCGGCGTACTGCTTGCCGCCCTGGCCGGAGTCGCCAATGCCATACTGAAGATCTACTTCTTTGCACTGATCATCATGATCATTCTGAGTTGGGTATCGCCCCAGGCCAGCCACCCCGGGGCGCTTCTGGTTCACCAGATCGTCGAGCCGATCATGGCCCCCGTACGCCGCGTGATCCCGCCGCTGGGCATGATCGATCTGTCACCCATCGTGGTGTTCATCGCCATCAATCTGGTCGACGGTATCGTGGTCGGCACCCTGACCCGTTCCGCAGGAATCGCCGGCGCCCTGGTCGGCTTTTGACGACGCGCGCGCCAGAACCGGTACAATGACATGCCGAGAGCCGCTCCTGCGGCTCTCTTTGCTGGACACGAGGAAAAGACACCCCACGATGCCCGAGACGCTTCCTCATGACTCGGTCGGCCTGATCACGCCCCAGACGGCGCACTTCGACGCTCCCCTGGCTCTGGCCTGCGGCAAGTCACTGCCGGCCTATCAGCTGATCTACGAGACCTACGGTACGCTCAACGCGGCGCGCGACAACGCCATTCTGGTCTGCCACGCGCTCTCCGGCCATCATCACGCCGCCGGCTTTCATAGCCTCGAGGAGCGCAAGCCCGGCTGGTGGGATGCCTATATCGGTCCCGGCAAGGTACTCGACACCAATCGCTTCTTTGTCGTCTCGCTCAACAACCTGGGGGGCTGTCACGGCAGCACCGGCCCCTGCAGCACGAACCCGGCCACCGGTCGTCAATGGGGGCCGGAGTTTCCGGTGATGACGGTGGGCGACTGGGTTCACAGCCAGGCCCGGCTGGCCGACCGGCTGGGCATCGAGCGCTTCGCCGCCGTGGTCGGTGGCAGCCTGGGCGGCATGCAGGTGATGCAGTGGGCCATGGACTATCCGGAACGCGTCGCCAACGCCGCGATCATTGCCGCCACGCCCCGGCTGTCGGCACAGAATATCGCCTTCAACGAGGTCGCCCGCCAGGCCATCCGCTCCGACCCCGATTTTTATGACGGCTGGTACGCCGAGCACGGCACGGTGCCCAGGCGCGGCCTCAAGCTGGCACGCATGGTGGGACATATCACCTACCTGTCGGAGCACTCCATGGGCGCCAAGTTCGGCCGCGACCTGCGCACCGACGAACTCAACTTCGGCTACGACGTGGAGTTTCAGGTCGAGTCCTATCTGCGCCATCAGGGGGACACCTTTTCCACGTCATTCGATGCCAACACCTATCTGCTGATGACCAAGGCGCTGGACTATTTCGATCCGGCCGCCGTGCACGGTGGCGATCTGGCGGCAGCGCTGGCACCGGCACGGTGCCCGTTTCTGGTGGTCAGCTTCACCACCGACTGGCGCTTCGCACCGGCACGCTCACGGGAACTCGTCGATGCCCTGATGCGCGCCAACAAGGCGGTCAGTTACGCCAATATCGACTCGCCTCACGGCCATGATGCCTTTCTGTTGCCCGACGCCCGATACGAAGCCGCGTTCGGCGGCTTCATGAAGCGCATCGCCCGCGAGCTGAACCTCGAGGAGAACGTCTGATGCGTGCCGATCTCAAACTGATCTACGACTGGATCCCCGTCGGCGCTCGAGTACTCGACCTGGGCTGCGGTGACGGTACCCTGCTGGCGGCGCTGGCACGCGACAAGCAGGTCAGCGGCTACGGTCTGGAGATCGACCCCGACGGTATCACCGCCTGTTTGGAAAAGGGCGTCAACGTCATCGAGCAGGACATCGATGAAGGACTCGACAACTTCGTCGACGATGCCTGCGACCTGGTGGTCATGACCCAGGCGCTGCAGGCGCTGCGCCGTCCCGACCGGGTTCTCGACGACATGCTGCGAGTCGCCAGCGAGTGCATCATCGCCTTTCCCAACTTCGCCTACTGGCGCCACCGTCTGTACCTGGGCGTCCAGGGACGCATGCCAGTGTCCAAGTCCCTGCCCCACGCCTGGTACGATACGCCCAACATTCACCTGTCGACCTTCCGCGACTTTGAACGTCTGTGTCGCGACAAGGGGCTGACGATCACCGACCAAGCGGTAGGCAACGGTGAACACGAGACGCACTGGAGCGCACGGCGCTGGCCCAACCTGTTCGGCGAAACCGCCATCTTCCGGGTCCGCCGCGGCTCGCGATACTGAAGTCCCACCCCCGTCGTTCGTCCATTCGCAGGAGAACTCACCATGCATATGCAACCTTCAGGCTTTGCCAGATGCCGGTCTACAGGTTTCGGGCTCCACGTCGTCCTGCTCGCGCTATTGGCTCTGGCGAGCCCAGTGCATGCCGAGCAGATGGAGCGTGTCGGCGATTATGAGATTCATTACAGCGCCATCAATACCGCCTTCCTGACGCCGGAAGTGGCCGATGCCTACGACATCACCCGCAGCCAGGTGCAAGCGTTGCTCAACGTGAGCGTGCTCAAGCGGCAGCCCGACGGTAGCACGCGCGCAGTCAATGCCATGGTCAACGGCAATGTCGGCAATCTCGCCGGTCAGACTTCACCGCTGGCCTTTCGCACGGTGCGCGAGGGCGATGCGATCTATCAGCTCGCCACCTTCCGGATCATCGAGGGCGAGCCGATGCGCTTCTCGCTGATGGTCACCTACGATCCCGATCAGCCTCCTGCCGAGGTCGCCTTCATTCAGCGTTTCTACAGCGACTGATCCGACGCCGAAGAGGCAAAACGCCTACGCAGCGTGGCGCACATATCGCCACGCGGATGTGCTCGAGTGAACCAGGCCAGATCGAACGGAGGTCCTTGATCGACGCTGCGGGGCAGCGCGTCACGCCAATCGTCGACGTCCGGAGGCACCTCGACCAGGCCTATGGTCAGGACCGGTGCGCCGAGATAGCGCGCCACGCCCAGATCGCGCCGCGCATGGCCGCTGCCACAGATCAGCAGCGCCGTGGCTGGGAGCGCATCCAGCGCCTGCGCCATGGCCCGGTCGCGGGCGACCTGGGCGGCGAGCATGCCGTCGAGCATCGCCTCGGGCAGCATGCCGCAGTGCCCTTCCACCAGCGCGTGACGCTGGGCATCGACCACCGCCGGAGGCAGCTCGGGCGCCTGATCGGTCGCGACGATATCGCGAACAGCCGACGCCGGCAGGTTGGCGGCGGCCAGCGGCACGTCTCGCACCAGGACGTTCCTGACCAGCGGGCCGTAGGCCGACCAATCCCAGCCACGATTCCAGTCCAGAGCGCTCGCCAAAGCGTCATCGCTCATCGAGGCCAGCTGCACCGGGGGAATTGCCAGCCGTGCCTGCTGGGACGCGTCGAGCATCTCCATGGCCACCCCGCCCAACCGCCGATGCTCGGCCAATTGCGTCACTATCCATCGCTCCAGACGGTGGTGCTCGGGGTTGTCATGACGCTCGCCGACGATCACCGCCGAAGCTGCCTGCAACCGCTCGAGCAGCTCTGCGGAGTCCAGCCAACGCTGCAGGTGCAGGTCACGCACCCGGCCGATGGCCCTCATGCGTCGAGTGTGCTCCGTCGCCCAGGCGGGACATGCCAGCAGCATGCCCAGAGCCGCCACTGTTTTCAGACAATCGCGTCGCTGCATGGCACTATCCTCACATTCCGTTCCTGCTGGAGCCTTTCATGTCGCCCCTCGCCCACGTTTCTCAGTTGGATTCCACCGGTGCACTGGGCGTTACCCTGCCGGACGGTACGCCGGCGTTTCTGGTGCGCGTTCGCCAGCGCGTGTTTGCTTTGCCTACCGCAACCGCTGCCCGCACCGACAGGTGCCTCTTGAGTATCGTCCCAACGTATTCCTTGAGCCCGGCGGCGAGCTGATCCAGTGCGCCATGCATGGCGCGCTGTTCCTGCCGGAGAGCGGCGAGTGCGTCTACGGCCCGTGCCAGGGCCGTTCGCTCACCGCCGTGGGCCTAGCCATCGACGCCGGAGGCAACATTCACCTCGCGAGTGAGTGACACCGGCAGACATCGCGACAGACGCACGCCGATGGGCATCCCGTCGCGTTGCATGAATCGACAGCCGTAGGCCAGCACCTCCACGCCCTGATGCGCGACCTGCCGCAGCGCCGCCGTATAGGCGGGATCGAGATGCGCCGCCGGCGCCACGTCGACGATCCCCTCGTGAGCGACGCAGAACAACAGCACGGCGCGATGCCCGGTCGCGGCCAGGCGGGCCAGCACTTCCAGATGGCGCCGTCCGCGCTCGCTGACGGCATCCGGGAAATAGCCATGCCCGTCAATCTCTCTGAGCGTGACCTGCTTGACTTCGACGAAGGCGGTTCGTCGCCCGGGGGATTCGAGGCGAAAGTCCAGCCGGGCATCTTCGACCCGCGCTTCGCGCTTGAGCTGCTCGTAGCCACCCAGCTCGGCGACGAGACCGGTGCGCAGCGCCTCCTCGACGATCGCGTTGGTACGCCCGGTGTGTACCGAAGCCGTATCGATGCTGCCTCGTCCGTCGGGCAATTCGATCAACTCCCAGGTCCAGGCCAGCTTGCGGGCCGGGTTGGTACTCGGCGCCAGCCAGACCCGGCAGCCGGGGACATTGACCGCCCGCATCGAGCCGGTATTGGGACAATGCGCGGTGACGATCTCGCCCGTGTCGAGACGCACGTCGGCCAAGAAGCGCTTGTAACGACGCTCCAGCACGCCGGCAACCAGCGGCGGATAATCCATAGGCTCTCCTAAAGGCGGGACAGGAAGCGCTCGAGGCGCGATATGGCCTCTTCCAGACGGGCCACGCCAGTGGTGAAGGCAATGCGGACATGGGTGTCGCCGCCGTGCACGGCAAAGTCGATGCCCGGCGTGATGGCGACATTCTCCTCTTCCAGCAGACGGCGACAGAACGCCTGGCTATCGCGGGTATAGCGTGACACGTCCAGCCATACGTAGAACGCGCCCTGCGGTGGCTGGGAAGGTGCCAGGCCCAGGCGTGCCAGTCCGGCGAGCAGGGCATCGCGGCGGGCATGCAGCTCACCGCGACGGGCCTCCAGAATGTCGCGACATTCTGGCGTGAAGGCCGCCAGCGCCGCATGCTGAGAAAGCGTCGGCGCCGCCAGGTAAACGTTCTGGGCCAGGCGGGTCAGCGGCTCGATGGCGGCCTCTGGGGCCACCAGCCAACCCAGCCGCCAACCGGTCATGCCGAAATACTTCGAGAAGCTGTTGACCACGAAGGCCTCCGGCGCCACGGCAGCGACCGAGACCGGCGCGAGATCATAGGTCAGCCCCTGGTAGATCTCGTCGACCAGCAGATAGCCGTCACGTAACCGCACCGCTTCGGCGACATCCGCCAGCGCCGCCGCATCGAGCATATGGCCGGTGGGATTGGAGGGCGTGGCGAGCATCGCCACTCGGGTAGCATCGCGCCAGTGACGGGCGATCAGTGCCGCATCGAGTTGCCAACCGCTTCCCGGTCCGACCGGCACCACGTCCACCTCGGCCTCGGCCAGGGCCATGAAGTGGCGGTTGCAGGGATAGGTGGGGTCGGCCATCAATACCCGCCGGCCACGCTCGGCCAGCAGTTGGCTGGCCAGCAGCAGAGCCCCCGAGGCACCGGGCGTGACCAGAATTCGCGCCGGGTCGACCTGGGCACCGAAGTGCTCGGCATAGTGGCCGGCGATGGCCTCGCGCAGCCTCGGCAATCCACCCGCCGGTGTATAGCGCGTCGCGCCGGCGTCCAGGGCCTGCCGGGCGGCAGCCATCACCGGTGCGGGGGTGGGGAAGTCGGGCTCGCCGACTTCCAGATGGATCACGTCGTGGCCCATGGCCTCGCGCGCCTGGGCCGCTTCGAGCAGGCCCATGACCCGGAAGGGCTGCACGCGATCGAGGTGAGAACTCCAAGTCATTCACGACTCCTGGCTGGGTGCTAGGGGCTCCGTCACGGATCAGGCGCATTCTAACCGAATCGGCCCCAAACGTCGGGGTAACGACAATCGGCAGTTGCAATGTGCAGGCTTTTTCGCTAAATAAGCAAGGCTTCGGGCGGGCGGACCCCCTTGCCCACCCCGGCCGGGCATCGGCCCAAGTCACTTGCGTAATGAGGCAGCCCCATGCCAGTAGCAGAAAAGAAAGCGGAAGCGCCAAAGAAATTCATCCCGTATGAGCCAGCGCCGGGTGAAGAGTACATGAACGAGAAGCAGCTGGAGCACTTCCGACAGATCCTGCTCGGCTGGAAACAGGATCTCATGGAGGAAGTGGACCGTACGGTGCGCCATCTGCAGGAAGAGGCGAACAACTTCGCCGACCCCGCCGACCGTGCCACCCAGGAAGAGGGCTTCAGCCTGGAACTGCGGACGCGGGATCGCGAGCGCAAGCTGCTCAAGAAGATCAACGAGACCATCGAGAAGATCGACGAGGAAGATTACGGCTATTGTGAAGCCTGCGGTGTCGAGATCGGCATTCGTCGCCTCGAAGCCCGCCCCACCGCCACGCTGTGCGTCGACTGCAAGACGCTGGCGGAACTCAAGGAAAAGCAGCTCGGCGGTTGATTGCCGTCTGGTATCGAACGGGCACCCTGGGGTGCCCGTTTGCGTTTGTGCCACTGGAATCAGCTGCGGAGATGCCATGCCCCTCTATCAAGGCCGTTTCGCTCCGACCCCCTCAGGCCCCTTGCACTTCGGCTCGCTGGTGGCCGCACTGGGCAGCTATCTGGACGCCCGCCACGCCAACGGACACTGGCGGTTGCGTATCGAGGATATCGACCCACCGCGCTGTCCGCCGGGCGCCACCGATACCATCCTCCGCCAGCTCGAGGCCTTCGGACTGCACTGGGATGGCGAGATCCGCTACCAGAGCTTGCGCAGCGACGCCTACCAGGCGGCGCTCGAGCGACTGATCGCTTCCGACATGGCGTACCCTTGCAGCTGTTCGCGCAAGGAGTGGCGGGAGTACACGACCTATCCCGGCTGGTGCCGCGAGGGTATCTGCCATCGCGATCGTCCACTCGCCTGGCGGCTGCGCAGCGACAAGGGGCGGCGCCCGGTGAGGTGGGTCGATCGCCTGTTCGGCGAGCAGTGCTTCGATCCCGCCACCCTGGGAGACGTGGTGCTCAAGCGCAAGGACGGACTATGGGCTTATCAGCTGGCGGTGGTAGTCGACGACGGCGACCAGGGCATCACCGACGTGGTGCGCGGCGCCGATCTGCTCGATAACACGCCCTGGCAACGTCAGTTGCAGGAGGCCCTCGGCCTGCCCGAGCCACGCTACCTGCACCTGCCACTGATGCTAGGGGCCGACGGCCAGAAGTTGTCCAAGCAGAATCTGGCACCGGCACTGCCCACCCGGGACGAACAGGTTCGTCCGCTGCTGCACAAGGCGCTCGAAGCCCTGGATCAGGCTCCGCCAGCCTCGCTGTCCCGAGCTTCGGTACGCGAGCAGCTCGAGGCCGCCGTGGCCAACTGGCGCGTGGCGCGAATCCATGCGCGACATGAACGCCACGCGCCCTGAGTCCATTCGACCCAGGTCGTGTTGTGGTACGCCCCACCGCCTGCCTAGACTCGGAACCATCCCCGCTATCCGAGCTTCCCATGTATGTTTATCGCATCATGCTGTTCCTGGTCTTCGGCGGCTATCTGCTCTCTCCTCTGCTGATGAGCGGCTGGGCCAATCCGGGCTCGGCCTGGTATCGTCCGTTCTTGATCTGGGGCGTGTTGATCGCCCTGTCGGTGTGGCTGGAGCAGAAACGAGCTCTGGATGAACAACGCTAGTCTGTACGCCAGCCTGGCTCTCGGCCTCGGCTACCTGGCGCTGCTGTTCGGCTGCGCTCTTGCGGTGGAACGTCGTCGCGTATCGGAGCGACTCATTCGCCACCCGGCCGTGCATGCTCTCGCGCTGGGCGTCTACGCCAGCGCCTGGGCCACCTACGGCAGCCTGGAGTTGGCCGCCGAGGCCGGCTACGGCTATCTCGCCTATTACCTGGGCGTCGCCGGGGCCTTCCTGCTGGCGCCGGTGCTGCTCGTCCCGATATACCGCCTGACCCAGACCTATCAGCTCGCCTCACTGGCAGATCTGTTCGCCTTCCGCTTTCGCAGCCGCTGGGTGGGCACGCTGATCACCCTGGTGACGCTCCTGGCCGTGATGCCGCTCCTGGCCCTTCAGATACAGACGCTCGATGATGCCCTGGGGCAGCTCACCGGTCGCACGCGCAATACCTGGCTAATCCTGCTGCTATGCCTGTTCAGCGTACTGTTTGCCATCCGCTTCGGCATCCGCCAGGCAGCTGCCCGGCGCCAGGACTCGCTGCTCGCCGTCATCGCGCTGGAGTCGCTGGTCAAGCTTGGCGCCATGCTCGCCCTTGGCTGCGTGGCTCTCTATGGCGTCTTTTCCGGGCCCGCCGACCTGCAATCCTGGCTCGACGGGGCCGGTCAGGCCTATCAGCACGGCGTGACTCGCCTCGATGCGGGACAATGGCGAACACTGCTGCTGCTGTTCTTCGCTGCGGCCTTTCTCATGCCTCACATGTTTCATGTGGTGTTCACCGAAAACCCGTCGCGCGAGGCGCTGTTCCGCGCCAGCTGGAGTTTGCCGCTGTATCTGCTCGGCATGGCCCTGCCGGTTCCGCTGATCGTGTGGGCCGCCCAGCGTCTCGGCTTGCAGCAGGATATCGCCTACGCCGCCTTCAGCCTGTCCGATGCCTGGTGGACCGATGCTCTGGCCTTTCTCGCCGGGCTGGCCGCCGCCAGCGGTACGCTGATCATCATCTCGCTGGCCCTGTCCGGCATGCTGCTCAATCACCTGGTGCTGGTAGCACGGCCTCCCGACAACCGGACCGATCTCTATCGTTGGCTGCACTGGCTGCGCTGCGCGCTGGTGGCCGTCGTCATTTTCTGCGGCTGGCTTTTCTACCGCCTGGTCGGCATTCACCATGACCTCACCACGCTGGGCATCACCGCCTTTGTCGGCATGGCCCAGTGCCTGCCAGGCATGCTCGCCGTTCTCTACTGGCCGGGAGCCAACCGCAAGGGCATGGTGACGGGACTGCTGGCCGGTACCACCATTTGGGCCGCAGGCTTATGGCTACCGCTGCTGACGGGACGCTCCCCTCTGATGGCAGCATCAGTCGCTTCGGCGAACCCGCCGGACTGGTACGCCGTGGCCCTGATGTCTCTCGCAGTGAATATCGTGGGCTTCATCGCTGTCTCTCTGATGACCCGGACCTCGGAAGGCGAGCGCGCCGCGGCGGAGTCCTGCTCGGTGGATGCCGTGATCCGCTCCAAGCGGTTGCCACTGGCCGTGCACAATGGTGACGATATCCGCCGCCAGCTTGCTCCAGCGCTGGGGGCGGATGTCGCTTCCCGCGAGGTGGCGCGCGCCCTGGATGAACTCGGCCTGTCGCCTGTGGACGGGCGCCCCTACGTCCTGCGCCGTCTGCGCGACCGTATCCAGATCAATCTCTCCGGCCTGATGGGTCCCGCCGTGGCCCAGGATATAGTCGACCGCTTCCTGCCCTATCAGCCGGGGCCACGCCCGGCCACCGATGACATCCATTACGTGGAGAGCCGTCTGGAAGCCTACCGCTCACGTCTGCGAGGCCTTTCGCGTGAGCTGGACAGCCTGCGGCGCTATCACCGCCGCACGCTGGCCGAACTGCCGGTGGGCCTATGTGCCTTCGGCGACGATGACGAACTGCTGATGTGGAACGAGGCTTTGGCAGCTCTCTCCGGCATTGCCGGCAGCAGTATTATCGGCTCGCGCCTCGACAACCTGCCGCCCCCCTGGAGCGAGCTGCTGGAGCGGATACTGCTGGCCGACAGCGACCGGCTGTACAAGCAGGGCGTGGTACTTGGAGATCGTCAGCGCTTCCTGACCCTGCACAAGGCGCGCCTCATGGCAGACGAAGGCGAGCGCGGCGGCGCGGTCATTCTGGTCGAGGACCACAGCGAGATGAAGTGGCTCGAGGATGAGCTGCGCCATGCCGAGCGCCTGGCGTCCATCGGTCAGCTCGCGGCAGGCGTCGCTCACGAAATCGGCAATCCCGTCACCGGTATCTCTTCGCTGGTACAGAATCTGCGCTACGATACCACCGATCCCGCGGTCCTCGAGACGGCCGACCAGATACAGCAACTGACGACACGCATCTCGCGGATCCTGCAGTCGTTGACCGCCTTTGCCCATGGTGGCCAGCACCCCCAGGCGGGGCATGTCGAGAAGGTTGCCCTGCACGACATCACCGAGCAGGCGCTGCACTTGATCCATCTCGCCCGATCGGGTCAGGATGTCCATTATTACAATCGCTGTCCCGAAGACCTGATGATCATGGGCAATGCCCAGCATCTGGTACAGGTCATGATCAATCTGCTCGGCAATGCCCGGGATGCCTCGCCGCAGGGAGGCGAAGTGACCATCGAGGCTTGCCGGGACCGGGAAGGCATCAGGCTGAACGTCACCGATGCCGGGCAGGGAGTCGCAGCGACGGTACGCGACCATCTGTTCGAGCCGTTCACCACGACCAAGCCCCCCGGCCAGGGAACCGGGCTCGGTCTTTCCCTGGTCTACAGCATCGTCAGAGAACATCACGGGCAAATTCATATCGAATCGCCGCCTCCGGGACAGGCATGCGGCACCCGTGTCACGGTGTGGTTCCCCTTTACCCAAGACAATGGCGAAAGATTCCATGAGCCGGATATTGATCGTTGAAGACGAAGGCGTCATCCGTACCGCGCTCAAGCGCCTGCTGGAGCGCCACGACCATCACGTCGGCGAAGCCGCTTCAGTCGATGAGGCCCGCCTGCTCGATCCGAGCAGCTTCGACCTGGTCATCAGTGACTTGCGCCTGCCCGGCGAGCCGGGCACGGCAATGATCGATCTGGCCGCTCCCACGCCCGTGCTGATCATGACCAGCTATGCCAGTCTGCGCTCGGCGGTGGAGGCACTGAAACTCGGTGCCGTGGACTATATCGCCAAGCCCTTTGACCACGACGAGATTCTCGCCACCATCACCCGCGTGATCGAGGCCCAGCCCGAACATGCGACAGAGCCGGCGACGGCCTCCCCAGGCCGGAGCACCTCACCCGAGATGATCGGCGACTGTCTCGCCATGCAGACGGTCTACGAACGCATACGCAAGACGGCCCCGGCACACGTCACCGTACTGATCCAGGGGGAGTCCGGAACCGGCAAGGAGCTGGTGGCCCGCGCCATCCATCGTCAGAGCCAGCGCGCTCATGCTCCGCTCATCTGCGTCAACTGCGCCGCCATCCCCGAAACCCTGATCGAGTCGGAGCTGTTCGGCCATGAAAAGGGCGCCTTCACCGGCGCCACCAGTGCCCGTACCGGATTGGTAGAGGCCGCCGATGGCGGCACCCTGTTTCTCGACGAGATCGGCGAGCTCCCTCTCGATGCCCAGGCGCGGCTGCTGCGTGTGCTGCAGGAGGGCGAGATCCGCAAGGTGGGCTCGGTGGAGACACGCCATGTAGATGTGCGCCTGATCGCGGCGACCCACCGCGATCTGCATGCCCTGTCGCGTACCGGGGAGTTCCGCCTCGATCTCTACTACCGGCTCAATGTCATGCAGATCGACCTCCCGCCCCTGCGCGACCGGGAGGATGACATTCTGCAGATCGCCGACATCCTGCTCGCAGCGATCTGCCAGCGTCACGGTCGTGAAGGGCTGCGTCTGTCCCGTGCCGCACGCCGTGACATTCGCGACTATCCGTGGCCAGGCAACGTGCGGGAACTGGAAAACGCTCTGGAGCGCAGTGTCATCCTTGCCGAAGGCCACCTCATCCATCCCGATGACCTGGGGCTGCCCTCCCTCTCCTACAGGCGCCCCACCGCCACAGGTACTGCGGCAACGACTCAGGAAGCGGCGCCTTCCGAAGCCGAAGAGGACCTTTCGCTGGAAGATTATTTCCAGCACTTCGTCATCGAGCACCAGGACCAGATGAGTGAAACGGAACTCGCCCAGAAGCTGGGTATCAGCCGTAAATGCTTGTGGGAGCGTCGCCAGCGCCTGGGCATTCCGCGCAAGAAGACCTCACGGCAACGCTCTGCCTGACTTGGCACAACGGGCTTGGCACAACGGGCAACCACTCCTGTATCCCCGAGGTGCGACCATGGTCTACATACCGCTTGTTCGCCCCTTGAAGGCCATGATCGGCCCATTACTGCACCAGTTGTTACCATCTCACACAGGCAATGCTCCGTTATGATCCAAGATCGGTAACACCCTTGGGAAGCCGCACATACGGAACCAAGGGTGATAAAAACAACACATTGTTTTTAAAACAAAAATCACGATGTGGCACGCACACTGCTCTAAGATAGATCAAGAAAAACAACAACCGGACATCATCGTACTGCGGACAAGAACAACAGCGCGCTACGAGGATGCATTACCCGACACCACAATCATAACGACAACAGTGACGGGCATGTTCACGCATCGACGGGACGAACAATAACAATCCCCAGGATGCGAGCCGACCGCCAACAATAACATCAGGTCGGAATCCGGACGTAACCAGGACGCGACGTTTCCCGCACGAGCCCAACAAGAACAATGCTCTGCGCAAGAAACACTCCCGGAAACAACGACAAGACGCCGGGAGGAGGCCATCATGCCGTCGTGGTTGGATTATTGTTTTGAATACGAGACGGTCCCGACCAGGGAAGAACGCCAATAACAAGAATACTGCTTGCCTGCCATATCCCATTGGGACTGTGGTGCGTATTCAAGGCGATGCGCCATCACGAAGAAGAACCATCAGCAGGGATGCTGAACAGAATGCTTCGAGGGAGGCCATGGAGCCTCCCTTATCTACTTCAGCTCTCTACACGACTCCCTTTTCTCCTTTGCTGCCCCATCCTCAGTAGAATCAGGCATTCCCCAGCCCATATGGCTTTGCAAGGCAAAAGCGGTCAGCTACACTGGAGAACCTGCATATTGCGAATCGATATCGCCGCATGTTCAAAGGATTTAACCGCTTTTTTCAACGCCCTGGTGAACGCTTGAAAACCCTGTTCGGAACTCAGGACGCCATAGAAGACACCACACCCAAGCTGCGCGTCATTCCACGGGAAGAACATTCCGTCTCGCGCCAGTTGTTCAGCGAGAACGCCCTGAAAGTCCTCTACCGTCTGCATAACGCCGGCTTCGAGGCTTATCTGGTGGGCGGATGCGTGCGCGATTCACTGCTGGGCAAGCCTCCCAAGGATTTCGATATTGCGACCAATGCGACTCCGGATGAGGTGCGGGATCTGTTTCGCAACTCCCGTCTCATCGGTCGACGTTTTCGCATCGTACATGTCCGCTTTGGTCGCGAGATCATCGAGGTCACGACCTTCCGTGGTCAGCCAGGTGCAGACCACGACGAGACGCTGTCCCACCAGTCCGTGGATGGTCTGCTGCTGCGGGACAACGTCTGGGGCAGCATCGAAGAAGATGCGCTACGCCGTGACTTCACCGTCAACGCGCTCTATTACAATATCGCCGACTTCTCGATCCATGACTGGGCGGATGGCTTGCGCGATCTCGAATCACGCACGCTGCGCCTGATTGGCGACCCGGTGACGCGTTATCGCGAGGACCCGGTGCGGATGCTGCGGGCAATCCGTTTTGCCGCCAAGCTCGGGTTTACCTTCGATCCGGCCACCGAAGCCCCGATTCGCGAGCAGGCGCCGCTGCTGCTCCAGATTCCCCCTGCGCGGCTGTTCGAGGAAGTGCTCAAGCTCTTCCTGTCCGGTCAAGCTGTTGCTTCCTTCCATCTGCTTCGCGAATACGGCCTGTTCGCCATGCTGTTTCCGGAAGCCGATGAGGTCATCAACGCCAAGCCCTGGGCCGAAAAGCTCATCGAGCAGGCACTTGCCAATACCGATCAGCGTATTCAGCAGGAGCGTCCCGTTACGCCGGCATTCCTGTTTGCCGCTCTGCTGTGGCCCGGTATGCGCGCCCGCGCCGAGCATCTCGAAGCCCAGGGCATGCCCCCCGTACCGGCCCAGCAGACGGCCTCTCAGCAAGCTGTCTCGCGACAGTTGCAGCACACGTCGATTCCCAAGCGCTTCAGCTTGCCCATGCGCGATATCTGGGACCTGCAGCAGCGTCTGCCCAAGCGTCGCGGCAAGCGGGCTTTCCAGACCCGCGAGCATCCTCGCTTTCGGGCGGCTTATGACTTTCTGCTGTTGCGTGAAGCTGCAGGCGAAATCGATTCCGGCCTGGGCGACTGGTGGACGGCGTTTCAGGAATCCGACGAGCATGGTCAGCGCCGATTGCTGAGCAAGGTCGACAGCGACCCCGCAGGAACTCCCGCAGGACGCAAGCGACGTCCGCGCCGGCGTCGGCGCGGCGCCAGCTCTACGCCGCCAACCCTTGATGACTGATCATCGCGCCTATATCGGCCTGGGCAGCAACCTCGATGATCCCCAGCGGCAGCTGGAACAGGCGTTCGCCGAGTTCGACCGCTTACCGCTGACTCGGCTGTTGCGCCGCTCCCGGCTGTTCGCCAGCGCGCCGGTAGGGCCGCAGGATCAGCCGGATTACCTCAATGCCGTCGCCGAACTTTCCACACGCCTGTCGCCGCTGGCACTGCTCGATCAGTTGCAGACACTCGAACAGCGCCATCGGCGTGTTCGCCAGCGTCGCTGGGGCCCCCGCACGCTCGATCTGGACCTGCTGCTGTACGACGAGCAGCATTGGGACACGCCACGCCTGAGCCTGCCGCACCCGGAGATGCATCGTCGTGGCTTCGTCCTGGTACCACTGGCAGAACTGGCCGGCGAACGTTACCTGTATCACGGCCAGACGATCGCCGAGCTGGCCCAGCAGCATGTCAGCAACGACTTGCGAGCCCTGGCACCCCAAAGGTAGAGTTGCCTCCTGAGTGTTACCGTTTCACACTTCACATCCGGCCCGTAACAACTACCGTAACACTTACCGCCAACCCGCACGCCCAGGCAAAGCGACATATACGAGACGCCCTCATGAAAACCGTCACCTTGAGCACGCTGAACGCGTACAAGCGCGCCGGCGAAGCGTTCAGTTGTCTGACCGCTTACGATGCGACTTTCGCCCATGCTGCCGATGCCGCCGGCATCGACGTGCTACTGGTAGGTGATTCGTTGGGCATGGTGCTGCAGGGCCATTCCAGCACCCTGCCGGTAACGCTCGACGACATCTGCTACCACACGCGCTGCGTGGCACGCGGCAAGCAGCGCAGCCTACTGATGGTCGATCTGCCCTTCATGAGCAACGCCTCTGTTGATCAACTGCTGCGTGACGCGGGAGCGTTGATGCGTGCCGGGGCGGAGCTGGTCAAAATCGAAGGCGAGGCCTGGATGGCCGATGGCGTCCGGGAGCTGGTTCGCCGCGGCGTGCCGGTGTGTGCTCACCTGGGCCTGACCCCGCAGTCCGTGCATCAGTTGGGAGGCTACAAGGTGCAGGGGCGCGAGGATACGCGAGCCCGTCAGATCGTGGAGGACGCCTGCGCCCTGGTAGAAGCCGGCGCCTCGGTGATCCTGCTCGAGTGCGTGCCGGCCAGCCTGGGGCGCGCCGTACGCGATGCGGTCGAGGTGCCGGTGATCGGTATCGGCGCCGGCCCCGACACCGATGGTCAGATCCTCGTCATGCATGACGTCCTGGGCGTCACGCACGGCCGCACGCCCCGTTTCACCAAGAACTTCCTGGCCGGCGCGGCGTCCATCGAGCAAGCATTTCGAACCTATCATGACGATGTCAAGGCACGCCGCTTCCCGGCGGAGGAGCATAGCTTCTGATGCGCATCTCGCAGCAAATCGATGAGTTACGCCAGATATTGGATAATCACCGTCGCTCCGGGCAGCGCATCGCGCTTGTGCCGACAATGGGCAACCTCCACGAGGGCCACTTGGCATTAGTCGCGGCGGCCCGCAAGAGAGCGGATGTGGTGGTGGCCAGTATCTTCGTCAACCCCATGCAGTTCGGGCCCGACGAGGATCTCGATGCCTATCCGCGCACTCTGGCCGAAGATCAGCGCAAGCTGAGCGATGCCGGCTGCGATGTACTGTTTACTCCTTCGCCCGCCACCGTCTATCCTCACGGTCTCGAGAGTCAGACCTCGGTCCATGTCCCTGACGTTTCGGCGGGGCTTTGTGGCGCCAGCCGCCCCGGTCATTTCGATGGCGTCGCAACCGTCGTGACCATGCTGTTCAATCTGGTACAGCCCGATGTCGCCTGCTTCGGCGAGAAGGATTACCAGCAGCTTGCCGTGATTCGCAAACTGGTCAGCGATCTTCACTTTCCCATCGAGATCGTCGGCGTTCCCATCGTCCGCGCCGAGGACGGCCTTGCCCTGTCGTCGCGCAACGGCTACCTCAATGAGGCGGAACGGGCCAGGGCGCCGGCGCTTTATCGCACCCTTTGTGAGTTGCGCAGCACACTCGAAGGCGGTGCGACGCCTGACGAGGCAGTGCGCAAAGCACTGGCGCAGCTAAGTGAAAACGGCTTCAAGCCAGACTATCTCGAAATCCGGCGCGCCCACGACTTGGGTCAGGTCGACGACACTACCGTCGAGGCCGTGATTCTCGCCGCGGCTCATCTGGGCCCCGCGCGTCTGCTCGACAACCTGACGGTCACCCTGCCGCGCTAATGGCGCGGTCGCGTAGAGAGGAACCTCCATGCATACCATCATGCTCAAGGCCAAACTGCACATGGCCCGTGTCACCCATGCCGTACTCGAATACGAGGGCTCCTGTGCCATCGATGGCGATCTGCTGGACATGGCCGGCATCCGCGAATACGAGCAGATCCAGATCTATAACGTCGACAATGGCAAGCGTTTCACGACTTACGCCATTCGCGGCGAAGAGGGGTCGCGGATCATCTCGGTCAATGGCGCCGCGGCCCACCAGGCAAGCGTCGGGGATCGCGTGATCATCTGCAGCTATGCCCACTACAGCGCCAATGAACTCGACCTTCACAAGCCTTCGTTGATCTATCTCCAGGAAGGCAATACGGTCAGCCACACCAGCCACGCCATTCCCGTTCAGGTCGCCTGACCGGCTCCCGTAACGGCCCAAGCCGTTACGGGACCCCCTCTTCTCCTCCCAGCCTAATCCTATCGCCTGATTGCCGCATGGCGAGCGGCTTCCTATGCTGTCGGATTCCCGCTGTAGTTCAAGGAGTCTTCCATGCAGGACGTGGTGATCGTGGCAGCACGTCGTACCGCTATCGGCACATTCAATGGCTCGCTCGCCGGCATTCCCGCCACCCGGCTCGGCGCTCTGGTCATCGAAGACATTCTCAAGCGCACCGGCGTGGCTCCCCACGAGGTCGACGAAGTGCTGCTGGGTCAGGTACTGACGGCAGGATGCGGGCAGAACCCCGCCCGTCAGGCCGCGATCCTGGCGGGGCTGCCCGAGGCGGTGCCCGCCATGACAATCAACAAGGTCTGCGGCTCCGGGCTCAAGGCGCTGCACCTGGGAGCGCAGGCGATTCGTTGCGGCGATGCGGACGTGGTACTGGCGGGCGGCCAGGAGAACATGTCGTTGGCGCCCCACCTCCTGCCGCACTCGCGCACCGGACAGCGCATGGGTGACTGGAAGGCCATCGACTCCATGGTGCACGATGGCCTGTGGGATGCCTTTAATGACTACCACATGGGCATCACGGCCGAGAACCTGGCCGAGAAGTATGGTATCAGCCGCGAGGAGATGGATGCTTTCGCGGCACGGTCACAACAGAAGGCGGTGGCAGCGATCGAGGCCGGTCGCTTCAAGGATCAGATCGTCCCGGTGCCACTGACGCAGCGCAGGGGTGATGCCGCGATGTTCGATACCGACGAGGGCCCCCGCGCCGGCATCACCGCCGAGAAGCTCGCCGCCATGCGTCCGGCCTTTCGCAAGGAAGGCAGCGTGACGGCCGGCAATGCCTCGTCCATCAACGATGGTGCCGCGGCGGTCATGTTGTGTTCCGCGCAGAAGGCCCGACAACTCGGACTGACGCCACTGGCGACCATCAAGGCCTATGCCAGCGCCGGCGTCGATCCGGCCATCATGGGTATCGGTCCGGCGCCAGCCACGCGCCGCTGTCTGGAGAAGGCCGGCTGGTCGATCGAATCACTGGACCTTATCGAAGCCAATGAAGCCTTCGCCGCCCAGGCGCTGGCGGTCAATCGCGAGCTGGGCTGGGATGCGCAGAAAATAAACGTCAATGGCGGCGCCATTGCGCTGGGTCATCCCATTGGCGCCTCGGGCTGCCGCGTCCTGGTAACCCTGCTGCACGAGATGATCGCCCGCGATGCCAAGAAGGGGCTGGCCACGCTATGCATCGGCGGGGGACAGGGCGTGGCGCTGGCCATCGAACGTTAGCGAGACCATGAAAAACGCCCCTGCATGCAGGGGCGTTCTCGACCAGACGGCGTGTCGCGTTCCGGTTTATTCGACCAGCGTCGCTTCGAAAGCCGCCTTTTCTTCCGCCGTGATCTCCTTGATGGAGAGCTTCACCCGGTTGCGGTTGTCGATATCGAGCACCTTGACGATGACTTCGTCGCCTTCGTTGAGGAAGTCACGCACGTCGTTGACCCGCTCAGGAACGATCTGAGAGATGTGCACCAACCCGTCGGTCCCCGGCATGAAGTTGACGAAGGCCCCGAAATCGGCGATGCGCACCACCTTACCGCGATAGAGCTTGCCGATTTCCGCTTCGGCAGTAATACCGAGCACGGTATCGATCGCCTTCTTGGCCGCCGCCTTGTCCTCGGCATAGATGCGCACGGTGCCGTTGTCATCGATATCGATCGAGGCGCCCGTTTCCTCGCAGATGCCACGAATCGTGGCGCCGCCCTTACCGATGACATCACGAATCTTGTCGGGGTCGATCTTGATCGTCGCCATTGACGGCGCATTGACCGAGACTTCCTCGCGGCTCGTGGAGATCACCTGGTTCATCTGCTCGAGGATCTGCAAGCGTGCCTCATGCGCCTGCTGCAGAGCGACTTCCATGATCTCCTCGTTGATTCCCTCGATCTTGATGTCCATCTGCAGCGCCGTGACGCCCTGCGCCGAGCCGGCCACCTTGAAGTCCATGTCGCCGAGGTGATCTTCGTCACCCAGAATGTCGGTCAATACGGCGAACCGGTCACCATCCTTGACCAGGCCCATGGCAATGCCCGCTACCGGCGCCTTGAGCGGCACTCCCGCGTCCATCAGCGCCAGCGAGGAACCACATACCGACGCCATGGAACTGGAGCCGTTGGATTCGGTGATTTCGGAAACCACACGAATGGTGTAGGGAAACGCCTCTTCGCTGGGCAGCATCGCCTGAACCCCGCGGCGCGCCAGACGGCCATGGCCGATCTCGCGGCGCTTGGGACCGCCCATGAAGCCGGCTTCGCCCACGCTATAGGGAGGGAAGTTGTAGTGCAGCAGGAAACGATCCTTGCGCTCGCCTTCCAGCGACTCGATCAGTTGAGCATCGCGCAGCGTACCCAGAGTAGCGATGACGATCGCCTGAGTCTCGCCACGGGTGAACAGGGCCGAACCATGGGTCTTGGGCAGCACATCGACCTGAATGTCCAGCGGGCGGACGGTCTTCTGATCACGCCCATCGATGCGTGGCTCACCATTGATCACCCGGCCACGAACCACCTGCTTCTCCAGGCGGGCGAAGGCTTCCTTGACATCCTCTTCGCTGAACTGCCCCTCGTCCTCTCCGCCCAGTTGTTCGACGGCCCGTGCGCGCAGTTCGGCCAGGGCATCCTGGCGCGCCATCTTGTCGGTGACACGATAGGCTTCCCCGATACTGCTCTCGAAAGCCGCTGCCATGGCCTCCTTGAGGGCGACGTTTTCGCCCACCGGCCGCCAGTCCCACTGCGGCTTGCCCGCTTCACCGACGAACTCGTTGATTGCGATGATGGCAGTCTGCATTTCCTGATGGGCAAACAGAACCGCGCCGAGCATCTCGTCTTCGGTAAGCTCCCGGGCTTCGGATTCCACCATCAGCACGGCCTGCTCGGTACCGGCCACCACCATGTCGAGCTCGGACACGGCCAGTTCTTCGACGCTGGGGTTCAGGTAATAACCACGGTCTTCGGTGAAGGCCACGCGCGCCGCACCGATCGGCCCCTTGAAGGGAACACCGGAAATGGCCAGCGCCGCGGAGGTACCCAGCATCGCGGCGATATCGGGATCCTGGTTGCGATCTGCGGAAAGCACCGTACAGATCACCTGGACCTCATTCATGAATCCCTTGGGAAACAGCGGACGGATCGGACGATCGATCAAGCGGGACGTCAGCGTTTCCTTTTCGGTGGGACGGCCTTCGCGCTTGAAGAAGCCGCCGGGAATCTTGCCCACCGAGTAGGTTTTTTCCTGATAGTGCACGGACAGCGGAAAGAAGTCCTGCCCGGGCTTGACGTCCTTCCTGGCGACCACCGTGCACAGGACAACCGTATCATCCATGGTGATCTGCACGGCACCAGTGGCTTGCCGGGCGATGCGCCCTGTCTCGAGGGTGACGGTACTCTGACCGTACTGGAATGTCTTTTTGACCGGATTCACGGTGACGTCCTTTGACTTTTTCAGTTTCGTATGTACTCGGCGGCCATATTAATGCGTACCGGGGGACAATAAAAGAACAAGCAACCCGAGGGTTGCTTGTTCGAAAGACGCAGTGCTGGCCAGGGGCCGGTCGGTTTAGCGACGCAGGCCCAGGCGCTTGATCAGCGACTGATAGCGGTCGAAATCCTTGCGCTTGAGGTAGTCCAGCAGCTTGCGGCGCTGGTTTACCATGCGGATCAGACCACGACGGGAGTGATGATCCTGCTTGTTGGTCTTGAAGTGGTCCTGCAGACCGTCGATGTTCGCGCTCAGCAGTGCGACCTGCACCTCGGGGGAGCCAGTGTCGTTCTCACCACGGCCGTATTCGTTGACGATTTCGGCCTTTCTTTCAGCGGTCAATGCCATCTGTTTCTCCAGTAAGCAATATGCCTGAATGATGAATGTCGAAGACCACGCATATTTGCAGTCTCCAGTAACCCGCTAACGCGGGCGATGTCAGGAGATCGTGACGATATTCCCGACAGGTCCCGCCGCCTCGCGGCAGCGGAAAGCTTCCTAATGATCCGGCGCCATCAGCGACGTGTCGATCAGCCGACGGGGAGCGATCTCTCCGGATCCGCTCACCTTGGCGAGCCCCAGAAAGGCGCTATCACGATACAGCCTCACCACATCGTCTTGAACCAGCCCCGCGGTATCGGCGCTTGCCCGCTGTCCGTGCGTCAGACGGTGCGCCGCATCGGCGCTGACGAAGAGGCGGGGAAGATGAGCCAACAGGACATCGACAGGCTGCAGGACGGCGTCGCGAGCCGCGATATCCAGGGCCTCGAGCGCCTCGAGGGATTGCATGTGCTGATCCGTAAAGGGCCCTGACTTGAGACGGCGCAGCGCAGTGATATGCGCCCCGCATCCCAGCTCGCGCCCAATATCCTCGGCCAGTGTCCGAACATAGGTCCCCTTGCTGCAGGAGACTTCCAGTTCGAAACCCGTCACGTCACGGGCCAGAAGGCGCGTATCATAAACCTTCACGCGCCTGACTGCACGCTCGACCGTTTCCCCCTTCCGGGCCAGCTCGTACAACGGCCTGCCCTGATGCTTGAGTGCCGAGTACATGGGCGGAATCTGCTCGATTTCGCCGCGAAAACGCGACAGTACCGCCTCGACATCGTCATCGGACAGTGCCGGCACCGCCGTGCGTTCGATGATCTGCCCCTCGGCATCGCCGGTATCGGTCA
The DNA here is from genome assembly GCF_054654615.1 of Halomonas shantousis. NCBI lineage: Bacteria > Pseudomonadati > Pseudomonadota > Gammaproteobacteria > Oceanospirillales > Halomonadaceae > Halomonas > Halomonas shantousis. The sequence continues at coordinate 461,401 of NZ_BAAIER010000002.1, read as the reverse complement.
CCTCGCCCAGTCTGACCCGGGTCCGGTAGACCTTGTCCGCATCCAGCAGATACGAGGAAAACTTGGTCGCCTCACCGAAGCACACCGGCAACAGTCCCGTGGCCATGGGATCCAGCGTCCCGGTATGTCCCGCCTTCTGGGCCTGGTAGATGCCTCGTGCCCGCTGTAGCGCCCGATTCGACGATAGCCCCTGAGGCTTGTCGAGCAGCAGGACACCATGTACCGGACGTCCCCGACGACGTCGCGCCATCAGCGTTCATCCTCGCGCTCGGAGGCGTCATCCTCCGGCGCATCGCTCTGCCGGGCACGGTCCTGCGCCACCGCTTCATCGATCAGCGATGACAGACGCTGCCCCCGCACCACGCTCTCATCGTAATGAAAACGCAACTCCGGAACATGGCGCAGCTTGATACGGCTTGCGATCTGAGAACGCAGGAAGCCGGCGGCACGCTTGAGCACCGCCAGGTTTTCCTTGATGGTTTCGGCATCATTCTCACCCAGCAGGGTGACATAGATGTCAGCATATCCCAGATCACGGCTGACGGTGACCGAACTGACGGTGACCATACCCAAGCGCGGATCCTTGATCTCGCGCTGGATGAGAATCGCCAGCTCTTGCTGCAGTTGATCGGCCACTCGGTCGGTACGCTTGAATTCGCGCATATGACTCTCCTTCGACGTCTTCAGCCTCTGTTCGGACCCGCGACGCTCGGTGATATCGACTCCGTCTCGGAAGCACCTTACCTGCGGAAACGGTGCTTCTTCGATGGATTCGTCCTATCTCCGGAACGCCGCTCGTCAACAGGAGACTACAGCGTACGTTCGACCCTCACCTGATCGAAGACCTCGATCTTGTCGCCAACCTGTACATCGTTGTAGTTCTTGACGCCGATGCCGCACTCCATGCCGTTACGGACCTCGTTGACGTCATCCTTGAAGCGACGCAGGGATTCCAGCTCGCCTTCATAGATGACCACGTTCTCCCGCAGGACACGGATCTTCTTGTTACGGTGCACGGTCCCTTCGATAACCATACAGCCGGCCACGGCACCGATCTTGGGTGCGCGGAAGACGTCACGAACCTCGGCCACGCCAATGATGTCCTCACGCCACTCCGGTGCCAGCATGCCGCTCATGGCCTGCTTGACCTCGTCGATGAGCTGGTAGATGACGCTGTAGTAGCGCAGGTCCAGCCCCTCGCGTTCGATGATCTCGCGTGCGGAGGCATCGGCGCGCACGTTGAAGCCGACCACGATCGCCTCACTGGCAAGCGCCAGGTTGGCATCGGTTCCGGTGATACCGCCCACTCCGGAAGACACCACGGCCACCTTGACCTCATCGGTGGAGAGCTCCTCGAGCGCGCCACGGATGGCCTCCAGCGAGCCCTGTACGTCAGCCTTGAGCACGATGTTGACCTTGGCCACCTCGTCCTGCCCCATCTGGCTGAACATGTTCTCCAGCTTGGCTTTCTGCTGACGGGCCAGGCGTACGTCACGGTACTTGCCCTGACGGAAGTTGGCCACTTCACGCGCCTTCTTCTCGTCAGCCACGACCGTGAACTCTTCCCCGGCTTCCGGCGTACCATCCAGCCCCTGGATTTCCACCGGCATGGAGGGCCCCGCAGAGTCGACCTGCTGACCGAGTTCGTTGACCAGCGCACGAACGCGACCGTAATGCAGGCCCGCCAGGACGATGTCGCCCTTCTTCAAGGTACCGTTCTGTACCAGTACCGTCGCCACCGGGCCACGCCCCCTGTCGAGACGCGATTCGACGACCACGCCCTTGCCCGGCGCTTCCGGCACGGCCTTGAGTTCCAGGACCTCGGATACCAGCAGTACCGCCTCGAGCAGAGCGTCGATGCCTTCCCCGGTCTTCGCCGAGACATGCACGAACTGTGTATCGCCGCCCCACTCTTCGGAGATGACGCCATGCTGGGACAGCTCGTTGCGGACACGATCGAAATCGGCCCCTGGCTTATCGATCTTGTTGACGGCAACCACGATCGGCACTTCGGCCGCCTTGGCGTGCTCGATCGCCTCAACGGTCTGCGGCATCACGCCATCGTCAGCCGCCACCACCAGGATGACCACGTCAGTGGCCTTCGCACCGCGGGCACGCATGGCGGTAAACGCTGCGTGTCCCGGGGTATCCAGGAAGGTCACGCCGCCATTTTCATCCTCGACGTGATAAGCCCCGATATGCTGGGTGATGCCCCCCGCTTCACCAGTGGCCACCTTGGTACGGCGAATGAAGTCGAGCAGCGACGTCTTGCCGTGATCGACGTGACCCATGACCGTGACCACCGGAGAGCGCGTGATCTCCTCACCCTCGTAGGAAATGCCCTCGAGGACTTCGGTCTCCAGCGCGTCATCCTTGATCAGCTTGGGCTTGTGACCCATTTCCTCGACGACGATCGCCGCCGTGTCCTGATCGATGGTCTGGTTGATGGTGACTGCCGCACCCATGGTGAACATGGCCTTGATGACTTCATTGGCCTTGATCGACATCTTGTCGGCAAGTTCGGCAACACTGATAGACTCGGGGATGGAGACTTCACGCACGATCGGTTGTGTCGGCTTCTGGAAGCCATGTGCGTTGTCACGACCACCACGACGGCTGCCGCGACGCTCGGAACGCTTGACCTTCTTGGCGGCACCGCCGCGCCGACGCTCGTTGCGCTCGCTACGGTCATCATCTTCACTACGCCCGCCCTTGCGGCCACCGGCTGCACGACGATCGGCATCCTTCTTCTGCCCACGACGATTGTCGTTGCGCGGTTCCTTGGGCGGTGCCTCGACGAACGGCTCCGAGCTGCTGACCTCTTCCTCTACGGGCTGCTCGTCAGCAGGCTTGGCAGTCGGCTTGCTTGCCTCGGGCTTCACCTCAGGCGCGGCCTGTTCACGTGCAGCCTCTTCCGCTCTGGACCGTTCACGAACCGCATCCTCAGCCGCGACCCGCTCGCGTTCTTCCTGCTCCGCTTTCGCACGTGCCTGATTGGAAGTGGCCATGTCGCCGACCAGCTGTACCGGCCCCGAATGCGCCTGCGGCTCTTCCTTGGGCGCCTCGGTTTCCTCGTCGCGCTTGACGTAGGTCCGTTTCTTGCGGACCTGCACCTCGATGGTCTTGCCCCGACCATCACCGGAACGAATCCGGCTCTTGGTGTTGCGCGTCAGGGTGATACGGTTCTTGACCCCGCGACCGCTGCCGTGACTCTTGGTCAGGTGATCCAGCAAACGCTGCTTGTCTTCTTCGGAGACCGCATCGCCTTCGTTCTTGTGCGGGAGACCCGCTTCTTTCATCTGTTCCAGTAAGCGGGACGTGTCACGCCCCACCTTGACTGCGAAATCTTTAACTGTCATTTCTGACATTACGACCCTCCTGAGCCCGTGACCTAATTACTGTTCGCTCTCGAACCAAGGCGCACGGGCAGTCATGATCAGTGCCGCAGCGCGCTCCTCGTCCACATCGTCGATGTCCTTCAGGTCATCGATGGACTGCTCGGCAAGGTCCTCCATGGTGACAATGCCCCGGCTGGCCAGAATGAAGGCCAGGTGACGATCCATACCGTCCATCTCCAGAAGATCTTCGGCAGGCTGAGCACCATCAAGCACCTCCTCGGAGGCAATGGCCAGGTTCAATAGCTCATCCTTCGCCCGAGCGCGCAATTCTTCGACGAGATCCTCGTCGAAATCATCAATCTCGAGCATTTCCTCGAGCGGCACGTAGGCCAGTTCCTCGAGTGAGGTAAAACCTTCATCAATCAACACACGGGCCAGCTCTTCGTCGATTTCCAGATGATTGATGAAGTACTCGACCAGACTGTCGATCTCCTGCTCACGCTTGCCTTCGGCTTCGTCGACCGTCATGACGTTCAGCGTCCAGCCGGTCAGTTCCGATGCCAACCGGACGTTCTGACCGCTACGGCCGATTGCCTGGGCAAGGTTGTCCTCGGCGACGGCGACATCCATGGAATGGGCGTCTTCGTCAACCAGGATGGAGGCGACATCCGCCGGCGCCATTGCGTTGATCACCAGCTGAGCGGGATTATCGTCCCACAGGATAATATCCACTCGCTCGTTGCGCAGCTCGTTGGAGACCGCCTGGACACGCGATCCCCGCATCCCGACACACGCCCCGACCGGATCGATGCGCTTGTCGTTGGTCTTGACCGCTATTTTAGCCCGAGCGCCGGGATCGCGAGCCGCTCCTTTGATCTCGATGAGCTGTTCGGCGATTTCCGGCACTTCGATCTTGAACAGATCGATGATCACTTCCGGACGGGTACGCGACAGGATCAGCTGCGAACCGCGCGCCTCGGGATCCACCTTCCACAGCAGTGCCCGGACCCGCTCATTCATCCGATAGCGCTCGCCAGGGATCATCTCGCTACGCGGCAGGAAACCCTCGGCATTCTCGCCCAGATCGATGATCAGCCCGTCACGTGTCGTTTTCTTGACGATGCCGGCAATCAGTTCGCCTTCACGTTCGGTGTACTGACGTACGATTTCCGCACGCTCGGCCTCGCGAACCTTCTGGACGATGACCTGCTTGGCGGTCTGTGCAGCGATGCGCCCGAAAGCGACGGACTCGATCTGCTCCTCGACCACTTCTCCCAGTGCCAAGGGCGGATCACGCCGCTCGGCCTCGGACAATGGAATCTCACTGTCGGGATTTTCGAATTCGTCATCGTCGACCACCGTCCAGCGGCGGAAGGTGTCGTAATCGCCGGTAGTGCGGTTGATCTTGACCCGCACGCTGGCGTCCTGGCCCTCGAAGCGCTTGCGCGATGCGCTGGCCAATGCCGCTTCGACTGCCTCGAAGATCACTTCACGGGGAACGCTCTTTTCATTCGAGATCGCGTCAACGACCAGCAGAATCTCTTTGCTCATGCCTTTGCCTCGCCAGAAAAGCTGTCCTTAATCATCAAACCGCGGCACGACGCGCGCCTGCTCGATGCTTTCGATGGGAAAGCAGTATTCCTCTTCACCGAGATGCAGTAGTACCTCGTCTCCTTCGATCCCTACCAGGCGACCCTGAAACTTGCGACGCCCATCGAAGGGAGTACGCAGCTTGAGTTGCACGTCGCTGCCCCTGAAGCGGTCGAAATGATCAAGGGTGAAAAGAGGCCGGTCCATACCGGGCGAAGACACCTCAAGCCGGTATTCGCCGGGAATCGGATCTTCGACATCGAGCACGCCGCTGACCTGCCGGCTGACGCTGGCACAATCGTCGACGGTGATACCACTGGGATTCTCGATATAGATTACCAATCGGGAATGTTTGCCCTGGGCGAAATAGTCGAGTCCCCAGAGCTCAAAGCCCATGGCCGAAACCACCGGCTCGATGAGCGCATACAGCGCCGCGTCCTTGATTGCCACAGACGAAGGCTCCTACAGCAGTTGCATCAGGCACCTGACCGGGAGTATAGAAGGAAGCTAGGTGGCTGATTGGCGTTGTCGTCAACAGGATAAGCTGCTAACAAAAGGCCCCTTCACTGGAAGGGGCCTTTCGAAAGAAAAACTTGGTAGCGGGGGCCGGATTTGAACCGACGACCTTCGGGTTATGAGCCCGACGAGCTACCAGACTGCTCCACCCCGCATCATAGGCTGGCGATTATATTCGCTTTGCCTGCTAGCGTCAACAGCACCTGACTGTTGCCGCCTCTTGCCAATCGAACGTCTCATCAGCCATGTCACCGGCTGGAGAGTGGTGCCGAAGGCGGGACTTGAACCCGCACGACCGTAAGGTCACTACCCCCTCAAGATAGCGTGTCTACCAATTCCACCACTTCGGCATCAGGGGGAGAGGGTTGCCTCACTGCGTTTGCACAGCCATCAATAACTGCGAAACCGTGACGCCATACCCTTACTCTTGGCCACTCAGACACGAGCAACCTGATCGCAACATCCGCATCCAGCGCTTACTGCCCGCTTTCCTCGAGTGCTGGCGCAGCATTATTCATATTATTGCTGTCCTCGTCAAGCGTTGGCAGCGTATTTTGCTGCTCGACCACCTGCGCGTCGGGAATACCCGCTTCCGGCGCTTCCCCTGCCTGGGAGGCGAAGTACGCCAGCACCAGGGAGGTGGCAAAGAAGACCGCCGCCAGGACACCGGTCAGCTTGGCAAGAAAACCGCCACTGCCGCGTGAACCAAACACCGTTTGCGACGACCCGCCACCGAAGGAGGCGCCTGCCTCGGCGCCCTTGCCCTGCTGCAGCAGAACGAGAACCACCAGAGCGATGGCGATCGCCACATGAACTAACAATACTGCGATTTGCATGGATTCAACCTACCGAATGACAAATAGCTAAAAAATCGTCGACCTTGAGCGATGCTCCGCCTATCAGGCCGCCATCAATGTCCGGCTGAGACAGGAGTTCAGCTGCATTGCCGGCATTCATACTGCCGCCATAGAGCAAACGCAGCCCGGCCGCCAGATCGCGATCGAAACTGGCCTGATAGGCACGAATCGCGGCCATGACCTCCTGAGCCTGCTCGGGCGTGGCTGTGCGCCCACTACCGATGGCCCAGACCGGCTCGTAAGCGATGATCACCCGGCTACGCTGCTCCGGCTCCAGCCGCGCCATGACGTGCCCCACCTGGCGCAGCACGACCTCGTTGGTACGCCCGGCATCGCGCTCTTCAAGCATTTCTCCCACACACAGGATGGGATGGATGTCTGCACTGAGCGCTGCAATCAGCCGATCATAGACATCCTCGTCGGCCTCGCGATACAGGTGGCGACGCTCGGAGTGGCCGATAAGCGCATATTCGACACCGAACTCCTTGAGCATCCTGCCGCTGACCTCTCCCGTATGCGCTCCGGAGTGCAACGGATTGAGCGTCTGGGCACCCAGGCTCAACGGAGTTCCGGAGAAAGCCCGTCGCGCCGCTTCGAAATAAGGAAACGGCGGGAAGAGCGCAACATCCAGCGATGCCGGCAATTCGACATCAGAAAAGGCACGACCGAATGCCTCGATCAGCTCGGTCGAGCCATTCATTTTCCAATTGCCTGCGATCAGCGGCTTACGCATAGGACTTGTTCCTTCAAGTGGTGCGAAATGGTATAGGAGCGCTCTTGACAAGACAACCGAAACCGACATCCGCCTCCCTCTCGCTTCAACGGCTCAGACTGCCATCCGCCTCCCTGCTTCAAAGCATCTGCGCCTCGACGCTCGCAGCGATGCGGCGTGCCATGGCCGAGACGTCGAAATACGGACGTCCCTCCACCATCACCCGTATCAGCGGCTCGGTCCCCGACGGACGAAGCAGCACTCGCCCCTCGCCCTTCAATTCGCGCTCCACGCTCGATACGGCCTTCTGGACGGCATCGCTGGCCAGCAAAGCCTGCTTGTCCGCCTGCGGCACCAAGCGCACATTGATCAGCGCCTGAGGCGCCTTGTCGAATCCCTTGAGCAGCCCCGCCAGAGGAATGCCCTCACGGATCATGATCGCCAGTACCTGCAACGCCGAGACGATACCGTCCCCCGTCGTCTGTACATGCCCACACACGATGTGTCCCGACGACTCGCCTCCAAGCTGCCAATCATTGGCAGCCAGCAACTCCATTACATAACGATCCCCGACCTGCGCGCGGGCAAACGGGACTCCCATCGACTCGAGAGCTGCCGCCAGGCCGAAGTTGGACATCAGCGTACCGACTACACCGCCTTTGAGCACACCGCGGCCATGCCGATCCCGGGCGATCATGTACAGGATGTCGTCACCGTCGATTTCACGCCCGTCGGCGTCCACCAGCACGACACGATCTCCATCGCCGTCGAAGGCCACGCCAAGATCCGCCCCTCGCTCGATCACGGCAGCGCGCAGCGACGCGGGATGGGTTGAGCCGACCAGGTGATTGATATTGAGGCCGTCCGGCTGCACCCCCATCAGGCTGACATCGGCACCCAACTCACGAAAGACACTGGGCGCGATGTGATACGTCGCACCATGGGCGCAGTCGAGCACGACCTTGAGGCCATGCAATCCCAGACGATGGGGAATGGTGGATTTGCAGAACTCGATGTAGCGTCCCGCCGCATCATTGATGCGCACCGCCTTGCCAAGGCAATCGGGCGCTACGGTTTCCAACGGCTTGTCGAGCTCCGCCTCGATCTCCTCCTCGACGCTGTCGGGCAGTTTGGTGCCCTCGGCAGAGAAGAACTTGATGCCATTATCCTGAAAGGCATTATGCGAAGCGGATATGACGATACCGGCATCCGCACGAAACGTCCGGGTAAGGTAGGCGATCCCCGGTGTCGGCATGGGACCGAGCAGCGAAACATCGGTCCCCGCTGCGGACAGCCCGGCTTCCAGTGCCGACTCGAACATGTATCCCGAAAGACGCGTATCCTTGCCGATCAACACCTTGGTTCGTGCCTGTCGGGAGCGACTGGACAACCTGCGAGACAGTACACGCCCCACGGCCCAGCCCAGCTTGAGCATGAAATCCGCAGTAATCGGATATTCGCCCACGGTGCCTCGAATCCCATCGGTTCCAAAATAGCGTCTTGTCATACTTCATCGCCTTCCTTCAGCACGGCCCAAGTCATGTTCACCGCGTCCACGGTAGGCCCAACGTCATGTACGCGCAGAATACGTGCGCCTCGCTCCACCGCCAGCGCTGCCAGCGCCAAACCGCCCGGCAGGCGCTCCTCCACTGATCTCCCCAGCGTCTTGCCGATCATGCTCTTGCGAGACATGCCCACCAGGATGGGCAGGCCGATATCGGCCAGCGACTCCAGACGATTAAGCAGGCGAAGGTTATGGGCGACACTCTTGGCGAATCCGAAGCCGGGGTCGACTATCAGGCGACTCCGCTCCACCCCGGCCGCCTCACACTCGGCAACGCGCGTCCTGAGGAAATCGGCCACGGCCTGTTCCACCGGCATATCGTAGTGGGGCGCATGCTGCATGTTGCTCGGCTCACCCAGCATATGCATCACGCATACGGGAAGACCGCTCTGTGCCGCCGCTTGCATGGCACCCGGCAAGCGCAGCCCTCGCACGTCATTGAGCATACCCGCTCCGGCACGTGCCGCCTCGCTCATGACTTCCGGACGGCTGGTATCGACGGACACCAAGGCGTCAAGTTCATTGACCAGGCGCTCCACGACCGGGATGACACGTTCGAGCTCTTCATCGGCGGACACACTGGCGGCCCCCGGCCGAGTCGACTCCCCCCCGATGTCCACGATCGAGGCCCCTTCGGCCAGCATGCGTTCGGCGTGGCGCAGCGCCGCATCGCCCACATTGTGGCGACCGCCATCAGAAAAGGAGTCGGGAGTGACGTTGAGGATGCCCATGACGCGGGGAGAGGAAAGGTCGAGCCTGTGCCTGCCACAAAGCAGCGAGGCGCGTGATTCAGTGTCAGTCATTCCAGCCGTTGCCTGCTCGAAAACCTTCACTGTAACACGCGCCCCGGATGGTGCAAGGCGCCGAAACGGCGCCCCAAGTCAATGTCCCGCCGGGCCTCCCAGCGGGTCGGAGGGGCGACGCCGCGTATCATCGTCGTCCTCGCTTCCGGTTTCCGGAGCAGGCTCGACCGGCTTGGTATCAGTGGGCGTTCCACGCCCTGCCGTCGGACCGTTGCCATCCCAGTCCTTCGGCGGACGAGGCTCGCGGCCTTCCATGATGTCCCGGAGCTGTTCGGCATCGATGGTTTCATACTGCATCAGCGCTTCGGCCATCGTGTCGAGCTTGTCGCGATTGTCTTCGAGGATCTGGCGCGCCTTGGCATAGCACTCGTCAATGATCCGACGCACTTCCTTGTCGAGACGCGTAGTGGTCTCACCGGACTTGAGCTTGCTGCCTCCTTGACCGGGCCCACCGAGGAACTGGTGCGACTCGTCCTCGTCGTACATCAGCGGCCCCATCTCTTCGGAGAGACCCCATTTGGCGACCATGTTGTGCGCCAGCTCAGTGGCACGCTTGATGTCGTTGGACGCTCCGGTGGTCACGCCATTGGGCCCCAGCGTCATCTCCTCGGCGATACGCCCGCCGAACAGCGAGCAGATCTGACTGATGATCTGCTGGCGCGAGAAGCTGTAGCGATCCTCCTCGGGCAGGAACATGGTCACGCCCAGCGCACGGCCACGCGGAATGATGGTGACCTTGTAGACCGGGTCATGCTCCGGCATTACCAAGCCGATGATGGCATGACCGGACTCATGATAGGCCGTGTTGAGCTTTTCCTTTTCGGACATGACCATGGACTTGCGCTCGGCGCCCATCATGATCTTGTCCTTGGCCAGCTCGAGCTCCTCCATGCCGACCAGGCGCTTGTTGCGACGCGCGGCAAACAGTGCAGCCTCATTGACCAGGTTGGCCAGATCCGCCCCGGAGAAGCCAGGCGTTCCGCGTGCGATCAGGCTCGGCTTGACGTCCTCACCCAACGGCACCTTGCGCAGGTGCACCCCGAGGATATGCTCGCGGCCACGGATGTCCGGCAGTCCTACCGTGACCTGACGATCGAAGCGTCCCGGGCGCAGCAGCGCCGGATCGAGCACGTCGGGGCGGTTGGTGGCGGCGATGACGATGATGCCGTCGTTGGCTTCAAAGCCATCCATCTCGACCAGCAACTGGTTCAGCGTCTGCTCACGCTCGTCATGTCCACCGCCCATGCCGGAGCCACGGTGACGACCGACGGCATCGATCTCGTCGATGAAGATGATGCAGGGCGCCTGTTTCTTGGCCTGCTCGAACATGTCGCGCACGCGCGAGGCACCGACGCCCACGAACATCTCGACGAAGTCGGAGCCGGAAATGGTGAAGAACGGCACCTTGGCTTCACCGGCGATAGCCTTGGCCAGCAGCGTCTTACCGGTACCCGGCGGCCCCACCATCAGCACGCCGCGCGGGATCTGGCCGCCCAGGCGCTGGAACTTGCTCGGATCACGCAAATAGTCAACCAGCTCGACCACTTCCTCCTTGGCCTCGTCACATCCGGCGACATCGGCGAAGGTCGTCTTGATCTGGTCCTGGCTGAGCAGCTTGGCCTTGGACTTGCCGAAGCTCATCGGCCCGCCGCGGCCGCTGCCGCCCCCCTGCATCTGGCGCATGAAGAAGATGAAAATGGCCAGGATGATCAGGATCGGGAAGCTCGCGATCAACAGCCGCGTCCACAGGCTCTGTTCCTGCGGCTCCTTGCCGATCACGGTCACGTCATGGGCCAACAGATCATCCATCAGCTTGGGGTCCTGCGCGGCAGGACGAATGGTCTGGAACTGAGACCCGTCACTGCGCTCCCCGGTAATGGTATAACCGTCGATGGTCACACTGCGGATTTGGTCGTTCTGCACCTGCTGGACGAACTGCGAATAGTTCATTGTCTGCGGCGCGCTATCGACGCTGAAATTGTTGAACACCGTCAGCAATACTGCCGCGATGACCAACCAGAGAATCAGGTTCTTCGCCATGTCGTTCAAGGGAGTACCCTCTTTGCATGAATCTGTCTGCCAAGCGTGCCCGACAGTTTGACATTACACCACATGGGGATGCCCAACCACGGTTGCAAGCTCAGCCATGAAAACCTTCCGCCAGTAGATAGACCTCTCTCGAGCGCGAGCGCGAGGCCTCCGGCTTACGGGTAGCCACCTTGTCGAAGCCGCTACGCAGCTCCTTGAGATAGGCATCGAAACCTTCGCCCTGGAACACCTTGGCCAGGAAGCGCCCGCCCGGCGACAGCGTCTGCCGGGCAAGATCAAGCGCCAGTTCCACGAGATACATCGCCTGAGGCTGATCGATGGCAGACATCCCGCTCATGTTGGGCGCCATGTCGGACATCACCATATCCACACGCCGCTCGCCGACCGTTGCCAGAATCTTTTCCAGCACTTCATCCTCGGTGAAATCACCCTGAATGAAGTCGACCCCGGCCAGCGCATCCATTTCCAGAATATCCGAAGCGATGACGACACCCTGGCTTCCCACCTTATCGGCAGCGATCTGGCTCCAGCCACCAGGTGCCGCACCCAGGTCGATCACGGTCATGCCGGGTCTGAACAGGGTATCCTTGGCATCGATTTCAAGCAGCTTGTAGCTGGCCCGCGAGCGATAGCCATCTTTCCAGGAACGCTGGACATAGGGGTCATCGAAGTGTTCCTTGAGCCAGCCGTTGCTGCTTTTGCTGGAGTGCGAGGAGCGTGCCACGGCATCACCATCTGATAGCATAGAAATAGAAAGTAGTTCTAGAGGGGAAGTGTAGACGTTGGTCGGAATCCAGCCGAAATGAAGACGGCTTTCCAAGCTTCCGCTTTCTCCGTACCATGGCGCATCGGCGGTCCGGACAGTCTTGGACACGCCCGCCTGTAATCCGTTCCGTTCACCGCGGAGAACCAGGCGTTATTCCACGACTCTGATTCTTCAGACCTCATCCCGGACCGTGATTCGAGCCGGGACGCACGCCAAACGGGAAACGTCACAGTACCATGAGCTTACCACCGGCACAAAAGAAAGCATTTCGCAGCATCGGCCATCATCTCGACCCTATCGTGACGGTATCGGAAAATGGCCTGTCCGAAGGCGTCATGAATGAAATCGATCGCGCATTGACCGACCACGAGCTGATCAAGATCAAGCTCGCTATCAGCGATCGCGAAACCCGCCAGGAGATCAGCGCCCAGGTTGTTCAACGCACCGGGGCCGAGCTGATTCAGTCAATCGGAAAAATGGCGCTGGTCTATCGTCGCAACCCGAAGGCCAAGGCGAATCTTTCCAACGTCGCGCGCTACAGCGAGAAGTGACGCCACCCCAGGCCAGCAATGGTGCCGCCCGGAGGCGGCGCCACATGCTCGGCCCCTGAGCGCCTCACTCGCCTCAGAGGTGGTGCACTTCACCCACTTCGTATTCGACATCACCACCAGGCGTTCTGACCACCACGACATCTCCTTCTTCCTTGCCGATCAGGGCACGGGCGATAGGTGAGGTCACCGAGATCTTGCCTTTCTTGATGTCGGCCTCGTCTTCACCGACGATCTGGTAACGTACCTCGTCATCGGTATCGAGGTTGACCAGCTCGACCGTGACGCCGAAGATCACCTTGCCGGTCTTGGGCATCTTGGTGACGTCGATCACCTGAGCCGAGGAGAGCTTGCCCTCGATCTCCTGGATGCGCCCTTCGATGAACCCTTGCTGCTCGCGAGCGGCATGATATTCGGCGTTCTCCTTGAGATCGCCATGCTCACGCGCTTCGGCAATCGCACTGATCACGCGCGGACGCTCGACGCCCTTGAGCTGCTCGAGCTCTTCACGCAGGCGAGCCTCGCCTGCGACGGTCATCGGGACCTTGTTCATTGTTTCACTCCTGCGTGCAGTTCCTGAAGCCGCCGGACGGTGATTTCGTTACCATACTCGAGCGCCATACAGACGGCTCGGGCTCCGGCCAGCGTCGTGGCATAGGGAACCTTCCTGGCCAGTGCGGTACGACGGATCACGGAAGAATCACTGATCGCCTGGCGGCCTTCGGTCGTGTTGACGATATAGGCCACATCATCATTCTTGAGCATATCGACGATATGCGGACGCCCCTCGAAGACCTTGTTGACGGCTTCGACCGGCAACCCGGCTTCCTCGAGGGCCCGGGCAGTCCCCCGAGTCGCGATCAGACTGAAGCCCAAGGCTAGCAGAGATTGCGCCACCTCGATAACGCCCGCCTTGTCGGGGTCCCGTACCGAGAGAAATGCCCTGCGTTCGCCCTCGAGCCTAGGGATCGCCTCGCCGGCCCCCAGTTGCGCCTTGTAGAAGGCCTCGGCGAATGTCGTGCCACTGCCCATCACTTCACCGGTGGACTTCATTTCCGGCGACAGGATCGGGTCGACGCCCGGGAACTTGTTGAACGGGAAGACCGCCTCCTTGACGCTGTAGTAGTTCGGCACCACTTCATGCGTGAAGTTCTGAGCGGCCAGGGTGGTACCGGCCATGCAGCGTGCGGCGATCTGTGCCAGCGACGTCCCGATGCACTTGGAGACGAACGGTACGGTACGCGAGGCGCGCGGATTGACCTCGATGACGTAGATCTCGCCATCCTGCCAGGCCAGCTGCACGTTCATCAGCCCCACCACGTTAAGCTCCACCGCCATGCGCTTGACCTGATCGCGCATCTCGTCCTGCACATCCTTGGGCAGCGAATACGGCGGCAGCGAACACGCCGAGTCACCGGAATGCACCCCTGCCTGCTCGATGTGCTGCATGATGCCGCCGATCACCACCTGCTGCCCATCGGACACCGCATCGATATCGACCTCAACCGCCGCATTCAGAAAGTGGTCGAGCAGCACCGGCGAATCGTTGGAGACCTTGACCGCATGGGTCATGTAGCGCTCCAGCTCGTCGGCGCTGTAGACGATCTCCATGGCCCGCCCGCCAAGCACGTAGGACGGCCGCACCACCAGCGGATAGCCGATCGCCTCGGCCTTGGCAAAGGCATCCTCGAAGCTGCGCGCCGTGGCGTTGGGCGGCTGCTTGAGTCCCAACTTCTCGATCATGTGCTGGAAGCGTTCGCGATCTTCGGCGCGATCGATGGCATCCGGCGTGGTGCCGATGATCGGCACGCCGGCAGCCTCGAGCTCGCGCGCCAGCTTGAGCGGCGTCTGACCGCCAAACTGGACGATCACCCCGACCGGCTTCTCCTTGTCGGCGATCTCCAGCACGTCTTCCAGAGTCACCGGCTCGAAATAGAGCCGGTCCGAGGTGTCGTAGTCAGTGGAGACGGTCTCCGGATTGCAGTTGACCATGATGGTCTCGTAGCCGTCGTCCCGCATCGCCAGCGCCGCATGCACGCAGCAGTAATCGAATTCGATGCCCTGCCCGATGCGGTTGGGACCACCGCCCAGCACCATGATCTTCTGACGATCACTGACATCGGCCTCACACTCCTCCTCGTAGGTGGAGTACATGTAAGCCGTGCTGGACGCGAACTCCGCGGCGCAGGTATCGACCCGCTTGTAAACGGGGCGGATACCCAGCTTCTGACGCGTGCGACGGAACTCCTTCTCCGAGACGCCCAGCAGCGACGCCAGGCGCGCATCACTGAACCCCTTGCGCTTGAGCTGGAACAGCGCACGAGCATCGAGCTCACCCAGCGAGCGTTTGGCCAGCTCGGCTTCGGTGCGTATGAGATCCTCGAGCTGGATCAGGAACCAGCGGTCGACCTTGGTCAGCGCAAAGACCTCGTCGAGGCTCATCCCGGCGCGCATGGCGTCGGCGATGTAGAAGATCCGATCGGCACCGGCGGCCTGCAGTTCGCCCTTGATCAGCGCCAGGTTGCCGTCGCTGAACTCGGTCACCTTGGGGTCGAGTCCGTCGGCACCGATTTCCAGGCCGCGCAGTGCCTTCTGCAGCGACTCCTGGAAGGTCCGGCCGATCGCCATCACCTCGCCTACCGATTTCATCTGCGTGGTCAGACGATCATTGGCCTGCGGGAACTTCTCGAAGGTGAAGCGCGGAATCTTGGTAACCACATAGTCGATCGACGGCTCGAACGACGCCGGGGTAATGCCGCCGGTGATGTCGTTCGACAGCTCGTCCAGGGTATAGCCCACCGCCAGCTTGGCGGCGATCTTGGCAATCGGAAAACCGGTCGCCTTGGAGGCCAGCGCCGACGAGCGCGACACGCGCGGGTTCATCTCGATGACGACCATGCGTCCGGTATCGGGATCCATGCCGAACTGCACATTGGAGCCGCCGGTCTCGACGCCGATCTCGCGCAGCACCGCCAGCGAGGCGTCGCGCATGACCTGGTATTCGCGATCGGTCAGCGTCTGGGCCGGTGCCACGGTGATCGAGTCACCGGTGTGCACCCCCATGGGATCGAAGTTCTCGATGGCGCAGACGATGATGCAGTTGTCGTTCTTGTCGCGAACGACCTCCATCTCGTATTCCTTCCAACCCAGCAGCGACTCGTCGATCAGCAACTCATGGTTGTTCGAGAGCTCGAAGCCGCGCTGGCAGATCTCCTCGAACTCTTCCTTGTTGTATGCCACGCCGCCGCCGGAGCCGCCCATGGTATAGGAAGGCCGAATGATGGTCGGGAAGCCCAGCTCGGCCTGGATCTCCCAGGCCTCTTCCATCGTGTGGGCCACCTTGGCCTTGGGGCATTCCAGACCGATGCTCTTCATCGCCTTGTCGAAGAGGTCACGATCCTCGGCCTTGTTGATGGCATCGGCGTTGGCACCGATCATCTCCACGTCGTACTTGTCGAGCACGCCGTGCTTGTCGAGATCCAGCGCGCAGTTCAACGCCGTCTGGCCGCCCATGGTGGGGAGCAGCGCATCGGGGCGCTCCTTCTCGATGATCTTCTCCACCGCCTGCCAGGTGATCGGCTCGATGTAGGTGGCATCAGCCATGACCGGATCGGTCATGATGGTGGCCGGGTTGGAATTGACCAGGATGACCCGGAACCCTTCCTCGCGCAGCGCCTTGCAGGCCTGGTTGCCGGAGTAGTCGAACTCGCTCGCCTGACCGATGACGATGGGCCCGGCGCCGATGATGAGGATACTTTTGATGTCGGTACGTTTGGGCATGACGATTCCCGCAGCTTATTCAGTAGTGTTCGAGCGTCTTGGTTCGGTGGCCGACCCCGACCCCGTCACTTCTTGTGTTCACGCATCAGGGTGACGAAACGGTCGAACAACGGCGACACGTCGCGTGGCCCGGGACACGCCTCGGGATGCCCCTGGAAGCTGAACGCCGGACGATCGGTCAGTTCGATGCCCTGCAGCGAGCCGTCGAACAGTGAACGGTGCGTGGCGCGCACGTTAATCGGCAGCGTCGTCTCATCGGCGGCAAAGCCGTGATTCTGGCTGGTGATCATTACCCGTCCGGTATCGATATCCTGCACCGGATGGTTGGCGCCATGGTGACCATGCTTCATCTTCACCGTCTTGGCACCGGCCGCCAGCGCCAGCAACTGATGGCCCAGGCAGATACCGAACAGCGGCGTGTCGGTGGCGAGAAGCTCCTGGGTGGCCTCGATGGCATAAGTGCACGGCTCGGGGTCTCCCGGGCCGTTGGCCAGCAGGACCCCATCGGGATTCATCGCCAGCACTTCGCGCGCCGGCGTCTGGGCCGGCACCACGGTCAGACGACAGCCCCGCGACACCAGCATTCGCATGATGTTGCGCTTCACGCCGTAGTCGTAGACCACCACATGAAATTCGCGCTCGCGCTGCTGGCCGTCCTCGAACCCCCTTCCCAGGATCCACTCGCCTTCGGACCATTCATACGGCGCCTTGCATGACACCTCCTTGGCCAGGTCCATGCCCTTCAGGCCCGGGAAATCACGCGCCGCGGCCAGGGCGCGCTCGACGGCATCCTCGCCCTCGGCGTCCGGCCCTGCCAGAATGGCCCCGTTCTGCGCCCCTTTGTCGCGCAGAATACGGGTCAGGCGGCGAGTATCGATGTCGGCAATGCCGAGCACCTTCTGGCTCTTCAGGTAGGCATCCAGCGTCTGCTCGCTTCGGAAACTGCTGGCCAGCAGCGGCAGATCGCGGATCACCAGGCCGGCCACGAAGATCCGGTCGGACTCCACGTCCTCGCCATTGACGCCGGTATTGCCGATATGAGGATAGGTCAGCGTCACGATCTGTCGGGCGTAGGATGGGTCGGTAAGAATTTCCTGGTAGCCGGTCATGGCGGTATTGAACACCACCTCTCCACTGGTCTGCCCATCGGCGCCGATGGCGGTACCGTGAAACACGCTGCCGTCTTCCAAGGCCAGTATCGCGGGTCTGATCAACGCAACGTCCTCCCCTGCTCTTCGTGACAAGTCCTGGTGAATGGCCCGATCATGCCGAGCCTGTTCATCCTTAAGTATGCAATGACAGGTCGTAAAAAAGCGGGACGAAACCCGGAGTGGAAACCGGTTTCATCCCGCTTGTTGTCATTCGCTCGGAATGCTGACAGCCGTTGCGACATGCGCTTGGCCAAATTTTCGGAATCCTACAGGATTTTGCCGTCCAGCGCTACCCCTGGATTCCCGCCTCATGCAGCCCCAGCACATCCTGCATGTCGTAGCGTCCGGCAGGCCTGCTCGCGAGCCAACGGGCTGCCCGCACCGCCCCCTTGGCGAAGGTCATGCGGCTCGTGGCCTTGTGGGTGATCTCGATGCGCTCACCCTCGGTGGCGAACATCACCGTGTGCTCCCCGACGATATCGCCGGCACGCACAGTGGCGAAACCGATTTCCTTGTCGCTGCGTGGGCCACACTGCCCCTCACGCGCAAACACGCCATGTTCCTTGAGACTGCGCCCCAACGACTCGGCGACCACTTCGCCCATTTTCAATGCCGTGCCCGAAGGCGCATCGACCTTGTGCCGATGATGCGCTTCGATGACTTCGATATCGTAGCCCTCGTCGCCCAATGCCCGGGCGGCGGTCTGCAGCAGCTTGAGAGTCAGATTGACGCCCACACTCATGTTGGGGGCAAAGACCATCGCCACCCGGTCGCGGTAGCTGTCGAGCGTTGCCAGCTCGTCATCATCGAGCCCCGTCGTACCGATCACGATGGCCTTGCCGTGGGCGGCGCAGAATGCCAGGTTGGCTAGCGTCACCCGGGGCGAAGTGAAGTCGATCAGCACGTCGAAGTCGTCGGCAATCTCCTCGAGCGAGGTAACCGCTGCCAGCCCCAGATTCCCTAGACCGGCCAGCTCCCCAACGTCGGCCCCCGCCAGCGAACTGCCCGGCTCGACGATACCCCCGGCCAGGCTCGCCTGCCCATCCTGCTCGATGGCGGCAACCAGCGTACGGCCCATGCGACCGGCCACCCCCATGATGGCGATACGGGTCATATTGCCCCCTTTCACTATGTGTGTTGCGCGGAAGTATATCAGAGGCTTCGCCCGTCGCGGCCATGCAGCCCCTCTCGCCTTGCGCTAGGCTGACAACAGCTTGTTTTACCTTGCACTTCCGGAGAATCATCGGCATGCCACGCCTTTTGCTCTGCTGCCTACTGACGGCTCTGGCCGGCTGTACGGCCGTGCCTCGTCAGGTCTCGCTGGCCCCGCAGGCCCGCCTGGACGCCACACCGCAGCTGCGGTGGTGCGGCACGCTGTCCCTGCCCGGCAAATGGCATGACGAAACCCCGGTGGGCGGCCTGTCCGCGCTGGGCTGGGACAGTGACGAATCGATGCTCTACCTGCTCTCGGACCGGGGCTGGCTGCATCGCGCACGCCCCGAGTTTCGTGGCGGCAAGCTCGTCGGCCTGGAGCCGCTCAAGACCTATGCCCTGCGCGGCGCTGACAACGCTCTGCTCGGGATGCCGAACAACGATGCCGAATCGCTGATACTGCAGGGTGCCGACAACAGTGTGCGCGGCGACACCTCACTGCTGGTCGGCTTCGAGCAACATGCCCGCCTGCAGCGCTTTCTTCCCGATGGCAGCTCGCTAGGCGAGGCCATCACGCCTCCCGGTCTGCGAGGCGTCCAGCCCAACGGCGGACTGGAAGCGCTGGCAAGGCACTCCCGAGAGGGTGTCATCGCCGGGCTCGAGTTTCCTCCCCAAGGCATGGCGACAGGCAGTACGCGCCTGTTCGCCCTGGATAGCGGCGCCGAATGGATCTACCCCCTCGCCGATGCGCACAACAGCGGGCTTACCGCTCTGGAAACGCTGGGTGACGACCTGCTTGCCCTGGAGCGCGCCTACACGCCACCGGCATCATTGGCCATCACGCTGCGCCGCGTCAGTCTTGAGGCCAACGGCGACTTGACTGTCAGCACCCTCGCGCAGCTCAAGACCGGGGAAGGCTGGTCGGTGGACAACTTCGAGGGGCTTACCCACCTCGATGGCAATCGCTACCTGATGGTCAGCGACGACAACTTCAGTCTGCTGCAGAAGACGCTACTGAGCTGCTTCGAGGTCATGCCCGACGACTGAGCACATCCCGGCGAACCAGTAGTACGATGGCGCTCACTACCAGCAGGCTGCCGGGCAGCCACTGCCAACCAACACGCTGAGGCTGCTGCACGAACAGCAGCAACATGGAAACGAACGGCACCAGATAGCCATAGGCCGTGACCGCCGCAGGCGTCAGCGCCGCCGTGGCCCGCTGCTGCAACCAGAACGTCAGCGCACTGGAGAACACGCCCAGATACACCAGCAGCAGACCATCCGCGAGGGTCATGTGACGCAGCGCGGAAGGCGCCTCCACTCCCAGCCCCAGCATCCCGATCAGGGCTCCGCCCAGCAATAGGCTCCAGAACGTCCGCTTGGCCGCGGACTCGGACAGGCGTCGACGCGCCAGCCCCCATTTGGTGAGCGCAGGATAGAGGGCCGAGGATACACAGCCGGCAAAGAAGACACCCTCGCCCACCCCGAAGTGCAGCGCATCAAGGCGGCCTCCCGCTTCGGCCCAGGCCAGCCCCAGCGCCCCCAGGGCGCCCAGCGCCAGAATCGCCGGCAGTCCCCAGGCACGCTGCTCCACGCGCAGCGCCAACCCCAGGCAATAGGCCATCAACGGCACGCTGACGAACAACGTTGCCATGCTCAACGCGCTGGCCCGATGCGCCGCCCAGAACATCGCCCCGAAGAAGCCCGCCAGACACAGTCCCATGGCAGCATACAGCGCCAATTCGCGCCCAGCCGGCCATCTATCGCCTTCTCGAAGCGCCAGGGGCGACAGGGCAAGAGCGGCGATGGCAAAGCGCAGTGCCGTCAGCAGCATCGGCGGCAACCCTTCGCTCAGCATTCCCACCGCCGGAAACGAGAATCCCACCAGCAGCGTCCAGATCAGCATGCCGCCATGCGCCCGGCGTACGGCAGGCGCTCTATCGCGAGTCATCGTGACGCGTGCAGCAAGCCATGCGCCCCCAGCCCGGCCAGCAGACCGCCGCCCAGCCGCTGCGCCAGGCGCGACGAGCCACGCTGGCCCTGCAGCCATGCCCGCAATGGAGAGGCCAGCAGCACCACGACGATATCCGCCGACGAGAACAGGACGTTGGTCGCGATTCCCAGCCACAACATCTGCCAGCCGACCGGCATGGCCGCCTCCGGCTGCACGAACTGGGGCAGGAAGGCGACAAAGAACAGCGCCGTCTTGGGATTGAAGACTTCGACGACGATACTGTCGCGCAGGGCATGCCGAGGGCCGCGCGTTGCCACGGCCGTCGCATCGGTCGTTTCCAGGCCAAGACGCCACATGCGCCATCCGGCCCACAGCAAATAGAGACCGCCCACCACCTTCATTGCCACATACGCAGGTGGCACCGCCTGAAACAACGCCGCCAGGCCCAGCGCCGCCGCAATCACATGGGCATAACAGCCCAAGTGCACGCCGACGACCGCCAACCAGCCGGCACGGCGCCCTCGCGCCAGGGTCTGCGCGGCGGTATAGAGCATGGCGGGCCCGGGCAGGAAGGCAAAGCCCAGCGCGGCAATGACGAAAGTCAGCAGGATCACATCGGCTCTCCATAGCAAATGATGCGTGACAGGCCAGCGTACTGCATCGGCCGCCATGAGACACCCACGGCCGAACCTGCCACGTGTGCCGGTCTTGCCGACGCCGAGCCTTGTCGCGCAGAATCATCGAACCATTGAAAACAAGAATTACACGCATTAATCTTTCGACATTTATCCATGTCAGACAAGAGCCAGGGCTTTTCTACGGCTTCAGACTGACCACCAAGCTCTCCCCCAGTCTTCGCCTTGCATACAGGTTCAGCGACGCTCATGCCCACCAAACTGTTCAGCCTCATCAGCGGCTCACTGCTCGCACTCGCCTGCTCGGCCACTCCGGCCGAGGAGACCACCGTGACCGACATCGCGGGACGGCAAGTGGCCGTCGATGTCCCGGTGGATCGCGTCATCCTGGGCGAGGGCCGACAGATCTACCTGTTGAGCGTGCTCGAGCCGGAGGCCCCCTTCGCTCATGTCGTGGGCTGGCGCGAGGATTTCTCACAGGCCGATCCCGACAGCTATGCACAGTACGCTGCCAAGTTTCCGCAGATGAAGAACCTACCGACGTTTGGCGGGTTCAAGGACGGCACCTTTGACGTGGAGCAGGCTGCCGCACTCCAGCCGGATGTCGTGCTCATGAACATCGAGGCCAAGGCGGCCACCGAGGAGGCCGGCTACGACGACAAGCTGGCCAAGCTCGACATTCCCATCGTCTACGTCGATTTCCGCGAGGATCCGCTCAAGCACACCCTTCCCTCCATGCGCCTCATGGGCCAGCTCATGGGCAAGGAGGAGAATGCCGAAGCCTTCATTGCGTTCTCCCAGGCTCAGATGGCCCGCGTCACGGACGTGATTGCCAAGGAGAATCCCGAGCGCCCTGACGTCTTCGTGGACCGGGCGGGCGGCTATTCGGAAGATTGCTGCATGAGCTTTGGCAACGGCAATTTCGGTGAATATGTCGAGCTCGCTGGCGGCCACAACATTGCCGCCGACATCATTCCCGCTACGTTTGGCACATTGAATCCCGAGCAGATCATTGCTGCCAACCCTGACCATGTGGTGGTGACCGGAGGCAACTGGGATGCCTACGTCCCGGGTGGCGCCTGGGTCGGCGTAGGTCCGGGGGCCGACACGGAGGCAGCGCTCGCCAAGCTCGAGGCGCTGACCGAACGCACCGCCATGACAGGCATCAAGGCAGTCGAAAACGGCAATTTCCACGCCATCTGGCACCAGTTCTACAATAGCCCCTATTACTTCGTGGCCATACAGCAGCTCGCCAAGTGGCTTCACCCCGAACTGTTCGGCGAACTCGATCCCGAAGCCACGATGAAGGAACTGCACGAGCGCTTCCTGCCCGTCGACTATGCCCCCGGCTACTGGGTTTCGCTCGATGCCAAGTGACACTACCTCCCATACCGGCCAGCTCGGTGGGCGCGGTTTCTATCGCGCCCTTGTCCTGCGGCGCCAGATAATCCTTGTCGGCCTGGTGCTGGCGCTCTTTCTGAGCCTGTGTATCGACCTGGCCCTAGGCCCAGCCCGATACGGACTGGGTGAAGTTATTGCCGCGCTTTTCACGCCCGACTCCGTCAGCGAGCAGATACGCGTCATCCTCTGGGAAATCCGCATGCCGGTAGCGCTCATGGCCGTCGTGGTGGGCGCCAGCCTGTCGGTCGCCGGCGCGCAGATGCAGACCATACTCAGCAATCCTCTTGCCAGCCCCTTTACGCTGGGCATTTCGGCAGGTGCCAGCTTCGGCGCAGCCCTGGGGTTGGCATTCGGTGTGATGTTCGTGCCAACCGCCGTTGACTATGTCATTCCCGTCAACGCGTTTCTGATGGCCATGCTAACGTCGCTCTTCATCTATGCGCTGAGCCTACGACGCGGCGTGACCATCGAGACGATCGTGCTGCTGGGTATCGCCATGGTCTTCATCTTCAATGCGCTCATGGGACTGATCCAGTTCTTCGCCAGCCAGCAGGCTGTGTCGGCTGTCGTTTTCTGGACCATGGGCAGCCTGACCAAGGCGACGTGGCCAAAGTTCTGGGTCACCTTTGGCATCCTTGTGGCCGTTCTCCCCCTCCTCGCGCGCCACGGCTGGGCCCTGACCGCCATGCGCCTGGGAGACACCAAGGCGGCGTCAATGGGCGTGAACCCCCGCGCGCTGCGTCTCGAGGTTCTGGTACTCGTCTCGCTCCTCGCCGCCATGGCCGTGGCTTTCGTGGGTACCATCGGCTTCATCGGCCTGGTCGGCCCGCACATCGCGCGTCTTCTGCTCGGCGAGGATCAGCGCTTCTTCCTTCCGGGATCGGCGATCTGTGGAGCACTCATCCTGTCCGTCGGCTCGGTCCTTTCCAAGGTTATCATTCCCGGCACCGTCATCCCGATCGGCATCATCACGTCGCTCGTGGGGATTCCCTTCTTTCTCTTTCTCGTCCTCAACCACCGGAAGGCCGCATGGTAACGCTTCAACTCGATCGCCTGTCGGCCAGTTATGGTCGACAGGCGATACTGACCGAGATTTCCACGCCCGAACTCACTGGCGGCCAAGTCGTGGCCCTGCTGGGCCCCAACGCCGCTGGCAAGTCGACGCTGTTCCGACGTATCTTCGGCATGCTCAAGGGCGATGGCGAGGTGAGGATCACCGGCGCGCGTACCGCACGCCCCGTGGCCTACATGCCCCAGGACACCGGCGCCAGTGCAGTCCTCACCGTCTACGAGGCGGTGCTTCTGGCACGCATGCAAGGACGCGGCATGAAGGTTCAAACCGAGGATCTCGCGCACGTCGACAGTGCGCTTGACGAGCTGGGGATCGCCTCCCTCGGTGAACGCGACATCGGCAATCTCAGTGGCGGACAGCGGCAGTTGCTGAGCGCCGCTCAGGCGTTGGTTCAGGAGCCGGAAATACTGTTGCTTGATGAGCCGACCTCGGCCCTCGACCTCAATCGCCAACTTGGCCTGCTGACGATCCTGCGGCGGCTGGCTCAGGAGCGCGGCATGCTGATCATGGTGGCGTTGCACGACCTTGGCCATGCATTGCGCTTCACCGATCGGGCCATGGTCATCGAGCGAGGCCAGCTCATCGCTTGCGGCCCCACCAGCCAAGTAGTGACACCCGATCTGCTACGCCGCGTCTACCAGGTCGAAGCGCGTATCGAACCCTGTTCGCGGGGCGTGCCCCAACTCATTGTCGAAGGGGCCATCTGAATCGTCGCCCTTCGAGCGCTGCCAACCCGGCTCCGCCCAGCACCAGGGGCAGCGCCAGCAGGAACCCGCTCGATACCGGCAGACCGAACAGCAGCAGATCGGCCAGTACCGGCCAGATCAGGGCGACATACTCGAACGGCGCCAGACGCGAGGCTTCCGCGTAGCGCAGCGCCAGGGTCATGGCGATATGCGCTGCACCCCCGAACAATCCCGACATGCTCAAGAGCAGCATCTCGCGCGTCGACAGCGCTGCCCACCCCAGAGGCAGCGTCGCGGCGCCCGCCAAGGTCGAGATCAGCACGAAGTAGAAGGCGATCGCGCCGGCGGTTTCCGTGCGCGAGATGCGCCGCACCGTCAGCAGCGCCCCTGTCGAAAGTAGCGCCGCCAGCAGCCCCAGCGCGTAGCCCGTCGCCTGGCCATCGCTATCGCCAGCCAGTAATCCAGGCAGCACCAGCACGGCCACCCCCGCCAGTGTGATTGCCAACGCCAGGGTTCGGTGAGCCGTGAGGCGCTCTCCCAGCAGAATGACGCCACCCACGGCCATCAATACAGGCGTGAACTGGGCCAGCAGCGTCGCCTCCGCGATCGGCAGCCGGGCCACCGCCGCGAAGGATGCGAACATCGCCAGCGCCCCCAGCCCCGAGCGCAACAGATGTCCACCCGGATGCCGGGTGGCGAGCCCGCCGGGAAACTCCCACCTCAGCGCCAGGAAGATCGCGATAGGCAACAGGGCGAAGGCCGAGCGGAAGAATACGATCTGCCCCAGCGGGACCAGCGGACCCACCACCTTGATGCAGACCATCATGCCGGTGAAGAGCACGCCGGAGAGAAGCCTGAGCAGGATGCCGGCCAGCGGCCTGTCCGCGCTTTTTTCCATACCGCCTCTCCCCGCCCTCTCATGCAAAACCCCCGGACGCTTGCCGGGGGTTTCTCACTGCCTACCATTTCGACTGGCGCATACGCTCGCAGATCAGGGCTTCATGTCCTCGAAGAACTTCTTCACGCCGTCGAACCAGCTATCCTTCTTCGGTGAATGGCTGTTGCTGCCGCTCAGGCTGTCCTGGAACTGACGCAGCAGGTCCTTCTGATGCTCGGTGAGATTGACCGGGGTTTCCAGCACCACCTTGCACAAGAGATCCCCTGCCGGGCCGCCGCGTACCGGCTTGACCCCCTTGCCGCGCAGGCGGAACAGTTTGCCGGTCTGGGTCTCGGGCGGAATCTTCAGTTTGACCCGACCTTCCAGCGTCGGGACTTCCAGTTCGCCGCCCAGCGCGGCATCGATGAAGTTGATCGGCACCTCGCAGTGCAGGTGGCGTCCGTCACGCTCGAATATCGGGTGCGGCTTGATTGCCACCTGGACGTAGAGATCGCCCGGCGGTCCGCCATTGAGACCGGCCTCGCCTTCATTGTTGAGACGAATGCGATCGCCGGTATCCACTCCGGCAGGAATCTTCACCGACAGGGTGCGCGTCTCGCGCATGCGCCCTTCGCCGTGACACTTGCGGCACGGCACCTTGATCACCTCGCCCCGTCCGTGGCAGGTCGGGCACGTCTGCTGCACGGCAAAGAAGCCCTGCTGCATACGCACCTGCCCCATGCCATGACAGGTTGGGCAAGTCTCCTTGCTGGAGCCCGGTTCGGCACCCTGACCATCGCAATGATCGCATTCGACATGGCGCGGCACGCGAATGTCTACGGTCGTGCCGGTAACGGCGCTCTCGAGGTCGAGCTCGAGATTGTAACGCAGGTCCGAGCCGCGTTGCGGCGCGTTCGGATTGCGCCGGCCACCCGCGCCACCACCGAAGATGTCGCCGAAGACATCGCCGAAGATGTCGCTGAAACCACCGGCTCCGGCGCCCGCGCCGAAACCGCCGCCGGCCTGCCCATCGACACCGGCATGGCCGAACTGGTCATAGGCGGCGCGCTTCTCGTCATCGGACAGCACTTCATAAGCTTCGGACACCTCGCGGAATTTCTCCGCTGCAGTGTCATCGCCCGGATTGCGGTCCGGATGGAATTTCTGAGCGAGACGGCGGTAGGCTTTCTTGATCTCTTTCTGATCGGCGCCGCGCTCGACACTCAGTACTTCGTAATAGTCACGTTTGGACATGGATCCATCCGCCTCCGTGTCTGAACCACGGATACAGCAACGCGGGAGTCATCTGGCCCCCGCGCCGCCGTCTTCCGTGGTAACGTCAGACGCCCTGTTACTGCTTCTTCTGGTCGTCGTTGACTTCTTCGTATTCCGCGTCAACCACGTCGTCGTCTTTCTTGGTACCGGCATCGGCCTGATCGCCGTCCGCCTGCGCCGTATCGGCCTGTTCGGCGTACATCTTCTGAGCCAGTGCGCCGGAAGCCTCGGTCAACGCATCCAGCTTGGTCTGAATGACCTGCTGATCGTCGCCCTTCAGCGCCTCCTCGAGTTCGCCGATCGCGGTCTCGATCTTCTCCTTCTCGGCGGCATCGGCCTTGTCGCCGGCCTCGGTCAGGGTCTTGCGCGCAGCGTGGATCATGCCGTCGGCCTGGTTGCGCAGTTGGACCAGTTCCTCGAACTTCTTGTCCTCGTCAGCATGCGCTTCGGCATCGCGGACCATCTGTTCGATCTCTTCGTCAGACAGACCGGAAGAGGCCTTGATGACGATCGACTGTTCCTTGCCGGTGGCCTTGTCCTTGGCAGACACGTTGAGGATACCGTTGGCATCCAGATCGAAGGCGACTTCGATCTGCGGCACACCACGCGGTGCCGGCGGAATGTCGGCCAGATCGAAGCGACCCAGCGACTTGTTCTGACCGGACTGCTTGCGCTCGCCCTGCAGGACGTGAATGGTCACGGCCGTCTGGTTGTCGTCCGCGGTCGAGAAGGTCTGCGTCTTCTTGGTCGGAATGGTGGTGTTCTTCTCGATCAGCGGCGTCATCACGCCACCCAGGGTCTCGATGCCCAGGGTCAGCGGAGTCACGTCGAGCAGCAGCACGTCCTTGACGTCGCCACCCAGCACACCGCCCTGAATGGCGGCACCGATGGCTACGGCTTCATCCGGATTGACATCCTTGCGCGCGTCCTTGCCGAAGAATTCCGCAACCTTCTTCTGCACCATCGGCATGCGCGTCTGACCACCGACCAGGATGACGTCGTCGATCTCAGAAGAGGACAGACCGGCATCGGCCATGGCGGTCTTGCACGGACCGAGAGAGCGCTGAACCAGATCCTCGACCAGCGACTCGAGCTTGGCACGGGTGATCTTGACGTTCAGGTGCTTGGGACCGGTGTTGTCGGCCGTGATGTACGGCAGGTTGACCTCGGTCTGCTGAGCGCTGGACAACTCGATCTTGGCCTTCTCGGCGGCTTCCTTGAGGCGCTGCATGGCCAGGGAGTCACCGGACAGGTCGATACCGCTGTCGGACTTGAACTGGCTGACCAGATAGTCGATCAGCTTGAGGTCGAAGTCCTCGCCACCCAGGAAAGTGTCACCGTTGGTGGCCAGCACCTCGAACTGCGTCTCGCCGTCGACATCGGCGACTTCAATGATCGAGATATCGAAGGTACCGCCGCCCAGGTCGTAGACGGCAATGGTCTTGTCGCCACGCGACTTGTCCATGCCGTAGGCCAGCGCAGCCGCTGTCGGTTCGTTGATGATGCGCTTGACGTCGAGCCCGGCGATGCGCCCGGCATCCTTGGTGGCCTGACGCTGGGAGTCGTTGAAGTAGGCCGGCACGGTGATGACCGCCTCGGTCACTTCCTCGCCCAGGTAGTCCTCGGCAGTCTTCTTCATCTTCTTCAGGACTTCGGCACTGATCTGCGGCGGTGCGAGCTTCTTGCCCTTCACCTCGATCCAGGCATCGCCGTTGTCAGCTTCAGTGATGCCGTAGGGCACCATCTTGATGTCCTTCTGGACCACATCGTCCTTGAACTTGCGGCCGATCAGGCGCTTGACGGCATACAGCGTGTTGGTCGGATTGGTGACCGCCTGCCGCTTGGCCGCCTGTCCGACCAGCGTCTCGCCGTCGTCGGTATAGGCGATGATGGACGGCGTGGTGCGGCCGCCTTCCGCGTTCTCGATTACCTTGGCACTGTCACCGTCGAGTACGGCGACACAGGAGTTGGTGGTTCCCAAATCGATGCCAATAATGCGTCCCATGAGAATACCTCGAAATCGTTGCTTGCCTGTTCATTGCGGCCTGCGCCGCCTGCTTGTCATCTATGTGGGGGCGCTGCGATGCCTTTCAAGGGCTCCCGTCGCGCCTCGCCAGAAAGTTTCTTCGGCGTCAGCCAGCCGCCTGGCTGACCACGACCATGGCCGGGCGCACCAGTCGGCCGTTGAGCAGATACCCCTTCTGCATCACGTCCATGACCGTGTTCGGCTCCATTTCCGGATTGGGCACCATGGCCATAGCCTCGTGGTACTGCGGATCGAAAGGCTCGCCCGTCGGCTCCACCGGCTCGACACCGAACTTCTTCAATACGTCGAGCTGCAGCTTGAGCGTCATCGCAACGCCTTCACGGTGCGCCTCGCTGGCGTCCTCACCCATGGTGTCCAGCGCCTTCTCGAGGCTATCGATCACCGGCAGGAGCTCCTTGACGAACTTTTCCAACGCAAACTTGCGCGCCTTCTCCACGTCCTGCTCGGCACGCCGGCGAACATTCTGCGATTCCGCCATGGCGCGGACGGTCTGATCCTTGGCTTCGGCCAGTGACTGCTCGAGCTCTTCGACTCGCGCCGCCAGCGTTTCCGCCTCGGGGTTCACCATGATGCCGTCATCGACTTCGGCCTGTTCAGCCGCCCTGAGCGTGTCATCCAGTTCGCCTTCAAGCGCCTCGTCGTCGAGCGATTGCGGCTCGTCATCACGCGCAGGCGGAACCATTTCCTCATCGGTGGGAGTCTGTGGATCTTTGGCCATGTAGCATCTCCTGAAATCATGGAACGGCCCACAGGCCGCGATTGACAAAGCGTTGGCCCTTATATGGGGATGCCATCAACGATCTCAAGCCATCAGCGACAATGATGCCGATGGGTCATTGAAGCGACCGAGGGGCTACTGTATAAACAGCCAGAACAGAGGCGCCGACACCCACCGGCGCAATGAATGCCGGAGGTAGCCATGCTGACACAGCTTGCGATTCGCGATCTGGCCATCGTCGATGCCCTCGACCTGGACCTGCGCAGAGGAATGACCGCCATCACCGGGGAAACCGGAGCAGGCAAGTCGATTCTGCTCGGTGCGCTGGGTCTATGTCTGGGTGAGCGGGCAGACGCTGGCAGCGTACGTCACGGGCGCGATCGCGCCGATCTCTTCGCCCGCTTCGATATCACCCGCCTGCCGGGTGCCCGTGCCTGGCTGGAGTCGCGTGAATTGCCCACCGAGGATTGCCTGCTGCGTCGCGTGGTGTCCGCCAATGGCCGCTCCAAGGCCTGGATCAACGGGCAGCCATGCACCGTGGCCGACCTCAAGGCTCTGGGAGAGCATCTCATCGAGATCCACAGCCAGCACGCTCATCAGACGCTGCTTCATGAGGAGACCCATCTGCGCCTGCTCGACGACTTCGCCGGGCATGCCTCGGCTGTTGCCGAACTGCAGGACGGGTTCCGACGCTGGCAGGCGCTGCGCCGCAAGCTCAAGCGACTGGCGGAAGATGGAGACGAGGTGCAGGCACGCCGCCAGTTGCTGCGCTATCAGGTGGAGGAGCTCGACCTGCTGGCACTAGGGGAAGAGGAGCTGGCCACTCTTGAACAGGAGCAGGAACAGCTCGCTCATGCCGAGGAGTTGATTACCGAGGCTCAGTTCGCTGCGCAGTGTTGCGACAACGATGAAGGCGGCGCCCTCCAGCTGCTGAATCAGGCCGTCACTCGCCTTTCGCAACTGCCGGGCAGCGAACAGGGCGCGCTGGCGAATGCCCTGGGAATGCTCGGCGATGCGCAGATCCAGGTCGAAGAAGCCGCCCGCGAGCTGCACCACTTCGCCGATAGCACCGAACTCGACCCCGAGCGACTGGCCGAGGTGGAGTCGCGCCTCGGTGAAGTGCATCGGATCGCCCGCAAGCACCATGTCATGCCTGAAGAGCTGGTGGCGCTTCATCAGCGCCTGCGCGAAGAGCTTGCCGGGCTGGAAAGCGGCGATCATGACCTGGAAGCCCTGACCCGGGAAGTCGAAGCGCTGCGTGATGATTATCGCCTGCGCGCCCGCGCGATCAGTGCGGCCCGCAGCGAAGCCGCTGCCGCCTTTGGCCGGGAGGTACAGGATCAGCTGGCCTTTCTGGCCATGGGCAAGGCGGCCTTCGAGGTCGAAGTGGAAAGCCGCGACACCCCGCAGCCCAACGGTCTGGACCAGGTGCGCTTCTTGATCAGCGCCAACCCGGGCCAGCCGCCACGGCCTCTGGCCAAGGTCGCCTCGGGCGGCGAGCTGTCGCGCATCAGCCTGGCCATCCAGGTCGTCGCCGCGCTCCACTCCACCATTCCCACCCTGGTCTTCGATGAAGTCGACGTCGGCATTTCGGGCGCCACGGCGGAGATCGTAGGCCAGATGCTGCGCCGCCTGGGCTCCCAGGGCCAGGTCATGACCGTGACCCACCTGCCTCAGGTTGCCGCCCAGGCGCACCAGCACCTGCATATCGAGAAGCAGGTGCGTGACGATACCACCCTGACACAGATGGCTCTGCTCGATACCTCAGGCCGGGTGCGAGAACTTGCGCGCATGCTGGGCGGCGTCCATCTCTCCGACCGCACCCTGGCCCATGCCAGAGAGATGCTGGATGCCAGCCAGCATCCGCATCACTGACGTTTTGCAGCGCACCGATACCATCGTCACGGGCATGCCCTTTAGAAACGCAAAAGCCACGGCAGGCTTGCCGTGGCTTGTTATCCTTCATCTAGCATGATCGCGCCTGGCTGCTGGCCGAACCGTCATCAGCGACGGTGGCCGCCATCCTGACGACGCGTGGCCGTGGATCCCTTCGGACGGACATACAGCACCAGAGCGTGGTCAACCAGCTCGAACCCTCGCTCTTCGGCGAGTTCGCGCTGCCGCCGTTCGATTTCGGCATCGTAGAACTCGACCACTTCCCCGCTCTCCAAGCAAAGCATATGATCGTGATGCTCTTCCTGGGACATCTCGAATACGGCATGACCGCCATCGAAGTTATGGCGCACCACAAGGCCCGCTGCCTCGAACTGCGTCAGCACGCGATAAACGGTTGCCAGGCCAACATCTTCACCCGCATCCAGGAGCGCCTTGTAGACATCCTCAGCACTCATGTGAAGGTCTTCTTCGCGAGTCGCTTCCAGGATCTGCAAGATCTTGACTCGAGGCAAGGTGACCTTAAGACCTACCTTGCGTAATTCCTGGTTTCTATCGGCCATACTTAGTTGCTCTTCGCAGTAACTTATTGAGTCGGGTATGATCGACCAAAGCAAACGATAGTGAAAGATAGGCGCAAATGCAAAACTTGATTAAAACAGTCACCTTCTCCGTCGCCCTGACCCTGGTCAGCGGCTGCAGCTACCTCGGCGTCTACAAGCGCGATCTGCCGCAAGGCAACCTGATCACGCAAGACATGCTGACTCAGCTCAAGCCCGGCATGACCCGCGACCAGGTGCAGTACGTCATGGGCAGCCCTCTGCTCGAAGCTCCGTTTGCCCCCGACCAGTGGGACTACGTGTTCCTGCTTGACGAGGCCTACGGGGGCACGATCCAGAAGCGCGTCACGCTGACCTTCCAGGGCGAGCGTCTGACACACATCGCCCAATCGGGAGACATCGATGCCGATGTGAACATGATGCCCGATGTCGGCCCCGGCCCGGCTACGGAAACCACCGGCCTGCCCAACCTGGTGCCCAGCGGTCCCTCCAATGCCCCGCGCGGAGGCGCGCCTTCCAGTACGCCGACCGATAGCGAGCTGCCCTGAGCTATACCTTGCGGCCAGCCCGGGTAGCACGCTCGGCTCTCGCCTGCTTGGGATCGACCTTCAACGGCCGGTAGA
The DNA here is from genome assembly GCF_054654615.1 of Halomonas shantousis. NCBI lineage: Bacteria > Pseudomonadati > Pseudomonadota > Gammaproteobacteria > Oceanospirillales > Halomonadaceae > Halomonas > Halomonas shantousis. The sequence continues at coordinate 428,834 of NZ_BAAIER010000002.1, read as the reverse complement.
CCTCGACGCGGTCGCCGGCGTTGAGCGCATGCTCTCGGGGATTGCGCAGCAGCTTGCCGAAGATGCCCAGACTCGCCCCTTCGAACGAGGCAGCAGGCACTTCGGGGAAAAGCGCCCCCAAACCGGCAAGACGCACCGCTTCACATGCCGTCGTACCGGCGGGAACCGATAGCGTCACGATTCTCTGCTTGTCGGGCAGCGCGAAGGCGACTTCAACCGTAATACCTGGCGCTGTCGCCTCACTTGCGTCAGGACTGGCCATACAACTCATCGGCACGCTGCGTAAAGGCACTGACCAGTTGTCCGGCAACCTGCTGAAACAGCTTGCCGAACGCCATGCCCAGCAGGCGATTGGAGAATTCGAATTCCAGCTCCAGACTCACTCTGCAGGCATGCTCGCCCATGGGCGTGAACAGCCAGCGCCCCTGCAGGCGGCGGAAAGGACCACTGGCAAGCGACAGATCGATTCGCTCGGGGGGGTAAAGCTCGTTGCGTGTAGCGATACTCTGCTCCACGCCGCCCTTGGCAAGGGTCATTTCACCCACCAGGTACGACTCTCCCTCATCGAGTACCCGTGCCCGCCGGCAGCCAGGCAGAAATTCTGGATAGCGTTCGAAATCGTTGACGAGATCGAACATGGCCCTGGAAGAGTGTTTGACCAGGGCAGAGCGATTGACAGTGGGCATGGACCTCTCCGCTGACTTCGTCGCGCCTTGCGCGTATCATAATCGGTTATTTCGCCAATACCTTGAATGATATCACGCTTCACCCCATCTCGAATGAAACGAGAAGGTAGGGCATATCGAGACTGAGGATTCATGGCCAAGAAAAAAGCTAACGCACCTGGCGGCAGCGTCATCGCCCAGAACAAGAAGGCACGCTTCGAGTATCACGTCGAGGAAACCTTCGAGGCAGGCCTGGCATTGGCAGGTTGGGAAGTGAAGAGCCTGCGTGCCGGCAAGGCTCAGCTCACTGATACCTACATCCTGGTCAAGGACGGCGAGGCATGGCTGCTAGGCAGCCATATCATGCCGCTCAATACCGCCAGCACCCATGTTGTGGCCGACCCGACGCGCACCCGCAAATTGCTGCTGCATCGCAAGGAAATCGCCAAGATATTTTCACGCACCCAGGAGAAAGGGCATACCTGCGTACCGCTCAAGCTCTACTGGAAGAAGAACCTGATCAAATGCGAGCTGGCGCTGGTTACGGGCAAGAAGCTGCACGACAAGCGCGCCACCGAGAAGGATCGTGACTGGCAGCGCCAGAAAGGCCGCATCATGCGCGACCAGAACAAGCAATAGTTGGCCTTTCCCGGAAAGACTGCTATATTCTTGCAGTTCTAAGGGGGCGACATGGCTTCGACGCCGGGAGCAACCCCCAAGGTGCATGCCGAGAGCGTGATGTATCTCGTAAATCCCACATCACAATCAAATAGTCGCAAACGACGAAAACTACGCTCAGGGCGCTCTGGCAGCTTAAAGACTGCTGGTAGTTAGCCTGGCCCCGAAGTGATGTGCCTATCTATCACGGAGGGGATATGAGCCAAAGCGGATAGGATCGCGGTCGACGGCGCCTTCCCGTTGACCGTTAAAACTCAGGAGGATCGCGTCATGGAATCCTGCTCGTCGGAGTCCATGGCGTTAAATCAGAAGACGAAACTAAGCATGTAGAGCCGAAGGGCGAGTACCGGCGGACGCGGGTTCAATTCCCGCCGCCTCCACCAAACCGAGGTTTCAGGACTTCCCAGAAGACACCGGAAACCGCACTAGAAAGGGCCTCAGGGCCCTTTTTTTCGTTTATTCCCTCACCAAGCGCTTACCAGCAGCCGCCATGCCCGGCATGCGCTCCCACCTTGCTTTTTCCAAATTCATGCCCGCGTAGAGAGCAAAAAGTGCCGTTCTTCCAACCTCAATCAGTATTGATGTAAATCAAATATAGGTATTCCCAAAGTGGTACTTTTGATTCGTCAAAAGACAGACTCTCTCCACAGGGGACACGACGATGAAAGGCAACGTCACCATCCGGAACAAAGCTGCCATCGCAGCCGCAATTCTAGGCATACTTTCTCTTAATCCTAGCTTCGCCGCCCACAAGGCCGGTGAAGGCCCCGCAAGTATCACACCGGATGTGACGTACACGCTGCGCACCGATATCTCGGAGGGCCAGCTGGTCTTCGTGGGGGAAAAGGGGGATATCAAGGGGCAGGTCAACCCTGACCTGCGGGCTCCCGAAGGGGCCGTCATACAGATCAACCTGGTGAATGGTGACGGTGCCACTCACGATATTGCCTTTCCCGATTTCGACGCCGACTCGGAAAATGTCAGTGGCAAAGGTGCAGCCACCGCCATTGTCTTTCGTGTCGACAAGAATGGGGTCTACCAGTATTTCTGCACGCTACCCGGTCATAAGGCAGCAGGCATGATCGGCAAGCTCATCGTCGGAGAACCTCTGGCTCAGGCCAAAAGCGACGCGGAGGACATCACTCAAGACCCCTATGCAGTCGGCGAACCCGTGGGCCAGCGTGGGCCGCAACAGGTGACTGTAAACCTCGAGACCACCGAAGTCGTGGGTCAACTGGCCGATGGCTCCAGCTATAAATATTGGACATTCAATAACAAGGTTCCCGGTCCATTTTTGCGCGTCCGTGTCGGTGATAGCGTCACGCTCAACCTCGCCAATGCTCCGGACAGCCGCCATATCCACTCGGTGGATCTTCATGCCGTCACCGGCCCCGGCGGTGGCGCAGCCGTGATGCAGGTTAGCCCCGGCCAGTCCAAGAGCTTTACCTTCAAGGCCCTGAAGCCAGGACTTTACGTCTATCACTGCGCCACGCCGATGGTGGCTCAACACATCTCCAATGGAATGTACGGCATGATTCTGGTCGAACCGGAGGGCGGCCTGGCGCCAGTGGATCGCGAGTTCTATGTCATGCAGGGCGAGATTTACACCGCCGAGCGTCACGGCAGCCAAGGATTACAGGAGTTCTCGATCGACAAGTTGCTCGCCGAACAACCTGAACATTTTACTTTCAACGGCGCCATGGGCGCCCTGACCAAGACTCACAAGATGGAAGCCAAGGTCGGTGAAACCGTACGCATCTTCTTCGGCGTCGGCGGCCCCAACGCCACATCGAGCTTTCACGTGATCGGTGAAATATTCGATAAGGTCTATGACCAAGCGTCACTGACCAGTCCTCCGCTCACCAACGTACAAACCACTACCGTTGCCCCGGGAGGCGCCACCATGGTGGAATTCCAGGTCGACTATCCGGGCAAATACATTCTGGTCGACCATGCCATTTCCCGTATGGAAAAGGGTCTTGTCGGTTTCCTGAACGTAAGTGGCGAAGAAGATGATGCGCTCTTCCATACGCCGCACGATACCGATACGGCCTCTGGCCACTGAAGCCCTTCTGTCCACTGAGGGAATCAGGTCCTAACGGGAGCCGGAACTTGATAGAGCCAGCAAGGCCCGCCGATGGCGGGCCTTGTGCATTATTGCAGCGTCAACTGCCGACACTATTGAGACCCGCCCTGTTGCGCCAAGCGTTGTGCTTCCTGGACTTGCGCATGCGACATCTGTTGCTCAAGCGATTGACGCGCGGCCTGCGCCTGACGATCACCCGCTTCCGCAGCCAAAGTTATCCAACGCAGCGCCTGAATCTTGTCCTGGGCCACGCCGTCTCCATTGGCATACTGCGTACCCAGCGCATACTGCGCATCAGTCAGTCCCTGCTGCGCGGCCTTGCGGTACCACTTGATGGCTTCGGCGTCATCCCGGGAAACGCCCTGCCCCCTCGCGTACATGATTCCCAGGCTATATTGAGCCCTGGCATCGCCCTGCTCTGCCATGGACCTCACGAGATCCAGCGCCTTGCCATACTCACCACTGTCATAGGCGGCCATGCCTTCGGCATAAGCCTCCGCTTCCTCTCCGCCGCCCTGCGCTTGAGCAACCACCACCAGACTCAGTGACAAGGCGGCTGCAAGCATGCTGGCACCTGCCATTCGTCTCATATCCATATCGTCACCTCTGCGTAGCGACAGCCTGTTCTTTCAGTGTGGCAAAAAAGAGCTTTATCGCCACCGAGCCGGCTCCACCCGCCCCACGGGCAACCACGCCAGGACAAGGCTGGCCAGACATGAAAAAGCCACCTCGGAAGGTGGCATAACGTTACAGCATGCTTGCCTTGAACGTGACTCGCGATGCGTCACATCGGCCCAGAATCTACCGTTCAGCTGACGTCCGAGAAGGAGTCGCCTGTCGACCTGCCTCGCTCCTCGAGCGGGTTGGCACATCAGGGCGATCCGGAAACCGCGTCACCATGAACGAGCCCGGGCGGCTCCTGCAAACATCGCCTGACCGGCAGGCGGTTGATGGATAGCCGACATGGCACGCTCAAGGTCGTCACTCTTGCATTTGAAAGCGTGGCATTCGGCACAACGAATATCTTCGTTCGCCTCTTCGAAAGAGGGGATCATGAATTGATCGCCACCGCACACATTGCAACGCAGATCCAACGAGACTCTAAACATGGCCGGTTACTCTTGTAGCTTCTAGCTTCGACACAGCTGGGCTGCTTCACTAGGAAGTCGAGGGGAAACATGGCTCGAGGAATCGCTCATCGGCTCCTCGAGCCATTATCAATCAGGCATGAAGCCCCATCTGCCTGGCGACCTCACGGCTCTTGAGGCAGGCCTCGGCTAACAGTGAGGGAGACTGACGGGATTCATACCCCTGACGGGTATCAATGAACTCGCCACAATCGCGGCAGGTAATCTCGTCCCAATCATGTGTCGTCTCGGGCGAGATCAGATCATGGCTTCCACAGCGGGAACAGGTCATGGAACCGAACATGCGAAACCCTCCTTGGTTCGATAAACGTCGACAGGTCTTCCTGTCAGCGATCAGTTCGCTTTTCCAAACTGGCAGAAAAGGATTCATTAAACAAGCATGGTACCAAAAATTACATTTTAAAACGTTTTCAATACATTACACTTATTACCCTTCAGCGTTTTGCATGGCCTGGATATGGCACTCTCTAGCTACGGCAAGTCTGAGCCGATACTCAAACAGGCTGAGCTTCGCCGGACACAACGGAGAGCGTAACGCCCCATTTCTGCATTTAAGCGATGTTATGATGACCGTATCGCGTCCCGCGTCCCGGGACCGCCCCTGACCCTGACAAGGAGGTAAGACAGAGTGCCGACGTTACGTCTCGACACCCGCCTCGGCCGCTGGTTATTGCTGGGCCTCATCCTGATGATCATGCCCGCGCTGGCTCAGCAGCCACCCCCCCAAGGGACTCCCGCCTATTCGACCATGGCCGATCTGCTGGAAAACGAGCAATCACGCGAAGCGCTTATCGAGCAGCTACGCACGCTGGCGGCTGCGCAGGAGAACGATCAGACACTGGATATCGAGGGTGCGGTGCCAGCGGAGCAGATCGCCGCCGAAGCCCCGAGTGGGCAACGTGCCGACCAGGTTTCCTTTCCTCGCCGCCTGGCTGAAGCTACGAGCAACATTGCCGCCGATCTGGGCAATCAATTCCTGCGCGCCATCGATGCCCTGAAACTGCTGTTCAGTGCCGAACGGGGCTCCACGGCTGCCGGTCCGGGCTTCGACATGAGTGCCTTCCTGGCTGCGGCCTTCAACCTGGCGTTAGTGGTAGTCGGCACCTTCGTGCTGTTCTTCATTCTACGCCGCCTGGCGGCACCGCTATTTACCCGGCTCAACCACTGGTCACTGCATGGCAACAACAAGAGCAAGCTGCTGCGTACCAGCCTTGCCGTGGTTCTGGCCGCCCTCGCCGATGTGCTGGCGGTCGTGCTGGCCTACGTAGGTGGCAACTTCCTGGCCACCTTCGCCATTGGCGAAGCTGGCAGCATGGAAACCCGGCTTTCCCTGTTTCTCAATGCCTTCCTGATGATCGAGTTGTTCAAGACCGCCATGCGCATGCTGTTCTCGTCACGCTACGAGGGGCTGCGCCTGCTGCCGATTGCGGCCGATCAGGCTTCTTACTGCAATCGCTTCCTGGCGCGTCTGGCAAGTTTCATCGGTTATGGCATGCTGGTGGCCGCGCCCATCGTCAGCTTCAATCTCTCTCCCGCGCTGGGTAAAGGCCTGGGCACCCTGATCATGCTGCTGGCGTTGATCTATGCCGCCACGGTCATTCTTACCCATCGCATCACCCTCCGTACGGCTCTGATGGCGCGCGCCGAGCACGCCGATATGGCGGCTAGCCGCGTAGCACTGCGTACCTTTGCGCGGGTCTGGCATCTGCTGGCACTGCTGTACGCCGTGGTCGTGTTCGGGGTCACCGTGCTGCACCCCGAAAGTGCCCTGCCCTATGTGATGATGGCCACCCTCAAGACCATTATTTATATCGGTCTCGGCCTGCTGGTATCCGGCGTGCTGACGCAACTGATCGGTCATCGCATCACGCTTTCCGACGATATGCGCCGGCGCTTGCCACTGCTGGAAAAGCGACTTAACTCCTATATTCCCACCTTTCTCAAGGTCATTCGCGCCATCATTCTGATTCTGGTAGTCATGGCCGTACTGTCCGCTTGGGGCGCTTTCGACCTTGCCGCCTGGTACGCATCCGAAGCGGGCGCGCACGCGGTAGGCACCACGATCAACGTCCTGATCATCCTGATAGTGGCCGCCGCTGCCTGGATCGGCATCGCCAGCCTGATCGAGAACCGCCTCAGCCCGGAAACCGGCACCGGCGAGCCGACGGCCCGTGCCAAGACCCTGCTCAGCCTGTTCCGCAACGCCCTGGCCATCGCCTTGGTGACCATGACGGCAATGATCGTGCTTGCCGAGATCGGTATCAACATCGGTCCCTTGATCGCCGGTGCCGGGGTGCTGGGCCTGGCCATCGGTTTCGGCTCCCAGAAGCTGGTTCAGGACGTCATCACCGGTGTGTTCATCCAGTTGGAGAACGCCATGAATACCGGCGATGTGGTGAGTGCCGGCGGCGTGACCGGGACCGCCGAGCGCATCAGCATACGCTCCGTCGGCATCCGCGACCTGTCGGGCACCTATCACATCGTGCCGTTCTCCTCCGTCGATACGGTCTCGAACTTCATGCGCGAGTTCGGCAACCACGTCGGCGAGTACGGAATCGCCTATCGCGAGAACATCGACCACGCCATCGAACATCTCCAGGCGGCTTTCGACGAACTCCAGGCAAGCGAGGAGTATGGCCAGAAGATTCTTGCCCCGCTTACCGTGGCAGGCGTTACCGCCCTGGCCGACAGCTCGGTCAATATCCGGGTGGTCATCAAGACGACTCCAGGCGACCAGTGGGGCGTGGGACGCGCCTACAACCGCCTGGTCAAGATGCACTTCGACGCAGCGGGCATCGAGATTCCGTTCCCGCACACCACGCTCTACTTTGGCGAGGACAAGGACGGGACGGCGCCGCCTGCGCACTTGCGCCTGGCCGAAGAGCGTCGCAACGCGGCGGATACCCACCCCGAGAGGAAGCCCGATGAGGATATCGACACCTATCGCGTCGGCGACGCGTCGCATGCCACCCCCGACAGCGATGATGTGAACGACCCTCAGGAGCGCTAGTGGACCGACAATCGTAAAAAGCGAGTGAGAAGGACCCATGAGAAGGGCTACCGAGGTTTACCGGTAGCCCTTTTTTAGCCTGCCGCGCCCAACGGCTGAAGATGCTCAAGCCCGTTTGGAACCGCCAGAACACCTCGCAGCATTCCATCGTTATCTCTTCGTCCCGCCTCCCGCCACTGGCGCGCCCCCGCCCGCAGGGCGAGTGCATGCGAACCTGCCGGGAAGACACAAAAAAGGGCGCCAAAGGCGCCCAGGAGAGCAAACCGAAGGGGATCAGCGGTTGTTGTCGCTCGGCTGAGGCAGGGCGGGAAGCGACTTGTCGAGCAGCTCCACGCTCTGTCGATAGTAGAGCTGGCTCTTGTTGTGCTCGCCGAGGTTGGCATACAGTCGCGCCAGCTCGGCGCACACCACACCGCTCGAACGTTGGCGCTGACTCGACTCGAAGTACTCCTGCGCCTTGCCCCAGTAGGCGTTGCGCAGCGACAACCGCCCCAGCGTCAGCAGCAGGTCAGGATCGTTGGGACGTTCCTGCAGCCATTTTTCGGCATAGGCCAACTGGCGCGCCGCGTCCACATTGAGCAGACCGTAACGCAGCACCAGACGCGCATCCCAGTGCTCCTTGAGCGAGTGACGCAGCAGTCGTTCGGCGATGCTCTCCTCACCTCCCTTGACCAGCGCCTCGGCATACAGCGCCACCAGCTCCACGTCGTTGCGCAGATAATCGGGCAGATCGGCCCAGAGATTGCGCACACGCTCCACATCGTTCGGATTCTGCACCGACTGGATGATCAATTCGCGATAGGCACGCTGTTCCAGCTCGCGGCGCTCCTCGGGAGCGATGAGCTGATGCTTGTCGAGGCGTGGCATCAGACGACGCAGCCCATCCCAATCGCTGACACTGATGTAGGCCTGCTTGAGCAGCTTGAGCACCTGAGGATGCTCGGGCATCTGTTTCTCAAGCCGAGTGAGAATGGCCAGCGCCTCCTCGTACTGCTGACGGTCGAGCAGCAGTTGCGCCTGCACCAGACCGACGGCGGTATCGGCACCCTCCGTACTATGATGCGCCCGCTTGAGCAGCGTATCGGCCTGGTCGTAACGCCCCTGATAATGGGCGGCCAGAGCGGCAGAAAGATAATTGACCAGCGGCGTGCTGGAATCGTCCGCCGACTTGGTCAGGGCTTTCTCGGCCCGTTTCCAGCGCCCTTCCGCCAACGCCACCAGGCCACGCACGGTGCGTTTCATGGCATTGCGGTGGCGGGTCCGGCTGTTCCACACCTTGAGCCGGCTGACCGGCCGGCGCAGGTGGGTCAATATGCGCAAGGCAAAATACAGAACCAGAAAGGCAATCAGCAGCAGAATCACGCCGAACCAGAAGGAAGTCTGGATCGAGGTGTCGCCGACACGCACCAGCCAGTAGCCCGGCAGTGATTGCATCAACTGGCCGAACAACGCTCCGATGGCCAGCCCGAAGACGATGAGCAGGATCAGTTTTCTCATGCGTTGTCGCCCCCGGCGTCATGACGATTTTGCATGAAATCGCGCAACGCCTGCAGTGAGCCGCTGATATCCGGAAGCTCGGGCCGAACGGTCCGGTTCATCATCTCCTTGAGCCGGTCGAGCACCTGCTGCACGCCGTCACTGTCCGTATCGTAGTACCCTTCCACCAGGGTGATGGCCTTCTTGAGGCTGGCCTGGTAGAGCTCGGGATCGGCCTGGAGCAGAGCGATCTGGGCCTGTTCCAGTTGCAGCCGCACGTTCTGGCGCAGATAGGACTCCTGCTCGGGCGTGATAAGCGCTTCCAGCGCCTCATCGTGATGGCGCACGGTCACCAGCTCCTTGAGCTCGGTGCCGAAGCGCGACAGCTGCTGCTGCCAGGAGCCGCTGACCGGAGAGGTATCCCCGCCTTCCGCGGCGACCGGCTGTACGTCCTGATCGAGCGGTAGCTGGGCAAGCTGCTCCTGCTGTGCCATCAGCGACAGGTACAACCCGGTACGGTCGACCTGCGGCACCGAGTCGAGAGCCCCGAGCTCCGACTGGATGGCGCGACGCACCGGCGTCAGCGCCGGGTTATCGGCTGCTGCCAGACGCTTGTCGGCGCCCTCCAGCAGTGCCCGGGCCCCCTTGACGTCACGCTCGAGCTGCAGACGCTGATTGGCCAGACGCAACAGATATTCGGCTTCGGCAAAACGCCAGTCGCCGGCATCCGCCTGCTGCTGGTTGGCAAGCTGTTCGAGCACCTGGTCCAGCGTGTCGTTGACTTCCTGGCGATACTGCTCGAACTCGTCCCGCAGCGCCTGGGCAGCCTGATCGCTCTGCTGGTCACGGCTGGACAGCTGGCTTTGCAGCTGGTCGATGGCCTGCGAGTTCTGCTCGATCCGGGATAGCCGTGCCTGCTGCTCGGAGAGCTTCTGCCAGCCGAACCAACCGGCGGCAATCAGCGCGATCGCCAGCAGCACGAACAGCACCAGTGCAGCGACCGCCAGCCCTCGACCACCGCCGCCGCCGTCATGACGCGCCGTGGCCGGGGCCGAACTCCCCCCCGGAGGAGACGTGGCCGTTGTGCTCGTCTTTCCGGCAGAGGACTTGTTTCCGGCAGAGGACGTGGAGCCCGCAGTGGCGCCCTGGCTACCGGTCCCGCTCGTAGTGGCGGGTCGGGCGCTATCGCTCTTGCCAGGAGAGGCCTTGTCAGAAGAAGCCTTGTCAGATGCGGTCTTGCCAGCGGTGGCGGCAGACGCCGGAGGTTTGCCCGTCGAGGAAGCGCCATTGCCACTCACGTTCTTACCGCTTGCGGCCTTGGTACCGGGCTCTGGCGGAGACGATGCCGTCTGACCTGCCGCAGGCTGTTGGGCCGATGAGGTCTCTTGCGCTTCCTTGCGCGTTGACGGCGATGCCGACATGGCATCACCCTCGTGCTCGGACGTCCGGTGCGTACTGGGTTGCTCCGCAGATTGCGCCTTTCGTCCGTCCTGATCGTGTTGTTGCTTGCTCATGTGTCGCTAGCCCTTTTCAAGATCATCTTGATCGACATCGGCGCCTTACGGGCCGCAGGCCTCAAGTACCGCTGCAGTCAGCGCAGCGGGTGTGGCGTCCCGTGCCACATGCAGGCGTACGAACCCTAGTGTGTCAGCCAGTGTAGCCAAACGCCGACTGGAAACGATTAGCGGTTGGTTCAACGCCGCAGGGCTGCTGCACCAGGCCGCCAGATGTTCCAGTATTTCGCCGCTGGTCACTACCAGCGCCGTGAAATCTCCCGCTGCCAGTCTCGCCATGCTATCGGCATCCGGTGTCTGCAGGACACGCCGATAGAGTGTCAGACGCGACAGCCGCGCGCCCCTTTCGGTCAACGTTTCGGCCAGTAGCGGCCGCCCGCCCTCTCCAGCGGCCAGCATCACGCGCTGCTCGCGCAGCGTCTCGAGTTCGGGCAGGGCCAGCAGGCCTTCGCTGGCGTCGCCTGCACCGGCAGCAGGCGTCACGACATCCACACCGAGCTGGCGCCGCAGAACGTCTGCCGTGGATTCGCCCACCGCGTAGAAACGCGGCCCCACGGGCAATTGAGGCCAGTAGGCATCGATTCGTTCCGCCAGCAGCTCGGCCGCAAAGGGGCTGATGGCGATGACATGCGTGAACTGATCGAGATCCAGCAGTGCCTGACGCGCCGGAGGGGGCTCCGGCAACGGCTCGAGTGCCATCACCGTCAGACGCATGACCGCTTGCCCTGCCTGCTCAAGCGCCGCACACAGCGGCACGGCACGGGCACCGGGGCGCGTGACGAGAACAGGAGGCCGATGGGCCGTCACGACTGACTGTAGACCCGAGCCAGGATTTCGCCGGCGCCCTGATCGAGCAGATCCTCGGCAACGCGGATGCCCAGGGCCTCGGGCTCGTCGGCCCCTCCTCGCCGCTCGGCGCGCAGCACCTGGGTTCCCTCCGGGTCGCCGACCAAGGCGCGCAGCCAGATCGTGCGGCCTTCGTCCTCGAGCACGGCGTAACCGCCGATCGGCACCTGACACCCCCCTTCGAGCCGGGTGTTCATGGCCCGCTCGGCACGCACCCGCGTCGCGGTTGCCGCATCGTCCAGCGGTGCCAGCAGCTCGATCAGCTCGGCGTTGTCATGCCGGCACTCGATGCCCAGCGCGCCCTGACCGCAGGCCGGCAGGCTGACTTCCGGGGACAGCTCCATGGCGATACGCTCGTCAAGCCCGAGGCGCTGCAACCCGGAGGTGGCAAGAATGATGGCCTCGAAGTCGCCGGCGTCGAGCTTGGCCAGGCGCGTCTGCACATTGCCGCGCAGGCTCAGGACCTCGAGATCCGGACGCGCCTCGCGTACCTGCAGGGCGCGACGCAAGCTGGAAGAGCCCACGCGCGCGCCTTCGGGAAGCGCGTCCAGCGAAGTATAGTGGTTGGACACGAAGGCGTCGGTAGGCGCGGCACTCTCGAGGATCACCGACAGCCCGAGCCCCTCCGGGAAGTGCATCGGCACATCCTTCATGGAGTGGACGGCGATATCGGCCCGACCATCGAGCATCGCCTCTTCCAGTTCCTTGACGAAAAGCGCCTTGCCGCCCACCTTGGCCAGCGGCGTGTCGAGAATCTTGTCACCGCGGGTGGACAGTGCCACCAGTTCGACATCGAGCTCGGGGTGTAGCGCCATCAGGCGATCCTTGACATGCTCGGCCTGCCATAAGGCGAGCATGCTCTTGCGCGTGGCGATGCGTAGGGTCTTGATGGCGGGCACGTCATTCTCCCTCGGAATTGACAGCGTCTCCCCCACCGGAGAGAACGCGAGAACCGGTTGACCGCACAGGCGGCATATTCAACCATCATAAAGCAGTCATCGACCAAGGAAAAATCGGCATCTCGCTTCGCCCTCCCCACCCTCGCCAGTCGCACGGACTCTGGTACACTCCCTGACACGACTTATCGCCTTTTGCCGAACCGTAACGCAGGATCCCAAGCCCGATGACTCAGCACACCAACCAGTCCTGGGGGGGACGCTTCAGCGAGCCCACCGACGCCTTCGTCGCCGCTTTTACCGCCTCCGTGGGATTCGATCAGCGTCTCGCCCAGCATGATATTCGCGGCTCGATCGCCCATGCCACCATGCTGGCCCGCGTCGGCGTGCTGGGCGAAGACGAACGCGACGCCATCGTCACCGGGCTCGACGAGATCGCCCGGGAGATCAGCGAAGGACGCTTCGCCTGGTCGGTTGCACTCGAAGACGTGCACATGAACATCGAAGCCCGGCTGACCGAGAAGATCGGCATCACCGGCAAGAAACTGCACACCGGCCGCTCGCGCAACGACCAGGTCGCCACCGATATCCGCCTCTATCTGCGCGACGAGATCGATGCCATCGCGGCCGAACTGGCCCGCCTGCGCAGCGGGCTGATCGAACTCGCCGACCGCGAGGCCGATACCATCATGCCCGGCTTCACCCATCTGCAGACGGCGCAGCCGGTGACCTTCGGCCACCATCTGCTGGCCTGGCAGGAGATGCTGACCCGCGATCACGAGCGCCTGCTGGACTGTCGCAAGCGCGTCAATGTCCTGCCGTTGGGTGCCGCGGCGCTGGCCGGCACCACCTATCCCATCGACCGCCACGTCACCGCCGAACTGCTCGGCTTCGATCGCCCCGCCGAGAACTCGCTGGACGCGGTCAGCGATCGCGACTTTGCCATCGAATTCACCGCCTTCGCCAGCATTCTCCTGATGCACCTCTCGCGCATGAGCGAGGAACTGGTGCTGTGGACCAGCGCCCAGTTCGACTTCATCGACCTGCCCGATCGCTTCTGTACCGGCTCCTCGATCATGCCGCAGAAGAAGAACCCCGACGTGCCCGAGCTGGTGCGCGGCAAGACCGGGCGCGTCTACGGCCATCTGATGGGACTTCTGACGCTGATGAAATCGCAGCCGCTGGCCTACAACAAGGACAACCAGGAAGACAAGGAGCCGCTGTTCGATACCCTCGACACCGTACGCGGCTGCCTGCGCGCCTTCGCCGACATGGTGCCGGCGCTCGAGGCCAAGGCTGAGCGCATGTACGAGGCGGCCCGGCGCGGCTTTTCCACCGCCACCGATCTGGCCGACTACCTGGTACGCAAGGGCGTGCCCTTCCGCGATGCGCATGAAATCGTCGGCCAGTCCGTGGCCTTCGGCATTCGCGAGAAGAAGGACCTCTCCGAGATGACCCTCGACGAGTTGCGCCAGTTTTCCTCCCAGATCGACGCCGACGTCTTCGAGGTGCTGACCCTGGAAGGCTCGGTGGCGGCACGCAACCACATCGGCGGCACCGCTCCCGACCAGGTCCGTGCCGCCGCCCAGCGGGCCCGCGACGCTCTGGCGACGCTGCGCGGGGGCCAAGCGTCATGACTCGGCGACAGCTCAGGAGCGCCACCCTGGTCGTCGCGTCGCTCATCGTTCTGGCCGGTTGCGGCCAGAAAGGGCCGCTGTACATGCCCGACGACCGCGCCGCCGCGGAGAAATACGACCCGACCGGCACCTCGCGTGCGCCGAACGGCCCCGAGACAACCGAGGAAGCGGCCCCGACCGCCATTCAGGAAAGTCACTGACATGGATCACTTCGATTATCGCGACGGCGTGCTGCACGCCGAAGACGTCGCCCTCGACGCCCTGGCCGAGCGCTTCGGCACACCGTGCTACGTCTACTCCCGGGCGACCTTCACCCGGCACTTCCGTGCCTACACGGAGGCGCTGGGCGGCCATCCCCATCTGATCTGCTATGCGGTCAAGGCCAACTCCAACCTGGCGGTGCTGAATCTGCTCGCCCGCCTGGGTGCCGGCTTCGATATCGTCTCGCGCGGTGAGCTGGAACGCGTCCTCACTGCGGGTGGCGATCCCGCCAAGGTAGTGTTTTCCGGTGTCGCCAAGCAGGCCGACGAGATGGCCCGGGCGCTGGAGGTCGGCATCAAGTGCTTCAACGTCGAATCACTGCCCGAGCTCGAACGCCTCGACCGGGTTGCCGGCGAGCGCGGCCAGGTGGCGCCGGTGTCGCTGCGCGTCAACCCCGACGTCGACGCCAGGACGCACCCTTACATTTCCACGGGGCTCAAGGCCAACAAGTTCGGCATCCCCGTCGACACGGCGCTGGACGTCTACGAACGCGCCGCACAGATGGCCAACGTGCGCGTGGTCGGCCTCGATTGTCACATCGGCTCGCAGCTCACCGAACTGTCGCCCTTTCTCGACGCCCTCGATCGCCTGCTGGCCCTGCTTGACCGTCTCAAGGCGCGCGGCATCGAGATCGAGCACCTCGATCTCGGCGGCGGGCTCGGCGTCCCCTATCGGGACGAACGGCCTCCGGCGCCCTTCGACTACGCCTCGGCGCTGCTCGAGCGTCTGCACGGGCGCAATCTGACGCTGCTGTTCGAGCCGGGACGCTCGATCGCCGCCAATGCCGGTCTGCTGCTGACCCGTGTCGAATATCTGAAGCCCGGCGAAACCAAGAACTTCGCCGTGGTCGATGCCGGCATGAACGACCTGATTCGCCCCTCGCTGTATCAGGCCTGGCAGCGTATCCTCCCGGTCGATACCCGCGCCACGCGCGAAGCGGCCATCTACGACGTGGTCGGCCCGGTGTGCGAGACCGGCGACTTTCTGGGCAAGGACCGCGAACTGGCGATCGCCCCGGATGACCTGCTCGCCGTACGCTCGGCAGGCGCCTACGGCTTCGTGATGGCATCGAACTACAACAGTCGCGCGCGCCCGGCCGAGGTCATGGTCGATGGAGCCGAGATGCACCTGGTGCGCCGCCGCGAGCGCCTGGAGGATCTATGGGCCGGCGAGTCCCTGCTGCCCGGGGCCGCCGACGCCGCGCCGACCCAGCCTGCAGGGAGCGCGTGATGCTGTTGCACTTCACCAAGATGCACGGGCTGGGCAACGATTTCATGGTGGTCGACCTGATCACCCAGCGCGCCCGCCTGCGCGAGGAGCAGATCCGCCAGCTGGCGGACCGCCATTTCGGCATCGGCTTCGATCAGTTGCTGCTGGTCGAACCGCCCCGCGATCCGGACATGGATTTCCGCTACCGCATCTTCAATGCCGACGGCAGCGAAGTGGAGAACTGCGGCAACGGTGCACGCTGTTTCGCCCGTTTCGTACGCGACCAGCGCCTGACTCACAGGCGCGAGATCCAGGTCGAGACGCTGGGCGGGCCACTGACGCTGCTCATCGAGGACGATGGCCGCGTCCGGGTCAACATGGGCGCGCCGCGCTTCGCGCCGCAGGCGTTGCCCTTCGAGGCCGACCGCGAT
The DNA here is from genome assembly GCF_054654615.1 of Halomonas shantousis. Taxonomy (NCBI): domain Bacteria; kingdom Pseudomonadati; phylum Pseudomonadota; class Gammaproteobacteria; order Oceanospirillales; family Halomonadaceae; genus Halomonas; species Halomonas shantousis. The sequence goes on along the minus strand of NZ_BAAIER010000002.1, from coordinate 412,977 downwards.
CTGCCGCTGCACAGGCTGGAAGTGGACGACGAGGTCGTCGAGGTCGGCATCGTGTCGATGGGCAATCCCCATGCCGTGCTGTTGGTCGAGGATGTCGACACGGCGCCCGTGGCGCGCCTGGGCCCGGCAATCGAGTGTCATCCCCGCTTCCCCCGCAGGGTCAATGTCGGCTTTCTGCAGGTGGTGTCACCCCACGAGGCCCGGCTGCGGGTCTACGAGCGTGGCGCGGGCGAGACCCTGGCCTGCGGCACCGGCGCCTGCGCCGCTGCGGCAAGCGGCATCCGCCGCGGCCTGCTGCAGAGCCCGGTGAACATCCACCTGCCCGGCGGCTGCCTGACGCTGGAATGGGCCGGCGAGGATGCACCGCTGATGATGATCGGTCCGGCAGTCAAGGTCTTCGATGGCCGTGTGGTTATCCCGTGACCGGGCCCGGCATCAGGGAAGCGGAAATCCTGCAGCGGATTGCATCGCCGCATCCGCGAGCCAGGCCATTTTAGACCGGTCGCAAGCCGCCAAGGTGACGAGAGGAACACAGCATGTCACGTGCCCAAGCCCCCGAGCCGCGCCAGACGCTCGATCCTGACAGAATCGCCCACTGGCTGGCACGCCATCCCGACTTCTTTATCGGACGGGAGGGGTTGCTGCAGCAACTCAAGGTGCCGCACCCCGAGGCCAAGGGCTCGATCTCGCTGCTCGAACGCCTGGTTCACGATCTGCGCGAGCGCGCTGAAAATGCCGAATGGCGGCTCGAACGTCTTCTGGAGTCGGCACGCCATAACGAGGCGCAGTATCGCCGTACCCGTGAACTGGTCCTGGCCCTGCTGGAAGCCGAGGACAGCGACGCCCTGGGTCAGGCGCTCTCGACCCAGCTGGCCGAACGCTTCCGTACCCAGGCCGTGGCCCTGTGGACCTACGCCCCGCTCAGTTACGCCGATCCGCCCCAGGCGGCCTTTCAGCCACCACGTCTGGCCCTGCAGGAGGATGCCAAGTCCCGTCTGGATGCCCTCCTTGACGGTCGCACCAGCCGCTGCGCCCGGCTGACGCGCGAGGACTGGCAATGCCTGCTGCCGCATGCGACGCCCCCCGAGCAAGCCGGCTCCTGCGCGGTGACGCGCCTGACCCTGGGCGAACCGCTGGGTTACCTGCTGCTTGCCAGCCACGACAGCGAACACTTTCGTGCCACCCTCGACACGCTGTTCACCGCCTATCTTGGCGAGGTGATCAGCCGCTTGTTGTCCCGCTTCGATGCTGTCCATGCGCCGCGTGGTCGATGACTTCCTGAGCCGGCTGGCACGCCACGCCAGTCCGGCGACGGTCGATGCCTACCGCCGTGATCTCCTCGCATTGACGGACTTTCTCGACAGGGCCGAGGTTCGCGGCTGGCATGAACTGGATGTGGCATGGCTGCGCCGATTCCTCGCCGCCGAGCGTACCCGGGGATTGGCGCCCCGTAGCCTGGCCCGGCGACGCGCAGCGCTGTCGCGCTTTGCCGACCATCTCGTCGGCGAAGGTCTGCTGGCGCACAACCCGGTCGCCCTGACCCAGGCGCCGCGCCAGCCGCGGCGCCTGCCGCGCCCGGTGGATGTCGACCTGCTCGCCCGCTTTCTCGACACACCGCATGACGGCTCACCGCTGGCCCTGCGTGACCAGGCGATGCTGGAACTGTTGTACTCATGTGGCCTGCGTCTGGCGGAGCTCGCCGCGCTGGACCTGGACAGCCTCGATACCCGCCGTGTGCGGGTGCTGGGCAAGGGCAGCAAACCACGCCAAGTCCCGGTCGGCACGCGGGCATGCCAGGCGCTGAATGCTTGGCTACCGGCCCGTGCCCTGCTCACCGACGCCGAGGAGCCGGCCCTTTTCGTCAGCCAGCGAGGCACCCGGCTCGGCCACCGCGGCATTCAGCTGCGTCTGGTTAAGACGGCCCGTGAGCGCGGCCTGCCAGAGCATCTTCATCCCCATCGACTGCGCCACTCCTTCGCCAGCCATCTGCTCGAATCCAGCCAGGACCTGCGCGCCGTACAGGAACTGCTCGGCCATGCCAATCTGGCCACGACCCAGATCTACACGCGCCTCGACTGGCAGCATTTGGCCCAGGCCTACGACGCGGCCCACCCGCGCGCGCAACGCCAAGGCGCTCGCCCGCACGGTACCGACGCGAAAAGCGACTCCGACCTTCCTCCTTGACGAGACCTGCATGCGAATCGATGCCCTGACGTTCGATCTCGACGACACCCTCTGGGATAACCGCCCGATACTCGAGCGGGCGGAAACCGAACACTACGCCTGGCTCGGCGAGGCCTTGGCGGCCCTGCCGGGGAGGGGTGAGCTGCGCTATCTCGAGCGTTTCCCGCTCGCCGTCTACCAGCGCCGTCGTGGCGAAGTCGCACGGCGCTTTCCGCTGCGCCGCGGGGATTTCACCTGGATTCGCGAGCGCGCCATGGGCGAGCTCATCGAGGAGTTCGGCCTGCCCAGGAGCACCGCGCAGCTCTGGGCCGCCGCTGCCGTGGAGCGCTTTCTCGATCTGCGCCACGAGCTCGACACCTATCCGGAGGTGGCCGAAATGCTGGAGCGCTTTCGCGGGCGCTATCGGCTGGCGGCAATCACCAACGGCAATGCCAACCTCAAGCGACTCGCCCTGGCCCAGCACTTCCCGGTGATGATCGCGGCGGGGGAACTTCGCGCCCCCAAGCCGGATGCGCGTCCCTTCCTGGCGGCGCTTGCCCGTCTCGGCACGCCGGCTTCGCGCGCCCTACACGTCGGGGATTCCTGGCGTGATGATGCGCTGCCCGCCCAGCGCCTGGGAATGCAGGTGGCCTGGATCGATGTTCACGGCCAGGAGGAGCGCGAGTTGCCGCACGGCATACATCGTCTAGGTCACGTCCGCGAGCTTCCGGCCCTGCTGGAGGCATTGCAGTCAGGCCGCGATCGGTAGCGGCCCGACAAGACGGCTTCGTCAGACAGGGCTAGGACGGTTCAGTTGCTGGCCCCGCCTCGCTCAGCCAGGCATCCAGCCGGCGGGAAGCTTCATCGATACCCTGGCGCTTGAGCGAAGAGAACAACTGCACGCTGACCAAGTCCTCCCACTCCGCGAGCTGGCGACGCACTTTCAGCAGCGAGGCCTTGGCCGGCCCCTGCTTGAGCTTGTCCGCCTTGGTCAGCAGGATGTGCACCGGCATGTCCTGCTCGTCCGCCCACCCGAGCATCATCTGATCGAACTCGCTCAACGGGTGACGCACGTCCATGACCAGTACCAGCCCCTTGAGCGACTGGCGACGCTGCAAGTATTCGGCCAAGTGGCGCTGCCACTCCAGCTTGACCTTCTCGGGCACCTTGGCGAAGCCGTATCCCGGCAGATCGACCAGACGGCGCTGCTCGTCGCTACCCAGGGCAAAGAAGTTGATCAACTGGGTACGCCCCGGCGTCTTGGAGGTGCGCGCCAGAGCGTTCTGCTGCGTCAAGGTATTGATCGCGCTGGACTTTCCCGCGTTGGAACGCCCGGCGAAGGCGACCTCGGCACCGCGATCCGGCGGGCACTGAGCCAGGCTCGGTGCGCTGGTCAGAAAGCGGGCAGTCTGATAATTCAGACGGACGTCATCGTGCATAGACATGACTCGGCTCAAAACTTGCGTGAAAAGGGCCACTTGACGACGTTTCGCCACGTTCAAGTCACTCGGGGGTTCCGGTATACTGCCGTGGCTTTTGTCTGCGACCTGGGGCTCGCTAGTGTACCACCGTGCTTCTACCGGCAGCGAACCGGTCCTTGCACCGCTGGAGGCCGACTTGGTTGATGGTATGCACCCAACCCATCCCCGGCCGCCCGGACGGTGCTGACACCACGGGAAGCGCTGCGGCCCGGGGGGTCGGCGCCCAGGTGACCTACACCGGTTAACAATGAATGGCATAGTGGATCCACGATGAGAAAGTTACTCGCAAGCCTGGCAATTACCATGAGTGCAATGGGCGTGGCCCATGCGCAGGAGCTTCAAGGCGACCCCGCCGCCGGCCGGCAAAAGGCCCAGGTCTGTGCCGCCTGCCACGGCGCCAACGGCGTCAGCCTGGCCCCGACCTTCCCCAATCTGGCGGGGCAGCATGCTTCCTACATCGCCAAACAGGTCGCCGAGATTCGTGATGGCGTGCGTGTCGTCCCGCAGATGGCCGGCATCGTCGCCAACTTCTCGGATCAGGACATCGCCGACGTCGCCGCCTACTACGCCAACCAGGAACCCAACCTCGGCCAGGCCGATCCCGAGCTAGCCGAGCGCGGCATGCGGCTCTATCGGGCCGGCAGCCTGGCCAAGGGCGTCCCGGCCTGCATGGCCTGCCACACCCCGACCGGGCAAGGCATCGGCACGGCGGTCTATCCGGCCCTCTCCGGCCAGCATCCCGAGTATACCCTCAAGCAATTGCAGGATTTCGCCCGGAGCGAGCGCAACAACGACCCCAACGCCATCATGCGCGATATCGCATCCAAGCTGAGCGACGCCGACATGGAGGCCCTGGCCAATTTCGTCTACGGTCTCCACTGAGACGGACGATTCCCAAAGGCGGCCTAGGCCGCCTTTTTTATCTGTCACGGCCATGTCTGACGGCGGAACGGAACCTTGCTCATGGTTCTGGCTCCAAGCCTTCTGATACCCTTGGTTTTTTTCCGCTTGTAGTCCCCTTGCCAGGAGAAGGCGAATGTACAAGAAATTACTCGCGTTGGCTGCCGGCCTCGCGTTTTCCACCCTGACCATGTCCGCCGAACCGGTAGCCGGAGATGACTACCAGGTACTCGACGAGCCGGTGAAAACGAGCGTTGGCGATGATCAGATCGAAGTCGATGAAGTCTTCTGGTATGGTTGCCCGCACTGCTATCACCTGGAAAAACCTCTCAATGCCTGGGTCGCCGACCTGCCCGATGACGTGGTGTTTACCCGCATTCCCGCCACCATGGGCCAAGTCTGGATCAAGCACGCCAAGGCGTTCTACGCGGCCAAGCAACTGGGCATCCAGGAAAAGCTGCATAGCGATTTCTTCGACGCCATTCATGAACAGGGCAAGCAACTGACCAGCGACGATGAGATCGCCGAGTTCTTCAGCCAGTACGGCGTCAGCGAGGAAGAGGCTCTCAAGGCATTGAACTCCTTCGGCGTGAAGAGCCAGGTCAATCAGGCCCATGCCAAGATCCGCGGTTACCAGCTGATGGGCGTGCCGGCCCTGGTGGTGGACGGTCGTTACGTGATCACTCCGCAAAGCGCCGGCAGTCTGGACAACATGCCACAGATTGCTCAGGCTCTAGTGAACAAGGTACGCAACGAAAGAGGAGAGTGACATGCGCGAGGCCCCAGAACTTCCGGCCCACAACCGTCACTCGATACGCCTGCTGACCTGCAATCTGCAGGTCGGCATTCATACCGCCGCCTATCACCACTACCTGACGCGCAGTTGGCAGCATTTTCTGCCGCATCCCAAGCGCCTGGGCCGCCTGGACATCATCAGCAAGATCCTGAGCGGTTACGATATCGTCGGCCTGCAGGAAGTGGACGGCGGCAGCTTCCGCTCCGGTCACGTCAATCAGGTGGAGTATCTGGCCGCGCGCAGCAAGTTTCCCTATTACTATCAGCAGCTCAATCGCAACCTGGGCCGGGTCGCCCAGCACAGCAACGGGTTGCTGGCTCGCTACACGCCATCCCGCGTCGAGGAGCATCGCCTGCCGGGCACCCTGCCGGGGCGTGGTGCCATTCATGCGCGTTTCGGCGAAGGTCCCGATGCCCTGCACCTGTTTGTCGCACACCTGGCGCTGAGCCAGCGAGCCCGCAATCGTCAGCTCGATTATCTGCGCGATATCATCGCGCCGCTGCGTCACGTCGTGGTCATGGGCGATCTCAACTGCACACCGGATCAGATCCACGCCCATCCGACGTTCTGTGCCGCGCTGCCGCTACAGCCGGTAAGGCCCCTGCTGAGTTACCCCTCGTGGCAGCCCAGCCGTGCGCTGGATCATATCCTGCTCTCCGAGACCCTGGCAGCCGACAATCTCCAGGTCCTCGACCAGATGTTTTCCGATCATTTGCCTGTCGCTGTCGACATCCGCCTGCCCACCTCCTGCGCGCGCAGCATGGCGCATGCATCCGACCAATGATTCATTGATTAACGCTTCGTTACGCGGCACCCTTGCGGGCAAAAAATCAACGCTCGCCGCTTTGCGCGTCGCAACATCCGCTGCGGCGCGCAACACGTTGGCACCGTTAAACGGCGCATGCGTCACGATAACGAGGGTTCCATGAATCGAGCTTCATCCGTGCCGGCTCCCCTGGCCTGGATCGATGCCGTCACTGAGTGGCTGGGCAAGACGCTTGCCTGGCTGACTATCGTGATGATGCTGATCCAGTTCCTGATTGTCGTGCTGCGCTACATCTTCAGTTTCAACAGTGTCCCCATGCAGGAATCGGTCATGTACATGCATGCCGTGCTGTTCCTGCTGGCGGCGTCCTACACGTTCAAGCATGACGGCCACGTGCGGGTGGACATTTTCTATCGTCGCCTCTCGCCCCGCACCCAGGCCTGGGTCGACCTGCTCGGCATCCTGCTGCTGCTGATCCCCTTCATGAGTTTCGTGATCGCCTCGAGCCTCGGCTACGTCGGCAAGTCATGGGCGATTCTCGAAGGCTCCCCCGATAGCGGCGGCATTCCTGCGGTGTTCCTGCTCAAGACGCTGATCCCGGCTTTCGCGGTGTTGATGATCGTTCAGGGCATCGCCGAAGTCGTCCGCAAGTCACTGATCATTTCGGGCCGTCTGCCGCCCGCACCCGAGCATGACCATATCGAGGAGCGCGTGTGATGCTGGAGTTCATGCCGCTGGTGCTCTTCGCGCTGATCTGTATCGTGCTCATGTTCGGCTTCCCGGTGGCGCTGACGCTGGCCGGCACCTCGCTGATCTTCGCCGGACTGGGTGCCGGGCTCGAATCGCTGGGCATCGACGCCAACTTCGACGCGAGCTTTCTCGCTGCCCTGCCCAACCGCCTCTACGGCATCATGACCAACCAGACACTGCTGGCAGTACCGCTGTTCGTGCTGATGGGCGTGCTGCTGGAGAAGTCCAAGGTCGCCGAGACTCTGCTCGACGCCATGGCGCTGCTGTTCGGCTCGCTACGTGGTGGCCTGGGCATCTCGGTGACGCTGGTCGGCATGCTGCTCGCCGCCTCCACCGGCATCGTCGGGGCGACCGTGGTGACCATGGGGCTGCTGTCGCTGCCGACCATGCTCAAGCGCGGCTACAGTCAATCGCTGGCAGCCGGCACCATCTGCGCCACCGGCACCCTGGGCCAGATCATTCCCCCTTCCATCGCTCTGGTACTGCTCGGCGATGTCCTGTCGTCAGCCTACCAACAGGCACAGCTTGCCATGGGCATCTGGAGTCCCAAGACCGTCTCGGTAGGCGACCTGTTCATCGGCGCCCTGGTTCCCGGGCTGATCCTGGTGGTGCTCTATATCGCCTACGTCGCGATAATCTCATGGCTCAAACCGGAAGCTGCGCCGCCCGCCGACCGCCAGGAACTGATGGCCGAACTCAACCATCAGGGCAGCCTGCTATCTCTGCTGCTCAAGGGACTGGTGCCGCCTTTGGCGCTGATCGTCGCCGTGCTCGGCTCGATTCTCGGCGGCTTTGCCACGCCCACCGAAGCCTCGGCGGTAGGCGCCTTTGGCGCGCTGATCCTGGCACTGGCCTACCGCAAGCTCGACTTCGCCACGCTCAAGGACGTGGTGCGCTCGACCACTCACGTCACCACCATGGTGTTCCTGATTCTGATCGGTGCCGCCCTGTTCTCGCTGGTGTTCCGCGCCTACGGTGGCGAAGAGCTGGTCAATGACCTGTTCAGCAACATGCCCGGCGGCGTGATCGGCGCCACCGCCATCGTGATGCTGGTGATCTTTCTGCTCGGCTTCATTCTCGATTTCATCGAAATCACCTTCGTCGTCGTGCCCATTGTCGGGCCGGTCCTGCTGGCCATGGGGCTCGACCCGGTATGGCTGGGCATCATGATCGCCATCAACCTGCAGACCTCGTTCTTGACCCCGCCGTTCGGCTTTGCGCTGTTCTATCTGCGCGGTGTGGCTCCCGAGTCGGTACCGACCACGGCGATCTACCGTGGCGTGGTGCCGTTCATCATCCTGCAGTTGGGCATGCTGGTGGCACTGGCCTTCATCCCCGAGCTGGCCACCTGGCTTCCCGCCCAGTTCAGATAGCCCGACGCGAAGGAGGCGCAGAGTTTTCTGCACCTCCTTCGCGTCGTCAGCATGAGTCCTCGGTGTCGACTAGAATCCCAGCTCCACCAGCCGATCCGCCAGATCATCGAGGATTTCCAGGCCCTGAACGTCAGTGGGCAGCAGCGCAAGGCGTGGACGCGGCAGATGCCCCAGCTCGTCATCGATACGCGCCAGATAGACGGCCTCCTGCTCGCGCCTGCGCCGCAGGAATTCGCCGTCGGCCTCGGCAGGGATAACGCGGTTGACCAGCGCTGCGGCCACCGGAATATGCACCGCTTCCAGAGCGTGCACGGCACGCACGGTTTCCAGAATAGGCAACCTCTCGGGCGCCATCACGAACAGAAACGCGCTCTCCTCGGCATTCTCGATACGCCGCCGCGCCCGGTGAAACAGTCGGCGCCGGCTGAGCAGCGTTTGCGCCACGTCACGGGAGCGTTCATCCAGATCGCTCAGGCCATCCTGGTCGGGATCATCGAAGGGCGTGGCCACGTCACGTCCGCTCCTGGGCGTCAGATGGCGCAACACCTTGCCCAATTCCTCAGACTTGCGGTTATGGGCAAGCAGGCCGTCGGTCCAGGCGGCCATGGCCTCGGGCAGCGTGAGCAGACGCAGGGTATGACCGGTGGGAGCGGTATCGAAGATGATCAGCTCGTATTGCGTGTCGTCTGCCGTAATCAGCCTGGCCAGACGCTCAAGCAGAGCGGCTTCCTGAGTCCCGGGTGACTGACGGGTCAGGCGCATCTGCCGCTCGAGCTCCGTCATCATTTCCGGAGCGGCGTAACGGCGCATCTGATCGACGACCCGCTTGAGATGCGCCTCTACCTCGGCATCCGGGTCGATCTCCATGGCGTCCAGGTTGGGCAGCACGCGACGCGGTGCATCCTCCAACTGACGGTCGAACACATCCCCCAGGCTGTGCGCCGGATCGGTGGAAACCACCAGCACCCGCCGCCCGCGCCGTGATGCCACTACCGCCAGCGCTGCCGCCACGGTAGTCTTGCCGACGCCGCCCTTACCTCCTACCCACAGCAGACGACGATCGAGTAGCTCATTCATAAAGGCCTCATTCGGCTCTGCCCCATCTCAGAGGATGGATCGGGGTTGGCAGGCAGGACCCAATGCCTCCCAGGCCAGGGCGGCGCCCCATTCGAGCGCCATGGCTTAGCAGCAGCGAAAATGGTCCAGGGGAGAGCGCTCCATTCCCATTCGCCGGTGCCAGTCATGAAAACGCTCCAGCAGCAATGGTTGCAACTCCAGCGTGTAGTAGGCGGCGGGATTGGGCATCCCCATCATCTCGGAAAACACCAGCAGCATGAACAGGTCGTCCTCGTCGCGCCGCGCCCGGGCGATCGCTCCGCGATAGCGCGAAACGTAGATCTCCTCGGCGAAGAAACGGGCCTGGCCGAGCCAGGTCCGTAGCTTGTCGCGGCGGGAATCATGATGACGGTCGTCGCTTCCCATGACTCTCTCCTGCCTGTCTATTGGCCCTGCTCGGCAACTTCACGGCGATGGCGCTTGAGCGATGCGGCGCACTCCATGGCGACGAAGATCGCCGCGACCAGGACCACGATGTCCAGCGTCAGCAGGAAATAGTTGGCCTGATGATAGAACGTGACCAGCTGCATCAGCAGGGCCAGTACGGTCATCACCAGCAGAAAGCACAACGGCGCCAGGGTATACCAGATCGGCCGCTTGAGACGTACCAGCATGACGGAGAGGATCAGTAGCGTCAGGCCCGCCAGCAACTGGTTGGTGGTCCCGAACAGCGGCCAGATGATCAGCCCGCCGGAGCCATCTGCGCCAGCGCCGAAGGCGAGCAGCAGGCAGGTGCCCACCGCCAGCAGTGTGGCCGGTGCCGGCTTCTTCATCCACTCCAGGCCATAGATATCGCCCCACTCCTGGAAGATGTAGCGCTGCAGACGCAGGCCAGTATCCATGGTCGTGCCGGCGAACAGGGCCGCCATGACCGTAAGCAGGGTAGCCGCCGTCGCCTGGGGCAGGCCCAGACCGTTATGAATGACATAGGCACCGCCTTCGACGAAAGCGGTCACGCCCCCCTGGCCGAAGGCGCTGTACATCGCCTGCCAATCGGCGAAGCTGGCGAAGCCGGCCGTGGCCACGAGAATGGCGGCCAATGCCAGAGAGCCTTCGCCCACGGCACCGAAGTAGCCGACGAAGCGCGCATCGGTCTCCTTGTTGAGCTGCTTGGACGTGGTCCCGGATGACACCAGGCCGTGGAAGCCGGAAATGGCACCGCAGGCGATGGTCACGAACAGCAGCGGTATGAGGGAGGGCGTACCCGCCGGCACGTCACTGTTGTACATCGGGGCGACCATGCTCGGGTTGAGCAGCACGATGGCGCCGTAAAGCACGATCAGGCCGATAAACAGCTGCAGCCCATTGATGTAGTCGCGCGGCTGCAACAGCATCCAGACCGGCAGTAGCGAAGCGATCGCCGCATAGGCGAACAGGATCAGAATCCACACGGCATTGCCCGACATGCCGGCGACCTCGGCGGGCATCTCGAGCGGTACGGCCGGCCCCACGCCGATGAGTGCGTAGAGCGCGATAACGCCCAGAATCGACACCACCGGCAGGCTGAGGATGCGCCGGTAGATCAGTTGCCCGATGATCAGAGCGACGAAGATGGCGCCCCACACCGGTACTACCGCAGAGGGGAAGTTCATCATCAGACGGGCGATGACTACTCCGAAGACGGCGTTGACCATCAGCAGCACCAGAAAGATGACGATCATGAACAGGCTGCGCGCCCGCTTGCCGACGATGTCGCCGGTCAGTGCCCCCACCGACTTGGCACGGTTGCGCACACTGGCCCAGATCGCACCCGCATCATGCACGCCGGCGAAGAAGACGGTACCGAAGATGACCCAAAGAAACGCCGGTAGCCAGCCCCAGATGACGGCAATGGCGGGCCCCACGATGGGGGCAGCCCCGGCCACCGAGGTGAAGTGATGCCCCCAGAGCACGAACTTGTTGGTCGGCACGAAGTCGATGCCATCCTCGAATTCGTGCGCCGGTGTCCGGTAATCGGGATCCAGCCGGTAGATCCTTTCGGCGATGAACTTCGAGTAGACGAAATAACCCAGTGCCATGCAGCCCAGGCCTATGACGAGTAGAACGATCGCACTCATGAGGGCACGCTCCTTTGTATATTGTTGTTAGCGTTGTTTGTCGGCCAGTCAGGTCAAGATAGCGAAAAGGATAACCCGCCCGGCACGACGATCCCGGATGCCGTTATCCCACCACGGTGGCTCCCATCCAGCGCGCCCAACTGATCATCGGGGCGGGATAGATGCCCAGCAGGAAAACCAGCGCCGCCAGCGCCAGCACCACCACGCCGCCCGCCTGCACGCCCCAGTCATGCGGTGCGTCACGGCCCTGCATGCCGGGCTCGACGAGATACAGCGTGATCATGACCCGCAAGTAATAGTAGAGCCCAATGGCGCTTCCCACCACGATACCCGCCACCAGCCACCAGCGTCCGGCCTCGACGGCCACGGCAAACACGTAAAACTTGCCGATGAATCCCGCGGTGAAGGGAATGCCCGCCAACGACAGCATCATCACGGTGAGTACCGCCGTCAGGTAGGGACGCCGCCAGAACAGCCCCCGATAGTGATGAAGCTGGCTGGTGTCGGCGCCGCCCCGGGCGGGCGCGAAGGGGCTGGAGAGCAGCGTCACCACCCCGAAGGCGCCCAGCGTAGTGAGCAGATAGGTGACCAGATATACCCCGACGGTTTCCGCCGCCAGCCCATCATCGACCACCAGCGCAACCAGCAGGTAGCCGAAATGGGCGATCGACGAGTAGCCCAGCAGGCGCTTGAGGTCACTCTGGGTCAGGGCCAGCAGGTTACCCACCAGCATGGTGAGCAGTGCCAGCGCCGCCAGCGCTTCGTGCAGCCAGGCGCTGGGCAGGGCCGGCAGCGCCTGCAGGAAGCGCAGCAACACGATGAACACCGCCACCTTGCTGGCGGTGGCGAGAAAGGTGACCGCCGGGCTGGGGCCGCCCTGATAGACATCCGGCGTCCACAAGTGAAAGGGTACGATCGAGAGCTTGAAGGCCAGCCCCACCAGCATCAGCGTGACACCGGCAACCCACCAGGAATCGGCTCCCGTAATCGCCAGACTCATGCCCAGCCCGGCAAAATCCAGCGTTCCGCTGCGCGCATAGAGCAGCGCCATGCCAAACAGCAAAAAGGCGGATGCAGTCGCAGACAGCACCATGTACTTGATGCCCGCCTCCAGCGCGTCCCGCTCGCGGTAGGTATAGCCCAGCATGCCGTAGAGCGGCATCGACAACAGTTCCAGGCCGAAGAAGAGCGAAGCCAGATGGCGACTGCTCACCAGCACCATGCCGCCTGCGGCAGCGCACAGCAGCAATAGATAGAACTCTTCGCGGGGGCCCGGGACTCCTTCGAGATAGGCATGGCCCAGCGTGGCACAGGCCAGCGAGGCAATCAGGATCAGGGCAGCCCCGAACAGGGCATAACCATCGATGACCAGCAGCGAGGTCACCCCCAACGGCGCCCAGCGCCACGCGACCAGCAGGGACAACAGCGCCAGGTTGAGTCCGGCCACGGTGATCATGGCGCTCAGCGCATGCTGGCGGCGCCATGCGATCGTCAGCATGACGACGATCGCCGTGGTGCAGACGAGAATCAGCGGCAGCAGCGCCGGCAGGTGCGACAGAGTCAGGTTCATGGCGCCGCTCCTATCCGGACTTCGACCGCCAGCGGCGCGCCTTCCAGCAGGCGTTGCAGGTTCTCCATCGCCGCCCCCGAGGTGTCGAGCAACGGCTGCGGATAGAGACCGAACAATAGCACCAGCGCCAGCAACCCCAGCATCATGAAGATTTCACGCCGATCCAGCCCCCCCAGCGAGGTCGCCGCCTGGGGCGGCCCGTAATAGACCCGTTGCATCAGAAACAGCGAGTAGATGGCGGCCAGTACCAGCCCCCCGCTGGCGATGACCACCGTCCACGGCGCGACGGAGAAGGTGCCGAACAGCACCATGAACTCGCCGACGAAGTTGGCGGTGCCCGGCATCCCCAGCGAGGCTGCGACGAAACATAAGGCGAATCCCGGCAGTCCGGTAATCCGTCCCCACAGCCCGCCCATCTGGCGCATGTCGCGGGTATGCAGCCGCTCGTAGAGCTGGCCGCTGAGGATGAACAACCCCGCCGCCGAGAAGGCGTGAGCCACCATCAGTACGATGACGCCCTGCAGCGCCAGGGTGGTGCCGGCATAGATACCGATCAGCACGAATCCCATATGCGAGATACTGGTGTAGGCGATCAGCCGCTTGATGTCGTGTTGTCCACAGGCCAGCACCGCGCCGTAGAAGATACCGATCAGACCCAGCACCATGGCCACCGGTGCGAAGGCCTGCGAGGCTTCGGGAAACAGCGGCAGGGCGAAGCGCAGCATGCCGTAGGCCGCAGTCTTGAGCAGGATGCCGGCCAGATCGACGCTGCCCGCCGTCGGTGCCTGGGCATGGGCATCGGGCAGCCAGCCGTGCAGCGGCACCACCGGCAGCTTGACGGCAAAGGCGACGAAGAAGCCCAGCATCAGCAGCATCGCCACCCCGTCGGACAGCGGTGTATTGCGCAGCGCCTCGTAGCTGAAACTGTACTCGCCGGTGGCCGCATGATGCGCAAACACCAGCCCCAGGATGGCGATCAGCATCAGCAGACCGCTGGCCTGGGTATAGATGAAGAACTTGGTCGCCGCACCGATGCGGGTCTTGCCCGGCGAGCCGCTGTGTCCCCATAGCGCGATCAGGAAGTACATCGGCACCAGCATCATTTCCCAGAAGAAGAAGAACAGGAACAGATCGATGGCCAGGAAGACGCCCACCACCCCGCCGAGAATCCACAACAGATTGAGATGGAAGAACCCCACCCGACGCACGATCTCTCGCCAGGAACACAGCACCGCCAGCACCCCCAGCAGACCTGTCAGGGCAATCATGATCAGCGACAGGCCATCCAGCGCCAGATGCACCTCGATGCCGAAACGGGGAATCCATGGCACGCGCCACTCCAGAGCCCATCCGGACGCGGTTCCCGGCGCGCTCAGGGCATAATCGCCTTGCCACCACAGCCCCAGGGTCAAGCCCAGCACCAGCAGCATGGTTGCCAGCGCGATCCAGCGCGGCAGCCGTTCATCGCGACGTTCGGCCTGCCAGCACAGCAGACCGCCGATGAAGGGGATCAGGATGAGCCAGACCAGGATCATGTGCGTGCCATTCCTTTTACTGTTCGCATGAAATTTCTCCGCTGCATTGCCGCACCCGTGTCGTACTCGCTGCCTACCCCCACGCCAGTAGCGCCAGCAAAAGCGTCGCCCCCAAGGCCATCGAGGTGGCGTAATGGCGCAGACGCCCGGTCTGGCTCGCACTCAGGCAGCGATGCACGAGCCGCGTCAACAACGGCACGCCGTTGCACATGGCATTGAGCAGATCGTAGCGATTAATGCGCACCAGCAGTCGGTAGGGGCGCACCAGAACCCAATCGTAGAGAGCATCGAACCCCCAGGCATGGTGCCAGAGCTGCCAGAGCCATCGCCCTGGGCGGGTCTGCGTGTAGCGCGCCACCAGATCGCGTCGACGGCCGAACAGCCAGATGGCCGCCAGGAACGCGCCCACGCCGATCACGGTAGCCACGATCTCCAGCACATGGCGCCCCGCCTCCCCCGTGGCGCCGGGACCGGCCGGCAGTACATCACCCAGCGGTGGCGTGATGGTGGCGCCAAGTGCCGTCGACAGTACCAGCAACACGACCAGCGGCAGGCCGTGAGCCAGCCCTCGCCCGGCATGGGCTTCTCGGCTGGCCGGGCTGCGCGGTTCGCCATGGAAGGTGCCCACGATCAGGCGCACGGTATAGATCGCAGTGATCAGCGAGCCCAGCAGCCCGGCGACCAGTAGCCCGCCATGCCCGGCAGCCAGCGCCTCCCACAGGATCTCCTCCTTGCTGTAGAAGCCGGCGGTGACCAGCGGTAGCGCAGCCAGCGCCGCGCCGCCCACCACGAAACCGGCATAGGCCAGCGGCAAGCGCTTCCACAGTCCGCCCAGACGTCGCATGTCCTGCTCATGATGACAGGAGACGATCACCGAGCCGGCGGACAGGAACAGCAAGGCCTTGAAGAAAGCATGCGTCATCAGGTGGAAGATCGCCGCATCGAAGGCGCCCACCCCCAGCGCCACGAACATGTAGCCGATCTGCCCCATGGTGGAGTAGGCCAGCACGCGCTTGATGTCGGTCTGGGCCAGCGCGGCGAAACCGGCCAGTAGCAGGGTGACCGCCCCGATCACCCCGACCAGCGTGAGCACGTCGGGGGCGAGCAGGAACACGCCATGGGTGCGCGCAATCAGGTAGACCCCGGCGGTAACCATGGTTGCCGCATGAATCAGGGCCGAGACCGGCGTGGGGCCGGCCATGGCATCCGCCAGCCAGGTATGCAGCGGCAGCTGGGCCGACTTGCCTACGGCGCCACCGAGCAGCATCAGCGCGGCCAGCTCGACCATCAGGTCGCCCCGGGACCAGACCTCCGGCGCCCGGGCCAGTAGCGTCTGGATGTTCAGCGTGCCCAGTTGCACGAACAGGATGAACAGCCCGATGGCCAGGAAGACGTCGCCGATGCGCGTGACGATGAAGGCCTTGAAGGCCGCCCAGCCGTTCGCCGCGTCACGGTAGTAGAAGCCGATCAGCAGATAGCTGCATAGCCCCACTCCCTCCCAGCCCAGATAGAGCAGCAACAGGTTATCGGCGAGCACCAGCACCAGCATGCTGAACACGAACAGGTTCATGTAGGCGAAAAAGCGCGTCACGCCCTCCTCGCCGTGCATGTACCAGGCGGCGAACAGATGGATCAGGAACCCGACCCCGGTCACGACACCCAGCAGGGTCAGCGACAGCCCATCGAGATGCAGCCCGATGGCAGGCTGGAAGTCGCCCACCGCAATCCACGTCCACAACCGCTGTACATGGGCGGCCCCGCCCTGATCCAGGAAGTCGAACACGACCCAGGCGGTCGTCGCGGCCGCCAATCCCATCGACGCCACCCCCACCGTGGCGCTGGCGCGCGCCGACAACCGCCCGAAGTTGAGCGCCAGGATCAGAAAGCCCGCCAAGGGAAAGAGCAAGGTAAAAGGTAGCAGCATCATCCGCGTAACCTGCTGATCGCATCGATATCGAGAGTCTTGAAGCGCCGGTTGAGCTGCAGCAGCAGGGCCAGGCCGACGCTGGCCTCCGCCGCGGCCAGGGTGATCACCAGCAGGAACATGACCTGGCCATCGGGCTGCCCCCAGCGGGTGCCGGCGACGATGAAGGCCAGCGCTGCCGCATTCATCATGATCTCGAGGCTCATCAGCACGAACAGCATGTTGCGACGGATCATCACCCCGGCCAGCCCCAGCGCGAATAGCACCGCCGCCAGCAGCAGGCCATGCTCCATGGGTATCCCGTTCATGGCGCTCTCCTTGACGTCTCGTGATGTGGCGCAGCCGCTTGCGTCTGCAGCTCCGACTCGGGGCGCGCCGCATGCTGTTTTTCGCGCTCACTGTCGGCCTCGTCATGGGCCTCGCTGCGACCAAGATGCGACGCCGTGACCAGCGCCGCCAGCAGCAGCATGGCGGCCAGCTCGACGACGATGAGGTAAGGCCCGAACAGCTGCATGCCCACCGCCTTGGCGGTCAGCGTCTCGCCAGCGATGACGCCCCGCCCGTCTCCCGAGAACAGCAGGCTCGCCATCACCCCGAACAGCAGCACGGCGAGTACCGAGGGTCCCAGCCAGAAGCGCCGCCGCAGCCAGGCGCGCTCCTGGGCCACCGCAGCCTCCCCGAGGTTGAGCATCATCACCACGAACACGAACAGCACCATGATCGCGCCGGCATAGACGATGATCTCCAAGGCACCTGCGAACGGCGCGCCGAGAGCGAAGAACACCATCGCCACGCTGATCAGCGATACGATCAGGTACAGCAGCGCATGCACCGGATGGGTGTTGGTGATCACCCCCAGCGTCGCCAGCACGGCGACCAGTGCACTCAGATAGAAGGCAACTTCCATTTTCTCTCCCCACAACGAATCCCGATGCCTGCCCCGTCCCGCTGGCTGCGCCCTCGCCGACAATCCCGGCGCTACGGCAGCAGCGTCTTCACATCGATCGGCTCGGCCTCGTTCTGCGCCTCGCCCTTGCCCTTGCCGGCGATAGACAGTCCCGCCACCCGGTAGAAGTTGTACTGGTGATCCTTGCCCGGTCCCGAGATCAGCAGATCCTCCTTCTCGTAGACCAGCTCCTGGCGGCGATACTCGCTGAGTTCAAAATCCGGCGTGAGCTGGATCGCCGAGGTCGGGCAGGCCTCCTCGCACATGCCGCAGAAGATGCAGCGCGAGAAGTTGATACGGAAGAATTCCGGGTACCAGCGTCCGTCCGCCTTCTCGCCCTTCTGCAACGAGATGCACGCCACCGGACAGGCCACCGCGCACAGGTTGCACGCCACGCAGCGCTCCTCGCCGTCGGGGTCGCGCGTCAGCACGATACGCCCGCGATAGCGTGGCGGCAGATAGACCTGCTGTTCGGGATACTGCACTGTCTCGCGCTTGCGAAACGCATGCATGAACACCATGCCCAGCGTACGTAGCTGGGACCATGTTGCGGCGAGCAGCGACTTGAGCGGCTCGATGACATTGCGTGACTTGAGCAAGGCAGCCTCCTTAGCTTCCCGCGGGGGCGACGAGCAGAATCACCGCCCCCGTGATCAGCAGATTGATCAGAGTCAACGGCAGGCAGACCTTCCAGCCGAAGCTCATGACCCGGTCGTAACGGGGCCGGGGAAGTGCCGCACGCAGCAGCACGAAGAACGTCACGAACACGCCCACCTTGAGCAAGAACCACACGATGGGCGGCAGCAAGGGCCCCTGCCAGCCGCCGAAGAACAACGTGACCAGCAGCGCCGACACCAGCACGATGCCCACGTATTCGCCGACGAAGAACATGCCCCACTTCATTCCCGAATACTCGATGTGATAGCCGTCGGCAAGCTCCTGCTCGGCCTCGGGCTGGTCGAAAGGATGACGGTGGGTGACGGCGATGCCGGCGATCAGGAAGGTACAGAAGCCGAAGAACTGCGGCACGATGAACCACACGCTGTCCTGGGCCAGCACGATCTCGCGCATGTTGAACGAGCCGGCCATGGCCACCACGCCCATCAGCGACAGGCCCATGAACACTTCGTAGGAGAGCGTCTGCGCCGAGGCGCGCATGGCGCCGAGCAGGGCGTACTTGTTGCCGCTCGACCAGCCGGCGAACAGCACCGCATAGACGTTGATGCCGGCCATGGCGAAGAAGAACAGCACGCCGATGTGCAGGTCGGCCACACCCCAGGTGGGTGTGACGGGAATGATCATGAACGACAGCAGCAGCGAGGCCATGGCGATCGCCGGCGCCAGCACGAAGAAGGCGCGATCGGCGAAGGGCGGTATCCAGTCTTCCTTGAAGAAGATCTTCAGCATGTCGGCGACGATCTGGAACATGCCGAAGGGTCCGACCCGGTTGGGCCCGTAGCGGTCCTGCCACAAGGCCAGCAGACGCCGCTCGACCAAGCTCAGCAGCGCGCCGGCCATGACCGCCGCCAGCAGAATGACGATGGCCTGGAAGACGGCGAACAGCACCGCCTCCACGGTCGGCGTCCACCAGGCGAACAGCGGCGACCAGACGTTCATGGCGAGGCCTCCTCTGCGGGCCGATGCGTGCCCGCCTGCAGTTGCACCCACTGACCGTCCGGCACCGGCAGGTCGGTCATGCCCAGCGGGAGACCCACCAGCCCGGCCGGCAGCGACGGTTCGATCCGAAGCGGCAGATGCAGCCAGCCGCCATCCCAGCTCAGCGTCATGCTGCGCCCTTCGTGCAGTTGCAGGCGCTCGGCGTCGGCCGCTGACAGGACGACCTGGGGCGAGACGCCGCGGGCCTGGATCGGCGCGGCGCGTGCCGAGGTCTCGTCGCTGCCGAACAGCTGGGGAAGCGCCACCACTTGCCACTGGCCGTCGCGTGGCGTGAAGGCCGCCGGCACCTCGCGGCAGTAGTCATGTCCGCCGGGCTGGGCCGTCAACAGGCGCACACCGGGATCGCCGGCACGCAGATGGCCGCCGACCTCGTCCTGGAACTTGTTCCACGCCTGCGGTGAGTTCCAGCCCGGCGCCCAAGCGAAGGCGACCTCCTGGCGCGGTTCCCGATAGCCGGCATATCCCTCCATGGAGAACACGAATGGCGTGTCGGGGTCGACCGGGGCTCGGGGCTCGTTGACGTCGAGATGGGCCCGCATCGCCGTACGCCCACTGTAACGATGCGGCTCGCGGGCCAGCTTGAGGCCGTGGATGCGAAACGCCGCCCCTGGCGCAGCCTGCACCACTCCGGCCAGCGCCGGGTGACGCTGGGCCAGGTCACGGGTCACGTCGTCCAGGATCACCGGGGGCATCTCGCTTCTCGCCAGCGTGGCCTGCAGCGCATGCAGCCAGCGCCAGCTTTCGCGAATGCGGCTTTCGGGACGCGTGTAGCTCGGCTCGAAGACCTGAAAGAAGCGCTGGGCGCGGCCCTCCAGGTTGACCAGCGTGCCATCGCCCTCGGCGAAGGTCGCCGCCGGCAGGCCGAGGTCCCCGCGCGACCAAGTCGGGGTGCGCTGATGGTCGATCACCACCGTCCCGGCGGCACGGGCCATGGCAGCCTCGGCCCGCGAATGCCCCAGCCGGTAGTGAAGATCGTTTTCGAGAATCACCAGCGCCGTGCTGTCATCCAGCTTTTCCAGCACCGCCTCGAGCGGCAGGCCGCCGAGCATGGTCAGCCCCGTGCTGTTGGCCTCGCGGCGCACCAGCGACAGCGACACCTGCCGAGTGCGCCGCGACAGGGCCCGCGCGATATTGCCGGCAGCCTCGAGCACCGCCGGGGCGTTCAGCGAGCCCCCCGAGACGATCAACGGCCGCTCGGCGGCCAACAGCGCCTCGGCGATACGTTCGGCCCGTTCGCGACTGGTCGCGTCCAGCTCCGCCACGCCCGGTGCGTTGTCATCGAGGACATGGGCCACGGCGAATCCCAGCCGGGCGATATCGTCCGGGGCGCCGCGAAAGGCGCCTGCCGCAAGCCCGTCGAGGCGCGTCGCCGCGGGTGTGACCAGAAACAGCGGGTTGCGCTCGTCCTGGGCCAGCGTCTTGACCGCTTCGGCGTTCCACACCGGGATGCCGCGTGCCTCGGCGAGGCTGTCGCGTCGGGACAGTACCGCCTGACGCACTGACAGCGCCAGGCGTGCCGCGGTCTGCATGATGTCCTCGCCGAGAATCAGCACCGCATCGTGGGCCTCGATCTCACGCAGGCTGGGGATGGCCGCCCCGCTCTCCACGGCGAGACGCTGCATCAGTTCCAGACAGTGCTGCTCCGCGGCGTTGATTCCGGTGGAAAAATAGTCGGCACCGACCAGTTCGCGCAGCAGGTGGTTGCTCTCCAGGCTGGCACGGGGCGAGCCGATGCCGATGATGCGCTGCGCGTTGCGCAGCAGATCGGCGGCACGATCGAGTGCCGCGTCGATCTCGAGATAGTGGGGCTTCACCGCCTCTTCCCGGGGCCCCTGGTCCTGGCGGGCTGGACGATCATGATATTCGGGCCGCCGGGGGCGGTCGTCGCGATTGACGTAGCCATAGCCGAAGCGCCCCCGGTCGCAGAGGAAGTAGTGATTCACCTCGCCATGATAGCGATTCTCGATGCGCCGGATGTCGCCGTAACGCTCGCCGGGGCTGGTGTTGCAGCCCACTGCGCACTGGTGGCAGATGCTGGGAGCGAACTGCAGGTCCCACTTGCGGGTGTAGTGATCGGAATGGGTCTGATCGGTGAACACGCCGGTGGGACAGACCTCGGTGAGATTGCCGGAGAACTCGCTCTCCAGCACGCCATCCTGATAGCGGCCGAAATAGATGTTGTCATTGGCGCCAAAGACACCGAGATCCTCGCCGCCGGCGTAGTCCTTGTAGAAGCGCACGCAGCGATAGCAGGTGATGCAGCGGTTCATCTCGTGAGCGATGAACGGCCCCAGATACTGGTTCTTGTGGGTGCGCTTGCGAAAGCGATAGCGGCGGCGGTCATGGCCGGTCATCACCGTCATGTCCTGCAGGTGGCAGTGTCCCCCCTCCTCGCACACCGGACAGTCGTGGGGATGGTTGATCATCAGCCACTCGATGACGCTGGCGCGGAAGGCCCTGGCCTCGTCATCGTCGATCGAGATGTAGCCGTCATCCTTGACCGGCGCCATGCAGGACATCACCAGCATGCCCTTGGTGTCGTCGGCATCCTTGTATTGCTTCACGGCGCACTGGCGGCAGGCGCCGACGCTGCCCATCGCCGGGTGCCAGCAGAAATAGGGGATATCCAGACCCAGCGACAGGCAGGCGTGGAGCAGATTGTCCGCTCCGTCGACCTGATAGGCGGTGCCGTCTACGTGGATGGTGGCCATTGGCGTCCTTCTCTGTACGTTACCCCTGCGCTCATACCGACCCGGCGGGTATCGGGTCCGCGTGTGCCGCACGTGGCGGGTGCGAAACACCGCGCTCGAACTCGTCTCGAAAATGCTTCAGGGCCGAGGCCAGCGGCATCGCCGCGCCCGGTGCATGGGCGCAGAAGGTC
The DNA here is from genome assembly GCF_054654615.1 of Halomonas shantousis. Classification (NCBI taxonomy): domain Bacteria; kingdom Pseudomonadati; phylum Pseudomonadota; class Gammaproteobacteria; order Oceanospirillales; family Halomonadaceae; genus Halomonas; species Halomonas shantousis. The sequence continues at coordinate 391,042 of NZ_BAAIER010000002.1, read as the reverse complement.
TGCCCCGGCCCCAGTCCCCTGGTCAGTTGCTCGAGCATCTCGATGTCGCCCTCCTCGCCCTCACCGCGTTCGAGTGCACGCAGGAGCTTGACCGTCCACGGCAGACCGTCGCGACAAGGCGTGCACCAGCCGCAGGACTCGCGGGCGAAGAACTCCTCCAGATTGCGAGTCAGCGACACCACGCTCTGGGTGTCGGCGACCACCGCGATCAATCCCGTGCCCAGGCGGCTGCCGGCCTTGCCGACGCTGTCGAAATCGAGCGCCAGGTCGAGGTGCTCCGGCAGCAGGAAGCCGGTACTGCCACCACCCGGCAGCCATGTCTTGAGCGTCAGGCCATCGCGCATGCCCCCGGCGCGCTCCATCAGCTCCCGCCCCGGCGTACCGATGGGCAGCTCCCACAGGCCGGGATGCCTGACCTTGCCCGAGACGCCGTAGAGCTTGGTGCCGCCGTCGTTGCTCAACCCGCCGGAAAGTCCCTGATACCACTTTGCGCCATTCGCGACGATGGCCGGCACGTTGCACAGCGTCTCGACGTTGTTGACCACGGTAGGCCGGCCCCAGGCGCCGGATTGCCCCGGAAACGGCGGCTTGGCACGCGGGTTGGCGCGCCTGCCCTCCAGCGAGTTGATCAGCGCCGTCTCCTCGCCACAGATATAGCGTCCCGCCCCGGTGTGCAGGGCGATGTCGAAGTCCCAGCCGGAGCCGCGCACGTCCGGCCCCAACCAGCCATCACGACGCGCCTCGTCGAGCGCCCGCGTCAAGGCACGGGCGGCCTCGACATACTCACCGCGCAGGAAGATGTAGCCTTGCCGCGAGCGGTTGGCGTGAGCGGCGAGAATCATGCCCTCGATCAGCAGGTGCGGCAGCTGCTCCATCAGCAGGCGATCCTTGAAGGTGCCGGGCTCCATCTCGTCGGCGTTGCAGACCAGATAGCCGCGCGGGACATCGTCGCCTTTCAGGGTCAGGCTCCACTTCATGCCGGCGGCGAAGCCGGCGCCACCGCGTCCGCGCAGGTTGGCCTCCTTGACGGTCTCGATGAGCTCGTCAGGGGAGATGCCTTCCAGCATGCGCGTGACCGCGGCGTAGCCATCCTTGGCCTTGTACTCCTCGAGGCCGACACAAATGCCGTCGTCACGCAGCCGCCAGGTTAGCGGATGGGTTTCGGCCCGGCGCTCCGCCATCGTTTGCAGGATTCGGCTCATGGATAGCGCTCCAGCAATTCAGATATCTCAGCGGGCGACACCGGCCCATGGGTATCGTCGCCGATCATCAGTGCCGGCCCCCGGTCGCAGGCGCCCAGGCAGCACACCGGCAGCAGCGTGAAACGTCCGTCGGGGGTGGTCTGGCCGAAGCCGATGCCCAGGACCTCCTGGAAGGCGTCGCGCAGTTCCTCGTAGTCGGTGAGAAAGCAGGAACTGCTGTCGCACAGCAGGATCACGTGACGCCCCACCGGCTGGCGGAAGATCAGGCTATAGAAGGTCGCCACCCCTTCGACATCGGCCACCGGGATCTTCAGCACCTCGGCGATGGCGGGAATCGCCCCGTCAGGCACCCAGCCGTGACGGCGCTGGACGATCTTCAGCGCCTCGATGCTCGCCGCGTGTGGCTGCGGATAATGCGCGCGCTCGTGCAGAATCGTCTCGCGATCCTGCGGGTCGAGCACGAAAGCATCGCTGGCGATGGTCCGGTCAGTGGAAGAGTGCGTGGTGGAGGAAGTGTTCATCGCTTAACGGTCCACGTCGGCCATGACGAAATCGATACTGCCCAGATGCGCAATCAGATCCGGCACGAAGGCGCCACGCACCACGGCCGGAATCTGCTGCAGGTGCGGGAAGCTCGGCGTGCGGATACGCGTGCGGTAGCTCATGGTGCTGCCGTCACTGGTCAGGTAGTAGCTGTTGATACCCTTGGTCGCCTCGATCATCTGCATCGACTCGTTCGCCGGCAGCACCGGCCCCCAGGAGACCTGCAGGAAGTGAGTGATCAGCGTCTCGATATGCTGGAGCATCTTCTCGCGCGGCGGCGGCGTGGTCAGCGGATGGTCCGCCTTGTAGTCGCCGGCAGGCATGTGATCGACACACTGCTGGATGATGCGCAGACTCTGGCGCATCTCTTCGATGCGCAGCCAGCCGCGATCGAAGGCATCCCCATTGGCGGCAACGGGCACTTCGAACTCGAAGTTCTCATAGCCCGAGTAGGGGCGCTTCTTGCGCAGGTCGAAGTCCAGCCCAGTGGCGCGCAGGTTGGGGCCGGTCACGCCCCACTTCAGCGCCTCGCGGGTGTCGAAGGCGGCGACATTCTTGGTGCGATCACGAATGATGGCGTTGTCCATCATCGCGCGCTCGTACTCTTTCAAGCGCTTGGGCATCCAGTCGAGATAACCCTGCATCAGCCGCTCCCAACCCTGCGGCAGATCCTGGGCGACACCGCCGATGCGATACCAGGCCGGGTGCATGCGAAAGCCGGTAATCGCCTCGATGACTTCGTAGGACTTCTGACGGTCGGTGAAGGCGAAGAACACTGGCGACATCGCCCCCAGGTCCTGAAGGTAGGTGCCCAGAAACAGCAGGTGGCTGCTGATGCGAAACACCTCGGCCATCATCACGCGAATGGTCCGCACCCGGTCGGGCACTTCGATGCCGGCGAGCTTTTCCACTGCCAGGATGTAAGGCAGGTTGTTCATCACCCCGCCGGTATAGTCGACCCGATCGGTGTAGGGAATGTAGCTGTGCCAGGACTGGCGTTCGCCCATCTTCTCGGCGCCGCGATGGTGATAGCCGATATCCGGCACGCAGTCGACGATCTCCTCGCCGTCGAGTTGCAGCACGATGCGAAATGCGCCGTGGGCGGAGGGGTGATTGGGCCCCAGATTGAGAAACATGAAGTCGGTGTTCTCGCTCTCGCGCTGCATGCCCCAGGCCTCGGGGTCGAAACGCAGTGCCTCCTGCTCGGTTTCCTGGCCCTTGACGGTCAGCGTGTAGGGATCGAACTCGGTGGCTCGCGCAGGATAGTCCTTGCGCAGCGGGTGACCGCTCCAGGTCGGCGGCATCAGCAGCCGCGTCAGATGCGGATGCCCCTCGAAGGTAATGCCGAACAGATCCCATGTTTCGCGCTCGTACCAGTTGGCGTTGGCGTACAGATCCGTCACGCTGGGCAAGCGCAGGTCGGCCTCGGCAAGCGCCACCTTGAGCATGATGTCGCGGTTGCGCGCCACTGAGAGCAGCTGATAGAAGACCGTGAAGTCGGACGGCGGCAGACCGCGGCGCTGACTGCGCAGGCGCTCGTCGATCGCCGAAAGATCGAACAGCATGACGAAGGGGTCGGGCATGTCGCGCAGGAAGACGAGAACATCGCGCAGCCGCTCGCGGGCGACCCACAGCACCGGCATGCCGGTACGCGTGGACTGGACGCGAAAGGCGGTCTCGCCAAAGCGCTGATGCAGCGCCTGTATGACCGGATCGTCGCGGGTTCCGGTCGATGTGTCGCTGTCGTGCGGACGATCTTGTGATGTCTCAACGGCGCTCATGATAGGTGCTGTCCTGGACGTGATCGATGTTATCCGAGGTGGCGGACCTCGCAGGTTTCCGGGCGCTAGATGCCATCGGGCGAGCGCAGCTCGGTCACCTCGATACGCTGGGCGCGGCTGGCCTGCTTGCGCGAGGGCATCTCGGCACGATAGACCCCCTGATCGCCGACCACCCAGGACAGCGGGCGGCGCTCCGCCTGGATCGATTCCTGCAGCAGCTGCAGCCCCTGCAGGAAGGCCTCGGGGCGCGGCGGACACCCCGGCACATAGACATCCACCGGCAGAAACTTGTCGACCCCCTGCACCACCGAATAGATGTCGTACATGCCGCCGGAGTTGGCACATGACCCCATCGAGATCACCCATTTGGGCTCGAGCATCTGGTCGTAAAGCTGCTGGATGACCGGCGCCATCTTGATGAAGCAGGTCCCGGCGATGACCATGAAATCCGCCTGGCGGGGGGAGGCGCGAATGACCTCGGCGCCGAAGCGGGCGACATCGTGCGGCGCCGTGAAGGCGGTGGTCATCTCCACGTAACAGCAGGACAGGCCGAAGTTGTACGGCCAGAGCGAGTTCTTGCGCCCCCAGTTGACCGCCGAGTGGAGCACCTCCTCGAGCCGGCCCATGAAGACGTTGCGATGCACCTGCTGCTTGAGGGGATCCTCGACGCGCGAGCGCTCGCCGAGAGGATAGCGCCGGTCGTCGGCCGGGCCTGAGTCGCTAGCGGTGCCGGGCTCGGCACGGGTCAGGGTGTACTGCATAGACTGCCTCTGCACATGAAACGAATGCGGGTCTGCCGGGACATGAGCGGCGCGGGCCGCCAACCATGTCTAGGGGGAATCGTCACGCGATGCGCGGCGCCGGGCGGCAGGCGCCCAGTCCAGCGCCCCGACACGGCTGTCATAGACCAGGCCGGCCAGCAGAATGAAGATGAAGATTGCCGCGGCCCAGAATCCGGTCCATCCCACCTCGCGTACCGAGACGGCCCAGGCAAACAGAAAGACGGCTTCGATGTCGAATATGACGAACAGCATCGCGACCAGATAGAACTTGACGGAAAAGCGCTGCCGGGCGCTGCCGGTACTCACGATGCCGGATTCATAGGGAAGGGTCTTGCTGCGTCCGCGGCTGCGGCCGCCAAGCAGGCTGGCCGCGCCGATCATGACGGCGCACAAGATCAGTACGGTGACGACAAAGAGCCCAACGGCCCAGTATTGAGCGACCAGCGCAGAGGCGTCCTGATTCATCTCATCTCACCCACCCCGATAGGTTCACCGGTGGTTGCCGCCGTCACGAGACCGCAACCGGAAATTCATCTGCCAGTATTCTCTGGCTTCGCTCCTGCAGCATAGGGGATAACCGAACGCCTGTCAGGCGGGCCGACCACTTCCTTAGTCGGATAACGAAGCGGACACTCCCCTCCCCATCGCTCATCCGGCCGGCCCGTCCGGAGAACTCCCGCTTGTGATTCGCTGCAGGAAGGGGTTTCATGCCGCATCGATATCGAGTTTCAACGCAACACAGGCATGCCACGATGTCCCCGCAACCGACGATCGCCAACGTACTGACCATTGCCGGCTCCGACCCCTCCGGAGGCGCGGGCCTCCAGGCCGACATCAAGACCTTCTCGGCGCTCGGCGTCTACGCCACCAACGTGATCACCGCGGTGATCGCCCAGAATACCTGCGGCGTTGCAGCCGTCGAGCCGGTATCGGCACGGCTGATCCGCGCCCAGCTCGACAACCTGCTCGACGATGTCACCATCGATGCCGTCAAGATCGGCATGGTCGCCAGCCGTGAGGTGGCGGATACCATCGCCGAAGCATTGAGTCTGCGGCGTCCACGCTGGATCGTGCTCGATCCGGTGATGGTGGCCAAGAGCGGCGATGTGCTGGTGGATGCCGCCGGCATCCGTGCCGTGCGTGACGTGCTGGTCCCGCTGGCCGACGTCATCACCCCCAACCTGCCCGAGGCGGCGGTACTGCTCGACGCGGCGGCGCCCGACAGCCCGGCCGCCATGGCAGCGCTGATGCCCCGCCTGATGGCGCTGGGCGCCTCTCACGTACTGCTCAAGGGCGGCCATCTGGCCGGCCCGACCTGCCCCGACCTGCTCGCCACGCCGAGCGACCGCCACTGGCTGGAGACCCCGCGGATCGAGACCCGCAATCTGCACGGCGCCGGTTGTTCACTCTCCTCGGCGATCGCCGCCTGTCTGGCGCGACGGCAGGCGGCAAGCGATGACCAGGTCGTCGATGCCGTCCGGGAAGCCAAGACCTGGCTGCAGGCGGCGCTGGAAGCCAGTGCCCGCTTGACGGTGGGCCAGGGCAAGGGCCCCGTTCACCACTTCCATGCTTGGTGGTAAGCCGCGCCGGGTATGTGCCCGGACACTTGCAGAGCGCCGGAACGCCCACCATTCTTGGAGATGCCGCTCGGCATGCCCGTCGTGCGAGATACCGAACGCTATTCAGGAGGGGACCCACCATGACCCAGACCCTGCTGTTCGCCTGCGATCTCTCCGCCGAGAACCGCGCGGCCTTTGCCCGCGCGGTAAAGCTCGCCAACGAGCATGGTGCCCGCCTCGATGTGCTCCATGTCCTGGATCCCCACCTGCCTCGCCAGGCCCTGCATGATCTCGAGGATGCCGTCGTGGCGGAACTCGAACGGCTGCTGGCCGATGTCCGCGAGGACTATGCCCTGCCCCAGCCCGAGACGTTGATCCAGACGGTCGCGGGGGCGCCCTATGCGGAGATCGTTCGCGAGGCCCACGAGCGCGACACCTCGCTGATCGTGCTGGGCGCTCATCGCAAGCGCGGCCAGCAGGATCTCGTCGGCGGTACGACCCTGGCCCGGGTGCTGGGCCGCGCGCCCTGCCCGGTGCTGACCGTCAGTCACGGTCTCGATCAGCCCTGGCAGGACGTGCTGGTCCCGGTCGACTTCTCGCTGGCCTGCCGCCAGACGCTGCGCGAAACGCTGATACGCTTTCCGAACGCGCATGTCACGCTGCTGCATGCCTGGAATCTTCCCGGCGGGCGGGAGCCGGCCTCGGACAGCGGCGTGGCACGCTGGCGCGACCGGGAGCTGGCCAGCCTGCGGCTGCGTCTGGAGGCCGAGGTCGAGCGTCTCATGGTGGAACTGGGCGACGTTCCCGAGCTCGAACTGGTTCTTGAGCAGGGCGAGCCGGGAGAGGTGTTGCTCAACCGCCTGCGTCGCCAGCCGCCGGATCTGTTGGCGGTAGGCCATCATGACCTGTCGAGCATCGGTCACCGCCATGCGGTACCGCTGGTGGAGCGGTTGCTGGCCGAAGCGCATGTCGACATGATGCTGTGCCGCGCCTGGTGACGCTCGTCCTGGACAGCGCGCGACGCATCCCGGATCGGCGTGGCTGATGCGCGCACCGACTGCGCAGAGAATAAGGCGAGAGAGAATGAAGGCATTGATCCAGCGCGTGACGCGCGCCAGCGTCGAGGTCGAAGGCCGCCCTGTCGGCGCCATCGGCCACGGCCTGCTGGCACTGGTGGGCATCGAGCGTGGCGATGACGAGGCACGCGCCGACAAACTGCTGCACAAGCTACTACACTACCGGGTCTTCGCCGACCCGGACGGCAAGATGAATCGCAATCTCCAGCAGGCGGAGGGCGGGCTGCTGTTGGTATCCCAGTTCACGCTGGCCGCCGACACGCGCAAGGGGCTACGTCCGAGCTTTTCCAGCGCCGCGGCCCCCAGCGAGGGCGACCGACTGTTCCACTATCTGATCGCTCGGGCGCAAGCTGCCTGGCCCCACGTCGCCACGGGCGAGTTCGGCGCCGACATGCAGGTGGCGCTGGTCAACGACGGCCCGGTAACCTTCCTGCTGGACACCTGACCCATTCACGGCAAGGAGAGCTGATATGACCAGAACCGCCCTGATTACCGGCGGCGCCCAGGGCATCGGGCGCGGCATCGTCGAGCACCTGCTGGCCCGCGGCTGGCGAGTGGCCGCCCTCGACCGTGACGGCGAGGCCCTTGACGAACTGGAAACCGCACACGCCAAGGCCCCACTGCTGCGTCTCGATGCCGACGTCGGCGATGAAACGCAGATCGCGACGGCCTTTCAGCGCCTGAGCGAGTGGCAGGCCGAAGCCGGCGAGGCGGAAGGCCTGGATCTGCTGGTCAACAACGCCGGCATCGCCAATCCCGAAACCGGCCCCATCGAACAGCTCTCGCTGGACGACTGGCGACGTTGGCAGGACAGTCACCTCACCGGCGCCTTTCTCTGTACCCGCGCCGCCGTGCCCGGTCTGAGAAGCCGCCTGGGCAGCATCGTCAACATGGCCTCGACCCGAGCCCTGCAGTCGGAACCGCACTGCGAAGCTTACGCCGCGGCCAAGGGCGGGCTGCTGGCGATGACGCATGCCCTGGCGGTCAGCCTGGGGCCGCAGGTCCGCGTCAATGCCATCTGTCCCGGCTGGATCGAAACCGGCCCGTGGGAAAAGAGCGCCCAGCAGGCGCCTGTCGAGCATCGCGACATCGACCGCGAGCAGCATCCGGTGGGCCGCGTGGGCGCCCCCGAAGACATCGCCGCCATCGTGACCTTTCTCGCCTCGCCCGAAGCGGGCTTCATCACCGGCCAGCACTTCACCGTCGACGGCGGCATGACCCGCAAGATGATCTACGCCGAGTAGGCGCCGCTCGGACAGGCATACGCCAAAGAGGCTGCCCGCGGGCAGCCTCTTTTGTTTTTACCCCATGACGCCTCGTTCACTTCTTTTTGGGATGCCACTTGCCATCGCCGCCTTTCTCGTACTGGCTCTTCACCGCGGCCCAGGCAACCCGGTGAGCGGTCTCCTCGCGGGAGGCGTGACCGCGTCGGTCCTCGGGATCCTTGTATTCGTCCCAAGCGCTGTTGAATGCCTCCTGATAGATATCCTGAGCGTGAGCCGGGAGCACGTGGCGGACGTTATCGGGCAGATCGTTGCGGGACGCGTAGGGCATGGCTACCTCCGGTATCGCATTGCACGGTGTGCTTGCAGTCTAGCCATTATTGTCGGGCAATCGCGAGCCATGATCACTTCAGCCCATGGTACTGGTAGGTCACTGCCCGGCCCGAGACGAACTGCGCCTGGATGAAATGCTGCTTGTTGCCCCAGAAACAGTTGGCAACCACCAGCGCTCCCGAGCATTGCCGCGGCTCGCCGATGACGGCCTCGACCTCGCTTCGCGTCATGCCGGCTTCCAGCCGATCATAATTCTTCATGTTCAGGCGCGCATCGGCGCAGCCCACCAGAAGCCCCAGCATCGCCAGGGCAGCAAGGATATGACGCATCATCGTTCTCTCCCGCCGGCGACGCTCGGCTTATTGTTCGCGAGGCGTCGCCGGCCATCCATTTCGGTATCAATCGTCCGCCGAGGACAGGGCCGTCTCCATCTGCTCCAGCGCCTCCTCGGCCTCGAGCCATGCCTGCTCCAGGCCCTCAAGACGGTTCTTCAACTCGCCCTGGCGGGTCAACAGCGCGGTCAACTCCTCCTTGCGGGACGCCTCGGTGTAGAGCGCGGCATCGGCCAGCGCCTCCTCGACGCCGGCCAATGCCGCCTGCGTCTCGGTCATGCCCCGTTCGGCCTTGTCACGCTCACGCTTGAGCGGGCGCAACTTCTCGCGCATTTCGGCCGCGGCCCGGCGTGACGCCTTGCGGTCGCCCTTGGCCTCGCCGTTGTCGGCCTGACGCTGTGTCTTCTCCTCGCGCGCCTCGCGGCGCTCGCCTTCCAGGCGCGCCTTGAGCCAGGCCCGGTAATCCTCCAGATCGCCATCGAAGGGCGTCAGCGTACCGTCGGCCACCTGCCAGAACTCGTCGACGCTGGCCCGCAGCAAGTGACGGTCGTGGGAGACGATGATCACCGCCCCCTCGAAGCCTGCCAGTGCCTCGGTCAACGCCTCGCGCATGTCCAGGTCCAGGTGGTTGGTCGGCTCGTCGAGCAGCAGTAGATTGGGCTTCTGCCAGGCGATCAGTGCCAGCGCCAGACGCGCCTTCTCGCCTCCCGAGAAGCGGGCCACCTCGCTGAACACCGCGTCTCCCTGAAAACCGAAGCCGCCGAGGAAATTGCGGACCTCCTGCTCACTGGCCCGGGGCGACAGGCGCTGGACATGGAGAAAGGGTGTGGCTTTCATGTCCAGACTCTCCAGCTGATGCTGGGCAAAATAGCCGATCGCCAGATGCTCACCGGGGACTCGGCTCCCGCCCAGCAGGGGCAGGTCGCCGGTCAGTGATTTGATCAGTGTCGACTTGCCGGCGCCGTTGGGGCCGAGCAGGCCGATGCGCTGCCCGGGCAGCAGGCTCAGCTTGACGTGATGCAGCAGCGCCGTGTCGCCGTAGCCGAGCGTGGCATCGTCGAGCACCAGTAGCGGATGGGAGGTCTTGTCGGAGGCCGGCAGCGTGAAGTGAAACGGGGAATCGACATGCGCGATGGCCACGGTTTCCATGCGCTCGAGCATCTTCAGCCGGCTCTGGGCCTGACGGGCCTTGGTGGCCTTGGCGCGAAAGCGGGCCACGAAACTCTCGATCTCCTCGCGCCGCGCCTGTTGCTTGGCGGCTTCGGCCTGCTGCTGGGCGAGCTTCTCGGCCCGGGCCCGCTCGAACGCCGTATAGTTGCCGCGATAGAGCGTGAGCCGACGCTGGTCGAAATGCACGATGTGGTCGCACACCGCATCGAGGAAGTCGCGGTCGTGAGAGATCAGCAGCAGCGTTCCCGGATAGCGTGTGAGCCACTGTTCCAGCCATAGCAGGGCATCGAGATCGAGGTGGTTGGTGGGCTCATCGAGCAGCAGCAGATCGGAGGGCATGAACAGTGTGCGCGCCAGGTTGACCCGCATCCGCCAGCCGCCCGAAAAATCCGCCAGCGGGCGTTCCAGATCGCGCTGAGCGAAGCCTAGCCCCACCAGCAGCTGCTCGGCACGCGCCCGGGCACTGTAGCCATCCAGCGTCTCGATGTGGCCGTGCAGCTCGGCTTCGCGATGGGCGTCCCCCCGGGTCTGGGCATGCGCCAGCTCCCGTTCGGTGTCCCGCAGTTCCCGATGGCCATCAAGGACATAATCGACCAGCGCTCGGGACAGCGCCTCGACCTCTTGCGCCATGTGCGCGATGCGCTGGCCGCCGGAAAGCTCGACCTGGCCGCGATCCGGAGCGAGCTCTCCCAGCAGCAGTTTGAACAGGCTCGACTTGCCGGCGCCATTCGCCCCGACGATTCCCGCCCGCTGGCCGTCGTGAAGGACCAGATCGGCCTCTTCGATCAGCAGTTGGGTGCCGCGTTGCAGCGCAAGTTGGCGAAATGCGATCATGCCTGTCTCCCATCGACGTTGTAAGCATCAAGGACACGCTGCGTGTCATCGATCATGACTGCCCATTCTACCCAATTCCCCTTCGCCTTGGCCGCCCCGGATGCACTTTGGCGTTACGCCTGTGCGCACTACGCCGATCCCGTCGTCGCCGCGGCCTGCCTCGACCTGCAGGAGCGCGCCGGCGCCGACGTCTGCGAGCTGCTATGGCTGGGGTGGCTGGATCATCTCGGCCTGGTGACGGATTCCGACGTCGCCCGGGTCCTGGCGCCGGTCCGGACTCATCAGGCCCACCAGACCTATCGTCTGCGTGCGCGACGCCGTGCTCTCAAGCCGCTGGCCCGTCCCGGATCGCCGCTGGAGGCGTGGCGGGAGCACCTCAAGCGCGCCGAACTGGCAGCCGAGCGCGACGCCCTGGACCAGCTTCAGTCCCTGACGCGACGCGGCGAAGGAGTCCGTCCCGGGCGAGACGCGGACGGCGATCTGGGCGCCCGTCTGGCACGACACCTGGGCCCGGCGGCCGACGCGGCAATCGGCTCACTGCAGCGGCTGGCGCTCGGTCTGCAACGGAGCGGTTGACCATCAGCCGCTCCTGCCATGGCCCCATCGATTTCTAGCACTGACGCCGCAAAGCCTGTAAGTTCAAAAGGACAGAACAACGATAAGCCGTGATCCATCGGCAACGTGCTTGCCGATGGCAATGAGGCGCAAGGCTCGCCGCCTCCTAACGATACAAAGGGAGCTTGTAACATGACCCAACCGACCCCTTCAGGTAATCGCGACAAGCCATCCGGCAGTCTGGTACGCATTCTGGGCGCCCTCGACCGTGGCCTCGGTGTGATCGAACGCGTCATCGTCGCCGGCGGCATACTCGTCATGGCCGCGCTGATGAGCGCACACGTGGTCGGCAACATTCTCTTCTCGCAAGGCATCGCCGGCACCTACGAAGTCACCGAGATGCTGATCGTCATCGTGACCTTCGTCGGTGTCGGCTATGCCGCCCGAAACGCCCGCCACATCAGCATGTCGGCCATCTACGATCAGCTCAGCGGCAGGCTGCGCAAGGCGCTGCTGATCGTCATCAGCGTGGGCACGGCGGTAGTGATGTTCTATTTCGCCTACAAGTCCGCCGAATATGTCTCCGTGCTGCAGGGGCGAGGGCGTACCAGCGCTTCGCTTCACGTTCCCTTGTGGACCGTCTATCTCGCTCTCCCCATCGGCTTCACCCTGGCCGGTATCCAATATCTGCTGACGACCGCGCGCAATCTCCTGAGCGACGACATCTATCGTTCGTTCAACGAGAAGGAGACCTATTCCGAGGTTCCCGCGGAGGATGGCGAGCAGCCCTCCGACCAAGATATCTCGCGCGGCGTCTGATCGGGCGATAATCACACAAGACCACGAGACACGAGGATTTCCGCATGCTGATCTGGCTAGGCGTGATCATGCTCGTGCTTCTGCTGCTGGGGTTCCCGATGATGGTCCCCCTGGCGGCAGGCACGCTATACATGATGTTTACCGGTATGACCTTTTTCGGCCCCGACCAGGCTGTCGTCTGGATGATCAACGGCGTGGGCAGTTGGGTGCTGGCAGCGGTCCCCATGTTCATCTTCGCTGCCGACATTCTCACCAAGGGCCACACGGCCAACCGGCTGCTGGATGTGGTCGACGTATTCACCCGGCATGTTCGTGGCGGTCTGCCCATCACCACCGCCGCTTCCTGCGCCCTGTTCGGCGCCGTCTCCGGCTCCACCCAGGCCACGGTGGTGGCGATGGGCGGCCCCATGCGTCCACGCCTGCTGGCCAGGGGCTACAGCGACGCCTTCACCCTGGCCCTGATCATCAACGCCAGCGATATCGCCCTGCTGATCCCGCCCAGCATCGGCTTCATCGTCTATGGCGTGGTGATGAAGACCTCGATCGGCGACCTGTTCCTGGCCGGCATTCTGCCGGGACTGCTGATCCTGGCGATGTTCGCGGTCTACTGCTATATCGGTGCACGGCTCAAGGGCATCGAAGCGGAGCCCAGGGCGAGTTGGAGCGAGCGCTTTCGCGCCATTCGCCGGGTGATTCTGCCGCTCGGCTTTCCGGTGTTGGTGGTCGGGGGCATCTACGGCGGCTTCTTCAGCGCCGTCGAGGCGTCGGCAGTCGCGGTTGCCTACGCGCTGATCCTGGAGGTGGTGATCTACCGCCAGGTCTCGATCCGCGATCTCGGCGGCCTCGCCCTGTCCACGGGCATGATCACCGCCGTCGTCTTCATTCTCGTCGCCATCGGCGCCGCTTTCTCCCAGGCCCTGGGCACCGCCGGCGTACCGGAGAAGATCCTGGGACCGATCATCGGCAGCGTCGGTGACAACCAGTTCCTGGCGCTGCTGTTGATCGCAGCCGCCTTCTTCGTCGGCTGCATGTTCGTCGACCCGATCGTGGTCATACTGATCCTGGTCCCGATCATCAAACCCCTGGTGGAATCCACGGGGCTGGACCCGGTACACGTCGGCGTCATCGTCACGCTGCAGGCGGCCATCGGCTCGGCGACTCCTCCGTTCGGCTGCGACATCTTCACGGCCATCGCCGTCTTCCGCCGTCCCTACATGGATGTGATTCGCGGTACGCCTCCGTTCATCGCCATTCTGCTGCTGGCCACCCTCATTCTCATCCTGTTCCCGCAGATTTCTCTGCTGCTGCCCTCGCTGGGCGGTGATTGACCCGCACCGGCCCGGCCTTCGCGCCGGGCCGATCTTTCCCGCATGCTCCTCTTGTGCCGGTACGCGCGGCTCGTCCAGTGCAGGCCGTGACATACCGGGCAGGCCCCGCAGCGATTCACGCGGCGCGTCCGTAGCGGTTCATGTAGCGCGTGACGAAGCGGCTGATGCCCTGGTGCACGCGACGACGGCCCGGTTCCAGTCCGCGCCGATCGGGGCTGTCGGACAGACGAACGAAAACGCCCGGAAGCATGGACTTCCGGGCGGTGAGTCGGCAGGCCGGCACATGCTGCCGGCCCGTTGGCTACGGTGTATCAGGAACCCTGGTTGCCGGAGCCTGCCTTGTCGATCTGATCGAGAAGAATATCCAGCGACTGCTTGCCACGCTCGCCGACCATGTCGACGTAGACCTGGCGAACCGGTTCGGCAAGTTCACGGAACTGGGCACGCTCTTCATCATTCAGGTGAATGATGTTGATATCGCTCTTCTCCTTGATGGTGTCGAGACGCTCGGAGTTGAATTGCGTCTGGATATCGTGGCCCTTCTGCACCATTTCATCCAGGGTAGCGTCGAGCATCTGACGCTGCTCGTCGGACAGCCCTTCATACCAGTCCAGATTACCGATGAGGTTGGCGATGAACTGCGACTGATCGGCGAAGATCATGTAGTCCTGAACTTCATAGAAGCCCATGTTTTCGTGCGCAAAGACCGGCTGGATGTTGCCTTCCGCCTGGCCCTGCTGCAGGGCGCTGTAGAGCTCGCCGTAGGCAATGGTGATCGGCGCCGCTCCATAAGCCTGGTAGGTTCTGCGCAGCAGGCTGTTGTCCATGACACGGATCTGCAATCCCTGCATGTCTTGCGGAGTGCGGATCTCCTTGTTGGCGGTCCAGACCTGATAGCCTTCGGGCAGCGCGCCCAGCGGCACCAGGTCGCGCTCACGATACGCCTGCTGCCAGGGCTCGCTCTTCAAGAATTCGTCGGAGTTGAGGATCTTTGCCGTCTCGAGCTGGTCGTTGGGCATGACGAAGTTGAGGCTCATCAGCTGGCTCTCGGGCACCGTGCCGCCCAGGAAACCGGAACCGAAGCCAATCTGAATCGCACCGTTCTGGATGGCATCGTAAAGCGCTGAATAGTCCGACCCCCAGGAGCCGTACGGAAGCAGTTGCACGGTGATATCGCCGTCGCTCTTTTCCTCGATCATCTGCTTGAACTGCTCGGCGTAGCCGTACTGGACACTGCCTTCGGTTTCCTCGAGACCGAAACGCCAGGTCTCGGCAAATGCCGACGAAGCGATGCCCACCATGCCCAGAGCGGTCATTCCGATCACGATATTGCGCAGTTGCATCACGTTCCCCTTTTGTTGTCGATGTAAAGCCAGAAAAGAGCAAAGCCCGATCAATGTCAAGCCGAGGGCCCGGAAGCCACACGGATGCGGAACCTATCGTACCCTGTTAGAGTCCCAGTAAATTCCAAGACCACCCTGGCATTCGGCCGTACCGCGTCACGGCGCCTACCGGTCTTATCCGAAGTGAACCGCCTCAAGGAGTTTTCATGAAAAAACTGGTGACTGCCGTGGCTTTCGGCAGCCTGCTGACCGCGCCTCTGCTGACCTTCGCCGCACCGCAGAGCGACGAGGAGAAACTCAGCTACAGCATCGGCGCCACGCTGGGGCAAAGCCTCGTGCAGGACATCGACAACCTCGATATCGACGCCTTCACCCAGGCCATCGAGGATGTCTATTCCGATGCGGACCTGCAGATGAGCGAAGAGGAGATGATGCAGACCCTGTCCCAGTTCCAGCAGCAGAAGGTCGCGGAACGCGAACAGGAGATGAAGCAGCTCGCCGAGGAGAACCGCAAGGCCAGCGAGGCCTTCCTGGCCGAGAATGCCAAGAAGGAAGGCGTCGAGGTCACCGACTCCGGCCTCCAGTACAAGGTGCTCGAGTCCGGTGACGGGGAGTCGCCCAGTGCCGATTCCACAGTCAAGGTGCACTACGAAGGTACGCTTCCCGACGGCACGGTATTCGACAGCTCCTACAAGCGGGGCGAACCGATCAGCTTCCAGGTCGATCAGGTGATCGAAGGCTGGCAGGAAGCGCTGCCGATGATGCATGTGGGTGACACTTGGATGCTCTATGTCCCCTCCGACCTCGCCTATGGCCCGGCCGGCACCGGTGGTCCCATCGGCCCCAACCAGGCGCTGACCTTCAAGGTCGAGCTGCTGGGTATCGAGGATGGTGCCGAGACTTCCCAGAACAGCGGCTCAGATAGCGGGGAATAAAGCCGCCGTCATGCACGCCGCCCACCGGGGCGGCGTTTTTTTGTCAGCCTCGAGCCTGTGGATAATACTGTGGATGCATTGTGTTTCTGCAGTGATCAAGCCGGGGATAGCGTGTGGCAATTCATCTCACCTCTTCTAGCAGAATGTCTCGCAGGCGTTGTGAGATACTCATAACTGCCTGTCAAGCCTGTCGAATTTCGAAGGCTCACGAAGCCGTGGTGACCATAACGGCAGGCGTAGCTATCCACAACCGGCTGGGTATCGAGCTTTCCTATTTTGTGGACAACATTTCGTGATGCGTTCGTTAGCTGACTGTTTAAGCAAAGAAAAAATGCAAGGTCGCACAGCTCTGATGCTGCTCCTCACACTCGCGGTGTCGCCTTTCGCCGTCGCCGAGGAGGAGAGCGGCCCGCCTCCGCTGCCGGTTCTCACTGTCGAGCCGGATGCCGTTAGCGTGATGGGTGTATCGTCAGGCGGCTATATGGCGACCCAGTTGGCCGTAGCATGGCCGGAAACGTTTTCCGGGCTGGCTGTCTTTGCCGCCGGCCCCTGGCACTGCGCCCGGGGCAGCCTGCACCACGCGTTGAACCAGTGCATGAATACCCGTGACGGCCTGCCCGATCTCGACGCCATCGAGGCACAGCGCGCCGATTACCAGGCGCAGAATCTGGTAGGCAGTGATGCAGCCCTGGCCCAGCAGCGCGTCTTCATCTGGCACGGCGCGCAGGACGCGGTGATCGCCCCCCGCCTGGGTGAACTCCTGGCCGAACAGTACCGCCATTGGCTCGCCGATCCACAACGCCAGCTCGAGTTTCGGCTCGCCCCCCAGGCCGCTCACGGTTGGCCGACGGCCGATGACACCAAGGAAGCCCCCCTCGTACCCTGCGGCGAGGAGGCCAGTCCCTACTTGCTTGACTGCGACACATCGAATGCCGACGACGCCCTCGCCTGGCTCTACCCACAGCGGCACCCCGACGCCACGCAAGGCGGAGCTGCCTCCATAGCCGCGGGTACGCTTTACCCCTTCGACCAGCGCGACTTCTATACAGGACGCCGCCTGGCGGAGACCGGCTATGTCTATGTGCCCGAGAGCTGCGAGCAGGGTCGGCCCTGCGCACTCACCGTTGCGCTGCATGGCTGCAACATGAGCAGCGAACGGATCGGCGAGGCTTTCGCGCGCCATTCGGGATTGAATCGCTGGGCCTCGCAACACCGCCTGGTCGTGCTTTATCCCCAGGCCGAACCCAGCCTGCCCAATCCGCAGGGCTGCTGGGACTGGTGGGGCTATGACGAAAGTACCTGGCAACTGCATCCGCTGCACGATACCCACAACGGCCGGCAAACCGCGGCGCTCAAGGCCATGGTCGATCACATCAGCGGCAGGGGCCCACTGCAGGAGAAGAAGGAGTCGCGGGCGGCGACGTTCTAGAAAGCCAGCGCCCGTGACAGGGCCTCGCGTAACACGTCGGGCGTCGGCGAGAAGACCACCTGCTCGAGAATATGGCCCTGCGCATCGACGATGAAGATTGAGCTGGAGTGATCCACGCTATATCCCTGCGGATCCTCCTCGGCTCCGACCTTGCGCCAGACCACACCGTAACGCTCCCCGATCTCCGCCAGCGCTTCCGGCGTGCCCGTGGCGCCGACGAAGGCGGGGCCGAAGTGGCTCACATAGGCCTCCAGGCGTGCCAGGGTATCGCGCTCGGGATCGACGGAAATCAGCACCGGCACTACCCGCTCCCGGGCCTTTTCGGGCAGTTGTGCCAGAGCCTGACGCATGTTGGCCAGCGTCACGGGGCAAACGTCGGGACAGAAGGTGTAGCCGAAGAAAATGACTGCGATCTGGTCCGGCCCGAGCGCCGAGAGCCGGAATTCGCCCTGCGCCTGGGTCGAGTCCAGCACGATAGGGCCGCCCGCCTCGGCCGGCCCGCCATCATTCTGCCAACGATGGACCAGGAGCCCTCCGACAAAACCGGCCAGCATCAGCGTCAGGACCAGCAGTCCGATGACAGGACGCCGATTCGTCATAGGGGCCTCCGCCGGAGATCGAAATCGAACCAGCTGCCCTTGCGTCCCTGGGACGTCTCGACAACCACCTGGGCGCGCCAGGGCATCACGTTGTCAGTGCAGATACCGAGTTGCCCCACGCCGTGAAAGACTCCGCCGTCCTGCGGCTCGAGATGGAAGCGATTGAGCCCCATGTTCATGTTGCGGCCGATGAACTCGACGAAGACGTCCTGAGCTTCGATCCCTTCAAGCCTGACGCTGAGTTCGATGGGCGCCATGGGGCGCAGTTCGCCATCGACACCGAATGTCAGGCGCGAATGCAGCCCCAGTTCGGCGGAGCAGGCCTC
Organism: Halomonas shantousis; assembly: GCF_054654615.1. NCBI lineage: Bacteria > Pseudomonadati > Pseudomonadota > Gammaproteobacteria > Oceanospirillales > Halomonadaceae > Halomonas > Halomonas shantousis. The sequence continues at coordinate 372,873 of NZ_BAAIER010000002.1, read as the reverse complement.
GTGCATCAGATCGCAGGAACCGTTGGGGGGATACCAGGTGATGTCCTGGTTCGAGCCGTGGATGTAGTAATCGGCCAGGTACCACAACGCCACCACCATGGTGGCCAGCGTGACGAGTATCAGCAGATTGAGCAGCGGCGAACGTGTCTTGTCGTCATCGTGACGCAGCATGTCGGAAGGTTGCATAGCGGGACCGGCACTCCGGAAAGGAACGCTCAGCTTACCAGCATGACGTGCGCCGGACACTGTCCGTCATCGGCTTCGCTACGCTATATTAGCCGAGACACATGATGTGCCGCTGCGGTCCATCATGTACGCGTCGCCGACCACCCAGCGGGGCGGCCCGATCACCATGACGGAGAGAACATGACCGCGGTCGAAAGCGCTCTGGGCCCGTTGTTTCTACTGATACTGCTGGGTGTCGCTCTCGGCTGGCGAGGCTTCCCCGGCAGTGGCTTCTGGCCGCAGATGGAACGGCTGATCTATTTTCTGCTGTTCCCCGCCATGCTGGTCGCCACGCTTGCCAATGCCGACGTCTCGCAGGTACCGGTGGCCCGCCTGGCACTGGTGCTGCTAGGCGCCATGATCCTCTTTGCCCTGGTGCTGTGGCGCTGGCGCCACGCTCTGTCGCTCGAGGCTCCCGCCTTCACCTCGGTGATGCAGGGCGCACTGCGCTTCAATACCTACGTCGGCGTGGCCGGTGCCGCCGCGCTGCACGGTCCGGCCGGCACCACGGCGGCGGCCGTTGCCGTGGCACTGATGGTTCCGGTGGTCAACGTGCTGTGCGTGGCCGGGTTCATCGCCGCCGGCACTCTGGGGCCCTCGAGTCTCGCTCGCAGCCTGGCGGCACTGGCCCGCAACCCGCTGATCCTGGCCTGTGTGGCCGGTATCGCTCTCAACCTGTCGGGTATCGGCCTGCCCGGCTGGAGCCGGCCGGTCGTCGAACTGATCGGCCGCGCCGCCCTGCCGCTGGGGCTGATCGCCGTTGGCGTGGCGCTGCGCCCTGCCGCTCTGCTGGGTAGCGGCCGCGCCTTCTGGTACTCGAGCCTCATCAAGCTGGCGGCAATGCCGCTGGTGGTGCTGGGGCTGGCCTGGCTGACCGGCATCGACCCGATCACCCGCGACGTGGCGCTACTGTTCGCCGCCCTCCCTACCGCCACCTCCGCCTACATCCTTGCTCGCCAGTTGGGTGGCGATGCAGAGCTCATGGCCGCCCTGGTCACCGGCCAGACCTTGCTGGCGATGCTGACACTGCCTGCCTGGCTGGCCCTGGCCGGCTAAGTGCCGTCTCAGGCCTTGGCCGGCAGCACGCGATTGGCACACGCCTCGCCCCGCGCCAGACACGCCAGGTTATCCAGGGTGACCTCGGCGATTTCGGTCAGCGCCTCGCGGGTGAAGAAGCCCTGATGGCCGGTAATCAGCACGTTGGGAAAAGTGACCAGGCGCTGGAAGACGTCATCGTCGATGATCTCGCTGGAGCGGTCGCGGAAGAACAGCGAGGTCTCCTGCTCGTAGACATCGATACCCAGGCCACCGAGCTGGCATGACTTGAGGGCGTCGATCACCGCCCGCGTATCGATCAGTGCTCCGCGAGAGGTGTTGATCAGCAGGGCTCCCGGTTTGATCAGCTCCAGCGTCTCGGCATTGATCAGATAGCGGGTCTCCTCGGTCAGCGGGCAATGCAGGGTGATCACGTCGCTCTCCGCCAGAAGACGCGCGCGCGGCACATACTCCCCTCCCAGGTCGGTGAATGCGGACGCCGGGTAGCGGTCCTCGCCGAGCAGGCGGCAGCCGAGACCGTGAAATATCCGCGCCGCAGCCAGTCCGATGCGCCCGGTGCCGATAATGCCCACCGTCTTGCCATGCAGCGTCATCCCCAACAGGCCTTCGAGCATGAAGTTGCCTTCCCGGACCCGATTGAAAGCCCGATGGGTGCGCCGATTGAGGGTCAGCAGCAACGCTAGCGTATACTCCGCCACGGCCTCCGGCGAGTAGGCCGGCACGTGGACGACGCTTATCGCCAGCCGCTCGGCCGCGGCGAGGTCCACATTGTTGAAACCGGCGCAGCGCAGCGCCACCTGGCCGATGCCCAGCGCCTTGAGCCGGGTGAGCACCTCGACATCGAGACAGTCGTTGACGAAGACGCATACGCAGTCGGCCCCCTGTGCCAGGATGGCACTTTCCAGGGTCAAGGCGGTTTCATGATAGGTGATCAGAAAACCGTGGCGCGTGTTGGCTTCGTCGAAGAAGCGCCGGTCATAGGGCTGGGCGCTGAACATGACGACATGGGACATGCGACACCTCCGGTATTCGATGAAAAATATTCTCGTTACGCTTGACGATTCAAATGAGAATGATTACCTTTACTTCCAGTGGTACTCGCCAAGTGCCGCTGGCCTAAGCAGCGAATGTCAGGTTCCTGCCCATGGTTATCTCCTCATCAAGCTAGTCACGGTCTTGTGCCGCCCACTCGGGCGGCCTTTTTTGTTTATACCCCCATGACCGGATATACCTTACGGCGAGGCTCCCGGCCAAACGAAAAGAAAAAGCGATCGCCGGCTTGACGCATTGAATGATAATGATTATCTTTTATTGGCGGTTGCTTGCCAGCCACCGCTGCCATTGGCAGGAAGTCAGGTTCCCGCCATGGTTTCTCCTCATCAAGCTAGTCACGGTCTTGTGCCGCCCACCCGGGCGGCCTTTTTTATCCTGCCACGTCTTGCGCCATCTCAACGTCAGCACAAAAAAACGCCGCTTCCGAGAAAGCGGCGCCTGGACGACCCTGGCATGGCAGCGCATCAGTCGATGCGCGTATAGATCAGATCCCACACGCCATGCCCCAGCTTCTCGCCGCGCACCTCGAACTTGGTCAGCGGGCGGAAATCCGGACGCGGCACGAAGATGCCGTCGGTGGCGGTGTTGCGATAGCCCGGTGCCTGGTCCATGAGTTCCGCCATCTGCTCGGCATAGGGCTCCCAGTCGGTGGCCATGTGGAACAGGCCGCCGATTTTCAACCGTGTACGCACCAGCTCGATGAATGCCGGCTGCACGATACGTCGCTTGTGATGTTTCTTCTTGGGCCAAGGATCGGGAAAGAACAGCTGCAACGTATCCAGACAGGCCTCGGGCAGACAGCGGCGCAGCACCTCCAGCGCGTCCTCGCGATACACGCGCAGGTTGGTCAGGCCTCGCTTGTCGGCCTCGTCGAGCAGCTTGCCCACGCCCGGCGCATGCACCTCGATGCCGATGAAATCGGTGTCGGGATGCTGCTCGGCCTGCTCGATCAGGGACTGGCCCATGCCGAAACCGACCTCCACCACACGTGGCGCATGGCGTCCGAACAGCGCATCGAGATCCTGCATGCCTTGCTCAAGCGTCAGGCCCAGACGCGGCCAGACCTCTTCCAGGCCACGATTTTGCGCAACAGTCATGCGTCCGGCACGCAGCACATAGCTTTTCACGCCACGATGCGGTCGCGCATCCGGTGACGCCTGGGGGGCATCCGGTTCGGCGGGCGCGTCTTCGGCCCGGGACGGGGGCAAACGTTCGTCACTCATGCAGCGCTTCTTCAAGATCCTGTCGGGTTGATCAACCATTGATACGGCCGGCGAGCGGCGAGGAGGCGCTGGCATAGGCCTTGCGCGGCATGCGTTCGGCGAGAAACGCCTCGCGTCCGGCCTCGATGGCCTTGCGCATGGCACTGGCCATCAGTACCGGCTGGCGGGCATGGGCGATGGCCGAGTTCATCAGCACGCCGTCGCACCCCATCTCCATCGCCAGTGCCGCATCCGAGGCGGTGCCGATACCGGCATCGACGAGAACCGGCACCTCGGCGTTCTCTAGAATGATCGCCAGACTGTGCGGGTTCAGCAGGCCATGTCCCGAGCCGATCAGCGAGCCCAGCGGCATCACCGCACAGCAGCCGAGGCGCTCGAGCTCCTTGGCGACGATGGGATCGTCGCTGGTGTAGACCATCACGTCGAAACCGTCGTTGACCAGTTCCTCGGCGGCCCGGAGAGTCTCCATCACGTTCGGGTACAGTGTCTTGTCGTCACCGAGCACCTCGAGCTTGACCAGACTGTGACCGTCGAGCAGCTCGCGGGCCAGCTTGCAGGTACGCACCGCATCCTTGGCGGTGTAGCAGCCGGCGGTATTGGGAAGCAGGGTATAGCGCTCGGGCGATACAGCGTCGAGCAGGTTGGGCTCGTCGGGATTCTGGCCCAGGTTGGTACGACGCACCGCCACGGTGACGATTTCCGCACCGCTGGCCTCGATGGCCGTCGCGGTCTCGTCGAAATCCCGGTACTTGCCGGTACCGACCAGCAGGCGCGAGGCGAAGGTACGCCCGGCGATGGTCAATGGCGTATCGACGCGAGTGTCAGCGCTCATGGGAACTCTCCTGAACAAGTTGGGCCTGAACAAGTTGGGCTGGGCCGCCCGCCCCTCGGGCCGGCCGCGGCAAAGGCAGGTCTCGATGCGATCAGCCGCCGCCGATGGCATGCACGATCTCCACCCGGTCGCCTTGCGTCAGGCGGGTATCGTCATGCTCGCTGCGCGGCACGATGTCCTCGTTGACTTCGACGGCGATGCGCCGCCCGCGCAGCCCGAGCCGATCGATCAGCTGGCTGACGGTCAGCTCCGTGTCGAACGCTTGCATCTCTCCATTGAGCTGAATCTGCATGACGGCCTCTCACCAGAGTTGAGGGGCCGCCAGTGTAACGCCAAAGTCCGCCTCAGGCATCCTTGGGTGGCCACACATCGGCATCGACCTGCTCCGGCCGCTTGAGCACCTTGGGATCGAAAACCGGCTCCGTGATGCCGTTGCGACGCTGCTGTTCGTAGTCCTTGAGCACGCGCAGCGCAATCGGTGACATGATCAGGATGGCGAACAGGTTGGTAGTGGCCATCAGCCCCATGGCGAGATCGGCGAAGTCCCAGACGAAATCGAGGTTGGCCACGGCACCGATCATGGCCATGGCGAGGACCGCAAAGCGCAGGACATGCACCGCCATGCGCGCATGGCGACGGAACAGGTACTCGATGTTCACCGCCGAGAAGGAGAAGTTGGCCAGGATCGAGGTAAAGGCGAACAGGAAAATGGCAATGGCGATGAATATCTCGCCGAACCCGCCCAGATGATCGACCATGGCATCCTGGGTCAGTTGGATGCCTTCGATCGATCCTCCCGGCGAGTCGGACAACAGCCGCTCATACACGCCAGAGAGCAGGATCACTACCGCCGTGCAGCTGCAGACCACCAGCGTGTCGACGAAAACGCCAAAGGATTGCACCAATCCCTGCGCCGCCGGATGCTTCACGGTGGCCTGCGCCGCGGCGTTGGGCGTAGAGCCCATACCGGCCTCGTTGGAGAACAGCCCGCGCTTGATGCCGTTCTCCATCGCCACCTTGATCGAATATCCCGCTGCCCCTCCCACTGCCGGGCCGAAACCGAAGGCGCTCTTGACGATCAGCGCGAGCATGTCGGGAACGGCGGAGATATTGGCAAACAGGATCCACAACGCCACCAGCAGATAGGCAATGGCCATGACCGGGACGATCTTCTCGGCGGCACGCGCCACGGATTTCAGGCCACCGTAGATCACCAGCCCGGCCAGACAGACCACCACGATGCCGGTTATCCAGTTGGGGACACCGAAGGCACCGTTCATTCCCTGGGCGATGGTGTTGGACTGGGCGGCATTGAAGGCCAGGCCATAGGCGATCAGCAGGAATATGGCGAACAGCGACCCCAGCCAGCGCCAGCCCAGGCAGCGTTCGATGTAATAGGCCGGCCCGCCACGAAAGACACCGTCTTCATTGCTGTGCTTGTAGACCTGCGCCAGGGTCGACTCGACGAAGGCCGTGGCAAAGCCCACCAGCGCGGTCATCCACATCCAGAAAATCGCCCCGGGCCCGCCTATCCAGAGCGCCAGCGCGACCCCGGCCAGGTTGCCGGTGCCCACGCGAGCCGCCATCGAGGTGGCGAACGCCTGGAAGCCGCTGACGCCCTCCCCCGCGCCGCGAGAGGTGAAGGTCACTTTCGCCATGTGCCCGAACAGCCGGACCTGCATGCCTCGTGTCAGTACGGTAAACAGCAGGCCGGCCCCCAGCAGCAGATACACCAGGATATAGCTCCAGATGAAGTCACTGACCGGGGTCATCACCACGTAGATGGCATCGCGCAACGGCGCGACAAGCGAGACAAGGGGTTCCATGGCATTATTCTCCTGGGTTCGTCATGCGCCTGCCCGAGACACCGCGCCTGATGTCATCGAGACGGACCTTTCAAGGCCGGCATGATAGCCGTGGTGCGCACATGATGAAACGTCAGTGCACGTCACGCATCGTCCATCAACGCAGCATAGACATTCAGGAGATGCTTAACATGCCCTATCGTCTTGCCTGGGTCGCCACGGCGCTGAGCGGCTTTGTCATGGTCATGGCCGGCGCCTTCGGGGCGCACGGTCTGGAAGGGAAGGTGTCCGCGCAGCTGCTCGAGGCCTTCGAGACGGGCGTGCGCTACCAGGCCTGGCACACCCTGGCGATACTCGCCGTGCTGATATGGCGCCAGCAGATGCCGCTTCGCGGTCAGCGGTGGGTGCTCGCGCTGTGGGGGGCCGGCATCGTGCTGTTTTCGGGGTCGCTGTATGCCCTGGTCCTGCTCGGCACCCGGGGACTGGGCATGATCACGCCGCTGGGCGGCATGCTGTTCATGGCCGGCTGGCTGACGCTGGCGGTGACGGCCTGGCGGGGCAGAAGCGTCTAGGGTCTGTTGACGCTGCAACGCGGTTCGCGCTGAAACGTCACCAGCCCCTAATCCTCGTCGCGATCGGGCAACGCATAGGTGGCGGTGACGATGGCCACCGGGTCTTCGTCGCTGCCGGAGAACAGCTGCACCTCGCCCACCGCCAGCCGTCGGCCCAGCTTGATGATGTGGGCATTGGCGATCAGGTCGCGATCGCCGCGGGCACGGCGCAGGAAATGGCAGTTGAGATCGGTGGTCACCGCCATCGGCTCCGGGCCGATCTGGGCGAGAATCGCCACGTACAGGCAGACGTCGGCCAGCCCCATCATCGTCGGCCCCGATACGCAGGCGCCGGGGCGCAGGTGTTCATCCTCGATGGCCAGGCTCATGGTGGCGCGCCTGTCGTCGACGCCCTCGATGGTTCCCTGGCGATGGGGAAAGACACCGTCGAGAAAATCTTCGATGGCGGCGGCGGTCATCACGGGCATGGCAGGATCTCCCGGCGGTCAGTGGCAAGCGGTCATGCTGCAAAGGCAAAGATAGCGCAGCCCGACGCCGTTTCGCATCACCAGGATGCAAAAACGGCCCCGGACTCATGTCCCGGGGCCGTCGGTAACGGCAAAACCGTCGAGGCTAGTGCCTGATCAGCCCTGACGGACCTTGGCCTTGTGCACCGCACGCCAGTGGTGCAGCAGCGGCTCGGTGTAGCCCGCCGGCTGCTCGCGGCCCTTGAAGATCAGGTCCGAGGCGGCCTGGAAGGCGCTGGAGTCAGAAAAATGCGAGGACATCGGCGTGTAGCCAGCGTCGCCCGCGTTCTGCTCGTCGACCACCTTGGCCATGCGCTCGAGCGTCTCGCGCACCTGCTGCTCGCTGACCACGCCATGGTACAGCCAGTTGGCGATGTGCTGGCTGGAGATACGCAGCGTGGCGCGATCCTCCATCAGGCCGACATCATGGATATCGGGCACCTTGGAGCAGCCCACGCTGTGCTCGACCCAGCGCACCACGTATCCCAGGATGCCCTGGCAGTTGTTGTCGAGCTCCTGCTGGATCTCGTCGCTGGACCAGCTGGGATTCTCGGCCACCGGCACGGTGAGCAGGTCGTCGAGCAGGTCGGGCTCGCCCTGCGCTTCCAGTTCCTGCTGGATGGCGGCGACATCGACCTGATGATAGTGAAGGGCATGCAATGTCGCGGCGGTGGGCGACGGGACCCAGGCGGTGTTGGCACCGGCCTTGGGATGGCCGATCTTCTGCTCGAGCATCGCCGCCATCAGATCGGGCATGGCCCACATACCCTTGCCGATCTGGGCGCGCCCGCGCAGGCCGCAGGCCAGGCCGACCTGGACGTTGTTGCGCTCGTAGGCGGCAATCCACTTGGCGCCCTTCATATCGCCCTTGCGGATCATCGGACCGGCTTCCATGGCGGTGTGCATCTCGTCGCCGGTACGGTCGAGGAAACCGGTGTTGATGAACACCACGCGCGAGGCGGCTTCGTTGATGCACGCCTTGAGGTTGACCGTGGTACGGCGCTCCTCGTCCATGATGCCCATCTTGAGCGTGTCGCGGGGCAGACCCAGCAGATCCTCGACGCGGCCGAACAGCGTGTTGGAGAACGCCACTTCCTTGGGGCCGTGCATCTTGGGCTTGACGATGTACACCGAGCCTTCGCGGCTGTTGGTGATGGAGCCGGCATCGCTTCCGGTACTGCCCTTCTTGTTGAGATCATGCATGGCGATCAGGCTGGTCATCACCGCATCCAGCATGCCCTCGGGGATCTCGGCGCCGTTCTCGTCGAGGATCGCCGGCGTGGTCATCAGGTGGCCGACGTTGCGCACGAACATCAGCGAACGTCCCGGCAGCGTCACTGTCCGATTGTCGGGCGCGGTGTATTCGCGGTCGGGATTGAGCCGGCGGGTGACGGTCTTGCCGTTCTTGGCCAACTGCTCCTCGAGATCGCCCTTCATCAGCCCCAGCCAGTTGCCGTAGACAATGACCTTGTCCTCGGCATCGACGGCGGCGACGGAATCCTCGCAATCCATGATGGTGGTGACGGCGGCCTCGATCAGCAGGTCCTTGACATGCGCCGGGTCGGTCTTGCCAATGGGATGCTCGGCATCGATCTGGATCTCGATGTGCAGGCCGTGGTGGGCAAGCAGGATCGCCTGGGGCGCGGTTTCATCGCCCTGATAGCCGACCAGCTGCTGAGGCTCCTTGAGCCCGGTCTCGCCGCCGCCCTGCAGGGTGACGACGAGCTTGCCATCACGCAGCGCGTAGCCGGTGGAGTCCTTGTGGGAGCCCTCGGCCAGCGGTGCGGCCTGGTCGAGCACGCCGCGGGCGTAGGCGATGACCTTCTCGCCGCGCTTGGGATTGTAGCTCGTGCCCTTTTCGGCGCCATCGGCCTCGGAAATGGCGTCGGTGCCGTAGAGCGCGTCGTAGAGACTGCCCCAGCGGGCGTTGGCGGCATTCAGCGCATAGCGGGCGTTGCTGACCGGTACCACCAGCTGCGGACCGGCCTGCACGGCAATCTCGGGATCGACGTTGCTCGTGGTGACCTTGACCGAGCTCGGCGCCTCGACCAGATAGCCGATTTCCTTGAGGAAGGTGCGGTAGGCCGCCATGTCGCTCACCGGACCGGGATGCTCGCGATGCCAAGTGTCGAGTTCGCGCTGCAGACGGTCGCGCTCGGCGAGCAGCTCGCGGTTGGTGGGGGCCAGATCATGAACTAGCGCATCGAGCCCGCTCCAGAAGGCAGCGGCGTCGATGCCGGTCCCGGGCAGGGCGCGGTTCTCGATGAAGCGATGCAGCTCGGCAGCCACCTGCAGGCGGTGGCAGGTTACGCGTTCGGTCATGAGAGTCTCCTACGTTCTGTCTGAAGCGGGCTCGGTATGCGTTGCGCTCTAGCTGCGCTCATTCACTTGCCCAGACGAAACCTGATGTGCCGGCTCGCTCACTGACCGATCCGGCATGAATATGGAAAACACTTCCACATATTAACTCAAGCCTGGCCAAGTGTCTTCCCACCTTAGGCGTAGACCCGCGAGGCTGCCATTGCGGGCCATCGAGTAGCTTCGCTGCGATAGCCGGACTAGCATGAAGCATACCGGAGGAATCACATGACCGACTTCACACCGCTGCAGGCACTGGGCCCGCTGGCCAGGATCGAATCGCCACTGGCCTCGCCGCTGGCCGGTTACCTGACACATTATCGACTGGCACCGCTGGTCACGCAGGGTATCTGTCTGCACGCCGGCTTCTTCGGGGCCTGTCAGTTTCGCCTCTGGGCACAGGTATGGACGCCGCCCAACCCGCATGGCACGGCATTCGTGGTCCACGGCTATTTCGATCATCTGGGCCTGTACGGCCATCTGCTGCGCATGTTGCTGGCCCAGGGCTGGCAGGTCGTGCTGTGGGATCTGCCGGGGCACGGACTGTCGAGCGGCCCCCGCGCGACCATCGATGATTTCGGCGACTATGCGATGTGCCTCGAAGCCCTGCAGCAGGAAGTGGAACGTCAAGGACTCGCACCGCGCCCCTGGGTCGGCATCGGCCAGAGCACCGGCGGCGCGATCCTCGCCACCGATGCATTGAGCCGCGGGCAGCAGTCGCCCTGGGCCGGCCTGGCCCTGCTGGCGCCGCTGGTGCGCCCCTGGGGCTGGTCGCAGTCGAGCTGGCTGCACCGCCTCGTCAGCCCCTTCGTGGATTCGATTCCGCGCAAGTACCGGGCCAACTCCAACGATGCCGACTTCGCCGATTTTCTGCGCAGCCAGGATCCGCTGCAGCCCGACCGTTTGGCGTTGGCCTGGGTCAGCGCCATGCGAGACTGGATGCCGCTACTGCTGTCGCTGCCGTCCAGCGAACTGCCGGTGCTGATCCTGCAGGGCGAGCAGGACCTGACCGTCGACTGGCCGTGGAATCTCGAGACGCTGCAGGGCAAGTTTCCCAATGCCCGCATCCAGCGCCACCCTGAGGCCCGCCACCATCTGGTCAACGAAACCGAAGCCATACGTGAAATGCTTTTCCAGCAGCTGGAGGGATTTCTCGCCACCCAGCGCGCGCCCTCGACGCTGAGCGCTGAACTCTCATGAGCCATCGTCTGTTGCCGATGCTGCTGATCGTGCTATGGCTGGCTGGATGTGCCGGCGCACCGCAGCATCCCCAGAATCCCCGTCAGGCCGTCTACGGCCTGAGTCAGCGCACCGCCGAGGAGCTGTTGGCCCATCCGCCCTGGAACCGGGCCAGCCAGGAGATCGTGTTGCTGGTCGTCCCGCCGGAAGTCGACGATTCGCTGGAGATCACTCCCCAGCGCTTTCACGAGTCATTGACGCGCGCCCTGCTGGCCCAGGCGGGCGGCCCTCAGGTACTGGACTGGTCGCCCGACATGGAGCGAGGCACGACACCCGACAATCAATGGCTGGTCGTGAGCCGCCTGCAGGCCACCGATCCTGCCCTGCGCCTCTCCGACCGCGTCCTGCGTCCCTACCGGCTGGAGCTGGTACTGCGCCGTCTAGGCGAGAGCAGCCCCGCCTGGCAGCAGCAACTGACAGGCGCTCTCGACGTCAGCGCGCTGTAGCCTCGACAGCGCCAGGGCACACGCGCTTTGTCAGCAGGCATGGGCAGGGTCACAATAGGGATTTTGCACTTGCCGAGGACCGTTCATGCCGCGTTACGCCCGTCATCTGGACCGCGAGGGTCCCCACAACCCCTTTCCCGGACTGAAGGCAATGGAGCGGCGCCTGGGCCAGGCCATCCCCCATCGCCTGGGATCCAATGAAGGGCTCGACATGCCGCACGCCGCACTCTCGGCACGCTTTGGCAGCGCCGTCGCGGAACTGGCGCGCAGCTATGGCGACGCCGAGGCCATGGACGTACGTACCCGACTGGCCATGCAACTGGGCACGCCGCTCGAGGCCCTGCTGGTCGACGCCGGTGCCGACAGCCTGATGGCCTTGGCCCTGCGAGCCCTGTGCGACCCCGGCAGTCCAGTGATCGCCAGTGCAGGCACCTACCCTACCTTCGGCTATTTCGCCGAAGGCCAGGGCTGCCGCCTGATCGAGGTGCCCTATTACGAGACCCGGCGCGAAGCCCGGTACGAAGCCAAGGGCCGTCAGCAGACACCGCAACTCGCCCCCGATCTGCAGCGTCTGGCGCAAACGGCGCATGCGGAGAATGCCCGCGTCGTCTATCTGGCCAACCCCGACAATCCCGCCGGTCACCTTCACGACGACGCTGCCATCGCGTGGCTATGCGAGGCATTGCCCGAGGAGTGCACGCTGATCCTGGACGAGGCCTACCACGACTTTCGCGAGGACAGCGAAGCGCCATCGGCCGGCGCAATACTCTCGAGAGCGGTCCGCCTGCGGACCTTCTCCAAGGCACACGGCCTGGCCGGGCTGCGAATCGGCTATGCCATCGCCACACCCGAGGCCATCGCCATGATGCAGAAGGTGAGAATCCATTACGCGGTCTCGTCGCTGGCACTGGCGGCGGCGGAAACCCTGCTCGACCATCCCGAGGAAACCCGTCGGCACATTCGTGACACGATCACGCGTCGCGAACGCCTCGCCGACCATCTGCGCGGACTCGGCGCAGAGGTATTGCCCAGCGCCACCAACTTCATCGCCGTGCGCATGGCCGATGCCTCGCTGGCAGCCGAAATCCAGCAGACGCTGCTCGCCGAGGGCAGCCTAGTGCACCGCCCTCCGCACCCGGCGCTGGGTCACATACTGCGTATCAGTGCCGTCGAGGATGCGCTGGTGCCGGGGCGCCTGGCCGCGCTGGAAAAGGCTCTGGCAGGCTAATCCGAGCCGCCGCTAGCCCCCGATCTCGTTTTCGGTCAGCACCATGACCACCCCGGTGAGATAGAGGCCGATGAGAGTGACGCTTTCGAAGCCGATATGCCCGAGGCCGTGTTTCTCGCGCCGCACCAGCCCCATGAGCAACACCCCGGTCATGAGCAGGGAGAGCGCCACCCACATCAGCACGTCGTCGGACACGGCGTGGTAGATCGAGCCTTCGCGATAGGCGATGTCCGAGGCGGCGGCAAAGAGCGTGTCGAAGGCGTTGCCACCGATGATGCCGCCCACGGCCAGGGTCAGGGCGCCGCGTCGCACGGCCGCCACCGAGGTTACCAGTTCCGGCAACGAGGTCACTACCGAGGTGAGCAGAACCCCGATCGCCGCCTGGCTCAGCCCGGTTTCCTCGGCGATGACGGTGGCCGAGCGCTGCAGCAACCACCCCGTGATACCCAGAATCGACGCCATGAGGATAAATGCCAGCCACAGGGAGACCAGCGAGCGCTGCATGGACGCCTCATCCGGCACATCCTCGCGCGTCTCGTGGGTACGCGCCGGCTTCCACATGGCTTCACTCTGTCCGCGATCCACCACGCGCAAGCCATAAAAGTACCCCAGCAGCAGCAAGGGGGTGACCGGGTGAATGCTCCAAAACGTCACTTCGGGGGAGAAACTTCCGACAAGAATCAGCGACAGCATGCACAACAGCAACGTGCCCTGCATGAGATTGCCGATGGAGGCCGCGGCATGCTCGAGGTTGACGCGACGCAGGAACAGATCCGCCACGGTGAGAAACAGCGTCTGCACGGCAATGCCGCCCAGCGCGTTGCTCATCGCCAGTTCGGGCTGGCCCTCCAGAGCCGCCGTGACCGACAGCACGATACCCGACAGCGAAGTCGCCATCCCCAGCAGTACGGCACCCGCAATGGCTTCGCCCAGACCGGTGCGATCGGCAAGTTCGTCCACGATCCGCGTCAGTCGCGTGCCGATCACGCCGATCACCGCCGCACATACCGTGAAGAGAATCAGGCTTACGGACAGATCCATGTCCTGAAGATTGAGCAAGGCGACCTCCTGTCTGCCATGGTTGAATACATTCACCCGCTCTGGCGTCCTGCCTATTGAGGGTAGTGCAGGTTCGTGAGGGGGACCCGCTGCGGGTTACCGGCCGCTCCCCGCACCGGTCAATCGGTCGAGCTGGCGGTAGCCGATCGCCTCCATCAATTGTGTCTGGCCTGGCCGTGGCTCCCCGGCCAGATCGGCCAGCGTCAGCGCCACGCGCAACACGCGATGATAGGCGCGCGCCGAGAGGTTCAGGCGGTTGAGCACGTCGGCCAGCCAGGTGCGCTCCTGATGATTCAGTTCGCAACACGCTTCCAGCGCCTGCCCCGGCAGATGGGCATTGAGCGCTCCCCTGGCCAGCTGACGCTGCCGAGCCGCCAGCACCCGTTCGCGCACTACCTGCGAACTCTCGCCCTGGCGCTGCTCGGTCAGTTGGGCGGCGGGAATCGCCGGGACTTCCACCTGCAGGTCGATACGGTCGAGAAGCGGGCCGGACAGGCGCGACTGATAGCGCTGGATCTGGGCCGAGGTGCAGATGCAGGCGCGCCGCGGATCGCCAAGGTGGCCGCAAGGGCACGGGTTCATTGCCGCCACCAGTTGAAAACGCGCAGGATAGCGGCGTTGGTGGCTGGCTCTGGCGATGTGGATCCGTCCCGACTCCAGCGGCTCGCGAAGCACTTCCAGCACATGCCGATCGAATTCCGCCACCTCGTCCAGAAACAGCACGCCGTGGTGAGCCAGCGATATCTCCCCGGGACGCGGCCGCGAACCGCCACCCACCAGGGCCACGGCGCTTGCCGTGTGGTGCGGCGCCCGGAAGGGTCGCTGCCCCCAGCGCTCGAGGATCGGCAGACCGCACACCGAACGTACTGCCGCGACCTCGAGAGATTCGTCATCGCTCAGCGGCGGCAGGATGCCCGACAGGCGGCTGGCCAGCATCGTCTTGCCGGTTCCCGGAGGACCACAGAACAGCAGGTTGTGCCCTCCCGCTGCAGCAACCTCCAATGCCCGCCGAGCCTGGTGCTGTCCACGCACCTCCTTGAGATCGGCTTCGGGCAGCTGCGGTGCGGGAGGCTCACCAAGCTGGTGCACGGCGATGCGTTCCTGATTCAACAAATGCGCCACCACCTGCAACAGATGAGTGGCCGGATAGACCTCGATGTCCCCGGCAAGTGCCGCTTCGTCGGCATTGGCCTCCGGAAGCAGCAGGCGGCGCCCTTCGCGCACCGCCGCCAGTGCCGCCGGTAACACTCCGGTGACCGGGCGCAGACGACCGTCCAGAGCCAGCTCGCCCAGGCATTCCAGCCCGGCCACGGCAGCCTCGGGAATCTGTCCTGAAGCGACCAGAATGCCCAGGGCGATGGGCAGATCGAAACGTCCACCCTCCTTGGGCAGATCCGCCGGCGCCAGGTTGAGCGTGATGCGACGAGAAGGGAATTCGAAACCGGCGTTGATCAGTGCGCTGCGCACCCGCTCCCGGCTCTCCTTCACCGCGGCTTCCGGCAATCCCACGATGGCCAGTCCCGGCAGGCCATTGGTGAGATGCACCTCGACCAGCACTTCCGGTGCCTCGAGCCCCAGGCTCGCGCGCGTATTGATGATGGCGAGCGCCATGCCCTTCTCCTCGTCGCTCAGGTTATTAGCGTAATCTCTGATATACGCCGATATGGCGCTCAAGCCAACCCGAACGCTTACCTTTCGTTACGCTACGCCATCATTTGACGACTCGACCGTTAATGGACATTCGCCCTGACCTGACCGGCGAAGCCGCAATCACGCAAGTCGTGACTGCCCCGGCATGGCACCGGCCACGCGCCCCAAGGCGTCAGGCCGTTGGCTTGTTGCGATCGCGAGGAGATATCGTCGCGCCCGTCTCCGCACCGCCGGCATCCTCCGCGGGCGTGCTTGGTGCGCCATCCGCAGCATCCTTTACCGCAGGTTCACTCGACGCCGCGGATCCAACGGAGGCCTGCGAGGACGTGGAAGGACCTCCCGAGGCAGGAGCTGAAGCGGTGGGCGCTTCGGCCGCCAATGCCACTTCCAGTGCCTCGACCTGTTTCTCCAGTGCCTCGACCCGCTGACGGGTACGTTGCAGTACGTCCATGAGAATATCGAAATCTTCCCGGGAAACGAGTTCCAGGCGATCGAAAGCACCGCGCATCACGCTCTGTACGCTGCGCTGGATATCTTCCGGTGCATGCGAGGCATCCTGGAGCCGTTCGCCGATCTGCTGGGCCAGTCGCCCGAGCCTGTCATTATTCGCCATGAGCTGATCCTCTTGTGAGAGCGGAGACATCCACAGCATACGCAAGACACGTCAAATGCGCATACGCCGACATGGTGCAGGGCGTTTCCAGGCCTGCACAACAAGAGTGCACAAACGGACCCTTGCCTTTTACCTCTCGACGGTCCGTCTTCCCACAACAACCATATCCAACTGAATTTAATTGATTTTTATCCATGTGGCATGTGTTCTGCCTGCTGTCGGATAGGCGAAAGCCGATAACGGGAGAACTGGGATGAAACTCATCACCGCCATTATCAAACCCTTCAAGCTCGACGATGTCCGGGAGGCGCTGGCCGATAACGGCGTCCAGGGCATCACGGTCACCGAGGTGAAGGGGTTTGGGCGCCAGAAAGGTCATACGGAGCTCTATCGCGGCGCTGAGTACGTCGTGGATTTTCTACCCAAGGTAAAGATCGAGATCGCCTTGGAAGACGAGCGCGTGGAAGGCGTTCTGGACGCCATTCGCACTGCCGCCAACAGCGGCAAGATCGGTGACGGCAAACTCTTCGTCACGCCGCTCGATGATGTCATTCGCATCCGTACGGGTGAACGCGGGGCCGACGCCGTCTGAGGCGCGGGACTTAGGAGAACACATAATGAATGAACTGACTGGGCAAATGACCGGGCTGGCGTACGCTCTGGACACTTTCTACTTCCTGATTTCCGGTGTGCTGGTCATGTGGATGGCCGCAGGCTTCGCGATGCTGGAAGCGGGCTTGGTACGCTCCAAGAACACCGCCGAGATTCTGACCAAGAACATCGTGCTGTTCGCCATCGCCTGCACCCTGTATCTGCTGTTTGGCTACCACCTGATGTACTCGAGCGGCGAAGGCGGCATCTTTCCGAGCCTCGGCTTCCTGCTGGGCGGCGAAAACAGCGTGGAGGATGTGATGAGCAGCGGTGGCGACGTCTACTACTCCGCCCGGGCCGACTTCTTCTTCCAGGTCGTTTTCGTGGCCACCGCCATGTCCATCGTTTCCGGCGCCGTGGCCGAGCGCATGAAGCTCTGGGCCTTCCTGGCCTTCGCCGTGGTCATGACCGGCGTCATCTACCCTGTCTCCGGCTACTGGACCTGGGGTGGCGGCTGGCTGTCCGCCATCGGTTATTCCGACTATGCCGGCTCGGGGATCGTGCACCTCGCCGGTGCGTCCGCTGCACTGGCCGGCGTGCTGGTTCTCGGGCCGCGCAGGGGCAAGTACGGCAAGAACGGCGCCATCTTCGCCATTCCCGGCTCCAACCTGCCGCTGGCCACTCTGGGGACCTTCATCTTGTGGATGGGCTGGTTCGGCTTCAATGGCGGCTCCGAGCTGATGGTTTCCACCATCGACTCCGCCAACCACATGGCCCAGGTTCTGGTGAACACCAACGCCGCGGCTGCCGGCGGCGTCATCGCCGGGCTGGTGCTGGCCAAGCTCTGGTTCCGCAAGGCGGATCTGACCATGGCGCTCAACGGCGCCATCGCCGGCCTGGTGGCCATTACGGCGGATCCGCTGTCACCCTCCGCGCTGGGTGCCACCCTTATCGGTGCCATCGGCGGCCTGCTGGTGGTGGTTTCCATCGTCGCCCTCGACAAGCTGAAGATCGACGATCCGGTCGGCGCCATCTCCGCTCACGGCGTGGCCGGTATCTGGGGCGTGATGGTGGTACCGGTGAGCAACGCCGAGGCCACCTTCGTGGCCCAGTTGATCGGCGCCATCGGCATCTTCGCCTGGGTCTTCATCGCCAGCCTGGTCGTCTGGCTGATTATCAAGGCCGTCATGGGTGTTCGTGTCAGCGAAGAGGAGGAATACGAGGGTGTCGATCTCGCCGAGTGCGGCCTGGAAGCCTATCCCGAATTTATCGTCGGCAAGAAGTGAGCCGATGCAACGAGTGAGCTGGCGTGCTCCCCTGGCCCCCTTCGGGGGGCCTTTTTTAATCCCTGACCAAGCGGTGTATGCTTGAGGCATGATCACTTGGCATAAAATGGGGTGGTGCGCGCCACCCGCATCCCCAATGCGAGGAGAATGACGATGAAACTGGTGACCGCCATCATTAAGCCGTTCAAGCTGGACGACGTCCGTGAGTCGCTGTCGGAAATCGGTGTACAGGGTATTACCGTGACCGAGGTCAAGGGCTTCGGCCGTCAGAAGGGCCACACCGAACTGTATCGTGGCGCCGAGTATGTGGTCGACTTCCTGCCCAAGGTCAAACTGGAAGTCGCCGTGGATGACGACATGACCGACAAGGTCATCGATGCCATCACCCAGGTTGCCAACACCGGCAAGATCGGGGACGGCAAGATCTTCGTCTCGCCGCTGGAACAGGTCATCCGCATCCGCACCGGAGAGACGGGAAAGGACGCGGTCTGATCGAGCGGCAACAACAGGCTTGCAGCAGAGCGGTAAGAAAAACCCCCACCGGTCACGCAGCCGATGGGGGTTTTCAATGACAGGTACTGATCGAAAAGCGGGCGAGCGCAGCCCTGCTACTTCTCGACGAAGGCGCGTTCGATCACATAGTCGCCCGGCTCGCCCATGCGCGGCGAGATGTTGAAGCCCAGCTCGTCGAGCAGTGCACTGGTGTCGTCGAGCATCGCCGGGCTGCCGCAGATCATTGCACGGTCCTGCTTGGGATCCATCGAGGGCAGACCGGTATCCTCGAAAAGCTTGCCGGTACGGATGTGATCGGTCAGGCGGCCCATGGTGTGAAACGCCTCGCGCGTCACCGTGGGATAGTAGACCAGCTTCTCGCGCACCTCGTCGCCCAGGTACTCGTGTGCCGGCAGTTCCTTGCCGATGAAGTCGGCATAAGCCAGTTCGCTGACCTCACGTACGCCGTGTATCAGCACGACCTTCTCGAAGCGTTCGTAGACCTCGGGGTCCTGAATCAGGCTCATGAAGGGCGCGAGGCCGGTTCCCGTGGACAGCATGTACAGGTTGCGTCCCGGCAGCAAATCATCCACCACCAGCGTTCCCGTGGGCTTGCGGCTGACCATGATCTGATCACCGACCTTGAGGTGCTGCAGACGCGAGGTCAGCGGGCCATCCTGGACCTTGATGCTGAAGAACTCGAGATGATCCTCGTAGTTGGGGCTGGCAATGGAGTAGGCACGCATCAGCGGCTTGCCGTTGACCTCCAGCCCGATCATCACGAACTGGCCGTTCTTGAAGCGCAGACTGCGTTCACGTGTCGTGCGAAAAGTGAACAACGTGTCGTTCCAGTGGTGGACACTGAGGACTTCTTCAAGCGCCATCTTGCTCACGGGTGGGCTCCTCGCGTTATGGCCAAGGCGAATGATGTCGCCGGTAAGAGTGATGAAATTCTATGCTGCGGTAACCTATCTGTTAAATGGATTGTCTGGATAAGACTTATCTATAATGCAGATAAAACGACAGGAAACCCGAGATGCGCTACACACTGCGACAGCTGGAAGTCTTCGTCGCCATCGCCCAGCACGAGAGCGTCTCCCGTGCCGCGCATGCCCTGTCGCTCTCCCAGTCGGCGGCCAGCACGGCACTGGCGGAACTGGAGCGCCAATTCGACTGCCAACTGCTCGACCGTGTGGGCAAGCGGCTCAGACTCAACGCGCTTGGCTTTCAGCTGCTGCCCAAGGCCGTGGCCCTGCTCGACCGCGCCGAGGAGATCGAGGAACTGCTGCGAGGTCAGCATGGGCTTGGCTCGCTGGATGTAGGGGCCACGCTGACCATCGGCAACTACCTGGCGACGCTGCTGATCAGCGACTTCATGCATCGCCATCCCGACAGCCGGGTTCGGCTGCATGTACGCAACACGGCTTCCATTGTCGAGCAGGTCGCCCACCATGATCTTGATCTGGGTCTGATCGAGGGCGACTGCCAGCATGACGACATCGTCATGCAGCCATGGGTGGAGGACGAACTGACCGTGTTCTGCGCCCCCGACCACCCCTTGGCCCGGGCCGGTCAGGCCGACATGGAAACATTGATGCGCGAGGCCTGGATCATGCGCGAGGAAGGCTCCGGCACCCGCCGCACCCTGGAGCAGGCGCTGCGCCACCGGCGTAGCCGTTTCATCATTCTGCTGGAGCTGGAACATACCGAGGGGATCAAGCGTGCCGTCGAATCGGGCCTGGGCATCGGCTGCATTTCACGCCTGGCCCTGCGCGACGCCTTCCGCCGTGGGAGCCTGGTGCCCATCGAGACACCCGAACTCGATCTGCATCGCCAGTTCGCCTTCATCTGGCACCGCCACAAGTATCTGACCACCGCGATGCGTGAGTTTCTGCGGCTATGCCGGGAAATGACTGCCGGTAGCCGGTGCAGCGACGAGATCAAGCTACCTTACGTTTCTTGAAGAATGGATGACGATGACAGGCTCCAAAATGGCAATGGCCCGGAAGATTCCGAGCCACTGCTGGCATGGCCTGTCCTCAGGCATCGTCGTGGCTGAGGGCCCGGGTCGGTGATGACCTGGCCGGGGCAGGCAGCGTCATATCGGCATGGCCCGCCCCACGAGGCGCGAGCGTGAACGCGCCGACCACCTGCGTCAGGCGCTCCGCCTGTTCCTGCAACTGGTCGGCCGCCGCAGCGGATTCCTCGACCAGTGCAGCATTCTGCTGCGTCATACGGTCGAGCTCGGCCACCGCCTGATTGACCTGGCCGATGCCTTGACTCTGCTCCTTGGTGGCAGCACTGATCTCGCCGAGCACTTCGGTGACCCGCGCCACGCTGGCGACGATCTCGTCCATGGTCGCGCCGGCGGTGCGCACCAGCTCGGCGCCGGCCCGGGTCTTGGCCGAGGAGGCATCGATCAGCCCCTTGATCTGCTGCGCGGCCTCCGCCGAGCGGCTGGCCAACTGACGCACCTCACCGGCGACCACTGCAAAGCCGCGGCCCTGCTCACCGGCACGAGCGGCCTCCACCGAAGCATTGAGCGCCAGCAGGTTGGTCTGGAAGGCAATGCCGTCCATCAGGGTGACAATCTCGGCGATCTGCCTTGACGAGGCATCGATGTCGTCCATGGTAGTCACGACTTGAGACACCACCTCACCGCCGCGGGAAGCGATCTCCGAGGCCGAGAGCGACAGCTGATTGGCCTGACGCGTCGACTCGGCGGTGTGATCGACGGTGCTGGTCAATTGTTCCATCGACGCCGAGGTCTCCTGCAGGTTGGAGGCCGCGGTCTCGGTACGCGACGACAGATCCTGGCCGCCCTGGGCGATCTCGCCCGCCGCCACGTTGACCGACTCGCTACTGTCGCGGACGTCGAGCAGCACGTCGTTCATCTTGTCGGCGAAGGCGTTGAACTGGATCGCCAACTGGGCGCTTTCGTTGCGCCCCCTGACCGGCAGGCGCCGGGTCAGGTCGCCGCCGCCCGAGGCGATATCGCGCATGCGCTCGGCCAGTTGCCGCAGCGGTCGCGAAATGCTGCCGCCCAACAGCCAGCTGGCGAGCAGACCCAGGCCGGCGATCGCCAGGCCCATCGCGATCATCCCCAGCATGGTGTTCTGGCGCTGGGCCTGCATCTGCTCTTGCAGGTCATGCAGACCGGCCATGACGGCGCTCTCGGGCAGACGAATCATCAGCACCCAGGGTTTGCCGGTCTCGTCGATGGTGAATGGCCAATACAGTTCGATCATGTCCTGCCCGGCATCGAGATTACGCACCCTCTCGCCGCTCTGGGCCTGCGCGATGCTTGCCTGAAAGGAGGGATCGAACGCCTTATCCATGGGTTGACCGAGCAGTTCGGCATTGCGGGTATACGCCGCGACGGCACCCTGAGACGCGATCAGGGCCATTTCTCCGGCACCGTCATAGAGCGACTGATTGGCTTCGTCCAGCAGGCCCTGGATGAAATCGACGGACAGGTCGACCCCGGCGCTGCCACGAAACTCGCCATCGACCAGGATGGGAGCGTTGAACGAGGTGACCAGTAGCATCTTGCCGTTATAGTCATACAGGTGGGGATCGACGATACAACTGCGCTTCGACTCCTTGGTACACAGGTAGTATTCACCCTGACGAATGCCCGACGCGTCGCGTGCCTGGCTCTCCATGTTACTGCCCAACGGCAGGACCTCGATGTCACCGCTCTTGGTACGATACCACCACGGCATGAACCGACCATCCTCACCGTAGCCCTGGTCCTCGCGGCCGGTGAAATAGGCGTCGTTGCCGAAGGCGTTGGGCTCCCAGCCGATGAAGGCATCCAGCAGGTCGGGGTTGTCGACCACTGTCTGACGCACCAGATTCGACAGTTCCTGGCGGCTCAGCGACAGCTGCGGCAGGCCATTGGCCTGCTCACGGCCCATCATCGCATTGCTGGCCGCCAGATTTCGGGCCAGGGTCAATGCATGCTCGAGCCGGGCCTGAATACGCTCGACCTGCGCAGTGGCCACCGCACTCAGACGCTGCTCGATGTTCTGCTCGAGTAGTGCGCGGGTCTCGGACTCCACCAGCGCCTGGGAGCGAGAGTTGGCGATCAACGAATAGATGACCAGCGCGGCCACGACGACCAGAATGCAGGTGCCGACCAGAGTGGTAACGAAGGTGCGTAAGGACTTGAAGTGCATATCGTCACTCCTTCAGCCAAGCGGCTGGGCAGGGCACCGGTGATTGCTGGGGGCGCGGCGGCCTTTGCGTCATGAGTCCGATGTCGCGATGCTGCCGGGCGCGCGTACCCGTGATGCTCGCACCGGCAGCCCGAATGCGACAGTTCAGGAAAGTCGGCATAGTGGTTGTACTCAGCCTTGGAGGGATTGGAGTTATGGTAAGGATGAAGTCCGGGCGTTAAGCGAAACATACATATAAGTTATCGCCGCCTTGCAAATAAACTTGAGCAATTTAATTGTTTACTTAAATCACCAACATCAGCGGAAGTTTAAAAAGAAAGCTTTAACGTGAGCAGATCATGATTAAGGCTTGTCACTTTAGAGTGCTGCCATGGATATTCTCTTTGCATCAGAGTGCCGACGAACCGATGTGTTTTCTCCTGCCGGCCGGGAGCTGGCGCGCAGCATCGACGCTGCGGCTGCCCAACTGGCGCACCTCACCGACGACCACCGACGCGACTTGAACTTTCATCGAGCCTCACCTGGAAATAACCGATTCGCCTGGAGGCAAAACTGTCTTCGAACACTCTGGCCCGGCGACATCCAACCTCACCGGGCCAACGTGGACATCAGATCAAGAGGCTACGACAGCAAGACCGGAGCAGGAGAACTCTCGTAGGACACTCGCGTGCCGCTGTCGCTCAGCTTGAAGGTAGCCACCGTTTCGGCCAGCCGCTGGGCCTGCTCGTTGAGCTGTTCGGCGGCGGAAGACGACTCCTCGACCAGTGCCGCATTCTGCTGTGTCATGCGGTCGAGCTCGGAAACCGCCACGTTGACCTGACCGATTCCCGCGCTCTGCTCGCGGCTGGCCGCACTGATCTCGCCGATGACATCGCTGACCCGAGTGATGCTGTCGACGATCTCGCTGACGGTGGTGCCGGCATTCTTGACTAGCTCGGTACCCGTGAGCGTCTTGCTCACCGACGCGTCGATGAGGCCCTTTATCTCCTGGGCCGCCTGGGTGCTGCGACTGGCGAGGTTGCGGACCTCACCGGCGACCACGGCGAAACCGCGCCCCTGTTCCCCGGCACGCGCCGCCTCGACCGATGCGTTGAGCGCCAGCAGGTTGGTCTGGAATGCAATGCTGTCCATCACCGTGATGATCTCGGCAATCTGGCGCGACGAGGTATTGATATCCTCCATGGTGCTGACCACACTCCCCATCACCTCACCTCCGCGCTTGGCCACCTGAGATGCGTTAACCGCCAGTTCGCTGGCCTGACGCGCGGAATCCGCCGACTGCTCCACGGTACTGGTGATCTGTTCCATGGAAGCGGAGGTTTCCTGAAGGTTGGAAGCCGCCTGCTCCGTGCGCCCGGACAGGTCATGGCTGCCCAGCGAGATCTCGTGAGCCGCCACCTTGACCGAGTCGGTGGTGTCGCGGATGGTCAGTAGTACGCTTTCCATCTTGCCGACGAAACGGTTGAAGGCATCGGCAATCTGCGCCACTTCGTCGTGTCCGGCGACATGCAGCCGCTGGGTCAGGTCACCACTGCCGCTGGCGATGTTCTCCAGGGCATCGCGGGCCTGCAGCAGGCCGGCAAAGGCACGCTTGAGCCATAAGCCAAAGAGCGTGGCGGCCGCGACACTGACCAGGACGAGGGTCAGCAGTGCCGACTGGATAATCGCCTGTAGCCCCCCCGTCGCCTCACGCTCGTCGAGGGCCACCCCCAGCTCCCAGTCGGTGCCGGCGATGGGGCTGACGTCGAGGCGCATGTCTCGTTCGCCGATTTTCACTGCACGCCAAGCCCCGTCCTGACTCAGTTCGTTGAGCGTTGCCGGCGTCAGATCTTCGGCGAGTTGGGTGACAGGCGCTCCGGTCATCTCGACGTCGGGCTGTGCCAGTAGCGTCTCGCCCCGGTAGCTCAGGAAGGCGAAACTCGAGGGAGTCGGCTTGATCGCCGCTACATCGGCGATGAGCTCCTCGACCACGATGTTGCCGCCAATGACGGCGAATAGCTGGCCGTCTCTCATGACCGGTATCGAGAAGCTCACGACCTTCTGGCCGGTGTTGGCGTCCACGAAAGGATTGGAAACCGCCACGCCGCCACGCTCAGCGGCAGCGGTATACCAGGGGCGCTCGCGGACGTTGTAACCCGGGGGGGGCTTGAAACCTTCGGAAGTTGTCATCTCTCCTGTTGCGTATCCCACGAATGCCACGCGAAACCCACCAGACTGGGCCAGTTGATGGAGCGTCGGCAACGGCTCTTGCTCATCGATTAGATCGCGGGCCGCCTCAAGCATCATCGCACGTGCCGCAACCCATTCCTCGATGGACTCCGCACTGCTCCTGGTCACGGTCGCCAGGTTCTTTTCGACAAGGTCCTCGTAATGGGACTTGACGGTGAAGTAACTCACTCCGGCGACCAGCACCATGGCCAGTACAATGATTGCCACGCTGGCAACCAGAATGCGCTGTTTCAGGGAAGACAACATGTTTCGCTCTCGAATCGGGTCAATGGGCAGGCAGAGAGCTGCCCCGTGTCCGGCAACGTGCCGGGAGTCCGGGAAAGGACTATCGACTCGAGCAAAATAAACTTAAATCAATATCGTTTAATCAACGTTAATCAAGAGCGTTCTAGGAGGCTCCGACAATCACGATGGGATAGGCCACGGGAAAAGACGGAGCAACCGCTGCCCGGGATGGCAGCGGCCCGCTACGCTCTGCCTGAGAAAAGCCTGGGTAACCCTCGGCGATTCTTCAGGCAGCGCTCAAGGCAGAGGGATCAGGCAAAGGGTTTGCCGAGCTTCTCGGCGATCTGTTGCTCGGAATCCTTGGAGAGGTCCTTGTCGACAGTCTTCTCGATCATGCCCCGCGTCGTGGTATCCAGCTTGTCGCGCAACGCTCCCAGAAACTTGGGAGCGGCAGCCACGATGAAGCTGTCGACCTTGTGCTCGACACGTGCCTTGCGCATGTATTCCGCCACCTCCTTGGCAAACATCCCGGCGTGCTTTTCCATGGTGGTCACGGAGTGATCGGATTGGCGAATCCCGTAGCCAGCCGAATCGTCAACGCCGCCGTCGCCGCCTGTACGCAGATCCCCCTGATGCTGGCGGCTTTCGGGATGCACGAGCGAGTCGATCTCGCGTACCTCGCCAACCTTCTCCTGCAGGAAGATCCGTGCCCGGGCAGCATCCGCGGCAATGATATAGGTCTTCATAGTGCCTCCTTTCATCTCTTAGCACGCACTCCGGCGTGAACCAACATGCCCGACGGGAAGCCATCGCTTCGCCGCATGCGTCGTGGGTCCGTAGAACGGCCGGCGATTTTCCGGCGCCTCTTCAGGATGGGCGATGATGGCGAAGGACACAAATCCCGCCGTGTCCCTCGCCTACAGGGGCCGCCGTACCACGCCACGAGACGCAACGACGGGACTTGCGGCGACGCTAATCCTGGGTCTTCTTGCCGGTGTAATCGGAGATCGGCTTGTCGATATCGCGATCCAGCCCTTCGGCGAATTTCTTGAGCCCCTCGATCACCGGCGTGACGGCCTGCCATAGCTGCTCGTCGTGCAGTAGCTTGTAGGCCCCGCTGACCCCCGGCGCCTCATGATCGTGCTTCTCGGGCTGATACTCGGCGACGTGTCTCAGGCCGTCTTTCACGGCGAAAACCACCTTGTAGAACTGATCGGGCGGAATGGTGGACAGCATCATGCCCAGTGCCGCCAGGTTCTGGATGGCATTGAGAGACCCTGGCTTGCTGAGGCCGCTGACGAGCACCTTGGCCACCTCATTGTTGCTGGCGACGATGTCGTTGGCGAAGCGCAGCACGCCATGCTCGTGCAGCGTCTGCAGCAGGCGCTCCAGTTCCTCGTGCGCATCCGGGCCGATCTTGGCCGGCTTGGGGGTGTAGTGAATACGTTCGGCCATTACATTTTCTCCGGATGGATTAGGTGATGCGGCGGCTTGACGTAATCGTCCCGAGCCCATTTGACCGGTGCCTCGGGTCCCTTGTTGGGCGTCCGGCTGCCCCGGCGGAAATTGTTGGGTGGCAGCGGCGAAGGCCCCTTTTCCCGATCCAGCACTTTCAGCTTGACCGCGGTCTCCTTGTAAGCCGGCGTGTCGACATCGGGATCGTGATGCTCGCCGGTCAGGCCGTTGACCCCCGGCTTGCCCTGGTGGATAGGCAGGAAAAGCGTGCGTCCCCGAACGCGGTCGGTAACCACGACGGGCACC
Organism: Halomonas shantousis; assembly: GCF_054654615.1. Taxonomy (NCBI): domain Bacteria; kingdom Pseudomonadati; phylum Pseudomonadota; class Gammaproteobacteria; order Oceanospirillales; family Halomonadaceae; genus Halomonas; species Halomonas shantousis. Next base: position 346,243 of record NZ_BAAIER010000002.1, on the reverse strand, counting down.
TCGGTGCTGCCGCGTCGCGAGGTGATGCAGACCCAGGAACCATCCTCGATGCCGCGCTCGGCGGCCAGCTCGGGGCTGACCTCGACGAACCAGCTGGGCAGCTCTTCCTTGATGCGCGGTCCCTGCCCGGTCTGGTTCATTGCCTGGAAGTGCTCGAGCATGCGTCCGTTGTCCAGCTCCAGGTCGTACTCCTCGTCCGGCGCCTCGGCCGGCTCCTGCCACTCCAGCGGATAGAGCACGGCCTTGCCGTCGTCGGTATGGAACGTACCGTCCGCGTAGAGCAGCGGCGAATCGGTGCCATCCTCCTTTACCGGCCACTGCAGGGATTTCCAGCCTTCGAGTCGCTCGTAGGTCACCCCGGCGAACATCGGCGCGATGCGGGCGCACTCCTCCATGATCTGGCCGGGATGCGTGTATCCCCAATCGTGGCCCATGCGTGCGGCCAGGTCGGTAAGAATGCGCCAGTCGGGACGGCTGTCGCCCAACGGCGGCATGACCTCGTAGAAGCGCTGGATACGCCGCTCGGTGTTGACGTAGGAGCCCTCCTTCTCGACGCTGGGCGCCCCCGGCAGCACCACGTCGGCGAACTCGGCGGTACGGCTCATGAAGATGTCCTGCACCACCAGAAAATCGAGCTTGGTGAAGGCCTCATGCACGTTGTGCGAGTCGGCATCCGAGAACGCCGTCTCCTCGCCGATGATCATCATCGCCTTGAGCTTGTCCTGTTCGGCGGCCTGCACCATCAGGAAGTTGCCCTCCCCGACCTTGTCGGAGAGCTGCTCCTTGGGCACGCCCCAGCCCCTGGCCCAGCGCTCGCGCGCTTCGTCCTGGGAGACCTTCTCGTAGCCCGGGTACATGTTGCGCAGGCAGCCGAAATCGCTGGCGCCCTGCACGTTGTTGTGGCCGCGCATGGGATAGCCGCCGGTACCCGGCTTGCCATAGTTGCCGGTGACCAGGAGCAGGTTGGAGAGTGCGGTGCTGGTGTCCGAACCGTGGCTGTGCTGGGTGATGCCCATCGCCCACAACAGCGAGACGCTCTTGGCGCGGCCGATCATCTCCGCGGCGTCGATCAGTTGCTGCTTGGGGATGCCGGTCTTCTCCTCGGCGTACTCCAGGGTGAACGGCGCAAGCGACCGGCGATACTCCTCGACCTGGTTGACCTTGCTATCGAGGAACGCCGTGTCGGCCAGGCCGTTGTCGAACATGTAGCGCGACAGGGCCGAGGCCCAGATCAGATCGGTACTCGCCTTGGGGCGCATGAAGATATCGGCGCGCTCGGCCATCTCGTGCTTGCGCGGGTCGGCGACGATCAGCTTCTGGCCGTGCAGCTTGTGGGCGGCCTTGATCTTCGAGGCGATGACCGGATGGTTCTCGGCGGTGTTGCTGCCGACGATGACGATCACCTCCGCCTTTTCGAGGTCGGTGATGCTGCCGGCATCGCCGCCGTAGCCGACGGTGCGGAACAGCCCCTTGGTCGCCGGGTTCTGGCAGTAGCGCGACGAGTTGTCGACGTTGTTGGTGCCGACGATCAGCCGCGCGATCTTCTGCGTCAGATAGGCTTCCTCGTTGCTGCCCTTGCTCGAGCCGATGAATCCGATGCTGTCCGGACCATAGGTGTCGCGCGTCTCCAGCAGGCGTCGGGCGACCAGATCCAGCGCCTCGTCCCAGCCCGCCTCGCGGAAACGGCCATTCTCGCGGATCAGAGGCGTGGTCAGGCGATTCTCGCTATTGACGAAATCCCAGGCGAACTTGCCCTTGATGCAGGTCGAGATGCCGTTGGCCGGGGCATCGACTACCGGCTGCACCTTGAGAATATGCCGGTCGCGGGTCCACATCTCGAAGGAGCAACCCACCCCGCAGTAGGTACAGACCGTCTTGGTGCGCTTGATCTCCGGCTGGCGCCACGCCATGTCCATCATCGAGACACCGGTGACCGGCGTCGCCCCGGTGGTGTTCTCCAGCGCCTTGACGAGATCGATCATCGGTCGCTTGAGCGACTCCGACATCGAGGTGAACGGCCCGGCATCCGGCTGCATGGTCTTCTCCAGCAGCGCGTTGCATGGACAGACCGTGACGCAATGCCCGCACTGTACACAGCTCGATTCATCGATCGGGCTCCCGCCATCCCACAAGACGCGGGGATTCTCGCTGGTGTAATCGATGGAGAGCGTCTCGTTGACTTCGACGTTCTGACAGGCTTCCACGCAACGCCCGCATAAAATGCACTGGTCGGGATCATAGGTATAAAACGGGCTGGAGTGATCCTTCTCGTAGGGCTTGCGCCGAAACTCGTAGCGCTGGATGGGGATGTTCATGTCCGCCATCGTGTTGTGCAGGGTGCAGTCGCCGGTATTGTGCTCGCATACCGTGCAGTAGAGTTCATGCTTGGAAAGCAGGCGGTCCATACCCTCGATGCGTGCCGCCTCGGCATGTTCATTCTTGCTGGATATTGCCAGACCTTCCTGGGTGTGGATCGTGCAGCCCCGCTTGAGCTCACCATCGATTTCGACCCAACAGGCATCGCAGGTCTCGATTGGGCCGAGTGCACGGTGGTAGCACACATGCGGCAGGTCGATGTCGTGTTCCGCGAGGAAATCGATAAGTGGTGCGCCCGCCTGGCCCGTCAATCGCTCCCCATCATAAACAATCGTGCAGTCAGTGACCTTGGTCATGGGATAACCCTTTTCACGGGGCCCGGCCGATCTGCGTGAGGAAAAGACACCGAATCAGTCGGGCTTGTTGAATATCCTTATTCTGTCGGGCTTGAACCGGCCAGCCCCTACGGATCGGCTGCGACCGGGACCCGGACGAGAGACAACGGAGCGAGGGAAACGATGCCCGTCAGGTAGCCAGAGAGGCCGAGCAACGCGTCTTCTTCCATTCGTCTCTGCTAAAACGTAGTCAACCCGGTTTCGCCTGTCTAAGGCGCGTACCGTAAAACAAGGTGCGTACCGTAAATCCGTCCCGTGGGGTCTAGAGCACCACCTGGCGATTGAGGGCGGCGTAGCGGCTATCCGGCCGGGCGAGCAGTGCCTGAGGCGCGCCCGCCTCCAGCAGGCGGCCATCGTCGAGAATGCCGATACGATCGAGCCGCTCGAGCCCGCTCAGCCGGTGGGTGATCAGCAGCAGCGTGCGGCTGGCACAGCGTCGGCGTATCTCGTCGAGCACCTGGGCCGCGGTCGGCTCGTCGAGCCCTTCGGTCGGCTCGTCGAGTACCACTACCGGCGCCGGAGCCAGCAGTGCGCGGGCAATGCCGAAGCGGCGCAACTGGCCGCCGGACAGCGAGCTACCACCTTCGTCGGGGTAGCTATCGAGCCCATCGGGCTGGTTCTGCAGCCACCCCTCGAGCCCGAGCGCCGTGAGCAGCTCGATTATCTGCTCATCGCTGGCCTGCGGCGCGCCGATTCGCAGGTTGTCGCGATAGCTCGCCACGAAGAGATGAACGTCCTGCGGCGCCACGGCAAACGATGCCCGCAATGTCGGCTCGCTCAGGTCCTCGAGTGCCACGCCGCCGAGACGCAGCCTGCCCCGGCTGGGCTCGACGAAGCGCACCAGGGTATTGAGCAGCGTCGTCTTGCCGCCACCGGACGGCCCGAGCAGCGCGAAGTGCTCGCCCGCCTCCAACGTCAACGTCACGCCGTCGAGCGCTCGGGTACCATCGGCGAAGGTCACCGCCACGTCTTCGAGTTCGAGGCGGGCATCACGCGGCGTGGCTAGATCCGCCTCGGGGTAGGTGATGCTCGGCACCTGCGTCCCAAGCTCGTTGAGACGCTGCGCGGCGCGCTGAATGCGGCCCAGATTCTGCCAAGCCTGGGGCAGCATGGCGATAGCCTCGAAAGCGGCCAGCACCGCCAGTCCCATCAGCGCGATCAGCGTCGGATCGAGCCGCGTCTGGCTGGCCATCCAGGCAGCCATCAGCAGTGTGCCGGCCATGGTCAGTCCCAGCAGAGTCTGGGAGATGAGCTGCGCGCGCCCCCACTGCCGGGCCAGTCGCTGCTCTGCCGCATCGCGCTGATACTGCGCCTCGACCATGGCCTCGATCTCGCTCTGCCAGCGGCCGTACAGCAGCAGCTCCGGCAGGGCGGCAAGCCGCTCGAGCAGACGGCTGCGCAGCGTGCCGTTCAAGGCATGCCAACGACTCGAGTGGCGATATCCCCGATACCAGGCAAGCCAGGGTCCCAGCACGCCCGATACCAGCAGCGCCAGAGCAGCGAACAGGCCGATCGGCCAAGCGAACACGCCGATCACCACGCCGCAACCGACGATCGTGAACAGCGCCACCAGCGACGGCGTCAACACCCTCAGGTAGAGGGTGTCCAGAGCATCGACATCCGCGGTCAGGCGCGTCATCAGATCGCCGCTACCGTAGCGCATCAGTGCGGCGGGCGAGAGGGGTTCAATGGCCTGATAGACGTGCTTGCGCAGCCGGGAGAGCAGTTTCAGCGTGCCCTCGTGGGAAGTGACACGCTCACCGTAACGCGTCGCGGTCCGGGACACGGCGAAGAAACGAATCCCCGCCGAGGGCACGAAGAAGTTGAAGCTCGCCGCTGTCGCCGCCGTCAGGCCGGCCAGCGCCGCCGCACTCAGAAACCAGCCGGACAGAGCGATCAGTCCGACACTCGAGGCCAGCGCCAGCAGGTTGAGCAGTACACCGCTGCCAAGCAGCCAGGCGAAGGGGCGCATCTGCCCCAGATAGGGCCGGAGCTCCTTTAGCGTCATCCTGATGGAGGGAGAGAGTGCCGCCCTGGCGGACGGGGAGCTGGGATCAGGCATCGACACGCGCCTCCGGCAGGACATATTCGGCGAGCGGACCGCCATCGGCCCGCAGTGCCGCCAGGGTCCCCAGGGCCCGGACTCTCCCCTCCTCGAGCACCAGCACCCGATCGGCGAGTTGCAGCAGTTCGAGACGATGCGTCAGCATTACCAGGGTTCGCCCCTGCCGGAGCCGTTCGAGCGTGCGCATGACCCGCGCCTCGCTGTCACGGTCGAGACTCGCCGTGGGCTCGTCGAGCAGCACCAGCGGCGCCTCGCGCAGAAAGGCCCGCGCCAAGGCAATACGCCGCGCCTGGCCACCGGAAACGGGCTGTCCGCCTTCGCCCAGGCGGGTTGCAAGGCCCTGAGGCAGGCGCCCCGCCCACTCGCCGAGATCGGCCTGCTCCAGTGCCCGCCAGAGTGCGTCCTCGCCGGCCTCGGGAGCGGCAAGACGCAGGTTGTCGGCCAGCGAGCCCGAGAGCAGCGTCGGCGTCTGGCCGACCCAGCCGATGGCGCGCTGCCAGGCCTCGGGTGCCAGCGTGTCGATACGGGTCCCGTCGTCCGTGGTCAAGGTGCCCGACTCGGGAGGCAGAAAGCCCATCAGCACATTCAGCAAGGTCGTCTTGCCCGCCCCGCTGGGACCGATCACGGCCAGAGTCTCGCCCGGGTCAATCTCGAGACTGACCCCGGCAAGTGCGGGGGACGACCGGGCGGTATAGCGGCAAGTGACATCGTCCAGCCGCAGCCCCAGCCGCGCGGGCACTGGCCAGTCACGGCGCCCCTGGCGGGTCGCCACGTCGCGCGCCAGGATCGGAATCAGATCCTCGGCGGCGGCTTCCGCCTCGGCCTTGGCGTGATAGTGGGTGCCGAGGTCACGCAGCGGCTGGTAGAACTCGGGGGCGAGAATCAGCACGAACAGCCCGATGAACAGATCCAGCCCATGCCCCCAGGTGCCGAAGTGGAACTGGCCCAGATAGGTAAAGCCGATATACAGGGCCAGCAGCGCGATCGACACCGAGCTGAAGAACTCCAGCACCGCCGAGGAGAGAAAGGCCAGGCGCAGCACATGCATGGTGCGTGCGCGAAAGCTCTCCGAGGCTGCATGCACTTCATCGGCCTGACGGCGGCTGACGCCGAACAGCTTGAGCGTCGACAGCCCGCGCAGGGTGTCGAGAAAGTGCCGGCTCATGCGGCTCATCTCGCGAAACTGCGCCTGCTGGCGGCTCTTGGCGCCCATGCCCACCACGGCCATGTTCAGTGGAATGGTCGGCGCGGTCGCCAGCAGAATCAGCCCCGCCGCCCAGTTCAAGGGAAATACCGCCAGCAGGATCAGCAGCGGAACGCTCACGCACAGGATCATCTGCGGGCGGTAGTCCGCGTAATAGCCCTGCAGGGCGTCGACCTGATCCCAGACACGGTTGCCGAGCGCCGCGCTGTGCTGGCGCCGCGCCCAGAGGGGGCCGAGTTCGCCGAGGCGTCCGAGCAGGTCGCGGCGGATCGACTGACGAATCTGGATGGCACTGCGCGTCCCGGCTTCGGTCTTGAGCCAGGCCAGCGCTCCGCGGCCGATGAAGGCGAGCGGCAGCAGGCACAGCGGCAGAATCACGCTGGAGAAGGCGGCATTCTCGATGACCATCCGCTGCGCCACGCTGGCGATCGCCCAGGCCTGCACGAACAACAGCAGTGTCGAGGCGGTGCCGGCGATCATCGCGATACGGGCCCAGAATGCGCCGTGCCCGGCATTGGCATTCAGCCACTGACGCGGCGTGGGAAGAGCGCTCCTTTCGGGTTCGTCATGGCTCACGATACGTATCACCCTTCGCTTTCGCGGACCTTGCCACGAAATACCCGATAACTGTAGGCGGTATAACACAGGATGATCGGAACCATGATCGCGTAGCCCACCAGCAGAAAAGTCTGGCTCGAGCGATGCGATGCGGCATTCCAGATAGTCACGTCCGGCGGAATCATTATCGGATACAGGCTGATGACCAGGCCCACCAGCCCCAGCACGAACATTCCCACGACCTGCAGAAAAATCCGCTTCTCGTAGCGACGCTGTGCACCGCGGATGATGCCAAACGCCAGCACCACCATCAGCACGGCCAGCACGCCCAGCCACAGGCTATGAGGATAGCTCAGCCAGCGCTCGGCAATGCGCGCATTCGCCAGCGGCGTCCAGATGGCGACGACCACCATGCCCAGCAGGAACAGCAATGTCAGTGGCCTTATCAGGCGATAAAGCCGCCGTTGCAGATGACCTTCGGTCTTGACGATCAGCCAGGCCGCCCCCAGCAGCGCATAACCCACCACCAGCGCCGCGCCGGTACAGAGACCAAACCATGAAAACCAGCCCAGAGCGCCGCCCATGTAGGGCTCGCCGTCGGTCGCCACGCCACTGATCACGCTGCCGACGATCATGCCTTGAATGAACGTGGTCACCACCGTGGCCACGATGAAGCCCCGATCGAATCCCTGACGCGAATGCGACTCGAAGCGGAATTCGAAGGCCATGCCCCGAAAGAACAGGCACATCAGCATCAGCACCAGCGGCAGATACATGGCCGGCAACAACGTGGCATACACCAGCGGAAACGCGCCGTACAGCCCCGCCGCACCCAGCACCAGCCAGGTCTGGTTGCCATCCCAGACCGGCGAGGCCGTGGTCATCATGATGCCGCGCTGCTCCTCCTCGCGGATGAAGGGAAACAGGATACCGATGCCCAGACTGAATCCATCGAGAATCACGTACAGAATCAGGGCAAACCCGATCAGGCCAAACCAGATCACCGGGAACATCTCGTGGCTCATCATCATGCCTCCCCATGCCGGCGGGACGACCGCGAGGCCTGCCGGGCCTCTTGCGAGTCGCCCTTCTCCTCACTATCTGCAGGCAGCGCGTCTTCAGGCGGCTTTCTGACCAGCCTGAAGAAGAAATATGCCCCGATGAAGAAGATCAACGTATAGATGGCCCACAATCCCGCCAGGCTGGCCATCAGCGTGCCGACGCTGAACGGCGAGACACCATCGGCGGTTCGCAGCAGGCCATAGATGATCCAGGGCTGACGGCCGGCTTCCGTGGTCACCCAGCCCGCCTCTATCGCCACCACGCCGGCCGGCGTCGCCAGCATCATCAGTATCAGGAACCAGCGCGCCTCGTAGAGACGCTTGCGCTTGCGCAGCCATAGCGACAGCGCGACCAGCCCCAGCATGGCAAAGCCCAGATAGACCATGATGCGAAAGGCGAAGAAGACGAGAGGTACATTAGGCCGTTCGTCTTCCGGCCACGCCTTCAAGCCCTGGATCCTGCCATCCAGCGAGTGGGTCAGGTAGAGGCTGCTGAGCCGGGGAATTTCCAGGGAGAAGAGGTTCCTTTCCTCCTCCATGCTCGGCCAGGCGAACACCACCATCGGCATGCCGGGACGCTCGGGCTCTATCTCCCAGTGCCCCTCCATGGCCGCGACCTTGACCGGCTGATGCTCCAGCGTGTTCAACCCATGCACATCGCCGGCGACGATCTGCAGCGGCACGGCGGCCGTCAGCATCCATAGCGCCATGGAGAACATCTTGCGGGCGACCGCATCCCGCCTGTTGCGCCACAGATGCCAGGCAGCGATGCCCGCCACCGCAAACGCGGTCGCGATCATGGCCGCCAGTGACATGTGTACGAAACGGTACGGCTGGGACGGATTGAAGATGACCTGCCACCAATCGGCGGGGATGAACTGGCCGTTCTCGATGACTTGACCCGTCGGCGTCTGCATCCAGCTGTTGGACGACAGGATCCAGAACGTCGAGATGTAGGCGCCCAGCGCCACCATGCAGGTGGCGAAGAGATGCACCTTGGGACTGACGCGCCCTTGGCCGAACATCATGATGCCGAAGAATCCGGCTTCCAGGAAAAAGGCGGTGATGACCTCGTAGGTCAGCAGTACCCCATTGATGCCGCCCGCCTTGGCCGAGAAACCGCTCCAGTTGGTGCCGAACTCGAAGGCCATGATCACGCCGGATACCACACCCGCGCCGTAATTCACCGCAAAGTGCGGCTTCCAGTAATTGAAGATGCCGAGATAGATCCGGTTACCCGTCTTCAGCCACATGGCCTGTACGAAGGCAAGATAGGTCGCCAACCCGATGCTCAGCGCCAGGAAGATGATGTGGTACATCACGGTGGTCGCGAATTGCAGGCGAGCCAGGTCGACAGCGTCCAACCCCAGCATGAACGGCTCCTTCCATGTCTTGTTACGGCACTGTCGGAAAACCGCCGGATGGACTCGACGACTCTCCGGCAGGACCCGATCCCTGTCGTGCTCGAGGCAAACTTCCTGCCGCCAGGCGGGCGGAAGCCCTTCAAACCCTAGTCAACGCAGCGGCGCTTGTCGAAAGACAACGTGTCGCACCCTGCTGCTGCGTCCCCCGACAGCGCCTTCTCCCGGATACAAAAAGACGGCCCGCAGGCCGCCTGGCACACCACCGAGGGCGAATTGGTCAAACTCTCCAGCGTTGCCATAACGCGACCAGCACGACGGCTGCTAGCGCGCCCAGCGAGTTGGCCAGCATGTCCTCCCAGTCGCCGCCGCTGCGTCCTGGCACACCGATCTGCGCCAGCTCGATCAGCACGCCATAGCCGGCCGCGATGAGAAAGCTGCCCCAGCCACCCGGTCCCGCCAGGCGGACCCAGAACGCCAGGCCGGCATAGCCGATGAAATGGTTGAACTTGTCCCATGGCAGATTCTCGGGCAGCTCCTCGCCGGGCATCAGACTGCCCCAGGCGATGATCAGCGCGCATGCCACGGCCAGCGCGGCGCGCGGCCATAAGGCCTGTCTCAGGTAGACGACCATGGAAGCTCCCGTGCTGCCGATGCCGAAGACAGCGAGTCCTCGTACATGGCCAAGCGGGCCGGCAGGCCCAACTGGCGACAGTGCGTCGCGGTCAATGTGGTGATGAAGCGCTCGCGCGCCGCGTCGTTCAACGCGACATCCGGTGCCAGGCGACGCCGGTAGCGACCCACGCCGCGGTAGGCGACGTCCCGCAGCGGCCGCGGCAGCGAGCGCAGCTCGGCAAACAGGCTCCATGGCCAGCGCAGCTCATCCGCCAGACGCCACAGCGCCTCGCTGTCACGAAAGAGCCGGCCGTCACGGATGCACCAGACGCTATCCAGGCGGTGCGGGTCGGTACCGAAATAGGCCCCGAGGCGCTCGCCCACCGGCGAGGCCAGCCCCGCCAGCAGGAAGCGGGGCCCGTTCTCATGGCGCAGCAGAAAGTGCGCCGAACGCCGGCACAATGGGCAACCGGCGTCCAGCACCACCAGGGTGCGCGACGCGTCAGCGCTGATGATAGCCCGGGCTGAGTTCATGCAGTGCATCCACGAATGCGGTGACGTGATCCGGATCGGTGAACTGGCTGATGCCGTGGCCGAGGTTGAATATATGTCCCGGCCCCGGGCCGTAGCTGTCGAGGACCCTTGCCACTTCGGCACGGATCGCCGGCGGCGGAGCGAACAGCACGTTGGGGTCCAGGTTACCCTGCAGAGCGACCTGATTGCCGACCCGCTCGCGGGCATCCGACAGTTCGGTGCTCCAGTCCAGACCCAGCGCATCGGCGCCGGTGGTCGCCATATGTTCCAGCCACTGGCCACCGTTCTTGGTAAACAGGATCACCGGCACGTGCCGGCCGTCGTGCTCGCGGATCAAGCCGGCGACGATCTGCTCCATGTAACGCAGCGAGAATTCCAGGTAGGCCGGCGTCGACAGCGATCCTCCCCAGGTATCGAAGATCTGCACGGCCTGGGCGCCGGCGCGGATCTGCGCGTTGAGATAGTCGGTCACCGCGTGAGCCAGCACGTCGAGCAGCTGATGCATGCTGTCGGGATTGCCGTAGAGCATCGACTTCACATGACGGAAATCCTTGCTCGAGCCGCCTTCGACCATGTAGGTCGCCAGTGTCCATGGGCTGCCGGAGAAGCCGATCAACGGCACGCGACCGTTGAGTTCGCGGCGAATCGTCGATACCGCGTTCATCACGTAATCGAGATCGCGCTCGGCATCCGGCGCCTTCAGGGCCTCGACAGCCTCGACGCTGCGCACCGGCTTGCGGAACTTGGGTCCCTCGCCGGTCTCGAAGTACAGCCCCAGTCCCATGGCATCGGGAATGGTCAGAATGTCCGAGAACAGGATGGCAGCATCCAGCGGGTAACGCTCCAGCGGCTGCAGTGTCACCTCGCAGGCCAGTTCGGCGTTGCGGCAGAGATCCATGAAGTTGCCCGCCCGGGCCCGGGTCTCGCGGTACTCCGGCAGGTAACGCCCGGCCTGGCGCATCATCCACACGGGGGTACGGTCTACCGGCTGGCGCGCCAGGGCGCGCAGGAAACGATCGTTCTTGAGTTGCATGGCGTTCTATCTGACAGGAATTCGTGCCCAGTGTAATGGATAAGCGCGCATCACGACGTGATTCGTGTCCACGATTTTTCCGTTTCCCGGTGGGCGTCGAAACCATGCGCAGCCGGCAGGCCCGGCGGGTATTCCGACCGGATTAAGCCGTGAGCCGTCGTCCAACGCCTGTTATAATGTTGCGCTCTTTACAGGACTCGGCGCCACACGACGCCCTGCGCGCTACCGAGGTTCAATGTGACGATTCGCTTCATCGCCGCCTCCAAACTGCCCATGCCATGGGCGACATTCACCATGCATGGCTTCGAGGACGAAGCCACCGGCAAGGATCACATCGCGCTGACACTCGGCGATGTGGCCACCGACGAGCCGGTGCTCGCCCGGGTTCACTCCGAGTGCCTGACCGGCGACGCGCTGTTTTCGCTGCGCTGCGACTGCGGCTATCAGCTGCAGGAAGCGCTCAAGCGCATCGCTGCCGAAGGCCGTGGCGTGCTGCTCTATCTGCGCCAGGAGGGGCGCGGTATCGGTCTGCTCAACAAGATCCGCGCCTACCATCTGCAGGACCAGGGCGCGGATACCGTCGAGGCCAACGAGCGCCTGGGCTTCGGTGCCGATCTGCGCCGCTACGACCTTTGCGTGCCCATGCTCGAGCATCTGGGCATTCACTCGCTCAAGTTGATGACCAACAATCCGCGCAAGATCGAGGCGCTGACCCGGGACGGCATACGCATCGTCGAGCGTCAGCCGATCACCACCGGTCGCAACCCGCACAACGAGCAGTACCTGTCCACCAAGGCCGGCAAGCTCGGCCACATGATGGATCTGGGAGATTTCACCGCCGCGACGGATGTGGATATCGAGCGCAAGGCTTGATTCCACGACGGACGATTGGCGGGCGTGGCGTGGCAGTCATGGCGAACCGAACCGGCAGGGGTGGCTGTCCAATGGCAGCGAACTAAACTGATGTATCAGCGTCGATTGTAGCGCTTGGAAATTTTATCGCTGGAGAACCGTTGATGCCCAGGCCATCCCGCCCCGCCCACGCCGTTCCATACGAGCAGGATTACAGCCCGCTGGAAGAGTGGCTGCACAGCATCAGCCACGGTATCGGTGCCGTGCTTAGCCTGGCGGGCATGACGGTGATGCTCGTTCTGGCCAGTCTGGTCGCGCATGTCGACCCTTGGAAGATCGTCAGCCTCAGTCTCTACGGTGCCAGCCTGATCCTGCTGTACACCGCGTCCACGCTCTATCACGGCTGTCGCCGGCCTCGCCTCAAGCGCGTCTTCAAGCTGCTCGATCACTGCGCCATCTATCTGCTCATCGCCGGCACCTACACGCCGTTCCTGCTGGTCAACATGCGCGGTCCGGTGGGCTGGACGCTGTTCGCCATCGTCTGGGGACTGGCACTCGGCGGCATCGCGCTCAAGCTGGTATGGCCGCATCGTTTCGGGGTATTGCGGGTGGCCATCTATCTGATCATGGGCTGGCTGATCGTGTTCGCCTCCGGCGAGATGGCCAGACGTCTGCCGGACACCGGCATCGCCCTGCTCGTCGCTGGTGGCATCACCTACACGGTGGGCGTGATCTTCTACGCCATTCCGCGCATCCCCTTCCATCATGCCATCTGGCACCTGTTCGTCATCGGCGGCAGCGTCTGCCACTACTTCGCCATCTATACCGCCGTATTGCCTTTCGAGGCCTAGGCGTTACGCGAAAACTGACGGCCCTCACCCTGACGGCATCGAGAGTCAGCGTAGATACTCATCTACTTCGATCCGCCGGTCGCAGCGGTAATCCCACCACGTGGCGAGCCTCCCAGCCGCCACCCGGCAATGCCTGCCTCAGCACGAGCCTCCCGCAGTATTTGCCGCAACGGGGCAACCTCGAGGAACGCTTTATCGTCGACGTTGTGCTTGGCCAATAGCCAGCCCGTCCTCTTCACCCGGCCATGCCAGACAATCGCGGCACAGGCTCGGTTTGCCGTGAGACTTCCATCACCTCCGCCGCGGCGCAAAAGAGTTGACACCCTGCAGCTCGTGTTATTTTATTAGCACCAAATGTGAAATTAATAACAAAACGATAGGCCTGTCCCCAGGCGCATGCCGTTCTCGCATAAAAACCCACAACCGAACGTCATCAGGATGTCAACATTATGACCCCCATCATGAGCCTGGTAGGGATGGCGGTGCTGATCCTTATCGCCGTCATTTTCTCCTACGATCGCAGAGCGATCCGCCTACGCACCGTGGGTGGCGCCTTCGCCATTCAGGCCGGTATCGGCGCATTCGTCCTCTATGTACCCTTCGGCCAGTCCGTGCTCAAGGCCCTGTCCGACGGCGTCAGTCAGGTCATCAGCTACGCCAACGACGGCATCGGCTTCCTGTTCGGCAACCTCGCCGATCCCGCCAGCGTGGGCTTCGTTTTCGCCGTCAAGGTACTGCCCATCATCATCTTCTTCTCGTCGCTGATCGCCGTGCTCTATTACCTCGGCATCATGCAGTGGATCATCCGTCTGCTCGGCGGCGCGCTGCACAAGGTCCTGGGCACCTCGCGCACCGAGTCGATGTCGGCCACGGCCAACATCTTCGTCGGCCAGACCGAGGCGCCCCTGGTGGTGCGTCCATTCATCGCCTCGATGACGCGCTCGGAACTCTTCGCCATCATGTGCGGCGGCCTGGCCTCGGTGGCCGGCTCGGTGCTCGCGGGCTATGCCGGCCTGGGCATTCCCATGGAATATCTGATCGCCGCCTCCTTCATGGCCGCCCCGGGCGGCTTGCTGTTTGCCAAGCTATTGATGCCGGAAACCGAACAGCCCAGGGACAGCGTGACGCGTATCGAGGAGAAATCCGAAGAGGAGGAGGAGCGTCCGGCCAACGTGCTCGACGCCGCCGCCGGCGGTGCCACCTCGGGGCTGATGCTGGCCGCCAACGTCGGCGCCATGCTGCTCGCCTTCATCGGGCTGATCGCGCTGATCAACGGTCTGCTGGGCGGCATCGGCGGCTGGTTCGGCATGGAGTCGCTGAGCCTGGAGCTGATACTCGGCTGGATCTTCTCGCCGCTGGCCTTCCTGCTGGGCATTCCATGGGGCGAAGCGACCCTGGCCGGTTCGTTCATCGGTCAGAAGCTGGTGGTCAACGAGTTCGTCGCCTACATCAACCTGGCGCCTTACATCTCGGGCGACGAGGTCGTGGCGGCCACCGGTGAGGCCATGTCGGCACATACCGCTGCGGTGCTCTCCTTCGCGCTGTGTGGCTTCGCCAACCTCTCGTCGATCGCCATTCTGCTCGGAGGGCTCGGCAGCATGGCGCCCATGCGCCGCCCCGAGATCGCCCGCTACGGCCTCAAGGCGGTACTGGCCGGGACCCTGTCCAACCTGATGTCGGCCACCATTGCGGGCTTCTTCATCAGCCTGACATGACGCTTGGACAAACCGGGCGCACATTTTCGACTAGCAACGACGACAACAAGGGAACAACGACCATGACCCTACACAAGTGGATCGGGGCTTCGCTCCTGACGACGCTGGCCTGCAGCGCTCCCGCCCTGGCAGCCGACTACTCCACGGGCCTCCATGAGAACGACTACAAGTGGATGTCATTCAACCTGATGCGCAGCGAAGACAACCGGCTGCCGTTTCGCAACGCCGAAGACACCTATGTCGAAATGGAATTCGGTGGTCGCTCGGGGATCGTCGACCTGTACGGCTACGTCGACTTCTTCGACGTGCTGAGCGACAGCAGCGACGATGCATCCGGAGGCGACAACATGTTCGCCAAGATAGCGCCTCGCTTTTCCCTGGATGCCATCACCGGGCACGACCTGTCCGTGGGCCCGGTCAAGGAGTGGTACATCGCCACGGTCACCAACATCGGTGATTACGGCCCCGCCGGAGGTCTCTGGGAGCACTACGTGGGTCTCGGCTCCGATATCGAGGCGCCCTGGTTCGGCAAGATGGGGCTCAACCTGACTGCCCGTTACGTCCGCGAGAACTATGGCGGTCCGGACGAAGGCTCATGGGACGGCTACATGGCCTCGACCAACTGGTTCAAGCCGTTCTACACCTTCGGCAACGGCAGCTACTTCGCCTACCAGGGCTATCTGGACTACAAGTTCGGCGCCGATACCGTGGGCGATCAGGCCGGTCGCAGCCACAACAGCCTGGAGTGGTTCAACGGGTTCTACTATCACACCGACCGTTACGCGATCGGCTATGGCCTGAAGATCTACAACAACATGGCGTTCTGGGAAGATGGCACGACCGTGGCCGGCGCTCGACAGGACACCTCGGGGCCGGGGCATTACTTCAGCATCAACTACAAGTTCTGATCGCGTCACGCTTTTCCGCTTTGCGAGCCGGTCACGACCGGCACACCAAGCGGGAATCTCCAAAAAAACGCCCGCCGTACACGGCGGCGTTTTTCATTGCCGGCATGCCACATCACCGACGTTCATGCTCCGCTGGCGCGGCTCTTCTTGATCAGCTCGTAAGCGTTACCGATCTCGCGGGTGCGCTGTTCCGCCATTTCACGCATGCTTTCGGGCAGCCCCTTGCCGGCCAGCTTGTCCGGGTGATTCTGGCTCATCAGGCGGCGGTAAGTCTTCTTGATCTCGGCGTCGCTGACGTCGGCACTCACGCCCAGCACCCGGTAGGCTTCCTCCAATGTCTGGCCGGAGGAGGCCCCCGACGCACCGGTGCCACCGCGCAGCATGGCCTCTATCTGGGCGATTTCCGCTTCGGAGCAGCCCAGCCCGCGTGCCACGCGCAACAGCATGTCGTGCTCGGCGGGATGCAGCCGACCATCGGCAGCGATCGCCGAAAGCTGCACCTGCAGGAACACCTGCAGCAGTGCCCGCTGGCCGCCGGTGACCCGGCGCACGCGAGCCAGCTCGGCGTCAAGATCGAAATCCGCCGCCTTGCCACGATTGAATGCCTCCCGGGCCTGGGCACGCTGCGCCTCGCTCAGGCGCAAACGTTCCCACAGCCGTCGCGATGCATCGAGTTCTTCCTCGGTGACCTGTCCATCCGCCTTGCACAGGCAGCCCATGACCGCAAAGGTGGAATCCAGGAACTGCGCCTGGCCCTGGGCCAACTTGCCCAGCAGGCTGGCGCGCAAACGTCGGACCAGCCAGTAACCGAGCGCCGCCCCGATCAGCATCCCCGGCAGCCGGCCGATCATGTAGCCCAGCACGCCCCCAATCACTATCGCTAACAGCATGGTGTCCTCGTCGCCGTGTTTCGGATCAGGTGGCCGGGCCGGTATTGCGGGTCCGATCGAGGCGGGCCCGAACCGTCGCCTCGATGCTACCCGCGTCGAGGCCGCATTCGCTCAGCAACTCGGCGGGCTTGCCATGTTCGATGAAACTGTCGGGAATGCCCAGGTTGAGCACGTCGACCTGCACGCCTTCGGCCATCAGCAGTTCGTTGACACCGCTGCCGGCGCCACCGGCAACGACATTCTCCTCCAGCGTGACCAGAAGCCGATGGTTCCGGGCCGCCTCCAGCACCGCCTCGCGATCGAGCGGCTTGACCGAGCGCATGTTGAGATGGGTGGCGCCGAGTCGCTCGGCGACCTCGGCGGCGGGCGTATTGAGACTGCCGAAGGCCAGCAGTGCAATGTCCCGGCCTTCACGGCGCCGCTCGGCCCGGCCGATTTCCAACGCTTCCAACGTCTCGGGAATTAACGTGCCGGGGCCGGTACCGCGCGGATAGCGCACCGCCGCCGGTCCCGGATGCCGGTAGGCCGTGGTCAGCATGGCGCGACATTCGGCCTCGTCGGCGGGCGCCAGGATCACCAGGCCGGGAACGCAGCGCAGATAGGAAAGATCCAGCGCCCCGTGGTGAGTGGGGCCGTCCTCGCCGACCAGTCCGGCGCGATCGATGGCAAAGGTCACGTCGAGATGCTGCACCGCCACGTCGTGAATCAGCTGGTCGTAGCCGCGCTGCAGAAAGGTGGAATAGATCGCCACCACCGGCTTCATTCCCTCGCAGGCCAGCCCCGCCGCCAGCGTCACCGCATGCTGCTCGGCGATCGCCACGTCGAAGTAGCGCTGGGGATACTCCTGCGAAAAGCGGATCAGATCCGAGCCCTCGCGCATCGCCGGGGTGATCCCCATCAGCCGCGCATCGGCCGCCGCCATGTCGCACAACCACTCGCCGAAGACGTTGGCATACTTGCGGGGCTTGTGCTTTGGGGTGGCGGGCGTGGGCGTCGCCGCAGGCGGCAGCTTTTCAGCCTCGGGCAGCAGCGGTGCAGGCGGTGGTTCCTTCTCCAGCTTGGTGATGGCGTGATAACCGATGGGGTCGGCCTCCGCCGGCCGAAACCCCTTGCCCTTGCGGGTACGCACGTGCAGGAACTGTGGCCCGTCGAGGTCACGCATGGCGTGCAGCGTCTGCACCAGCGTCCCCAGGTCGTGGCCATCGATGGGGCCGATGTAATTGAAACCGAACTCCTCGAACAGCGTCGCCGGGCTGACCATGCCCTTGACGTGCTCCTCGGTGCGCCGCGCAAGCTCCAGCGCCCCGGGCAGACGCGAGAGCACCTTCTTGCTGTTCTCGCGCATCACCGTGTAGGGCTTGCTGACCATGATGCGCGCCAGGTAACTGGCCAGGCCGCCAACGTTTTCGGAAATCGACATCTCGTTGTCGTTGAGGATCACCAGCAGATTGGCATCCACGTGCCCCGCATGCGCCAGAGCCTCGAAGGCCATGCCTGCGGTCAGTGCGCCATCGCCGATCACCGCGGCGACGCGGCGCTTCTCGCCCTTGGCCCGAGCCCCCAGCGCCATGCCCAGCGCCGCGGAAATCGAAGTGCTCGAATGTCCCACGCCGAAGGTGTCGTATTCCGACTCGCCGCGCTTGGGAAACGCCGCCAGGCCGCCATACTGACGGATCGTCTGCATGGCGTCGCGCCGTCCGGTGAGAATCTTGTGGGGGTAGGCCTGATGCCCCACATCCCACACCAGACGATCATAGGGCGTGTCGAGAATGTAGTGCAGCGCCACGGTCAGCTCGATCACCCCCAGGCCGGCGCCGAAGTGCCCACCGGTACACCCCACGCTATAGAGGAGATAGGCGCGCAGCTCGTCGGCGAGCTGACGCAACTGGGTGGTGTCCAGCTCCCGCAGGGCCGCCGGGGTTGCCAGTGTATCGAGCAGCGGCGTCAGCGGACGCTCGGCAGGAATTTCGTCGAACAGCTTCATAGGCTCTCGTCAGCAGGCGGTCAATGATCGCGTTCGATCATGTAGCGGGCCAGTTCGGCTAGCGGCGTGGCGCTTTCCCCCAGGGGGGCGAGGGCGTCCAGCGCCTCCTGCAGCAGGGACTGCGTCCGGATACGCGCCTCCTGCAGGCCGAGCAGGGCCGGATAGGTGGGCTTGTCGCGCTGGGCATCGGCCCCCGAGGTCTTGCCGAGGGTCGCGGTATCGCCGGTGACATCGAGAATGTCGTCCTGGATCTGGAAGGCCAGACCGATCGCTGCGGCGTACACGTCCAGTGCCGCCACTCGCGGGTCTTCCTCCTCCACCGCGCTCAGCGCTCCCAGACGTACGGCAGCACGGATCAGCGCGCCGGTCTTGTAGCGGTGCATGGTGGCCAGGGCATCGACATCGGGACGGATGCCCACCGCGGCCATGTCCAGCGCCTGACCGGCCACCATACCGTCTCGCCCGGAAGCCTGGGCCAGGGTGCGGGCCAGCGGCCCCAGACGGGGATGGGCATGAGCGGTAAGCACCTCGAAGGCCAGCGTCTGCAGGGCATCCCCGGCCAGGATCGCCATGGCCTCGCTGAAGGCGCGGTGCACGGTAGGCCGCCCGCGGCGCAGGTCGTCATCGTCCATGGCCGGCAGATCGTCGTGAACCAGCGAATAGGCGTGCACCAGCTCCACCGCCGCTGCCGGCGCGTCCAGCGTATCCTCGGCGGCGCCCAGTGCACGCCCGGCGGCATACACCAGCACCGGCCGCAGACGCTTGCCGCTGCCCATCACGCTGTAGTGCATCGCCGCCTGCAGCTCTTCGGATACCGCCACGTGACCTTCGAACAGTGCCTCGAGTACCCGCTCGATGCGTGATCGTGCCCGCTCGATCACGTCGTCATGACGCAACGCCTCGACTTCAGCGCTCACGACCATTCTCCGCATCGAACGACGACGCCTCATCGAATGCCGGAGTGGCGTCGACAGCCTCGTCGCGCAGGGAACCGTCGGGCTGTTCGATCAGGGTGCGCACCTTGAGTTCGGCTTCGTCCAGGCGCCGCTGGGCGTCGCGGGTCAGCCGCACGCCCTGCTCGAAAGCGGTCAACGATGCCTCCAACGACAACTCGCCGGCTTCCAGCTGACCGACCAGCGTTTCGAGCCGGGCCAGCGTGGCGGCGAAATCCTGGGGTGAATCCTCGGCGGCGCCCTGCTTGGCCGCATCCTTTTCTGCCATGGCGCTTCTCGCTCATCCATGCGGCCGCCTACCGACCGCACCTGTCAGGTTTGACCGCCTAGTATACACCTTAGCCCCCGGGGTGCGTCTTCCCCACTTCCGTCTTGGCGACGGGAGACCTCGCCGTCGCTTGCAGGACATTCATGCAGGCTCTGCACCATTTTCATCATGCGAACCGGCAGCTGTGCTACGATATGGCCCCTGTTGTCGCACGGTCCCCCGTCACCCCGCCTGGATCGTCCCAACAGGTTACCCGACACCACATCATCCGACAGACAACGTCGTGAGCCGACGAAAGGATTGATCCGACAATGGCCAAAACGTCCCTGGACAAGAGCAAAATCAAGATCCTTCTGCTCGAGGGTATCCACCAGTCCGCCGTGGATAACTTCCTGAATGCGGGCTACACCAACATTGAAACGCTTCAGACCTCCCTGTCCGAGGACGAGCTGATCGAGAAGATCCGCGACGTGCACTTCATCGGTATCCGCTCCCGTACCCAGCTCACCGAGCAGGTGTTCGCGGCAGCCGAGAAGCTCACCGCCGTGGGCTGCTTCTGCATCGGCACCAACCAGGTCAACCTGCCCGCGGCGCTGGAGCGCGGCATTCCGGTCTTCAACGCGCCCTACTCCAACACCCGCTCGGTCGCCGAACTGGTGCTGGCCGAGGCGATCATGATGCTGCGCGGCATCCCCGAGAAGAATGCCCGCGCGCATCAGGGCGGCTGGCTGAAATCGGCCAAGAATTCCCACGAGGCGCGCGGCAAGACGCTGGGCATCGTCGGCTACGGCAGCATCGGTGCGCAGCTCTCCGTGCTCGCCGAGTCGCTGGGTTTCGAGGTCATCTTCTACGATGTGGTGACCAAGCTGGGCATGGGTAACGCCCGTCAGATGGGCAGTCTGGCCGAGTTGCTGGGCCGTGCCGACGTGGTCAGTCTGCACGTGCCCGATCTGCCCTCCACCCGCTGGATGATCGGCAGGGAGCAGATCGCCCTGATGAAGGCGAACAGCTATCTGATCAACGCCTCGCGCGGCAGCGTGGTGGTGATCGAGGATCTGGCCGAAGCCCTCACCGCCGGCAAGTTGCTGGGTGCCGCCATCGACGTCTTCCCGGTCGAGCCCAAGGGCAGCAACGAGGAGTTCGTCTCTCCGCTGCGCGGCATGGACAACGTGATTCTCACCCCGCATATCGGCGGCTCGACGCTGGAAGCCCAGCAGAACATCGGCATCGAAGTCTCCGAGAAGCTGATCACCTACTCCGACAACGGCACCACCATCACCTCGGTCAACTTCCCCGAGGTCGCGCTGCCCTCGCACCCCGACAAGCATCGCCTGCTGCACATCCACGAGAACGTGCCCGGCGTGCTCTCCGAGATCAACCGCGTGCTCTCGGAGAACGGCATCAACATCGCCGGCCAGTTCCTGCAGACCAACGAGAAGGTCGGCTACGTGGTCATCGACGTCGACAAGGACTACGGCCCGCAGGCCCTGGAAGCGCTCAAGCAGGTCAATCATACCCTGCGCCTGCGCACGCTCTACTCCGAGGTCAACTTCCAGGACTGAGCGTCACCTGACAAGCTCGATCTCTCCCCGGCCTTCGTGCCGGGGTTTTGCTTTCTATCTACCTTCTATCTGCATTTGGCGCCTCCCGTGCGCTTGACTAGGCTGAATCCAGGCCCTGACGCCCACTGAACGGGAGTGCGCAAGGAGGCATGGAGAAACTCGAGGAGTACCACCGCAAGCGCGACTTTGAGAAGACGCCGGAACCGGCCGGCGACGCCACTGACGACGCGGCGCCGGGCTGCCTGTACGTCATGCACAAGCATGCCGCCAGTCATGACCACTACGATCTGCGTCTCGAGCAGGACGGCGTACTCAGGAGCTGGGCATTGCCCAAGGGGCCGAGTCTTCAGCCCGGCGAGAAGCGTCTGGCCGTGGAAGTCGAGGATCACCCACTCGAGTACGGCGATTTCGAGGGCGTGATTCCGCAGAAAACCTACGGCGGCGGTACGTCCATGCTCTGGGATCGTGGCCACTGGCGCATGACGGGCAAGGCTCGCGAGGATCGCCTCGATTTCGAGATCGAGGGCGAAAAGCTCCACGGCAGCTGGACACTGACGCGCATGACCGGGCGCAACGAAAACGGCAGGAACTGGCTGCTGATCAAGCGCCGCGACGGCCAGGGTAGCGGACGCCGCGAAGGGATTTCCGACGACGTCAGCGTGGCCACCGGGCGCAGCATGGCCGAGATCGCCCGCGATCGTGACAACGTCTGGACCTCCCAGGGCGCCACCCGGCGGCGCTCCGAGCCGCCCGATCCGAGCCTGATGGCGGGTGCCGAAGCGTCGTCCCTCTCCGACGAGACTCGCCCGCAGCTGGCCACGTTGACCCGTGAAGCCCCGGCGGGAGAGGCCTGGCTGCACGAGATCAAGTTCGACGGCTACCGGATCATGGTGCGACTGGAGGCCGGCCAGGTGCGTCTGATCACCCGCAACGGCAACGACTGGACCGAGCGCTTCCCGGATCTCGTCGCCGTGCTGACCCAACTGCCGGTGGACAACGCCCTGCTCGACGGCGAGGTGGTCGCGCTGGCGCATGACGGCACCAGCAGCTTCCGGCGCATTCAGGAGGCGTTGAGCAGCAACCGCACCGCCGGCCTCGTCTATCAAGGCTTCGATCTGCTTCATCTCGAAGGCTACGATCTGACCGGCGTGCCCCTCGTCGAGCGTAAGCGGGCTCTGGCGCAACTGCTCGAGTCCGCCGGTTTCACGGGCGGCAGTCGGGTGCGCTATTCCGATCACATCCAGGCCCAGGGGCCGGCGTTCTTCGAGCAGGCCTGCCGCCTGGGACTCGAGGGCATCATCGCCAAGCGCGCCGGAGGCACTCATGAAAGCGGGCGCAGCAAGCAGTGGCTGAAGGTGAAGTGCGCCTTCCATGAAGAGTTCGTGGTGGGAGGCTATACCCGCCCCAGCGGCGCGCGCAGCGGCTTCGGTGCCTTGCTGCTGGGCGCCTTCGACGCGGACGGCGAGCTGCGCTACACCAGCCGCGTCGGCACCGGTTTCAGCGTCCGCCAGCTCGAGTCCCTGCATGCCGCCCTGCGCGAGCTGGAGGTGGAGGAATCGCCCTTCAGCGACGCGGTGCCGGACTCGAAGACGGCACACTGGGTCGCCCCGGAGATGGTCGTCGAGGTGGAGTTCACCGAGCGCACCCGCGACGGCCGGCTGCGCCACCCCACCTTTCGCGGTGTTCGCGAGGATCGCGACCCGGACGAGATCCGCACCTCGAGCGCATCGCCGATGATGGACACGGGGGACTCCATGACTGAAGACGATTCTACCTCGCAGCACAAGCCGGCCGGCACATCGCGGGCGCGCCCTCCCAAGGCCGGCGAGGCCAGGGTCGCGGGCATGCGCCTGACCCATCCACAGCGCCTCCTGTTTCCCGAGCAGGGCATCACCAAGCTCGACCTGGCGTACTACTACGAAGAGATCCAGGAGTGGATCCTGCCCACCCTGATCAACCGGCCATTGTCACTGCTGCGCTGCCCCGAGGGCTGGCGCGAGGAGTGCTTCTTCCAGAAGCATCCCCGGGTCGCCATCGCCTCCAGCGTACCCCGCGTGTCGATCACCGAAAAGTCAGGCGAGCGCGAGTACGTCTACGTGCAGCGGATTGCCGATCTGGTGGGGCTGGTGCAGGCCGGTGCGCTGGAAATCCATCCCTGGGGCAGCCGTATCCATGACGTGGAGCGCCCCGACCTGATGGTGTTCGACCTCGATCCCGCCCCCGAAGTGGGCTGGAAGGAGATTCTGCGCGTGGCGTCCGAGTTGCGCGAGCGCCTGGCCGCGCTGGGACTGGAAAGTTTCGTGCGTACCACTGGCGGCAAGGGGCTGCACCTGGTGGTGCCATTGGCGCCCCGTGCCGACTGGGACGAGGTCAAGGCCTTCGCCAGGGCCGTCGCCCAGCAGCACGCCCAGGACAGCCCGCGACGCATCACTGCCAGCATGTCCAAGGCCAAGCGCCAGGGACGCATCTTCATCGACTACCTGCGCAATGGTCGCGGTGCCACCGCCATCGCCTCCTACTCGGTACGCGCCCGCGAAGGCGCACCGATCGCAGTACCGGTACGCTGGGACGAGTTGAACGCCGCGCTGCGCGCCGACCGTTACACCCTGGAGAACCTGCGCTGGCGACTCTCGGCGCTGCGCGAAGATCCATGGGCGGATTTCGACACCGCCCGCCAGCCCATCACTGCCGAGATGCGCCGCCGCGTGGGCATGAAGTGAGCCGAGCGCAGACCTGACCCAAGGAGAAGACGCCATGAAAGACGACGAATCCTCTTCCTCCGAAACGCCCTGGTGGCTGGAGCCCGGCAGCGAGTACTGCGAGTTCTGCGAGCATACCTTCCATTACGAGGGGGGATATTTCTGCGCGCTCTGCGACCGGCCGTTATGTCCGGCCTGCGGGATCAAGCGTCATGAAGACGGCACGCTGGTGTGCCCCGAGTGTCACGCAGGAGGTGAATGATGGCGGCGCGAGCGATGTGGAAAGGCGTGATCCGCCTGGGCGAGCTGAGCGTACCGGTCAAGCTGTTCTCCGCCATACAGGATCGCAGCGTGCATTTTCGCCTGCTGCACCGCAAGGACCAGTCCCCGGTCAAGCAGGCCATGGTCAATCCCGAAACGGACGAGGTGGTGCCCTATGCCCGGACCCAGCGCGCCTATGTCAGCGATGAGGGTGCGCGGGTAGTGCTAGGCAATGACGAATTGGCGGCGCTGGAGCCGGAACCCTCGCGGGATATAGAAGTACTGCACTTCCTTCCCACCGAGGCGATCGATCATCGCTGGTACAGCCGCCCCTACTATCTAGGCCCCGACGGCGACACGCAGGACGACTACTTCGCGCTGGCACAGGCGCTGGCCAGTACCGGCCAGGAGGGCCTCGTGCGCTGGGTGATGCGCAAGAAAGCCTACGTCGGCGCGCTGCGTCTGCATCAGGGTTATCCCATGCTGATGTCGCTGCGCCACGATCAGGAGGTGGTTTCCGCGGAAGCGCTCGAAGCGCCGCGCGGCAATGAACTCGATGACAAGGAGCTGGCCATGGCCGCACAGCTCATCTCGATGCTCGAGGCCCCCTTCGCCCCCGAGGAGTACCACGACGAATATCGCGAGCGGGTGATGGAGCTGATCGAGCGCAAGCGCCGCGGCGAACAGGTCAAGGTCACCCCGATTCGTCGGCCCAAGCCCTCGGAGGATCTCACCCAGGCCCTCGAGGCGAGTCTGAACAAGGAGCGCAAACGTGCCTGAGAGCAGAGGTCACCACAAGGGCCGGGACGAGACCCGGGTCAGCGGCCCGCGGCCGTTCTGGTCGGGTACCATCGCCTTCGGTCTGGTCAGCCTGCCGGTGGGGCTGTTTCCGGCCAACCGCTCGAAACCGGTGTCGCTGCGCATGATCGACAGCGACGGCACGCCGCTGGCTCGGCGCTACTTCTGTGAGAAGGAGGAGCGCGTCCTCGACAACCGCGAGCTGGTGCGCGGCTACGAGGTCGACAAGAACGAGTTCGTGCTGGTCGAGGACAAGGAACTCGAGTCGCTGGCCCCCGAGAAATCCCAGGAGATCGACCTGCGCCGTTTCGTGCCGCTCGACGAGATCGATCCCATGTACTTCGAGCGAGCCTATTTCCTGACCCCGGACAAGGGCGCGACCAAGGCCTATCGTCTGCTGGCGCGCAGCATGGAGCAGTCCCGTCGCGCGGGCATCGCCACCTTCGTCATGCGCGGCAAGGAGTACCTGGTGGCGATCATCGCCGAGAACGGACTGCTGCGCGCCGAGACGCTGCGCTTCTTCGATGAGCTGCGCTCGCCCGCCGACGCCGGCCTGCCCGAGGCCCCGACCAAGCCCAGGGCCGCCCAGGTCAAGCGCTTCGAAAAGGCCATCAACGCCATGAGCGAATCCTCGCTGGATCGCGCCGAACTCAACGACCAGCACAGCGAACAGATCATCGAGCGAGCGCGGGAGAAACTCGAGAGTGGCGAGGATGTCATCGAGGCCCCCGAGACGGAGGACGACACCGACGAGAGCGGCGAAGTGGTGGACTTGATGGCCGTACTCAAGCAAAGCCTGGCGCAGGGCGAAATCGATACTCAGCCCTCCTCCCGTAATCAGCCCTCCTCTCGAAAGCGCCGGTCGGCCCAGGGCCGCGGGACCAACCCCGCCACCAAGTCAGGGAATGCTCAAGAAAGCGATTCCCACCCACCAAGCCCCAAGAAAGCAAGTGCCAAGAAAGAGAACACCAAGACAGCCAAGCCAGAGCGCGATCTCGCCTCGCTCACCAAGAGCGAGCTTTACGCGCGGGCCCAGACCCTCGATATCGGCGGCCGCAGCCAGATGAACAGGGACCAGCTCATCGACGCTATTGCCAAGGTCGAATAAAACGACTTCGTTACAGCGATTAAATTTTTAGCATGCTTATGACAATTACTCTATAAGGAACCGACCCAAGTTGTCCTGTTTGTTTTCAATACGACCTTTTCCTTGATTTACCAGACTATTTCTTCCCTGCCCTTGTTGATAAAGTGAGTGCAAACTTACATAACGAGCATGAACAGGTATTCGCAGGAACCATGCTCTGAGACTTATCCATATCAGGCAGGAGCATGACAAAAGATTCTCGTCACTTTGCCAAGGCGGTCGATCCCTTAATCACCAAGCTGTGTCATTACGCCGCCCTCGAAGAGAGCGAAAAACAATTATTGATCGATGCCATCGTTCGCATCGACGAGGTAAAGAAGCGCCATGATCTGATCAGTGCCGGACAACGTCCGGAGCATTTGCATCTGATGATCGACGGCTGGGCCTGCCGTTACAAGCTGCTCGAAAACGGCAGGCATCACATCACGGCCTATCTGCTTCCAGGTGATCTATGCGATATCCATGTCACTTTGCTCGATCGCATGGACCACTCGATTCGTACACTGACGAGCGCCAAGGTTGCCCTGGTATCTTCCGAGAAAATCAACAGGCTTCTAGATCAGTGCCCACGCCTGGCGAGAGCGTTTTTCTGGTCCACGCTGGTGGATGAAGCCGTGCTGCGCGAATGGCTGGTCAATGCCGGCGGTCGCCCTGCCGAGGTACGTATCGCACATGTCATTTGTGAATTACTGCTGCGCTCGCGTGCGGCCGGGCTGGCGGAGGATGACAGCTTTATCCTGCCGATAACCCAGGAGGAACTGGGCGAGACGATGGGATTGACAGTGGTGCATACCAACCGCATCTTGCAGAAGCTGCGCCGCAACGGTCTGATCACCTTCGCCAAACAGCGAATGGAGGTCCATGACTGGAAGCGCATGCAAGCGTTTGCCGAGTTCGCTCCCGACTATCTTCACCTGAATATCCAGCGCTGATGTCCGCTCCATTCCCTACAAGAAGTCGGTTTGGCGCAAGGGCTGCATCGAAGAAGGGGCTCTGTCTTTCCCGCTTGATCTAGCGGATATCGCAGCGGAAACCGGAGAAATGCGGTGCAGTGACCGGACCATGGAATCCATGGATCATGGAACTTTTCAGTCATGCATCCGTGCATCCCGGCCCTGCGAATTCCAGACTACATCATTCGAGGCTAATGCCTTTTATCATAAGTTTAAGTTAACTCTTGTTCACGAAATAGAATACAACTCATACACTGTAATTATTTTCACATGTAGCAAAGAATTGGATCGTTTCCATTCTCTCCGAACGGCCGCCTCGCAAGGAATCGCTGACAAATTACCGAACGGAGTGAAGCACAAGGCGCCCGGCGCAGGAGACGAGACATGACATGGATTAGGCAGGCCTTCGAGCACCGCGTAACGCAGTGGTCCTTCCGCACTGGCATTTATGTGACGGTTACCTAACGCAAGCGAGAAAACCCGGTATTGATCGTTCCCAACAGGCGCTCGCGAATACGTTGATGGTAGGGCCGCCTCGCCCAATGACCGCGAAGGATCTCGTGGCTGTCGGTGAAGTTCGTCTCGAACAGCGAGGCTATTTCCTGGGCGAATCGGGGATCATCCACCTCCTGGTTGGCCTCCAGGTTCCAGCGCAGACTCCAGTGATCGAAGTTGCACGAGCCCAGCGTGCTCCAGTCGTCGACCAGACAGAACTTGGCGTGGGTGAACTTCGGCTGGTATTCAAAGATGCGCACCCCGGCACGCAGCAGCCGGCCATAGTAATGCTGCCCGGTGTAGCGCACGCTGGGATGGTCGTGCTTCTTGCCCGCCACCAGCAGGCGCACGTCCACACCGCGCCGGGCCGCCTGCATCAGGCGAAAGCGCAGGCTGACCGAAGGCAGGAAGTACGGTGTGTAGATCCATATCCGCCGACGTGCCGAAGCAATGCGCTGCAGCAGGGAGTTGCGGATCGCCTGATAGCGCTGGCCCCGGCCCCAGATCACCCGGCCGCGCATGCCCCGCTCCGCGAAGGACGGCTTCACGGCCTCGGAGAGCGCGCGGCCCGGGGCGCCCTGTCCTCCGCGCGCCAGCGAGGAGTGCCAGACCTGCATAAACAGCCTGATCCAGTCCTCGACGACGGGACCTTCGATACGCAGGGCCACGTCATACCAGTCTTCGATGAAGGCATCGATCACGCAGAATCCACCCGTGAACGCCACCTGCTGATCCACGACCAGCAGCTTGCGGTGATCACGGGACAGCTTGGCACTCAGCCGGCCGCTGAAGGGCGGATTGAAGAACTGCAGGGCCACACCGGCACGGGTCAGACGCTCCTGGTCCTGATCCGCCAGCCCCTGGGTGCCAAAGGCATCCAGCAGCATGTAAACCTTGACGCCACGCTGCGCCGCACGCACCAGGGCATCGATCATGTCGTCGGCAAGCTGGCCGGATTCCATCAGATACTGCTCGAAGAGAATCGACTCGCACGCACCCTCTAGCGCAGCGAATATCTCGGGCCAGTAGCGCTTGCCCTCCGGCAGCAGGGTGAAGTGATTGCCGTCTTGCCAGAAATCGTGGCGCATCCTTGCATCCTTTCCGTTGAGTGCCGGCACGTCCGGTGCCCACTATTGTCTTCCAGATTACCCAGACTAAATCAGACTTGCGAACAGTGCCCGATGAAAGCGGCCGGCAAATGAATAGTCCCGGTACGTAACGCCTGGCGGGAAAACCATCAGCCGGTCCTGGCAGCAGGCGCATGCATGGCTGGCGTGCCGATTTCTTGACGATGCAGCTGTTGCGGAAGCACCGCTCATGCTGCCCATGCAAGAAACCGGTTGCCCTGCTTTCGGTAAACGATATGATCACATCATTTTACTTTGAGAATCATTAGGATATGAGCCCAGGCTCTGGGCGGCCACTTGCAGCCGCGCCAGCGGCTAGCCGCCATATTCTTCGTTCGGTGACGATGAGACTATCAACAATGCTATTGCTCTGGACCATCCGGGTGCTGACACTGCTGTTGGCAGTCGTGAGCGTATTGCCAATGATTCCCAGCGGTCAGTGGTGGGTCCGGCTGTGGGAGATGCCTCGGCTTCAGTTGGCTTGGGCGCTGGTTCTGCCCCTGGTGCTGCTGGCGGTACACATGTGGAGGAGTCGGCCACGCAAGGAGCACGCGGTATGGTTGATGGTGATCCTGGCGACGGGAGGATGGCAGCTATCGCATATCCTGCCGTTCACACCGCTCTGGCCGGTCGAGGTTCCGACCGCCAAGGCGCAGCCCGACGAGCCCCGGACCACCTTCAAGGTCATGACCTCGAATGTCTCCTACGAAAACGACCGCTATGCCGAGCTACTGGCGACAGTCCGGCGCGAGGATCCGGACCTTCTGCTGCTGATCGAGGTCGATCAGGCGTGGGCCGACGAGGTCTCGCCGCTGGATCGGCACTACCCCTATCGAGTCGGGGAAGTCCGTGGCGAGGGCTTGGGAATCGTGCTCTGGTCGCGGTTCCCGCTGCTGGAGCCTCAAATCAAGTATCTGGTCTCCGAGCGCCGGCCATCGATCTTCACGACCCTGGACGTGCCGGGGGTCGGACCCGTACGGTACATCGGCACCCACCCCGTCCCGCCAGGGCTGCGGGACAGGATCAGCCACAACGACGAGACGGAGGAACGGCGGGACAGCCGGGTGCGTGACGCGGAGCTGATGCTCGTTGCCCGCTACGTCAAGGCGCATGCGCAGGCTCGCTGGATCGTCACCGGTGACTTCAACGATGTTGCGTGGTCCGACACCACCCGGCTGTTCGCCGACATGAGCGGCCTGAAGGATCCCCGCCGCGGCCGGGGGCTATTTAACACGTTCGATGCGAAACTGCCGCTGTTGCGATATCCGATCGATCACATGTTCGTCTCTGATGGGCTGCATCTGGCCAATCTGGACCGAGTGAGAGTGCCCGGCTCCGACCATTTCGCCATTACCGCAACCCTCTCCGCTGCGGAGAAGGACCACACCAAGCCTGAGGTCGTCGAGGAGGAGAAGGAGCAGGCTCGCGAGCTGATCGAGGAAGGCGATGAAGACGCCACCGAGCACGACGTTATTTCGAAGCGAGAGGCGCAAAGGGAGTCATCGAGGGAGGCCACTCCCTAGGGCCCGTTGAGATTTCACATCGGCAGCTAGAGAGAACCCACTCGACAACTCCTAGGCTATGTACGAAAAGTCGGCGAGCGATGGTCAGGCAAGGCAAAAAACAGCGAAAAGGCGGAGTTTACGAGAGGTAAATGAGCGCTTTGAGCTGATTTTAACGCCGTATGGCCGAGTGTAGGCAGTTTTCGTACAAAGCCTAGTGCGTCACCGCTGGCGACGCTCCAACACCTCGGCATTGGGGCAGAATCCTCGACACGCCTCGGCAGGGGTGTGATGACGCATGGCGAGCCAGCAGCGCCCGACCTGAGGGCAGCGATTGCAGGTTCTTTCCATGGACTGAAGCGTTTTTCCTTCCAGCGGGCCGCTCGAGGCGTTGACTCCGAAGCGCTGCATCATGACCGGCAACAACGTCTTGGCCGGGATGAGGCTGTGCTCAACGTCCCGGTTCAGCGTTCTGGCGATCTCCCGCTCGATGGCGGGTGCAAGCGGCATGGCGAGATTACCGACGATCTTTCGGTAGGCATCGCCACATTCAAACGCCATGGATCGCACGACGTGGGGCGCCGAAGCCTCGAAACACCATTCGCCCAGACGCTCCCACCACGAGAGCCGGCCGGAAGCAGGAGACGCTGAGGAATGCGACGGGGAATGTAAGTGAGCCATACCTTACCTCTCGGACTTCTCGGGTTGGATGTCTCCTCGAGTATTGTCTCTGAATGGATAGCGGGCCTTGACCCTTATCAAGCTTTACGCCGTCGGTGCGGCCTCGTCATACAAGCAGGGCGCTTCCGCCGGAAACGCCCCGTTCATGACAATGCTTGTCAGCGCTCTGCCCTTTCAGCCTCAGCCGGCCTGAGGCAGCAGCTCGACCTTGATCCAGCCTTCATCGCGGCGGTCGAAGGCTTCGAAGGCCTCGATCACATCGGCGATCGGCCTGGCCTGGCTGAGGATATTGGCGGGATCGAGCTTGCCGGCCTGGGTCAGCTCGATGAGCTTGGGAATGTACTTGCGATGGTTGCAGTTGCCCATTCTCAGGGTCAGGTTCTTGTTCATCGCCATGCCGATGGGGAAGGCACGCATCGGCGGCGGATAGACGCCGATGATCGACAGCGTGCCGGCCTTGGCCAGGCTCTGGACAGCCCACTGCAATGCCTGGCTGGGCGCATCGCCCGGGTGCCAGTTGTCGCCGGAGGGGTTGGTTTCCGGTGCGATGGTGCGCGACTCCTGCTCCTCGGTCTCGATGTCGCTCTTGTCGGCGGCGTGCTCGTCATGAGCATGCTGGGCGTCGATCCCCACCGCGTCGATGGCGCGATCCGGGCCGATGCCGCCCGTCAGGCGGATCAGCGTCTCGACCGGATCCTCGCGGTCGAAGTTGATGCACTCGGCGCCCAGCTCGCGAGCCTTTTCCAGACGGTCGTCCTTGGAGTCGATGGCGAACACCCGCCCGGCGCCGAGCAGCTTGGCGCTGACGATGGCGCACAGCCCCACCGGCCCGCAGCCGAACACCGCCACGCTCTTGCCGTCCTCGATGTCGGCGATGTCGGCGCCGAAGTAGCCGGTCGGCAGGATGTCCGACATGACGATCGCCTGGTCGTCGCTGATCTCGGCCGGCAGCTTGATCAGCCCGGTGTTGGCGAACGGAATCCGTGCCTTCTCGGCCTGCAGGCCGTCGAAGGGTCCGGTCGCGGCCGGGCCGCCGAAGAACGAGGTGCCCGCCAGCTTGCCATTGGGATTGGCCACGTCGCACTGGGCGTAGTACCCGTCGCGACAGTAGGCGCAAGTCCCGCAGGCGATGGTCGAGGGAATCACCACCCGGTCGCCGGGCACGAGATTGCGCACGTCGTCGCCCACCGACTCGACGATTCCCACCCCCTCGTGACCGAGAATGGTGCCCTCCTTCATGTCCGAGAAGGTGCCGCGGATGAAGTGCAGGTCGGTACCGCACAAGGCGGACGTGGTCAGGCGCACGATCGCGTCGGTGGGTTCCTGAATCTGCGGTTCGGGAACGTCATCGACCCGAATGTCTCCGATTCCATGGAAAACGACAGCTTTCATCATGCTCTCCTAGTCGGTTGCGTGTTCGCTGAAATGACGATGGCGGATGCATCCTCCGCAGCATAGACGCCGCCAGCGCGCTCCATGGAAACCGTACGTTGCAATTGGCAACCGTGAGTTCAAGCGCGTCACGGGAGATCGGCCATCGACGGAATTTGCAGCCACCTGTCGAGCCTAGTTAGAGTGGCCGGTTCAAGCACAGCGATACCGGCACCCGCAAGCGGCTGCCCGACCCCGTTCAGGAGACACGCCATGACGGCGAAGCGGATGACCCGTACCTACGAAGGCCGCATGCCCGCCCAGCCGATGATCGAACAGGGCGCGCTATGGATACCCGTGGAACACCATATCGAAGGGGTGTTCGAGAATGTCGATGGCGTGACCACCATCACCTACGAACAGGCCGAGGGCGCGTTGGCCGAAGAGACCCTGGCGCTGGCGCAGCAGTACCGGACGCTCAGCGAGCAGGCCGATCGCAAGCCTCATCCCGAAGACTTCTTCGCGATGCAGGCCGTCACCACCCTGCCCTCGGACCTGGGCGAGCCTGTCGAACGCAGCGGCTGGCAGCTCTATTCTGCGGGTGAGGCATTCTATGCCTCGTACAATCAGTTCGAGCAGGGTCAGTACCGCATGCTCTATTACCGGCTCACGCCCAAGACGCCCGACGGTTCGCTGAACGAGGCGCGCGGGCGCTTCGAGCGCGCCATCGTCACCCATGGCCACAAGCGCATCGAGCTCAAGGAGATCAACACCCGCATGGGACGCAATGCCAACGAACTCAAGCGGCACATGCTGCAGAGCTGAGATCCTCGCCCGCCACCAGGCGGATCCGCTCGACGGTCCCTACAGCAGGTCGCGCGGTATCCGCTCGTGCCAGTTGCGGCTGAAGACGCGCTCATCGTCCTCGTAGGCGTCCAGCGACAGATGAACCCGGAATTCCTCCTCGTTCGAGGTGAGTTTGGTACGCGTATCGACTCTCACGTTCCAGTCGCCGTGACGGAGTTCGCGCTGCGTGTGCACGATCCCGACCGCTGAGGCGAAGTCCTCGCGTTGGCAGCGGAATATCTCCTGGTCGCTCAAGCGTACGCCGAGATCGATGTCGAGCATGTGCACGAGTCCCCGGTCGCTGCATACATCCTGAGTGGCCCAGCCCCCGATCTGGTCGAACTTGACCTCCCAGGACTTGTGCGGCGGCGTGATCTGCTCGGTGCGCAGCGATAAGGCCCCCTCGGGGGGTTCCGCCACGTGCGTGTCATCATCCTCGGGCCGGGGCGGGCGCTCGGGAAGCGCGAGCGAACTGGTGTTCGAGAAGACTGTCAGTGTCACCGGCTTGGGGGGCAGCCAAGCGACGGGAAAGTAGGAGCTGGTGATCGCGACCCGCAGACGATGCCCGGCGGGAATTCGCTGGCCAAGGCTATGCAGATGAAAGGTCACCGAGTATCGCTCGCCCGGTATCAGCGGTTCGGGGTGTTCGTGGCTGTCACGGTGGGTGAGATTGAAGACGCCGAAGGCGATCTGACCGCTCTCCCCGTCCGGCAGGACATCGATCAGCCGCACGGCAACCTGTGCGACCGGCTGATCGGCACATATGTCCAGCGTGACCCTTGGCCTGCCGCAGATATCCAGCGCCTCCGGTAGGGGATCGGAGTCGAAGAGCAGCGCTCCACCGTCTTCCCAGCGCTGCTTGCCCGCCATATCGGGCAGTGCCTGGGTCGCCGCCCAGCGTCCTCCGAACATCCCCAGGCTCAAGGGCGAGCGCACCGGCTCGCCCCTCTCTTCCGTGGGTTCATCGCCCGGCACCAGACACCGCTGGCCGAGCCGATAGCGGCGCTCGCGAATATTGGGCGAAGGCCAGCACGGCTCGCCCACCCAGTGCCCGGGGTATTCCGGTGTCGACAAGTATGGCGGCAGACTGTCCTGCATCCAGAACCGCAGCATCGGCTCGTCCATGATGCCGGTGTCCCGATCCTTGAGCCAGTGATCCCACCAATGCAGCGCTTCCTGCAAAAAGCCCGCGGCCGGTCCGGGAACCCCCTCGTTGGGATAGTGGTGGCCCCAGGCGCCGATGATGGCCCGACGCGGCACCTCGAGATGCTCCATCAGGCGAAAGACGACATCGGTAAAGCCGTCGGCCCAGCCGCTGATGGCGAATACCGGACACGCCACCCGCGAGTAGTCCTCACACAGCGAGCCATGCTTCCAGTAGTCGTCGCGACGCTGGTGACGCAGCCACTGCGAGAGCCAGCCGCCCGTGTTCTCGAGACGTCGTTGCCACAACTCGCGCCAGCGCTCGCCGACGAGCCTGGGGTCCGGCGGCAGGCTGAGATGCGCGAACATGACGGCCGCTCCGGTCAGGTGATTCCCCAGCAGGCAACCTCCCATGTAATGCATGTTATCTTCATAGCGATCGTCGCTGGCACTGACGCTGATGACGGCCTTGAGCGCCGGCGGCCGACGTGCGGCGATCAACAGGCTGTTGAAGCCACCCCACGACTTGCCCATCATGCCGACCCGGCCGTTGCACCAGGGCTGCTCGCTGATCCAGCGGATCAGTTCGACCCCATCGTCGAGTTCATCCTCGCTATATTCATCGTTGATCACGCCATCGGAGTCGCCACTGCCACGTATGTCGACCCGCAGGCAGGCATAGCCGTGTCCGGCCAGATAGGGGAGGTTGTGCTGATCGCGGGCGCGGGTCAGGTCGCGCTTGCGGTACGGCAGGTATTCGAGGATGGCCGGTACCGGCACTTGCTCCGCGCCTTGCGGAAGCCACAAGCGCGCCGCCAGGCGCGTCCCGTCCGGCATGGGGATAAAGAGGTTCTCGGTCTCTCTCACCTGATGGGGAAAATCGTCAATATGCTGCACGCGCTCTCCTGGCAATGGCAACACCGCTGTCATGCGGGCATTGCCATGCAGCATAGGCATGTGAACGATCCCCCTCTAGCCGGGCACCGCGCCGCCTCACACCAGGAAGCTGAGCCCCACGCACAGCAGCAGCAGCGCGAACAGTCGCTTGAGGACGCGGGCGGACAGCCGATGCGCCAGCCGCGCGCCGAGACGCGCCGACAGCATGCTGGTCAGCGCGATGCCGACCAACGCGGGAAGATAGACATAGCCCAGACTTCCCTCGGGCAATTCCGCCTCGCCCCAGCCGACCCACATGAACGACAGCGCGCCGACGATGGCGATCGGCAGACCGCATGCCGAGGAGGTGCCGACCGCCTGTTGCATGGGCAGGTTGCGCCAAAGCAGAAAAGGCACCGTGAGCGAGCCGCCGCCGATCCCGAAGATCGACGACGCCCAACCGATCACCGCGCCGCCCGAGCCCAGCCACGCCCTGCCGGGTGGACGATACGCGCCATCGCCGCCCTTGGGCCGCCACTCGAAGGTCAGCTGCAGCGCCATGCAGATAGCGAAGATGCCGATGATCGTCTGCAGATGCGGCCCTGCGATATAAGACGCCGTCAACGCCCCCAACGCACTGCCGACCAGGATGCCGAGCGTCATCCACTTCACCAGCGGCCAGCGCACCGCACCTTTCCTGTGATGAGCGAGAATGGCGTTGATGGAGGTGAAGACGATGGTCGCCAGCGACGTTCCCACGGCGAGGTGGGTCAGTACCTCCGGAGCCATGCCCTGCGCGGTGAAGCTGTAGACCAGTACCGGCACGATGATCAGCCCGCCACCGACCCCGAACAGGCCGGCCAGAATCCCTGCAAACACCCCCAGCACCAGATAGAGCACAAACAGCATGGCAACTCCATAAGCCGCGGCGCGGCAGAAAAAAAGGACACACGACGGCGCGCCACGTGGCGCCGGCCGCTCGGAACGACGATCGGCTTGGCAGGCTCGTGGCCACCGGGTCGCCGTGAGCCTGTCAAGGATTAGCATCGCATGATTGACGGCCTAACCGGAACCAAACTTTCGGTTCAAACCGGCGGCTGGTCGTCTTCGCCTTGACCGTCGGGCAAAGGCTGACGACAGTGAAAGAGAATGGAGTTCACCTTTTCCTGCCGACGGACATACGGACATGCTCACGTCGCTGACCCGGCGCCAGCTCGAAGGCGAGCTGATGGATGACCCGACCGTGGACGCCCGCGCCCATGTGAAGGCCTTGTGCGGCCTGCGCCGCATCAACACGGTGAGCCGCACCGCGGCCGCCCTCTGGCCATCGATTGCGGAGATTGCCCGCGCCCATCCGGGCCGCGAGCTCTCGCTTCTGGATATCGCCACCGGCGGTGGTGACGTGGCGATCGCCCTGGCACGCCGAGCCCGGCGCGAGAACGTCGCGCTACGCGTCGACGCCTGCGACATCAGCCGGACGGCGCTCGACTACGCAACCGAACAGGCCACCGAGGCCAATGTTTCGGTGCACTTCTTTCGTCTTGATGTGCTCAATGAAGCCATTCCGAGCGGCTACGATATCGTCACCTCCACGCTGTTTCTGCATCACCTCGACGATACGCAGATCGTAGCGCTGCTCGCCGCGCTCTCCCGCCAGTCCCGCCATCTGCTGATCAGCGACCTGATCCGCAACCGCAGCGGCTACGGGCTGGCCTATCTGGGCACGCGGATCCTCTCGGCCTCGCGCATCGTGCATGTCGACGGCATGCGTTCGGTGCGCGCCGCCCTGACCCTGAACGAGGCCCGAACGCTGGCAGCCTGCGCCGGGCTCGCGGAGGCAACCTTCGAGCGCCACTGGCCGAGCCGCTTCCTGCTGCGCTGGTTGCCTGCAGAGCAGACGGCCGAGCGAGGCGCGACATGAGTGCCGCCGCGCTGCCCCGCGAATGGGATGTCGTGGTGGTCGGTGCCGGGGTGGCCGGCAGCATATCGGCCTATCGGCTGGCCCGACGCGGGCTGCGGGTGCTTCTGGTGGAGAAGTCGACGTGGCCCCGCGACAAGGCCTGCGGCGGCTGTCTCAACGCCGCTTCTCTACAGGCACTGAGTGATGCGGGCCTCGCCGAGGCGATCTATGCCGCCCCCGCCTATACGATGATGCATCTCGCCAGCGGCCGACAGCAGGCTCGTGTCCCGCTGCCCGAAGGGCGCGCCCTGAGCCGTCGCTATCTCGATGCCCGGCTGGTGGAGTGTGCCGTCGCTGCGGGGGCATGCTTCCTGCCCGATACCCAGGCGCTGCTCGGTGCCATGCTGCCCGAGGGTCGTACGCTCACGCTGCGCCACGGTGACGAGACGCCGACCGTCACCGCCCGCCTGATACTCGGCTGCGACGGGCTCGGCAGCCGTCTGCTGCGCGAAGATGAACCCGACACGCTGGAGGTCGACAACGATTCGTACATCGGCCTGGGCACCACGCTGTTCGATGCGCCCGAGCACTACGCTCCGGGCATCATCCATATGGCCTGCGGCCCGCACGGGTATGTCGGACTGGTGCGGGTGGAGGACGCCCAGCTCAATATCGGCGCAGCCCTCGATCCGCGCTGGGTCAAGCAGCACGGCGGCCCGGCGCCGGCAGTCGCCGCGACGCTGCGCTCCGCCGGCCTTCCCTCTCTCGGCGCACTGCACGAAGCCAACTGGCACGGTACACCCAAGCTGACACGCCAGCGCCAGCGACTGGGCGGTGAGCGGGTGCTGGTACTCGGCGATGCCGCCGGGTACGTGGAACCCTTTACCGGTGAAGGCATGGGCTGGGCATTGGCCAGCGCGGCGGCCATCGAGCCTCTGGCGCTCGAGGCGGTCAACGCGTGGCACGACGATCTGGTAGAGCGGTGGACCACCTGCCATGCCGAACTGATCCGCACCCGACAGCTCGGCTGCCGGGGCCTGTCGACCGTGTTGCGCCATCCCCGGCTGCTCGAAGCGGTACTGCCGGTGATCGACAGCATGCCGGGCGCCGTCGCCCCGCTGACGGCCTGGCTCAATCGCGATTATCCATCCCCTGCCACGGAGGGCTGCGAATGAACGTACAGGCAACACTCAAGGGCCTCGGTGTCGCCGTCCCCGAAGGCACGCTGCATCAGGACGCCGCCGCCACGATCGCCGAGACGCGCTGCTGCGTAAGCGAGCGCCAGTGCAAGGCGCTGCGCCGTATCTACCGCTACAGCGGCGTGCAGCGACGCTCGAGCGTTCTCCTCACCCCCACGGACACGCAGGCCGGTGCCGAAGGGCTCGAGGCGTTCTTCCCTCCCCCCGCCCGCCAGGGGGATCGCGGCCCGGGAACGGCCGCCCGGCTGCAGCGCTACGCCGAGACGGCTGCTCCCCTGGCAGCCACGGCCTGTCGCGCAGCGCTCAAGGACGCCGATCTTGACCCGGCGCGGATCACTCACGTGGTCACGGTGTCGTGTACCGGCATGGTTTCGCCGGGGCTCGACAGCGAGCTGATCCAGCGCCTCGGGCTCTCCGCGAACGCAGGCCGGCTCAACCTGGGGTTCATGGGCTGTCACGGTGCCCTCAATGGCCTGCGTACCGCCAGCGCCTTGGTCCAGCAGGATCCCAAGACGCATGTCCTGCTGTGCTGTGTCGAGCTGTGCAGCCTGCATTTTCACTACGGTTGGGATCTGGAAAAAGTCGTCGCCAACGCGCTGTTTGCCGACGGAGCCGGCGCAGTGGTGCTTGGCCCTCCCGAGCCGGGCATAGGGGAGTGGCAGCTTATCGAAACGGCCAGCCGACTGGCATCGGCTTCCACCGATGCCATGACCTGGAAGATCGGCGATCACGGCTTCGAGATGACGCTGTCCAGCGAGGTGCCCCGACTGATTCGCAGTGCGCTGCGCGACTGGCTCGAACCCTGGCTGGCGGGTCACGGCATGACGCTGAGCGATGTGGCGCACTGGGCCATTCACCCCGGCGGCCCCGAAATCATCCGTGCCGTGACGCAGGCGCTCGAGCTGCCGGAGGATGCCGACCGCGACTCCCGCGCCGTGCTCGCCGAGCATGGCAACATGTCCTCGCCGACCGTGCTGTTCATCCTCGAGCGCCTGCGTCGACGCGCCGCCCGCGGCTCCTGCGTGATGCTCGGCTTCGGCCCGGGGCTGTCGATGGAGGCTGCACTGTTGATGTGAAGCTTGCGGCATCCGCCTGTGTTGCTAGGGTCTGTTGATGTTTCATGCAGGGACGCGCCGGAGCCAGTTTTTGTGCGGGGCAAGGCATGAGGAGAGTGGTTTGGTTGTTCCAAATGAACGACGAATAACGCCGCTCCGTGCGAAAACAGGCCCGGCCCTTCGGGTTGCGCGGCAAATGGCGCCATGCCGCGTTGCGGGATTTGACAAGGGAACCACCCTTCTCTGCGTCCCGCGCCTTGCCTGGCGCCATTTGGCGAAGCAACGCGGTTCGCGCTGAAATATCAACAGACCCTAGAGTGAAATAAACGCTCCCGGGCGGGCCTTCAACAACAACAGGGATGATCGGCATGCAACATCTTCGGCGTTTTCCGCTTCCTTCGTGCGTCGGCTGGGCGACGCTCGCGACCCTCCTGCTTTCCGCGCTTCTCTGGCAGCTGCCTGCCCATGCCCAGAGCCGGTCTCAAGTCCCGCAGGAAGTGCCACGTCTGGAGAGGTCGGAATGCGTGACGCAGGCGCTGAATGAATTGGAGGCGCAGTGCTACACCTTTTACGGCCAGGAGAACTGGGATGCGCCGAACGGCACCATCATCGAACTGCCGGTGGCGGTGATCGCGCCGCAGCAGGAAGGCCGCATTGATACGCCGGTCGTCTTCTTTCCAGGCGGGCCCGGCTACTCGGTTATCGGCAATCGCGACTACCTCGACCAGCTGCGCAAGGACATCGGCGACCGCACACTGGTGGTGATGGATCATCGCGGCTTCATCCACGCCAAACCGGCGCTGGAATGTCCCGAATATGCCGAGGTGTCCCCCTACCACAACATCATCCACACCCCGGCCATCGCCTCCTCACTGGACCCGATGCAACGCCTGAAAAGTATCACCGGCGTCGTGGCGGACTGTTACACCAAGCTCGAGAATGAAGGCATCGCGGTGCCCCAGTACAACGAGTATGCCGTCTCGCGGGATGTCGACGAGATCCGCAGGCTGCTCGATTACGACACTATCGACGCCTTTGGCTCCTCGACCGGCAGCGGCACGGTGCTCTCCTATCTGCGTTACTACCCCGACAGCGTACGCGCCGCGATTCTCGGCTGGCCCTGGTTCACCAGCCTGCGCAACCGTCCCCCCGTGGACGAGTTCTACACCGCCAAGCAGACCTTCACCGACGTGCTGGCACTCTGCGTTGCCCAGGATGAACGATGTCGCGAACAGCTGCCGGACTGGTTCCTGGCCATCGACAGGGCGCGCCGTACGCTCGACGAGCGCCCCTTCACCGCCCGCGTCGAAGACGACGACGGTCGCGAAAAGACGCTCTACTTCGATGGCGCGGCCTTTCTCGACACCCTCTACCTGATGCTGCCGCAGGATTACGCGGCGCTGCCGAGCCTCGTCTCCCGGATACAGGAAGGCGATTATTCGTCCCTCGACGACTTCTTCCTGATCGACCAGTACACCTCGGAGCCGGAAGCGCCCCACTATGCGCTGGGCTATTTTCTCTCGCACGTATGCAACGACATGGGCACCAACCGTCCTCGCCCCGAGGATTCGATTGCCGCCGTCCAGCGCGAGCCCGCCATTCTCGGCTTCGAGCCGCCCTGGCTGTGCGCCTGGTGGGGGAGCGACGGAGACGTGCCGCCAGAGCACAGCGACCCGGTCGAGTCCTCCAAGCCGGCCCTGGCGATCCATGGCCAGATGGACCCGTGCTGTGGGACACGCTGGAGCGAGCAGCTGCAGCAGACCATGCCCAATCTGCAGTATGTCGAGTACCAGGCCAAGGGCCATAGCCCGGTCACCGAATGCCGCTCGACGATGATCCGCACCTTCCTCGACGATCCCGGCGCCACGGTCGACGCCAGTTGCAGAAACGAGGTGCCGCTGGAGCCGTGGAAGCTGGAGTAGAGCCAGGGTCGTCGGTCGTGGCGATTCGTTCGGGGCCCAAGTTGCGCGATGTCTTGCGCAGGCGGTCGACGCTTCGGGCCAGCGACGAGATGGCCGTCATCTCAGCGATGAGGCTCATGCGGTTGTCAGCGCAGTGTCATACAGGGGCGTTACTTTCTGGGCATCGATAGCTACCGCAAGGATGCCCACCATGCGTATGACCCGCCGCCACTT
Source organism: Halomonas shantousis (assembly GCF_054654615.1). NCBI lineage: Bacteria > Pseudomonadati > Pseudomonadota > Gammaproteobacteria > Oceanospirillales > Halomonadaceae > Halomonas > Halomonas shantousis. The sequence goes on along the minus strand of NZ_BAAIER010000002.1, from coordinate 304,930 downwards.
TCTACGCAATACCGCACTGACCGGTGCCGCCCTGACGACCGGTACGCTATGGGGAGCGCCGGCGATCGTGATTGCCGATTCCCGCCGGCCCGTCACCGCGCAAGGCATCATGAGCGGCGACATGCGTCCCGACGGCGCGATCATCTGGAGCCGCGCCGACCGCCCCGCCCGCATGTGGGTCGACATCGACGAGCGGCCCGACTTCAAGTCGGCGCGCACGCTGGCAGGTCCCGACGTGCTGGAGGCCAGTGATTTCACCGGCAAGCTCGACATTCGCCACCGCCTTCAGGGCGACGGCCCGCTGTACTATCGGGTCAGCTTCGAATCCCTCGAGGAACCGGGCATTTTCAGCGAGCCGTTGAGCGGACGACTACAGCTGCCGCCGCAGGCACGCCGTGACGTGCGCTTCGTGTGGTCCGGCGACAATGTCGGGCAGGGCTGGGGCATCGACGAGTCCCGTGGCGGCATGCGCATCTACGACACGATGCGTCGCGTGCAGCCCGACTTCTTCCTGCACAGCGGCGATACCGTCTACGCCGATGGACCGCTCGAGGACAGCGTCACGCTGCCGGACGGCTCCACTTGGCGCAACATCGTCACGCCAGCCAAGCGCAAGGTCGCCGAAACCCTGCAGGAGTACCGTGGCCAGCACGCCTACAACCTGCTCGATGACAACTTCCGGGCCCTGAACGCCGAGGTCCCCTGGCTGGTGCAGTGGGACGATCATGAAACCACCAACAACTGGTACCCCGGCGAGCTGCTCGACGATGACCGCTATACGGTCAAGAGCGCCAACCTGCTCGCCGCCCGCGGCCGTCAGGCATTCATGGAATACATGCCGATCCGCCGTGATCCTGCCGATCCTGAACGCATCTATCGGCGCATCCCCTACGGCCCTTCGCTCGACATCTTCATGCTCGACATGCGCCGCTACCGGGGGCCCAACACCGCCAACCGCCAGAGCGAGCCATCGAGCGAGACCGCCTTTCTCGGCGCGGCACAGCTCGAGTGGCTCAAGCGCAGCCTGATCGACAGTACCGCCACCTGGAAGATCATCGCCGCCGATATGCCGATCGGCCTGCTGGTACCGGACGGCAAAAGCGAGCCCCAGCATTTCGAGGCGGTGGCCAACGGAAACGGCCCCGCGCTGGGCCGCGAGCTGGAAATCGCTAGCCTGTTGCGTGAAATCCGCGATCGCGACATCCGCAACGTGGTGTGGCTGACCGCCGACGTGCACTACACCGCAGCGCACCACTATTCGCCGGATCGAGCCCGGTTTCAGGACTTCCTGCCGTTCTGGGAATTCGTCAGTGGCCCGCTCAATGCCGGCACCTTCGGTCCCGGTGCACTCGATGACACCTTCGGGCCCGAGGTGGCGTTTCAAAAGGCGCCCCCCGAAGGCCAGGCCAACCTGTCGCCCGCCGCCGGCTATCAGTTCTTTGGCCAGGTCGATCTGGACAGCGAATCGGAAGTGCTGACGGTCACGCTCAAGGATATCGATGGCCAGGCGCTGTTCGCACAGCAGCTCACGCCCGAGCGTTCCTCGTCGTCCGCCACGTCGTGATACTGGCGACACGCGCCACGGTATTTCCTCGTGGCGCCTTGTCATGCCGTGGCAGTGTCTTGCCAAATGAGAGTGCGCAGGATAGCGTCAGACCACGTTCCGATGCCTGGCTTGTCATCTCGCCGTCACATACTGCCGCTACCCTGTCCCGGCAGGTTCGCATGCCAATCGCGGAGAGATTCTTTCATGCAGATGCTGGCGCTCTACAGTATCAAGGGCGGCGTGGGCAAGACCGCCTCCGCCGTCAATCTGGCGGCCCAGGCCAGTCTCAGCGGTCGGCGTGTCCTGCTCTGGGATCTCGATCCCCAGGCGGCCACGACCTACTATCTGCGCGCCAAGCCCAAGGTCCGGGGCGGCGTCGACAGACTCGTCAAGGGCAAGGCGGCGCTCGACAAGGTGATCCGCGCCACCGAGCTCGACGGGCTCGACCTGCTGCCGGCCGCCTTCGGCTCCCGCGAGATGGATCAGCTGCTCGAAGCCAAGAAGCCCAGCCGCCTGCGCAAGATCCTCAAGCCGGTGGCCGACGATTACGATCTGGTGATTCTCGACTGCCCGCCGAGCATTTCGGTGCTCTCGGAGCAGGTGTTCTCCAGCGTCAACGTGCTGCTGGTGCCGGTAGTGCCCACCACGCTTTCGCTGCGTACGCTCGAGCAGTTGCGCCGCTATCTCGACGAGCAGGACCACACCTGCCCGATCTGGCCCTTCTTCACCCTCGTCGACCGTCGCAAGACCTTGCACCGCGACGTGATGGCCCGCCTGCCCGAGCAATGGCCGACGCTGCTCTCCGCAACCATCCCCTATGCCAGCAGCGTAGAGCGCATGGGGCTGGAGCAGGCTCCGCTGGTGCAGTTCGCCGGACGCGCTACCGCCACCCGTGCCTACGCCGCCCTATGGCGGGAGATTTGCCAGCGCCAGGGCTGACTCAGGCGCCGTTAGCCGACCCGACCCTGGCCGAACAGGGCGGCAACCGCCGCCGCACACAAGCGAAGGCCACCAGCCAGATGAGCGGCCCCGCCGCCGCGATGCCGGGCAAGTGACGCCAGCGCCAGCCCCGACCGAGATCGTTGCGATGCCCCTGCCGGCCCAGGGTGACGACGAAACCGAGATGCGCCCAGACGATCAGTATCGGCACCAGCGTCATGAGAACGCCTCCTCATCGGCGGGCCCGGCCTCGCGTGCCTCCAGGCGCACCGGACTGCCGCCGGTCACGCAACGGCCGTCGCTGTTGTAGGCGCCGTTCCACTTCCTTGCACCGACCTCACAATATGCCTCGTTCATCGCCTACCTCCCGGGAATTCACCCTTCGCGTATCCTGCCTCGATGTCGTGGCGAACAAGCCGATGTCAGGGTAACGCCCCGGGGTGTCGCTTTGATGACCGCAGCGGGGCTACGATGGGTGAAGCCGGCGCCATGCCGGCTCAGCGCATGGTGTCACGCGCCTCGTCCTGCAGCGCATACTCCAGAGCCGCCTGGGCATGCAGCGCCGTGGTATCGAACAACGGTACTGCACTGTCCTCGGCCTCGACCAGCAGCATGATCTCGGTACAGCCGAGAATCACCGCCTGCGCCCCGCGTTCCACCAGCCTGGCGATGACCTGCCGATAGGCTTTCCGCGACTCGGAGTGAATCTGCCCCGCCACCAGTTCCCGATAGATGATGTCGTGGACCCGCTGGCGGTCTTCCGCTTCGGGAACGAGCACTTCGAGGCCGTGCCGTTCACGCAGCCGGCCAGTATAGAAGTCGCCCTCCATGGTGAAGGCGGTGCCCAACAGCCCGACCCGGCTCAAGCCGGCGGCCCGGATCCGCGCCGCCGTGGGATCGGCGATGTGCAGTAGCGGAATGTCCACCGCGCGAGTGATGGCATCACTCAGGCAATGCATGGTGTTGGTACAGAGCACCACAAAGTCCGCTCCACCGCGCTCCAGATGCCGGGCGGCTTCGGCCATCTCCTCTGCCAGCGCATCCCAATGCCCGGCGTGCTGCAGGCGCTCGACATGACCGAAGTCCACCGACAGCATCAGGCTGCGTGCGGAGTGCACACCGCCCAGGCGCTCACGTGCCTGCTCGTTGATGATGCGGTAGTACATCAGTGAACTTTCCCAGCTCATCCCGCCGATCATGCCGATGGTTTTCATATCGTTCGCTTGTCTCTTCAAAGTTTGTTGCCGGCACATCGGTCGGCCGTCTAGCCCAGGATGAACACCACGCAGGCCGCCGTGAGGCCTCCCATCACGCCATTGAATACGCGCCAGGCACGCGGGCTCTTCAGCCAGTGACCGATGGCGATACCGAAGCCGGCCCACAGCGAGATGCAGGGCAGCGCGATCAGCTCGGCGAACCCGGCCAGCAGCAAGGCATTGATGACCGGGTTCCCGCCTTCGGGCAGGAAGCCGGCAATCAGTGTCAGCCCCATCACCCACGCCTTGGGGTTGGCAAACTGGAAGGCCACCGCCTGCCAGAAGCTCAGCGGGCGGCCTTCGCCACGCCGTCGCAGGTCGGGCGGCGGTGCCGTGGCGATCCGCCATGCCAGATAGAGCAGATAGACGCTGCCGACCAGGCGCAGCAGTGTCTGTACCAGCGGATAGCGCTCGAAGACCAGCCCCAGCCCAAGGGCGACGGCAGTGAACAACACGAAACAGCCCACCAGGATGCCGAAGATGTGCGGCAGCGTGCGCCAAAAGCCATAGTTGGCACCGGAGGCGGTGAGCATGACGTTGTTAGGACCCGGCGTGATGGTCATCGAGATCATGTAGAGTGCCGCCGGGCCCAGGAATGCCAGGAATTCCATTATTGTATCCATACAATTTAAAAATAGGGATGTATCATTGCGCCACAATCCGAGCATAATGGGGCTGGAATTAACGTCAAAGGTTTTATTGTCACCATGACAATCTGGAGTCCCACGCTCAACGATCAAGGCCCGCGCTATCGCGCTATTGCCGAGGCCATCGCCGAGGCCATCGTGGCGGGCGAACTCGTGCCGGGGGAACGATTACCCCCCCAGCGCCGCCTGGCGGACCGCCTGCACGTCACGCTAGGCACCGTGACCCGCGCCTATGCCGAGGCCGAGCGTCAGGGCTGGGTCGAAGCGAGAGTGGGCAGCGGCACCTATGTCCGCGGTGCCGGCTCGCCCCGGGGAAGCGACTTCCTGGCGTCCCCGCCGCAGCAGGATGGCGTGATCGACCTCAGCCTGAGCCTGCCTCCGCCTCATCCCTTGCGGGCCGCCGCCCTGGGCCGGGCCCTGCAGGAGATAGCCGACGATGCGGAGGTCCTGCACCGCGCGGTGGAGTATCAGTCCGAGCGTGGCGTTGTGGCCCACCGCGAACGGCTCGCGGCGTGGATGACCCATCTGGGCATGGCCGTGGATGCAGATGCCTTGCTTATTACCCAGGGCGGCCAGCATGGCTTGAGCCTGGCGCTGACCGCCCTGACCCGCCCCGGCGAACGTATCGCCGCCGACGCGCTGACCTACCCCGGGCTAATCGGCGCCGCCCAGCAGGCGCACCTCAAGATACTGGGCGTACCGCTGGATGGTGACGGCATGGACACCGAAGCGCTGGAACGCCTATGCGCCCAGCAGCCTCCACGGCTGGTCTATGTGACGCCGGACCAGAACAACCCCACCGGTGCCAGCCTCTCGGCAGCGCGCCGCGAGCATCTGGCGGCCCTGGCGCGGCGTCACGACTTCTGGATTCTCGAGGATGGGGTGCAGTACCTGCCGCCGGCCGAACGCGGCACACCGCTGTATCAACTGGCGCCGGAGCGCACCCTGTTCACCTTCAGCACGGCTAAGGTCCTGGCCGGGGGGCTGCGCATCGGCACGCTGCGTGTGCCGCAACCGCTACGCGATCGACTGGGAGCGGCGATACGGGCCCAGAACTGGATGGTACCGCCGCTGATGGTGGAGGCAGTGTGCCGCTGGGTCGCCGGCGGCGACGCGGACCGGCTGCTGGCCTGGCAAACCGACGAGCTCGGCGAGCGCCAACGCCTGGCCCACGAAATACTGGCGGGGTTCGAACTGCACGGTCGTCCGCATGGCGCCAATCTATGGCTCCCGCTGCCCTCCGGCCTGCGTGGCGCCGTACTGCTCGACGCCCTGGAACAGCGCGGTGTCCGCGTTACCAGCGCCGAGCCCTTCTGCGTGGGTAGCACACCGGCGCCTCAGGCGCTGCGTCTATGCCTGAGCGCCGCTGCATCCCGAGACGTGCTGAAGCGGGCATTGGGCATTGTCGCCGACGCTCTCGAAACGCCACCGCCGTCGCCCTGGAAGACGCTCTAAGGCTGAAAAACGGCGAGAAACGCAGTTTACGCAGTGCAAACGCGTTTTTCGTGCTCTTTTAAGCGTGCTAATAAAACCGGTTATTTGAATAAATATACGACTATGAATTTACGCTCCATGGTTAATCTTTCTTGGCGAACGCCGATAGTGGATATGACTACAACTAAAACTTCTGCTTCGGATATCGCCAATGCCAAAGACAAGACTACGGCCACATCGCTTGTGGTCGTTGAGCCTGCAGAACAGGATACTGATGCTGGTCCTGGGTCCGCTGTTGCTGATCACCCTGACTCTGATTACCGTCGCGGCCTATGATCGTATTCTCGCGTCACGCTCCACGCTGGCCGAGCAGCACGCAATGCTGGTCGAGGCACGCAAGGCCGCGGTACGTAACGTTATCGAAGCCGCCATGTCCTCCATCGCCCCCATCGTTGCCAATGCCGGGGCCAACGATCTCGAAGCGCAGGAGCAGGCCAAGAATATCCTGCGCCGCTTTCGCTTCGACGAGAGTAACTATGTCTTCGTCTACGATTATCAAGGCAAGGTACTGGTGCAACCCATGATGCCGGATCGTGAAGGCACCAACGGTCTCGATACCCAGGATCGCAACGGCAAGCCCCTGATCCGCGACATGATCGAGATCGCGCGCCAAGGCGGCGGTTTCTATCAGTACGCCTGGCCGCATCCTGCCACCGGCGAGATCGAAGCCAAGCACTCCTATGCCGCCGGGGTCCAGAAATGGGGATGGCTGGTAGGTGCGGGCGTCTATGCCACCGACATCGACGCAGCCATGGCCGCTATCGAAGCCACCGAGACCAGCGCTCAGCGCCAGTTCATCATCAAGACCGTGCTGATCGGCAGCGCGATCTTCATGGCGGTGGCCGCCATCGCCATCTGGCTCGTCCGGCGCACCGTTCAGCCGATTCGACGTACCGCCAACGCCATGCAGGATATCGCCAAGGGTAATGGCGATCTGACCCGAAGACTGGAAATCGAAAGCGACGATGAAATCGGCGAGCTGGCCAACCAGTTCAATGCCTTCGTCGCGCGCATGCAGGACACGCTGCGAGAGGTCCGCGCCAGTACCCTGAGCGTCTATCAGGCCGCAGGAGACATTGCCCAGGGGAGCGAGGAGCTGGCATCGCGAACCGAACAGGCCGCCGCCAACCTGCAGCAGACCTCGGCGTCGATGGAAGAGATCACCTCGACGGTCAACAACAGCGCCGAATCGGCCCAGCAGGCCAATCAACTGGTGCTCTCCACCGCCGCAGTGGCCCGCCAGGGCGAGGCGGCAATGAGCCAGGTCGAGCACACCATGAATGACATCGATGCCTCGGCCGCCAAGATCGGCGATATCGTTTCGATGATCGACTCGATCGCCTTTCAGACCAACATCCTGGCACTCAACGCCTCCGTAGAAGCCGCCCGCGCCGGCGAGCATGGCCGAGGCTTTGCCGTGGTCGCCCAGGAGGTCCGTATCCTGGCCAACCGTTCCAGCGAGGCATCGCGCGAGATCCGTGCGCTGATCGACGACTCCGTGTCGCATACCCAGTCAGGTGCCGGGCTGGTGCGTACCGCTGGCCAGACCATGCGCGATATCGCCACCCGTGTCGCCCGCGTCACCGCCGTCATCGGCGAGATCAGCACGGGCGCCAAAGAGCAGAGCAGCGGCATCGCTCAGGTCAACACCGCCGTTGCAGAAATGGATACCATGACCCAGCGTAATGCCGCCATGGTCCAGCAGTCCGCTACCGCCGCTGCCGACATGCGCCTCCATGCAGAGCGCTTGAATCGGTTGATCGACACCTTCGTGCTGGGTGAAGAAGAAGCGCCTACGCAGGGACCGCATAAAACATCTCCCGCTGCCGCTTCCCGCACAACGGCCGTGACACGCTCCTCCCGCACTCCCATCGGGCAACGCTCCAGCCGCGAAGCCACCCAGGAGTGGGAAACATTTTAAAGCGGACGATAATGCAGGAAGACAACAACGAAGACGGTCTGTAACCAAACAAAGCGCCTGACCCTGGAGTCAGGCGCTTTGCGGGCCTTACAGCTCATTGCCTGTAAAGCTTGTCTATGAAAGCCGGCGAGTATCCGCTCGCCTCGAGCGTTAACCGGCTTTCTTGTTGACGTTCTTTTCCGCCATCTTGGTGAGCTTGTCGTCGGTGGCCTTCTCTTCCTTGAGCGTCTCGGCCAGGATGTTCTTGGCCTCGGTATAACCAAGCTGCTCGGCCATGGCACACAGCGTGCCGTAGGCGGAGATTTCATAGTGCTCGACTTTCTGCGCGGCGCCGATCAGGCCGGCATCCAGCACCGGGCCCTTCTCCGCGGCATCGATCAGCTCCTGTGCCTCCTCGATCAGGCTCTCCATGCCATAGCACTTGATCCGCTTGAGACGAACGTCAGGAATCGTGTCCGCCGCCTGTTCGAGTCTTTCGACCTGACCGCGAGTCTCCTCGAGATGCTCCCGGAATGCATCGGCCAGCTTGGGATCGTCCGCGGCGCGAGCCATTTTCGGCAATGCGCGGGTGATCTGCTTCTCCGCGCTATTGATTTCGGACAGCAGGCGCATGAAAAGATCGTTGGCGTCCTTGATAACCATGTTTCGCTCCATCTCGCTGATAAAATGTCACTTCCGCATCAAGCGTTGCTGACACTTAAACCTAGCAGGTGTTTTTCATTGACGACGCCATCCCGTCAGGCAAATGGGTTAAATATTGCTTTTAAAAGTAATGGGTCAATGGGGTTAGGTATCGTGTGACATACGATTCCGGGCCACGCCAGCCAAGGGCTAAGACCAAAGGCCGGCTCGGAGACCCACGCTCGGACTGCTAGCATCCAGACGTACCGCATAAATGAAACCCGGTTTCGCAACTGCCAAGTACGCCGGATTTCTCCATCCCGCATAACCATAACAAGGGAGAGACGAAGTGGCTGATCTGGAAACGTTTCGCCAGGAAACTCGCGCCTGGCTCGAAGAGAACTGCCCGCCGAGCATGCGCTCGCCACTCAGGAGCGACAAGGACGTCTGCTGGGGCGGGCGCAACTGCCAGTTCCAGAGTGAGGAGCAGCGTTTGTGGCTCGAGCGCATGGCCGCGCGCGGCTGGACCGCGCCGGACTGGCCCAGGGAGTATGGCGGCGGCGGGCTCTCCCAGGAGGAGCACAAGATCCTGCGCGAGGAGATGGCGCGCATTCGGGCCCGGCCACCGCTGAACAGCTTCGGCGTGTGGATGATCGGCCCCGCCCTGCTCAAGTTCGGCTCCGAGGAATTGAAGCGTCAGCATCTGCCGCCGATCGTGCGCGGCGAGATCCGCTGGTGTCAGGGCTACAGCGAACCCGGCGCCGGCTCCGACCTGGCCGGCCTGCAGACCCGTGCGGTGGACAAGGGCGACCACTTCGTCGTCAACGGCCAGAAGGTCTGGACCTCCTATGCCGACAAGGCGGACTGGATGTTCGCCCTGGTGCGCACCAACCCCGACGTCAAGAAGCAGCTGGGCATCAGCCTGGTGCTGTTCGACATGGCCACTCCCGGCGTCACCCCCCGCCCCATCAAGCTGATCTCGGGCAGTTCACCGTTCTGCGAGACCTTCCTCGACGACGTGCGCGTCGAGAAGAACCAGGTGGTCGGCGAGATCGACCAGGGCTGGACCATCGCCAAGTATCTGCTCACTCACGAACGCGAGATGATCGGTGGCTTCGGGCGCACCGCGGCCGGCGAGAAGACGCTGAGCCAACAGGCCGTGGAAGTGCTGGGGCTCGAGCACGGTCGCCTGGCGGACGGCTTCCTGCGCAGCGACATCGCCCGCTGGAGCATCGACGCCAAGGCTTTCGAGGCAACGGCGGAACGCGTGCTCGACGAGGCCAAGGCCGGCCAGGGCGTGGGTAACGCCTCGGCGATGCTCAAGTATTACGGCACCGAGCTCAACAAGCGCCGTCAGGAACTGCTGGTCGCGCTCCACGGCAGCGAGGCTCTGGTCTGGGAAGGCGAGGCCTGGGACGAGGGCGCCCTGCCCCGACAATGGCTGCGTTCCAAGGGCAACTCCATCGAAGGCGGCACCTCGGAGATTCAGTTGAACGTGATCGCCAAGAACATTCTAGGCCTGGGTTGAGCCACCGCGTCGAGGTCATTTGACATGCAACGTCTCGTATTGAACGAAGAACAACAGATGCTCAAGGATGCCGCCAAGGGCTTCCTGCAGGAAAACGCCCCCGTTGCCCAGCTGCGTCAGCTACGCGACAGCCGCGATGCCACCGGGTATTCCCCGGCGCTCTGGCAGCAGAGCGTGGAGATGGGGTTCGCCGGCACACTGATTCCCGAGACCTTCGGCGGCACCGACTTCGGCCATGTCGGTATGGGCCAGATCCTCGAGGAGGCCGGACGCAACCTCAGCGCCTCGCCGCTGTTCGCCACCGGCGTGCTGGGGGCCTGCGCCTTGCGTCTGGCAGGCAATGAATCCCAGCAGCAACGCTATCTGCCCGCCATTGCCGAGGGTCGGCTACTCACCGCGCTGGCCGTGGACGAAACCGGCCGCCATGCCCCGCACCATATCCGCACGCGTGCCGAGCGAAATGGTGACGACTTCGTGGTCAGCGGTCACAAGACCTACGTCATCGATGGACACGTTGCCGACACGCTGATCGTCGCGGCGCGCACCTCGGGTGAAGCCCACGATACGCAGGGCATCACGCTGCTGCTGGTCGACCGCGCCGCGCCGGGAGTCGAGGTCGAACGCACCATGATGGTCGACAGCCGCAACGCTGCCATGGTGCGCTTCGACCAGGTGCAGCTCGGCGCCGAGGCGGTACTCGGCGAGATCGGCCAGGGCTACGCCACGCTCGGACGACTGCTCGATATCGGCAACGCCCATCTCGCCGCCGAACTGCTGGGTATCGCCCAGGAGGCGTTCGAGCGCACCGTGGCCTACCTGAAGGAGCGCAAGCAGTTCGGTGTCACCCTCGGCTCTTTCCAGGCGCTGCAGCATCGCGCCGCACACCTATGGAGCGAGATCGAGCTATTGAAATCGGTGGTCCTCAAGGCGCTCAAGGCACTCGATGACGACGATGCCGATACCGCGACGCTGGTCAGCGTGGCCAAGGCCAAGGCGTGCGAAGTGGCCGAGCTCGCCACCAACGAGGGCGTGCAGCTGCATGGCGGCGTGGGCATGACCGACGAGTACGACATCGGGCTGTTCCTCAAGCGCGCCCGTCCGGTACAGCAACTGTTCGGCGACTATCGCTACCATGCAGAGCGCTTCGCCAGTCTGAACGGCTACTGACGAGGCCTTCACCGAGAAAAGAACGAGGAACCGAGAAAGACAGGAAGAAGCCGAGAAAGAAGCGAGGCACGCCATGACGTGCCTCGTCTGATCTTCCGACGTACCACGACACTTACCTGTCGAGCGCCACCATGACCTGCAGGACCCGTTCGCGCGTGGTGCGGGTCGCCGGGTCCTCGGTCAGATCGTCGAAATCGCCGCGCAGCGCCTTGAGACCGTAGCGTTCGCGGTCGATCTCCGTGGCGGTGCGCACACCCCGCCGCCGGAACACCGACACCGGTGGGCACCAGCCCTGCAAGGCATGCTGCAGCAGAAAACCGCTTACCGCGGCAGGCAGCAATAGCCAGCGGCGATCGAGCGTCGCGCCTAGCGCGACGCCGGCCAGGCCCAGTGTCGCGGCGTTCGCCTCCAGGGTCCGCTCGATGTCCCATTCGCGGTCGAGCTCGTCCAGCCGGTAATCGATCTCGTAGGGATGCTGGGCAAAGTAGGCGAGGTTCGCCTGGATCTCGCGCTCGATGCGCCGATTGATCTCGTCACGGGTGCTGGCCGCGACCCGGGCCGTGGTAGTGGGCAGCATGAAGCCTCCTTGGTTGAATGCGTTGCGTTGTCGATCCCCGATTTCATGGAAAGCCTTGTGAGCATAGTGCATGCCCGACGATCAGCCGGGCAGGCGTCGCCCCGCGGGATGCAGGGAGAACCGAACCAGCCACCAGCCGACGATCATCGCCCCGAGCAGGACGATCAGCGGCACGCTCGGTTTCGCCAGGGAGGCGAAGGCCGGTCCCGGGCAGTAGCCGGACAATCCCCAGCCGATCCCGAACAGTGCGGCGCCGCCCAGCAACCGTGCATCCAGGTCGCGCCGGGTGGGCCACTGGAACGCGCCGGCGAACAGCGGATGCGGCTGCCTCAGCATCCAGCGGTAGCCGACGAAGGTGGTCGCCACCGCCCCGCCCAGCACGAACATCAAGGTCGGATCCCAGGCACCGGCAACGTCCAGGAAGCCCAGCACCCGCGCCGGATCGGTCATGCCGCCGATCGCCAGTCCCAGGCCGAACAGCAGCCCGGCGAGATACCCCATCAAGGCTTTCATGCTCCCCCTCCGATCACGTGACGCATGCCGTACACCGTGAGCATGGCGACGGCCACGAAGGTCAGCGTCGCCGCCAGCGAGCGCGGCGACAGGCGCGCCAGACCGCAGACGCCATGCCCGCTGGTGCAACCGCTGCCGAGGCCGGTGCCCAGCCCCACCAGTAACCCCGCGACCAGCATCAGCTCCGTGCCGCCGACCGGCGCGCCGATCACGCCGGCGGTGCCGACGGCATTGCCCAGACCGCCGCCCAGCAACATGATCAGCGCCGGGCCGCTGACCAAGCCCAGCAGGAACGTCAGTCGCCAGGCCGAATCGCCATCGGGGCGTCCCAACAATCCCGCCAGAATGCCGCTGATCCCGGCGATTCGCCCCAGCGTGGCCATCAGCCAGACCGCTGACAGCCCGATCAGGATGCCACCAACCAGGCCATGCCAGCTTGCCGTCCAGTCCATCGCTCTCTCCTCGCGTTGCCCTTAGAACCGCCCGCCGTCGTATCGCACGGCGAACAGCCAGAGCATAACGCAGGTTAGGTTATGGAAATATTCTTTATGGATATATAAGAAATCAGGTTATGACGGATCGCGATAGTGCCGCCCAAGGTCATGTCACCGCCAGGAGCCGCTACACTAGCCTCTTTCCCCATCGGCTAGCCTACCGCTCATGATCAGACTCACGTCCCCTCTCGCCGTCCTCGTCCTTGCCGCCATGGTGGCACTCGGCCCGCTGGCGACCTCCATGTACCTGCCCGCCTTCCCGGCCATGGCGCAGGCGTTCGGCGTCGGTGCCGACCAGATCCAGCTGACGTTGAGCGCCTACATGATCGGGCTGGCGGTAGCGCAGCTTGTCAGCGGCCCGCTGTCCGACCGCTTCGGCCGCAAGCCGCTGTTGCTGACGGGCATGCTGCTGTTCGCCCTGGGCAGTGCAGGCTGCATGCTCGCCGAGAATATCCATGTCCTGATCGGCTTCCGCTTCCTGCAAGCCTTTGGCGCTGCCGGTGGCATGGTGCTCGCCCAGGCGGTGGTACGTGACACCTTCGCGCCCACCGATGCCGCCCGTACGCTGGCTTACATGGGCAGCACGACGGCGCTGGCCCCGGCGATCGCACCGATTGCCGGCGGAGCGCTGCTGGTGGCGTTCGGCTGGTCGTCGATCTTCTTCGCCTTGGCGTTGTACGCGGCGCTGATGCTGGCCGTGGTGAGCGTCGGCCTGCCCGAGTCGCTGCCGTTGGACCGCCGCCAGACCCTGCATCCCGCCACGGTGCTGCGCAACTACCGCAGCGTGGCGCAAAGCCGCATCTTTCTCGGCCATGCCCTCGCCGTCAGCCTGATGTTCGCCGGGCATTACGGCTTCATGTCCGGGGCGCCCTTCGTGCTGATCGAGATATTCGGCGTGGCGGAAGCCAACTTCGGCTGGTACTTCCTGTTTGTCGTTGCCGCCTTCATCACCGGTAATCTGCTCGGCGCCCGGCTGGGCACCCGTGTCGGCGGCCACCGTCTGATCGTCTTCGGCGCCTCGCTGCTGACCCTCGCCGGGGCGGTGATGGTGGCCTGCCTGCTGGCGAGGATCAGCTCGGTGGCAGCGATTATCGCCCCGCAGGTCGTCTATGCCATCGGCGCGGGTCTCATGATGCCGCAGTTGATCGCCGGAGCGCTGATGCCCTTTCATCACATGGCAGGCACTGCCGCTGCGCTGATGGGATTCATCCAGATGGGAGCCGCCGCCATGACCAGTGGTCTGGTGGGCCGGCTCTATGACGGCACGGCGCAGCCCATGGCGCTGATCATCGCCCTGTCGGGCGCCAGCGCCCTGGCCGTCTATCTACTGCTGATCCGTAAACCGATCATGGGAACGGCCGAGGCGGCGCCTGACGTCGGGCAACGTCAGGACTGACAATGCGCCCCGGCCGTGGCGACGTTACAGCATCCCGAACAACCAGCGTGCTCCGTACCCCCAGACCAGCACGGTCACGGCGAGCAGGGCCTCGAGCACCAGCACTCCGACGCCGAGAGTCGCCCCGGTGACACTTGATGCTTCCGCGCGGCTGATCTGTAGAAAGGCGGGAGTGCCTAGATAGAGCAGGTAGGCGCTATAGCAGAGCCCGATGGTGCCGGCCAGCAGGCAGAGCCAGACCAGCGGATACAACGCCACGATTCCCGACAGGAACATGGGCGTCGCCACGTAACCGGCGAAGATGATGCAGCAGCGCAGGCTGGGGCGGCTGGGATAGCGCTGCGCCAGCTTGTATATGACGCCACCCATCAGGGCGACCGCTGCCAGGATGATGACATAGAACGCGACGCCGGCACCGAGGGCATCCCAAGGCGTCAACACGATGGGGTCACTGCCGGTCAGGCTCCATCCGACCTGCGTCGTGCCGATAAAGGCGCAGATCACCGGTATCGCCGCGACCTCCAGAACGTGATGAGCGTAGAGATGCGTCACCGTCTCTCTTTCGCTCTGGATCTGTTTCCATTCCCGATTGGGATGGGCCATCAATCCCCAGACATGTGTAAGCATGACACTCTCCTCCCATCGTCAACCCCCTTACCCTTTTGCAGTATAGGTAACCGGGGCGGAGATACCGTGCCGTTTGCATACACCAAAAGCCGCATGATGCGAAGCGCTCCACCACAGTGAACGCTTACAGCAACAAGTAACGCTTACGCTGATAAAAAGGAGTGCCACACGCTCCGATTCCCTGTCCGGTCCGTGCAGGCCCAGGGCCGGCAGGCTTCCGCGTGCTTCCTGGCAGCATGGACGAGGCGGCCGGGAGCGTCGCCCATTACCTTTTCGCTTCCAGCAGACGATAACCGACGCCGGCTTCCGTCTGGATCAGCCAGGGCTGCTCGGGATTGTCCCCCAGTTTACTGCGTAACTTACTGATCACGATTCGCAGATAGTGCGTGTCGTGATGATGCACCGGCCCCCAGACATCCTTGAGTAACTGCGTCTGCGTGATGACGCGGCCGGGATACTGGGCCAGCAGGGACAGGACGGCATATTCCTTGGGCGTCAGCTTTATGGGAGCGCCGGCCAGCGTGACGCGCCGATGCTCCAGATCGATGAGCAACTCGCCTGCCTGCAGCGGATGAGCGATTGATGCATTGGCCGGGAGGCGCTGTCTCAGCGTCGCTCTGACGCGTGCCAACAGTTCCTGAATGCCGAAGGGCTTGGTGACGTAGTCGTTGGCGCCGGCATCCAGGCAGGCCACCTTCTCGCTTTCCGAGGCTCTGACCGAGACGACCATGACAGGAATGCCGCTCTGTTCACGGATCGTCTGGAGCACCTCCTTTCCATCGATGTCGGGTAGCCCCAGATCGAGCAGGACCAGATCCGGCTTTTCACCGATGGCCTTGATTAGCCCCTCGCCCCCATTCTCCGCTTCGATCACCTCGTAGCCCTGCGATGTCAGGCTGATCCGCAGAAAGCGCCGGATCTGCAGTTCATCATCCACGACCAGGATACACTGCCGGTCAGTGCTCATCTTGGGCCTCTTCCTCAAGGTCGACAGTCGGTGAATCAATCAGCGGTAGGCGAATCACGATACTGGTGCCTGCCTCATTGGGGGGAGCTTCGGCGTTGATCGAGCCGCCGTGTGCGCCGATCATGCCACGGCAGATAGCCAGTCCCAGGCCGCTGCCATGCTTGCCCCGGTCGCCTTCGCCGCCAGTGAAGAACATGTCGAAAACCTGCTCCCGCAGGGGCTCGGGAATGCCGGGCCCTTCATCGCTGACACGAATGAGCAACTCGTTTCCCTGGGCTTCGCCACTAATCACGATGCGCCCCTCGGGCGGAGAGAATTTAATGGCGTTCTCGATGACATTGACCAGGGCCTGCTCGATCAGCGCCGGATGAACGTACAGAAGTGGCAGGTCGGGTGGCCATTCCCGCTCGATGCTGATATGGCCCAGGGCCGTCTCGAGTCGCTTGAGTGCGGCATTGACCAGATCGGCCAGGGTCACCCAGTCCCGCTCGATCTTCAACGTGCCATGACCCAGTCGCGTCATGTCCAGCAGGTTCTGAATGTAGCGATTCAGTCGCTCACTTTCACCCAGAACGCTATCGAGCAGTTCACGCTTGTCGGCGTCGGAAAGCTGAGCATCCAGATCGCGCAAGGTGCTGGCGGCCCCGATGATCGAGGCAAGCGGAGTACGCAAGTCATGCGAGACCGATGACAGCAGAGCCGAGCGCAACCGCTCGTTTTCCTCGGCCAGTTTCGCGGCACCCAGGTCGTTGACCAGGCGTGTTCGCGCCAGGGCCATGCTCAACTGGTTGAGCAGTGTGTCGACCAGGATTTCCTGATCGTGATCCAGCGAGGCCTTCCGGTCAGCCAGCGCCAACCCGACGACGCCCAGCGTCGTTTTGTCTTCCACCAGCGGAATGAACCGCCAGCGCTGGGTCGCCAGTGTCTGCGAGCCATGGCCGCTGGCACGCCGATTATGGTAGGACCAGGCAGCTGCCTGTCTGGCTGTCGTGTCCAGGCCGATTTCGCCAGGATGCGACTCGGTGACCCGCAAATCGTCATCTCCGGGCGTGTATTCCAGAAAGACCACCGGGACCTCCAGCCAGTCCGCCAGCGTGGTGATACCGGTGGACCGGACGCTGGCATGTTCGGCTGATGCCGAGAGGGCGCGGGAAAATTGCAGCAGGCGCTGGGTCAGGTCCCGGCTGGCACGCAGGGCGATCAACTGCCGACGAGCCCGACCCGCCAGTTGGCCACCGATCATGGCGACCACGAAAAAGAAGAAAACCGTCAGAAGCTGGTCTCGATGGACCATGGCCAGGGTATAGCGGGGCTCGGTAAAGAAGAAGTTGTAGGCCAGAAAGCTCAGTACGGCGCTGAGCATGGCGGCACGCGTTCCGCTATAGGCCGCCGTGATCAGCACTCCGGTAAGAAAGACCAGGGACAGGTTGGCCAATTCCATCGCGCGATCGATGAGCAGCGAAAGCCCGAGGATGATAGGCAACACGATCACTGGCCAGCCCCACTCTCGACGGGACAAGGGGGTCACGGGGCGGCTGAGTAGCCGGAAACGTTTACTGCGTTCGGTTTCGGCAACGATTACCAGGTCGAATTCGCGCGCCTCCCTGAGCAGTTGCTTGCCCAGTGAGCGATGCCAGAAGCGCCAGGGCGTGTTCACGGCCCGGCCGATTAGTAGGGTGGTGACATTATTGCGCCTGGCATAATCGAGCAGCTCACCGACCCTGCTCTGGCCCGGCAGCATGACGACCTCGCCTCCCAATCGCTCGACCGTCTGGTGGCTTCTCTCCAGCTCAAGGCGTGTTGTCGTCGAGGTGTTGCCTGTATCAATATGCACCGCACGCCAGGTGGCATTACGCCGCTCGACCATGCGATGAGCTGCACGAATCAGGCTGGCATCCTCGGCTCGGCCGCTCAGGGCGACGAGGAGCTTGGGCCGTACCGGCCAGGGGCCTTGCTCGCCGCGTGCGCCCATGGAGTCGCGCACATCGCTGTCCACGCGTTCGGCCATGGTCTGCATGGCCAGTTCACGCAGCGCCGTCAGATTGGCCACGCTGAAGAAGCCGTCCAACGCCGCCCGGGCTTGCTCCGGCACGTAGACCTTGCCTTGCCTCAGACGCTGGATGAGTTCGTCGGGGGTCAGATCGATCAGTGTGATGTCCCGCGCCCGGCCGATCAGCGAATCGGGAACGGTTTCACGCATGCGAATGCCGGTGACACGGGCCACCGTATCGTTCAGGCTCTCGATGTGCTGGACATTGAGGGTGGTCCAGACATCGATACCGGCATCCAACAGTTCTTCGATATCCTGGTAACGGCGCGGATGGCGCCCGCCGGGGATGTTGCGGTGGGCCAGTTCATCGACCAGCACGATAGGCGGCTTACGTGCCAGGGCGGCATCAAGGTCGAATTCCTTAAAGGCCTGCCCACGGTGCTCACGCTCGACCAGCGGAATGCGCTCGATGCCATCGCACAGACGTTCGGTTTCCTCGCGGCCGTGGGATTCGATAACGCCGAGCACGATCTCCTCGCCCTCGGCGATCCGATCCCGAGCGGTGCGCAGCATGGCAAAAGTCTTGCCGACGCCGGGCGCGGCGCCCAGGAAAACACGCAAGCAACCGCGCGCCTCTCGGCGCGCGGTCTTGAGCAAGGCGTCGGGATCGGGACGCATGTCCTCGTTGCCTCCCACGCCGTTCATGGCATACCAGTCATTCGTCGATCGGGCTCCGTTCATCCAGGGCCAAGTTGAGTCGCAGGACATTGACGGCGGGCTCGCCCAGCAGTCCCGTGTATTCGGTCGCCGCCTGAATGGCGCTTTCAATCTCCGGCAGGGGCAGGCCACGCGCCTGGCTGACCCGCGGCGCCTGGGCCAGGGCAGCCGCCGGCGAGATATGCGGATCGATGCCCGAGCCCGAGGCGGCCAACAGGTCGACGGGAATCGCGCCCGCTGACATGCCGTCGCGCTGCTGTAACGTGCGGGCTTCGTCCTGAGCGCGCTCGCGCAACGCGGGGTTGCTCGGCGCCAGGTTGGAGCCGGCGACCCCAGTGGGATCATAATCTGCCGCCGAGGGCCGGCCATGGAAGTACTGCGGCCCTACAAACGCTTGGCCCACCAGCGCGGAGCCCACCGCGTTGCCTTGAGAATCGTACAGTAAACTGCCGGTTGCCTGTTGGGGAAAGAGTACGCCACTCAACGTCGTGACGACGAACGGATAGCACAGGCCCAGCAGGGCGGCCAGCACGACCGTCAGGCGCAGCGAGGCCAGCAGGGAGGCGCGTGTCATCAATGAAGCGGTCATGGTTTGGCTCCTAGAGTAGGCCGGCGATCATCACGTCGAGCAATTTAATGGCGGGAAAGGGCAACAACAGTCCACCGAGGCCGTAGATCAGCAGGTTGCGACGCAGCAATTCGGTGGCAGAAGCGGCCTTGAAGCGCACCCCACGCAGCGCGAACGGTATCAATGCGGGAATGATCAAGGCATTGAAGATCACGGCCGCCAGCACGGCCGACTCCGGCGAGTGCAGGTCGAGGACGTCCAGTACATCCAGCGCCGGGATGCTGGTGGCAAAGAGCGCCGGCAGGATGACGAAGTACTTCGCCACGTCGTTGGCCAGCGAGAAGGTCGTCAGGGCGCCGCGGGTGATGAGCAACTGCTTGCCGATCTCCACGGCGGCCAGCAGCTTGCCCGGATCGGAGTCGAGGTCGACCATGTTGCCCGCCTCGCGGGCGGCCTGGGTGCCCGAGTTCATGGCCAGTCCAAGATCGGCCTGGGCCAGCGCCGGGGCATCGTTGGTGCCGTCGCCCATCATCGCTACCAGCCGGCCCGAAGCCTGCTCCTCGCGGATGATTTCCAGCTTGCGCTCGGGGGTGGCTTCGGCCACGTAGTCGTCGACCCCGGCCTCCGCCGCAATAGCCGCCGCCGTGATCGGGTTGTCGCCGGTGATCATCACCGTCTTGACGCCCATCTCGCGCAGTTGGGCGAAACGCTCGGCAATGCCCGGCTTGATGACGTCCGACAGGGCGATCAACCCCAGTAGCCGGCCGCCGTCGGCAACCGCCAGCGGCGTGGCACCATCGCGGGAAATGCGTTCGACCAGCCTTTGGTAGGTCGAAGGTACGCTGCTGCCGTGCTCACGAACGAACGTGGCGATGGCATTCGGTGCGCCCTTGCGCAGTTGCGTACCGTCGGACAGGTTGACGCCGGACAGCCGTGTCGAGGCCGAGAAAGGAATGAACTCGGCGCGATTGTCCAGAGTCGGAGTCGCGCCCTGATCCCTGGCGAGCGTGACGATGGAACGTCCCTCCGGGGTCGGGTCGTCCAACGAGCACAGGTAGGCCACGTCGCGCAGCCGGCCGATGGCGACCTTGTCGCAGGGCGCGAACTCGGTGGCGCGACGGTCGCCCAGCGTGATGGTGCCGGTCTTGTCGAGCAGCAGGGTATCGATGCTGCCGGCGATCTCGACCGCCTTGCCGGACTTGGCGACCAGATTGGCGCGCATCGCCCGCTCCATGCCGGCGATGCCGATGGCCGGCAGCAGACCCCCGATGGTGGTGGGGATCAGACAGACCAGCAACGCCACCAGCATGATCGGCGATGGCGTGATACCGACGAATTCCGCCATGGGCACCAGCGTCACGACCACGATCAAAAATACCAGCGTCAGGGTGGCGAGCAGCACCGACAGCGCCAGCTCGCTGGGCGTCTTCTGACGGCTGGCGCCTTCGACCAGCGCAATCATCCGGTCCAGCAGCGACTCGCCCGGATCGACGCTGACTTCGACGACCAACTCGTCGGACAGCAGTTTGGTGCCGGCGCTGACGCCGCTGTTGTCGGTGCCTGCCTCGCGCAGGACGGGGGCGGATTCGCCGGTGACGGCGGATTCGTTGATGGAGCCGGCGCCCGCGACGATCTCGCCATCGGCGGGGATCAGCTCGCCGGCCACGACCCTAACCCGGTCGCCGCGGCGCAGCGTATCGGCGGCCACCATGGCTTCGCTGCCATCCTTGCGCAGTTTGCGTGCCTTGAGCTGACCGCGTGTGGCGCGCAGGCTGCCGGCATGCGCCTTGCCGCGGGATTCCGCCAGCGCTTCCGCGCCATTGGCGAACAACACGGTCGCCAGCAGGACCAGGGTCACTGCCAGGGCGAAAGTGTCGCTTTCCCCTCTGGCAGCCGCCAGCCCGGTATAGAGCGCGCAGACCAGGGTGCCGATGCCGACCACGGCCATCACCGGATTGCGGGCCAGGGAGCGCGGCCCCAGGCGAAGGAAGGATTCCCTGATCAGCTGGCCCCACAGGGGACGCCATTCGGCACGCTGTTCGGTATGGCGGGTTTGGGTCGAGGTGGACATGAACCTTTTCTCCTCAAAAGCCGAGTGTCAGCTGTTCCGCGACCGGGCCGAGCACCAGCGCCGGCAGGAAGCCCAACAGATTGATGATGACGATGACCCCGGCGGTCAGGCCGACGAAGGCACCGCTGTCCATGGCCAGGCTGCCGCGCCCGGTGGGGGCGGTGCGCTTGCCGGCCAGCCAGGCAGCGACCGCCAGCGGGGCGAACATGGGCAGGAAGCGTCCGACCAGTAGGGCGATGACGCAGGTCAGGTTCCACCACGGCGTGTCGTCACCCAGCCCCTCGAACCCGGAACCATTGTTGGCGAATGCCGAGGTGTACTCGTAGAGCACTTGGGACAGGCCGTGAAATGCCGGATTGGAATTGCCGGTCAGGCTCGGGAAGGCGGCAGTCAGCGCCGTCAGGCCGAGAATGACCAGCGGCTGGGCGAGGATCGCCAGCGAGATCCAGCGCATCTCGCGGGTCTCGAGCGGCTTGCCCAGCAGCTCGGGGGCGCGGCCGATCATCAGCGAGCCGATGAAGGCGGCCAGCATCAGGTAGAGCAGATAGCCGATCAGGCCGACGCCGATGCCCCCGAAAGTGACGTTGACGAACATGTCCATCAGTGTCACCAGTCCGCCCAGCGGGTTGAAGCTGTCGTGCATGGCGTTGACCGAGCCGTTGGAGGTCTGGGTCGTCCAACTGGCCCACAGCGCCGACATCTCCGGGCCGAAGCGCACCTCCTTGCCCTCCATGTTGGGGCTGCCGGCTATCGCGAGGCCTTCGAAGGCCGCGTTGGGCAGCTTCTCCGAAATGATGGCGGTCGTTGAGGAAACCAGTGAAAAGGTCAGCATGACCGCCCCGATGCCCATCATCAGGCGGCGCCGTCCCGTAATGGCGCCAACGGCGACGAGCAGGGCGACGGGGAACAGCAGCAGCGACACGGTCTCGATGACGTTGGACAGCGGCGTGGGGTTTTCCAGCGGCACGCTGGAATTGGGGCCGTACCAGCCACCGCCGTTGGTGCCGAGCTGCTTGATGGCGACCATCGCGGCGACCGGGCCGAGGGGAATCTCCTGGGTCTCGGTAACCTCACTGTCCAGCGGCTGCACCGTCTGCGCGCCATGATAGGTACTCGGCACCCCCTGCCAGGCCAGCAACAGGGCCACCACGGTGGCTACCGGCAACATGACGCGCAGCAGGGACCGCACCAGATCACGGTAGTAATTGCCGACGCCGACAGTCTGCGCTTTCTCGTCGCTAGAACGCGGATTGTTAGTCTTGCTGAGCAGCACGCGGGCAATTGCCAGTAGCACCGCCAGTCCGGTGGCCGGGGTGATGAACTGCAGGGTCACGATGGCGAAAGTCTGGCTCAGATAGGAGAGCTGGGCCTGACCCGAGTAGTGCTGCTGGTTGGTATTGGTGGCAAACGACACGGCCGTGTGCAGTGCCGTGTCCCACGGCATGCCGGCAATACCGTCGGGGTTGAGCGGCAACAGGCCTTGGGCCATGAACACGCCCCAGGCCAGCAGGATCAGCAGAAGATGCAGCTTGGCGACGGCCCAGGCGTAGGCCTGCCACGCCATCGTGCGCTGCGCATCGACACCGGCCAAACGATAAATCACGGCTTCGATGGGGCGAAAAAGCCCGTCCAGAGGCGCCTTGCGATCACCCTCCAGGGAGCGAGCCATGTAGAGCCCCAGGGGAAGCGCCAGCCCGATGATCAGCGCATAGCAGAGTATGACTTCGTTCATCGCCGGTCTCCTAGAACCGTTCGGGCCACAGCAGCGCGGCGAACAGGTAGATACCAACCGCAAGGGACAGGACCAACAACAGGATTTGCATTGCCTTGATTCCTCGAAGGGAGAAGAGGTAAAGCCAAGGCTAGTGAGAGGACGCGTAAAAAATCGATGAGGCTTTTCGGGGCCCGCCGTAAAAAGACCGTAAAATTTCCTGCACCTCACCACTCACTGGGAGGACATCGCCGCTCTGCGCTCACGTTTATCTGCACCTTACCGTGCACGAGGGACAGCGCTGGGTGGATGAAGGCACCGTCTTGAACTCCGGCAGCATCTCGGCGGGCATCGACATGCGCTTGCACCTGGTCAGCCGGCTGCATGGCCGAGCGCTGACGGAGCGCACGGCAAGACGGATGGAGGTGGAGTGGGCGGGAAGCGCGGCGTGATATAGGGCCCTACCCCGCGGAAACGGCCAGACTCTCCTCGAAACGGATGAACAGCTCACGTACGAAGCGCGCCATCGGCGGTTCGGGACCGTACACGGCGACTAGGTGCCTTTCGGCTTCGTTCAGATGTTCGGCAAAGCGTCGGCGCGCCTCGTTCACGCCGAGCAGCGCCACCAGCGTGACCTTGCCGTCGTCCTGACCGGCATCCTTGCCCTGCCCGGCATGGCCATCGGTGAGGTCGTCGCATAGCTGGAAGGCCTGCCCCAGCGTCAGCGCAAACTGGCGCAACGACGTGGCTGCCGGTTCACGCGCGCCGGCGACGAGCGCTGCCATGGCCATCGTCACCTCGAACAGTACCCCCGTCTTCAGCGTGTTGGTGGTCATGATGGCGCTGGCCGAGCGCCGCAGCCCGCCTTCGTGCAGATCCTCGTACTGCCCCTTGACCAGACCGTGCATGCCGACGGCCCGGGTCAGCCTGGCGACCAGTTGTGCGCGCAGCGCGGGCGTTACCTGCGGCACGGCAGCGACCAGGCCGAAGGCCTCGGTCAGCAAGGCGACCACCGTGAGCATCGCCACGTCCTCGCCGAAACGCCGATGAATTGTCGGCCGCCCGCGGCGCAAGCTGGCGTTGTCCATGCACGGCAGGTCGTCGAGAATCAGCGAGGCGCAGTGAACCATCTCCACCGCGCAACCCAGATCGAGCAGCGCCGGCGAATCGTGGCCCAGGCCACGGGCCGCCAGCACCAGCAGCATCGGGCGTATACGCTTGCCTCCCATCAGCAGGCTTTCCCGCATCGCCAGGGTAACCGGATCGCTTACTTCCTCTTTCGGCAGCAGCTCCGCTAGACGTCGGTTGATACTGTCGCGAATGTCGAGAAATTCGCAGGCCTCGAGACAATCGGTCGCGGGTGGCGAGGGAGATGAAACCATCCGGCAAGCTCCATGAAGCATCCGCGCAAGGCAAGGATGCGCAAATCCATTGAATTACTATCCTTATCCCAGCTTGGCACAAGTTTTACATACAGTGTAAAGGTGTGATGTCAGCCCCCCTTGCTCAGGAGCCTCTCATGACCGACGGAGATCTGGTCAGTCGCAAGAATGACCATCTGGATATCGTACTGGATGATCAGCGTGCGCTGGCCCCCGGGCAGACGGGCTTCGCACGCTATCAGTTCGAGCATTGCGCCTTGCCACAGTTGCACCTGGACGACATCGACCTGTCTACCCAGCTACTGGGCAAGCCACTCCGCGCGCCATTGTTGATCAGCTCGATGACCGGCGGGGCCGAACGCGCCAAGGCCATCAACCATCATTTGGCCGAGGCTGCCGAAGCGCTTGGCATTGCATTGGCCATCGGCTCGCAGCGGGTGGCGCTTCAGTCCGGCAGCGACCATGGTCTGACCGGTGAGCTGCGCAAGCTCGCCCCGAGCATCCCCCTGCTGGGCAACATCGGCGCCGCCCAACTGATCGAGAGGGGAGGCACCGACTGGGCTCGCCGTGCCGTCGACATGATCGGCGCCGATGCACTCATCGTGCATCTCAACCCACTTCAGGAAGCCGTACAGGCCGGCGGAGACCGCGATTGGCGCGGCATTCTGGAGGCCATCGAATACCTGGTCACGGCGTTGGACGTCCCGGTCGTGATCAAGGAGGTGGGGGCCGGCATCTCCGCCTCGGTCGCCCGCTCGCTGGTCGATGTCGGTGTGACTGCGATCGATGTGGCGGGGGCCGGCGGTACCAGCTGGGCTGCCGTGGAAGCCGAGCGCTCGGCGGACGACACCTCGCGCCAGGTGGCCATGGCCTTCGCTGGTTGGGGCATTCCCACCGCTCTGGCTCTGCAGTCGGTGCGCCAGGCTCTGCCCGACACGCCGTTGATCGCCTCGGGCGGTATCCGTGACGGCGTGGATGCCGCCAAGGCGATCCGTCTGGGTGCCGATGTGGTCGGCCAGGCGGCGGCAGTGCTGCACAGTGCCACACAATCCACCCAGGCGGTAATCGACCACTTCGAGATAGTGATTCGTCAGTTGCGCATCGCCTGCTTCTGTACCGGCAGTGCGGATCTTCCGGCCTTGCGTCGCGCCGCCCTGATCGATCTTCAGGATCCGGCACCGAGCAGCCTGCATGGCTAAGCCCAAGCATATCGCCGCCGTTGCCCCACCCTTTCCGAGTCATTATGGTGCGCTACAGGCGTTGGCTCTGGAGCTGCTCGGGCGCGGCCACCGCGTGAGCTTTATCGGTCAGCCAGACGCCGTGCGCTGGCTCTTTGATCCCCGCATCGGCTTTCACGCCGTCGGGTACGCCAGTCATCCTCCAGACTCGCTGACACGGACCTTGCAGCTGGCTGCCAACCCCGGTGGCCCGCTGGGCCTGCAGCGGCTGATTCGCGAACTGGCACGCAGCACCGACATGCTCTGCCGCGAGGTGCCCGACGCCCTGAGTGAGCTGGGCATCGATCTCCTGCTCTGCGACCAGATGGAAGCCGCCGGCGGGCTGGTCGCCGAGGCTGTCGGGCTGCCCTACGTCTCCGTGGCCTGCGCCCTGCCGGTCAACCGCGAACCCGGCATTCCGCTGCCGGTCATGCCGATGGCCTTCGGCCAGGGATCGCGCTTCAGCCGCATGTACGCGGGCAGCGAGCGTGTCCACGACTGGCTAATGGCGCCCCTGCGACGGGTCATCGCCAACCATGCCGACGCCTTTGGGCTGCCGCCCCGTAGCGGGCTGCATGACTATCTGTCGCCCTATGCGCAGATCAGCCAGACGGTGCCCGGTTTCGAGCTGCCACGTCATGCCTTGCCTGCCCATTTTCATCACGTCGGGCCGCTGCGTCCGCCGATCCTGCCTCAGGACGCCCTGGACATTCCAAACGCCGACGACCGCCCGCTGGTGTTCGCTTCACTCGGCACACTGCAGGGCCACCGCTACCGGCTGTTTCGGCGTATCGTCCGCGCCTGCCGTCACCTCGACGTGCAACTGTTGCTGGCCCACTGCGGCGGACTGGGCGCAGCCCAGGAGCGGATGCTCGAACGCGAGGGGGCGACCTGGATCACTGACTTCGCGCCACAGCGCACCGCGCTGGCCCGTGCCGATGCCGTGATCACCCACGGCGGCCTGAATACGGTAATGGACGCCCTGTCAGCCCGCACCCCCACGCTCGTGTTACCCATCGCCTTCGATCAGCCCGGCGTCGCGGCCCGTGTCGACCATGCCGGGGTCGGCCTGCGCGCCGCCCCGACATTCGCCAGCGCTCGGTCATTGGCCAGCAAGTTGGATGTCCTATTGCATGACCCGCGGTTCGCCGCGCCACTGGATCGCCTGGGGCTGGAGGTCGACGCAGCCGGCGGCGCCCCGGCTGCCGCCGATATCGTCGAGTGCGTGATCGGTGCCAATGTGCCTGCAGCCAGGATGAACGACGTATGACGACGCCACATTACGATCTGATCCTGGTGGGCGGGGGCCTGGCCAACGGCTTGATTGCGCTGCGCCTCAAGCGCGAGCGGCCAGCGCTGCGCCTGCTGATGCTGGAACGCGATGCCCACCCCGGCGGCAACCACACCTGGTCGTTTCACGCGGGCGATCTCGACGACGCCCAGCACGCCTGGCTGTCCCCTCTGGTCGGTTGTCGCTGGCCGGGCCACCGGGTGGTCTTTCCGCAGCGCACGCGCCATCTGCGTGGTGGTTATGCCAGTATCTTCTCGGCGGACTTCGCACGAGCCCTTGAGACCGCCCTCGGCGCGGACTTGTGGACCGACACTTCCGTCGACGAAGTACACCCCACCCAGGTGACCCTGGCCGATGGCCGAACCCTGCACGCCGGGGTAGTGATCGACGGACGCGGTGTCGAGGCCAACCCGCACATGGCATTGGGCTATCAGGCCTTTCTCGGTCAGGAAGTTCGCCTGGCGCGCCCGCATGGCCTCGAGCAGCCCATCCTCATGGATGCCAGCGTCACCCAGAACGACGGCTATCGCTTCGTCTACGTGCTGCCCTTCACGACCGATACGCTGCTCATCGAGGACACCCATTATGTCGGTGGACCGCAGGTCGACGAGGCCACATTGCGCGGACATATCCAGGCCTATGCCCAGGCGCAGGGCTGGGAGATTCGCGAAGTGCTGCGCGAAGAGCATGGCGTACTGCCGATCACCCTGGCGGGGGATGTCGAGGCCTTCTGGCGCGAAGCCGATGGTCAGCCACGCAGCGGGTTGCGTGCCGGGCTGTTCCACCCCACCACCGGCTATTCGCTGCCGCACGCCGTGCGTACTGCCGAGCGTATTGCCAATCTCGATGACCTGAGCGCCCCGGCGCTGTTCGCTGCCATCCGCGACACGGCGTGCCGCGAATGGCGCCGCCAGAGCTACTTCCGGCTGCTCAACCGCATGCTGTTCCTGGCCGGACGCAGCGACCAGCGTTGGCGCGTCATGCAGCGCTTCTATGGCCTGCCCGAGCCGCTGATCGAGCGCTTCTACGCCGGCCGACTCACCAGCGCCGACAAATTGCGCATCGTCGTCGGCAAACCGCCGGTGCCGCTGGGCGAGGCGGCGCGCGCCGTACGACTGACCCGCCCCGAGCAAGTCGCTTTACACCAATACAGGAGCCGCCCATGACCCCTCCCAAGCGTGCCGTGGTGATCGGCGCCGGCTTCGGCGGCCTGGCCCTGGCCATCCGCCTGCAGGCCGGCGGCTACCGGACCACACTGCTGGAGAAGCGCGACAAGCCCGGCGGTCGTGCCTATGTCTACGAAGACCAGGGCTTCGTCTTCGATGCCGGACCCACCGTGATTACCGACCCCTCGGCCCTGGAGGAACTCTTCACGCTCGCCGGCAGACGACTGGATGATTACGTCGAGTTGCTGCCGGTCACGCCGTTCTACCGACTGTGCTGGGAGGGCGCGCCCGCCTTCGATTACGTCAACGACCAGGCCGAACTCGAACGCCAGATCGCCGAGCGCAATCCGGCGGACGTGGAGGGTTACCGGCAGTTTCTTGCTTACTCCCGCGCCGTGTTCGAGGAAGGCTATCGCAAGCTCGGCGCCGTGCCTTTCCTGACGTTTCGCGACATGGCACGCGCCGGGCCGCAACTCGCCAGGTTACAGGCCTGGAAGAGCGTCTACGCCATGGTGTCGCGCTTCGTCAAGGACGAGCACCTGCGCCAGGCGTTTTCCTTTCACTCGCTGCTGGTGGGCGGCAATCCCTTCGCCACGTCGTCGATCTATACTCTGATTCATGCTCTGGAGCGCGAATGGGGCGTGTGGTTTCCGCGCGGCGGCACCGGCGCGCTGGTGCGCGGCATGGTTCGCCTGTTCGAAGACCTGGGCGGTCGACTCGAACTCAACGCCCCGGTCAGCCGTATCGAGGTCGACGACGATCGCGTCAGTGGCGTCGTGGTCGAGGACGGCCGCCGCTTCCCGGCCGACGCGCTGGCTTCCAATGCCGATGTCATGCACACCTATGGCCAGTTGCTCGGCGCCCACCCACGCGGTATCAGCCAGGCCCGCGCACTGGGCCGCAAGCGCTTCAGCATGTCGCTGTTCGTGATCTACTTCGGCCTCGACACGCCACCGCCCGGGGGCCTGGAGCATCATACGGTGTGCTTCGGGCCGCGCTATCGCGAATTGATCGACGACATCTTCAACGGCGAGACACTGGCCGACGACTTTTCACTCTATCTACATGCACCCTGCGTCACCGACCCCTCATTGGCCCCGCCCGGCTGCAGCGCACACTACGTGCTCGCACCGGTGCCGCATCTGGGCAAGTCCCCCATCGATTGGAGCGTCGAAGGGCCGCGCTACCGCGACCGCATTCTCGAATATCTCGAACAGCACTACATTCCCGGCCTGCGCGAGCATCTGGTGACTTGCCGTCATTTCACACCCGAGGATTTCCGCGACGAACTCAACGCCCACCTGGGCTCGGCGTTCTCGCTGGAACCCATCCTTACCCAGAGCGCCTGGTTCCGCCCGCACAATCGCGACGCCAAGATCGATAATCTCTATCTGGTCGGCGCCGGCACTCACCCGGGCGCCGGCGTGCCAGGGGTGATCGGCTCGGCCAAGGCCACGGCCGGATTGATGCTGGAGCGGCTCGGCACATGAGGGAACCTACCAATCCTAGCGATCTGGACGACTTGGCCCAGCACGCGACCCAGACCATCCAGACCGGCTCGAAGAGCTTCGCCACCGCCTCGCGCCTGTTCGACCCCGCCACTCGGCGCAGTGCCGTGATGCTCTACGCTTGGTGTCGTCACTGCGACGACGTGATTGACGGTCAGGAGCTTGGCTTCGGCCAGGCCGACGGCGAGCGCGCCGATGCGGCTTGCCTGGCCGAACTACGCGAGACGACCCGGCGTGCCTATGCCGGCGAGACGATGGAAAGCCCGCCCTTCGCCGCCTTTCAGCAGGTCGTTCTGACACACCGCATTCCCGAACGCTACCCCATGGATCACCTCGGCGGTTACGCCATGGACGTGCATCGCCACCGTTACGAGACCCTCGAGGATACGCTGACCTACTGCTACCGCGTTGCCGGCGTGGTGGGGGTGATGATGGCCATGGTCATGGGCGTGCGCGACGAGCCGACCCTGGACCGCGCCTGCGACCTGGGCCTGGCCTTCCAGTTGACCAACATTGCCCGCGATATCGTCGAGGATGCCGGTATCGGCCGCTGCTACCTGCCCGCCGAGTGGCTGCGTGAGGTCGGCATTCCGACCGACGAGGTTGCCGACCCGCACCATCGCGACGCCCTGGCAGGACTGGCTGCACGCCTGGTCGACCTGGCGGAGCCCTACTATCGCTCCGCGCAAGGTGGCCTCAATGCGCTGCCGCCACGCTCGGCCTGGGCCATCGCCACGGCACACGGCGTCTATCGGGAAATCGGCGTCAAGGTGAAGGAGCAAGGCGCCCGAGCGTGGGATGCACGGGTTTCGACCAGCCGGGCCGACAAGCTACGCCTGCTGGCCCAGGGCTCGGCCATGGCGCTGCGTTCGCGGACGGGTACTCCCGAACCGCGACCAGCCGGGTTATGGACACAGCCTCGCCGGGCCTTGTCTCGTGAGTCAACGGCTCGCCTAGAGTGGCATTCTTCGGCACCATGACACCTGCATCATCCGCCGAGGATTCCGCATGAGCCAGTTCTGGCGCGATCCATCACTGCCTTTCGTCGAGAGCCGTCGGGCCAGCCACAGCCGGGCCTGTTACCGGGCACACAGCCATCCCAACCTGTCGATCGGCGTGGTGGATCGTGGCCGCAGCCTTTTCCAGTGTCGGGACGCGCGTTTCACCCTGACGCCGGGCAGTCTGGTCAGCATCCCGGCCAACGTCGTGCACGCCTGCAATCCCCTGCCAGCGCTCAGCTGGAGCTATCAGATGCTGTATCTGGATGCCGACTGGGTGGCCGACGTGCTGGGTGACGAGGCATCCCTCTCCCATGCGAACGCCTTCGTCGTCGCCTCGCCTCCGGCTTACCGGGCCTTCTGCCGGCTCAACGCCCAGCTGTTCTCCTCGGCGTCGAGCGAAGAGAAGCAAGCCGAGCTGATCACCTTCCTGAGCGAGCGTCTCTGGTGCGGCGGCACCGCCATTGCATTGCCGGAGCCGTCACGGACACGGCTCGCGGCCATCCAGGCCCATCTGCTGGAGGGGCTCGACCGGCCGCCCAGCCTGGAAACGCTGGCGCGAGATCATGGTCTGAGCCGCTATCAGTTGATTCGCCTGTTTCGACGCGAGACGGGCCTGACGCCGCACGCCTGGCTGTTGGATCGACGCATCCGACAGGCGCGCCGGCGCCTGCAGCAGGGCGCCGATCTGGCCGGCCTGGCCCAGGAACTGGGATTCGCCGATCAGGGCCACTTCCAGCGCGTCTTCAAGGATCGGGTGGCCACCACGCCGGGGCGCTACCGCCGCTGACCGAGGGTCGAGCGCCGAGCAATCCGATCCTGAGGCGCACTTTCCTTCAATACGCCGCCCCCTCCAGCGCCAACAATGGCAGCCTGTTCGGAGCGGAGATCCGTCATGCTGCAACAATTCCTGCTGGTCGCCGGCGCCCACTTTCTCGCCCTGCTCAGTCCGGGCCCCGACTTCTTTCTCATCCTGCGCTACGCCATTGTGCGGGGCCGCCTCCAGGCAGCGCTAGCCTGCCTGGGGATCGCCCTGGCCAACGCCCTGTTCATCGGTCTGGCGCTGTTCGGCCTGATGGCGCTGGATAACGACAGCACGACATTCCTGCTGCTGCAGTTGGCGGGAGCCGGCTTTCTCGCTTACATGGGCGGGCGCTTCATTCGTCATGCTGGCCGGAGCCCGCTATCGGAAGCCGCCACCAGCGCTGCCACGCTCAAGGTCTCCTACGGTGCGCTGCTGGCCGGACTGGCCTCGGGACTGCTCAATCCCAAGAACGGCCTCTTCTATGCCAGCCTGTTCGCCGTGCTCAACGCCCGTGCCACATCGCCCGCCATCCAGGGCCTCTATGCGCTGTGGATGGTCGGCGTGGTACTCGGCTGGGATCTTCTCGTGGCGCGCATGGCCGGACATCCCCGGCTGATACGGCACCTGGGCCGCAGCCTGAAGACCATCGAGCGGCTGGCCGGGATCATCCTGCTGTTGCTGGCGCTGGGCATCGTCGTCTCCCGGCACAATGCACTACTGGCGCTGTTCGCGCCTTAGCGGCCCGTCATGCTTTTCGCGCAATTGACGTTTCAGAGTGCTCACCGGCGGCGCAATCAAAAACCCGAACGACACGCAGCCGTCCTTACCATTCACAGCATGATGCATTCGGTGCGCCTGGTAGAGGCGCTTGAGATAGCCGCGGCGCGGCACGTAGCGAAACGGCCAACGCTGATGCACCAGCCCGTCGTGGGCAAGGAAGTAGAGCAAACCGTAGGCGGTCATGCCGGCGCCGATCCACTGCAGCGGATACCGCCCCGCCGTGCCCAGAGCAATCAGGGCAATCGCAATGCCGGCGAAGACCACGGCATACAGATCGTTCTTCTCGAACCAGCCGGTGCGTTCGGGCGAGTCGTGCGGCTCATGGTGCGAACGGTGCCACGCCCAGCCCCAGCCATGCATGATGTACTTGTGGGCGAACCAGGCGAACGCCTCCATGCCGGCCACCGTCATCAGGACAATCAGGGTATTGAGAACCAGGGTCATGACAGCCTCGCCTTCTGCGTCCCATGACGCAGATGTGTTCAGATAGTGTGAATCACTGGCTAATCCTTGCAGCCTCCGTACCTCAGCACAAAAAATATCGCTTGCTCTTATATAGCGCACGATATAAATTGGCGACATGCATACTGACGATCCGACATCCGAGACCTCATCGCTGGCACTGGAAGCTCAGCTCTGCTTCGCGCTGTACTCCACCGGACTGGCGATGAACAAGCTCTACCGCAAGCTGCTGCGCGAGCTGGGCCTGACCTACCCGCAATACCTGGTGATGCTGGTGCTGTGGCAGCGGGATCGGCAGACGGTGTCGGAAATCGGGACGCAACTGTTTCTCGATTCCGCTACGCTGACGCCTCTGCTCAAGCGTCTCGAGGCCGCGGGACTGCTGACGCGCCAACGCGCCCGCCAGGACGAGCGGCAGGTCGAGGTGGCGCTGACCGAGTCGGGCCGCGAATTACGCCAGCGTGCCGAAGCCGTTCCGGAAGCCGTGAGCTGTGCCAGTCAATGCACGCCGCAGGAGTTGGAATCGCTGCGTGACGACCTGCTGACGCTGCGCAACCGACTCAACGATGTTTGCGACTGACCTCCTGACCGGCTCGAGCTGTTTTTATGACCAAATGTATAGTGCACGATTAAATAGCTAGCGATATACAACTCGGCGACATATCCGTCGTCACTACAGGAAGGAGACCCACCATGGCTATCGATAAAGTTCTCTACCGCGCTCATGCCCAGGCCACCGGCGGTCGTGACGGACGCGCCACATCCTCAGACGGTCAGCTCGACGTCCGTCTCACCACGCCGCGCGAACTCGGCGGCGCTGGCGGCGAGGGCACCAACCCCGAACAGCTGTTCGCGGCAGGCTATTCCGCCTGTTTTCTCGGTGCGCTGAAGTTCGTTGCAGGACAGGAAAAAACCAGGCTGCCCAATGATATGCGCATCGAAGGCAGTGTCGGAATCGGCCAGATTCCCACCGGCTTCGGCATCGAGGTGGAACTGAATGTCTTCCTGCCCGGCATGGCCCGGGAACAGGCCCAGGTGCTGGTGGACAAGGCGCATGAGGTCTGCCCCTATTCCAACGCCACCCGCGGCAATATCGACGTCACCCTGAACGTCGACGTCTGAGTCCCGACAGGCCGGCTGTCGAGCTGCACGAGCCAGGAGCCGGGCAATCCGGTTCCTGGCTGCGTTTTTCTGATCCAAGATGGCGATAGCTGGATCAGGATACGGCACGCTGCGGTGCGGCCATGACCACGGCCTGGCGCAACGTGTCGACGAAGCATGATAGTGCGGGCGTCCAAGTGTCTTTCGGCCATCTCATCGGGGCGCTTGCCGCCCACTCGCTTGCCGTGTACGCCGATGTGCTGGCGAATACCCAGATAAACCGAAGGAGGAGAGCATGACCGTTTCCACTGCACCGCAGCGACTCTGCGAACTGCTCGACATCGAGTGGCCCATCATTCAGGCGCCCATGGCCGGGACTTCGACGCCTGCCATGGCCGCCGCAGTCACGAACGCCGGAGGCCTGGGCTCGCTCGGCGTCGGAGCGATGACACCGGATGCCGCCGAAGCCGCGATCGAGACCTTCCGCGCGCACTCGACACAGTCGCTGAACGTGAACGTGTTCTGTCATCGTCCCGCACGTGCCGATCACGCGCGCCAGACCGCCTGGCTGGAACGCCTGCGTCCCGAGTTCGAGCGCGTGGACGCTCAGCCGCCCGTGGCTCTCGGCGAGATCTATACCAGCTTCGTCGATGACGAGGCGATGTTCGACATGCTGCTTGCAGTCCGGCCGAAGGTGGTGAGCTTTCATTTCGGGCTGCCTCGTCAGGCATGGGTTCGGGCACTGCGGGAAGCCGGCATCGTGCTGCTCGGTACCGCGACGAACCTCGATGAAGCGCGAGCCCTCGTTGCAGCGGGCCTACATGCGGTCGTCGCCCAGGGTTACGAGGCCGGTGGCCATCGCGGTATCTTCAATCCCGACGGCGACGACGATCAGTTGGGAACTTTCGCCCTGACACGCCTGCTGGTCCATGAACTCGATGTGCCGGTAATCGCCGCGGGCGGCATCATGGACGGCGCCGGTATCGCCGCCACACTGCGCCTGGGGGCAAGCGCGGCGCAGCTCGGCACGGCCTTCGTCGGCTGTGACGAGTCGGCGGCGGACGAGGGCTATCGCCGCGCCCTGTTCAGCGATGCGGCGCATCACACGGTGATGACACGTGCCATCTCCGGACGTCCTGCACGCTGTCTTGCCAACCGCTTCACGGCGCTCGGCGAATGCGTGGAGTCGAATGACGTGCCGTGCTATCCGCTCGCCTACGATGCCGGCAAGGCGCTGCATGCGGCCGCCAAGGCAACCGGCGAGCACGGCTTCGGTGCACAGTGGGCAGGCCAGGGCGCCCCGCTGGCCCGCGCACTGCCAGCAGACGCGTTGATGGAAAGGCTCATCAAAGAACTCGACGATGCCGACATTGGCGAGCGGCAGGTGCGGCCTTGACGATCAGGGTACCGACAACCGGAGTCATGGCGACAGCGTTTCCAGCGCATCGCGCAGGGTCTCGGGCGAGGCGAAGAGCCGCCGTTCCTGCACCTGCCGATCCTCCAGGCGCAGCCAGAGTACCGTATCCTTCATCCCCAGGCGCTCCGGCGCGACCTGGCTGTCGCGATCGAGCAGGATGCGGTAGTTCGCCGAACGCATCGCGGGAATCGCCATGAACCTGGCAATCAGCCCGGGCATGCGCGAGATATCCGCGACATACAGGGTATCGCGCGCCTCGAGATAGCCTTGGGGCCAGTCCTTGATGGCCTCGTCGACCAGCTCGGCCGCCTCACGGCTGCTGGCCACCAGCAGCACGCGCGTCTGCCCGTCGAGGGTGGCGGCATTGCCGAACTGGTCGTCGAGCGTCCACGATGCGAGGCGTTCGCCCTCCGAGATGGCGTGCGCCGTACCGCTCATCAAAAGCCATGCCAGGCCGGCCGCCAGGATGATGCGCTTGATCATGCTGCATGCTCTCCCGTGTCAAGAAAAGGTGGAGGCTGTCACCCGCTCAGGTCCCGCAGAAGGTGCGGAACACTGCCTCGCTGGGCGCTGCCGGCAGCGTGTATTCCTCACGTCCGGGCTGCTCCTCGAAGGGCCGGGCGAGGACTTCGCGCAGGGTCTCGAAAGGCGCGAAGTCGCCTTCATAGGCGGCGTTCAATGCTTCCTCGATCCGCAGGTTGCGCGGGATATAGAGCGGGTTCACTGCGCGCATCCTCGTGGCGATGGTCTCGATATCGGCCTCTTCCTGCGCCAGGCGCTCGCGCCAGCGCACGAGCCACGCTTCGATGGCCTCGGTACGCTCGAAAAGCTCGAGCAGCGGCGCAGCCGCCTCGGGCGCCTCCGCGGCTGCACACAACTGGCGAAAGCTCAGGGTGAAGTCGGCGTTCCCGGCATGCATTGCCTCGAGCAGCGCATCGATCAGCTCGCCATCGCCCGCCTCTTCGTGTGCCAGCCCCAGCTTGGCACGCATCACCGCAAGCCACTCGGCCTCGTACTGGTCGGGAAAGGCCTTGAGCACCTCGGTGGCCCGCTCGACGGCCTGATCCTGATCGGCATCGATCAGTGGCAGCAACGTCTCCGCCAGGCGCGTCAGGTTCCACTGCACGATGCCGGGCTGGTTGGCGTAGGCGTAACGCCCGCCCTCGTCGATGGAGCTGAACACGGTGCGCGGGTTGTAGGCCTCCATGAAGGCGCAGGGACCGAAGTCGATGGTCTCGCCGGAGACGGCCGTATTGTCGGTGTTCATCACGCCATGAATGAATCCCACGCCCATCCAGCGCGCGATCAGTGCAGCCTGACGTTGCTGTATCGCCTCCAGCAACGCCAGGTAGCGTTCGGATTCGGGACGCTCGAGCAGTTCAGGATAGTGGCGCTCGATGACATGGTCGGCCAGCGTGCGCACGCCGTCGATGTCACCGCGAGCGGCAAAGTACTGAAAGGTGCCCACGCGGATGTGGCTCGTGGCCACGCGTGTCAGCACGCCGCCGGGTTCCAGCGTGCGGCGCATGACGCGCTCGCCAGTGGTGACGGCGGCCAGCGCCCGGGTGGAGGGAATGCCCATGGTGTGCATCGCCTCGCTGACCAGATATTCGCGCAGCACCGGCCCCAGCGGAGAGCGCCCGTCGCCGCCCCGCGAGAAGGGCGTACGCCCCGCCCCCTTGAGATGGATATCCCGCAGCCGCCCGTGGCGGTCGGTGACCTCGCCGAGCAGCACGGCGCGACCATCGCCCAGGCGCGGCGAGAAGCCACCGAACTGATGGCCGGCATAGGCCATGGCCAGCGGTTCGGCCCCCGGTGGCACCTCATTACCGGCAAACCACGCCGTGGCCTGTCGCTCATCGAACGCATCGAGATCGAAGCCCAGCTCCTCGGCCAGAGAGCGATTGAAAGCCACCAGCTCGGGCGCCTTCACCGGCACGGGATCGAAACGCACATAGAAATGCTCCGGCAATTTCACGTAGCGCAGGGAAAAATCGGGAAACATGATGACTCCAGCGGCATCGGGCCGAATGACGAATGACGTTCCTGTCCCGACAAGGGTAGGCCATGGCGAGTCTCGATGCCGAAGCTACGGCCAATTCAGAAGGGCGCCTAGAGCTTGGCAGTGCTCAGTGAAGCCGCTCAGGCCGTAGTTTTGATCGGCTCCCGGAACAGGTAGCTATTGAGGTACATTCTGCAAGCTTCCGGTGCTATTTTTAGGCATCATCCCTGCGGTAAAAAATGCCACCATTTCTTCAAGGTCATTGTCGTCTTTTATATTAATATTCGGGGCTAGCTCTTCTAGCCTGTTTGTCCCGGAGAATGCGTATAAATATGCACCGATAATATAAGATAGCCGCCGCATGACGGCTATCTCATCTAAGCTAGGCAATGCCTTTTGAAATGCTTTCGCATAGGCTTTTGT
Source organism: Halomonas shantousis (assembly GCF_054654615.1). NCBI lineage: Bacteria > Pseudomonadati > Pseudomonadota > Gammaproteobacteria > Oceanospirillales > Halomonadaceae > Halomonas > Halomonas shantousis. The sequence goes on along the minus strand of NZ_BAAIER010000002.1, from coordinate 267,628 downwards.
AGATTGATCATATACATCTCGTCGAAGTTCGAGAGAAAATTTTTCTGGTTCCATATGCAACCTTGCGTGTAGCCGGAGAAAAGCCCGCCCCTGCTTGGTTTCACGCAATTTGCTGGAAGGTGACAAGAAAGCTCTCACCAAACTATCTACCGAGACTTGATCCCCCGAAGCATACAACGCATCAAGAGCAGCCATCCTGGCATTTGCAACCTCACTGCCTTTCCGCATGAAAACTTCCCTGAAAAGGTTCTCCTTTGTATTAAAATAGTACGTGATTAAAGCGGTCGTAGCCCCTACGGCCTGTGCGACATGCCTCAGTGAAGCACCTGCGTATCCCTGCTCCGCAAATAAAACTTCAGCGGCGTCTAATATCTGCTCGCGTAGACCAGTCTGTCCAGCCGGTCGGCCGGGACGCTTTTTGCTATTGCTGCCTGCCATAGGACATTACCGTATATTAATTAGTCGAATGGTTAATAAAGGCAGCATGTTAACCCAACATATCAGGAGCAGCTAGCGAATTGGGACGCAACCGCTCCTTTGCATGGGTAATGATTTAAAGAGTTAATCTGTCATACCGTTGCAGAAAGTTGTCTTTCGTCTCGACAGAAGCATACTTTTGGCGCATATCAAACAGGTTAGCCTCGTGAGGCCCCAAGGCCCTATCACCAACACAGTCTTCCAACACTACCGGATAGAAGCCACACGACATGGCATCCACCACACTGGCACGAACGCAGCCGCTGGTCACGCAGCCGGCCACCAGTAAGGTGCCGATACGCTTCTCGGCAAGCCAAGCTGCCAAGAGCGTCCCAGCGAAGGCGGAAGGATTCCGTTTGCATACGACCAGTTCACCGGCGAGAGGCGCCAGTTCCGAGACAATCTGACTGTTTGGATGCGCTTCGGTCAACCGGCCCATGCTCGGCACCTTCTTGGCAAATACGTTGTGATCGCTGCCGTCGTCGGCAAAGACGATACGTGTGTGCACCACAGGCCAATCGCGCTCCCTCGCTTCTGCCAGCAGCGGTATGGTGGCTTCAATCGCCGAGCAGATATTGCCGCCACCTAGGATGTCGGGGTCTGCAAAACCATTGACAAAATCAATGATTAACAGCGCAACGTTATCAACGATCGGCAATGCTCCCCCGAAGCCTTGGCTCTCGTATACCACCTCTTCAGTGCAGTTCATGTCAGGGCCTCTTCTACGACTACACCATCGTGCACCATTGGCTCGTCATCGAGGTAGACGGAGCAGTGACGCAAGGGAATATCGATATGGCAGGTCGTGGTCCGGCTGCCGCCCCCTTCATTATTGGGGCCCAGAGAGAACAGGAAGTTGCCATCGAAGGCACGGGCATCCATTCCAAGCGTTGCCTCGCGATCGTAGAGGCCCAGGGTCGACCAGCGGGCTCGCTTCTGCAAACCCCAGCCAATGTGCGAGATGGCATAGGCTTCGGGATCCTCGAAGGCTGCCATATAGTCCTTGAGCAGATCAGCGTCGACGCCTCCATTGATGGCGGTGACATAGCCAGCCTCTACCATCATCTCGATGGGAGAACCAAGGTAACTTTTTTGCGGCAATAAAATATCGCCGCGGTCGAGCACGATTGTGCCGTTGGCACTGCCCTCGTCGGGAAAGGTAAAGGCGAAACCACTCGGCCAGTGATCCCAACGGCCTGGCTCGTCGACAAAGCCATATTCGCTGACGGCCGGAAACTCGCCCAACGCGAAGCGCACGTCCGTCCCGGTGGACGATGTGACCGCCATCTCCTTGGCCGCCGCAATGCGGGCAGAGGCTTTAAGCACCCGGCTGCGGTCGGCCTGGGTCGGCACCATACGTACCAGTACCTCGGGGGGTTCCACAGCGAGCAGAATTTTAGTGCCGGATTTCAGAATATCGATTTGCTCCGGCGAAAACAGCAACGTCATAAGGTCGAGAACCAGGTCGCTCTCTTTTAATGCGGCGATAGCTGCCTTGTTACCGGTCAGTGGCGTGGTGCCCAAATAAGCCAAGGCGTCTCGGCTATGGGCCTTGTCCGCATTCACTGGCGGCAAATCGAGACGAATCACTCGCGCGCCTTTCAGCGAGGCGGCAATCTGGGCGGTGGCTAGGGTCTGGGGATGCGTGTTCTGACTGGTTAACAGGGTGACAGTCTGTCCGGGCTCAAGCTTGGACAGTGTCAGTACTTCGCTCCAGGCGTTGATCATGTCGCTATCGCTGACGGCCATGGTAGCCTCCTTTATAGTTCAGATGCGGGTTTCGAGAACACGAGATAGCGCGGCATAAAATCCTTCTTCATCGTCCCAAGGAATCATATGCCCAGCGTTTTCCACGCGAGTGATGGCCAAGTCCGGTTTCAGTGAAAGCATTTCTTTCTCATCCTCCGGCAGAATTACGCCCCCCTTGCCTGCGACTAGCAGTGCGGTCGGGGCATCGATCCGGCCAAGGTCCTGATGAAAATCGTCGTCATGGAAGTCATTAAAAGCCCTAACCACAGCGCCCTCGTTACAGGTGTGAAGCCACTCGGCGCGCAGCCTGAGTTGCTCGCCGGTCCAGGTCGGGCAAAAGTCCCGCATGGCTTCGGCATCCATGCCTCTGAGCGCGGCACGGATGGAATCAACATACCAGGGCAGCTTGGAGGGATAGGCCCGGCGGCCGGGACCCGAGACCGGCGGGTCAACCAACACCAGCCTTTCGGGAGAAAGCTGAAAGCGCGCCGTGGCACGGCTAGCGATACGTGCACCCATGGAATGGCCAATGAGCAGATAGTCATGCAGCCCCAATTCGTCGATGAATGCCGTTAGATCCTGCGCCAGGGTATTAATCCCATAGTCCAGCTCGTCCCCGGTCGAGGAGAGTCCGCGTCCACGAATATCCAGAATATAGGTCTGAAACTGGTGACCCAGGCGTTCACCGACAAACCCCCAAGTGATAGCGGGGCTCGTGATACCAGGAACGATAACAAGCGGCTTACCGCTATTTCCGTAGCAAAGATAGTGCTGCCTAATACCATTGGCCTGGATGTTTTTACCGTAACCGTAATTCACGTTATTCCTCCTTACTTAATAGGCCCCAGACAACAGCGCGCCTGCACCAGGCACGATGGGCTCTAGGTCAAGCGCCTTGAGCAAGGCATATGTAGTAGCAATGGATGCAGTGATAACGGGTTTTCCCGTTTGGGCTTCGACCTTGGCTACAGCAGAAAGTGATGGCATCTGCACGCAAGCCGAGAGCACAATGGCATCCACGTTCGCAACATCTAGATCGGCAACGATATTCGGAAGGTTATCTGGGTCATGGCGGGCTACCGCAAGGTTGTCGGAAATTTCTAGGGCATGCCAGACTTTAACTTCTACTCCTTCATTCTGGATGTAGTCTACAACCAGTTCAGTAAGCGGTTTCATGTAAGGTGCGACTAGAGCGATACGTTTGGCACCTAATACTCTTAACCCTTCCACCAATGCTCCAGCACTGGTAATAACCGGTGCAGAAGCATCATTATCGATGGTAATTTGGCTCAAACGCTTCTGGGACTCACGATGATAACCATGCCCCATCGCCATAATTGCCACGAGACAGGCATAGCCCAACACATCGACATGCGCATCGGAGAGTTCCAAGGCGCAGCGGTTGGACTCAGCGTCCATAGCGGCTAACTCTTCTTTCTTTACATGCTTCATGCGCATTCGGCTGGAATGGAAAGTGAATCGCTCAGGCCGAATCAGCTGGCGGGCATTAAGCATCGCTGGGATTTCGGTTTCCATTGTAGTGTTGGAACTTGGCACAATTTGTCCGATCCGATAGGTTCTCTGCATCGCGTTTTTTCCTGGTTAAGCTCTCCGAAAGCCAACTTCGTTCGCCAAGAGAAAGCTCATGACAATTATCAACCAATAGAGCCGACTATTCTTTGTAATGCTAGATAGCATTACGCCTAGGCTTCGTTATCCGGCGCACTATTACTCATGCCTTTAATTGCTCTGTCTCGAAGCGCTCCCGACAATTCGTGGCATCGTATTCATATATCCACTCCGCACGGATACCCACAGCATTGGGGTTCTTGGCCTGCTCTTGCTGATAAGCAAGATCTCGCTTGCGCAGTTCTTCAGGTGAAGACAAGTGGAAAGTCCGGCCACGCTCGCGAGCCTGTAGCTGGACCTGAGAGGTACGTACACGGCGCTCATCCTCATACGCTGTTAGTGCAGCTGGAACGTCACCCTCAAAATGCACAAGGGCCTGCGCCAGTACATAGCTGTCCTCGATGGCCATGGCGGCACCCTGGGAAAGGAAAGGCAGCATTGGATGTGCTGCATCGCCTAGAAGAGTGGCATGGCCGATGGACCAGCGTGCCATAGGATCATGATCGAATAGCCCCCACTTAAAGGTCTGGCTGGGGTCCGTACGTTCGAACAGCTGTGTCAGGTTAGAGTGCCATCCCCTGTATGCATCAAGAAGCTCTTGAGTTGAACTGGGTTCGGTCCAAGACTCTTTAATCCATTCATCAGTTTCAGTAACTGCTACAATATTTACGGCCTTACCCCCTTTCACATAGTAAGTCACTACGTGAGCGTTAGGCCCCATCCAAAAGGATGCATCTGGGCTTACAAAGGGGAGCGGATGCTCCTCGACCGGCACCAGTGCACGCCAGCACATATGGCCGGTGAATTTAGGGTCATATTCTCCCCATAGCGCTCCTCGCACCGCCGAATGGATACCGTCTGCACCAACAATCAAGTCTGCTTCGAAACGGGTACCATCAGCAAAAATAGCGGTAGAGGATCCTGGACTCTGGAGCACATCAGTACATTGGGCACCGAAAGTTACACGATCCTCAGGGATATCCTGGGTTAGAATGGTGTGAAGATCAGCACGGTGAACATGGAAAAATTCAGCACCATAAGCCTTCGTCGAGCTATCCTTGAGAGGCGTTCTGAACAGTTCGGCAGCTGTTTCCCAGTTTCGGCCAACCATTGCCTCTGGTAAAAAGCCAATATTATATAGGTCGTTTTTTAAACCGAGCGCCTTCAGTACTTTGACCGCATTAGGCGTCATTTGCACGCCAGCCCCTACTTCGCCGAAAGCCTGGGCACGCTCGAAGAGGTGGTAATCAATACCCTGCTCCTGCAGTGAACAGGCTAAAGCTACCCCTCCGATGCCCCCACCGATTATGCCTACACGAAACGTCTGATCCATGCCCTTCTCCTTATTAAATTACCGTACAATTAATTTAATGATCCCACTGAGGCTCATGCTTCATAAATCTTCTCTAGCCTCTAGGCGGTTGTAGCCAACCTTACGGCAAGCCGGTAATCGCTATTGTCATACGCGCCAATAGTACAACCGGTTAGCTTAACAGCTATAACACTGCATACTTATCTATATGATTATGAATGTTACGATAGCAGGAAATATGATAATCAAAGACAGCCGCACTAGATCAGAAACTATAAATGGCATTACTCCCTTGAATATCTCCCCCAGTCCAACGTGCGGCGCCATCGCCTTTATCATAAAGACATTTAACCCCACCGGCGGCGTAATCAACCCAAGCTCAACGGTGAGAACCGTTACGATACCGAACCAAATGGGATCTATGCCTAATGTACTGATAATAGGATATACTACGGGCACAGTTAAGAGAAGCATGGCAATCGCATCCATAAAGCATCCAAGCACAAAATACAACAGAATGATGCACAAAAGGACACCTAGATTAGACAGTCCCAACCCCATTACATAATTGGCAGCCTCAAAAGAAATACGCGATACAGAGATGAAGTAGCCCAATGCCTCAGCGCCGGCTATCATAAAGAAAACTACCGAAGAAAGCGCAACCGTTTCAAAGATGGCTTCACATATTCTTCTTGCTCTAACCCCTTTGGCTATAGCATAAATCATGGTTATAAAGGCACCGACAGAGGCAGCCTCCGTTGGAGTAAACAGCCCGGCATAGATACCAACTACTATTACCAGAAAGACACCTAGAAACGGAATCAACCCTAAAGCAGCCAATATTTTATCCTTTAGCCGATTAGGCGTACCGGCAGAGGCAAGCCCAGGATTGATTCTAACGACTATAGCTACGGTTAAAGCATAGAATACCAGCCCCAAAACACCCGGGACCAAGCCAGCCAGAAACATGTCTCCAACAGGTTGTTCAGTCAATATGGCATATAAAAGAAGTGCGATGCTCGGTGGAATCATAATGCCAAGTGTGCCACCTGCTGCTAACACACCAGTGGCAAGCGAGCTAGCATATCCATTTTGTTCCATTTCAGGCAGAGCTACCCGGCTCATGGTACTGGCTGTAGCCAAGGAAGAACCTGAAATCGAAGCGAAAGCACCGCACGAAGTTACTGCGGCTAGTGCCATTCCGCCCCGCCAGCCCCCAAACATGCTTTTCGAGGCAACAAACAGCTTCTTAGCCATACCGGAGTACGAGGCTAACACGCCCATTAAGATGAACATGGGAATAGCGCTAAAATTATAGTTTGAAAGCACCTCAACAGGTACAGACTTCACCATTGCTACAGCCGCGCCCCAAGTGGTGACTTGAGAGAAGCCGACCACCCCCACCGTCAGCATGCTTAACGCTATTGGTACACGAAGAATCATAAGCGCTAGAAGCGCTAACAAGCCTACTCCTCCGAGAAGCTCAGAGCTCATGGACGTTTTCTCCTTCAATGCTATATACCATCCCGAGCACCGCCTGGATCAGGCATCTCAGCGCGAAGGTCATGCTTAGGACAGCGGAAGCCTTGTAAATAGGCCCCATTGATATTGCTAGATCCTGCGTTACCTCTCCAAACTGAGCGGCGCTTACCCCCTCTTCCCATAAGCCCCAAGCAAGTATTGATCCCACCGCAAAGAAACCTAGCAGATACAGCCCGGCTATTCTTCGCTTGACGCTCTCTGGGAGTTTATGAGTAAAGGCTTCGACCACGACTTGGCTTTTCTCTACGTTGGCGGCCATGGCTGCCAACAGAGAAACGAGCAATAAATAGCTTACCAGCTCAACACTTCCGGAAATCGTTAAACCTATGTAGCCCGAGGTTAGCTTAAAAAGATAACGCGTCCCTACATCAGCTACCGTAACGAGCATAACGGCGAGCAATCCCAAGCCAGCAATATAGCGACATGCTCGCTCTAGTAGGTTACTTATAGCCTCTAACCAGCTCATGGCATACTCCTTCAGCTAGAAGCACAATTATTTTTTGCTTCCTGAGCCGCCTTATAGACTCGGCCTACTCCGTCAACCCCTCTATCTTCTAGACTGGTTAGATAGCCCTGTATGCCTGACTTAAGTAGAGTTGACCATTCTGGATTTCCCAAGGGATCATCTACCACATTAATAGCATGCCCCGCCTGAACAGCCTCCTGCTTCCCTGACTTATCAATTTGATCGAATACTTCACCAGCTATGCTTGACCACTTCATGCCGCTATTATTATCAATAGCTTCACGTGCTTTGGGTGAAAGGTTCTGATAAACACGCTCATTCATGGTTGCAACAAAAGTGAGCGTATAGAGGGGTACCTGAGTATGGCTATTTGCAATATCATTTAATCCGAATACCTTTACCCCTTCCCACGATGTCGTCAGACCATCCATCACTCCACGTTGGAGGGCAGTATAAACTTCAGGCATGGGCATACCGATAGGCTGCGCTCCCATGCTTTCGAGCATGCTGCCTACGACGGCTGTTGGACGACGAACGCGTAACCCCTCAAAATCTTTTGGCGTCTTTACTTCGACGTCCTTCAAATGTAAATAACCTGGCCCGTGCGTAAACAGAAAAAGAACGTGGGAATCCTTGTATTCTTCCTTAATGGCTCCCTCATCATAAAGCGTTTGAACCATGCATGAGCCCTGCTGCGCGCTGTTTACCATGCCAGGCAGTTCTACTATCTGTGTTAGAGGGAAGCGCCCCGCAGTATACCCCTGTGCCGTTATGGCAATATCGGATATACCTTTGACTGCACCTTGATAAGACTTGTCTGCTTGGCTCAGCGTTTCTGAAGGGAAATTCTGAATCTTAATCTCCCCTTCTGAGTCTTCTTCAACAGCGTTTGACCAGGCTTCGAAAATTTCCTTATTAATCTTGGACTCGGCAGGCCAGAAATGGGAAAGCCGTAGAGTTGTCGAAGCATGAGAGTTGAACGTAGCGCCAGCAATAGAGATAGCTAGCAGAGTTTGCATAACCTTGTTCATGATTTCTCCTTATAATTATTGATCTTGTTAAGTACTCAGCAGACGGACATCAATCGACCATATGCGACGTTCACCAAGCTTTTTGTATTATTTGTACGACCATTTAATTCTATTTAAACCTATCGCATCGTTCCTGTTTTCGCAAGGAATGAATGGAAATAAAATTTATATTTTAAAAACAAATAGTTATCTGGAAAACACTGTAAGACAAGGAGCTCAGTCCAAGTTGATGCTCGTCCGCTAGCTGAATTATCCGGTGCTCGAACCGCTGGCAAAGACACGCTTGAATGAACTGATGACAAAGCATGCAGCTGACAGGTACGCGCTTAATTGAGAATGCTTATCAAGGGTGATAGCCTTCTCCCACCAACCGGGGGACGACAACGGGGAGTACATGCCATGGCCGCACAACAAAGCTACCGAATCTTCGATGTCACGCTCTCCCGGCGCACTCAGGTCAGCCCCTCGCTGATCAGGTTCACCTTCACCGGGCCCGAGGTCGGCCAGATGGCCACCCATGCGCCGGATCAGCGCATCAAGCTGTTCTTCCCCTGCTCCGGCCCCGGCAACGAAGGCGGTCTCGAGGCACTGTTCGAGATCGCCAGAGCGAACGAGCATGACTGGTACGGCGCCTATCGCGCCCTGCCCGATGCCCGACGCCCGCCGATGCGCACCTACACTATCCGCGAGTTGCGCCCGGCCTACGCCGAGGTCGATGTCGAGTTCGTGCTCCACGGCGACAACGGTCCCGCATCGCGCTGGGCGATGCATGCCTGCCCCGGCGACCGCCTGGCGATGACCGCCCCGGTGGCCGACACCGATGCCGCCCCGGTGGGGTTCGAATGGAAGCCGCCGCGCGGGGTACGGCGCATCCTGGTGGTTGCCGACGAGACCGCACTGCCGGCGGCGGCCGGGATTCTGGAGGAGCTCGCCGCACGTTCCGACCGCCCATTGGTACAAGCGCTGGTCGAGGTGCCGAAAGGCGGAGACGAGCAGACCTTGATGCCTGCCGCCCAGGTCCACTGGCTACCGCGCGACGCCGCCCCCGGATATGCTCACGGCGAACGGCTGCTACGCGCAGTGCGCGATCTCGACCTACAGCAGGAGATTCGCGCCCTGGGCGGCCAGCCGGGGAGCGCAGAAAACGGAGAGAGTGCAGAGGGCGCCCCCGAAGAGACAGCGGATGATTGTCTGTTCTGGGAAGCCGCGAGCGCCGACAGTGCCCCCTTCTACGCCTGGATCGCCGCCGAAACCAAGGTGGCGCGAGGCATTCGCCGCTATCTGGTCAACGAATGCGGGTTGCCCAAACGCTACGTCACCAGCATGGGTTACTGGTGCGAGGGCAAGGTGCTGGGCTAGCGCCACCGTTGTGCATCGCCATGAATCGTTTTCGGGTCAATACTGAGAGAATCGACGGCGCTTTATCACTCAATTTCGCCCTGCCTTCGCTCGCCTACCCTGTAAACACCCTCTGAGGCCTCCATGCGAAAGATCCTGCTCGTCGACAACGGTTCCCTGCGCCCTCAGGCCACGCTCAATCTGCGTCGCCTTGCCCACGCCTTGAGCCAGGCCACCGGGGAGACGGTCGAGGCCACTTCCCTGTTGCACTCCTACAAGATCCCTTCCGAGGAACTCGAGGGCCACAAGGCCGTGACGCTGGGACCGCTGGCCGAACGCCATGCAGCCGACGGCGTTACCGAACTGCTCATCCTGCCCTTCTTCTTCGGCCCCAGCCAGGCATTGACCCGCTACCTGCCCGAGCGCCTGGCCGAGGTACAGGCCAACTACCCGCAGTTGGACGTCAAGGTGGCCCTGCCACTGGCCGACAGCCAGGCAGCGGTGGATTTGCGTCTGGCGCGGCTGCTGGCGGACAACGTGCGCGAACGGGTGGAGGGCCTGTCGCGACCGAAGGTGGTGCTGGTCGATCACGGCAGCCCGATCCCGGAGGTCACGGCGGTACGTAACTACCTCGCCGGGCAGCTGAGCGTGCTGCTGGCCGGCGAGGTCGATTGCGTCACCTTTGCCTCCATGGAACGTCGCGACGGCGAGGCCTACCGGTTCAACGAGCCGCTACTGGAAGACCTGCTGGCCTCGCCGTCGCTGGCCGGCAGCGACGTGATATTGTCCATGCTGTTTCTTTCTCCGGGCCGTCACGCCGGCGAAGGCGGCGATATCGCGGAGATCGGCGCACAAGCGATGGCGCGCTCCCCGGGCCTGAATGTCACCACGACGCGACTGGTGGGTGAGAACGACGCCATCGTGGATATCCTCGCCACCCGCCTGCAGCAGGCCCTTGCCGGCGGGCCGCTGTTGATGGAACTGCCGCATGGGCGAGCGCAGGCACTTTTCAGATAGGTCCCAGGTTCAGACAGGAACGAGTTCCAGACAGGCCTAGGTTTCCAGCGCACGCTGTAACTCTTGCCGCCAGGCCTCGGCATGCCGTGCCGAATCTGCGGAAAATCGTCCCAGCGCCACCGCCAGGTCGAAGAAGCCCTGCGCCGGCAGTCCCTCCCCTTGTCGGCTGACGACCAGCGCGGCGATGAAGGGGCGGTTCCGTTGTGCATCCTCGCGCATCAAGGCTTCCAGTGCCTGAGCCACGCGCTGGATGGTGCGCGGCGGGCGCAGCCCCAGCGCCTCGGCGAGCTGCTGATAGGTCATCGGCAACGTCTCGCGAGGTGCGGTTTCGAGGAGATGGCGGGCCTGGGCGGGCAACGGTGGATTATCGGTCATGGTGCGCTCAGGCGTTCGGGTCGAAGAGCTTCACTTCGCGAATGTCGACGCGTTCCCAGACCCGTCCGGTCATGTAGGGCTCGGTCTCGAGCCAGACATCCAGCGCCTGTCGGTCGGTAAAGCGGAAGTGAGCATTGGAGCCGATCATCTTGCCGTCATCGTTGAGGATCGCCCCGCCACTGAGGAATTTCCCTTGTCTGGCGAGCTCGCGCACGCCTGCCAGATGCGCGTCGCGATTGGCCAGGCGACGCTCGAGCGCCTCGTTGTCCGTATAGTCATAGGCCACCACGGCGTATTGCCTCATGCGTTACTCCTATCTATCTGGCTCACCGAACGTGTCGAATCATGTCACCATTCGCCAGGCAACGAAATGCGACGATAAAGGAACACGCAAGTGAAGCCCGAGGATCTTCAAAAGCTGGTCAGCCGAAAGATGCCCTTCGGCAAATATGAAGGCCAGCTGATCGCCGACCTGCCGAGGCCCTATCTCAACTGGTTCGCCCGCGAGGGCTTTCCATCTGGCGAGATCGGCCAACTTCTCCAGCTCATGTACGAGATCGACCACAACGGCCTGAGCCCGCTGCTCGACCCCCTGCGTCAGCGACACACCACATGATATCGCCGTCGAAAGAACCAGGCCGCCCCGGGATGGCGGCCAGGCTTGGACCTGATTGCCGAGCGCGACTATGTTGAAAATGGAGGTTGAAAAATCGAGGTTGAAACCGAGCGTCGGATCAACGCTCAGGAAGAAAATCCCAAGGAGGGAAATAATGACGAACGATAACGTGACTAGACCGAACGCGGATGTCGTCGACATCCTGACGACTGACCACCGGGAAATGACGGAACTGCTCGCCCAGGCCTCGCAGACACCCGATGCCCATCAGCGCCGGGATCTGGTCGAAACGGTGATTGCCGAAGTGATGCGTCACGCCGTTGCCGAGGAGATGTACGTCTATCCGACGATGGAAAAGGAGCTGCCAAATGGCAAGGAGGAAGTCGAGCATGATAAGCAGGAGCACGACGAGATCGTCCAGGTGATGAAGAAGCTGGAAGATGCCGATGCTGCCGATCCGGAGTTCATGGGGCTGGTCCAGGAACTGGACAAGCAGTTGCGCCACCATGCCGACGATGAGGAATCCGATCAATTCCCCAAACTGCGCGCCCACCTTTCCGGCGAACAGCTCGTGGACATGGGTGACAAGGTGCAGAAGGCCAAGCAACTGGCACCGACCCGCCCGCATCCCAGCGCACCGCATTCCGAACTCTTCCACAAGAGCGTCGGGCCGGGCGTCGGCATGATCGACCGTCTTCGTGACAAGCTCACGGGACGTCAGACCGGCTGACCAGAAGCCGTCTCGGGTGTCATCACCGCGAAGCGCTTTAGCCCGATTCAGTACAAGCACTCACTTCGAGACGGGACATTGCTCCCGTCTCGCGTATTCGGCAGCCCAGGCATGGCTTGGCTACAGTTTATCGGAAGCCATCTGCAGACGTGCATGGAAGGGCTTATGACGATTCGCAAATCATCGCAGCCTCGGCGTGGCCGTCAGGCCGAGCGACCGACACAAATTCCCTGGGCGGGCTGGCTGGATGTGTTGTGGCGAGTCAAGGGTAACATCGGCCGCGACTATATTCCCGTCTTGAGTGCCGGCATCGCATTTTATGGCTTGTTGGCCACTTTCCCGATCATTGCGGCAGTTATTGCCCTATGGGGCCTATTGTTCGACCCCAGCCAGATTGCCCAGCAGATTTCATTGATCAGCCATTTACTTCCGCCCGAGGCAACGGACATCATCGGGCAACGCATCGAGCAGACTCTCGAAGACCTGGGGACGAGTATCAGCCTGACTGCGGCCGGTGCCCTGGCACTGGCTATCTACAGCGCCTCCCAGGGCATGTACTGGCTCATGCAGGGACTGAATTCCATTTACGGGGAGCATGAGAGCCGGAGTCTGATCAAGAAGATTGCCGAGACGCTGGCGCTGACCACGGGTGCGATATTCATGACGATAATTGCGCTGGGATTGATCGCCCTGATCCCCATCATCACGAGCGTACTCAACATGAATGACACCCTTGCCATGGCTATCGGGCTCTTGCGCTGGCCACTGCTGATGATCATGGTCATGCTGGCCGTGGCGATCATTTATCGCTATGCCCCGGATCGCCAGGAACCGCGCTGGCAATGGATCAGTGTCGGCTCGTTACTCTCGGTCACGTTGTGGATAGCGGGATCGGTCGGTTTTTCCCTTTATGTCAGTCACTTTGCCAGTTTTGGCCAGGTTTATGGATCGCTGGGTGCCGTCGTTGTCCTGCTCATCTGGTTCTGGCTGTCTGCCTTTACCGTGCTGCTGGGGGCAGAATTCAACAGCGAAATCGAGCATCAGACGAAACACGATACGACGACCGGCGCAAAAGAGCCGATGGGGGAGCGTAGTGCTTACGTTGCAGACACGGTAGGTGAAGACAAGACACCAGAACGCTAGTGCCGTATGGTCGTTGAGGCGCTGCTCTCATGTAAGCCGACAGTGGTGCATTTGCCTTCTTGAATCTCGTCAGCGCTCATGAGCAGCCCCTATACTGCCAAGCGTGGCAGTCGTAACGGGATGCGTCGCCTTCAGCATGATTGCCACGCCTCGCTCCACATTCGCTCAACGCAAGGGACGCCACAATGGCCAAGCGCATCGTCACGGTTTTCGGCGGCACCGGCTTCCTGGGCCGCTGCATCGTGCGCCGCCTGGCGGATGCCGGGATCACGGTACGAATCGCGGCCCGCCATTCGCATCGTGTGGACGTGCCCGGCACGGTGGAATTCCAGCCCACCGACGTGCGCGACGAGGCGGCCGTCGCGCAGGCCCTGCAGGGGGCCGAGGCCGCAGTCAATGCCGTCAGCCTGTACGTCGAACGCCGCGGCCTGAGCTTCGATGACATCCACGTCGTGGCTGCCGAGCGGATCGCACGCCTTGCCGCCCAGGCCGGCGTGGCCACCCTCGTACACATCTCCGGCCTGGGCGTCAGCACGACGTCCTCCTCGGCCTACGTGCGGGCCCGCGCCCAGGGCGAGCAGCGGGTACGCGCCGCGTTTGCGCAGGCGGTCGTCCTGCGGCCCAGCGTCATCTTCGGTCCGGACGATGCGTTCCTCAGTGCCTTGGAGGGAATGACCCGGCTGCCGGTCATTCCCCTGTTCGGCGACGGTCGCGTGAGGTTGCAGCCCGTCCACGTCGATGATGTGGCCGCCGCTGTCGGCCGTGTGGTGGAGTGGCCCGCCGCCGCAGGCAGGGTCTTCGAGCTGGGCGGTGCCCAGGCGTATCGCTATCGCGATATCCTGCAGGCGGTACTGAAGAGCCATGATCGCCAACGTCCGCTGCTGCCGGTGCCGTTTGCGGTGTGGCACCGCCTTGCCGCCCTGGGCTCGCTCCTGCCGAACCCACCGCTGACGCGGGATCAGGTCACTCTCATGGAAAGCGACAATGTCGTCGGCCAGGGTGCCGATACCTTTCAGACACTGGGCATTACCCCACGCAGTCTGGAAGCGGCATTGGTCACAAGTGATCCGCGCTGAACCCGTCGTATCATGCGCATCAAAGGCCCGTTAGCCGAGGAAATCCCATGGGAGCACAATATTATCCCGTCGCGATCATCGCCGCCGACACGCCACCGCGCAGCCAGCCCTCCCGTTATCCGCCAGTGTTCGCCTCACGCCTTCACGGACGAGAGAAACGGCCTCTCGGCGATCTGTTCGGACTCACCAACTTCGGCGTCAACGTGACCCGGCTGCCGCCCGGTGCCATGTCGGCACTGCGTCACGCGCACTCCCGTCAGGATGAGTTCGTTTATATCTTGAGTGGCTTTCCGACACTGATTACCGATGCGGGAGAAACCGTTCTGGCTCCCGGGATGTGCGCCGGTTTCAAGGCCGGTAGCGGTGACGGGCACCATCTCGTCAACCGCGCTGATACCGAAGCGCTCTATCTGGAAGTCGGCGACCGCTCGGCAGGCGATATCGTGAGCTACCCGGACGATGATCTAGCCGCCATGCTGGGCGCCAACGGCCAATGGCAGTTCGCCCACAAGGATGGCAGCCCCTACTAGACAGATGTTCTCCCTCTTTCCGACCATGGCCAAGCCCCAAACGGGCTCACGAAGACCAGGAGCCGCTGAACCGGTTCAGGTCAGTGACACTTCGGTCGCCCCGGCCGCGACAGGCAAGCGCGATGTTTGCTGCAATGGGGATGAAACGGGCGGCGTGGCGGCGCTCTTGTCATCACCCTCGTCAGCGCTTGCGACATCCTCAGGCAGTGTCGTGAAGCGGGCGACATGCGCGTCGAGCAGGCCGGAACGATGATATAGATCCCGTGCCGCCAGTGCCGACTGCTGAGTCATGGCGGCATTGTGCTGAGCCGTGGCCTCGATCTGGGCAATGGCGCGACTGACTTGCTCGATCCCATCGCTCTGTTCCTGCGAGACCTGGGCGATCTGGCTGAGCAACGTGGCGACGTGCTGGCTGGCGCTCTCGGCCTCACCCAGCGCCTTGCCGGCTGCTTCGATCCCCGACGCTCCCTGATTGACGCGCTCATGCGTCTCTTCGATCAGCTGTCGAATGCTGGCCGCGGCTTCCGCCGAGCGCCGTGACAGGATGCGGACCTCATTGGCGACCACGGCGAAGCCCCGCCCCTTTTCGCCGGCCCGCGCAGCCTCGACCGAGGCGTTAAGCGCCAGAAGATTGGTCTGAAAAGCGATTTCATCGATGATGGCGATGATCGCGAAAGCCTGCCGCGAGCAGGCGCTGGCATTGTCACGCAGGCCATGGCTGTTGTACCGCATCGTCTGGACCATCTCCTGCAGCGCCTGCTGCATGTGTGCCAGTGACATGAACAGCTTGCCTATCTCATTGTTGCTGCGGGCTTCGATCTTGGCGGTGAGATCGCCTGCGGCGATACGCTCGAAATGGTGCCGAGCCTGGCCAAGTGGCCGAAACAGGGCCCGCTGGGCCAGCAAATAGCCCAGAAGCATCAATGCACTGGCCAGCACGAGCAGAGCGGGGATGCCGATACGCATCCGGTCGACGTTACGCGTGATCGCCCCGGTGGCGTCGGCTCCCACGGCCCCGGCGTGTTCGGACAATTGCGCCAGGGCAATGTCGAGCTGATCGGTCAACAGGTTGGCCTGCGTATTGGCCTCGGCATAGTCATCCAGATCCCAGCGCTTGAGGGCATCGAAGGTCGGCGTGATGCCTTGTGCGATCAATGCATCGAAAGCGGCTTGGGCCGCCTCGATCAGCGGCGCCTCTTTCGCGCCCACTTGGCTGGACTGCAATTGCAGCAGCGCTTGCCGTGCTCGGGAAAAGGAGGCCTCGGCCTGTTCCCAGGCGGCCTTGGCGGGCTTGACCTTGAGCCGGTTGTACAATGTCTGGTAGGTGTTGAGCTGCAGGCGCGTGCTCATCAGGGCGCCGTAGGCCTGCTCGGCCGCCCCGATACTGGTGACATTCAGTCGGTGGAGCGTGTCGAAGGAGTGCTTGGCTTCCTTGAGCGCGACGAACCCTCCCGTACCCACCAGCAGTACCATCAGCGCAAAGACGCCGAGCATGAGACCCATCCCGGTGCGTAGTGTCATCGTTTTCCTCTGCGTGTCTCCGTCTCTGGCTTGCGGCGCGTCGTGTCCTGATGCGACAGCACAGCGACACGGACGCGTGCCAGAGCAGGCTTGATAGAGCGTTACATTGTTATCAAGCCAAGTAACGGAATGATGACAATCGAACGTGACGTCGCGGCGCAGGTTACCGTCTCATTGCGATCCGGTTGGCTGCCACTGCAGCTCGAGGGGGCGGATTCGCCCAAGATGGCCTTTCATGTGGTTGGTGTTTTCACTGCTGTTCGAGTATCCACTCCGCCAGGATACGGGCCTGCTCCTCGCTGACCCGGTTGGGCACCATGGGAACCGGGCCCCACTTGCTCTGGCTCCCATTGAGGATACTGTGCATCAAGGTTGCTGTTGCATCGTCCTGCCCTGCATAGCGGGACGCAACGCTGCGAAAGGACGGTCCCACGACCGGTGTGTCGATGGCATGACAGGACGAACAAGCCTTCTGCCGGAACAGGGATTCGGCGTCCTCGGCATTCGCCGGTTGCCGGAGGCCCATCGTGACCAACCCAAGCACCATGATCATCCCTAACAATGTGACGGTCCCGGACCCACCCATCCCTTTTTTCATGACTGCCTCGCTCGTCGATAAGGTTTCGCCCGCGTGAAGACGCCTTACGGCCAGGGGTAGGTGGCGACCGGCAGGCCCAAGACTTCGAGTTCACGCACCACGTCGCGACGCAGAACCACCACGTCAGCGACGTTTTCTTCGCGCAGCCTGCGCACCTCGGCCTCGGTAAACGCCTGATAGCCCGCTCCCGCCGAGTCTCCGCCCCAGCGCTGCATCAAGTAGTTGGTCACTTCGGCGATTTCCCGGTGGCTGAGCTGCGAACCGACGACTCCAGGGACATGCATCAGGTAGAGCCGGCCGTCTTGCGTCATGGCAAGCGAGCCGACCTTTCCTCGAAAGTCGGGAATACCGGCATTCGGGGCACCAGCCCCGCTCATGCCATGACAGCCGGCACAGCGTAGGAGATAGTTCGTCTGCGGGCTCCTGTCCGCCGACGCAGGCGGCAAGCCGGCCAGCAGAGCGGCAGCCATCACTCCCGGTAGGAATCGTCTAGCTTGCATCGAAGCGCCCCCCCTGGCCCGGGCCGTCTATCCAGAACGATCGGCGGCCCGGGACTCGTCGGTAGCGTGCCGACGCTATTCGGCCAAACCGACCAACAATGCCACCGTACAGTGATATCCCTGCGAGGTGTTGGCCATGCACCAGTTGATATCGTTGTGCAGTCCCATCCGGTAACCGGGGCGTTCACGTTCGCTGACCAGACACGAATCCCCCAGACACATGGCCTTCCCGCAGCAATCGTTGTAGGAGACAAGATAGTTCTTGCCGTCGTTGGGATTGCTGCAGGTCCCGACCCACGACACGGCCGAGGCCTCGGAACCCGGCGGACAGCTGGTCAGGGTACCGCCGCAATCGTTGCACAAGGCGCCGTCCAGCGCGCAGTAGCGCCAATAGTCGCAACTGGCCGGATCGTTGGGATCCGGCGTGTCGGAGGCGGCATATGCCAGGCCGAAGTTGCGATCGAACGGCAGGATCGGCAAGACCGCGGCACCCGCCATGAACGTGCCGGCGCGCGTCAGGAAATTGCGTCGGCCACTGCGCTGGGCGACATGCCGGGCCATGCGTTCGGAGCCTTGGTCCATGCGCGCCAGGAAAGCATCCAGGTATCGTTTCATCGTGCCGTCTCCTACCGTGTTTGAAGGGTAACCTGAGGATCATCCAGATACGCCTGGATGGACCCCACGCCCTGCTCGTGCGCGTTGAACAGGCTTTCGAGCTGCTCCCGGGTATTCACCAGCCCCTTGGCCTTCACCACGCCGTGTGCATCAACCAGAACGGCGAATGGCAGGCGCGACACGCGATAGCTGATACCCAGTTCCGGCGACAGTACGTAGGCAAACTCCTCGAGACGGGCCGTCTCGAGGAAGCGCCGATGCCGGGGCTCCTCGCCGTCGCTGGCCAGCACGACATTCAGCCAGTGGTCTTCGCTGCGACGCACCGAACGCAGCACCGGCAGCAGTTTCTTGCACACCGGACACGTCGGCGACAGGAAGAAGACCAGCGTCGATCTGTCACTTTCGGCGCCGATGGTTACCGGGCCTCCCGTCAGGCTGGTCAAGGTGAAGCTCGGAGAGGCGTCCCCTACCTTGGGTCCCGAGTCATTGACCAGAGCGCCCATCGGAGTCACGCGCTCGAACAACACGCCGATCTGGCGCGCCAACAGCAGGAAGGCGAAAGCCAGCAGGATGATCGCAACGAAGAGAATGACGAGAGCGACATGGATCAGGCTCATAGCGATACCTTTATCGGGGGGTTCAGGATCAGCGAGTTGCCGTTCAACTGCTCGAAGAGCAGATAAAGCGTCCATAACGTGAAGCCGGCCATCACGGCCAGTGACGTGGCGGCCGGCCCTAGTGCCGCCGGAACGCTGCTAGCGGCCAGCAGCGCGATGCCGGCCAACGCCAGGTTGCGCGCAACCAGCACCGCGTTGAGCCGCTGGGGAACCCCGCCACAGCCGCATTCGATCTGGGTGCGTCCACGCCGAAGGTTGATGGCGATGGCGGCGGCATAGGCCACGAGCAGTGCGGCGGTCAGCATCAGCCCGGCACTGCGCGTCGGGGCAAATAGCAGCAGCATGAGCATCGCCAGTTCGGCACCGACCAGCAGCGCGGCCACCGGCCGCCCCCAGCGTTCGGGCAGCAGCTGGTAATCATCGACGAAGCCCTGGAACTCGAGGAAGTCGAAGAGTTTGTGCAGCACGGCGCGAAGCAGGACAAGGACGATGAAGGCCAGCCCGACCAGACCCAGAAAAGCCGTCATCATGGCGTCACCGTCAGCGACGTGTTCCAGCCGACCGTGTCGTCGCTAGCCACCTTGGTGAACTGGAAGCCTTCGTCCCCGCTCAGTGCGTAAGCGTCCACGGACTCGTCCTCCTCGTTGGAGCCATAGAGATGCGGGCGTTCCTCCTGGGTGACGTCGATGGCCACCAGGTGCTCCGCCGGGGAGCGGCTGACCAGGGTGCGATCACTCAGGCGGTAGGCCCAGATCTCCTCGGAGGCATCCTTGTGACTGCCCTCGGCGCCATCCGAATGCATGAGCAGGAAGACCATGTCGTTCGGGGCGTTGTAGGCCGAGACCAGATACCCGCCAGGCACCCAGCCGCCCTCGATCCCCTCCGTCACGGCGATCTTCTCGTCGAATACCACGCTGTCGCCGCTATCGTCGGCGAGATAAAGATTGCCGTTGAAGGAGGTGAACAGCAGTCTGCCGTCCTCGAGTCGCTGGGCGTGTAGGTAGAGTGCATCATTGTCGATATCGAACAGCGCCTCGGAACTGGCCACCTCATAGCCATCATCCTGTGGAGAGTAGGTCTTGATCGTGCCGTCGCCACACAACGTTGAGAAGCGATACCCCTGCGGGGTGGGATAGATGCCGTAACAGCCGGGCGTCGGCACTTCGTTCACCACCTCGCCCGACGCCAGATCGACAACGGTGACCGACGTTGCCGGGGTGGCGTTCTGGATATAGACATAATTCTCATCGGCGCTGGTCTCGATCAGCTGGGTCATGCCGATGGCTTTGGCCGCCTTATTGGGGATGACGATTTCCTGCACCGGCGTCAGGCCCGCCACGTCGAAGACCTGCAGGACGCTTTCCACCGGGCCGTAGGTGTAGCGCTTCATGTAGTCGGAAAAGGCGAATATGCGGCGACTGTCATTCGACAGCAGGATCTGCGAGGTCAGCCCCAGGGACATCAGTCCCTTGTAGGCGAGATTCTCTTGGCCGTAGACATGGATACGACTGGCGCCGTCCCAGGAGGCGCTGTTGACGAACACGTTGGCCCCCGGTTTGATCGACGCCTCGACCGTGAGTTCTTCCGGCGTGAATTCGGAATCCGTTTCTTGCGCCGCCGATGCCAAGGGCATCATGCCGGACAGCAGGGCACTGATGCCCAGCACATGCGGTAAACTTGGGGTGAAATACATAGAGGCCTCCCGGTGGACGAACCGCGACACGACATGCCATTCAACAAGCGTGCCAGCGCTGCCTCACCCGAGCACCGGGAAGCGCTAATACAGCTGATATCTATACGCTTTTTTTATCGATCATTCGTCGCTGCCGTGCCCACTCCGACGGAAACGGGCGATTTGCGCACCGTAACGGTGCCGTTTTCGACAGTTGCTGCGCATTCTGCACCACGGCCGCATCCTTTCAGAACCACCCTCTGCGGCGGAAGGCCCATACCAGCCAGACGCCGATGACGAGCATCACCGTGAGCACCATGAAATAGCCGTAGCGGAAATTCAGCTCGGGCATGTGCTCGAAGTTCATCCCGTAGATGCCGACGATGAAGGTCAGGGGAACGAAGATGGCGGTGATCACCGTCAGTACGCGCATGGTGATGTTGAGTTGGTGCGAGGAGATCGAGATATAACCGTCGATCAGGTCGCCGCAGATCTCATAATACATCTGCGTCAGGCTGTGCAGACGCTCGAAGCGCTCAAAGACATCGTTGATGGCGTGCAGGGTCTCGGCGTTTTCGCGCGGCAAATGATGATAGTCGTAGGCGATCAGCTCCTGCGTGATGCCCAGATGGTAGTTGAACACCCGGCGCATCTTCACCAGGCGCGAGCGGTAACTGATGATCCTGCGCATCAGTTCGTCGTTACCGGCCGTCTGCAGCTCGTCCTCCAGATCGCTGAGCTCCGTCTCGAAGTCGAGCAGGCTGTCCAGATAGAAGCCGGCGGAGATGTACATGATCTTCAGGGCGACGTGCTCGGGCGATTTCTGCAGCAGCGCCTGGCCGCCGCTCTCGAACAGGCGGTCGATACTCTTGGCCAGGCTCTCGTGCAGGCTGATCAGGTATCGCTCGCCGACGAAGAACGACATCTGCTGCGGCTGGTAATTGATTTCGGCATCGAAAGAGGCGATGCCGCGATAGATGATCAGGGTATGCGACGCGAACTCCTCGATCTTCGGCGGATGCCGGTCGCGCAAGGCATCGTTGATCGCCATGGGATGGCAGTCGAAGTTCTCCAGAAAGGCTTTCTGGCTCTCCGCTGTCTCGCCTTGCAGATCGATCCAGATATGGCTATCCGGCTCGCGTCGCCACTTTGCGATCAGTTCCTCACCGCCATGCTGCGAATGGCCATCGGGCGTGACCAGCAGGGTACGTATCATATTCAGCCTGTCCGTTTACATCGGGTTGCCTTGCCATCGTGCAGCAGGCGCGTATCGCTGGCTGCGCCCGCCCCCGCCGAGATTAACGCATCGATGCCCCTTTGTCGGCCTGACGCCGCTCCCGGCTTCGTCCTATGCCCCATCTGCGGGCAAGCTCTCGACAGCACCGGCATCCTTAGCATCAAGCGACGGTTAGCGATACCGTCGATGCGTTAAAAGTGCGTTCTTGCAAGGTCTTAACTCGTGATAATAGGCTTTACGAATTGTTACGTTAAAGTAGCGCCATGCGAGCTTCGTGCATGAATCATTCAGGGACGCCTTCCATGCCAGATTACGAGCAGGCGCGGCTTTTCGCGCTACGGCAACTCAACCTGCTGGATACGCCGCCCAGCGAGAGTTTCGACCGCATCACGCGCATGGCCAGCCAGCTCTTCAACCTGCCGATCGCCGCGGTGTCGCTGACGGATCAGGACCGCCAATGGTTCAAGTCCCGGGTGGGGGTCGATCACACGGAGATCCCGCGCTTCAAGGCCTGTTGCGCCGAGGTCAGCGACTCCTCGCGGGTAGTGGTCGTGCCGGATCTGCTCGAATCCCACTCATTCAGGGATAGCTACCTGGCCGAATCGGGCATCCGCTTCTATGCCGGCGCACCGCTGTTGACCCGCGAAGGTTATACGCTGGGGGCGATGTGTGTGCTGGGCACGGAGCCACGGGCCATTAGCGAACAGGAGGAGGCGGTACTCCAGGATCTCGCGGCGATGGTCATGGCCCAGATCGAGCTGCAGCACGCCTTTGGCCGCATAGACCCGCTCACCGGCCTGCCCAACCGCAGCCAGTTCGTCGAGGATATCGAAGACATGGCGCGGGAGGCTTCTGCGACGCCGCGCTTCGCGATGTTCACCGAGCTGGTCGATGCGACACAATCAGGCATGCTGCACCGCATCCTGGGCCCCGCCCATCTGGACAGACTGGCGCGAACCGCGGCCCAGCAGTTGCAGCAGACACTGCCAAAGGGCACCCGGCTGTATCACATCGGCCCCTGCCAGTACGTGCATCTGCTGCAGGCGGACAGCGACGCCGAGCTGTTGGATGAGGCGCTGCGCCTGCGCCGGGAACTGATGTCGCTCAATCCGACGCAGGCCGCGGCGGTGCTGGTGCGTCCAGCGATGGGTATCGCACCGGTACTGTTCGGCGAGACGACGCCGGAAGACATACTGCGTACGGCCCACAGTGCCTGCCAGGATGCCCGGCAGGCCGAAACGGGCGTCGGCATCTACTCGCTGGCGCTCGATGCCCGTTATCAGCGGCGCTTCACGCTATTGGGGGATATCCATAGCGCACTGGAATCCGAGGACCAGTTGCGCCTGGTCTACCAGCCACGGGTGGCGCTGAGTTCTGGCGCCTGCGTGGGTGCGGAAGCACTGCTGCGCTGGCGCCACCCCACCCTCGGGGATATCTCGCCGGCCGAGTTCATCCCGCTGGTCGAGAATACGCCGCAAGCCCGTCCGCTGACGGCCTGGGTCGTGCGCAAGGCCATCGCCCAGGTCGCCGCCTGGCGGTGTCAGGGGCTGTCGCAACGGATCTCGCTCAACGTCTCGGCAGTCAATCTCGAGGAAGAGGATTTCGCGCAGCGCCTGCTGACGCAGATGGAACAGGCGGCACTGCCCTTGAGCGCCATCGAGCTGGAGCTGACGGAGAGCGCCCTGGTCGGCAACAATCGTGCGGCACGCGAGCAGCTCGACACGCTGATCGCCGCCGGGATCCGAGTCGCCATCGACGACTTCGGTACCGGTTACAGCAGTCTGGCGTATCTTCAGGAAATCCCGGCGCATGTGGTGAAGATCGATCGCTCGTTCATCAGCGGCCTCGGCCACGACTCGCGCAGCCAGACACTGGTCAAGGCCATGATCACCATGGCCCATGAGCTGGGCTACCACGTCGTTGCCGAAGGAGTGGAAACCGAGGACGTCTATCAGCGCCTCGCGCAGCTCGACTGCGACGAGGTGCAGGGCTACCTGATCGCCAGACCGATGGAGCAGGACGCCTTCGAGGCCTGGCTGGCTGAGCCTGCCGGATACTGACGGCTGCGATGGGCACGCGCCGATGACGGATCACTGCCCCTTCTGCTGCGTGTTCTTCGTTCCGTCCGGTGCCACCAGGTACCATTCGCCACCGAAGCCGTGGACGTCCTGGCCGTTGACGTCTCCCGCCTGCTGATCCTTGGCGAAATAGTAAAGCGGCCACCCCCCGTAGGTTACCTGCGTCTGCCCATCCTCGCGCTGGAAAGTCCCCAGCAGATCCTTTTGAAGCGTGTCATCGGCCTGCGGATGGTCATCGACCGACAGCAGGGGCGGCCACACCTCGGCACACTTGTCATGACAGGTGCTGGCGGCCTGAGCATCGCCCTGTCCCTGCGTGTCGGTGGTGAAGAGATACAGGGTCCGTCCCTGAAAATCGGCCACATAGGTGCCGTAACCTTCCGCCTGTTGTGTCGTCAGGGCAACGTCGTCGCTATCCGGCTGGGCCAGGGCGGTTCCGGCAACGGTCATGGCGGCGATCGCCGCCAGTGCAAGCAGTTTCATCTCAGTCGCTCCTCAGGGTATCGACAGATTCAATATAGCCGTTTCCGCATTGGCATGAAGGCAGGCTTGGCACCACTTGCAGGCGCTTCCCTAGAACTGCTGCATGGCGAGCAGAATGACGGCGTAACGGGCCCCCTTGCCGATCGCGGTCAGCACGAAGAACAGGGGAAAGGAGACGCGCATCAGCCCGGCGATGAAGGTCAGCGCATCGCCACCGACCGGCAGCCAGGCCAGCAGCAGCGACCAGACGCCGAAGCGGTTGAACCAGTGCTGCGCGCGTCCCAGCTTGTGGGGCTTGAAGGGAAACCAGCGCCGCTCCTTGTACTGCTCCAGATAGCGGCCCATCACCCAGTTCAGCGCCGCTCCCAGGGTGTTGCCGGCGGTCGCGACCGCCAGCAGCGCGAAGGCGTCGTAACCGGCGTGCGCCAGCCCGACCAGCGCCACTTCGGAGTAGAAAGGCAGCAGTGACGCCGCCACGAACGAGGACACGAACAAGCCCAGATAACCGGTCATCGCCTCTCCTTGCTCCGGTGTGTATGGCATCGCCCTGCACTTCCTCGTCAGCGCAGAGGATGAGAATGCATTGAATACTCCGTGAAACCAGGCATGAGCACTCGGCCCTGCACAGCAGGATCGACTGCCGCTCCGGCCGTGCAGGGCCGCCAACCAGCGGGCTCGCGATGATCGGCCACGGCGTCAGCGCGCCGCCCCGAACTTGCGTCTAAGACGGGTGAAGCCCTTCACGACCGCCAGTACCAGGGCGCCGGCCAGGATCCCCAGGACGATATTTAGCAGCATCGCACTGAGAGAGCCGGCAATGATTCCAATACCGGGCAGTGTCTCGGCCGCGCGGGCCACGCCTTCCACCGAGTGGTGAAGAAACGGAATGCCGTGGGTGAGAATTCCGCCCCCGACCATGAACATGGCCACGGTGCCGACGATCGACAACCCCTTCATCAGATAGGGGGCGGCCCGCAGGATGGTATCGCCGACCGGCCGGGCCACGGAGGTTCCCTTGTCGTGGAGATAGCCGCCCAGATCGTCCAGCTTGACGATTCCTGCGACCAGACCGTAGACACCGACCGTCATGGTCAGCGCGATTCCCGCCACCACCACCACCTGCTGCGTGAGGCTGGCACCCGCCACGGTACCCAGGGTGATGGCGACGATCTCGGCGGAGAGAATGAAATCGGTACGCACGGCGCCTTTGATCTTGTCCTTCTCCAGGGCCCGGATATCGCTCTGGGTATCCGCCAGTCTCTGGCGATGGCGCTCACGCGCTTCCGCCTCCTCGTGGCGGTCATGCAGGAAGCGGTGGGCCAGCTTTTCGAAGCCTTCGTAACAGAGGAAGGCGCCGCCCAGCATCAGCAAGGGCGTCACCAGCCATGGCGCGAAGGCGCTGATCAGCAGTGCCGCGGGCACCAGAATCAGCTTGTTGCGCAGCGACCCCTTGGCCACCGACCAGACCACGGGCAGCTCCCGGTCCGCCCGGACACCGGTCACCTGCTGGGCATTGAGCGCCAGGTCGTCACCCAGCACACCGGCGGTCTTCTTTGCCGCCACCTTGGACATCACCGAGATATCGTCGAGAATCGTGGCGATGTCATCGATCAGAGTCAGTAAGCTTGCGCCGGCCAATTTCGCTCATCCTTTCAGCGTGGGATTCAAGGGCTCAGCATAGCGGCGCCGGCCCTTTCACGACACGTCGGCTCGCTGCAGCACCCGATACCGGCGGTCGGCCTCCTGCTGTAGCGCCTGACGCTCACGATGCGCCCGTTCCCGCCTGGCGTCATCGTCGAGGCTCGCCAGATTCGCGTCGACATTCAACAGCACCGCGCTCAACCCGGCATGCAGCAGGAAACCGCCGGCCACCACGTCACTGCGCAGACTGGCGACTGTCAGCGGCAGCGCCTCGGTCGCCAGGGTCAAGGCCTCGAGACAGGTCTCGGCGGTGGCCAGCGGAATGGCATTGATCCTCACCGCCGCCTCGGCAACGGCCCGGTCGCGCTCCTGCTGCTGTGCCCGGGAATCCCGGGGCAGTTGCGTGGCGTTCAGGTAATCCTCGAAAGCGGCCATGTCCTGATCGGCGTGCCGGCCCAGCGTGTGAAGCAGCGCTTGCGCCTGCTCGGCCAGAACGGTGCGTCGGGCGTCGTGCTGCCTGGTCTGGCTGATGCGCAGCCCTTTCATGACCAGGGCCAGGCCGACATCGGCGGCCGCCGCCGCCGCCGCACCGCATCCTGGCGCTGCACGCGAGACGATGGCATCGCGAAACTCGGCGAGAGGCATGCTCCACACACTGGAAGATGTCGACATGATCATGGGCTCCGGGGGGCTGATGCGCGTTGTCCACCGTCCATTTTATGCAGCACCCCCTCCCGCGACAGCCGGTAGGCGTCGAAGTCGTTGGCCAGGAACAGCTCGCCCTGATAGTAGCACCGGGCTTCGGCCGCGATATCACCGATCGAGGGTGTCGCCTCGCGGGCATACTGATAGCGAGGACTGAAGTGGGTGAGCACGAGGTTCGCCAGGCCCCGATCCCTGGCAAATGCCGCCACGTCAGCGGCGGTACTGTGCTGGTTGCTGGTGCCCAGCCGCGCAACGACATCGCGGGTGTAGGTAGCCTCGTGCACCAGCACGTCGGCGCCGCGACACAGGGCATCGAGCAGGTGGGGCGTGTCATTATCGCCACCGACCACGATCTTGCGCGCGCGCCTTGTCGGCAGCAGCACCTCCTCGCCGGTGAGCCGCGAACCGTCCTCGAGAAGCACCGCCTCGCCCCGGAACAGGCGCCCCCAGTCGGGCCCGGAAGGTATCCCCAGAGCCTCGAGCCGCCCGGTATCGAGCTTACGCTCGACATCTTTCTCGACGAGTGCATAGCCGTACGACGCCACGCCGTGCGAGAGAACCGCAGCTTCGAGGGAAAAATCCCGGCAATCGAGCGGCCCGGCGAGTTCCTCGACGGCGTGAAACTCGACCGGATAGGTCAGGTGCAGCCCCGTCGACGCCTGGACGGCATCGAGAAAATCACGAATTGCCCGCGGCCCGACGATCCGCAGTGGCGCCTGCCGCCCGGCCATCGAGGCGCTGGCCAGCAGACCGGGCAGGCCGTAGCAGTGATCGCCATGAACATGGGTGATCAGCACCGCCTCGAGCCGGTTGAGCGACAGCGGCGTGCGCAGGACCTGATGCTGCGTTCCCTCGCCGCAATCGATCAGGTACCACGCCTTGGCGCTGCGCTTCTTGACCGCCAGCGCCGAAACGTTGCGCGCCTTCGTCGGAATGCCGGCGGAGGTTCCCAGAAAGATCATCTCCATATAATCTGCCTTATAAGAATCGACGCCAGGATACATTACCGTGTCACAGTGATAGCGTAGGCTTTTGATATCGGACATTCGACCGTTTGAATTCCAGGCGAGACTGTCGGACGGCCTGCGCTAGGCAAAAGGATTCAGCGGCAAGGGATGACTGACGATTATGCCCAGCAAGACAAGAACAACGAATGTCCATCCGAACCCGGGCCTCCGCACTTCGGTAGCGCATAGTGAGGCAGGCTTGGACTTCACGACCTTTGCCCAAGCCGCCAGCATGGCCTCGGTCGGACTCACGCTGCTCGACATGCAAGATAAGGTGATCTACGCCAATCCGGCCTTCGCCACCCTGTTCGAGCTGGCGGACAAGCCGGGGGCAGGCCAACCGCTGCTGGACTGGTTCGGGAGTGCCGCCCCTTCTGCACGACACTCCCTGACGACCCTGCTCGCCCGTCCCGAGGGCGCCTCACTGCATGTCCAGAGCGCCAACGGCCGCGTGATCACGCTACACATCGGTGCCCAAGGCAACGCCACCCGCCTGATCAGCGCGACGGAAGTGGCCAGACCGGACGATATCCTGCGCGACGAATCCCCGATCCTGTGCGATCCATTGACCCGTCTCGGTAGCCGACAATGCTTCGAGAAAGCGCTCAGCCAATGGGCGCCCTTCAACTCCGAGACCCAGCCGCTTGCGGTGATCATGATCGATCTCGATCGTTTCAATCAGGTCAACGACACGCTGGGGCATACGATCGGCGATGCACTGCTCAAGCTCGTCGCCAGACGTCTGAATACCGTGATGCACGATGAAGACATCGTGTTCCGCCTGGGCGGAGACGAATTTGCCATTCTTCACTTGCCCTGCACCACGTCCGGTAGTGCGGAATCTCTGGCCAAGCGTATCGTCGACCTGCTCAGCCGGCCTTTTCTGATCGAAGGGCAGCAGGTCAACATCGGCGCCAGCGTGGGTATCGCCATCCTGCACGATGGCACTCACGAGACTGACAGCCTGCTCAAGCATGCCGAACTTGCCCTGTATGCCGCCAAGGCGGCAGGCCGCGGCACCTTCCGTTTCTTCGAGTCCCACCTGGAAGCCCGCGCTCTCGAGCGTCGCCACATGGAGCTCAACCTGCGCCGTGCATTGGGGCTTCGGGAGTTCCAACTGGTCTACCAGCCGCAAGTCTGCGTGGCGACGCGGGAACTCAGCGGCTTCGAGGCACTGATCCGCTGGAACTGCGGCGACGGCGGTCCGGTTCCCCCCACGGAGTTCATTCCCCTGGCCGAGGAGATCGGCGAGATCCACGCCATCGGCGAGTGGGTGATCCGTGCCGCCTGCCAGGAAGCCGCCACCTGGGACAACGCGCTGACCGTGGCCGTCAATGTCTCGCCGCTGCAGTTCGAGAGCGACCGTCTCGTCGACATCGTGCGTGATGCATTGGCAACGTCCGGACTGGCGCCGGAGCGCCTGGAGCTGGAGATCACCGAAGGCGTGCTGATCGGCAACTCGGAGGCGATCATGCAGCGGCTGTGGGAATTGCGCGACATGGGCGTGGGCATCGCCATGGATGACTTCGGCACCGGCTACTCGTCGTTGAGCTACCTGAACAGCTTCCCGTTCTCCAAGCTGAAGATCGACCAATCGTTCATTCGCGGTGAGCAGTCGCCCAAATCCCGGGCGCTGGTCGAGGCTATCCTGACCCTGGGTTCGAGCCTTGGCATGACGACCATCGCCGAAGGCGTCGAAACGCAGGCACAGTTCGAGACACTGGCCCGAAGCGGCTGCGAAAAGGCTCAAGGCTATCTCATCGCCCAGCCGATGCCACCGGAGGCGATCGGGGCATTCTGTCACTCGCCGTGGGCAGCGTCCCCCTGTCCTTCTTGCTGACAATGAGGACCCGACCATGGCCGATACTCTCTATCGACTGGTCTACCTTAGCCGCAACGCCATCCCCGGAGATAGCGAGACGCAACGCCACGAGATCGAGCGGATTCTTGCCATCTCGCGACACAAGAACCCCTCCGCCGGCGTAAACGGGGCGCTGCTGTTCAATGCCGATCGCTTCGCTCAAGTGCTCGAGGGGCCGCGCCATGCCCTGGAGACACTCTTCGAGTGCATCCAGTGCGATCCTCGCCATACCGATATCGTTGTGCTGATCTTCGAGCCCATCGCCCAGTGCAGCTTCTCGCAATGGGCGATGGGCTACGTCACCGCCGATAGCGACGCTCCCCGACACATTGCCGCGCTGGACGACCAGCCTGACACCGACACCAGGCAGCAGATCGGCGAGCGCGTCTATGCCCTGCTGCAGACGCATCTGCTCGCGGGGAATGGCGACAAGCCCTAGGGCAGGATGACCAGCCGGTTGGGCAGTTCGTTGCGCTCATGGGTCGCCGGCAGGTGCCGCTTGAGATGCTCACCGCACGACTCGATGCATTCGAGAAATCCCTGCAGGGTCTGGCCCTGCCTGACATGGCGCGTGAAGGCTTCGACCGAGGCCTGCCAGGTCGCATCATCCAGGCGCCTGGAGATGCCCTGGTCGACCAGGATCTCCACGTAGCGCTCGGCTTCCGAGACGAAGATCAGCATGCCGGTGCCGCCCTCGGTATGGTGCAGGTTGTGCTCGAGAAACTGGCGCCGGGCCAGGTTCGATGCCCGCCAGTGGCGTACGCTACGCGGAATCAGTCGTGTCGTGACACGAGGGATGCGAAAGATCAGGCTCAGCACGATGAACGTGGCCCATTGCACCAGCAGCAGCGCCGGGGCACTCAGCCAGCCGGGGAAGAAATTGATCACGCCGGGGACCACCAGGGCGATGATCCCCGCCCACAATAGGGGAATGTAGGTGTAGTTGTCCGCCTGCGCGGCGAGCACCGTGACCAGCTCGGCATCGGTTTCGCGCTCGATGCGGGTGATCGCCTCCGCCACCTGGCGTTGATCGCTCTCGCTCAGTAAAGCCATGCGTTGTCGTTTCCCGTGAAGTGATCTTGCTCGATTGAATCACCAGCCGCCCGAAGCGCCACCGCCACCGAAGCCGCCCCCACCACCGCCGAAGCCACCTCCGCCGCCGAAGCCACCTCCGCCGCCGAAACCGCCACCGGACCCGCCGCGGCCGCCCATCATCGAACCCAGCAGCGCCCCGGCGAGCAGTCCGCCTCCGCCGCCACGTCCGCCCCGGCCGCCACCGCGCACCAGCGCCATGACGATGATGAACATCACGAAAAACAGGATCGACATGGGACCCTCGGCGCGCTCCGAGGCCTGTTCCGGCTGATCG
Organism: Halomonas shantousis; assembly: GCF_054654615.1. Classification (NCBI taxonomy): domain Bacteria; kingdom Pseudomonadati; phylum Pseudomonadota; class Gammaproteobacteria; order Oceanospirillales; family Halomonadaceae; genus Halomonas; species Halomonas shantousis. The sequence continues at coordinate 236,693 of NZ_BAAIER010000002.1, read as the reverse complement.
CCGCCCTGCGTGTCGAGAGGGTCGCCGCCGAGTACCTGGACGATCGCCTGAGTCCCTTCGACGATGCCGCGCTCGAACTCGCCCTCGCGGAAGGCCGGCGTGATGATGCGGTTGATAATCAGCGACGATTGCGCATCGGTCAGGCGCCCCTCCAGACCGTAGCCGACCTCGATGCGCACTCGGCGGTCGTCGCGGGCGACGATCAGCAGCGCGCCGTTGTCCTCGCCCTCCTGGCCGATGCCCCAGTGGCGACCGAGCTGATAGCCGTACTCCTCGATGGCGTAGCCCTGCAGATCGGGCACGGTCACCACCACCACCTGCTCGGTGGTGTCCTGCTCATGGGCGGCAAGCATCTGCGTCAGCTCGGCCTCGGTCTGGGTGTCGAGCAAATCGGCCTGATCGACGACCCGGCCAGTGAGTTCGGGAAAGTCGGGCTGCTGCGCCTGGGCCAGCAGCGCCCAGCTCAGCAGCACCAGCAATACGGGCAAACGCAGTCGTTGAATCATCAGAACTCCACTTGCGGTGCCTGATCCGCATCGGGCGCCGTGGCTTCGAAGTTTTCGCGAATCGGCATGTCGCTGTACAGCAGGCTATGCCAGATGCGCCCCGGGAAGGTGCGGATCTCGGTGTTGTAACGCTCCACCGCCTGGATGAAGTCGCGCCGGGCCACCGCGATACGATTCTCGGTGCCTTCGAGCTGGGACTGCAGGGCGAGGAAGTTCTCGCTCGAGCGCAGCTCGGGATAGTTCTCGGACACCGCCATCAACCGGCTCAAGGCGCCGCTTAGCTGACGCTGCGCCTGTTCGAACTGCTGCAGTTTCTGCGGGTCGTCGAGCGACTCGGCATCGATGTTGATCGAGGTCGCACGGGCCCGGGCCTCCATCACTGCGGTCAGGGTCTCCTGCTCCTGATTGGCATACCCCTTGACCGTCTCCACCAGGTTGGGCACCAGATCCGCGCGACGCTGATACTGGTTCTCCACCTGGGACCAGGCCGACTTGACCTGCTCGTCGTAAGTGGGAATGTTGTTGATGCCGCAGCCGGACAGAAGAAGTGCCATGATAAGGAAAATGGCCCACTGCCACGGGTAACGAGGGAAGGAAGATGCCCGCTGGGTTTGCATGATTGGTTGATTCCCGGTTCCTGAAAGTCGTGCTGTCAACGTACACCTCAAGAGCTCATACGAGAAGGAAGTTCACACAACCCGCAACGTCAAGGAAGGCTTACGCTATGGACAACGGCGAACGCTACGAATGTCTGGTGATCGGTGCCGGCCCCGCCGGCCTGACCGCCGGAATCAATCTCAACCGCTTCTTCCGCAGGGTACGCATCGTCGATGCGGGGTACAGTCGCGCCTCGCTGATTCCGCTATCGCACAACTATCCGGGCTTCACCGAAGGCATCAACGGCAACGACCTGCTGGCACGTCTGCGCCAGCAGCTCGAGGATAACGGCGGAAGCGTGACGCCGGGCCATGTCACGCGCCTGACGCGCTCCGCCGAGGGCGATTTCATTGCCGAGACCGAAAACGAGCGCATCCAGGCCCAGACGGTGCTGCTGGCCACCGGTGTGGTGGATATCGAGCCGGACCTGGAGGGCTTTCAGGATCTCAAGCGGCAGAGCCTGATCCGCTACTGTCCCATCTGTGACGGCTACGAGTTCACCAACCAGCGCATCGGCGTGATCGCCAGAGGTGCACATGGCATGCGCGAGGCGCTGTTCATCAAGCGCTTCAGCCAGAAGCTGACCTTTCTCGGCATCGACGGCGATGCGGGGCTCAACCCGCTTCAGATCGAGTATCTGCAGCGCGAGCAGGTCGAGGTCGTCATCGACCATGCCCGCCGGATGTACCGGGACGCCAACGGCGTGATCCATATCGAGATGGCCTCGGGCGAGGCGCATGAATTCGACGTGCTGTACTGCGCACTGGGCAGCCGCGTGCGCAGCGATCTCGGCCGCATGCTTGGCGCCCGCCATGACGGCGACGATTATCTGATCATCGACGAGCATATGCAGACCGGCATCGAGGGGCTTTATGCCGCCGGCGACATGACCAACCGGCTAAGCCAGCTGACGGTCGCCACCGGCCAGGCGGCGATTGCCGCGACGGCGATCCACAACCGCCTGTTGGGGCGCTTCTAGGTTCTGCCCGGGAAATCGGCAAGCGATGCCAGGCTCGGTCAGAAATACGTCCCTAGCGTCTCTTCGATCTGCAGGGCCTCGTCGATCACATGCAGGTGTCGCCACTTGTCGAAGGTGAGACAGGGGTGAGACACACCGAAGGCGACGATATCGCCGATCCGGATATTATCGACAGCGGCATCGTCACCTGCCCCGACCTGCTGCCGGGGCAGGTGCACGAAGGCGTGCTGGTCCATCAGCCGGACGACCTCCCACCCGACGGTGGAGAGTTCCTCCTCGGCCCGTCCCCCTTCGCGATAACGACGCAGCGCCACGGGCAGTGCATCGTGGCCGATGTCGCGCTTGCCCAGGGCGACGATGGCCAGGCCCGGCTCGGGCAGCGACTGTATCGGGGCGAAGACCTCCAGCGCCGGGTGCAGGCCAGCGTGCAGATCGGGCCGCCGGCCCAGCACGTCGCGCTGGGCGTCGGCATAGAGTCCGTGATCGTGTACCACGTAGCAGCCCGGACGCAGCACCGGATTCACGCGCAGACGCTGCCCGCCAGCCTCGAAGGCCTCGGCGATCAGGTCGTACCAGGCCGAGCCGGACGCCGTGACGATGGGCCATTCGACGGCGAAGCGCCCCTTGGCCTGCAGTACTCCCAGGATGTTCACCAGCCGCGCGGCATAGGCGCGAATCGCCGCTTCGGGCTCGGGGCCGGCGATCACGCCTTCATAGCCCTCCAGCCCGATCAGTTGCAATGCCGGCTCGCCGTGAATGGCGTCGGCCAGCGCCGTCACCTGAGCATCGTCACGACAGCCGCAGCGTCCACCCTCCACGCCCAGTTCGATCAGCACGTCGAGCGTCAGGCCGCGAGCCGCGAAGAAACGCCCCAACTCGCGAACGTTGGCCTCGCCATCCACCACACAGGCGAATTCGACGCCGCCCTCGAGCAGCTCGGCAACAATCGTCATGTTGGCCTGGCCGATGAGCTGGTTGGCCATCAGTAGTCGCCTGATGCCGTGGGCGAATGCGGCGCGACACTGGATCGCCGTGGCCAGAGTGATCGCCCAGGCCCCGGCATCGAGCTGACGCTGGAACAGTGCCGGAGCCATGGTGGTCTTGCCGTGCGGGGCGAGGCTTGCGCCATGGGATTCGGCGAAGCGCTGCATCCAGCCCAGGTTGTGGGCCAGGGCCCGCGCATGAATCACCGCCGCCGGCAGCGATGCGTCGGCGAGCAGGGAGCGGCCATCGCCGATCACGGCACCCTTTTCCAGTTCGACTGCCGCAAACCGTTCGTCCGGCATCTCATTCTCTCCTCTGTCATCGCGCGACCGGCTGCACCGCCCGGGATGCAGCCCGGCATCGACTGGCGTAAAATACGCCGCGCCTTGGCGCCGGAAGTTCGTCCGGCGCATCATCGAATCCGGTCCGTCCTTTACGCGGACGACTGCCTGGAGACCCTGCATGACCACACCCCACGCTTCCCCGCGAATCGTCGTCGTCGCGCTATACAAGTTCGTCACCCTGGAAGACTACGTCGCCTTGCGCGAGCCGCTGCTCGAGACGCTGCGCGCTCACGACATCAAGGGCACCCTGCTGCTCGCCGAGGAAGGCATCAACGGTACCGTATCGGGCACCCGCGACGCCATCGATGCCCTGCTCGCCTGGCTCAGGGCAGATCCGCGTCTGGCCGGGATCGACCACAAGGAGTCGTACTGCGACGAGCAGCCGTTCTATCGCACCAAGGTCAAGCTCAAGAAGGAGATCGTCACCCTCGGCGTGCCGGGTGTCGACCCCAACCGCAAGGTGGGCACCTATGTCGAGCCACACGACTGGAACGCGCTGATCGACGATCCGGAAGTACTGGTGATCGACACGCGCAACGACTATGAAGTGGCGATCGGCTCCTTCGAGGGTGCGGTCAACCCTCAGACCCACTCGTTTCGCGAGTTTCCCGATTATGTGAAGGCCAACTACGACCCGAGCAAGCACAAGAAGGTCGCCATGTTCTGTACCGGCGGAATCCGCTGCGAGAAGGCGTCGAGCTACATGCTCAACGAGGGCTTCGAAGAGGTCTTCCACCTCAAGGGCGGCATTCTCAAGTACCTCGAGGAGGTGCCCGAGACGCAGACCAAGTGGCGCGGCGACTGCTTCGTCTTCGACAACCGCGTGACCGTGCGCCACGATCTCGCCGAGGGCGAATACGAGCAGTGCCACGCCTGCCGCATGCCGATCTCCGCCGAGGACATGGCCTCCGACTACTACTCGCCGGGCGTGAGCTGCCCGCACTGCTGGGACTCGCTGTCCGAGAAGACCCGCGCCGGCGCCCGCGAGCGCCAGAAGCAGATCGAACTGGCGAAGCGCCGGGGCGAGCCGCACCCGATCGGCCGCGATCCCCGCTGGCAGGAGTGACTCTCGCATCGGGACAACATGACCTGCCGGTGGACGGGAAGCGCCTATCAGCGCTTCCCGAAGCGGATGGCGATGCCGATGTCCGTAGCAGCGGATAAGATGCATTACACTTGCATCTTATCCGCTGAGCTGCTAGAATCGATCAAATCGAAGGGGGCGACATGGCTTCGACGCCGGGAGCAACCCCCGAGGTGCATGCCGAGAGCGTGATGTATCTCGTAAATCCCACATCACAATCAAATAGTCGCAAACGACGAAAACTACGCTCAGGGCGCTCTGGCAGCTTAAAGACTGCTGGTAGTTAGCCTGGCCCCGAAGTGATGTGCCTATCCATCACGGAGGGGATATGAGCCAAAGCGGATAGGATCGCGGTCGACGGCGCCTTCCCGTTGACCGTTAAAACTCAGGAGGATCGCGTCATGGAATCCTGCTCGTCGGAGTCCATGGCGTTAAATCAGAAGACGAAACTAAGCATGTAGAGCCGAAGGGCGAGTACCGGCGGACGCGGGTTCAATTCCCGCCGCCTCCATCAATTAGCTATACGAATCAAGCACCTACGGGTGCTTTTTTCGTTTCTATAGGCCTGTATGGGCCTGTTTTTGGCATGCCTTGGTCAGCTTCCTTCGGCAGGCCAGACTCCATCTATATTTTGCCTAGCGGCTCCTGCTCCTCATGCTTGCCCACTCGGTTCTGCACACGCATCATTTAGCACTTCGACTCGCCCTCCACCAGGCGAGTCAAGCCATCACTGTACGCACAGCATTCCAGGGGCCTTGAAAGAAGGTTTCGACCAGAAAAGATTCGACCTTCTAATTACTGTTCAGACAGTCCTTATTAACAATGCTATCAACTGTAGCCTGAACGACGATGCTCTTGAGAAGCGACACATCTTCTCAGCTACAGGAACCATGATTAACATGGACGATGCACTATGCAGCCGACCGCATCCCAGCCAACATGTCAGCTTACGAGGCGGCAAACAGCTTCCTTTCATTCAAGCTAGAAAACCTTCGTGAAGAGCGCGCATGCGTACCTTCATGGTTTTCTCGGTCATAGGGAAATTTTTGTAAGGGAGCCAAAGTCCCCCCTCATTAAACGTAATCTTGCTTGCCGCAACCGGCTATTCATGTCCGTTTAAAAAGCATTTCTTTAAATGCCGCTTTCAGGAGACCCTATGTCTGACTTAACCGCCATAGAAAAGAGGCAACTTGAACGCCTTTTGGGGATGTCGTCCGGATATGCATTAGATTTTTCTAACAGAACGTTCAGCGAGTTTTTTGAAGAGCATACGCATATTGATATAGACCCTCCTATTTATACTGAGGCACTTCAAAAGCCAATAGGCTGCGCTCATTTTGGCAACAAGAAAACAACTATATCATAGGGAAAATTATTGAAGAGTTAATAATTCATGGACAGGTCGAGAACTGTTTTCCTAATGAAAGTGCAACATATGACTTGGTTGAGTCGTGCCGCAAAATTGCAATCAGGCTTAAAGAAGGGTCTATCGTAACCGATGCAGACGCTCTATCAGCTATTAATGATGAAAGGGACTTCGAAGCCGTTGCAGCAAGCATAAGGGAAGCCATTGAGCAGAATAAGCCCGAAACGGGCCTGGATAGGCTACATACCTACGTAATCAAGTACATCAGAACCGTGTGCGAGCACCGCAGCATAGAGGTCAATCGAAGTAAGCCACTCCATAGTATCTTCGGCGAATATGTGAAGTCTTTGCGAAGCGACCGCCTTCTCGACTCAGTAATGACTGAGCGCATACTAAAATCAAGTATATCTATTTTAGAAGCATTCAACGATGTAAGGAACAACCAAAGCCTTGCTCATGACAACCCCATCCTAAATTATGAAGAAAGCCTTTTAATATTCAACCATATCGCTAGCTCTATACGTTTCATAAAGTCTCTAGAAGCAAAGTCTAAAACCAAGATGAGTCAGGAAAGCAAACAGGAAAGTCCATTCTCGTTTGATGACACCATTCCTTTTTAAAATTAGTTTACGCAAAAAATCGTTGCCCTTCTTCATAGAAGGGCTTCGAATCAAGCCTACTCCTAATGTCCTTTTAGAACACCCGCTTCTCTCGCCTTAGCCGACTACGGCAGCGCTATGGTGGCTGAGATCACCAGCATCTACGATGCCGATACACTCCGGGGCCAACATCGAAGGCTGGCCGCCGATCTTCGATGAGCGCATCCGGGTAGAGTGCTAGGCATTAACGTGCCAGAGCTAACCAGACGGTACGACACGGAGGCAGAGGAAGACCGGAAGGAAGCGCTGATCAAATAGTTCATCGTGGAAGCGTTGCGCACCGCTGAGGTACTCAAGCTGCGCCACCTTGAACTGGGCTACTTATCATGTACCGGCGAAGAATTATGTCGATCGTATGAGCCTGGTCGCCAGACTGATGAAGGAAAAGTTAACAGTCCCAGCCAGCACCCATTCAGGCCCAGAGACAACGACACACTTCTGCAGACTCAGTACGTCGCCAACTGAGTCGAATGGGTAGCCGACAAGTTAGCGTCGGGGTAAAGCGCCATGATCTGCATCGCATGTTCATTACCATTGCCGAGGGGCTCGACATCTGTCCTTACACCATCAAGCGCCTAGTGGGTCACGCGGTGGGCTGTGACGTGACCAGCGGCTACATCATCAGCAAGTGGATACTGAATGCGCTCGAGCGGATTGAGCAAGGAATGATGTCCTTCTGCATGCCCACTTATAAGCAATTGAATAAAATATATAAAAAGCATAAACAGGGTCTAATTAAACGACCATTAATTTATAATTATGATCAATATAATTAATCTAATAAAGAATGATTTCAGATTATCGGAAAACAAGTAAAACCAAATTACGCTATAGTAACGAAATAAAACAAATTATTTTTTAGAAAATGCGCTTTCTAAATTATTCTTAACAGCACAAGAAGCGATTCAGAATAGCCGCCAACATAAAAATTAGAATGGGGGGAAACTCCATGAACAATAATTATTTTCGCTGCTTTGCTTTAGCCTTCGGCCTGATAGGAGGATGCGCAACCCAAGGTGTTGAAGACCCAACAACACTCCGCTTCAATGATATTGACAAACTACATGATCACCTCGCAGAAAGGGCAAGAAATATATTCTACGGTAATGATCCAAATCCACCGGCTGATGACTTCAACATTGGTGTATCTTTAGCCTCATACCCAATAGGCACATTGATCAGACCGAGTAGAACCATACCTATAGATTATACTGCTTGCCAACCTTCAAGTGAAAACGGAATCCCCACATCCTCCACCCCCACAATATTTCCAACTTACGAGCTTAACAAAAAGACCGCTATAGATATTGGCCTAATTAGTGAAACCTTGCCTGTAACAGATCTTTTGAGATTCAAAGTAAGCGACGCTGACACCGTTACTCTAAAAGTTAGCGATCCAAAAATAAAGGTTCTTTCAGACAATGACATTGAAAGTATTTTCAAAAGCCCATCATGCATAAAAGCTATAAATGACAATACAGTCTGGATTGTCAGGGGATATATATTAGGCCATAGGACTATAATTTTAAAGGGAGAATCTGGTATAGATCTAGGCAGCACGATACCTCCTTTTCCCAGCTTCAAAGTAACTTCAGGACCCAACAGTGAATCTCTTAGCATCGTTGATAGTGGAGATAAGGAATTTTTACAAATAGTTTCTCAAGTTTCTGTACCTGAGGATTTCACAGTCTCGTCTGCGCCTACACCCAAGCAGACAGATATATTTAAAAAACCAACCATCATAGACAGCACGGGAAGGTTATATATACAAAAAGACCGCCGTGACAAAAGTGCTAATGCAGATGTAATTGCCTCTAAACTTATCGACTCTGGTTTCAATGTCGTTCCCGATATTGAAAGTATAGATTCTTCAAGAATGCCAAAAATCGCCCAAGTTAGGTATTTCAACGATAGCGACACGGCTTTAGCAGAGCGCGCTTTAAACAGGCTAAAACAGCTGTTCCCAACGGCAATTTCCACAAAAATAAATTTACCCGCTCCTAAAGGTCAGCTTGAAATATGGCTACCCAAGTATTAACCTATCTCTCGTTATCAGAAATTACAATTCTCAACAAAACCAGTATCATAAAACAGCGCTAGCCAGTTAATCTGACATGGTTGTTTAAAAACAGGAAAGGCTATGAATGACAACTATGCTGAGGGACAAAAACTGATAATAGAAACTTACAAACATTTAACAACCCTTAGCAGCGGATCAATGATCCTAATATCAACTTTCCTAGATAATTCGTATAAAAATGCAGTTTACAAGCATCTTGTCGCTAACTCGCTAATACTATTCGGCATCAGTATATGCTTTTCAATTACCAGCATTCTAATTTTATGCACTTCAATCATGAGGGATAGAAACATCTGCAAGTCTCTTCAAAAAACCGGGTACATTAGCGTTTTCATTGCTTCGATATCATTTGTGGGCGGAATAGCTTGTATAGGAAAATTTTTCACAGAAAACTTTAATTAACAGGAGCTTTAAGATGTCTAAATTTAGATCAATAATGTCTCTTCTAGACGAGCTAGCCCAGGAGAGGCCACAAGACACAACAGAAGTTTTTAAAACCAGCTCGACAAGCGATTTCTATCTAGAAAAAGCAAAACAACTAGAACAGATAAATGCACGAACCTTAGAAATATTAGCTTGGTTCAACAACCCTGGACGTGGCCCAGCCAGTACTGCAAGTACGAACGCCCCTAGTACTATAAACCAGCCTCAACAAGCAGGCACATCAATTAGATGCCCGAAATGCAACCATGAGATATTCAAAATTTCTTAATAAAATTAAAAATGGAATGGGTTCAATAAGTCTATAAAAAGTAAAAACTTGGCCGAGTTTATCTGTAGCTGTGCTCCTTGACAATAGCACAGACATATTACAATGCTATCTGGGTAATTAAACTATCACAGGAATCGATCTTCCTTGCTAGAAAGGTCCTTGAAATGTACTTTTAGAGTAAACCTTCACATTACGAAAGGATGCCGATCACTCGGAAACCTTCTATTGCGGCTGTAGCTACAGTGGACCAGACAACACGCCGGATCTGAAAGGCTGCGGCTACGAAGTGCGCAAGCACCCGGCACGTGCCAGCCGCGTCGAGTGGGAACACGTTATGCCAGCCTATGATTTCGGACGGGCCCTGCAATGCTGGCAAGCCGGTGGAAGGGACCACTGCCGTGCGACGGATCCAGCCTTTCGACGCGCAGAAGCCGATCTAGTAAAACTGGTACCGAGTATCGGCGAAGCCAACGGTGATCGCAGCAACATGCGCTTTGGTATGGTTACCAGCGCTGATACGTTTCGCTATGGCCAGTGTCAATCAAAGGTGAGCTTCAAGGAAAGAACGTTCGAGCCACGCCCTGAGGTCCGAGGGGACATCGCACGAACATACTGGTACATGCGCGACACCTACGGCATCTCAATCAGCCGTCAGCAGCAGCAGTTACTCAACGCCTGGGCCACGGCCGACCCGATCGATGACTGGGAACGGCTGCGCAACCGGCGTATTGCCTCGATCCAGGGCTACGGCAATCCCTATGTTGAGCCAAACGCCACGCCGGCACCAGTGCCTACCCCGGCGACTAACGATACGGTTATCGCTCAGCCATCAGCGCTGCAATTTGTTTGCGGAACGAAGAAGACCTGTAGCGCCGTAACCAGTTGCCAAGAAGCAATTTTCCATTTGCAACAATGCGGCAACGGGCGGCTCGACGGCGATGGCACCCCATGTGAGTCTATCTGCCGTAGATGGGACAAAGGCAAGTGTTGGGGCCCCGCCTTTTCCTAACTGGTGCAAACGCTAACGTTCAGCTTGCCTTAGCCTGGAGTCCCACTTGGGGCTCGTATACTTCATATACCATGATCTTTGGAGGTTCTGTTGAGAGAGCCTCTATCTGCCCCAGGACACGCTCACATAGCAGCTCACCGGCTGCTTGAGCATCATCTTTTGTTGCCCAAAAACTGATCGACGCATAGTCAGTTGAGTCTTCTGAGGCGAGATAATGCAGATCTACAAACCCTTGAAGCGATTGCATAAACTGCGCCATGCTAGTCGCTAATGCCTCAATTCGTTCACGCTGGTCAGCGGTAGACTTGAATGTTAGAGAACGTGCGTACATGACGCACCTCCTTCCACGGGGTAATACAGCAGAGAACCAGGGCGCCCCAACCCTTCAAGCGTAAGCGAAGCCCTTTGTTCTGGCCACGCTCACTGTCTCATATAGCTGGACTTTTATTAGCATTTTGCTATCGCTCTCCTGTGTACCAATACTGTATAAACAGACAGCATTGGTACACAGGAGAGTTCACCATGGCAAAGAAGAAGCAGGCGACGGCAGCGCCCCCCCCTGAAACCCAGCCTGAAGGGACTCCTAGCGGACGAATATTCCTCAACCCGCGCACAGGGGAACCGTGGACCGGTGACCAGGCGATCAAGAAGACACTATGGACCCACGCTCTCAAGCGTGCCAGTGTTCGGTACCGGCGCCCGTACCAAACCAGAAACACCTACGCGTCGATGATGGTGTTAGCTGGGGAGCCGCTTGCCTGGGTGTCGGGACAGATGGGCCATACTCATGTAGTCACGACGGCGCGGATCTACGCGCAGTGGATACCCATAAGCAATAGCCAAGCGGGGATGCTGGCTGTTGCGAGATACTGTATTTGAAAGGCGCCCCATGGAGGGGGGTGTGGCGTTAAACGCTGACGGAGTCAGAAAAGAGTTGCTTGGTGACTAACTGAGGCACATAGCCTGTTTTGGCAGGCTGATCCTCAAGGCCAAGTAGCTCGTAAACTTGCCCACCGATCCCTGGAATCACTTCACCGCCAGATTTTTCTGAATCAATAGCGAAGTAAGTAAAATCAAATTTTTCAGAGATAGACGCAGGAAATTCGGCTTTAAGCTTTTCAGTTGCGTCAACATGCATCACAGGCGAAGCCACATGAACATTGTTAAGCAGCTTCCTGTTTATGGACATGAGCCTGAGTAGATTAGTCTTGACGACACAGCTACCGGATATGACGGATTTCACTATTACCAAGGCGTCAGAAGACTCATAACCATCTTGATAATAAGAATTTACCACGGGGGCGATGCTTTCTTTCTCATTGCTGGGCAGCGAATAATGGTTATTCCAAAAGACCGCGCAGCGGACCTTATGCACTTTACTCAAAGAATCCATCACACCACTAGCAAGATAGTCAGCATCCTCTGCTGTAGATACAACCAGGATATTCTTGGACTGTGACAATGCACCCCGCGACAGGAGCGACTGGCCGAGCAGCTCGCCCAGTACATGCATGGCGTCCTGATACTTGGTGGTGTCATGCCCTTCGCTGGCCGAAAGCAGTTCTTGCAGAGCACCGCGTGCAGCCTCATCAGCGATGGCGCTGTAAGTCCTTCCTTCACGCTTTGTAGTTGCCATGCTAAAGCCCCTTCTACAGCCGTGCCTGACTGGCTAGCTTAAACAGTAGCGCGACGAGCTCCTGCTCGCTACCTACTTTAGATGGTAGTGATCCCTCGGTCGGAATGTCCTGGGGAAGCAAGATGGACGCTTCACCGGCATTCGTCCTGACATTCACTCTGAAACCGCTAGATTGTACCTTCATACTAGCAGAAGGGAAGGGGGAGATAAGTTCGCTTAACCACTCCAAGGGCTCCATGGCAGCAGCCAAGCCAAGCTTACTGCCCGTAGCTTCTGTGTCTAAGGTTTTAAATATATTGGGCTTTATCTCAGACTTGGCGTCAGCTATCAAGTCGCCCACTAGCACAGGCTCAGCTCCAGGGTGATTGGCCCATTGCCCCATAATGCTCTTAAGTGCAATCTCCATGTTGTCAAGCATGGGATCCTCGCACAGTGCCGCTACCGCATCGAAGGTAGGGTCGTGCTCTAGGAGAGCGTGGGTGGGACGTTCAAAGTAAGGGTAGAACTCACACGTAGCAAAATCGACCATTTCATCGGGGATTTTTTCTTTGTTTTTTGAATGCTTAACCTCGTCACTGACGAGCAAGACTTGCCTCGATGAGACGGCTCCATGATAGGATTCATCTATCGTTTTTTGCTTTTCGAAGCGCTCTTGGATATCAGCAGTCCAGTCTGCAGAGTCGCCTGATGAATTCTTTGCTTGATAGTTGATTTTCCGTTGGTCCGCGGTGCGGACGCAAAGGTCATCGACCCAGGCAACTTCTTGTGCGCTTATAAGGGTCTGGTTGCCAACACCCGCAGATTCGTATTTGGCAATGAGATAAGCAGCAAAGGAGGCCTCGTAACGGCCACCTTTATCATTATTGTCTCCACCCTGTCTTACATTCTTGATCCTGCGGACATCTTCAGCTCCCCAAGTATCTTCTACGAAGCTAAGCACACCTGTGTTTGCCATCCATCCTCCCGAGTGTCGCCAACAGCCGACATTTATATTCCCTTATCTTACTTAGATTTCGTCACTGCAACTAGATGGTCTGTATTCGGTCTAGGCATTCTTATAAGTTATTGGTTGTTAGGAACTAGTCGCGGGTTCAATTCCCGCCGCCTCCACCAAATATCGGTTTCAGGACATTCCAAGCGATACCGGAAACCGCACTAGAAAGGGCCTCAGGGCCCTTTTTTGTTATCTAGCCGTGCTCTTGAATGTATTCCTTCAGCGCCTGGTCAATCCGGCTCTGCCAGCCCGGCCCCTGCTTCTTGAAGTGGTCGATCACGTCAGGTGATAACCGCATGGTGGTCTTCACCTTCGTGGGTGCCTGCTGGGGGCCGCGCTGCCCTCGCTGGCGGATGGTGCGCTGGAGATCGGCGGGCAGCACCTCTGACATCGGACGCATACGCTTCATGTCCTTATCTGTCAGTTCCCTGACCTCACCATCCCTATTCGTCAGTGGCTTGCTCATAGCGCCGTACCTCCCGTTCGTTGGCCTTGCGAAAGCTGATAACCCGAACCCCGCCATTGATCGGTGTGAAGCACTCCACATGGACCCGCTGGCCGATCCTGCCCAGGGCAACGAAGCGCCGTTCGGGATAGTCGTGACGCGTGTCCTCTGTGTACAACGCCTCTTCCCAGTCGAAGTGCTCAGCCGCCGTGAAGGGTAAGCCGCGCTCGCGTTCGTTTCTGGCGCTCTTATCAGGATCGAAGTCTATTCGCATGGTTTAATTGTATGGACAAAAAGAAGCGAAGGATAGTTCATTCTGCCCGATGCGGCTGAAGCTGATTGGTACGCAGGAGTGGGAGCAGAAGGCCACATTGGGAAATGTAGCCGGCCTCAGGGCCCTTTGTTGCTCGTATCGCCGCCATTTGTCGGATGGCCAGGCCAGATGACCGGGTGGCGATACATCCTGCCTAAGCCAGCGTGACGCGAATATCCAGCGGATACTCGTCGCAGTTGGCGCCTTCTCCGCCGCGATCCACGACCAGAAACTCGCCCTCGCGATCGAGTACCGACTGGATGGCATGCCAGGTGCCGGCCCGGTAGTTGACACCCTGCCGGCCGTCGGTGACGAAGGCACGGACACTGTCCGGGTCGATCGTCTCGCCAGGAGGCGCGACCACTACCAGGAAGCGCTCCTCATGCAGCGGCATGAAGGCCTGGCTGCCCAGCGGGTGGCGCTCGAGAAAGTCGAGCGTCAACGGCACTGCGACCGGCTGGCTGACGAACAGGCTGATCAATGTGCGGGCGCCCTCGCCCAGCGTCTCGACCCGGGCCAGATCATGATGGCGCTGGGTACGTCCGGCGTTGATGGGAAAGGAGGCGGACGTGCGCGCATCGATGACCTCGCCGAAGGGCGCGAAAGCCTCCGGCGTCAGCGGTTGGGCAGCGAGTTCGAGCATGAGCGTTTCCTCTCGTGATCAGCGGGCGCCAAAAGGCGTCAGCTTCATGTGGCGGTTCACATCCTTGTAGAGCAGGTAACGAAACGGGCCGGGGCCGCCAGCGTAGCAAGCCTGCGGACAGAAGGCGCGCAGCCACATGAAGTCGCCGGCCTCGACCTCGACCCACTCCTGGTTGAGGTGATAGACGGCCTTGCCCTCGAGCACGTAGAGGCCGTGCTCCATGACATGCGTCTCGTCGAAGGGAATCACACCGCCAGGCTGGAAGTTGACGATATTCACATGCATATCGTGGCGAACATCGGCGGGGTCGGTGAAGCGCGTGGTGCTCCACTTGCCATCGGTATCCGGCATGGCGACCGGCTCGATGTCGTTCTCGTTGGTCACGAAGGGCTCGGGCACGTCGATACCCTCGACACGCTCGTAGGCCTTGCGCACCCAGTGAAAGCGCACCGGCGTAGCGCCGGTATTGCTGACCTGCCAGTCGCTCGACGGCGGAATGAAGGCATAGCCGCCGGGCACCATGACATAGCGCTCGCCGGCCAGCGTCAGGGTCAGCTCGCCCTCGACGACGAACAGCACCCCCTCCGCGGCCGGGTCGAGCTCGGGGCGCTCGCTGCCGCCGCCCGGCGCCACCTCCATGATGTATTGCGAGAACGTCTCGGCGAATCCCGACAGGGGCCGCGCTAGTACCCAGAGACGCGTCTTCTCCCAGAACGGCAGGTAACTGGTGACGATGTCGCGCATGACCCCCTTGGGGATGATGGCGTAGGCCTCGGTGAACACGGCGCGGTCCGACAGCAGCTGCGTCTGCGGCGGCAGCCCGCCCTGAGGCGCGTAGTAGCGACGTTGCGAATCGTTGTGTTGCGTCATGACGGAACCTTGCAAACAAGAGCGTGGGTGAGGATCGTAGGCGTCAGCCGCGTGCCGGATGCTGCTCGGCCCAGTGCCGGGCGATGTCCACGCGACGCGTCACCCATACCCGGTCGTGGGCCTCGATGTGATCGAGGAAACGCTGCAGGGCGCGGAAGCGTCCCGGCCGGCCGATCAGGCGGCAGTGCAGCCCGACCGAAAGCATCTTGGGCGACTCCTCGCCCTCGGCATAGAGCACGTCAAAGGCATCGCGCAGATAGGCGAAGAACTGCTCGCCGCTGTTGAAGCCCTGCGGGGTGGCAAAGCGCATGTCGTTGCTGTCCAGGGTATAGGGCACGACCAGGTGCCGATGCGTCTCGCCCTGGCTGTCCTCCACGGTGGTCCAGAACGGCAGATCGTCGCCGTAGTAGTCGCTGTCGTAGAGGAAGCCGCCCTGATCGACCAGCAGGCGCCGCGTGTTGGGGCTGTCGCGGCCGGTATACCAGCCCAGCGGCAGCTCGCCGTAAAGCGACTGAAAGATATCGAGTGCCCGCTGCAGATGGGCACGTTCGACATTCTCCGACACGCCCTGGTAGTGCAGCCAGCGCCAGCCGTGGCAGGCGATCTCGTGCCCCAGCTCCTTGAAGGCCTGCGCCGCCTCGGGGTTGCGCTCCAGCGCCATGGCCACGCCGAAGACGGTCAGCGGCAGTCCGCGGCGCTCGAACTCGTTGAGGATGCGCCATACGCCGGCCCGCGAACCGTACTCGTAGATCGACTCCATGCTCATGTGGCGGGCGGGATACGCCTCGGCCCCGACGATTTCGGAAAGGAACTGCTCGGAGTGGCTGTCGCCATGCAGCACGCAGTTCTCACTTCCCTCTTCATAGTTGAGGACGAACTGCACCGCGATGCGCGCCTTGCCCGGCCAGTTGGCCTGAGGCGGCGTACGGCCGTAGCCGATCAGGTCACGGGGATAGCCGGGGTCTTGTACAGACGTCATGGAGAGATTCCTTGCGGTTCTGTGGCTGTCGGCGGGTATGGCTGGCGCAGGAAAGCCACTAGCGAGATGGACCTTCATGTATACGATACATAACTGAGCTGTATCCACTCAAGCTCTCGGCTCATGACGGTTCTTCACGAACCATGCGCCGTTAAGCCAGGGTATAAAACCGTAACGAATGATATCTGCGGTCATTGGCGACCATTGGAGTCTTGATTTCGAGCACGATCTGGTTTTTTGTGTACAACACACATATCGATTGTGAACAACACCGTCACTACCGCTACATGAGGATGCGCGGATGCACATCAGGGTGATCAACCCCAACACCACGGCCAGCATGACGCGCAAGATCGGCGAAGCCGCCAGCCGCATCGCCGCACCGGGCACGCGCATCAGTGCCACCAATCCCGCCAGCGGACCGGTGTCCATCGAAAGTCATTTCGACGAGGTGATCAGCGCTACCGGCGTTGCCGACGAAATCATCGCCGGCGAGCGCGAGCAGGTGGATGGCTACATTATCGCCTGCTTCGGCGATCCTGGCCTGCTCGCCGCACGCGAACTGACCCGCGCGCCGGTGATCGGCATCGCCGAGGCGGCCTTTCACATGGCCACGCTCATCAGCACGCGTTTTTCCATCGTCACCACGCTGGGACGGACCGGCATCATCGCCGAGCACCTGCTGCAGAATTACGGCTTCAGCCATCATTGCCGCCGGGTGCGGGCCGCGGAGATTCCGGTGCTGGACCTGGAGGACAACGGAGATGCCGCGCTCGCGCGGATCATCGACGAGTGCCGCCGGGCCCGGGACGAGGACAACATCGGCGCCATCGTGCTGGGCTGCGGCGGCATGGCTGACCTCACCGGGCGCATCAGCGACGCAGTGGGCCTGCCGGTCATCGAGGGCGTGACCGCCGCGGTCAAGCTGACGGAGGCCCTGGTCGGCCTGGGACTGGGCACCAGCAAGCATGGCGATCTGGCCTTTCCCCGGCCCAAGTCGTTCACGGGCCGTTACGACTACCTGTCGCATACCGTCCGCTGAGCCAGAATACGATAAAGACCGGGCATCGAACCCGGCCACACGAATAATACGAGCACGCCGCAAGAGCCACCCTGCCCACCGGGCTGGAAATGGAAAACAACGATAGACGCCATACGACCCTTGCAAGGACGGTATTATGAACAATGATCCACGCCTCCAGGCGCAGGCGCCCCTGCCCGGCGGACAGCCCGGTCCGACGCCAGCCCCTGCCTCCAACATGCCGGGTGCCGGCACCTCGGGCACCAAGGCACCGGGCGAAGAGTCGCTGGCGCCGCAGCAGACCCGCATCATGGGCCGCGCCTCCTACTTTCTGGCCTGGTTCGGCGGCTGCGTCTCGATCGGCACCTTCGCCATGGGCTCCAGCGTCGTCGGGACCCTCAACCTGATCCAGGCCACCCTGGCCATCGCCATCGGCTGTTTGGTGATCGGCATCGCGCTGGCCATCAATGGAGCGCCGGGCTACAAGTACGGCATTCCCTTCATGGTCCAGGCACGCAGCGCCTTCGGCTTCAGCGGTACCCGTCTGCCGGGTCTGGTGCGGGCCGTACCGGCGATCGTCTGGTACGGATTCCAGAGCTGGATCGGTGCGGGCGCCCTGAACATGGTATCGGCGACCCTGTTCGGCTTCGACAATCTGATCTTCTACTTCGTCACCTTCCAGTTCCTGCAGATTGCCCTGTCGGTCCTCGGCTTCCAGGGCATCAAGTGGCTGGAGAACATCGGCAGCGCCTTCATTCTGGCCTCGCTGGTCTACATGTTCATCGCTACCGTGCAGCGCTACGGCGATGAACTCTCCGCCAGCCTGATCACCATGGAGGGTTCCTGGGGCATGCCGTTCTGGGGGGCCACCATGCTGTTTCTGGGCATCTACAGCACCATGATGCTCAACGTCAGCGACTATGCCCGTGAACTCAAGGAGGGCAACGGGCCGGGGCTGCTCACCACGATCTATTCGATGTCGATATTGCCCTGCACGCTGTTCATGGGACTGATCGGCTTCATGGTGTCGGAAGCCACCGGGGTCGCCGATCCCATCCAGGTCTTCGCCAACGCCGTGGACAACACGCCGCTGCTGATGACCACGCTGCTGTTCATCGCCTTCGCCCAGGTCACCACCAACGTGCTCAACAACGTGGTGCCGCCCACCTATGTGCTGATGGACACCTTCAAGCTGAAGTTTCGCACCGCGACGGTGATCGTCGGCCTGCTGGCCTTCGCCACTTTCCCCTGGGAGCTGGTCAAGGACGAATCCGCTGCCGGCCTGCAGCTCTTCGTGCAGACCTATTCGGCCTTTCTGGGCCCGATCTTCGCCGTGCTGGTGGTGGACTATTATCTGATTCGCCGCCGTACCCTGGACCTGGTCAAGCTCTACGATGAGAACGGTCCCTACCGGGGCGTCAACTATGCCGCGCTGATCGCGACTGCCGTGGGAATCGCCGCCGCCCTCTCCTTCTCTTCGGTGTCCTGGTACGCCAGCCTGATTCCTGCCGGCCTGGTCTATTACCTGCTAATGCGGCACTGGGCGCCCTGTCAGCGCTTCCGCCACTGATGCCCCGGCCATGCGTCCCGCCCGGCCGCGCCGCGCGGGACGCATGGCCGCCACCCACAATCACAAGAGCCTCCCATGAACGACAACGACCTTCAGGTCCAGAGCGACGATCCCACGCTCTACAACGATGATCTCGCGCCCATCCCGCACAGCCGACGCTCGTGGGGATGGTTCGAGATATTCAACGTGTGGTCCAACGACATCCAGAGCCTGTTCGGCTACACCCTGGCGGCCTCGCTTTTCTTAACCTACGGACTCAACGGCTGGGCGGTGATGGCCGCCATCATCCTCGCCGGCGTCATCGTCATGTGGCTGGTCAACCTGACCGGCAGGCCCAGCGTCAAGTACGGCATTCCCTTTCCGGTCATGGTCCGGGCCAGCATGGGGGTACGCGGCGCCAATCTGCCGGCCATGCTGCGTGCCATCATCGGCATCTTCTGGTACGGCGTGCAGACCTACTTCGCCTCCACCGCGGTGGCATTGCTGATAACGGCACTGTTCGGCGGCGGCGATGGAGCGACCTTCCTCGGCCTCTCCGGTGTCGCCTGGCTGTCGTTCGTGATCGTGTGGCTGTTCCAGCTTGCGATCTTCTGGCAGGGCATCGAGCGCATCAAGCACTTCCTCAACTGGGCCGGCCCCCTGGTGTATGCCGTGATGATCGTGCTGATGATCGTGGTGTGGGTTCAGGCCGGTGGCGAACTCCTGCCCGCCGTGGCGACCATCTTCAGCGCCGAAGCGGACTCCGGCAGCAGCATTGCCGCCTTCCTGGCCGTGGTCGGTACCATGGTCGCCTATTTCGCCGCAGTGGTGATCAACTTCGGGGACTTCGCCCGCTTCGTCAGAAGCGAGCGGGAGATGAAGCTCGGTAACCTGCTGGGCCTGCCGTTCAACGTGGCGTTCTTCTCCTTCATCGCCCTGATCATCACGGCCGGTACCCTGGTGCTGTTCGGCGATGCCCTGACCAACCCCACCGACATCGTCGAGCGGGTCGACTCCCTGCCGCTGACCATCGTCGCGGCATTGACCTTCTTCGCCGCCACCGTGGGCATCAATCTGGTGGCCAACTTCATTCCCCCGGCCTACGACCTGGCCAATCTCTTTCCCAGCCGGATCAGCTTTCGGGCCGGCGGGCTGATCACGGCCATCGTCGCCTTCTTCATCGGCGCGCTGTGGGTATCACTGATCAGCCGCATCGGCGTTCCCGGTTTCGTCAACGCCCTGGGCGCCATCATCGCCCCCTTCTACGGCATCATCGTGGCCGACTACTACCTGGTGAGACATCAGCGTCTGGATATCCAGCAGATGTTCACCTCGGCATCGGCCAGCGCCTACTACTACGTCAAGGGCTGGAACCGCAACGCCCTGCTGGCCTTCGGCCTGGCGGCGCTGTTCTCGATCGCCTCGGTGTGGGTCCCGGCACTGGCGGCGCTCGAGGGCTACGCCTGGCTGATCGGCGCCGGGCTCGGCGGGCTGTTCTACTCTCTGCTGATGCGCCGCTACAAGGTCCCCGCCACCTCACCGCAGAGCTGAGACTGGGCTTTCAGGACGATCATGCCCGGCGCTCTTTCCGGGCATGGTCGTCGACGCCTTGTCGTGACGCTTGCAGTGGCTGTCAGGCCGAAAAGATCCGATGCAGGTCCGGCGCCTCATCGACGTCGCCGTCGATGGACAGCGACGCCTCGATGGCCTTGAGATGGCGACTCATGAAGGCCCGGGCACGCTCGCCCTTGCCCGCTTCGAGATAATTGATCAGATCGTCGTGGTCGTGGGACTCGCAGCCCAGATGACCGGCGCTACCGTAGACGGCCAGGATCAGCGAGGAGCGTGAGCACAGCTGGGAGACGAACTCGGCGAGCACCGCGTTGCCGGACAGGGCGGCCAGACGTTCGTGAAACTCGGCGGAGAGCTTGATCGCCACGCTCTGCTCGCCGGCCTTGAGCGCCTTGCGCTCGCGCGTGGCCACGTCACGCAATATGCGGATGTCGTTGGCGGTGATTGACGCGGCGATGGGCTCCATCAGGCCGCATTCGACCAGTTGACGGGCGGCAAAGACGTCAAGGGCCTCATCGGCGGTGGGACGGGCGACACTGGCGCCGCGCCGCGGTGTCAACGTCACCAGGTGCTCCAGTGCCAGGCGTTGGAGAATCTTGCGAATGCCGGTGCGGCTGATGCCGAACACCTCGGCCAGAGCGTCCTCGCGCAGCCGGGCGCCGGGACGCAGGCGGTGCTCGACGATGGCGTTGCTGATGGTGCGATAGATGACATCGTGACGTTCCTGTCCGTCACCGCCCTTGCCGGTCCCCGGGCTTTCGCTCTCCTGCCGCTGCTGACGCTCCGTCATGTCGTGGCTCCGCCTGTCATTGTACGGCCATTGTATACGTAATCGGCCCTCGACTCAGAACCGCCCCCGAGCCGCCTCGCACGGTATCACCGGTTCACCAGGCGCCGGGCATGAGCGTTATGACGACGTACCAGGGCCGGCAGGTCCACCCCGAGCAGCTCGCCCGCCATGACCCGCAGCCGGCCGTCGATGATCGACAGATCGACACGCGGCGGCTGGCAGAACACCAGTGCCGCCAGCGGGTCGTGCACGCCGCCGCCCGCCAGCGCCAGGCTGTCCAGGCGAAAGCCGACGATGTCGGCGGCCTTGCCCACGGCCAGTTGGCCGATATCGTCGCGCCCCAGCACTTGCGCGCCTCCGCGGGTAGCGAACCACAACGCCTGACGCGCGCCCATGTCGCGCATGTGGCCGTTGAGACGCTGCAGCAGCATCGCCTGGCGGGCTTCGCCCAGCATGTGGGACCCGTCGTTGGACGCCGAACCGTCGACGCCCAATCCCACGCGCATGCCGGCGCGGTGCATCTCGAGCAGCGGGGCGATGCCCGAGCCCAGGCGCATGTTGGAACTCGGGCAGTGCGCCGCGCCGCAGCAGTGCCCGCCCAGACGGACAATTTCCTCGGCGTGCGGATGCACCATGTGCGCGAACCATACGTCACGCCCCACCCAGCCGACCCGCTCGGCATACTCCACCGGCGTGCAGCCGAACACCTCGCGACAATACGCCTCCTCGTCGCGGGTCTCGGCGAGGTGCGTGTGCAGATGCACGCCGTAGTGGCGCGCCAGCGCGGCACTCTCGCGCATCAGCTCGGTGGATACCGAAAACGGCGAGCACGGCGCCACCACGATGCGCGTCATCGCCAGCTCATCGGCGTCATGGTAGCGCTCGATGGCGCGCTGAGTGTCGGCGAGGATATCGGCTTCCTTCTCCACCACGTGGTCCGGCGGCAGGCCACCGGCGGACTCGCCTACCGACATCGACCCGCGCGAGGCGTGGAAACGCAATCCCAGCTCGGAGACGGCACTGATCTGGTCGTCGATGCGCGCGCCGTTGGGCCAGAGATAGGTGTGGTCCGCCGCGGTAGTGCAGCCCGAGAGCATCAGCTCGGCCGCCGCCACCTGGCTGGCGTCGAACAGCGCCTGCGGGTCCATGCGCGCCCAGATGGGATAGTGCGCCACCAGCCAGTCGAACAGCTCGGCATCCTGCCCCGCCGGCAGGTTGCGGGTCAGGGTCTGGTAGAAATGGTGGTGGGTGTTCACCAGCCCCGGAATCAGCACATGACCGCGAGCGTCGATCACCACGTCCGCCGGCCCTGCCAGTGCCTCGGCGGGGCCAATGGCGACGATGCGGTTGTCCTCCAGGCGGATGCTGGCATGGGTGAGTTCGCGGTCGGTATCGTCGAAGGTGACGATGCGTTCCGCGTTACGAATCAGCGTCGTGGTCATCGCCTCGCCCTCAGGGAGTCTGCTGTTCTATCCAGGCACCGACGGTCGCGCGCTCCTCGTCGGTCATCTGGGTCACGTTGCCCAACGGCATGTAGTGAGTCTGCACCGCCACGCGCTGGATGTCGGCCATGTGCGCACGAATCCGCTCGGCGCTGTCGAGGCGAATGTCCAGGGGTGGGCTGGTGAAGCCGGCGAAGCTCGGCTCGGCGGCATGGCAGCCGGCGCAGCGTTCGGTGACGATCCGCTCGACCCGGGAGACGCTCACCGCCTCGGCATCACGGCTGTCGGTGCCGTGCAGTGACGGTGCCGTGGCCAGGATCAGCACCGCCATCGCCACGCCTGCCGCCGGCAGGATCCACACCTTGGCGCCCGGCTTGTGGCGAATATTGAAGTAGTGACGGACCCCGGCGCTGATCACCATCAGCGCGGCGAGAATCGCCCAGCCCCACTGGCTGGAATACGTGCCGGGATAGTGATTGCTGATCATCAGAAACAGCACCGGCAGCGTCAGGTAATTGTTGTGACGCGAGCGCAGCAGGCCGTTGCGGCCATGGGCCGGATCGGGCTTCTGGCCCTTCTGCATGGCCTCCACCATGGCCCGCTGGCCGGGAATGATCACGCGGAAGACGTTGGCCACCATGCAGGTGCCGATGGCGGCCCCCACATGGATGTAGGCGGCGCGGCCGCTGAAGATCTGCGACAGTCCCCAGGCCAGAATGACCAGCAGCACGAAACCGACCAGCGCCAGCAGGCTCGGACGCCTGGCCAGGGCGCTTCTGCACAGTCCGTCGTAGACGAACCAGCTGCCGATCACCACGACCAGGCCGACCGCCACCGCCTGCCAGGGCGCAAGACCCGACTGCGGCGCCAGCATCATGGTCGAGGCGTTGAAGTAGTAGACCACCCATAGCATGACGAAGCCGGTGATCCAGGTGAAATAGGCTTCCCACTTGAACCAGTGCAGATGCTCCGGCAGTTGCGGCGGGGCGACCTCGTACTTCTGCAGGTAATAGAATCCGCCGCCGTGGATGGCCCACAGATCGCCGGCCACACCTCCCCGGGCGTTTTGCCGCTCGAGATTGTTCTCCAGCCAGTTGAAGTAGAAGGAGGCGCCGATCCAGGCGATACCCACCGTCAGGTGCGTCCAGCGGATCAGCAGGTTGGCCCACTCGTGAAGGTGCGCTTCCATGGGGAGTCCTGTTGGCTTGGTTGTTATTGCGGTCTTGGGATCTTGAGTCAGCCGAGCGGAGCCGCGATCGGCAGGTGACGGCGATGCCTCAACTGCCCCGATAGGTGGAGTAGCCAAACGGCGAGAGCAGCAGCGGCACGTGATAATGAGCGTCGGCGTCGGCGACACCGAAGCGTAGCGGAATACGATCCAGGAAACGCGGCGCGCTGTCCGGGGCCCCCTGAGCCTCGAGATAGTCCCCGGCATGGAACAGCAGCTCATAGGTGCCCGCCAGCAATGCATCGCCTTCGAGCAGGGGCGCGTCGCAGCGGCCGTCAGCGTTGGTCACCGCTTCGCAAAGGCGCGTGCGGGCCTCACCCTCGATGCGAAAGATTTCGATGCGGATGCCCTGCCCCGGGCAGCCCCGGGCGGTGTCCAGCACATGTGTCGTCAAGCGTCCCATGTGGCAATCTCCTGGCTATGCCTCGGTATCGCCGTACCGAAGGAGGATAGAGTTAGGGTTGGAGAACCGTTTTACCGTTTGATGTCATACAGTTCAAAGTGTTTTTGTATACAATCCATGAGCAGAGGCGCGAACTGAGGTGCCTCGCTGCGACGACAAGGAACATCGCGACATGAGCAAGACGCTGACGCCACGCCCCAGCACGCTGTCCCGGGAGGCATTCGTCGAGCACTACGGCGACGTCTACGAACATTCGCCATGGATCGCCGCCGAAGCCTGGGATACCGGTCTCGGTGACGCCCAGGACACGCCGGAGGGACTCGCTCAGGCCATGGGCCGCATTCTCGATGCCGCCTCCCCGGAGCGGCAGCTCAAGGTGATTCGCGCCCACCCGGATCTGGCCGGCAAGGCCGCGCTGGCCGGCGAGCTGACGGCGGATTCGACCCGCGAGCAGGCCGGCGCCGGACTCGACCAGTGCACCCGCGAGGAGTTCGAGCGCTTTCAGAGCCTGAACGCGGCCTACAAGGCGCGCTTCGACTTCCCCTTCGTCATGGCCGTCAAGGGCAGCGACCGCCACCGGATCCTCGCTGCCTTCGAGCAGCGCCTGCCCAACACGCCCGACGAGGAGCGCCGCACCGCCATTGTGCAGGTCAACCGCATCGCTCTGCTGCGCCTGACGGCGCGTGCGATGGGCGTCTGACGGACAGCCCGGCCGCGACAGTGTATGCTACGGTCTGTCTGAAAAGCGGGCATGAGAGCATAGCGGAGAGTACCAGGCGTGACAGAAACCAGACGCAAATCGGTCGGACGACCGGCCGGCTCCGGCAAGGCCACCACCGGGGGCCATAGCCAATCGCTGGTGCGGGGCCTGAACATCCTCGAAGGGCTGGCCGCCGCGCCGGGCGGGCTTGCCCTGTCCGATATCGCCCAGATCGTCGGACTGGCGCCCTCCACCACCCATCGCCTGCTGCAGGCTCTGTATCAGCAGGGCTTCATCACTCAGGATGCCTCGCTGGGCTTGTGGAAGGTCGGTGTCAAGACCTTCCAGATCGGCAACACCTTTCTCGAATCCCGCGATGTCGTCGCCACCGCCCGGCCCTTCCTGCGGCGTTTGACCGAGGAGAGCGGCGAGACCGCCAATCTCGGCATCCGCGACGAAGGCATGGCGGTCTACCTGGCCCAGAACGAATCGCCGCAGATGATGCGCATGATCACCCGGCTCGGCTCACGGGCACCGCTGCACGCCTCGGGCGTCGGCAAGGCATTGATGGCCTGGCTGCCGGAAAAGGAGATCGAACGCATCCTGCAGAGCCGCGGCCTGGTCCGGGTCACGGCCAATACGCTGGATACGCCGGCGAGACTGCACGCCGGCCTGGCCGACATCCGCCGCCAGGGCTATGCCTGCGATCGCGAGGAGCATGCCGTCGGCCTGCACTGCGTCGCCGCCTCGATCCACGACGAACAGGGCAGCCCGCTGGCGGCCATCTCGGTATCCGGCCCGGTGGCGAGGATTCCCGAGTCGCGCCTGGCCGAACTCGGCGGTCTGGTCAGCCGCGCCGCGCGCGAGATTACCGCCCAGATCGGTGGCCGCCAGCCCGCGCTGGAAACGGAGAGGTCCGCTCAGCGCGCCTGAACCGGATCATTCGCGGCTCAAGGGAGAATAAAAAAACCGCCGGGCCCGGGCCCGGCGGTCGTGAACGGCCATCGCACTCCTTCAGGTGTCGCATTCCCTCAGGTGTTGAGAATCACCCCACCGTTGAGATGCAGCGTCTGACCGGTCATGTAGGAGGATTCCTCACTGGCCAGGTAGACATAGGCGGGCCCCATTTCACTGGGCTGGCCGGCACGATTCATCGGCACCTGCCCGCCGAAGCTCTGTACCTTCTCGTCGGGGAAGCTGGCCGGAATCAGCGGAGTCCACACCGGCCCCGGCGCCACGGCGTTGACGCGGATATTCTTCTCGGCCAGCGACATCGCCAGCGAACGCACCAGCCCTTGAATGGCCCCCTTGGTCGAGGAGTAGTCGATCAGCGAGTTGTTACCCTTGAAGGCGTTGACCGACGAAGTGGCGATGATCGAGTCGCCCTCGTTCATGTGCGGCAGCGCGGCCTTGACCATGTAGAAGTGGCTGAAGATGTTGGTCTGGAAGGTGCGCTTGAGCTGGTCGTCGGGGATTTCCGTGACGTCGTTCCAGTCATGCTGTTCGGCGGCGTTATTGACCACGATGTTGAGCTTGCCGTAGGTCTCGAGGGTCTTGTCGACGATCTCGCGGCAGAACGCCGGCTCGCCCACATCGCCCTTGATCAGCAGGCAGCGCTGCCCCTCGGCCTCGACCAGCGCCTTGGTGTCCTCGGCGTCGCGGTCCTCCTCGAGATAGGCGATCACCACGTCGGCGCCTTCACGGGCGAAGTGCAGCGCCACGGCGCGGCCGATACCGCTGTCGCCCCCGGTAATGATCGCCACCTTGCCCTTGAGCTTGTCCGTGCCCCGGTAGCTGGCACGGATGAACTCCGGCTCGGGGTGCATGTCATGCTCTTCGCCGGGCTGCTTGGGCTGATGCTGCGGAGGAAAATGTTCGTCTGCCATCCTTGCCGTCTCCTGTCGTGAATCCTTGGAACCTGACTCTGCAAAGATAGAAGCCTCTCAACATTGCGCCAACCGCACCGGGACGTGGCCCATCGCCGTTGCCGCACCATGCGCCGACGATTTTCCGGGGCCGGTTTGCCGGGTACACTGTCGCCGCCGTTTCCCGCCACCATCCGTTCGTCACAACGCGAGGCCCGCCATGAGTTCCCATCTACTGACCGTCGACTCCCTGTCACGCGATCACGTCGATCATCTGTTGCGGGTCGCTCAACGCATGGAGCCGATAGCAAACCGCCGCAAGGTGACCCGGGTGCTGGAAGGCGCCGTGCTCGGCAACCTGTTCTTCGAGGCGAGCACCCGTACCCGCATCAGCTTCAATGCTGCCTTCTGCCGGCTGGGCGGCAGCGTCTGCGACACCACCGGCTTCACCTTCTCGTCGATGGCCAAGGGCGAGTCGCTCTACGACACCAGCCGTGTGATGGGCGGCTATGTCGACGCCATCGTCATGCGCCACCCCGATCAGGGCTCGGTGGCCGAGTTCGCCGAAGCCACCAACGTGCCGGTGATCAACGGCGGCGATGGCCCCGGCGAGCATCCCAGCCAGGCGCTGCTGGATCTCTATACCATCGACAAGGAGTTCGCGCGTCTGGGCAAACGGCTCGCCGGCGCTCACCTGCTGCTGACCGGCGATCTCAAGCATGGGCGCACGGTCCACTCGTTGATCAAGCTGCTGTCACTCTACGAGCCGCTGCGCATCACTCTGGTCTCGCCGCCGGGACTGGAGATGCCCAGCCAGTTGATCGATCTGGTCGTCTCACGCGGACATCGCGTCGAACAGCGCGAGAGTCTGGCCTGCGACTTCGGTGATCTCGACGTGATCTACACCACGCGCATCCAGAAGGAGCGCTTCACCGACGAGATGTCGGAGAACTTCGCCGGCGTCTCGCAGGACTACACCGTCGACCGGGCCTTTCTCGATCAGCGCTGCACCCCGACCACGGTGGTCATGCATCCGCTGCCCCGCGACAGCCGCCCCGGCGCCAACGACCTCAGCGTGGATCTGAACGGCGATCCGCGTCTGGCGATCTTCCGCCAGACCGACAACGGTATCCCGGTGCGCATGGCGATCTTCGCCACACTGCTGGAAGTGGAGGAGCTAGTCGAACGCGACCTGCGCGACGTGCGCTGGTTCGTGCCGAAGCGGGTAGGAGTGGACGATCGCAACTTCAGCTGACGCCGATACGTTACGACCTCAGCAGGCCTTACGACACCGACCGCGTAGCCGGCGTGCCGCAGTCACTCGCCGGCGCTGACGAACCAGCTCTCGAGGATCAACTGCGCCGCCAGGCCGTCGACGCTCTCTTCACGATAGTTGCCTCGATGCCCCGCGTCGCGGGCGATGGCCTTGGCGGCGCGGGTCGAACCGCGCTCGTCCATCATCTCGCAGGGCTTGCCGAAGCGTCCGTAGAGACGCTTGCCGAACTTGCGCGCCCGCACGCTCATCTCGGACTCGCTGCCATCCATGTTGAGTGGCAACCCCACCACGAACAGGTCCGGGCGCCACTCCTCGACCAGCCGCGTCACCAGGTTCCAATCGGGAATCCCGTCACGGGCCGGCAAGGGCGCCAGCTGCGAGGCGCTGCCCAGCATCTCGTTGCCCACCGCCACGCCGATGCGCCGCGTGCCGAAGTCGAACGCCAGCACCAGACGCTGTCCCGCCTCAGCCATGCCCGGCTTCACGGGTCATCAGGTTGAGATCGATGCCCAGGATCCCGGCGGCAGCCGTCAGCCGCTGTTCGGGTGGCGCCGCGAAGAGGATTCCGGCCTGGCCCTCGACGGTCAGCCAGGCGTTCTGCTTGAGTTCGTCCTCCAGTTGGCCGCCCTGCCAGCCGGCGCAGCCCAGGCAGACCATGAACTCCTCCTTGACGCGGCCTTCGGCGATGGCCGCAAGCATGTCCATCGAGGTGGTCAGGGCGATATCGTCGGAAACCTGCAGGCTGGAATCCCAGGGCGCCGCGCTGCCGCGATGCAGGATGAAGCCGCGGTCGTTGTTGACCGGCCCGCCATAATAGACGGGCGCATCGCGGTGGGGGCTGTTCTCGCCATTGAGATCGAGCTGATCGAACAGGGCGTCCAAGGTCAGCTCCAGAGGTCGGTTGACGATCACGCCCAGCGTCCCGTTGTCATCGTGATCGCAGAGATAGGTGAGCGTGCCGCTGAACTCGGATTCCTCGAGATGCGGCATCGCCAGCAGAAAATGGTTCTTCAAGCTTTGCATGTGCCTCCCTGGCGTCAATGCACGCCAAAATTGTTGCCTTTCCCGAAACGCCAGATGCGCGTGATCTCCAGACTATCACGCCCTTCGAGTCCCGCATCGAAAGGACGATAGGGAGCGGCACCACGAACCGTGTCGAGTGCGGCCTGGTCGAGTTCGGGATATCCCGAGGAGTGTACCACTTCCGCCTCCCGCACCTGTCCCTGGCGCCCGATGACCACCCGAATGCGCAGTTGCCCTTCGAGATGCGACGGCGCGGGATAATGCAGATTGCCGTACTGCTCGACGCGTCGCGTCCAGTCGGCGATATAGCGCGCCTCGGCGGCCTGCCGCGCTGCCGAGCGTGGCGGCTCGTCGGATGTGCGACTGGCGGTGAAGGCCTGTTCGCGGACACTCGAGGTCGCCCGCGCCAGCAGCTCGGCCCCGCTGGGCCGCGAGCGGCTGGCCGATGATGACGACGTCTGGGGAGTCGCGGCGGGCGCGGGTTCGTCAGGCTCGGGAGCCGTTGCGGGCTCGTCCGCAGGTTCGGGCTCAGCCGCAGGTTCGGCAGACGGCGGCGCCTCACGCAGAGGAGCGGGCGACTCGGGGGTCGTGCGCTGCACCGGCTCGGCGGCCTGCCTGCCGGCACTCACCGCGGCCGCCGACACCGTGCGCCGGGCGGCGTCGGATGACGTCGATTCGGCGCTCGACGGCTCGCTGGCATCCGTTGCCGCTGCCGGTTGTGAGGGTCCTGACGGGCCGGTATCCGCCGCGTCTTCGGCAGGCGCCTGGACCGCCGTGGGCTGCTCCCGCTGCTCGCCGCTGGCGCGCTGGTCGGCCTCGCCGATCGACCCCGCCTCGACGGGAAGCGGCGCCGGTTCGCTGACCAGCACGACATCCAGACTCTGCGTGGCGGCGGGCGTCGAGCCCGCGGGCAGGATGTCCCAGGTGGCCATCCAGGCGATCAAGCCTGCATGCAGGCCAAGCGCCAGGGCTCCGGCCACGACACGCCGGTAGCGTCGGTTGACCGGGGCATACTGGACCGGATCGCTGATCATCGGGACGGACATGGCGATTTTCGCGACTCAGCCGAAGCGGCGCTCGATCGCATCCATCAGCAGCCCGGCGATATCGGTACCGCGCTGATCGTCGATCTCGCGCACGCAGGTCGGGCTGGTGACGTTGATCTCGGTGATATAGTCGCCGATCACGTCGAGCCCCACGAACATCAGGCCCTTCTCGCGAATGACGGGACGGACCTGCTCGATGAGCCAGTGGTCGCGCTCGGTCAGCTCGCGGCTCACGCCGCGCCCGCCGGCGGCCAGGTTGCCGCGGGTCTCGCCCGCCATCGGCACCCGCGCCAGCCCATAGGGCACGGGCTCGCCATCGACCAGCAGGATGCGGGTATCACCGTCCTTGATCTCGGGAATATAGCGCTGGGCCATGATCTGGCGCTTGCCACGGTCGGTGAGCATCTCGATGATCGCCCCGAGATTGCGGCCTTGCGGACGCACGTGAAAGATTCCGGTGCCGCCCATGCCGTCGAGCGGCTTGAAGATCACCTCGCCATGCTCGGCATGGAAGGCGCGCAGCACCTTATCGCTGCAGGACACCACGGTGGGCACGCAGCACTGCGGAAACTGCTGGGCGAAGAGTTTCTCGTTGCACTCGAGAAGCGCCGCCGTGGGGTTGACGATCAGCACGCCCTCGCGCTCGGCGAATCCCAGCAAGTGCACGGCGTTGGTGAACTGGGTATCGACCGGCGGATCCTTGCGCATCAGGATCGCGTCGAGTTCGGCCAGCGGCGTGGCGACGGGTTCGCCGAGCCGGTACCAGTCTTGGGGATCGTGGAAGACCTCGAGATCGCGCATGCGCGCCTGGGCGCGGCCGTCATCGAGGAAGAGATCCTCCTGTTCCATGTAGTGCAGCGACCACCCACGCTCCTGGGCGGCCCACAGCATGGCCAGGGTGGTGTCTTTTTTGTAGGCGATCGCGGCGATGGGATCCATCACCACACCGATCTTGAGGGGGCGTTGGCTCATGAAAGCAAGTTTCCAGGACGAGTTGAGAATGGACGTCAGTATGACGCAGCCCCATGGAGAAGACCAAGGCGACCGGCAAGACAGACAAGGGCGGAACCGGCTGTGGCTCGCGGCAGGAACCGCCTAAAGGTCGCCGAAATAATGCTGGAGCAGTGTCAGGGCGACGACGGGGGCGGTTTCGGTGCGCAGGATGCGCGGTCCGAGGGTCAGCGGGGTGAAGCCGGCGGCCGTGGCGGTGTCGACTTCGGTGGGGGACAGGCCGCCCTCGGGGCCGATCAGCAGCGCGGCACTGGTGATCTCACCGGCCTGTTGCCAGGGAGTGTCGGTGGCCGGGTGCAGCACCAGCCGCAACGCCTCGTCGCGGCGGGCCAGCCATTCGCCGAGCGCCTGCGGCGGGTGAACCGTCGGCACGGTGGCACGCCCGCTCTGCTCGCAGGCGCTGTTCGCCACGCCCTGCCAGTGGCCGAGCTTCTTGGCCTCGCGCTCGCCCTTCAAGCGCACGTCGCCGTGCTCGGTGTAGAGCGGAGTGATCGCCGCCACGCCCAGCTCGACGGCCTTCTGGATGGCGTAGTCCATGCGATCGCCCTTGGAGATCGCCTGGCCCAGGTGCACGGCCAGCGGCGACTCGCCGCGCCCCGCTGTCACCGCCTCGATGCGCACGGCAACCCGCTTGCGGGTGATCTCGACGAGTGCGGCCGTGGCCTCGTGGCCACGGCCATCGAACAGCGTCAGCGTCGCGCCTTCGCGCAGGCGCAGCACGGTCGCCACGTGTCGGGCGGGCCCTTCGGGCAGTGTCAGCGTCGCACCGGGGACAAGCGTCGTCGGGACGTGAATGCGCGGCGCGGCCACTTACTGCAGGGTTTCCTTGGCCTGGGCTTCGCGCTGCTTCTTCTGGGCGTACATCGCCTCGAAGTTGACCGGCGCCAGCATCAGCGGAGGGAAGCTGCCGCGATTGACCAGGTTGTCGATGCACTCGCGGGCATAGGGGAACAGCACGTTGGGACAGAAGGCGCCCAGCGTGTGGTCGAGCTGGTCGCCTTCCAGCCCGGCGATGCGGAACAGGCCGGCCTGTTCGACCTCGACCAGGAAGTTGACGGATTCGTCCTCGCTGTTGGATACCTGAGCGGTGACCTTGACCACGACTTCATAGAGGTCCTCCCCAACCTGGGAGCTGTCGGTGTTCAGGTCCAGGCCGACCTTGGGCTTGAACGGCTGCTGAAACACGCCCGGGGCGTTGGGGGACTCGAAGGAGATGTCCTTGACATAGATCCGCTGCAGAGAGAATTGCAGCTGCGGGCTCTGGCCTTGTGCGGCCTGGTTGTTGTCTTCCGCCATGATTGCGTTTCCTTTGACTCTGGATGCGACTCACTCAGGGTCGCGTGCTGAAAGTTTTCCGTGCGCTACGCATGAAGTCATTTGCGCACGACCGGCAGGTTGTCGGCCTGCCACTGCCCCATACCGCCCTTGAGCTTGCTTACCCGCGAGAAGCCGGCCTTGCTCAGCTGCGCCACGGCGACGCCCGAGGACTGGCCATGCTTGCAGACGACGATGACGGGCTTGTCCTTGAACTTCTCGAGTTCATTGAGGCGGTCGTTGAGGCGGCTCTGGGGGATGTTCTTCGCGCCGGCGATATGGCCCGCCTTGAAGTCCTTGCTGTCGCGGATATCGACGATGACGCCGTCCTCGCGGTTGACCAGATTGGTGGCTTCGCCGGTGGAGACACCGTGATTGCCGCGTAGCGCCTCGAAGGCGATCCACGCCAGCAGCACCAGCAGGAAGGCCCCCACCAGTAGCGGATGGTTCTGCGCGAATTCGAACAGCTTATCGATCATGGGTCTGGATAACTCTTGTTGCACAACGCGTTTCCGCCTGGCGCGGGACCTGCCGGCGCGATGCGGTATGTAATAGGCCGGCGAATGCGGACATCGCGGCCCGTTCGGAGCCGGCAACGATGGCAGCCCGTCCCCCGGCTCCAAGCGGCGCCCAGTATACACGAGGTGATCTCGAGCGTCCGATAGCAAGCGCGGCTGACGCCCGGGGCGGGTGTGCGATATTATCCCGGTGTAGGGACACATAAAGCATACGTCTTAAGCTCGGTCCGGAAAATCGGCGAGCGACGCTCGGGCAAGGCAGAAATCGGCGAAACGGCGGCGTTTACAAAGAGGTAAACGAGCATTAGCCGTTTTGACGCCGCCCGAGCGAGCGCAGATATTTTTCAGGCAGAGCGTAGATCGCAAACCCGGCGGGACGCCTGCGCGTGATACGCGCACCGTTCCCCACACTTATGCGAGGCATGTCATGGCAGATACCACGCCCCAGCGCCCCCGTCCGGTAGCGTTGATCATTCTCGACGGCTACGGCCACAATGAAGAAACCCAGCACAATGCCGTCAAGGCGGCACGCACACCGGTCATGGATCGTCTGCAGCGGGAGTACCCCACGACCCTGATCCACACCGACGGCAAGTATGTCGGCCTGCCGGAAGGGCAAATGGGCAACTCCGAAGTCGGCCACATGAACCTGGGCGCCGGACGTATCGTCTATCAGGACTTCACCCGCATCACCAAGGCCATCGAGGATGGCGAGCTCGCCAGTATCGAGGCCCTGACCAAGCCCGTCGATGCGGCGGTCAAGGCCGGCAAGGCGGTGCATCTGCTCGGCCTGCTGTCACCGGGCGGCGTACATAGCCATGAAGACCATATCCTGGCGATGGCCGAGATGGCCGCCGCGCGCGGCGCCAGGCGCATCTACATTCATGCCTTTCTCGACGGCCGCGATACCGCGCCGCAGAGCGCCCGACCTTCGCTCGAGCGTGCCAACGCCAAGCTCGCGGAGCTCTGTCCGGATGGCGAGGGTTTCGTCGCCTCGATCGTCGGCCGTTACTTCGCCATGGATCGTGACAATCGCTGGGATCGCGTGGAGAAGGCCTACAAGGTCGTCACCGCGGCCGATGGCGAACATGTCGCCGAATCCGCCGAGGCGGGCCTCGACGCCGCCTATGAGCGCGGCGAAACCGATGAATTCGTTGCCGCCACCAGCGTGCGCCCTCAGGGCCGCATCGTGAAGATGGAAGACGGCGACGCCGCCATTTTCATGAACTTCCGCGCCGACCGTGCCCGCGAGCTGACCCGAGCCTTCGTCGAGGATGACTTCCAGGGCTTCACCCGCCAGGCGCGCCCCAAGCTCGCCGCCGACGGCCTGGTGATGCTGACCGAGTATTCTGCCGACATTCCGGCTCCGGTCGCCTTTCCGCCCTCCGACCTGGTCAACACGCTGGGCGAAGTGGTATCCGCACGCGGCATGACCCAACTGCGTATCGCCGAAACCGAGAAGTATGCTCACGTCACGTTCTTCTTTTCCGGTGGCCGGGAAGCCGAGTTCCCCGGCGAGGACCGCATCCTGGTGCCCTCGCCTCAGGACGTCAGAACCTACGACGAGAAGCCGGAAATGAGCGCCGAAGAGGTCACCGACAAGCTGGTGGCGGCGATCGACTCCGGTACCTATGACCTGATCATCTGCAACTACGCCAATGGCGACATGGTCGGCCACACCGGCGACTTCGACGCAGCGGTCAAGGCGGTGGAAACGCTGGATGTCTGCGTCGAACGCGTGGTCGAGGCCATCGAGCGCGCCGGCGGCGAATGTCTGATCACCGCCGACCACGGCAATGTCGAGCAGATGGTCAATCCGCAGACCGGCGCGCCGCAGACCGCGCACACCACCTTCGAGGTGCCGCTGATCTACGTCACGCACCGTCAGGCGCATCTCAAGGAAGGGGGACGCTTGTGCGATCTGGCTCCCACCCTGCTGGCGATGATGGGTCAGGAGGCCCCCGCCGAGATGACCGGCAAGGTCCTGATCGAGTATTGACCGTGAGGCATGTCAGCGCCATGAGCCGCCCTTTCGCGCCATTCGCATGAGCCAGCTGCGTCATCGCAGCCTCGTCTGCAAGCGCGCCGCCAGGATCGTGATCCTGGCGGCGCTTGTCATGCCGCTCATGCCCTCGGCGCAGGCCGCCCCCGACAACGAAAAGGAGGTGCGTGCCCAGCTCGATGCCCTGCAGTCCGATATCCGCACCTGGCAGCAGCGCCTGGACAGTACCCGCGATGCCCGCGGCGATGCCAGCCGCCAGCTCGAGACCATCGAGACGGCACTTGGCGAGACCCACCGCCGTCTCGACGGCTTATATGAAGAACGTCGCCGCCTGGATGACGAACTTGAGACGCTCGAGGCCCGGCGCCAGACACTCGAGCGTGAGCGCGACGCCCAGCGCGAGGCCCTGGGCCGGCAGCTGAACGCGCTCTACCGCCTGGGATTCACGCCACAGCTGAAACTGCTGCTCAATCAGGAGGACCCGGCGCGCATCGACCGGTTGCAGACCTATCTCAACCATCTATCGCAGGCGCGTCAGACGCGTATCGAAGCACTTGCCCGACTGGACGCCGAACTCGAGGAGAATCTGGCGGCCATCGGCGCTCACCGTGAGCGACTCGCCAGCCTGACGGCCGAACTCGAGAAGCGTAGCGCCAATCTTGCCGAGCAGCAGCGCGAGCGCGAGGCGCTGCTGGCCAAGCTCGACCAGCGCTACGCCAGCGAGCAGGTGCGCCTGGAGACGCTCAATCAGGACCGGGCCCACGCCGAGCGCATCTTGAGGCACATGCAGGAAGAGCTGGCCCGGCTCAAGCAGCCGCCGCCCTCGACGCGTATCGAACAGACACGCGGCGAGCTGCCCTGGCCGGTGCAGGGCAAGGTGGTATCCGCCTATGGCAAGGGCGACGGCGTCGACCGCAACGGCATGCTGATTGCCGCTGCCGAGGGGACACCGGTGAGGGCCGTGCACCCTGGGCGTGTCGTGTTCGCCAACTGGATGCGAGGCTTCGGCAATCTGCTGATTGTCGATCACGGCGATGGCGTGATGACGCTCTACGCCCACCTGCAGCAGTTCTCGGTCGACGTCGGCGCCCGCGTCGACCGCGGCACGGTGATCGCCGCGGTCGGCAACACCGGTGGCCAGCCGCATCCCGGCCTGTACTTCGAGGTACGCCGCAACGGTGATCCCATCGATCCGCAGGGCTGGATCGCCCGGCACTGACCAGGCACCCCATCCGGAAGGCGATGATATGTGGATTCCCGCCGACCTCAGAGGCTATGCTGGCCTCTTGTCCCGCCTCGCCCTGGAGAATGCATGGCCGTCAAACTACCCAACGCGTGTTTCCCGAGACGGAGCCTTCTGTTGCTGCTCCCGCTGGTGGCGTTGCTGTCCCAGCCCGCCGCAGCCCAGACGGAGCCGGAGAGCGCTGTCGATCTGCCCGTGGAGGATGTCCAGACCTTCGTCGAGATATTCGAGCGCATCAAGCGCGCCTATGTCGACGAGGTCGACGACTCCACACTGATGCGCAACGCCATGCGCGGCATGCTCGGCGAGCTGGACCCACACTCCGCCTACCTGGACGCCGACTCCTTCGAGGCCCTGCGCGAATCCACCGAAGGCGAGTTCGGCGGAGTGGGCATCGAAATCGGCATGGAAGAGGGGCAGTTGACGATCGTCTCGCCCATCGACGACACGCCCGCCGCACGCGCCGGATTGCAGGCCCGGGACACCATTCTGCGTATCGATGACACCCCCACCGACCGCCTCTCGCTGCAGGAAGCGGTGGAACTGATGCGTGGCGAGCCCGGCACCGACGTCAGCCTGACGATCCTGCGCAGCGGCGAGGACGCCCCGCGTGACGTGACCCTGACACGGGAGGCGATACGTACCGAGAGCGTGAAGAGCGAAACGCTCGAACCGGGATACGGCTACATTCGCATCAGTCAGTTTCAGAACCGTACCGGCCCCCAGACCCGCGAGGCCCTGGAGCGTCTGCAGGCCGACACCCCGCTCGACGGGCTGGTACTCGATCTGCGCAACAATCCCGGCGGCGTGCTGCAGAGTGCCGTGGATGTGGCGGATCTGTTCATCGACAGCGGCCTGATCGTCTATACCGAGGGTCGCCTGCCGGACAGCGACATGCAGTTCTCGGCCACCCCGGGCAGTGCCGCGAGCGACGTCCCCATGGTCGTGCTGATCAACGGCGGCAGCGCCTCCGCGGCGGAGATCGTCGCCGGCGCTCTGCAGGATCATCGTCGCGCCGTGGTCATGGGCACCGACAGCTTCGGCAAGGGCTCGGTGCAGCAGGTTCTGCCGCTGGGCAATGGCGATGGGCTCAAGCTGACGACAGCGCTGTACTACACGCCCGACGGCCGCTCCATTCAGGCGCAGGGTATCGACCCCGACGTGGAGGTCGTGCGCGGCCATCTGGAGATCGCCGACAGCATGGGACTCGAGCTGCGCGAAGCGGATCTCTCCGGCCACCTGCTCAACGAGGCCGGCGAGCGCAGCAGCGAAGCGCGTCAGGCTTCGCCGCTGGCCAAGCAGGACTATCAACTCGGTGAGGCCCTCAACCTGCTCAAGGCCCTCAACGTGATCAAGCAGCGTCCGGCCGCCGCTAGAGAGTAGCTTTCACTCCCACCTGGAGCGTTCCGTGGGAGCGTGTTCCAGAGCGCAGCCGGGAACAGGGAGGTGCCAGAATCATTCGTCATGGATGGCGAATACAGCGCGCTCACGGATGGGCTCAGGGCGCCCTGGCACCGACCTGCTTCCGCATGGCTGTCGGTTGAGCGGATATCGATTGATCCGACGTAACGACTGCGGCCCCGTCATGTGCGGGGCCGCAGCTTTTGCATCCGTTCCGGCCATGGTGGCCGGACGGGACCGACACCGGCGCCGCTAGCGACAGCTTGCCGGCAGCTCGCCTCGCTCGCCGATGGCCTGACGGACCAGCAAACGCTTGAGCGGATCGACGCGGTTCACGCCGGAGAGCCCCAGGTTGCGCACCAGGCGCAGCGCCGGCTGCGACGAGCCGAACAACAAGCGAAAGCCGTCCATCAACGCCAGCATGGAGGCATTGTCGCCGCGCCGGCGTCGCGCATAGCGTGACAGGATACGCTCATCGCCCCCCGCCGCGCCGCGCCGATACGCCCGGATCAGCTCTTCACCCAGCACTGCGGCATCCATGAAACCCAGGTTGACACCCTGGCCCGCCAGCGGATGAATGCTGTGGGCCGCGTCGCCGACCAGGGCCAGTCCCGGCTCCACATAGCGCTCGGCATGACGCTGCGTCAGGGGAAAGCTGAGCGCCTCGTCGACGACCTCCACCCGTCCCAGGCGATGTTCGAAGGCCACGCCCAGCTCACGCCCCAGAGCGTCCGGCGGCAAGTGGACGAGGCGTGCCGCCTCGTCGGGTGACGTGGACCAGACGATGGAGCAGTAATGCGCCTGGCCATCGACGGTCAGCGGCAGGAAGGCCAGCGGTCCGTCGGGCAGAAAGACCTGGCGCGCCACGCCGCCATGTGCCGTCTCCACGCGTACCGTCATCACCACCGCCACATGACCGGTGTCATGCGAGCGTACGCCGATCCCGGCCAGTCGACGCAGCGGCGAATTCGCTCCATCGGCGGCGACGATCAGGGGCGCCCGGTAGCGTCGGCCGTCTTCAAGGATCACCGTACGCCTCTGTTCCTGCCCTTCGAGAGCGGCGACACGGGCACCGTACACCTGGGTCACGCCATCCAGCCGCGCCAGCCGGGCTTCCAGGGCCGCCAGCACCACCTCGTTCTCGACGATATGCCCCAGAACCGGGACGCCCACATCGCTCGCCGCGAAGGCGATTTCTCCATGGCCCTCGGCGTCCCAGACCTGCATGGCGGTGTAAGGCGTGACACGCCGCTCGACCATGAGCGGCCAGGCACCCAGCCGATTCAGCAGGCGCTGCGATACCGGTGTCAGAGCACTGACGCGCGGAGCCGGCAGGCCCCGCCCCGCCGCCTTGCCATCCAGGGGGCCGGGACGGGCATCGAGCACGGTGACGGCCATTCCCGCCTCGCCCAGCAGCGCCGCCAGGGCGGCGCCCACCATGCCTCCGCCGACAATGATCACTTCCGCCTGCATGAGGCTATCTCCTTGTTGGTTGCCCTTGGCTTCGCTCGAGAATGAGCTTCGATGCGCTATTGCCTGATCCTTCCTGTCCACCGATACCCCGTCTGCCCGGCCCAGCGTGATCAGGCGCCGATGCATGCATCGCCTACCGCTCCAGCCCCATTGCCCGCCGCCCCAGCGTCCTTCGCAGCGGCCCGGCCAGGTTGAGCCCCACCAGCCCTGCGGCACGGGCATGCGACAACAGAGAATGATCGATGCCGAACAGTCGCACCAGCCCATCGCTGAAACGGATCACGTTGTGCCGGTCGCGGTCACGGCGGGTATCGAAATCCTGCAGGACCGCCATGTCGCCTGGCCGATGCCCTCGGGCCAGTCCCGCTTCCAGTGCCGCGACCAGATCCATCACGCCGCGCAGTGCCAGATTGAACCCTTGCCCGGCGACGGGATGCAGCGCGTGGGCGGCATTGCCGAGCACGGCCAGGTGCGGTCGTACCGTTTCCTCGGCGGTCACCAGCGACAGGGGATAGGCGTGGCGCTGGCCGACACGCCGAAAGCGCCCCGCCCGATCGCCGAAGGCGCTCTGCAAGCGAGCCAGGAAATCGCCATCGCTAAGCGCCAGTGTGGCATCGATATCGCGCTGCGCATGTGTCCAGATCAGCTCCATGCGATTGCCCGGCAACGGCAGCAATGCCATGGGGCCTTCGGCGGTGAAGCGCTCGAAGGCCACACCGGCATGCGGCTGGCTGATCTCGACGTTGGCGATCAGCGCACTCTGCGCATAGGGCTCGGCACGGCTGGAGATTCCCAGGTGCTCCTTGAGTCCCGAACGCCCCCCGTCGGCCAGCACGGTCAGGCCCGCCTGCAGCCGAGTGCCGGTGGAAAGCGTCAGGCAATGCCCCTCGGGCTCCGGAGCGATGCTCTCCACCCGGGCCGGA
Source organism: Halomonas shantousis (assembly GCF_054654615.1). NCBI lineage: Bacteria > Pseudomonadati > Pseudomonadota > Gammaproteobacteria > Oceanospirillales > Halomonadaceae > Halomonas > Halomonas shantousis. The sequence continues at coordinate 196,633 of NZ_BAAIER010000002.1, read as the reverse complement.
CAGTGCCAGTCCAGCGCAAGCTCCTGCAGACGGGCATGCAGTACCCGCCCCATCCAGGCATTGGGGAGCACATAACCCAGAGCATCGGCCCCGAACTCCTCGGCATGCAGCCGCACCGCTCCCAGGCGGCCGCGTTCGCTGACATGAATATGCCGGATCGGTGCGGCTTCCTGCATCAGGGCCGACCAGACGCCGAGGTGCTCGAAATGCTGTCGGGAACCTTGGGCAATGGCGCTGGCCCGCGCATCGAAGCTGGGCTGGTAGCCCGCCAGCCCATCACGGGGCAGCGGTGACGCCTCGATCACGGCCACCCGCAGAACGTTTCGCGCAATCAGTGGCGCCAGGGCGCAGGCCAGGCTGGCGCCGACCAGTCCGCCCCCCACGATAGCGACATCCACCCGGGTCAAAGCCATGTCATCGAGCTCCCCGGCCTGGCGTCATGCGCCGCGTATTTTCCCATCGCGATGTTCGTCCTCTCCATTTCCGGCTCCCGTATGCCACCGACACGCCCGCCACGCGTTACACCATTATGTAATTTACGTAAAATACCGAAGAGCCTTCGCCTGTCAGCTTTCATTTCTCGCCATCAGGGCCTCAATCTCGTCGCAGGATTTGGGTACCGCCGATGTCAGCACTTCGCCTCCCTCGGCCGTCACGGCGACATCGTCCTCGATGCGGATCCCGATCCCGCGCAGCGCCGGAGGAATGTCCTCGGCATCGGGGATGTACAACCCCGGCTCGACGGTCAGCACCATGCCCGGCTCGAGAGGGCGTGGCTGCCCGTCACGGCGGTAAGGGCCCACGTCGTGCACGTCCAGCCCCAGCCAGTGAGACGTGGAGTGCAGATAGAAACGCCGATAGGCGCCCTCGCGAATACAGCTGTCCACATCGCCTTCGAGCAGGCCCAGCCGCATCAGCCCCTCGGTCAGGTCACGGACCACGCCGTCGTGGATCTCGCTGAGACTGATGCCTGGCTTGACTGCCGCCACGGCGTTGCACTGCGCCTTCAGCACGACCTCGTAGACGGCACGCTGCATCTCGCTGAAGCGGCCGTTGACCGGGAAGGTGCGCGTAATGTCGCCGGCATAGAGGTCGAATTCGGCGCCGGCATCGATCAGCACCAGGTCGCCATCGTTGAGCGGCGCCGCATTCTCGATGTAATGCAGCACGCAGGCATTGGCGCCGCCACCGACGATGGTGCCGTAGGCAGGGGCACGGGCGCCGTGCCATTGGAACTCATGCTCGATCTCGGCCTGCAGTTGATACTCGTACAATCCGGGACGTGCGCTATGCATGGCACGCATGTGTGCCAGTGCCGAGACATGCGCGGCGTGACGCATCAGCTCCAGTTCAGCCTCGCTCTTGATCAGGCGGTGCTCGTGAATCAGATGGCTGACGTCGGCAAAGGCCTGGGGGGGACAGGCCCCGCGACGAGTCCGACCGGCCAACTCGCTGCGCACCTCTTCGGCCAGCGCCAGAGCCTGGTCGTCATCGAGCGGCAGATAGAGCGTGTCACGCCCGTCGAGCAGCGCTCCCAGGCGTTCGCGCTGGGCATTGTCGAAGGCCTCGTCCATGCCGTAGTGCTCCACGGCGCCGCTCGCGCCTATGCGGATACCGGTCCAGGCTTCCTTTTCGGGATCCTTTTCCTGACAGAACAGCACCGCTTCGCCTTCTTCGCGTCCCGGCAACAGCAGTAACAGCGCATCGGGCTCGGGAAAGCCGGTGAGATAGTGAAAGTCGCTGTCCTGACGGAAGGGGTATTCGCTGTCGCGGTTGCGCGTGACCAGCGAAGCGCCGAGAAGCAGCACTGCGCTGCCCGGGGGAAGATCGGCCATCAGCGCCTGACGCCGGGCGCGGTACTGTGGCACGGAGATCGCCGCGGGACGCGGCAGGGATTCACGTTGCATCAGCCCTCCTGGTGGTGATTCGCGATATCGATGTAGCGGACGGGTCAGTGACGAACGGGAGGAGAGACCTCACCGTCCGGATTGCCCTGGTGTCCGTCCTTCTCCACCTGCTCGACCTGCGGCTGGCCGGGATGCTGCTCGGTATACAGCAGCATGGCGGCCATGCGGGCATGTTCGGTCAGGGCGAACAGGTCATTCTCGTTCTCGGCGTTGTCCTCGAGTTCGACATCGATGTTCGCCAGCCCCTCGAGATCCTCCAGCGCCTCGCGCAGGCTGCTGGACCAGTTGTCCCGGATGTCGGGCTCGACTTCGCCCACGCCTTCGAGAAAGCCCAGCGTCCAGTCCTTGAGCCCCTGGGCACGCTCCGCCAGCGAAAACATCTCATCAGGCAGCAGCAGCTCGAAATTGAGTTCCGGGGCCGCCAGGGCGTCGAGGGTCTGACGGCGCCAGGCCAGCAGAAGCTCGCCATCCTCGCGGGATTGCGGCTGTTCGACGCCGAGTGCCGCACACACCTCTTCCAGCCAGTGCTCGGCGGGAATATCGCGCAGGGCGAGCTGCGAGCACAGACGGCCATCGAGAAATGCCGGCGACTGCAGGCTGCCATGGGCAAGGAAGACATCGGCGACGCTGGAGAAATCGAGTTGGTCGTTGATGATCGACATGGAAGCCTCCTTGGTGGGTCGCCGCCCGCTTGCGTTGACCGCTATGGGGCGGCTCTCTATAGTGGCTCAAGCTATCGTGCCCGAGACGTCGCGCCCGGTACGCGACAAGCATCGCGTGCCGCCGGACGCATGAAGTGCATATCCCTCATCTTACCTTACCGGGCCCGGACTTGGCCCGTTGTGGAGCGATGTCATGACCGACGCCTCGCGTCCCACCACCGAGATCAGCCTGCTGGGACGCTCTTATGTCATTGCCTGCCCGCCGGAGGAGCAGGCCCAGCTCAACCGGGCGGCCCGCTATCTCGATCGTGCCATGAATGGCATCCATGCGCGCAGCAAGGTCCTGGGAGCGGAAAAGATCGCCATCATGGCAGCGTTGAATATCGCCAACGAACTCCTCCAGGCCCAGGACGAGAAGCGTACCAGCGAGGCGAAGCTGGAAAAGCTCGCGGCCCGTCTCGAGAAGGCGCTGGCTCCCGCCGGTACGCTGGACGAGCGTTGAAAACGATGCAGGTCATTTGGGCTGATGCCCATCCTCTGTTAGGATGAAGATGTTCCCTGGGGTGTGCGCCAGTCGTTGACGTCCCTTGAGCCTATGCGCTGTACCCAGGGGGCTGCCAGCCAGGCCTGTGTGCATGTCCGTGCGACGGAAAGCCTAATGGTCTGTCGGCGGCCACCCACCTGAACCAGTAGGTTCAGGGCCAGAACGACAGCGGCACTCTGGGGAACTCATGAACGAGACCGTTACCGCTTCCTCCGCCTCGACGCCCTCGCTCACGGCTCGCCGTGAACTGCGTCGCGAGCTTCGTCAGCGCCGTCGTGCGCTGAGCCCTTTGCAACAGCGCCTGGCATCGCTGGCGCTATGCCGTCATTTGCGCCAGTTGCCCGAGGTACGCCGTGCCCGGCGCATTGCCCTGTATCTGCCCAACGATGGCGAAATCGACCCGACGCCGCTGATACCCTGGCTGCATCGGCGTGGCGCCAAGGTCTATCTGCCGGTGTTACGCCCGTTCACCGCCAATCAGCTGTGGTTCGTGACCTATGATGCCGCCACGCCGATGGTGCGCAACCGTTTCGGCATCACCGAGCCCGACAGGCGCCACGGCGCCCACCGCGCCCGCCGTGTCTCGCCCTGGGCGCTGGATCTCGTCCTGCTGCCGCTGGTGGGCTTCGATGATGAGGGAAACCGCATGGGCATGGGAGGAGGCTTCTACGATCGCACCTTTGCCTTCACGCGCCTGCGCCGTCCGCATCCCCGCCTGATCGGGCTGGCCCACGACTGCCAGCGTGTCGCCACCTTGCCGGTGGCGAGCTGGGACGTGCCGCTCGATGCGCTGGTCAGCGATACGCGTGTCATACGTCCTGCTCGCCGCCACCGTTGATACCGGCGCCGCCGTCATTTTTGGAAGAGACCGTCGTTTTTGGAAGAGCCCGTCGTTTTTGGAAGAGACCGTCGTTTTTGGAAGAGACCGTCGTTTTTGGAAGAGATAGTTTAGCGCACGGAAAGCCAACCGGCCGATGGGTTACCCCACCGGCCGGTCGTCGAGTATTGATCTCGGCTCTAGTCGCTTGTGTATCAGGATCCGATCAGCGTCTGGGCATAACCGGTCGCAACGACACCCAAACCAAATACCAGAACCAGGGCCATGACCAAATCAGGCTTACGTTTCATTTCCCGCTCCGCAAACATTGACGCCGCCACACCCCTGACGACGCAACGACTATAGGGTTGCAGGAAAAGGCTGACAACCATCATTCTTGTGGTTGAGTTAAATTTTAATTAATGAACGCAGTTCGCGTTAATTTATGTATAAGATTTATTAAATATTCCTGACAAACTGACAATTTTAATGTTTTTTAACTACTGTACAGATAACCAATTCAAGCCATGAACAAGCGATAGGCAGCATTATCGGTTTCCTTCCAGTAGCGATAGCCGATCCTGTCGAAATGCTCCTCGACATGGCAACGATCCCCGTTGGGAACCTGCATGCCCACCAGTACCCGCCCATAGGCGGCTCCGTGATTGCGATAGTGAAACAGTGAAATATTCCAGTCCGCCGGTAGATGCGTCAGGAAGTTCATCAGCGCACCGGGGCGTTCGGGAAACTCGAAGCGGTAGACCTCCTCACTGAACTGCTCCCTGGGGCGCCCTCCGCCCAAGTGGCGGATATGCAGCTTGGCCAACTCGTTGTCGGTCAGATCCTCCACCGGATAGCCGGCATCGCACAGCTTGCGAATCACTTCCTGGCGATCCTCTCCGCCGGGCTTGACCTGCACGCCGACGAAGATATGGGCATCCTGCGGATCGGCATAGCGATAGTTGAATTCGGTCACCATGCGCTTGCCGACGATCTTGCAGAACTGCTTGAAGCTGCCGGGACGCTCGGGAATCGTCACCGCCAGGATCGCCTCACGCTGCTCGCCGAGTTCGGTGCGTTCGGCAATGTGTTGAAGGCGGTCGAAGTTGGTATTGGCGCCGGAGTTGATGCACAGCAGTGTCTGCCCCTGGGCGCCGGTCTGCTGAACGTACTTCTTGAGGCCGGCCAGCGAGAGCGCCCCGGACACCTCGGCCACGGCACGCGTGTCCTCGAAGATGTCCTTGACCGCCGCGCACATCTCGTCGGTGTTGACGGTGATCACATCGTCGACATGGTGACGCAGTATCGCGAAGGGCGCTTCGCCGATCTGCGCGACTGCCACGCCTTCGGCAAACACGCCGACCTGATCGAGCACCACGCGCTCGCCGGCGGCAAGCGCCGCCTTCAGGCAGGCCGAGTCGTCCGCCTCGACGCCGATCACCTTGATCTCGGGGCGCAGGTACTTGACGTAGGCGGCCACGCCGGCGATCAGCCCGCCGCCGCCCACCGGCACGAAGATGGCATCCAGCCGCCCGGTATGCTGGCGCAGAATTTCCATGGCCACGGTACCCTGGCCGGCGATCACGTCCGCATCGTCGAAAGGGGGAATGTAGGTGTAGCCATGCTCGGCGATCAGCGCTTGGGCATGCTCGAGCGCCTCGCCGAAGGCGTCGCCCTTGAGCACCACCCTGGCGCCGCGGGCACGCACCGCCTGGACCTTGATATCCGGCGTGATGCGCGGCATGACGATCACCGCCTTGACCCCCATCTGTTTCGCTGCCATCGCCAACCCCTGGGCGTGATTGCCTGCCGAGGCGGCGATGACCCCCTTGGCCTTCTGCTCGTCGCTGAGCTGGGCCATCTTGTTATAGGCACCACGAATCTTGAAGGAGTAGACCGGCTGGAGATCCTCGCGCTTGATCAGAATCTGATTGTCGAGACGGCGGGAGAGAAAGGACGCCCTGGAGATCGGCGTTTCGTAAGCCGCTTCGTAGACGCGGGCCTGGAGAATTTTCTTGACGGTTTCTTCGAGCATTTTGAGTCCTAATCGCGCATCCCGCCGACAGCCGCCCGGCCGCCGAACAAACCTCTATTGGTAGCAGACCACGGGTAACAGCGTCCAGCGACCGACCCGCTCACTTCGCGCTTCCACTATAATGGCGCCATTCCCTTCACCGACACGACGATCGAGACAGCCATGACTCAGGACGAACTCAAACGCGCCGTTGCCGCCGCCGCCATCGATGAAATCAAGCCGCTCCTGGCCAGCGATGTGGTGATCGGCGTGGGCACCGGCTCCACCGCCAATCAGTTCATCGATCAACTGGCCGCCCTGCGCCACGATTTCAGAGGCGCCGTGGCCAGCTCTCAGGCCACCGCCGAACGTCTCAAGCGACACGGCATCGATGTCTTCGAACTCAACCATGTCGGTACGGTGCCGGTGTACGTCGACGGTGCCGATGAAATCAACCCGCGCCTGGCCATGATCAAGGGCGGCGGCGCGGCGCTGACCCGGGAGAAGATCGTCGCCGCCTGCGCCGAGCGCTTCGTGTGCATCGCCGATGCCTCGAAGAGGGTCGAAGTGCTGGGCGGTTTTCCGCTGCCCATCGAGGTGATCCCCATGGCGCGCTCCTACGTTGCCCGCGAGCTGGTCAAGCTGGGTGCCGAGCCGGTCTATCGCGACGGCGTGGTCACCGACAATGGCAATCAGATCCTAGACTGCTTCGAGTTCCTCATCGAAGACCCCATCGCCATGGAGGAGCGCCTCAACAACATCGTCGGTGTGGTCACCAATGGGCTGTTCGCCTGCCGGGGAGCCGACGTACTGCTGCTGGGCACGGAGCAGGGCGTGCAGCGCTTCACCTGAATACGGTTCACCTGAGTGTCATGGCCGCACGCCGTTCGCTGACGGCGCGTGCTCATCCTGCCGGCGTCAGCCGCTCGTCGATACCCGCCAGGGTGCGGGCCAGGGCGCCGCGATTGGCGCTCACTACCGCCTCGCCGGCACGCCCCAGACGCTCGCGCTCGGCGCTGCGCTGGAAAAGATCGACCAGCGTCTCGCCAAGCGTGTGCGCGTCCGTCACCTCGACCAGCGCGTTCGCCTCGTGCAGGGTATCGGCAATGTCGCGGAAGTTGTGAAGATGCGGGCCGCTGATGACCGGTACACCGTACGCCGCCGGCTCCAGCAGATTGTGTCCACCGATCTCGACCAGGCTGCCCCCCACGAATGCCACGTCGACGGCGCCATAGATCATCATCAGCTCACCCATGGTGTCACCCAACAGCACGCTGGCGGCGGCGCCGGGCCATTGACCGCGGGAGCGTCGAGCCAGCTCCTCGCCCCGCGCCTGGCACCAGCTCTCGCATAATGCACCGACCGCCTCGAAGCGCTGGGGATGGCGCGGCACCAGAATCAGCAACGCCTCAGGGAATGCCTGACGCAACAGCCGGTGCGCCTCGAGAACCTGCTCATCCTCGCCGGGATGGGTCGAGCCCGCCACCCATGCCGGTCGACTCCCCAACCGCGCATGCAAGTGCTTACTTCGCCTGCGAGTCTCTTCATCCAAGGACAGGTCGTACTTGATCGAGCCGACGACCTGAGCACGTTCGGCGGGCATCCCCAGGGCGATGAAGCGCCGGGCATCTTCGGCAGACTTGGCCGCCAGCCAGCTGACGTTCGCTAAGGTATCGGCCATCAGCGCACCGACTCGTCGGTAGCCGGCGAAGGCGCGGGCCGAGAGCCGGGCATTGGCGACGATCACCGGGACCTCATGGCGTGCGCAGGCCGCCATCAGGTTGGGCCAGAGTTCGGTTTCGATGATTATCGCCAGCCGTGGACGCAGGCGACGGATGAAGCGCCGCGCCGCGCCGGGGAAGTCCAGGGGCAGGAAATGGTGAACCACGGGAAAGTGCTCGGCCGGGTACAGTGTCTGGACCCGCTCCGCTCCGGTGGCGGTCATGGTGGTGACGACCAGGCAATGATCGGGATAGCGGGAGCAGAGACCGTCGATCAGCGGCTTGGCCGCGAGCACCTCGCCCACCGACGCGGCGTGCAGCCAGATCACCTTGGCATTGCGCGGGCGCGCCACCCCTCCCAGGCGTTCGCGGCGCAGATGAGTGGGCGCCCACTCACGCCACACCCGCCACCAGATCAAGGGCGAAAGCAGATACAGCGCGGCGCTGTAGAGTCCCCGCGCCCAGCCGATGCGCCTTTTCACCTCAGCGCTCGCGGTCGAGAATGGTGGAGATCATGGCCGTGGTCGAGACGCCATCCTCGAAGCCCAGCACCCGGACCTCTCCGCCATGGGCGATGACCGCATCGCCTCCGGCAATCTCCTGCGGCTTGTAGTCGCCGCCCTTGACCAGCACGTCCGGCAGCACCGCCTCGATCAGCCGCGCCGGCGTATCCTCGGCAAACGGCACGACCCAGTCCACTGCCCCGAGCCCGGCAAGCACCTGCATGCGTCGCGCCAGAGCGTTGATCGGCCGCTTGGGCCCCTTGAGGCGGCCGATGGAGGCGTCGTCATTGACCGCGACGATCAGCCTGTCGCCGAGCCGTCGCGCCTGCTCCAGGTAGGCTACATGCCCGGCATGCAGGATATCGAAGCAGCCGTTGGTCATCACCACCCGCTCGCCGCGGGTCTGGGCGGCGCGCACCGCCTCGATTAGCGCGGCCTCGTCGATGACACCGAACTCGGCGAGCTTGTCGCCATGTACCGCGGTGTAGAGCTCGGCCACCGACAGCGTCGCGGTGCCGGGCTTGGCGACCACCAGTCCGGCGGCCAGATTGGCCAGGGTCATCGCCTCGGGATAGGCGTGCCCCGCAGCCAGCGCCAGCCCCAGCACGCCGATCACGGTATCGCCGGCCCCGGTGACGTCGAACACTTCGCGGGCCCGGGTCGGCAGGTGCAGCGGCGCGTGCCCCTCACGGATCAGTGTCATGCCCTTCTCGCTGCGCGTGATCAGCACCGCCTCGAGTGCCAGCTCGTCGCGCAGGCGCTCGCCCTTGGCGGCCAGCTCGTCATCGTCGCGACACGGCCCGACCACCGCCTCGAACTCGCCCAGGTTGGGGGTGATCACGCTGGCCCCCCGGTATCTGCCGAAATCGCTGCCCTTGGGGTCGACCAGTACGCGCTTGCCGGCATTGCGGGCCAGGGCGATGAGCTCCTCGACACGATTGAGCGTGCCCTTGCCGTAATCGGACAGGATCACCACGTCGACGTGCGCCAGGGCCGTGCTGGCCTGATCCAGCAGCCCCGAGGTGTCCACGTCCCGCAGCGCTTCCTCGAAATCCAGACGGATCAACTGCTGGTTGCGGCTCATCACTCGCAGCTTGGTAATCGTGGGAACCTGGCGGCTGCGCTGGAAGTAAGTCCTCACATCTGACTTCTCCAGGCAGGTCGTCAGCCGGTCGGCATTGTCATCCTCGCCGACCAGGCCGGCGAGCACCGCATGCCCTCCGAGGGCGGCGATGTTGAGCGCCACGTTGGCGGCACCACCGGGACGGTCCTCCGCCTCCTCCACCTTGACCACCGGCACCGGCGCTTCCGGCGAGATGCGCGACGTGCCGCCGTGCCAGTAGCGGTCGAGCATGACATCTCCCACCACCAGCAGGCGGGCCTGTTCCAGTGCAGTGAGGTCAAGCTTCATCGTCGGGCTCCTGGGCAGAAGGGTGAGCGGGATGTGGCGGTCGCGCCTTTTCCGGTACGGGAAGGGCCAGCAGCGACTCGAGCCGGTCGACGACGTCGTCGACCTGGATCAGCGCCATGGCATCGGGATGGCGCACCCGCTGGCCCCAGGTGATCTCGCCGGGCGGCTTGTGCAGGTAGGTGCGCACCGCATCGGGATAGCGGTTGACCACATACTCGCGCCAGCAGTAGGGCGCGGCACGGTCGGGGTTGGTCGTGGCGTACAGCCCCAACGTCGGCGTTCCCAGCGCATTGGCCATGTGCACCGGCCCGGAATCGGGCGCGATGACCACACGGGCCCGGTCGAGCAGCGCCAGCAATCCTTTCAGCGAGGTGGCGCCGATGGCGTCGATCGTCGTTTCGGGACGGGTCAGCGCGCAGATTCGGGCGCCCATTTCACGCTCCTGGGGACTGCTGCCGCCGGTCATCACCGTCACCAGGCCATGCTGATCCCAGACCCGCTCGATCACCGAGGCATAACCTTCAGCGGACCAGTTGCGGAAGTTGCGCAGCCGCGGATTGGCGCACGGGCTGATGACCAGATACGCCGCCTCGCCGGTCAGCCTGGCCGCCTCCGCATAGGCATTGTCGGGAATCGGCAATCGCCATTCGAGGTCGGCCCGGTCAGGCACCTCGGCCCCCAGCAGGCGAGCGAAATCCAGAAACGACTCCAGCACGTGCGCATGGGGATGGGGCGCGAGCTGGTGATGGGTGAACCAGTATTGCCGGTCCTTGGCGCGAGCCTTGTCGTAACCGACCCGCACATCGGCCTTGAGCCCCAGCGAGAGCACGCTGGCACGCAGCGCCTGCTGCATGTGCAGTAGCACGTCGAAGCGCGTGTCGGCGAGACGTCGCCATATCTCGCGCATGCCCGCCAGCCCCGTCGCCTTGTCGTAGACCACGAACTCGACCCCGGAGAGGCCGGAAAGTAGACTGTGCTCCCCCTTGCCGATGATCCAGGTGATGCGGACTTCGGGCCATTGGCGCTGCAGGGCGCGGATGGTGGGCACCAGGTTGCAGACGTCGCCCAGCGCGGAGAGTCGCAGCACGCCGATATGCGCGGGACGGACGGGCAGAGGATGCTTCATGCAGTTGGCAACGTTCCAGAAGAGAAAGACTTTCATTCTATATGATGCGGACATTCTATGTGACGCCGCCGGGCCGTCACAAATCGACGCCGCCTGGTTCACGCCGGATTTCTGGCATGATCGTCATGCGGTGACGGGGCAGGCGCCGGGGCGGGGTGCCAGCCTGTTTCTATGCGTCGGCGAGGAGGAGTGGGTGTTGCGTCCGTACCGCCGCGGCGGGATGGTGGCCCGCTTGAGCGATTCCCGCTATGTGTGGACCGGCCTCGAGCGTACCCGCGCCTTTCGTGAGATGCGCCTGACCGCCACGCTGTACACGCGGGGGCTGCCGGTACCGCGCCCGGTGGGTGGATGCGTGTGGCGCCATGGTCCCACCTACGAGGCGGCGCTGATGACGGTACGCCTGACCGGCGCCCAGACGCTGGCAGAACTGCTGCCTCAGGCGGATAATGGCCTGCTTGAGCAGGTCGGCGCCACACTTCGACGTTTTCACGATGCCGGCCTGGATCATGTGGATCTCAACGCACGCAACCTGCTGATCACTCCCGATGCCCGGGTCTGGCTGATCGATCTCGACCGTTGCCGCCTGCGCCCGCCCGGGACTTGGCAACAGGCCAATCTCGCGCGGCTCGGACGCTCGCTGGAGCGCTTTGCTCCCGGCCAGGGAGAAGACAGGCTGCATGCCATACAACGCGGTTATCACTCCCCTACCCTGATGCCCTGAACCTTCATGACCGATACTCTTTCATGGCGCATGCGCCAACTGCGCGCCAGCCTCGTCTTCGCGCTGTTCAATCTGCTGCTGGTATGGCTCATCGCCCTGCGCTACGCGCCTTATCTCGAATCCCCCGACGACCTGCTGGGCATCAGTTATCTGATACTGACCTGGACGGGGCATTTCGCTCTGCTGGTACTGCTCGCCTGGCTCCCCTTAGGCCTCTTGTCGCTGGGGCTGCCGCGCAGGGCATTGTGGCTGCCGGCCGCGCTGCTCACCTCTGCCGGGCTGTGGCTGATGCTGCTGGACACCGGCGTCTATGCCCAGTATCGCTTTCATATCAATCAGTTCATGGTATCGCTGTTTCTCAACGACAAGAACGGCGAGATCTTCAGCTTCCCCCTGTCGACCTGGCTGGTGTTTGCCGGCGTGGCGCTGACGCTGTTTCTTCTCGAGGCGTGGCTGGCCGCTTACCTGTTCGCCTCGCCGCGTGCCTGGCGGTTGCCGGTCTGGCGCACCGTGGCCGGTTTGATGCTGGCGATGGTCGCCAGTCATGCGATCCACGTGGTGGCCGATGCCCGCTATCAACGCAGCGTCACCCAGCAGGTCGGCATCTTCCCGCTGCTGTTTCCCGCCACCGCCAAGGATTTCATGGAGAAGCGTGGCTGGCTCGATCCGCGTGCGGCGCGCGCCGAGCGCACCGACATCGCCAGCGGCAACGCCGACAGCCTGCACTGGCCGAAAGCGCCGCTGAGCTGCACGCCGGGCGAGCCCTCCCCCAACATCCTGTTCATCGTGCTCGACTCCTGGCGTCATGACGAGTACGGCCCCGATGTCACTCCCGTCATGTACGACACATTTGCCGGGCAGGGCCGCGTGTACCGCGAGCACTACAGCGGCGGCAACGCGACCCGCAACGGCATGATGAGCCTGTTCTACGGTCTCACCGGCAACTACTATCCCCTGCTCGACGACACCCAGACCCCGCCGCTGCTGATCACCGAACTGCAGCGTCAGCACTACGCGCTGGGCATCTTTGCGTCGGCAAGCCTGGACAGCGTCGGTTTCGATCGCACGCTCTTCGCCTCGGTGCCTGACCTGCGCCTTGCCACACCGGGCGACACCCCGGCCGAGCGCGACCGGCGCATGACCGAGGACTGGCTGGCCTGGCAGGCCGCACGCCGAGAGGCATCCGATGCGCCCTGGTTCGGTCTGCTGTTCTTCGATGCTCCACACGGCTACAGCGTGCCTGAAGAGGCCGCAGCGCCCTTCCAACCGGCCGCCGAGACGATGGGCTATCTGGAGCTCGGCCCCGAGACCGACCCGACGCCGTACTTCAATCTGCACCGCAACGCGGTGCATTATGATGACAGTCTGGTCGCGAAGGTCATCGACGACCTCAAGGCGAGCGGCGAATGGCAGAACACCGTACTGGTGGTTACCGCCGACCACGGTCAGTCCCTGAACGATTTCGGCAAGAACTACTGGGGACACAACAGTCATTTCGCAGCTCCGCAGACCCGGGTGCCGATGATTCTGAGCGGCCCGGGTATCGAACCCGGCGAGCACGCCGGTACCACCAGCCATCTCGACGTGGTGCCGACACTGATGCGTCACGCGCTGGGCTGCACCAATCCGAGCGACGACTACAGCCATGGTCAGGACATGCTCGATGCCACGCTGGATCATCCCTGGGTCATGGCGAGCAGCTATCTGGACTACGGCATCATCGAGGATGACCGTATCACCGTGATCGACGGCACGGGTTCCTGGGAAGTGGTCGATCCGCAGCTCGATCCGCTGCCCGAGCAGACCTTTTCACCGGCGGTGCTCGAGGCGGTCACCAGCATGAAGCGCTTCTTCGACTAGCCGCAATCTTTCAGCCCTCTCCAGGAGGCCCCATGCCCCATCAGCGAGCCAGGATCACCGGCGTGGTGATCACGCTCAACGAAGCTCACAACATCGAGGCCTGCCTGGCCTCGCTGGCCCGGGTGTGTCATGAGCTGATCGTGGTCGATTCCGGCTCGAGCGACGCCACCCGCGAACTGGCGGCGCAGGCCGGGGCACGCATCGTCGAGCAACCCTACCTGGGGGACGGCCCGCAGAAGAACGTGGGGCCGCAGCACGCCAGGCACCGCTGGGTTCTCTCCCTCGACGCCGACGAGCGGCTGACCGATGCGGCCGTCTCCACCATCGCCGCACTCGACCTCGACGCCACCGCACACGACGGTTTCGCCCTGCGCCGGCGCAATTTCATCGGCTCGCGCTGGGTGAAGACCTGCGGCTGGTACCCGGACTACTGTATCCGGCTCTACGACCGCACGCGCACGGGGTTCTCCGATACCCGCCAGCACGCCTCGGTGCAGGCGGAGAATCCCCGCCGGCTCGATGCCGATATCGAGCACTACTCCTTCGCCAATCTCGCCGAGCTGTTCACCAAGGCCGGCGGACGCTTCTCCAGCCGAGCGGCCAAGATCATGTACCTCAAGGGCAAGCGCGCCCGCGCCTTGTCGCCGATCACTCATGGCGCCAACGCCTTCGTGCGCAAGTACCTCTTCCAGCGCGGCTTCGCCTCGGGTGTCGATGGCTTCTCCGTGGCGCTCTCGGCGGCGGTGAACGCCTATCTCAAGTACGCCAAGCTGCTCGAGTTCCAGCGTGACGCCAAGGTGCGCGACGCCGAGAACTTCGACAATGTCTGGTAAGGCGGGTCCATGAGCGCTCACTTGCATGTCTGCCATGTCAATCTGGCACGCGGCTTCCGCGGCGGTGAACGCCAGACCGCGCTGCTGATCCAGGCACTGGCCCGCCACGGCATTCGTCAGACGCTGGTCTGCCGTCGGGACTCGCCTCTGCGTGACGAGGTAGCCGTCCTGCCGGTCGCGGTGGTCAGCGCCGACTCGCAGTTGGCGGGGCATTTCACGGTGCCACGCGCCGATATCGTGCACGCTCACGAGGCCAAGGCCGTGCACTGGGCGTATCTGCAGCATCGACTGCGCGGTACGCCCTACATTCTCACCCGACGCGTCCCGCAACCGATCAAGGACAAGCCGTTCAATCGCCTCACCTACCGCGCCGCGGCCTGTGCCGTGGGCATCTCCTCGGTGATCGAGCATCACCTCGAGGAGCGCAGCTGGTGCCCGGTGACCCGCATTCCCAGTGCCCTGTCGCATCTGCCCAGCGATCCGGAGCGGGTCGCGGCGCTACGCCAGCGCTTCGCGGGCCGTCGCATCGTCGGCCATGTCGGCGCGCTGGTCGACCGCCATAAGGGACAGCGACTGCTGATCGAGGCGGCCCGTCGCCTGCGCACCAGCCACCCCGACCTGCTCTTCCTGTGTCTGGGCCAGGGCGAGGATGGCGATGCCCTGCGCGCCGAGAGCAGCGATCTCGACAATCTGGTCTGGGAGGGCTTTCAGCGCAATGTCGGCGACTATCTCGAAGCCATGGAGCTGTTCGCCTTTCCGTCGCGTAACGAGGGGCTGGGGTCGACGCTGCTCGACGCCATGGATCACGGCGTGCCGATCGTTGCCGCCCGCGTGGATGGCATTCCCGATATCGTGATCGATCAGGAGAGCGGCGTGCTGGTGCCTGCGGAAGACAGCGATGCCCTGGCTCAGGCGATCGCCGCGCTGATCGACGATCCCGAGCGGCGTACGCGCCTGGCCGCGGGAGCTCGACGACGCCTGGACGCCTTCACGCCCCAGGCGATGGGCAGTGCCTACCTGGCGCTTTACCGGCGCCTACTCGGTCATGCCGCTGCCCAAGGGTAACCACCCTGCATGGTCTGGCCATGCAGGGCGCCGTATGCCGCAGCGCATCGGAGCATGAGAAACAATTCAGCCACCACGGAACCTGGCGCATCGATGTCCGTCATCAGACGGTAATGTTACTCTCGCTGACGGCACTCATGGATGAAACGAACAATGTCGATCTCTCATGACACCCTTCGTTGGTGTGTACTTACTTACATTGGAATATGTCTGGGTCATGCCCTGGTGATCAGCGTACCGCTGCATTGGTGGTGGTCGTTGCCGACGATCGCCTTGTGGCTGGGAATGGCCTGGGTGTTCCACTGGGGCCATCCGCGACAGCGGGCCACCTCGCGCCGTGTCTGGCCCTGGTCGCTTCTGCCGCTGGCCCTGTGGTGGTGCTATGTCTACCTTGCGGCCAGCTTCGGCAATGTGGATCTCGGGGCCGTCATCTTTCATCTTCAGGCCGGCATCACCGAAAGTGGTGGCACCGAACGCATCATCGTCGGCATCCTCTACACCCTGGCGGCTCTGGTCATGCTGGCGGCCTTTACCTGGCTGGTGCGCGTCGACCATCGCTGGCGGCTCTGGGAACGGGTACTGGCGCTGTTCCTGCTGGCGCTGAATCCACTGCTGTTCGGCCTGTCGCTACGCGGCGCCGCCGTCGTGGGCAACGACAACAACTGGCTGGAGCAGCGCTATCGCAAGCCTCAGATCGAGGCAGAGCCTCAGAACCCGCCCAACCTCATCTACCTGTATCTGGAGAGTACCGAACGTACCTATGCCGACCGTGAGCGCTTCGGCGATGTCTATGCCGATCTCGCCGCGCTGGGCCGTCGGGGCACGGTAGTGACGGGTATTCACCAGCTCGACAACACCGGCTGGACCATGGCGGGCATGGTCGCCTCGCAGTGCGGCGTGCCGCTGATTCCCGCCGGACTGGTCCATGACAATCAGTTCGAGCCTCTCGATGAGGTGTTGCCCAACGTCACCTGCCTCGGCGATATCCTGAGCGAGCGTGGCTACCACCTGACGTTCATGGGCGGAGCCAGCACCCGCTTCGCCGGCAAGGCCAAGTTCTATCGGGGCCACGGCTTCGATACCGTACTCGGGCGCGACGAACTCGAAGATCAGGTAACACCGCCGGACTATCTCAACGATTGGGGCCTGTTCGACGACACGCTGCTCGACATGGCAGTCGAGCACGTCCGCGACCTGGCGAGCCGTCAGCAGCCGTTCGCCTTCATTGGCCTGACGCTGGCTGCCCATCCGCCGTTCGGCAATCCTGCCCAGGCCTGTCTTGACCAGCAGGGGGACTTCGATGGCGAGAACATTCTCTATTCAGTGAAATGTACCGGCTGGCTGGCGCGACGCTTCGTGGAGCAGCTGGATCGCGAAGGGCTGCTCGACAATACCTTGGTAGTGATTGCCAGCGATCATCTGTCGATGCGCAACTCCGCCTGGCAGCAGCTCGTCGCCGGCCCCCGCGAGAACACCTTCATCCTGCTCGGCAAGAGCATGGCGCCGCGCATGACGATCGACCGTGACGCCTCCATGGTCGACGTCTACCCCACCGTGCTCGAAGCCATGGGCTACCGACTGAGGAATCACCGTGCCGGACTCGGGGTATCGCTTCTCTCGGAGAGTCCAACGCTGGTCGAACGCCACAGCCTGGAGGAAATCAACAGCCACATGCAGGTGGAAAGAGCCCTGCAGGAGCACATGTGGAAGGGGGTCAACTGACCCCTTTCATCCTGCCCGCCGTGACGGCGTCGAACACCTGCTCCGGGCTCAGCAGCCGCAGACAGTGATGGTGGCCAAGCGGACAGGTGCGCTGGAAACAGGGCGAGCAGTCCAGCCCCAGCATATGGATCCTGGCATCTTCTGACAGCGGCGGCGTGTAGGCCGGCGAGGTAGAGCCGTACAAGGCGTGGATACGGGTGCCCACGGCGGCCGCCACGTGCATCAGCCCCGAGTCGTTGGTCACGACCTGCTGGCAGTCGGCAAGCAGGTCCACGGCATCGGCCAACTGCGTTCTTCCGCAGAGGTTGTGTACATGGAGAAGTCCCGACCCGATGGCCTCGCCAGCCTCCACATCCTTGGGTCCGCCCAGGACGCGCACCTCGTAGCCCTCCACCGTCAGGCGCTCGGCCAGGCGTCGAAAGGAGGCCAGCGGCCACTGCTTGGAAGGACCGTACTCGGCACCGGGCATCATGCCGATGGCAGGCCGAAGCGACAGGCCCAACCGCATGCGTAGCGCCAGCTGGTTTTCCCGATCCACACTGAGTCGCGGATGCGGGATGGGGAAATCCCCCTTGCGCGTTTCAGCCTGCGGCAGCCCGAGCGATACGAAGCGCTTGACGGTCTGGTCGAGGGCGGCCTTGTCCAGCTTGCGACGCTCGTTGAGAAGCCCCACGCGCTGTTCGCCGGTGAAACCGATTCGCTTGGGGACTCCGGCGAGAAACGGAACCAGCGCCGACTTCCAGGAGCGTGGAAGAACGATGGCCTGATCGAAGCGCCCCCTGAGCGTGCGTGCCAGCTGCCGTCGGGCCTGCCAGCCGAACTCCCCGTGCTTGACGTCCAGGGCAATGGCCTCGTCGACCTGCGGCATGCGCGCCAGGACGGGATGCGACCAGGCCGGCGCCAGCACTCCCAGCCGACAACCGGGATAGCGCGTCTTCAACGTCATGAACAGGCTCTGGGCCATGACCATGTCGCCGACCCAGGACGGCCCTACGATCAGGATGCGCGACACTTCGGCCGGGCGCGCCGCATCAGGCATTCAACCAGTCCAGATAGGCGCTCACCCCTTGGGCGACGGTCTTGAACTCGCCATCGTAGCCGGCCTCGCGCAACCGCGAGATGTCGGCGCGAGTGTAGCTCTGGTAACGCCCCTTGAGTTCGTCGGGAAACTCGATGAACTCGATCGCCCCCTTGCCGTAGTAGTCGATCACCGTGTCGGCGATGGCCTTGAAGGGCTCGGCACGTCCGGTACCCAGGTTGAAGATGCCGGACTTTTCCGGATGGTCGAGAAACCACAGATTGACGTCGACCACGTCGCCCACATAGATGAAGTCGCGGCTCTGCATGCCCGCCTCATACCCCTCCCAGGCGCCGAACAGACGCGGATTCTGGCCCTGGCGCACCTGGGTGTGGTGATGGTAGGCGACGCTGGCCATCTTGCCCTTGTGCTGTTCACGCGGACCGTAGACATTGAAATAGCGAAAGCCCACCACCTGGCTGGCCAGGCTGGCCCAGCGGCTTCTCACATACTGATCGAACAGCAGCTTGGAGTAACCATAGACATTGAGCGGCTTTTCGAACTCGGGTTGCTCGACGAACACTTCGCTGCCGCCGTAGGTGGCCGCCGAGGAGGCGTAGAGAAACGGGATGCCGCGCTTCTGGCAGTAGTGCAGCAGCACCTTGGAGTATTCGAAATTGTTGGCGAGCATGAACTTGCCGTCCCACTCGGTGGTGTCCGAGCAGGCGCCCTCGTGGAAGATCGCCTCGATGGGCGGCAGGCCGCTCTCCTCGCCGCGCAGCGCAGCCTGTACGCGGTGCAGGAAGTCGTCCTTGTCGAGATAGTCGCCCAAAGTGCAGTCGGCCAGATTGACGAACTTGGTGCCGTCACTCAGATCGTCGACCACCATGACATCGTCACGGCCACGCGCGTTGAGTGCCTTGACCAGATTGGCCCCGATGAATCCGGCGCCGCCTGTCACTACGATCATGTCTTCCCCTCTATCTTTCGCTGTGCACCTCGGGGGTGTCCCGATGACGTGTCGGCCGTGGCCGCGACATTCCGCCCGGTGCCTATAACCCGTTAGCGGGTAATTGTATACTTGGCGGTTCTTGAATTCATGGGCCAATGGTGCTTCACCAATGACACAGTCGACGCCAGACGTGAAAACCTTTCAGGGCCTGATCCTCGCCCTGCAGCAGTACTGGGCCGAAAAGGGCTGCGTGATCATGCAGCCGCTGGACATGGAAGTCGGCGCGGGGACCTTTCACCCGGCGACGTTCCTGCGCTCCATCGGTCCCGAGACCTGGAATGCCGCCTACGTGCAGCCGTCGCGGCGCCCCACCGACGGCCGTTACGGCGAGAACCCCAACCGCCTGCAGCACTATTACCAGTTCCAGGTGGTCATGAAACCTTCCCCGCTGGCACTGCAGGAGCTCTATCTCGGCTCGCTGGAGCGTCTGGGCATCGACCCGCTGGTGCATGACATCCGCTTCGTTGAGGACAACTGGGAATCGCCGACGCTGGGGGCCTGGGGCCTGGGCTGGGAAGTCTGGCTCAACGGCATGGAAGTGACCCAGTTCACCTACTTCCAGCAGGCCGGCGGCATCGAGTGCTACCCGGTCACCGGTGAGCTGACCTACGGCCTCGAGCGTATCGCCATGTACCTGCAGGATGTCGACAGCGTCTACGATCTGGTGTGGGCCATCGCCCCGGACG
This sequence comes from Halomonas shantousis, assembly GCF_054654615.1. Classification (NCBI taxonomy): domain Bacteria; kingdom Pseudomonadati; phylum Pseudomonadota; class Gammaproteobacteria; order Oceanospirillales; family Halomonadaceae; genus Halomonas; species Halomonas shantousis. Next base: position 177,011 of record NZ_BAAIER010000002.1, on the reverse strand, counting down.
GCAGCCAGGTGAGCTACGGCGACGTCTATCTGCAGAACGAGCGCGAGCAGTCCGCCTACAATTTCGAGCATGCCGACGTCACGGCGCTGTTCGCCAGCTTCGATCAGCTCGAGGCCGAGTGTAACCGGCTGCTCGAGGCGAATCTGCCGCTGCCCGCCTACGAACGGGTGCTCAAGGCCTCGCACACCTTCAACCTGCTCGATGCTCGCCACGCCATCTCGGTCACCGAGCGCCAGCGCTTCATTCTGCGCGTACGTACCATGGCCCGTGACGTCGCGCATGCCTACTACGAATCACGCAAGGCCGCCGGATTTCCCATGGCACCCGAGGCCCTGCGCCAGGAACTACTCGGCCAGGAATCGCTGGCCCAGGAAGGAGACGCCTAAGCATGGCTGCCAATACCCTACTCGTCGAACTGGGCGTCGAGGAACTGCCGCCCGGCGCTATCGCTTCCCTGGCGGAGGCCCTGCGCGACGGTATCAGCGCCGCCCTGCGTGACGCCGAGGTTCCCTTTTCCCATGCCCAGGCCTATGCCACGCCGCGCCGCCTGGCCTTACGCATCGAACAGCTCGCCGATAAGCAGCCGGATCGCGAGATCGAGCGTCGAGGCCCGGCGCTGGCTGCGGCGTTCAAGGACGGTGTACCGACCAAGGCCGCCGAAGGCTTCGCCCGCTCCTGCGGTGTCAGCGTCGATGAACTGATTCATCTGGAAACCGACAAGGGCACCTGGCTGGGCTATCGCGTCCAGCAGCAGGGCGAAGCGGTAAATGCGCTGCTGCCCGAAATCGTCGCCAAGGCGGTGGCCGGCCTCCCGGTGCCCAAGAACATGCGCTGGGGCGCTTCGCGCATCGAGTTCTCTCGCCCCGTGCATTGGTTGACGATGCTCTACGGTAACGACGTGATCGAGGCCAGCGTGCTGGGACTTTCGGCCGATCGCCTCACCTACGGCCATCGCTTCCATGCGCCCGAGGCCATCTCGCTTGCCCATGCCGACGATTATCTCGACGCGCTGGAGCAGGCCTACGTCATCGCCGATATGCCGCGTCGGCGCGAACGCATCCGCGAGCAGGTACTGGCTGAGGCCGAGGTTCAGGAGGCCCAGGCCGTCATCGACGAGGATCTGCTCGATGAGGTCAACGGCTTGGTGGAATGGCCGGTGGCGCTGACCGGCAGCTTCGACGAGCGCTTCCTCGAGGTGCCTGCCGAATGTCTGATCTCGTCGATGAAGGCCAACCAGAAATATTTCCACCTGCTCGATGACACGGGCCGGCTCAAGCCGCTGTTCATCACGCTGGCCAACATCGAGAGCAGTGACCCCCAGCAGGTCATTGCCGGCAACGAGAAGGTTATCCGTCCGCGCCTGGCCGACGCGGCCTTCTTCTACGAGACCGACCTCAAGCGGACGCTGGCCTCGCGCCGCGACGGCCTGGCCAACGTGGTCTTCCAGCAGCAGCTCGGCACCCTGGCCGACAAGGCCGACCGAAGCGACGCCGTGGCTCGCTATATCGCCGAGCGCATCAATGGCGACGTGGAACATGCCGGACGTGCCGCCCAGCTTGCCAAGTGCGATCTGGTCACCGAGATGGTGCTCGAGTTCCCCGAACTGCAGGGCATCATGGGTACCTACTATGCCCGTCACGACGGCGAGGACGAGGCGGTTGCCGAAGCGATTCACGAGCAATACCTGCCACGCTTTGCGGGTGACGAGATTCCCGGAACCAGGACCGGCCTGGCCCTGGCGCTGGCCGATCGCCTCGATACACTGACCGGCATCTTCGGTATCGGTCAGCGCCCTACCGGCGCCAAGGATCCCTTCGCCCTGCGCCGTGCAGCGATTGGCGTGCTCAACATCCTGATCAAGGCTGAGCTCGACCTCGATCTGCGCGAGCTGCTAGAGCAGGCCGCTGCCCAGCATCGCGACCTGCCCAAGGCCGAGGGTCTGGTCGATGAGGTGTTCGAGTACATGCTCGACCGTTTCCGCGCCTGGACCCAGGAAGAAGGCATCGCCGTGGAGGTCTATCTCGCCGTGCGCTCACGTCCGGTCACGCGCCCGCTGGATTTCGCCCGTCGCGTGCGTGCCGTGCATGCTTTCAGCCAGCGCGAGGAAGCCGCCGCCCTGGCCGCCGCCAACAAGCGTGTCTCCAATATTCTCGCCAAGCAGGCGCATGAGGTCGGCGACAGCGTCGACACTTCGCTGCTGCACGAGAACGCCGAAAAGTCCCTCGCCGAGGCGTTGGAGGCACGTCGGCGCGAGGTAGCGCCGCTGTTCGCCGAGGCTCGCTACAGCGAGGCGCTGGATGCCCTGGCGGCACTGCGCACGCCGGTGGACAGCTTCTTCGATGATGTCATGGTCATGACCGACGACGAAGCCGTGCGGCGCAATCGCCTGGCCCTGCTCGCCAGTCTTCAGGGGCTATTCCTCGAGGTGGCGGATATCGCCGAGCTGCAGCAGTAAGCTTTCAGCTATCCATGCTGCCAAGGACCGGTCATCGTACCGGTCCTTCTCTTTCCAGCCCTTCTCGCTCTCCCGTGTTTCACGTGAAACCTCTCACAAGCTGAGCCATGCTTGTCTCACCTGACCATATTGCCAAGGCCCTCTTTCATGCCCCAACCGCTTCCCGCTCCCCCCTACGACGTAGCGCCTCAGAAGGTGATCATTCTCGACCGCGACGGCGTGATCAACGAGGACTCGGAAGCCTACGTCAAGTCGCTCGAAGAGTGGATACCCTATCCGCAGGCCATCGGCGCCATCGCCCAGCTGTCGCAGAACGGCTGGACGATCGCCGTCGCCACCAACCAATCGGGCATCGCCCGCGGCTATTATGACGAGGCCGAACTGGCCCGGATGCATGAACGGTTGCTGGCATTGGTACACGAGGCTGGCGGTGAAATCGTGCACATCGCCTACTGTCCCCATGGTCCCGATGATGGCTGCGCCTGCCGAAAACCCAAGACCGGGCTTCTTGAGCAGATCCAGGCTGCCCTGAAGCTGGAAAGCCTGGCAGGGGCCTGGATGGTGGGCGACACCTTGCGGGACCTGCAGGCCGGGATCGCCATGGGTTGCCGGCCGGCACTGGTGCGCACCGGCAAGGGCAAGCGGACCGAAGCCAGCGGCGGGCTGGGGCAGGCATGGAGATTCGATGATCTGGCGGCATTCGCCGCGCATTTGCTCGACCACCCCGTGAGACCGGAATAAGGAGATTCAGCATGGCGACACCCATGAAGGCATTGATTGCCGGTGCCAGCGGCATCATCGGTCACGGCGCCTACCGTGCCCTGAAGGCGCACGGCGCCCAGGTCAAGGGACTCGCACGTCGCCCGATCGCCGATATCGAGACGATATGTGCCGACCTTACCAACGCCGAGGAGACTACCCAGGCCATTGCCGAGCAGGCCAGCGACACGACACATCTCTTTTATGCCGCGCTGGCTCCCGACGGGGACCTGTCCATCGAAGCCGGGCGCAACGCGCTGATGCTCGACGACTTGCTCAATGCTCTGGAAAAGGCCGGCGCACCGCTCGAACGCGTGGTGATCTATCAGGGCTTCAAGATCTATGGCATTCATCTCGGTGCCAAGGTGCCCACTCCGGCGCGCGAGGACGATCCCAGCCACATGCCGCCCAACCTTTACCGGGCGCAGGAGGCAATGCTGGCCCGGAGAGCCGCGCAGGCCAGCTGGGATTACGTGGCGCTGCGCCCCGATGTGGTTGTCGACGGTCACGTCTACGGCAACCCCATGAACATCGCCCTGGTGATCGGGGTATTTGCCGAGCTGTCACGCGAGCTGGGTGTGCCGATGCGCTATCCCGGCAGCGAAACCGCCTACCGCGTGCTGATGCAGTTCACCGATGCCGAGCTGCTCGGCCGCGCCAGTGTCTGGGCCGCCACCACACCCGGTATTGGCGGAGAGGCCTTCAACGTGACCAATGGCGACGTCTTCCGGTGGGAGCGGCTCTGGCAGGATGTGGCCGATCATCTCGGCTTGGCAACGGCGTCTCCCGTGCCGCTCGACCTGTCCACCCACATGGCTGACAAGAGCGAGGTGTGGCGACAGCTCGCCGAGCGCCACGGTCTCGTCGAGCCCGATCTCGACAAGCTGGTCGGCTGGAGCTTCGGTGACTTCATCTTCAATACGGAAACGGACGTCATTTCCGACGTCAACAAGATCCATCGTCACGGTTTCACTGAAACCTGCGAGGCACGCCAGACGCTACTCGACGCCATCGACAACCTGAAGAGGCACCGCATCATCCCGTGATGTTGGGCCGGGTTACCCGGCCCTCTCGCAGCCGGAGGGCTTCACCCTCCGGGATGCGGGGCGGGGGCATGTTTCACGTGAAACACGCTACGCTCGACTTGCCTTCGCTCCCATCAGTGCCAGTCTCTCCGCCCGCTTCCGCGCGTGATCTGACCAACAGGCCCCGCGCATATCCACCAGGGCTGGCCGAGAGTCGCGTATTGAAACCCCGACATGACATCATCCTGTCATGGACACCGGCTTTCATCTGGCCGAGGCTTCGCCGGACCCGGTCCGATCGCTCCGCTGTTGCATGACAGGAGAAAGCTCCCTGGGGACGGGATACGCATCGAAGGGCGGTCAGGATCGGCCCGGCAAGCTCGCAGGTGGGACAGAGTCAGCCAGTCGAGAACAGCGGCCAAGACGTGAAAGGCCCGGCATTGCACCGGGCCAGGCGACAGCGACAACCGCTGCTGATCAGACCTTAGCGGGATAGACCATCATCGGCGGCGTGGCGCGCATATCGACGGGAACTTCGAAATCGTCGGCGACTCCGGTCATCTCCTTCGCCGGATACGGAAAGCCGCTGCGATCCGCATAATCATATACCGCCACCGCAGGGCTATGTGCCTTGTGGCGCTTGTTCAACGACTGGGCACAATAGAGGTCCAACGCCGTTGTCGCCGCCATCGCGGTCATTGCCCAACCGACATTCTCCCGTTTCGGGTTGTCCGGCGTGTAGATCATGGTCAGACCTGCAAGATCCAGCACATCGCCGCCAACCCGTGCCCAGATGGAGGGCGCAGGATTATCCGTCAGCGCACCGATCCCGCATGCGATCTCGCGGGCGCCACAGGCCTGCACCAAGCGCTCATGCCCCTCAGCCCCCAGTGCCTGAGTCAACGTCCGCGGCGCGCACAGCTGAACGAGCCCCAGGCCAATGCTGAACCAGCCAAGGCCACGGGCCAGCCTATCCGAGCCGGCCATCGAGCGATGCCCCGACGATGCGGGCGTATGCGAGTAATGCCGTTCCACCTCGCTCATAATCGCCTCCTTGCGTTACATTCCGGGTTTGAGTACGACCTTGACACAGCCGTCCTGCTTGTCGCGGAACGTCTTGTACATTTCCGGCCCCTGATCCAGTCCTACGGTATGGGTGATAACGAAGGAGGGGTCGATCTGGCCTTCATCGATCCGCCGCAGCAGGTCATCGGTCCAACGATTCACGTGGGTCTGGCCGGTACGTACCGTCAGCCCCTTGTTCATCAGTGCCCCCATGGGGATCTTGTCGACCAGCCCCCCGTAGACACCGGGAATCGACAGCACACCAGCGGGACGGCAGACATAGATCATCTCGCGCAGCACGTGCGCCCGGTCGGACTCCATCATGGTCGCCTGCTTGACGCGGTCGTAGACGGAGTCGAGCGAGCGGGTGGCATGCGCCTCGAGCCCTACGGCATCGATACACTTCTCGGGCCCCTTGCCACTGGTCAGCTCGTTGAGCCTCTCGAGCACGCTCTCGTTGCTGAAATCGATGGTGATCGCCCCGCCGGCCTCGGCCATGGAGAGGCGCTCCGGTACATTGTCGATGACAATGACCTGGCGTGCGCCCATCAGCACGGCGCTGCGGATGCAGAACTGCCCGACCGGACCGGCGCCCCAGATCGCCACCGTGTCGGTCGGTTGAATATCGCACTGCGCCGCGGCCTGCCAGCCGGTAGGAAAGATGTCGCCCAGAAACAGCACCTGCTCATCGGTGAGAGTATCCGGCACCTTGACGTGAGTAGTGTCGGCAAACGGCACACGCACATATTCAGCCTGTCCCCCCGCATAGCCGCCGGTCAGATGGGAATAACCGAACAGCCCTGCCCCACCGTGGCCAAACGCCTTGTCCGCCAGGGCCTTGTTGCGATTGGAACGTTCACAGACCGAGAAATTGCCTCGCCGGCACTGATCACACTCTCCGCAGAAGATGGTGAACGGCACGACGATCCGGTCGCCCACCTTGAGCTTCTTGTTATCGGCACCGACCTCCATGACTTCGCCCATGAACTCGTGACCCAGGACGTCGCCCGATTTCATGCCGGGAATGAAGTGATCGTAAAGATGCATGTCGGAACCGCAGATGGCGCAGCTGCTGACCTTGATGATCGCATCGCGTCCATGCTCGATTTCGGGATCGGGAACCGTTTCATAGCGGATGTCGGTCTTTCCATGCCAACATAGAGCTTTCATGCGTTACCTCTCTGAGATCGAGTTATCATCCCCATTGCGGGGCATGATCGATTGCGTTCTGCCTTGCCACGATGCTCCTTCAGCATGAGGCTGGGCAGATGCACATACTGTAGCTGTCAGCGACGGCACGACACCGGATGTCCCAAGGACGGCGCTGCATCAGCGTTCCTTTAGAGACTAGACCATCACAGGGAAATCTACCGGGGCGGGAGGGCCTTGCCAGCCGGAAGCGCCTTCCGAGATGGCTCTTCTGCATTCAAGCTGCCTTTCCCCACGATATTTCAGGCGGGCATAAAAAAGGCCCGGCACTCGGCCGGGCCTGCAGAGTCGAGCTCTGCTACGGTAAGTCCTCAGGTTCCTTGGCATGCATGGCGTCCTGCCGTCTCGTGCCTCCTTCCTGAGCATCGATCATCCTGATCGCGCACTTCCCTGTACTGGCGACCTGCCTGGCCGCTACTCACCGTATGTAAACCACTATAAACAGCGAAGATCGGCATCACAATGACAGAAAGTTTCTTTAGGTTTCAAAAGGTAATCACGCTGGGTATCGTTCACTTCCCATGAAGAGGCCCACCGTACGCCCATTCTCGTCTTTGTTCTCCAGGCCCGGCTCTTCACTTTCATATCCTGTTGGCCCCTGCCAAGGACCCCGATAAACTGTCGGCACTACCAAGCGACAGGAGCGCTATCATGGGAAGATGGATTCTGGTGGTGCTGGGGCTGGTCCTGGCGGGATGCCAGGCTATCGGGCCCGGGTCGGAGAGCGAAACGCAGCGCCCCGAAATCGAAGAGGCCCGCCCGCAGCAATCGGCACGAATCGAAAGGAAAGTCGCCTTCCCTGAGGAAGAGTATGCCGAGTTGAAGAAAACCGGCAATTCCCGCGTGGTCGGGCAAATCTTCCTCAAAACGCAAAGCGGTGACATCGTCTACGGTGCGGGAGAGACCATCTCCGTTGCACCGGCCACCACCTACTCCGCCGAGGCTGCGGAAGCGGCATTGGCAGGAAAAGCCGTCGAGCGCGCCGATCCTCGAGCCCGTGAATATACTCACTACGCCGAGGCCGACGAACAGGGTCATTTCGAAGTGCGTGGTCTGCCGGCCGGTGTCTACTATGTGGCCGGCAGCGTCAGCCAGCCGGGATCGAACACTCAGCGGCAGATCATCATCAAGCAGATCCGCCTCGGAGAAAGCGGTACCGCGCAGGTGGAGTTGAGCAGGTAGACAATAAAAGGCCGGCAATCGCCGGCCTTCTTGATGCTTCTTTCTGTTTCACGTGAAACATCAGACGTCGAGATTGGCCACCAGCGCATTACGCTCGATGAAATCGCGGCGCGGCTCGACTTCGTCTCCCATCAGCGTATTGAACATCATGTCCGCGGCGACGGCATCTTCGATGGAAACCCGCAGCATACGCCGGGATTCGGGATCCATGGTAGTTTCCCAGAGCTGGTCGGGGTTCATCTCGCCCAGCCCCTTGTAGCGCTGGATGCTCAGACCGCGCTGCGCCTCACCCATCAGCCACTCCAACGCTTCATAGAAGTTCGAAATGGGCTTCTGACGTTCGCCGCGCGCGATATAGGCGCCATCATCGATCAGATCTTCCAGCGTTTCGCCCAGAGCCGCCATGGCCCGATAATCCGCGCTGCGGAAGAAGTCCACGCCCCACACATAGTCGGTGGTGACGCCGTGGGCGGTCAGCGCCACACTGGGCAGGAACAGGCCTCGCTCGGTATCCTCGTGCAGCTGGAAGGTATAGCGCGGCCCACCCTCATAGGCCACCAGCGCATCCATCTCGGCCTGCAACGCCTCGATCCAGCCCTGCATGGTGATACGGTCCTTGAGGCTACCCTCGTTCAGCGTTGACGTATGCACGATCTTGCGCAGCACTGCATTGGGATAGACCCGCGACAGGCGGTCGATGCGCTTCATGACATCCCGGTACTGGCTTACCAGCGACTCGAGATGCTCGCCACCGATACCCGGTGCGTCGGCATTGACGTAGAGCCGCGCCCCATCCAGGGCCGTGCTGGTCAGATAATCGACCAGTGCCTGCTCGTCTTTCAGATAGCTCTCCTGCTTGCCACGCTTGATCTTGTAAAGCGGCGGCTGGGCGATGAAGACATGGCCACGCTCGATCAATTCCGGCATCTGCCGGAAGAAAAAGGTCAGCAGCAAGGTGCGGATATGCGAGCCATCGACATCGGCGTCGGTCATGATGATGATCGAGTGATAGCGCAGCTTGTCGGGGTTGAACTCCTCACGGCCGATACCGCAGCCCAGGGCGGTGATCAGCGTGCCCACCTCGGCGGAAGAGAGCATCTTGTCAAAGCGGGCCTTCTCGACGTTGAGGATCTTGCCCTTGAGCGGCAGGATCGCCTGGGTACGCCGGTCCCGGCCCTGCTTGGCGCTGCCGCCCGCCGAGTCACCCTCCACCAGGTACAGCTCGGAAAGGCTGGGATCCTTTTCCTGGCAGTCGGCCAGCTTGCCGGGCAGGCCGGCGATATCCAGTGCCCCCTTGCGCCGCGTCATGTCGCGCGCCTTGCGCGCGGCTTCACGGGCACGCGCCGCCTCGAGCATCTTGTTGACGATCGACTTGGCCTCGCTGGGGCGCTCGATCAGGAAATCGGCGAATTGGCGACCCATCTCCTGCTCGACGGCAGTCTTGACCTCGGAGGAGACCAGCTTGTCCTTGGTCTGGGAAGAGAACTTGGGATCGGGCACCTTGACGGAGACGATCGCCGTCAGCCCCTCTCGCGCATCGTCGCCGGACGTGCTGACCTTGGCCTTCTTGAGCAGGCCCTCGGCTTCGATGTAATGATTCAGCGTACGGGTCAGCGCGGCGCGGAACCCGGCCAAGTGGGTGCCACCGTCACGCTGGGGAATATTGTTGGTGTAGCAGAAGATGTTCTCGACGAAAGAGTCGTTCCACTGCATTGCCACTTCGACACTGATACCGTCATCGCGCTCCATGATGAAGTGGAAGACCGGGTTCAGCGTCGTCTTGTTATGGTTGAGGTGATCCACGAAGGCCTTGAGTCCACCTTCGTAATGGAACAGCTCTTCCTTGCCGCTGCGCTCGTCGTGCAGGCGAATCGCGACACCCGAGTTCAGGAACGACAGCTCGCGCAGGCGTTTGGCGAGAATATCGTAGTGAAACTCGATATTGGTAAAGGTGTCGGCAGAAGGCTTGAAGTGGACGCGGGTCCCGCTTTTTTCGGTCTTGCCGACCACCGTGAGTGGCGATTCGGGCACGCCATGATGATAGATCTGCTCATGTACCTGGCCGGCACGCCAGATTGTCAGCTTGAGCTCCTCGGAAAGGGCGTTGACCACCGAGACCCCGACGCCATGCAGCCCACCCGAAACCTTGTAGGAATTCTCGTCGAACTTGCCGCCGGCATGCAGCACGGTCATGATGACCTCGGCTGCAGAGACGCCCTCTTCGTGAAGTTCGGTGGGAATGCCGCGACCATTGTCGCTGACCGTCACCGATTCGTCGGGATGAATGACCACACGGATCTCGCTGCAGTGGCCCGCCAGCGCCTCGTCGATGGAGTTGTCCACCACCTCGAAGACCATGTGATGCAGGCCCGTGCCGTCATCGGTATCACCAATGTACATGCCAGGGCGCTTGCGTACGGCATCCAGGCCCTTGAGTACCTTGATGCTTGATGAGTCGTAAGCGTTTTCGCTCATTGCCTACTCCGTCGTGAAGTCATTCCGTATGCAGCCGCCCGTGTTCCACGTGAAACATCGTGACGTCCGTTTCCCGCTGCCATGTCTCCGCCAGGGAGCCGATGTCAACGCTGGTGATGAAAACCTGACAGTGCTGACGCTCCAGCCAATGACAGAAAATGCGCCGATGGCTGGCATCCAGCTCCGCAGGGAGATCATCGATCAAATAGATGCAGGTGCGTCCCGTCAGCATGTCGAGCAGGCGCCCCTGGGCCAGCTTCATCGCGCTCACTACCAGCTTCTGCTGACCGCGGGACAGGACTTCCACCGCGGCGCGCCGGTCGATGCGGATACGCAGATCGGCCCGCTGCGGGCCCTGTTGGGTAAAGCCCATCTGCCGATCCGTATCACGCCCCGCCTGCAGCACTTCCGCCAGATCCCGTTGGCGATCCCAGCCGCGATAGTAGCGAAGGGACAGCTGCGGGACTTCCAGAAGTTCCGCCAGCGTCTCCTCGAACACCGGCACGAAACGCGCCATGTAATCGCTGCGAAGCGCATCCAGGCGAGCTCCCCAGTGGGCCAGCTCCCGCTCCCAGACATGCAGGGATGAAGCGTCCATTCTATCATGCCTGAGCAGAGCATTCCGATGTTTCAGCGCCCGTCTGACGCTCTTCCAGGCCTCGAAGAAATCGTGTTTCACGTGAAACGTTCCCCAGTCGAGGAACTCCCTGCGTGATGCCGGCGCGCCCTCCAGCAGGCGGAAGGCATCGGGATTGATCAGCTGCAATGGCATGGTTTCGGCCAGTTGGGCGATACGTACCGCCTTCTCCCCCGCCAGGCGAATTTCCAGCTCGCTGGCATCGCGCAGACGGCGGACGCCGATGGTCGGGGCTGGTTCGCCGCTCAGGCGCGCATGCAGGGTCATCGCCTCGGCATCATGGGCGATGGCATACTTCAAATGGCGGGTACGAAAGGAGCGCGCCATTCCCAGGATGTGGATACCTTCCAGAATACTGGTCTTGCCGCTGCCATTGGCACCGCTGATGAGATTGATGCCCGGACCGGGACGCATCTCCAAGCCGGCCAGGTTGCGAAGACCGAGAAAACTGAGACGTTCGAGAGGCATGACAGACTACGCCATGTGCCGGAATTCCCGAAGGAATCCCGGCAGGCAACGAGGAGGGATCAAAGCCGCATCGGCATGACGACGTACATGGCGTCACCGCCACCCGGCTCTTCCATCAGAGCGCTGCTGTTGGGATCGGAAAGCGTCATCTGGACACGATCGCTCTCCAGCACGCTCAGGACATCGATCAGATAGCCAACGTTGAAGCCGATCTCCAGCGTGTCGCCGCTGTACTCGATGGCGACGTTCTCCTCGGCCTCCTCCTGTTCGGGATTGTTGGCCATGACGCGCAGATTGCCCTCTTCGAGGCAGAGACGCACGCCGCGATACTTCTCGTTGGAGAGAATCGCCGTACGCGACAGCACCTGACGCAGTTCGGCGCGCTCGGCCACGAAGGCCTTATCGCCGCCGCGCGGCACGACACGCTCATAATCGGGAAACTTGCCATCCACCAGTTTCGAGGTGAAGGTGTACTCGCCGGTATTGGCGCGGATATGGTTGTCGCCCAGGGTCAGCTCCACCGGTTCGTCGCTGCCGTCGAGCAAGCGCACCAGCTCCAGCACGCCCTTGCGGGGAATGATGAGCTTCTGGGCCGGCTCCAGTTCGATATCGGCGCTACGCGAGCAGACTGCCAGGCGGTGGCCGTCAGTGGCCACGGTACGGACCAGATGCGAGCGCAGCTCGAGCAACAATCCGTTGAGATAGTAGCGCACGTCCTGCTGCGCCATGGCGAACGCCGTGGCGTCGATCAGGTGCTTGAGCGTGCCGCGCGGCAACGACAGGGTGGTACTGCTCTGGCCACTCTCGATATTGGGGAACTCCGCTACCGGCAGTGTGGACAGTGTGAAGCGGGAACGCCCCGAACGCAGCACTGCCCGCCCCTCTTCCAGGGCGAAGGTAATCTCGGCCTGGTCGGGCAGGGACTTGCAGATATCCATCAGTTTGCGCGCCGGCACGGTGGCGGAGCCCGGCTCATCCACCTGGTTGGGCACCGCCCGGCCGATCAGCTCGACCTCCAGATCGGTGCCGGTCAGAGACAGCTGAGCGTCCTGCACCTCGATCAGTACGTTGGAAAGGACCGGCAGCGTCTGACGGCGCTCGACCACGCCGGCGACCAGCGACAGCGGGCGCAGCAGGGCTTCGCGGGAGATGGAAAATTTCATTGAGACTCCACTCTTGTCCTGAAATGCATCACTTGGTCCGCCGCGTCAGCTGGTCAGCAATCGCAGCAGATTCTTGTAGTCTTCGCGGATATCCGCATTCTCTTCCTGCAGCGCCTGTACCTTGCGGCATGCGTGCAACACGGTGGTATGGTCGCGCCCGCCGAAGGCGTCGCCGATCTCCGGCAGACTATGGTTGGTGAGCTCCTTGGCCAACGCCATCGCTACCTGACGAGGCCGGGCTACCGAGCGGGAGCGCCGCTTGGAAAGCAGGTCTGCAAGCTTGATCTTGTAGTACTCCGCCACCGTGCGCTGGATATTGTCGACGCCCACCTGCTTGTCCTGCAGCGCCAGCAGATCCTTGAGCGACTCGCGAATGAAATCCTGGGTGATCGGCTTACCCATGAAATGCGAGTCGGCAATCACCTTTTTCAATGCTCCTTCGAGTTCACGCACGTTGGAGCGAATCTTCTGAGCGATGAAGAACGCGGCGTCATGCGGCAGATCGACCTTGGCCTGATCGGCCTTCTTCATCAGGATCGCCACCCGCGTCTCGAGCTCCGGCGGCTCGATCGCCACCGTCAGCCCCCAACCGAAGCGCGACTTCAAGCGCTCCTCCACGCCGTTGATCTCCTTGGGATAGCGGTCGGAAGTCAGAATCATCTGCTGGCCGCCTTCCAATAACGCATTGAACGTGTGAAAGAACTCTTCCTGGGAGCGCTCCTTGCCGGCGAAGAACTGGATATCGTCGATCAACAGAGCATCGACGCTACGGTAGAAACGCTTGAAATCGTTGATGGCATTGAGCTGCAGCGCCTTGACCATGTCGGCGACGAAGCGCTCCGAATGCAGATAGATCACCTTGGCATTCTCCCGCTGATTGGCGAGATGATTGCCCACCGCATGCATCAGGTGAGTCTTACCCAGTCCCACACCGCCATAGAGGAACAGAGGATTGTAGGCACCGCCCGGATTCTCGGCGACCTGGCGCGAGGCGGCCCGGGCCAGCTGGTTCGATTTACCCTCGACGAAGGTCTCGAAGGTGAAGTTGGGATTGAGGCCGCTCTGGTGCTTGAGGCTGCCCTCCACCTGGACCTGGCGCTCGTTCGCCCCGCTGCGACGCGGTGCCTCCTCGCGTAGCTGCTCGATCTCGCGTTCGTCGGCGTAATCGGCCTTATGGGACGTATGGACTGCCGGGCCGCGAGCCGGTGCAGGCACGCTCGCCGACACGGGGGCACCCAATTCCCGCGGTTGTGGCGTCGTCACGGCTCTACGGCTGCCTACCGACAGACGTACCTTGGGCGGCTTGCCGGAGGCCAGTTCCCGCAGCAGTTCATTGATGCGTTTCAAATACTTGTCGCTGACCCAATCACGCACGAAGCGATTGGGCGCCAGCAGGCAAAGCTCGTTGGCTTCCCCATCTTCCGCCTGTAAAGGGCGAATCCAGGTATTGAATTGCTGCGAATTCAATTCGTCCTGGAGGTAATCCAAGCATTGTTGCCAGAGAGCGACCGACACGCGAGACACCATAGCGTTGACGAATGGCCGAACATTGTATCGCCCAGCGAGCAGGTTATCCACACGTGACCCGACACCGATCAACTTGTGGAAAACTTTCTCGGAGGGCAGTGGAGAATCGCCGTACAAACCGGGCATGACCGTGAGGCTGTGCATGAAACGCGAGTTATGCACAGCACCGTACGCAGCTTTTCCTCTTTGTCCGCGCATCTTTCCCACAGTAGAGAAAACAAAACAACCTTTTGAATAATCGAATTAAAAAACACTTATCCACAAAAAGTATCCCCACTATTAATAACAACAGCATTTAAAAACCAAAATTTATAGTTATTGAGATAGCGAAGATATAATCCCGACCCATCATGAGCCACGATCGGTTACAAATCGTTGCGGGGCGCTACAGATCACCGGGGATCGGCATCTCTCGAAAACCGGATGTGGATAATTGCAAGAAGAATTGCACCGGCCTGGCGAATTCAATAGAATGCCCGGTCTTGAGCCGAATCCGTCCTGGTTCCAGGCAGGAATCAGGCACTTCCAATCGATCGTTTTTCAAACAACCACGTGGGAATCAGCAGCTATGAAACGCACCTTTCAACCGAGCGTTCTGAAGCGCAAGCGTGTACACGGTTTCCGTGCTCGCATGGCTACCAAGAACGGCCGCCAGGTCCTGGCTCGCCGTCGCGCCAAGGGCCGCAAGCGTCTGAGCGCCTGATCGGGCTACGGATGTCCGGTCTGGGCTTTCCCCGGCAGTTGCGTCTGCTGACTGCCGGGGAATACAAGCACGTCTTCGATGACGCCCATTATAAGGTTCATGGCAAGGGGTTACTGGCGCTCGTCCGTCCCAATACCCTCGGCCACCCTCGCGTGGGACTGGTATTCAGCAAGAAGAACGTGCGTCGCGCCGTTGATCGCAACCGCCTGAAGCGCCTCGTCCGCGAATCCATTCGCCTCCAGCAGCATCGCCTTCCCGCCGTGGACATCGTGGTTCTCGCCCGGCGTGGCGTTCAGGAACTGGACAACGACACCCTACATCGCCAGTTGCACGGCATGTGGCGGCGTCTGGAAAAAGACGTTCGCAAGCAGTCGGTTACGTCCACGCCGTCTTCCTGACCGGATACCCTCCGTCACGAACTGTCATGGCTCCATGACGTTTGCCATCCGTCCGGCAGCCCGTGACCACCGAATCTCATCACCCCACCGGGCAGAACCCTTATGGACGTAAAACGACTCTTACTCGTGATTCCGCTGGCGGTACTCGCCTATCTGCTGGTGATCCAGTGGAATCAGGACTACGGCCAGCCGGCCGTACAGCAGAATGCTCCCGCCATCAGCAGCGTCAATGGTCAGGACGGTGCAGGCGATGAACAGCTCGCCGCGCCGACAAGCGGGGCCGAGCCTGACGTAGCCGGAAACATGCCGGGCGAAACGCCGGCCACCGGCAACCGGGATCTGATCCAGGTACGCACCGATGTCCTCGATGTGCGCATCGATCCTCAGGGCGGCGATATCGTCTACGCCGCGCTCCCCCAGCACAAGCAGTCCCAGGATGCCGAACATCCCTTCGTCCTGCTCAATGACAGCGGCACACGCAGCTACGTGGCCAAGTCGGGACTGCAGCTCGAAGGTCACCAGGGGCGCATCCGTTTCACCTCCGAGCAGAATCGCTATGTACTCGAGCAGAGCGAGAATTCCCTGATCGTCGATCTGCATGGTGAGATCGAGGGTATCGATGTCACCAAGCGCTTCGTATTCAACCGTGACAACTATTCGGTCGACGTCAAGTATCTGATCGACAACGAAAGCGAGCAGCCCATCACCGCCCGCTTCATCGGCCAGCTGGCCCGCGACAACAGCCCCGACCCGTCAAGTGGCGGCGGCATGGGCATGAAGTCCTTCCTCGGCGCGGCCTATTCGTCTCCCGATGAGCACTACGAAAAAGTCTCCTTCGACGATATCCAGGAAGGCAGCTTCAACAACCGCGATGTCCAGGGTGGCTGGGTGGCCATTATCCAGCACTATTTCACATCGGCCTGGGTCCCCGATCAGAATCAGCAGAACCTCTATTACGCCACGACGGATGCCCGCGACCGCAATGTGGCGGCGTTCGCAGGTCCGGTCCAGACTATCGCGCCGAACAGCCAGGCGGATCTCTCCGCCACGCTGTACATGGGGCCGAAGGTACAGGAGCGCCTGGAAGCCGTTGCGCCCTATCTGGAGCTGACCGTCGACTTCGGCTGGCTGTGGTTCATCGCCAATCCGCTGTTCTGGCTGCTGGAGAAGATCCACGACCTGATCGGCAACTGGGGCTGGTCGATCGTGCTGCTGACCGTACTGGTCAAGGCGGTACTGTTCCCGCTCTCCGCCACTGCCTACAAGTCGATGGCCAAGATGCGCAAGCTCGGCCCCGAGATGCAGCGCATCAAGGAGCAGTACGGCGACGATCGTCAGAAGATGTCGCAGGAGATGATGAAGTTCTACCAGAAGGAGAAGATCAATCCTCTGGGAGGCTGTCTGCCCATCGTCATCCAGATGCCGGTGTTCATCGCCCTGTACTGGATGCTGATGGAGTCGGTGGAGCTGCGTCATGCGCCGTTCATGCTGTGGATCGATGACCTGTCGGTGCAGGATCCGTACTTTGTGCTGCCCATCATCATGGGGCTCACCATGTTCGTGCAGCAGCAGCTCAACCCGACCCCGCCGGACCCCATGCAGGCCAAGATCATGAAGATGCTGCCGATCATCTTCACGTTCTTCTTCCTGTGGTTCCCGGCCGGTCTGGTCCTCTACTGGATCACCAACAACACCCTGTCGATCATCCAGCAGTACTTCATCACCCGACGGATCGAAAACGATCCCAACGCGGGCAAGAGCGCCAAGGCCAAAG
Organism: Halomonas shantousis; assembly: GCF_054654615.1. Lineage (NCBI taxonomy): Bacteria > Pseudomonadati > Pseudomonadota > Gammaproteobacteria > Oceanospirillales > Halomonadaceae > Halomonas > Halomonas shantousis. The sequence goes on along the minus strand of NZ_BAAIER010000002.1, from coordinate 160,171 downwards.
GCTGACCGCCTCGAGTCCCTCCAGACCCCCGCCCCGGCGGGGGTCTGGCGTTTCAGCGGGGATGAAGCGGGATGGCACCTCGCGATATCGGATTCTTCATGTCTACAATGCAACGTCACCCGGCACTTGCCAGCGTGCGGGCTGATGACGTTACGGTTCTGCTTTACGGAAGCCGCCATGCCAGTTTCGACGCTTTACACTCAGGACACCATCGCCGCCCTGGCCACGCCGGCGGGACGCGGCGGCGTGGGCATCATTCGGGTCTCGGGCCCGGAGAGCCGCCGTGTGGCCCAGGCCATGCTCGGCAGCTGCCCGCCTCCTCGCCATGCCTACTACGGTCCATTTGAAGGCGCACAGGGACAGATCGATGAGGGCATCGCCCTGTTCTTTGCCGGCCCGCACTCCTTTACCGGCGAAGATGTCCTGGAACTGCAGGGTCATGGCGGCCCGGTGATCATGGACCTGCTGCTCGAGCGCTGCGTGCAGCTCGGCGCGCGTCTGGCCCGGCCCGGCGAATTCTCCGAGCGCGCCTTTCTCAACGACAAGCTTGACCTGGCCCAGGCCGAGGCCATCGCCGACCTGATCGATGCCAATTCTCGTGCCGCCGCCGAGAACGCCCTGCGTTCGCTGCAGGGCGAGTTTTCACGCCGGGTACATGGTCTGGTCGAACGCCTGATCGAACTGCGCATGTACGTGGAAGCGGCGATCGACTTTCCCGAGGAGGAGATCGACTTTCTCGCCGACGGCAAGGTCGCCGCGAAACTCGCCGGGATACGCGATGAACTGGATCGTGTGCGCGAGGCCGCCGGTCAGGGGGCGCTGATGCGCGAAGGCATGACGGTGGTCATCGCCGGGCGTCCCAACGCTGGCAAGTCGAGTCTGCTCAATGCTCTGACCGAGCAGGAAACGGCCATCGTCACCGACATTGCCGGCACGACCCGCGACGTGCTGCGCGAGCATATTCATCTCGACGGCATGCCGCTGCACGTGATCGACACCGCCGGGCTGCGCGATACGCCGGACGCAGTCGAACGAATCGGCGTGCAGCGCGCCTGGGCGGAGATCGAGCGTGCCGACCGCGTACTGTTGCTGGTCGACGCCGCCGACACCGAGGCGACCGATCCGATGAAGATCTGGCCCGAGTTCGTCTCGCGGCTGCCCGATGCGTCCCGACTGACGCTGGTGCGCAACAAGATCGATACCACCGGCGAAGCGCCGCAAAGCGAATTATCCACAACCCCACCGGTGCTGCGTATCTCCGCCACGACCGGAACGGGTGTGGATAACCTGAAGGCGCACCTCAAGGCGGTGATGGGCTATCAGAGCGGGAGCGAAGGACGCTTCTCGGCGCGACGACGCCATCTCGACGCCCTGGGCCGGGCCGATGCCGCACTCGATAATGGCGAGGCCCAGTTGCAAGGCCATGCCGCAGGGGAACTGCTTGCCGAGGATCTGCGCGAGGCACAGCAGGCGCTTGGCGAAATCACCGGCGAATTCAGCGCCGACGATCTGCTGGGCAAGATCTTCGGCGAGTTCTGCATCGGTAAATGAGCAATCGGCAAGTGAGGCGATACGACACGAGCTCCATGAGCGAGCTGGCAAGTATCATGATTTCTTACCCTTTCGACCCGGACTCTGCCCATGGCGTTATGGCGCATTCTCAGTGACTTCTTCGCCCGCCATCGCCTCGCCTATCTCGCGGCGATCATCTGCCTGCTCGGTGTCGGCCTGCTCAATCTGGTCCTGCCGTGGTGGATCGGCGCCACCATCGACGCCCTGCGCGACGGTGAGCTCGATCGCGGTGACCTGCTGACACGTGCCGCTCTCTTGATTGCCGTCGGCCTGGGCATGTATGTGCTGCGCTACGCCTGGCGAGTGCAACTGTTCGGCACCTCCTATCGGCTCGGCATCGAGCTGCGCGATGCCTACTACACCAAGCTGACGCGCCTCGACCCGGGGTTCTTTCAGACTCACCGCAGCGGCGATCTGCTGGCCCGCTCGACGCAGGATATCGATGCGGTGGAAACGGCGGCCGGCGAAGGGGTGTTGTCCAGCGTCGACGGTGCGATGACGCTGTTCCTGGTACTGGGCGTGATGATCATCGGCATCGACGCGCCACTGGCGTTACTCGCCCTGGTGCCGTTTCCGTTCATGGCGTGGGGTTTCTATCGCGTCGCCAGACGCGTCCAGCACCATTTCGGCCAGTCGCTGGAACGTTTCTCGCGGCTCAACGACCGTACCCAGGAAGCGCTAGGCGGGCTGCGCATGCTGCGTCAGCATTCACTTGTCGAAGTGGAGATCGAGGATTTCAATGCACGCGCCGAGGCCGCCGCCCGTGCCGATTATGAGGTCCAGCGCATGGAGGCGCGCTACGATCCGGTCGTCTTCCTGGCGCTGGGGGCGGCCACGCTGTTGACCCTGTCGGTGGGCACATGGCGCTATCTCGACGCTGCCATCACGCTCGGCCAATTGACCAGCTTCACCCTCTATCTGGTTCAGCTGATCTGGCCGATGTTCGCCCTCGGCTGGTGTCTGAACATCCTCCAGCGCGGCGAGGCCGCGGCACGGCGGCTGCAGGCCTTCTTTGGCGAGCGGGAGACCATCGTCGACAAGGGGACGCGCCGGACCGTGGACAGTGTCGACATCCGCTTTCATGTACCGGTATTCACCTATCCCGGCAGCGCCACGCCGGCGCTCGAGGACATCGACATCTCCCTGCCCCAGGGTCGGACGCTGGGTATCGTCGGTACCACCGGAAGCGGCAAGAGCACGCTGATTCGCCTGCTGCTGCGCCAGTATCCGCTCGAGCAAGGCGAGATCCGCCTCGCTGAAAGCGACATTCGTGAGTACACGCTTGCCACTCTGCGGGCGACGTTCGCCTACGTGCCCCAGGACCCGTTCCTGTTCGCCGCCACGCTGGGCGAGAACGTCGCGCTCGGCCGACCACAGGCCAGCCGCGACGAGATCGTCCAGGCACTCGAGGATGCCGCTTTCGCCACCGACCTCGCCGAGCTGCCGCAGGGGCTGGAGACACCGGTCGGCGAGCGCGGCATCACGCTCTCCGGCGGCCAGCGCCAGCGTGTGGCACTGGCCCGTGCCCTGCTCTCTCAGGCCCCGGTGCTGTTACTCGACGATACGCTGTCGGCAGTGGACTACGCCACCGAACAACGCCTGCTGGCCACGCTCAGGGAGCAACATGGAAGGACCTGCCTGATCGTCAGCCACCGCCTCTCGGCGGTCTCCGGTGCCGATCATATCGTGGTCCTCGAGGAAGGCCGGGTCGTCGAACAGGGCCACCATGACACCCTGCTCGCCCAGGCGGGCCATTATGCCCGGCTGTGGAGCTATCAGCAGACCGAGGCCCGTCGGCAAGGGAATGACCGCGGCAGCGCGCGTTTCGACCTGTCGCTTCATGGGGGGCGCCATGCCTGATCGCCGCTTGCTGTCGCTGCTGCTGGGCCCGGTCATCGCCAACCGACGCCGCCTGCTGGTGGCGGTGCTGCTGTTGATCGGTGCCACTGCGCTCGATGTCACCGGACCGTGGCTGACCAAGTACTATCTGGATAACTTCCTGGTGCCGGGCGATCTGCGCCCGGCACCGTTGATGATTCTGGTCCTGCTGTACGTCGCGACTCAGAGCCTTGCCGCTCTCGGCCGCTACCTGCAGACGTTGCGCTTTGCCCGTATCGCACTGGACGCGGTACTCGACATCCGCAAGCGCCTGTTCCGTCATGTCCTGCAACTGCCGCAGCACGTCCATGACGCCACGCCGGTCGGCGAGATGGTCGCCAGGGTGACCAACGATACCGATGCCCTGCGCGAGCTGTATGTCGCCTTCCTGGCCACCGTGCTGCAGAACGTGGTGCTGCTGATCGGTATCCTGACGGCCATGGCATTGATGGATCTGCGCCTGATGGCGATCGCGGCGATGCTGATCCCGACTGCACTGGCGGTTATCTGGTGCTATCAGCGCCTGAGCGGACCGGCGGCGATGGAGGTGCGCCACCTGCGTGCCGAGCAGAACGCTCGCATCAACGAAGCGATCGGTGGCATGACGGTCCTGCAGAGCTACAACCAGATCGGCCGCTTCAGTGAGCGCTTCCATACCCTTAACGCCGCACAATATCGTGCCCGCATGCGCACTGTACGTATCTCGGGACTGTTCTTGCGTTCGGCGGTCGACCTGATCGGCGTGGTCATACTCGCCGGCCTGTTGCTCGGCTATGGGTTGGATCACCTGCAGGGAGCGGGGGAAATCGGCGTGCTCTACGCCTTTGTCACCTACCTGGGGCGCGTCTCGGAGCCGCTGATCGAGATTACCCAGCGTTTCAACATCTTTCAGCAGGCCAGCGTGGCCGGCACGCGCCTGCAAGCCCTTCTTGACCGCCCCGCAGCCAACTTCGGCGAGGACCGGCGACCAATCCGCACACCGCACTTCCATCTCGACGGGCTGCGCTTTCGCCATCATGGGGCCGAGGACGACACGTTGCGCGGACTCACGCTCGATATCGCACCGGGCAGTTTCATCGGCGTGGTGGGACCCACCGGCAGCGGCAAATCGACCCTGCTCGATCTGCTCGCGGGGCTCAAGTCCGCCACGGGCGGTACCCTGCTGCTTGACGAGCGGCCTCTGTCCACCCTCGCGCCTGACGTGGTCAACACGACGGTGGCGACGGTGCCGCAGGAGCCCTTCATCCGCTCGACGACGCTACGCGACAATCTGGTTCTGGATCGTGCCATCGACGACGCCACGCTCCGTCAGGCCCTACACGACGCCCAGCTCGACGATCTGATCAGCCGACTACCGGCGGGGCTCGATACCCGGCTGGGTGAACGTGGCCTGACGCTGTCCACCGGCGAGCGTCAGTTGCTGGCGCTGGCCCGGGCCCTGCTGCGTCAGCCCCGCATTCTGCTGCTCGACGAGGCGACGGCCAGCGTCGACAGTGCCACCGAGGCACGTCTTCAGGCGGCACTGGAGTCGCTGCGAGGCCGCGTCACGCTGATCGTCGTGGCTCATCGACTGTCCACCGTGCGTGATGCGGACCGGCTGGTGGTGATGGAGGCCGGACGTATCCGTGAGCAGGGCACGCATGAGGATCTGCTGGCGCTTCCGGAAGGGCGCTATCGTCGTCTCTGGCAGCGCGAGGCGACACGCTTACCGGACGCAGCGCGCTAGCGTCACTCCTCGACCCACCACTGGCCACGATGCTTCGCCGATCCGCCCAGCACGGTGGCTACCCGCTCCAGGCTGTTCGACAACTGCGTATCGAGCCCCCAGGGAGGGTTGAGCAGCAGCATCCCGCTACCGTACATGCCATGCCCCTCGCCGGTCTGCGGGTCGCGCAGACGCAGCTCGCTGCACCACAGCTTGCGCAGACCCGCTGCCTTGCAGTCGTCCAGCAACTGCTGGTGGCGCCCAGCAGGCAGCAGCGGATACCAGATCATGACCACGCCATGACGGGCCTTGCGAACGACGGAGGCCAGTGTCGCGGCCACCTGGGCATATTCCGCCTTGTTCTCGTAACTGGGGTCGATCAGCACGCACAGACGGGGAGTGGCAACAGGCAGTGCCTTGAGCAACCCGGCCAGACCATCGGCATGCAGGCGCCGGGCATTGGCCGGCAACGTCTGCGCCTCGAGATGGGAATGTTCGCCGGGATGCAGCTCGTAGAGACTCAGGCGATCCTGCTTGCGCAGGGTCTGGGCAAGCCACCAGGGAGAGCCGGGATAGCAGCGCAGGCTCTCACCCTGCTGAAGTCGAGCCAGCGCCTCGAACCATCCCTCCAGCAGCGTGTCGCGCGTCAGGCGCTGACGCGCGGACCAGAGCGGGGCGATGCCCTGCTGATACTCCTGCAGACGCTGGGTCTCCTCCGCCGCCAATGGATAGAGCCCCCGACCGGCATGGGTATCGAAGTACGTAATGGGGGATTCTTTACGTAACAAGGATTGCTGTACGGCATACAGCGTCAAATGTTTATGAACGTCGGCAAAGTTGCCGGCATGATAGGCGTGCTGGTAGGCAAGCATGGTCACGGCTCGCAGGGAAAGGAAACGATCGACGCATGATAACGCGTCAGGCGAGCTGAACCGAAGGAGCGAATGAACAGGGAGAGAAGAGGCGACCACCGCCCGGGCAGGCGATGGCCGTCGCAACTTACTGCGTGGGGGTCAGAGTGATCTCGACACGGCGGTTCTGGGCGCGCCCCGACTCGCTGTCGTTGCTGGCCACGGGGCGGCTCTCGCCATAACCCACGGCGTTGATGCGTGAGCTGGAGACACCGCCCTGAGCCAGATAGTTGGCGACTGTCTGGGCGCGCTGCTCGGAGAGGCGCTGGTTGTAGCTGTCGGAGCCGGTACTGTCGGTGTGTCCCGCCACGGTGATCCGGGTTTCGGGGTACTCGCGCAGCACCGCATTGACGTCGTTGAGTGCCTGACGGGCGGATGTCTGCAGTTCGCTGGAATCGAAACCGAACGTCACGCTGTTGGGCATGTTGAGTACGATATCGTTCCCCTCACGAGCGACGTCGATGCCGGTTCCCTGCAGGCCTTCGCGCAGCTCGGCCTCCTGGGCATCCATGTAGGCACCTACGCCACCGCCGAGGGCAGCACCCGCAGCGGCACCGATCAGGGCACGATCCCGGCGGCTGGAACTGCCGTCGCCCGAAAGCGCACCGGCGACTGCGCCGAGCGCGGCGCCGATACCGGCCCCGGTGAGCGTCTTGCCGTGCTGGCTCTGGTTCTGGCTTTGATTCTGCGACTGTCCCGAGTAGGGGGTGTTACTGGCACAACCGGTCAGGCCGATGGCGGCGGATAGCGGCAGCGCAAGCCAGATCGCTTTCTTCATTGGGTATAACTCCTTACCTGATGGATCATCGCTTCGTCCCTGCGACAGGATGGACTAGTTGTCATCACATAGTGCGAGAAGCTCGTTCAAGAATAACAGACCCTGAGGGCTGGCCTGCAGACGTTCCTGCGCTTGCACCATTAATCCTTTTTCACGAGCGGGCCTCAGGCGCGCCTCGAGCCGATGAAACGGCTGCCCGGTGCGCGACTCCCAGTAGGCGGACGGAACCCCTTCGACCAGGCGCAGGGCGTTCATCAGGAACTCGAGCGGCAGTTCCTCCGCTTCCACTGCGTGACGACCGGCCAGGAATCCTCGGGGATCGTGGCGCCGACGCAGGTAAGCCTCGGGCTGGCGGGTCTTCCAGCGCCGTTCGATGTGCAGCCTTCCGTCGGCTTCACGCCGGCTCAACTTGCCGTGCGCCCCGGCCCCGATTCCCAGATAGTCGCCGAATGCCCAGTAGTTGAGGTTGTGTCGCGAGCCATGCCCCGGCCGGGCGTACGCCGAGATTTCGTAGCGTGAATACCCTGCCGCTTCGAGCCGGGCATGGCCGGCATCCTGAATGTCCCACAGCGTTTCGTCTTCGGGGAGTCGAGGCGGTTGGGAATGGAATTCGGTATTGGGCTCGAGCGTCAGTTGGTACCACGACAGATGCGTCGGTTTCAGCGCCAGGGCCCGGTCGATGTCGGCCATCGCCAGGGCGATGGTCTGCCCGGGCAGACCATGCATGAGGTCGAGATTGAAGTTATCGAAACCCGCCCGACGGGCGCTGTCCACGGCACGCTCGGCCTCCTCGCCGCCATGGATGCGCCCCAGCGCCTCGAGTTGTGCGGTCTGAAAGCTCTGCACCCCCAGCGACAGGCGGTTGACACCGGCCTCGCGGTAGGCGGCAAAGCGTCCCTGCTCCACGGTGCCGGGGTTCGCCTCGAGCGTGACCTCGATATCGGCAGCGAACGCCAGTCGTGAGCGCAGTCCGTCGAACAGGTGTCGATAGGCCTCACCGGAGAGCAGGCTGGGAGTGCCGCCGCCGATGAAGATGCTGGTCAGCTCACGCCCCGCCACCCAGGGCAGCTCGGCGTCGAGATCCGCCAGCAATGCCTCGACGTAGGCCGTTTCCGGCAGGGCCTGTTCTCGTCCCAGGCCATGCGAGTTGAAGTCGCAGTAAGGACATTTGCGAACGCACCAGGGAACGTGCACGTACAGAGCGAGGGGAGGTAGCGTCATGCGCGCAACTGGGAGATCAGTGCCTCGAGAGCCCGGCCACGGTGACTGAGACGGTTCTTGTCCTCACGCGATAGCTCGGCGACGCTCATGCTCCGCTCCGGTACCCAGAACAGCGGATCGTAGCCGAATCCGCCTTCGCCGCGGGGCCGAGCCAGGATCTCGCCTTCCCAACTGGCCTGCACGATCAGCGGCACGGGATCCTCGGCGTGGCGCAGATATACCAGTACGCACCAGTAGCGCGCCGTACGCTGCCCCTCGGGGATTTCCTTGAGTGCTTCGAGCAATTTGCGGTTGTTGGCGTCATCGCTCTTGGGCTCGCCGGCATAACGGGCCGAATAGATTCCCGGTGCACCATCGAGCGCATCGACTTCCAGCCCCGAATCGTCAGCCAGTGCCGGCAGACCACTGACACGACAAGCTTCACGCGCTTTCAGCAGAGCGTTCTCGACGAAAGTCAGCCCCGTCTCCTCGACCTCAGGAACCGAAAAATCCACCTGGGGGCGAACCGTAAAACCCAGCGGAGCCAGGAGGTTATGAAACTCGATCAGCTTGCCGCGGTTACCGCTTGCCACTACCAGCGTCCGTGTACTCGTCATCAGCGTCCTCCCATGAAACTCATGCTCATTCTACGGGGAACCTCAGGGCAAGGGAAAAGGGAGATTCGGCGCCGTCTCGGGGCTGGAGGAAGGATTTTTTCGCTTCTGATTAGGTAATTCATACTTTTTTACTGAAAAACAGGTAACAAAAAAGATCCACCCAGCTGAAATTTATCTCCTCGCTAGCCTGCTGTCTAATTAATTAGCCTGCTATTTTTATTTAACTTTATGTTTTGTCTATAAAAAAATTACTTATTTATAAAAAGTATAATTAAATAACATTTCTATATATCAAAGCGCCCTTAACGCTTATTTACATAAAGGACGATAGCGGCAACGCTACTGAGGGAGATTTGGATGACCCGAGCCATCTGAAAGTCGGGAAAAACTATAACTCCATAACATCACTCATAAGGGACGGAAACCATGAGCTTGGACAACGCAAGGGTATTATTGATCACCGATTTCAACCCGCAGTCTCAGCTATTCATCGACTACATTCGTCAGCAGCTGGATTGTGAGGTGATCCCCTTAGGACCGGACGAGGAGATCAGTCTCCCCGAGTCCGCGCCAATGTTGGTGCTGCTCGATGCCGATCATGTCGACGAAAACTGCATGCACCTGTGGAACACCCGGGCCAGCGAATGTCCCGACATGGTGCTGGCGGCCTTCAACCTGCGTGACGACGAGCACGCCGCGGAGCTGCTGGTCAGCCTGCACCTGCAGGGCGTCTTCTACCGTCAGGATAGCCTGTTGCTGATCTGCAAGGGCATTTCGAAGCTGCTCGAGGGCGATCTGTGGATGTCGCGCGCGCTCACGACCCGGCTCATCGACTTTTATCGCCGTCAGCAGCTCAACGCCTACCGGCCGGTATGCGGGCTGACCCACCGGGAACTCGAGATCATCGGTCTTCTGGGGTCCGGGGCTTCCAATACCGAGATCGCCGACCAGCTGTTCGTCAGCGAGCATACGGTGAAATCGCATCTCTACAACATCTTCCGCAAGATCAAGGTACACAACCGTATCCAGGCAATGAACTGGGCACGCCAGAACCTAGGAGCTCCGCCTGCGGCGCACCTGCGCAACGGCCGCCGTTCGAAAGTCTCTTGAACGCACGTGCGACTACGCTCCCCCTCGTACTGCTTCTGGTCTGGGGAACGGGGGCCCTTGCCGACACCACGTCTGATGGAACAGCGCCATCCAGACGTGATGTGTCCAGTCGCGCGCATGATACCGAGGCGACATTGAGCGGACATCACGACGCCGGGCTCAATGGCATCCTGGTGGATCGAACCATCACGCTGGCGGCAAAGACGTTCTTTTCGCGCTTTGCCCAGATGCGTTTGTATGCACCTGGCCTGCCGGATGCCAGCCTCACCATTCATGAACGCCCTTCGGCACGCTGGGGCAGCCTGATCTGGATCGCCGAAGGCGACGATATCCTGTACCGAACGACGCTCTCGCCGCGGCTCTCTACCCTGGACGATGACGTCAAGCAGGCCATCGAAGTGGTTCAGGAACGCATATTGAAAAAGCGCCTCATGGACGCGCTGCAACCCAATCAGGATCTAGCCGGTAACGGCCTCTAGGCTTTATCGGTCGCGGAGAAACATCATGAAGCCACATTACGCTTGCCTGCTGGGCCTATGCCTGTCCGGTATGGCCGGGGCCGGCGAACTGGTCTACCAGCCGATCAATCCCTCCTTCGGAGGCGACCCCTTCAACGGTAGTTACCTGCTGGGCAAGGCCCAGGCGCAGGACACCCACAAGGATCCAAGCCTGGAGGACTACACCAGCCTCACGGCAACGGAGCGCATGATTCAGAGCCTGCAGAGCCGGCTGCTTGCCGACCTCGTCAATGGTGTCGAGGACGGCCAGACGGGAAGCTTCGTCAGTGACGATTACAGCGTCGTTGTCGACAACAGCGGCGGGGCCCTGTCCCTGGAAGTGACGGATCTGGTTTCCGGCGACGTGACCAGCATTCAGGTCGGAGGTCTGAGCTTCAATCCGTAAGCGCAGTGCATAAGAACGCATAAGAAAAATATATTCATAACGTCTATACGCAAGGGACCTCCATGAAACGCTTAGTTGCGCTATTGCTCGCGGCTGCCTTGAGCGGCTGCGCGGGTGTCGTCAGCCATTCGGAAGGGCTGGAGGGCGCACCGGCGACCCTGACGCCCCGCAGTGGAACCTATCAGGATCTGATCGCCCTGCCTCCGCCCGCCGGCAAGATAGCCGCCGCCATCTACGACTTTCGCGACCTGACCGGCCAGTACCGGCCCGCCCCGGCGAGTACCTTTTCGACCGCTGTCACGCAAGGCGCCTCCGCCATGCTGACCGGGGCACTGGCGGATTCCGGCTGGTTTACTCCGCTCGAACGGGTCGGACTGCAGAATCTGCTGACTGAACGCAAGATCATCCGTGCCGAAGACGAACGCTACGGCAGACCGGACAGCCTGCCATCGCTGCGCTCGGCTGCGGTATTGCTGGAAGGCGGGATCATCGCCTACGAATCGAACGTTCGGACCGGTGGGGCCGGTGCAGAATACTTCGGTATTGGCGCCTCCGGTCAGTACCAGGTGGACCAGGTGACCATCAACCTGCGTGCCGTGGAAATATCCAGCGGTGAAGTCCTGGCCAACGTCACGACGACGAAGACCATCTACTCCCAGGAAGTCCGGGCCGGTGTCTATCGCTTCATCGATTTCAAGCGGCTGCTGGAGGGCGAGATCGGGTTTACCAACAATGAACCGGTACAGCTTGCTGTCATGTCGGCAATCGAGTCCTCCGTCATTCACCTGATTGCTCGAGGTATTGAAAGCCATTTGTGGAATCTCCAGGAGCCCGAACAGATCGATAACTCCACGCTTCAGGCCTACCTTCAGGCGCCCACCCCCATGTTATAGCCGCTTTTTTGCCGTTAGAAAGGTGCCATACGGCACCTTTTTTAATGCCTTTAAATCAAATATCTAGCACTCGTCAAGCTTGTAATAATCACAATTTTAATCACATAAAATACGCTTAAATTACGATAGATAACAAACCGGCACGGCCCATAATTATTTCAGCTTTCATGCAACGGGCCGAATCCATGAATCACTCAAGAAATAGATTGTTCACCCTGATGGCCTCATTGATAGGTCCGGCTTTCCTGACACTCGTATCTAGCCAGAGCCTTGCCAGCGATATCGATTCAGAGGTTCTCAGCGCGCTTCAGGATCGTTCCGTCACCATGGAAAAAGGCAGTAACACCGCCACGATTCATCAGAGCGGTTCTTACAACCAGGCACGTATCAGACAGGCTGCTGCAGGAATCGGTTACGGCAATACAGCCAGTATTTATCAGGTTGGTAATGACAACCGTGGGGAAATCACCCAACAGGGTAATGACAATTACGGCGATATTACTCAGTTGGGAGACGCCCACGAAGCCTCGATTTCACAGTCGGGCAATGGCTTGGCGGCTTCCGTGAAGCAGTCAGGCCGTGGCGGAAGCCAGATCCGACTGTACCAGACCCCGGCCCAGGGCGTGCGTTGGTCAAGCACCAACAGCACGGCTTCAGTCGCGGTGCGAACAGCCCAATGAATCGCATTGGCTGAATAACAAGCAACATTGATAAGGTGCAAAGGGAATTTATGAAAAAGGCAACGGTTTTCGCAGCATCCGCTCTGGTCATGGCCCTTTCGGCTACCGCAAGCGCTAACGGCGGCAAACTTGGCGGCTGGGGCGGTGACAACACCTCACGCATTACCCAAGGCGGAGATTACAACAAGTCTACCGTTACACAGAAAGGGCTGGGAGAAAACTACTCCATCATCAAGCAGGGTGGCGAAAGCAATCTGGCGGATGTCGCCCAGGAGAACTTTGGCAAGAACGTTTCCGACATCATTCAGAACGGAAACAACAACCAGGCCAGCGTCTCGCAGAAAGGCGGCGATGATTCCGATATCGACCAGCTCGGTCACAACAACCAGGCTAGCGTGACTCAGGCGGAACTGGGTGGACACTATTCCGACATTTACCAGACAGGTAACAACAACGAGTCCACTATTCTCCAGTACGGACTGAGCCAGAACAGCAAGGTCTACCAGAGCGGCGACTATAACCTCGCCGAAGTGACCCAGAACGGTGTCGGTAACGACTCGGATATCACTCAGACCGGTAGCTACAACTCAGCCGAAGTTTCCCAGAGTGGTGCAGACAACTACTCGGAAATCACCCAACCGGGAACGGGCAATACGGCACAAGTCACGCAGGCTTCCTACAACAGTGCGTCCTACATCACGCAGAGCGGTAGCTACAACACGGCTACTGTCAGCCAATACTAATCAGCGGTTATTTCATCTTCATCGCGCTTATCCTGGCCCCACTTGCGTGGGGCCTTTTTTATGCAAAACGACACAATGATCAGTTCAACCGCATTCGTTCCTGGATCATCGCCACCAGCGTCAGGTTGGCGTTGGGAGCGGTGGTATCGAGGTGCACCAGATGCGCCAGTTCGTCGTCGGCGAACGCCTCCTGATTGGCCAACTGATGCTCGAGCACTTCAAGACCCGCCTCGGAGGGATCGCCACCGCGCAGGGCACGCTTCTCGATGCGCGTCCTGAGTGTCGCCTCGTCAGCCTCGAAACTGATCATCACTACCGGCAGGCCACGCCGTTCGGCCTCGAAGCGTAGCCGCCGGCGCTGGTCGCGCTTCAGGCAGGTCGCATCGATACACGCCGGAATACCCGATTCCAGCAGGACCCCGGCCAGTTCCGCCAGACGCGCATAGGTGCGCTGGGTCGCTTCGGGGGTATAGATGCTTTCACCGCTGCCGTCTGCCTGGGTGCGTGCTTCGGGAGCGAATCCATGCAGACGCTTGCGCTCGACGTCGGAGCGTACCCGCACGCCTCCCAGCCGGCGTACCATCTCGCCGGTGAATCGACTCTTGCCGCTTCCGGACACACCGACGCCGATGACCAGATAGGGGAAGCTGAATTCGCTGTAGCGTTCGGCCAGTTCGATGTAGCGACGATATTCGGCCAGCACCTTGGGGCGGTCGGCATCGTGCAGCTCGGGCTGGTGGTAGCGCAGAATCGCGACCTTGGCCCGGACCAGTGCCCGATAGATCTTGTAATAGGAGAGCAGACGTACCAGATCGTAGTCGCCCGAAAGTTCCAGATACCGGTTGAGGACATGACTGGCATAGGCCTGCTCATCGCGTGCCTCGAGATCCATCAGCAGGAAGGCCAGCTCACAGCCGACATCGTTCCAGCGCAGCTCTTCATTGAACTCCAGGCCATCGAAGAGCAGCGCCCGCCCTTCATGGTGTACCGCGTTGCCCAGGTGAATGTCGCCGTGGATCTCGCGCACGAACCCGCCACGCCAGCGGCGTTCGAGTTCATCCTGCAGACGCGCAAAGGTTTCCAGTGTCCAGGTTTCCAGCAGCGCCAGGCGCCGCTTATCCTCGGGGGCGCCAAGTCGCGACTCGATGAGCCGGAACTCGCGATCGACGACCCGACGCACCGAGTCGGGAGATCCCAACTCGCGATCGCCCTCGATCCGCGGCGCTATTTCGTGGAACGCCACCAGTTGATCGACCAGATCGTCGAGCAGCTCCAGCGACAGCTCGCCGCTGGCCTGCAAGGCGCTGAAGAGATGGCGATTGCTGAACTGGCGCATCTTCACGGCATATTCGAAAGGCGCACTGGCATCATTGAGGCGCGGCGCTTCCGGCGATCCGGAGATGGGTACCGCCTCGAGATACAACGCCGGCGCCAGACGCTGGTTGAGCCGCACTTCCTGCTCGCATAGCCGGCGGCGCTTCTCCAGGGTGGAGAAATCGAGAAACTTGCCGAAGTCCAGCGGCTTCTTGATCTTGTAAGCGTAGTCGCCGGTCAGCACGACCCAGGAAATGTGCGTCTCGTGCACTTCGATCGTGCCGATGGAATGGTCAAAACCGTTGCCTTCCTGCAGCGCGCGAATCAGAGCTTGGCTCACAATGCTCTCCTACGATTACTCAACGTGTCGCCCGGGCCAGCTCGGCAAAGGCATGCTCGGCGGCGTCCAGCGTGGCCTGTATGTCTTCCGGCGTATGGGCACTGGACATGAAGCCGGCCTCATAGGCGGAAGGTGCCAGGTAGACGCCATGATCCAGCATGGTACTGAAGAAGCGCTGGAAAGCCGTCACGTCGCAGGCGGTTGCCTGAGCGAAGTTATCCACCCGCGACTGGGCGGTGAAGAAGAGTCCGAACATCCCGCCGGCCCGCTGCGTGAGCATCTCCACGCCGGCGGCCCGGGCGCGTGACTCCAGGCCATCGCACAAGGTGTTCACCCGTTGGGTCAGCGCCTCATGAAATTCCGGTTCGCGCAGCTTGTTCAGCAGGGTGATCCCCGCCGCCATGGCCAGCGGATTGCCGGAGAGCGTGCCCGCCTGGTAGACAGGACCCAGCGGGGAGATCTGCGACATGATTTCGCGCTTGCCGCCGAAGGCTCCCACCGGCATGCCGCCGCCGACGATCTTGCCCAGGCAGGTCAGGTCCGGCGTGATGGCATAGTGCGCCTGGGCCCCGCCCAGCGCCACACGGAAACCGGTCATGACCTCATCGAAGATGAGCACGCTGCCATGGCTGTCGCAGAGTTCTCGCAGCGCTTCCAGAAACCCCGGCAACGGCGGAATGCAATTCATGTTGCCGGCCACCGGCTCGACGATGATGCCCGCCACCTGATCGCCGATCTCCGCAAAGCTCTCGCGTACGGCATCGATGTCGTTGTAGGGCAGGGTCACGGTATGTTCGGCCAGGGCGGCAGGCACTCCCGGCGAACTCGGTTCGCCATGCGTCAGTGCGCCGGAGCCGGCCTTGACCAACAGCGAATCGGAGTGACCATGGTAGTTGCCCTCGAACTTGATGATCTTGTCGCGGCCCGTATAGCCGCGAGCCAGGCGGATCGCCGACATGGTCGCCTCGGTCCCCGAGTTCACCATGCGTACCATCTCGACGGAGGGCATCATCTCGCAGATCAGATCGGCCATGGTGGTCTCGATCGCCGTCGGGGTACCGAAGGAGAGTCCGGCATCGAGGCGTTCGCGAACCGCGTCTAGCACGTCGGGATCGGCATGCCCGGTGATCATCGGTCCCCAGGATCCGACGTAATCGATGTAGCGCTTGCCCTCGACGTCGAACAGGTAGGCGCCCTGGGCCCGTTCGATAAAGACGGGCGCCCGCTCCAGTCCCTTGAAGGCACGTACCGGAGAATTCACGCCACCGGGAATGTGGCGGCAGGCCTGTTCATAAAGTTGTGCGGAGGTCGTCATGATCGTCTCGCTCGAACGTGTGGATAAATCTCTGGACAGGTGGAACAACTCGGCACACATGCCTGTGGATATGTTTTCATGTCCTGTCGCGGCTCATCTGCTGTCTCAGGGTGCGTACCGCGGCCTGGGGGTCCCGCTGACCGAATACGGCATGTACCGTGGCCAGCAGATCGGCACCTGCTGCGTGAGCGTTACGGGCATTGTCGGCATCGATCCCGCCGATGGCCACCCGGGGCAGGCCGAAACGTGCCGCCTGGGCCAGCAGATCGAGGCTGGCCGGTGGCGCCTGCGGCTTGGTACGCGAGGCGAAGAAACGCCCGAACGCCAGGTAGCTGACGCCTTCGGCGCTTGCGCGTACTGCGAGATCCAACTGGGCATGGCAGGTGGCGCCGATGATGGCCTCGCGCCCCAGCCGTTCGCGGGCCTGCGTCAACGAGCCGTCCTGCTGGCCCAGATGCAGCCCGACGCCTTTACCATAATCGTCCTGCAGCCGTGCAGCCAACGTCAGATCATCATTGATGATCAGCGGTACACCGAAATCACGACACAATGCGGCCAGGCTCCTGGCCTGACGCCAGCGCCTGGCAGTATCGTCCGACTTGTCACGATATTGCAGCAGCGCCAGTCCGCCCCGCAACGCCGCTTCGCAGGCCTGTAGCAGACGCTCATCATCGGGCAGCAGCTTGGCATCGGTGATAGCGTAGACGCCTTGCGTCCAGTCATGCACAGGCATGGTCATCCCCACCGGCTGTCAGGAAAAGATCGGCGCTGCTTCGGTTGGGCAGGGCCTGGCCTCTGCCGAGATACAACGCCTGCTTCAGGCTGTTCCAGGCGAAGCGCTGCGCCTGCTCGCAGGCAGCGGCCCAAGATTCGCCCGCCGCCAGGCGCGCGCTCAAGGCTGACGCCAGGGTACAGCCCGAGCCATGGTAGTGCCCGGGCAGGCGCGGCCAGTGCCATCGATGGTAGCTACCCGGCATGTACAGCGCATGCACCACGCACGTTTCGTCAGCGCCTGGGGGCGGCTGGTCGGTACCGGTAACCAGTACGCCGCCGCACCCCTGTCCCAGCAGGCGCGCCACCCGTTGCTCATCGCTCCCGGCGGCCTCGGCCAGCCGCGCCAGCTCCAGGCGGTTGGGCGTCAGGATATCCACAAGCGGTAGCAGGCGTTCCATGAAGCGCGACACTAGACCGGATGTGGATAACTCTTTTCCGCCCCCGGCCTTCAGTACCGGATCGATCACCAGAGGTAGCTCGGGGTGGGCACGGGCAATGTCGACCACCGCATCGAGTACCGCCGCGTCGGCGATCAACCCGACCTTGAGTGCAGCGATTTCCATATCCGCAAAGAGCGCCTCGGTGGCAGCGAGAATGCTCTCCGGCGAACAGGACGAGACGCTGACGACATCGGATGAGGTCTGTACCGTCAGTGCAGTGGGCACCGTTACCGCCCAGCCGCCACAGGCCCGGATCGCCTCGCTGTCGGCGATCAGCCCGGCGCCGCCGGTAGGATCATGCCCGGCCAGTACCAGCACCACAGGCGGGCGGGGCGCGACAGGCTTCATCAGTAGGGCTTGACCACGACCAGGATCACGATCAGCACCAGCGCCACGACCGGGGCCTCGTTGAACCAGCGAAAGAAGACGTGCGATTTCCGACAGGTACCGGCAGCCAGTTTCTTCATGTAGGAGAGGCAGACATGGTGATAGCCCACCACCAGCAACACCAGCAGCAGCTTGGTGTGCAGCCATCCGGAACTCAAGAAGCCGGGCGCCATGAACAGCAGGGTTCCGCCCAGAATCAGCACGGCGATCATCGAGGGCAGCATGATGCCACGGTAGAGTTTGCGCTCCATGGTGGTGAAGTAGTCGATCGCCTGAGTGTCGCCCTTGTCACGCGCCATGGCGTGATACACGAACAGACGCGGCAGGTAGAACAGTGCAGCAAACCAGGTCACCACCGCGATCAGGTGAAAGGCCTCGATCCATAGATACATGCCAGCTCCTCGATGTGGATAAGTCTCTTCGGCATCCTGTCGCCAGGGTTTCCTGACCGGATGACACGATGTCATTTCTCGTAGCGATCATTTCTTGTAGCGATAGTAGTTCTCGATCGCTTCGCGGGTAATGATACCGGAAATCTTGCGAATCATCGGCGCCGTGGTGTGCTCGACGAACAGCCCATCCACCCCGAACTCATTGAGCCGGTCATAGGCTTCCGAAAGTGTCGCCTGCAGATGAATCGGGACAAGATCGAGGCGCTGGCCGGGAATCTCGAGCAGATCGAACTCCGATTCCTCGGCCCATTGCTCGTCGAGCAGCGTCCGCGCCAGATCCGCTGCCTTGAGCCCCACCGTCGGCTTGTCTTCGCTGGAGCGGGTGATCACCAGCCAGGTCGGCTTGTCCTCGAGCAGCGCCTGCGCCTGCTCGCGGCTGACCCGACGCGAGGTACGCGCCAGGCTGCGCTCCATCACTGCCGGCACGGCGACGCGGGACAACGCCTGCATCAGGGGCTGCTGCAACGGATGCAGGCCCTGCTGGGTCAGATTGAGCAGGAAGAATCCCTGACAATGGCATAGCTGGCGAGACGTGAGGACCGCCACCACCACTGCCAGCATGCCGGGCAGAATGATGTTCGAGTTGTGCGTCAACTCGAGCAGGGTCATGAGTGCGGCCAGCGGCGCCTGCAGTACGGCGCCCATCATCGCCGCCATGCCCAGCATGGCATAGACATCGGGCGTCGAGGCCAGCGAGGGCATCAGCGCACTCCCCGCCATGCCGCACAAGGCGCCCGCGGTACCGCCCACGACCAGTACCGGACCGATGATACTCACCGGTACGCCGCAGGCGATGGCGCCTGCGGTAAGCAGCAGCTTGCCGATGGCCACGGCGAACAGGACATCGAGCGCGGGCATGTCAGTCAATGTGGCGCCCAGCGTGTCGTAGCCCATGCCTTGAACCTGGGGATACCACCAGGCCACCGTGCCGGTGGC
Source organism: Halomonas shantousis (assembly GCF_054654615.1). Taxonomy (NCBI): domain Bacteria; kingdom Pseudomonadati; phylum Pseudomonadota; class Gammaproteobacteria; order Oceanospirillales; family Halomonadaceae; genus Halomonas; species Halomonas shantousis. The sequence continues at coordinate 141,223 of NZ_BAAIER010000002.1, read as the reverse complement.
TCCGCCGATCAGCGCCAGACGCAGCCACACCGGCCACCGCGCCAGGCGCGGTCCGGCATGGGCGAGCCGTACGAAGGCACCGGCCAGCAGACCGATGATCAGGGCACTGACCACGATCCATGGCAGATCCATCAGGGAGTTGAGGTGTACGCTGGGCACCTCGAAGGCGGGGTCCGGCCCATAGACGAGCTGCGATACCAGCGCGCCCATGATCGAGGCCAGAATCACCGGCATGAAGCCGGCCGTGGTGTACTCCATCATTACCACTTCCATGGCGAAGATGACACCGGCGATCGGGGTGTTGAAAGAGGCCGAGATCGCTGCAGCCGTACCGCAGCCGACCAGTACCCGCAGACTGTTGTGGGGGAGTCGCAGGAACTGGCCGATCCAGCTCGATGCTGCCGCGCCCAGGTGGACCGCCGGCCCCTCGCGTCCCGCGGATAGCCCACCGACCACCGAGATGACGCCGATCCACCATTGCGTCAGCCAGTTGCGTAGCGGCATCTTGCCTTGGTAGTAGGTCAGGCGCTCGATCACGTGGCCGATGCCGATCTTGCGATTCTTGATCGGCTGGCGCCACAGCCACGCTCCGATCAGTGCCGCCGCGATGATCGGCAGCAGCGCGCGAACCGGTGGCGACAATGCCTCGAAGGCCTCGGGGCTGGCATCGGGCATGAAGGTCCAGGCGCCCAGGTTGAGCAACAGCCGGAACCCGACCATCAGGCTGCCGGTCAGAAGTCCCGACAGTATCCCGAGCACGCAAAGCTGCGGCAGTGCATCGACGCTGGCCAGTTGGCGTCGAAAGCGTTCCAGTCTCGGCTGCAGCAGCGGTACGCGAGGCAGGCGTAGCACACGGTTCTCCTGTCTTGACCATTCACACGCGGGTATAACGAGGCTTGCTCTTCCCTTGTGTATCATACTCGCGGAGTCCCGTCCCGGCTTCGTTCGGCAACTGACAGGCCGCATCGACCGGACAAGACGCCGACCTTCGCCAGCAACAAAGTTGACCCTTTTGCTGGGTTTTCACGATAATGAGGAGCTGCACACCCGACCAACCCATTGGAGGTGGCCTATGAGCGGGGCTGAAAGCTTCGTCCCGACGCCGATGTTCTTCACCGACGCCGCCGCAAAGCGGGTCCGCGCGCTGGTTGCCGAGGAGAACAATCCGGCGCTGAAATTGCGCGTCTATGTCACGGGAGGCGGCTGTTCCGGCTTCCAGTACGGTTTCGATTTCGCCGAAAAGGTGGCCGAAGACGATACCGTGATCGAAAACGGCGATGTCGCCATGGTGGTGGATGCGCTGTCCTATCAGTACCTGGTCGGCTCCACCGTGGATTTCGAGGAGGGCCTTGCCGGGGCGCGCTTCGTGATCAAGAATCCCAATGCATCCTCGACCTGCGGATGCGGTTCTTCCTTCATGGTCTGATTCGCACCGCAGTGGCCTGGCCCGTCTGTTCGCGGCTCGGGCCATCGGCTTCGGCCTAACGTCCGCTTGACGCTTCCCCTCGTTCTGGTCATGGTTATTAGCGGTTCCATGAACAAAACTCCAAGTGGGGAACGTTATGAAAAACAAGACACTGGCTTACACTCTGCGGATGTCCGCGCTGACCGTGGCGCTCGGTATCAGCGGGCTCGCCGTCGCTCAGCAGGCACCCACCCTCAAGGCAGCCACCGACCCCAGCTTCGTTCCGTTCGAAATGCTCGACAAGGACAGCGGCGAGATGGTCGGCTTCGACATGGATATCCTGCGCGAGATCGCCGATCGTGCGGGTTTCCAGGCCGACATCAATACCATGGATTTCAACGGCATCATTCCCGCCGTGCAGACCGGTAACGTCGATCTCGCCATCGCCGGTATCACGATTACCGACGAGCGTGAGAAGATCGTCGACTTTTCCGACCCCTACTACGATTCCGGCCTGCGTATCCTGGTTTCCGCCAACAATGACGATGTCGACGAGATCAGCGATCTCGAAGGCATGCGCATCGGCACCAAGATCGGCTCGACCAGCTACGACTATCTGCAGCAGGAGCTGGGCGATGAGGCCGAGATCACTCCCTATCCCGGCAGTGCCGACATGTACATGGCACTGATGGGCGGTAGTGTCGATGCCGTGTTTTATGACGCGCCCAACGTCGGCTACTTTGCCCAGACCCGCGGCCAGGGCCGGGTCAAGACCGTCGGTCCGCTCTACGAGGGCCAGCAGTACGGCATCGCCTTCACCAATGGCAGCAAGTGGGTCGAACCCACCAACCAGGCGCTGGCGGAAATGCGCGAGGACGGCACCTACGACGAGATCCACAAGAAGTGGTTCGGCGAGGCGCCAGACGCCCAGTAACCTCCTTTCAAGGATCGCCGGGGCCGGGTGGCCGAAACTGCCCGGCCCCTTTTCATTGGACAACACATTAGACAACGTGACGGGACACCTCCGAACGTGCCGCGTACGCCGGTCGGGAGCCCGTCGCCTGGAGAATCCTAGTGGACGTCACTTTCCAGTTCGACTGGGAGGCGGCCATCGCCTCCATCCCCTACCTGCTCGAAGGCATTCCCTGGACTCTGCTGATCTCCTTTGGTGGCCTGGCCATCGGTTTCGTGATCGGCATCATCTTCGGCCTTCTGCGCATCAGTCCACTACGCTTGCTGCGCTGGCCGGCCGTGGCCTACATCGAAGTCTTCCGCGGCACGCCCGTGCTGGTTCAGGTCCTGTTCATCTTCTACGGCCTGCCCCAACTGCTTGGAGGACCGATCAATGCCCTGACCGCCGGGATCGCGGCCATCGCGCTCAATGCCGGTGCCTACATCTCGGAAATCGTGCGCGGTGGCGTGCAGTCCATCGAGAAGGGCCAGCGGGAAGCCGGCCTGTCGCTAGGCCTGTCCCGGACCCAGGCGTTCCGCTACATCATCTGGCCCCAGGCGCTGCGACGCATGATTCCGGCACTCGGCAATCAAGGCATTGTCAGCATCAAGGACACCTCGCTTTTCTCGGTGATCGGCGTGGGTGAGCTGGTGCGGCAGGGGCAGGTCTACATCGCCACCACGTTCACCGCCCTGGAGGTCTACTTCATGGTCGCAATGATGTATCTGGTGATCACCCTAAGCCTGTCCTTCGCCCTGCGCATGCTTGAGCGCAAGGGCCTGGTCGGCCAATAAGGAGAGCTTCCATGAGTGAATCGCACGCTTTCTCGGCACAGCCGCCGATCGTCAGGCTCGACAGGGTCAACAAGCACTTCGGCAGCCTGCATGTCATGCGCGACATCGATCTCGAGGTCGCTCCCGGCGAAGTGGTGGTGGTCATCGGTGCCAGTGGCTCCGGCAAGTCGACACTGATCCGCTGCGTCAATGGACTGGAGGAGTTCCAGAGCGGACGTATCGTCGTCGATGGCAACGAACTGCTGCCGCACGGCAAGGGAGGCAAATCGCTGCAGACCATCCGTACCGAAGTCGGCATGGTATTCCAGCAGTTCAACCTGTTTCCGCATCTCTCGGTACGTGACAACGTGACGCTGGCACCCATGAAGGTGCGTGGCTGGAGCCGGGCCCGGGCCACTGAAACGGCCCAGCGTCTGCTCGAACGGGTAGGTATCGCCGATCAGGCCGACAAGTTTCCCGGCCAGCTCTCCGGAGGCCAGCAGCAGCGCGTTGCACTGGCCCGGGCTCTGGCCATGGAACCGCGTCTGATGCTGTTCGATGAGCCCACCTCGGCGCTCGACCCCGAAATGATCGGCGAGGTGCTCGATGCCATGCGCGAGCTGGCCTCCGAAGGCATGACCATGATGATCGTCACCCACGAGATGGGCTTTGCTCGTGAAGTGGCGGATCGCGTGATCTTCGTTCACGGCGGCGAGATCGTCGAACAGGGGCCGCCCGATGCGGTGTTCGACCGCCCCCGACATGATCGGACTCAGGCATTCCTTTCCCGCGTACTGAAACACTGACGCTACCTGCCAGGCCCTGACCGGGGCGGCCAATGGCTCCGGTCAGAGGTTACGTTCGCCACCTCTCCCCTCGCACTACCTGCTTTTTTTCTTGCACAAGCTAAAAATCCGTTTGTGGATAACTATTTTCACTTTATGGCTCGATACCGTCCTCAGGCCTGCCGTGGCAGGCCTGAGAGAAAAATTCGCCTCATGTGAGTGCTTGCGGTGACAACGATGGTATCCGACGGTGGATAAGCCGTGTGCGCATCGCGATGTGGATAAGCGCCCTTTTCATCCACAGCCTCACGCCAGGATCTCCGCAGGCTGGAAACGGCTTTTCCAATCGATCGCTAACAAAGCAACCTTTTGAAATGCCTGACGATGAATCGCTTATCCACAAAATATATCCACACTAATAATTACAACCACAGCAGAACTTCTTTTCTTTCTTCTTTTATATATTTGTTTTAAGTCTCGATTGGGACCCAAATGAACTCGGGGTGTGGAAAACCCCTGACGGTTACCCACAGGAGGTTTATACTGTGCGGCTTCTTTCGACCTCAGTTTCCAAACCCGCGCCGTCAGGCGTGATTCGAGGTGCTACGTGGATTATCCCAACCGCTTTGACGTCATCGTCATCGGCGGTGGCCATGCGGGAACCGAAGCCGCCCTGGCCGCCGCCCGTATGGGCTGTCAGACGCTACTACTGACACACAACATCGAGACCCTCGGGCAGATGTCCTGCAACCCGGCCATCGGCGGCATCGGCAAGAGCCATCTGGTCAAGGAGATCGACGCACTCGGCGGCGCCATGGCCATGGCCACCGACCGCGGCGGTATCCAGTTTCGGGTACTCAACGCCCGCAAGGGGCCGGCCGTTCGCGCGACCCGCGCCCAGGCCGATCGCGTGCGCTACAAGGCGGCGATCCGTGGCATGCTGGAGAACCAGCCCAACCTGACGCTGTTTCAGCAGGCGGTGGATGACCTGCTCGTGGCCAACGACACCGTCTGCGGTGTGATCACCCAGAGCGGTATTCGTTTTCACGGCGAAACCGTGGTGTTGTGTACCGGTACGTTCCTCGGCGGTGTGATCCATATCGGGCTTGAACAGCATGCCGGCGGCCGTGCCGGTGATCCGCCGTCCAACGCCTTGGCGCAACGTCTGCGCGCCCTGCCGTTTCGTGTCGCACGGTTGAAGACGGGCACACCGCCGCGCATCGATGCCAAGAGCGTCGACTTCTCGGTCCTCGAGGAGCAGCCCGGCGATACGCCGACACCGGTGATGTCGTATCTGGGACATCGCGAGCAGCATCCGCGCCAGGTCAACTGTCATATCGCGCATACCAATGAGCGAACCCACGAGATCATCTTCGCCAATCTCGACCGCTCGCCGATGTATTCTGGTGTCATCGAAGGGGTCGGGCCCCGTTATTGCCCTTCCATCGAGGACAAGGTGCATCGCTTCGCCGACAAATCGAGCCACCAGGTGTTCATCGAACCCGAGGGGCTGGATACCCACGAGCTCTACCCCAACGGGATTTCCACCTCGCTGCCGTTCGACGTGCAGCTGCAGGTGGTGCGCTCGATCAAGGGGCTGGAGAATGCGCACATCACCCGGCCGGGCTACGCCATCGAGTACGATTTCTTCGATCCCCGCGATCTCAAGCACTCGCTGGAAACCAAATTTATCCACAACCTGTTCTTCGCCGGACAGATCAACGGCACCACCGGCTACGAGGAAGCGGGCGCTCAGGGACTGCTGGCGGGGCTCAACGCCGCGCGCCGCGCGACGAACCAGGATGTCTGGACGCCGCGGCGCGACGAGGCCTATCTCGGCGTGCTGGTCGACGATCTGATCACCATGGGCACCCAGGAGCCGTATCGCATGTTCACCTCGCGGGCGGAATACCGTCTGCTGCTGCGCGAGGACAATGCGGATCTGCGCCTGACCGAGAGCGGGCGCCGGCTGGGGCTGGTGGATGACGCCCGCTGGGAGGCGTTCGCGACCAAACGCGAGGCGATCGAGCGCGAGAGCGCCCGCCTCAAGGCGACCTGGGTCCAGCCCGGCTCGACGGAAGCGGCAAGGATCGAGGCCAAGACCGGCAAGCCGCTGGGTCGTGAATACACCCTGCTGGATCTGCTCAAGCGCCCCGAGCTGGGGTACGCCGATCTGGGCGACCTCAAGGGCGAAGCGGTGAGCGACGAGGCCGTCGCCGAACAGGTACAGATCCAGGCCAAGTACGAGGGGTACATCGGCCGTCAGCAGGATGAGATCGAGCGTCTGCGTCGCCATGAAGCCACGCCGTTGCCGACGGATCTCGATTACGCCAGGGTCGAGGGGCTGTCCCATGAGATTCGCCAGAAGCTTGCCGCGGTGCGTCCCGAGACGCTGGCCCAGGCGGGACGTATCTCCGGCGTGACGCCTGCTGCGGTCTCGATCCTGCTGATCCATCTCAAGAAACGTCGTCTGATCGACGACAGCCGGGCGGTGAACGCATGACGCCAGCCTGCGAACGACTGCTCGACGGCGGGCTCGAGTCGCTGGATATCCGCGTGACGCCCGAGGCCAGGGAACGGCTCCTGGCCCTGCTGGTCCTGTTGCACAAGTGGAACCGCGCCTATAACCTCACCGCGGTACGTTCGGCCGAAGCGATGGTGACTCGCCATCTGCTCGACAGTGCCAGTGTGCTCGATGCCGTGACGGGACCGCGCCTGCTGGATGTGGGAGCCGGCCCGGGGCTGCCGGGACTGGTACTGGCGATCCTCAGACCCGAACTGCAGGTCACGCTGCTCGACAGCAACGGCAAGAAGGTGCGCTTCCAGCGCCAGGCGGTGCTCGAACTGGGGCTAAGCAATGTCACGCCGGTGCAGGCTCGGGTCGAGAGCTTCGCGCCGTCCGACTTCGACCAGCTCATCTCCCGGGCCTTTGCCAGCCTGGGCGATTTCGTGCAGCTGACCGGGCATCTGCTTGCCGACCAGGGCGAGTGGCTGGCCATGAAGGGGCGTATCGACAGCGAGGAACTCGCGGAGCTTCCCGAGGGGGTCGAGGCGCTCGAGTGTCGGGAACTGAGGGTTCCCGGCGAGGAGGGGCAGCGCCACCTGCTGCGAATGAAGCGCAAGGATAAGGCCTGATACCAGGTCACGGCGCCAGTGGGATCATCGAAGCAAGGGAGTCACTTGTGACCAAGATCATCGCGTTGACCAATCAGAAAGGCGGGGTCGGCAAATCGACCACCGCGGTCAACCTGTCGGCATGTCTGGCGGCATTGGATCGGCGCGTACTGCTGATCGATCTCGATCCCCAGGGACATGCCACCATGGGTAGCGGAGTCGACAAGCATGCGCTCTCGGCCAGCGTGCTTGACGTGCTGCTCGGCGACAAGCCAGCCGGCGAGGTGATTCGCAACTGCCCTCGGGCCGGCTATGCCCTGTTGCCCGGCAATGGCGACCTGACGGCGGCAGAGGTCGAGCTGCTCGGACGTGACGGGCGCGAGCGCTGCCTGCACGATGCCATTGCCAGCGTGGCGGGCGACTATGATGTGGTGCTGATCGATTGTCCCCCATCGCTCAACATGCTCACCGTCAATGCCCTGACCGCCGCCCATGGCGTGCTGATCCCGCTGCAGTGCGAGTTCTATGCTCTCGAGGGGCTGTCGGCGCTGCTCGACACCGTCGAGCAGATCCGCGAGAGCGTCAATCCCGAGCTCGCCGTCTACGGCATCGTGCGTACCATGTACGACTCCCGCAACAGCCTGACCCGTGATGTCAGCAAGCAACTCGCCGATTATTTCGGCGATACCCTGCTCAAGACCACCATTCCACGTAACGTGCGAGTCGCCGAGGCGCCCAGTCATGGCCTGCCGGTGACCAAGTATGCCCGTCTGTCACGGGGCAGCCAGGCCCACCGGGTACTGGCCAAGGAACTGATTCGACGCCTGTCGCTGTAATTGACCTGACGCTTGGAAATCATTCGAGGGACTCTCCATGACGCGTAAACGTGCGCTGGGGCGCGGCCTGGACGCCCTGATCGGGGCCGGTGCCCGTCGCCGCGAAGGCTTGGAAATCGAAGGCCAGACGGCGCCGGGCGAGACGCCTCCCGCCCAGGATCCGGCGGCATCGGAAATGCAGGAGCGTCTGATGCGCCTGCCGCTGGGGCAGCTCTCGCGCGGCAAATATCAGCCGCGCCGCGAGATCCAGCCCGAAGCGCTCGAGGAACTGGCCGACTCGATCCGTGCCCAGGGCGTCATGCAGCCCATCGTGGTGCGCCCGGTCGGCAAGGAACGTTACGAGATCATCGCCGGGGAACGCCGCTGGCGGGCGGCCCAGCTTGCCGAACTCGATGTCATCCCCGCCGTGGTACGCGAGGTCAGCGATGAGGTGGCCCTGGCCCTGGCCCTGATCGAGAACATCCAGCGCGAGAACCTCAATCCGGTCGAGGAGGCTTTTGCCCTCAAGCGCCTGCTCGAGGAGTTCGAGCTTACCCAGCAGCAGGTGGCCGACGCCGTCGGCAAGTCTCGAGCCCAGGTCGCCAACCTGCTACGCCTGCTGAGTCTCGATCCCGAAGTCCAGACGCTTCTCGAAAGAGGCGATCTCGACATGGGCCATGCCCGGGCGCTGCTGGCGCTTTCCGGGGCAAGGCAGCGCAAGGCGGCACACGAGGTGGTCGATCGGGATCTCACCGTTCGTCAGACCGAGGCCCTGGTCAAGCAATGGGCGGCGGGGCAAACGGCCAAGCCGCCTGCGGCGAAGGTGCCGGCCGATGTGGGGCGGCTCGAGAACCAGCTCGCCGACCTGCTCGGGGCGCCGGTCAAGATCGCCCACGGCCAGTCGGGAAAGGGGAGGGTGACCATCCGTTACTCCAGTCTCGACGAGCTGGATGGCATTCTGTCGCATATCCGCTAGTTGACAGTTAACGAAGTGTAAAAAACATTTAGCACGTTAACTGAAGTTGCCCGCTTTTCGCGCTTCTTTGGTTGTAAAGCACTCTTAATTCGTGCAAATTCGGTGCAAGTTCGGTTGAAGGCACGGGGGAGCTCCCCTATAATCCGCCGGGATTTGCCTGACGGATCGCAGGCAGCCACAACCGACAGGCGAACCCGACGTGATGCGAAAACCGGCACCGGCCACGCTGAAACGCCCAAGGATTCTGCCCCTGGCCCTGACCCAGTTGAGCTTTGCCCTGTGCATCTCTCTGGTTGCTCTGGTCACGCTGGGAGGACAGGCCGCACTGTCCGCTCTGCTCGGTGGAATGGTCGCCTGGATTCCCAATATCTATTTCGCCTGGCGAGCCTTCCGCTACCAGGGAGCGCGCTTTACTCGAGACATCGTCAAGAGTTTCTATCGGGCTGAAGCCGGCAAGTTCGGTTTGACGGTGGCATTGTTCACGCTTGTCTTTTTGACCGTGCCCCCCTCAAACCCCGCTTTCTTCTTTGGCGCTTATGTAGCGACACAATTGGTGCACTGGCTGGGTCCCTGGCTCTTGCGCCGACCGTCGCACACCTGAATCGAGGCTGAGTTATGGCAGGCAACAACCCGACTCCCACGGAGTACATTCAGCATCACCTCCAGAACCTGACGTACGGCTTGCATCCCGAGCACGGCTGGTCCTTCGCGCACTCGCCGCAAGACGCCCAGGACATGGGCTTCTGGGCGATCCACGTCGATACCATGGGCTGGTCGATCGCCCTGGGCCTGCTTTTCCTGCTGGTGTTCCGTTCGGCAGCGAAGCGCGTCACCACCGGTGTTCCCACCGGCCTGCAGAACTTCGTCGAAATGATGGTCGAGTTCACCGACAAGTCGGTGAAGGAAACGTTTCACGGCAAGAGCCGGCTGATCGCGCCGCTGTCGCTGACGATCTTCTGCTGGATATTCCTGATGAACCTCATGGATCTGGTACCCGTGGACTTCCTGCCGGCAATCGCTCAGAAAGTGGGCGGCATGCTGGGCGCCGACCCAGCACACGTCTACTTCAAGGTCGTGCCGACCACTGACGTCAACGCCACGCTGGGCATGTCGCTGTCGGTCTTCGCCCTGATCATCTTCTATGCCATTCGCAACAAGGGCGTATCGGGCTTTCTGGCCGAACTGACGCTGCATCCGTTCAATACTTCGAACAAGGCCCTGCAGGTCCTGTTGATCCCGGTCAACTTCCTGCTCGAAGCCGTCACCTTGCTGGCTCGGCCCATCTCGCTGGCGCTGCGACTGTTCGGTAACCTCTACGCAGGCGAGCTGATCTTCATTCTCATCGCCATGCTGGGCATCTGGCAGTTGCCGCTGCACTTCCCCTGGGCGGTGTTCCACATCCTGATCGTGACGCTGCAGGCCTTCATCTTCATGATGCTGACCATCGTCTACCTGAGCATGGCCTCGGAAGAACACTGAGTTCGATCCCCTTAACCCTTAACCGCTAAACCACTTAAGCAAAACTGGAGACCACCATGGAAGCACAAGTACTGGGCATGACTGCAATCGCCGTTTCCCTGCTGATCGGCCTGGGTGCACTGGGCACCGCCATCGGCTTCGGCATTCTCGGCGGCAAGTTCCTCGAAGGCGCCGCACGTCAGCCGGAAATGATTCCTCAGCTGCAGGTGAAAATGTTCATCGTGGCCGGCCTGCTGGACGCCGTGACCATGATCGGTGTCGGTATCGCCCTGTTCTTCACCTTCGCCAACCCGTTTGTCGGTTAACGTGCCGTTTCGGCCATCCGGCCGAGGTAACCTTAACCCCAAACTTGTGACGCGAGAGGTGCTGGCGTGAATCTGAACCTAACCCTAATCGGTCAGGCCATTGCCTTCGCGGTCTTCGTCTGGTTCTGCATGCGCTATGTATGGCCCCCGGTCATGCAGGCGTTGCAGGAACGCCAGAAAAAGATCGCCGATGGCCTGGATGCGGCCAGCCGCGCTTCCCGCGATCTCGAACTGGCCCAGGAGCAGGCCAACGAGACGCTGCGGGAAAGCAAGGAGCAGGCTGCACAAATCATCGAGCAGGCCCATAAACGGTCGAACCAGATGATCGAGGAGGCGCGCGACAACGCACGTGCCGAAGGCGAACGCATGATCGCCAACGCCCGCGCTGAGATCGAGCAGGAGATCAACCGCGCGAAGGACGAGCTGCGCGCCCAGGTCGCGAAGCTGGCTGTCGAAGGCGCGGAACGGATCCTCGAATCCTCCATTGACGAGACCAAACATCGCGAGCTCGTCGACAAGCTCGCCGCCGAGCTCTGAGGAGGTGATCCATGGCTGTAACGTCAACGTCGACCGTAGCCCGACCGTACGCTAAAGCGGCGTTCGAGTTTGCGCGAGACCACAAGACGCTTGATGCCTGGTCCGCGAGCCTCGCGTTGGTGGCGGCGACCGTCGCCAACGAGGAGCTGAGTCAGCGCGTCCTGCACAATCCCCGTCTGTCCAGTGGGCAGAAGACGGATGTGCTGCTCGAGATCGGTGGTGACTCGCTCGACGAGTCGGTACGCAACTTCGTCGTGACCCTCGGGCAGCAGGGTCGCCTTGACGCCCTTCCTGCCATTGCCGAGCAGTTCGAGCAGCTGCGGGCGCAGGAAGAGCGACGAGTGGACGTCACCATCGTCTCCGCTTTCGACCTGGATACCGAACAGCAGGATAAGCTCGCGCGCGCGCTCAAGAAGCGCCTGAACCGCGAAATCTCCATTACCACTCAAGTGGACCGCGACCTGTTGGGCGGCGTGATCCTGCGTACCGGCGATACCGTCATCGACGGTTCGGTACGCGGTCGATTGGCACGTCTGCGCGACGCACTCTCCGCTTGAGTCTGAGGGACATGGCATGCAGCAACTGAATCCTTCCGAGATTAGCGACATCATCAAACAGCGCATCGAGAAGCTGGATGTCGCATCCGAAGCCCGCAATCAGGGCACCATCGTCAGCGTCTCCGACGGCATCGTGCAGATCCACGGTGTTGCCGATGCGATGTTCGGTGAGATGATCGAATTCCCCGGCGGCATCTACGGTATGGCGCTCAACCTCGAGCGCGACAGTGTGGGTGCCGTGGTACTCGGCGATTACCAGCAGCTCGAAGAGGGCATGACCGCTCAGTGCACCGGGCGCATTCTCGAGGTGCCGGTAGGTCCCGAGCTGGTTGGCCGCGTGGTCGACGCGCTGGGCACCCCCATCGACGGCAAGGGCGAGATCAACGCCAAGCTCACCGATGCGGTCGAGAAGGTCGCGCCTGGCGTCATCAGCCGTCAGTCCGTCGACCAGCCGATCCAGACCGGCCTGAAATCGATCGACGCCATGGTGCCGATCGGCCGCGGTCAGCGTGAGCTGATCATCGGTGACCGCCAGATCGGTAAGTCGGCGATCGCCATCGATGCGATCATCAACCAGAAAGGCAAGGGCATCACCTGTATCTACGTGGCGATCGGACAGAAGCAGTCGACCATCGCCGGGCTGGTACGCAAGCTCGAGGAGCACGGTGCGATGGAGCATACCATCGTCGTCTCCGCCGGTGCCGCCGATCCGGCCGCCATGCAGTTCCTGGCGCCGTATGCCGGCTGCTCCATGGGCGAATACTTCCGCGACCGCGGCGAAGATGCGCTGATCGTCTACGATGACCTGACCAAGCAGGCCTGGGCCTATCGCCAGATTTCCCTGCTGCTGCGTCGTCCGCCGGGCCGTGAAGCCTATCCGGGCGATGTCTTCTATCTCCACTCGCGTCTGCTCGAGCGCGCTTCGCGCGTCAATGCCGACTACGTCGAGAAGTTCACCGGCGGCGAAGTGAAAGGCAAGACCGGCTCGCTGACCGCATTGCCGCTGATCGAGACTCAGGGCGGCGACGTCTCGGCGTTCGTACCCACCAACGTGATCTCGATCACCGACGGCCAGATCTTCCTCGAGACCAGCCTGTTCAACTCGGGGATTCGCCCGGCGATCAATGCGGGTCTGTCGGTATCCCGTGTCGGCGGCTCGGCCCAGACCAAGATCATCAAGAAGCTCGGTGGCGGCGTGCGTCTGGCGCTGGCTCAGTATCGAGAGCTGGCAGCGTTCTCGCAGTTCGCTTCCGACCTCGACGAAGCGACCCGCAAGCAGCTCGAGCATGGCGAACGCGTCACCGAACTGATGAAGCAGAAGCAGTTCTCGCCGATGTCGGTTGCCGAGATGGCCCTGTCGCTGTACGCCGCCAACGAAGGCTTCCTGGATGATGTCGAAGTCAACAAGGTGCTCGACTTCGAACGCGCCCTGCGCGATTACATGAAGTCCGAGCATGGTGAACTGCTCGACAAGATCAACCAGACCGGCGACTACGACAAAGAGATCCAGCAGGGTCTCCGGGAAGGCGTCGAGAAGTTCAAGGCCACTCAGACCTGGTAAACCATGCGGCCCGGCACTCGCCGGGCCTATGACCCATCTGAGCGGCATGAATGAGGTAGATCGCGATGGCAGCTGCAAAAGAGATACGCACCCAGATCGGGAGCATCAAGAATACGCAGAAAATCACCAGCGCCATGGAGATGGTCGCTGCGTCGAAAATGCGTAAAGCACAGGATCGCATGGCGGCCAGCCAGCCTTACGCCAAGCTGATCCGCAGGGTCGTGGGCCATATCGCCAAGGCCAACCCCGAGTATCGTCACGACTACATGATCGATCGTGACGTGAAACGTGTGGGCTATATCGTGGTGTCGAGCGATCGCGGCCTGGCCGGCGGTCTCAACATCAACGTGTTCAAGGCAGTGGTCAGAGACGCCAAGCAATGGCGCGACAAGGGCGTCGAGGCCGATTTCGCCTCGATCGGCAAGAAAGCCGGTACCTTTTTCCGCAATCATGGCGGCAACCTGGTGGCAGCCAAGAGTGGTCTCGGCGAAGCCCCGGAGGCCCAGGATCTGGTCGGTAGCGTCAAGGTGATGCTCGACGCCTTCGACGAAGGACGTCTGGATCGGCTCTACGTGGTGTACAACGAGTTCGTCAACACCATGGTTCAGAAGCCGGTCGTGCAGCAATTGCTGCCCCTCGCCGCCGGTCAGGACGATGATGAACAAGACCGTCCCGGAAGCTGGGACTACCTGTATGAGCCGGACGCCAAGTCCCTGCTCGATCAACTGCTGGTGCGTTACGTCGAATCGCAGGTCTACCAGGCAGTGGTCGAGAATGCGGCTTGCGAACAGGCGGCGCGCATGATCGCGATGAAAAACGCGACCGACAATGCCGGTGATCTGATCGGCGACCTGGAGCGGGTCTACAACAAGGCTCGTCAGGCCTCGATCACCCAGGAAATTTCGGAAATCGTCGGCGGCGCCGCAGCGGTGTAAGCACGGCTTGGCCAAGCAGGTTTCATTTGCAGGTTTGAGAGGAACCAAGATGAGCGGACGTATCGTACAAATCATCGGCGCGGTGATTGACGTAGAGTTTCCGCGGGACGAAGTGCCCAAGGTCTACGAAGCGCTGAAAGTCTCGGACGCCGGGACAGTATTGGAAGTCCAGCAGCAGCTGGGAGACGGCGTGGTGCGTGCCATCGCCATGGGCACCACCGAAGGCCTCAGTCGCGGACTGGTCGTCGAGGAGACCGGTGCGCCGATCTCCGTGCCGGTAGGTACCGAGACGCTGGGACGTATCATGAACGTGCTCGGCGAGCCGATCGACGAAGCCGGCGACATCGGTGAGAAGGAGCGCATGCCCATCCACCGCAAGGCGCCCAGCTATGCGGATCAGGCCGGTTCCAACGAGCTGCTCGAGACGGGTATCAAGGTCATCGATCTGGTCTGCCCGTTCGCCAAGGGCGGCAAGGTCGGCCTGTTCGGCGGCGCCGGTGTGGGCAAGACCGTCAACATGATGGAGCTGATCCGCAACATCGCCACCGAGCACAGCGGCTACTCCGTGTTTGCCGGTGTGGGTGAGCGGACCCGTGAAGGGAACGACTTCTATCATGAGATGACCGAGTCCAACGTTATCGACAAGGTAGCGCTGGTCTACGGCCAGATGAACGAGCCGCCGGGCAACCGTCTGCGCGTGGCGCTGACCGGTCTGACCATCGCCGAGAAGTTCCGCGACGAAGGCCGCGACGTGCTGTTGTTCGTCGACAACATCTATCGTTACACCCTGGCGGGAACCGAGGTCTCGGCACTGCTGGGCCGTATGCCGTCCGCGGTAGGTTACCAGCCGACGCTGGCCGAGGAGATGGGCGTTCTGCAGGAGCGCATCACCTCCACCAAGACCGGCTCGATCACTTCCGTACAGGCGGTCTACGTGCCTGCGGACGACCTGACCGACCCGTCTCCGGCCACCACCTTCGCCCACCTGGATGCCACCGTGGTACTGGCGCGCTCGATTGCCGAGTTGGGGATCTATCCGGCCATCGATCCGCTAGATTCCACCTCACGCCAGCTCGATCCGCTGGTGGTCGGCGACGAGCACTACGACACGGCGCGTCGCGTGCAGAACGTGCTGCAGCGCTACAAGGAGCTCAAGGACATCATCGCGATTCTGGGCATGGACGAGCTGTCCGACGAGGACAAGCAGACCGTGGCCCGGGCGCGTAAGATCCAGCGCTTCCTGTCCCAGCCGTTCTTCGTCGCCGAGGTGTTCACCGGGGCTCCCGGGAAGTACGTCTCCCTCCAGGAGACCATCCGTGGCTTCCAGGGTATCCTCAACGGCGACTACGATGAGCTGCCGGAACAGGCCTTCTACATGGTTGGTACCATCGACGAAGCTGTCGAGAAAGCCAGCAACATGAAGTAAGGCCGTCCACCGGAAGAGGAAACAGGTATGGCTAGCTTCCAATGCGAAATCGTCAGCGCCGAGAAGGCCATCTTTTCGGGCAGCGTCGAGCAGATCGTCGCTGCCGGCAAGATGGGCGATCTGGGTATCCTGCGCGGACACGCGCCGCTGCTGACAGAACTGCAGCCGGGCCCGGTGCGGATCATTCGCGAAAACGGCGAGGAGGAGCTCTTCTACGTGACGGGAGGATTCCTCGAGGTACAGCCGGATATCGTTTCACTGCTGGCGGATACGGCGTTGCGTGCCCATGATCTCGATGAGGCTTCCGCCGAGGAGTCGCGTCAGGAGGCGCTGCGTCATCTGAACGACCAGCAGTCCGATATCGATTACACGCGTGCAGCCGCGGAGCTGGCCGAGGCCATGGCTCAGCTGCGGACCATTCAGCAACTGCGCAATCGAGGCGGCAGGGGCTGAGCGCGTTCTCGCGGTCCATGACGGGGCGGCCTTCGGGCCGCCCTTGTCGTTTCAGTACCTGGCGAAACGATGATGGATTGGTATGCCGCCGGAGCGGCGCTAGAATGGAGACACTTTCAATGGACGAGGAAATCGCATGGCCCTGGATGTGGTGATACTGGCCGCGGGTCAGGGGACTCGCATGCGTTCGGCCAAGCCCAAGGTACTGCATCGACTCGCCGGCAAGCCGATGATACGCCATGTCATCGAGACCGCTGACTCGCTCGAGGTCGGCCGGTTGCATGTGGTCGTGGGCCATGGCGCGGAGCAAGTGCGTGAAGCGCTGGCCGACAAGACGCTGGATTTCGCGCTCCAGGCCGAGCAGAAGGGAACCGGGCATGCCGTGGCGCAGACGCTCGAAGCGCTGGGCGATGGCAAGGTGCTGGTCCTGTATGGCGATGTGCCGCTGATTCGTCGCGACACGCTTGCGGCCCTGCTCGCCGAGACCGACGAGACCCATTTGGGATTGCTCACCGTGACGCTGGACGATCCCACGGGCTACGGGCGTATCGTGCGGGACGGGCAAGGACATGTCACTGCCATCGTCGAGCACAAGGATGCCAGCGAGGCGCAGCGCGACATTCAAGAGTGCAATACCGGCATACTGGCCACCACTGCCGAACAGCTCAGACGCTGGCTGCCCCGGCTTTCGGCGGACAATGCCCAGGGCGAGTACTACCTCCCCGACGTGATTGCCATGGCGGTTTCCGATGGCGTGGCCGTGACCACGGTAGCGCCCGCTTCACCCGTCGAGGTCGAAGGCGTCAACGATCGCCTGCAACTGGCGAGGCTGGAACGTGCCTACCAGCGCGACCAGGCCGAGCGTCTGATGCGCGAGGGCGTGGCCCTGGCCGATCCGGCGCGCCTGGACGTTCGCGGTTCGCTGCGCTGTGGCCGTGATGTCGAGATCGATGTCGGCTGTGTGTTTGAAGGTGAAGTCGAACTCGCCGATGGCGTGCGCATCGGCCCCTACTGCGTGATCCGCGACAGCCGTCTCGGCGAGGATAGCGTCATCGAAGCGCACAGCGTGATCGATGGCGCCCAGGCAACGGGAGGCAATCATGTCGGCCCCTTCGCCCGGCTACGTCCCGGTACCCGCCTGGCCCGCGGCGCCAAGGTCGGCAATTTCGTCGAGACCAAGAACGCCGAGGTCGGCGAGGGCAGCAAGATCAATCACCTGAGCTATGTGGGAGATGCCCGCCTGGGGCGTAACGTCAACATTGGTGCCGGCACCATCACCTGCAACTATGATGGCGCCAACAAGCATCGCACCGATATCGGCGATAACGCCTTCATCGGCTCCAACTCCGCGCTGGTGGCGCCGGTCGCGGTGGGAGACGGTGCCACCATCGGTGCGGGATCGACCATCAGCCGCGATGTCGAGGCGAACGCGCTCGCCGTAGCGCGAGGTCGCCAGATCAGCAAGGCGGGTTGGCGTCGACCGCGCAAGACGCAATCCTGAGGAGAAGATCGCATGTGTGGAATCGTGGCGGCTGTTGCGGAACGCAACGTACAGAACATTCTCCTCGAAGGGCTCAGACGGCTGGAGTATCGCGGCTATGACTCGGCCGGAATGGCCGTGCTCTCGGGCGAGGCGCGCCTCAATCGCCAGCGGGCGGCAGGCAAGGTCATGGCCTTGGAGGAAAAGCTCTCCCAGGCGCCCCTCAAGGGTGGCGTGGGCATCGCGCATACCCGCTGGGCGACCCATGGCCGTCCCAGCGAGCAGAACGCTCATCCGCACTACTCCGGCGAGAGCTTGGCGGTGGTGCACAATGGCATCGTCGAGAACTACGAGGTGCTCAAGGCCGAGCTGGAATCCCAGGGCTACGTGTTCACTTCCGAAACGGATACCGAGGTGATGGCGCACCTGCTGGCTCGTGAATACACGCGTACCCACGATCTGCTGGTCGCCGTGCAGCACACCGTGGCCGCACTCGAGGGTGCCTATTCCCTGGCGGTGATTCACAAGGCCGAACCCGACGTGGTGATCGGCGCGCGCAAGGGCAGTCCGCTGGTCGTCGGGGTGGGGATCGACGAAGCTTTCCTGGCTTCCGACCCGCTGGCCCTGCTGCAGGTCACGGACTGCTTCATCTACCTGCAGGAAGGAGACGTGGCGCGTCTTTCCCGAGGGGGGCATGTCGAAGTTTTCGACATGCAGCAGCAGAGTGTCGAGCGGCCCGTCCAGGTCTTCGAGCACGGCAGTGGCAGTGCCAGCAAGGAGGGCTACCGCCACTTCATGCTCAAGGAGATTCATGAGCAGTCCCAGGTCGTGGCGGCCACGCTTCAGGGACGGGTCAGCGAGCGCCACGTGCTGATCAAGAGCTTCGGCGTCGAGGCCGAATCCCTGTTTGCCGGGGTGCGTCAGGTGCATATCGTGGCGTGCGGGACCAGCTATCATGCCGGCCTGGTGGCGCGCTACTGGCTGGAGCGGCTGGCGGGCGTGCCGACGCAGGTCGAGGTGGCCTCCGAATACCGCTACCGCGACGTGGTGGTTCCCGAGGGCACGCTTTTCCTGACGCTATCTCAGTCCGGCGAGACGGCGGACACCCTGGCGGCACTGCGCTTCGCCAGACAGCGTGACTATGTAGGCAGCCTGGCGATCTGCAACGTGCCGGGGAGTTCGTTGGCGCGTGAATCCGACCTCACGCTGATGACCCAGGCGGGACCGGAAATCGGTGTGGCCTCGACCAAGGCCTTTACCACCCAGTTGGTCGCGTTGCTGCTGTTCACCCTGGCCTTGGGGCGCATACGCGGCGGTGATGAAGCGCGGGAAGCCCAACTGGTAAAGGCGCTGCGCGAACTGCCGGGTATCATGAGCCAGACTCTGGCGCTGGATGGCGAGATCGAACGGCTCTCGGCGGTGTTTGCCGAGAAACATCATGCGCTGTTCCTGGGGCGCGGCACGCAGTTCCCGATCGCGCTGGAAGGCGCGCTCAAGCTCAAGGAGATTTCCTACATCCACGCCGAGGCCTACCCGGCGGGAGAACTCAAGCACGGCCCTCTGGCGCTGGTCGACAGCGAGATGCCGGTGATCGCCGTGGCGCCCAACGACGAACTGCTCGAAAAGCTCAAGTCCAATCTGCAGGAAGTGCGGGCCCGGGGGGGCGAACTGTTCGTCTTCGCCGACGAGCAGATCAAGCTCGATCCGTCCGACAATCTGCATATCGTGCGCTTGCCTCATGTCGACGAGATTCTGGCGCCCATCGTCTATACATTGCCGCTGCAGTTACTCGCCTATCATGTTGCCGTACTCAAGGGCACCGACGTCGATCAGCCGCGTAATCTGGCCAAGTCGGTCACCGTGGAGTGAGTGACGGCCGGTGCCGAAGTCGGCAAGGCCTTGTCCTTGCCCGACTTCGGTCATTCGTGCTGGTTTCGCCAGCCGACGTTGGGCATACCGGCTATTCAATGGTTACTGGTTTTTCATTGGAACCGGGTGTCATCTTCACTACCGTGAACGAATGTTTCTGGTGCCAGAGATGCCTATAATCTCGCTTCCATAAAGAGCAGTGGCCCCTCCTGCTTGACTATTTGCAAGCCTTTGCGGAGATAGAGCCGTACTGCATCGCTATCGGCAAATACTTTCAGGCGAAGGGTCAAGCATCCTGCCTCTCTTGCCCTGTTTAACACTTCATCCAATGCCTTTGAGCCGACACCTTGCCCTTGCCAAGACTTCATGACCTGCAAGTCGTTCAGGTAACAGGATTCATTCTGGAAATTCATTCTCACCAGACCGATGACTTGCTTGTCGGCCTCGAGAAGATAATTACAGGTCTCTAGCCAGCTTTGCCTGAACTGGATTGAATCCCATTCAATGCCGTGATGCAGATAGTCTGCCTGCATATTGGCAATAATCATTCGTTCAGCAAACCGGGAATCTTCTGATTTCTTGAATGACAAAGATATCACTGTCTTATATTTCATGATGCTTATTGCTGTTTTCAATGACTAGCATTGGCCATTTTTTCTTCCATCCCTTACCCTGAACTCGATCAGCGAAGGCTTTTGGCTTCTTCCTCTTGGGATTCATTGTCACGTTAAGGTTGAATAACGACTCAAGCCCCAACGGAGCGACTATTTCCAAAACATTAGCCTTTCCGCCTGTCAAACGCACGCCTACCGCCGTTTCCAGCTCAACCCAGTACGTCATTGCATCGGCCATGGAATGGTAAGGAGTATCATCATTTCGTACATGCATTCGGGCTTGATTCTTAACTGACCAGCGCCGTCCCAGCATCCCGTGAAGTCGCGATTCGAGGAGCCTATCGCGCCTCTCGCTGACGTCTGTCGGATCGAAATAGATCAGGTCGATATCCTCCAAAGGCGTGGGCTCTGAATAACCATGCAGCCTGTCCCAAACGAGATTACGCACGAATCCCGCCGCCAGGCTCCAATCGTTGAGCTGAAGCTGGCTTGCTACCTTTAGTGCTTCTTTCCTTTCTGGATCCGCCTCGATCCAAGCGATTAACATTTCCTCTATCGGGATCGTCATGCATCGTCCTGCCTTTCGGGAGGTTAGTCGCAAGTTGGTGACAGTGAAGTGAAGGGCAGTCGAAGCCGTAAGCCGGGCAAGGCCTTGTTCTTGCCCGACTACAGTCGTTCGTTCTGGTTTCGCCAGCCGACGTTGGGCATATCGACGGTTGGCCTTTAATTTTTCACATCCTCACGTAGCAGGCCATATACGGCATGCGAATACGTTTTTTCGCCTACTTTTTCCACACTACGCAGGGTGCCTTCATGCTGGAATCCCAGGCGCTCCGGAATGGCTCGACTCTTGAAGTTTTCAGTAGCGCAACGAATTTCGAGGCGCTGTAGCCCAAGCTCCTCGAACCCGAGATTGATCAAGTCGTCTACCGCCAAGGTCATGAGACCTTTTCCGACATGAGCCTTGCCGAGCCAGTAACCGATCTGAGCGATACGATTCTTATTGTCTATCGTATTGAAGCCGAGCACGCCGACAAGATGGCCTTGGTAAAGTAGAACTTCGTGCAGAGCCGTACCGCTGGCGAAGCTCTCCAGGTTCGATTCGATGAATCGTCTTGTGTCGTTGGCCGTTTTCACATCATCAAGCCAAGGCAACCACGCCTTCAGATAGGTCCGGTTCTCGTCGGTCAAGGAAAACAGCGCTTCGGCATGCTTTGGCAAGGTCAGGGCAACCTGCAGGTCGTCATTGATGTACCGATAGAACATTCCAGTTTCCGCTCTCAGCCGGTTGGTTAGCTTCCAGTCGGTTGGTTAGCTTCCTGGAACGTAACCCGTGTGTTGGGTCTGCGCCAGGTGGCCTGCAACCTCGTTTTGATTCTCGTGGCTCTGGGGTGGCCTAGATTTCCCCTCGCAACGCCGGCCCATGTGCCAGAAACAGCTCGATTAGATGATCGGCGACCACCCGGACTCGCCGGGAATGGGCCAGATCCGAGTGAATGACCAGCCAGATGGGCTGATCGACGCCGAGCTCGGCATCGACACAGACCAGGCCGGCCCCCCGGGCCAGGAAATGTGGCAGGACGGCCAGCCCGAGCCCTGCGCTGGCCGCAGAGATCTGGCTGGCCAGGGTGCTGGTCGTGATCCGGCAGGTCCGCCCGCCCAGGGCACGATCCAACCATTGCGCCGCGGGGAAATGCTGATGCAGCTCGGTCCAGCCGATAAAGTCGTCTTTATCGAACTTAGCCACATCAGGCCAGGATTGACGCTGCAGAACATAGTCGGATGAGCCATACAACCCGAATCCCAGTCCACCCAGGCGCCGCAGGGTGACATTCCCCTGTTCCGGCCTGACCATGCGAATCGCCAGGTCGGCATCGCGGCGGTGCAGGTTGACTGTTTGGATGCCCGTCAGCACCTCGACGCGCAGTTCGGGGTGTCTGGCGAACAACGTGCCCAACGAGGGGACGATCAACGGATTCGCCAAATTCTCGGCGGTGGCGAGTCGAACGCACCCCGTCACTTCCCCCAGGCCCTGCGCGGCCGCTCCGAAGGAGTGTCCCGCCTGCTCCAGCGCTTCGGCCTTGGCGATGAGCGCGGCGCCTTCGTCGGTCACTTGATAACCGCTCTGGTGGCGACTGAACAGTGCAACTCCCAGCGCCGCCTCCAGGCGCTCGAGGCGCCGTGACACCGTCGCAATCCCCAGGCCCAGCCTGTTGGCTGCTGCGCTCAGGGTGCCGGCACGGGCAATCGCCAGGAATATCCGGGCATCGTCCCAGTTCAGACCCGAGGCGAGCGGCTTTCCATTATCGGAAGGCTGGTTTCTGTTTTTGCGCGTAGTTTTCATGAATTCAGAAAACCATACTCCTTCTGACTTTCACAAGGAGAAGCGACATGCAACGACGCAAGTTAGGTCACGATCTCGAAGTCTCGGCCCTGGGACTCGGCTGCATGGGCATGAGCGAGTTCTATGGCCCCCGCGACGATCAGGTATCGCTGCGCGTGCTCGAGCGTGCCGTGGAACTGGGCATCGATTTCTTCGATACTGCCGACATGTACGGCCCTCACCACAACGAGGAGCTGATCGGACGTTTTCTCGCCTCTTACGGTGCCAAGGTCAAGATCGCCACCAAGTTCGGTATCGTGCGGCGACCCGGTGAGTACCGGCGACAGATCGACAATACGCCCGCCTATGCGCGGCAGGCCTGCGAGGCCTCGCTTCGCCGTCTGGGCATCGAGTGCATCGATCTCTTCTACGTGCATCGCCTGGATTTCGATCAGCCGGTCGAGGAGACGATGGAAGGCCTTGCCACGCTGGTCCGTGAAGGCAAGATTGCCAGGATCGGCTTGTGCGAGGTCAGCGCAGCCACGCTGCGCCGCGCCCATGCCGTGCACCCGGTCACGGCGGTGCAGACGGAATACTCGCTATGGACGCGTAACGTTGAGGCTGAGGTGCTACCGACCTGTCGGGAAATGGGTATCGGTTTCGTCCCGTATTCACCACTGGGCCGCGGCTTTCTGACCGGCAGTTTCCAGAGCGACACGCGCTTCGAGGAGGGCGATTTCCGTGCCTCGATGCCCCGCTTCACGCCCGAGAACATGGCCACCAATCGCTTGATCGTGGATGTCGTTCGTCAGCTTGCCGAGCGCAAGGGATGCACCGCCGCGCAGATCGCGCTGGCCTGGCTGCTGGCTCAAGGCAACGATATCGTGCCGATTCCCGGCACCCGGCGTGAGCGCTACCTGCAGGAAAACGTCGATGCACTCTCCGTCGAGGTGAGCGCCGAAGACCTTGCCCAACTGGACCGCGACATTGCGCATCTTAAAGTTGCAGGCGCCCGCTATACCGACGAAGGCATGAAAGGAGTCGAGGTATGACCCATTCAACCAATACCCGCCGCGCCCAGGCATTGGCGCTTCTCGAACGGCTGGATCGCGAGGCGCCCGACAAGGTCTCGGCGAATCTCGATAGTTTGTCCGATGACTTTCTGGAGATCGTGCTGGGCTTTGCCTTCACGGATGTCGTGTCCCGACCCGGCATCGACCTCAAGACACGCGAGATGCTGATGGTCGCGGCGCTCGTCGCGATGGGCACTGCGCCGGCACAACTGGAATTTCATATCCGTGCCGCTCTCAATACCGGAGTGAGTCGAGAGGAAATCATCGAGATCCTGCTACAAATGGCCGTCTATGCAGGGGTCCCTGCCTGCATGAATGGCGTCGCTGCGGCCAGAAAAGCACTGGATGTATAGCAGCGTTATCTTTCAGACCGGCAAGGACCTCAATTTTGTTCAATACCAAAGCCGACGTTCAGGGCAGACTCCGCCTGCAACCTGAAATCGAGCATACCAACAATGAGCCTTTCCCTGATTCTGCCCATGTCTGCCTTTGCGCTAGCGGCTTCCATATCTCCTGGGCCAGTTAACCTTGTGTGCCTAAGCAACGGCACATACTACCCCGTCTCCCGCGGGCTGATCTTTGTTACCGGAGCCACGCTAGGCTTCATCGCGCTATTCATTGCCGTAGGGCTGGGGCTTTACTCGCTGTTGAGCGTGGTGCCAGTATTTGAAGACCTGTTGAGATGGGTAGGCGTAGTCTTTTTACTCTACCTAAGCCTGAAGTTGGCCATGGACAACGGACAACTGCCAGAGAACAGAACCGAAAAGGCCCCTGGGTTCGGGACCGGAGTTCTGATGCAGTGGCTTAACCCCAAGGCCTGGCTGGCCTCGGCTTCTGGCATCGGCGCATACACCAGCGCAAATGACCTACAGCAGGTTCTACTGTTCGCCACCATTTATCTGCCAATATGCTGGCTGTCGCTGGCCTGCTGGGTATACGCCGGTGCTTTCCTTCGCAGATATGTTCAGCGGCCAGAGATACTCGCCACCGTAAACCGGATATTGGCCCTCCTGCTCGGCGCCAGTTGTCTATATCTTCTGGTCGGGTGAGGAGAGTCGGTACTGGTTTGGTGTTACCGCCATCAGCCGTTTAAACGTTCGATGGAAGTGGGGCTGGTCTGCAAAGCCTGCGTTAAGGGCCGCTGCTGCAATCGGAGTGCCATTTTTCAGTTCATGGCGACCAATCTTTACCCGCCGGTTCACCAAATAAGCATGGGGCGTAATACCAGAATATTGTCTGAAAGCACGAATCAAGTGGCCTGCACTATACCCTGAAATTTCGCAAAGCATGTCCAGCGAAGTATCTTCAGCAGTGTAGTCGTCCAGATAGGTAGCCAACATCTTCAGAGTCTCCGGTGCATTTGGCTCTTTCACCACTGGCTGTCTGGAAAGTTTGTGCATCAGATCCGATAGAAACTCCGCCACCTCCGTTTGCTTTTCCAGTAGATCACGCTGCGGATCGAGAAGGCAGCCCGCCATGTGGCAATAGCGTTCGTACCAGAGCGGGTCGGATATCGTAGCCCTAGAAATGTCCTGCCACTGAGCCTCCTGCAGTAAACCCGCACGGAACCGCAAATCCGTGAGCCATCCGGCATCCACATACAGCATCAGATATGCCCATGGCATATCGTCAATAGGGTTGCAGGCATGGATCCATTGCGGATTCATTAGCACGAGGTCGCCAGCACGTACCCGGTAATGCTCGCTCCGATACTGAAAAGTGCTTTCACCCCCAGTAATGGCGCCTATTGACCACTGAGTGTGGCTATGAGGAGCATAACAGACTTGGCGTCCATCACTGACCTTACGCAACTCCACATGAGGAAGGCGGCCGTCTCGCCAAAATAGAGACTTGCTTTCAGTGCTCATGTCCAGTCCACACCATTTCTCTGGCTTCTTTCTTGCTTGATCCGCTTGTGCACGGCTACCGAATCTTGCAACCAATCATTTCTTAGTAAGAAGAATAACCGATTTTGCTACAACGCTAGCCACCAGTTCGACTACTAACCCCCATTCGAAACACGACCAGGCATCTTGTAGCCGCTTTTCGAAGACTGCACGTGGATAGAACACAACAAGCAAGAGCGCGCGCGCTACCTGCAGGAAAACGTCGATGCACTCTCTGTCGTGCTGAGCGCTGAGGACCTCGCCCAACTGGACCGCGACATTGCGCGCCTTGCAGTGGCAGGCGCCCGCTATACCGACGAAGGTATGAAAGGAGTCGAGGTATGACCTATCGAACCAGCGTTCATTCAGGCAGCCGGGCGTCGCATCACCGCCATCAATATGCCAGCCCCCACCAAACTGCTTGCGCCGCACCGATGCAAGATCCGGCGGAACCTGGCTGTCATCAGTTGGCCTCCGGTAGTAGAGAGCATGGTGTAGCCCAGATCCGTTACGACTCCAACACACAGGAAAGTTGAGAAGAGGACTATCAGCTGCGGTAGTAATGGTTGATCCGGCTCCACAAACTGGGGCATGAACGCCATGAAGAAAAGGATGCTTTTTGGGTTGAGAACCGTCACGAGAAAAGCCTTGGCAGTACTTACATGAAGCCGCGCACGGGACGCCTCCAAGTCATTCAGCTGCCCAGCTTCACGCCACATCCTGACCCCTAAATAAACCAGGTAGGCTGCCCCCAACCATTTAACCAGGCTAAACAACTCAGCCGAAGCCATGAGCAGTGCACCGACCCCGGCAAAGGAAAGAGACATGGCAACCAAGTCACCAAGAAAGAAACCTGGCAGCATGGCCAGGGCAGCCTTGCGTCCTTGGTTAATACCAGTGGCAACTAGCAGCGCAACAGCGGGGCCTGGAGAAGCAATGATCAGGAACGAGGCCAGGACAAACGATAGCCAGAGTTCAAACGACATGATGAAACTCCTTGTTTTTAGATTATTTCACTTTAGTGCATCGTATCCTTCATGAGGTAACGTACGAGTCTTCGA
This sequence comes from Halomonas shantousis, assembly GCF_054654615.1. Lineage (NCBI taxonomy): Bacteria > Pseudomonadati > Pseudomonadota > Gammaproteobacteria > Oceanospirillales > Halomonadaceae > Halomonas > Halomonas shantousis. The sequence goes on along the minus strand of NZ_BAAIER010000002.1, from coordinate 114,844 downwards.
GCTTCCGAGCTAAAGCTGTCGGCTGCATATTCAGAAGTGCTGGATCCTGAGAAGATGATAGCGGTTGGTCTGGCGTTACCCGTTGGGTAGCGGTGTGCTAGCCCCGTCATCCGCTGAGGCAAACCGAGCAGCCAAATAATCGATCAAAACACGACATTTTGGCGACAGATAGCGGTTCGGCTGGTAAAGAATCCAGGCCATCCCGAAGTAAGAGGTGACGTAGTGCCAATCCGGCAATACCTGGACGATACGACCCTTCTTAAGTGCTTCTTCCGCCGTGAAGACCGGCAGGCAGCCAATACCTAGGTCTTCCAGAACTCCGTCAAGGCGGGCTTCGCTGTGATTGGTTACGAAGCGCCCGCTTACCGTTACGTTCACGCACTCATTGGTTCCCTTGTGCCGAAACTGCCATCGGTTGTCGCTCGGAATTTCTCCAAGATATAGGCAGCTATGTTGAGCAAGATCACGGGGATGCAGGGGTATGCCGTGCTCTGACAGGTACTTTTCGGTGGCACACAGGACATGACAGACGTTGGTCAACGGTCGAGCAGCCAGCCCTAACGGCGGCATGTCAGTGATCTTGATCATCAGGTCCAAATCATCGCTGATCAGGTCGACCGGGTTGTCGGTCAGCATCAGTTGGACACTGATATCCGGATACATCCTCAGAAAAGCCGGAATGTGTGGGCCGACTAGCTTTCGGCCGAACGCCTTCGGGACGCTCAGCTTTACGAGCCCTTGAGGGCTGCTGTTGAAGCGGCTGGTCACCTCCATAACCGCTTGGCACGACTCAACGAGGTGACAGCATCTCACATAGGCTTCGACGCCAGCCTCGGACAAACGCAGCTTGCGCGTTGTCCGTTCGAGCAGCTTCACCGACAACGCCGCCTCGAGACTCGCCACCTGTCGACTGACCGCCGACGCAGTGGTGCCTAGTCGCTCCGCTGCGCCCGAGAAGCTTCCGCATTCCACTACTTTCACAAACACAGCCATATAGGGCATCAGCCCCATATATTGATTCGTTCTCATGGCGCAAAACTGTTGTATTGAGAACTCGATTGTTCCCCCTTCGCCGCTTCCTGACAATGCTTTTCCAGGCAGCGCTTTGCTGCGCAGACGAGCGGAAGCAAACAGCATGAAGCCATCCAAGGAAGTACGGAGTTTGGAGGATATCGAGTTTCTGGCGGGCCGGTGTGAACACGTTCTGACGCTTTTTAGTGGAGGCGTGGATAGCAGCTACCTACGTCATGGATGCCTGGACAACCTGGAACAGTTCGTCGCACCCCAAAGCATTTGCAAATGGATCTCAGAGGAGCAGGTGACGGCCCACGGTTGTCTGCACCGAGCGGCCCGGGTATCGGGATGCACTGGTTATCGCCTTTGCACGGACGGCGTCCCATGGCTAACTTGAATCGCTTTGCGGAGGCCGTGGCTGCCCGGCACGCCGATCTCATGTTGCTCGCCGTTGCGATCGTGTGGGGGACCAGCTACGGCGTGGCGAAAGGCGCGCTTCTTTCCTACCCGGTGCTGGGCTTTCTCGCGGTGCGGTTTCTGCTTACGTTTTTGCTGTTGCTGCCGGCGTTAAGAGCACAGCCATTGAAAGCCGTTTTGCCTGGAATCCCGTTAGGTCTGGTGCTCCTCACCATTTTTTTGTGCGAGACGTACGGAGTGGCGATCACCACCGCCTCGAATGCGGCTTTTTTGATCAGCTTGTGCGTTGTCTTTACTCCTCTGGTGGAATGGTGGGTGTTTAAACACCGGCCGCCGGGAAGCGCGCTCATCGCAGCAGCCGTGTCACTATCGGGGGCACTGTTACTGACCCAAGCCGGACACATCGAAATGAATCTGGGCGATTGTCTGATGATTGCAGCAGCGCTTTGCCGTGCGTGCATGGTGTGTCTGACCAAAAAGCTGACCCAGCACACCGATGTCTCCGCGCTAGCCCTGACTGCGGTTCAGTCTGGGGTGGTCGGTATCGGGAGCCTGGCCGTGTTTGTCTTAGCTCCAGGGAACATTCCCCCACTGCCTTTTGACGCACCGTTTTGGGTGGCGACTGTGTACCTGGTGTTGTTTGGGACCTTATTCGCATTCTTCGCCCAGAACTACGCGGTCAAGCGGACGACACCGACACGCGCGTCCCTGCTCATGGGGTCGGAGCCGCTTTTCGGCGCACTGTTCGCCGCGCTGTGGCTGAGTGAGCAATTGAGCGCGTTCGCTTGGGTGGGGGGAGTGCTGATCGTGTCCGCATCGCTGTGGGCCAGTTGGCCTCGCGTTGAAGGGATGATTTATAGTCCGAACGTCGGCGCAAAAACCGGTTGAGTCATCCCCTGTCTGTTGGATCCCTGCTTTCGTTAGGCCCAGCAGCACAGCCAATGACGGTAGGCACTGGACGATAAAAAACCAAAGCGGCTTGGCTAAACCGACCCGAAGCGGACGGTTGCCAGTACCCGCGCCGCCGCGGAGATCAGCGAGCCCATGGTCCGCCAGCATCGCCAGTCCCCGCCCGTCTGGCGTTAGCCGGACAGCATCGTCGCGAGCCAGGCGGCGCCGTACAGGCCCAGCCCGAACACGGCGTGGTTGAGCAGGCTTTGCCGGCGCGCCAGCCAGGGGCGCGGCGTTCGGCGGGCGGCGAGGCCGGCGCCCATGCCCGGTTGCATGATCAGAAAGGGCGCCGCCACGGTGGCGACCCCCACGGCCAACGCCAGTCCCGGGGTGGGCCGATCGAGCCAGACCGGGCCGCCCAGCCACACCAGCAGGCCGGCGAAGGCGATGCCGATCAGGTAATGGGCGGTCCAGCCCAACGCTTGTTCTCCGGGGATCGGTGGCGCCGTGGCGATGCGTTCATGGCGGAAGCGACCCCGGAACATATGCCCGAGCCAGCGCCCCACCAGGCCGAAATCTGGAGCGGGCAGGCCGAGCAGGGCCTGGCGCGCCAGGTTCCAGGCGTCCATCACCGCGGTGGCGCCAATGCCGATGATCAGAGTAGGCAGCAGGGTTTCCATGGTTCTCTCCGCTAGGGATGGAATGGGAAGGTGCTGTGCTAGCCTACGACTTCAAGTTCACTTTAAGTAAAGGTCGGGTGATGGATATTTCCGAAGTGGCGAAACAGGCCGGGCTGCCGGCATCGACGCTGCGCTTCTACGAGGAAAAAGGGTTGATTCATTCCGTGGGGCGGCGCGGCCTGCGTCGTCAGTTCAGCCCTCGGGTACTGGAGCGGCTGGCGCTGATCGCCCTGGGCCGCTCGGCCGGGTTCTCGCTGGAGGAGATCGCGCCCATGCTGGGCGACCCGGGCCAGCCGCGGATCGATCGCCAGGCGCTTGGCGACAAGGCCGACCAGTTGGACCGCACCATCCGCGAGTTGACCGCCATGCGCGATGGCCTGCGCCACGCGGCGGAGTGCTCGGCGCCCAGCCATCTGGAATGCCCCACCTTCCGGCGCCTGATGGGCCTGGCCATGGCCGATGTCGCGCGCCGTCCCCGCCGGCGCGGCGATGCCCTGCGTTAGCCGGCTCCCTCGATGAACACCGCCGGCCAGGGCCGTGACATCGCTCAGCCCACCTAGGTACACGAAGCCATAACAGGCACTGCTTCGGCCAAGGTATTCAGCAGCATGCCTCACGCGATCAGCCCATAGGTCAACGGAAGAGTGACCAGACCCGTTGGACCGACGCCTGAGCGACAGTCTGCAAGCCCATGGCTAAAACAGTACACCACGACTGCAGATACCGAACGTGGCGAAGCCCGACCACGCCGACAGGCCATGCGAGACCAGTACTGAGGGGAGCATGGCAATCACGATGCCTCCGTCGCCCCAGGGCAGCAAATTTTGTATCGCCTCCTTATTGACAACTCGGTGCTATTGCAAATTGTTATCATTAACTTATGATAGGTAAAACCATTACCGCTCAGTGAAGAGAAATGAAACTCTACATACCGCACCCTGCCAGCCGTTCCGGCTACGCTATCTTCCCCTTGACCTTCGCCTCGCTTGTCGCCTTCTCCGCAGCGCAGGCTGACACTACCTCAGCGCTCTCCATCGCTGGAAAAAGCGTTAACGAGGGCACAACGGTCGATTTACCTCGCGTTCGGGTGACAGCTGAGCGGCCGATCTCGGCGACCGAAAAGACCGCCAGGGAAGAAGGCTCGGTCACCGTGATCGATGCCCAACGCCTAGACAATACGGTGGCTTATTCGGCTGACGATCTCTTTCGTTACGATCCCAGCATATTGACGACCGACAAGGGGCGTTTCGGCCTCGCCGGTTTCAATGTTCGCGGGCTCGACGAAAACCGGATATCGGTTCAGCTCGATGGCGTCGAGATGGCCGAGAGTTATGGCCCGACCTCGAGCTATCTCGATACCGGGCGACTGAGCGCCGATGTCTCGTCACTTTCCAGCGTATCGGTGGTCAAGGGCGGCAACGCCCAACGAGGGTCGGGCTTCAGTTCGGTTTCCTTGCAGTTGCACTCGCCGCAAGACTTTCTCGACCCAAGCGGCGACGACACCTATGCAAGCGTTCAGGGAGGCTATCGCAGCGACAGCGATGGCGTCTTCGAGAACGTCACGCTGGCCGCACGACGCGGCGATTATGAGTCCTTGCTGGTCGCCACCAACCGCAATGGCGATGCGACCGAGAACTACAACGGCAGTGGTGAAAACGACCGAACCAGCGGCGATGAGCGCACCACGCCCGATCCCGGCGAGGTGGACAACTACGATGTTCTGCTGAAACTCCAGAAGCTCAACGACAATGGACGGGTCGGGATGGTGGCACAAAAGTATCGAGCGACGTCTGACCTCCACCTTTATTCGTTGGAAGACTCCCGATACAGCGACTATTACGCCGACGACACGCTGACGCGCTCTAGGTTGGGTATCTATCAGGATGCCGACCACCAGACGTCATTGTTCGACGCTTTCCACTGGCAGATCGACTGGCAACGCACCGAGACGGTCAACGACAGCTCGATGGTCTACAACGGCTACCATCGCTTGGTCGATCGTGACTACGACCAAACCACCTGGCAGCTCAAGACGGACTTCAGCAAGCGGATCGATGCAGGTGTTCCACAGCAACTGGCTTATGGAATGACTCTCAAACGTGATGACTACGAGAGCCTCAGCGAAGACTACAATCTGGATGCCGACATGGTGGACAAATCGCGCTTTTCGCCACCGGGCACCGCGACACGTGTCGGACTCTATCTGCAAGATCGGCTATCGCTGGCGGACAAGCGCGGCAGCCTGACCCCAGCCGTGCGATTCGACCATTACGAGTACGACCTCGATAACGACAACCTGACCTCTCAATCCTACGACGGCGCCGAGGGTCAGGCACTGACCGGCCAGCTCGGCGGGACCTGGAACATCACCTCGAACACCGAGCTGTTCGGAAAAACCGGCCTCGGCTTCCGGGCGCCGTCCTATGAAGAGCTTTACTACGACTACAACGCAGGCAGAGGCTATCGCATCGTCGCCAACCCCGATCTCGACGATGAGCACAGTCGTTTCGTGGAACTCGGGCTGCGTCGGCAAGGCGCTCTCGGCAGCGCCGAACTCACGGGCTTCTACACCGACTACCGTGATTTCATCGAGAGTTCGGTCTCGGTGAGCATCGACCCCGCGAACTATCCTCGTGGGGAGTACACCACCGAAAACATCGACCGCGCTATCATCCGAGGCGCCGAATTCAAGGGCCAACTGGACCTGCACCAGGCCATCGGCACCAATGAAGGCTGGTATGCCCGCACAGCGGCAGCCTATATCGAGGGCAAGAATCTGGAGGATGGCGATGCGATAGAATCCATCCCACCCATCCAGGCCGTTGTTGCCTTCGGCTATGAGGCTCCCGATCATCGATGGGGCAGCGAACTCGTGGGAACGTTCGTCAACCATGTCAGCGACCACGACGCGGATGACAACTATGCGCCCGCCGCCTACCAGCTCTATGACCTGACTGGACACGTGAGCATAGGAGGCCACCTGACACTGCGTGGCGGTGTATTCAACGTGCTGGACAAGCAATACTGGGTATGGGATGACGTCAGAGGCGTCTCGACGAGCTATGCGGGAATCGAGCGTTATACGCAGCCAGGACGCAACTTTGGCGTGAGCGCCGAGTACGTCTTCTAGGCCTCCAGCCAGTACGAAAGGAACGGCACCAGCCTTTGCTGCGTGCCGTTCCCTTGTCTTGAGCGTAGGGGCATCGCGGAGAAGGCCGGCAGCCTGACCTGCCCGAGGTCATCGGTGGGCCACTCTAGGATATCCCGTCGAGGCCACACGCTGTCGAAGCGGTACAGTTAACGGTCGAGCAACAGCGCCTGGCCACGACCGTCGGGAAAACGCAGCGTGGTGAGTTCGGCACCGAATACCTGGGTGATCGTTTCTGCCGTCAAGACTTCCTCAGCACGACCATGCGCGGCGCGCTCTCCCCCCTGCAACAGCCAGACGCGATCGGCATAGCGGGCCGCCAGATTGAGATCATGCAGGACACAGACGATGGCCAGCTCGTCCTGATGCGCGCAATGCAGCAACAGTCGCATCAAGCGCTGCTGATGGCCGATATCGAGTGCGCTGGTGGGTTCATCGAGCAGCAGCATGCCCCCGGATCGTGGCCGCTCGCTGTCCTCGCGGCGTGCGGCCAGCTGGCACAGGGCACGGGCAATCATGACGCGCTGCGCCTCGCCTCCCGAAAGGTGCGTGACCTCGCGCGCGGCCAATGGTGTCAACTGCATCGCTTCGAGGGTGCCGGCCAGACGGCGCGGAGAAGGTTCACCGCCGAGTGCCACCAGATCACGGACTTTCCAGGCAAAGCTTGGCAGTTCCTGTTGAGCGACAATAGCTCGCCGGGCCGCCAGGTCGTTTGGTCGCCATTCGTCGAGTGAGCGTCCGTCCAATTCGACACTCCCCAGCTCGGCCTGGCGCAAGCCGGCCAACATCGCCAGGAGCGTACTCTTGCCGGCCCCGTTGGGCCCGACGATAGCCAGCAACTCTCCAGGAACGATGCAATCGCTGATCGGCATCAGCGCAGGCGTCGAAATCAGCCCCGCTCCGTTCAATCGCAGCATGCCAGCTCCTCAGTGAATCTGACGGCGTAGCAGCAGCCACAGGAAGTAAGTACCGCCGACCAGGCTCGTCAGCAAACCTACCGGAATCTCGGCGGGACTCGCCAAGGTCCGAGCCAAGGTGTCGGTAATCACCAGCAGCAGTGCGCCGCCCAGCATCGAAGCCGGCATCAACAATCGATGCCCCGGCCCCAGCCACAGGCGCAGCGTGTGAGGGACCAAAAGGCCGAGAAATCCGATGATACCGGCCAGCGCGACGCTCAAGCCGACGCCGAGCGCCGTGGCAACAATCACGCTGCGGCGCAGGCGAGCCGTATCCAGCCCGGCCCCGAAGGCCGTGAATTCGCCCAGCTGCAGGAGGTCCAGTCCATGCGAGCTGCGCAGCAGCAGGATCAACGTCGGCGGAATGACCAATAAAGCGGCGATCACGCCCGGCCATAGCGAATGCGCCAGCGTTCCCATGCCCCACAGGCTGAGTTGGCGCAGCTGTTCGTCATTGGCGATGAACGCCAACAAGCCACCGGCGGCGCTCGCCAGCGTGTTGAGCACCAGCCCGGTAAGCAGAAGTGCCGTCAGCGTACCTCCCCCTTGAGCCCGCCGCCCCAGGGCAAAGACCAGTACGGTAATTCCCAGCGCGCCGAGAAAGCCCGCCACGAACTGTCCGTACAAACCCCAGGCGCCGCCTGTACCACCGAGCAGCACGATCCATACTGCCACCGCCAACCCTGCACCACTGGCAATCCCCAGCAAGGTGGGATCAGCGAGAGGATTGCGGAACAGTCCCTGCATCGCTGTACCGCTTGCCGCAAGAATGGCGCCAATCAGCACGGCGGCAAGTAACCGGGGCAGGCGGAGCTGCCACCACACGTAACCATCCAGCGACGATGGCAGTTCGCCAAGCAGCAAGCGTGGCGATAGCCCGACCGAGCCACTGAACGCCGCCACGCCGAGTGCCACCAACAGCAGCAGGGAGAAGCCCCACAGCACACGACGTCGGTGGCGGGTGGCACCGTCAGGCGACTCGCCCGGCTCGGTCAAGATGGCCGACTCGCTCACTGCAGCGTTTCCAATGCCCGCCTGAGCTTCAACAAGGTGTCGGGCGTACGCGGACCGAAGCCCAGCAGCGCCAGGTCATCGAAGATCAGCAGACGTTGGTTGCGACCGGCTGGCGTCAGCGCCATCCCCGGCAGCGCCCAGACGCCCTCTTCGCCACCCAGCGCCTGCACACCGAGGGTCGTGGCGATGATGACTTGGGGCTGATGCGACACCAGTCCTTCCGAGCCGACAGGGCGATACCCGTTGAGCGAGGCAAAGGCATTTTCGATACCCACCGCCTGCATGATTCCTCCGCCGCCGGTGTCCTGACCCGCCACCATGGGCGTCATGCCGGAATGGCTGAGCAGAAACATGCCGCGAAGATCCAGTGGCGGCAATTCTCGCAGGGCGTCGATCTGTGCGCTCAACGACTCGGCAAGGGCGTCTCCGCGTTCATCGGCGCCCACTGCGGCAGCCACCTTGCGTACCTTGTCCGGGATGGCATCGAGGCGCTTCTCTGCGGGTATGGTAACCATGGAGACGCCACTGGCACGCAATTGCTCCAGAACCTCTTCCGGCCCCGCATCGGCGCTAACGATCAGCCGCTGTGGGCGCAACGAGAGGACACTTTCGGCGGTCAGTCGACGCAGATAGCCGATACTGGGCAGAGCTGTTAGCTCAGGTGGATAAAGCACCGTGTCATCACGCCCTACCAGCGAGTCGGCCGCATCCAACGCCGCCAGGATCTCGCCGATATCGCCGCCGATCACCACCGTGCGTGGCGCTTCCTGGGCCGGTGCGGCCGATGCGATGCACATCGATAGCATGATCACCAGGCTCATCGTCCACCGAATGACCCACAACAGAGAGAGCGTAGGCTGCGAAGCGAAGACAGCGTTTCGGTAAGGACACGATCGATTGGCAAGGTACGAAGGCATCGGAGGCTCAGCGTCGATGAGTTAATGCAAATAATAATAATTATCTTTAAAGAAAAAACAACTGCCTCGCTCGTCAATTCCCTTTGCCAGCGCGGTGCGCAATCGGGAAAGGATCGTGCATACACCATGAGACCTGACCGGCCGGTGACGCTCGTTTCTCGAAACCATGCAACAGCTCGTGGCCTGGCGGATACGCGCCGCAAGGTGAGCGGCTGCCACCAGGCCGGGAATGGGGCCAATCCCGGTACCCACCATCACCAAGCGCTGCACGTTGGCGTCGTCGCTGGTACACGGATCGCCACCTTAGTCGGCGGGACAACGTTTCCATTTTCTGGGGAGATTAAATAAAATAAATATGGCTAACTAAAAAGACAAGCTGTTTTGTTTTTTTAGTATTAATTGGCTCTAAAAAAAGTACCTTTAAAGTAATATTAATGTCTAAATAACGAAACAAAAACTAACTTAACGTATATGCTGCTGGGGCCGAAATGCGTCGCGATAAGTGCTGTTTTATCCAACGGTCTGCCAACGTTGCGTCAGACAGCACGGCTCATGGCGGCACCAGCGTAAGTCGACGGTAAAAAGCAAGTCATAACCCGCCGGTGATAAACCATGTCTTGATCAGGCTACGGGTTAGCCGTCTTCTTTATATTAGCTGATTATAAATCAAATAACGCATAACTGAGAGGTCTACGATATGTTTTTCAATGTCTTATCTTCGGTGATAGGAACTAAAGGGCATGCTCTCAATGGCGTGTCCAGCATATTGGACAAGTTTGCTTTCGGGGATTTCAGCCACCACAAGAGCGGCTTCGATGGCCATGGCCATAAGAAGGATATCTTCTGGGGTCATGATGGCCATAAGGGCGGGATCGGTAACTATTTCGACAAGAGGGGAAGCTTCGACAAGAAGGGGAGCTTCTGGGGCCATGACGATAAAAAATGGGGCTGGCATCACGATAGCCATCATGGCAAGGGCTGCACTCCAGAGCCGAAGAATATCGCACCGGAAACCGACAATGTTTGCGCGCAAGGCAAGGAAGATAGCGCGGGGATTCCCATCACCCTGAGCGGTAACGACAAGGATGGGCAGATCGTGCAGTTCACACTCAACGACCTGCCGGCGCATGGCACGCTGTATAACGGCGATACCGTGCTCGAAGCGGGAGACACGATCAGCGCTACCGACAATACCGCCACGCTACGGTTTGTCCCCGAACTCGATTTCGATGGCAAGGTGACGTTCCACTACGCTGCTCAGGACGATGACGGTAGTGTCGACTCTACACCGGCAACCGCCACCATCACCGTCGAGGATGTGGTCTCGAGTCACGGGCGCTATATCGGCAATGAGGACACCACCGAAGTCTGTAGCGGTACGGTGAGCGTGGAGCGGGGCGATAATGTGACATTGACCGGTGGGGCCCAGAATGTCGAGGTCGACTCCACCTACGGCGATACGGCGCTTATCGATGGATTCGACGATGACGACACCCTCGTGTCGGGCGGCATACAACTCGATAACGGCGATGTACTGACCCAGATCCGCATGTCGTGTGGCTGCGAATATGCAACGATCGATCAGGGCTACGAGGTGGCGCTGCGTGAATCCAACGCCAACGATGATCCGTCGACGTATTACGTTTTCGAATCAGGAGGCAACACCTTCGTCTTTGCGGACAATGGAGATGTGCAGGGAGAACTGGACGATCGCGATTTTGCAGTCGAGATCGTTGGTCTGCATGATCTGAACGGTCCCAACAACATCCAGATCGCCGATCCGGCCTGATCGGCCCTCCCATGCTGCCTTGATGTCTGGCAGCCGCCGGAACCCGCTCGTCGGGTTCCGGCGGCCTGCGGCACCGCCAGCCTTCGCCGGCCCATGCTGTCGACAGCGATGGATGAATAAATGGCACACATACCAATGCTGAGCGATTCCCCGGGCTGAAACTAGCGTGCCTTGGGCATCAGCACCCACATCCGGCCTTGCTGTTTCATGCGCCCGGCGATCTCGCCCGCCGAGTCCCCATGTCCCCAGTAGAAGTCGGCGCGTACCGTTCCCTTGATGGCGCTGCCGGTATCCTGGGCAACCATAAGGCGTTGTAGCGGCTCGTTGGAGAGCGGTCGGGTGGTCGCCAGAAAGACGGGAGCGCCGAGGGGAATGCGTGCGGGGTCCACGGCGATGCTGCGTTCCGAGGTCAACGGTACACCGAGCGCGCCGATCGGCCCCTGATGGGGATCGCTTTCACCGGCCTCGAGCTCGCGGAAGAAGACCATGCGCGGATTGACGTTAAGCAGTTCTTCCACGCGTCCAGGATTGAGCTTCGCCCAGCGGCGGATGCCGGGCAGGGTTGCCTGGGCCGGGGTGATGTCGCCGCGGTCGATCAACCAGCGGCTGAACGAACGAAACGGTTGCTGGTTGGTGCCGGCAAACCCCACGCGCATCACACCGCCTTCGGCGAGCTCGATGCGCCCGGAGCCCTGAATCTGCAGAAAGGCGGCCTCGATCGGGTCATCCACCCAGACCAGTTCCTGATCGCGCAGGGCGCCGATGCGTAACAGTTCGGCACGCGAGGCGCGCTTGCGGTCGGGGTGGGCCTGCCAGGCCGCGGGAAACCGGTAGAGCGGTATCTGGTAGGGACCGTGACGCTTCCGGGAGCCGCGCAGGATCGGCTCGTAATAACCGGTGATGAGACCGACGGTGGAGCCATCCTCGTTGGCCAGCAGATAAGGGTCGTAGCGCTCTTCGAAGAAGCGCTGAATGGCGCGATTGTCGAGGGGGTCGATGCGACGGGCATCGGCGCATGCTTCGGCCCACTGCGCCTTGCGCTCGAGCCGCGTGCAACTGGCCAGAAAGGCGCTCCAGGCGGGAATGGCATTGTCCTGGGACCAGCCGGGCAGGTCCTGCCAGGCCATGCGCTGCATCTGATGCGTCACGCCCCGCTCGACGGAGCTGACGGGAGCCAGCGGACGACTGCTACAGGCACTGATCAGACATGCCAGCACCAGCCAGGCCAGCAGACACAAGCGATGCGGCGGTTGACCCATACCACTGACGCCTCGCTTGACGAAGGAGAAAAGCACGTGACACACCTCGATGTTCGAGTCCCTGAATCGACGACAGCGGGGTCGCCCGGATGGCGCTCCAGGACGCCTCGGCGTCGGCTTCGCCGATTATAGGCGAAGCGTGGCGATATGACTGCAGGGAGACGAGGGGGAATTTGTCGTTACCCTTCCACGTTCCAGTTGCGGATGCGCGTTGCTGAAGCGCGATGGGGCGACAATGCGCCTTTGTGGCGCGGCACCCGCTCCTCCGCCTGACGGCTGACAGTGCTGTTGCGGTGATAGCGTCCCAGCACGATGCTCAGGGTCACGAAGGCCAGGGCCGAGCCTGCCACCTGCGACAGGGGATAGATGGAGAAGGCTAGCGTCAGCAAGAGCAGGTCGCAGAACAGGGTGGTCCGTCCGGCATGCCAGCCGGCCCGACGTTCGAGATACAGGGCGAGGATATTGAGCCCGCCCAGCGAGGCGTTGGCACGAAACAGCAGGGCGAGGCCCAGGCCGATAAGCAGCCCCGCGGCGACTGCACATACCGGTGCGCTGGTATTGCCCAGCGGCAGCGCGATGGTCAGCACGTCGCTGAGTACCGAAAGCAGCGTGACGCAGCATAGCGTGCGCAGGGTGAAATCTCGGCCCAGCTGGCTTAAGGCCAACCCGTAGAAGGGCAGGTTGATGAGGAAGAAGGTCAGGCCGAAGCTCAGTGGGCCCAAGTCGCTGAGCAACAGGCTGAGACCGGCCGTGCCGCTGACCAGCAACTCGGAGGATTGCAGCAGGCGCACGCCGAGGGCAACCAGCAGGCAGCCTTCGAGCAGCGTCAGCCATTGACGCCATGCGATATTCATTGCGATGTCTCCCGGGGTAAGGAAGCAGAAAACGATGCCGAGGGTATTCGGCGGCTATCGGTGGGCTTTTGGCCCGCCGACGGCGAGTCCCGCCAAGGACTTGGTGCATTGATTGCAAAAAGCATACCTTGAGGCGGCTCGTGCGGCGCAAGCATAGCGCGGGATAGGCACGACGGGGAGTAGGATGCAGGATTTGGGCGGACAGGAGGGCGCGATGCAGGACATGACACCACCCCGACTCTATCTGGGGCTGCCCATGTGGGCCAACCCGGAATGGCGCGGCAGCCTGTATCCGCCGCATGCGGCAAACGAGGAAGCTCTGGAGGAATATGCCAAGTGCTTCAGTGCCGTGGAAGGCAACACCACCTTCTACAGCGGAGCGCCGAGGCACGAGGTGGTCCAGGCCTGGGCGAGGCAGGCACCACCGGGATTCCGTTTCTGCTTCAAGCTTCCGGCCCGGCTGACACATGAGCGGCGCCTGCAAGATGTCGAGTCGGAGTTGGACGACTTCCTCGCGCGCCTTGCGCCTCTACATGATCGGCTTGGTCCGTTGATGATCCAGTTGCCTAGGGATTTCGGTCATCGCGAACTGCCTCGTCTGGCGGCGGTGCTGGAGCGCTGGCCGCGTCAGCTGCCATGTAGCGTGGAGGTGCGTGACAGTGAATTTTTCCACAAAGGGGAGGCGGAGCAGCAACTCAACCGCCTGTTGATAACTTGTGGCGTGGATCGAGTCATGCTCGATGTCAGGCCGCTTTTCGCCACCTCTGCCACCGACGACCTGCGCCTTGCCAAGGCCCAGGCGGAAAAGCCGAAACGTCCGCTACACGTGATTTCCACGGCAAATCGTCCGGTGGTGCGCTTCATCGGGCATTTCGATCGCGACATCAACGAGACGCTTTTCACCCCCTGGATCGAACGTCTCGTCTTGTGGATAAAACAGGGGAAAACCCCTTTTCTATTTGTGCATACACCCGACAATCGCGAGGCGCCGATATTGGCCCGGCGGCTATACAATCGCGTTGCCGAGCGCTGCGATGTACTGCAGAAAATAGGCGAATTTGCCGGAGAGCATCAGGCCTCGCTGTTCTGACTGCGCCGTGGAACATGTCCAGGATCAGCTGGCGTTCGGCTGGCCTTGCCGGGGAGTTTCAGATAGTTTTGGTGGCTTTCTGTCGCCCAGTGCGACAGAGGCTATCGGAAGGGAGTGCTATTCTCGCTTTCGGGGGTGTTTACCGGCACCGATTCATGTTGTTGTCTTGGCTTACGCCGGCAACGCGCCTTGGCGGAGATCCTGCCTGGCCAGGGATCCTGTCATGTCCGTCTCGAGCCGTGCGATCCATGGCGTCCGGGACATGGCAATAACAAGGATAACGCCGTCATCGCATCCGACCGATCGATGATGTTCCGAAACTCATGGTGATCCGATGTCCTACAAGTCTCATTCGCATGCCCAATGGTCCTCCCGACTTGCCTTCGTTCTAGCCGCGGTCGGTTCTTCCGTGGGGCTGGGCAATATCTGGAAATTCCCTTACATGACCGGCGAGAGCGGAGGCGGTGCCTTCGTGCTGATCTATCTGGTCTGCATCTTTCTGGTGGGCCTGCCGATCCTGATGTCCGAGTGGCTGCTCGGCCGGCTGGGGCAGAAGAACCCCATCTCGACGATGAGCGACATTACCCGCCGGCTCAAGCGCAGCCAGGCCTGGGTGCTGATCGGGGTGCTCGGCATACTGGGCGCTTACCTGATCCTGTCCTTCTACAGCGTGATCGGCGGCTGGGCGCTTTCCTATACCTGGATGGCGGCGACCGACACGTTCTCGGGACTCGATGGCGATGCCGTGGGCGCGCTGTTCGGCAATCTGCTGGCCAGTCCCGGCGAGCTGCTGCTGGGACACAGCATCTTCATGATCCTGACCATCGGGGTCGTCGTGGGCGGTGTCGCCGGCGGGCTGGAGCGTGCGGCCAAGATCCTGATGCCGGCGCTGGCGGTGATCCTCATTGTGCTGGTCGGCTATGCGGCGACCACCGATGGCTTCGCCCAAGGCGTCGCCTATCTCTTCAACCCCGACTTCTCGAAGCTCTCCGCCGACGGCGTCCTGGCCGCACTGGGACATGCCTTCTTCACGCTGAGCCTGGGCATGGGCATCATGATGGCCTACGGTTCCTACCTCTCCGATGACGTCAATATCGGGCGTACGGCGCTGATCGTGGTGATCATGGATACCCTCATCGCGTTGCTGGCGGGGTTGGCGATCTTCCCGGTGGTCTTCTCCAACGGCTTGAATCCCGGTGGCGGACCCGGACTGATCTTCACCACCCTGCCGCTGGCTTTCGGCAACATGACCGGGGGGTGGCTGTTCGGACTGCTGTTCTTCCTGCTGCTGGTCTTCGCCGCCTGGACATCGGCCATCTCGCTGCTTGAGCCTGTCGTGGAATGGCTTGAAGAGCGCTCTCCCCTGTCGCGTGTCGGTGCCACCCTGGTGGCCGGAGCCGCGACCTGGCTGCTGGGCATCGCCACGGTACTGTCGTTCAATCTATGGGGAGATGTCGCCCCGCTGGGCGCCTTCGACAAGTTTGCCGGCATGACGGTATTCGACCTGCTGGACTATGTCACCAGCAAGCTGATGCTGCCGCTGACCGGGCTGGCCACGGTGCTCTTCGTCGCCTGGATACTGGGCCGTGACGAGGTTCGCTCTCAGCTCAACATGAGCGATAGCGCTTTCAATCTATGGCGCTTTACGGCGCGTTTCGTGGCACCGCTGGGCGTGATCGTGGTCTTCGTCAGCAGCCTCTGAGGCGTTGCCGATGGATCAGACGCCCGTGGCCCCCGTCATTCGGGGGCCGTTTCCTGCAGAGACTGGGCTACGCTCTGTCCGAAGAGGCCTGCGCTTGTCCGTACGGTGCAAAAATCGACTCAGAAGGCTCATCTACGTCCAGTAAACCGGGCTTCTGCGTCGATTTTTCCGTGCCTGGACATCGCTCGTCGATTCCCGGACGGAACTTAAGGAACATCATCGTCAAAGACAGCGATGTTGCGCTTGAGATGCTTGATTTCCTTGTGCTTCTCGATGCCACGTCTGGCGCGTAGATAGCGTTGCGCGGCGCTCTTCTTGCGCTGCTCGTGTTCATCCATCTCCATGTGCATGAAGATATCGAGAATCTCGCTTTTCAGGGCACTGATCTGTTCGACGTTTCGCATGATCACAATCCCGGAAGATGTTTTTCTGCGAGCCGTACTTTGCTCGGCGGGTCTCTTTTACACTGTTTCATTTGACAGAATCATGACGCCGTGGCCATACCTGCCTGCAGAGACACGTTTTCCTCTGTCACGACAAGTGAGGCATACTGACTTTCATGTTTCGTCTCGTTTAATTTAGCAAGTTCAATACCCGTTACCAACCTGACGTCAGAACGGCCGTCAACAGAACGACAGCTGTCGGCAGAAGGATGGGTTAGAGAGGAGCGTTTCGTGAGCCGTGCCCTGTTCGACGAACTCAGACGCCGCATGGAGAATCTGCGTCGTTCCGAGCAAAAGGTGGCGCGCTTCGTGCTGCGCCATCCCGACGAAGTGATCCACATGCGGATCGTCGATCTGGCCACCGAGGCCAACGTCAGCGAACCGACCGTGGTGCGCTTCTGCCGCGCGCTGGGCTGTAACGGCTTCCAGGATTTCAAGCTCAAGCTTGCGCAGATGCTGGCCACCGGTAGCCAGTTCGCCCAGTTCTCGATGAACGACAGCGATAGCGTCGCCGAATTTTCCCACAGCATCTTCGACTCCACCGTGGGAACGCTGCTGTCGGTACGCGACCGGCTCGACAACGATGCCTTGGGCAAGGCCGTCACGGCGCTGGCCATGGCCAATCGCGTCGAATTCTACGGCTTCGGTGCCTCCGGCGCCGTGGCCTTCGACGCCCAGCACAAGTTCTTTCGTCTGCAGATATCGACATCGGCTTATGCCGATCCGCACATGCAGAACATGTCGGCGGCGACCCTCAAGGAGGGCGACGTGGTGGTGGCGATCTCTCAGACCGGCCGTACCCGCGCGCTGGTAGCGAGCGTGCGCATGGCACGCGAGGCGGGCGCCACGGTGATCGGCCTGTGTCCCAGCAATTCGCCGCTGGCTGCCGAAGTGACGCTGCCGCTGTACATCGACGTGCACGAGGATACCGAGATCTATACCCCGATGAGTTCGCGTATCGCGCATCTGGTGATTGTCGACGTGCTGGCGGTAGGCGTGGCCAAGACCCGCGGCCCGCGACTTGCCGAGCAGCTGAAAGCGGTAAAGAAGAGCCTCAACCCGCTGCGCTTTCCCGAGCCCCAGTGACGCTGCTGCATTCGGCGCCATGAGCTCGGCTGCGTCCGCTCCTGCCATATCCTTGGAGGACACGAAGGAGACTTCGGCGTCGCCAAGGAGGGATATGGTAAGCTGAGCGTCCACTTCGATATACCGACGGCCGCTTCCATGGACGACGTTTCGCCGGGCGACGTTTCGCCGCTTCTCGATGATCTCAATCCGGCCCAGCGCGAGGCCGTCAGTGCCCCGCCGGGCAACATGCTGGTACTGGCGGGTGCCGGTTCCGGCAAGACCCGGGTGCTGGTGCATCGTATCGCCTGGCTGATGCAGGTCGAGCAACTTTCTCCGTACGCCATTCTGGCCGTGACCTTTACCAACAAGGCGGCCCGCGAGATGCGCACGCGTCTCGAGGCCCTGCAGGGCTTCTCGCTGCGTTCGATGTGGGTGGGCACCTTCCACTCCATCGCCCATCGCCTGCTGCGTACCCATTGGCAGGATGCACGACTGCCGCAGCACTTCCAGATCATCGATAGCGACGATCAACTGCGCCTGGTCAAGCGCCTGCTCAAGGACCATGACGTCGACGACGAGCGCTTTCCGCCACGCCAGGTGATGTATTTCATCTCCAGTTGCAAGGAGGAGGGGCTGCGCCCTCAACAGGTGCAGACCCACGGCGACGCCTACATGGGGCGAATGGTGGAACTCTACGAGCTCTATCAACTGACCTGCGAGCGCGGCGGGCTGGTCGACTTCGGCGAGCTGCTGCTGCGTAGCCTGGAACTGTTGCGCGATACCCCGGCGCTGCTCAATCACTACCGCGAGCGTTTTTCGCAGCTGCTGGTCGATGAGTTCCAGGACACCAACACCCTGCAGTACGCCTGGCTCAAACTGCTGGCCGGGGATCGCGCCTGCATGACCGTAGTCGGCGATGACGACCAGTCGATCTACGGCTGGCGCGGGGCTCGAGTCGAGAACATCCGTCGCTTCGAGCAGGAGTTCGCCGGCACCCGCACGGTGCGCCTGGAACAGAACTATCGTTCCACCAGCGCAATCCTCGAGGCTGCCAATACCCTGATCAGCCACAATGCGGGGCGCATGGGCAAGGAACTGTGGACCTCGGGCGAGAAGGGCGAGCCGATTTCCGTGTATGCCGGTTTCAACGATCTCGACGAGGCGCGCTTCATCGTCGACAGCGTCGCCGAACAGGTACGTGCCGGTCACTCCCGCCGTGACATCGCCATCCTGTATCGCTCCAATGCCCAGTCGCGGGTGCTCGAGGAGACGCTGATCCGCTCCGGTGTGCCCTATCGCATCTACGGCGGGCAGCGTTTCTACGAGCGTCTGGAGATCAAGAACGCGCTGGCCTATCTGCGGCTGTTGCTCAACCGCGAGGATGACGCCTCGCTGGAACGGGTGATCAACGTGCCGGCCCGCGGCATCGGCACGCGCACCGTAGAGATCCTGCGCGAGCGGGCCCGCATGCAGAATGTTTCGCTGTGGCAGGCGCTGCACGACAGTGTCAGCGACGGCACCTGCAAGGGGCGCGCCGGCAGCGCGCTCATGGCGTTTGCCGATCTCATCGAGCGCCTCGACAACGACACCGCAGGCATGATGCTGCATGAGATCGTGACCCATGTGGTGGAGATTTCCGGGCTGATGGAGCATCACCGCAACGAGAAAGGCGAAAAGGGTCAGGCCCGGGTCGAGAACCTCGAGGAACTGATCAACGCCGCGCGTGCCTTCATTCAGGGGGATCCGTTCGCCATGCAGGAGATCGGCGAGGGCGCGGCGTCCCTGGAACCGTTCCTGTCCGAGGCGGCGCTCAATGCCGGTGACCACGAAGCTGCCGAATTCGAGGACAGCGTGCAGCTGATGACCCTGCACTCCGCCAAGGGGCTGGAGTTTCCGGTGGTGTTCATCGCCGGCGTCGAGGAGGGGCTGTTTCCGCACAAGATGTCGCTGGAGGAGCCCGGCCGGCTCGAGGAGGAGCGCCGTCTCTGCTATGTCGGGTTGACCCGAGCGATGCGCAAGCTCTATCTCACCTACGCCGAACTGCGGCGCCTGCACGGCAAGGAAACCCTGCAGCGCCCGTCGCGTTTCCTGCGTGAGCTGCCCGAGGCGCTGCTCGAGGAGGTGCGCCTGCGCGGTCAGGTCTCGCGTCCGGTGAGTTCGCGTCCGACCAGCGGACTGTCGCGCCAGGAACGTGTCGAGGGCGGTGCGGACCTGCCCAGTCTGTCGCTGGGCCAACGGGTCAGTCATCCGCTGTTCGGGGAGGGCGTGATTCTCGACGCCGAGGGGGAAGGGGCCCGCGCCCGGGTCCATGTCAGCTTCGAGGGCCAGGGCGACAAGTGGCTGGTGCTGGGGTTCGCCAAGCTGACCCCGCTGTAACGCAGCGATCTCGCGTCCGGCCGGAGGCGGCTGCCCCGGCTCATGACAACAACGTGCCCCATCAGTCAGCGATCTCATGGAGAGAGAGGCGATGAAGAAATACTTGTTGCGGATATTTCCCGAACTCACCAACCAATGGTCGAGTCTGTCCGGCTATCAGCGTTTCGAGCGTCTGGTGTCGCTGATCCTGAGCATCTCGATCGGCGCTGTCGTGGTGGTGGCGCTGTACTATCTGGTCATGCACGTCATCGATCTGCTGTTCGTGCAAAGCCGCGATCCTTTCGACTACCGGCTCTTCCAGGCGGTGTTCGACATGATCCTGACCGTACTGATCGCCATGGAATTCAACAACTCCATCGTGCGTACCATGTTCGAGCGTGGCGGCTTCATCCAGGTCGAGATCGTCGTGCTGATCGCCATCATGGCCCTGGTGCGCAAGTTCATGGTAATGGATCTGGACAGTATCGATGCCTGGAAGATCATGGCGCTGGCGGTGGCGGTCATGACGCTGGGCATCAGCTACTGGCTGGTGCGCCAGGGGCGGCGGGAGGATGGCTGAGCCGAAGGTCGAGTCGTATCTCGCGTAGCGTCTGAGCATACTGGTCGACTGCCCACTTCGGGGCGATGTCAGATCAAGAACCAGGAGCCAGCTTTCATGCAACGTCGTCAATTTCTCACCGCACTGGGTGCCGGCGCGGCAGGGGCCGCTTGTGCCCCCTTCGTGTCCACGGCCCGGGCGCAGGATACCGTCACCTGGAAGATGGTGACGTCCTGGCCCAAGAATTTCCCCGCCTTGGGCACCGGCGCCAACGACTTCGCCAAGCGTATCGAGACGCTTTCCGGCGGCCGCATGAAAGTGCATGTCTATGGGGCCGGCGAGATGGTGCCGGCTCTCGAAGTGTTCGATGCCGTCTCCAGCGGCACGGCGCAGATGGGCCATTCCGCTTCCTACTACTGGCGCGGCAAGGTGCCGGCGGCGCAGTTCTTCACGGCGGTGCCCTTCGGCATGAACGCCCTCGAGACCAACGCCTGGCTCTACCAGGGCAACGGGATGACGTTGTGGGACGAGCTCTACGCCCAGCACAACCTCAAGCCCTTCGCGGTGGGCAACACCGGCACCCAGATGGCCGGCTGGTTCAAGAAGGAAATCAACTCGCTGGACGACATGCAGGGACTCAAGATCCGTCTGCCGGGATTGGCCGGCGAGGTCATGAACCGCATCGGAGCGACTGCCGTGAACATGCCGGGGTCGGAAATCTTCACCTCCATGCAGACCGGCGTGCTCGACGCCGCCGACTGGGTCGGTCCCTACAACGATCTGGCCTTCGGCCTGTATCAGGTCGCCAAGTACTACTACACCTCGGCATGGAACGAGCCCAGCGCGATTCTCGAGGGGACCGTCAATCTGGATGCCTGGAATGCGCTGCCGGACGATCTCAAGATAGTGGTCGCCGAGGCGGCGCGTTCCGCCAACCTGGCAATGATCGACGAGTTCACCTATCGCAATGCCGAGGCACTGCGGACCCTGGTCGAGGAGCATGGCGTCGAGCTGCGCGCGCTGCCCGACGACGTGCTTGGGGCACTCAGCGAGGCATCGAATGCTGTTCTGCAGGAGCAGGCTACCGGTGACGCCGCGTCAGAGAAGATCTACGACTCCTACCGGCAGTTCCAGCAACAGATACGCCGTTACACCGACATCGGCGAGTTCGCCTATCTGAAGACTCGCCAGATGGTATCGGAGTCTCAGGCGTCGACGGGCACCTGACGGATACGGCCGTTGTCGTCCAGCGCCACCATCACGAAGCGGGCCTCGGTGACCTTGTAGAGTTCATCGGGGTCGCGCTCGTGAGGCGGACGAATCCACACCTGCACGTCGATCTTGATCGAGCTGCGGCCGATCTCACGCACCACCGTGAAGATGTTGACCACCGACCCGATCCGTACCGGACACAGGAAATCCATGCCTTCGATGGCCACCGTGGCGGTGCGTCCGTGTGCCTGGCGACCCGCCGCCAGTTCGGCCGCCTGATCCATGCGGTCGACCAGCCAGCCGCCGGGAATGTCGCCGTAGAAGTTGGTGTCCTGGCGCGAGGCGACGAGTTTGAGTGTCAGCTGGCCTTGCGGAGCGGGAATATCGTCGAGATCGGTCATGTCATTTCATTCTGGACCATGCACGACAGACACACCTGATTGGCGCCTCGTACACGTTCAAGCCTTATTGTTATGGATGGGATTGCAGCGTCACGCAGGCTAGGTCCGTCATCTCCGGCCCCGCCTGCCCGCACATGGTAAACGTCGACGGGTCGCTCCGGCCAGCCGCGAAACCGCCTTTTGCGATAATTTCCCGCTAAGTGAATAATGCCCGCCATCTCTCATCAGCGGAGCGAGACAAGCATGAGACATTCGGTGTTGGGTCATGCCGCAGTGTTGACGATGTGTCTGCTGGTGGCGCTTTCCCCGGCCCGGGCCGAGACCGAGCATACCCGCATAGCGGGAACGCTGTCGTCGCTGGGTTCGGACACCCTGGCGGGCCTGATGATGCGCTGGGGAGAAGCGCTTACCGAGCGTTATCCCGGGGTCCGCCTGCAGCTTCAGGCTTCCGGCTCCGCCACGGCACCGCCTGCGCTGGCCGCAGGGACGACGCGTCTGGGGGCGATGTCACGGCGCATGACGGCGCAGGAGCGGGCGGCATTCATCGATCGCCAAGGCTATGCCCCCACCGCCGTACCGGTGGCGCTGGACGCTTTGGCCGTGTTCGTCCACCGCGACAATCCTCTCGTGGCGCTGCGCATCGAGCAGCTGGATGCTCTGTTCTCCGCGACCCGACGCTGCGGGGCGCCGCAAACGGTGGCCCGCTGGGGAGCGCTGGGTCTGGAGGGCGCCTGGGCGTCGCGCCCCGTGGCGCGTTACGGCCGCAATGTGGCTTCGGGCACCTATGGTGTGTTTCGGCGCCGGGCACTGTGCGGTGGCGATTTCCGTGACGACGTCAATGCGTTGCCGGGGTCGGCGGCGGTGGTGTCCGCCGTGGGCGCAAGCCCTGACGCCATCGGTTATGCCGGGCTCGGCTATGTGACGCCCATGGTGCATGTCGTGGCACTGAGCGACGAGACGGGGCAGGCCTGGCAGCCCAGCGCCGTCAATGTCGCGAACGGGCGCTATCCGTTGTCGCGAGAACTCTACCTCTATGTCAATGCGCCACCGGACACGGCGCTGCCGGCTCTGGAGCGGGCCTTTCTCGATCTGGTGCTGTCCCGGGAGGGACAGGCCATCGTGGTGCAGGAGGGCTTCATCGCGCTGCCGGAGAAGACGCTGCACCGTGCGCGGCGTATGTTGGGGTTGTCGACCGCCCCCGATTGAGCCACTGTCATCATTCTGTCACGAAACTGACGTAATTGTCGTTCCATCGCCTCATGCTTTCAGCCACCACCTGCGCTTGGTACCCATGATCGATTTCTCCTCGCCCAGGATGCGGCTGCGGCGGCGGCTGCGTCACTCCCGCGATCGCCTGGCGACGCTGGCCATCCGTGCCGGCGGTATCGGGGTGATCGCCGCCGTGCTGATGATCGGGGTCTATCTGGTCGTCGCGACACTGCCGCTGTTTTCTCCGGTCCGAGTGACCGCCGACACTCTCACCTCTTCCGACGCTCTCCATGACGATACCCGGCTGAGCGGTACAGCGCAGGCGGTGTGGCTCGAGCCTACGTCGCAGGACTCGCTGCGACTGCTGTCGCGCGATGGCGTGCTTCGCACCCTGACGATGGATGGCCATGCGGGGAGCCGACAGGAAGTGCTGTCCGCGAAGACGCGCATCGCCGTCGTGGCCGGGAGTGCAGCGCAGGGCCCGCTGGCGCTGGGCCTGGAGGACGGCCGTGTCGCACTGGTTCCCCGGGATGCGCAGGGCCGGCCCGACTGGACACAGGCGCAAAGCTGGACGCTGTTCGAGCGGACCGGCGTCAAGCGGCTCACCCTGCGTGTGGAAGACGGGCGGTGGGCCGTGGCGGGGCTCGATGCAACGGGACAGGTCGCATGGCTGACAGGACGCTGGCCCCTGGCCGACGATGCCCGGGTCGAGCGCGGAGCACTGCCGACCGCGGCCGAGCATGTGGCGCTGGGGCGCGGATGGCGGCTGGCGACCGCCGAAGGCGGGCGGATCGCGATATGGTCGCTGGGTGGCGAATTGCCGCAGCGTCTGGACACCGTCACCGTGCTGGAAGAATCGCGGCGCGTCACCGCCCTGGCCTATCTGGTGGACGGCGAGACGCTGATCGTCGGCGACAGTACCGGTGGCGTGCGCCGTTGGCTGAATACCGAACGCTCCCTGCAACCCACTGCGGCCTATGCGCCGTTGGGCGAGGCTGCAATCGTCACCCTGCTGGCGGACCCGGCGCGGCACCGGTTCCTGGCCGTGAACGCGGCGGGCAAGCTGGGACTCTATCATGCCACGGCGGGGCGACGCTGGCAGGGCCGGGTACCTTCCCCGGAACAGGCCGTCGCGACGTATGCTGCCGGGAGCCTCTACTGGCTGAATGGGCAAGGTGTCCTGCGGCGTCTGACGTTCGATGCCGAGCATGCCGGAGTCAGTTGGCGAACGCTGTGGACACCGGTGCAGTATGCGGGATTCGAGCAGCCCGAGTACCGCTGGCAGGCCAGCACCACGCAGGCGGAGGAAGCTCTCAAACCGAGCCTGGTACCGCTGGCCTGGGGTACGCTGAAGGCCGCGTTCTGGGCGCTGGTGTTCGCCATTCCTCTGGCGCTGGGGGCCGCGATCCATACCGCCTGCTTCATGACACCGCGCTGGCGCCAGCGCATCAAGCCGACGCTCGAACTCATGGAGGCCATGCCCGGCGTGGTGGTCGGCTTCATCGCCGGCCTGGTGCTGGCGCCCTACGTCGAGCGCCATCTGGCCGGCGTACTCAGCCTGGTACTGCTCATCCCCGCCGGCGTGTGGCTGGCGAGCCGCGTCTGGCCGCGCCTGCCATCGGCCGTGCAGGCGCGGTTACCGGAGGGGGCGGCGGGTATCTGGCTGATCCCCTGGCTGGCCCTGCTGACATGGGCGGCGCTCGAGCTTTCGCCGTGGCTGGAAGCGGCGTTCTTCGGCGGTGACCTGCGGGGGTGGCTGGAAAGCGTGGCCGGGCTGGACTATGCCAGCCGCAATGCCATGATCGTCGGTCTGGCCATGGGCTTCGCGGTGATCCCCACCCTCTATTCGCTGGCCGAGGACGCCCTCTCCGGAGTGCCCCGGAGTCTGGCCGAAGGTTCCCTGGCGTTGGGAGCGACCCGTTGGCAGACCCTGCGTCGCGTGCAACTGCCCGCCGCCAGTGCCGGTATCTTTGCGGCGATCATGATCGCCATCGGGCGTGCCGTGGGGGAGACGATGATCGTGCTGATGGCCACCGGCAACACGCCGTTGATGTCCGCCAGCCTGTTCGAGGGGCTGCGCTCGTTGGCGGCGACGCTGGCCATCGAGCTTCCCGAGGCGGCGGTGGGCGGTACGCACTACCGCCTGCTGCTGCTGTGCGCGCTCGTGCTGTTCCTGTTCACCTTCTTCGTCAATACGCTTGCCGAGGGGGTCCGCCTCCATCTGGGACGCCGTTACCGCCTGTATGGCGGAGGTCGGTGATGCGCCATACCTTTTCCGCTCCTGTCACGGTGCCTGCCAAGCGGCGCTCTTCTTCTTCCCAAGGGCGAGAGGGTGTCTGGCCGTGGCTCAGTGCGGCCGGGGTGGCACTGTCGCTGCTGATGGTCCTTGCCTTGCTGACGTTGCTGGCCGGACGGGGGCTGGCCCACTTCTGGCCAGCGCCGGTGGAACTGGTGACGCTCGCGGACGGCAGCCGTGTGGCGGGCAGCGCCGTACGGGAAGAGGAGAGGGTCGCGGATGGGGTTGCACAGACGCTCTATCGCACCGGCAATCGCGACCTGGACGGCGAGGTCTGGCGCTGGGTGGCGCATGACGCGATCGTGGCGCGACAGACACCGCCGGAACTGGCAGTCGTATCGCGTACGCGCTGGAGCGAGTTCATCGGTCGTGTCGTCGGCGTGCTCGAGGATGGCAAGCCGATCGTGGCGGGAAACCACGAGGACAGCGCGACAGCGACGCCTTGGCAGGTTCTGCAAGCGCGTCTGGCGCGCGTCGAGGCACTACGCGAGCGACGTGACGCGCTGCGCGAAACGGTCATTGCCCCCCGGGTGCGTGAACTCGAGGCCTTGAGCGAGGAGCACGGCGATACGCCGGACCGACGCATCCAGGCGTTGCAGACGGCACTGGCGGAAGCCAGCGCGGAGGTCATGGCCCTGCAGTCCGCCATGGCACGCGATACGGTCGTGTTGGAAAGCGTTGCAGGCCGGCGGGTCGAGCAGTCTCTGAGCGAGGTGCTGTCGGCCTACCGCCCCAACGCCATGAGCGAGTGGGACAAGATGCACCATTGGGTCCGGCAGCTCTGGGCCTTCCTGTCGCAGGGGCCCCGGGCCGGCAATACGGCAGGCGGGGTGTGGCCGGCGATTTTCGGCACGGTACTGATGGTGATGTTGATGTCGCTGCTGGTCACGCCATTCGGAGTGCTGGCGGCGATCTATCTCAACGAGGTGGCTCGGCAGGGGGCAGCGATCCGCCTGGTCCGCATCGCGGTGCGCAATCTGGCCGGAGTGCCCTCAATCGTCTATGGCGTGTTCGGGTTGGGCGTGTTCGTCTACGGCATCGGCGGGCAGCTGGACCGCTGGTTCTTCGACGACCGCCTGCCGTCGCCGACCTTCGGTACCGGCGGTATCCTGTGGGCCTCGCTGACCCTGGCCCTGCTGACCCTGCCGGTGGTCATCGTCGCCACGGAGGAGGGCCTGGCACGTATCCCCACGCAATTGCGTGAGGGGTCGCTGGCGCTGGGCGCGACACGAGTCGAGACGCTCCGGCGAGTGGTGCTGCCCATGGCCCTGCCGGCGATGCTGACCGGGGTGATTCTCGCCGTGGCACGGGCCGCGGGCGAGGTGGCACCGCTGATGCTGGTCGGCGTGGCCAAGCTGGCTCCCGACGTGCCGCTGGACGGCGAGTTTCCCTTCCTGCATCTTGACCGGAAGTTCATGCACCTTGGCTATCATCTGTTCGACCTGAGCTTCTCGAGCCGCGACGTCGAAGCCGCGCTGCCGCTGGTCTATGCCACGGCATTGCTGCTGGTGGGCGTGATCGGCGTGCTTAATCTGACTGCAATATTTCTGCGTCATCATCTGCGAGTGCGTTATCGCGTGCTCGAGCATTAGGAGAAGAATCGCCGTTGTCCGTCACTTCATCGTCGTCCGTCAGGGAACGCCAGGCTTCGCCGGTCATTACCGACTTTTCCCTCGAGTCGAGCTGTTTCGATATCGATGGACTGAGTCTGGACTATGCTGGCAAGACTGCGCTGCGCGATCTGCGTCTGCGAATCCCGCGTCACCGGGTCACGGCTTTCATCGGCCCCTCCGGATGCGGCAAGTCCACGCTGCTGCGGGTGTTCAACCGTCTGCACGATCTCAACGACGAGGTTGCCATGCACGGGCGCGTGACACTCAATGGCGAGGACATATACGCCCGGGGCACGGATGTGGCGGAGTTGCGTCGCCGGGTGGGCATGGTATTCCAGAATCCCAACCCATTTCCCATGTCGATCTACGAGAATGTCGCCTACGGGCTACGCCTGCAGGGTATCAAGCGTAAGCGCGATCTGGAGGAGGTCATCGAATGGGCGCTGGTATCGGCGGCACTCTGGGACGAGGTCAAGGATCGCCTGCATACCTCGGCGTGGAGACTGTCCGGCGGACAGCAGCAGCGTCTGACCATTGCCCGGACCCTGGCCGTGCAGCCCGAGGTGTTGCTGCTCGACGAACCCGCCTCGGCGCTCGATCCGATCTCGACCTTCAAGATCGAGGAACTGATCCGTAGCCTGAAGTCGCGGCTGACATTGATTCTGGTGACGCACAACATGCAGCAGGCGGCGCGGGTATCGGATGTTACCGCCTTTCTGCAAGCCGGCGAACTGGTGGAGTACGCCCCCACCGACACGTTGTTCACCAACCCGCGCCTGAAGCGCACCGAAGATTACATTACCGGCCGGCTCAGCTGAGCCGAACGACACGACCCCAGCGGAGGTGGTCTCATGGACATCACCAGCGATATCCATAGCCAGCACATTTCCAAGCAGTTCAACCAGGAACTGGACGAACTCAAGACCCACCTGATGGCCATGGGCGGGATGGTCGAGCGCCAGGTGCAGGATGCCGTCCAGGCACTGCTCGACGGCGACAGTGGCCTGGCCGAGCGTGTGCGCGACAACGACAAGGCCGTCAACGACATGCAGCTCAAGATTGACGAGGAGTGCACCCGAGTGCTGGCCCGGCGCCAGCCGGCGGCATCCGACCTGCGCCTGGTGCTGGCGGTGATTCGTGCCACCTCGGATCTCGAACGCATCGGCGACGAGGCCAACAAGATCTCGCGCAACGCGATCACGCTCATCGAGTCGGAGCGCAGCCCGCGCGGTCTGGTCGAGGTGCGCCATATCAGTGAACTGGTACGTGCCATGGTGCGCGATTCCCTGACGGCATTCGCGCGCTTCGACACGCGTCTGGCACTCAAGGTGGTCCACGATGACAACCAGGTGGACAGCGAATACGCCACCGCCATGCGTTCGCTGGTGACCTTCATGATGGAGGATCCACGCTCGATCACCTCGGTGCTCAGCGTGATGTGGATCCTGCGCGCTCTGGAGCGTGTCGGCGATCATGCCGACAATCTGGCCGAGCACGTGATCTATCTGGTCAAGGGGCTCGACATCCGCCATACCGACATCGAAAACGTCGACGACCTCGACGATGAGTCGTTCACGCCCTGACCGACCTCCCCCGCTGAGC
This sequence comes from Halomonas shantousis, assembly GCF_054654615.1. Classification (NCBI taxonomy): domain Bacteria; kingdom Pseudomonadati; phylum Pseudomonadota; class Gammaproteobacteria; order Oceanospirillales; family Halomonadaceae; genus Halomonas; species Halomonas shantousis. The sequence continues at coordinate 86,355 of NZ_BAAIER010000002.1, read as the reverse complement.
GTCCCGGGAGCCCGGCGGGCAGCATGCAGGGGCGGACTCATGCTAGCCTCTCTCGTTTACGAGACGAGTCATGAGGTGTCTGCATGAACAACGCGCTGAGCGCCATCATCCATGGCACGCGGCTGGTGCTGTCCCCCGGGCTGCGGCGTTTCGTCATTGCCCCGGTGGTGGTCAACCTGCTGCTTTACGCTGCCACGATCTTTTATCTGCTGAGGGATTTCGGTGGGTGGATCGATTACTGGATGCTCAAGGTGCCGGAGTGGCTGACATGGCTGGAGTGGTTGATCTGGCCGCTGCTGGTGGTGAGTCTGGTGCTGGTCGTGTTCTTCACCTTCACGCTGGTCTCCAACCTGATCGCCGCACCTTTCTATGGCTTTCTGGCCGAGAAGGTCGAACTGCGCATCACCGGCAAGCCGCCGCTCGACGACCGTGGCCTGGCCAGGACCGCCCTTGACGCCATCGGTCGCGAGCTGGTCAAGCTGGGCTACATCCTGCCGCGCATGGCCCTGCTGTTCGTGCTCGGTTTCGTGCCGGGGCTGAACGTGTTCATGCCTTTTCTATGGGCGGGATTCTCCGCCTGGATGCTGGCCATCCAGTATCTCGACTATCCGATGGACAACAACAAGGTCAGCTTCCGTGACATGCGCCATCGTCTGCGCGTACGCTGGTGGCCGACTCTGACTTTCGGCGCCTGCATGTCGGTGGCGACCTGGGTGCCGCTGGCCAATCTCGTGCTGCTGCCGGGAGGCGTGGCCGGTGCCGTGATGCTCTGGGACCGGCATTACCGGCAACTGCCCATGCGGCTCTGATACCGGCGAAGCTCCGCGCAAGGGGCTTTCAGAGGGAACTTGCCAAACAGGACATGAGAACTATTTTTACTGAGGGCCTTGATTTATCTCTTTGCGCGCATATATGCAAAGAAAGGGCATGACACGGCCCGGGCTTGAAGACACGCCGGCTATCCGGTTCAAGGCCCGGCATGTGAACGATTGACAGAATTTGCGGGGGGAGGCGGACACAGGCCTCGCCCTGCGGGTAGTGAGGCCGGTCTGGTCTCGCACGTCATTCACCGATTTGACGTTTCATACGAAGGGAGTCTTTGATTATGGCCCATACTTTACCGACGCTTCCGTATGCCTACGATGCGCTGGAACCCCACATCGACGCCATGACGATGGAAGTTCACTACACCAAGCACCATCAGACCTACGTGGACAAGCTCAACAAGGCGCTGGAAGGCACCTCGCTGGGCGACATGCCGGTCGAGGCGATCGTGTCCGATCTCAACCAGGTCCCGGAAGACAGCCGTACCGCCGTGCGCAACAACGGGGGTGGCCATGCCAACCACTCGCTGTTCTGGACCATCATGTCACCGGACGGTGGCGGCAAGCCGACGGGCAAGCTGGCCGATGCCATCGAGAGCGAACTGGGCGGCTTCGATGCCTTCAAGGAAGCCTTCACCCAGGAAGCCGTAGGACGCTTCGGTAGCGGCTGGGCATGGCTCAGCGTAACGCCCCAGAAGAAGCTGGTGGTAGAGAACACGCTCAACCAGGACAGCCCGCTGATGCACGGCAACACGCCGATTCTGGGTCTCGATGTCTGGGAGCACGCCTACTACCTGAAGTATCAGAACCGTCGTCCCGAGTACATCGGCGCCTTCTTCAACGTCGTCGACTGGGAAGAAGTCGCCCGTCGTTACGATGACGCCATGGCGTGATGTCAGCGCCGCCCCGATGCGGGGCGGCATTGCATCGAGAGTGAGGCTTTCATTCTTGCCTGATCGAACCGGCTGATGCCGGTTTTTTGTTTTTTATTCCACCGGCCCTGGCCGCCATGCTGAAAGATCGCGGATACGAGTCGCGATGCCGCTGGCGCAGGCCGACATCTCCGGCGTGATTCCCTCCCTTTCCCCCTGCTTGTCGGCCCCCTGGCGAGGTTCAAGCACAAGATCGTGCTGCCCGGGGTGGGCTACTGCGGCAACTGCCCGCTCGACATCACGTGCGGCGCTTGAGGCTTCGGCGTGTCCAGACGTTCGGCGGGGAACAGGCAGCGGAACAGGGCCCCTTCGCCGGGATGGCTGATGATCTCCAGACGCGCGCCGTGGCGCAGCAGGACATGCTTGACGATGGCCAGTCCCAGGCCGGTACCGCCGGTCGCCGTGCTGCGCCCCTTGTCGACCCGATAGAAGCGCTCGGTCAGACGGGGCAGATGCTGCATGTCGATCCCCTCGCCATCGTCCTCCACTTCCAGGGCAGCGCCCTGCTCCCAGGGCTTCCAGCGTATGGTGATGGTGCTGTCTTCGGGGGTATAGCGCACGGCATTGAACACCAGGTTGGAGACGGCGCTGCGGATCTCTTGGGCATTGCCGACCAGCAGACGGGCTTCGGTGATCTCCACCTTCACGGCATGGCGCCCCCCCGACAGCGCCAGCGCATCGTCGCGGATGCTGTCCAGCAGCGGTGCCACGGGCAGCGGGGCTGCATTCGGCGGGATATTGTCGTTTTCCAGGCGCGACAGCAGCAGCAGGTCATTCACCAGATTCTGCATGCGCGTGGTCTGTTCTTCCATCTGGGTGAGACCACGCTGCCAGCGGGCCGGCAGCTGATCGGAGTACGCCGAGTAAGTCTCCAGGTAGCCGGCGAGCACGGTCAGCGGCGTGCGTAGCTCGTGGGAGACATTGGCGACGAAGTCGCGGCGCATCTGCTCCAGGCGGTGTAATCGCGAGATGTCGCGGGCCATCACCAGGCGTTCGTTGTCACCGTACAAGGTGATCTGATATTGCAGGATCAGGTCGTCGCGGATCGGCGAGGACAGGGTCAGCGGTTCGCGGTAGTCGCGCTGATTGAAATAGGCGATAAAGCGCGGATCGCGCAGGTAGTTGGTGATGTGCTGGCCACGGTCATGGGCGGCTTGCAGGCCCAGCATCCGTTCGGCGGCGCTGTTCCACCACTCCATGTCGCCGTGGCTGTCGAGCATGACCACGCTGTCGCGCATTGCCTCGGAGGAGTCCTGAACCCGGCGGATGATGTCGCGCAGACGCTCCTGGCTCTGGCGCTGTCCCTTCTGGTACTTGTAGAGCCGATCGAACAGGTCGCCCCACACGCCGCTGCCGGGCGGCGGTTCCTCCTGAACATGGTAAAGCAACCAGACATACAGGGCGCGCAGGTGACGCAGATGCAGGAAAACGTAGAGTCCGAGCCCCGCCGCCACGCCCCAGCCGGGTTCGCCAAGCAGCAGGCCCAGCACGCCCAGGCCGAGCGTCAGGTAGGCCAGGCGCCACAGTTCGTTGGTCCAGTAATGCACGTCTACACCTTGGCGGAGAAGCGGTAGCCGGTACCCCGTACGGTCTGGATCAGATGCTGATGGGCGTCACCCAGCGCCTTGCGCAGGCGCCGGATATGCACGTCGACGGTGCGCTCCTCGACATAGACGTTGCCGCCCCAGACCTGATCGAGAAGCTGGCTGCGGGTATAGGCGCGTTCCGGATGGGTCATGAAGAACTGCAATAGGCGATACTCGGTGGGACCGATCTCCACGGCGCTACCGTGTGCGGAGACCCGATGGCTGGCAGGATCGAGCCGCAGCCCCTCGACCTCGACGGGATCCTCGATGCCCCGCGGCGTGGTGCGGCGCAACACTGCCTTGAGACGGGCCACCAGTTCGCGCGGCGAGAACGGCTTGGTGATGTAGTCGTCGGCGCCGGCTTCCAGCCCCTGAATCTTGTTGTCTTCCTCGCCCTTGGCCGTGAGCATGATGATCGGCAGCTCACGGGTCGTGTCCTCGCGCTTCAGGCGCCGGGCCAGTTCGATGCCGCTGGTGCCGGGCATCATCCAGTCCAGCAGTACCAGATCGGGCTGGTGATCGATCACCATGGCATGGGCGGCCTGGGCATTGTCGGCCTCCAGCACCTGATAATCGGCCATTTCCAGGGCCACGGCGATCATCTCGCGAATGGCGGCTTCGTCATCGACGATGAGAACGGTCTTGGCGGTCATGCACTTGCCTCATGCAAATGGCCGGGATGTGTCGAAGCATCCGGCAATGACAGGATAATGACAATTACACCGTGCTTGTATGACAGTGCCGTGACAACGCTCCGCTCCGACGGCATGGTCGCTTAGCTCCCCTGGGGCCACCAGGAGAGGGCGATGCCTGCAAACACCACCAGCCCTGCCCAGTGGTTGTTGAGAAAGGCCTGGAAGCAGGGCATGCGCTCACGCTGACGAATCAGATAGTGCTGATAAACGAAGATCGCAGCCATCGCCGTCAGGCCCAGCCAGAAGAAGCCGCCCAGTGCGACCCGGACACCGACCCAGGCCAGCAGCGCGAGTGTCAGCGCCTGCAGGAGGCCGATGGCCAGGCGATCCGCCTTGCCCAGCAGTACCGCCGTGGACTTGATGCCGACCTTCAGGTCATCGTCGCGATCGACCATGGCATATTCGGTGTCGTAGGCCACTGTCCAGGCCACGTTGGCCGCCAGCAGCAGCCAGGCTTCCAGGGGCACGCTCTCGCGTACGGCGCCGAACGCCATGGGGATGCCCCACGAGAAGGCGGCGCCCAGCACCACCTGGGGCAGATGGGTGTAGCGCTTCATGAAGGGGTAGATGAACGCTAGCACCACGCCACCCAGCGATAGCAATATGGTGAATGGATTGGTGAAGCACACCAGTACGAAGGCGAGGGCCACCAGGGCCACGAACAGCCCCTTGGCCTCGGCTTCGGTGATGCGCCCCGTGGCCAGGGGGCGTTCCCGGGTGCGCTTGACGTGTCCGTCGAAGTGGCGGTCGGCATAGTCGTTGATCACGCAGCCCGCGGCGCGCATGAGATAGACGCCGACAACGAAGATCAGCAGTGTGGTGCGCTCGGGCACGCCTTCGGCCGCCAGCCACAAGGCCCACAGCGTGGGCCACATCAGCAGCCAGGTACCGATGGGCCGATCGAGGCGCGTCAGGCGCAGAAAATCGGGCAGGCGGGCGAGGCCGCGAGGGCGATAAGCGTCTTCCATGAAGGCCTCCGTAAACAGGACGCCGCCAGTCTAGCGTGAAGGCAGGCCCAGTTCATCCGCCATCCGTGGCAGAAAGAACTCCTGCACCAGCACCCGAAAGTCGCCATGACGAAATTCCGAGCGCCGTCCCCAGAGGCGAGGCGTTTCAGGACAGGCAGAAGCGGCAGTGACGGTGATCGGACCGCGCTGCAGACCCGGCTGACGAAACAGCCACGCGCCCAGCGAGCGCTCTCCGAGCTGCCCCAGACGCTGGCCGCGAAGCGCTGCCAGCGGGGCCAGGGAGCGCGCCATGACCCAGGGGCGCCCGCCGACGCACAGCGCCACTTCACGGCACCAGGCGTGTTGGCTGAACGGAATATGCAGCGCCAGCGCCTCGTCACGCCGCGGCCGGGCCAGGCGCTGCGAGATCAGACGTACCTGGAACGGTTCGGCGGCTGCGTCGACCAGCCGGGTCGTCAGCGAATCGGTCGAGGCCACCCACTGCCACCAGGCATCGCTCATCTCGGGTCGCCAGGCCTTGACGGGACGCCAGCGAAGCGGGGGAGCCGAAGGCCAGCACAGGACAGCACGGTCGTGGGTCAATGTCGCCTCCGGGCCAAAAAATCTGCAGGTAGTGTAACATCGGCGTGACACGGCTGAATCTTTTCTCCAGGAGCGGCATGACTGCATCATTGACCATTCTCGGCACGGGCATGGCCGGGCTGGGGCTGGCTCGTCAACTACGCGCCCGCGATCCGCAGCGGGCCATTACCCTGATCACCGCGGACAGCGGCGACGAATACTCCAAGCCGCTGTTGTCGACAGGGTTTGCCAAGCGCATGACGCCACAACGTCTCGTGCAGCGCACGCCGCTCGAGATAGCCGATGCCTTCAACGCGGTGGTCCGCACGCATACCCGGGTCGAAGCCATCGACGTGGCGGCGCGTGAGCTGGTGATCGGCGCCGAGCGGCTGCCCTATGGCGATCTGGTCATCGCCACCGGTGCTGCACCGCACATTCCCTTCACCCTCCCCGCCGAGCTCGACGATCGGGTATTCACCATCAACGACCTCGACGACTATCGAGCCTTTCACCACTTTCTCTGCGCACACCGGCAGCCGGCACGCGTGGCCATTCTCGGCGCGGGACTGGTCGGCTGCGAGTTCGCCAACGACCTGGTGGCCGGCGGCCATGAGGTCAGCCTGATCGCGCCGGAGGCCACGCCACTGGCGCGCCTGTTGCCGGAGCCGCTGGGCCGGGTACTGGGTGAGGCCCTGCATGCTGCTGGCGTTACCATGCAACTGGGGCGCAGTCTCGACGGCATGACGCTTGCCGAAGACGATGTGCTACTCCGTCTCGACAATGGCGACGCGTTGCGGGCGGACGTGGTGCTGTTCGCCACTGGGCTTGCACCGCGTACGGCACTGGCGCAAGCCGCCGGACTCGAGGTGAGTGCGGCAGGCATTCACACTGACCGCACCCTGGCCGCGTCGGCGCCGCACGTCTATGCGCTGGGGGACGCGGCCTGCGTGGCGGGCATCAACGCCATGTATGTCCAGCCCCTGCAGGCCAGTGTCAGGGCGCTGGCGGCGACGCTGACCGGGACGCCGACCCGTGTGGCCTACGGACCCTGGCCGGTGCTGGTCAAGACACCGGCCTGCCCGGTCGTCGCCCTGGCGCCGCGTGAGGTGCCGGCACGCTGGCGGATCGAAGGGGAGGGCCGCGATCTGACCGCACTGGCCGAGGATGTTCATGGCCGACTGCTGGGTTTCGCCCTGACCGGAAACTGTGTCCGGCGTAAAGTCGAACTGGCGCGGGCGGCCCCGCCATTGCTAGGCTAGCGATGTTGCAAGCCATCTGGTCGGGCACCAGCATGCCGAGATGAGAAAAAGGCGTGTTTTTTTATGTGCAGCCACTGGACAAGACGGGTTGTTTGCGGCCTATCATGGCGCTCGCGGAGCTTGTAACAACACGTATCCACCATTTTCGAAAACAACAACGGCATCCCATGCGGGGCCAACGTCTCATTCCATCAGGAGGGCTTTATGCGCAAGCCAGAACTCGCCGCGGCGATCGCCGAGCGTGCTGATCTTTCCAAGGACAAGGCCAGTCAGGTTCTGAACGTGATTCTCGACGAAATCGCCGGAACGGTCGCCAAGGGCGATGACGTTTCCCTCATCGGCTTCGGCTCCTTCGTGGTGCGCGAGCGTGCCGAGCGTACTGGCAAGAATCCTCAGACCGGTCAGCCCCTGACCATCCCGGCGAGCAAGACCGTGGCCTTCAAGCCCGGCAAAGCGCTCAAGGACGCCGTTTCCAAGTAATCCGGACATCCGTCCGACAGGTGTCATCGCGCCGGAGCGTGAATGCCGGCGCGGGTCGGCGGCGGCCGATGCGGTTTTCGGGACAGGCTTACACCTGTCCGTAGCGCCCGGCTTCCTCTCCCAGCCAGCGCCGAATCAGCGGCTCGCTGGCATCCGGTGCCTCGGCCAGCAGCGCCTTGGCCAGCGCACTGACGACATCGAGCAGGTTACGATCGCGCTCGAGATCGGCGATCTTCATCTGCGCCAGCCCCGTCTGGCGGGTGCCGAGCACCTCGCCGGGTCCCCGTAGCTCCAGATCCTTCTCGGCAATACGGAAGCCGTCGCTGGTTTCTCGCATTACCCCCAGCCGTTCGCGTGAATGATGCGATAGCGGAGGATGGTAGAGCAGCACGCAGAAGCTCTCGGTGCTGCCGCGCCCCACACGCCCGCGCAGCTGATGCAGCTGGGACAGCCCCAGACGCTCGGGATTCTCGATGATCATCAGGCTGGCGTTGGGCACGTCCACGCCCACCTCGATGACCGTGGTGGCAACCAGCAGGTCCAGCTCGCCGGCCTTGAACGCTGCCATTACCTCGGCCTTCTCGCTCGCCTTCATGCGCCCGTGCACCAGCCCGATGGCGAGTTCCGGCAATGCCTCGCCAAGCGTCTCGCGGGTCGCTTCGGCGGCCTGGCACGTGAGCGCTTCCGACTCCTCGATCAGCGTGCAGACCCAGTAGGCCTGGCGGCCTTCGGCGCAGGCGCGGCGAATGCGCGCCACTACCTCGGGGCGCCGTTCGTCGGGTATGGCCACCGTCTGTACCGGGGTGCGCCCGGGGGGGAGCTCATCGATCACCGACAGATCGAGATCGGCATAGGCACTCATCGCCAGGGTACGCGGGATCGGCGTGGCGGTCATGATCAACTGATGCGGTGTCAGCCCGCCGGCTTCGCCTTTCTCGCGCAGTGCCAGCCGCTGATGCACGCCGAAACGATGCTGTTCATCGACGATCGCCAGGCCCAGGCAGTGAAAGTGCACATCACTCTGGAATAGCGCGTGGGTACCGACCACGATCTGGGCACGGCCATCGGCAATGGCGGCCTTGGCGTCCAGGCGTGTCTTGCCCTTGAGTTTGCCGGCGAGCCAGGCGACATCAATGTTCAACGGTGCGAACCAGTCGCGAAAGTTGCGGAAATGCTGCTCGGCGAGAATCTCGGTGGGGGCCATGATCGCCGCCTGGCAGCCGCCGGCGATCGCTTGCAGTGCGGCCATGGCGGCGACTACCGTCTTGCCGGAGCCGACATCGCCCTGCACCAGGCGTAGCATGGGAACCGGCGTTTCGAGGTCGCGGGCGATCTCGTCGAGCACGCGGCGCTGGGCCCCGGTCAGCGCGAAGGGCAACTGCGTCAGAAAGCGCGCCTGCAGGCTGCGGCCGGAGGGCAGTACCGGGGCGCCGTCGGTCTGGATGCGCAGGCGCACCTGACGCAGGCTCAACTGATGGGCGAGCAGCTCTTCCAGCGCCAGACGGCGCTGGGCGGGGTGCTGGCCCGTCGCGAGGCGCTCCACCGGGGCGTCCGGCGGCGGTTCGTGCAGGTAGCTCAGCGACGCGTGCAGCTCGGGTAGGCGAAAGCGCTCGCGCAGGGGTGCGGGAATCCAGTCCGGCAACGCCTCGGGCTCCTCGTGCAGCCGCTTGAGCGCCTGACCGATCAGTCCCCGCAGGCGGGGCTGGGTCAGTCCCTCGGTGGTGGGATAGATCGGCGTCAGGTGTTCGTCGACCGGCGCCTCGCCCTGAGCCAGCAGCCGGTATTCGGGATGGTAGATTTCGAGACCGGTGCTTCCGGCGCGCGCTTCGCCGAAACAGCGCACCCGCACGCCACGGGTGAATTGCTTGTGCTGGGCCGGGGAAAAGTGAAAGAAGCGCAGGCTGAGGATGCCCGAGTCGTCCTTGAGTCTGACCAGCAGGCTGCGGCGACGTCCCTTGACGATATCGGCGGCACTTATCTCACCCTCGATCACCGCCTCATGACCGGCACGTAAAGTGCCGATGGGCGTAATGCGGGTACGATCCTGGTAGCGCAGCGGCAGATGGAACAGCAGATCGGCAATACTCTCGATGTGCAGCCGGGCCAGCTTGGCCGCCAGGGCGTCGCCAACGCCGGCGAGGGCCGTCACCGGCGCATCGAGATCGTTCATGCCGCCTCGAAGTCGCGTTGCTGGCAGAAGCCGATCGCCTCGGTGAGGGCGTCGATGGCCTTGGGACGCGGGAAACTGGCCCGCCAGGCCACTGCCACGGTGCGGCTGGGCGGTTCGCTGGCGAAGGGCCGGCTCTCGAGCATGCCGGACTCGTAGTGTCCGGTGCCGATGGCGGAATGCGGCAGCACGGTCACACCGAGTCCCGAGGCGACCATGTGGCGGATGGTTTCCAGCGAGCCGCCTTCGGCGATCAAGGTATTGCCGGGACTGTTGAGCTGGGCGCCGATCGCCGGGCAGGCCTCGAGAATCTGGTCACGAAAGCAGTGCCCCTCGCCGAGCAGCAGCAGCTTCTCGTGGAGCAGATCCTCCTTGTCGATGGCGGCCTTGCCCGCCCAGGCATGATTGGCCGGCATCAGCACCTCGAAGGGCTCCTCGTAGAGCGGCTTGGTCAGCACGTCCGGCTCGGTGAACGGCAGCGCCACGATGATGGCGTCGAGCTCGCCGTTGCGCAGCTTGCGGCGCAGGGTGGCGGTGAAGTTCTCCTCGATGTACAGCGGCATCTGCGGGGCGCTACGGGAAAGCTCGGGGATCAAATGGGGGAACAGGTAGGGACCGATGGTGTAGATGGCGCCGATGCGCAGCGGGCTGGCCAACTGGTCCTTGCCCTCGCTGGCCATTTCCTTGATGACGCTGGCCTGTTCGAGGACACGGTGGGCCTGCTCGATGATCTTCTCGCCGAGCGGCGTGACCTGAACCGTGGACTTGGAGCGCTCGAACAGGGCGATGCCCAGCTCCTCCTCGAGCTTCTTGACGGCCACCGAGAGCGTGGGCTGCGAGACGAAGCAGCGTTCGGCGGCGCGTCCGAAATGACGCTCCTGCGCCAAGGTTACGATATAGCGGAGTTCTGTTAGAGTCATGGTGCGGCCCGCAAGGGCCTCCTGTCAGCGCGATGAGTTCGGTTTTGTATCAAGGATGTATCACCAAGGGACTTTTTACCAAGAGGCTAGGGAAAGGTGAAGAAAACCTGTCTGATTCTCGGCTGTGGCGACATCGGTGTCGTGCTTGGCCAACAACTCACTGCCGAAGGTTTGCGTGTCGTCGGCGTCCGACGTAACGCCGCGCTTCTCGAGGGTACCGGAATCGAGCCGCTGGCGCTGGATATCAATGCCGAAGGGGCCCTGGCGCAGCTGCCCGACGCGGATATCGTCGTCTACGTCCTCACTGCCGATCGCTTCGAGGAGAGCGCCTATCAGGCGGCCTATCCCCAAGGCATGAAAGCGCTGCTGGCGGAGCTCGAGGGGCGCGACAAACACCCCAGGCGCGTGTTTTTCGTCTCCTCGACCAGCGTCTACGGTCAGCAGGATGGTGAAAGGGTCGACGAAACCTCCGACACGGCGCCCAGCGGCTTCTCGGGCCAACTGATGCGTGATGCCGAACAGGCCCTACTCGATCATGCGTTGCCGGGTACCGTAGTCCGTTTCTCGGGTATCTACGGCCCCGGACGCGATCGCCTGATCCGTCAGGTCCGCGAAGGGCGAAGCGCTGCGGCCAATCCGCCGATGTACTCCAACCGCATTCACCGCGACGATTGCGCCGGGGTACTGGTACATCTCATTCAGCGCACCCTGGACGGGCAACCGGTCGACGACCTCTATCTGGCCAGCGATTGCGAGCCCACGCCGCTGCATGAGGTCATGGCCTGGCTCGCCAAGCAGCTCAAGGTGGAGCTCACCGAGACCATCCAGTCGCCGCTGCGCCGCCGCGCCAGCAAGCGTTGCGATAACACCCGGCTCTGCGAGACGGGCTATCGCTTCCGTTATCCCTCCTATCGCGAGGGCTATGCCCAAGTGCTGAAGGAGAACGGCTCCCGACAGCCCGAAAGCGCCTGACCTGTCGGCTGCGGTCTGCATCGCCAAGGCGGCCCATGATCATGGGCCGTTCCTGCTTCTTGCCTGCCCCAATCGACAGAGGGTTGCCCTACAGGGGCAGCCGGTAGTTCACCGCGTACACCTCGAAGCCGTCGTTGGGTGACTTGATGTCGGCATTCGAGTAGTGAGTGGCGCTCACGCCCAGCTCCCCCGGACCCACGCGCATGCCTGCCGCGAGGCGATCCTCGAACTGAAACGCCGAGCCCAGCCGACGATCCTCGAAATGCGTGTTCATGAACACGGCAGCGCCCACGCCCGCTTCGATGAACGGGCGATAGGACGAACTCATGAAGGTGTAACGGAACGCCGGCGTGATCAGCAGCGCCGCATTGTCGTCGTCGTCATCGCCAGGCAACCACATGGCGCCGCCCGCCAGGCGCAGGCTCAGCGCAGGATGCCATTGATGAAGCGAGAACTGCCTGTCCACTTCCACCTTGTAGACGGGTGTGCTTTCGCTGCTGCTGCCCAGTGCCACGGAGACATCCGCCTGGGCAGGGGTGAAAGAGGCGGATGCAAGCACCGCCAGACCGGCTGCCAGTGTAGAAGCGACGCTCCGGCCGCGAAGAGTACGAAATCCCATGTTTCATCCTTGATTTAGGTTTCGTTAATGATTTAAGCAAAGCTTATAGCGATAAGCAATGCAGAGGAGTGAGTCTAGGGGGTGGCATCTACCGAGCGGGCCAGCGTCTCATATCGCCTGCGTGAACCGTCGGGAACGGAATGCACCAGCTCGAGATGACTATAGCGCCATGTCAGGGGGAGAGGCGGCAGGCTGCCAGGCTGAGGTCTGCGGGCGTGACGAAGCAGGGTGACGTGCGCAATGAAGGATTCCTCCACGCGGGGCGCCAGGGCGCGTGCCGCCAGCGCCTGATGCAGCTTGGCATGCAGCGCGTCGAGATCGGGCGATGGCTCGCGACTGCCCGCCCACACCACTCCGCCACGCGGAAAGTAGCCAAGCCGATCCAGCCGCCACTGTCCGGGCATCACCGGCAGCGAGCGGGTCAATGCCACCAAGGGCGCGACATCCGCTGCGGCGACCTCGCCAAGAAAGGCCAGGGTCAGATGTCGCGTCTGCGGGCGCGTGAGACGGCCTCCGCAGACATCATGTGCCGCTTGCGCCAAGGTATCGAACTGCCCGCGCAGGGCGGCGTCGGGCCATAAAGCGAAGAATAGACGCATATTCTCGTCTTCCCCAGCCGACGGTCGGTGTCGGGAACCTGAAAAGCTCGGCGAGCGGAGCAAAGCGCACGGAGCGCGGGAGCCGGAGCCTGGAAACTTGCAGGTGATGATTCCGGCCGGGACGACACGCCAGCACCGCGCAACGCAGTGATCTGTCCGCGCAGACAGTGGTTCAGCGTTCCGTCAATCGCCGATGACCATGATGGCTTCGGCCTCGACCTGGCTACCCTTGGGCAGGGCCTTGACGCCGACGGCGGCACGGGCCGGATAGGGTGCCTGGAAGAACTCCTCCATCACCCGGTTGACGACGGCGAAGTTGTCGAGATCGACCAGATACAGGTTGAGCTTGACGATCTCCTTGAGCGAGCCGGCGGCTTCCTCGCAGACGGCGGCGAGGTTGGTGAACACCTGGCGTGCCTGGGCTTCGAAATCACCTTCCACGAGTTCCATGGTCTTCGGGTCCAGGGGAATCTGCCCGGACAGATAGACAGTGTTGCCGGCCTTGATGGCCTGGGAGTAGGGGCCGATGGCGGCCGGGGCGCGCTCGGTGCTGATGACGGCGATATTGCTCATGATGTCTGTTCCTTATCGTTATGTCGTGTGTGCCAGCGTTGTCATTTGCCGCCGGAACGGCAGGAAACAAAAACGACTGCCCTGCCGCGCCGGCCGCGGCAGGGCAGTCGCCAGGGGTCAATTGGTGACGCGAGTGATCCTGCCGACATGGGGCAGGTTACGTATCCGTTTGATGATTCGCGCCAGGTGGACGCGATCGCGTACCGCCAGCGTCAGGTTGACGATCGACAGGTGAACGTCGCGCTCCTCGATACCGATACGCTCGATATTGGCATCGGCGTCGGTGACCAGACTGGCCAGTTCGGCCACCAGGCCACGCCGGGTCTCGACCTCGATGCGCAGCGCCACCGGGAAATCCTGATCGATCTGCTTCGACCACTCCAGGGCAAACAGCTTGTCGGGGTCGCTGCGCAGTTCGTCGAGGTTCCTGCAGTCGTGACGATGCACGACGATGCCCTTGCCCACCGAGAGGTGTCCGAGCACCGGGTCGCCGGGCAGCGGGTGGCAGCAGCGGGCGAAGCTCAGCACCATGCCTTCGGCGCCGTTGATCTGAATCGGCCCGTCCTGGCGAGCGGCCGGAACGTCGGACTTCGCCATGCTTTCGCCTTCGACCAGGCGGCGGGCGACGACATAGGCCATGCGCGTGCCCAGACCGATGGATTCCAGCAGGTCGTCTTCGTGAGTGACTTCCAGCTCGCCCAGCAGCGAAGGCATGCTGGCCTCGGGCAGCTCCTCGAGGCTGGTGTCGAAGCTCGTCAATGCCTTGTTGAGCAGCCGCCGGCCCAGCTGTATGGCCTCGGTGCGCTGCTGGTTCTTCAGGGCATGACGGATGGCGGAGCGGGCCTTGGCGGTGATCACGAAGTTGAGCCACGCCAGATTGGGACGTGCACCCGGGGCGGTGATGATTTCCAGCGTCTGGCCGCTTTCCAGCTCGGTGGACAGTGGCGCGAGATGGCGGTCGATGCGACAGGCGATGCAGCTGTTGCCGATGTCGGTATGCACGCTGTAGGCGAAGTCCACTGCGGTGGCGCCCCGCGGCAGCTCCATGATGTCGCCCTTGGGAGTGAACACGTAGGTATCGTCGGGGAACAGATCGTTCTTGACGTGCTCGATGAACTCCAGCGGATTGCCGGCGTGGCGCTGCATCTCGAGCAGGCCGCGGACCCATTCCCGGGCCCGGGCATGGCTGCCCACGGCGATCGGTCGCTCGGTCTGGCCGGCCTTGTAGAGCCAGTGCGCGGCGATGCCGTTGTTGGCCATGGCTTCCATCTCGCGGGTGCGGATCTGCACCTCGATGGGAATGCCATTGGCGCCGAACAGCGTGGTATGCAGGCTCTGGTAGCCGTTGGCCTTGGGAATGGCGATGTAGTCCTTGAAGCGCCCGGGAACCGGCTTGTAGAGATTGTGTACCGCGCCGAGGATACGGTAGCAGCTGTCGACGTTGTCGGTGATGATACGAAAACCGAACACGTCCATGATCTCGGCGAAGGGCTTCTGCTGATCGCGCATCTTGCGATAGATCGACAGCAGATGCTTCTGACGGCCCACCACGGTGCCGGTCAGGCCGTCATCGTCGAGGCACTTCTGCAGGCTGTCCTGGACCTGGCGCATCATGGTCCGGCGGTTGCCGCGCGCCTTGGTCACCGCGCGCTTGATGCGCTCGGCGCGCATCGGATAGATGGCCTGGAACGACAGGTCCTCGAGCTCGATGCGGATGGTGTTGATGCCCAGGCGCCCGGCGATGCGGGCGTAGATCTCCAGCGTCTCGCGGGCGATGCGGCGCTTCTTGTCCGGACGCAACGCACCGAGCGTACGCATGTTGTGCAGCCGGTCGGCGAGCTTGACGATGATCACGCGGATGTCGTTGGACATCGCCATCACCATCTTCTGGAAGTTCTCGGCCTGGGCGACCGCCTTGTCCTCGAAGGTGATCTGGGTCAGCTTCGAGACGCCGTCGACCAGTTCCGCCACCGGCTCGCCGAACTGCGCCGCCAGTGCCTCCTTGGACACGCCGGTATCCTCGATCACATCGTGCAGCATGGCGGCCATCAGGCTCTGATGGTCCATGTGCATGTTGGCGAGGATATTGGCGACGGCGAGCGGATGCGTGACGTAGGGCTCACCGGAACGCCGTCGCTGGCCGTCGTGGGCCTGCTCGGCGTAGTAGAAGGCGCGCCTGACCTGCTGGATCTCTTCCGCCGGCAGGTAACCGCCCAGGCGGTCGGTGAGATCATCGATGGTGAACATCAAGCGCGCCTGTCGTGAGGCGAGGGGTGCCGGTTCAGCTATCAATCTCGGGCTCGCGGCGTGCACGTACCGGGGCGGCTTCCATCGGCTCGTCGAGGACATTCTCATCGATGCGGCCTGCGGCGATCTCGCGCAGCGCCATGACGGTCGGCTTGTCGTTTTCCCAGGGCAGCAGGGCATCACGGGAACCGCGCGACAGTTGGCGAGCGCGCTGGGTGGAGATCATGACCAGCTTGAAACGGTTTTCGACATGTTCCAGACAATCTTCGACAGTGACGCGTGCCATGAAAGTATCCTGATGGTAGTAGGAAACAAATACGGGAAAATACGGTAGGACCCTTGAGTCTACTCGACGTCTTCCTCGCGTGACAAGAGCGCCTCGAGCAGGGCGCCGTGCCGGGCTCGAACCCGCGCCAGGCGGGTGCGTTCGGCATGCACCAGGCACTCGAGTTCGGCCACGGCATGCGCGAAGGTGTCGTTGATGATGACGTGATCGTACTCGTCGAAATGCGACATCTCGCTGACGGCGTCGCGCATGCGCCGATGGATGATCGTGTCATCATCGGTGCCACGCCCGGACAGGCGCTCGCGCAGCGCCTCGCGCGACGGCGGCAGAATGAACACCGACACCGCATCGGGCATCTGATGGCGCACCTGGCGCGCGCCCTGCCAGTCGATCTCGAGAATCACGTCGGTGCCGGCGGCGAGCAATGCCTGCACCGCCGAACGCGAGGTGCCGTAGTAGTTGTCGAAGACCCGGGCATGCTCGAAGAAGTCGCCGTGAGCGATCATGCCTTCGAAGGTGGACGCGTCCACGAAGTGGTAGTTGGTGCCGTCGGCCTCGCCCGGGCGCATCGCGCGGGTGGTATGGGAAACCGAGACCTGAATGCCGTCGACGCGCTCGAGCAGGGCGCGGACCAGGCTGGTCTTGCCGGCTCCCGAGGGCGCGGAAACGATATACAGCGTACCGTGGGGCGTCGTGTCGGACGATGCCTCATGGGGAGAACGCGAAGAAGAGGATGAAGATGAAGAATAAGTACCGTGGGACATGGTGGGTGTCCGATTGAGCCGCTGCGAAAGGAGCTCGTCATTATCGCACATGCCCGCCTGCCTCTACACTGACGCGAACGGACGACTGTGAACAAGGATGCTCGATATGCCCGATTCTGCAGCCAGCGGTGCATCGATACCGCGCCTGGCCTTTCTCGGTGTCGCTTTTGCCTTTCTGGTGACCATGCTCGGCACCACCCTGCCGACGCCGCTGTATCCGCTCTATCGCCAGCAGTTCGGCTTCTCCGAGTTGATGATCACGGTGATCTTCGCCGCCTACGCCGTGGGCGTGATCGCCGCGCTGATCGTCACCGGCCGCTGGTCGGATCAGCTCGGCCGGCGCCCGCTGCTGTTCGCCGGCTTGTCTGCCGCAGCGGTCAGCGACGTGATCTTCTTCCAGAGCGACGGCCTGGTGGCGCTGCTCATCGGTCGCGTGATGTCGGGTATCTCCGCCGGGATCTTCACCGGCACCGCCACCGTGGCGGTGATCGAGCTGGCGCCCGAGGACAACAAGCCGCTCGCCACCCTGACGGCCACTGCCGCCAACATGGGGGGGCTGGGAATGGGGCCGGTGATGGCCGGATGGCTCGGCGAATATGCCCCCTGGCCGCTGCATCTGGCCTACGCCGTGCACCTGACGCTGCTCGTCATTGCCGCAGTCGCGGTGTGGCGGGTTCGCGAAACGGTGAAGCGGCCTGCTCATCCACGCCTCGGCCTGCAACGCCTGAGCGTGCCGGCCGAGGTGCGCGCGGTGTTCCTGCCTGCCGCCATCGCCGGTTTCGCCGGATTCGCGGTGTTCGGTTTCTTCACCGCCACGGCGCCGGCCTTCATGGGACAGGTGCTGGGTTACGACAACCTCTTTTTGATCGGTGTGGTGGTAGGGGTGGTGTTCTTCGCCTCCATCCTGGGCCAGAGCGTGCAGGACCGCCTCGCCAAGGCCTGGCGGCTGCCGTTGGGCTGCGCGGTGGTGATCCTCGGCGTGGGCCTGGTCGGTGCCGGCATCGGTGCCCACTCCCTGGCGCTGTTTCTGGCCGGCGCGGTGATCGTCGGGCTGGGGCAGGGCATCGCTTTTCGCGCCGGGCTGGGTCTGGTCACCGCGGCCAGCCCCGCCGACCAGCGCGGCACGGTCACCTCGACCTTCTTCTTTGTCGCCTACGTGGCGATCTCGATCCCGGTGGTGGGAATCGGGCTGACGGCGCGCTTTTTCGGGCTGGCGACCACCGGAATGAGCTTCGCCGCCCTGGTGGCCCTGCTGGCGGCGGTGGCGCTGGGGCTGCTGATTCACCGGCGCCAGGCGGTGGCAGCCTCTTCGTGAGTGACCGGATGAACGGCCGCGTCATGTCGACGCCATGAAAATTGTCACGAATGACGCGCCGAGTCGCGGTAAAATCGTCGTCTCGTCAATTCTTGCCTTATCGGGGCTGCGCGCGCCGCAGCCGTGCCCAGTGACAATGGAGCCTGACATGACCGCGCCCGCCTCTTCCCTACGCATCCGCCGCCCCGACGACTGGCACCTGCACCTGCGCGACGGCGAACTGATGGCGACGGTGCTGCCCCATACCAGCGGTCTCTATGCCCGGGCGATCATCATGCCCAATCTGGTGCCGCCGGTGACGACCGTCGCGTCCGCCCAGGCCTACCGCGAGCGGATCCTGTCCGCGCTGCCGGCCGGGCACGACTTCACGCCGCTGATGACCTGCTATCTGAATGAGAGCGTCGATGCCGCAGAACTCGAGCATGGCTTTATCGAGGGCGTATTCACCGCCGCCAAGCTCTATCCGGCCAACGCCACCACCAACTCCGCGCATGGCGTACGCGACGTCAAGGCGATCTACCCGCTGTTCGAGACCATGCAGCGCCTGGGGATGCCGCTTTTGATCCACGGCGAGGTGACCCACGCCGAAGTGGATATCTTCGATCGCGAGAAGGCCTTCATCGACGAGGTCATGGAACCGATCCGTCGTCAGTTCCCCGAGCTCAAGATCGTCTTCGAGCACATCACCACTGCCGAGGCCGCCCAGTACGTATGTGAAGGCAACGAGTTTCTGGCGGCGACGATCACCCCGCAGCATCTGGCGCACAACCGCAACGACATGCTGGTCGGTGGCATCCGTCCGCACCTCTACTGCCTGCCGATACTCAAGCGCGGCACGCATCAGCAGGCGTTGCGCCGGGCCATCGCCAGCGGCCATCCGCGGCTGTTCCTGGGTACCGATTCCGCACCGCACGTGATCCCCGCCAAGGAGACGAGTTGCGGCTGCGCCGGGGTGTTCAACGCCCCCTCGGCGCTCGAGGTGTACGCCACCGTCTTCGAGGAGGAAGGGGCACTCGAGCACTTCGAGGCGTTCTGCTCATTGAACGGGCCGCGTTTCTACGGCCTGGCGCCCAACGAGGCCACCATCGAACTCACCCGCACGCCATGTCAGGTGCCCGAGACTATCGGCGAGGGCGAGCATCGTCTGGTGCCGTTTCGCGCCGGCGAGACGCTGGCCTGGTCGGTCAAGCGCAGCGGCTAGTTCCGCCACCTAACCGCCATGTGTCGCATCATGGTGGTTTTTTTATGCCACTTATTGATAGCTAGCTACCTATTGAAGGGCGTGCTAATAATATAACCGGAACGAGGATCACGAGATGCAAGACAGCGACCCGCGGGAAATCTTCGGCCAGATGCTGGGTCAGGTCGCCCGTTTGTGGCGCGCGGAGATCGACCAGCGCCTGGCGCCGTACGGCCTGACCGAGTCGCGCTGGCGGATTCTGCTGCAGCTCTCCCGGGCGCAGGAGGCGGTCACGCAAACCACCTTGGCCCGGGCCATCAACGTTCAGGGGCCGACGCTGGTGCGATCGCTCGACTGGCTGGCGTCGCAGGGGTTGATCGAACGCCGGGCCACCAGCGGCGATCGGCGAGTCAAGACGGTGCATCTGACACCCAAGGCCACGCCCGTTCTCGAACGCATCCAGAGCGTGGCCAGCAAGGTGCGTGGCGAGATCCTGGCAGGGATTGCCGCAGACGATCTGCAGACCTGCCTGAACGTCTTCGAGCGCATCGTCGGCAGGCTCGGTTCCACGGTTGTCGACGATGATCGGGGGCTCACCTTCAGCAAGGACACGTGACATGACAAGTTCTCAGCATGAGGCAGCGGCGAAGCCCGCCTCATCCAGCGCTTCACCCGCCGACGGGCCACGTCGGGGTTGGCTGCAACGGCGGCGAATGCTGGCAGGCATGATCATTGGCCTGGCGATCCTCGCCGGGGGCGGTGCCTGGCTCTACGATCAGTTCACCCATGTCAATGTCATCGATGCGCGGATCGCCGCGGATATGGTGGTGCTGAGCAGTCGCGTTCCCGGCTGGGTGACCGACGTGGACGTCATCGAGGGCGATACCGCCGCACGCGGCCAGGCCATCGTCACTATCGATGCCCGTGAGAGCCGCCTGAAAGTGCAGGCGCTCGATGCCCAGCTTGCCGCTAACGCCGCCAGCCATGACGAGACCGCCGCCCGGCTGCAGATGGTCGATCACCAGACCCAGAGCGCCATCGAGGTGGCTTCGGCTGCGGTGGCCTCGGCCGAGGCCAGGCTCAAGCTGGCGAAGATCGACAATCAGCGGGTGGCGAAGCTGGTCAAGCAGGGGGCGGTCAACCAGGCGCGGCTGGATCAGACCCAGACGGCACTGGAGACCGCGCGCCAGGATCTCGGCGGCGCGCGCGCCCAGTGGCAGGAGGCCAAGGCGGATCGCGAGGAGCTGGCGGTGTTCAAGCGCCAGCTCGCCGGGCTCGAGGCCCAGGCGCAGCAGTTGCGGGCCCAGCGCCAGCAGGCTCGGCTCGACCTCGAGGATCGCACCCTCGTGATGCCCTTCGATGGCGTGGTGGACCGGGTCTTTGTCGATGACGGCGAGTACGTGACGCCGGGCCAGCGGCTGCTGATGGTTCATGATCCTGGGAAGGTGCGGGTCGAGGCCAACGTCAAGGAGACCGATATCCGTCACTTCCCGCCCGGCAAGAACCTCGCTATCCGGGTGGATGCCTTGCCGGACCGGGCCTTCCAGGGCACCGTCGAACGCGTCGGCCAATCCGCCACCAGCGAATTCGCCCTGCTGCCGAGCCCCAATCCCAGCGGTAACTTCACCAAGATCACCCAGCGCCTGCCGGTACGTATTGCGGTGTCTCAGCACGAAGGCCTGCTCAAGCCCGGCATGATGGTGGAACTCGAGGCCTCCACCGGTGAGTGATGCACCACGCTCGGACAGTCTCGAGGCGTTGTTTGCGCGCTATGGCCCGACCTATCGTTATCTCGTTACCGCGACGGTAATGATGGGCACCATCGCCACTGTACTCACGGCGACCATCATCAACGTTGCCCTGCCCGACATCATGGGTGCCTTCGGCATGGGCCAGGACAAGGCGCAGCTGCTCTCCACCGGCTTTCTGGCGGCGATGACCGGCACCATGCTGCTCAATGCCTGGCTGGTGGAGACCATCGGTCAGCGCATGACCTTCATACTCGCCATGGGCGTGTTCACCCTGGCCTCGATCATGGGCGGCCTGTCGGTCAACGAGGGGGAACTGATCCTGGCGCGTATCCTGCAGGGCTGCGCCGCCGGCATCCTGCAGCCGCTGGCGATGCAGGTGATCTTTCAGGTCTATCCGCCCGAGCGGCGAGGTTCGGCGATGGGTATCTACGGCATCGGGGTGGTGCTGGCGCCGGCACTGGGGCCGACCCTGGGCGGGATCATGGTCGACAGCTTCAGCTGGCGCTACGTGTTCTTCATCGCGTTGCCGTTCAGCGTGGCGGGACCCTTCCTGGCGCTGCTGTTCATGCCGGGGCGGTCGCATTCGGGGCCGGCCAAGCGCTTCGACTGGCTGGGGTTCGGGCTGCTGACGCTGTTTCTGGTCACCCTGCTCAACGGCCTGTCCAACGGCCAGCGCGACGGTTGGCTGTCGGATACCATCCTGACGAACTTCACCCTCGCATTGCTCGCCTTCGCCGGGTTCGTGACCTGGGAGTTCAAGACCGCCACGCCACTGCTCAACCTGGGACTGTTCTCGCGCCGGGTATTCTCCGGAGCCGCAGTGGTGGCGTTCATCTTCGGCGCCGGCATCTACGGTTCCACCTATCTGATCCCGCTGTTCGTGCAGACCATCCAGGGCTACACCCCGACCCGCTCGGGGCTGCTGCTGATGCCCGCCGGCTTCATCCTGGCACTGGTGTTCCCCATCGCCGGGCGTGCCACCGACAGGACGCCGCCGCCGCTCACCATCATGTTCGGCCTGATCCTGTTCGCCCTGTCCTGCTTCCTGATGGGGGACGCCGATACCAACACGCCGTTCTGGACCTTCGCCGGCTGGATCATGCTCGGTCGCGTCGGCCTGGGGTTCATCCTGCCCAGTCTCAACGCCGGTGCCCTGAAAGCGCTGCCTGCGGCGCTACTCAGCCAGGGTAGCGGGGCGATCAACTTCGTGCGCCAGCTCGGCGGCGCATTCGGGGTCAATCTGCTGTCGATCCTGCTCGAGCACCGCACCCAACTGTATGCGCAAGCCTTCACCGCCACTCAGGACGCCGCCAACAGCGCTTCCCGTGCGCTGCTCGAGAGTACCGCCGGGCTGATGGCCCAGGCCGGGCTCCCGGAGTCGCTTCAGGCGGCCGCGGCCAGCCACTATCTCGGTCAGGTGGTATACGCCCAGAGTTACATGATGGGCTTTCGCGAAAGCTTTCTTGCCGTGGCGCTGCTCTTCCTGGTGGCGCTGGTGCCCACGGCGTTGATGTACCAGCGGCGCTAGCCTGCGGCCTGAATGGCTGAAGCATTCCCGAGGCGTTAGAGCCGGCTCATGTGCGAGTTCGACAGGATGCCGATGTATCCTGCGATGGCTTCACTTCCTGGATGACCGTGGTCTCGTTCGCGCATCGTGCGCCGAGCGCCGGCATTTTCCAGACAGAACTTAGCACTCCTTCGTTGCATGCAGCGTGGCCGGAAGCTGGCGTAATGCCGCAACGTCGTCAGCGGTAAACGGGCGCATCTCCCAGCCGTCGGCGGCTGGCGCCACCCACATGGGAATGGCGTTGGCGGTGCGCGGCCCTTCGGGCGTGCCATGGACCAGAAAACGCATCACGCGGGGCAGGCCGGAGTGGCCGACGATCAGCGGCGGCGCCTCGGTCTGCTCCAGCACGGCATTGAGCGTGACGACGATGCGCTCGACGAAGACGTGCCAGGCCTCGCCGCCCTCGGGTTCGATCAGGTGGGGCATGGGGCGTGGCGCAGGCTGGCCCTCGAGTACGCCCCAGTGGCGCTCCCTCAAGCCCTCGATGAGACGATCGGGAGCGCGGCCGACGGCCAGCTCGGCGGTACGCCGGGCACGCTCGAGGGGGCTGCTGACCACCAGTGACCATTCAACGGCTTCCAGCAGCATGCGCGCCGCCTGCGCTTCCGCCTCGCCCTGGGGCGTGAGGGGAACGTCGCAGCTGCCGGCGATGCGTCCTTCCAGGTTGCGCACGCTCTGTCCATGACGCAGGAAGACAAAGGGGCGCCGAATCAGTTCGGGCATGGGGGCCTCGTGTCGAAGCATGTCGTTTGATCCTACTCTTTTTAAACTTAAGTCGTATACTGGCGGGTTCACCCCATCGTCAGCTCCCTGAGCGGCGATACGCAACGCTATCCATGGATACGGAGACCATGCATGAGTCACGCCAATCCGGCTACGCCCCCTCCCAAGGTCGTTCATCCGCGTCTGGCCGAGCTGGCCCTGGCGCTGGGCGGTTTCGCCATCGGTACCGGGGAGTTCGTCATCATGGGCCTGATGAATCGCGTTGCCGAGGATCTGCAGGTGGCGGTGCCCGATGTGGGTTACGCCATCAGCAGCTATGCGTTGGGCGTGGTCGTGGGCGCCCCGATCATTTCCGTGCTGGCGGCCCGCATGCCCAAGCGGGCGTTGCTGATCGGTCTGATGCTGATCTTCGCGCTCGGCAACCTGGCCAGCGCCCTGGCGCCGCAATTCTGGTCCTTCGTGACGCTGCGCTTCGTGGCTGGCCTGCCCCACGGGGCCTATCTCGGCGTGGCGGCATTGGTCGCGGCGGCGTCGGTACCCATCGAACAGCGCGCCCGCGCGGTAAGCCGGGTGATTCTGGGGCTGACCGTGGCGATCCTGGCCGGCGCGCCGTTGGCCACCTGGGCCGGCAACCAGTTCGGCTGGGAGACGGCCTTTGCCGGGGTGGGAGGCATTGCACTGCTCACCGCGCTGTTGATCGTGTCATGGGTTCCGGCACAGCCTGCCGATCCTCATGCCAGTCCCGGGCGCGAGCTTACCGCACTGGTCAAGCCGCGTGTGCTGTTCACCCTGGGCGTGGCCTGCGTCGGGTTCGGCGGCATGTTCGCGGTGTTCAGTTACGTGATTCCCACCCTGACCGAGCAGGCCGGCATGAACGAAACGCTGGGACCGCTGGTGTTGGCGATCTTCGGTGTCGGTACCATCATCGGCAACCTGGTCGGCGCGCGCGCTGCGGACAAGAACCTGATGCGCGCGATTCCATTGATCCTCGTCTGGTGCATTATCGTCCAGGGCGGATTCTATTTCGCTGCCAGCTCCGTGTGGCTGGGCATACTCTTCGTCGGGCTGGTAGGAACCGGCATGGCGCTGGGGCCGGCATTGCAGACCCGACTGATGGATGTGGCGGAGGACGCCCAGACCATGGCGGCCTCGCTCAACCACGCCGCCTTCAATATCGCCAATGCCCTGGGCGCCTGGCTGGCTGGCGTTACCGTCAAGCTAGGCTTCGCCTGGTCGACCACCGGCCTGGTCGGAGCGGTGCTGGCCGCTGGAGGTCTGGCAATCTTCATGGCCGGTGTCTGGACGGAGCGTCGCCGGCTCGCCGCCCGACAGGCGTGACGGAAAAGCGTCAGACTCCCCTCATGGATCACGCACGAGGTTTCCTTTGTGCCGCCCCTTCATTGCTTGATGCACTCTTAGGGCCTAGAGCATGAAGCTGAAGTGTTCGCGAAGCCGCTCCCAATTGTCCTGGCTGCTGGCGACCAGCAACTGGCCCTGATGGATCGTGGGGGAGTAAGGGCGCCCGTCGAGCAGGGCCGAGTAGCCGCCCGCTTCCTGATGCACGAGGATACCCGCGGCGTGGTCCCAGGGCATCAAGGCGCCGATCAGGCTGAAGTCGCCGAAGCCGCTGGCCAGGGTGCGGTACTCATGGCAGGCGCAGCCGATACTCATCATGCGCGAGAAATCGGGAAAGG
This sequence comes from Halomonas shantousis, assembly GCF_054654615.1. NCBI lineage: Bacteria > Pseudomonadati > Pseudomonadota > Gammaproteobacteria > Oceanospirillales > Halomonadaceae > Halomonas > Halomonas shantousis. The sequence goes on along the minus strand of NZ_BAAIER010000002.1, from coordinate 61,673 downwards.
TCGCCGCGAGCCGGTACTGCTGTTGCTTGGGGAAAAGGCGCAGGGAGGTGAAGCCGGTCATCTCCTCCAGGCGATCCTTGGCGGACACTTCCAGGCGCCGCTCGGTACCGTCGGGACGCGCATAGAATGCCCCGTGACCGCGCCGGGCGATGATCCAGTCGTCCATCACCGGATCATAGAGCAGGCCGAACACCGTTTCGCCCTTGCTCGCCACGGCCAGGATCACGCCGAAGTGGGTCAGGTTGCGGGCGAAATTCCAGGTACCGTCTATCGGGTCGATGATCACCGCCATCTCGGCCCCGGCAATCTTCTCCAGCAGCGCCGGATCTGCGGAGACGGCTTCCTCACCGACGATGGTCGCCTCGGGAAAGCGGTCCGCGACCTCGCGCTGGATGAAGGCTTCGGCGCGCTTGTCGGCGATCGTCACCAGATCCTCCGGGCCGCTCTTGGTCTCGATGGCATCGGCATCGAGATTGCGAAAGCGCGGCAGGATCTCCGCCTGCGCGGCGCGGCGGACGATATCGATGAGTTGCTGCTGTTCGCTCGGCGTGATGACTCTGGCGGTCGGCATGGGGATCTCCTGGGTTGTCGGCGACGGTTATCAGCGTACTCGATTCCCGAGCCGATCGCTTCGAGGCAAGCCGGCTTTGCTGCCGCGTCTGGCCGACTGGGCTAGGCTCTGGCGCCGATCAATAGTCTCGACGCACGCCGCTGGGACATGACGTGACGGCCTTGCGGCTGGTGAACGTCGCGAGATCGCCAGGTGGCAGATTCGGTCAATTGTCCGGCACGCGCTGCCAAGCATTTGTCTCATCGGCTGCGTTAACTGAATCAATGTCGCGATACTCGATATCCTGTTCACCCAATGATGGTATGAAGAATGAAACCGAATTCTCCGGGAGCTCATGCCGCGACCGCGATTTTCGATGATATTCGTTCGGGACCGATCGATGCCGGGATGCTGGGTGAATTGGCGCCTCTGGTACTAGAGACTTAGCGCAGGGTCTCGGTAAGGCTAGGTAATGACTAGCCCTTTCACACGGAAGGTTGTCGTCATGGAAAACAGAGACTGTCGCTATAAAAATGCCAAGAAATTGTCGTCATTTTTCTATAGCAATACTCAAGACATCGAACAACATGTCAACGCCTTAAAAGGTTGGGATCTACATTTTCTGCAAATGACTGAAGGACCGTTCGAAGGCGAAATAGCCTGCTTCGAGTTGGAGGGACTCAAGGTCATCAAGGATAGAATCAATCAGTCTATCCTCAAGAAAGGTGAGCTCGAGAACGCTTCGATCAGTTTCAGTATTCCGCTCTCAAGACCCACATCGCCGCTTATCTGCCAGGGCAAGACCTATCATTATCCCGGCATATTGGCCGTGAAGGGCGGAGAATTGCCGGAGATCAGGGTGCCGGCGGGCCTGGACCTGCTCTGTCTGAGTATGGACGCTCATTATCTGACGGGGTTGCTGGAGGGGCCGAGTACCGACATTGACCGTTCGCTGGCAGAGCCCTGCTATATACCGGCTTCGGCTAGCTACCGAAAGCTGGCCCAGCTTTTCGAGTTTATATGCCACTCACGGCTACCTTATGACTATCCGGCAGTGCGGCACGAATTGCGTGATGCGTTATTGGGCCAGATGCTCGATTTGCTGGACCGGGGCGACGTCGAAAAGGTAACCGCATCAGCGCGCAAGCGTGTCGTGGACCGGGCGCGTGAGGTCATTGCCGCGAACGAAGGCGATTCAATAACCATTCTTTCCTTGTGTCATGAAATCGGGGTGAGTCGGCGTAAATTGCAATATTGTTTTCAAGACTGTCTCGGTGTCAGTCCGGTGACTTACATCAGGCTATTTCGACTCAATGAAGTCCATAAATCGCTATTGAACGGTGGTGGGGCGACCCATGTCCAGGACGAAGCGGCCCGCCGGGGTTTCTATCACCTGGGGCGTTTTTCCGGAGAATACAGAAGGCTATTCGGCGAGAGACCTTCGCAAACCCTGCAGCGGTCTCAGAGTAATTGTGCCAATTTTGGATAACACACGGTCAAGGCAGGGTCTTAAGCTCGTGCACAATAATGACAATGACAAGGTGCACAATGAACAACAATCTCGCTGTATGTCTGACGCTGGCCGGCATCGCCTGCACGGCACCGGCCCTGGCCACCGAAGGCGGCGCGCCCACCACCGCGATGGGGACTTACGACTTCGGTTCCGGCTTCCTGCCTCCCTCGACACCACACGGTACCTTCGGGCTTCGCACGGCCTACTACACAGCAGATGAGCAGAAGACCGCCGATGGGTCATCTTCAGGCAACGACTTCTCCCTCGACGTGCTCTCGATCGGTGTCGCCTATATCCATATGACAGACAAACGGTTGCTGGGGGCGCGTTACGGTTTCGGTGGCGTGGCGCCGTTCTTCGACATGGATGCCTCGCTGGGCGTCAACGTCGGCGGGCAGACGGTGTTCGAGGACGAGGCGGACCCGTTCGCCCAGGCCGATCTGCAACTCCTGCCGCTGATGCTCGAGTGGCGACCCAGGCCCGGGATGGGGGTGACCGCGCAATTCCAGATCCAGGCACCGACCGGCGATTATGACGAGGATCGGCTGGTCAATCCGGGGCTCAACCACTGGACCTTCTCGCCGATCGTCGGCATCAGCTACATCACGCCCAGTGGCTTCGAAGTCTCGACGCTGTCGCAACTGGACGTCAATACCCGCAATCACGACACGGATTACCGCAACGGGATCGAGTATCGCAATGAGTTCGCGCTCGGCCAGCATTTCGGTGCCTGGACGGCCGGCGTGGCCGGCTACTACTACGACCAGTTGACCGACGACGAAAGCGCCACGCTGGCCGACGGCAATGGCAATCGGGCCAAGGTCTGGGCCGCAGGGCCGGCGCTCAGCTACGTCGCGCCTGGCAAGCCGGCCTTCTGGGTTCACGCCTACAAGGAGTTTTCCGCCGAGAATCGCACCGAAGGCTACAACCTCGCGTTTCGCGTCGCCTACAGTTTCTAGGGATTTAGATGATGACAACGACAATCGTAGACAGGCAGGCCGGGGCCCGTGAAGGTGCCGTGCTGCTGCTGGGCAGCAGCCTGACCATCGTCGGCTCGGTGATGGTGACCTCGGTGTTGCCCAAGATGATGGCGGAGTTCGCTCCGTCCAACCCGCATGCCGAGCTCTGGGTGCCATTGGCCATCACCGGACCGGCGTTGGCCATTGCGCTCTTCGCGCCGGTGGCCGGCTGGCTGGCCGATCGCTTCGGCCGCAAGTCCATGCTGATCGTGGCGACGCTGCTGTACAGCGTGTTGGGGGCCTTGCCGGCGCAACTCGATGCCTTGATGGGCATCGTCGGCGTGCGGCTGCTGTTCGGCGTCGCCGAGGCCATGATCATGACCGGCTGTTCGACGCTGATCGCCGACTATTGGCGTGGCGAGCAGCGCATGCGTTACGTCAATCGCCAGGTAGTGACCATCGGCCTGGTCGGCGCCGCGTTCTTCGTGATCGGTGGCATGCTGGGCGAATCGTCCTGGCGAGCTCCCTTCTATCTCTATTTGTTGCCATTGGCACTGGTGCCGTTCATGGCTCGCGTGCTGTGGGAGCCGTCCGTCGAGCACCAGGAAGCACGCGACCATGAGCGGGGTGAAGACACGGTGGCCATGGGCACGCTGATCGCCGGGTACCTGCTCATCGGCCTGGGCATGGTGCTGAGTTTCGTCGTTCCCATCCAGGCCCCGGTGATCCTGGTCGGGTTGGGTGTGACGTCGAGTACCCTGATCGGCCTGGCGACGGGCCTGGGGCTGCTGGCTACCCTCCTGGGTGCCTTGTTGTGGCCCTGGGCGCGGCGCACGTTCGGTTCCCGCGGCTGCAATGTGCTGCTGCTGCTGCTGCTTGCCGCCGGCCTGGTGGGGTTGGTCGAGTCGCATAGTTATCCTGCCGCCATGCTCGCCATCACCGTCCATGGCATCGGCGCCGGCTTGCTGGTGCCCAATGCCATGGCACCGGTGATGAATGCCCTCACGCCAAAGACCCGCGGGCGGGGGATGGGCGTCTTCACCGGCTCTCTCTACATCGGCCAGTTCGTCAGCCCGCTGATCGTGGGCATGGCGGCCGGCATCGCCGGCGACTTGAACGGGGCGATCCTCATCCTGGCCGCAATCGGTGTGATCTATGCCGTGGGCTGGGGAGGCGCGGCGCTCCGTGAGCGCCGTCTGGTGGATACCTCCCAGCGTAAGAGTTCCTGTCCCTGATCTGGAGAATGAGAATGGAGCGTGAAATTCATCGTCTGCTGGATACGCATGACGGCCTTGCTCTCGGCCAGCGCGTGACGAGTGGCGAAGTGTCGAGCACGGCACTGGTGGAGGCGGTCATCGAGCGCCTCGAAAGGGTTGAACCCAGTCTCAACGCGGTCGTCGAGCGTCTCTACGATGAGGCGCGGGCGGCCAGCCGCCGGCCCGTCGACGAAAGCCAGCCCTTTGCCGGCGTTCCGACCCTGGTCAAGGATCTCTTCTCGCCGGTCGCCGGCGCGCTGATGACTCAAGGGTCGCGCGCCACCGGCGAGGTTCGGGCGGATTTCGATGCGGAGGCGGTGGCGCGGCTTCGACGGGCCGGTTGTCTCTTGCTGGGCACCACTACCTCGCCGGAGTTCGGGACCTCCTATACCACGGAATCGACCCGCCATGGTGCGACGCGCAACCCCTGGGATCTCGAGCGTAGCGCGGGCGGCTCCAGCGGCGGTGCGGCGGCGCTGGTGGCGGCGCGTGTCGTGCCTTTCGCCCATGGCAACGACGGCGGCGGTTCGCTGCGAGTCCCGGCGTCCTGCTGTGGCGTGTTCGGCTTCAAGCCGAGCCGCGGCTTGATACCCTCGGGGCCGATGGTGGGTGAGGGGTGGGGAGGAATGGGCACGTCACACGCCATTACCCGCTCGGTGCGCGACAGTGCGGCCTTACTGGACGCGACTGCGGGTGCCGACCTGGGCGCGCCCTATGCGGCGCCCAGCAGCCCCGTGCCCTATCGCCAGGCGACCGAGCGCGATCCCGGCATGCTGCGGATCGGGCTCATCGAGGGGCCCGTGCTGGCGCCGGAAGCCGAGGCCATCGCGCGGCAAACCGCATCGCTCTGCGAATCGTTGGGTCATCGCGTCGAATCGGTCACGTTGCCCGTCGACTGGGAAGCGTTCTATCAGCGCTGCTTCGACATCATCGGCCCGAGTACCCGCGAATTCCTGGACATGCTGGGTGAGATGCGCGGAACGCCCGTCGACGAGCAGGAACTGGAACCGAGAACCCGGGTCATGCTGCGCGAGCGGGGACGAATCGATGCTACCCGCTACATCGCGGCCATCAATGATATCCATGCCCTGGGGCGCCGGATGGCGGCGACCATGCAACAGTACGACCTGCTGCTGTCGCCGACCCTGGCGCGCCAGCCGCCGCGGATCGGCGAGCTGGACGCCTTCGATGACCGACTGTCTCTGGCGGAGGTCATCGACGACTTTCACAGCTATTGCCCCTTCACCGCGCTCTTCAACGCCACCGGGCAGCCTGCGATGTCGGTACCGCTTTACTGGACCGACGCGGGATTGCCGCTGGGCAGCCACTTCGCGGGGCGCTTCGGCGAGGAAAGCCGATTGTTCTCGTTGGCGGCGCAGCTCGAACGCGCTCAGCCTTGGGCGGGGCGCGTTCCAGCGGTCAATGCGTGCTGCCGCTGACAAGAGTGTGGACACCCCCCATCCCGACGAGGATTGCCATCCAATGACACCGGGCAATGCCCGGTGTTTTCTTGGGCAATCGCGTCGTCAGTGACGACGGGGTCCGGTAGTGAGGCCGATCGTGCTATTCATCAGCGCTCCATATGATCGAAGGCGAGGGTGGGCACGTCGACGATGCTGGAGCCGCCGTCGGCCATCAGGGTCGTGCCGGTGAGAATCGAGGCGGCCGGGCTGATCAGGAAATTGCAGACTTCGGCGATCTCCTCGGCCGTGGCCGGGCGACGCAGCGGCACGTCGCGGGTGACGCGCCTGTAGGCATCGTCGAGGGTTTCCCGGTAGCGCTCCATCAGCGGCTGCATCTCGGCGTCGGCCATGGGCGTGCGGATCCATCCGGGGCAGACACAATTGACGCGTACGCCATGGGGGCCGTAATCGCGGGCCATTGAGCGGCTCAGGCCGATCAGTGCGTGTTTCGCAGTGGTGTAGCCGCAGACTTCGGGGCCGGCAGCCAGCGAGGCAAGCGAGCCCAGCAGCACGATACTTCCCCGCTGTTCGATCAGCGCGGGAAGGCAGGCCCTGGCGCTGAAGAAGGCGGTGTCGAGGTTCAGGTGCATGGCCTCTCGCCAGGCCTTCTCGCCGATCTCGGTCACGCTCCCCAAGCCGAGCCCTCCGGCGCAGCAGATCAGCCCATCGATACGGCCGTAGCGCGCCATGATCTGCTCGATGAATCCCTCCCAGACGTCAGCGCTGGCGGCATCGCCGGCCAGCGCCAGGCCGCCGGTGCGTTGCGCCAGCCGTTCGAGCGGTGCCGCGCGCCGCCCTATGAGTATGACGTGGTTGCCTCGGGCCGCCTGTTGCAGCGCACAGGCCTCTCCCACGCCGGTTCCGGCGCCCGTAATCACAACGCTTGCATTGGCCATCGGGGTACTCCATCGGTGGGGGTGTCTCCTTATGGTGTCGTCAAGCAAAGAGCAGTGGGTATCAACCGGATGGTTGAGTTCTGGAGAGGAGCGGCGCCTTCAGGCGATGAGGGCCAATTGACTGTCAAGGCCAGTCAAGACGCACAAGGTCGTCAGAGAGCAGGCTAGGGAACGAATCAGTAGTGGGTCTGGGCACAACAATGGCAAAAAGCCTAAGGAGATTCGCAATGACCGATACGACGCCTGCCCGAGGCGCGAGCATCCGCGAGAGTCGTCACCGCTCGAGCGCACCGGGCATCGGATTCAAGACCATGATCGCCATTTGTGTCGGCTGCGTCGTGGTGCAGGGCGCGATGGCCTCCGCGCTGATAGGGTTCGGCATCGGAGGCTTGAGCTTTGTGGCGGCGATGGGGTTGGCGCTGCTGTTCGCTTTCTGCAACGCGATCAGCTTTTCCGAACTCTCGTTGATGTACCCGTCGTCGTCGGGGACGCTGGCAACCTATACCCAGAAGGCGATCGGCCATTTTCCGGCCATCGTGTCGGTGTTTGCCGGCTACGTGATCGTGGCGATGTTCGGCCTTTCGGCGGAGTTGCTTCTGGTCGACGCGCTCCTGCAGACGCTCTTCCCCGACGTGCTGCCTTCTTACCTGATTCCGATGCTGTTGCTGTTCGGGCTGGCGTTTCTGAATATCCTGGGGACCGACGTGTTCGCGAAGATGCAGAATCTGTTCACCTTCGCCATGATCGCCGCCATTCTGCTGGTCGGCGCCACCGCGCTCCTGGACACGCCCTCGTCATCTGTCGCGCAGGCGGCGGCCGGCATCGACTGGGGGCTGGAAGGCATCTCCGATGGCAGTTTCATTGGATTGACGGCGCTGGCGATGTGGATGTTCGTCGGCTGTGAGTTCATCTGTCCGCTGATCGAGGATATCCGCCAGCCGGAGCGGCGCGTGCCGCGTGCAATGTTCGTGTCGCTGATCATCATTTTCCTGCTGTTCGTGCTCTTCTGCCTGGGGGGCGGCCGCTATCTGTCCATGGAGACGCTGACGACCTCACCGTTGCCCTACCTGGATCTGGTCGACGGCGTATTCGGCGAGGCGGGATTGATCATCGCCACCGTCATGGGTTTGACCGCCACCTGCAGCACCGTCAATACCGTGCTCGCCTCGGTACCGCGAATGCTCGCCGGGATGGCCGACAACGGCCAGGCTTTCGGCATCATGGGCAAGTTGCATTCGCGCTTCGACACGCCCTGGATCGGCATCCTGTTCCTGGCGGTGATCGTGGCGATTCCGTTTCTGCTGGTGAGTCCGGATAACATCATCGTGTTGCTGGTCGGTGCGTCGACCAGCTGGCTGCTGGCCTACATTGTGGCGCACATCGATGTGATCGTGCTGCGTGTCACAAAGCCCGAGCATGCACGCCCCTATCGGACGCCGCTGTATCCCGTCCCCCAGGTCGTCGGGGCCATCGGCATGGGCTATGTGGCCGCCAACGCCTCGCCGTCGCCGGAGTTGACGACAACCGTCTATACCCTGCTCGGGGTCGTGCTCGGCATCGTTGGCGTGATCGCGCTTTTCTGGGTCAAGTTCAAGATGAAGAAAAGGCTTTTCGAGCCGGATATGACCGACTGAAAACGAGTGGGTGGCTTCGTTCGATCTAAGTCCTGTCTGAAAAGTCGGCGAGCGATACTCAGGCAAGGCAAAAATCAGCGATAAACGGACTGGGCTCGCATTCGGGGTTACGTGCTGTAAATGAGTATTTTAATGGGGACGCCGAGTCCGGACTCGCGCCCGAGCTAATTTTTAACGCTGCATGAGTGAGCGCAGACATTTTTCAGACAGAGCGTAGCGGCCTAGACGACCGATGAAAACCACGGACGGGTTTCCCTCTAGCCGCCTCCCGGGGCAACGCAACCATCAGGCGGACGGCGGCACGATCTCGCCGATCGGGTGCCGTGGCAGTGTCGCTACGCAGAGAGTATTCAAGATGAGAACAAGAACAGGTGGGGCTATGAAAACTTTGGCCGGGATTGCTGTTTTCACGGTGATGTTTCAGGCAGGTCATGTTTGCGCAGCGGCCAGGGTGGCCGATTACGTTTATATGAATGGCGACATATATACGCAAAACGCAAAAAGAGAGCGGGCCGAGGCCGTTGCTATAAAGGATGGTGTTTTTATTGCGGTCGGGAGTGACAAGGACATAGAAGGCTACATCGGTAAAGGCACCAGCGTCGTCGATTTGCAGGGAAAGATGGCCATGCCTGGAATAGTGGATGGTCACGGACATTATGTGCGCGGGCTCAAGCGGGAGATGTTCAACTGCGGCTTCTCCAGCAGCACACCTGCGGAAGCAATCGCCGATGAAGTCAAGAAATGCGCGGCCAAGGCAAAGCCCGGAGAATGGATCACGGGAGGAGCCTGGGCGTCGAGTTATGCGGATACCGGAAAAGTCCATAAATCAGCACTGGATGCCGTGGCTCCCGACAACCCTGTTTATCTTCTCGATGACACAGGGCATAACGGATACGTGAATTCCAAGGCATTGGAGGTGGCCGGCTTTACAAAGGACAAGGCTCGGGAGATGCCTGCCATCCTGACTGATGAGAGCGGCGAGCCTACAGGAATACTGCACGAAGAAGCAGCCGGGGAATTAACCCAGGCGATCCCCCCGTTGAGTGACGAGAAATACCAGCAAGTCGTTAAGAAGTCAGCCGAAATGGCGAACCGCTACGGTATTACCACCTTTGTGGAGGCCCGTACCGATAGAGCGACGCTTAAAGCCTACCATGACGTGGATGAGAAGGAAGGGCTGACTGCCAGGGTAATCGCTTTTCTTCAGTATGAAACCGACTTCAATGAATCCAGAGAGAAACAGCTGGAGACGATAAAAAACAGGGAAAGTTATTTTTCCGATAACGTTTATGCCAATAATGTGAAGTTCTATCTGGATGGGGTTCCGCCGGCATTCACCGCTGCCCTGTTGAATCCCTATCAGGCCGAAGCACTGCACGAACATCATCTTGCGAGCGATTTTCGGGGCAAGCTGAGAATGACGCCGGAGGAAATTCGCAAAGACACCATCGAATTGGATAAGAAAGGCGTCACCATGAAATTCCATGCTTCGGGGAGTGCAGCGGTACGCGAAGCATTGAATGCGGTAGAGGCCGCTCGCAAGGAAAACCCGACCGGACAGCTTCATCACTCCATCGCCCATGCAGGCATGGTAAGCAAGCAGGACCTGCCCCGTTTCCGCGAACTGAATGTGGTGGCTGACATCGCGCCCCCTATCTGGATACCGGGCCCCTACAGCGAAGCCATGATCGAAGCATTGGGTAAAGATCGCTATGCAAGAACGCCACCGACGGCAGAACTCCTGGAGGCTGGCGCGACGATCGCCTATGGCTCCGATTGGCCATCCATCTCCAGCTCGATAAATCCCTGGCCTCATCTGGAGTCAATGGTGCAGCGGGAAATCGGCCCCGAGGAGAGCATTCCTCTGCAAGCGGCCTTCGACACAATGACACTGGGAGCAGCCTATTCCGCTAACCTGTCGTCGGAAATAGGCTCCATAGAGCCAGGTAAATCCGCGGACATGGTAGTCATCGATCAGGATATATTTGCTGTCCCGGTATCGGACATTTCCGACACCCATGTGTTGTTGACGGTGTTCAGGGGGGAGCCGGTTTACAAAGATGCTCAGATGATCAATTAGGTGTGTTGTAAAAGTCGCGGCAATGCCGGTCGAGTAGACCGCTGATGTGTCAGGGAAAGGACGGAAGGCCGCAACTGCGATGCCAAATTAACAAACCGTTAAACATGGTCGTCAGGATGCAGGTTCTTGACCTCGGCCAATAGGCTCATCAGGGTGCGATATTTCTCCTTCCCTAGAGCCTGCTGGATTTTTTGATACTGATGCATCATCTCTTCTTTCATCTCTTCGAACAGCGCATTGCCCTTCGGCGTCAGGGTGATGCAAAGGCGTCGCTGGTCGGTTTCGGGTTTCCAGCGGTGTACCAGGCCGCTCTGCTCTAGACGCACCAGCACGCCGGTCAGGCTGGGGCGCAGAATACAGGCCAGCTCGGCCAGTTGATGGCTTTCGAGCGTCTGCTCGTCGGCCTGCCACAAGATACGAATGACTCGCCACTGCTGCTCGGTAATATTGTTGCGGTTGAGGTGCGGCCGGAAAAAGTTCATCGCGGATTCACGAGCCTGAAGCAGTGCGAGGGTAAGAGAGGGGGTCGGACGCGCCATGTTTCGCCTTGTCGAGAAAGCAACCAAGGGGATCGCCCCCTTGGTTTGACTACCGGGTTATCGAATCCCCATGCACAAGTATTTAATTTCGAGATAGTCTTCAATGCCGTAGCGGGAGCCTTCCCGACCGACGCCTGAGGCTTTGATGCCGCCAAACGGTGCGACTTCCGTCGAAATGAGGCCTTCGTTGATGCCGACCATACCATATTCGAGCGCCTCGCCCATACGCCAGCAGCGCCCGATGTTTTGCGAATAGACGTAGGCCGCGAGGCCAAACGGTGTGTCATTCGCCATCCGAATGGCTTCCTGCTCGCTATGAAAGCGAAACAGCGGCGCTAGCGGACCGAAGGTCTCCTCGGCAGCGACATCCATCTCGGCGGTCACCTCGCCCAACACGGTCGGCTCGAAGAAGCTGCCGCCGAGAGCGTGCCCCTTTCCGCCACACAGCACCTTCGCCCCGAGGCTGACGGCGTTATCGATATGCGCTCTTATCTTGTCGACTGCCTTCAGGTTGATGAGCGGACCTTGCTGCGCCGTGTCGTCGGTGGCTGCCGCGACGTTGAGTCGCCTCACGGCCGCAACCAGCTTCTCGCTGAAGCTGTCATAGACGTCAGCATGGACCAGAATGCGGTTGGTGCAGACACAAGTCTGTCCGCTGTTACGAAACTTGGAGGCGATCGCGCCTTCGACGGCCGCGTCCAGGTCGGCATCGTCGAAGACGATGAAGGGGGCGTTGCCGCCAAGCTCCATACTGACCTTCTTGATGGTACCGGCACACTCCTCCATCAACTGTCGGCCGATCTCGGTCGAGCCGGTGAAAGACAGCTTGCGGACACTCGCATGGTGGGTCAGTTCGCCACCGATTTCACCGGCGCGGCCGGTCACCACGTTAAAGACACCGGCGGGTATCCCCGCGCGTTCGCCCAGCTCGGCCAGCGCCAGCGCCGACAGCGGCGTCTCGGAGGCGGGCTTGAGCACCATGGTGCAACCGGCGGCCAGGGCGGGGCCTGCCTTGCGGGTGATCATGGCCACCGGAAAATTCCACGGGGTGATCGCGGCCACGACGCCGACCGGCTGCTTGATGACGACCAGCCGACGACCGGGCTTGTCATTGGGAATGACGTCGCCATATACGCGCTTGCCTTCTTCGGCAAACCACTCGATGAAGCTGGCGCCGTAATCGATCTCGCCGCGGCTTTCGGCCAGCGGCTTGCCTTGCTCCCAACTCAGCAGGCGCGCCAGGTCTTCCTTGTGCTCCTGCATCAATGTGAACCAGCGACGCAGGATCGCTGCCCGCTCCTTGGCGGTCCTGTCGCGCCAGGCTGGCAGGGCGGCTTCGGCCGCTTCGATGGCTCGGCGCGTTTCAGCACCGCCGACGCGTGCAATCTCGGTAATGGTCGTGTTGTCGGCCGGATTGGTGACGGGGAAGGTCGCACCATTGTCGGCACTGGTCCACTGCCCGTTGATATAGGCGTGCTGACGCAGCAGGCGGGAGTCGGTTAGGTTCATGAGGGTCGCTCTGAAAAATGAAAAGTTAGCCATTCAGGCCCACGGGAGTCAGGCCCGGAAAATTGCGTTCAATACACGGAGGAGGATGCGGCCGGCGTCTCGCCACCCTTGAAGGTGGCGGCCAGCGCCTTCAACGAACTCATCAGCAGGCTGGTATCCACGCCGACGGCCACGAAGGTGCAGCCCAATTCGAGATAGCGCCAGGCCAGTGTCTGATTGGCCGATAGAATGCCGGATGCCTTGCCTGCCTGATGGATACGCTGAATGCCCTCTTCGATCGCCGTCTGGACCGCTTCATGCCCCGGATTGCCGCGGTGGCCCAGTGAGGCACTCAGGTCCGCCGGGCCGATGAACACGCCATCGACGCCCTCCACGGCGGCGATCTCGTCGATGTTATTGAGCCCTTCCTGCGTCTCGATCTGCACCAGCAGGCAGATTTCACCGTCGGCCTTGTCCAGGTAGCCGGGAATGGAGTTCCAGCGCGAGGCCCGCGCCAGGGCACTGCCGACGCCACGCACACCCTCCGGCGGATAGCGCGTCGCGCGGACCATGGCGCGCGCCTGCTCGGCGTTGTCCACCATGGGCACCAGCAGGGTCTGCACGCCGATATCGAGATACTGCTTGATCAGGGCCGTCTCCCCCACGGGAGGGCGCACCACGGGCTGCACCGCGTAGGGGGCCACCGCCTGCAGTTGCTCGAGGATGGCGCGCAGATCGTTGGGCGCATGTTCACCATCGATCAACAGCCAGTCGAAACCGGCGTTGGCGGCCAGTTCGGCACAGTAGCCGTTGGCCAGGCCCAGCCAGAGCCCGATCTGGGCTGCATCCCTGGTCATCATTGCCTGCTTGAACGAATTGATAGGCATGTCCATGGAGAGTCTCCCGGTAATGTTGTGCAGAGCCGCTGTATCGACAGCAGGAGCCGTGAAGCCGGCGGATTCGCGACATCGATGTCGTTATAGCGGAAAGATGGCGTTGATCTGGCCGGTACCGGAGCTACCGAATGGCTCGGTCAGGATCTCTGCAGGGGTGTCGTACCCTTCGCCCAGTACGCCCAGCAGCATGGCCGTGTCGTGCATGCCGCCTTCGCCGTAACAGTGCTGGGCATACTCGGGGAGCATGGCGCGAAACTCGTCGAACTTGCCCTGACGCCACAGCTCCACCACCCGTATATCCATCTGGCGGTCGAACTCGCGCGTCCAGCGATGCATGTTTTCCTGCGCCATGCTGTTATCGGTGAAGCGGTGCGACAGCGAGCCTGAAGCCAGCACCATGACCTTATGGTCGCTGGCTTCGATCGCCCGGCGTACGGCCGCGCCGAACTTGATGCTTTCGTTCAGGTCGTGCCAGGCATCCCAGGCCGCGACAGACACCACCTTGAAGGCCTGGTCCTTGGGGATATCCATGTGCATGTAGCGCATCGGCACCAGGGTGCCGTATTCCAGCTTGAGGCTCTTGATATTGTGGGCCATGGTACGGATGTCCGAGGCATTGGCTTGCTCGGCGATCCGTTCTCCCAGCGCAGGGCAGCCGTCGTAGCAGTACTCCATGTTCTGGATGAAGTGCGGCAGTTCATTGCTGGTATAGATGCCTTCGAAATGGTCGCCGCAGTTGATGTGGTAACCGCTGTTGACGAGCCAGTGGGTGTCGAAGACCAGCGCGACATCGGCGCCCAGCTCCCGCGCGCGTCGGCCGATTTCCTTGTGCCCGGCAATGGCTTGCGCTCGACAGCCATGATGCTTGCCAGGCTGCTCCGAGAGGTACATGGAGGGGACGTGCGTGATCTTGGCAGCGAGGACGATCTCACCCATGAGCTATTTCCTTTAGTGAAGTATGGCTTTTGGCGATCGTGCGATGTCGAACGGCGCATGAGGCCTGGTCGGCATGTCGCGTATCGCAAGTTTGTTAATATGTGAACTGGCAGTCAGGAAAAAGCGCTTATACACAGGAGTCGCGGTATGGCACTGGAGCCGATTCCCAACATCACGATCGGTGAGGAGTACGATCGGCGCTACGCCGACGCCACGGTGCACTACGAAGCGCTGGGCCGCATGGCCGATTTCTATGGGCGAAACATGCCCGTGCATCATCATGACCGCTTCTTCCAGGTGCACTACGTCAAAAGCGGCATGGTGCGGGTCTACCTGGACGACCGGCAGTTTCACCAGCAAGGGCCGATGTTCTTTCTGACCCCTCCTACCGTGCCGCACTCGTTCACCACGGAGGAGGGCAGCGACGGCCATGTGCTGACGGTACGCCAGCAGCTGGTCTGGTCGCTGCTCGAGGAGAGCGCGGACCTCGGCGACATGCAGCACGTCGCCCCGGTCTGCGTGGCGACCGGCCATGTCACCGAGGAGGCGCGCACTGATGTGGCGCGCGTCGAGCGGCTGTTCGACGATCTTCGGCTGGAATTCGATGCCGCCCGCCCGGGTCGTGAAGTGGCATTGACCACGCTGACACGCTTGATATTCATCGGCCTGTTTCGCTTGTCGGCCAGTTCGCTCAAGGCCCAGCATGTTCGGCACGATGAACTGGCGCTGTTTCATCGCTTCAATCTGGAAATCGAAGCGCACTACAAGGCGCACTGGACGCTGTCGGAGTATGCGGCGGCACTCAACGTGACCGAGGCGCGGCTCAACAGCGTATGTCGCCGTATCGCCGGCGTGCCGAGCAAGCGACTGGTGCATGACCGGCTGGCGCAGGAAGCGCGGCGCCTGCTGACCTTCACGCGGATGACGATCAACGAGATCGGCTATCGGCTCGGTTTTCAGGATCCGGGCTATTTTTGTCGCTTCTTCGCGCGTCATGCCGGCATCACTCCGTCACGTTATCGTCGTCGCCAGACCGGGCAGGCATGAACCGGAGCGGCGGGGCAGCCGATCAGTCGAACCGCAGCGTCACTTTCCCGAACGCACCGTAGTCCGCCTCGATATCGCTGCCGGACGGACATTCTATCGGGCCGATGAAGGAGCCGGAGAGGATGACCTGACCGGCCTCGATCCGCTGGCCATAGGTCGCCATGCGCCGTGCCAGCCACACCAGACCAGTCACCGGATCGTCGAGCACGCCGGCGCCCAGGCCGGTGGCGACGACGTCGCCGTTCTTCTTGACGATCGAGCCGACCCAGCGCAGATCGATGGCCTCGGGTGCATGGCGTTCCTTGCCGAGTACGATACCGGCATTGGCCGCGTTGTCGGAGACGGTATCGACGATGACGCGCCGCTGGCCGGTACGGGGGTCCTGGCGCACGACGCGGGTGTCGAGAATCTCGACAGCCGGTATCACATAGTCGGTGGCCGCCAGGACATCCTCCCGCGTGACCTCGCCTTCCAGCGGTGCCTTCATGACGAAGGCGATCTCGGCTTCGATGCGCGGTTCAATGAAGTGGTGCTTGGGAATTACCACGCCGCTGTCGAAGCGCATGTAGTCGTAGAGCACGCCGCTGTCGGGTGTGTCGATACCCAGCGCGTCCTGCATGACCTTGGACGTCAGGCCGATCTTCCAGCCGATGACGGCGTGGTGGCGCTTCTTCTTCTCGAGCTGCGCCGCCTGGATCGCGTAAGCATCCTTCAGCGTCATCGCCGGGTACTTGAGCGACAGCAGGCCGATCTGCTCGCGGTTTTCTTCCGCTGCAAGCAGGGCGTCGGCGGCGTCGGACACCTGGGCCTCAGTTAACGCCATGCTTCTCATCCTCCACGCCATTGACCAGGGTGCCGATGCCGTCGGCCTCGACTTCGATGACATCGCCCGGCTTGAGCCAGATCGGCGGATCGAAGCGCGCGCCCGCGCCGGTGGGCGTGCCACAGACGATGACGTCGCCCGGCACCAGGGTGGTGAAGGTCGAGACGTAATTCACGATGTAGCGGAAATCGAACATCATGCGCGAGGTGCGATCGTTCTGGCGGACTTCGCCGTTGACCCGGGTGGTCAGCGCAATGTCGTCGAGCTGGTCGGCGCTCTTGAACGGCACCAGCCAGGGGCCGATGGCGCCGCTGGCGTCGAAATTCTTGCCCTGGGTGACGTTGAACTTGGCGTGGCGCACCCAGTCGCGCAACGTACCCTCGTTGCACAGCGTCAACGCCGCGATGTGCTCGTAGGCCTTTTCGCGGGGAATGCGACGCCCACCCTTGCCGATGACGATGGTCACTTCCCCTTCGTAGTCGAGCTGCTCGCTCTCCGGCGGACGCACCAGATTCTGGCGATGGCCGACGAAGCTGCGCGGAAAGCGAATGAACAGCGAGGGTTTGCTGGGTGCCGCCTGACCGTCCTTGTACTCTTCGTTGCGCGACGGGAAATTGACGCCGACGCAGATCAGTTTCTCGGGGTTGGCGACCGGAATCAGGAAGGTGACGTCCTCCTCACGATAGCTCGGGCGTCGCTGCTCGGCGGCGTGCATCACCTCGTCGATGGCGCCGGCCTCGATCACTTCCTTGAGCCCCTTGAAGCGAGTGCCGAATTCCGGCGTCAGGTCGATGATGCCATCATCGGTGACGACGCCGTAGCGGTCGGCGCCGTTGGCATGGAAGGACGCCAGGCGGGCGGGAAGGGCGTTGCTCATGAAGTCTCTCCTGAAGGGCCCGATCGCCGCCGGGCCGTGTGTTCGGGGTTTCGACAACCGCGTTTCTCACGGGGCGATGATGGGCGTGGCCTTCAACTGCGACGCCTGGGGTTCGACGTTCTCGAACAAGGATCCGTGTTCGAACCAGGAGCGTGGCGCCGGTGCGCCCCACAGGGTCTGTCGCTGCGGATCCTTCAGGTCCCACTTGATCGGCTCGAGGTCCGGATCGACGGTCTGGTAGTCGGAGCAGTAGATCTCGATACGATGGCCGTCCGGATCGAGGATATACAGGAAGAAGGCATTGGAGATGCCGTGCCGCCCGGGGCCGCGTTCGATATTGCCGACGTAGCCGGTGGTGGCCATCAGATCGCATAGGTCGATGATGTTGAGCGGGGTCGGTACCCAGAAGGCGGTATGGTGCAGGCGAGGACCGTTACCGTTGGTGAAGGCGATATCGTGAACGCCACCCTTGCGGTGCATCCAGGCCGCCCACAGCTTGCCGCTCTCCTCATCCTCGGTGTACTCGGTGACGCGAAAACCGATGCGGTTGTAGAACTCGACCGCCTGGTCGACATTGGCCGAGAACAGGTTGAAGTGATCGATACGCAACGGTTTGACGCCGTGGTACAGCGCGTACTGCTGATGGATGGGGGCCAGGCGATCCATCTTGAAATAGAACTCGATGGGCGTGTCGAAGCAATCGACCGTCCGTAGCGTGCGTCCTTGGTAGGGCCGCTCGACCCACTCGACCGAATGGCCCAGCTCCTCGAACCAGTCGTGGGCCTTGTCCAGATCCTGTTCATCGAAGACCTTGAATGACAGGGCCTGAACCGCGGCGGTATCGCTCTGCTCGAGCACCAGGCAATGGTGCCCCCGCTCTTCCATGGCGCGCAGATAGATGCGCCGGTCGTCCTCGTCGGTGACCTGCAGGCCGAGCGTGTCGACGTAGAAGTGACGGCTCTTGGCCAGGTCCGTGACGCCGAAGACGACGTGACTCAGACGCAGAATGTTGAAAGCGGGGTAGAGATTGGGCGTAGGAATGGACATGGGATATCTCCGTGGGCCATCGGGCAAGGTGACGGGCAGGCCACCTTGCGAGACAGGGGGGTCAATCTAGCTTGGGTACTTGATGGACCTTGCGCGGGAAGGAGACGTTGACGGTCTCCATGTAGAAATCGAACGACCAGTCGCCGCCGTCGCGGCCGATGCCCGACGCCTTGACGCCGCCGAACGGCGCCGGCAGGTGACGAACGTTTTCGGAGTTCACCCACATCATCCCGGCTTCCAGCTCGTCGGTCATGCGCATCGCCCGGTTCAGGTCGTTGGTCCACAGGTAGGCGGACAGCCCGTACTGGGTGTCGTTGGCAATACGCAGGGCTTCGTCCTCGTCCTTGAAAGAAATGGCGGTCAGCACCGGGCCGAAGATTTCTTCCTGGGCGATAGCCATGTCGTTGGTGGCCTGCGTAAACAACGTCGGCCGGACATAGCAACCTTCGTCACCGCACTTTTTGCCACCGGCGGCGATGGTTGCGCCCTGTTCGCGAGCCTTGTCGAAGTAGGAAAGCACCTTCTTCTCATGCTCGGGATGGATCAGCGGCCCGACGACGGTCTCGGGGTCCAGCGGGTGCCCAACCTTGATCTTGTCAGCAACCTCGGCGACACGCCGGGTGAACTCTTCGTAGATCGAATCCTGCACCAGCAGGCGCGAGGAGGAGGTGCAGCGCTCACCGTTGAGCGAGTAGATCATGAAGCTGGCGGCATCTGCAGCGCGATCGAGATCGGCGTCATCGAAGACGATGACCGGATTCTTGCCGCCCAGCTCGAAGTGAAAGCGTTTCAGGGTCGGCGCGGCCTGGGCCATGATCATCTGGCCGGTGCGGCTCTCGCCGACGAAGGCGATTGCCTTGATACCGGGATGTTCGGTCAGCGTCCTGCCGGCATCTTCGCCAAAACCGTTGACCAGATTCAGCACACCCTTCGGTAGACCCGCTTCCTCGGCGATCTCGACGAGAAGCTTGGCGGTCAGCGGCGAGAACTCCGCCGGCTTGTGAACTACCGTGCAGCCGGCCGCCAGCGCCGGGGCGATCTTCCAGGTCGACAGCATGAACGGCGTGTTCCACGGCGTGATGACCGCGACCGGACCCAGCGGACGCTTGGAGGTGACGTTCATCTGGGTATCGTTGCGCAGGGCCTGGCCGTCCTCGGCTTCCGGGGCCTTGTCGGCGAAAAAGCGGAAGTTGGCCGCACCGCGAATCGCGGCCTTGGACATGAAGCGCAGCGCCTGGCCAGTGTCCATGCACTCGGTGAAGGCGATCTCCTCGGCGCGCGCCTCGATGGCTTCAGCCACCTTGATCAGGATGGCACGACGCTCCTTGCCCGGCGTCCTGCTCCAGGGCTTGAAGGCATCCTGAGCCGCTTTGACGGCGCGATCGATGTCGCTGGCGCCACCCCGAGCAACGTTGGCCAGTGGCTTGAGATCGATCGGCGACAGGGATTCGAAGGTCTTGCCCGAGTCGGCGGGCACCGACTCGCCATTGATGTGGTTCATCACGCCCTGCTCGCGGAAACGCTTCATGTACTCCTGCGCGCGGGCAATGTTCTCGTCCAAAGTACTCATCGGAAATCTCCTGGTAGATCGGCTAGTCCGTGGTTTCGGCTGACTCAGCGTTTCGACAGACGGGCATGAATCGGGGTGTCCTTCCAGCTCAGCTCGGCATCGATCTCGCGAATCTCCAGCGAGAGCGCGAAGTGAGGAGTCGCCAGCGGCGTGGCGAGAGCCTCCCGTACCGCCGAGAAAAGGCGCTCTCCCGCCGCCTTGAGGGCCGCCGTCTCGCGCCCGGCTCCGACGGAAAGCGTCATCGCCACGAAGGCGTTGTCGGGATGGTCGTCGGCGACGATGCAATGGTCGGCGGCAAAGGCGCGCACGCGAATGCCGGCCAGCGGGAAGAGTTCGCTCTCCTTCATGACCGCCCAGGCGGCCCGGCAGACATCGGCCATGGCCACATGCCGCTCGACGCTGGGTGAGTACTCGATATGCAGATGTGGCACGTCATTTCTCCTTGGTACGGCGGCGTGACCGCGGTATCGCTCCGGGAGTGGCGTCTGAAAACTCTCGATTACGTTAATATATTAACGAATAGTCTGGCTCAGTCTGTCAAGAGTATTTTTATCCCGCGAGAAATTTGCCAGAGATCCCCGATTGGAATGACGACATGGACAGGGAGAACGTTCGCTGGATGTCTCTCTGAGCGTATCGTTGAGCGTGTTGTTTATAGATTAATGAGTTTTTAAGGCGTGGGGACGCGAGATCGACCAAGGTAGGGGGAGAGATTGCGAAAAGTACAATCAAGTCTCTGTAAAACACATCCTCAAGTGCCTGGGGTTTCATCAGCATGAAAAAACCAACCTGCTCGGGTCCGGGGCTCGCCGGCTTCAGTCAGCGCCAGCGGTCCCGAGATTCATGCGCAGCTACCTGTTGAAAGCGATCCGTGGCGTCTCGCCACCTTGCCCGCCGGACGGCTAACGGCCGCACGGCACCGAACGCCCGATCGCCGGCACGATAACGAGGAATTGATCATGCAGTTTCACCATCACGGCTATGTATCGAAGGATCCTCGCCTCCAGCCCGCGGCCGGAGTGGGCCTCGACCGCTCCGACACACTGCCCGAGAGGGTCGACGTGCTCATTGTCGGCTCCGGGCCTGCCGGCATGATCACGGCAGCACAGCTCGCTCAGTTCCCCGGCGTCAGCACGCGCATCGTCGAGCGGCGTGCGGGACGGCTCGAGGTGGGCCAGGCCGACGGCATTCAGGCACGCAGCGTCGAGACCTTCCAGGCGTTCGGGTTCGCCGGCCGCATCATCGACGAGGCGTACCATATCACCGAGATGGCGTTCTGGAAGCCGGACCCGGCGAAGCCGGGCCATATCGTGCGCACGGCGTGCACGCCCGACGACCCCCAGGGCATCAGTGAATTTCCCCACCTGATCGTGAATCAGGCCCGGGTGCTCGATTACCTCGCCGAGGCGGCCGCCAACGGCCCGGCCTGCGTGCGGCCCGATTACGGTTACGAGTTCGAGGGTCTCGAGGTCGCTGACGAGGGCGAGTATCCGGTGACCGTCACGCTCAAGCACACCTCGGGGAGCCAGGAAGGACAGACGCGCACCGTGCGCGCCAAGTACGTGGTCGGCAGCGACGGCGCGCGCAGCAAGGTGCGTGACGCCATCGGCTGCACGCTCGCCGGTGATCAGGCCAATCATGCCTGGGGCGTCATGGATGTGCTGGCCGTGACCGACTTTCCCGATATCCGCACCAAGTGCGCAATCCAGTCGGGTTCGGGTGGCAGCATCCTGCTCATCCCCCGCGAGGGAGGCTATCTGTTTCGCATGTATGTGGATCTCGGCGAGGTGCCTGCAGATGGCAGCAGCGAGGTTCGCAATACGCCGATCGACAGGATCATCGCCAAGGCGAACGAGATCATGCATCCCTACACGCTCGACGTGCGTAACGTCGCCTGGCACAGCGTCTATGAGGTGGGGCATCGCCTCAGCGACCGTTTCGACGATGTCGAGGATCCCGAGTCAGGTCGGCTGCCGCATGTGTTCATCACTGGCGATGCCTGTCATACCCACAGCGCCAAGGCCGGGCAGGGCATGAACGTGTCGATGCAGGACGGTTTCAATCTCGGCTGGAAGCTGGGGCATGTGTTGTCGGGACGCAGTCCGGCGAGCCTGCTCTCCACCTACTCGGCCGAGCGCCAGGTCGTCGCCAGGAACCTGATCGATTTCGACAAGCAATGGTCGACATTGATGGCCAAGCGCCCCGAGGAGTTCGAGGATCCCTCCGAGCTCGAGGACTTCTATACGCGAACCATCGAATTCCCGGCAGGTTTCATGACCGAGTACGCACCGTCGCTCATCACGGCCGAGGCGCGTCATCAGCAATTCGCTACCGGCTTTCCGGTGGGCAAGCGCTTCAAGTCGGCCAGGGTGGCGCGCGTGTGCGATGGCAATCCGCTCCACCTTGGTCATCAGGCGAACGCCGACGGACGCTGGCGCCTCTATGTGTTTGCCGACTCGGCCCGGGCCGATGAACCATCGGCCGTCGACACATTCGCCGAGTGGCTCTCCACGGCGGAAGACTCGCCGTTGAACGTTGGCCCGCAGGAGCTCGAGCCCAATGCCTGGTTCGATATCAAGGTGATCTATCAACAGCCGCATGCCGCGGTCGATATCTCGCGCGTGCCCGAGGTGTTCATGCCGCGAGTGGGGCCATTCGAACTCATCAATTACGAGAACGTTTTCGCTATCCTGCCCGACGACGACATCTTCGAGGCGCGAGGCATCGATCGACGCGGCGCGGTCGTCGTGGTGCGTCCCGACCAGTATGTGGCCCATGTCCTGCCACTGTCGGCGACCGAAGAGCTGGGTGGCTTCTTTCGGCCCATTCTGGATCCGGCGTCTTTTCAAAATTGAAAGCGTGCGGGCAAGCTGCCAGGATTTCCCGGCAGCGTTTTTTATCGATTCTATTCGCACCCCTGTTGCGAGGGCGCGGCGAGATTTGAATTCTTTCATCTCGCGTTCTCTATCTAAAGTCTAATCGTTAATTTATTAACAAGTGGCTAGTTTGAGTCGTACATGCCTTGTAGCGATTGTCTGGCCTGCTTTGCTTTCACCCATGAGCAAGCGGGTGATGCGCGCGTAGATCCCATGACGTGGTCCCCTCTTTTCGCCATCTCTTCCGTGGAGGTCGTATGAACAAGTCGTTGACATCCCGGCCCGCGTCCGTGGCGGACTGGATCGATCTCGAGACGCTCTACCGTGATCCGTTCCCGATCTATAAACGGCTTCGTCGCGAGGGCGGCGTTCACTGGGTGCCCTGCGTCAATCGCTATCTGATCACCAGTTACGAGGCCGTGGTCGCGACCGAGCATGACCAGGAGACCTATTCCGCCAACGAAAAGGACTCGCTCCAGATCCGCGCCATGGGCCATTCGATGCTGCGCCGCGACGACCCGGAGCACTACCGGGAGCGCCGGCAGTGGCAGAGTGTCTTCAAGCCCAACGCTGTAAAAAACGTCTGGACGCAGATCTTTCATGAAAAGGGGCGGGAGCAACTGGCCCGGTTCATCGACAAGGGCCCGGGGGCGGATATTATCTGGGACTTTTCGGCGCCCTTCGCTGCTGAATGCCTGAAATCAGTGCTCGGGCTCTACAACGCTGAGGCGCAGGATCTGCAGCGCTGGTCGCAGACGTTGATCGATGCCACCGGTAACTACGGCGAAGACCCGGAGGTCTGGGCAGCCGGCAAGCGCTCCTTCGATGAGGTGGATATCGCGCTCGACGAGATGCTCGAGTGGCACCTCCACAATCGCGACAACTCCCTGATCTCCTCGTTGTTGTCCACACCCGAAGAGCAGATGCCGCTGGAAAAGATTCGCGCCAACATCAAGATGAGCATCGGCGGTGGCCTCAACGAACCCCGTGACGCGCTGGGTGTGGCCGCCTGGGCGCTGTTGACCCACCCCGACCAGCGCCGGGCGGTGGAGCGTGACCCCGGATTGTGGTCGACGGTATTCGACGAAACCATTCGCTGGGTGGCCCCCATCGGCATGTACTCTCGCCAGACCACGAAAGATACCGTGCTGGCCGGGGTCGAGCTGCCGGCCGGGGCGCGTCTGGGCATCTGCATTCTCTCCGCCAACCGCGACGAGTCGGTATGGGATCGGGCGGATGCGTTCGATATTCACCGGGAGGTCAAGCCGCATCTTGCCTTCAGCAAGGGCACGCATGTCTGTCTGGGCGCCCGGGCGGCGCGGGCAGAGGTTGCCGATGTGGCACTGCCGCTATTGTTCCATCACCTGAAAGGGCTCGACCTGCACCCCGACCATGAACCCACCATCGGCGGTTGGGTCTTTCGCGGCATGCTCTCCCTGCCCGTGACCTGGCGCGAGGTTCGCCCTCTTGAAGGCCACGGGGCATCCGTCCCCGTCACTGCAGGCACGGCGTCGATCACGCCCGAGCAGGACGCGACCCCGCACGTGGCCATCGTGGGCTCGGGGCCGGCGGGATGTTTCACGGCAAAGGAAATTCAGCGCCGAATGCCCGGTGCCCGTATCGACCTTTTCGATCGCCTGCCGGTGCCCTACGGGCTGCTACGTTACGGCGTCGCCGGCGACCACCAGGGCACGAAAGCCGTGTCGCGCCAGTTCGATCGCCTGTTCGACTCGCCATACGTGCGCTTTATCGGCAATACCACCATCGGCCATCAGGTGTCGTTCGATGATCTGCGTGAAGGCTACGACGCGGTGGTGCTCGCCTCCGGCGCACACCAGGATCGCCGGTTGGAGATTCCGGGCAACACTCTGGCCAACGTGTATGGCGCCGGTTGCGTCACCCGCCGGCTGAACGGCCACCCGGGCGAGCCGGTAACGCCGTCGCTCGGGCGGCGCGTGGCCATCGTCGGGCAGGGCAACGTCGCCATCGATGTGCTGCGTCTGTTGTCGATCCGCTCGATGGAACTCGAGGGCAGCGACATCGACGATGGCGTTCACGGCGAACTGACCCGCGAGATCGACACCCTTCACATCATCGGGCGCTCCCCTGCGCAGCAGGCCCGCTTCGATCCGGTCATGATTCGCGAGCTGGGCCGCTTCACGGGCGTCGCGCATCGCCTCCACGGGGCTGACCTGACGAGTGTGCCGGAAGGCAAGGACGCCCGGCTAGACGCGCTGCGGACGCTACCCGGCGTGGACGGTGCCGGGAGTGGCGACGATCACCGCATGACGGTCGAGTGGTGGTTCGAGACGGTGCCCGAGAAGCTGACCGGACAGACGCGGGTCGAAGGCGTCGCACTGCGTCACGCCGGGGAGGTGGTCCGGCTGGAGGTGGACTCGGTCATTACCGCCATCGGCTTCGTGCCCGATCCTGACGACGCCATCTCAAAGGCGCTGTTCGAACTACCGAGCGTCTCGGAAAATGGCCGAATCGATGCGGGTCTGTACCTGGCCGGCTGGCTGCGGCGCGGCGCCCGGGGCACGATCCCCGACCAGCGAAGCGACGCGCGAGCCCTGGCGGGCGTCATCGGCTCCGATATTGCTGATGGGCAGGTGCGCTGTCAGCGCGATGGGCTCGTGCCCCACTCGGAGGCGACCGACATCGACGGCTGGCGCAGGATCGATCATCTGGAGCGCACGCAAACCGCGCCCGGCCGCGTTCGTACCAAGCTGACCACGCTCGAGGCGCTTCTGAACTCGGCGCGGGATGACACCCTGGTGTTCGAGCGTGAGACCCGTGACGAGACGGGCGAGGGGGAGAGTCTGGGGGGACTGACGGTCGGCATTCTGTTCGGCACGGAGTCGGGCAATGCAGAGCTTATGGCCGAAGAACTCGAGCAGGCGCTCGACGGGCGCTGCGCGGTAAGCGTTGCGGATCTCGCCGACACCGACCCGCGTTCTCTCGACCCGAACCGGTTCTACCTCATCCTCTGCTCGACCTACGGCGATGGCGAGGTGCCCAGCGGCGCACGCGGATTTTACGAGGCACTGCGTGACGACGCCCCGGACCTCGCCGGCGTTCGCTTTGCCAGCCTGGGGCTGGGGGACAGCAGCTACGCCAAGACGTATTCCCGCGGCAGCGAACTGCTCACGGAGGCCTTGATGGCCTGCGGTGCAATGCGGGTGGGGGAATATGGCCGCCACGATGCCAGCGGCGCGCTTGCGGCCTCGGACGTTGCCCTGGATTGGGCGGATGGCGTGCTGGCCCTGCTCGCGACCGAGGAAAAACAGCCGGCCTGAGGGCGCCGGCGTTATACCGGAGGGCAGGGTCCACGATTGGCACCTGCCCGGACGCCTTATCAACGTCTAACCATTAACTTGTTAAGGATAATAATAGCATGCTCGCTCGGAGTTCGGAGGAAACCCAATGACAATGAAAAAAGCCGGAACCATGATGCACTGCCTGGCACGGGCAATGGGGCTCTGTCTGGCCCTCGGCTTGACCAGCCAATCGGCCTCGGCGGTGACCACCCTGCGCATCTCGCACTTCCTGCCGGCGATCTCCAACGCTCAGCAGCACGTCATCGAGCCCTGGTGCGAGGATCTCGAGGCGCAGTCCGAGGGTGAGCTGCGCTGCCAGATCTACCCATCCATGCAACTGGGCGGCACCCCGGCGCAGCTCGCCGATATGGTGCGCAACGGAGTCGTCGACATCGCCTGGACGGCACTGGGCTATTCGGCGGGTCGCTTCCCGCGCAGCGAGGCGCTGGAGCTGCCCTTCATGCTGCCGGCCGGTGGCGTCGAGGCCAGTCGTATCGCCTGGGCATTCACGCAAGGCCCCGCCGCGGCGGATTTTGCCGATTACAAGGTGCTCGCCGTGCACAGCGATGGCGGCAGCGTCTTCCATACCCGGGAAACGCCGATTCATGGCCGCGACGATATGCAGGGGCTGCGCTTGCGTGCGCCCACGCGCATGGCCTCGAACCTGATCGATACGCTCGGCGCCTCGGCGGTGAGCATGCCGCCGGCCCAGATCGCCGACACGCTGGCCAAGGGCGTCATCGATGGCGCCGCGGCCGGCTGGGAGGTGGTGCCGCCCACCAAGCTTGACGAGGTGACCCACTACCACACCGAGACGGCGGACGATCAGGCGACGCCGACAGTGACGGTGCTGGCGCTGCTGATGAACAAGCGCAGCTATGACCGGTTGCCCGAGAAGGCCCGTCAGGTACTCGATTCGCTGAGCGGAGAGACGCTGTCGGCCCGTTTCGGCAGGGCCTGGGACGAGGCCATCGCCAAGGTCAAGACCCAGGTGGAAGGCGACCCCGAGCATACGGTGATCACGCTCGACACCGCCGCGTATGACGACATGCGCGACGCGACCCGCGGTATCGTCGACGACTGGATCGCCTCCGACGAGGGCAGCATCGAGCGTGGTGCACTGGTCGAGACGCTCGAGTCGCTCGTCGACGAGCAAGCCCCTGAACTGCGGCGAGTGGACTGAGTCGATGACCGAATCCATCGAACGGCGCGAAGACGCACGGAGGCCTTCATGACAGGGGTCGTGTTGAAACGCTCATCAATGGCGCTGGCCATGGTCGGCGGCATGCTGCTGCTGACGGCGATCGGCATGTCGCTGGTCTCGATGCTCGGCCGCCGGCTCTTCTCCGCGCCCATAACGGGCGACATCGAGCTGCTGCAGATGCTGGTCGCGGTTGCCGTGGCCTGTTTCCTGCCGTTATGCGAGGTCAACGACCGCCACATCCGGGTCGATATCGTCGCCACGCTCTTCCCGGCCGGGTTCAATCGCGCGCTGCTGGCGATCTCGCATCTGATGCTGGCGCTGGTCAGCGCGCTGTTGTTATGGCGGACGGCGTTGTCGGTCGCCGACAGCCTCGCCTACAGCGCCCAGAGCGTGCAACTGGGCATTCCGCAATGGATTCCCCAGGCCGCCATGCTGCCGGGAATCGCGCTGCTCGGGGTCTGCGCGCTCCATCAGAGCGCTCTCCAGCTGAGCGGCGGCCAGGAAGCGGCGAAGGGAGGCGAGAGCCCATGATCGGCGGTCTCGAAATGGGCGCCATCGCGCTCGGTGTCCTGCTGGTGATGTTGGGCTGTCGCTGGCACGTGGGGGTCGCCATGCTGCTGGCGGGAGCGCTCTGCTACTGGCTGGCCAACGACGGCGACACCCGGGCGTTGCTGTTCACCCTCAACAACCTCGTTTACGCCCGCTTCTCGAGCTACGACCTGGCGGTCATTCCCATTTTCGTGCTGATGGGGCAATTCGCGATCCACGGCGGGCTTTCGGCCGCGCTGTTTCGCGCCAGTGCCAGCTGGATCGGCCATTGGCGCGGCGGGCTGGCGATGTCGGCGGCGGGGGCCTGTGCCGGCTTCGGTGCCATCTGTGGCTCCTCGCTGGCCACGGCCACCACCATGAGTCAGGTGGCCCTGCCGGAACTGGAGCGTTACCACTACGGCAAGCGCCTGGCCACGGGCACGATCGCCGCGGCGGGAACCCTGGGCATTCTGATTCCGCCCTCGGTACCGCTGATCATCTACGCCGTGCTGACCCAGGAGTCGATCGCCGCGCTCTTCATGGCGGCGATCCTGCCGGGGTTGCTGGCGGTGGCGGGCTATCTGGCAGTGATCCGCATCGTGGCGACGAGAACCATGCGCGACGTCGAGCGGGCGCCACGCCACGGTTGGGCCGAGCGGCTGGCGAGTCTGGGCGATATCGCGCCGATACTGGTGATCTTCGTCATTGTCATCTACGGTCTCTACGGCGGCTGGGCGAACCTGACCGAGGCCGCATCGATCGGCGCCGCCGCCTGCGGTCTTTACGCCGTGTGGCGCGGCGGCATGCGCTGGCAGGGCGTCTACCGCAGTCTGGCGGGCACGGCGGAGGCGACCGCCATGATCTACCTGGTGGTGATCGGCGCCGATCTGCTGAACAGCGGTCTGGCGCTGGGGCAGCTGCCGACGGCGCTGGCGGAGTGGATCACTGGCAGTGGCCTGGCGCCGCTGGCGGTGCTGCTGATCATCCTGTTGATCTATCTGCTGCTGGGCTGCGTGATGGACTCGCTGTCGATGATTCTGCTCACCATTCCGATCTTCTATCCGATCATCCTCGAACTCGATCTGTTCGGGCTCGACGCCAGCGCCAAATCGATCTGGTTCGGCATCGTCGCGCTGATGGTGGTGGAGATCGGCCTGATCACGCCGCCCATGGGCATGAATCTCTTCATCGTGCAGCAATACAGTCACGGCACCTCGCTTGCCACCGTCAGCCGCGGCATCCTGCCGTTCATCGGCGCGGACATGGTGCGTATCGCCATCGTGGTGTTCGTACCGGCACTGTCGCTGGTATGGCTTTGAGAGCGTGCTGGCGCTTGCCTTCTTTCGACGATGAAACCGGCCATTGCGCCGGTTTTTTCATGTGCAAGGCGTTCAGGAAAGGCCGGTTGGGCATGTGTGTCCAGATTTCCGTCAGGCCGAGACAAGAGCGTTGCCGCGTAGCCGGATAGCCTGCCCATGTCACCCGACGCATCGTCCGGGGACATACCATAACAACAAGGGGGCTTCCTGCATGATGTCACGTTATCCATACCTGCTGCCCACGCTGTCCGTCGCGGCCGTCGTCACGCTCTCGGTGTCCGGCGGGGCTCGCGCTGCGGAACTGTTCGACGACGGCACGACCCATGTCGATGTCAACGTCGAGGGCATTCTGGGGGCCTTTCATAGCCAGAAGGGCTACGCTCAATCCGAAACCGCCGAGGCGGACAGTCGCGACTGGCAGGAGGGATTCGTCAAGTACGGCCTCGGCGCCACGCATATGTTGGGCGATGGCGGCAGTTCGCTCTACGCCAACGTGGCTTGGGTCTCGAGCGGAACGTTCGGCGAGGGCGATGCCGCCGGCTTCACCACCGGCGATGAGCGGCGGACCCACCTCGAGAATCTCTATGCCGGCTGGAAATCCGGCGAGCTGTTCCCGATGCTGGGCCAGGATGGCGTCGATCTCTCCGTGGGACGCCAGCGCATCCAGGTTGGCGACGGCTTTCTGATCTCGGGCGACTCGCTCAATTTCGGCGAGGGGCTGCTGGACGGCGATCTCAACCGTGGGGGGGCCTACTATCTGGCGGCGCGTCAGTCCTTCGAAAACACCGCCGTGTTGCGCCTTGGCGGCGATCGGGGATGGCGGAGCGACCTGATGTGGCTGAAGTCGGGCAACCCCGCCCAGGCCGAACCGGAGCTCGCCGTCGCCACGCTGGAGAACGTCTCCGACGCGGGAACGTTCGGAGCGACCTACATCGACGTCCTCGATGTCGATGACGATCACGCCTTTCTCTATCCCGGTCGCGAGGATACCCGAGTCTACAGCCTGCGCGCCCAGGGCAATGCCGGCGTCGAGAAGCTGTTTCTCGCTGGCCAGTACGCCTGGCAGGAAAACGGCAGCGACAACCATGAGAATGCCTGGTATCTCGAGGCAGGCTGGACCTTCGCCGAGCTGCCCGGCTCGCCTGTCGTGAGCTATCGGTTCAGCCGCTTCTCCGAGCAGTACGATGCGCTGTTCTACGGCAATGGACGCGCGCTCGGCACCTGGTTCCAGGGCGAAGTCGCGGCCAACTATGCCGGTCCCTTCAGTACCAACACCCGCGTGCAGCAGATCAGCCTGGCGCTGGCGCCGTCACCGAGCGTGAGCCTGGGGGCGATGCTCTACGACTTCGACACCCTCTCCACCGAGGCAGGGCCGAACACCAGCGGCAACGAGATCGACCTCTATGCACTGTGGACGCCGAGCGAGCGTTGGTGGGTCATGCCGTTGCTGGGCCGCTACGATCCCGACGCTTCCGCAAGCCAGGGCGGGACGCAACTGGGCGACAGTGATAGCAACTATTACAGCCAGTTACTGGTCGGTTTCAATTTTTGAGAAGCCGGCAGTGAGCGTCATGTGGTTGGCAGCAGGGTTCAAGTGGCGCCGGTCCGAAAGCGCTAGCCTTCGGCCATTGGCGTGCCGATCGACGCGCATCGAGCCGTGTGCTGCGTCTCGCAGCGCCGCTTCCCGTTTCCGAATCAAAGGAGTTTGCGATGAGCTACGACAAGATGTCGGCATCCGCGCCGGTCCAGGCGTTTCTCGAGCGCGCCACCGGCTCTTTCATGGATGGCCGTTTCAGGGCGGAGGGCAATGCCCGCGATGTGCTCGACCCCGCCAACGGCGAGCGGCTGGCGACGATAGCCGAGGGCGACGGCGCGCTGGCGGATGAGGCCGTCGCGCTGACCAAGGCAAGCTTCGATGACCGGCGCTGGCGCGATCTGTCGCCAGCGGCGCGGGAACGGATCCTGTTGCGCTTCGCTGACCTGGTCGAACAGCATGGCGAGGAACTGGCGCAGATCGAGACCCTGAATCAGGGCAAGTCGATCCATATCGCCCGGGCGGTCGATGTGGGCTTCTCGGTCGATTTCGTGCGCTACATGGCGGGCTGGACCACCAAGCTGGAAGGCAGCACCCGCGAGATGTCGATCGGCATGCCCGAGGGCGCGCGGTTCAACGCCTACACCTTGCGCCAGCCGCTGGGCGTGGTGGCGGCGATCGTGCCCTGGAACTTTCCGCTGATGATCGCGCTGTGGAAGGTCGTGCCGGCACTGGCCGCGGGCTGCTCGGTGGTGCTCAAGCCGGCCTCGGAAACGCCGTTGAGTGTGTTGCGACTGGCTGAGCTGGCGATCGAGGCGGGGCTTCCCCGGGGCGTGTTCAACGTGGTGCTGGGTTCCGGCTCGGTGGTCGGGACGCGCCTGGCCGAGCATCCTGACGTACAGAAGGTCACCTTCACCGGCAGCACTGCGGTGGGCAAGCGGATCGGTCATGCCGCTGTCGAGCACATGGCGCACTTTTCCCTGGAACTGGGCGGCAAGAACCCGATGCTGGTGCTCGAGGACGCCGATCTCGACAAGGCCGTCAACGGCGCGTTGATGGGCGGATTGCTCAATCAGGGGCAGGTCTGCGCGGCCGCGTCGCGCTTCTACGTGCATCGCAGCCTGCACGACGAATTCTGTCGGCGTCTCGCCGAGGCGATCGACGGCATGGCGGCGGGCCCGGGCATGGACCCGCAGGCCCAGATCACGCCGCTGGTCTCGCAGCGCCAGCAACGCAGCGTGCTCGATTACATCGACCGCGCCCGCAACCAGGGGGCCAATATCCATGTCGGGGGGGAAGTCCCCAAGGAGGGCTTCTACGTCTCGCCGGTGGTGATCAGCGGTGCCGATCACACCATGGAGGTCGCGCGCGATGAGGTGTTCGGCCCCGTGCTGACGGTGATCCCCTTCGATGACGTGGAGGAGGCGGTCACCATGGTCAACGACAGCGACCTGGGGCTCGCGGCTAGTCTCTGGACCGAAAGCCTGTCGCAGGCGATGCGGCTGACACCGCGCATCGAGGCCGGCACCGTCTGGGTCAATACGCATGTCACCCTGGATGCGAGCCTGCCCTTCGGCGGCCTCAAGATGTCCGGTCTGGGCAAGGAGTTCGGACCCGAGGCGGTCAACGCCTACACCGAGCTTAAATCGGTGTGCATAGCCTATTGAGGATTTCCCGCTCCCTCGCCGGGGAGCGGGCCGGTCACGCGGCGGCGTCCAGCCGAGCGCGGCGGTATTCGCGCGGTGCGCTGCCGAACTCGCGCTTGAATGAGCGGCTGAAGTGGGCCGAATCGATGAACCCCCACTGGTAGGCGATCTGGGTGATCGAGCGGCTCGCTTTTGCCGGGTTGGCGAGTTCCTCCGCGCAGCGCTCGAGACGCCGGCGCTGCACATAACGGCACACGGCTTCCTCATGCTGTTCGAAGAGGCGGTAGAGCTGGCGAATGGAAATATGGAACTGCGCTGCCAGACGTTCCGGTCCGAGCTCGTCTTCGTGGAGGTGCTGGTCGATGAACTGTTGGATGCACGCATAGAGTGTGCTGCTGGCTTGATCCCATAGGGACGGCATCGTCGCTTGATGCTGATAAATGGCCGGCAATAGGGCGATCAGAGAGTTTGCGACACCACTATCCTGTTCCGGGGCGCCTGCGTCGGCGAGTGGTCCCGATAACATGCGGTTCACGATCAACTGCATGATCTGACCGCTGGTACACCCGGCGACGATTTTCATGAAGGGCACCGGCTGGCGGTCGAACTGCCGTGCCACCTCGTCACGCGGCAGATGAAAGGACTCGTGCTCGATCAGCCCATGGGGAAATATTTCGCATGCCTTGGCCGAGTCCATGAGCACCATCTCGCCTGGGCGCATCGCGATACTGACGCCGTTCTGCACCAAGGTGGCATGGCCCTGTTTCTGGACGACCAGGAAGCAGTGACGGTCGTCGTCGGGCCGTTGAGGCCGGCTGCGCACGATTCTCTCGGCATTGGTGGTGATATCGGCAATCTCGACGCCTCCAACGGAGCGCTTCGAGATACGTCCTCGAAAGCCCTGGCGGTCCAGAGGGGTGGAGTCGAAGCTTCCGCATACGCTACGTAGAGCGTTCAACCAGGCATCGAACGACAGTGTCATTGAATCCGTGGATTGCATGGGACCTCCATGAACGTCGTTTTATTAATATTTTAACGTTTTCGGAACACTTTAGAGAAAAGCCGGATTCATTACTAGCTTTTGTTGTCAAGAAGAATTCACGAAGCGTCAGTGGCGTCGAGCTTGGCGACATCGGACGCTGTGCCTGGCGCGCTCACGGCCAGTCAGGCACCTTGCCGAGAACGTTCGCCGCTTCGGCGGCGCGATGTTCCTGGAACATCGATTATCGTGCAAGCTGGCGCAAATATTGCACAATTCAAGTATCGCATCCAAGAAGCCGCACACCCATGACGATTGCACTTCACCATTGTAAGGATGTCACCGAGCATGCCCGGCGCCTGGACGGCTGGCAGCAGGAGTACGATCAGATCGAGGAGGGGCATTTCTCCGGCAACATCGTCGATATTACAGGTCGGGGACTGCGGCTTTTCCGCGAAAGCGCAAACCTGGGCCTGGCGCAGTCGATGCACTTCCCGGAATCGCAGTGGCACCTGGTCATACCCATCAACTGGCCGGGCGGTACATTCTTCCACGCCGACACCCTAACGGTGCTGCCGCACTGCGAGCAATTCTGGAGCGTGGCACCTGGCTACTACGACCTTCTGGTCATGTCGATCGATCGCAGCCGCTATGCATGGCTGGAGCGGGACGAGCGTCGGCTTCGCACATTGGAGGTGCCCGCAGAATTGCTGGCCGGCGTCAGGACGCAGTGGCAGGCCATGACGGACTCTCTGCTGGCCTCGCCGTCACCGCACCGACCCTCGCCGACGCTGCAGCGAGTGTTCTCGCAGCAGCTCGAGGAGGGCGTCGAGCTGCTGCTGAGTGGCTGCTCGAGATCGCCGAAGCTCGATGGCGCCTGCTACCGCACCCGGCGCTACATCGTGGATCGCTGCCATGCCCTGACCCGGGCGCGGCCGGACGATCCCCCTTCGCTGATGGAGCTCTGTCGGCAGTTGAAGATCTCGCGTCGCACGCTGCAGTACAGCTTTCAGATGGAAACCGGACAGGCGCCCGTCCATTACCTGCGCGCGCTGCGCCTCAATGCGGTGCGAAGAAGTCTGCTGCAGGATCCTACCCAGTGCGTTGCCGATGCTGCAGCCCGCCAGGGATTCTTCCATCAGAGCTATTTCAGCCGTGAGTACCGCCGCCTGTTTCAGGAGCCGCCCTCCGCCACCCTGCGGCGAGTACAACCTTCATAGCCGCAGGGGGCAGGAGACGGCCGCCACGCTGGCGGCGTGCGGCGTCATCGAGGATTGGTGGACAGATAGCGCTCTGCCTGCTCGCAGGCGCGACGGATCAGATCGGGTGCCAGCTCGCGCGCGGTATCGGTTTCCTGACGGCTGCGGATCCAGCCCAGGTAGGTGAAGCCTCTCGCCGTCAGGAACAGCTCCAGGCGCTTCAGATCGTTATCCGACAAGGCGCGCTTGTGCCGATAACCATCGATCAAGGCCTGCTTGGCCACCGGATAGCAGGCCTCTTCCTGAATGAAGTAGAGCGCCGTGGCCAGTTCGAACATGTGCCAGCCGAACCCGGCGTCGTCGAAATCGATCAGGCGCAGGCTGCCATTGTCGGTCATCAGGTTTTCCGGCACGAAATCGGCGTGAATCAGGCCATAGCGCTGGGCCGAGCGGTCATACTCCGACAGTTCGATGCTGATCCGGTCACGTGCCTTTTTCAGCAGTTGTCGCTGGGACGCATCCAGCAGTTCCAGTTCCCAGAAGCGTCCCCAGAAGGGCGCTTCCCCTACCAGGCCATCGTGGTCCCAGGCGTGACGCTCGAACCCTTCGGGCAACTCCCAATTGCTCGACTGGTTGTGCAACTCGGCGGCGGTACGCCCCAGCGCGGTATATAGCGCGGCGATCTGCTCGGCGTTATCGCCCAGACCTTCTTCCACGGAGCCCAGAGGGGCGCCATCGATCCAGGCAAACAGGTCGATATTGCGCGGCTCGGCAATGGCCTCGGTCGATTCGCTGACCAGCAGGCGGCCCTCGGCCGTCGGCAGCACCTCGGGAACGGCGATGCCGCTCTCGAGCAACGCCGACATCCACTCCAGTTCCGAACGCAGCGCCGCGATGCTGTGGTAGCCGTGACGATGGATGCGCAGGGCATAGCGCTGGCCGTTCCTGGCCGTCACTTTGTAGACCGCATTCTCGCGGTATTTCACCAGCGACAGGTCGCTGCCTTCCAGTGCCCAATGGCGCAGGGATTTATGTGCCAGATCCAGCAGGTGCGCGCGCTGCTGTGCCGGGGGCAGAGTTTCGAACGGGCTCATGCGACCTCCTGATCGGCCACTTGCGTCAATACGTCATCCAGCGTGTGCAGCAGAATATCGGCGTGCTCGGTCTGGAATGGCATGGGGGGACGCAACTTCAGGATGGTGTCATGGACGCCGATGGCGCTGATCAGCACGCCTTTCTCGCGCATCAGATTGATGATTCGACGCGCTTCGGCCTTCGCCGGCGTTTTCGCGGTTCGATTCTTGACCAGTTCGACCCCGAAGAACATGCCCAGATCGCGGACATCACCGATCAGTTCGTGTTTCTGCTGCAACCTGCGCAGGCCCTCGACCACATAGGCGCCGGTGGTGACGGCGTTGCGCATCAAGTGGTCTTCTTCCAGGGCATCGAGCACCGCCATGCCAACGGCACAGGCGACCGGCGTACCGCCGAAGGTGTTGAAATACATGGCCTCCTTGCTGAACGCCTCGATCATGTCGGGGCGCGCCACGACACCGGCCAGCGGATAGCCGTTACCCATGGGCTTGCCCATGGTGACGATATCGGGGGTGACGTCGTACCACTGGTGTGCCCAGAAATGCCTGCCGCTGCGTCCGAAGCCCGCCTGCACCTCGTCGGCGATGAATACGCCCCCGGCCCGACGCACTTTCGCCACGGCCTTTTCCAGAAAGCCCGGGGGGACGTTGAGCAAGCCTTCGTTGGCGAAATCGGGGCAGACCAGAATGCCGGCCACCTTGATCCCTTCCGCGTGGAATTCATCGATCGCCTGCTGGACCCGGTCGGCATAGGCCTGGGCCAGAGCGTCGCCCGCGAGCCCATCGAGGGGACGGTAGGAGTCCGGGATCGGGAAGGACTTGACGCGCTTGGTGGTCCGGGCTTCCGGCATGAAGCCGGTCCCCATCTCGGCCACCGCTTCCGTATTGCCGTGGTAGGCAAAGTCGCTAACGATGATCCCCTGGGCACCGGTACAGAAGCGTGCCATGCGCAGCGCCAGCTCGTTGGCCTCACTGCCGGTACAGGTCAGCATGGCCATCTGCAGCCCTTCATCGAAGGTGTTGGTCAGGCGCTCCAGGTAATCGACAATATTGTTGTGCAGATAGCGTGTGTGAATGTTGAGCGTCGCGGCCTGACGGCTCATGGCCTCGACGACGCGGGGGTTGCAGTGCCCCACGTGAGGAACGTTGTTGTACACATCCAGATAGCGCTTACCCTCGGTGTCCCAGAGCCAGACGCCTTCGCCGCGCACCAGTTGCAGCGGTTTGTCGTAAAACAGCGGAGAATGGTGCCCCATGACGCGATATCGTCTGGAGAGAAGATCCTGAGCCTGGTCGTCTGCCATGTGATGCTGGCCTCCTCAGCGAGAAACGGTTGACTGATTCAGCGGCCAGTATTCGGTTTTCAGATGCGGGGCGGCATCCACCAAAGGATGGAGATCATCGATTCAGATCACTTATCACCTTGGCGATCAGTTCGCTGCGGGCGCCGACACCGGTCTTCCGGAAGATATGATGGAGATGGGTCTTGACCGTCGCCAGGCCCAGCGATAGCTGATTGGCGATGTCCTTGTTGGGGCTCCCTCGCAGTACGCACTCCAGGACATCCAGTTCACGATCGGTCAGGGCGTATTTTGCAGCCACACCCTTGCGCTGCTGATCGCGCTGCGGCAGGTAGTTCGCATTCAGGGAAAACTCGATGAACGGCTGTACCTTGCGCAGCAGATCGAGTTCCTCCGGCAGGAAATCGCCCATCGCCTCTTCGCGCAGAACCGTGATGCCGGCGATGATCCTGCCCTCGCGTCGAAAGAACATGTCTGCCACATAGCGGTGGTTATGCGGCACCATGAACGCCTGGTAATACAGCGTCTGCCTCAGGAAATGAGGGGCTATGCGCGAGTCCAGTGTCACCACGGTTTCGTCGCTGTCGGCAAAGCGTTCGGGGTTGAGCGGATCCAGTGCGCCATATTCGGTGCGATACTCCCGCTCGGCATTCGGTGCCAGGTTATATAACAGGGCACCCCCATGCTGCATATTCGGATTCACCAGGAAGAACGCCGAGCCACTCAAGGGGACCAAGCGGCCAATCAACGCCAGGGTTTCACGCTGAAAGGGGTTTGCATCCTGATGCTTGTTCATTAGGTGCGACTCTCTAGTGGCCTGGCCATTTCGACAGCCCTTCGACGCTCAGTGGCCTGATTCGGCAGGCATCCCATCCGGCCTATTCAAGTTCGATCATGCCAATAAAGCGGGCCTCGTTGCGATAGCCACAGGACTGCGACCTGGCCCGCTTGCGTCTCCTTAAAAGCGCTCGAATCGGTAGGGGGAGGGGTCGATGATCGGCTCGTGGCCGGACAGGAGATCGGCCGCCAGTTGCCCGGCAGCCGGCGAGGTGCCGAAGCCGTGCCCCGAGAAGCCCGAGGCCACGGTCAGGCCAGGAACCCCGCGGACTGGCCCGATGACCGGATTGGAATCGGGCGTGACGTCGATCGTCCCGGCCCAGGACGACTCGACCGTGGCCTGTTCAAAGAGGGGCCAGGCCGCGCTGAGGTTGTGTCTCGCCTCTTCGTTCAAGGCGTGGTTGACCGCTGGGTCCAGGGTGCGTATGCGCTCGAAGGGCGAGCGGCGATCCTTGCGCCAGCGCCTTGGCAGGGCTAGATCCTTGAAGAAGTGCCTGCCCAGCGAAATCCGCAGGTTGTCGCGCTGGCCGCGCAGCGCGCCCAGATAACGTGAACCGATCAACAGGTGATCCAGCGTCAGCGGCGCGTCGAGAGCGCCGCGCTGAGTGACGATGAAACCGCCATCCATGTGCTGGCGGAAGGAAAAATCGGGGGCCCCCACCGCGATATCCGTCGGCCCTTGCATCGGCGTGGTCTTGAATACCGACAGGGTCAGCGGCAGCGTCGGCAGTGACACACCGAGATTGCCCAGAAAGCGTCGCGACCACATGCCACCAGCCAGCAGCGCCTGATCGCAGCGAATCTCGCCCCGTTCGGTCACCACGCCACTGACCTTGCCGCCCGACATCGACAGCGTACGCACCGCGCAGTTCTCGATGATCACCGCCCCCTTGGCCATGGCGGCCCTGGCGATGGCGCTGGAGGCCAGGGTGGGCTCCGCCCGACCATCGGAGGCGGTGAAGATACCGCCGGCCCACTGGCCCCTGCCGCCGGGTACCTGCTCGTCTATCTCCCGGGGACTGAGCAGTCGCGAGTCCAGTGACAGGGCCTGCACCGATTTCAGCCAGGCCTCGTGCATGGCCAGCTGCTCGTCCTTCCGGGCCAGAAACATGATGCCCGATT
Organism: Halomonas shantousis; assembly: GCF_054654615.1. NCBI lineage: Bacteria > Pseudomonadati > Pseudomonadota > Gammaproteobacteria > Oceanospirillales > Halomonadaceae > Halomonas > Halomonas shantousis. The sequence continues at coordinate 23,140 of NZ_BAAIER010000002.1, read as the reverse complement.
GACGATAGCCGACATCGCTGCCCACCCGTTCGGCCATGCTGGCCCACAACCGGTCGGCGGCCTGGGCCAGCGGAATGTCCTCCGCGTGGCGACTGGTCTTTCTGATCCAGCCCAGGTTGCGCGAGGATTGCTCTGCGGCCAGGCGGCCCTTTTCGAGCACGACGACCGGAATGTTTCGTTCCGACAGGGCCAGCGCCGCCGTCAGACCGATGATGCCGCCACCGATGATGACCACGGTGGTCGAGTCGGGAAAGTCGCTGGACGTTTGAACGGGCGCGATTGTCGGTGCCATGGCAGGAAGTCCTGAGTGTCGACGAAATGGGGGCGACCGGGTCGCCTTACTGGGCGGAGGTGTCGATCAGCTGCACCTCAGCGCTGCCGGCGCCGCGATAGGCGGTCACTTCCAGCTCGACCTTGTAGACCTCGGAACCCAGCGGCGGACAGGTCACGGTGATGGACGGGTCGACGCCGCGCATCTTCTGGCCGAACAGGGTCATGACGGTTTCGGTATCGGCCGGATTCTGAATGAAGATTCTCGCGGAGACGATGTCGGCCAGGCCGCTGTCCACCGAGCCGAGGGCGGTCTCGATATTGGCGAAGACCTGCAGCAGCTGCTCGCTCACGTCCTCGGGGATTTCCTTGGTGTCGGGGTTGCGGCCGGCGGTATTGGACACGAGGATCCAGTTGTCGACGGCCACCAGGCGCGAGTAACTGGCGTGCTCTTCGAACTTCGAACCTGTCTTGACCTTCACGATGTGAGTCATGATCTCTCCTGGTAATCATCGAATTAGGGTTTCTTTCACAACCCGGCAGACTAAGTGGGCTTTTCCAGGGACAAGACTTCGCGAGGGCGCTGTGAACCCTTCCCTGGGCGCTACCTTTGCTATCTGACCGCCATGGATGGCGGGAACGCCGGAATAGAAGGGAGTACTTTCCGGCCATGGCAAAGGACCCTCGCTCCACCTTGCCCCCGGCGCCCATCCTCACTGAAGTTTGGAAATGAGCTCTTAAATAGAGAGGGCCATCACCGGGTGGCGAGGGCGGGGATGGGGACGCCTGGCGTCAGCTCAGCACGGGGCTTTCCCAGAGATTGAGCTTGACGCCGATGCCCTGCTCGATCGCCCTGCGATAGACCACGGTCGCCCAGGCCACGTCCTCGACCGGCATGCCGCCGACCGACATCATGATGATCTCGTCGTCGTTCCGGCGGCCCGGTGTGGCGCCGACGACGATCTCGCCCAGATCCTCGAGGACGTCGCTGGAGAGACTGCCGTCCGCGATCATGTCCATGAATTTCATGCCGACCAGCGGAATGGAGTTGTGAGCCGGCTTGGGCACTTCCTCGAACCAGGCTTCGTACAGGCCGGTGTTGTCGAGCACCTTGCGCACGTCCGGCGCTTCCATGCCGGCGTCGAAGTTGCACGGAGCCGGCATGGCCAGGAAGGTCCCCGGGCTGACCCACTCGCGCTTGACCATCGGGTAGTCGTCGGGATTGCCCACCTCGCCCGAGGCGCAGTAGGTCACGATGTCGGAGCCGCGCACGACCGATTCGATGTCGTCGACCACGTCGAGGGTCGTGATCTGCGGATAGTTCTCGCGAACCCAGCCGATGAAGGTGTCGAGACTCTTCTGACCGCGGCCCTTGACCTTGACGGTATCGATCTGCGGACAGGTGGCAACGAAGGCGGCCAGCGAGGTGCGTGCCATCACGCCGGGCCCGAAGATACCCACGACCTTCGAATCCTTGCGTGCCAGATGACGGGCGCCGACGCCCGGCACCGCGCCGGTGCGGTAGGCCGACAACAGGTTGGCCGACATGTAAGCCAGCGGCGCGCCGGTGTCGGGATCGCTGAGCGTGAACATCAGAATGGAGCGAGGCAGCCCCTTTTCCTTGTTCGCGATATTGGAGCCGTACCACTTGACGCCCGACGTGCAGAAACTGCCGCCCAGGTAGGCGGGCATCGCCATCATGCGACGGTCAGCGGTGGGTTTGGGCATGTTGGGGAAGGGAGAGTCCTTCGGAAACATGATCATGGCCCCGTGAGAATCATTGTTGGGGCCCGCCATGCGGTAGTCTCCCTGGTGCAGAAGACCGAACATCTCTTCCATGGTGTCCACGCAGGCCGCCATGTCGGTGACGCCGGCACGGATCATGTCCTGTTCGGAGAGATAGATGAAATCGATTGTTGTATCGTGGGGCATTTCCGCACTCCGGCTTGTTGTTGGTTAGGAGCGAATATCGAATGCCCTTCATGGTGCGGGCCAGGGACGGCCAGCGTTAGCACAAATCGGCAACCCCGTTATCGGCGAATGGTCGATAGCGTGTGGATGCCAAGCAAGCGCATGCTCGCCACCTACTCACCCAAACGCTTCATCCAACGCCAGATACGCGCCACTTTTCTCTTGGATCTCCTGACCCAGCGCGTCGACCTCTCGTGAGACGTCCCGAAAATGCGCCCGCTCGGCCATGCCTTCCAGCCATGCGCTCAGTTGCGGGTACCGACCAAACCGGTAGCCCGCCGCCTTGAGCTGATGGAGCTCGCAGCTCATGGCGAGGTCGGCAAGCGTGGGGTGCTCGCCCCCCAGCACCGTAGGTGGGTGCGCGTCGTGTGGCTGGCGTGCCAACTGTGCTTCAAGGACGGCAAGCCCGCGGTTCAGTTCCGCCTGCAGCGGGGCCAGAAGCGTACTCTGGATCTCGCGTTTGAGCATCGGCAACGTCAGATGCAGGTTCATGATGTGGTGAAACATGTCGAAGCGGCGAAGGTTGCCCTGATACCAGGCCAGCCACTGGTCGATCTGCGCGGTACGCGTCACATTCTGATCGCCGGGATACCATCTCTGCGCGGTCTCTCGATCAGCGGCGATGCGACAGAGGTACATCATGATCGCCTGACTCTCGCCCAGCGCTAGCGGCTTTCCCTTGTCGTCGATGCCCTTGTCATCCTCGATCACCAGCGACGGCACGGTCTGAAATGCATTGATCCGGGCGTACCGGGGAGTACGAGTCTCGCCGCCGGCAAAGTCGATTTCGTGGAAGTCGTAATCGATCGAGAGGTCGCGCAGGGCGATTTCAACTGCCCGGGAGGGCTGGGAGAGGCGATGGGCATAGAGGGTAATGGTCATGGGCGTTACCTGAGCTGACATCAAGGCCATTGGGTGAAGAGGCAGCTTTCAGCGTAGCGCATGCCGAAGGAGCATCGGGATGCGCGGCGGGCATCCCGATGGTGAATATTGATTTGGGGTATCCGCCGGCCTCCCCAATAGTGCATGCCGGCGGTGATCCTGCCCAGAGCCTCGGCGCCGTTCTTGTCCAGCTATGCCCAGCCGTTGGACGTGTTGGGAAACGCCGACTCCGTGGCTGGCATGGCGATCTCGGCACATCAGGAGAAGCCGATGGCTTAGCACGTCCCGAGGGCTGGGCGCCAAGTGCGGCGGGGTAGACTTTAGGCATTGGTCGCAAGGCGGTGGATTAGAAACCGCAATGGTTCGTTTATGCTGATAAAGTACTCAAAATATTAGTTGAATACAGAAAAAGCCTTCAGCAGGAATGGAGGGGCGATGAAAGGTTCTGGTTTACCAGATTCAGAGAATTTTGGCTTTCTGGCCGAGCATGATGCGCTATTTGTTCAGTTGGCTTCGGCTGCCGAGCGAGCGTTTTCAAGTGATCCGAACACGACGCTGATCAAGCTGCGCCAGCTGGGCGAGGCCATTGCGCAGCATATCGCAGTGCTCTCCGGTATCGAATTCGACGATCAAACGTCGCAAAGAGAGCTGCTGTATCGCCTCACCAAAGAGCTGCAGTTCGATTCTGTAGTGCGCGAGCTTTTTCATACTCTGCGGATCGAGGGCAACCGGGCGACGCATCAATTCAGAACGCAACATCGCGAAGCCATGGAAGGCCTGAAACTCGCCCGCGAGCTAGCGATCTGGTTTCACCGCGCCTTCAGCCAAACGGGCGCCAACTTCAAGCCGGGGCCTTTCGTCCCACCCGCCGACCCCAGCGGCCAACTCCGCCAGTTACAGGTCGATATCGAAACGCTCAAGCATGAGCTGCTGCGAGCCAACGAAGCCCTCGACTCCAGCCAGCAACTCAACGACTTGATCGCAAGGGAGCGAGAGGAGTATGAGGCGTTGGCACTCGCGATGGACGAGGAGTCCCGCGAGAAGGCGCAGGAAGCGAGCGCGCACGAGCAGGCGCTGATCGAGCAGCAAGAGGCTTACGAACAGAAGATCAAGGCGCTCCAGCAGCAGGCAGTTTCTTCGCAACGCCAGCAGGTGATGCAGCAAACGCAGACTGCCAGCCAGCAGATCGTGCTGGATGAGGCGTTGACCCGCGTTCTGATCGATCAGCAACTCATCGAGGCGGGTTGGGAAGCCGACACCGAGACGTTGAGCTTCAAGAACGGCGCCCGGCCCGAGAAAGGGATCAACCGAGCGATCGCGGAGTGGCCAACGGTAGGGCATGAGAAGGCCGACTATGTGCTTTTCCATGGGCTGATGCCTTTGGCCGTGGTGGAGGCCAAGAAGGAGAACGTCAACGTCGCCGGCAAGATCGGCCAGGCAGAGCGCTACAGCCGCGGCATGCCAGTCGCGCCGCCACTGATCGGCGCCTGGGAGCTGGCGGGGCGAACGATCGCCTGGGCCGACGAGCAGGAAGGTCACTACAAGGTGCCGTTCGTCTACTCCTGCAACGGCCGTCCCTACGTTCCCCAGCAGTTGGAGCTCTCCGGCACCTGGTTTCGGGATGTTCGCGAACCCAGCAACCTCAAGCGTGCCCTTCAGGCGTTTCATACGCCTGATGGGTTAGTTGACCTTCTCAAGCGTAGCAAGGCCGAAGCCGAGGCACGTTTGGCTAACGAACCCTTTGGCTACCTGGGGCTGCGTGACTATCAGCAGAAAGCTATCGTCGCGACGGAAAACAGCCTGGCGCAGGGCGTGCGTCACGCGCTGTTGGCCATGGCAACTGGAACCGGCAAGACGCGCACGATCATCGGTCTGATGTACCGGTTCCTCAAGGCAGAGCGCTTCAAGCGGATTTTGTTTCTGGTGGATCGCACGGCGCTGGGCGAGCAAGCGCTGGGCGCTTTCGATGAAGCCAGACTCGAACAGAACCAGACGCTATCGACCATTTACAACGTCGCTGAACTCGGCGATATGGCGGCAGAGGCCGAAACGCGCGTTCAGGTCGCCACGGTACAGGCGATGGTCAAGCGAGTATTTGCCAGTGATATGCCACCGCCAGTCGATCAATTCGACTGCGTAATCGTCGATGAAGCCCACCGTGGCTATACGCTGGATCAGGAGATGACCGAAGGCGAGCTGGCAACACGTGACGCTCGTCAATATCTCTCCAGCTACCGCCGGGTGCTCGAGTATTTCGATGCGGTGAAGATCGCCCTGACCGCAACGCCTGCTCGGCACACCAGCGAGATCTTCGGCAAGCCGGTTTATACCTACTCTTACCGTGAAGCGGTCGCCGATGACTGGCTGATCGACCACGAGCCGCCCGTTCGCTATGAAACGCTGCTGACGCAGAAAGGGATCACCTTCGAAAAGGGTGAAACCGTGCACGCCATCAATATGCAAACCGGCGAGTTGGAAAGCGCCGAACTGGACGATGAGCTCAACTTCGAGGTCGATGCCTTCAACAAAGGCGTACTCAACCCGAACTTCAATCGCGTCATCTGCGAGGAGCTGGCCAAGGAGCTCGATCCCTTCGGCGATGAAAAGACGCTGATCTTCTGCGCTTCCGACCGCCATGCCGACGAGGTAAAACGCCAGCTGGATACCGCGTTCAAGGCCCTCTACGACCAAGACTATCCCCAAGCCGCAGTAGAGAAAATCACCGGCAAGAGTGATAAGGCCAACCAGCTGATTCGTCAGTACAAGAACGAGCGCTACCCCAACATCGCCATCACCGTCGATCTTTTGACGACCGGTATCGACGTGCCCGCGATCTGCCATCTGGTGTTCATGCGCCGGGTGAAGTCTCGGATTCTCTACGAACAGATGGTTGGCCGTGCTACGCGCCGCTGCGACGAGATCGGCAAGACCGTCTTTCGCATCTACGACCCGGTGGATATCTACGCAGCGCTGGCGGAAGTCAGCACCATGAAGCCGCTGGTCAAAGATCCCAATGTCACGCTCGAGCAGTTGACTCACGAACTAACGGACCCTGACCGGCTTGAGCGCGCGCTGAACACGCCGGGCGAGCAACCGGATGAAAGCCAGGCGCACGTGGTGCTCAGTCAATTGAGCCAGAAGCTGATGCGGGTGCTGCGCAAGGCGGAGAATGCCGCCGAGAAAAAGCCGGCGCTGCGCCAGAAGCTCGACGAGCTGGAGACGCTATGGGAGGTGCCGCCCAAATCCCTCCACAAGCATTTGCTGGAACTCGGGCCGACCAAGGCGGCAGAGTTCGTTCAGCAGCATTCGAGCCTGATTCATCAACTGGCGGACGTAAAGTCGCTGATGGGCAGCGAGCGCATGCCGCTGATCTCCGAGCATGAAGACGAGATACGTGAGCGCACCCAGAGTTACGGTGTACACAAGCGCCCCGAAGATTATCTGGAGAGCTTCGAGGCGTTCATTCGCGACAATCTCAATGACTCGGCGGCATTGGCGACAGTGGTCAGCAAGCCGCGTGATCTTACCCGCGACGACCTCAAGCAGATTCGCCTGCTGCTGGACCAGCACGGCTATTCGGAAGCAAGCCTGCAAACGGCGGTGCGCAACCAGACCAATCAGGATATCGCTGCCAGCATCATCGGGCATATCCGCCGTGCCGCGTTGGGCGAGGCGCTGGTTCCGTTCGAGCAGCGGGTGAATACGGCCATGGAGCGTATTTATAGCCAGCACGCCTGGACACCCGTGCAAAGGAAGTGGCTGGAGCGACTGGCCAAACAGCTGATGCATGAAGTTATTCTCGACCGCGATGCCATCAATCGGATGCCGGCGTTCGAGGGTGGCGCTCGTCGGCTGGACAAGATGCTGGACGATCAACTGGATGCGGTGCTGGAAGGTATGAACGACGCCTTGTGGCCCGAGCGACATGCATAGTAAAAGCGGTTTTCTTTGCAGGTCGCGGCGTTCGTGTCGAGATTTTGGATTTTTCTATATACGAAGCCCCGACGTGTCGATACCATCGACATGAGATCTCCATTATGTCGATTTATTGAGCTTTGGCGTACATGACATCGTTGATATGTCGATTGGATCGACTGCATCTGTTTTGACGCTTCTTGTGTGAGTTTCCCCATGCCCTGGCAGCCTGCAACGCCTTTCAACGATATACCCCCCTTGCCTCCCGAGCGCGGGCGTATCGAGACGATGACTATTCTCAAAGCGTGTATCGAAGCGCGCGCGGCGCTGGCGGAACTGAAGCAGGCGGGGGAACTGCTGCCGGATCAGGGGCTGTTGATCAACCTGCTGCCGATGCTCGAAGCGCGAGACAGCTCGGAGATCGAGAACATCGTCACCACTACCGACAGGCTGTTTCAGTTTGCCGAGGAAGGCACGCTCGCGGACCCTGCCACGAAAGAGGCGCTGCGCTATCGCACGGCGCTGCATGACGGCTTTCGTCGCATTCAATCGCGCCCGCTGACCGTCGGTACGGCGGAAACCATCTGCAGCACGCTGAAAGGCGTCGAGATGGGGGTACGCAAGGTGCCGGGCACGACGCTCAGCAATCAACTCACCGGCGAGGTGATCTACACACCCCCGGTGGGGGAGCCCCTGCTGCGTGATCTGCTCGGCAACTGGGAGCAATTTCTGCATGCCGACGACGACCTGGACCCATTGGTGAGAATGTCCGTCGCACACTACCAGTTCGAGGCGATTCATCCGTTTCTGGATGGCAACGGCCGCACCGGGCGTATCCTCAACATCCTGTTCCTGATCGAGCGAAACCTGCTGACGCTGCCGAGTCTCTACCTGAGCCGCTATATCGTCCGCCATAAGACCGACTATTACCGCCTGCTGCTGGCCGTATCCGCTCGCGACGAGTGGGAGCCATGGATTCTGTTCATGCTGGCGGCGGTCGAGCAGACGGCGCGTTGGACCACGAACAAGATCACTGCAATCCGGCGCCTGATGGGCGAGACGCGCGAACGCATTCAGCAGGCGCTACCCAAACTCTATAGCCACGAGCTACTGCAGTTGATCTTCGAGCAGCCCTACTGCCGGATCGGCAAACTCGTCGAGCGCGATATCGCCAAACGCCAGACTGCCTCGGTCTACCTCAAGCAGTTGTCAGGTATCGGCGTATTGGAAGCGCGACAGGCCGGTAAAGAGAAACTCTTCATCAACGCCCCGCTCATGGCTCTGATGCGCGACGACGGCTAACGATTGCCTGAAAGTCAGCGTGTCGTCACAGCGGCGGCTTTATTCACGAATTGGCGAGATTCACGAATTAGAGAGACTTCATGTCCAACAACGACATCGTTCAAAAGCTCTGGAACCTCTGCGACGTCCTGCGCGACGATGGCATCAACTACTCGGATTACGTCACTGAGCTGGTGCTGCTGCTGTTCATCAAGATGGTGCACGAGAACACCGAAGCCGGCACGCTGGAGCGTCACCCACTGCCGGAAGGCTGCCGCTGGACCGATCTCAACGGCAAGTCCGGTCTCAACCTGCTAAATGACTACAAGCGCATTCTGTTGAGCCTTTCCAGCGGCCGCGATGGCGACGGGCACCTCGTGCACGCCGATCCGCTGATCAGTGCGATCTACGCCGATGCCCAAACCCGCCTGCGCGAGCCGCGCCATCTGGAACAGATGATCAAGGCGCTGGATCAGATCGACTGGTTCAGCGCCCAGCAGGATGGCCTGGGCGATCTCTACGAGGGCCTGCTGGAAAAGAACGCCAACGAGACCAAATCCGGCGCCGGGCAGTACTTCACCCCGCGTCGACTGATCGACGCCATGGTGCGGTGCATCAGGCCGCAGGCCGGGGAGACCGTGCAGGACCCGGCCGCCGGCACGGCGGGCTTTCTGATCGCCGCGGATCGTTACATCAAGGATCAGACCGACGAACTGTTCGATCTCGAGGCCCGACAGCAGGCATTTCAGAAGCATCAGGCGTTTATCGGCGTCGAACTGGTGCCCGGCACAAGGCGCCTCGCACTGATGAACTGCCTGCTGCACGGTATGGAAGGCGACAACGAGGGTGTGGTGCATCTGGGTAATGCGCTGGGTCAAGCGGGGGCGAGCCTCGCCAAAGCAGATGTGATTCTCGCCAACCCGCCGTTCGGTACCGCCAAGGGCGGTGAAGCGAGCATCACCCGCGATGATCTGACCTATAAAACCAGCAACAAGCAGCTCGCCTTTCTGCAGCATATCTACCGCAACCTCAAACCCGGTGGTCGCGCCGCCGTGGTACTGCCGGACAACGTGCTGTTCGAAGCCGGCGTGGGCACCGAGGTGCGCCGCGACCTGATGGACAAATGCAACCTGCACACCCTCCTGCGCCTGCCCACCGGCATCTTCTACGCCCAGGGCGTGAAGACCAACGTGCTGTTCTTTACCAAGGGATCGGCCAAGGACAAGTACCAGGATACCGGCTGCACCGAGAACGTCTGGGTCTACGACCTGCGCACCAATATGCCGAGCTTCGGCAAGCGCACCCCGTTCGGTGAGCAGCATCTGAAACCCTTCGAGGCGGTCTATGGTGATGACCCCAACGGCCAGAGCCCACGTCAGGAAGGCGAGTGGTCGTTCAATGCCGAAGAGATCGCCGTCGACACCAACGCCTCGGAGGAAAACCAGAACGTCGACGACGATCGTCTCGCCAAATCCCGCTGGCGCTGCTTCTCCCGCGAGTGGATTCGCGACGCTAAGGGTGACTCGCTGGATATCAGCTGGCTCAAGGACAAGGACAGCGTCGATGCTGCCGACCTGCCTGCGCCTGAGATTCTGGCCGGGGAGGCGATGAGCGAGCTGGTGCAGGCGCTGGGGGAGCTGGACGGTTTAATGCGGGAGTTGGGGGCTGGGGAAGAGGCGGATGGGCAGCGGGTGTTGATGAAAGAAATGATGGGTGGGGTCGAGTGATGCCTCAGCGTGAATTGCCGCCTGAATGGTCGTACGCGCAGCTTGGCGATATCGTTGCTTACGGCAAAACACAAAAATGCGTTTTAAGCGATGTCTCTGACGAGACTTGGGTGTTGGAACTCGAAGACGTAGAGAAAGAAAACTCTAGGGTTATCGCTCGAAAAACGGCTGCTGAACGGCCGTTCAAAAGCACGAAGAATCTCTTCGAGAAAGGTGACGTGCTTTACGGTAAGTTGCGCCCCTATTTGAGCAAGGTTGTGCTTGCAGATTCCCCCGGAGTCTGCACGACAGAAATTATCCCATTGAATGCCGAGCCACTCGTTCTCAATCGTTATCTTTTTTATTGGTTAAAGACTCACGATTTTTTGAGTTACGTCACTGAAGTCAGCTATGGCGTTAATATGCCACGCCTAGGAACCAAAGATGGTGCTGCTGCGCCAATGATCCTTGCTCCACTCGCCGAACAAAAGGTCATCGCCGACAAGCTCGATACCCTGCTGGCCCAGGTGGACAACACCAAAGCCCGCCTCGAGCGCATTCCCGAGATACTCAAACGCTTTCGTCAATCCGTGCTCGCCGCGGCGGTGAGTGGGCGGTTGACTAAGGAGTGGCGGGTATCAGTAGAGAATCAAGAATTTGGGTCCTTTGAAGTACCAAAAAACTGGACGATCACTACAATTGGTAAGATTGCAGATGTGAAGGGTGGAAAACGCCTCCCTAAAGGAGAGGAGCTTGTCTCTGATAATACTGGTTTTCCGTATATACGGGCTGGCCAACTTAAGGACGGTACGGTTATAACTGGTGAGGGCAGCAGGAATGCTCAACTCTATATTACAGAGTCTGTGCAAAAGGCAATAAGCCGGTACATAGTTAATGCCGGAGATGCTTATATCACAATTGTCGGTGCTTCAATCGGTGATGCCGGTATTATCCCAGCCACTCATGATGGCGCGAATTTCACCGAAAATGCTGCAAAAATAACAAATTTTAAAATCGACCTATATCCAAAATACTTAAGCGCTTGGTTAAGAAGTGAGTGCCTGCAGCAATTAATCCAATTAGAAACTAAATCCGCAGCCCAGGGTAAGCTTGCATTGAGCCGTATTAAAACATTGCCTTTTCCTTATCCTCCTATAGAAGAACAAACCGAAATCGTCCGCCGGGTCGATCAACTCTTCGCCTATGCCGATACCGTCGAGCGCCAGGTCAATAACGCCCTCGAGCGCGTCAACCAGCTCACCCAGTCGATCCTCGCCAAGGCCTTTCGCGGCGAGCTGACCGCCCAGTGGCGCGAGGAGAATCCCGAGCTGATCAGCGGTGAGAACAGCGCCGAAGCGCTGCTTGAGCGCATCAAGGCCGAGCGGGCGGCACAGGAGCCCAAAAAACGCACAAGGAAAAAGGCCACGGCATGACGTCACCCTCTTCTTCCTCATCCCCGCAGGCCGAGCGCATTCTGTCGTTCTGGCATAAGGTCGAGTTTTTCGAATCCGCCGAACTCAAGGATATCGATCACGGCAAGGGTGCCATTCACTACCGCAGCGAGGAGCTGCTGGAAGCGCCGAACTGCCTGCCGTGGCTGGACTCAGAGATGGTCAGGCGCGCCGGTAGGGATTATCGGCCCGAGCGCTCCTATCGCTTCAAGCTCTACCTTAGGCTGTTCGCACGCAGTGAAATTTTCCGTGTCGCACGTGACGCGTATCCGGAAAAGACCGAGGCCTGGGTGGAGCGCAGCCGCGACGAGGGGTTAACCTGCTCGATGACGGTGGAAGTCGATACCAACGGCGTCGTGGATCGCGAGAGTTTTGCCATCTCCACGGCGCCGTGGATGCTGGGTGCGCTGCAGCAGGGAACGCTGGATGACGTCACGATCAAGGCGTTCGATGAGGCGACGGGCGTGTTCCAGGAGCGGCTGAACACGATCCTGACGGTGGCGGATAACCTCAAGCGCGAACATGCGTTGCCGCCCAAGCTCACTACCTTCGAGCTAATCGAAATGCTCAAGGCCATGCAGGGCTGGACGGCGTTTTCACCCCAGGATGAAGCGCCGGGGCTGGTCGTCCAGCTGTTCGGGAGCAAGGCAAGCGCTGACGAACCGGCAGCGGACAACGCTCGCGACGCGCTGGAATGGTCAGCGGTGGGCGCGCTGGCGCCTCGGTTGGCGTCCGCCGATCAGAATGTCGCCTCGGATCAGGAGTCCGCTGCGTCGACGGACGAAGAGCTGCCTTCGATCAACGAGATCGCCATTCTCAATAGCTTCTTCATCCGTGATCTGGAAGCAGTCATTGAACAGGCCAAAACGAAGGGACTGGCACCCGGCTCGCCACTGGCGCGATATCTTCAGGGGGAATGTGACCGCCATCCTGACCTGCTGCTACCCGAAGGCAGACAACTGCTCATGCGCAACTTGGCGCTGGATCGCATGCCGGCGGGGCGCTGGTCGGGCGAAGATGCGCATTCGATGAGCCTGATGCAGCAGTTCGCGATCAATACGCTCGATGAAACGCTTGCGGAAACCGGGCTCTACTCGGTCAACGGCCCGCCCGGCACCGGCAAGACGACGATGCTGCGCGATCTGGTGGCTCGCAACGTGGTCAAGCGTGCCGAGGTACTGGCGTCGCTTTCATCTCCGGGTGCGGCGTTCGGCGAGGATCTGCACGCCAATATCGACGATCAGTTGAAGCCCATCAAAACGCTTATTCCCGAGTTGACGGGGTTCGAAATGGTGGTCACGTCTAGCAACAATGCAGCGGTCGAGAACGTCACAAAGGAGCTGCCGCAGTCAAAGGCACTGGGCGCAGCCTATCATGACCTTGCGTATTTGAAGCCAGTCGGGCAGAAACTCGCTGCCAGCCATGACGAGCGAAGCGACGGCAAACTGCATGTCGACGCGCTCACGCCGGATAAGGAGTGCTGGGGACTGATTGCCACCTCGTTGGGCAAGAAGAGTAATCGTAATGCGTTTGGTGAACGGGTCTTTTTCAAGCCTATCAGCCAGTGCGAGGCGCATGACGGTGCCGAACATTACTCGACGCTAATCCCGGCGCTCAAGGCGCTGGTGGAAGGGCGCGATGCGAAGCGAGACTTCCACTCGGCGCAGCGGGCCTTCAAGGAAGCCGAACGAAAGGTCGAAGCGGTTCAAAAGGACCTCAAGCGGCTGCAGCTTCTTCAGCGCTTGGAAACTCAAACCGATGCCGCACGGCGCCAGGCCGAGACACACCGCGGCTTTGCCTCCCGTGTCGCGCTCTGGAAAAGCAAGCGGCAGGCAGCAAAAGTGCCTTTCTGGCCATTGGGAGGGCACTGCCGTCATTGGAAAGTACTCCAGCAGATAAAACAGCGGGAACAACGCGCCGCACAGCAGGCCGAAGTAAGTCAGCAGCGCCTGACATCAATGGAACAACGGCTGGAAACCGAGCGCCGAGAATGCGCACCGCTGAAAGAAAGCTATGTTGATGTTCTGCTGCCCGACGATAAGCTGGATCTGGAAACACCGGCGGTGCAGCGTACTTCCTTTGGCCATTGCGAAGCGCTGAATCAGGCCCGGGGGCAACTGACGGCACGCGCCTTCGAGCTGCATCAGGCGTGGCTCGTCGCCGCTTATGCCGATAAGAAGAATCAGCTTTGGCCGACGATAAGCTCCCTGATGCCTGTGCTGAATGGCGGCGTCGACGACCGCGATGCCGCGAAAGCGCTGTGGCAGATACTGTTCATGATCGTGCCGGTGGTGTCATCGACGTTCGCATCGGTATCCAACCAGTTCCGAGCCCTGAACGAAGGCGAGATCGGCTGGCTGTTCGTGGATGAAGCGGGGCAGGCCTCGCCGCAACAGGCCGTCGGAGCGCTATGGCGTGCCAAGCGGGCCGTCGTTGTCGGCGACCCGCTACAGATCGAGCCGGTCTTCACCGTGCCTGCCGGCTTGGTCGAGGCCATGGCCAAAGGCGAATTTGAACGCGACTGGTATAAATGGTCGCCCACGGTGTCATCGGTTCAGGTCGTCGCGGACCGCGCAAACCCCTACGGCACGAACCAGATATCCGATGAGTTCTGGGTCGGTAGTCCGCTGCGCGTGCATCGGCGCTGCGACGAGCCGATGTTCAGCATCGCCAACCGCATCGCCTATAACGACAAGATGCTCCACGGCAACGACAAATTGCCGTCGGGACCAGGAGACAGCCGCTGGTTCGATGTGGGGGGCAGCGTTCAAGACAAGCACTTCGTCCTCGCGCAGGCGGAGCAAATTGCTCGTATGCTCAAGCCGCATATTGCAAAGACCGGCGAACCACCGAGCGTCTATGTGATCTCGCCCTTCAAGGCGGTGGCTCACGGCGTCAGACGGCACCTCGAACGGGAGCTGCCCGCTGATATTTTCGGTGGACGCGACAAGCTGAGTGATTGGCTGCGTGAACGGGTCGGGACGGTACATACCTTTCAGGGCAAGGAAGAAGACAACGTCATCTTCGTGCTGGGACTGTCGACGGATGCGCCGGGGGCGGCAGAGTGGGCATCCAGCAAGCCGAACCTGCTCAACGTCGCACTGACAAGGGCGAAAAGGCGGGTTTATGTGGTGGGGAGTACAGGTATCTGGGGAAGTAAAAAATACTTCTCGGAGGCGAAGGAGGCTTTGGCACCAGGAGCTGAGTAACAATTCAAGGCCGATCTCTATTGGGCGCTATGCTTGGCACTGCTAAACTCGGTTAAAATTTTCTATTTTTGAAAATAATTCATAGGCAGCGTTACATGAGCAAGGCAAATATCAACATCCAGATGCTGACCTGGGCGCGCGAGCGCTCTGGCATCCCGATGCCTGAATTTGCCCGCAAATGTGGGGTAACTATAGAAAGGTTGCAGGCATGGGAGATTGGAGAGCTGCCCATCACCTTTCACCAGGCGATGCAGTTTGCCGAAAAGGCTCACGTCCCCTTTGGTTATCTGTTTCTTACGGAACCGCCTGAAGAAACGCTTCCCATCCCCGACCTCAGGACGTTGGAAGGCCAAGGAGTCACTCGCCCGAGCGCTGAGCTTCTGGACTTGATCAAATTGATGCTCCAGCGTCAGGAGTGGTACCGGGACTATTTGAAACAGCATTTGGCTGAGCCCAACCCTAATGTAGGCCGCTATTCTGCCAACCACTCTGTTGCTGAAATAGTTGCTGACATGCGTGCCCAGTTAGGGGTTGGAGATCACCCTAAGCGCGGTAAATGGGATGACTATTACCGCGATTTGACCCAGCGAATCGAAGCGCTGGGCATCCTGGTGATGCGCCAAGGTGATATGGGACATTACACACGCCCTTTGCGCGTTGAAGAGTTTCGTGGGTTTGCCATTGTAGATGATTACGCGCCCATCATTTTTGTTAATCATGGCGATGCACTAGGTGCGCGCTTGTTCACTCTGATTCATGAGCTTTGTCATATTTGGATTGGTCAGTCTGGTATTTCCGACGGAAACGCTAATACTCACCGCCAACAAGAAGTACTTTGCAATGCCGTCGCGGCAGAGTTTTTAGTACCAGAACAAGAATTCAGCTCCTTTTGGCAACACGATTTGGCCCACTGGCAAGACAATCTACCCACGTTGGAAGCCCACTTCCACGTCAGTACCTGGGCATTGGCTCGCCGTGCGCTGACGCTCAACTTTATCTCTCCGGCGCAATACGGCCGCTATATTGCTGATCAGCAAGCGTTATATAAAATGCGTGAGCGCAGTGGAGCACCTACTTACTTTCAGACCAAAAAATCCCAAATCAGCCAACGCTTTTCCAAAGCGGTCGTCAGTGAAGCGCTTAGCGGTCAGTTGATGTTACGAGAAGCAAGCGCGTTACTAGGCGGCGTCAAGCCTAATAAGATGGAGCGCTTCGCTAAGGAGCTGGGCATTTGAGATATTTATTAGATGCAAATACCTATATTCAAGCGAAAAACCAGTACTATGGTATGGATATTTGTCCCGCTTACTGGGACTGGCTGGATAAGCAGTTTGCGCTAGGGACCATTGCCAGTGTCGATATGATTGGCCGTGAGCTTAAAGAAGGCAAGGACGAACTCGCCATCTGGGCACGTGAGCGGCCAGACCACTTCATTAACAACGACGATGAACGAACTCAACTACTGTTTGCTGACATCGTACAGTTCGTTATGGAAGGCGACTACAACCCCGGCAATCGCGACAACTTCCTGGCAAAAGCCGACCCGTGGATTATTGCCAAAGCAAAGGCCATCGGTGCCAGTGTGGTGACTCATGAAACTACTGCTGCCGTTAATACCCGTAAGGTTAAAGTGCCTAATATCTGCCAGCAGTTTGAAGTGCCCTGCCTTAATACCTTTCGGTTTTTACGTGAGTTAGAAGCTCGGTTTGTCCTAGGCCAATGAGCGTTGCTGGAAGGCGCTAATGTTTCACTGTATTCACGACAATACGTCGATTGCCGTGAATAGCCAATAAACCGCCTCACTCAATATTCTGAATTTGCTCTCTCATCTGTTCGATCAGCACCTTGAGTTCCACCGCGCAGCGGGTAGTCTCGGCGACCACGGCCTTGGACGACAGTGTGTTGGCTTCGCGGTTGAGTTCCTGCATGAGGAAATCGAGGCGCCGTCCGACCGGGCCCTTCTGGTTGAGCTGGCGCTCGACTTCGCCGACGTGGGTGTCGAGACGGTCGAGTTCCTCGTCGACGTCGGCCTTCTGGGCGAGCAGGGCAATCTCGGCTTCCAGGCGCTGCGGGTCGAGTTCAGCCCTGGCGGTTTCCACTCGTTCCATTAGCGTTTCCCGCTGACGGGCGAGAATGCCGGGTAGCATCACGCGTACGGCGGCGACCTGTTCGCGCACGCCGGCCAGGCGCTCGCGAATCAGTTCGGCCAGTCGCTCGCCTTCGCGGGCGCGCCCGGCGATCAGATCGGCCAGTGCCGTGTCGAACAGGGCCTTGGCGCTGGCCTTGATCTCTTCGAGATCGACCCCGTGAGAGGCGAGTACGCCGGGCTGGTTGAGCAGGGCCAGGGCGTTGGGCATCGCCGCTTCGGGCAGGCGCGCCCGGACTTCTCCCAGCGCCTTGGCGAGTTCGTCGAGGCGTGCGGTGTTGACGTTCAGCGTTTCGCCGCCCTCGGCGGGTTCGAAGCGCAGCGTGCACTCCACCTTGCCGCGCGACAGGCGCGAGCGCAGGGCATCGCGATAGACGGGTTCGAGATCGCGCAGCGTGTCGGGCAAGCGAAAATGCGGCTCGAGATAGCGCTGGTTGACCGAGCGCAGTTCCAGTTGCAGGCTGCCCCAGGCGGCTTCATGGGTCTGCCGGGTGAAGGCGGTCATGCTATGGGCCATGTGAACTCCCTTGAGCCGGGGCACTACGCTCTGAAAAAACCTCTGCACTCACGCATGCAGCGTTGAAACCCGCACAAGGTACTCATTTACGCCTTGTAAACGCCGTCCTTTCGCGGGTTTCTGCCTTGGCTACGCGCCTCGGCCGAGCATCGCTCGTCGATTTTTTAGACAGAGCTTAAGACGGTGTAGTGCCGAAAGGTGAAAACGCTCAGTGTAACGGATTCGAACGCGCCGAGTGTGTAGAATGGCGGCCCTTTCCTGCCAAGCGATCCAAGAGGTCCCATGCCTTCAGATACTGCCACTTCAGGCGCTACGCGCCGTCCCAGCGGGCGCCGGCCCGACCAGCCCCGCGATATCACGCTGACCCGGGAGTACACTCGCCACGCCGAGGGCTCGGTGCTGGTGGCCTTCGGGGATACCAAGGTGCTGTGCAATGCCAGCGTCGAAGCCGGCGTACCGCGCTGGCTGCGTGGCAAGGGTCAGGGCTGGATCACCGCCGAGTACGGCATGCTGCCGCGCGCCACGCACACCCGGGGCGGGCGCGAGGCGACACGCGGCAAACAGGGCGGGCGAACGCTGGAGATCCAGCGGCTGATCGGCCGTTCGCTGCGTGCGGCGGTGGATCTCAAGAAGCTCGGCGAATTCACCATTACCGTCGACTGCGACGTGATCCAGGCCGACGGCGGCACGCGTACCGCGTCGATCACCGGCGGCTGCGTGGCGCTGGTCGATGCCATCCGCTATCTGCAGCGCGAGAAGCTGATCAAGGCCGATCCCTTCCGCCAACTGGTCAGCTCGGTATCGGTGGGGGTCTACAAGGGCACGCCGGTGGTCGATCTCGACTATCCCGAAGACAGCAAGGCGGACACCGACATGAACGTGGTGATGACCGAAAGCGGCGGGCTGATCGAAGTGCAGGGTACCGCCGAGGCGGCACCGTTCTCGCGCGCCGAACTCGACGCCATGCTCGATCTCGCCGAGAAGGCCGGAGCGCAGCTGTTCGACCATCAGCGCGAGGCGCTGGGCCTGCGCTCGTAATTTCCAACCGTGCGCCACGAAACGTAGAACGCCGACCCTCGGGTCGGCGTTCTGCTTGGGGCGACGAAGAACCGCGGTTACAGCTCGAGATCGTACTCGACGATCAGCGGGGCGAACTCGGAGAAGGTCGCGTCGCGATCGATCCACGCATCCACCACGTGACGGCGGAAGTTGGGTCCGACGATCTGATAGTCGAGGCGCCAGCCCTCCTGTCGCCCGCGCGGCACTTCCTGATCGAGCTGCGGCCACCAGGTGTACTGGCCGGCGTCGCGGTTGACCTCGCGGAAGGTGTCGATGAAGCCGATGGGCCCGAAGACTTGGTCCATCCACGCCCGCTCTTCGGGCTTGAAGCCCGGCGTGGTCTGGTTGTCGGCCCAGTTGGCCAGGTCCAGCGTCTTGTGCGCGATGTGCCAGGTGCCGCAGATGATGTACTCGCGGCGCTTGCGGGCCATCTTGCTCAAGTACTCCTGGTACTGCGTCATGAACGCCTGCTTGGCGGCGTAGTCGCTGCCGTCGGGCATCAGGAACGTGGCGATGCTGAAGCGGTCGTAGTCCGCCTGCAGGAAGCGCGCTTCGTTGTCGCACTGCTCGAAGCCCAGACCGTACATGATGGCCTTGGGAATCTTGCGGCAGTAGATGCCGACCCCCGAGAAATTGTTCTGCTCGGCATCGAGGAAATAACCCTCGTAGCCTTCGGGGTAGAGAATGCTGTCATCGAGCTCGAAGCTCTTGGCCTTCAGGTTCTGCACGCAGACGACGTCGGCATCCTGATCGGCCAGCCAGTCGAGAAAACCCCGCCCGACCGCTTCACGAATCCCGTTGACATTGATGCTGGCGATTTTCATACATGGTCCCTTTTTCGTCGCGCGTGTATCATACCCGAGCTTTAGACGTTTGGGTAAATGGCCTGCACTTATTAAAGGTGATAGGGATGAAGGTAGCCGAAGACATGCAGCCGTATCAGCGGGAATTCATCGAATTCGCCATTCAGGAGGGCGTGCTAAGGTTCGGCGAGTTCACGCTCAAGTCCGGCCGGGTCAGCCCCTACTTCTTCAATGCCGGCCTGTTCCGCTCGGGACGTGCCCTGGCCAAGCTGGGCCGCTTCTATGCCCAGGCCATCGAGGACAGCGGGCTCAAGGCCGACGTGCTGTTCGGTCCCGCCTACAAGGGCATTCCGCTGGGAACCACGACCGCCGTGGCGTTGGCCGATCACCATGACCGCGACATGCCCTTTGCCTTCAACCGCAAGGAGGCCAAGGCCCACGGCGAAGGCGGCACCCTCGTCGGCGCCGAGCTGAAAGGGCGCATCCTGATCATCGACGACGTGATCACCGCAGGCACCGCGATCCGTGAGGTCATGAGCCTGATCGAGGCGGCATCCGCCCAGGCCGCGGGTGTGGTCATCGCGCTCGACCGCCAGGAGCGCGGCAAGGCCGAAGGCGAGAGCCGAAGCGCCATTCAGGAAGTCGAGGCCACCTATGGCATCCCGGTGGTAAGCATCGTCACGCTTGACCAGGTGCTGGCCTACCTCGAATCCCGCCAGACGCTCGACGACGGGGAAGATCAGCAACTGAGAGTGCATGCCGAAGCCATCCGCGCCTATCGCGAGCGTTATGGTATCAGCAATTTCTGATATTGTTTAAAAACAGCGTTTCCTAAACCTCATGACTGTGCCATATTGTCAGTGGAATCCCTTACGTTTTCAGGAGTCCCGTCCATGATCAAGTCAATCGGTTTTGCGCTCACTTCCGCCGGATTGTTGCTCGCCAGTCATCAGGCCATGGCACTCAGTCTCTCCGCCAGTGCCGGTGAGAATTCCTACAATGTCGAGGCCAGCCAGTCGATCTTTCCCACCCTGCGTGCGGGCGTCGGCTATTTCAGCACCGACGACAGCGGTCACGACGCCGATGTCTACTCCGGCTCGCTAATGTTCTCGCCTTATGTTCCGGGCATCGATGTGTCGGTGGGTGGCCGCTACCAGTACCAGGACACCTATTACGGCGACGGCGGTGGCCTGGGTCTCGGCGGCTCCGCCTTCGTCGGCACGCCGATCCCCATGACCTCCGTGGGTGCCTACGGTTTCTACACGCCGGAAGGCCTGAGCCATGGCGATATCGAGAAGAGCTACGAATATGGCGCCCAGGCACGCGTCAATCTCGTGTCGCAGACCTACGTCTACGGTGGCTACCGCTACTATCGCACCGATTTCGACGATCGTGGCGAGCATACCCTGAACAGCGGACCGGTACTCGGCGTCAGCGTCGGCTTCTAGCGTCTGTCTGCACCAGCGTGACGGCGGCGTCCGCTACGCTGCCGATATGCGGTGGAGAGCGCCCGCTCTCCACCGCATGACTCGGAAGAGACTTCCATGATCATGCGTCCCGGCCTCGTGGGCTTTCGTGCCCTGCGCGTGAACGACGCGAGCCGTTTGGCCTGTCTGAGAACCTTTACTGACCCTCTGCGAATCCCAACTGCCGCCAGGCCTCGTAGCTGACGATGGCGGCGGCATTGGAGAGGTTGAGGCTGCGATTGTTGGGCATCATGGGGATGCGCAGGCGCTGCTCGGGTGGCAGAGCTGCGCGCACCTCGTCGGGCAGACCCTTCGTTTCGGAGCCGAACAGCAGGATATCGCCGGACCGGTAGGCCACCTGATCGTAGCGCTGCTGGCCCTTGGTGGTGATCGCCAGAACCCGCCTGCCTGGCAGCGCCGCGAGAAAGGCGGTGTAATCGGCGTGCAGCGTGACATTGGCGAGGTCTCGATAGTCCAGCCCCGCGCGGCGCAGCTTCTTCTCCTCGAGATCGAATCCCAGGGGTTCGATGAGATGCAGACGACAGCCGTTATTGGCCACCAGTCGCATGATGTTGCCGGTGTTCGGTGCCACCTGGGGTTCGTGAAGGGCGATATCAAACATGGCAATCCGGGGTGCTGTTGAAATGGCCCGCTAGTATAATCCTTCGCTGGCCCGCTGACGGAGTCCATCCGTCAAAACGAACGCGTGGTACGCCAGCGTTCGACAGTGCAGTTCCCACGCCTTGCGGCAATCGCGCCGGCACCCGACATGTCGTGCTTCGCCGGTTTTCGTCAGGCCGCCCCAGAGGTTCGACATGTCCGATATCCGCCAACGCATCGCCAAGCTCAACCCGCGCCAGCAGGAAGCGGTACGCTACATCGACGGCCCCTGCCTGGTGCTGGCCGGTGCCGGCTCGGGCAAGACCAGCGTCATTACCACCAAGATCGCCTATCTGGTCAAGGAGTGCGGCATGAGCGCGCGCAAAATCGCCGCCGTGACCTTCACCAACAAGGCCGCCCGCGAGATGAAGGAGCGCGTGGGCAAGATGCTCAAGGGGCGCGAGGGCCATGGGCTGACGGTATCGACCTTCCACACCTTGGGGCTCAACATCATCCGCGGCGAGCTCAAGACGCTGGGCTACAAGCCGGGCTTCTCGCTGTTCGACCCCGAGGACGCCAAGGCGCTGCTGCGTGACCTGATGCAGAAGGACGCCCAGGTCGACGCCGACCAGATCAACCGCGTGCAGAGCCAGATCTCGACCTGGAAGAACGATCTGGTGCTGCCCGGCCAGGCGCTGTCGCATGCCGCCGATGAGGACGAGCAGTACGCCGCGCGCCTCTACGAGGCCTACAATCGCCACCTCAAGGCCTATAACGCCGTCGACTTCGACGACCTGATCCTGCTGCCGGTGGTGCTGCTGAAGAATGACGCCGAGGCCTTGGCGCGCTGGCGGCGCAAGATCCACTACATGCTGGTCGACGAGTATCAGGACACCAACGTCAGCCAGTACCTGCTGGTCAAGCTGTTGATGAGCGAGCGCGCCACCTTCACCGTGGTCGGCGACGACGATCAGTCGATCTATGCCTGGCGCGGCGCGCGGCCCGAGAACCTGGTCACCCTGGGTGAGGACTTCCCGCGCTTGAACGTCATCAAGCTGGAGCAGAACTACCGCTCCACCGGGGTGATCCTGCGTGCCGCCAACACACTGATCAGTAACAACCCCCACGTCTACGAGAAGACGCTGTGGTCCGACATGGGCCCGGGCGATGCGATCCGCGTCGTCGTCAACCGCCACGAGGAGGCCGAGGCCGAGCGTGTGGCCAGCGAGATCCTCACCCGGCGCATCAAGGAGTCCGCCGAGTGGCGCGACTTCGCGGTGCTCTATCGCGGCAACTTCCAGGCCCGGCTGCTCGAGCTCAAACTCCAGCACTACCAGATCCCCTACAAGCTCTCCGGCGGCACCTCGTTCTTCTCGCGCAACGAGATCAAGGATGCCATGGCCTACCTGCGGTTGCTGATCAACCCGGCCGACGACAACGCTTTCCTGCGCATCGTCAACGTCCCGCGTCGCGAGATCGGCCCCGGTACGCTCGAGAAGCTCGCCAACTATGCCAGCGAGCGCGGCGGCTCGCTGTTCGCCGCCTGTCACGAACTCGGGCTCGAGCAGATCCTGCCCACCCGCGCCGTGGAGCGCCTGGGACGTTTCACCCACTTCATCGACGGCGTGCGCCGGCGCATGGACCAGGGCGACGCGATCGGCGCGATCCGCGAGATGGTGCGCGACATGGACTACGAAGCCTGGCTGTACCAGAACGCCAGCGCCCCGACCATCGCCGAGCGGCGCATGGCCAACGTATGGACGCTGATCGACCAGCTCGAGAAGTCGATGCGGCGCGACCCGGAAGAGGTCGAAGCGGATGAAGCCGCGGAGACCGACGACGTGGAAGCCGCCATCTCGCGACT